>NZ_CP167125.1:4800000-7080597 GCF_042015035.1 Pseudomonas gorinensis
AACTACCCCGGTGCTCGAGGTAGTCGTCCAGTACACGCTGTAAACGCCCCTGCTCCACGGCCTGGTTGACCATGTAGTCCGGAAGGCAAGCGATACCCAACCCCTCAAGCACCACATGGTTGAGGGACTCGATGGTGGTACTGACCAGCGGTGCGCGCAGTGTCGGCTCGGCAATGCCTGGCACCTGGCGCAATGGCCAGTTTTCCAGCTTGCCGGTGGCGCAGAATTTATGGCGCAGGCAGGCATGGCGGCTCAGGTCCTGCGGCTGCTGCGGGGTGCCATGTTGGTCGAAGTAACCGGGGGTGCCGACCAGCACCAACTGGTAATAGCCCAGATGCCGCGCCATCAAGCGCGAATCTTCCGGTTTACCGGTGCGAATCACCGCATCGAAACCCTCCTCGATCACGTCCACCATACGGTCGGAAAAATCCACATCCAATTCGATAGCCGGGTAGGCGCGCATAAAGTCGCTGAGCACCGGCATCAACAGGCCGCGCACCTGCGGCACACTGATGCGCAACTTACCCCGAGGGATGGCCCCGGCTTGCGTCAACTCCTGCTCGGCCGCCTCGACCTCGGCCAGGATGCGCCGTGAGCGCTCAAGGAACAGCGCACCCTCACTGGTCAAGGTGATACTGCGCGTGCTGCGGTGAAATAGCCTTACGCCCAGGCGCTCTTCCATGCGTGCGATGCTTTTACCCACCGCCGACGATGACACCCCCAGCACGCGACCGGCAGCCGTAAAGCTGCGAGTCTCCGCCACCTGCACAAATACCGAGAGACTGCTCAGGCTGTCCATGAACGAATCCTTGAGTATTGCGGACATAGGTGTCCGATAAGTTCAGAACCTTAGCCTGTTTTTCCGTTGCTCACAGCCCCCTACTCTGCCCCCCTTGCCCCTTTGCATGGATAGAGCGCTATGAGCAACAGCCCTTCACTGACCGATTGCCCAACGACAGCCCAGCCTGACGTACTACCGCTGGGCGGCTTGCTGGCCCTGGCGTGCGCCGGGTTTATCACCATCCTCACTGAAGCCATGCCCGCCGGGCTCCTGCCGCAGATGGGCGAAGGCCTCGACGTATCGCCTGCGCTCGTCGGTCAATTGGTCACTCTCTACGCGCTTGGGTCACTACTCGCGGCGATACCGTTGACGCTGCTGACCCGAGGCTGGCGTCGGCGGCCATTGTTACTGGTCGCCATCGGTGGTTTCGCGCTGGTCAACAGTGTCACGGCGCTGTCCAGTCACTATGGGCTGACCCTGGGGGCCCGCTTTTTTGCCGGGGTCTTCGCCGGCCTGCTCTGGGCGTTGTTGGCAGGCTATGCAAGCCGGATGGTTGCTCCGCACTTGCAAGGCCGGGCGATCGCCGTAGCGATGCTGGGCGCGCCATTGGCCTTGTCACTGGGTGTGCCCGCCGGCACATTCCTAGGCACCGTTGTAGGCTGGCGCCTGAGCTTTGCGATCATGACCGGGCTGACGCTGGTGCTGTTGATCTGGGCGCGCTGGCAGCTCCCTGACTTTGCCGGCGAACCGCCAGGAAAACGCTTGGGAATGCGTGAAGTATTGACCTTGCCAGGTATTCGTCCGGTGTTATGGGTGACCTTTACCTACGTGCTCGCCCACAACATTCTCTACACCTACATCGCCCCGCTGCTGGCGCCTGCCGCGATCACCGCCGATATCGACCGGGTGCTACTGGTGTTTGGCCTGGCGGCGCTGCTGAGCATCTGGTTAGCCGGCCTGTTGATTGATCGTTGGTTGCATACACTGCTGCTGATCAGTTGTGCGCTGTTTGGCTTGATAGCCGTGGGGCTGGCGTTCTGGATCAACATACCCGCCGTCATCTACGTGGCTATCGCCCTCTGGGGCCTGGCATTTGGCGGCCTGCCCGCATTGTTGCAGACCGCACTGGCCAAATCGGCAGGCGCGTCGGCGGATGCCGCGCAATCGATGCTGGTGACCGTATGGAACCTGGGGATAGCGGGCGGCGGGCTGGCCGGCGGGGTGTTGCTTGAGGGCTGGGGGGTTGCGGCGTTTCCATGGGCGGTGGTGCTGTTGATGCTACTGGCGTTGGCCGGTGCATCACAGGCTGCGCCTTCTACCTCAATCCCTTGAGTCCTCCTGAAGATAGGTCAGGAGGTGTAAACCTTATTCAGGACGGGACACACATAAAAAAGCCCCAGGTCCTTTCAGGCCGAGGGCTTTTGTTCAAACCGACATCAATACTTCTTGATATCAGCCTTGCTTTCCAACTGCTTGCGGTACGCCGCGAAGTCTTGCTGACCCACGCGGGAAGCGAGGAAGCGGCGGTATTGCGCCTTTTCTTCGTCCGATGGGGCGGCGGCTTCGTTGACACCATTCAAGCGCACGATCACCAGGCTACCGTCAGCCAGGGTCACGGTGGTGAAGGTCGGCTTGTCCTTGGCCACGGGCTTGGGCATGCGGAACAGCGCTTGCAGAACAGCTGGGTCAATCGTTTCCTGGCTACGGGTCGCCGCTTCAGTGACTTTCCAGGCCTGGCCATCGACTGGCTGGTTCAGCGGAGTCTTGCCATCACGCAAGCTGGCGATCAACTCGTCAGCGTGAGCCTTGGCAGCCGCGCTGGCGCGTTCCTTGGCCATCTGCGTACGGATCGCGGCCGCAACGCTTTCCAGCGGCAGTTGCTTAGGCTTGAGGTGCTCTTTGGCACGCAGCACGATGATGGTTTCCGGATCCAGCTCGATGGCGGTGCTGTTGGCACCCTCATCCAACACTTCCGGGCTGAATGCAGCGGTGACCACGGCACGGTTGGCCGCAATGCCTTCGCCACCTTCACGGCCAAATGGCGCGGAGGTGTGCACGGTCAGCTTGAGGTCAGAGGCTGGCTGGGCCAGGTCGGAAGCTTCGAATGCCGCATCTTCCAATTGCTTGGTCGCTTCGACGAAACGCTGCTCGACCTGCTGGGTCTTGAGTTCGCGGGTCAGCTTGTCTTTCAGGCTGGCAAATGTCGGCACTTGCGGTGCCTCGACACCCAACAGCTTGATCAGGTGCCAACCGAAGCTGCTGCGTACCGGCGCCGAGACCTGATCCTTGTTCAATGCATACAAGGCAGTCTCGAAGTCCGGATCGTAAACGCCTGGGCCGGCATAACCCAGGTCGCCACCATTGTTGGCCGAACCTGGATCCTGGGAAAACTCCTTGGCCAGGGCTTCGAACTTCTCGCCCTTGGCCAGGCGCGCCTGGATTTCCTCGATCTTGGCCTTGGCTTGCGCCTCGCTGACCTTGTCGTTGACTTCAATCAGGATGTGCGCCGCACGACGCTGTTCAGCGAGGTTGGCGGTTTCTTTCTGATAGGCAGCCTGCAGGTCTTCGTCCTTGACGGTAACCTGGTCGAAGAAGGACGACTTCTTCAGTTCCAGATAGTCGATGACTACCTGGTCCGGGGTCATGAATTCCTTGGCGTGCTGGTCATAGTAAGCCTTGACCTCGTCGTCGGTGAGCTTCACCGCCGCAGGGTTGGCCTTGATATTGACGGTGGCGAAATCGCGGGTCTGTTTTTCCAGGCGGGCGAATGCCAGTACCTCGGCGTCGGTCACAAAACCGCTGCCGGCGATGCCTGCGCGAACCTGGCCGATCAGCATTTCCTGGGTCAGCATCTGACGGAACTGCAGACGGCTGTAGCCCAGTTGACGAATCACTTGGTCAAAGCGTTCGGCACTGAATTTGCCGTCGACCTGGAATTCCGGCGTCTGCAGGATCACTTGGTCCAGTGCCGCTTCGGAGAAGCCGAACTTGGAGTCAGCCGCACCTTGCAGCAGCAGCTTGCGATCGATCAGGCCCTTGAGGGCTGCATCGCGCAGCAATTTTTCGTCCAGCAGGGAGGCATCAAAATCCTTGCCCAGCTGTTGCATGAGCTGACGACGTTGCATGTCGACGGCCTGGCTCAGTTCGGTCTGGGTGATTACTTCACCGTTGACCTTGGCCACGTCCTGCTTGGTGTTGGTCGAAGCCTGGAAAATGGCCTCGATACCGGTGAACGCCATCAATGCGACGATGATCCCGATAATGGTCTTGGCAATCCAGCCTTGTGAATTGTCCCTGATATTCTGCAGCATGCGTCCCCCAGAAACGGTTGAACTTCAAAATTAGGCAACCGTGGAGCGTGGGTAGAGTCCGGATAGAAGAAAGGCGCATCCGAGGATGCGCCTTCTCGTAACTGGCGGAGCGGACGGGGGTTTGAACCCACACCCCCGGCGTGGCGACCCGATGGATAAGTGGGTCAGCTTCCGCTCCGCTGCCAGGCCAGACCTGCGTCGGACCCGGGTAGGTAAAGGCTTGATCGAAACTTAGTTAACGGCTTCTTTCAGGGCTTTACCGGCTTTGAAACCTGGTTTTTTGGCAGCAGCGATTTGCAGTGCTTTGCCAGTCTGTGGGTTACGGCCAGTGCGAGCTGGGCGGTCAGTCACAGAGAAAGTACCGAAGCCTACCAGTACCACCGAGTCGCCGGCCTTCAGAGCGCCAGTGACGGATTCGATTACTGCGTCCAGCGCACGGCCAGCAGCAGCTTTCGGGATATCAGCGGATGCGGCGATAGCATCAATCAGTTCCGACTTGTTCACTCTAAGTCCCCTTATATATCTATTGAGTATGATTCTAAGTTTTTTGGTGAAAGCAAAAACCAGTGCTGAATGGCCTACAGACACTTAAGAGCCGCTTTATAACAAGGGCTCTAAAAAGCTGTCAAGGAAGCCCCCAGGCTTTAACGCATTAATGCGTGCTAATTCTTTCCTTGGAATCAGACTCGCGTTTTTCGTCCTTCGCGACTATCTCCGGAGCCACATCCGGCAAGGGCTCCGGCGCGTATTGCAGCGCAATTTGCAGGACTTCGTCAATCCATTTAACCGGTTTAATCTGAAGATCTTGCTTGATATTGTCAGGAATTTCCTTCAAGTCGCGAACATTCTCTTCAGGAATGATCACCGTCTTGATTCCACCCCGATGTGCAGCAAGCAATTTCTCTTTCAGGCCACCGATAGCCAATACCTGGCCACGCAGGGTGATTTCCCCGGTCATGGCCACATCGGCGCGCACGGGAATGCCGGTCAGGGCCGAGACCAGGGCCGTGCACATGCCTACGCCTGCGCTAGGGCCGTCTTTAGGGGTCGCCCCTTCCGGCATGTGGATGTGAGTGTCGTGCTTCTCGTGGAAGTCCAGAGGGATCCCCAGGCTTCGGGCACGACTGCGCACCACGGTCTGGGCAGCGGTGATGGATTCGACCATCACGTCACCGAGGGAACCGGTCTTGATCAGTTGGCCCTTACCCGGGATCACCGCGGCTTCGATGGTCAGCAACTCGCCGCCCACCTGGGTCCACGCCAGGCCAGTCACCTGCCCGACCTGATCCTGCTGCTCCGCCAGGCCGTAACGGAATTTACGTACGCCCAGGAAGTGCTCCAGGGAGTCGGCGGCAACCTTCACCGAGAAACGTTTTTCCAGCGCATGTTCCTTGACCGCCTTGCGGCAAATCTTCGCAATCTGGCGCTCAAGCCCCCGCACGCCGGCCTCGCGGGTGTAGTAACGCACCAAGTCGCGAATGGCCTCGACCTCGAATTCGATCTCGCCTTTCTTCAGGCCATTGGCCGAAATCTGCTTGGGCGCGAGGTATTTGACCGCGATGTTGATCTTCTCGTCCTCGGTGTAACCCGGCAGACGAATCACCTCCATCCGGTCCAGCAAAGCTGGCGGAATGTTCATGGAGTTGGAGGTGCACAGGAACATTACGTCGGACAAGTCGTAGTCGACTTCCAGGTAATGGTCGTTGAAATTGTGGTTCTGCTCGGGGTCGAGCACTTCGAGCAAGGCAGACGCCGGATCGCCACGCATGTCGCTGCCCATTTTGTCGATTTCATCGAGCAGGAACAGCGGGTTGCGCACACCCACCTTTGTCATCTTTTGAATCAATCTTCCTGGCATCGAGCCAATGTAAGTGCGGCGATGACCACGGATTTCCGCTTCATCACGTACGCCACCAAGTGCCATGCGCACGAATTTACGGTTAGTGGCATTGGCAATGGACTCGGCCAGGGAGGTTTTACCCACGCCCGGTGGACCAACCAGGCACAACACCGGACCACGAATTTTCTTCACGCGCTTTTGCACGGCAAGATATTCGAGGATGCGCTCTTTGACTTCTTCGAGGCCGTAGTGGTCGGCGTCAAGAATGTCTTCAGCGCGGGCCAGGTCCAGACGCACCTTGGTCTGAGCCTTCCACGGCACCTGTACCAGCCAGTCGATATAGGACCGGACCACAGTGGCCTCGGCCGACATCGGCGACATTTGCTTGAGCTTGTTCAGCTCGGCATTGGCTTTGGTCAGGGCATCTTTCGGCAGGCCAGCGGCATCGATGCGTTTTTTCAGCTCTTCGATTTCGTTGTGGCCTTCCTCGCTGTCGCCGAGCTCTTTCTGAATGGCCTTCATCTGCTCATTCAAGTAGTACTCGCGCTGGCTGCGCTCCATTTGTTTCTTCACACGACCACGTATGCGCTTCTCGACCTGCAGCAGGTCGATTTCGGCATCCAGCAGCGCCAGCACGTGCTCGACACGGGCCGACAGGTCGATGATTTCGAGAATGTCTTGCTTCTGTTCGATCTTCAGCGCCATGTGCGCGGCCATGGTGTCGACCAGGCGGCTTGGCTCATCGATGCTGTTGAGGGACGACAGGACTTCCGCCGGGACTTTCTTGCCCAGCTGCACATATTGCTCGAACTGCGAAAGCAAGCTGCGTACAAACACTTCAGATTCGCGCTCAGGGGCCTCGGCTTCGTCGATCAGCGCCACTTCCGCGCGCAGGTGGCCGTCCACCTCCATGAAACGCTCCACCGCGCCGCGTTGCTCACCTTCCACCAGCACCTTGACGGTGCCATCCGGCAGCTTGAGCAGTTGCAACACAGTCGCAACAGTGCCGACGCGATACAAGGCATCTTCGCCTGGATCATCATCAGCAGGATTTTTCTGGGCCAACAGCAGGATCTGCTTGTCGCCCGTCATCGCAGCCTCGAGGGCTTCGATAGACTTCTCGCGCCCCACGAACAGCGGGATAACCATGTGCGGATAGACGACGACATCACGCAACGGCAGGAGAGGCAATTCGATGGTTGTCTTCATGATTTCGCCTCTATGACAGTTGAAAAGTAAGCTTGAAACCAAGATGGGGGCTGCATGCAAAAAAAACAAGCTTATTGCCAGCAGTTAAACGCAGGAAAACCGGTACAGCCAAAACGCGTCCTAAAAACTAAGGGGCCCCTAAAGGCCCCTTGTTTGTAAAGCAACTGCAAAACGCTTACGCGTCTGGCGCAGCCTTGGCAGCAGGCTCACTGTTTTCGTAGATATACAGTGGCTTGGACTTACCTTCAATAACGCTTTCGTCGATCACCACTTTACTCACCTCGGATTGCGAGGGGATTTCGTACATGGTGTCAAGCAACACGCCTTCGAGAATCGAGCGCAGGCCACGCGCACCGGTCTTGCGCTCCAGTGCCCGCTTGGCCACCGATTTGAGTGCGTCGGTACGGAACTCGAGGTCTACACCTTCCATTTCGAACAGCTTGGCATATTGCTTGGTCAGGGCGTTTTTCGGCTCGGTGAGGATCTGAATCAGAGCAGCCTCATCCAACTCGTCCAACGTGGCCAGGACCGGCAGACGGCCAACGAATTCCGGGATCAGACCGAACTTGACCAGATCGTCAGGCTCGACTTCACGCAGGGACTCGCCCACCTTCTTGCCTTCTTCCTTGCTGCGTACCTCTGCACTGAAACCAATGCCGCCACGGGTGGAACGGTTTTGAATAACCTTTTCCAGACCGGAGAACGCACCGCCACAGATGAACAGGATGTTACGCGTATCAACCTGAAGGAATTCCTGCTGCGGATGCTTGCGGCCGCCTTGTGGCGGTACGGAAGCAACCGTGCCTTCAATCAGCTTCAACAGTGCCTGCTGAACGCCTTCACCGGAAACATCCCGTGTGATCGACGGATTGTCGGACTTGCGGGAAATCTTGTCGATTTCGTCGATGTAGACAATACCCATCTGGGCCTTCTCAACATCGTAGTCGCACTTCTGCAGCAGTTTCTGAATGATGTTCTCGACATCTTCACCCACGTAGCCAGCCTCGGTGAGGGTGGTGGCGTCGGCGATGGTGAACGGAACGTTCAGCAGGCGAGCGAGGGTTTCTGCAAGCAGGGTTTTACCCGAGCCTGTAGGTCCAATCAGCAAGATGTTGCTCTTGCCGAGTTCGACTTCGTCGCCTTTCTTGTCACGCTGGTTCAAGCGCTTGTAGTGGTTGTACACCGCTACGGCCAGAACCTTCTTTGCACGCTCTTGACCAATCACATACTGGTCAAGGATGCCGCTGATTTCTTTAGGCGAAGGCAATTTATGCGCGCTGCTTTCGGCCTGGGCTTCCTGCACCTCCTCACGGATGATGTCATTGCACAGGTCGACGCACTCGTCGCAGATAAAGACCGAGGGGCCGGCAATCAATTTGCGTACTTCATGCTGGCTTTTGCCACAGAAGGAGCAATAGAGCAGCTTGCCGTTGTCCTCGCCGTTGCGGGTGTCAGTCATTCGTTCGATCCAAATCCGATAGGCTTGCAACACAAGATGAAGGCTTATGCGGGCTTTTTCAAGCCCGCCGGTGATCGGACAAGCCGACCAGCCCTATTTTGAGCAGCTTATATTAAGCGGGGCGCTTTTCGATCACTGCGTCGATCAACCCGTAATCACGTGCCGCTTCGGCACTCATGAAATTGTCACGGTTGGTATCACGCTCGATTTCTTCCAAGGTATGCCCGCTGTGCTTGGCCATCAGCGTGTTGAGACGCTCACGAATAAAGAGGATCTCCCTGGCATGGATTTCGATATCCGATGCCTGGCCCTGGAAGCCGCCCAGTGGCTGGTGAATCATCACACGCGAGTTCGGCAGGCAGTAACGCTTGCCTTCGGCACCAGCGGTCAGCAGGAATGCGCCCATGCTGCATGCCTGGCCGATGCAGGTGGTCGACACGTTCGGCTTGATAAACTGCATGGTGTCGTAGATCGACATGCCCGCAGTCACCGAACCGCCCGGCGAGTTAATGTAAAGATGGATGTCCTTGTCCGGGTTTTCCGCTTCAAGGAACAGCAGTTGCGCACAGATCAGGTTGGCCATGTAGTCCTCTACAGGACCCACCAGAAAGATCACTCGCTCCTTGAGCAGGCGCGAGTAGATGTCGTAGGCGCGTTCGCCACGAGCGGACTGCTCGACAACCATCGGGACCAGGCCGCCTGCGGCCTGGATATCAGAGTTCTGCTGAATATAGGAATTACGGAACATGCTCTGCAGTTACTCCCAAATAGTCATGTCTTGAAAACACATAAGCCAGCGCGAGGCTGGCTTATGGTTGTATTTCGAACGAGTTGGGCAATCAGTCGGCTTGTGGTGCTTCGACCGGTTTGACTGCTTCTTCGTAAGAGACCGATTTATCGGTCACCTTAGCCTTCTGCAGAACAGTATCCACAACTTGTTCTTCCAGCACAACCGAACGTACTTCGTTCAGCTGCTGGTCATTCTTGTAGTACCAAGCCACGACCTGCTCAGGCTCCTGGTAGGCCGAAGCCATTTCCTGGATCATTTCGCGAACGCGGTCTTCGTCAGGCTTGAGGTCGAACTGCTTGACCACTTCAGCCACGATCAGGCCCAGCACGACGCGGCGCTTGGCCTGCTCTTCGAACAGCTCGGCCGGCAGTTGATCAGGCTTGATGTTGCCACCAAATTGCTGAACAGCTTGTACGCGCAGGCGATCCACTTCGTTGGACAGCAGGGCCTTAGGCACTTCGATCGGGTTGGCGGCCAGCAGACCGTCCATCACCTGATTCTTGACCTTGGACTTGATGGCCTGGCGCAGCTCGCGCTCCATGTTCTTGCGAACTTCGGTGCGGAAGCCTTCGATACCGGTTTCCTTGATACCGAATTGAGCGAAGAACTCTTCGTTCAGCTCTGGCAGCTTAGGCTCGGAAACGCTGTTGACAGTCACGGTGAACTCGGCGGCTTTGCCAGCCAGGTCCAGGTTCTGGTAGTCAGCTGGGAAAGTCAGGTTCAGGACGCGTTCTTCACCAGCCTTCGCGCCAACCAGGCCGTCTTCGAAGCCCGGGATCATGCGATTGGAGCCCAGCACCAACTGAGTACCCTTGGCGGAGCCGCCGGCGAATACTTCGCCATCAACCTTGCCCACGAAATCGATGTTCAGCTGGTCTTCGTTCTGGGCGGCACGGTCGGCCACTTCGAAACGAGTGTTTTGCTTGCGCAGGATTTCCAGCATGTTGTCCAGGTCCGAATCGGCCACTTCAGCGCTCAGGCGCTCGATAGCGATACCGTCGAAACCGGCAACGGTGAACTCTGGGAACACTTCGAATACGGCAACGTATTCCAGGTCCTTGCCTGCTTCCAGGGACTTAGGCTCGATCGACGGCGAACCAGCCGGGTTCAGCTTTTGCTCAACAACGGCTTCGTAGAAGGAAGCCTGGATCACGTCACCTACCGCTTCCTGGCGCGCATCAGCACCAAAACGGCGCTTGATTTCGCTCATTGGCACTTTGCCTGGACGGAAGCCAGCGATCTTGGCCTTTTGGGCAGTCTGCTGCAGACGCTTGTTGACCGCAGTCTCGATGCGCTCTGCCGGCACGGTGATGCTCAGGCGGCGCTCGAGAGCAGTAGTATTTTCAACAGAAACTTGCATGGATATTCCTCGTTGCACAGACGTTAGCCGGCCGTTTCCGACCCCAGAATCAAGGGCATGCATTCTAGTGGGTCAAACTCAAGAAGTCACCCTACTGGAAACGGGTAAAAAAACAGCAGGCAATTTATCGGTACGAATGCACGAATGCAGCTCGCCCCGGTGACAAATAACAGCCAATCACGCCAGGGCTCTGCGCCAACCCTTCTATATATAGAAGAAGTCGCCGATCATCTCCCTGACAGCCCACCCCCACGAACAGGACAGGCAAGCAGTGCGGCATCATCGAGATACATAAATACGACGAAACGCCCCGCTCTTGCGACCCAGCACCTACAGCCGCCGGGTACTCGAACCGCTAAAACAAAAAAGGCGCCAGACTGTTAAATCTGGCGCCTTTCGAATATGGGGTGGACGAAGGGGATCGAACCCTCGACAACGGGAGTCACAATCCCGTGCTCTACCAACTGAGCTACGCCCACCATATTGCGTTAACAAAGAAACCAAACCACTTCTTTGTTGAGCCCTACCCAGCCTGTCGGCTGCGCATGGCTTTAATTGGTGCGGATGAAGAGACTCGAACTCTTACGCCTCGCGGCGCTGGAACCTAAATCCAGTGTGTCTACCAATTCCACCACATCCGCGCTTGAAGCTCTTAAAGCAAAGGCGCCAGATGATTAATCTGGCGCCTTTCTAAATATGGGGTGGACGAAGGGGATCGAACCCTCGACAACGGGAGTCACAATCCCGTGCTCTACCAACTGAGCTACGCCCACCATATAGCGCTACTTGTGCCAAAGCTGCCTAATGGCGCACCCGGCAGGACTCGAACCTGCGACCATCCGCTTAGAAGGCGGATGCTCTATCCAGCTGAGCTACGGGCGCCTGATTAATCTGTACTCTTGGAGGATTACAAACTAAGTGCTTCCAGCCTTGCAGAACAGCAATTCTGCTCGACCTTCTTAACCAGTGCTAGGCTGTGCCCGACAAGTGCGACGAATAGTATAGAGGCCCCGGAAACCCGTCAAATCTTTTTTAAAAAAAATTCATTTTATTTAAGGGGTTAGGCCAATTTGCAGACCAAGCGCCTTTGCCCTCACGCCTTGGCGTGCGAGAATGCGCGCACTTTTCTTCCCCCTCTCGATGGTTAATCACGCGTAATGACTGCACAACTTATCGACGGCAAATCAATCGCCGCCAGCCTGCGCCAGCAGATCGCCAAACGCGTCACCGAGCGTCGCCAGCAAGGTCTGCGCACGCCGGGTCTCGCGGTGATCCTGGTCGGCAGCGATCCTGCCTCTCAGGTTTATGTCTCGCACAAGCGTAAAGACTGTGAAGAGGTCGGCTTTATCTCCAAAGCCTACGACCTGCCTGCCAACACGACTCAACAGGCCCTGACCGACCTGATTGACAGCCTCAACGACGACCCGAGCATCGACGGCGTCCTGCTGCAATTGCCGCTGCCTGAGCACCTGGACGCCTCCAAGCTGCTGGAGCGCATCCGCCCGGACAAGGACGTCGATGGCTTCCACCCGTATAACGTCGGCCGCCTCGCCCAGCGTATCCCGCTGCTGCGCCCGTGCACGCCCAAAGGCATCATGACCCTGCTCGAAAGCACCGGTGTCGACCTCTACGGCCTCGACGCCGTCATCGTCGGTGCTTCCAACATCGTCGGTCGCCCGATGGCCATGGAGCTGCTGCTGGCCGGCTGCACCGTGACCGTGACCCACCGCTTCACCAAAGACCTGGCCGGCCATGTCGGCCGCGCCGATCTGGTCGTGGTCGCCGCCGGCAAGCCAGGGCTGGTGAAAGGTGAATGGATCAAGCCAGGCGCCATCGTTATCGACGTCGGCATCAACCGCCAGGAAGACGGCAAGTTGGTCGGCGACGTGGTGTACGAAACCGCCCTGCCCCGCGCCGGCTGGATTACCCCGGTGCCAGGCGGCGTTGGCCCGATGACCCGTGCCTGCCTGCTGGAAAATACGCTGTATGCGGCGGAAACCCTGCACGCCTGACCCTCTGGCGCGCTGAACAAAAGCCCTGCCTGATCGCAGGGCTTTTGTTTTTTTGATCACCCGTCAATAAAGCTGCTCTCCTCCCCCCTCCCAAAACGCCACGGGTTGTTGAAGTCAGCCACATAAAGGACTCGCCCGAGCATCCTGCTCAATAGCTAGCCGCAATGCCGGGTTTCTCGATTCTTCGACATCCTTTTCACCCGCCATCGACGGGAACGGGCGCAACTTACCCCCACTCCTTTGAAGAACTCCATCAGGCCCGCCCACAAGCGGGCCTTTTTTTTCCGCGGGTGGGTACAAACCCAACCAATCATCGGCTTACAGCCTTTATTTAAAGGCTCTCTATCGTTTTCTGATCCATACTCTTAAAATGTAACGTCATTTTTCATATAACCCGTTGCAGAACGGTATTTCCTTACTTTTTAGCGAGTTCATCCGCGTGAAAATTCGTCTCTCTCTCGTCAGCCTATTGTTTGCTTTCACAGGCACCTTCGTGCAAGCCGCCGAAACCACCCTGGCGCCGCGCGACACCTCCAAACTGCAAATTGCCTCCGGCAGCGCCATGCTGGTCGACCTGCAGACCAACAAGGTGATTTATTCCAGCAACCCGGACGTGGTGGTACCCATCGCTTCCGTGAGCAAGCTGATGACCGGGTTGATCGTGCTCGAAGCCAAGCAAAACATGGACGAGTACATCGACATCAACATCAAGGACACCCCGGAAATGAAGGGTGTGTTCTCCCGGGTGAAAATCGGCAGCGAAATGCCCCGCAAAGAAATGCTGCTGATCGCCCTGATGTCCTCGGAGAACCGCGCCGCCGCCAGCCTGGCCCACCACTACCCAGGCGGCTACCCGGCCTTTATTGCAGCGATGAACGCCAAGGCCAAGGCGCTGGGCATGACCAGTACCCATTACGTCGAGCCCACCGGCCTGTCGATCCACAACGTGTCGACCGCCAGGGACCTGAGCAAGCTGCTGGCCTATGCGCGCAAATACCCGATGCTGAGCCAGCTGAGCACCACCAAGGAAAAAACCGTGGCGTTCCGCAAGCCCAACTACACCCTGGGCTTCTCCAACACCGACCACCTGATCAACCGCGCCAACTGGGACATCAAGCTGACGAAGACCGGCTTCACCAACCAGGCCGGTCACTGCCTGGTGCTGGTAACCAGCATGGGTAACCGCCCGGTGTCGCTGGTGATCCTCGACGCCTTCGGCAAATTCACCCACTTCGCCGATGCCAGCCGCATTCGCAACTGGGTCGAAACCGGCAAGAGCGGTTCGGTGCCGGATGTGGCATTGCGCTACAAAGCCGATAAGAACCTGAAGAACCGCGCCAACGCGGCAGAGGTTCGACGCTGAACCAACCCGCCAGGACAAGGTGTCACCTTGGCGGATGCCCCGACTCGCTCGGGGCATTTTTTTGTCCGATAGACACACAAAACAGATTTTTGCGGGGGAGTCGGTCGCCCCAGGCCGCTGCCTGATCTGCGGCAAAATAGCGCACGAATGCGCTTTTACTTTGCGCAGGAACTGCCGCTAAATGTTCATCCCTTTCAGTCGACGTCTTTCATGGCTAGCTTCAAACGCATAAGCCCCTGGATCGCCTGCCTTGCCGTGCTGCTCAACATGCTGGCCATGCCGCTCGGCCGTGCCCTGCAGCCGCCGGATATGGGGCTGTTGCTATGGGGCGGATTCTGCTCGGGGGGCACCTCGCAGGCATTACCTCCCAGCTTGAGCAAGCTGATCGACCCACTCCAGTCAGCCCCGTCCAGCAGCCCCATGAAACACAGCGATTGCTGTTGCGGCCATGCCGGGCTGGCGGCACTGCCCTCCGACTACTATCGACATTTCCTGCCGCGCTACGCGCTTGCCATCGCCCTCGTCAACCCTGAGCTGCCGACGCTGCACCCCAGGATTCGCTGGCCCAGCCTGAGCCCACGCGCCTCCCCCACCGCCTGGTCGACACCTGCACCCACCTAGGTGAGGTGCGCTCTTCTTTTTCACCGCCCCCTGAGGTGGTTGAACCCCTTTGAAGTGTCTTGTTTATCAGGAAGTGTGCGTTATGCCTGCTCCATTGACTTTGCCGTGCGCAAAGCGCGTTTGCGTGTCCCGATCCCTATGGCCGCTCCTGTCGGTCGGTTTGTTCGCCATCAACCCGCTGCCCCTGGTTTTGGCCGAAGCCAGTAGAACCGAAGACTCAACCCTCACCCTCGGCACCGTCACGGTCCAGGGCGCCACCGGCAGCAATGGCCCGCTGAGTACCAGCAGTGTGCTCAGCTCAGTGGATGTGCTCGGCGCCGATATCCTCGAAAAAATGCCGGTCAATTACAGCTGGGAGTTGTTCAGCCGTGCGCCGGGGGTGATGCTCACCGAATTCAACCAAGGCACCACCTCCGGCAAGATTTCCTTTCGCGGTTTTAACGGCGAAGGTGAAGTCAACGCAGTGAAGTTGCTGATCGACGGCATTCCGAGCAACAGCAACGACGGCAATATGCCGTTCATGGACATGATCTTCCCCCTGGAGCTGGACAGCATAGAAGTGGTACGCGGTACCAGCGATGCGCGCTACGGCCTGAACAACATCGCCGGTAATGTGAACATGCTGACCCGCACCGGTGGCGACTACACCAAGGCACGTATTCGCTATGGCAGCTACAACACGCAGGAGACCCAGCTCGCCAAGGGTATCGAAAGCAGCAACTGGACGCAGAATTACTTCTTCGCCTACCAGAAATCCGACGGCTACCGCGATCACGCCCAGGCAGACAAGTTTTCCATGGCCGGCAAATGGTTCTATACCCCGGACGACAACCGCTACCGTATCGGCCTGATCGCCCGTCACTACGAAACCGAGGCGCAGGAACCCGGCTACCTGAGTGAAGAGGATGCCCACCAGCACCCGACCATGACCAACAGCTACAACGCCACCGACAAAGGCACGCGGCGGATGAACCAGCTCAGCGTGCACTTCGACACTGAGCTGTCCGACACCTTGGCCTGGGCGGCGAAAACCTACGTCAACACCTTCGACGACCGGCGCTGGACGCAATATTGGCGCACCAGCGCCCAGCAAGAGCGCGATGCGTACGAAACCCAATACGGCGCCCTCACCTCCCTGACCTGGCGCCCTGAAGTCAGCTGGTTGTATGACTTCGCCCTGGAAGGCGGCGCGGACATGCAACAGCAACAGAACAAAAGCGAGCGCTACCGCACCAAGGACCGGGTCCGGCAGGCCCAAACCCGTGACCAGCAATTCGACTTCGATACCTACGGCGCCTACGTGCAGGCCGAGATCAAACCGTTCGAGTCGCTGAAGATCATCCCGGCCTATCGCGTCGATAAGATCCAGGGCGACTTCACCAACGAAATGACCGGCCTGGACTACGACATCAATGACTATGGGCTGATCAAACAACCCAAGCTCAGCGTGGTGTATTCACCGTGGGACGTTGCCAGCGTCTATGCCAACTGGGGCCGTACATTTCAGGTGGGTACCGGTGCCGCGGCCTACAAGATTCCGCCAAGGGATACGGATCTCGCGCCGTCCATCAACGAAGGCTGGGAAACCGGCATCAAGTTCACGCCCGCCGATTGGATCGACGGCCGCGTGGCTTATTGGCAACAAAAGGCCAGTGGCGAAGTCAGTCGTCGACTCAACGACCCGAGTGGTGAGTCGGATAACGTCGGCCAAACCCGGCGCTGGGGTTACGACGCGCAAGTGAACCTGCACCCGAACGAGCGTACCGATCTCTGGATGGCCTACGCCTGGCAGTACTCGAAAATACTCCAGCCCAGTTCAACCTTGCCCAACAGCAAAGGCCAGGAAATCGACCACATCCCTCATCACCTGTACAACGCCGGGGTCAGCTACAAGGCGACCCCTGCCCTGCAATTGACGGCGTGGATGAATGGCCAGACGAATTACTACCTTGAACGCGAAAATACCCGGGGGACTTACGGTGGCTACGTCCTGATGAACCTCGGCGCCAGTTACCGGGTGACCGAGTCGGTCAGTGTCGATCTGCAGCTGAAGAACCTTACCAATCGCTACTATGAATACGTCTGGTACGACCCGGACGGTGCCCAGGCTTCGCTGCATTCACCCGGTGACGGGCGGGCGTTGTATACCGGCGTCAGTGTGGATTTCTGAGGCAAGCAGTCGCTGGGGCTCAGTCAACGTTCAGGTCGGCAGGCGCAAAAACTGAACGTTGACTTCGAACCCGTCGTCTCTGCCGGCCGCGGGCGAAGCCAGGGTCATACGCGCCTTGACCCCTTGGACGATGGTCTTGGCAATGGCTAGGCCGAGCCCTGTGCCGCTGGCTTCGCTGCTGCCGCGCACAAAGCGCTCGGTCAGGCGCTGTAACACTGGTGCAGGCACAGCCGGCCCACCATTGACCACCCGCAGCAGCGCCTGGTCCGTCAGGCTGACTTCAACCGGTTGGTCCTCCGCCCCATACTTCAATGCATTCTCGATCAGGTTGCGCAGCAGAATACCGAACGCGTCCGGGTCAATCGCCGCATACACACTGCCCTGGGTAGGAAGCTGCAAGCGGATGCGCTGACCGCTGCTGCGATTCCATTCATCGACCCCATGGGCCAGCAAAGGGATCAGGTCCTGGGGCGCCTCGGACAACAGCCCGCCGCCCTCGGCCTTGGCCAACTGCATGAGCTTTTCCGACAGCCGTGCCAGCTCGCGCAATGAGTTTTCGATCTTCGTCGCACGCATGCGTAATGGACCTTCCGGCGCTTCCTGGCGCAGGCGCTGGATCTGCGCCAACGTCGCGGCCAACGGTGTGCGCAATTCATGGGCACTGTTGGCGGTGAAGCTACGCTCGGCCTCCAATGCCTTGCGCAGGCGCTCCAACAGGTGGTTGACCGCGTCGGCCAACGGGTCGATTTCTGCCGGCAACCGCGCCACGCTGATCGGCGACAAATCCCCCACCCCTCGGGCTTCCACGGCACGGCGATAGGCCAACACGCTACGCAGGCTGACGCGCACAAACAGCCAAGTGCCCAACAAGCTGATGGGGATCAACGCCAATAGCGGCAGCAACAAAGCAAACAAGGCTTCCCGCGCCGCCTCGCGGCGATGCCCCAGCGGCTCGGCGATCTCAATGAACAACGTATTGCGCAGCGCACTCGCACCATACAGCCGGTACTTTTTCGTGGTAGAGAACCCTTCGCGCGGCGAGTCGTTGAATATCTTCGGGTTGGCGTCATGGGACTGCATCAGGATCTGGCCCTGGGCATCACGCACCAGGTAGGTCAGATACTCCTTGTGCATCTTCAAGGTTGCGATGTGCTGGGCGGTGCGCGGTTCTTCGCGGTTGCTGATTTCCAGCACGGCCAGGGGCAGGATGCGTTGCGCGGTCTCTTCCAGGGCACTGTCGAACGCTTCGTTCAACTCATGTTGCACCACCAGCCAGGCGCCGACGGTCGCGCCCAGCCAGAGCAAGGTCATGCCCAGGGTCAGTCCCAGGCCAAGGCGCCTTTGCAGGCTGATCGGCGACTTCATACGGTCATCAACCGATAGCCCATGCCGCGCACGGTTTCCACCAGCTCACGCCCCAGTTTTTTACGCAGGCGGCTGATGTAGACCTCGATGGTGTTGCTCTCGATTTCGGCGCCAAAGGCATACAAGCGCTCTTCGAGCTGCGACTTCGACAGCAACGCCGTAGGGCGCTGCACAAACGCCTCGAACAGCGCCCACTCGCGTGCCGTGAGGTCAATGGTGACGCCGGCGCGCTGCACGGTGCGCGCGTTCATGTCGACCTGCAATTCACCGAGCCTGATCAGCGGGTTCGGGTTACCGCTGTAGCGGCGGGCCACCGCGGCCACACGGGCCGAGAGTTCAAACAGGTCGAACGGTTTGACCAAGTAGTCGTCGGCGCCGGCATTCAGGCCGGCGATGCGGTCGGAAATCTGGTCCTGGGCGGTGAGGATGATCACCGGGGTCACGTTGCCAGCCGAACGCTGCTGGCGCAAAAAGTCCAGCCCGCGACCGTCAGGCAACATCAGGTCCAACAGAATCAGGTCATACGGCGTGGTACGCACACTGGCGCTCGCATGCTCCAGTCGCTGCACCCAATCGACGGCGTGGCCGTCATCGGCAATCTGTTCGCGTACCGCCTCGCCCAGCCCAGGTGCGTCCTCGACCAATAAAACGCGCATCTGGCACCTCCTCTGATGGTTGTCGTGCAGCACCCTAGCGGCCTTACCTGACGTGAATCTGAAGATTCAGCCGGTTGTCAGGAATGCCCCCTAGGGTATGCCGCACAGGCCCATCGAATCGGAGATAGATCATGAAACCCGCTTTTATTGCCAGCACCGCCCTGCTGAGCGTCCTGCTCGGCAGGTACGCCCTGGCCGATGACGACTGCCGCGAGCCGGTCAACGACTGGCAACCGCGCGAAACCTTGCGCCAGCAGGTCGAGCAGCAATACGGCTGGAGTGTGCAGCGCATCAAGGTCGACGACGGTTGCTACACGCTCAAGGCCACCGACCGCAAGGGCAATGCGATCGAAGCCAGCTACGCACCCGCCTCACTTCGCCTGCGCAAACTGGAAATCCATTTCGGCGACAACGGCGACGCACGGGATTACCTCGACCGCCCTGGCGCTCAATGAGCCTGACGCTTTCCAAGGCTTTCAGGTTGCTGTCAGCCAGCAGGTCCAGGCTTTCGCCACAACGCTCAACCAGGACATCCCCATGAAAACACTCTTCGCTGCAACCTGCCTCGCCGGCGCCCTTGCTCTCCCGAGCCTGGCCCAGGCCCGAGAAGTCACCCTGACCACCCAGCTCAAGCCCTACAGCGGCAACGGTGCGTACCTGGCGATCTATGTCACTGACGCCAACGGCCAGTACCAGAAAACCCTTTGGGTGGCTGGCAAGAAAGCCAAGTACTACCGCCACCTGAGCGACTGGGCCCGTGGCAGCGGCATGAACCCAAGCGAGTTTGACGGGCTCAGCGGCGCCAGCGTCGGCAGCGGCGACACCCTCACCGTCAGCGTTGAACTGGCCGACACCTTGATCGATGCCGGGTATCAGATCCGTATCGACAGCGCCGTGGAAGACAAACGCGACAGCCGCGCCGACGTCAGCGTTGCCCTGACATCGAGCGGGTCGAGCAAGCCGGTGAGCGGCAACACTTACGTCGAGTCGTTTACCTACGCCCTGTAGTACTCGCCACTTCTGGAGGCTGAACATGCTTCGCCAGTTCCACTCACTGCCCGGACTGATCGCCGCCCTGCTGGTCATGATCATGGCCATCAGCGGCGCAGTGTTGTCCGTCAACCCAGCGCTGGAACGCCTGCACAGCACGTCAATCGAGGCCGGGCAGCTCAATGTCGGCCAGTTGGCCGGGCGCATCGCCCAGCATTTTCCGGGGGTGGAGCAGATTCAGCGCACCGCGTCCGGGACGTTGATCATCTACTACAACCAGGACGGCCAGGCCGCTGCGCAAACGGTCGATCCACTGACGGGCGAGGGCCTTGGCCCCTACGAACCGTCGGCCGTTTCGCGCTGGGTCAAAGACCTGCATCGCTCGCTGTTCATGGGCACCGCAGGGCATGGGGTCGCGGGTATCGGCGCGTTTTTCATGCTGATCCTTTCAGTGTCCGGCGCGCTGTTGCTGGCGCGCCGCCTGGGCGGCCTGCGCAACCTGCTGCGACCGCTGCGGGGCACGTTCAGCCAACGCTGGCATGCCGAAGTCGGGCGCCTGGCCGTGCTTGGCCTGTTGCTCTCGGCCCTGACGGGGCTCTACCTGTGCGCCAGCACCTTTGGCCTGGTCGCCGACGGCAGCCAGAGCGAGCCGGCCTTCCCGACCGCCATCAGCGCCGGCGTGGCGCAACCGGTGGCCAACCTGCAAGCCTTGCAGGCCACCGACCTGAATGACCTGCGCGAACTGGTGTACCCGAGCCCCGGTCACCCGCAAGACGTGTTTTCCCTGCGCACCGCCCAGGGCGATGGCTACGTGGACCCGGTCAGCGGCGCGTTGGTGTCTTATCAGGCCCATGACTCGCTGCATGACCTTTACCAATTGATCTATCAATTGCACACCGGTGAAGGCCTCTGGTGGCTGGGCTTGTTCCTTGGCCTCTGCGCCCTCAGCGTGCCCCTGATGAGCGTGACCGGCGTGCTGCTCTGGTGGCGCCGCCGCAAGGCCGGCCCGCGTATTCGTCATAACAGCCCTGCCCACGCCGCCGACAGCGTGATTCTGGTGGGCAGTGAAAACAACACCACCTGGGGCTTTGCCAGCACCTTGCATGACGCGCTGCACCAGGCCGGCCATCGGGTGCATAGCGCAGCGATGAATGAATGGACAGGGGATTACCGCAGCGCGCAGCGGGTATTGATCCTGACGGCCACTCATGGCGACGGCGACGCGCCCGCCTCGGCCACACAGTTCCTCAAACGGCTGGAGCAATGCGCGATCAAACCCGGCCTGCCTTTTGCCGTACTGGGTTTTGGCGATCGACAGTTTGCGCAGTTCTGCCAATACGCCCCCGTCGTGCAGGCCGCCATGGAGCAGGCCGGCGGCGTGGCGTTATTGCCACTGGAAACCATCAACCGCCAGTCCTCCCAGGAGTTCATGCGCTGGGGCCTGGACCTGGGTGAAGTCCTCGGGCAGGCGTTGAAACTGGTCCACAACCCTGAGCGACCACGTACCCATCAACTGGTACTGGCCGAATGCACTGTCTATGGCGAGCAAGTACAGGCACCGACCCACATCCTGCGGTTCAAGGCACCCGGCGGGCTGCCGCGTTTCCAGGCCGGCGATCTGGTCGGCATCTACCCGCCGGGCAGCCCGTTGCCACGCTTTTATTCGCTGGCCAGCAGCCGTGACGATGGCGTACTGGAGATTTGCGTGCGCAAACACGAAGGTGGGCTGTGCTCGGGTTTCCTGCATGGCCTGGCAATCGGCGCGTCGATCGAAGCCTTTATCCAACCCAACCCGCAATTTCGCCCGGCGTCGGGTGCACACCCGGTGATCCTGATTGGTGCGGGTACCGGCATTGGCCCCCTGGCCGGTTTTATTCGCAACAACAAGGCCAGGCACCCGATGCACCTGTATTGGGGTGGGCGTAACCCGGCGTCGGATTTCCTCTATGAACCGGAGCTCAACCGTTACCTGGCCGACCACCGCCTGACCACGTTACGCGCCGCGTTTTCCCAAGTGCAGGACCGCAGCTACGTGCAAGACCGGTTGATCAACGATGCCCTGACGTTGCGGCGGCTGATTGAAAAAGGCGCCCAGGTGCTGGTGTGTGGCAGTCGCGAGATGGCCAAAGGCGTGATGCAGGCCCTGGATGAAGTACTGGTGCCACTCAACTTGAGTGTGCAAGCCCTCAAGACACAAGGACGCTACCGTGAAGATGTCTACTGATAGCCAACGCTACAGCCTCAACGGCGAGACCATGGGCACGCGCTACAGCGCCGTGTTCTATGCCGAGGCGGGCCTCGACATCGAGGCGATCAGCCGCAGCCTGGCCCAGGCCGTGGAGCGGGTGGACCAGCAAATGTCCCTCTGGAAAGCCGATTCCGACCTCAATCGCCTCAACGCCGCCCCCGAGCAGACCTGGCTGCCGGTGCCCAAGGAACTGGCCAGCGTGTTGGCGACAGCACTGCGGGTCAGCCAGCAATCCGCCGGCGCCTTCGACATCGCGGTCGGTGACCGGGTCGAGGCCTGGGGCTTTGGCCCTTGCGCCCCCACGATCACCGCACACAACGTCGACACCCTGGCGCCACGCCCCCGCCTGAGCGCCCATGGGGGGTTGACGGTGGACCTGCAACGACATCAAGTGCGCAAACACGCGCCGCTGCACCTGAACCTCAACGCGATCGCCAAAGGCTTTGGCGTCGATGAACTGGCACGCTGCCTGGACGGTTTCGGGCTGACCCGCTACCTGGTCGGTATCGACGGCGAAATGCGGGCCCGAGGTGTCAAGCCGGATGCCCAACCTTGGGTCGTGGCCGTTGAAAAGCCGTGCCGGGGCCGACGGGAAGTCATGGGCGTGATGGAGCTCTGCGATGCGGCCATCGCCACCTCTGGCGACTACCGGCACTGGGTTGACCTCGAGGGGCGACAGTATGCCCACACCCTTGACCCGGCCACTGGCGCGCCCTTGTGCAATACGATCGCCGCCGTCACGGTGGTAGCCGCCTCGTGCATGCTTGCCGATGCCTGGGCCACGGCGTTGATGGTGCTCGGCGAGATCGAAGGCCCACGCCTGGCGCAGGCGCGCGGCATGGACGCGCTGTTCGTGCTGCGCGAGGGTGACCAACTCAAGGAAATATCGATTGTCGACGGCATTCTGCAGGCGCAGATTGAGAACCGTCCGATCCAAACACCGCCCACGAACACGAGTCCCGCTCAACCATGAAATTCATGCACCGGCACACCGAGTCCCATCGCAGTGATCGTATCGGCTGGCTGCGCGCCGCCGTCCTGGGGGCCAACGACGGTATCGTCTCCACCGCCAGCCTGCTGATCGGCGTCGCTGCCGCCAACGCTACCCACGCTTCGCTGCTCGTCACCGGCATGGCCGGGTTGGTGGCGGGCGCAATGTCCATGGCGGCCGGCGAATACGTTTCCGTGCATTCCCAAGCCGATACCGAGCGGGCCGACCTGTCACGGGAACGGGCGGAGCTGGCGAGCAACCCGAAGGCCGAACATAGCGAGCTTGCCCACATCTACATGCACCGCGGGGTGTCACCCGAACTGGCCCACCAGGTCGCCGATCAGTTAATGGCACACGACGCCCTGGGCGCACATGCCCGTGACGAGTTGGGCATCAGCGAGGCACTCACGGCCAAACCGCTGCAAGCGGCACTCGCCTCGGCCGCCAGTTTTGTGGTCGGTGCCGCATTGCCACTCGCGGTAACGGTGATCGCGCCGCCCCACAGCGTGGTGCCGTGGATATCCGGCATGTCCCTGCTGTTTCTGGCCAGCCTGGGCGGCGTCGCGGCCAAGGCCGGCGGAGCAAGCATCATCACCGGCGCTTGGCGAGTGACCCTGTGGGGGGCACTCGCCATGGGCGTTACGGCGACCGTAGGAGCGCTGTTTGGCGCGGTGGTGTAGGTGGCGCTTACTTTTTCTCAGCCAACACCTTGAGCGCCTGCGCCGCTGCCTGCTCCTGCCCGGCCTGGGCAGTGGCGTTGGCGGCTTCACGCCAGCGTTGTGCGTCCACGTTGGCCGGCAACTGGCTCGGGCGCTGGGTCAGGATGGCCCAGTGTCCGGCGCTCTTCCATGCCGATTCAAAATCACTGAAGTCCATCAACAGTCGCCGGTCCATGCCTGAACGCAACAACACGGTGCTCTTCTGCTGGTTAAAGCCGACGACCACCACGTAGTGCGGTTCAGACCAGAACCGGCCACTGATGCGCGCCATCACCGGGTAGCCCGCCGCCACCTGCGCCAGCACCGCGGTCAGCTTGGCATCCAGCGGGTACACCATCAGCCCGTACTCACGCGCCAGCACCTGCATGTTGCGCTCCAGATCAGCCTGCGCAGCGGGCAAGCGCAGCGGTTTATCGAGCAAGCCCGGTGTCATCACAATGCCTTGTTGCGACAGCATGCTGGCTAATGCCGTAGGACCGCTCTGATAGGCATCGCTGCGAAACGTCGGGACGCCATTGAGTTCAACGCGCTCCGGCAAGCCCGCAAGCTTCGACGGATGACCGGAACAGGCCGCCAGCCCGAGGGCACAGGCCAGCAACCAGGATGTTTTAACGTTCGACCGTAACCGCAATTTTTTACTCTCTTGATCAACTGTCGGTGAGGGGCCTGATCATAGCCCAATCGCGCCGACAGTAAACCGCGGGCAATGGCGTTCTCTATAGCCGAGAACCCCAGTAAACACGCGGTGATAGAGCAAACAAGTTGGATGGACACGACCATTGGTCAATAGCAGGCAACCGCCGGGTAGCTAGACTGTCCATTGAGAAGACTGTGTGTGCCCCCTACGGGGCGAAGGAGGCCCGAATGAGCCTTGCAACAACGATTGTCCTGTTGATCTGCGGTTGGCTGGCGGTAGCCGGCGCCATGTTGTGGGGGGTGTTGCGCATTACCCGCCGGCACCATCACCCCCACGCCAGACCCACTGCGCCCGCCAAGCCGCATAAGCGCGCGGTGCACCACGCCTAGCCAGGCATGCAATTGAAGTCCTGCGTCGCGGCGACTTCCTTGCCGTGACCATCCATCAGGGATGCGCGCACGGTGGTGCCCAGGCTGGATTCCACCAGGGTGTAGTGTTCACCCGCCTTGAAGTGCTTGTACTCCACGCGGCCCTGGCAATCCTGCTGGTTATCGTCGCCCGGTTCCTCCTCATAGAGCGTCACATCCAGGCGGTGGTCCCCCGGTGGCACTTCAAAAAAGCGCCCGTCATCCACGCGTTTGCCATCCACGCGCTCGGCCATCAAGTCATTCGGGGCTTCTTCCTTCAAGCCGATCCAGGCTTCGCTCGGGTCAGCCTTGGGAATCGGGCCGGCACAGGCCGACAACAACAAGACCGCGCCCAGGGCGGGAATCAGCAGGAGTGGTTTAAGTGACAGGTTTTTCAAGTTCATGGCAGGGCTCCAAAGGACATCGATCAAGGCGCTGGACGCAGAAAAGTGACTCGCGTCCGATGGGGTACAAGCTTGAGGAGCTCGCCTTTGTAGAACAAATGAATACACATGAAACGATCTTCAGCGCATAACTAAAACTTCCTTCACCTGGCTGAAAGGTGCGTGTTAGGTGGGTCGGTCAAGACTGCCGGGGTTTGCAATCCTGCTCCCTCCGGAGGTTCACGCATGCTCGGGCTGGTAAAGACCGCACTGCAAAAGCCATACACGTTTATCGTGCTGGCCATATTTATCTGCATCGTCGGGCCCATGGCGGCCCTGCGCACCCCCACCGATGTTTTTCCCGATATTGGCATCCCCGTCGTCGCCGTGGTGTGGCAATACAACGGCCTGTCGCCGGACGCCATGGCCGGTCGGGTGATCTACACCTATGAACGCTCCTTGAGCACCACCGTCAACGACATCGAACATATCGAATCGCAATCGCTGCCCGGCATGGGCATCGTCAAGATCTTCTTCCAACCCGGCGTGGATATCCGCACCGCCAATGCCCAAGTCACGGCGGTATCACAAACCGTACTCAAGCAAATGCCGCCGGGCATCACGCCGCCGCTGATCCTCAACTACAGCGCCTCGACGGTGCCGATCCTGCAAATGGCGTTCTCCAGCCCGACGCTGTCTGAAGCCAGGATCCGCGACCTGGTGCAGAACAATATCCGCCTGCCCTTGAGCGCCCTGCCCGGCCTGGCCATGCCCACGCCGATGGGCGGCAAACAGCGCCAGATCACCCTCGACCTCGACCCGCAGGCGCTGGCCGCCAAGGGCTTGTCGGCACAGGACGTGGGCAACGCCCTGGCGCTGCAAAACCAGATCATCCCGGTGGGCACCGCCAAGCTCGGCCCCAACGAATACACGATCCTGCTCAACAACAGCCCGAAGGCCATCGATGAGCTCAACGACCTGCCGATCAAAACGGTTGATGGCGCACTGATCACCATCGGCCAGGTGGCCCACGTGCGCGACGGCTCGCCGCCGCAGACCAATATCGTGCGCGTCGACGGCCATCGCGCGGTGCTGATGCCGGCGTTGAAAAACGGCAGCATCTCGACCCTGTCGATCATCGACGGCATCCGCCAGATGCTGCCGCGCATCAACGAAACCCTGCCGCCGTCGCTGAAGACTTCGCTGTTGGGCGACGCCTCGGTATTCGTCAAGCAATCGGTGGGCAGCGTGGCCCAGGAAGGCATCATCGCCGCGCTGCTGACCAGCGCAATGATTCTGTTGTTCCTCGGCAGCTGGCGCTCCACGCTGATCATCGCCGCATCGATTCCCCTGGCCGTGCTGTCGGCCATCGCGCTGCTGGCGGTCAGCGGGCAAACCCTTAACGTGATGACCCTCGGCGGGCTGGCGCTGGCGGTGGGGATCCTGGTGGACGACGCCACGGTGACCATCGAAAACATCAACTGGCACCTGGAACAAGGCAAGGCGGTGAAGACCGCGATCCTCGACGGCGCCGCGCAGATCGTCGGCCCGGCATTCGTCTCCCTGCTGTGCATCTGCATCGTGTTTGTGCCGATGTTTTTGCTGCAAGGCATCGCCGGTTACCTGTTCCGGCCGATGGCCCTGGCGGTGATCTTCGCCATGGCCAGTTCGTTCATCCTTTCGCGCACCCTGGTGCCCACCCTGGCGATGTTCCTGCTCAAGCCGCACACGCCGGAGCCCGGTGCGGGGCATCATCCGGAAGATGACTTCATCAACCACCACGAAGGCGAGCAGCACCGCCAACCGCGCAATGCCCTGCTGCAATCGGTGTTGAATTTCCAGCAGGGGTTCGAGCGTCACTTCTCGAATATCCGCGACACCTACCATGGCCTGCTGACCCTCGCGCTGGGCACCCGCAAGGGCTTTATCGTCGGCTTCCTGGCCTGTGTGCTGGCGTCGTTCCTGCTGCTGCCGAGCCTCGGCCAGGACTTCTTTCCCGCCACCGACGCCGGCGCATTGGCGCTGCATGTGCGCCTGCCGCTGGGCACGCGTATCGAAGAAAGCGCGGCGGCCTTCGACCGGATTGAAGCGCGGATTCGCGAAGTGATCCCCGCCGAAGAGCTGGACACCATCGTCGACAATATCGGCATTCCGCTGAGCGGCATCGACATGGCCTACAGCAGCAGCGGCACCATCGGTCCGCAGGACGGTGATATCCAGGTCAGCCTGAAAAAGGGCCACGCGCCCACCGCCGACTACGTGAAAAAACTGCGTGAGGCGCTGCCCCAGAGTTTCCCCGGCAGCCACTTCGCCTTCCTGCCAGCGGACATCAGCAGCCAGATCCTCAACTTCGGCGCGCCGGCCCCGCTGGACGTGAAAATCTCCGGGCGCAGCGATGAAGAAAACCGCGCCTATGCCGTGGAGCTTGAGCGTCGACTGCAACACGTACCCGGCATCGCCGACCTGCGTATCCAGCAGTCCACCGGCTACCCGTCGCTGCAAGTGAATGTCGACCGTATGCGCGCCAACGGCCTGGGCATTACCGAACGGGACGTGACCAACAGCATGGTCGCCTCCCTCGCCGGCAGCTCGCAAACCGCACCGACCTTCTGGCTTAACCCGGCCAATGGCGTGTCCTATTCCATCGTCGCCGCCACCCCGCAATATCGTCTCGACAGCCTGCCATCGCTGGAAGCGCTGCCGGTGACCGGTGCCGACGGCCAGTCGCAGATCCTCGGCGGCGTGGCGACCATCTCCCGCGTGCAAAGCCCGGCAGTGGTCACGCACTACAACATCGAACCGACCCTGGACCTGTACGCCAACGTGCAAGGCCGTGACCTCGGCGGCGTGGCCCGCGACGTGCAAAAAGTGCTGGACGACACCGCATCGATGCGTCCCAAGGGCGCGGTGATCAGCCTGCATGGCCAGATCGATGCGCTGCACGAAGCCTTCAGCGGCTTGAGCTTTGGCCTGCTCGGCGCGGTGGTGCTGATCTACCTGCTGATCGTGGTCAACTTCCAGTCGTGGGTCGATCCGTTCGTGATCATCACCGCATTGCCGGCGGCGCTCGCAGGGATCGTGTGGATGCTGTTCCTCACCGGGACGTCGTTGTCGGTGCCGGCATTGACCGGCGCAATCTTGTGCATGGGCGTGGCCACCGCCAACTCGATCCTGGTGGTGAGCTTCTGCCGCGAACGCCTGGCCGAGCATGGCGATGCTCTGAAGGCCGCGCTGGAAGCCGGCTATACGCGCTTTCGCCCGGTGTGCATGACGGCCCTGGCGATGATCATCGGCATGTTGCCCCTGGCCCTTTCCGAAGAACAGAACGCGCCCCTTGGCCGAGCGGTGATCGGCGGCTTGATCTGCGCCACCGTCGCCACCCTGTTATTTGTTCCCGTGGTCTTCAGCCTGGTCCACGGTCGTCACTCTACTCGCGCAGTTGCTGGAGAAAACCCACATGTCGTCTGATCACAACCCCTCGCGCAAGCGTCTGATGCTCATGGGTGTCGGCGGCCTGACCCTGGCCGCCCTGTTGGTCGCCAACGGCCTGCATGCCCGCACGATGCACGAACAGTCGGTCACCGCCTGGACCGAAACCGCCGCCATCCCCCAAGTCATGGTGTTCCAGCCACAACAGAACGTGGCCGGCGACACCCTGCGCCTGCCCGCGCACCTCGAGGCCTGGAGCAAGGCGCCGATCCATGCGCGGGTCAGCGGTTACCTGAAGGACTGGAAAGTCGATATCGGCAGCCAGGTCAAGGCCGGGCAAATCCTCGCCGAGATCGACAGCCCCGACCTCGACCAGCAACTGGCGCAAACCCATGCGCGCCTGGTGCAGCAACAGGCCAATGCACGCTTGGCCGAAACCACCGCCACACGCTGGCAAAACCTGCTGGGCAGCCACTCGGTGTCACGCCAGGAAGCCGATGAAAAAACCTCCAACGCCGCAGCCGCAAAGGCCAACGCCGAGGCGGCCGCGGCCGACTATGCACGGCTATCGGCGCTTGAAAGCTACAAGACCATCCGGGCCCCCTTCGCCGGCACCATCACTGCGCGCAACACCGATATCGGCCAGTTGATCAAGGCCGATACCGACAGCGATCCGGAACTGTTCAACATCGCCGACACCCACCAATTGCGCCTCTATGTGCCGGTACCGCAGAACTATGCGGCGGTGATTCACCCAGGGTTGGAAGCCGAACTGACGGTGCCTGAGCATCCCGGCAAACACTTCAAGGCGCGCCTGATCGGCGACTCCACCGCCATCGACCGTCGCTCCGGCACCCTGCTTGCGCAGTTCGTCGCCGACAACCCCCACGGCGAACTGCTGCCCGGTGATTACGCCGAAGCCACCCTGCCGATTCCGGCGGATACTCATGGCGTCAGCATCCCGGCCAGTGCGCTGATCTTCCGTGCCCAAGGCACTCAGGTCGCGGTGCTCGATGCGCGCAACCATGTGCACCTGCAAGACATCCATATCGGCCTCGACCTCGGCGAACGCCTGGTCATCGACCAGGGCCTGAAACCCGCTGACCGCATCGTCGACAACCCGCCCGACGCCCTGCGCGAAGGCGACCCGGTGCAACTGGCCGACGCCTCCGGAGGTGCGCATGCGCCCAAGGCTTAAGCCCCTCGCGGCGTTGATGCTGCTGGCATTGCAAGGCTGCTCGATGGCGCCGACCTACCACGTGCCGTCGATCGACCTGCCGGCGAACTACCGCGAACAGACCAGCGACGGTCCATGGCACAGCGCGCAGCCGTCCGACCAGCTGGCGCCGCAGTGGTGGACGCTCTACCACGAGCCCCGCCTGAATCAGCTGCAACAACAACTGATCGAGGCCAACCCGGACCTGGCGGCAGCGCTGGCGCACTTCGATGCGTCCCAGGCGTATGCCAGCCAACTGCATGCCGGGCTGTTCCCGCAAATCACCGCCAGCGCGCAGCCGTTGCGCCAGCGCCAATCGGATTCACGGCCGCTGCGCGGGGATACGCAGCCATCGGTATACAACAGCAACACCGCCGGTTTTTCCCTGAGCTACGACCTGGACCTGTGGGGCAAAATCCGCAACCAGGTCGCGGCCGGTGATGCCCAGGCGCAAGCGTCCGGCGATGACTTGGCCGTGGCGCGCCTGAGCCTGCAACGTCAGCTGGCGACGCTGTATGTGCAGCTCAATGGGCTGGATGCACAGCGTCGGATTCTCAACCGTTCGCTGGAGGATTACAGCCAGGCCCTGCAACTGACGCGCAGCCGTTATGAAGGCCAGATCGCCTCCGAACTGGACCTGACTCGCGCGCAAAATCAACTGGCCGAAGCCAAGGCACAACTGGATGAAGTCACCGGCCAGCGCAACCTCACCGAACATGCGATCGGTGAACTGGTGGGCGTGGCGGCCAGTGACTTTACGCTGCCGCAGAGCCAACACCTGATGACCCTGCCCGGGATTCCCTCGCAGTTGCCAAGCCACCTGCTGCAACGCCGCCCGGATATTGCCGCGGCGGAACGCCGGGTGTTTGCCGCCAATGCGAATATCGGCGTGGCCAAGGCGGCGTGGTATCCGGATTTCAGTTTGACCGGGTTGATCGGGGGGCAGACGCAAGGGGTGGGCAACCTGCTGTCCGCCAGCAACCGCTATTGGGCATTGGGGCCGATGATGAACTTGCCGATCTTCGATGGGGGACGCCTGAGCGCCAATGAACGCCAGGCAAAGGCCGAGTTTGAAGAAGCGTCGGCGCAGTACCGCAGCCAGGTGCTCAAGGCCGTGCGTGAGGTGGAAGATAACCTGGCGCAACTGCGGGACTTGCAGCAGGAAGCGCAGGATGAACAAGCCGCGGCAGATGCGGCGCAGCACACCCAGTCCCTGGCGATGAACAGCTATCAGGCGGGCGCGGTGAGTTATCTGGATGTGGTGACGGCGCAGACGGCGGCATTGCAAGCCCAGCGGACATTGCAGGCGGTGCAGACGCGGCAGTTGCAGGCGAGTATCGGCTTGGTCACAGCCCTGGGCGGCGGTTGGCAGCCTGAGGCCTGACACCGCCCTCAGGCACCGTTCAGGCTAAATGCAGGAGGACAGCCAGTTCATCCGTAGCTGAGCCACCGCTATCGGGGGCAAGCCCCCTCCCACATTTTTTTGTGCCTTTCAGGCGGCGAGTTTGCCGCTGGCGATGGCGGCTGAAGCGGCCACCATCGCGCGCAACAGCACTGCACAGCCTGCCGCCAGGTCATCCGGTGCCGCATTCTCGATTTCGTTATGGCTGATGCCGCCTTCGCACGGCACGAAGATCATCCCCGCCGGGCCCAGTTCGGCGACGAAAATCGCGTCGTGCCCTGCCCCGCTGACGATGTCCATGTTCGACAGGCCCAGGCCATTCGCCGCATCGCGCACAGCGTCCACGCAACCTTTATCGAAGTACAGCGGCGGGAAGTCGGCGGTGGGTTCCATCTCAAAGCTCAAGCCGTGTTTGGCGCTGGTGTCCTCAATCACCTTGCGCACCTGGGCAATCATCGAATCCAACCGCGCCGGTTCCAGATGACGGAAGTCCAGGGTCATGCGCACTTCACCGGGAATGACGTTGCGTGAGCCAGGATAGGCCTGCAGGCAACCGACGGTCCCGCAAGCATGCGGCTGATGCCCCAGCGCCGCCGCATTGACCGCCGCCACCACCGCCGCCGCGCCTACCAGAGCGTCCTTGCGCAGGTGCATCGGCGTCGGCCCCGCATGCGCTTCAACGCCGCGCAGTTTCAGGTCGAACCACTTCTGCCCGAGGGCGCCGAGCACCACGCCGATGGTTTTCTTCTCATCCTCAAGAATCGGCCCCTGTTCGATATGGGCTTCGAAATACGCACCGACCTTGTGCCCGCTGACGGGACGCGTACCTGCGTAGCCAATCGCATTCAGCGCATCGCCCACGCTGACGCCGTCCACATCGACCTTGGCCAAGGTATCGGCCAGGGTGAATTTTTCGGCAAACACCCCAGACCCCATCATGCACGGGGGGAAGCGCGAACCTTCCTCGTTGGTCCACACCACCACTTCCAAGGGCGCTTCGGTTTCGAGCTTGAGGTCATTGAGCGTGCGCAGCACCTCCACCCCTGCCAGCACGCCAAAGCAGCCATCGAACTTGCCGCCTGTAGGCTGGGTGTCGATATGGCTGCCGGTCATCACCGGCGGCAAGTTGGGATTGCGCCCAGGGCGGCGCGCGAAAATATTGCCGATGCCATCAATGGTCACGGTACAGCCGGCGTCTTCGCACCATTGCACGAACAGATCGCGGGCCTTGCGATCGAGGTCGGTGAGGGCCAGGCGGCACACGCCGCCCTTGGGCGTGGCGCCGAGTTTGGCCAGGTCCATCAGCGACTGCCACAAACGGTCGCGGTTGATGTGCTGATGGGTCGATTGCAGAACGTCGAGGGCAGCGTTCATGGGGATCTCCTCAGGCTGTATTTCTTATGAATTGACTTTGACGACTACCGGGCTGATTCCGCGCTTGGCATTCAAGCCGTAATACAACAACCCGCCCAACGCCGAACCGGTAAACCAGCCGTAGCTGTAGAACCAGCTGAACGCATCGCTGCCCAACGACAGCAAGGTCAACACCACCGGCACGCCAAAGGCGACAAAGCCACTCCAGTTCCACGCCGGGTACACGTCGTCGCGGTACAAACCGGCCAGGTCCAGTTGCTGTTTGCGAGTGATGAAGTAGTCCACCACCATGATCCCGGCGATTGGCCCCAGCAAGCTCGAATAGCCCAGCAACCAGTTGGAATACACCGTCTCCAGGCTCACGTCCGAGACGATCAGCCCGAGCTTTTTCAGCAGCTCATGGGCCATCAACGCCAGCCCGACCAGGCCGGTGAGGATCACCGCCGTGGTGCGGTTGATCAGCTTGGGCGCGATGTTCTGGAAGTCGTTGGTGGGCGAGACGATGTTCGCCGCCGTGTTGGTGGACAAGGTGGCGACGATGATCAACGCCATGGCCACGGCGACCCACACCGGGCTCTGGATATGGCCGATCAAGGTGACGGGGTCGGACACGCTGACGCCCACTAATTTCACCGAGGCGGCGGTCATGATCACGCCCAGGGCCGCGAACAGGAACATGGTCAGCGGCAGGCCGAAAATCTGCCCGAGGATCTGGTCCTTCTGGCTTTTGGCATAACGACTGAAGTCAGGAATGTTCAACGACAAAGTGGCCCAGAAGCCCACCATCGCGGTAAGGCCGGCCATGAAGTAACCGGTGAGGCTGGCACCTTCGGGGCGTTTCGGTGGAATGGCCATGAGTTCGCTGAGGGAGACATTGGGCATCGCCCACACCAGCAAACCAATGCCCACCGCCACCAGCAGCGGCGCCGACAGGGTTTCCAGGCGCTTGATCGACTCGGCGCCGCGCAGCACCACCCACAAATTCAGGGTCCAGAAAATCATGAAGCCGATCACTTCACCGGTGCCGCCGAGGGACTTCCAACCGTCGAAAATCGAGCCCAGGAACAGGTGAATCGCCAACCCGCCGAACATCGTCTGGATACCGAACCAGCCACAGGCTACCAGCGCGCGTATCAGACACGGCACGTTGGAGCCGAGGATGCCGAACGACGAGCGCAGCAACACCGGGAACGGAATCCCGTACTTCGTGCCGGGGAAGGCGTTGAGGGTCAGCGGAATCAGCACCACGATATTGGCCAGCAGGATCGCCATCAGCGACTCGCCCACCGACAAACCGAAGTACGCCGTGAGTACCCCGCCCAGGGTGTACGTGGGCACACAGATCGACATACCGACCCACAGCGCGGTGATGTGCCACTTGTTCCAAGTGCGTTCATGCACCTTGGTCGGTGCCATGTCGTGGTTGTAGCGAGGGCTGTCGAGGACGTCGGGGCCGGCGTCGAGTTCGTACAGGCCGTTGCGTTCTATGACTTGCGATCTGTTCTGTTGCATGGCCGCTCCACGGTTTTTTCGAATTATTGTTGCTCATCCCACGCTTTACGCAGGATGGCCGGAGTACCTCGTTGACAACACGACATCACGGGCCCGGCCAGCCGCCACTGCACTCAATAATCGTGCCGACCACTGACCTTCAACCCGCACCGCTTATATAACGTGCTGATGTTAATCAGCTTTCCAATTGAGCCTGCGGTACTTGCCGCGCTACTCAGGCTAAATAACGCGAAAGTTGTCCGAACCCTCAGGGCTCAATCTGGTGCATCACAATTATTTTTATTTACCGCGCCCGTCAAGCGGCATATCTCAAGCGTCTGATTTGCAATAAGAAATGTTGCTCATATTGAGAACCTGTCAAGTGCGTCAAAATGGTGAGCGCTCGCTACATTTTGGTGATTTTCAATTTTTATCCATATAAATCAACAAGTTAATATCAATATAAGCTTATAAAAAATATTCTTGCTCATTCTAAAAACTCGGGCTAGTTTCTATTCCTGTCACCGATGACAGGTTTTATGCACCCCACGGTGAACAGCATGACAACACTTAGAACTGGCACAAGCCGGTCAAGCCTTGTGAGGAACTCGACATGTCGCTGTTGATCCGTGGCGCCACCGTTATTACCCATGATGAAAGTTACCGCGCCGATGTTTTATGCGCAGGCGGTCTAATTCGCGCCATTGGCATGGACCTGGATATTCCCGCCGGCACTGAGATACTCGACGGCAGCGGCCAATACCTGATGCCCGGCGGCATTGACCCGCATACCCACATGCAATTGCCCTTCATGGGCACCGTGGCCAGTGAAGACTTTTTCAGTGGCACCGCAGCAGGCCTGGCGGGGGGCACCACCTCGATCATCGACTTTGTGATCCCCAACCCGCAGCAGTCCTTGCTGGAAGCCTTCCACCAGTGGCGCGGCTGGGCGGAAAAGTCCGCATCCGACTACGGCTTTCACGTGGCGATCACTTGGTGGAGCGAGCAGGTGCGCGAAGAAATGGCCGAGCTGGTCAGCCACCACGGCATCAATAGTTTCAAGCACTTCATGGCCTACAAGAACGCGATCATGGCCGCCGATGACACCCTGGTGGCCAGCTTCGAACGCTGCCTGGAACTGGGCGCGGTGCCCACCGTGCATGCGGAGAACGGCGAGCTGGTGTATCACCTGCAACGCAAGCTGATGGCCCAGGGCATCACCGGGCCGGAGGCCCATCCACTGTCGCGTCCCTCCCAGGTGGAAGGCGAAGCGGCCAGCCGCGCGATTCGTATCGCCGAGACGCTCGGCACGCCGTTGTACCTGGTGCACGTTTCAACCCGGGAAGCCCTGGACGAAATCACTTACGCCCGGGGCAAGGGCCAGGCGGTGTACGGCGAAGTGCTCGCCGGCCACCTGTTACTGGATGACAGCGTCTACCAGCATCCCGACTGGCACACCGCGGCCGGCTATGTGATGAGCCCGCCGTTCCGCCCACGCGGGCACCAGGAAGCGCTGTGGCATGGCCTGCAATCGGGCAACCTGCACACCACCGCCACCGACCATTGCTGCTTCTGCGCCGAACAGAAAGCCGCCGGCCGCGACGACTTCAGCAAGATCCCCAACGGCACCGCGGGGATCGAAGACCGCATGGCGCTGCTTTGGCACGAAGGGGTCAACACCGGGCGCCTGTCGATGCAGGAGTACGTCGCGCTGACCTCCACCAACACCGCGAAGATCTTCAACCTCTACCCACGCAAAGGCGCGATCCGCGTCGGCGCCGATGCCGACCTGGTGCTGTGGGACCCCGAGGGCACCCGCACCCTTTCAGCCAAGACCCACCACCAGCAAGTGGACTTCAACATCTTCGAAGGCAAGACCGTGCGCGGCGTGCCGAGCCACACCATCAGCCAGGGCAAGCTGGTCTGGGCCGATGGCGACCTGCGCGCCGAGCGCGGTGCCGGGCGCTATGTGGAACGGCCGGCGTATCCGTCGGTGTTTGAGCAGTTGAGCAAGCGGGCGGAGTATTCCAGGCCGGTGGCTGTGAAACGCTGAGCCCCCCATGTAGGAGCGAGCTTGCTCGCGAAAAACGTTAACGAAAACGCGGGAAGCCTGATACTCAACGGCGCTCTCAGGTTTTTCGCGAGCAAGCTCGCTCCTACACATTGCGTCAGCAAATGCCCGTCAGAGGCAAAATAACCGTGAGGCCAACACCGTGATCCAGACCCTGAGCCACCTCCCCCATCCCCCTGAAGACGGGGCCACCCTCGCCAGCCATTTCACCGACCTGGCACCGCCCCTCACCGCCCGGCAAGCGCAACTGGAAGCCTCGCGCTGCCTGTATTGCTACGACGCGCCGTGCGTGAATGCGTGCCCCAGCGAGATCGATATCCCCTCGTTCATCCGCAATATCCACACCGACAACGTCCAAGGCGCAGCGCAGAAAATCCTCTCGGCCAACATCCTTGGCGGCAGTTGCGCACGCGTCTGCCCCACCGAGATCCTGTGCCAGCAAGCCTGCGTGCGTAACAACGCCGAAGAATGCGCGCCGGTGCTGATCGGCCTGTTGCAGCGCTACGCCATCGACAACGCGCACTTCAGCGAACACCCGTTCCAGCGTGCCGCGCCCACCGGCAAGCGCATCGCCGTGGTCGGCGCAGGTCCCGCAGGGCTCGCCTGCGCCCATCGCGCCGCCCTGCACGGGCATGACGTGGTGATTTTCGAAGCGCGGGAAAAGGCCGGCGGCCTGAATGAATACGGGATCGCCAAGTACAAGCTGGTGGATGACTTCGCCCAGAAGGAACTGGAGTTCCTCCTGCAAATCGGCGGCATCGAGATTCGCCACGGCCAGCGCCTGGGCGACAACCTCACCTTGAGCGAACTGCACCAGCAATTCGATGCGGTGTTCCTTGGCCTGGGCCTGGCCGCCAGCAAACACCTCGGCCTGCCCCACGAAGACGCCCCCGGCCTGCTCGCTGCCACCGACTACATCCGCGAGTTGCGCCAGGCTGACGACTTGACCCAACTGCCCCTGGCCGACCGTTGCATCGTGCTCGGCGCCGGCAATACCGCCATCGACATGGCCGTGCAAATGGCCCGCCTCGGCGCGCGCGACGTCAACCTGGTCTACCGCCGAGGCCTGGCGGACATGGGCGCGACCCAGCATGAGCAGGACATCGCCAAGGCCAATCAGGTGCGCCTGCTGACCTGGGCCCAACCCGAAAAAGTGCTGCTGGATGACCAGGGCCACGTCCGCGGCATGCGCTTCGCCCGCACTCGCCTGGAAAACGGCTGCCTGCAACCCACCGGAGAGACCTTCGAATTGGCCGCCGATGCGATCTTCAAGGCCATTGGCCAGGGCTTCGATAACGAGGCGCTGCACGACCCCCTGGCCCAACAACTGCAGCGCGTCGGCGCGCGTATCTTCGTCGATGAACAGCTGCGCACCAGCATCCCCGGCGTATATGCCGGTGGCGACTGCGTCAGCCTCGGCCAGGACCTCACCGTGCAAGCGGTACAACACGGCAAGCTGGCCGCCGAAGCCATGCACGCCCAACTCATGCTTAACGTGGAGGCTGCGTAATGGCCGATCTCTCGATTGTATTCGCCGGAATCAAGGCCCCCAACCCGTTCTGGCTGGCCTCCGCGCCGCCCACCGACAAAGCCTATAACGTGGTCCGCGCGTTTGAAGCGGGCTGGGGTGGCGTGGTCTGGAAAACCCTGGGTGAAGACCCGGCGGCGGTCAACGTGTCGTCGCGTTACTCGGCGCACTACGGCGCCAACCGCGAAGTGCTGGGCATCAACAATATCGAGCTGATCACCGACCGCTCCCTGGAGATCAACCTCAGGGAAATCACCCAGGTGAAAAAGGATTGGCCGGACCGCGCGCTGATCGTGTCGCTGATGGTGCCGTGCGTTGAAGCATCCTGGAAAAACATCCTGCCCCTGGTAGAAGCCACCGGCTGCGACGGCATCGAGCTGAACTTCGGTTGCCCCCACGGCATGCCCGAGCGCGGCATGGGCGCGGCTGTGGGCCAGGTGCCAGAGTATGTGGAACAGGTGACGCGCTGGTGCAAGACCTATTGCTCACTGCCGGTGATCGTCAAGCTCACGCCGAATATCACCGACATTCGTGTGGCGGCGCGGGCGGCCTATCGCGGCGGTGCGGACGCGGTGTCGCTGATCAACACCATCAACTCCATCACCAGCGTGGACCTGGAACGCATGGTCGCCCTACCGATGGTCGGCACCCAGAGCACCCACGGCGGTTACTGCGGCTCGGCGGTCAAGCCGATTGCCCTGAACATGGTCGCCGAAATCGCCCGCGACCCGCAGACCCAAGGCCTGCCGATCTGCGGCATTGGTGGCATCGGCAACTGGCGCGACGCGGCGGAATTCGTCGCCCTCGGCTGCGGCGCGGTGCAGGTGTGCACGGCGGCGATGCTGCATGGGTTTCGCATTGTGGAAGAGATGAAGGATGGATTGTCACGCTGGATGGACAGTCAGGGTTACACCAGCCTGCAAGAATTTTCCGGGCGGGCGGTGGGCAACACCACGGATTGGAAGTACCTGGACATCAACTATCAGGTCATTGCCAAGATCGATCAGGAGACGTGCATTGGCTGCGGGCGTTGCCATATTGCCTGTGAAGATACGTCGCACCAGGCCATCGCCAGTTTGAAACAGGCGGACGGCACCCATCAGTACGAGGTGATCGACGACGAGTGCGTGGGTTGCAACCTGTGCCAGATCACCTGCCCGGTGGCGGATTGCATCGAGATGGTACCGGTGGACACCGGCAAGCCGTTCTTGAATTGGACGCAGGATCCGCGTAATCCCTACCGGGAGGCGGTGTAGTCCTGTAGACCGCTATCGGGGGCAAGCCCCCTCCCACATTGAGCGCATTATGTCTGAAAGAATGCGATCCACTGTGGGAGGGGGCTTGCCCCCGATGAGGCCCTCAGCCTCACCACAAGACTCAAGGCTCCAACCCAATCCCGCGCAAAATCACCCCGGTCACCGTCTGGATCGCCTTCTCGAACTGCATATCCGACAACGGCTGGTGATCATTCAAAATCTTCACCTGGTGATCAAAGTCGGCATAGTGCTGGGTCGATGCCCAGATCATATACAGCAGGCTCGACGGCTCCACCGGCAGGATGCGTTTGTCTTCCACCCACTGGCGAATCTTCGCCTCCTTCATCTTGGCCCAGTCGTACAGGCTTTCATCCAGCGCCTCACCGAGGGTCGGCGCGCCGTGGATGATCTCGTTGGCCCAGACTTTCGAGCCATAGGGCCGCGTGCGCGAGCGCTGCATCTTGGCGCGGATGTAGCTGCTGAGCACCACCCGCGGGTCATCGAAGGTCTCGAAGCTCAAGGCGTCCTGCTTCCACACCTCCAGCAGATCGAACAGCACGGCGCTGTACAGCTCGCTCTTGGTGGTGAAGTAATAATGCAGGTTGGAACGTGGCAGCTGCACTTCTTCAGCGATATCGGCCATGGCGGTGCTGCCATAGCCCTTTTCGGCGAAGACCTTCTCCGCCGCCAGCAGGATTTTTTCGACGTTGACCCGGCGAATTCCGATCTTGTGATTGCCCATAAGGGCTCCCTGACAACAACATGGGCTAAAGACTACCATCGGCTCTAGACCGCGGCGACAGGCCGCAATGAAAGTTCTTACCTTCACCTTCCCCACGGATATTGGATTGGTTAGGATCGCGGTCCCTATCCAGGATCATTCCCATGCCTATTCGACCTCGCGTACCCGCCGACGACCCGTTGCTGGGCGCCCTGTGGGAGCGCTCGGTACGCGCCACCCATGACTTCCTCCCCGAGGACGATATCCAGCGTTTACTGCCCCTGGTACGCGACACTTACCTGCCGATGCCTGCCCTTGACGTCTGGGTGTATGAAGATGAACAGGGTATTGCCGGTTACATCGCCACCGGCAGGAACAATGTGGAAATGCTGTTTATCGACCCCACGCGCCGCGGCCAGGGGATCGGCCGCCAGTTGCTGGACCACGCCCGTGCGCGCCACGACACCTTGACCGTCGACGTCAACGAGCAGAACCCCCAGGCTGTGGGTTTCTACCTGCACTACGGTTTTGTCCAGGTCGCGCGCTCGCCGCTGGATGGCAAAGGCAAACCGTTTCCCTTGCTGCACATGGCTTTACCGACTCCTCCCACTGAAGGTACGGAACAATGCTGATCAAGAAAACCCTAACCGCCGTCGCCCTGCTCGCCTCCCTGCTCGGCGCCTCGGCGGCGTTTGCCCACGCCCACCTCAAAAGCTCGGAGCCGGCCGCCGACAGCACCGTCGCCGCACCGAAGGACTTGCGCCTGACCTTCAGCGAAGGCGTCGAAGCCACCTTCACCAAGGTGTCCCTGAGCAAGGACGGCACCGAAGTGGCAATCAAGGACCTGGCAACGCCAGACGCCGACAAGAAAACCCTGGTGGTGACGCCCGCCGCCCCGCTGGCGGACGGTCACTACAAAGTGGTGTGGAACGCAGTCTCGGTCGATACCCACAAGAGCAATGGCGAATACAGCTTCCAGGTCGGCCAATAACCCATGGCAACCCTGCTGGTGCTGTGCCGCTTTGTGCATTTCATCGTCGTGCTGCTGATGTTCGGGGCCTGTGTATTCAGGCCCTGGCTCCTGGGCGCTGAACCGCAGGCGGTGCTGGACCGACAAGTGTTGCGCATCACCCGTGGGCTGGGCTGGACGGCCCTCGCGTCGGGGGTGATCTGGTTACTGTTGATTACCGCCAGCATGGCCGGTTCATGGCCGGCGGCGCTGGAACTGTCGACCGTGCAGTTGGTGCTGGGCAAGACCTTTTTTGGCCAGGTGTGGACCTGGCACCTGCTGTTGAATGGGCTGCTGGTCATCGCCCTGATGACCGCGTGGAAGGCCCCGCGCCTGCCGTTGATCACGCTGCTGCTGATGACCCTGGCCCCGGTCGGCCACGGCGCCATGCTCGATGGGCTGAGCGGGCAGCTGTTGATCCTCAACCAGATGGTGCACCTGGTGTGCGTCGGCGCATGGTTGGGGGGGTTATTGCTGCTGGTATTGATCCTCAGGCAGCCACACGGTGTTGAGCTGGCGCCGGTCCTGCGTCGTTTCAGCGGCGTCGGTTATGGCCTGGTCGCGGGCTTGCTGGTGACCGGCCTGATCAATGTGCGCGTCCTCACCGGGCAGCTGTGGCCCACGCCGTTGTTCAGTGGTTTTGCGTTGATTCTATTGATCAAGGTGATGCTGGTGCTGGGCATGTTGGCGCTGGCGCTGCTGAACCGGCTGCGCCTTGATCGCTGCGAACAGCGGCTGGGCAGCTTGAAGGCCAGCGTGATGCTGGAATGGCTGCTCGGTGTTTGCGCCGTCGCCGCCGTTTCACTCCTTGGCACCCTGCCTCCCATGGTCCTGGCGGGCTGAATGTGGGAGGGGCGGTGCGACGATTCGACTTGCCCCCTCCCACATTGACACTGCCCGCTCTGGATCAACCCATACACAGTCATCGTATAACTTCTGCTTGACACCCCGCAAAAACCCCGCAAATATCCGCCCCAATGTTGTACGACGACGTATAACAAATAATAAAAACAACAAATGAAAGGGAGCATCACTGTGAGTCAATTCGCCCGCTATTCTTCCGCGCGTCTCAGTGTTATCGGTCTCGGCAGCCTGGCCTTCACCCTGCCCCTCCTCGCCCAAGCCGAAGGTTTTGTCGACGACGCCAAGGCCACGCTCAACCTGCGTAACGCCTACTTCAACCGCAATTTCACCAACCCGAGCAACCCTCAGGGCAAGGCCGAAGAGTGGACGCAGAGCTTTATCCTCGACGCCAAGTCCGGCTTTACCCAAGGCACTGTCGGCTTCGGGATCGATGTGCTGGGCCTGTACTCACAAAAGCTCGACGGCGGCAAAGGCACCGGCGGCACCCAGTTGCTGCCGATCCACGATGACGGCCGCCCCGCCGACAACTTCGGGCGCCTGGGCGTGGCGTTGAAGACCAAGCTGTCGAAGACCGAATTGAAGGTGGGCGAATGGATGCCGGTGCTGCCGATCCTGCGTTCCGACGACGGCCGCTCGCTGCCACAGACCTTCCGCGGCGGTCAGGTGACGTCCAGCGAAATCGCCGGCCTGACCCTCTACGGCGGGCAGTTTCGCGGCAATAGCCCGCGCAACGACGCGAGCATGGAAGACATGTTCATGAACGGCAAAGCCGCATTCACCTCCGACCGCTTCAACTTCGGTGGCGGTGAATACAGCTTCAATGACAAGCGCACCCAGGTCGGCCTGTGGTATGCCGAACTGAGCGATATCTACCAGCAGCAATACCTCAACCTGACCCACAGCCAACCGCTGGGCGACTGGACCCTGGGCGCCAACCTCGGCTTCTTCAACGGCAAGGAAGACGGCAGCGCCCTGGCCGGCGACCTGGACAACAAGACCGTGTTCGCCCTGCTTTCGGCCAAGTACCAGGGCAACACCTTCTATGTCGGCCTGCAAAAGCTCACCGGCGACAGCGTGTGGATGCGGGTCAACGGCACCAGCGGCGGCACCCTGGCCAACGACAGCTACAACTCCAGCTACGACAACGCCAAGGAAAAATCCTGGCAGGTGCGCCATGACTTCAATTTCGTGGTGCTTGGCATTCCCGGGCTGACCATGATGAACCGCTATATCAGCGGCAGTAACGTACACACCGGGGCGATCACCGACGGCAAGGAATGGGGGCGTGAATCGGAACTGGCCTACACCGTGCAGAGCGGTGCGCTGAAGGATTTGAACGTCAAGTGGCGCAACTCGACCCTGCGTCGGGATTTCAGCAATAACGAGTTCGATGAGAACCGGATCTTTATCAGCTATCCGATCTCGTTGCTGTAACTCCTGTGGCGAGCGGGCTTGTTGTGGTGTGAGGACCGACTGCTGTGGCGAGCGGGCTTGTTGTGCCAAGTGGGTTTTCTGTGGCGAGCGGGCTTGCCCCGCGTTGGGCTGCGAAGCAGCCCCAATCAATCGGAATGCGGAGTATCAGGCACTCCTCAGCGGCTGGTTCTGGGGCTGCTGCGCAGCCCAACGCGGGGCAAGCCCGCTCGCCACAGAAAGCCCGCTCACCACAACAAGCCCACTTGCCACAACAAGTCTGCTTGCCACAGTAAGCCCACTTGCCACAGTAGACCGCTCGCCACAGCCTCGTTACACCTTTTGTCCAATGGCGCGTTGACAACCCAGGGGATCCCTAACAATACTTCGGCATAGTCATACGACAACCTACAACAAAAATTTGGAATCTCCATGACCACGACTACCCCCACTCCCTTCAACCGCCTGCTGCTCACCGGTGCCGCCGGCGGCCTCGGTAAAGTCCTGCGCGAACGCCTGCGCCCTTACGCCCAAGTACTTCGCCTGTCGGACATTGCCAACATGGCCCCGGCGGCCGACGCCAGCGAAGAAGTGCAACCCTGCGACCTCGCCGACAAACAAGCCGTGCATCACCTGGTGGAAGGCGTCGACGCCATCCTGCATTTTGGCGGTGTCTCGGTCGAACGCTCCTTCGAAGAAGTGCTAGGCGCCAATATCAGCGGCATCTTCCACATCTACGAAGCCGCGCGCCGCCATGGCGTCAAGCGCGTGGTCTTCGCCAGCTCCAATCATGTGATCGGCTTCTACAAGCAGGGCGAACAGCTCGACGCCCACTCCCCACGCCGCCCAGACAGCTACTACGGCTTGTCCAAGTCCTATGGCGAAGACATGGCCAGTTTCTACTTCGACCGCTACGGCATCGAGACCGTCAGTATCCGTATCGGCTCTTCGTTCCCGGAACCGCAGAACCGCCGGATGATGCACACCTGGCTGAGCTTCGACGACCTGACCCAACTGCTCGAACGCGCGCTGTATACGCCGAACGTCGGCCACACCGTGGTCTACGGCATGTCGGCTAACCTCGACACCTGGTGGGACAACCGCTACGCCGCGCACCTGGGCTATGCCCCGAAAGACACCTCCGAAGTCTTCCGTGCCCAGGTCGAAACCCAGCCCCCCGTAGCGGCCGATGACCCGGCCAAGGTGTATCAAGGCGGGGCATTCTGCGCCGCTGGACCGTTCGGTGACTGACGCCAGACCAACCCAAGGGAATGAGTGGCCATGACTGCAGAATTGATTGTCGACGCCCGCAATGCCGTGGGCGAGTGCCCGGTATGGGTGCCCGAGGAAAACGCCCTGTACTGGGTGGACATCCCCAACGGTGGCCTGCAACGCTGGAGCGCCGCCACCGGCCATCTCGCTGCGTGGAAAGCCCCGCAGATGCTGGCCTGCATCGCTCGCACCGACGCCGGCAACTGGGTTGCGGGGATGCAAACCGGCTTCTTCCAACTCACGCCGCATAACGACGGCAGCCTCGACACCACGCCATTGGCCAGCGTCGAGCACCCTCGCCCGGACATGCGTCTGAACGACGGCCGCTGTGATCGCCAGGGCCGTTTCTGGGCCGGCAGCATGGTGCTGAACATGGGCGCGAATGCGGCCGAAGGCATCCTCTATCGCTATGCATCGGGTTCAGCGCCCCATGCCCAGCTGGACGGTTTTATCACCCTCAACGGCCTGGCCTTCAGCCCCGATGGCCGCACGATGTACGCCTCGGATTCACACCCGCTGGTCCAGCAGATCTGGGCCTTCGACTACGACACCGAGACCGGCACGCCGTCCAACCGCCGCGTGTTCGTCGACATGCACCAGCACCCAGGTCGTCCCGACGGCGCCGCCGTGGACGCCGACGGTGGCTACTGGATCTGCGCCAACGACGCCGGCCTGATCCACCGCTTTACCCCCGATGGCCGCCTGGACCGCTCCCTGAGCGTACCGGTGAAAAAACCCACCATGTGCGCCTTTGGCGGCAGTCGCCTGGACACGCTGTTCGTCACCTCGATACGAGACGACCAGAGCGAGCAGTCACTGTCCGGCGGCGTGTTCGCCCTCAACCCCGGCGTCCAAGGACTGCCTGAGCCAACGTTTACCCTCTAGCTGCATCGCTGTGCCTTGAATACAACAATAACAACACAGGAGTGACCTCCCATGGACTTCAAACGCACCTTGCTGGCCGCTGCACTTCCCCTGAGTGTCCTGTTCACCGGCGCCGCCCACGCGCTGGAAATAAAATTCGCCGACGTTCACCCCGCCGGCTATCCCACTGTCGTAGCCGAAGAGAACATGGGCAAGGCCCTGACCAAACAAAGCAACGGCGAACTGACCTTCAAGTACTTCCCCGGCGGGGTCTTGGGCTCCGAGAAAGAAGTGGTCGAGCAGGCCCAGGTCGGCGCGGTGCAGATGACCCGCGTCAGCCTTGGCATCGTCGGGCCCGTGGTGCCGGACGTGAACGTATTCAACCTGCCGTTCGTGTTTCGTGACCAGGCGCATATGCGCAAGGTCATCGACGACGAGATCGGCGACGAGATCCTCGCCAAGATCACCGACTCCGAGTTCGGCCTGGTGGCCCTGGCCTGGATGGACGGCGGCACGCGCAACCTCTACACCAAGAAACCGGTGCGCAAGATCGAAGACCTCAAGGGCATGAAGATCCGCGTGCAAGGCAACCCGCTGTTCATCGACGCCTTTAATGCCATGGGCGCCAACGGCATCGCCATGGACACCGGCGAGATCTTCAGTGCCTTGCAGACCGGGGTGATCGACGGCGCGGAAAACAACCCGCCCACCCTGCTGGAACACAACCACTTCCAGAACGCCAAGTACTACACCCTCACCGAACACTTGATCCTGCCCGAGCCCATCGTGATGTCGAAGATCACCTGGAACAAACTCACTCCGGCGCAGCAAGTCATGGTGAAAAACGCCGCCAAGGCCGCCCAGGCCGATGAGCGCGCGCTGTGGGATGCCAAGTCCGCCAGCAGCGAAACCAAGCTCAAGGCCGCCGGTGTCGAGTTCATCAGCGTCGACAAAAAACCCTTCTACGACGCCACCGCAGCGGTTCGCGCCAAGTACGGCGCGCCCTACGCCGACATCATCGCGCGCATCGACGCCGTTCAATAACCTTCCCTGCCTCTCGCAAAAGGCCCGGCGCGGTCGGCATCGACGCGCCCGGTTACGGTGAACGCCATGAAGAATCTCCTGCTGCGCATCAACGACCGCCTCTACATGACCTGCGTCTGGGTCGCCGGCCTCTCGGTTCTCGGGGTGGCACTGATCATTCCCTGGGGTATCTTCGCCCGCTACATCCTCGGCACCGGCTCCAGCTGGCCGGAGCCTACCGCCATCCTGCTGATGCTGGTGTTCACCTTTATCGGCGCCGCCGCCAGCTATCGCGCTGGCGCACACATGTCGGTGGCGATGATCACCGACCGCCTGCCCCCCCGCCAACGCCAGGTCATCGGCATCGTCTCGCAGCTGCTGATGGGCACCATCTGCCTGTTCATGGCCATTTGGGGCACCAAGCTGTGCCTGTCCACCTGGAACCAGTTCATGAGCGCCATTCCGACCCTGCGCGTGGGCATCACCTATATGCCGATCCCGATTGGCGGGCTGCTGACCCTGATCTTTGTGGTGGAAAAACTCCTGCTCGGTGACCAGAGCAACCGGCGCGTGGTGCGCCTCGACCTGGTGGAAGAAAGCGAAGGGGCCGCCTGATATGGACGCATTGATTCTGTTGGGCAGCTTTATTGCCTTGATCCTGATCGGCATGCCGGTGGCCTACGCCCTGGGTTTGTCGGCATTGATTGGCGCGTGGTGGATCGACATCCCGTTCCAGGCCCTGATGATCCAGGTGGCCGGCGGGGTAAATAAATTTTCGCTGATGGCGATTCCGTTCTTCGTGCTGGCCGGGGCGATCATGGCCGAGGGCGGCATGTCGCGCCGCCTGGTGGCGTTTGCCGGCGTGCTGGTGGGCTTTGTGCGCGGCGGCCTGTCCTTGGTCAACATCATGGCCTCGACGTTTTTCGGCGCGATCTCCGGTTCGTCGGTGGCCGACACGGCCTCGGTCGGCTCGGTGCTGATCCCGGAGATGGAACGCCGTGGCTATCCCCGCGAATTCGCCACCGCGGTGACCATCAGCGGTTCGGTGCAGGCACTGTTGACGCCGCCCAGCCATAACTCGGTGCTCTACTCCCTGGCAGCGGGCGGCACGGTGTCGATCGCCTCGTTGTTCATGGCCGGTGTGGTCCCCGGCCTGTTGATGAGCGCGTGCCTGATGGTGCTGTGCCTGATCTTCGCCAAAAAGCGTAATTACCCCAAGGGCGAAGTCATTCCCTTGAAGCAAGCGCTGAAAATCTGCGCCGACGCGCTGTGGGGCCTGATGGCCATGGTGATCATCCTCGGCGGCATCCTCTCCGGCATCTTTACCGCCACCGAATCCGCCGCGATCGCAGTGCTGTGGGCGTTCTTCGTGACCATGTTCATCTACCGCGACTACAAATGGAGCGAACTGCCCAAGCTGATGCACCGCACGGTACGCACCATTTCCATCGTGATGATCCTGATCGCCTTCGCCGCCAGCTTCGGCTACATCATGACCCTGATGCAGATCCCGGCGAAGATCACCACGCTGTTCCTGACCCTGTCGGACAACCGCTACGTGATCCTGATGTGCATCAACGCCATGCTGCTGTTGCTCGGCACGGTGATGGACATGGCGCCGCTGATCCTGATCCTTACTCCGATTTTGCTGCCCGTGGTGCTCGGCATCGGCGTCGACCCGGTGCACTTCGGCATGATCATGCTGGTGAACCTGGGCATCGGTTTGATTACGCCGCCGGTGGGCGCGGTGCTGTTTGTGGGGGCGGCCGTGGGCAAGGTCAGTATCGAGCGGACCGTGAAGGCGTTGCTGCCGTTCTATGCGGTGCTGTTCCTGGTGTTGATGGCGGTGACCTACATTCCGGCGCTGTCGTTGTGGCTGCCCAGTGTGGTGCTGTGATGATGATTGAACTTGAAGATAACCTCACCCACCTGACCTTGAACCCGGCCGTGGGCGGCAGCATCGTCAACTGGACAGTGCGTGCCACCGGGCAGCCGTTGCTGCGACACAACGATGAGCAGGCGATCCATACCGGTTTGCCGGGCAAGCTGGGGTGCTATCCGTTGGTACCCTGGTCCAACCGCATTGCCCATGGCGGTTTCGACAACCCCGACGGTTGGCTGGCACTCACGCCCAACAGCCTGACCGATCCGCTGCCGATTCATGGCTCTGCCTGGCAGCACGGGTGGCAAGTGGTCAGCCAGGCGGCGGATGAGGTGGTGCTGGCGCTCGAATGCGCCACGCCGTTTGCCTACCGCGCCGAGCAGCGTGTTCGCTTGAGCGACGGGGTTCTAGGTATCGAACTGCGGGTGACGCACCTGGCTGCAACAGCGGCGTGGCATGGCGTGGGCCTGCATCCGTACTTTCCACGCCGACCGGGCACCCGGTTGCAGGCCAAGGCCGCACAGGTGTGGATGAGCGATGCGTCCAAGCTGCCGACCGGGTTGGCGGCGGTGCCGGGAGAGTGGGATTTCCAGGCATTGAAAAACCTGCCCGAAGGCGCGGTGGACAATGGCTTTTGCCAGTGGGACGGGGACTGCCGGATCGAACAGCCGGAACTGGGTTATGCGCTGGAATGCCAGGCCAGCGGGGCCGATTACTTCCTGCTGTACTGCCCGCCGGGGTTGGGGTTCTTTTGCATCGAGCCGGTGAGCCATCCGGTGAATGCTCATCACCTGCCAGGGCGGCCGGGCCTGACACTGCTGGAACACAACCAGTCGGTCCAACTCAATTTCAACCTGAAATACACCCCCCTGTAGGAGCGAGCTTGCTCGCGAAAAACCTCAGGGCAACGCGGGTCATCAGGCCCCCCGCGTTATCGTTGACGATCTTCGCGAGCAAGCTCGCTCCTACAGGGATCAGCGCCATGCTCAAGGTGGGGAGTTTTTCAGGCGCCCAGCCGTGTCGATACTCACCACCACCGACAACCCCGGCCGCAGCCGTTCACTCTCAGCCTGATCCGGGTCCACGGTAATCCTTACCGGCACGCGCTGGGCAATCTTCACAAAGTTGCCCGTGGCGTTATCCGCCTGCAACAGGCTGAACTCCGAGCCGGTGGCTGGGGATATATGCTGCACCGTGCCGCGAAACTTGCGGTGGTTCAGCGCATCCACGGTGAAGGTCACCGGTTGGCCCACCTGCACGTTGTTCATCTGGGTTTCCTTCATATTCGCGATCACCCACAGGTGCTTCGGCACCAGCGCCATCAACTGCGCGCCGGAGTTGACGTAGGCACCCAGCCTCACGCCAATCTGCCCCAGTTGACCGTCACGGGGTGCAGTAATGCGGGTGTTGGACAGGTCGATACGCGCCAACTCCAACGCCGCTTCGGCACTGGCCACGGCCGCTTCCAGGGAACCGCGATTGACGATGACCGTCTGCAAATCCTGCCGCGCGATTTCCAGGCTGGCCTGGGCTTGCGCGACCGCCGCAATAGTCTGTGCATGGGCGGCGCGGGTTACGTCCAGCTCGCGCTTGGACACCGAACCGTCGCTGATCAACGCTTCATTGCGCCGCAAGTCGGCGGTGCTTTTGCGCGCCTGCGCCTGGCTGTCCACCAATGCGGCCTGGCGCAGTTTGATCGTTGCTTCGGCACTGTTGCGTTGCTGCACCACATTGGCCAGCGAAGCCTTCTGCACCGCCAGTTGGGCCAGGGCCTGGTCGAGGCGCTGCTGGTAGATGCGGTCATCCAGGCGCACCAGCAAGTCGCCGGCCTTGACGTACTGGAAGTCCTGCACCGGCACCTCGAACACATAGCCGCTGAGCTGCGGGCCGATAATGGTCACCTGGCCGCGCACCAGGGCGTTCTCGGTGGTTTCCACCGCGCTGCTGAACGGCGGCAGCTGCCAGGCGTACAGCACGACCAGCACGCCCACCAGGGCAATCGCGGCAAAGCCCAGGGACGAAAGGATGCGTACCCACAGGGAGCGCGGTTCGGTGACGGTGGCCCCCGGTGGTGTGGTGCCTTCCGGGGTGGCGGCGATGGCATTGGTAGTGGTCGTGGTCGGTTCGGTCATGAAGAGGCGCCGCTGGGTTGAACGGGAGTGGCTGCTTTAGTGGTGCTCATCAGCCACAGACTGCGGATAAAGATCCAGATCATGGTCAGGATCGCGATGATCGCGATCAGCATGAACACATCGTTGTAGGCCATGACATTGGCCTCACGGGTTGCCGCGGTGGCCAGGCTGCGAATCCCCATGAGGTTGCGCAACTCCGGGTCAGCGACGATGCCGCCATAGGCCGAGCCGCCGCCCTGCACTCGGGCGGCCACGCGAGGGTCGAGCAAGGTCAGGTGCTCGACGATCATGCTGGAGTGAAACTTCTCGCGCACCACCTGGAACGTGCCGAGCAACGCCGCGCCGATCAGGCCGCCGAGGTTCTGGCAGATCCCGAACATCACCGAGAAACTCACCAGGTTGCGTGGGTTGGTCAGCACGTTTTTAGTCCCCAGCACCATGGTCGGCCCCAAAAAGAAGGTGCCGCCAAAGCCTAGCAGGAACTGGCTGATATACAGGTTCTGCGGGCGGGTCAGGTTACTGGAGAAACTGTCCATCACCGAGCCGGTGGCCATCAGCGCCAGGGCAATCACCAGCGGCATCAGCAAGTGCGCCGGGTTGATCGTCAGCGCACTGACCACCAGCCCGCTGATCGCCCCAGCCAGCATCACCACGTACAGCGTGTGCATCTGCTCGTAGCTCATGTTCAACATCTGCATGAACCCCACCGCGCCGGTGGACTGCTCGGACAACACCATGCGAATCAGGATCACCGCCAGCGCCAGGCGAATCATGGTGCCGCTGCCCAGCCAACGGGTCATCAGCAGCGGGTTGGCGCGATTATGCTCAATGGCCAGACCAGTCATGATCAACACCAGGGAACAGGCCGAGGCCACGCCGATCCACGGCGCTTCCAGCCACCAATCGATACGCCCCAAGGACAGCACCGCGCAGAGCAGCGCCACACCGCTGGCGAGAATGGCGAAGGTGAGGAAGTCGAGTTTTTCAAAGGTCTTGAAACGGTCGCCGGGCGGCAACTTGAGCAGGAACACGCAGCCCAGGCAGATCAGCGCCATGCCCAGTTCGAACAGGTACAAGCCGCGCCATTCGGCGATTTGCAGCAGGTCTTCGGAGAACAACCGCGCCAGGGGCAAGGCCAGCTGCGCGGTCCCCAACCCCAGCACCAGCGCCTTCAAGCGCCATTTGGCGGGGAACGCCTGGATCATGTAGTACAAACCCAGGGAACTGAGCGCCGCCCCCACCATCCCGTGGGCTGCCCGCACGGCGATGGCCGAGTTGAGGTCGTTGACGAACAAGTGGCCGAAGGTCACCAGTGCATAGAGCACCAGGAACACCTCGGTAAACGCACGCAGGCCGAATTGCTGGCGAAACTTCACCAGCAGCAGGTTCATGCACACGTTGGTCATCACATAGGCGGCGGGCAACCAGGCCATTTCCGCGGTGGTCGCGCCCAAGGCGCCTTGCAGGTATTGCAGGTTGGCGATCACCAGCGAGTTGCCCAGGCCGCCGGTGATGGCTACGAGTACGCCGACCAAGGCATACAGCCAGCGCTTGTGGGTGGGGTGCAACGGCGTCGACGGCGAGCCCGGCAGGCTCGGGCGCTCGTGAGGCTGCCAGGTGCGGGGGGTGTATTTGTCCATTCGGTGACCTTGATGAGCCGACACGCAAGGTCGGTGACTCCATTACTCAGGGAGTAGTAAACCTGAGAGGAGTTCATCTTGCCATGTTGAAGGGGCAATTGATGCCTGGCGTGGGCAAGGTCAAGTATGGGGGTTGGCGGTGATGGCGGCGTCTGGGCTGACCAGCTTTCTGGGTTGGGTACAGAGCAAGGTCTATCTGGTCCATGGAGATCAAAATGTGGGAGGGGCTTGCCCCCTCCCACATTGGATCTCCTTTGTATTGGAGACCACACGCCCTATCAGATCCAGCCGAGCCAGCTCCAGTAAGTCGCCGCAAACACCAGCATCAGCAGGTAGCCGATCAACGTGACCAAAATCCCCACCTTGGCAAACTGCCGTGCCGTAAACGTCCCAGTCCCCAAACACACCATGTTCTGCGGCGCGTTGATCGGCAGGATAAACCCGTAGCTGACGACAAACCCCAACAGCATCGTCACCCCCAACCGGTTGAATTCCCCCGGCAGGGTCTGCAACACCGCAATCAGGATCGGCAGCAACGCCGAGGTCAATGCCGTGGCGCTGGCAAACCCCAAGTGGATCACGATCAAGAATGCCCCAAGAATCGCAAACACCCCCAGCGGCCCCACGTGGTCCAAGCCGGTGTGCGCCACCACCTGGGAACCCAGCCACTGCCCGGCCTGGGTGGTCAGCAGCGCCGTGCCCAGGCTGATGCCCACGCCAAACACGATCACCGTGCCCCACGGGATACGCGATTGCACGTCCTTCCAGGTCATCACGCCAATGCCCGGCAACAACAGGAACACCAGGCCGGCATAGGTCGTCGAGGTGGTGTCGAAGTTGTGCAGGCGCCCTTCCGTGGCCCAGGCCAGCAGAAGCAGCACCGACACAGCCAGCAGGCGCTTCTGCGGCCCGGTCATCGGGCCGATATCCACCAGCGACTGCGCCACCGCCTCTTTGCCGCCAGGGATGCTGTCGCTTTCCGGCGGCAGCAGCTTGATCACCAGGAACAACAGCACCGCCGACATGATCAGCGCCCATGGCGCCCCCGCGATCAGCCAGTCGATCCACGACACGCGCTGGCCGAGCATCTTGTCCATAAAGCCCACGGTCAGCAGGTTTTGTGCGGCGGCGGTCTGGATGCCGACGTTCCAGATGCTGGTGCCCTGGGCCACCACGATCATCAAGCCCGCAGCGATGTTGGAGCGTTTGTCGACGCCAAACGCAGCGACCACGCCCATCATGATCGGCACCACACAGGCACTGCGCGCGGTGGCGCTGGGGACGACAAGGCTGAGCAGGATAGTCACCGCGATCGCCCCCAGCAGAATGCCGCGCGTGCTGGTGCCCACCCGCGTCAGGGTGACCAGGGCGATACGCCGGTCCAGACCGGTGTGAGTCATGGCGGCGGCGATGAACAACGCACCCGCCACCAGCGCGAGCGCGGGGTTGGAAAAGCCGGTGAGCGCCATGCTGATGGCCGGGCTGGAACCGATCAGGTGCGTGGGGTCCTGCAGCGACGGCGCGGTGCCGAGCAGGAACGCCATCAGCGAAGTGATCATGATCGCGCTGGCTTCATACGACACCGCCTCGGTGATCCACACCACCACGGCAAACGCGAGGATCGCCAGCATGCGATGCCCCGCCACCGGCAAGTCGGCGGGCATCGGCAACAGCAGCACCCCGACCATCACCAGCACGGCGACGACCAGGCCCAGGGGCAACTTGAAGGATGCAGCGGTTGTTACGGGGGCGCTCATGGGGTTCTCCGTCGGCCGTCAAATCAGGCAGGGAGCATGGCGCAAAATGCCGCAGGCGGTGTTGACAGGTATCAAGACCCTAGGCCAATAACTGGCTCAATACCGCCCGCAACTTCCCGGGCTTGACCGGTTTGTTCAACAATGGCGCGTCCAGCCGCCGCAGCATGCGCCGGCATTGGTCGGTGCGGTCAGCCGTGATGATCACCGCGGGAATCGGCTGGTCGAAGTGCTCGCGCAGGTACTTGACCACCTCGCAACCCACCACGCCGTGGTCGAGGTGGTAGTCCGCCAGGATCAACTCCGGCGCCCTGCCCTGCAACGCCAGCAAGGCGCCGGCCTGGTCGGTGGCGGTAACCACCTCGCAGCCCCACTGGCCGAGCAGCGCGCTCATGCTTTCCAGGATGCTGAGTTCGTTATCCAGCACCAGCAAACGCCGCCCCGGCAAGGGGTTGCCCGTCGTCGCTTGCACCGGCAGCTGGCTGATGGCCAACGGCATGTCCTCGCTGATGGGCACTTCGATGCTGAACATCGACCCGCGCCCCGGCCACGAGCGCACCGCCACCGGGTAGCCGAGGATCTCGGCGATGCGCTCGACAATCGCCAAGCCCAGGCCCACGCCCTTGCGGTCCGAGGCACGGCCGACGTCCAGCTGGTTGAATTCGAGGAAGATCGCGTCGAGCCGATCGGCCGGGATGCCGCGCCCGGTGTCCCACACTTCCAGGCGCAGGCGGTCGCCACGGCGGCGCGCGCCGAGCAGGATGCAGCCGTCGTCGGTGTAACGGCAGGCGTTGCTGAGGAAATTGCGCAGGATGCGCGTGACCAGGCGCAAGTCGGTGCAAATCGCGTAGTGGCCGGTATGCGCGCGCAGATTGAGCCCGGCGGCCAAGGCCACTGACTGGAATTCCGAGACCAGCGGCGCAAACAGTTCATCCAGGCGATACACCGCCACATCCGGCTTGACCGCGGCCTGGTCGAGCCGCGAGATATCCAGCAGGTCGGTGAGCAAATCCTCGGCGCCTTCCAGGGCCTGGTGGGTGCGCTCGACCAGCACCTGCTCGACGCTGGGCAAGTTGCGTTCGCGCAGGGTGGCGATCAACAGGCGCGCGGCGTTGAGCGGTTGCAACAGGTCATGGCTGGCGGCGGCGAGGTATTTGTCCTTGCTGCGGTTGGCGGCCTCGGCGGCATCGCGGGCATCGCGCAGTTCCTGTTCGACCTGTTCGCGCTGGGCGATCTGCTGTTGCAGGTTGCGGTTGGCTTCCAGCAACTCATCGGTGCGCGCCGCCACCCGTTGCTCCAGCTCATCGTTAAGGCGGATGTAGCGCTTGCGCTCGGCCTCCAGCTCATCGAGCCGCGCGGTCAGTTCCGGGTAATGGCTCTTGCGCGCCGACTGGTCGCCCAGCCCCAGCAACCCGGCCAGGGCGCGCTGCTGGTCGTCAGAGAGCTTCGCCATAGACGACCTCGACGTCACGCTGGCTCGACTCACGGGGGTTGGTGAGGATGCACGGGTCGTGCATGGCATGCTGGGACAGGAACGGAATATCCGCCACGCGCACCCCGTGCAAACCGAGGGTTTCGTGAAAGCCGATCGCGTGTTTCAGGGCAATCAGATGCTCCACCAACCGCCCACGAATCTGCCGATGGTTGAGGCCCCGGCAGTCGATGCCGAACGTCTCGGCAATCACCTTGAAACGCTCCGGCGCCGAGTTGTAGTTGAACGCCACCACGTGTTCCACCAGCACCGCGTTGCACAAGCCATGGGGCAGGTCGAGAAACCCGCCGAGGCTGTGGGACATGGCATGCACCGCGCCGAGGATCGCATTGGAGAACGCTAAGCCGGCCTGCATGCTGCCGAGCATGATCTTCTCGCGCAGGGCAATGTCACCGGGGTTGGCGATCATCTGCACCAGGTTGCCGTTGATCAAGCGCATGGCTTCCAGCGCATGGGGATCGGTGAGCGGGCCGTGGCCGGTGGACACGAACGCTTCGATGGCATGCACCAGCGCGTCGATACCGGTACAGGCGGACAGGAACGGGTCCATGCTGGCCGTGGTTTCCGGGTCGATCAGCGACACATCCGGCACCACCGCCTTGCTGACGATGGAGAACTTCATGCGTTCCTGTTGGTTGGAAATGATCACGAACTGCGAGACATCCGCCGACGTGCCGGCGGTGGTGGGGATCAGGATCAACGGCGGGCTGGGCACGCGAAGGGTGTCCACCCCTTCGAATTCGAGGATGTTGCGTCCATGGGCGACCACAATGCCGATGGCCTTGCCGCAGTCCATGGGGCTGCCGCCACCGATGGCGACGATCACGTCGCAATGGTTGTCGCGGTACACCTCGGCGCCCAGCATCACTTCTTCTACGCGCGGGTTGGGTGATACGTCGCTGTACAGGCAATAGTCGATGCCGATGGCTTGCAGGCTGGCTTCCACATCGGCCACCCACCCCGCGGCGATCACACCAGGGTCGCTGACCACCAGGACCTTGCGCGCACCAAAGGTCTTGGCGTAATTACCGACGTTGTGCCGGCAGCCGGCACCAAAGATGATTTCAGGCGAGACGAATTTACGCAGGAGGCTCAGATTTGGGCTCATTGGAAAGCCTGTTGTTATTATTTTTGGGAGATGCACTTCACACTAACCCATTCGCGGACGAATGCAATCAGACCAAAGGGTCATTCCCAAAACGAGCCCGGCCAGCGCGTGGCTGGCCGGGGGTGGATCAGCGGCTGGCGAAGTACATGGTCACTTCAAAGCCGATACGCAGGTCGGTAAACGCGGGTTTAGTCCACATGGGGCGATCCTCTTGTTGTGCCGGAAGATTCCGGTGAAGGCATTAATGCATGGGGGGATGGGGGTGCGAATGCTACTTTCGAACGAGTGAGGGCACTGCATTAGTCGCGAACGTACAGGGAGCAACATGTGGGAGGGGGCTTGCCCCCGATGAGGGAGTGTCAGTTGAAACAGCTGTGACTGACACACAGCTATCGGGGGCAAGCCCCCTCCCACAGTTGATTGCATTTCAAGTTGAAATCAGAAGAACCCCAACGGATTGATGTCGTAGCTCACCAGCAGGTTCTTGGGACGAGGGTACGAATGCTGCTTTCGAACGAGTGCGGGCACTGCATTGGTCGCGAACGTACGGGGAGCAACATGTGGGAGGGGGCTTGCCCCCGATGAGGGAGTGTCAGTTGAAACAGCTATGACTGACACACCGCTATCGGGGGCAAGCCCCCTCCCACAGGGGACCGCGTTGCATCGGAGGGTTAGAAGAACCCCAACGGATTGATGTCGTAGCTCACCAGCAGGTTCTTGGTCTGCTGGTAGTGATCCAACATCATCTTGTGGTTCTCACGCCCCACGCCGGACTTCTTGTAGCCGCCAAACGCGGCATGCGCCGGGTACAGGTGGTAGCAGTTGGTCCACACGCGACCGGCCTTGATCGCCCGGCCCATGCGGTAGGCACGGTTGATATCACGGGTCCACAGCCCGGCACCCAGGCCGAATTCGCTGTCGTTGGCGATCGCCAGGGCTTCGGCTTCGTCCTTGAAGGTGGTGATACCCACCACCGGGCCGAAGATTTCTTCCTGGAACACGCGCATCTTGTTGTGGCCCTTGAGCAGGGTCGGCTGGATGTAGTAACCGCTGGACAGGTCGCCCTCCAGGCGCTCGGCCGCGCCGCCGGTGAGCAACTCGGCGCCCTCTTCCTGGGCGATTTTCAGGTAGGACAGGATCTTGTCGTATTGCTGCTCGGACGCCTGGGCGCCGACCATGGTTTCGGTGTCCAGCGGGTTGCCGCGCTTGATCTTGACGATCTTCTTCATCACCACTTTCATGAAGTCGTCGTAGATCGACTCCTGCACCAGCGCCCGCGACGGGCAGGTGCACACTTCACCTTGGTTGAAGAACGCCAGCACCAGGCCTTCGGCGGCCTTTTCGATGAACTGTGGCTCGGCGTTCATGATGTCTTCGAAGAAGATGTTCGGCGACTTGCCGCCCAGTTCCACGGTCGACGGGATGATGTTCTCGGCGGCCGCATGCATGATGTGCGCGCCGATGGGCGTCGAGCCGGTAAAGGCGATCTTGGCGATGCGCTTGCTGGTGGCCAGCGCTTCGCCGGCTTCGCGGCCAAAGCCCTGGACGATATTCAGCACGCCCGGTGGCAGCAGGTCATTGATCAACTCGGCAAACACCATGATCGACAGCGGCGTCTGCTCGGCCGGCTTGAGCACGATGCAGTTACCGGCGGCCAGGGCCGGGGCGAGTTTCCAGGCCGCCATCAGCAGCGGGAAGTTCCACGGAATGATCTGCCCGACCACGCCCAATGGCTCATGGAAGTGATAGGCAGCGGTGTGTTCGTTGATCTCGGCGGCGCCGCCTTCCTGGGCACGGATGCACCCGGCGAAATAGCGGAAGTGGTCAGCGGCCAGGGGCACGTCGGCGTTGAGCGTCTCGCGCACGGCCTTGCCGTTGTCCCAGCTTTCGGTCACGGCCAGCACTTCGAGGTTCTGTTCGATGCGGTCGGCGATTTTCAGCAGCACCAAGGCGCGATCCTGGGCCGAGGTCTTGCCCCAGGCGTCAGCGGCGGCGTGGGCGGCGTCGAGGGCCTTGTCGATGTCGGCGGCGTTGGAGCGCGGGAATTCGGCGATCTGCTCACCGGTCACCGGCGAGGTGTTGGTGAAGTACTGGCCGCTCTGCGGCGCGACGAATTCGCCGCCGATGTAGTTACCGTAGCGCGACTTGAAGCTGACGATGGCGCCAGGGGTGCCAGGTTGTGCGTAGATCATGTTAAGGCCTCTGTCTGGGTCCGGGCCTGTCGGTCAACAGGCGATGACCCGATAGTAGAGAGCCCCCGCTGCCGGGCGAATGCGCCGTTGGCAGGGGGGCTCTTGTCATTTGGTCGTAGATTCAGTGTTTGGCGACCAGTTCTTTGGGCAGCTTGAAGGTCCAGAGCATGCCGCCCTGGTTGAAGTCCTTGATGCGCTTGGCCACTTCACCGCCCCACAACGGCACCGCGCCGCCCCAGCCGGAGAGCACCGAGACGTACTGTTCGCCGTCCATTTCCCAGGTCACAGGCGAGCCGAGTACGCCGGAACCGGTCTGGAACTCCCAGACCTTCTCGCCGGTCTTGGCGTTGAACGCCTGCAGGAAACCTTCCGGCGTGCCGGTGAACACCAGGTTGCCCTTGGTGGTCAGCACCCCGCCCCACAGCGGCGCGAAGTTCTTGTGGCGCCAGACTTCCTTGCCGGTCTTCGGGTCGATGGCACGCAGTACGCCGATGTAGTCTTCGTTCAACGGCTTGATGGTGAAGCCCGCCCCGAGGAACGCCGCGCCTTTTTTGTAGGCGATGTCTTCGTTCCAGATGTCCATGCCCCATTCGTTGGACGGCACATAGAACAGCCCGGTGTCACGGTTGTAGGCCATCGGCATCCAGTTTTTCGCGCCGAGGAACGCCGGGGCGACGAACACCGAGGTGCCCTTGGTTTCACCGCCCGGTGCGCCTGGGCGACTGGCTTCGTTGTAGATCGGCCGGCCGTCCTTATCCAGGCCGCTGGCCCAGGTGATCTTGTCGACAAACGGGAAGCCACGGATGAACTTGCCGTTGGTGCGGTCGAGCACGTAGAAGAAGCCGTTACGGTCGGCGGTGGCCGCAGCTTTGATTTCCTTGCCGCCTTCGGTGTAGTTGAAGGAGACCAGCTCGTTCACGCCGTCATAGTCCCAGCCGTCGTGGGGCGTGCTCTGGAAGTGCCACTTGATGGTGCCGTCATCCGGGTTCAGCGCCAGACGCGAGGATGAATAGAGGTTGTCGCCGGGGCGCAGGTGCGAGTTCCACGGCGCCGGGTTGCCGGTGCCGAACAGCAGCAGGTTGGTTTCCGGGTCGTAGTAGCCGCCCAGCCATGGCGCCGCGCCGCCGGTCTTCCACAGGTCGCCAGGCCAGGTCTTGCCCGCCTCGCCGCCGGAAATGCCGTTCTCCACAGCCTTGCCGTCCTTGTAGACATAGCCCATATGGCCTTCGACGGTTGGACGCATCCACAGCAGGTCGCCGTTTTTCGGGTCGTAGGCCTGGATCTTGCCCACCACGCCGAATTCGCCACCGGCCACGCCGGTAATCAGCTTGCCGTTGACCACCAGGGGCGCGGCGCTGATCGAGTAACCTTCCTTGTGGTCGGCAACCTGCTTGCTCCACACCACTTTGCCGGTGTCTTTATTCAGCGCTACCAGCTTGGCATCGAGGGTGCCGAAGAACACCAGGTCGCCGTACAGCGCCACACCACGGTTGATCACGTCGCAGCAGGGGCGGATGTCATCGGGCAGGCGCGCATCGTACTGCCAGAGTTTCTTGCCGGTGCGCGCATCCACCGCGAACACCCGGGAGTAGGAACCGGTGAGGTACATCACCCCGTCCTTGATCATCGGCTGCGCCTGCTGGCCGCGCTGTTTCTCGCCGCCAAAGGAGAAGGCCCAGACCGGGCGCAGGTCCTTGACGTTGTCCACATTGAGGGTGTCGAGCGGGCTGTAGCGCTGGCCCTGCACGCCCAGGCCGTTGGTGACGATCTGCCCAGGGTTTTTCGGGTCCTGGAGGATGTCCTGGTCGGTCACGGCGGCCATGGCTTGGCCGGATAACAGAATGGCACCGAGCAACACACTCAAGGCGAAGGGTTGGCGGCGTGCGGGTTGGGTCATGACGGCTACCTCTGCGGTTTTTTGTTATACCCGGGAAATTTTCCCGGTCTGGTAGCGATTCTTGGGCGCAGGGGCAGTTGTCACAATTGACCGCAGTATCGAGATTGCTAGTTCCTTAGTAGCGGGTCTGGCCGCTCAGCGCGCCGAGTCGACGCGTTGCATCTGCTCGCGCTCATAACGCGGATACAAGTGGCTGACGCTGCGGATCAGTTCGTAGCGGCTCAGGCTGATGGCGGCGAAACGCTCGGGAATGGGGCTGCGGATCATCTCGGCCATGTCGCTGCCCTGGGCGGCACCGTCGCGCAGCAATTGGTCGAGCCAGGTGAGGTAGTCGCGCATCTGGGCGAAGGGCTGCGCGTCACTGGCGACCGGGCCGTGGCCGGGCACGATCAACGTCCAGGGCAAAGCTTGCAGGGTGTCGAGGTCGGCCAGCCACGCCGTCAACCCAGGGCTGTTGGGCGTGGTAAGCGCGCGTTGGTAGAACACCAGGTCGCCGGTAAACAGTACGCCAGTGCTCTGGTCGAGAATGGCCAGGTCGGCGCCGGTGTGGCCGGTCAATGCGAGCAGGCGCAAGTCGTGGCGGCCAACGCTCAGCACACCGGGTTCCAACACCTGGGTGGGCAACACCACCTCGGTGCCGCGCATCCAGTCGCCGACCATGCGGTAGAGGTTTTCCGCCATGCCGTCGCCTTGCTCATGCAGCAGGCGCGTGGTGTCGGCCAGGGCGCCGATAGGCACGTCCTTGAACGCCTGGTTGCCCAGCGCATGGTCGGGGTGATGATGGGTAATCAGCACCTGGATCACCGGCTTGGGGGTGACGCGGGCGATGGCCTCGCGCATGGCTTCGCCGTAGCGCCGCGACGGGCCGGTGTCGATCACCACCACGCCCGCCTCGGTGACGATAAAAGCGGTGTTGACGATATTGCCGCCATTGGCCTTGGCGAAGTTGTCGGTACTGCCTTCGAGCAGCCAGGTGTCATCGGCGATCAACCGTGGCTTGAGGGCGTAGTCCAGGTCCGCCAGCGCGGGCAGGCTCAAACTCAGGCACAGCAATAGAATCCAGCGCATGCCGCGCTCCTTCTGGTCAGGGAATGGCGGCGTCGAATTCATTGCCACTGTTGTCGCGCAACACCAGGCGGGTCGGCCCTGGCGCGTCGATATCAAAGGCCAGGTTGGGGTTTTCGCTGACCGCCGGGAACAGCTCCAGCTCGGCCAGCACCTGGCCGTCCTGGCCCCGCAGTTGCGCATGGTTGAGGTAGAACTCGGGGATGCCGCTGACCATGCCGTTGTCCATCGGATGCGCCACCTGCACGCGCACCCGACTGAACTCGCCACGCGGGTAACGCCCGCCGAGCACTTCACCGATGTGTTCTTCCCAGCCGGGCTGGGTGCGTACCACGCTGGGCGCGGTGCAGCCGCCGCCGGCCGCATCGATCAGGGTCGAGCCGACGTGCCACAGCCCGTCGTCGGTGAGCACTGCCGCGCGCAACGGCGTGGCCTGTTCGATACGAATCCGCAGCGATAGCCACGGCAGCACCCCGGCCTTGGGCTGGAAGTCGACGATCTTCGGCAATGGGTTGAGCTCGGCCCAGGCGAGGATTTTCAGCACATGGCCCTTGAACACCCGGGCGTCGATCTCCAGCGGCACCTGGCGCGCATCTTCGGCAAACGGCGGCGCCATCAGCTTGACCCGTTCGTCGAACACAAACGGCGCTTCGGCCAGGAACTGCTTGTGGTAGAACGCCCACATCACCGACGGCACCGGATCCTTGCCTGGCTCGACGTCCACGGCGTGGGCCGCCAGCGGTAACCAGCAGGCCAGCAGGCAGCTCAGTCGCACGTTCAGTCGCCAGATCATCGCCTGCTCCTATTGGTACATCTCGGGCACTTCGTATTGCAGGCCGTAATGGCTGTAGATGGCTTGCAGCGAACCGTCGCGGATCAGGCCTTCAAGGGCCTCTTCCACCGCGTAGGCCAACTGGCGATTGCTTTCATGCACCGCCATGCCGATTTCCCAGCGTTGCCTGCCCATGTTCGGGTAGGCGTTCTCGGCCAGGGCCAGTTGCGGGTCGTGGGCCTCATGCACCTGCCAGTCGATTTCGCCACGCATGGCCATCACCGCATCGACCTCACCGGCCTTCATCGCCGCAAAGGCCTGGGGCACGCCGGGGTAGTGATGGGTCTTGCCGGCAAGCATGCCGTTGAACACCGAGGTCAGGTAGAACGACGGCACGCTGTCGACTTCGACACCGACCGGGTGCTGCTCGAACACCGCCACGCTGGCGACCTTGTCCAGGCGCCGGCGATCGTAGGCCACCTGCCATTGTTCGTTCTGGTAAGGCCCGAACATCACCACATGGCCGTTTTCCAGCTCGCCCTGGTCATTGCGCTTTTGCGCGTAATCGCGGTCGTAGGGCGCGCGCATCATCAGGTCGGCCAATTGCTGGTTGTGCAACGGGCTGCCGCGCCAGATGTAGTCGCGCAGGTCGTCGTCAAGCTTCTCGCCGGCCGGCGCCCAGATCAACGTGAGTTGCACCCCCAGCGCCTTGGCCAGGGCCTGGGCCAGCTCCACGTCGACCCCACGCGGGGTGGCGCCGTCTTCAAAGCTGTAGGGGGCAAAGTCCTTGTACACCGCCACTTTCAGTTCGCCGTCGGCGATCATCTGGTCATAGCTGCGCACCTGTGCCTGTGCCGTCTGGCAACACAGCAGGGCCAGGCCAAGCACATAAGCGAACAGGCGCATGGCTTACTCCTCGACGTGCACGGTGTCCAGGTAGGTGCGCACGGCCCACAAGGCTTCCTGGCTCAGGTAGTCGGCCATCTTCGGCATATACACCCGGCCGTCGCGTACCGCGCCATGACGCACGCGCTCGACGAACCACTCATCACCGGCTTCGCCCACGTCGAGCATGCGCAGGTCGGGGGCGATGCCGCCGGACTTGGCTTCCAGGCCGTGGCAGGCGGCGCAGTTCTGGTTATAGGCGGACGAGCCGATTTCCACGGCCCGGTCGTGTTCAGGGGAGGTGCGGTACGGATTGACCGCCGCCCAGCCGTCTTCGTTGACCGGCACGCCGGCGTCCTTGATCGAGGTCAGGCCCTTGGTTTCCACGGCTTGCGGGACCACGTTGCCATGGGCCCAGGCGGAGCCCGCAGCGATCACACCGGCCAACAGCCCGGCGACAAGCAAGGCGTTGTGTTTTGTTGTCATTATTTTTGCCCTCAGGATTGCACGCAAAACCTCATTGCAGAGGCTATGGCAACCATCTTAGAAACCCCGGGGCATGGGCCGTATGCTGCTTTGGTGGCCGGCTTATCCTCCCTTGGTAGTAGGGCTTGTGGGGCACGCCTAAAACAGCGGCGCCACGGGAAGTCTTCCCGGCCACAGCGGGCGTTTTTCCGTATCCGTCCGGCCCCCTGACGCTCCACCCTGTGCAGGCCAAAACCTCCACTGGGAACTGCAACCATGACAATAAGATCGCTACCCGCCCTCTCACCTTTAAGCCTTGCCGTGCAAGCCTTCGTGCTGGTGGGCAGCCTGTCCCTCAGTGCCGCGGGCTATGCCGCCGCCGAGCCCGCAGCAAAGCAAACCCGCAACGTCACCTGGGAAGACATCGCCAACGACCACCTGACCACCCAGGACGTGCTGCAATACGGCATGGGCACCAACGCCCAGCGCTGGAGCCCGCTGGCCCAGGTCAACGACAAGAACGTGTTCAAGCTCACCCCGGCCTGGTCCTACTCGTTCGGCGATGAGAAACAACGCGGCCAGGAATCCCAGGCCATCGTCAGCGACGGCGTGGTCTACGTGACCGGTTCCTACTCCCGCGTGTTCGCCCTCGACGCCAAGACCGGCAAGCGCCTGTGGACCTACAATCACCGCCTGCCCGACAACATTCGCCCCTGCTGTGACGTGGTCAACCGGGGAGCGGCGATCTTCGGCGACAAGATCTACTTCGGTACCCTCGACGCGCGCCTGATCGCCCTCGACAAGAACACCGGCAAAGTGGTGTGGAACAAGAAGTTCGGCGACCACGCCGCTGGCTACACCATGACCGGCGCCCCGGTGCTGATCAAGGATAAGGTCAGCGGCAAGGTGCTGCTGATCCACGGCAGCTCCGGCGATGAGTTCGGCGTGGTCGGCCAGCTGTTTGCGCGCGACCCGGACACCGGCGAAGAGGTCTGGATGCGTCCGTTCGTGGAGGGCCATATGGGCCGCCTCAACGGCAAGGACAGCACGCCGACCGGCGACGTGAAAGCCCCGTCGTGGCCGGATGACCCGACCACCGAAACCGGCAAGGTCGAGGCCTGGAGCCACGGCGGCGGCGCACCTTGGCAGAGCGCGAGCTTCGATGCCGAGACCAACACCATCATCGTCGGCGCCGGCAACCCCGGCCCGTGGAACACCTGGGCGCGCACCTCCAAGGACGGCAACCCCCACGATTTCGACAGCCTCTACACCTCCGGCCAGGTCGGCGTCGACCCGAGCACCGGCGAAGTGAAATGGTTCTACCAGCACACACCGAACGATGCCTGGGACTTCTCCGGCAACAACGAACTGGTGCTGTTCGACTACAAGGACAAGGACGGCAAAGTGGTCAAGGCTACCGGCCACGCCGACCGCAACGGTTTCTTCTACGTGGTCGACCGCAACAACGGCAAGCTGCAGAACGCCTTCCCGTTTGTCGACAACATTACCTGGGCCAGCCATATCGACCTGAAGACCGGCCGCCCCGTGGAAAACCCAGGCCAGCGCCCGGCCAAGCCATTGCCGGGTGAAACCAAGGGCAAACCCGTGGAGGTCTCTCCGCCGTTCCTGGGCGGCAAGAACTGGAACCCCATGGCCTACAGCCAGGACACCGGCCTGTTCTACATCCCGGGCAACCAGTGGAAAGAGGAATACTGGACCGAAGAGGTCAACTACAAGAAGGGCTCGGCCTACCTGGGCATGGGCTTTCGTATCAAGCGCATGTATGAGGACCACGTCGGCACCCTGCGCGCGATGAACCCCACTACCGGCAAGGTGGTGTGGGAACACAAGGAACACCTGCCGTTGTGGGCCGGCGTGCTGGCGACCAAGGGCAACCTGGTGTTCACCGGGACCGGCGATGGTTTCTTCAAGGCCTTCGACGCGAAAACCGGCAAGGAGCTGTGGAAGTTCCAGACCGGCAGCGGCATCGTCTCGCCGCCGATCACCTGGGAACAGGATGGCGAGCAGTACATTGGCGTCACCGTCGGCTATGGCGGCGCGGTGCCGTTGTGGGGCGGCGACATGGCCGAGCTGACCAAGCCGGTGGCGCAAGGCGGGTCGTTCTGGGTGTTCAAGATCCCGAGCTGGGATCAGAAAACCGCGCAAAAATAACCCCTGCGAGAATGCCGGGCCGCCTTTTGCAGTAAGCGGGCTCCTGTGGCGAGCGGGCTTGCCCTAATGCCGTTCAGTTAAGCGTACATCGCCTTCTGTAGGAGCGAGCTTGCTCGCGAAAAACGTCAACGATAACGCGTGTTTCCTGAGTGAACGCGGCGCCTGTGAGTTCTTCGCGAGCAAGCTCGCTCCTACAAAAAAGCCTTAACTGAACGGCATTAGGGCAAGCCCGCTCGCCACAGTAAGCCCGCTTGCCACAGTAAACCCGCTCCCCACAGGATCCCTAGAGGTTGCACGATGAACTACCTGCCCTTGTTACTCCTGCTCTCCCTGCCCCTGGCGCACGCCGACGACGGCGACGACGCCCCACTGGTCGTCAACGGCTGTACGATCGCCGAACACAGCCAATGCCCCGGCGCCAACCTCAAGGGCGCCAACCTCAGCAACCAGGACCTGAGCAGAATGAACCTGGCCGGTGCCGACCTGCGCGACGCCGATTTGCGCCATGCCAACCTCGACCTGGCCAACCTGGAAAAAGCCCGGTTGCAGGGCGCCAACCTGACCCGCGCCAGCTTGCAGCAAAGCAACCTGCGCCTGGCCGACTTCACCGGCGCGACGCTGATGGCGATCCAGGGTTGGGGTCTGTTTGCCCAGGGCGCACAGTTCGAAAACGCCAACCTCAGCGCGGCCTACCTGCAATTCGCACGGCTGTCGGGGGCAAAAATGCACAAGGCCAACCTGCGTGCCGCCGACCTGGAAATGACCTGGCTGAGCAAGGCCGACCTGCAAGGAGCGGACCTGAGCGATGCGAATCTACAGGAAGCCAAGTTCGGCGAAAGCAACCTGGAACAGGCCACGCTCACCGGCAGTCGCCAGCACTATGCGAACTTTCAGGATGCCAATATGGAAGGCTGCAAAGACTGTCCTACCACCTGGAATCGCTAGACCACCACGATTCAAAATGTGGGAGGGGGCTTGCCCCCGATGGCGGTGGATCAGTCAATGCCTGAGTGACTGAAGCACCGCTATCGGGGGCAAGCCCCCTCCCACATTTGAAGGGTGTAAAACAGAGAGAAAACTGTCAGCCCGCTACGCGCACCACGCCCATGTCGATCCCCAGATGCACCAGTTCGGCATGGGAACTGACCTGCAACTTGCTCTTGAGCAAGGTCAAGTGGTTGGACACGGTCTTGCTGCTGATATTCAGCTGGTCGGCAATCGCCCGGGTAGGCGTGCCCTTGGCCAGCATCAGGAAAATCTCCAGCTCGCGCGGGGTCATGCCCTGCAGGCGTTGATCGCTGGGGGTGTAGGCCAGCTCGGTGGCCAGGGCCTGTTCGATATAGGCGTGGCCGTCGAGGATGCGCCGCACCGCTTCGATCAACACCTCGGGCGCCGAGCTTTTGGTCAGATAGCCTGAGGCCCCCGCCTCCAGGGCCTGGCGCACCAGCGGTAATTCGTCGTGCATGCTGAAGAACAGCACGCGCAACTGCGGCAGGCGCTGGCGCAGGCGGCGCGTGGTTTCCAGGCCGCTGATACCCGGCAGGCCGAAGTCCATGATCACCAGGTTCGGCACCGCTTCCTGCACGCGGCTGAGGGCTTCTTCACCACTGGCCGCCTCGCGCACTTCAATGGCCGGCAGCAGCGCCCGCAACAGGCTGGCATAGCCCTGGCGCACCACCGCGTGGTCATCCACCAACAGAATATTCATGAAGCCTCCAATGGCATGTTCAACGCCAGCGCCCAACCGGCGCCGGGATGGCTGAGGATTTTCAGTTCACCGCCCAGGCAGCGCGCGCGTTCGGCCATCGAATACAGGCCGACACCCGGGCGCTGCGGCGTGTGTGCACCGCGCCCGTTGTCGCGCACCCACAGGCGCAGGCGCGAACCGCGATGGTGCAGGCGCACGCAGACATGGCTGGCGTCGGCATGCCGCACGACATTGGTCAGGGCCTCCTGGAGCAGGCGGTAGAGGTGGGTCTTGCTCGCTCCGGACAATGCCGGCAAATCGGTGCTGACCCGTAGCCGGCAATCGATGCCATGGCTGGCCTGCCACTGCGTGACCAGCATCGAAAAAGCCTCGGCCATCGGCAGGTGTTGCAGGGCCACCGGGTACAGGTCGTGGACCAGCGCGCGGAAACCTTGCTGCAAGTGGTCGCAGTGATCTTCCAGTTGCGCCACCGTGCGCGCCAGCAATGGCGGCTGGTCGGTGACCAGGCGTAACAGGCAGGCCTGGGCGCGAATGCCGGCCAGGTATTGGCCCAGGTCATCGTGCAGGGTCTGGGCCAGGTGATTGCGCTCCTGCTCCTGCACCGCCATCAGGGTCTGGGTCAGTTGGGTGTTGTCGGTGCGCGCCTGCTCCAGGGCGTGGGTCATGCGGTTGAAATGCAGCGCCAGTTGCCGCGCTTCCGGCGACCCCGCGCTGTGCAGACGGACATTGAGCTGACCGGCGCACACCTGCTGCAGGGCCCGCAGCAACTCATCGAGCACGCCCATGCCACGGCGCACCGCCCAACGGATGGTCAACAGGCTCAAGGCCAGCGCCAACGCGCACAGGCCCAACAGTTGTTGCAGGGAGTCCCAGACTTCGTCGATTTCATCCCGTGGGTCGACCGCGATCGACACGCGCCGGCCGTCCGGCAAGTCCAGTACCTGGGGACTGCGCCGCGCCTGGGCAAACAGCAGGCGGCCGAGCCAGGCATCCAGGCCATCTGCCGCCGGTGCCTGCAAGGTTTCGCCAGGCCCCAGCCAATGCACGCGCACATGACGCAGGCTGGCGGTGAGGTGTGGCTGCAGGCTGGCGGGGTCGCGCTCGGCGGTTTCGCTGAGGTAGTGCACCACCGCTTCGGCCGATTGCAGCTCGCGCTCCACATCCGCCAAGGCCTGGTGCATCAACAGGCCAGTGCAGGCGCAGGTGACCAGGGCGAAAAAGCCGCACACCCACAGGTTGATGCGCCACAGCGCCGACATGCCTAGCGCGCCACGCTGGCGGGCACGCTCGACGCCGGGCGTGGTGCGTGCAGCTTGTCGACGCCGATCAGGCTGACGATCAGCAGGAACGGTAGGAGCAGGACCTTGAGGATGTGCATGAGCGTTCATCTCCCGAGTGAGCGCGACGCGGATGCCCCATGCTAAGACCGCGCCACGCGCGCGGGGCTACTACCTTGGTACTGCCCCAGCGGTACTTTCTGCATATTTGCAGCGCCCCCAAGGGTTCCTATGCTGGCGCTACCTGTCATGGAGTGCCTTATGCGCCTGCTCGCCCCCTACGCCGTGCTGTACCTGCTGGCGATCGCTTGCGCCGCCGGGGTGGCCAGCGCCAGCCAGGCCGCCGAGGCGCCGCTGGCGGTACAGATTGGCTACCTGGGCTACCGGCCGGATCCGGGGCCGCTGCTGTCGAATGTGATCCCCGAGCCGAGCGATGCCGGGCAACGCGGCGCCGAGCTGGCGATCATCGACAGCAACAGCACCGGCGCCTTTCTCAACCAGCGCTACAGCCTGACCAGCGCTACGGTGGACACCCCCGAGGCCCTGCTCGCCGCCGCCCAGGCCCAGCACGCCCAGGGCCTGCGCGTGTTCGTGGTCAACGCCCCCGCCGCCAGCCTGCGCCAACTCAGCGCGGCACTGCCCGACAGCCTGCTATTCAACGCAGGCAGCCCGGATGACAGCCTGCGCAGCACCGACTGCCTGGGTAACGTGCTGCACAGCCTGCCGAGCCGGGCCATGCTCGCCGATGCCCTGGCGCAGTTCATGGTGGTGCGCAAATGGCAAAAGGCGCTGCTGATCGTCGGCCCCACCGAGGATGACCAAGCCTACGCCGCCGCCCTGCGCCGCGCCGCCAAGCGTTTCGGCGTGCAACTGGTGGCGGAAAAAGCCTGGCGTTTCGATAACGACCAACGCCGCAGTGCCCAGGCGGATATGCCGCTGTTCACCCAGACCGCCGAATACGACGTGGTACTGGTGGCCGATGAGCGCGGCGACTTCGGCGAGTACGTGCCCTACCAGACCTGGTACCCGCGCCCCGTCGCCGGCACTCAGGGCCTGACGCCCACCGGCTGGCACAAAACCGTCGAGACCTACGGCGCCGCGCAATTGCAAAAACGCTTCGAGGCCCTGGCCGGGCGCTGGATGAACGACCGCGACTTCGCCGCCTGGATGGCCGTGCGCAGCGTCGCCAGTGCGGTCAACAAGTTGCGCCAGGTCGAGCCCATGGCCATCCGCCAACTGGAGATCAGCGAACAATTGCCACTGGACGGTTTCAAGGGCCGCAAGCTCAGCTACCGCCCGTGGAACGGCGAGTTGCGCCAACCGATCCCGATCGTGCAGCCCCGCGCCCTGGTCAGCACCTCGCCCCAGGACGGTTTCCTGCACCCCTTCAACGAAATGGACAGCCTGGGCTACGACAAGCCCGAGGTGACCTGCCGCTTCCCCTGATCGCTCCCCTACTCACAATAATAAGGAATCCGCCATGCGCCGCACCCTGCTCTCATGCGCCCTGCTGCTTGCCGCCGGGCACGCCATGGCCAGCACCGCCTGGGTCTCCAACGAGAAAGACAACAGCCTGAGCCTGATCGACATGCAGACCCTGCAAGTCACCGACACCCTCAAGGTCGGCCAGCGCCCAAGGGGCTTGTTGCTGTCCCACGACAACACGTTGCTGTACATCTGCGCCAGCGACTCGGACCGGGTACAGGTGATGGACGTGGCGACGCGCAAGATCATCAAGGAACTGCCCTCCGGCAAGGACCCCGAGCAGTTCGCCTTGCACCCCAATAACCGCTGGTTGTACGTGTCCAACGAAGACGATGCGCTGGTGACAGTGATCGACACCGAGACCTCCAAGGTGCTCGGCCAGATCAACGTCGGCGTGGAGCCTGAAGGCATGGCCGTGAGCCCGGACGGCAAGTGGGCGGTGAACACCAGCGAAACCACGAACATGCTGCATTGGATCGACACCAGCACCCAGACCCTGGCCGACAGCACCCTGGTGGACCAGCGCCCGCGCTTCGTCGAGTTCAACCACGATGGCTCGCAGCTGTGGGCTTCGGCGGAAATCGGCGGCACCGTGACCATCCTCGACGTGGCCAGCCGCACGATCCTCAAGACCCTGACCTTCAAGATCAAGGGCGTGCACCCGGACAAGGTGCAGCCGGTCGGGATCAAGCTCAGCGCCGACGGCAAGTACGGCTTTGTCGCCCTCGGCCCGGCCAACCATGTGGCGGTGATCGATGCCAAGACCTTCGAAATCCTCGACTACCTGCTGGTGGGCCGCCGCGTCTGGCAGATGGCATTCACCCCGGACGAAAAACAGTTGCTGGCCACCAATGGCGTGAGCGGCGATGTATCGGTGATCGATGTGGACAGCCTCAAGGTGATCAAGTCGGTCAAGGTCGGACGTTATCCGTGGGGCGTGGTGGTGACGCCATGAACGCCCTGGAGGTGCGCGACCTGAGCTTCGCCTATGGCGCACGCCAGGCCCTGCACGAGGTGAGTTTCAGCCTGGCGCCCGGAGGGTTTGCCGCGTTGCTGGGGCCCAACGGCGCGGGCAAATCCACCTTGATCGCGCTGCTCACGCGGTTGTACGACTTGCAAAGCGGCGATATCCGCGTGGGCGGCCACTCCCTGCGCGATGCGCCACGCGCAGCACTCACGCAACTGGGGGTGGTGTTCCAGCAAAGCACCTTGGACCTGGATTTGAGCGTGGAGCAGAACCTGCGCTACCACGCCGCGCTGCACGGCTTATCGCGGCGCCAGACCGACCTGCGCGTTGCCGCCGAGCTGGCGCGCCAGGCCCTGACGGAACGGCGCCGCGAAAAAGTCCGCGAACTCAACGGCGGTCACCGGCGCCGCGTCGAAATCGCCCGGGCGTTGCTGCACGAACCCCGCTTGCTGCTGTTGGATGAAGCCAGTGTCGGCCTCGACCCCGCCAGCCGCCTGGCCCTGAACCAGCACGTGCGCAGGCTGTGCCTGGAGCAAGGCATCAGCGTGCTGTGGACCACCCACCTGCTCGATGAAGTGCAGCCCGACGATGCGCTGATGATTCTGCACCAGGGCCGCTTGGTGGCCAGCGGGCAAGTCGACGCGTTGATCCAGGCCCAGGGCGGCGACCTGGGCAGCGTGTTCGCGCGCCTGACCCGCCCCGCCCCCACAGGAGCCGTGGCATGAACGCTTACTGGCAATGCTTGCGCGGCATCGTGCTGCGCGAGTGGCTGCGCTTTGTGTTGCAGCGCACCCGGTTTCTCAGCGCCCTGGTGCGCCCGCTGTTGTGGTTGCTGGTGTTTGCCGCCGGGTTCCGCGCTGCGCTGGGCATTTCGGTGATCGAACCCTACGACACTTACATCCCCTACGAGGTCTACATCATCCCGGGGCTGGCCTGCATGATCCTGCTGTTCAACGGCATGCAGGGTTCGTTGTCGATGGTTTACGACCGCGAGATGGGCAGCATGCGCGTGCTGCTGACCAGCCCGCTGCCGCGCACATTTTTGCTGTGCAGCAAGCTGCTCGCCACCGCGTTGATTTCGCTGTTGCAGGTGTACGGGTTCCTGGCGATTGCCTGGGTGTATGGCGTGCAACCGCCGGCCATGGGGCTGCTGATCGCCCTGCCCGCCTTGCTGCTGGTGGCCTTGATGCTGAGTGCCCTGGGCCTGCTGCTGTCGAATGCCATTCGTCAGTTGGAAAACTTTGCCGGGGTGATGAATTTCGTGATCTTCCCGCTGTTTTTCCTGTCATCGGCGCTGTACCCGCTGTGGAAGATGCGCGACTCCAGTGAATGGCTGTACTGGTTGTGCGCGATCAACCCGTTTACCCACGCCGTGGAGCTGGTGCGCTTTGCCCTGTATGAACGCTTCGCCGGCCTGGCCCTGGCGGTGTGCCTGGGCTTGACCGTGCTGTTCGCGGTGTTGGCGGTACTGACCTTCAACCCTCAGCATGCGGCGTTGCGCAAAAAGGGCTGAGGCTGGCAAAAACTACTACTTTAGTACTGGTTTTCCTGTCTATCGTCGCATTCCCAAGGGCTCGGGACTCACGTGTAATGGCCGCATAACGATAAGGATTGCCCCGCCATGCTGCCTGCCCGACTGCCTCTGTTGGCACTGCTGTGTCTGTTCATCGCTTACGCGCATGCCGACACCCCACTGTTTTCCGCCGACGGCTACCGCATCAGCCTGTACCGCAGCCCCACGCCCGATCACTTGCCGGGCGCCACGATCATCGACACCCCGGCCCTGCAAGCCCTGCTGGCGCAGACCCCGGCACCGGTGCTGATCGACGTGTATCGGCGCCAATGGCTGCAAGGTCGCTTCATCGAAGACCAGCCTCACGCCAACCTGCCCGGCAGCCACTGGCTGGCCAATACCGGCGATGGCGACCTCACGCCGGAATGGCAAAGCTACTTCGTGCGCCACCTGTACACCTACAGCGGCGGCGACCCGACACGACCGCTGGTCTTCTATTGCCGCTCCGATTGCTGGTTGAGTTGGAACGCGGTAAAACGTGCCGCCAACCTGGGCTATACCTCTGTGTACTGGTATCGCGATGGCCTGGATGCCTGGGAAGCGGCGAAGCTGCCGGTGTCGGTTGCGCAACCCGAGCCATTTGAATAACCACAATAAGAAAGGTGAACGGCCATGTACAAAATCCTGATTGCCGATGATCACCCGCTGTTTCGCGAAGCGATCCATAACGTCATCAGCGACGGTTTCCCCGGCAGCGAAGTGATGGAGACCGCCGACTTGGACAGTGCCCTGGCGCTGACCCAGGAACACGACGACCTGGACCTGATCCTGCTCGACCTGAACATGCCCGGCATGCACGGCCTCAATGGCCTGATCAACCTGCGCAACGAGTCGCCGACCATTCCGGTGGTAATCGTGTCGGCCGAGCAGGACAAGCAGATCGTGCTGCAAGCCATCACCTACGGTGCCGTTGGTTTTATCACCAAGTCCTCGCCGCGCCAGCAGATGACCGAGGCGATCCAGCAGATTCTCAACGGCAACGTGTACCTGCCGCCGGACATCATCCGCACCCAGAAAACAGGTACCCACCGCCGCCTCAACGAAAACCCCGGCTTCGCCCCCGAACTGCTGCAGGCATTGACCCGCAAGCAGTTGCTGGTCCTGGAACGCATGACCAAGGGTGAGTCGAACAAACAGATTGCCTACACCCTGGAAATTGCCGAGACCACCGTGAAGGCCCACGTGTCGGCGATCCTGCGTAAATTGAATGTGCACAACCGGGTGCAGGCGATACTCAGTGCCGGAGATATAGATTTCGGCTCGTACCTGCGCCGCTGATCGTCCAGAAACAACACAGTTCAAAGGTGGGAGGGACTTGCCTCCAATGGCAGTGGGTCAGTGACATAAAAGTTGACTGATACACCGCTATCGGGGGCAAGCCCCCTCCCACAGGTTGATCTGCATTTGATGGGGTTTCGGGGTTCACTTGCCGAGCAGGTAGCCCGCACCGGCCTCGTACCCACACCACTGATCTTCCTGACACAACACCAATCAAAGGTGGGAGGGGGCTTGCCCCCGATGGCAGTGGGTCAGTGACATAAAAGTTGACTGACACACCGCTATCGGGGGCAAGCCCCCTCCCACAGGTTGATCTGCGTTTGATGGGATTTCGGGGTTCACTTGCCGAGCAGGTGGCTCATGGCAGTCTTGAGCTTCATCGGCCGCACTGGCTTATGCATCAAGGTGTGCCCCAGTTCGCGGATCTGTAGCTTCAGCTCGTTGTTGTAGTTGGCGGTGATCATCATCGCCGGGATCGGGCTGGCGCGCCGGGCGTTGATGCGTGCCACGGCGTCGACACCGTTCTGCTCATCGTCCAGGTGGTAGTCGGCGATCAACAGGTCCGCCTCGGCATGGTAGTTGTCCACCTGCCGCGCCAGGTCCTGCTCCGACAGTGCGGTGATCACGCTGCACCCCCAGCCTTCGAGCAAGGTGCGCATCCCCGCGCAAATGGCTGCGTCGTTATCCAGCACCCACACCCGCGCGCCTTGCAGGCGTTCGAGCATCGGCTCGGTCATCGCCGGCATGGGCAATGAACGCGGGGCGGTGGCGCTGAGCGGCACTTCCACCGAGAACATCGAGCCCTTGCCCGGCCAGGATTTGACGGTGATGCGATGGCCGAGTATCCCGGCGATCTTCTCTACGATCGCCAGCCCCAGGCCCAGCCCGCGATCCTGATCGCGCCGCTGCACATCACCGCGCTTGAACTCCTGGAAAATCTCCTCCAGGCGCTCCTCGGCAATGCCCATGCCGCTGTCCCACACCTGGATCGACAAACGCTGGTGCTGACGCCGGCAACCGAGCACGATGCGCCCCTGATAGGTGTAGCGAATCGCATTGCTCAGCAGGTTGCGCAGGATACGCGCAAGCAGCTGGATATCGCTGCGCACCAGCGCCGAACAGCCGATAAAGTGCAACGCCAAACCTTCGCTGCGGGCCAGTTCGGTGTATTCCACAGCCAGGTTGTCGAGCAACTCGCTCAAGGCGAACGGGGCGATATCGGCCTTGATCACCCCGGCGTCCAGCTTGGAGATATCCACCAGGGTACCCAGCAGGTTTTCCACGTCTTCCAGGGAATTGCTCACGTTGCGCACCAGGGTTTCATTGGCCTGGGGCTCGCGGCGTTCGAGCAAGGCACCGGTGAACAGCCGCGCGGCGTTCAGCGGTTGCAGCAGGTCGTGGCTGACGGCGGCGAGGAATTTGGTTTTCGACAGGTTGGCCTGTTCCGCCTCCAGCTTGGCTTCACGCAGGCGTGACTCCACCCGGCGGCGCTCGTCGATCTCGCGCAGCAGTTGGTCGTTGAGCGAGGTCAGCTCCGAGGTGCGCTGGGCGACGCGCTGCTCCAGATGCAGGTAAGCCTGATGCAAGGCTTCGGCGGTGCGGCGGCGTTCGGTGATGTCGCGGATCAGCACGAAAATCCCCACCACTTCGCCATTGGCCAGGCGGTTGGGCACGTAGGAGCGCAGCATGTAGCGCTCCTGGTTCTTGATATTGGTTTCGGCGAATTCGAAGGTCACGCTCTCCCCCGCCAGCGCGCGGGCGACATACGCATCCAGGCGCTGGCAGTGCTGTTCGCTGTGCACTTCGCGCAGGCTCTGCCCGAGCATCATGCCCCGTGGCCAGCAGTACCATTCTTCGTAGACTTTGTTGGTGAACTCATACACCAGGTCGGCATTCAGGTAGCCGATCAGGGCCGGCACATGGTCGGTGATCAGGCGAATCCAGCGCTCGCTTTCCTGGGCTTTTTGCGCGGCGGCCTGTTCCCGCCGCAGCGTTTCGGCGCGCAGCCGGGCGTTGATCAACAAATGGTTGCTGGCGCGCAGTTCGGCCATCGCCTGGTTGAGTGCGTCGGTGCGCTCGCGCACTTGTTCGGCCAGCACCACCGAATGCTGGAAGGTGGTGTACGGGTCATTGCCCTGGGTCACGCCGGACTCGATACGCTCGATCAACGCCGCATTGATCCGCGCCAGCTTGTGGTTGTCCTGGCGCAGTCGCGCCACCTCGGCCAACAGTTCAGTGCGATCCAGGAGCTCGACCTCGGGCAATGGCGACGCCGGTGAAGGTTTGGTTGATATGCATGCCATTGAACTGTTCTCCGTAGGTGTTGAACCCCATCACCCGATGGTCACGCAGAAAGCAGCCGATTTGTTCGAGGTTGTCGCTGTCTTCCAGCTCCAGGCGCCGCAGGAAGCAGTCGCAACCAATGGTCAGCAGCAAGTCGCCAAGACGCGATTGCAGGCCGTCGAACAGGTTTTCCAGGTTCGGCAGGATCGGCCCCGGCTTCATCGCGGTGAGCACGATGCCGTTTTCCACCGCACAGTAGAAACTCAGGCTCAGGTCGTCATGCACCTGCTGGATCGCCCGCACGTAGTACTGGTCATGGATACGCACCGCCAGCGGGTGGGCGGCGAAGATACGGTGGTCAAGGTCGGCCACGGCCACGCCGATATGTCGCGCGTATTCTTCGGCGGCGGGTTCGGCGTTGAGTTCGAAGACCCGGCGCGACGGGCTGTCGGCGCCGGTCACCACCAGCTTTTCGCTGCGCGGCAGAATGTGGTGAGTGGTGAAGACCTCGAAATCCAGCCAGGTATTGACCAGCACCACCACCGCCGCACCGCTGTGGAAGGCGCCGTTGAAGTACACGTGAGTGTGGGTGAGGAAGTTGTCGTCACCGGCCGAACCGCCGAAGTGCGGAATGTCGCCAAGCGCGGCACTGAGGGCGGCGAGCACCATTTCTTCACGACTGGACAAACCATCGAGCAAGGTCAGGGCGAAGGTATTGCCCTTGATCGGCGCCAGGGTGTTGCTGCGACAGCCGCCGACGAGACGTTCGACCATCTGCTGGGCGTCGATCAGGCTGAAGTGTTCCACCTGGTCGATCAATTCGGTGGCGATGGAAAAGTGCGCGTGGTTAAAGCCCATTGCCGTGACGCAATTACGGCCATAGCCTTCAGGCGTGATCTCGCCGGCACTGGTGCAGCCCACCACCCGTACGCTGCCGAAGCACTGTTGCAGGGCCTGGCCCAGGGCCTGTAGATCGTAGGAGGCTGAGCAGAAAAACAGCACGAAGCCCAGGTATGGATGCAGCAGTTGCTCGGCCAATTCCTCGGCGGCCTGCCTGGCATCGATCGCCTGGGACATGGCACTGACTACGCCTTCACTGTTGTGCATCGTTGGTTCCCCCTCTGAGGCATGAGTGTACGAAGGGCGGGGGGCGGGACCTATGCTACTTGGGTACTGGGTGGGGGGATGCGATGGGATGAAGTTTCACGGTATCGCACCGCCCCTCCAGTTGGATTGCAGTGCAGGGGTTACCAGGTGAGCACGGCTCCGACGGCGAAGGTATCGGTGTCTTCATTCTGCGCGCGGGTGTCATGCCCCTTGATCTGGAACTGGTTGTACTCGGCCACCAGCTTCAGGTTGGCATTCACGTCGTGGAACAGTGCAATGCCCCGGGTCTCATAATCCGCGCCGCTGCCCACCACGCCGTTGCCGTCGTCCTGGGTCTTGCCATAGGACAACGCCAGGCGGTTCTTGCCCAGCTTGTACGAGCCCTGGAGCAGGTAGCCGTTGCTGTCGACATTACGCAGGGTCGCCTCGCCGGCATTGTTGGTGAAGAACGGGTTGATGCCCTTGGCCTGGAAGCCCGAGCCGGTCAAGGACAGGCCGCCCATTTTCGCCTGCACGCCATAACCCAGGCCCTTGGAGGTGACGGACGCCACGGTCGAGTCGGTGTTGTCGGAGGTCTGGTAGCTGCCGTTGAGCCAGCTGTAGATTTTCGCCCCGCCGAGGTCGAACTGGTAGGTGACCTCGCTCTCGGTGCGCGGGTTCTTCTGGTAGGCCTTGCCTTGGGGGCTGCTGTCGTTGGTATCCACCGGGTCGAGGATGCCCACGGCAACGCGCAGGCCATCCATCACCGGGGTGCGGTAGGTGATCTGCGAGGTGGGGAACGGGTACGGGTAACCGCTGCCGATATTGCCGAACGACACCCCGCCGCCATCCACCAGGCCGAGGCTGTCGCTGACCTGGCCGTAGCCCGCGAGCAGCTCATCGAGCAGGATATTGGAGCGCGCGAACAGGCCGAAATCCTTGCCGATCAGCACCTCGCCCCACTCCGGGTTGGCCACGGTGCCGTAGAACTGGCGGACGTCGATGGCGGTGTCGGTGCCATTGGTTTCGCTGTCGTTGATGGTCACCCAGAACGATGCGCGGGCGCCGAGTTTGAGGTCGTCAGCCTGCTTGCTCATGTTGAAGCCCAGGTAGTTGGGCAAGAAGCCCATCTTCACCCGCGCCTGGCGCCGATCGTATTGGTCACCGACGCGGTCCACCTTGCTGTTGACGTAGAAGGCGTTGATGTAGCCATCGGTGGAAAAGGTCGTGTCGTCTTTGTCATACAGCATGATTTCCGCATCGGCGAACGGGCTGAGCCCGAGGCTGAGAATAAAAGCAGGTAACAGACGCAGGGGGAGGTTCTTATTGTTATGCATGGTGCGCTCCGCAACAGGGACGTGATGTCGGAGGCGATTATCGAAAGATGCCAGGCCCCGGCCTACGCTGCCTTGGCCGTGATTTGAGGGTGCTTTGGGCGGGCCGGGGGAGCCCGGCAAATGGGGCGTAAGACGGGCCCGGAGACAGGCCCGGCACTTAGGACGTAAGACCGGCCTTGACCAACATGCCGAGGGCCACCAGGACACACAGGCTGGCGAACCCCACTTGCAAGGTGCGCGCAGGGATATGCGCACACAGGCGCCGGCCGATGAGCATGCCGACGATGCTCGCGCCGATAAACACCCAGCCCACCGCTTCGATGCTCACACCGGCCTGCATGGCGCCCGCCACACCGATCAACGAGATCAGGCTGATCACCATCAACGAGGTGGCGACGATGCCACGCATCTGCACATCGGTCAGTTGCTTGAACGCCGGCACGATCAGAAAGCCACCGCCGACCCCAAGCAGGCCCGACACGGCACCGGTCACCGCGCCCAACGCGGCCAAGGTCGCGCTGCATTTGGCGGTCCAGGCCAGGCGCCCGGTCTGCTGGTCGAGCATGCAGTTTTTCTGGCCCCAGGACGCGGCGCCATGGTCACTCGGCCCGGTCTCGACCTTTTCGCGCTGCAGCATGCGCCAGGCCACCAGCACCATCAGCGCACTGAACAGGCCCATCAGCAGCGGCTCGGGCATTTGGTGGGCGAGAAATACGCCCAAGGGTGAAAACAGCGCACCGAGCAAGGCGATCAACAACGCGGCGCGATAACGGACCAGGCCATGGCGCAACCCATCGATCGCCCCGACCGCCGCCGCCGCGCCCACGGCAAGCAACGACACCGGCGCGGCCTGGGTCATGCTCAACCCCAGGCCCAGTACCAACGCCGGCACCCCGAGGATGCCACCACCGGCACCGGTCAGGCCCATGACCAGGCCCATCAACATCCCCAAAAGACTGGCCAGCAGCATTCAATCCACCTTGGTCAGACGGGTCTGCCACTCACGGCCCTTGAGCAGGCCAATGCCTGCCGAACCGCCGGTGACAACGATATCGCCACTGATGGTCGGTCCCCAGTGTTGGTCATTCATGGTCGATCGCCTTTCTTATCGTCATGCACACAAGGGTCGCTGCCGTATGGCCTCACGCCCAGCTTTTCATGACCGCGCCGCAGTAAAGACCGGACAAGGTCTTCATCACTTGGATCACTTCGTGGCTGGCCAGGCCGTAGAAGATGTATTTACCTTCGCGGCGGGTCGACACCAGCCCTTCGTCGCGCAGGATGCCCAACTGTTGTGACAGCGTGGGCTGGCGCACACCGGTCATGGTTTCCAGCTCGCCGACATTGCGCTCCCCCTGGGTCAACTGGCACAGGATCAACAAGCGATCCTCGTTGGCCAGGGCCTTGAGCAAGGAACACGCCTTGGACGCCGACGCGCGCAACTGGGCGACTTCGCCTTCACTCAGAGTAGATTCCATTTGCCGCGGGTCCTTTCTCTCACTTAAGCTCAAAACATTATGTGTAAATGTAAACTGATTGTAATCACTTTTTTCCTCACCGGGGACAGCCGCCATGCCAGCGTTGATTCAAGCCTTTCTGGACGAGGCATCGTCGACCTACACCTACGTCGTCTATGAAACCGATGGCAGCGCCTGCGCCATCGTCGACTCGGTGCTCAACTACGACCCGGCGTCCGGACGCACCGACACCGCCCAGGCCGATAAGGTGATTGCTTTTGTGCGCGAACATCACCTGCAGGTGCAGTGGCTGCTGGAGACCCACGCCCATGCGGACCATCTGTCTGCCGCGCCGTACTTGCGGCGGATACTGGGCGGCAAGATCGCCATTGGCCAGTGCATCAGCAAGGTGCAGGACGTGTTCAAGAACCTGTTCAATCTGGAGCCGGAATTTCGCGTCGACGGTTCGCAGTTCGATCACCTGTTTGCACCGGATGAGGTGTTCCACATCGGCTCTCTGAAGGCCCAGGCCCTGCACGTCCCCGGGCATACGCCGGCGGACATGGCCTACCTGATCGACGACCAGTTGATCCTGGTGGGCGACACCCTGTTCATGCCGGATGTCGGCACCGCCCGCTGTGACTTCCCCGGCGGCGATGCGCGCCAGTTGTATGCGTCGATGCGCAAACTCCTGGCCTTCCCACCCCAGACCCGGCTGTACGTGTGCCATGACTACCCACCCGAGGGCCGCGCGGCCCAATGCCTGACCACCGTGGCCGAGCAGCGCGCGGGGAATATTCATGTGCATGACGGGGTGGACGAAGCGGCGTTTGTGGCGATGCGTACCCAGCGCGATGCGGGCCTTGGGATGCCCACGCTGTTGTTGCCGGCGATCCAGGTGAATGTGCGAGCGGGCAATATGCCGCCCGCGGAGGGGAATGGGGTGGTGTACCTGAAGATTCCGTTGAATCAGCTCTAAAGCCATCCTGCGTGGCGTCCATGCCGTTGCATGCTCCGGGGGTATTTCGCAGGTGTGATCAGGCTACGGCAAATTTCGACACGATCTGCTTGAGGTCCACCGCCAGCCTCGACAGCTCTTGGCTGGCGATCGAGGTCTGACCGGCCGCCGACGAACTCTGGATGGAAAGATCGCGAATACTGATCAGGTTCTGGTCCACGGACCGGGCCACGTGGGCCTGCTCCTCGGAGGCGGTCGCAATCAACAGGTTACGGTCATTGATATCCGTGATGGCCTCGGTGATCTGAGTAATGGCCAGGCCCGCTTCATGGGCGATCTTCAACGAGTCCAGCGCTTCGTTGCGGTTGAGGGCCATGGAAGACACCGCGTCACTGGAGCACGTCTGGATTTTCGCAATCATCTGCTCGATTTCCTGGGTCGAGGTTTGCGTTCTATGGGCCAGTGCCCGCACTTCGTCGGCCACCACCGCAAAGCCCCGCCCCTGCTCCCCTGCCCTGGCGGCTTCAATGGCCGCGTTCAAGGCCAGCAGGTTGGTTTGCTCGGCAATCGAGCGAATGACTTCAACCACCCGGGCGATGTCCTGTGCCTGCTTGGCCAACCCTTCGACTTCGATACCGGTCTGCTGCACCGTGGCGCTGAGTTTCTCGATCGAGGCGATGGTTTGCGTCACCCGCTCATGGCCAACTTTGGCCGAGCGCTGGGAGTCTTGCGTCGACTGGGAAGCCGAAACCGCATTGCGCGCCACTTCTTCCACCGCCGCCGTCATCTCGTTAACCGCCGTGGCCGCCTGATCCGTCTCCATGCTTTGGCGTTCAATCCCTGCACTGGACTCGCGGGTAATGGCGCTCATCTCTTCCGCAGCCGAGGCCAACTGCCCGGACGCCTCAGAAATATGCTGCAAGGTGCTTTTCAGGTTCATTTGCATAGACGCGGTCGACCGTTGTAATTCGGTCAACTCGTCATTGCCGTTGACGGCGATGGCGACACGCAAATCGCCGTCGGCAATTTTGCCGGTCGACACCAACAATTCACGTACCGGCTTGATAATGCTGCGGGTAAACAAACGCGCAACCACGAGGGTGACCAGCACTGAACCGATCATCAGTAGCCAGGTAAACAGACGCGCGGCTTGATACTCACCGGAGGCAACTTGCACCGCCTGGCTGGAGCCGCGGGCATTCAACTCGATCAGTTCGCTGATGGAGCGTTGCACTTCAAGCGCAATAGGCCCGTTGACGTCACGCAAGTAAGTCGACATCTGCTCAGGGGACAGGGTGGAGACTTGCGCAAGAAACTCATCGGTTTTCTGGACGTAGTTCTTGATCCCGCTCATTGCCTGGTTGTACTTGGCCTGTTCCTCGGGGCTCGACACTAACGGTGCATAGCGCTCGGCAACTTCAAGCGCGGCAGCACGAATGCTTTTGAGTTTCTCAAGGGACGCGGGGTCCTGGTGGTCGCTTTCCATGGCAAAACGACGCAGATCAAGACGCAGCTTGTAAAACGCCGCATCTATCTCACCGCCCAGACGAATACTGGGCAGCCAGTTAGTTTCTATATCGACAGTCGACGAATAAACTTTGTCGACTTTTATCAGCGTCATGGCCCCTTGTATCAACAGTAGAAGGCACACCACACCAAAACATAGCGTGGTACGAAAGTTCAACTTCAAGGCTCTCATGGACATCGCGGCTCACCCCTTTCCTGGGCCGCGAACTTCACGGCCTTATGGGTGTTAATGTGTTGAAACGGATGTGAAAAATACGTGACTGATTAAGCAATTTTTTATTTATAGGTGGAAATAATAAAACAACTACTTTAGTTATCTAGCTAACTATCAAAGTGGTGAGTCTTATCACCTGTTGGTATCAGACCATCAAGCCATCCGGTGGCAGTGGCAACGCGGTCTTGTAACGCACCTGTTTGAGCGCAAAGCTTGAGCGAATATTCGCCACCCCCGGCACTTTGGTCAGGAAGTCCATCATGAAGCGCTCCAGTGACTGGATCGTTGGCACCAGTACGCGGATCAAATAGTCGGGGTCGCCGGCCATCAAATAGCACTCCATCACCTCGGGCCGGTCGGAAATCGCGCCTTCGAATTGCTGCAAGGCCAGTTCGTTCTGTTTCTCCAGGCTGACGTGGATAAACACGTTCACGTGCAGCCCCAGCAAATCGGCATCCAGCAGGGTGACCTGGTCACGGATCAGGCCCAGTTCCTCCATCGCCTTGACCCGGTTGAAGCACGGCGTGGGGGAGAGGTTGACCGAACGGGCGAGGTCGGCGTTGGTGATGCGCGCATTCTCCTGCAAGGCGTTGAGAATGCCGATATCGGTACGGTCCAGTTTGCGCATGAGACAAAATCACCTGTTTATTATGTTTATGCAGTTTTTTTATCCGCAAATGAGCCGGAGCGCAACGAAACAGAGATAAATATTCTTCTACGCCGAGCCTATGATTGTTGTAGGACAAGATTTCTTCTACCCGAAGACTGACTGTCAGCTAGCGCGCCCACTACAAGAAATTCACAAGATCGAGCGTAGAAAGCCATGAACCAGCCGTATGCACCACTGCGCCTGCACGTTCCCGAACCCTCGGGCCGCCCAGGCTGCAAGACCGACTTTGCCTACCTGCGCCTGACCGACGCCGGCCTGGTGCGCAAACCCGCCATCGACGTAGAACCCGCCGACACCGCCGACCTGGCCAAGGGCCTGATCCGCGTGCTCGACGACCAGGGCCAGGCCCTGGGCCCATGGGCCGAAGGGGTGCCTGTCGAGGTCCTTCGGCGCGGCATGCGCGCCATGCTCAAGACGCGGATCTTCGACAACCGCATGGTGGTCGCCCAGCGTCAGAAGAAAATGTCGTTCTACATGCAGAGCCTCGGCGAAGAAGCCATCGGCAGCGCCCAGGCCCTGGCCTTGAACATCGACGACATGTGCTTCCCCACCTACCGCCAGCAAAGCATCCTGATGGCCCGCGACGTACCGCTGGTGGACCTGATCTGCCAACTGCTGTCCAACGAGCGCGATCCGCTCAAGGGTCGCCAACTGCCGATCATGTACTCGGTCAAGGACGCAGGTTTCTTCACTATTTCCGGTAACCTCGCCACCCAATTCGTACAAGGCGTGGGCTGGGGCATGGCCTCGGCAATCAAGGGCGATACCAAGATCGCCTCCGCCTGGATCGGCGACGGCGCCACCGCCGAATCGGACTTCCACACCGCGCTCACCTTCGCCCACGTGTACCGCGCACCGGTGATTCTCAACGTGGTCAACAACCAGTGGGCGATCTCCACCTTCCAGGCGATTGCCGGCGGTGAAGCCACCACCTTCGCCGGACGCGGCGTCGGTTGCGGCATCGCCTCCCTGCGCGTGGATGGCAACGACTTTATCGCGGTGTATGCCGCCTCCGCCTGGGCTGCCGAGCGTGCGCGCCGCAACCTCGGGCCAACCCTGATCGAATGGGTTACCTATCGCGCCGGCCCGCATTCCACGTCGGATGATCCGTCCAAGTACCGCCCTGCCGACGACTGGAGCCACTTCCCCCTGGGTGACCCGATTGCCCGCCTCAAGCAGCACCTGATCAAGATTGGCCAGTGGTCCGAAGAGGAACACGCGGCGGTCAGTGCCGAACTTGAAGCCGAGGTGATCGCCGCGCAGAAAGAAGCCGAACAGTACGGCACCCTGGCCGGTGGCCAGATTCCAAGCGCCGCGACCATGTTCGAAGACGTCTATAAAGAGATGCCGGAGCACTTGAAGCGCCAGCGTCAAGAGTTGGGGGTCTGACATGAACGATCACAACAACAGCATCGAATTGGAAACCGCCATGACCACCACCACCATGACCATGATCCAGGCCCTGCGCTCGGCCATGGATGTGATGCTTGAGCGTGACGATAACGTGGTGGTATTCGGCCAGGACGTCGGTTATTTCGGCGGCGTGTTCCGTTGCACCGAAGGCTTGCAGAGCAAATACGGCAGTTCGCGGGTGTTCGACGCACCGATCTCGGAAAGCGGCATTATCGGCGTGGCGGTGGGCATGGGTGCCTACGGCCTGCGCCCGGTGGCAGAAATCCAGTTCGCCGACTATGTCTACCCCGCCACCGACCAGATCATCTCGGAAGCCGCGCGCCTGCGTTATCGCTCCGCCGGCCAGTTCACCGCGCCGCTGACCATGCGCATGCCCTGCGGCGGCGGCATCTACGGCGGCCAGACCCACAGCCAGAGCATCGAAGCGGTGTTCACCCAGGTCTGCGGCCTGCGCACGGTGATGCCGTCCAACCCGTATGACGCCAAGGGCCTGCTGATTGCCTCGATCGAAAACGATGACCCGGTGATCTTCCTGGAGCCCAAGCGCCTGTACAACGGCCCGTTCGATGGCCACCACGACCGCCCGGTCACGCCGTGGTCGAAACACCCGCAGGCACAAGTGCCGGACGGTTACTACACCGTGCCGCTGGATGTGGCCGCCATCGTGCGCCCAGGCTCGGCCGTGACCGTGCTGACCTACGGCACCACCGTGTATGTGTCGCAAGTCGCCGCCGAGGAGACCGGCATCGACGCCGAGGTCATCGACCTGCGCAGCCTGTGGCCGCTGGACCTGGAAACCATCGTCAAGTCGGTGAAAAAGACCGGCCGTTGCGTGGTGGTGCATGAAGCCACCCGTACCTGCGGCTTCGGCGCCGAACTGGTGGCGCTGGTGCAGGAACATTGCTTCCACCACCTGGAAGCGCCGATCGAACGCGTCACCGGTTGGGACACCCCCTACCCACACGCGCAGGAATGGGCGTATTTCCCAGGTCCGTCCCGAGTGGGCGCGGCGTTGAAACGGGTCATGGAGGTCTGAATGGGCACGCACGTTATCAAGATGCCGGACATTGGCGAAGGCATTGCGGAAGTTGAACTGTCGGCCTGGCATGTGAAGGTCGGCGATATGGTGGTCGAAGACCAGGTGCTGGCGGATGTGATGACCGACAAGGCGATGGTGGATATTCCCTCGCCGGTCCATGGCAGGGTGATTGCCCTCGGCGGCGAGCCGGGTGAAGTCATGGCCGTGGGCAGTGTCTTGATCAGCATTGAAGTGGAAGGCGCAGGCAATACCAAGGATGCGCCGGTCACCGCGGCACCGGTGAAAGCCGCGCCGGTGGTTGAAGCCAAGGCGGCCCCGGTGGTGGAAAGCAAGCCGGCAGCCAAGCCGGCCGTGGCGCCACACGCCCCCGTGGCTCGCGATGCCAATGAACGCCCACTGGCCTCCCCCGCCGTGCGCAAGCATGCGTTGGATGCGGGTATCCAACTGCGCCTGGTCCAGGGCACGGGCCCTGCCGGCCGGATCCTGCACGAAGACCTGGACGCCTACTTGCTGCAGGGTTCGCTGAAAGCGTCCGTTGCCACCAACCCCTACGCCGAACGCAACGACGAAGAACAGATCCCGGTGATCGGCATGCGCCGCAAGATCGCCCAGCGCATGCAGGATGCCACCCGCCGCGCCGCGCATTTCAGCTATGTGGAGGAGATCGACGTCACCGCCCTGGACGAATTGCGTGTGCACCTCAATGAGAAGCACGGTGCGACACGCGGCAAGCTGACCCTGCTGCCATTCATCGTGCGCGCCATGGTCGTGGCGTTGCGGGAGTTCCCGCAGATCAATGCGCGGTACGACGACGAAGCCCAGGTCATCACCCGCCTTGGCGCCGTCCACGTGGGCGTCGCGACGCAGAGCGATGTAGGGCTGATGGTGCCGGTGGTGCGTCACGCCGAGGCGCGCAGCCTGTGGGGCAATGCCGAGGAAATCGCGCGCCTGGCCACCGCCGCGCGCAATGGCAAGGCCAGCCGCGACGAACTGTCGGGGTCGACCATTACCCTGACCAGCCTGGGTGCCTTGGGCGGTATCGTCAGCACCCCGGTGCTGAACCTGCCGGAAGTGGCCATCGTCGGCGTCAACCGCATCGTCGAACGGCCGATGGTGATCAAGGGCCAGATCGTGATCCGCAAGATGATGAACCTCTCCAGTTCCTTCGATCACCGAGTGGTCGATGGCATGGACGCGGCACAATTCATCCAGGCCATTCGCGGCTTGCTCGAACAACCCGCCAGCCTGTTCCTGGAGTAAGGGCATGACTCAAACACTGCATACCACCCTACTGATTATCGGCGGCGGCCCCGGCGGTTATGTGGCCGCCATTCGCGCCGGCCAGTTGGGCATCCCGACCATTCTGGTCGAAGGCCAGGCATTGGGCGGTACCTGCCTGAATATCGGCTGCATTCCGTCCAAGGCCCTGATCCATGTGGCCGAACAGTTCCAGCAAACCATCCACCACAGCCAGGGTTCCCAGCTGGGCATCGAAGTGGATGTGCCGACCCTGGACATCCGCAAAAGCGTGGAATGGAAAGACGGCATTGTCGATCGCCTGACCACTGGCGTTGCCGCGCTGCTGAAGAAACACAAGGTGCAGGTGATCCACGGCTGGGCCAACGTGGTGGACGGCAAGACCGTCGACGTCGGCGACCAGCGCATCCAGTGCGAACACCTGTTGCTGGCCACCGGCTCGAAAAGCGTCAACCTGCCGATGCTGCCGATTGGCGGGCCGATCATCTCCTCCACCGAAGCCCTGGCGCCGACCCGCGTGCCCAAGCGCCTGATTGTGGTGGGCGGTGGCTATATCGGCCTGGAGCTGGGCATTGCCTACCGCAAGCTCGGCGCCGAAGTCAGCGTGGTGGAGGCGCAGGAGCGCATCCTGCCCGCCTATGACGCCGAACTGACCCAACCGGTGGCTGAGTCCCTCAAGCAACTGGGAGTGAAGCTTTACCTCAAGCACAGCGTCACCGGCTTCGAACACAACCACCTGCAAGTGCGCGACCCGAATGGCGACACCTTGTCACTGGTGACCGACCAGGTATTGGTGGCCGTCGGTCGCAAACCCAATACCCAGGGTTGGAACCTCGAGGCGCTGGACCTGGAGATGAATGGCGCGGCGATCAGGATCAACAACCGTTGCCAGACCAGCATGCACAATGTGTGGGCGATCGGCGACCTGAGCGGCGAGCCGATGCTGGCGCACCGGGCCATGGCCCAGGGCGAGATGGTCGCGGAACTGATCAGCGGTCAACACCGCGAATTCAACCCGGCGGCGATCCCGGCGGTGTGCTTTACCGACCCGGAACTGGTGGTGGTCGGCAAGACGCCCGATGAAGCCAAGGCCGCCGGCCTGGACTGCATCGTGTCGAGTTTCCCGTTTGCCGCCAACGGCCGCGCGATGACCCTGGAGTCGAAAACCGGTTTCGTACGGGTGGTGGCGCGGCGTGACAACCACCTGATTGTCGGCTGGCAAGCCGTCGGTGCCGGCGTGTCCGAGCTGTCCACCGCGTTCGGCCTGAGCCTGGAAATGGGCGCGCGCCTGGAAGACGTGGCGGGCACTATCCATGCCCATCCGACGCTCGGTGAGGCGGTGCAGGAAGCGGCACTGCGTGCGCTCGGGCATGCCTTGCACCTTTAACCGGGCTCACAACGCCGTCTGTAGGAGCGAGCTTGCTCGCGAAAATCGTCAACGATAACGCGTGAAACCAGAATGAACGCGGCGCCCTTGAGTTTTTCGCGAGCAAGCTCGCTCCTACAAGGGACGCGGGGGATGCGAACGGACCTGCGAATGCAGTATTGTTGCGCCCATTCAGAAAAAAACCGACTTGACCAAAGATAGAGGGTGTCATGGGTAACGAAAGCATCAATTGGGACAAGCTGGGTTTTGACTACATCAAGACCGACAAGCGGTTTCTCCAGGTCTGGAAAAACGGCGAATGGCAAGCCGGCACCCTGACCGACGACAACGTGCTGCACATCAGCGAGGGCTCCACTGCCCTGCACTACGGTCAGCAGTGCTTCGAAGGCCTCAAGGCCTACCGCTGCAAGGACGGCTCGATCAACCTGTTCCGTCCGGACCAGAACGCCGCACGCATGCAGCGCAGTTGCGCGCGCCTGCTGATGCCGCACGTCCCGACCGACGCGTTCATCGACGCGTGCAAACAAGTGGTCAAGGCCAACGAGCGGTTCATCCCGCCGTACGGCAGCGGCGGCGCGCTGTACCTGCGCCCGTTCGTGATCGGTACCGGTGACAACATCGGCGTGCGTACCGCGCCGGAGTTCATCTTCTCGGTGTTCTGCATCCCGGTCGGCGCCTACTTCAAGGGCGGCCTGGTGCCACATAACTTCCAGATCTCCACCTTCGACCGCGCCGCGCCACAGGGCACCGGGGCCGCCAAGGTCGGTGGCAACTACGCCGCCAGCCTGATGCCAGGCTCGGAAGCGAAGAAATCCGGTTTCGCCGACGCGATCTACCTGGACCCGATGACCCACTCGAAAATCGAGGAAGTCGGCTCGGCCAACTTCTTCGGGATCACCCACGACAACAAGTTCATCACACCGAAGTCGCCTTCGGTGCTGCCAGGCATCACCCGCCTGTCGCTGATCGAACTGGCCAAGACCCGCCTGGGCCTGGAAGTGATCGAGGGCGAAGTGTTCATCGACAAACTGTCGGACTTCAAGGAAGCCGGCGCCTGCGGGACTGCCGCCGTGATCTCGCCGATCGGCGGTATCCAGTACAACGGCAAGCTGCACGTGTTCTACAGCGAGACCGAAGTCGGCCCGATCACCCAGAAGCTCTACAAAGAGCTGACTGGTGTGCAGACCGGCGACGTCGAAGCGCCAGAGGGTTGGATCGTAAAAGTCTAAGCCAGCAACACTGCAATACCCTGTGGGAGGGGGCTTGCCCCCGATGGCGGTGCATCAGTTAAAACTGTACGGGCTGACACTCCGCCATCGGGGGCAAGCCCCCTCCCACATTTGATTTGCAGTGTTCTCAAGATTGAGTCGGGATATTCTCGACAATCTTCTTGCCCATGCTGATCCTCGGCTCCACCCCATACCCCAGCGCCTCGTAAAACCCCGCCACCGCATCATTGCCACTGGTGATCTGCAGGTTGATCTTCATGCAGCCCAGGGCCGTCAGTGCCTGTTCCGCATGCCGCACCAGCGAGGAACCCAGGCCATGACGCCGATAGTCGGCGTGCACGGCCACCGAGTACAGCCAGCCGCGATGGCCGTCGTAGCCGGCAAGAATCGTCCCGATCACGGTTTTTTTGTCCGTCGCCACGAAAAACAGCCCGTCATTGACCGCCAGTTTCTTATCGATCGCCAAGGTCGGCAGGTTATGCGCCGTGTCATAACCAAACGCCTCCTGCCATAACGCCACCACCTGCGCCCGATGCTGGCGGTCGCGATATGGCCCGATGGGATGGCGCGACAACAGCGCCTTTTCCATCACCAACGTGCGCTCATTGCCGTGGTAGACATCGCGTACCGTGTGAAAGCCCAGCTTGGTGTAGAACGGCTCGGCGGTCAGCGAGGACGGCACACTCAGGGTCGTCACCCCCGCGTCCCGCGCGCGCAGTTCGATTTCAATCATCAGCAGCCGACCAATGCCCTGCCCGTGCAGCGCCGGGTTGACGAACACCGAGCGCACCACATTTCCATCCAAGGCCGCCGTGGCGACGATCACCGAGTCCTGCATCGCCACCAGCACCACACGGCGCTTGAGCAGGTCCAGCACCGCGTCCGGCGTGAAGTTGCTGGCCACCCGCGCAATCACCTCCGCCGGATAATCCCGCGCATTGCTGCTGTGCAAAGCCGCGAGGATGACCTGGCTGATCCCTTCGGCATCGGCGGATTGGGCGAGACGAACGACGGTAGACATGGTTCCTCCTGGCTGACGGCGCTATAACAGTCGCCACTGTACCAATGTGGGAGGGGCCTTGCCCCTGATAGCGGTGTGCCAGTCAGATAACCTGTAACCGAAAGATTGCTATCGGGGGCCAGTCGAATCGTCGCACCGCCCACTCCCACATTTTGACCGCATTCCACCCCCGGCAGCCGATTCGGCTGCCCTACCCCCCTTTTCAGCTTTCCCGGCTGAGCCGCCCCGTTGTTTCAGCCGGGATTCATACCGCACAAGCCACAAAATAGCCCCACAGCTCACCCCATGGATTCGTGCACCCATGCAAACCACCAACACCGTCCTGATGATTCGCCCGGCGCGCTTTGCCTTCAACCCGGACACCGCGATCAACAACCGCTTCCAACGTGCGCCCCTCGACCCGCTCGGTGCACAGCAGAAAGCGCTGGAAGAGTTCGACGGCTACGTCGACACCCTGCGCCAGCACGGCGTGGAAGTACTGGTGGTGCAGGACACCCCGGCGCCTCACACCCCGGACTCGATCTTTCCCAATAACTGGTGGAGCAGCCACGCCGATGGCAGCCTGGTGCTGTACCCGATGGAAGGCCAGAACCGCCGACTGGAGCGCAACAAGGGGGTGCTGCAAGTGCTGGAGCAGCGCTTTGCGATCAAGGACACCATCGACCTCAGCCACCTCGAACAACAAAACATCTTCCTCGAAGGCACCGGCAGCATGGTGCTCGACCGTCAGCACCGTATCAGCTACGCCTGCCATTCCGGGCGCACCCACCACGCCGCCCTGCGCCAGTTCGCCGAACGTCTCGACTATCAACTCTGCGTGTTCCACGCCGTCGACCGGCACCATGCGCCGATCTACCACAGCAACGTGATGATGAGTGTCGGCCGCGACCTCGCGGTGGTGTGCCTGCAAGCGCTGCCCGATGCCAACGAACGCCAGGCCCTGGAGCGCTCGCTGCGCGACACCGGCAAAGACATCCTCGGCCTCGACTTCGACCAGCTCGAAGCCTTCGCCGGCAACATGCTCGAAGTCCACGACCGCGACGGCCAGCCGCTGCTGGTGATGTCTGCCAGTGCCTGGAGCGCGCTGCAACCGGCCCAGCGCCAGCATGTGGAGCGTCACACACGGCCGGTGGTGGTGAACATCGACAACATCGAACGCATCGGCGGCGGCAGTGCCCGCTGCATGCTGGCAGAAGTGCATCTGCCCGCCCGTCCCTCATTTCAATAAGGAGTCTTGCCATGACCCGTTATATCGACGTCAACGACCTCAGCTACCTGGTTTCGCAAAAAGGCCTGCAAACCTGCATCACCGAGATGGCCGAGTACATCCGCGCCGACTACCTGCGCTGGCAGGACTTCGAGAAATGCGCACGCCTGGCCAACCACTCGCCGGATGGCGTGATCGAATTGATGCCGGTGTCCGACGCCTCGCTGTACGCCTTCAAATACGTCAACGGCCACCCGAAAAACACCCTGGCTGGCATGCTTACCGTGATGGCCTTTGGAGCCCTGGGCGACGTGGACACCGGTAAACCGGTGCTGCTGGCGGAGATGACCCTGACCACCGCGATTCGTACCGCCGCCACCTCAGCCCTGGTGGCCCGCTACCTGGCCCGCGACAACAGCCGCAGCATGGCGTTGATCGGCAACGGCTCCCAGAGCGAATTCCAGGCACTGGCCTTCCACGCGATGCTCGGCATCAACGAGATCCGCCTGTTCGACATCGACGCCAGGGCCACCGCCAAGCTGGCCGCCAACCTCAAGGCGTTCCCGGCAATCAAGGTGATCCTGGCCGGCAGCGTGGCCGAGGCTGTCAAAGGTGCGGATATCGTCACCACCGTCACCGCCGACAAAGCCTACGCCACCATCCTCACCGACGAGATGATCGAACCCGGCATGCACCTTAATGCCGTGGGCGGCGACTGCCCAGGCAAGACTGAGCTGGACCGACGCATCGTCGAGCGCGCCCGGGTGATCGTCGAATACGAACCGCAAAGCCGCATCGAAGGTGAAATCCAGCACATGCCGGAAGACTCGCCGGTGACCGAGTTGTGGCAGGTGATCAACGGCCAGCAGCCCGGCCGTGAAAATGCGCGCCAGGTCACCCTGTTCGACTCGGTGGGGTTTGCCATCGAAGACTACTCCGCCCTGCGCTACGTGCTCGACGTCGCCAAGGCGCTGGATGTCGGCAGCGAGCTGGAACTGGTACCCGACCTGGCCGACCCGAAAGACCTGTTCGCGCGCCTGGCCCAACAACCTCGTGCACAGCACAAAAAGCGCGCCTGAGACCGCTCTGGCCTGCCGCTTTGCGCCCAGGGCAGGCCGGATTTCCCGGACTGAAAAGCCGATTCATAGGGTGCTACAGCCGATTCCGCTGCATTGCTTGTTTTAACAGCGCAATTTGCGCTTTGAGCCGGGGGTAAACGACACAAAAAACGCACCACCATGAAGCATTCTCTGTGGCGAGCGGGCTTGCCCCGCGTTGGGCTGCGCAGCAGCCCCAATAAAAACGCCGCGTCGTGTCTGTAAAAACGCGGTGAATGGCTTGGGGCTGCTACGCAGCCCAACGCGGGACAAGCCCGCTCGCCACAACAAGTGGGCTCCCCACAAGAAGCCGAACGACCACAAAGCTGCACTAAACAATAAAGACTCGATTCACCTTTTGACTGCCCTGACATCAATTACAAAATATAGGGACTTACACATGACTCCACTGCGATCACTCTTCGCTGCGTTGCTGTTGCCACTGTGCGCCACCACCGCCCACGCCCAGGATTGGAAAGAAATCCGCTTTGGCGTATTCCCCGAGTACCCCCCGTTTGAATCCGTGGCCGCCGATGGCAGCCTGCAAGGTTTCGATATCGAGTTGGGCAACGCCATCTGCGCCAAGCTCGAAGTCAAATGCACCTGGGTGCACAACGAATTCGACGGCATGATCCCGGCCCTGCGTGCGCGCAAGTTCGACGCGATCATGTCGTCCATGGCGGTGACCCCGGCGCGCGAGAAAGTCATCGACTTCACCGACCGCCTGTTCCTCAGCCCGACCTCGGTCATCACCCGTAAAAGCGCCGAGTTCGGCGACACGCCGGAATCGTTGAAAGGCAAGCAAGTCGGTGTGCTGCAAGGCTCGCTGCAAGAAGCCTATGCCCGTGCCCAACTGGCCAAGCTCGGCGCGCAGATCAAGGCATACCAGTCCCAGGAACAGAACTACGCCGACCTGCAGAACGGCCGCCTCGACGCCACCCTGACCGACAAGCTCGAAGCCCAGCTCAACTTCCTGTCCAAGCCTGAAGGCGCCGACTTCAAGACCGGCCCGGCCTTCAAGGACCCGACCCTGCCCCTGGACATCGCCATGGGCCTGCGCAAGAACGACCAGGACTTGCGTGCGCTGATCAACAAGGGCATCGCCGCTGTACAGGCAGACGGCACCTACGCGCAGATCCAGAAGAAATACTTCGGTGATCAAGACATCTACAACGAGTAAGCCCCACCGGCCAAAGCCCTTGTAGGAGCTAGCTTGCTCGCAAAGGTCGTAAACGGTAACGCAGCGAATCCGGTTTAACGCGGTGCCCTTGAGTTCTTCGCGAGCAAGCTCGCTCCTACAAAAGGGCGTCGTTCCTTTAGAGATCCCCCCATGAACGAACTCCTCAACTTGCAAGGCTACGGCCCGATGCTGGCCCAGGGTGCCTGGATGACGCTCAAGCTGGCGCTCCTGGCGCTGGCCCTGAGCCTCACCCTGGGCCTGGTCGCCGCCGGTGCCAAGCTCTCCAGCGCCAACTGGCTGCGCGTGCCGGCGACGCTCTACACCACGCTGATCCGCAGCGTGCCGGACCTGGTGCTGATCCTGCTGATCTTCTACAGCTTGCAACTGTGGCTCAACGACCTGAGCGAAGTATTCGGCTGGAACTACTTCGAAATCGACCCGTTCACCGCTGGGGTGATCACCCTGGGGTTTATTTATGGCGCGTATTTCACCGAAAACTTCCGTGGCGCGATCCTCAGCGTGCCGGTCGGCCAACTGGAAGCCGCGACCGCCTATGGCCTGAGCCGCTGGCAGCGGTTTCGCCTGGTGCTGTTCCCGCAGTTGATGCGCTTCGCCCTGCCGGGCCTGGGCAATAACTGGCTGGTGCTGCTCAAGTCCACGGCGCTGGTGTCGATCATCGGCCTGTCGGACCTGGTCAAGGCCGCGCAAAACGCTGGCAAGACCACCAATGAGCCGTTGTACTTCCTGATCCTCGCCGGCCTGGTCTACCTGGTGATCACCACCCTCTCCAACCGCATCTTCAAGCGCCTCGAGCGGCGCTACAACCTCGGCATCAAGGGGATGGCGCGATGATCGAACTGTTCCAGCAATACGGCCTGGCCTACCTGTTCAGCGATGGCGCGGGTTTGTCCGGCGTCGCCATGACCCTGTGGCTGTTCATTATCTCGGTGGTGTTCGGCTTTGTCCTGTCGATCCCCCTGGCACTGGCCCGCGTCTCGGAACACGTCTGGCTGCGCTGGCCAGTGGAGGTGTACACCTACCTGTTCCGGGGCACGCCGCTGTATATCCAACTGTTGATTTGCTACACCGGGCTGTACAGCCTGGAGGTGGTGCAGGACAACGCCCTGCTCAACCAGTTTTTCCGCAATGCCTTGAACTGCACCCTGCTGGCCTTCGTGCTCAACACCTGCGCCTACACCGTGGAAATCTTTGCCGGGGCGATCCGTAATATTCCCCACGGCGAACTCGAAGCGGCACGCGCCTATGGCCTGCATGGCTGGCGCCTGAACCTGTTTGTGGTGGTACCGGCCGCGTTGCGCCGGGCGTTGCCGGCCTACAGCAATGAAATGATCCTGATGCTGCACGCCACATCGCTGGCGTTTACCGCCACCGTCGCCGATATCCTCAAGGTGGCCCGCGATGCGAATGCCGAAACGTTCCTGACGTTCCAGGCCTTCGGTATCGCTGCCCTGCTCTACATGCTGCTGTCCTTTGCACTGGTGGGCCTGTTTCGACTGGCCGAACGTCGCTGGATGCGTTTTCTTGTTCCTACCCGAGGCTAACCCATGAATCAGTCCGCGCAGGCCCTGGCCACTTATCCTGTCGATGTCCCCGCTACACGAACGGCCACGGCTGCCGTCAAGCTGCAGGTCGAAGGCATCCATAAACGCTACGGCGAACACGAAGTGCTCAAGGGCGTGTCCCTCAACGCACGCAACGGCGATGTGATCAGCCTGATCGGCGCCAGCGGCTCGGGCAAAAGCACCATGCTGCGTTGCATCAACTTCCTCGAACAACCGGACGCCGGGGTCATCACCCTGGACGGCATCAGCATCGAAATGCGCCAGGGCCGCGCCGGTACCCGCGCACCGCACCAGGAGCAATTGCAGAACCTGCGCACGCGCCTGGCCATGGTGTTCCAGCATTTCAACCTGTGGAGCCACATGACCGTGCTGGAGAACATCACCATGGCCCCGCGCAGGGTGTTGGGCGTGAGCGCCGCCGAGGCGGAAAAACGCGCGCGCCTGTACCTGGACAAGGTCGGCCTGCCTGGCCGGGTGGCGGATCAATACCCGGCGTTCCTGTCTGGCGGTCAACAGCAGCGCGTGGCCATCGCCCGGGCCCTGGCGATGGAGCCGGAAATCATCCTGTTCGATGAACCGACCTCCGCCCTCGACCCTGAACTTGTAGGAGAGGTCCTCAAAGTCATACAGACGTTGGCTGAGGAAGGTCGTACCATGTTGATGGTCACCCACGAAATGGGCTTTGCCCGCCAGGTGTCCAGCCAAGTGCTGTTCTTGCATCAGGGCCGGGTCGAAGAACAAGGCGGCGCCGAGATCCTCGACCACCCCAACAGCGAACGCTTGCAGCAATTTCTTTCCAATCGTTTGAAGTGAAACCCATGGATACCAAGGCCAACGGACCCCATTCTTCCCCTGCGCTGGATCGCATCGATGAGGCAATCATCGACGTGCTGCGGCATCAGGGGCGTATCACCTACGAAAAGCTCTCGTCACTGGTCCACCTCACTCCCCGGCCCTGCCTGGAGCGGGTGCGCAAGCTGGAGCGACGTGGGGTGATCCGCGGGTATGGGGCGATCATCGATGTGCAGATGGTCTCGCCAGGGCTGTCTCTGCTGGTGCTCGTGGCCTTGTCCAACCAGAGCGGGCGCTCGGCGCAAAAGGCTTTCGAAGCCTGCGTCAAGGCCTGCCCGCAGGTGTTCGAATGCCAGCTGATCAGCGGGCCGTTCGACTACAGCCTGCGCATGCGCTGCCGGGATATGGAGCATTACCGGGTGCTGACCGAGACCTGGTTGAACAATGATGAGTTGCACATCGACAAACTCGTGGCACATCCCGAACTCGCAATCGTCAAGAACACCGCCACTGAACTGGCATAAGGATCAAGCCCAGTTGTATGTGGCGAGCAGGCTTGCCCTAATGCCGTTCAGTTAAGCGTACATCGCCTTCTGTAGGAGCGAGGGGGACGCCTAGTTCTTGCTCGCGAAAAACGTCAACGATAACGCGTGTTTCCTGAATGAACGCGGCGCCTGTGAGTTTTTCGCGAGCAAGAACTAGGCGTCCCCCTCGCTCCTACAAAAAAGCCTTAACTGAACGGCATTAAGGCTTGCCACAACAAGCTCCCTGCCACATTTTTTAAGCGTGCCCGCTGGAGATGCGCTTACCCGGCTTTGCCCCAATCAGGCTCGCCTGCCCATCCTTCTGCTTCCCCGTCCGCGCCTCGCTGATCAACCCCGGGATCAACTTGCCCTCCGGCAAGTTCTTCCAGAACCGGCTTGGCAAATGCCCTTCCATCACCTTGGGGTTCAACCGCGCCGGGTTGAAGATGTGGCTGTAATAGGTCAACCACATGGCACTGTGGGGGTCCTCGACATTCTGCGCCAACTGCTGCCACGCCTCTGGGCACTGGCGTTGATGGATCAGTTGCTCGCCATCGTAGTAAACCCCATCCAACGGTGTCGCGATCATCCAGCGATGGCGGCCCATGCGCCCGATAAAGTGCTGGCTGGCGCTGCGGAGAATGTCATGGGCCGGCTCATGCCAGGCCACGTACTCCGGCAGCTCGGGCCCGGCCTCCTGGGGTACCGCGATAAACCGCACGAACGCATGCAGGTGATGAGCCTCGCGGCTGACCTGCTTGATTCGCCGTTGCAGTTCGCTGCCCAGTTTGTCCCCCGCGAGCATTGCCGTGCGGTCGCCATGGCTGACCCGCCACAGCACCTCATACAACAGGCTCCAGCGCTGCTCGCCGTGGTAACAGGCGGCGGCTTCCAGCAGTTCGAGCAACGCCTTGGGAATCCGCGCCTGGAACGGCCCCAGCCCCTCGGGGATCGGTTCGTCGGTGGCGAACAGGTCCGCCACTTCAGCCTCGCCCCAACTCACCTGGCTGGGATCGACCTGATGGCTGAGCAGCCAACGCGCCTGTTCGCGCCAGGTACTGAACAGGTTGTCGCATTCCAGGCTGATCATCCCCACAACCCCATTTGTTGCGGCTGCGGACGGTCACGCAGTTGTTCACGCAGCAGCACGCTGGTGCTTTCAGCCTGTTGCGGGTGGTAGTCGCTGGTGATGAAAAATGGCTTGGCCTTGGCCAGCACGCAGCGCATGCGGGCCAGGTCTTCGAAACGGATCTTGCGTTCACGGCGCAGGTCCACCAGGCGCTGGGTGGTGCGCAGGCCGATACCGGGGATACGGGCGATCAGGGTCGCTTCGGCACGGTTCAGGTCCAGGGGGAAGACGTCGCGGTGTTCCAGGGCCCAGGCCAGCTTGGGGTCGATATCCAGGGCCAGGTGGCCAGGGCCTTCGAACAGTTCATTGGCGCTGAAGCCGTAGCTGCGCAGCAGGAAATCCGCCTGGTACAAACGGTGCTCGCGCATCAATGGCGGCGCGGCCAGGGGCACGCTTTTCGGGCTGTTGGGGATGGGGCTGAACGCCGAGTAATACACGCGGCGCAGCTTGAAATTGCCATACAACGCCTCGGCCCCATGGAGGATGGTGCTGTCGTCGGTGTCGTCGGCGCCGACGATCATCTGCGTGCTCTGCCCGGCCGGCGCGAAACGCGGGGCACGGGGTTCGTTGAGCACGGTCTGTTCGCCGGTGTAGATGGTCTGCATGGCCTGCTTGATCGATACGATCTGCTTCTCCGGCGCCAGGGTTTGCAGGCTGGCATCCGTGGGCAATTCGATATTCACACTGAGGCGATCAGCATACCGCCCGGCCTCGGCGATCAACGCCGGGTCGGCTTCGGGAATGGTCTTGAGGTGGATATAGCCGCGAAAGTCATGTTCTTCGCGCAGCAGCTTGGCCACCCGCACGAGCTGCTCCATGGTGTAGTCCGCCGAGCGGATGATGCCCGAGCTGAGGAACAGCCCGCTGACGCAATTGCGCCGATAGAAATCCAACGTGAGCGTGACCACCTCCTCCGGGCTGAAGCGTGCCCGCGGCACGTCGCTGGAGCGGCGATTGACGCAGTATTGGCAGTCGTAGAGGCAGAAGTTGGTGAGCAACACCTTGAGCAGCGACACACAGCGCCCATCCGGCGTGTAGCTGTGGCAGATGCCCATGCCATCGGTAGAACCCAGCCCCGCCTTGCCCTCCGAGCTACGCTTGGGCGCGCCACTGCTGGCGCACGAGGCATCGTACTTGGCGGCGTCGGCGAGGATGCTGAGTTTTTCGATCAATTGCATGGAGGGCTACCGATACTGGTTTTTTATACAGTACCAGTCGCCCCACAGTGTTGCCAGTACCACCTGTAGGAGCGAGCTTGCTCGCGAAGAACGCAAGACCCCCGCGTCAACCCAGAATGCCCGCGTTATCGTCGACGGTTTTCGCGGCAAGCTCGCTCCTGCAAGGGGGTCAGCTGGCGGCGGCGAGCAGCCGGTCCTGCACCGAGCGGCCCTGGCCACGATGACGATCATGCTCGAACAGCGACGCCGCAATCTCATCCGCACGAATCGGCAACACCGACAGCAACGTATCGCTCAAGCCATGGCTGGCCTGGCTGAAGCCCTGGATGTAGATGCCGGCCTTGCAGCGCTCATCGGTGACGAGGCGGTAGTCGCGCGCCACTTCAAAGTCACCCAGATACTCCTCCAGCGGCGCCAGCAATTCGCGATGCATCTGGCGCTCGTAGCCGGTGGCCAGGATCACCGCGTCGTAGTGGCTGACGCTGGTTTCGCCAGTGCCGTTGTTGCGCAGGGCCAGTTCGATGCCCAACGGACCGGGGGTGGCCTTCTCGACCACGGTCATGGTGCGGAACGCATGGCGCGCAATGCCGGAGACTTTCTGGCGGTAGAAGATGCCGTAGATGCGTTCGATCAGGTCCAGGTCCACCACCGAATAGTTGGTGTTCTGGTACTCGGCGAGCAGGCGTTCACGCTCGGTGCCGGCCTGCTGGAACACCAGGTCGGTGAAGGCCGGCGAGAACACTTCGTTGACGAACGGGCTGTCATCGGCCGGCTTGAGTGCCGAGCCGCGCAGGATCATGTCGACCTGCACCGACGGGAAGCTGTCATTCAAGTCGATGAAGGCTTCGGCCGCACTCTGGCCGCCGCCGATCACCGCGATCCGCATCGCCTTGCCGTCGACACAGGGCTGCTGGGCCAAGCGCGACAAATACTGGGAATGGTGGAACACCCGGCCATCATCCTTCAGGGCCTTGAACACCTCCGGCACCCGCGGCGTGCCACCGGCGCTGACCACGACCGCACGGGTGGTACGCACATGCTGCTCACCCTGGGCATCGCGGGAAATCACCCGCAGCGCCTCGACCTGTTGTTGATGCAGGATCGGCTCGATGGCCAGCACTTCCTCTCCGTAGCGGCCCACGGCCTGGAACTGCCCGGCGACCCAGCGCAGGTAGTCGTTGAACTCCATGCGGCACGGGTAGAAGGTGCCCAGGTTGATGAAGTCCACCAGGCGGTCATGGGCCTTGAGGTAGTTGACGAAGGAGTACGGGCTGGTGGGGTTGCGCAGGGTCACCAGGTCCTTGAGGAACGAAATCTGCAGTTCGCTCTGGGTCACCAGGGTATTGCCGTGCCAGCGGTAATCAGCCTGTTTGTCGAGAAACAGCACGTCCAGTTTGCCCTGCGTCTTTTCACGCTCCTGCAGGGCGATGGCCAGCGCCAGGTTCGAAGGGCCGAAACCGATACCGATCAGGTCGTGAACCGCGGGCGAAGCAATTGCCTGTGTCATTCCAGTGTCCTCTGGATAAGCCCCGTGGCGGTGGGGCGGGAATACCTTCAAGACCTGCACAACAGGTCATGTGTTGATAGGAAACGAGGACAATGAAATAAAATTTAACCGATCGCCGATCAGTGCGCGTCCCACTCGCGCATCCGGACCCGGCAGTGCTTCATGGCATTGACGATGTGTTTTTCCACCAGGCTGCGTGAAATACCCAGGCGTTCGGCGATTTGCGAATGGGACAAACCCTCGAGTTTGCGCAGCAGGAAGCTGTGGCGGCACGGCGCGGGTAATTCGGCCAGCGCCCGTTCGAGCAACTCCAGGCGCTGGGCCTGATCATGGCTGGTGTGGGGCGCGTAGCTGGAAAACCGCTCTTCATGGTCCAGCACGTCCAGCGGCTCGACCTGGCGCAGCGCATTGCGCCGGTGCCCGTCGATGACCAGGTTCAACGCCGTGCGGTACAGGAAGGCTCGAGGCTGGTCGATGGGCGTCTCGCTGGTCCGCTCCAACACCCGCACATAAGCGTCATGCACCACATCTTCGGCCACCTGGCGGTTGCCCAGCTTGGCGTTGAGGAAACACACCAGCTCACGATAGTAGTTTTCCAACATGACTCCCGGCCTACGGGCGGCGGCATTAGGTGCTGTAGGAGCGAGCGTGCTCGCGATGTACGTCAACGATAACGCGGGAAACCAGAGTGAACGCGGCGTCCTTGAGCTCTTCGCGAGCACGCTCGCTCCTACACAAATACAGGCCATTCAGTAATGGCAGTTTGGCTGCGTGCAATTTATAGTAATTCTCATCTACTTTTAAAGAAGTCTTGCACCCATCGGCGATTTTTTTACTCGCCACAGCGCTATTTGCGTGTGTAACCGCCTAAATCTTCGGGCAATTCCCTCGTTTAACTGTCAGCCCCCCGCAATCGCGGCCCGAACTTCCCTGGCTGGAACCAAAGCATGAAACGCCCTCGCCCCGCCCGACGCGCCCTGCTCGCTGCCGCGTGCCTGCTTCCCATCATCGCCGTGGCCGCCTGGCAGGTGCTGCCCCAGGGCGCCGACAATCTGACGACCGTCACCGTCACGCGCGGCAATATCGAAAACAGCGTCACCGCCCTGGGCACCCTGCAACCGCGGCGCTACGTGGATGTGGGCGCCCAGGCGTCCGGGCAGATCCGCAAGATCCATGTCGAGGCCGGCGACCAGGTCCAGGAAGGCCAGTTGCTGGTGGAGATCGACCCTTCGACGCAAAAGGCCAAGCTCGACGCCAGCCGCTACGCCATCGAAAACCTCAAGGCCCAATTGCAGGAGCAGAAGGCCCAGCACGCACTGGCGCAGCAGAAGTACCAGCGCCAGCAGCGCCTGGCCGCCGGCAATGCCACCCGCGAAGAAGACGTGCAAACCGCCAAGGCCGAACTGAGCGCCACCCAGGCCCGGGTCGCGATGTTCCAGGCGCAGATTCTCCAGGCCCAGGCCAGCCTGCGCAGTGACGAAGCCGAGTTGGGTTATACGCGCATCTATGCGCCGATGACCGGCACCGTGGTCGCCGTGGATGCGCGCGTCGGCCAGACCCTCAACGCGCAGCAGCAGACGCCGTTGATCCTGCGCATCGCCAAGTTGTCGCCGATGACGGTGTGGGCTGAAGTCTCGGAAGCCGATATCGGCCATGTCAAACCCGGCATGACGGCCTATTTCACCACCCTGAGCGGCGGCAACCGCCGCTGGACCAGCACCGTGCGGCAAATCCTGCCGATTCCCCCCAAACCGCTGAATGAGACCCAGGGCAGTGGCAGCCCGACCAGCTCCAGCAAAAACGGGACCGGCCGCGTTGTGCTGTACACGGTGCTGCTGGATGTGGATAACCCCGACAACGCGCTGATGGCTGAAATGACCACCCAGGTGTTCTTTGTCGCCGGCCAGGCACGGGATGCGCTGACCGTGCCCGTCGCGGCATTGCAGGGAACGTCGCGCGCCGACAGGCAGATCGCGCGCGTGGTCACGAAAAAGGGGCGTATCGAGGAGCGCGAAGTGCGCCTGGGCCTCAGCGATCGCTTGCGGGTCGAGGTGCTCGACGGCCTCAACGAAGGCGATCACCTGCTGATCGGCCCGCTCGACGGCAGTGGGGGTTGACGTGACCACGCCCCTGATCGAACTCAAGCACATCCGCAAATCCTACGGCGGCGGCGATAGCCCGCAGGTCGACGTGCTGCGCGGGATCGACCTGTCGATCCATGCCGGGGAGTTCGTCGCCATCGTCGGCGCCTCCGGTTCCGGCAAGTCCACGCTGATGAATATCCTCGGCTGCCTCGACCGCCCAAGCACAGGCGACTACCTGTTCGCCGGGGAAAACGTCGCGCACCTGGGCAGCGACGAACTGGCCTGGCTGCGTCGCGAGGCGTTCGGCTTTGTGTTCCAGGGCTACCACCTGATCCCGTCGGGCACGGCCCAGGAAAACGTCGAGATGCCGGCGATCTATGCCGGCCTCAGCGCCGCCGAACGCCACGCCCGCGCCAACGCCCTGCTCACGCGCCTGGGCCTGGCCGAGCGCACCGGCAACCGTCCGCACCAGCTGTCCGGCGGCCAGCAACAGCGCGTCTCGATTGCCCGCGCACTGATGAACGGCGGGCATATCATCCTCGCCGACGAACCCACCGGCGCCCTCGACAGCCACAGCGGCGCCGAGGTCATGGCCCTGCTCGACGAACTGGCGAGCCAGGGCCACGTGGTGATCCTGATCACCCACGATCGCGAAGTGGCCGCGCGCGCCAACCGCATCATCGAGATTCGCGACGGCCTGATCATCAGCGACTCTGCCGCCGATGAACATTACGTCGCGGCCACCGCCAGCCGCGACGCATTGCAAGCCGTGGACCTGCGCCAACGCTTGATCGACGGTGCCGAACACAACGGCGCGTGGAAGGCTGAACTGTTGGACGCGGTGCAAGCCGCATGGCGGGTGATGTGGATCAACCGCTTCCGCACCGCGCTGACGTTGCTCGGGATCATCATCGGCGTGGCCTCGGTGGTGGTGATGCTGGCGGTCGGCGAAGGCAGCAAGCGCCAGGTCATGGCGCAGATGGGCGCGTTCGGTTCCAACATTCTGTATCTGAGCGGCTCGTCACCCAACCCACGCACACCGCTGGGGATCGTGACCCTCAACGACGTCGCGGCCCTGGCCAGCCTGCCCCAGGTCAAGCGCATCATGCCGGTCAACGGCACCGAGGCTGGGGTGCGTTACGGCAACGTCGACTACATGGCTTATGTGGGCGGCAACGACACCAATTTCCCGGAGATCTTCAACTGGCCCGTGGTCGAGGGCAGCTACTTCACCGCCGCCGACGAACAGGCCGCCGCCACCGTAGCGGTGATCGGCCATCGCATCCGCGAGAAGCTGTTCAAGGGCCAGGTCAATCCGATCGGGCAGTACATCCTGATCGAAAACGTGCCATTCCAGGTGGTCGGCGTGCTGGCGGAAAAAGGCGCCACCTCCGGAAACAAGGACAGTGACGACCGCATCGCGATTCCCTATAGCGCCGCCAGCGTGCGCCTGTTCGGCAGCTACAACCCCGAATACGTGGTGATTGCCGCCGCCGATGCGCGCAAGGTGCATGACGCCGAAGTGGCCATCGACCAATTGATGCAGAAACTGCACAACGGCAAGCGCGACTATGAACTGACCAACAACGCCGCGATGATCCAGGCCGAAGCCCACACCCAGAACACCCTGTCGCTGATGCTCGGTTCGATTGCGGCGATTTCCCTGTTGGTGGGCGGCATCGGCGTGATGAACATCATGTTGATGACGGTGCGCGAGCGCACCCGCGAAATCGGCATCCGCATGGCCACCGGCGCACGCCAGCGCGACATCCTGCGTCAGTTCCTCACCGAAGCGGTGATGCTCTCGGTGGTCGGCGGCTTATGTGGTATCGCCCTGGCACTGCTGGTGGGCGGCCTGTTGCTGCTGGCCCAGGTCGCGGTGCAGTTTTCCCTGGTGGCGGTGCTCGGCGCATTTGGCTGTGCGCTGGTCACCGGCGTCGTCTTCGGCTTTATGCCGGCCCGTAAAGCTGCCCGGCTCGATCCGGTTAAGGCATTGACCAGTGAATAAACCCTCCCCCCTGCCGCACGTGTCAGTCATCAGCCTGTGCCTGTTGCTCAACGCCTGCACCGGCCCTGCCCCCGCCGTGGACAGCGGTATCGCAGCACCGGCTGCCTGGCAATACGCCGAGCGAAACGCCGCCCAGGCCATCGACCAACGCTGGTGGACCCAGTTTGGCAGCCCGCAACTCAACCGCCTGATCGACCAGGCCCGGCGTGACAGTTTCGACGTCGCCGCCGCCATGGCACGGGTGCGCCAGGCCCAGGCGACGGCGGTGATTGCCGGTGCGCCGCTGCTGCCCGAGGTGAATCTGAACCTCACCACCAGCCGCCAGAAATTGTTGCGCGGCCAGGGTGGGCCGGACCTGGATGCCTCGCAAAGCGACGATACCGTGGAGAACTTCGGCGCCAATTTCACCGCCAGTTATGAAGTGGACTTCTGGGGAGGCCGCGCCGCCGCCCGGGACAGCGCGCTGTACAGCCTGCGCGCGAGCGAGTCGGACCAGGCCACAGTGGAATTGACCCTGCTCGGCAACGTCGCCGACCGTTATGCCCAGACCCTCGCCGCCCGCCAACGCGAGCAGATCGCCGAGCTGAACCTGGCCAATGCGCGCAACGTGCTGGCCCTGGTGCAGACTCGCTACGACGCCGGCTCTGCCACCGCCCTGGAGCTGGCGCAACAGAAAAGCCTGGTCGCCAGCCAGCAACGGCAACTGCCGCTGATCCAGCAAGTCGCCGAAGAGTCGCGCATCACCCTCGCGACCCTGCTTGGCCAACCCGTGCAAGCCCTGGACCTGGGCACAGAGTCTTTCGCGACGCTGACCTGGCCGAGTATCGGTGCGGGTGTGCCCAGCCAATTGCTGAGCCGTCGCCCCGACCTGGCCAAGGCCGAGGCCGAATTGGCCGCCGCGCAAGCCAATGTGGCCATCGCCCGCGCGGCCTTGCTGCCCAAGGTGACCCTTGGCGCTACGCTCGGCTCAGACGCCTACAAGGCCGCGGATATGCTGCGCAGCCCGTACTACACGCTGACCGCCGGGCTGGTCGGGCCGATTTTCAACCACGGCCGTTTAAGGGCTGAACGCGACAAGGCCCGCGCGCGCCAGGATGAACTGCTGCAAACCTATCGCGGCGCAATCATCAACGGCTTTGCCGATGTGGAAAAAACCCTCAGCAGCATCACGCGCCTGGACCAGCAACGCCAATGGCAACGCGAAGAGCTGCAACAGGCGCAGACCGCCTTCCAGATCGCCGAAAGCCGTTACCAGGCGGGCGCCGAAGACCTGCTCACGGTGCTGGAAACCCAGCGCACCCTGTACACGGCCCAGGACCTGGACGTACAACTGCGGCTGTCACGCCTGCAGGCCAGTATTGCGCTGTACAAAGCGTTGGGGGGCGGCTGGCACTCCGACATCCGATAAACAAAATTCGCATTTCATACACGCGCTGTTTTTTCCTCCTACATTTTTAAGCGTGCGGTCCTTGGTAAAAAAGTCACTCTCCCGACTGACCAGGACCGCAGATGAAATCCCTGACCACTGCCAGCGCCATCACCTTCCGTTGCCTGGTCCTGATGGCCACCCTCATACCCTCCGTCGGCCACCCCCAGGCGCAGCCCTCCCCCTTCGGTATCGAATGGTTTCTCGACTGCCCGCAGCCCGCGCTTGAGCGCCTGGACCCGGAGGTCATCGAACGCACCCAATGCGGCATCGTCACCGCGCCCCTCGACCACGCCGCCCCTGAGCGCGGCAGCATCAGTTTTGACATCACGCGCGTCGGCGCCAAGCAACCGCTGTCTCGCCAGGGCGCGCTGTTTGCCAACCCTGGCGGGCCGGGGCTCGATGCGGGCGGCGCCTTCGCCGTGCACCTGGCGACGGTGTGGAAGCATTACGCCCGGCAACCCGACTGGGGCGATACCTACCGCGAGCTGGCCGACACCTATGATGTGGTCGAAGTCACCCCTCGGGGCCTGGGCAGCCTGCCAGGGTCGCGCCTGGAGTGTCAGTCCGAGCGCAAGATCGTGCCGCAAGGGGACATCAGCGAAGACCGCAGCGAGGCCAACCTGGCCGCTGTGCGCCACAACGCGCGGTTGATCGCCCAAGCCTGCGCCAGCCATCCGCTGACGCCCTACATCACCACCGAGCAGACGGCCCGCGACCTGGAGTTTGTACGCAAGCAACTGGGCGAACTGCGCTTCAACTACCTGGGTAACGCCTACGGCACCTGGCTCGGCGCCTGGTACGGCGGCCTGTTCCCGGCCCATGTCGGGCGCATGGTGCTCGACTCGAACCTGAACTGGACGTCCACCTTCGAGCACGCCAGTTTTATCGTGGCCAGCGAAAAGGAAAAAATCTTCGATCGCTTCGTCGCCACCCCCGCCGCCCTTTACCCAGGGCTCTACCAATTGGGCGATTCACCGGTGGCGGTGCGCAGGGTCTTCATGGAACTGCTGCCCAGTGTGCGCACGGCCCTGCGCTCCAACAACCGCTACTACAGCGACCCCGCCGGTTTGATGGGGGCCCACGTGCTCAGCCGCTGGCTGCGGGAAGCCCCCGACAGCGATGACCTGACGCTGGAGGCTCGGGCACGCGCGTATCTATTCAGCCCCGACGCCGAGATCGAACAGCGGGCCAAGGCAATGTTCAGCCTGCTGCTGCAGCGCGTGCGCGAACCGCTGCAGGCCAATGTGCCGAAGCCGGGGCCGCTGCGCATGTCGGCTGCCGACTCGGTAAAAACCGCCATCCTGTGCAATGACTCGGTCTACTCCAGCGAAGAACAGTGGCAGCAGAAAGAGTCCGAATCCCTCGCCAAGCACCCCGTCGCCGGCAGTGCCCTCGAAGCTCGCCAATGCACGACCTGGCCACGCAAAACCGCCGCCCCGCTGCCGCACAAGGCACTGGCACAGCTCGACAGCCTGCTGATGGTGCAAGCCGAATTCGACGACCATGCCCCGTCCACTGGTGCCGCCTGGGCCTTTGAACGCACCTTCCCGGCCAGTCGCGTGCAGCTCAAGGACGCCTATGTCCACGGGGTTTCGTTCAGCGGCGTGAGTGCCTGCGTGAACCGCTGGGTCGGGGACTACCTGATGCACGGCACCAAGCCACCCCGTTCGACGGTGTGCACCGATGCCACCTTGCAGTGAGCTTCCCCGCACCCGTTTGCGACCCCTTCGCACCAGAAACGACACCTCGCGTTGACGCCCCGGCCCAATCGTTATTAAGTGCTATTTATCCGCATTAATACGATAAATCGAACCCATGCTGACTCGCCCGCTACGCCGCAAACGCCAGAAGCTGTCCGATGTGATTGTCGAGTCGGTCAAGCGCTCCATCGTCACCGATGCGCTGAAGCCCGGCGACCGCCTGCCCACCGAGCGCGAGCTGATGGAAAGCTTCCAATGCTCCAAGGGCTCGGCCCGTGAGGCGCTCAAGGCGCTGGAGGTCGAGGGCCTGGTGAGTACGCGCACCGGCCCCAGTGGCGGGGCGTATCTGAACCAGGCCGGCACTGAACCGGCCAGCCGCGCCTTGCGCAATTACCTGCACTTCCAGCACCTGGATGGCGAGCAGGTGTACCAACTGCGCAAGGTGATCGAGGTGGAACTGGCAGTGTCGGTACTCGGGCGCCTGAGTGAAGCCGATTACCAGGCCCTGCAGGACAACGTGGATTTTTGCAGCGCTCCGGAAGACAGCGAAGCCGGCCAGCGCGAACAGCGCCTGGCGGAACTGGAGTTCCATAACCTGCTGGCCAAGGCCTGCCCTAACCCGTTGCTGAGCTTTATGGCGCAGTTTCTCAACGACCTGCTGCGCGACCTGGTGGTGCTGAAAAAAGCCTACAAGCCCAAGCGCAAACAGTTCGACGCGGCCAACCTCGACTATCACAAGCAGCTGCTGAGCGCTTTTCGTGCCGGCGACGAAGGCGCGGTGCGCAGCCTGATGCATGAACACATGTGCGACGCCGAACACCATATGACCGCCCTCGAAGGCCAGGTCAGCCCGCATTTTCTACTGGAGTTCGATCACTCTTAAGACCCTACTCCCAGCGTTTGACCCTGTTCCAACCCAGCTACCGCGTCGCCCCAATAACAGGCCTGCCCACAGGCCCTGCTCCACCGTATCGCCATTGCTACTCCTGCCAATAACTAAACCAGGGAGTCACCCCATGCAGCGTCGTACGTTATTGAAAGCCAGCCTCACCGCAGCCGCCGCCCTCAGCCTCCCGCTGAGTGTGCGTTCGGCATTTGCCGCCGAGCCCTTTACCTTTTACGGCCTCAAGTCCATGTCTGGCGCCTTTGCCAGCTATGGCAAATTTGCCGACATGGGTTCGCGCCTGGCGGTGGAACAACATCGCGAAATCCTCGGCCGCCCGCTGAACTACAAAGTCATCGATACCGAAGGCAACGCCGGCAAGGCCGTGCGCAAGGTCCAGGAAGCCATCCAGCAGGACGGCGCGCGGTTCTTCCAGGGCTGTACGCTGTCATCGTCGGCCCTGGCGGTGGCCAAGGAAGTCGACAAGGCCGGCGGCGTGTTCATGACACCGGTGGGCGCCGATGAGGTCACCGGCAAGGACTGCAACGCCGCCACGTTCCGCTGGTCGGTGCCCACCTACGGCGCGATCCGCGAAACCCTGGTGCCGTTGATCAAGTTGCTGCCGGACGCCAAGCGCTGGTACACCATCACCCCACAGTACGTGTTCGGTGAAGCGTTGCTCGAAGGCGCCAAAAACGTGCTCAAGGAGCACGGCCTGGAACATGTCGGCAACAGCTATCACTCGTTGCAGGAGCAGGAATTCTCCGGCTACCTGACCAACGCCATCTCGACCAAGCCCGACGTGCTGGTGCTGCTCAACTTCGGCAGCCAGTCGTCCAACACCCTGCGCCAGGCGGTGAACTTCGGCATCAAGGAACGCATGAAAATCCTGCTGGTGTGGTCCGCCGGCCTCGACCAGTTCCAGGAGCTGGGCAGCGACGTGCTGGAAGGCGTGTACCTCGGCGCGCAGTACTGGCACCAGGTCGATACCCCGCTCAACCGCGAACTGGTCAAGCTGACCCAGGCCAAGTACGGCATCAACCCCACCTACCCGCTGGCCGCCGACTACATCAGCACCAAGGTCATGCTCGACACCATTGTTTCCACCGGCAGCTTCGACGGGCCGACCGTGGCCAAGGCCATGCAGGGCCTGAGCTTCGAAGGCCCGACCGGCAAGGAGTCGATCCGCGCCGGCGACCACCAGGTGATCAAGGATTACTACCTGCTGGTTGGCAAGGCCGCTGGCGAGATGGCCGACAAGGATGACCTGGCCAAGGTACTCAGCGCCGGCCAGTCGTTCCCGCCGGTGGACGCCACGGGCTGCACGCTCGCCTGATCCGCTAAAACATCACCGGTTGTACACGGCAGGGCCGCTCGCGCGGCCACCTGTTCGAGGGTTTGTGCATGCTTAATCTTTACCTGTTCCAGATACTCAATGGCCTTGGCCTGGGGATGATCTACTTCCTGATCGCGGTCGGGCTGACGATCATTTTCGGCTTGCTCAACTTCGTCAACTTCGCCCACGGCGCGTTCTTCCTGCTGGGCGCGTACATCTGCTACACCGCCGTGAGCCTCACCGGCAACTTCTGGCTGGCGCTGCTGCTCGCGCCGCTGGTGGTGGCCGCGCTGGCGTGGGTGATCGAGCGATTATTGATCCAGCGGATTTATCACCTGCCGCACATGTTCCAGATCCTGGTGACCCTAGGGATTGCGCTGATCATCCAGGAGGCCAGCGTGATGATCTGGGGCCCGGTGGGCAAGAGCGTGGCCGTGCCGGAACTGCTGCGCGGGGTGCTGGTGGTGGGTGATTTCGTCTACCCCTACTACCGCCTGTTCCTCATCCTGTTTTCCGGGCTGGTCGGCCTGGGCCTGTGGCTGCTGCTGGAACGCACGCGCTTTGGCGCCCTGGTGCGCGCCGGCAGCGAGAGCACCGAAACCGTGTCGCTGCTGGGCACCAATATCTTCCGGCTGTTCTCCATGACCTTTGCCCTCGGCGTAGGCCTGGCGGGCATGGCGGGCGTCCTGTTCGCACCGTTGCGCGGTGCCCAACCCTTTGTCGGGCCGGAAATTCTCGGGATCGCCTTTGTGGTGGTGGTCATCGGCGGCATGGGTTCCTTCAGCGGTGCGCTGGTGGGCGGTTTGCTGGTGGGCGTGGTGCAAAGCCTGATGACCACACTCTGGCCCCAGGGTGCGAGCCTGATGATCTACGGCGCCATGGCCGCGGTGATTCTGGTGCGCCCCTACGGCCTGTTCGGGAGAGCCTGACATGAGCGAGAAAAACCCCCTGCCGTTTGCCAAGACCCAGTCACGCGCCATGCTGCTGTGGGTGCTGGCGGTGTTGATCGGCCTGCCGCTGATCCTACCTTCGGCGACCCTGGCCACCGAGATCCTGATCTTTGCCATGGCAGCCCTGGCCTGCAACCTGTTGCTCGGCTACACCGGCCTGTTGTCGTTTGGCCAAGGCATCTTCTTCGGGGCCGGCGCCTATTGCGCGGCGCTGCTGATGATCCACTTGCACCTGGGCCTGTTCGTCGCCCTGCTGGGGGCTGCCATCGCCGGTGGTTTCCTCGCGTTGCTGGTGGGCGCCCTGGCGATCCGGCGCACCGGGATCTACTTCGTGATGCTGACGTTGGCCTTCAGCCAGATGGCCTACTTCGTTGCCTACACCTTGAGCGACTGGACCGGCGGCGACAACGGCCTGCTCAGCGTGCCGCGCCCGGAGATCCGTATCGGTGACACCGTGCTGCTGTCATTGGCTGACGCGCGAGCGTTCTACGCCTTCGTCGCGGTGCTGTTCCTGCTGATCTTTATCGGCGCGCGCCGAGTGATCGCCTCACCGTTCGGCAGCACGCTGATGGCGATCCGCGAAAACGAAACCCGTGCCTCGGCCATCGGCTACGACACCCGCCACTTCAAGATCCTGGTGTTCGTGCTGTCCGGCGCGGTCACCGGGATTGCCGGGGCGCTGTACGCCATGTTGCTGCACTTTGTGCCGCTGTCGAACATCGACCTGGCGATGTCCGAGAACATCCTGATCATGACCATCGTCGGCGGTACCGGCTCGCTGTTCGGTTCATTGCTGGGTGCCGGCTCCATCGTGCTGCTGGGGGACTTCCTTTCCGACCTGTGGCCGCGCTGGCTGATGCTGCTGGGGGTGATCCTGATCCTGGTGGTGATCTTCATGCGCGGGGGGTTGTGGGGCGGCCTGGCGTCGCTGTTCGAGAAAGTGCGCGGCCGTCGCAAAGCGGCCATCGTCGCCAAGGAGCAAGGGCTATGAGCATCCTGTTGGAAACCAAGGACCTGGAGCTGGCCTACGGCGCGTTCCATGCGGTCAACGGCGTCAACCTCAAGGTCGAAGCCGGCACCATCCATACCATCATCGGCCCCAATGGCGCGGGCAAGACCAGCCTGTTCCACTGCCTGACCGGCGAACGCCAGGCCACCGCCGGGGCCATCCACTTCGACGGCCACCCCCTGATGCGCAAACCGGCCCACGCCCGTGTCGGCCTGGGCATGGCGCGCTCGTTCCAGCTCACCAGCCTGTTCCAGAACCTCAGCGTGCGCGAAAACCTGCGCCTGGCCGCCCAAGGCCGCGACGGTGCGCGCGCCTTGAACTTCTGGCGCCACGTCGACAACCAGCGCGAACACCGGGAGATGGCCGACCAGGTGCTCGAACGCCTGCAACTCACCGCGCGCGCCGAGACCTTGGCCGGCGAGTTGTCCCACGGCCAGCAACGGGTGCTGGAAGTGGGCATGTCGATCTGCTCCAAACCCAAACTGTTGATGCTCGACGAACCCACTTCGGGCATGGGCATCGACGATATCCCGATCATGACCCAACTGATCAGCGACCTGGGCCGCGACCATACGGTGCTGTTGATCGAACACAACATGAGCATCGTCATGTCCATCAGCCAACGCATCACCGTGATGAGCCACGGCCAGATCCTGGTGGAAGGCACGCCGGAGTTCGTGCGCGCCGATGAACGTGTACGCACCGCTTACCTTGGGGAGGCTGCCTGATGCTGATCGTCGAGAATATCCATTCCTACTACGACAAAAGCCACGTGCTCGAAGGCGTGTCGCTGAGGGTCAACCCCGGCGAACTGGTGACCCTGCTGGGCCGCAACGGCGCCGGCAAGACCACCACCTTGCGCAGCATCCTCGGCATCATTTGCCCGCGCCAGGGCCAGATCCACTTCAATGGCCAGGCGCTGGTGGGGCAGAAGATCTTTGAAATCGCGCGCCAGGGCTTGGCGCTGGTGCCGGAAAACCGCGGGATCTTTCGCCTGCTCAGCGTTGAGGAAAACCTGCGCATCGCCGCGCGCAAGACCAGCCGCTGGCAGCTGGAAGATGTGTACGGCATGTTCCCGCGCCTCAAGGAACGGCGCAAAAACGCCGGCCACGCCTTGTCCGGCGGCGAGCAACAAATGCTCGCCATCGCCCGCGCCCTGCTTAACGACCCCAAGCTGCTGATCCTCGACGAGCCCACCGAAGGCCTGGCCCCGGTGATCGTCGACGAGCTGGTGAAGATCCTGCGCAAGGTCAAGGACGACGGCCTGCCGGTGCTGCTGGTGGAACAGAACCTGATGGTCTGCGACAAGCTCGCCGACCGCCATTACGTGCTCGAACAAGGCCGCGTGGTGTACGAAGGCAGCGCTGCAGACTTCCGCGCCGACCCGACAATCAAGAATCGCTACCTGGCCCTGAGCGCCTGACCGGAGTACGAAGATGAATAGCTTTGCCCAACCGCTCCAGAGCAATGCCCCGCTGATCAACCGCGACCGCCTGTGGCAATCGCTGATGGACCTGGCCCAGCTCGGCGCCACCGTCAAGGGCGGCGTCTGCCGCCTGGCCCTCACCGACCTGGATCGCCAGGCCCGTGACCTGTTCGTGCAATGGTGCGAGGCGGCCGGGTGCAGCGTCAGTGTCGACGCCATCGGCAATATTTTCGCGCGTCGCCCTGGCCGCAATCCCGCCCTGCCGCCGGTGATGACCGGCAGCCATATCGACACCCAGCCCACCGGTGGCAAGTTTGATGGTTGCTACGGGGTGATGGCGGGCCTTGAAGTGATCCGCACCCTGAATGACCTGAAGATCGAGACCCAAGCGCCGATTGAAGTGGTGGTGTGGACCAACGAAGAAGGCTCGCGCTTTCCGCCGTGCATGATGGGCTCCGGGGTATTTGCCGGTAAGTTCGACTTGCAGGACACCCTCGACAAGCAGGACGAGCAAGGCCTGTCGGTGGGCGCCGAGTTGCAGCGCATCGGCTATGCCGGTGCCCGCGCGGTGTCGGGTCACCCGGTCGGTGCGTATTTCGAAGCGCATATCGAACAGGGCCCGGTGCTGGAAGACCAGGCCATTACCCTTGGCGTGGTGATGGGTTGCCTGGGCCAGAAGTGGTTCGACCTGACCCTCACCGGCGTCGAAGCCCACGCGGGCCCGACGCCCATGCACCTGCGCAAGGACGCCCTGGTGGGCGCCGCCGAGGTCGTCAGCGCAGTCAACCGCATCGCCCATCAACAACAACCCCACGCCTGCGGCACGGTCGGTTGCCTGAGCCTGCACCCCGGTTCGCGTAATGTGATTCCCGGCCAGGTGCAGATGACCATCGACCTGCGCCACCTGCATGCCGACAAGCTGCAAGCCATGGTCGATGAAGTGCGTGGCGTGATCGAAACCACCGCCGCCACACACGGCCTGAGCTACGAGTTGACCCCCACCGCCGACTTCCCACCCCTGGACTTCCACCCGGCCTGCGTCAACGCCGTGCGCGACGCCGCCAGCGCCTTGGGCCTGAGCCATATGGACATCGTCAGCGGTGCCGGGCATGACGCGATCTTTGTCGCCGAACTCGGCCCGGCCGGGATGATTTTCGTGCCGTGCGAAGGCGGCATCAGCCACAACGAAATCGAAAACGCCGCGCCGGATGACCTGGCAGCGGGCTGCGCGGTGTTGCTACGCGCCATGGTCAATGCGGCACAGGGGGATCAGCCATGAGTGAGATGGGCCAACTGACGGCGGTGCAACTGCTGGCGCATTTTCGCGATAAGAGCCTGTCACCGGTTGAAGTGACCGAAGACGCGCTGCTGCGCATCGAGCGCTACAACCCGGTGGTGAACGCCTACTGCCATGTCGACCCCGAGGGCGCGCTGCATGCAGCGCGGGCTTCGGAAGAACGTTGGTTCAAGGGCGAACCCTGCGGCGCGCTGGACGGCGTACCGGCGTCGATCAAGGACCTCACGCTGACGATCGGCATGCCCACCCGCAAGGGCTCGCGTACGTCTAGCGCCGAGGGACCGTGGGACGTCGACGCGCCCTTCCCGGCCTTTATGCGCAAGGCCGGCGCGGTGCTGCTGGGCAAGACCACCACCCCGGAATTCGGCTGGAAAGGCGTCACCGACAACCCGCTGTACGGCATCACACGCAACCCGTGGGACACGCGCACCACGGCGGGCGGGTCTTCCGGCGGCGCGGGCGCGGCGGCGGCGTTGAACCTGGGCGTGCTGCACCAGGGCAGCGATGCGGGCGGTTCGATCCGCATTCCCTGTGCATTTACCGGGACGTTCGGGATCAAGCCGACCTTCGGCTACGTGCCGCAGTGGCCGGCCAGTTCCATGACGATCTTGTCCCACCTGGGGCCGATGACCCGCACCGTGGAAGACAGCGTACTGATGCTGCAAACCGTGGCGCAGCCGGATGCGCGGGATGGCCTGATCGGCGCGCCGAGGACCACGCCATGGTTGGCGGGGGCGATGGACTTGAAGGGCCTGCGCGTGGCCTACAGCCCCACGTTCGGCTATGTGAACGTCGATCCCCAGGTGGCCAGCGTGGTCGCCCAGGCGGTTCGAGGCCTGGAGCAATTGGGCGCCCATGTCGAGCAGATCGATCCAGGCTTCAGTGACCCGCTGGAGGTGTTCAGCACTTTATGGGCGGCTGGCGCCGCCCGCCTGACCGGCTCGATGAGCGATGCGCAAAAACAGCTGCTGGACCCCGGCCTGCTGCGTATCGCGCAACGCGGCGTGCAGTTGAGCCTGGAGGACTTCAACGCCGCGCTCGAAGCCCGGGCGGCGCTGGTGGCAAGGATGGCAGCGTTCCACGAGCACTACGATGTGCTGGTGTCGCCGATGATGCCGATCACCGCGTTCGAGGCCGGGCACGACGTACCGCCAGGCTCCGGGATGCAGGCATGGACGCAGTGGACGCCCTTCACCTACCCCTTCAACCTGACGCAGCAACCAGCCGCGTCGGTGCCGTGCGGGCTGGCGGCGAATGGCCTGCCGGTGGGGTTGCACGTGGTCGCGGCGCGGTTTGCCGATGAGACGGTGTTGCGGGTTTGCCAGGCATATGCCAAGGCATTCCCTACCGATCATCTGCCAGCCCCGATCACCGGAGTAGCGTAGATCCAACTGTGGGAGGAGGCTTGCTCCCGATGAGGGTGTGCCAGAAGCCGATCGGTCAACTGACACACTGCAATCGGGAGCAAGCCCCCTCCCACAGTTCTTGATCGCATTCCACTACAATAGTCCCCCATTCATCCCTGGGGGCTTCATGGACATCGAACTGGCACGCACCTTCCTCGAAATCTCCCGCTGCGGCAGCCTCGCCGCCGCCGCCGAGAAACTGCACGTCACCCAGACCGCCATCACCGCCCGCGTGAAAAACCTGGAAAGCCAGCTGGGCAGTACCCTGTTTGTACGCAACCGCGCCGGCGCGCGCCTGACCGCCGATGGCGAGGCGTTTGTGGTGTATGCCAACCAGTTGCTGCAAACCTGGGAAGCCGCGCGGCGCGATCTGCCGTTGCCGGATGGCTACCGCAACGTGTTGCATATCGGTGGCGAAGTCAGCCTGTGCAACCCATTGATGCTCGGCTGGGCCCAGGCCCTGCGCGAACACATCCCCGGGTATGCCCTGCGCACCGAAATCCGCGAAGGCGAGTACCTGTTGCGCCAGCTGGAGCTGGGCGTACTCGACGCCGCGCTGGTGTTCCAGCCGCAATACTGGCCGGGGTTGCAGGTGGAGCAGGTGCTGGAGGAAAAACTGATCCTGGTGCAACGGGTGAGTCAGCCGGACCCGTATGTGTATATCGACTGGGGCCCGGGTTTTCGCCAGCAGCATGACGCCGCCCTGCCCGACAAGGCCCGCGCCGCCTTGAGTTTCAACTTGGGGCCGCTGGCGTTGCAGTACATCCTGGAGCACGGCGGCGCGGGGTACTTCCGCACGCGGGTGGTGCAGAGCTACCTCGACAGCGGCGTGATGCAACGCGTGCCGAAGGCGCCGGAGTTCAGCTTCCCGACATTCCTGGTGTACTCGCGAGCGCGGGATTCGGCCGTATTGCAGCAGGCGCTGGGGTTGCTGCGTGAGGTGGTCAAGGCCGAAAGCGACTGGTCGCAACGCTGGGACCCGTTGATTTGAGTCACCAACCACCGCCGTGCATGCTAGCCTGCGGGTGTTTCCTTTTGCAGCCTTACCGATGAACAAGAAAAAGTCCGTCACCATCAGCGACATCGCCAAACGGGTCAACATGACGACCATCACGGTGTCTCGGGCGCTGAACAAACCCGACCAGGTCAAGCCCGCGACCCTGGCGCGCATTCTCGAAGTGGCGCGGGAGCTGGACTACGTGCCCAACGCCTTCGCCCGCGGGCTCAAGCGCAGTGAAAGCCTGATCATCGGCGTGATCACGGCGTCGGTCGACAACCCGTTCTACAGCGAGATGATCAAGGCGATTTCCCGCGAGGCCAAACAGCACGGCTATACGATCATGCTGGTGGACACCGATGAGCTGGCAGAGCTGGAAAGCAAGGCGGTGGACACCCTGCTCGGCTACCGCGTGGCGGGGATTATCCTGTCGCCGGTGTCCGATGAGCCGAGCTACCAACCCGACTACCTGGAGCGCCTGGGCAACGGCAAGACCCCGGTGGTGCTGCTCGATCGCACGATCCACGACAGCCCGTTCAGCCGTGTGGTGCTCGACAACTACCACAGCGGCATCCAGGCCGCGCATTACCTGTTGCGCCAGACCCCTGACCTCAAGCGCCTGCTGGTGCTGACCGGCCCCGAGCATTCACGCATCACCGTCGAGCGCCTCAAGGGCCTGCGCGAAGTGCTGGCCGAACACCCGCAGGTGCAGGTCGAGGTGCAGGCCGGCGACTACACGCTGATGCCCTCCTACCTGCACACCCTCGACTACCTTGCCGAACATTCGGCGCCGGACGCGATCATGGGCTTCAACCAATTGATCACCCTCGGTGCCCTGCGCGCGCTGCGCATGCACAACATCCCCCATGACAGCCTGACCATCTGCGGCATCGACCGGCTGCCCTTCGCCGATATCTTCGGCGTGCCGATCGCCTGCGTCGCCCACGACGCCTCCCTGGCCGGCAGCAGCGCGGTACGCCTGCTGCTCGACCGCCTGGAAGACCCATACAAGCCACGGGACAAGGTGGTTATCGCCGGCCGGCTGGAGAACGGCTAGCGGCTGGTGTAGCCACCGTCGATCGGCAGGCTGACACCGCTGATCATGCTGGCCGCGCGGCTCAACAGGAACAGCACCGGCAACGCCACTTCCACGGTTTGCGCAAACCGCCCCAAGGGGATCGCCGCCAGCGCCGGGTCGCGCTTGGCCGGCTCGGACCAGGCCATGGTCGCCATTGGCGTGAGCGTCACCGTGGGGTTGACGCTGTTGACGCGAATACCAAAGCGGCCCCATTCGGCGCACTGCACGCGGGTGATCGCATCCAGTGCGGCCTTGGAGGCGCAGTAGCCGAGGTGGTCGTCCAGCGCCACCAGCGACGCCTGGCTGGACACATTGACGATACTGCCGGCGATCTTCGCCGCGATCATCTTCGCCGCCACGCGGCTGGCGACCTGGGCCGCGGCACGGGCGTTGACCTGCATCACCTGGTCGAAGGCGTCGGCGCTGATGGCCGCGGCGGGTTCCAGGCGTGAAATACCGGCACAGTTGACCAGGCCGTGCATGGGCGGCAGGTCTTGCAGCGCGGTATCCAGGGCGGCGCTGTCGGCGATGTCCAGGCACAGGGTTTGGCAGCCGAGTTGAGACAGGGCTTGGGCGTCGCGGCCAAGGGCAATCACTTCGGCGCCGCTGTTGATGAGTTGCAGGGCGATTTCGCGGCCGATACCGCTGCTGGCGCCGGTGACGAGGATGCGCTGGTGGGTGAAGTCGAAGGTGGCTTGCATGAATGAAATTCCCAAAAACAATGAAGATCCGCTGTGGGAGGGGGCAAGCCCCTCATATAAAAAACAAAATAACTTATTGATTGTTAAGGATTAAAACTCCAGCTGGATGACCGCATTTTTGTGGCAGGCGGGCTATTTTTGTGGCGAGCGGGCTTGCCTGTGGTAATGAGCGGGCTTGTTGTGGCGAGCGGGCTTGCCCCGCGTTGGGCTGCGCAGCAGCCCCAAATCCCGCACCGCGTTTGGTCTGAAAAAACGCGGTGATCTTACTGGGGCTGCTGCGCAGCCCAACGCGGGGCAAGCCCGCTCGCCACAGGGGTGGTCGGATGTTCAGTGGGCTTGCAGGCTGTGCATGACGGGCTTCAGGGCCGGATACAGCTTCAGGTACTCGGCGAACGCGCGGTCATAGGCCTCGACGTTTTCCACCTTCGGCTCCGCCCGCAATTGCAGTTGCACCCACCCCTTCGCCATCTCCCCATCACTCACCAACCCCACCGTATGCGCCGCCAGCAACGCCGCGCCGAGGGCCGCTTCCACTTCCTGGACGATGGTGTACACCGGGTAGCGCGTGACGTCCGCGATGATCTGCATCCACAAATCCGAATGGCTCGCCCCACCCACCACAATCAAGCGCGGGTCCAGGGAATGCGCGCCACGGGTGCCGGCCTCGATGTTGTGGCGCAGGGCGAAACTCACCCCTTCCAGGACCGCGCGGTACAGGTGAATGCGGCTGTGGTACAGGTTGAGCCCGACAAAACTGCCACTGGCGCGGTCGTCCCAGACCGGGCTGCGTTCGCCCATCAGGTAGGGCAAAAACAGCAAGCCTTCACTGCCCGCCGGGATCTTCATCGCGCGTTCTTCCAGCAATACCAGGCTGTCCTGGCCGGTGGCCCGGGCCTGTTGCTCCTCGGCCTGGCAGAACTGCTCGCGAAACCAGCTGACCGACGCCCCGGCGGTGATTGCGCCGCCGAAGATGTACAGGTCGCGTTGGCCGTTGTAGACATGGGGAAAACTCACCAGGCCGTGGTGCGCATCCACCTGCAGGTTCAGATAGCCCCAGCACATGCTGGTGCCGATCATCGCCACGTGGTTGCCCGGCTGTGTCACCCCAGCGGCCAGGGTTGCCATGGCCGCATCCACCCCGCCGGCGAGGACCGGCATACCGGCCGCCAAGCCCAATCGCGTGGCCCAGGCGTCCCGCAGTTCGCCGACCACTTCGCCGGAATACACCAACCGTTCGGGCATCATCGCCAGGGGGATACCCAGCGCGGCAAGCATCTCCTGCGACCAGCCCCGCTGCGCCACGTCGTACACCCCGCCCATGTTGCCGGCGCTGCTATGGTCCACCGCCAGTTCACCGGTCAGGCACCAGTTGATATAGCTGTTGGGCGGCAGCAAGTAACGGGTGTCAGCCCACACTTCGGGCTGGTGCTGCTTGAGCCAGAGCATCTTGGTGAAACCGTAGTAGCTGTCTACCGAATTGCCGGTGACCGCGTACAGACGCTCCAAATCAACGTGCTCACGCACCCACGCTACCTGCTCGCCGGCACGCCGGTCCATCCAGATCAGGCAGGGGTGCAGCGGCGTGATCTGCGCATCCACCGCAATCCCCGAACCACCGTACAGGCTGCTGATACACAGGGCCTTGACCTGTTCTTTCGCAACCCCGGCCTTGGCCATGCACTGCGCAACGCAGGCCTCGACCGCGTCCAACCACACCTGTGGCCACTGCTCGGCCCAGCGCACTTTCGGGGTATCCACGCGATACCCCTGGCTGTGCTGGGCGATGATCGTGCCTTGAGCATCCACCAGCAGCGCCTTGGTACTCTGGGTTCCAATGTCGACGCCCATCACGTAGTTCATGTCAAACCACCGGCTTCAACAGCACCTTGATCGACTTGGTCGAGTTGGCCAATTCGAAGGCTTCGGCAAAATCGTCCAGCGGGAAGTCGTGGGTGACGATGCCTTTGGAGGTGACCAGGCCACGCTCGAACAAGTCGATGGCGATCGGGTAGCAATACGGCCCCAGGTGGGCGCCGCGTACGTCCAGTTCCTTGCGGTCACCGATGATCGACCAATCGACGCTGGTCTCGGCACCAAACACGCTGAACTCGACAAACCGCCCGAGCTTGCGGATCAGGTCCAGGCCCTGGGTCACGCCGGCCGGGACGCCGGTGGTCTCGATGTACACGTCGCAGCCGTAGTTGTCGGTCAGGCTGTTGATGATCTCGCGGGCGTTGTCACGGGACGGGTTGATCACCACATCGGCACCGAATGTTTTCGCCAGTTCCAGGCGCTCGTCGACCATGTCGATCACCACCAGTTTCTTCGGGGTTTTCAACGCGGCGACCTGGACCATGCACAGGCCCAGGGTACCGGCGCCGGCGATCACCACCACGTCATCAAGCTGGAGGTCCCCACGGTTCACGGTGTGGATCGAGCAGGCCATCGGTTCCACCAGCGCGGAATCCTCCAGGGACACCGACTCGGGAATCTTGTGCACGATGGCGGTCTTGGGGATGCGCATGTACTGGGCCATGCCGCCTTCGGCCACTTCGCGCTGGAAGCCGAAGATGTTATGCACTTCGCACATCCAGTACTTGCCCGACTTGCAGAAGCGGCACTTGCCACAGGGCACGATCTGCTCGGCGATCACCTTGTCGCCGACGGAGACCTCGAAGTGCTCCTCGGCACCCTCGCCCACCTCGACCACATAGCCAAAAAATTCATGGCCCGGCACCACCGGCGCCTTGACCCAGGGGTTGTCGCCGCCCCAGAACATGGCCGCGCCGGAGTGGCACTTGCAGTCACTGGCGCAGATGCCGCAGGCGGCGATGCGAATCACCAGTTCATTGGGGCGCGCCTGGGGTTTGCCGATGCGTTCCAGGCGATAGTCTTTCGGGCCGTGGCAGACGACGGCTTGCATATGAGTGTGCTTTTCCATGGTATTGGGTCCTGTGTGGATAGAGGTTTATCGATGGCGCTGACGGCTGATAAAGATCGCCAGCAAAATGATCCCGCCCTTGATCACGCTCTGGACGTAAGGCGAGACGCCAAGCATGTTCAGTCCGTTATTCAGTACGCCGAGCAGCATCGCGCCGAGCAACGTGCCGACGATCACCCCGCGCCCACCGGCAATCGACGCACCGCCCAGCACCACGGCGGCGATCGCATCCAGCTCGAACGAGACCCCCGCATTCGGTTGGCCGCTCATCAGGCGCGAGGTAAGCACCAGCCCGGCAATCGCGGCCGTCAGCCCGCTGATGGCGTACACCAGCAACTTGAAGCGCGCCGCGCGCACCCCGGACAAGCGCACGGCTTCTTCATTGCCACCGATGGCGTAGATGTAGCGGCCGATGCGCGTGTGTTGCAGCAGCACATAGGCGGCAAAGTAGGTGATCAGCATGATCAGGATCGGCACTTCGATGCCGAACAGGCTCTGGCGACCGAAGAAGCCGAACCACTCCGGCAGCCCGGAAATCGGGTAGCCATCGGTGTACATCAGGCCCAGGCCACGGGCGATGCCCATGGTCGCCAGGGTCACGATGATCGGCGGCATGTGCAGGTAGGCCACGAACAGTCCGTTGCCGATACCGAAGGCCACGCCGACCAGCATGCCGGCGCCAATCGCCAGGCCCGGCGGCAGCCCCGCGACCATCAGGCCGGCGGTCAGGGTGCCGGACAAGGCCATCACCGGCCCCACCGACAAATCGATACCGCCAGTGAGGATCACGCAGGTCATGCCCACCGCGATAATCGCGTTGATCGACACCTGGCGAGCGATATTCGACAGGTTGCTGGCCGTGAGGAAGGTGTCGCTGGCCAGGATCATCACCAGGGTCACCACCACCAGCCCCACGAAGGGATAGAACGCCGGCGAGCGCACCAGCTGCGCCAGGTTCAGGCGCAGTCGGCGGGTGTCGACGCTGTTAATGGACGTATTCACTTGAGCCCCCTGTTGCATGGCGCATGACCTCTTGAGGATTGACGGCGCAGCCTTCGAGCAGCTTGACGATGGCGCCTTTGTGGAACACGGCGACGCGGTCGCACATGCCAATGATTTCGGGCAGTTCGGAGGAAATCATGATGATCGCGTAGCCCTGCTCGGTCAGGCTGCGCATCAGCGCGTAGATCTGGGCCTTGGCGCCGACATCGATGCCACGGGTGGGCTCATCGAATACCAGCACGTCGCAGTGGTGGTTGATCCAACGCGCGATCACCACCTTTTGCTGGTTGCCGCCGCTGAGGTTGAACACCCGGCTTTCGCCGCTGGGCGCCTTGATCGACAGCTGGCGCATCAGGTCTTCGACACTGGCGCACTCCTTGGCCTTGTCGATCAGGCCCGAGGCGCCCTGGTACTTGGGCAGGTTGTTCAAGGAGATATTTTCGCGAATGCTGAAATCGGTGATCAGCCCTTCGCTCTTGCGGCTCTCAGGGAGCAGGCCGATACCGTGGGCCAGCGCCTGGGCCGGGTCGTCGAGGGTGATTTTCTCGCCTCGCAGCCACACGTCTTTGCTCACCGATGGCAGCGCGCCCATCATGCCCAGGGCCAGTTCGGTGCGGCCCGAGCCCACCAGGCCGGCAAAGCCGAGGATCTCGCCCTTGTGCAGGTTGAAGCGGTTGCGCGGGCCGTTGCGCACCAGCTGGATGTCCTTGACCTCCAGCAACACCGGGCCACGCTCGCTGCTCGGCTTGGAAGGGAAACTGCATTCGAGGCGGCGGCCCACCATCATTTCCACCAGGCGGTCGATATCGCTGTCGGCCACTTCGGTGACGCCCACATTGGCGCCGTCACGCAGCACGCTGATGCGGTCGCACACCTGAAAGATTTCCTCCAGGTGGTGAGAGATAAAGATCACCGCGACGCCCTGGCGCTTGAGCTCGCGCATGATGTCGAACAGCAGCTCGGCTTCGCTGGGGGTCAACGTCGCGGTCGGTTCATCCAGCACCAGCAGGCGCGCATCCAGGGCCAGGGCCTTGGCGATTTCGACAAACTGCTGCTCGGCCACGCTCAGGTGCTTGACCGCGCACTTCAGGTCAATCGTCACACCGAGGCGCTTGAACAACGCTTCGCACGCCTCGACCATTTCGCGCTTGCGCAGCAGCCCGAAGCGGTTGCTCAGCTCATGGCCGAGGAAGATATTTTCCACCGCCGTGAGGTAGGGGATCAGGCTGAATTCCTGGAACACGATGCCGATGCCCGCGGCAATCGCATCGCGGTAGGTCGCGAAGTGCCGGGGTTGGCCATCGATCAGGATGTGCCCTTCGTCCTGATGTTCGACGCCGCCGAGGATTTTCATCAGGGTCGATTTGCCGGCGCCATTTTCCCCCAGCAACGCGTGAATCTCGCCACGCTCCACCTGCAGGTCGATGGACTTGAGGGCCTGCACACCGGGGTAACGCTTACAGATATTTTCCAGCTTCAGAAGACTGCTCATACCGCCGACCTCGTATTCAGAAGGATGGCCTCAAGCCCCACGACGCACGTGGGGCCTGGGTGATTTACCAGCTGAAGTCCTTGGCCTTGGCCTGGTCGATCAGGGTGATGTCCACTGGAATGGTGGCGGGTACCTGAGCGCCCCACTTCTTCGCCAGGGCGATGCCCAGGGCCAGGCGGATCTGATCGCGGGGGTATTGGGCGGAGGTGGCGATGAACTTGCTGCCGGGTTTCTGGATCGCCTTGATCGCTTCCGGCGCACCGTCGACGCTGACCAGTTTCACGTCCAGGCCACTGGCTTCGATGGCCGAGAGTGCGCCGAGGGAGCCGTTGTCATTCACGCTGAAAATGCCTTTGAGCGTCGGTTGCGCCTGGAGCATGTTCTCGGTGACGGTCAGCGCCTGGTCACGTTCCTGCTTGCCGTTCTGGATGCTGACAATCTTGATGTCCGGGTGCTTGGCCACGGCCTCTTTGCAGCCGCGCACACGCTCGAGGATCGGCACCACGGCGATGCCGTCGAGGATCGCGATATTGCCTTTGTCGCCGATGTTCTTAGCCAGGTATTCACAGGCCTGGAAGCCGGCGTCGAAGTTCTTCGAACCGACGAAGGAATCCAGTGGGCCTTCGGCCTGTGCGTCGACCGCCACGACCACCACGCCGGCAGCGTGGGCGGACTTGACCGCCGATTGCACGCCGACCGAATCCGTAGGGTTGATCAGCAGGATATCGATGCCCTTTTGCAGCATGTCTTCCACGTCACTGACCTGCTTGGACACGTCGTGGCGGGCGTCGGTGATGATCAGTTTCGCGCCGATGGTGGCACCCGCCTCTTCCAGGGCGTTTTTCATGGTGACGAAATAGGGGTTGTTGATTTCCTGGAAGGACGCGCCGATGCGCAGCGGTTTGGCGGCGTCGGCAAAGGCCGGGGAAACGGTACCGAGGGTGATGCTTACAGCCAATAAACACAGGGTTTTCGGAAGCATTTTCATGGCGTGGGTCTCTGTTTTGTTTTTATTGTTAGAGCAAATGTTATCGTTAACATTTTGCGAGAAGCTAGCAAGGAAATCCGGCAGGCGCAAGGGGCCACTGGTCGGGCGCGGTCGAAATATGGGAGGCGGCTTGTTGGAGGTACGCCGCAAAAGCTCGCACAATCTTGAGCACCAACTAAGCTCAGCCTCCAACAAAAAAAATCCGAGCACCCCGCCATGGCCCACCCTACCGAGACCTTTCGCGCCCGCTACCGCGCCAATGTCGCGCCCCATTACAACCCCTGGCTGCATGCCGGTTTCGTGTTCGGCTACGGCATCGCCAGCATCCTCCTGGCCTGGTCATCGACGCATCGAATCACCCCGCTGCAATGGCTGACCGTGCCCGCGACCCTGGTGTTCTTCAACCTGTGTATCTACCTGGTGCACCGTCACCTCGGCCATCACAAACATGCCTTGTCACGCCTGTTCTACGCGCGCCACACCGGCGATCACCACAGTTTCTTCACCCCCGGCCACATGACCTACGACAGCCCTCGCGACTGGCGGGTGATCCTGTTCCCCGCCTGGCTGATCGTGCTGCACAGCCTGGCGATCACCCTGCCCGCCTGGTGGCTGCTCAAGCAGTTGAGCCCCAATGTCGCCGGATTGTTTGCTGGCTGCATGATCCTCGGTTATTTGCTTTACGAAGTGTTTCACGCCTGTGAGCACTTGCCCGTCGCACATCCATTGGCACGCCTGCCGTGGATTCGCCAGATGCACCGGTTGCACGCCCTGCACCACCGTCGCGAGCTGATGCAGGGGCGCAACTTCAATATTGTCTTGCCGCTGATGGATTACCTGTTCGGCACCCTGCATTGGGAACCGAACCCCCACGACAACCAGGAACCGTCATGAGTACCCGCCCCAAAAAACTGCGCCACCTGTTGTTTGTGCTGCTCCTGGCAGTGATCGCCTTTCTGCTGTTGATGCCCACCCCAGTACAACCGGTGAACTGGGTCCCCCCCAAGGCGCCCTCGCTGAAAGACGGCCCCTACGCCGAAAACCAGCGCCTCAAGGGCGTACAAAAAATCGGTGCCCAGGACATCGACGGGCCCGAGGCCCTGCTGCTGGATGCCCAGGGCTATCTGATCAGCGGGTTGCATGACGGGCGCATCATCCGCACCTCGCCCGACAGCCGCAGCCTGGAAGTGCTGGCCAATACCGGCGGGCGCCCACTGGGCATGGCGCTGCACCCGGATGGGCGCTTGATCATCGCCGATGGGGTCAAGGGCCTGCTGGCATTGGACCGCAATCGCCAGCTCACCACCCTGAGCACTGCGGCCAATGGCGTGCCGTTCGGGTTTACCGATGACGTGAGCGTGGACGCCAGCGGGCGCTACGCGTACTTCAGCGATGCTTCGAGCCGCTGGGGCTACGGGCAGGACGGTGAAGCCGTGATCGAGCATGGCGGCGACGGGCGGTTGCTGCGTTACGACTTCAGCAACGCCCGCACCGAGGTGTTGCTCGACCAACTGCAATTCGCCAACGGCGTGGCCCTGGGGCCGGATGAACGCTACGTGCTGGTGAATGAGACCGGTGCCTACCGCATCAGCCGTTACTGGCTCAAGGGCGACCGCGCCGGCAGCCATGACCTGTTTATCGACAACCTGCCCGGCCTGCCGGACAACCTCAGTTTCAATGGCCAGGACCGCTTCTGGGTCGCGCTGTATTCGCCGCGCAATCCGTTGCTGGACAGCTTTGCCGGCTACCCGCTGCTGCGCAAGGTGATGGTGCGCGCGCTGATGGTGGTGCCCAAGCCCATCGAGCGCAAAGCCTTTGTGCTGGGGCTGGATACCGAGGGTAAGGTCATCGCTAATTTGCAGGATGGCAGCGCGGGCAACTACTCACCGATCACCACCGCGCGGGAGTATGGCGACTGGTTGTACCTGGGCTCGTTGAAGAATACGAGCATGGCGCGCTTGCCGTTGAAACTGGCGTTGGCGCCATAACGCAAACAGGGCATACAGGCGCCTGGCCTGTATGCCCTGGGGACTACGGGTCAATCATGTTCAGCTCTTGGTGCTGCTCAGCAAGGTCTGTTTGCACAGGTGGCCGAAGCTGACGAACTCGGTGTTATCGCCACCGACACCAATGCCTGGGTATTCCAGCACTTCCATGCGCCACACACCGTAGTTGAAGTCGGTACGCCAGGTGTTCTTGTAGCCCTGGGCGTAATCGACAAAGGTGGTCTGGAAATCACCGAAGCAGGTGCCCACGTTGATCGTGCCCGACGCTAGCCCCGAACTGCCGGTCGCCGCGGAATACGCCTTATAGACGATATTGCCGGTGTCCGGATTGATGTGCTGGTCGAGGTAGACGACCGGGTGCAGCCCTACCAGTGGCGCACCGGTACTGTCCGACAGGCCCATGGTCCAGGTCAGGTCCCGATAGGCTTGGGTGGTCATGTAGCCGTAGCCCACATCGGAAGCCGAGTACGGGATGCGCAACACGTTCGCCTCGCCCTTCACATCCGGGTTGTTCACCCGTGGATTGGAGCCAAACGACAGGTTGTATTTACCCGTCGCGCTCCACGGCTCATTCGGGTGCTGGTTCGGCCGCACACGCACCTTGACCACGCCGCCGACGCCCGGGCTCGGGATCGATGTCGACAGGACGTTGGCCCCCACGGTGACCCACTGGGCACCATCGAAACGCTCAAGGATCCACTTGTTACGCGTGCTGCCACTGGCCGCATCGGCCGTCAGCGCAATACCGACACTCTGGCCACGGACCGCGGTGAAGTCGAAGTAATCGACATCATCCAGGCTGTCGGCATTGCCGCTGATGTAGTTGAGGGTGTCCGGCAGTTGGAAGGCCGTGTCCGGGGTGTCATTGGGTTCAAAGGCGTCGAGGTTGGTATCGACCGCAACACCGAACTGAAAGCTCGACCCTTGGACCGCCGCGTTGGCTTCCATGAACCAGTAGTAATCGCCGGCCGGCACCACGCCGCCGAGGCTTTCATCGCCAGTACCAGGGTTGTTCGAGGTGCCCAAAGGCAGCGGATTGCCCTGGCCGTCATCCTGGAACAGCGACAACGACATGTCGGTGCCCGCGGTCTGGTTGACCAGCAGGACGTTGATTCGCGCTTTCTGCGGCAGGTTGAAGTGGTAGCACAGCAGGTCGCCGGTTTGCACACCATTAATCGTGTAGAGCGCGTTGACATCCAGCGTCTGCTCACAGCCCTGGACCAGCGCAGCCTGCACGGCGGGCGCCGACTGGGCCGTGGCTTTTTGTACCTGGGTCACCCGGGCCGGCGCGGTGTTGTCTTCCACCACCGAGTCGGCTTGCGCCTTGGCGGCAAACAGCGGTTTCTTCAACTGGGCACCCGCCTGCAGTTGCTGCTTGAGGGCAGCCGGCGCCTTGTTGGCCTTGATCTTCGCAGCGTTTTTCAACCCTTGCTTGACCGCGGGAGGCGCCGCTTGCGCAGCCAGGTGAGGGTATTGTTCAGCGAGGGCAAAGGCCGAGACAAAGCAGGTGGCAGCCATGGCCGCGCCCAGCATAAAGGCTTTTTTCGATTTCATTTTTTATCCATCCATAGTTAAAAACTGAAGGTCAGGTGACATCCGGTCACCTGGGATGGAATGTAGGATAAGACTGGATGGATGTACAGTATTTTTTCAGAGAAATGTGGTTTTAAGGAGAAATTCGCGTAGGAAAAAACGGACCCCCTCTGGAGCCGAGTGCCCCAATAGCCCCAGCTGACAGCCCAAATCTTCAGCGACCAGCGTGTAGGAATGTGACGTCCGTCGATCACCGCTGTGTCCAGCGGTGCCAGTTGGATGTCGGCGTTGTACAGGGTCTGGGGGCAGCCTTCGCGGTCGATCCAGGTGCCGGTCAGGTGATATCGGCCCATCTACGCCAAACGGTCCAAACGACTGTTGCAATAACCCAAATGAAACCTACGTAATAAGGCCACAACACCCAACGCTTCAGTCCTAAGGGAACCGACGCCAGCTCGGCCTCGGTCACAACACCTGCTTTCACATAGCGTGCTGAGTCAGACAGGAAATCAAACATCAACAGCATGCGGTATTGCCTGTCGATCCACCGGTTTCGTCTCCAGAATCGCTTATTGGCGCGGACCCTTTCGTTATGACTGAAATAACCTTCCACCTCGTCGAGTTTTGTATATTCGGCAAACAACGCCAGCCCCAAAACGACAAACGCCCCACCAAAATGCACAATGGTGAAGGCAAGAAAAAACGACACGATTAAGCCCCCTCTGGCCGCAGGTGCCGGTTGAGCACATCAAAATGATCGGAGCGCTGCTGGCTCGGGGCGCTGCCCATGAGGCGGGATTTCAAACTGCTGTAGTCCGTTGTGCGGTCGTTGATATAGCTCTGCGCCATGCCCTACATCCGAGATGCAAAGAAGATGGCGTCGAAATATAAGCAAGCACCTACGCCCCGGACACAAGCGCGGGTGGGCTGAAATGCATTTGGGAAGTTGCCTACTTCACGAAGAAACAGCGCCTACAGAAACAACCCTAATATCCGGTCATCTCCAGGTAACCCACCCCGCCGTCAAACTGCACCGGCCCTTCCCAGTACGGAATACTCAGGTTCATCCAGGCGTTCGGGTTGACGGCCTGGGTGGTGATATCCAGCTGTTTACTGGGAATCTTCAGCGACCAGCGTGTGGGAATGTGGCGTCCGTCGATCACCGTGGTGTCCAGCGGTGCCAGTTGGATGTCAGCGTTGTGCAGGGTCTGGGTGTGGCCTTCGCGGTCGATCCAGGTGCCGGTCAGGTAGGCCGCGCCGTCGGTTTGCCGCACGCGAAACAGCATCAACTGCTCGCCACGGTCCAGGTGCAGGGAGAACCAGTCCCAACCGGTCTGGCTGGCGGTCAACGGTTGGCTGCTCCATTCGCGGTCGAGCCAGGCCGGGCCGCTGACCTGATACGTCTTGCCGTCGATGCTGACGCTGCCTTCGGCAGTAAAGAACGGCTGGCTGTAGTAGTACGACGCCTGGCCCTGGTCGGATTTGCGGCTGTAGCCGTTGTCGCCTTGCAACACCAATGGCCGGCTGGAGGTCAGGCGCAGGTCGTAGGCAAATTGCGCTCCGCTGGCCTTGAGTTGCATCGCCGCCAATGCGCTCGCGGCGCCGGGCTCGCTGGCGAAATTCCAGTCGTCGATCCAGGCGTTGAACGGCACTGCCTGCGCCCCGGCCTGGCCGACGCCGCCGCGGGCGAAGCGTTCGGCGGCGTAATGGCGAGTGGCGGAGGTGACCGCCGCGTGGCCGAGCCATACGTTTGAATCGTGCCAGCCGGCTTGCGTCGGCCCGGCCTTGAGGGCGTTGCGAAACAGCGTCCATTGCACGCCGAACACATTGCCCTGGGCGTCCTTGAGGTTGGCGGTGACGTACCACCACTCGATACGAAAGCCATCGTGGGGGCCGTGATCCTCGGGAAAGCTGAAGACCTTGCCGGGCAGCACCTGGGCAAAGTCGGCCGCGTCGCTGCCCAGGCCGGCAAAGCTTTCCTGTGGCGCGGGGACTTTGTCACAGGCCGCCAGCAGCAATAACGCGCACATCAACGACCTAATCTTCATGGGCAAACGTCCTCAACAAGTCCGCCGGACGGCTGCGATACAGCTGCCACAGCGGCCATGCCGACGCCAACAGCGTGGCCAGCAGCGCCAGCCCGAGCAATTGTGCGAGCTGCCACGGGAACACTTGCAACGGCAGGCGCCAGCCAAACGCCTGCACGTTGATCACCGCATCCAGGCACCACGCCAGCAACAGGCCCAGCGGCAACGCCAGCAGCAGCGTGAGCACCGCCAGCAGCCAGGTTTGCGCCAGGTTCAGCAGCATCAATTGCCGCCGCGTCACCCCCAGCGCCCACAGCGGAGCGAGTTGGCCGAGGCGGATTTGGCTCTGGGTCAGCAGGCTGATGAACAGCGCCACGCCGGCCACGCCCAAGGTCAGGCTGTTGAGCGCGGCGGTGGCGGCGAAGGTGCGTTCGAACACCTGGCTCGACCACCCCTTGAGTTGCTGTTGATCGACGATACGGCTGTCTTCCAAGGCAAAGGCGCGCTGCACTTCGCCCACCAGCGGCGCCACGTTTTCCGGCAACACCCGCAGGTTGAAACGCGCCGGCGTCAGTCTCGACCAGTGGGCCAGCAGGTGCCGGGCGTTGACCAGCACGTGGCCCTTGGGGTTGCCGTAATCGGCGTACACCCCCACCACGGTGGGCGACCACACACCGTGCGGCGTGGGAATACTGACCGTGTCACCCAGCGTCACGCCAAGCCGCCGCGCCAGTTGTTCGCTGAGCATCAGGGTCTCGCCTTGCTGCAACTGGTCCCACGGCGCGCTCGCCGCTTCCAGCAACGGCCAGTGCTGGCGATAGGTAGGGTCGTCGACCACGCCAAACAGATCCGCCGGCCAGCCCTGTAATTGCACCGCAACCTGCCAGGTAGGCAGCACGGTTTGCACCAACGGTTGCTGCGCCAGCCAGGTGCTGAGTTGCTCGGCCTGGGCCGGGTTTTGCGGGTTGAGGTACAGCTCGGCGGTGAGGCGTTGCTCCAGCCAGTTATTAAAGGTGTGGCGAAAGCCCGAGGTCATGGAGCCCGCGCCGATATTCGCGGCCAGGGCCAACAGCAGCGCCATCAATGCCAGGCTCAAAGCCGGCAATTGTTGGCGGCAGTCAGCCAGAAACCACTGGCCGAGTACCGAACGGCTGCGCCCCAGCAGCGCCTCCAGCAAGCCGTTGAGCAACACCGGCAAACCCAGGGCGGCGCCGAGCAGCAAGGCCGCCATCAACACAAAACCGGCAGCCAGGCTGTCGCCCAGCCATAACGCCAGCAGCGCGATCAGTAAGGCCGTCGCCGCCACCCAGCCCTGGCGCCGCAACCAGCGCCTATGGGCCTCGTGCCAGGCCTGGGCATTGGCCAGCGCCAGCAATGGCAGGCGGGCCGCGCGCCATAGGCTGCTGGCGCCGGCGAGCAAGGCGCCGAGCAAGCTCAAGCCCACACCTGCCACCCACCACCCTGGGCTCAAGCTCAATTGGCCCGGCACCTCGGCGCCATACAAGCCACGCAGGCTGGCAGCCACATCCGGCAGCAGCAGGCTGGCCAACAGGTAGCCGCTGGCGACGCCGAGCACGCCCCCCACTATCGACAAGGCACCCAGCTCCACCCCCAGGCCGAGGATCAACATCCGCGCACTCACGCCGCAGGCGCGCAATGTACGCAACAGCCCGCGTCGCTGCTCCAGGGCCAGGCCGATGGCCGCATGCACAATAAACAGCCCCACCACAAAGGACAGGAAGCCCAGCGCATCAAGGTTCAGGTGAAAGCTTTCGGTGAGCCGCGACAGGTTGTTGTCTTCGCCCTGCTTGAGTTGCAGCTCGGCCGGCGGCGTGGGCTGGCTGGCGGCGTAAGCCTTGTCCACCAGCAAGCGCGACAGGCGCGCGGGCATGTCCAGCAATGGTTGGGCGAAGCCGATATCGGTCAACAGCATGCCGGGCGCCATGTCCGGCTGTACCTGCAACGGCGGCAAGGTGCGCCCGCTCGTCGTCAGCGGCTGCTCACCGGCGTGCAGCCCCAGCGCCTGCAAGGTCTGCGGAGCGATCCAGGTGCGCCCGGGAGGCTCGAAGAAGACGAGCATCTGTGCCTGGCTCAAGCGCTGCCCCGCCACCACGCCACTGCCGGGCAACGACAGCGGGTCGATGCCCATCAATTGCAGGCGCTGGTCTTCATGCCCCTTGAGCACCACCCGCCCCTGCACCACCGGCGACACCGGCCACCCGGCGCGGCGCAATTGGGCAAACAGCGCCTGGGGGAAACTGGCGCCGTCCGGCGCACTCAGGCTGGCCTGGGGTTCGCCGCCGATCAATTGGCTGGCCCTGGCGTAGCTGTCACGCGCCTGGCTGTTCAGGGCCTGTACGCCGGTCAGCAGGGCGGTCGCCAGCCATAGTCCGGTCAGCACGCTGAAAAACTGTACGGGATGGCGCCGCCAATGGCTGAGCAACGCGCGCAAGGTCCACTGGAATACCGCCATCAACTCGCATCCGGGGCTTGCACATGCCCGCGCTGCAGCACCACCTGGCGATCAAGCCGTGCGGCAATCCGCGCGCTGTGGGTGACCATCAACAGGCTGGTGGGGGTTTCGCGCAACAGGTCCAGCAGCAATTGCAGCACGTCATCACTGGTGGCTTCATCCAGATTGCCGGTAGGCTCATCGGCCAGCAGCAGGCCCGGTCGCGACGCCAACGCCCGCCCCACCGCCACCCGTTGCTGCTGGCCACCCGACAGTTGTTCGGGATAGCGCTTGAGCAAGTCGCCAAGGCCCAGGCGCTCCACCAACTGCGCCTGCCACTGCGGATCGAAGCGTCCTGCCAGCCGCGCCTGGAAGGCCAGGTTGTCGTCCACGCGCAAACTGCCGATGAGGTTGAACTGCTGGAATACCAGGCCGATTTCCGTGCGGCGCCAGTGGGCCAGTTGCGTTTCGCTCATTTGGTCGAGACGCTGCTGCCCCATGCGGATGCTGCCGCTGTCGACACGATCGAGACCGGCCACCAGGTGCAAAAGCGTACTTTTCCCGCTACCCGACTCGCCCATCAACGCCAGGCTGCTACGCTCAGCCAGGTGCAGATCAACGCCGGCCAGGACAGCCAGCGGGCCCTGCGCAGTGACGTAGCTTTTATGGACACCTTGCACCTGCAACATGGAATGCTCGCTCCTCAATGGACTGCCATCGAGGATAACGGCTGACCGCCCTCGCCACGCAAATTTTTCACATGCATTTCACCGGTTAACTACCGACCCGCGCATAAAGTGCCGACCAACTGCCAATAACGATCAACTTTTTAGTTGCCGGCACTGGCAACTTTTAACACACCGATTTTCAGCAAAAAGACAGCAACTGTATGACAGGCTCCTGCACCACTACGGGCGCACTCAGAGAGTTGCACCTGTTTGATAAAAAACGCTGCCTAACGTGTCGATGGTGAACAACGTGGTTAACCTGACCCTGACCAAATCGCGCTCATACCAAGCCCGGGCCAAACGCTTGAAGAAGCTCTGGCTGGGCATGGCAGTGGCTGCCTTCTTCGGGACCTTACTGGCCGGCTACCTGGCCTGGCCACTGTCCCCGCCGGACCTGGGCGTTGGTAATCGCCTGCTCACCTCAGGCTTGCTCGCTGGCTGGCGCGACGGCAATGTGGTTGTGCTTGTGCGCCATGAAGAGCGCTGCGACCGCTCGTCAAACCCCTGCTTCGGCCCCGCTGATGGCCTGACCATCCACGGCACCCAGCAGGCCAAGGAAATCGGCAAAGCGTTTAAAACCCTGGGTATGGAGAGCGCTGACATCCTCAGCAGCCCCACCACCCGCACCGCCCAGACCTCGCAGTTCATGTTCGGCAAGACCCTGCTCTCCCCAGGCCCGCTGGCGATCTGCGGCGACGCCATGGGGGAAGAAATCCTCAGCCACAAACAACCCGGGCGCAACCTGGTGCTGATCACCCACAGTGCCTGCATCAATGACTTCGAACAAGCACTCGGGTACCCCCATGCGGTGACCGCCGAGTACGGTAGCGCGCTGTTCGTGGAGGTGCTGGGCAACGGTCACTTCAAGACCCTGGGCATCATGAACAGCGTGGACTGGCCGGCGGCAATCAAGCAACTCTAGACAATTTTTTACATATACAAGGCGCAGGTGTTCAGCCAAACGACAGCCAACTTCTGGCATGTTTAGTCGCGCCTGTTAGTTAAGGACGTCATGACTATTTTCAGCGACTTAGTGAACATTGTGAGTCTTTGTACTACAACTTTCCTACATCCATTTCCCTCCCTTAGACGTCAAGGAGCGACGTTCGCATGACCCGAATAAAACCTCTGCCCTTACTGCTGCTGGCGATTGCCGCGTTTTATCTCCTGCCTCTTGGCCTGCACGGTTTATGGGTACCCGACGAAACCCGCTACGCCCAGATCAGCCAGGAAATGCTCACCAGCGGCAACTGGGTGGCCCCGCATTTCATGGGCCTGCGCTACTTTGAAAAACCCGCCGCCGGCTATTGGCTGATCGCGCTCGGCCAAGCGGTGTTTGGGCAGAACCTGTTCGGGGTGCGGATCGCTTCGGCGCTGACCAGCGGGTTGAGCGTGCTGCTGGCCTACCTGATCGCCCGCCGCCTGTGGAACGACCCACGCAAAAGCTTCGCCTGCGCCCTGCTCTACCTGAGCTTTGGCCTCGTAGCCGGGCAAGCCAGCTACTCCAACCTCGATCCGCAGTTCACGTTCTGGGTCAACCTCAGCCTGGTAGCGCTGTGGTTTGCCCTCGACAGCCGCACCGTGCGGGCCCGGCTGGGAGCCTGGGCGGTGCTGGGCGTGGCCTGTGCCATGGGCTTCATGACCAAGGGCTTCCTGGCGTGGCTGCTGCCGGTGCTGATTGCCGTGCCGTACATGCTCTGGCAGCGCCGCCTGGGTGAATTGCTGCGTTATGGCCCGCTGGCGATTGGCGTCGCGCTGCTGATCTGCCTGCCCTGGGTGTGGGCGATCCACGTGCAGGAACCGGACTACTGGCGCTTCTTCTTCTGGCATGAACACATCCGCCGCTTTGCCTCCGACAATGCCCAGCATGCGCGGCCGTGGTGGTTCTTCCTGCCGATCATGGTGGTGGCCTGCCTGCCGTGGTCGGCGCTGTTACCCAATACCCTGCTCAAGGCCTGGAAAGAAAAACGTCAACCGGCGATGGTCTTCCTCGCCCTGTGGATGCTGCTGCCGCTGGGCTTTTTCAGCCTGAGCAACGGCAAGTTGCCGACCTACATCATGCCGTGCCTGCTGCCGCTGGCCTTGTTGATGGGGCATGCCCTGATCGACCTGATTCAACAACGCAAAGCACGCGCCCTCAGCATCAACGGCATGCTCAACTTCGTGATCGGCATGGTCGCGATGGTGGCACTGATTTATCTGCAACTCACCAGGCCGCTGTACGGCAATAGCCACGCGGAGATGTTCAGCCTGTCGCTGACCTTTATCGTGCTGTTGGGCTGGATTCTCTCCAACCTGCTGCAAGCCGTGCGCCCGCTCACGCTATGGGCAATGCCGGCCCTGGGTATCGGCTTGCTGGTGGTACTGCTGCCAGTGGGCATGCCCGAGTTCGTGGCGGATAACGAAATGCCCGACCAGTTCGTGTTGGAACACCTGGACGACTTGCAGCAAACCCAGGCATTGCTGAGCAATGAACTGGAATCGGCCTCGGCCCTGGCCTGGCGCCTGAACCGCACACAGGTGACGCTCTATAACACCGAAGGCGAGTTGCGCTATGGCCTGCAATACCCCGACTCGGTGCACCGTAAGGTCGGGCTGGACGATGTCCAGGCCTGGCTGGCCGATGCCCGTAAACAGGGTTCGGTGGGGGTCCTGATGCGTGTCCGGAGCACCAGCGAACACATTGAAGAGGGGCAACTGCCGCCCGGTGGCAAACGCTATCGCAAGGGCGACCTGGTACTCATCCTCTATCCGCAATCCCCCTAGGAACCCACCATGACTTTCTGGAAAACCGAGCGCGGCGCCCTGCTGCTATTGCTGGGCGTGTCGGCCTTGCTCCTGTTGCTGGGCCTGGGCAGTCGCGATCTGTGGGGACCGGAAACCCGTTGGGCCAATATCGCATTGCAAATGCTGCAAAGCGGCGACTACTTCGACCCCTACCTCAAGGGAGCGCCGTACTACGACAAGCCCCTGCCCTCCTACTGGCTGATCACCGCGTTTGCCAACCTGATGGGTGGCCTGGGCCCGTGGTCGCTGCGCCTGTCCTCGGTGATCGCGGCATGGCTGAGCATCTGGCTGGTCTACCTGATCGGCGAACGCCTGTTCCGCAAGGGCACCGGGCTGATTGCCGGCTGGATGCTCGCCACCACCTTCTACTTCCTGTTCTGGGCACGCGTGGCCACGGCGGATGTGCTCACCGTGTGTGGCGTACTGGCGGCAGTGTGGTGGTACTGGCGCGGGCCGGACGACACACGCCTGGGGCGCTACACGGTATTTTTCCTGTTGCTGGCGGCGACGTCGCTGTTCAAAGGCTTGATCGGTTTTGTACTGCCGGGCCTGGTACTGCTGCCGCACTTGCTCAGCGAACAGCGCTACAAACGCCACCTCAACCTGCGCCTGGTGCTGGCGCTGCTGATCGCTGCGGCGTTCTACGCCATCCCGTTCGTGCTGTCCCACCTCTACGGTGCGCCGACTTACGGTGAAAGCGGCCTGGCGTTGGTGTTCCGCGAAAACGTGGTGCGCTTCTTCGACCCGTTCGACCATATGGGGCCGATCTACACCTACCTGATCTACCTGCCCGCCTACACCCTGCCTTGGGCCCCATGCTGGCTGCTCGGCCTGTGGCTGGCCGTGCGGCACTGGCGCCAGACTCCCCCCAATGTGCGCTGGCTGGTCTGGGGCCTGGGCCTGTTGTTTGTGTTCTTCACCGCCAGCGGTAGCCGACGCAGCTACTACGTGTTGCCCCTGGTGCCCTTCGCGCAGTTACTGGCGGCCTGGTGGGTGAGTGAGCGGCTGGCGAAAAAACCGGCGAGCTGGCCGCGTTGGCAGAAAGGGTTTGCCGCTGCGGCCCTGTTGATGCTGCTGGTATTGGGCGTGGCGTATCCCTGGACCAATGGCAACGGCGGCGTGACCCGTTTCGTCAAGGACGTTCAGGCCCAGGCCATCAAGAGCGCCCCCTGGAACCAATGGCAAATGGTATTGGTGGAGGTCGACAACAAACTGCCGATGTACCTGCAAAACCACGGCAAACCGTTCTACTACGTAGCCGAGACCCAGGACTTCCCGCGCCAGGGCACCAGCGCCGAGTTCATGGCCTGGCTGGAAAAAACCAGCGGCCAGGGCTTCGACGCGCAGCATACGATCATCATCGCGCAGTTCTCCAAGGAAGATCCCACACCGCTGGCTTACCTGGGCGCGGATCACCAGGTGATCACCACCCAGCCGGACAATGGCGAGCGCTTGTTTCACACGCGTTCGGGTGGCAGCGTAGCGTTTATCCCACAGGGGCAATAACCGAACCTGGTGCGCGCCTGCCTTTAACCTTTTGGCAGGCTCGCAGCATGAATAAACGCCTCATCCAGGCTTGCAGCGTCATAGGCGTTCATGAAGCCCTCAGCATCAGTGAAGCGGTTGAAACGCCGCTGACTCAGCATGTAGAAGTCATCGCAGTGGGCAACGATCTCATCGACGTTATGCGATGAAACCAGAATCGCGACACCTTCCGCGGCAGCCCCTTCCAGGCATTTCCAGATGTGATAACGAAACTCGGGATCCACACCTGCCGTGGGCTCATCCAGTATCACCAGATCAGCGTTAACGGAGAGCAGGGACAAGGTAAAAAACCATCGCTTTTCTCCGTAACTGCAAAGAGACGATTTCTTTTCCCATATTTCACAATAGCGTTCAGCTATCCCCGGGCTCCATTTTTCAATTTTTTCCAGCGCGTGCTTTTGTGTGACCTGTGTGTCAGAACAAAAAAGCATCATCATTTTAAAAACATCAAACATTCGCAGCACCGGCGGCGTCGTAATGATTTGTGATAGATAAAGCAACTTCGAGAACGAATTGGATATCTCACCGGAATTGGCTTTTTTCAGACAACACACCGCGTCAAAAAAAGTCGTTTTTCCAGAACCATTAGGTCCCAACAAGCCTGAAATTGAACCGGGACCGACCGTCAACGAGGCGTCTTCAAGCACCACATGCTGCGCATATCCGATACCCAGTGATTTTACGATAAGCCGTCTCATCAATAGCGACTCCACACTGGGTTAATAAGTAAAAAACGGATCAACATCAAAAACGAAATAACAAAAAGGCAAACAACCACCCTAACGAGGAATGCGCATTCAGCGACCCCCAGTGACATTATCTGGTTTGCCCACCACATCGGATTAAAATAGCGGATCACTTCAAACACGCGATGAGAGGCGTTCGCGCTGACAACTCCCAGCACCAGCATCAGGAATGAAAATATAGAAAAAACCGTATTTGTATTTTGAAATCCCATTGGAATCAACGTCAGCAGAAGCGAAGGTACGGAAAACAAGAGAAAGCAGATGTAAAACCGCCCAAGCACAACAAAAAACTCTGTAACGTCCATTACGCCAAAATAGTTTCTCGTGAACACATAAAAAGCAGAACAATAGATAACCGACATTACAGAATAGGCAAAAAACTGCCCCAAAAGAAAGATTGTTTTTGTGCGCCGCGTATAGACGAAGGATCGTAGAAACCCACTCTCCCTTCTCCCCACTATATAAAATGCCAAGCCAAACAGGGCAACACTCGACGATACGAACGCATAAAACCACGAGGTATTATCCAGATAACGCTGAGACAGCGTACCCTCCCCCACCCTGGCATAGGCGATCAAATAGAACGTAACCACCGGGGATATAACGATCCAAAATAAAGCCACGGGCTCTTTTAACTGTTCTTTAATAAATAGCCCCGCCAACAATAATGGCTTAAGCAAGGGGTAATATCTCATCACTCACCTCATGGAAACGGCACCACTCTTTCCACGCGCGCAGTGGCTGCGAATGTACCTTTGAAACGCCCCTGTCAGCTACGAGCAAACTTTCCGTTGCGAAATTCATGATTTCATAGTTAGGTAGGGTTATATTCATCGCGGAATACCCTATAGCGGTTTTCCAGCATCCGCCTTGGCTTCCTGATGCTCCAGCGCTCCCCACATACAGATTGAACCCACATTCATTATCAAAATAGAAAAACATCACCTCAAACTCTTCATCGCTCATCTCAACTCTCCTGAGACCACACAATCATTATCTTCAATGACTGATTAACGAGTGACGATAGCAATCTAGATCCAGCTAAAAGAAAGCGCAATTTTTCCAATTTCGCCTTGTAGGAAAATGAACCGGACACTTTAGGAGTTTTCTTTCACGACAATCAGAACACCAACAAGCCCATACGAAATAAAGCTGTGCTACCCATACTCGATATAAATATTTAACCCTCATAAAATTAATCACTTACCAAAATCTCAATCGGCACCTATAAAAATGTTCAAACCAAGAAAATGTGTAGAACACCGAACAGTTCCAACGAACCTCACAAGAAAATCCGACATACGGTCTTACTTAAAGTATCCGGCAAGAATAGGTCGGCCGCTCTTTGCCGCTGCACACAGGACGGTACAAACCGGGGACAAGGAATCACCCAGCCCGATTAAATTTGCAACTTGCCGCCTCCAAGTGATCGAACAACATGTATCTGCCTGACTGGATATTGCGCTTGAGTATCAGTATTTACGATGACCGAACGAACGGGCTCCAAGTGCAAAACGCTAACCGTAGAACCCTCGACAAAAGGAAGCGTCACGTAACTGGGCTCGGCCTGAACATCACCTCTTAGTTCTTGAGAGTAAAGCACCTCACCTGTTGCCGTCCTGACCCACATGGCAATGTAAATAGAAGGGAAATAGCCATGAGGTTTAGCGGCAAGCACTTCGATAGCCACCTGCTGAGTGACCGTATCAATTTTTATATCTGCCACCGTTCCCTGTCCAACCCCAGATTGGCGCCAGGTAAAATAACTTCCCGCCACGCCTGCGTCTCCGGTATCACCATAGAAGACAATCAAGTCCCTGATGCTTTCAAGAAGCTGATCCCGCTCGGGGCTTTCAAATGTATTGATCGCCGCCAACACATCCATGACGGGCGAAGAGCCCGCATGCAACAATAAATGCGGGGTTTTTCTGATTTCATCAGCCGCCAGTGCAATTCTCGTTTTCAAATTATTTGCCGGCCTATTATCCAGTTTCAAATTCCTTAAACCCTGCACCGTGACCGTCAACGTATTATCGACAGAGGCCTTATCGATAAAGGGTTGTAAGTTCGGAGTCTCTGAGAGACGAGAAGGCTCTTTATGATGAATCGTAACGGTACAGCCAGGTCCTATCAAAAACTCGTGTACGAACACCACTGCACCTTTGCCGGGAATGGATAAATCAAACAGCACAAAGCCATTAATGTCCTCGACGGAAATACCTGCATAGACAGACGTTCCATAGTAGGAATGGGGCTCAGCCCTTAAAACATTGAACGTTGCCCTATGAAATTCCATATCGACATTCAGTACAGCAAATAAACCATACAACCCGAAAAACTCGATCTTTTGCGACGCCAACGAGGTGCCTTGAGCATAAGCATAATCTAATGACACGTTATTATTCATGTTCGCACTCACTTCTAGATAATTGTGATTGATCGTTCGAACGCCACTGGGCACCGCTGGATGCTGCAAATTATATACACCTATCGGCAGCCCCTTCAGTTCAAGCACAGGCGAAGTGACTTTAACAATATGCGATTGATTACTACCCGTGCGCAGGATGAAAGATTTATTTTTGTTTTCGAGATAGGCTTGATTCGTCATCTCCAGTGTCAAGTCACCTTTAAGATCAGTCACGTTGAGCGATAGACAGTCGACCAGTGAAAACGGCGTCTTCAAATTCAACTGCTGCTGGAGGTAGGCCAGTTGTTCAGGAGGCACGACCCGGTAAAGCGGACAGCACGGGCGAAAGTTCCCATAGACATTTTTCAGAGCGCGGTCAGCGGAGACTTCCACCTCCAACAATGCCATCAAGGGTCCGATATCAATATTGAGCCTATCAGCCCAGCGTGCACTGAACAGATCCATCAAGGGATGTTCCCAAAGATCAAATCCGTTGGTCGTGGCAAGTGCTCGGTAGTACTGGTTAAACTCGGTGAAAGCCGACTCGCCGGCTTTATCAATGATGATCATGAATAAAAAAAGCACTTCATGTAAATGCCATCTCCCCGGCGGCACACTACTGTCCATTCGGCTGCGCATCGCATCGAATGTCGCCTGAGCATTGCCGGCATACATCCAGCCGCGCTCATATACACTTTGCCCCATCATTTTATGTTGATAATAAGTCGCATAAATATTATTCCAGACCTCGCCGGTCGGTACGACACTGTTATACATCGCGTATGTCTGGTAGCCGTGGGCTATCTCATGCAGTGAGCACCAGTTATCTGCGCGCGTGTCCAACCAGCAACTCGCGATCGAATCGCCAACCTGAGCTGTCCACCCATTCCCATAGTAGGCAGAGCCTCCACCCGTTTTATCTGCCTTGATGAAATACCGATTGTGAATATTCTTATCGGTCGGGACCGGTGTATCGAATGAGATACCCGCCAAGGAATTAAAGTACTCAAACACGCCCGTATAATATTTCTCCAGGCTGTCAAGCCCCTGCGCCTGATGCAGTGCTTTGACGACGGCTTTATCGACCGCCGGAACGAGCAAGCTGGCATAAGTTGTCTGGATGAGCGCAAACGCAGAATCAGTCTCATCCCACTGCTGAAAAAACAAATCCGCATTGCCATTCGAAACATAGATGGGCAGGACTTCGTCGCCGCTTGTCGAATATTCGATCTCGACATCTATCGGCTCATAGGGTGTAAGCACGAACGGAACGGAGGGATGGGTGACAGTCAAGCCTGCCCACTCACCGGTGATCCGAATATAGGTTTCCGTCACGCCGCTATCATTTAGCAGATCCAGCTGCAGTACACGGTCAATGGCACTGGACCGGCGAATGGATATACGTGCACCGGCGGGAAGTATCACTCCAAGGGGTTGTCGATCATGGTAAATGCCCTTGGAAAAACCGGTTCCCCAAAACCAGCCTGGATGTTCCAAGGTATAAGGTTTAAAAAACTTTGTAATTGCCTTTGAATCGTCCATATCGCTTTCCAGGGTGATTGAACTCATTACCTGGAAAAATCATGAAGCCCCCCACCTGTTTTCACGACTGTGATAATTCACAGTTTTTTATATCTATTTCTTTGCCCGCGTAGACATAATCTTTCTATACCCGGGGTTGTCGTGCCTGCATCAACCAGGCGCCTGCTCAAAAACCAACACCCTGCCTTTTTCCCTGTTAGAAAACACCCTGCCTTCGCCCTGGGCGGCAGAGGTGTTGCCGTTGATACGCGCGATTAGAGGCGGTATCGCCTGTCACGTCCGGGAGCGAGCTTGCTCGTGCCCCCTGAGACCGAGGGTTGAAACGATGAAATCGATGTAGGACATCAGCTATATCTGTCCGCTGCCGAGTGACGAACACGCCGCTAAAAAACGAAAATTATGTTTAATATCAAATAGTTATTCGTAATGTTGAGCCACCGCGGTTTCTGCTACAGCGCAAAGGGCCGTGAGATACGTCGGATTAATGACGCTATTTTTATGGCAGATTGTGTCCCTTGTTTCCGCCGCACACCTGGGCCCCGGCGCCCACGCCAGGGCGCCCGTTGAGGTTTTCGACATCAAGGATGAAAGATGGCTATGAGTCTGCCGCGCAGTATCAACACCATGGAGAACCCGGTTTTTTACGCCGAATTGGGCGAGTTGATCGCAACCAGCGGCCACGCCGCATTCGCCGCCCATCTGTGGCAGCTGGTGGACCAGTGGGTACCGATCCACGGTGCCGAGCTCAATGAATGGACCCTCGACGAACAGCACGGCCGCGTGCTCAACATCCAGCGATTGGGCCGCGCCGGGCAGAGAAATGAGCTTTCGCCCGCCCACACCCTGCCCCCACTGAACGAGCATCCGCTGCTGCGGGACATGCTCGACATGCAGGACCCATTGCTGATCCAGATAAGGGCCCGCGCCGACCGCTCGCACCAGTGCAGCCTGGTGTCACGCCAGGGTGATCGACGCTATGTGATTTCGTTGTACCGTCCACCGGCCCAGCGCGGTTTTTCCCTGGCCGAGCTGTCGTTTCTCAAGTGCCTGTCAGACACCCTGTTACCGCTGATGGAGCGGCATGCACAATTGCTGCGCCAGGCTGCGCCCCCCGAGCGCGAACCGGCGCACACCCTGCTGGAACACTCGCAGTTGCAGCGCGAGTTCGACAAGCGCCTTTCCCTCAGCGATATCACCCTATCGGCCCGTGAGCAGCAGGTGTGTCTCGGCCTGTTGACCGGCGGCACCGTGCCGCAAATGGCAGAACAGCTCAGCGTGAAAAACAGCTCGGTCGAAACCTACCTCAAGCGCGCCGCCGCCAAGCTGGGCGTCAGTGGCCGGCACGGGTTGGCGAAATGGATGATCGGCGCCTGATGCGCAGGCCGATGCTTACCACAAGCGGCATGGCCTGAAGCCTTGCGCGCTGGCCTCGGGTGGCGGTCGCGGTCGCAGCCGCCCCCTCTCCCCCATCTACCGACGGCCCATCGCCAGGCTGAACGGTGAAAACTCCGCAAACCGCCACCTCAACGCCAACGCCGCCGGGCGGCGAATGACATGCTCCACGGTCACCGTCCACAACCGCTGTGCACCGTCGAACTCGTCGACTTCCGGGCCGCCGAGTATCAGCGAAGTGCGACCGGCCAGTTGCATCACATCACCTGATGCAAAATCGATGAACAACAGGCCCGCCACGGGGTTGGCCGCAAGGTTGCCCAAGGTATTGAAGAACAGATTGCCGGCAAAGTCGGGGATGGTCAGCACATTGCCTTCGACCCGCACGAACCCGGTGTTGCCGCCACGATGGGAAACGTCCACCGAGCGTTCGCCGTCCGCATCCACGTAGCTGGCAACGAAGAAGGTGTCGGCGTTGCGGATCATCACGCGGGCGGCATCATCCAGGTGGTTGGCGTGCTCGGCCATGCAACCGGGTTTACGCGCGATTGAATCGACGGGCCGCAGCTGGATGTACTTGGGGCAGTTGCCGAAGGTGTGCACCACGTTGACGGAGAAACCGTCGTGATCCAGAGCACCGATTCGCCCGTTCATGCGATTGCGTCGACGGGTATTGAGGTCGATGCCCAGCAAGCCCACAGCAGCATCGCTGTGCAAAGCGGCCCTGGCGGGGTCGCTTGCACTGGGCAGGCTATCGATCTGCAAGGTGTGGGGGTCGGGTGAATGGGCAAACCCCGGAGCGCCTTCGAGCATCGTCGCCCAGGGAATGCCGTGCTCATCCACCACACCGAGTATCAGGTACGGCAGCAAGGGATAGAAATCCCGATGCTGCTCCGGCAAATGATCGCGAATCACCTTCGGCCCGATCACGGCCATGCGTTCGGCGGCGCCGGCACTTGCCTGTATCTGCCGTTCACCGGCATGCCAGGGGGACTGTTCGTTCGGGTTCATGGCAATCACCTCAAGTTTGGACAGCCCCATGCTGCACCCCGGCGAGCACCGAGAGAATGCCCACCGCCGGCAATCCACTGTTACGCCAACTGAAATGCCGGGTGTTCGCGCAGGGCTGCCACGCAGTGGTCGACAAAGCTGCGCACGCGCATCGGCGCATTGCGGCCTTCGCGATACACCACGTGCACGGGCATGGCTGGCGGCTCATAGCCTGGCAAGACGCGAAGCAACTGCCCACTGAGCAGATGCTCATGCACGGGATAGCTCAAGCAACGCACCAGGCCCGCGCCCTGCACCGCGGCACTGATCGCCCCTTGTACCGTGGCACACCCCAGGCGCGCACGGGCCTTGAGCTGATAGCCCCGAAACGCCCAGGACACTTGATCGACGCTGGCGATCAGATGATGGCGCTTGAGGTCGGCGGGATGCGCTGGCGCACCGTGGGCTTGGAGGTAAGCGGGGCTGGCGCAGAGGATATGCCGCACGTGCCCGACTGGCCGTGCGATCAGCGCCGAACTGGGCAGTTCACCCACCAGGATCGCCACATCCAGCCCCTCTTCATGCAGGTTCGGGTAGTAGTCGTGGTAATGCGCCGACAGGTGTACATCGGGATAGCGGTCCATGTAGCTGCCCAACACCGGCGCCATCACGTGGCAACTGAACAGGAACGGCAAGAACACCCGCAAATTGCCCTGGGCCTGCACATGCAAGCCTTTGGCCGAGGCTTGCGCGGCCTCCACGGCGGCCAGCAGGCGCACGCAGTCGGCCATGTAGGCGCCGCCCACGTCGGTGAGGCTGGCACCCTGCGTACTGCGTTGCAGCAACGGCACGCGCAGGCGCGCCTCCAAACGGGCAATCGCACGCATCAGCGTCGGCCCGGACACCTGGGCGCTGCGCGCAGCCGCGGCCAGGCTCGGCTGCCCGGCCAACGCCACGAACAGTTGCATGTCGTGATAGCGCTCCATCAGCCGCGCCGCATCGGCGGGTTCAGGGCTGCATCCTGGCCGAGGCGATGGGCGAGGAAGTCCACGAAAGTCTGCACCTTGGCCGGCACCCGGTTGCTCTGCTGGAACACCACCTGGATCGGCAGTGGTGCCGGCTCGAACGCTTCCAGGACAATCTCCAATTCACCCGCCGCCACCGCCGCCGCGACCTGGTAAGACAGCACCCGGGTCAAGCCCCAGCCCAGCCGCGCCAGGTTGATCGCCGCGTTATTCGCCGTGACCACCAGGCGCGGCTCAATAGGCACCGTCAACGGCTGGCCAGCGTCGACAAACTGCCATTCACCCACCCGCTGGCTGGCGGACGAGGTCACCACCTTGGCCTCACGCAAGTGTTCGGGGCGTTGCGGCCGCCCCCACTGATCCAGATAACCAGGCGCGGCGCACACCACACGGCGCACTTCACCGACCTGGATCGCCTGTTGGCCAGGCTCGTGCAGATGGCCGATCCGCACGGCCACGTCGACGCCTTCGTCGGTCATGTTCACCACGCGGTCGACCAGCAAGGCATTGATGTTCACCAGGGGGAAGCGATCCAGGTAATCCCCCAGCACCGGCGCCACATACAGCTCGCCAAACAGCACCGGCGCGGTCACCGCCAGATGGCCGCAGGGGACGGAATAACTGCCCGCCGCCGCCTCCTCGGCTTCATTGAGTTCGGCGAGAATGCGCCGGCAATCTTCCAGGTAACGCTGGCCGGCTTCGGTCAAGTGCAGGCTGCGGGTGGTGCGCGCCAGCAGTTGCGTGCCGATGCGCTGTTCCATGGCGGCGATGGCCCGCGTCACACTGGGCGGCGAGGTCTTCAGGCGGCGCGCGGCGGCGGCAAAGCCCGCCTCCTCGGCCACCGCGAGGAACACCTGCATTTCATGAAATCGATCCATCCGCGCGCCTCGTGAGGGTTACTGTGATTGCAAACCCACCGCCGTACGCGGCATGCCCACAAAGCCTGGCAAAGCCTCGATGCTGGCGAGCCAGGCACGTACCTGAGGGTAGTCGGCCAACGATACATTGCCTTCCGGTGCATGAGCCACATAGGTGTAGAAAGCGATATCCGCGATGCTCGGCTGCTCGCCAGCCAGGAAGCGGCTTTGGCTCAGTTGCTGCTCCACCAACGCCAGCAAGGCATGGGAGCGGCTGATGGCGGTGACGGTATCGACATCGGCGCCAAACACCACCGCCAACCGCGCGCTCGCAGGCCCCGCATGCAATTGACCGGCAGCGGCCGAAAGCCAACGCTGTACGCGCGCCTGGCCCACGGGGTCGCTGGGCAGCCATTGACCGTCGCCATATCGGTTGGCCAGGTAGACCAGTATGGCGTTGGAATCGGCCAGTATCGTGCCGTTATCGTCAATCGCCGGCACCTGGCCGAAGCTGTTGAGGGTGGCCAGGAATTCGGGGGTTTTATGCGCGCCTTGCTTGAGGTCGACCAGGATGAATTCACTGGGCAGCCCCAACAGGGACAGCATCAACTCGACCCGATGGGAGTGGCCGGACAATGGGAAACCATAAAGTTTGATCGCAGGCTGGGACATGAAAGGCTCCAAAGGTAGGGGTTCGACGCCTCGCAGGGTCCTCCGCGGCCTCGATCAATGGAATGACCAGGATTGACAATCCAGCATTTCATCCAGTGAAACAATCACCCGCCGAAGTTTTTTCCCGTCGCTGCAACGTACGCCAACTCGGCGCGGGAGAGTCCTTCAGCGCTCTTCCAAGCGATCGCGCAAGAATCGATGGCTCTTGGAAAACAACCGCCGGTAGGTCAACAGCACCGCGCCGACCGTGCCCAACGCCGACGACGCCGCGATCAAGAACATAATCACGATCTGGTAGCGCACCGCATCCACCGGGCTCTCCCCCGCCAGCACCTGGCCGGTCATCATGCCGGGCAGGCTGACGATACCGACCACGGTCATCTGGTTCAGCGTCGGGATCATCCCGGCGCGCACTGCCTGGCGAATCGCTTCCTGCGCCGCTTCCCAGCGCGAACCGCCGAGGGCCAGGATCATCTCGATGGTGTTGCGGCCCGATGTGAGTTCCTGGGTCATGCGCTCGATGCCCAGGGACACACCCGTCAGGGTATTGCCGAGGATCATGCCGAGGATCGGGATCGCGTACTGCGGCTCGTACCAGGGGTGGATGCGAATCACCGCAAACAAACCCACCGCCGTCACCAGCCACGAACTGCCCCATACCGACACGATGCTGTCGACCCGTTGCCCACGGTAAGTGCGCCGCCCGCGCCCGGCAGCCGACAGCCCGGCGATCAGCGTCATCGCGCACATCAGTGGCAGCACCACGTACCAGTAGGCGAATTCGAACACCCAGCCCAGCAGGTAACCGATCGCCAGCAGTTGCACCACGGTGCGCACGGCGGCCCACAGCAACTGGCGCTCCAGGCCCAGGCGCAACGCCAGCGACAACGCGCCGTTGATCAGGATCAGCGAAGCGGCAATGGCCATGTCCAGTGCCGTGAGATTTTGATAATTCATGGCTGGGCGGCTCCACTCAATACCCCGGCACTCATGTGCAGGTGGATATCGCTCATGCGCCGGGCCTGGTCGAGGTCATGGGACACCCAGATATAGGCACGCGCGTTGTCAGCGGCGAACCAGGCATCGATCAACGCTTCCACCTCACGGGATGACGCGGGGTCGAGGGCAGCGGTGGGTTCGTCCAGCAACAGCACCTCGGGGTTGAGCTGCAACGTGCGGATCAACGACATCACCTGGGCCTCCCCGCCCGATAGGTCACCGGCATTCTTCGCCAGGAAGTCGGGCGACTTGCCGGCGTGGCCCAGCAGCGCGATGACAGCCGCCGGCTCGAAATGGCGTTGACGCAGGGTCTTGAGGCTGAAGGGAAACCGCAGGTTGTCTTCCACCGTACCGTCGATCAGCGCCGGGCGTTGGGACAGGTAGCTGATATGGCTGCGGTAGTGGGGAATCTGGGCGTTGCTGATCGGCTGGCCGTTCCACAGGACCTGCCCCGAAGAGGGGGCATCGAGCAACGCCAAGGCCCGCAGGAACACGCTTTTACCGGAACCGGACGTGCCGGTGATCGACACGCGGTCGGCGCGTTTCAAGGAGAAATCCGTCGGTTGGAGCAAGGGCACCTGGCGGCGCTCGTCCATGCGCGTCAGGGCGCGGGTTTCGATCAGTGCGCTCATGAACGCGGTGTTCCTCGGCTGTCGGTCGGACGCAATGGTGAAGCAGACGAGCAGGCTTTTCATAGCAAAAAATCAAACGATGGCGCCCCGTCCCATAGCGGTGCCTTGCAATCGACACCTGCCCTGCCTATATTTGCCGCCTGGCGCTCTCTACGCCACCTTCCGCGGAAAGGGCTGCGCCCAAGACAGTGAAGCACCCCCTCATTTCTACGACTCCCAACCTTAAAGCGGAAAAGGTTTGTGCAAGGAGCTCGTATGTCACAACGCCCCCTGACCTCCACCACCGATGGCCGTATCAACCTTGAGCAACAGCGCAAGCGCGCCAAGGAACTGCTACCGCGCCTGAAAGCCGAAAACCCCGGCGCCACGTTGTCCCAGGCCCAATGGCAGGTCGCCAGACAACTGGGTTTCAGCAGTTGGCCCAAGCTCAAGGCCCACGTCGACGCCCTCGATTTCGCCGCCCGCCATCCCGACTTCGACGCCAGCGATGAAGCCCGCACCACCCATTGGCGCTGCGGTAGTGACATTGCCCACAGCCTGCACCTGGCCGGGTTCAAGGGCCAGTTCCAGATGCTCACCGACCCGTTGTGCATGGGCCCGGTTCGCGACCTGCCCCGCGACGCATTCCGCGCGATGCGCAGTGCGTTCATCAGCCAGGCATTCACCTTGGACCTGGCCGATGTCACGCGTCGCGTCAATGATGAGTACAACCAGCTTGAAACCCTGGCCGACGCCGAGCACAGCGTGCTCTGGTGCGAGGCGGATGCCTATGACCAGTTGTTCCTGATCCACGCCTTGGCCAGCCTTGAACGTGTACCCCGTAAGCTGGAGCTGATCGAGGTCGACCGCATCCCCGGCGTCGAACGCTTTATCGGCATAGGCCAACTGGCCCCCGATGTCCTCGCCTGGCTCTGGCCGCAACGGCGGTTGATCGATGAGGCTGCGCTGCAACTGGCCCGTGAGGCTTGGGCAGCCTACTGCGACAGCGCCCCACTCAAGTTGGCCGCCCTGGCCCAGCGCCCGCATCCCGCCCTGCCCTTGCTGGCACCCGCCTTGCGGCGACAACTGCAGGAATTGCCAGGCGCGCGGGATGGGCTGTCGCTGACCGAACGCCTGTCCCTGGCGTACCTCGCCGAAGCCGGCCCGGTGACGTTCGGGCGCGTGTTTGCCGAATTGATGGCCAAGCGCGAACCGCTGCCGTTCCTGGGAGACATGATGTTTCACGCGCTGTTGCGGCCGTTGATCGATGGTGAGCAGCCGTTGCTGACAGAAACCGAGCCCCACCTCGAATGGCCTCGGCGGGTGCTGGCGCTGACGACACTGGGGCATCAAGTACTGAACGGCGACGCTTACTGGCTGGACCACGCCAGCCATGAACGGTGGGTCGGCGGTGTGAGCCTGAAGCCCGGCCAATGCCATTGGACCCTTGATAAACATCTGTCGCCCGTATGGCGGCCTTGACTCACCTGAGAGTGACCTGATTGTCACCTGCCTGCTGCCGACCGCCTTGATGGGATACCAGTAGCCCCCAGCGCCGGCGCCTGCAACCGGTACAGCGCGCCGTATGGGGATGATGGGGAGTTGCCGTTTGAACAAAAGCGGCAAGTCAAGCAACGAGCCTTGTTGTTGCGGTAATAGTGATTGATTGGCCGTGGCTCAGGCTTTCACGTTCTGCCGGATATTCCAGCCAAACTTCACCGCCCCACCGTCCTTGGTACCGTCGGCTTTCTGCGGCTGGTAACTGACCTCGACGGTGGCGAAGTTCAAGGCGATGTTGTCGTAGAGCACATCATCCTGACTGTGCGCACCGGTGCCGTAGGACACCACCATCACTTCCTTCAAGGTGATCACCAGGTACTCCACCGGGCTGGCTCCGCCCGCCTTGCGCACCACCAATTTGGCTTCGGGGTAATGCTTGCCACTGGCGCAGGCCATCATCAGGTTGGGGCTGGATTTATCCAGCGGTTTTTTCAGGTTCAGGTTGGCGATATTGACCTTGCCCGCACCACCTCCAGTGCCCGAGTGCATCGACCCTGTCTGCGACACCCCCCAGGCCCATTACCTCCTATTTACCCTTGCCTTACTAAGCCTGCTGATCGGGCTTCTATGCCTGAACAGCAAACGCCAACGACAAATGCGCCGAGAGATGTTGGAAATCAGACATAAACGCAACGGCGTTATCGCGCCCCTGAAACAACAGGGCGGCTGGAAGTGGTGATGACCCTCAGGCCGCCTAGCTCCTTGCCGCCGTATGCCGATTCACCGGCACCGGCAACCCCAGGTGCCCACGCAGCGTGCTGTGGCTGTACTCACGACGAAACAACCCACGCTCACGCAGCAGCGGCAGCACCTGGTCGGTAAACCGCGCAAAGTCATCCGGCGCCCCTACATGGATGTTGAAGCCATCCACCGCCCCGTCCACAAACCAACGCTCGATCTCATCTGCCACGGTCTTGGGCGAGCCGACGAAGCTGGAGAACGGCTTGGCAAAGCGCAACGCCGCCTCACGCAGAGTCAGGCCCTGTTCGCGGGCGACTTGCTTGATGTTTTCGGCATGCCCGCGATAGCCATTGCTGCCCAGGTCGCCCAGGTCGGGGAAGGGTTCGTCCAACGGGTACTGGCTGAAGTCGTGGTAGTTGAACGGCCGCCCCAACTGCACCAGTGCCTTGTTCAAATCCAGCTCGCCATTGCGTTCGCGGTCGATGGCCTGGGCCTGCTCATCGGTGTCGGCAATGATCGGCGAAATACCCGGCAGGATGGTCACGTGATCGGGGTTGCGCCCGGCAGCGGCGGTACGTTGTTTGATATCGCTGTAATAGGCCTGGGCGTCCTCGAAATTACCCACCCCAGCAAAAATGCCCTCGGCATAGTTGGCCGCCAAGCTGCGTCCGGATTCGGAAATGCCCGCCTGGAAAATCACCGGTTGGCCTTGGACTGAGCGCGCGATATTCAGCGGCCCGGTCACCGAGAAGAACTCGCCGTGATGGTCGAGGCGGTGCTGGCGCTGCGGGTCGAGGAACACCTTGCTCGCCTTGTCGCGCACAAAGGCGTCGTCCTCGTAGGAATCCCAAAGGCCTTGCACTACCTCCAGGTGCTCGGCTGCCCGACGATAGCGCTCGGTATGGTCGATATGCTGCTCACGGCCGAAGTTACCGGCCGCGCCTTCCAGGCCGGTGGTGACCACATTCCAGCCGGCGCGGCCGCCACTGATCAGGTCCAGGGAGGCGAACTGGCGGGCGACGTTGAAAGGTTCGGTATAGGACGTGGTCAAGGTGGCGACCAGGCCGATCTTCGACGTCGCGCCGGCAATGGCCGAGAGCAGGGTCAGCGGCTCCAGGCGGTTGAGGAAGTGCGGTGCCGAATCGGGGGTGATGTAGGGGCTGTCGACGATGAACACCAGGTCGAACTTGGCCGCTTCCGCCTGCTGTGCCTGGGCACGGTACCAGTCGATATCGACACTGGCATTGCCAGGGATTTGCGGGTGCAGCCATTCGTTTTGCGCGGTGCCGACGCCGGTGAGGATGGCGCCGAATTTGAGTTGCCGGGGTGCTGTAGACATCGGGATTCTCCAAGGTGGACATAAGGATCATCTGGCTGAACCGGATAAAAGGTGGGAGCAAGCCCCCTCCCACCGTCTTTCCCGCTCGAATCAGGCTGTTCTGGCAGCGATGGCTTCGACTTCGACCAGCGCTCCGGGCAAGGGCAGCGCGACGACTTGCAACGCGGTGCGTGCAGGTTTATTCGGCTGTTCAGGGGTACCGAAGAACTGCGTGTACCCACGCTGCAACCCGGCGAAATCCAGCTTGCCGCCGGTTTCTGCGGCGCCCACCAGGAACACGCGCAGTTGCACGATATCGCCCAGGTCCAGGTCTTGCTGGCGCAGGATCTTGCGTAGTTTGTCGAACACCGACACGGTCTGTACTTCGGTACTGCCATAGGCCGCTGGCGTGCCGGCCGGGGCGTTCGGATCAGCCAGGTCCGGCAAGGTGCCGCTGACGAAAACCAGGCTGGCGGACGCGGGTACGGTGACGGTCTGCGAGATCGGGAAATCGCCGACGCTGGTGCGTTGAATGCTGTCGCTCATGGTGGGGTTCCTCAGGAGGCGGCCACTGCCGCAAGGTGGGTTTGTCGGGTAACGCGCTCAGCCAGTTGCGCCACCACATGCCGCGCCGAGTTGGCCGCCGATTCCTGCCAGATGCCCACGCCGCTTTGCACCAGGCCGTCGCCGGCGAAGTACACGCGGCCGTGGCCTGCTTCGAGCAAGGCGCTGGCAGCGGCCGGGAAGTGCTCACGCTGCAGCCACGGGCCTTCGCTGAAAGGGATCTGTTCCCAGGACACCGCCAGTGGGTGGCGCAGGTACCTGGAATACCCAGGATGCAACAACTCCACAGCCTCCTTGGAGGTGGCGTACTGCTGGTCGAACGGTTGCGCGCCAAACACATCGGCGCCCTCCCCGGTCACATAGCCCGCCACCAACAAGCCCTCACGGGTGTTGAGGTCGTTGCTGGGGTACCAGAGCAGGCGCGCCGGGTGTTCGATCCAGGACAGGCCGCCGTAGGTGCGGTAGTCGGTTTCCCAGAAGCGCGGCGATTGCCACGCCACTTTCGTCGCCTGGTCGCTGCGGGTGCTGAGCAGCGCGGCTTTGATCGGGTCGCTGAAGTCGGTGTCGAGCCTGGCCACCAGCGGCAGCGGTAGCGTCGAGACCAGGTAATCGGCGCGCACCACCTGTTCGCGGCCGCTGCGCTGGTCGTGATAGGTGACCGCGACACCGTCGTCCAACTGGCGGATCTGGCGGACCTGGGCGCCCAACTGCACGTGATCGCTGACGCGCTGGTAGAAGGCATCGGTGATGCGGTCCATGCCGCCCACCGGCTGGAACATGGTCGCCGAGAACTCCGGGAACTCGGTGTGCAGCAAGGCGCCCCACAGCTCGGGGTGCAGCAGTTGGTCCAGCGCCAACGGGCGGCGGCTGGCAGGCAAGGCGCCAGGGTGGGCGGGGGATTCCAGGTGCCCCGAACGGATCGTGCCCTCAAAGGCCAGCTCCTGGGACAGGTCGCCATACACCTGCAGGAATGCCAGCAAGCGCGTGCGTTCCTCGGCGCTCAGCACATCGTCAAGCGCATCGCGCTGCACCGCTTTGGCCAGCAACCCGGACAAGTGCCCGCGCGCATCGTTGATCGCCTGGCCAACCGTAAACGCCGGCTGGTTCACATCCGGCCGTACCTGGGCGCCATGGCTGCTGTTGACCAGTACTTCCAGCGGCACCCCCAGCTCACTGCAATAGTCGAGGATCGTGCGGTGCTGGCTGGGAATCCGTGCAGGCCCGGCGTTGAAGTAATGCCCCGGCTCGAACGCGGCGGTTTGCGTACGGCCATCCTTGTAGTCCACACGGTCGCCATGGCGCAGGGTCCAAGTGCGCCCGCCTACGCGGTCGCGGGCTTCCAGCACCTGCACGGCGAAGCCGGCGCGGGTCAGTTCCAAGGCGGTGACCAGCCCGGCAATCCCAGCACCGAGCACCAGCACGCGGGTGCCCTGCCCCAGGCCGTCCTTGAGTTTCAGCGGTTGCGGCCGGCGGTGCGACGACGGCCCCAGGCCCAATACCGCCAGTGCATCCTTCACGGCCTTTTCGCCGCCTACCGCAGCGATGCTGGATAAGGCTTCACGTCGTGTCAGTCCCATGGTCGATACTCCTTAATCCGGCAAGCCCGGTGGGTTGATCAGCGACTTGTCGACCCGCTCCACGTCCAGGCCCCAGCGTTGCAGCACCTGTTCGTATTGGCCGCCGGCAATCGCGCCTTCCAGGGCCGTGTGGATTGGCTTGACCAGGCCGTTGTCCTTGCGGGTGGTCACGGCAATGTCCGCCTGCAACGGCCAGCCACCGTTCACCGTGCCGACGCGCTTGATGCCGCCGGTGATCGCCGCCGAATAGGCGTACACCGAGTTAGGCCCGAACAACGCATCGCTGCGCCCGGATTGCACCGCCAGTTGCGCGGCGGCCTGGTCGTCGAAGTACTGCAACAGCGCGGGCTTGAGGCCAGCCTTTTCATTGGCCTCGTTCCAGGCCAGCAGGACCTTTTCCTGGTTGGTGCCGGAACCCACGATGATCTTCAGCCCGGCGATATCGGCCGCCTGTTTGATCTCGCTGATCTTGCTGGTGCTCTTCACATAAAACCCGAGCACATCCTGGCGATACGTGGCGAAGTCAAAGCGCTTCTTGCGCGCCTCGGTCACGGTGACGTTGCTGATCACCGCGTCGTACTTGCCCGAGCTGACGCCCAGGGGCCAGTCTTCCCAACTGGTCTGCACCACATTGAGTTGCAGGCCGAGGCTGTCGGCCACCAGTTGCGCGGTGTCGGCTTCGCTGCCGATGGTGGTCTTGTCATCGCTGGCCAACAGCGCCAGGGGCGGCCCGGCCACGCCGGACACGGCCACGGTGAACTTGCCCGGCTGGGCGAACTTGAAGCCCGGCGGGATCTGCGCGATGGCCGCTTCATTGCGCGGCGCATGGATGCGCGGGCGGTCGGGGCTGAGGTCGACCTGTTGCACGGCAAATGCGTGTTGCGCGGTGCTGACGGCCAGCGCCAGCAGGGCCACGCGGGCAGTATTGATAAACATGGGCAGTCACTCCGTGAACTAAAGCACCTTGCCGAGAAAGGCCGCGGTGCGGGGATGTCGGGGTTGGCGGAAAATCTGTTCGGGCGGGCCCTCTTCGATCAACTCGCCGTCGCAGAGGAACACCACGTGGTCGGCCACTTCGCGGGCAAAGCCGATTTCGTGGGTGACGATCACCAGGGTCACGCCCAATCGGGTGAGGCCCTTGATCACGTCGAGTACTTCGCCCACCAGTTCCGGGTCGAGGGCCGAGGTGGGCTCATCGAACAGCAGCACCTTGGGGTCCAGCGCCAGCGCACGGGCAATCGCCACGCGCTGTTGCTGGCCGCCGGAAAGCTGGCGGGGGTAGGCATCGACCTTGTCCGCCAGGCCGACCTTGGCCAGCAGCGCCGTGGCCTTGGCCTGGGCGTCGGCCTTGCTCCAGCGCTTGTGCGCCAGCGGCGCCTCGGCGACGTTCTCCCAGGCGGTCAAGTGCGGGAACAGGTTGAAGTTCTGGAACACGAAACCCACGTCGATGCGGCGCTTGAGAATCTCGCGTTCCTTGAGTTCGTAAAGCAGGTCGCCCTTGCGTCGATAGCCGACGTATTCACCGTCGATGGTGATGTGCCCGCTGTCGATCTTTTCCAGGTGGTTGATGGTGCGCAGCAAGGTCGATTTACCCGAGCCGGACGGCCCGAGAATCACCGTGACCTTGCCTGGATCGATGGTCAGGTCGATGTCTTTCAACACCTGTTGATTGCCAAAGCGCTTGCCCACGCCCTGGATCTGGATACGGCCGGCGCGGGCGTCACTCATGGGATTTCTCCTTGAGCCAGCGACGGATGCGCTGCAGCGGGGTCGGCGGCAGTACACGCGCAGTGCCACGGGCGAAATACCGCTCGACGTAGTACTGCGCGCTGGTGAGCACGGTGGTGATGATCAGGTACCAGACGGTGGCGACGATCAGCAGCGGGATCACCGCCTGGGTGCGGTTGTAGATGACCTGCACGGTGTAGAACAGCTCCGGCAAAGCCAGCACGTAGACGATGGACGTGCCTTTGACCAGGCCGATGATTTCGTTGAACCCCGACGGCAGGATCGAACGCAGCGCCTGGGGCAGGATGATCCGGAAGATACGCCGCGACGCAGGCAAACCGAGGGCCGCTGCCGCTTCATGCTGGCCGGCATCTACACCGATCAGGCCACCGCGGATGATCTCCGCCGCGTACGCCGCCTGCATCAGGCTCAAGCCCAGCACGGCCACGGTGAATTGGCTGAGTACGTCGACCGTCGACCACTCGGCGAACACCACGCCGGTGAACGGTACGCCGAGCACGATGTGGTCGTACAGGTAGGCGAAGTTGTAGAGGATGATCAACACCAGCAGCGCCGGCATCGAGCGAAAAAACCAGATATAGCCCCAGGCCAGGGCCGCCAGCAGTGGCGAGCCCGAGAGCCGTGCCAACGCCAGCGCGGTGCCGAGGATGACGCTGAACAGCGTGCTCAGCAGCGTCAGCAACAGCGTCTGGCCAAGGCCGCGCAGCACCGACGGCGAGAAGAACCACTGGCCGAACACGCCCCACTCCCAGCGCGGGTTGGTGGCCAGGGAATGCACGATGGCGAGCAGCACCAGCGCGGCAAAGATCGACCCGGCCCAGCGCCAGGGATGGCGCGCGGGCACCACCTGCAGGGCTTTGATCGGTGTGGACACACGGGCCTGGCGCACCGTGCTGGGCGAGTCAATCAGGTCATAGGATTTGGCGACGATGGGCATGTGTGACTCCTCGGCCTTAGAAGGCATAGGTCAAGCGGGTGTAGTAATACCCGCCGGTAAAACCGTAGGGCGAATAGGTGCCGTAGCTGGCAAGCATGGTGCTGCTGGGCACGCCTTGTTTCTTCGGATAGAGGTCGAACAGGTTCTTGGCGCCGACGGCGATGTTCAGGTCCTTGGTGAGGTGGTAACCAAGGTCCAGGTCAGTGATCCACTTGGCGCTGTAGACGCGGTCCAGGTCGCGGTTGGCCGATGAGTTGACTTCCTTGTAGGTGCCGTAGCGGGTCAGGGCCAGGTTGAGGTTGAAGCGATCGATGCTCCAGTCGCCGCCGAGGATCAACTTGGTGTTGGGCTGTACCCCAGTGATCAGGTTGCGCGCCTGGCGATCCATCAGCTCATAGGAGGTGCCCAGGATGTTGGTGGACTCCTTGTAGTTGAGGATCTTGGTCTGGTTCCAGTTGAACGCCGCCGTCCACTTCAGCGAGCCGTATGGGCCAAGGTCCTGGTTGTAGCTGCTGACCAGGTCCAGGCCCTTGGTGCGGGTATCGGCGCCGTTGATGAAGTACTGGCCGCCGGAGGTGGAGTTGATGCCGTTGTTCTGCAATACCTGGGTGACTTCCGGGCCGAGCAAGGTGCCGGTGAGGGTGATGCGATCGCGCAGGTTGATCACGTAGGCGTCGGCGGTGAAGCTCAGGCGATCGGTGGGGGTCAGGGTAAAGCCGAGGCTGAAGTTGGTGGAGCGCTCGGGCTTCAAGTCCTCTGCGCCCAGGGCCTTGGCGGCGGCCGAACCGACTGGCAGGACACCGTAGTTGATCGACTGGTACACGCCGTCGACCACGCCATAGGTGGTCGAGCGCGCACTGAACAAGCTGTTGGCCAGGGACGGTGCGCGAAAGCCATTGCTGACCGTGGCGCGCACGGCAAATTGTGGGGTGAAGTCATAACGCGTGGTCAACTTGCCGCTGCGGGTGGCGCCCACGCCTTCGTTGTAATGCTCGTAGCGAAAGGCGGTGCCGATATACCAGTCGGGCAGCGGGTTGAAGCCCACGTCAACGTAACTGGCCAGGCTGTTGCGCGAGGCGCTGCTTTCTTCGTCCGGTGAAATGCCGTTGGTGACCTGGGCCCCGGACGAGGCGCAGTTGCCCGGCGCCACGCAGTAGCCGCCATTGGCGTAGGACGCGTAGTCTCCGGCCTGCACCTCATAGGTGTCACGTCGATGCTCAAAGCCATAGGACAGGTCCAGCGGCTTTTGCAGGCCGATATCGAAGCCGCGCTTGAAGTCGAGGTTGGTGGTCAGCTCGGTGGAAATCCACGTGCCGGAGGTGAAGCTGTTCGGCGTGGCCTCGCCTAAGGAGGGGTTCTGGTTATGGGTGGTGCCCTGCTCCGCCTCGTTGCGCCCATAGGTGGTGGACAAATCCCAGTCCCACGCGCCCACGCTACCTTTGCCGCCGAATGCGGCCTGGAAGTCGTCCTCGTCGATGTACCAGGTCGGCGTGTAGCCGGACGGGTAGCCATTGGGTCCGGTGGTGATGGTGTTGGTGATGGTCGGCAGGCGGAAGTTCTGGCCCTGCTCGGCCTTGCGCCGCGAATAGGTCGTGAAGGAGTACAGGCTCAAGCGGTCATCGATCGGCAGCTCGGCGTTGTAGCCCAGGGTCAGCAGGTTGGTCTTGGGCGTGCCGTAGCCGCCGTAGGTCGACTTGCCGGCCAGGCCATAGGCTTGCTCATAGGTGTAGCCGTTGGCGCTGGCCTTGTTGTCATCATTCTGGCTGCGCGCGTCCAGGGCCAGTTGCACGATGCCGCCGTTGCCAATTTCAAACCCCTTGTTGAGGCTTTGCTGCACGGTCTGTTTCTTGCCGTCGTAACCCAGGCCGGCGTTGGTCACCGAGGTGCCGCTGGTATCAGCCTTGAGGATCACGTTGATCACCCCGGCGATTGCATCGGAGCCGTACTGGGCGGCGGCGCCATCGCGCAGCACTTCCACATGGTCGATGGCGCTGATGGGAATCAGGTCCAGGTCTGCCGGCGCGGCGCCGGTGTTGATCCCGTTGATGTTCAGGGTCGCGCTGGTGTGGCGGCGCTTGCCGTTGACCAGCACCAGCACCTCGGCGGCGCTCAGGCCACGCAGGTTCGGGGCACGGGCCATGCCGCTGGCGTCCCAGCCGGTTTTTTCCGGCAGGGTCAGCGACGGGATCACCGCGCTCAGCGCTTCCATCAAGCCGGGCTTGCCGGTGTTCTGCAATTGCTTGGCGCTGACCACATCGATCGGCACCGGGCTGCTGGTGACCGTGCGCTGCTCGGCGCCACGGTTACCGGTGACCACCACGGTGGACAGGGTGCTGTCGTCCTGGGCCTGTGCCGCTGCGGCCAGCACGGCCAGCGCCAGTAAGACGGTCGGTTGTAAGACTTGCTTCATAGCCACTCCAGACATTCCAAATCGCGAAGTCGGGCAGTCACGCGGGCGGGCGCGGTGCTCGTTTTTTCAGGGGTATTGCGGCGATTGGTGACTAGGTGTGGGGCAGTCGAGGGGGTTGAATCGGCAACATACGTTGAGCTCCCTTCCAACGATTCTGCCGCGGGGCTATCACCCGGTTATGGCGCGCAGAATCTGAATCACGCTGGGTACCATCCGAGGTCAGGGGTAGGCTGTTGCGATCAAACATAACGGAATGGGTTTTGAAAATATAATGCTGTTTTGGTATAAGCTAATATTCTCTAATTTTATTATTTTTTAGTTTTTTTATTCATATAAATAATGTCTTTTTGAGGTTGGTCTTTATCTCAGGCCCAGATCTATCTGATATCGGGATATCAAACTGTGGGAGGGGGCTCGCGTACATCGCCTCCTGTAGGAGCGAGCTTGCTCGCGAAAAACGTCAACGATAACGCGTGCCTCCTGAATGAACGTGGCGCCTGTGAGTTTTTCGCGAGCAAGCTCGCTCCTACAAAAAGCCTTAACTGACTGGCATTACGGCAAGCCCCCTCCCACATTTCAGTTAGCCGGCTTCAACAACTGCATCTGCTGGCGATAATCATCCGTCACCTGCCGCGCCTGGCTGCTGCTGGTAATCACCCTGGGCGTAATCAGCACAATCAACTCCGTGCGGTCCTTGGACTTGCTGGTATTGCCAAACAACCAGCGCAACCCCGGAATCTTCCCAAGGTAAGGCACCGCACTGACGCTCTCTGCGTTGTCCTGCTTGATCAAACCGCCCAGCAACACCGTTTGCCCACTCTGCACCGCGACCTGGGTCGATACCGAGCGCGTGGAGATACGCGGGTTGGCCTGGGTGTCGTTGCTGGACGCCTGCTGGTCCTGGGCATCGCTGACCTGCTGCTGAATATCCATGTACACCAAACCACCCGGATTAATCCGTGGCACGACGTCGAGGATCACCCCAGTCTGCACATATTCAACACTGCTCAACGTGGTGTCGGAGGTGCCGGTGTTGACCGTGGTCTGGCTGATCGGGATGTTGTCGCCCACCTGGATCTGCGCCGGCTGGTTGTTCATCACCACCAGCGACGGCGCTGACAGCACCTGGGTGCGGCCGTTGGTTTCGAGGGCGTGCAGGGCCACTTGCAGGTTGGAGCTGACGAAGGAATAGAACAACGAATCCGTCGCCCCCAACCCTGCCCCGCCGCCGCCCAAGGCGCCTTGGCTGCCGGCGGCGTTGCCCACGGTGGTGCTGGTGGAATTGCCCGCCAGGCGACCGAGGTACCACTGCACACCAAGGTCCAGTTCACCCGTGAGCTTGACCTCGAGGATGCGCGTTTCGATCTGCACTTGCAGCGGTGGGTTGTCGAGGCGCTTGATCGCCGATTCGATCTCTTTCCACTGCACCGGGCGCGTGCGCACCAGCAGTTGGTTACTGCTTTTTTGCGCGGTGATGCGGGTGCCGGCGTCGAGGCTTTTGGCCGGGGCGTCTTCGCTCGCGCCCTGCTCGGCGTTGTCCTGCTCGGCTTCGGGTGCCTGCTCGTCATCCTCCGCAGGCGGCTGGTTGCTATTGAGGTTGTTGCTCAGGCCACCCGGCGTGCTGCCGGAGGTGCTGTTGGTGCCCGCCGAGGACAAGGTCGCGGTGCGCAAACCAGGGGCGACCTTGGCCGGCGTGTCGTCCTTGATCGCGCCCGTGCCGTAGATCTGCCGCAGGTACTTGGCCAGGTCGGTGGCCTTCATGTTGCGCACGTCGTAGACATACATCTGCGGCTCGTTGCCGCCGCCCTCGTCGATGGTGTGAATCCAGTCGCCGACTTCGCTGAGGTACTGCGGCTGCGATGAGATCGCCACCACCGAGTTGGTCCGCTCGATGGGCAAAAAGCGCACCATGCCCGCCAGGGGCATGCCGCTGTCGGGGCCGAACATTTTTTGCAGCTCGGGCATCAGCTCGGCCACCGACGCGCGTTGCAGGCCGAACACGCCCACCGACATGCCCTTGAGCCAATCTACGTCGAAGGTGTCGATGGTGTCCTGGTAGTTGGCCAGTTCCTCGGGAGTGCCGGCCAGGCTCAGCACATTGCGCGCCGGGTCCACCAGCAGGAAGGCGTTCTCGCGAGCGAACGGCTTGAGCAGTTTCTGCATCTCGGTGGCCGAGATATAGCGCAGCGGAAACAGGCGTGCCGACAGGCCGCTGGAGGGTTGCGACACGCGCATCTCCGGCACCAGCTTGCCCGCCACCGCCTGGTTGGCCGGCAGGATCACATAGCGGTTGCCCTGCTTGATCATGGCGTTGTCGGTCCACGACAGCAGGGTCTCCAGAATCGACAAGGCCTGCTGCTTGTTCACCGGCTTGGAGGTGGAAAAGCTGACATTGCCCTTCACACCCTGGGCGATGCTGTAGTTCTCGTGCAGCAGGTCGCCCATCACGCTGTTGATCACGGCTTCGATCGGCTGGTCAGCGAAGTTGAAGACGATGTCGCCGCTGCCCTCCTCCTTGGCGGCCGAGACCGCGGCCGGTTGGCGCACGAACTGCTGGTTGCCACGTATCAACTGGCGCTGGGGCGGGGTTTTCGCCTGGGGTTGGCCGCTGTCGACCGGGGCCTGTTCGCTGGCCGGGTCCACGGGCGGGCGCTGCGAACCGGTGCCCTGCATCGCCTCATGCAACAGGGCCTCGTCCGGGTCGAGATGCTCAGGGAATGTGCCGCAGCCACCGAGGGAAACGGCGGTGGCCAGGCAGAACACGGTGGTGCGCAAGGCGCCAGGGAAGGTATCGATCAAGGGGTGGACTCGTGAGGAAGGGTAATCGGGGCGGTGGTGGACGGCGGCGGCAAACGCAGGGCACGCAGGCTCAGGGTTTGCGTGCGACCGTCGAGTACAAAGCGCGCATCGCGGGGCGTGAGGTGTTCCAGGCGCCAGCCATTGGGCAGGGTCTGGCCCTGGTGGACCTTGAGGGGTGGGCCATCGGCACGTTTGAGCAGCGCCACGCGCAGGTCGCCGTCGAGGACGATACCGGTCAGCACCAGGCTCGACAGGCTGGAGACGGCCGCCTGGCCCACCGCACGGTCAGGGCTGCGGTCGGGGCTGAACAGCGGTGCTTGCCAGGTGCCGGCCAGGCTTTCGAGGGTCGCGCTCGGTGCCACCAGTACCTTGGCGGCGGTATTGGCGCGCGCATCGGGGGCCGGCGCCGGCAACCACTGCGGCGCATCGCCGATGCTGCTGAGGATGCCGACCATCAGCAGGCCCAGCAGCCCGGCCACACCGAGCAACAGCCATTCCAGGGGACGCAATGCATTGATCATCGCTGCACCTGCCGGGCGGCGGCCGGTTGCAGGTAACCGCGCACCAACAGGTGCACCACCAATTGCCCGGCGCCGCCGCTGGCCGGCGCGTTCGGCGGGCGGCGGATGCTCATCTCGTCGACAAACAGAAATGGCCGCTGGTACTCCAGTTCATGCAGGATCGCGGTCAACGGCTCGATGGCGCAGTTGAGGGTCAGGCTGACCTTGACCTGGCGATAGGGCTCGGCGTCGTCCTGCTCCGGGGTGATGGGCATGCGCTGGGTCAGGCTGCAACCGCCACCGAGGCCGGCGCGGCTGTTGATCAGGTCGGCGATGCGCTGCATCAGGTCCGCCGCCACCGCACTGGGGTCGTCGCCGGGCAACAGGCTGGTGCTGCTGGCCGGGTCCTGCCGCGCTTGCTCCAGCTGTTGGCGCAGGCTGTCGCCCTGGCGCAACACACCGGCGTAGCGTTGCTGCTGTTCACGCAACTGCTCGGCCTGCTCGCCCATGCTGCGCAGGGGGCCGGCGAACCAGCTGTCGATCAACAGCCAGTAACCGGCGCCGAGCACCAGGGCCAGGGCGATCAGGGCCGCGCCACGGCGTTCACGGGGTGTCAGTGGTCGGCGCATCGGCGGCCTCCTGGTGCAGGTGGGCGCGCAAGGAAAACTGATCCTTGCCGGTTTGCGCATCGGGTTGGATCACCCCTTCGAACTGGGCGTTTTCCAGGCTGTGGCAGGCCTTGATCCGGGTGATCAGCGCACTGGCCTTGGCGCTTTGCCCGGAGAAGGACACATCGGCGCCGTCGTTGACTTCCAACTGGTCGAGCCAGGTGTCCGACGGCAGGCATGCGGTCAGCTCGTTGAGCAGCGCCGCCAACGGCGGTTGAGCGGCCTTGCGGCGAATCAGGTACTGGGCGGCGCCACGGGTATTGAGCAGTTGCTGGCGCAGGGCCTGGATCTCGGCGACCTGGGCTCTCTGCTCGCGCACACTGTGCTGCATGGCATCGAGCACGCGCTGGCGGTCGTTGAGCCACAGCAGCATCGCCGCAATCAACAAGGCGCCGCACAACCACGGCAGGCTGCGTTGCAGGCCCTTGCCCTGGGGGCGCTGGCGCGGGCGCAATGGCGCCGGCAGCAAGTCGATGCCCATGGGGTTGCCTGCGCTATCGGCGACATCCACGGCATGGGGCTGCAAGCCGAGGGCGGTGCAGTCGATGAGGATCTGGTCGAGGCGCTCACGCAGGATCGCTACCAGCGTGACATGCAGGTGGCTGGGGGTGCGGCGTTCCTGGCGCGCGACAAAGTACAACTGGGCGGCGTCGAACGGCGTGAAGCGGTCCAGTTCATAGCCGACCACCGTCGACAGGTTGCGCGCCGCCGCCGGAGGCAATTGCAGGGTTTGCACCAGCACTGTTTCCGGGGGCAGCACCAGCACCTGACGCGCTTCGCCAGGGCGCTTTTCGACCGCCGCGGTCAACGGCCAGGCGTAGACACGCTCGGGGATATCGGCGAACGACAACCACGCCGGCAGGCAGCCACGCAGCTCCTTGAGCCACAGGCGCCAGCCCAGTTGCAGCAGGCTGCCGCGCCAGCGCTGGGTGATGGGCTGTGCCAGCGCCTGAAGCCGCGCGGTTAGCTGTTCGTTCATTCTTGCCAACGTAGGACTCGATAAGGTTGTGCGCTGCCTTGCGCGGGGCTCAATAACACGGTGGCTTGCACTTGGGCGTGGTAACCGCCGGGGCGTTGTGCGCGACTGCTGACCACCAGCACGTCGCCGGGGTCGGCACCCACCGCACTCGGGTGCGGCAGGTTCAGCGCGCGGCGCATCACGGCACTGGCGAATGCCGGATCAGGCCGGTCCAGGCCACTCCACAGGCTGATCTCGGGCACCAGTTCGCTGTACAGCGCCTGGGTCATGCCCGGCAGCTGGCGCACTTCTTCCACCACCCGAAACGGCGCCAGGCCCTGGTTGCGGCGTACCTCCAAGGCCCTGGCAAGCTGCTTGGCCTGGGCCTGGGTCGCACCGCAGGCCAGGGCCAGGCGGGCGAAATCGCCCACTTCGGCGCTGTTCAAATACAACTTGCCGCGCTCGCTGTGCAGGCTGACGCGCAGCTGCGCATCGTCGAACACCAGCGCGATTTCACGCCCGTCGGCAATCCACTGCTTGCGCTGCAACGGGTCCGCGACGGCCTGCATCGCCAGCGCCACCCCGGCCTCGGCGGCCAGCACCGCCTGGGTGTGTTGGCGGTGCCAGGCGGCCTGGCGCGTTTCCAATTGCACCCAGCCGGCCAGGCCGCCCAACAACAGGCTGAGCAAGGCCAGCACCCACAGCACCAGCAGCAGGGCCACACCGCGTTGATGCTTGATCATTCGGGCGCCCCGCCGGACAGGTTCAGGCGCAAGGCAACCACCTGGGTCACCCATGGCACCGGCCCATTCACCCGCGCGTCAATCCGCACCGCGTATGGCAGGCGCTTGGTCCACGGCCACGTACTGATCCAGCCGGTGGCCTGGCCCTTGGGCGACACGCCGCGATAGCTGAATTGCAGATCCTCGACATCCTTCAACAACACTTGCGGCTCACTGCGCGAGGCCGGGACGCTGACTTGCGCCGCGGACTCAAACCGTGCGAACGCCACCTGCAAGTCGCGCTGCGATTCAGGCCCCACCCACTGCAAGGTGAAGCGCTGAATCCCGCCACCGAGCACACCCGGCAAGGTCGCGACAAATTGCATGCGCTGGGGGCCACCGGCAAAAAAGCCATCGGTCTGGCTGTCGTCCTCGGTCACATCCAACGGCAACGCCTCGCTGATGGCGGTGCGTAAAAACTGTTGCGCGGCGCGCATTTCATCCAGGCTGACCGTGTAGCGCTGGGCCTTGAGCACGGCGCGATTGGCGCCCAGCAAGGCGCCGCCGACCAGGGTCAGCAACACCCCGAGCAGGCTGAGAACGATCATGATCTCAAGCAAGGTGAAGCCCTGCTGACGCGCCTTCACAAGCCAGCCCCGAGGCCGACAGCGCGCAGTTTCAAGGTGCTGAAACTGGCACGGCGCGGGCCTTCGCTGACGGTGAGATCCAGGCGAAACAGATGCGCCTGGCCAACGCGGCTGGGCTGTTGGGCGATGCGCAGTTGCCAGGCGATACCGTCCAACTCGCCCTGGCGTATGCCGCTGGCCAAAGGCCCGGTGCCTTCCTGATCCATCACACTCAAGGCCGCATGCGTCAGGCGGTCGCTGTGGGACACCTGCAACAACGAGCGCGCGCTCTGGCCGAAGGCGACCAGCAGCACCGTGCTACAGATCGCCATCAGCGTCAGCGCGGCAAGCATTTCCAGCAAGGTAAAACCCGCCTGGCGCTTCATGGCAGCGCCTTGGACTGCACGCTGCCGGTCAGCCAGCCGATGTCGATGCGCCAACGCCGACTGCCGTTGGCCAGCAACACATGGCCCCCCGTGGAACTGCCATCGGGATAGAAATCCACTGCCGCGCCGGCTTGCTCGGCGGTGTGCAGGGTCACTTGCAGCCCGGCCGGCCAATACTTTTTCGGACGGCCCGGCGCCTGCACGCTGAGGTTGCGCAAATCGAACACGGTGCTTTCGGTGGTGCCGCTGACAATCGCCCGCGCCCGCGTGCTGCGCAATGCCTCGACCACCTGCCCGACGGCCTGCCGTTCTTTGGCGGCGCGCAGGCCTTGTTGCAGGCCAAACCCGACCAAACCGGCCGCGATGCTGATCAAGACGATCACCACCAGCATTTCCAGCAGGGTAAAGCCGCGTTGGGCGTTGACCATGGTCGTGGGTTATTCCCAGTTGCCCAGGTCGGCGCTGTAGCCTTCGCCGCCGGGCTGGCCGTCCTGGCCGTAGAAAATCAGGTCGAACGCACCGTGCTCACCCGGGAAGCGGTAGCCGAAGGCATGGCCGAACGGGTCCTTGAGGTCTGACGGCTTGGCGTACGGCCCGGCCCAACCGGCGCTGTTGCCCGGCTTGTCGACCAGTTGCTGCAGGGTCTTGGGCGGCGAGCCAACGTCCAGGCCGTAGCTTTCGATCTTCATGCTCAAGCTGGCCAGTTGGGCCTTGCCCGCGCCGTACTTGCCCTTGTCCACGTTGCCGCCGACCTGGCGGACCACGATGGTCGCGACGATGCCCAGCAGCACGATCACCGCGAGCATTTCCAGCAAGGTAAAACCGCCCTGGCGGCGGGCGGGCTTGAATCGGGTATGGCGCATCAGCGTGTTTCCTTAAGGGTTCATATATTGCTGGTCAGGCTCATCAGCGGCAGCATGATCGCCAGCATGATCACCGCCACCAGCACCGCCATGACCACGGTCAGGGACGGCACCAGCGCGGCGAGCAGGCGGTCGATGCCGCGTTTGGCTTCGACGTCGAACACCTCGGCGACCTTGAGCAACATGTTGTCGAGTTCGCCGGCCTGTTCGCCGACTTCAATCATTTGCAACGCCAGATCGGGCAGCAGCGGCTCGCTGCCGAAAGCGCTGGCCAGGGTGCCGCCGCCTTTGACCGACTCGGCGGCCTGGGCGACCTGGGCTTGCAGGGCGCGGTTGGTGCAGACCTGGCGGGCAATCACCAGCGCTTGCAGCAGCGCCACACCGTTGCTGAGCAGCGTGCCGAGGGTGCGGGCCAAGCGGGCGGCTTCGACCCGTTGCAGCAGCGGGCCGATGATGCGGATGCCCAGCACGCGGCGGTCATAGCGTTCGCGGCGCTGGGGGTCGCGTAGACGTGCGGCCAGGGCCCATGCGCCGACAATCAACCCGGCCAGCACCACCAGGCCGTAGGCCCCGAGGAATTGGCCAAGGCCCAGGATCACCTCGGTGATCAGCGGAATCGGCACGCCCAGGTCCTTGAAGATCGGCACGAACTGCGGCACCACGTAGGCCAGCAGCAAGGCCAGCGAACCGAGCACGCCGACCACCAGAAAGGCCGGGTAGATCAACGCGTTGATCACTTCGCCCCTGAGTAACTGGCTGCGTTCCAGGTAATCGCTGAGCTGGCGCAGGGTGTCTTCGAGGGCGCCGCCCGCCTCACCGGCGCGGACCATACTCAAGTACAGCGGCGAGAATTGACTGCCCTCCGCCTCCAGCGCCTTGGATAACGGCTGGCCGGCCTTGACCTGTTCGCGGATGCGCTCGATCAACGCGCGGGTCTGCGGCTGGCCGGGCTGCTTGAGCAGGATGCCCAGGGAACGCTCCAGCGGCTGACCGGCGCCCAATAGGGTGGCCAACTGTTGCGTGAAACTGACCAGCGCCGCGCCGTTCAACTGGCCCCGGCCGAAGGCCTTGCGCAGCCCCTGGGCGCCCGCCACCTCGATCTGCAACAGCAACAAGCCACGCTTGTGCAGCGCGGCGACGGCGGCGTCCTGGTCCTTGGCTTCGAGGGTGCCGTTTTGCGCCTGGCCCTGGCCGTCGAGGGCACGGTATTTGAACAGGCTCATGCGCCCTCTCCACGGGTGACGCGCAGCACTTCTTCAAGGGAGGTGACACCCGCCACGGCCTGGCGCAGGCCTTCTTCATGCAAGGTGCGCAGGCCGCCACGGCGGGCGGCCTGTTCGAGGGTGGCGGCGTCGGCCTGGCGCATCAGCAGGCTGCGCAGTTCGTCGTTCATCACCAGCAGTTCGGTGATCGCACTGCGGCCGTGGTAGCCACCGCCCGGCGCATCGGCGCGGGGGCGATAGAGCAGGATCGGGCGCTGCTCGGTAAACCGATCCAGGCCGTGCTCGGCGATCAATTCCGCAGGGGCTTCGAAGGCTTCGCGAGTGGCCGGGTCCAGGCGTCGCACCAGGCGCTGGGCGAGGATGCCGTTGACGGTCGAGGCAATCAGGTAGCTTTCGACGCCCATGTCGAGCAAGCGCGTGATACTCGCGGCCGCGCTGTTGGTGTGCAGGGTCGAGAGCACCAGGTGGCCGGTGAGGGACGACTGGATGGCGATGCGGCAGGTTTCCAGGTCGCGGATTTCACCGATCATGATCACGTCCGGGTCCTGGCGCACGATGGAGCGCAGCGCGCCGGCGAAGTCCAGGCCGATGGCCGGCTTGACCTGGATCTGGTTGATGCCTTCAAGCTGGTATTCCACCGGGTCTTCGACGGTGATGATCTTGCGCTCGGCGGTATTGAGTCGCGACAACGCGGTGTACAGGGTGGTGTCTTGCCCGAGCCGGTGGGCCCGGTGACCAGCAGGATGCCGTGGGGCCGCTCGAGCACTTCGAGGAAGGTTTCCAGGCGCTGGCCATCAAAGCCCAGGCTCTGGAAATCGAATTGCACGGTCTGGCGGTCGAGCAAACGCATGACCACCGATTCGCCAAAACTGGTGGGCACCGTGGACACCCGCAAGTCCAGCTCCTTGCCCTGGATGCGCAGCATGATGCGCCCGTCCTGGGGCAGGCGCCGCTCGGCGATGTCCAGGCGCGCCATGATCTTCACCCGCGAAATCACCGCCGCCGAAGAACTGGACGGCGGGGCTTCGGCTTCGTGCAGCACGCCGTCGATGCGGTAGCGCACCTTGAGCTGGTTTTCGAAGGGTTCGATATGAATATCCGAGGCACGATGTTCTACCGCGCGCTGCAGGATCAGGTTGACCAGGCGAATCACCGGCGCTTCGGAGGCCATGTCCTTGAGGTGTTCGATGTCTTCCAGGGCACTGCCCTGCTCGTCGAGGTTTTCGATCAGGGTGCCCATGGCCGAACGGCCCTGGCCGTAGTAGCGCTCGATCAGGGTTTCGACTTCGTTGCGCGGGCCCACGGCCAGCCACACCGGTACGCCGCAGGCATAGGCGATGGCCTGGAACGGGTAGACCAGCGACGGGTTGGCCGCCAGTACCCGCAGGCCGCCCTGGCTCCAGCCCACAGGCACCACCTGGTAGTGGTGCATGAAGCGTTCGGTCAATACCGGCAACGGATCAAGCAGCGGCGGCGCCGCATCGGCCAGCAGCAGCGGTGCGCCGAGCAGGTCCGCCCAGGCACGGGCCAGTTCCACTTCCGAGACCAGCCCTAAACGTGTGAGCAGGCCGAGCAACTCGGCATCGCCGCCCTCCTGGGACAGGCGCCGGGCGCGCTCCAGGTCAACGGTTTTCAACCCAGCGTGTTGCATCAGCCACGCGCAGACCTGTTCGGTGTGCGGGATGTGCAGTTGGCAGGCATCGATGGGCGTTGAGGAACTGGGCATGGGTGACTATCTGAAGGGCGATGTTCTAAAGGGCGTTGGGAAACCCTTGTGGGAGGGGGCTTGCCCCCGATAGCGGTGGGCCAGCTGCCGTATGCGCCGGCTGATACACCGTTATCGGGGGCAAGCCCCCTCCCACAGGGGACCGCGTTTCCCCGTTAGTTCGAGGTCTTCGGCGCGGCCTGGCTGCTGTTCAGCGGCCGCCCGCCTTTGGTGGTTTCGGTCTTCTGCTTCTTGGCCGCCTTGGCATCGTGGCTCTGGGTCAGCACGGTGGAATCGGCGGCGCCTGACTTGGCATCCGCGTCGGTGGCATCAGCCGCCATCACCGCACCACTTAGCGCAACGCCCAATACAACACCGGCACCCAACAGGGAAATCTTCATCAACTTTCTCCAGATCAAAAACAGCAAATAGCCCAAGTGGCGCCTTGAACTCGATCAAGACCCTACACCAAAGCGTTGTGTATGACAGCTTGTGTAAACATGGCACTTTAGAACCATCGAGCAATGCCACTAGTTAGCCATGCCAGGATGTTTTTTGTTAAACCAATCGACTGGTAGGTTTAGTCTTAGTTCCAGAACGTAAGAAATTATTTCTTATTTCACGCAAAAATTAGCTTTCGTTTGACTTACAAGCGCAAGAATTGCCTTAATTATGCCGCTTTCGCGGTTCAAAATGCCATCCCGTGATATCGCTTAGACACTACCTACAACAATAACCAATACAATTATTACACTTATAAAACTGCGAATTTCGCCAAATAGTTGCAATTAGCCATCGGTTAAAAATTGCGATCACGGGCAACTTTTGCCCAGAAAAAAGTGACGAGGTGCAGTGCAATACGCACTTCTCGGCGCGCCATGTTTACTGAACTGTTGTCGGAGAGTCCCATGAATAAACGCAAAATGATCGGTGCACAGTCGGCATTCGCCCTGCTGGCACTGGCCGTGTCCCAGGTGCATGCAGCCACCAGCCCCGCCCTGGATGAAGGCCGGGTAAGCCGCGCGGAAAAAGCCGCGGACAAGACCCTGGCGAAGATGACGATGGAAGAAAAACTCGCCTACATCGGCGGCACCGGAGGCTGGGACGTCAAGCCACTGACCCAGTACGGCATCCCGCAGATTCACGGCGCCGATGGCGGCGTGGGCGTGCGCTACACCAGCGAAGGCAATGCGCAGGGCGTGGTCTACCCGTCGGGGCCGAACCTGGCCGCCAGCTGGAACCCACGTCGCGCCATCGACCTGGGCCGTGCCCTGGGCTATGACACCGCCAGTGGCGGCTATCAGTTCGTCACCGGCCCAGGCGTGAACCTCTACCGCATGCCGTACAGCGGCCGGGCGTTCGAGTACTTGTCCGGTGAAGATCCGTTCCTGGGCGCCAGCCTGGGGCCGGCGGTGATCAACGGCATTCAGTCGCGTGGTGTGTGGGCCAACGCCAAGCATTTCGCCGCCAACGACCAGGAAAGCAACCGCTTCCACCTCAATGAAATCATCAGCGAGCGCGTGCTGCGCGAGATGACCCTGCCGCCGTTCGAGTCCGCCTCGAAGAACAGCAAGGTCGCGATGATGATGTGCGCCTTCCAGCAGGTGAACGGCGAGTTCGCCTGCCAGAACAAGCACCTGATGCGTGACATCCTCAAGACCGAATGGGGCTACCCGGGGTTCGTGCAGAGCGACTACAACGCAGTGGTCAACGGCTTGCCGGCGGCACAGGCGGGTACCGACCTGGACATGATGGGCTACCAGATGAACAGCACCATCCTCAAGCCGTACCTGGACAGCGGCGAGCTGAGCAGCGCGACCATCGATGACAAGGTGCGCCGCATCCTCAAGCAGATCTACCTGTACAAGTTCGACAGCAAGGCGCCGCTGACCAGCCACAACATGAACAGTGCTACCAGCAACCGCGTGGCCCTGAACGCTGCCCGCGAAGGCATCGTGCTGCTGAAAAACCAGCACAGCCTGCTGCCGCTGGACGCCAAAAAGGTCAAGCGCATCGCCGTGGTCGGCACCCTGGCCAAGTACGCGCCACCTACCGGTTTTGGCAGCGCCAACGTCATGGCCGCCAACTACATCAGTGAGCTGAGCGGCTTGCAGCAACTGGCGCCGGGCGCCAAGGTCGAGTTCATCGACGGGCTGTCCCTGGACCCCGCCACCTCGACCTGGACCCACGCCGACAGCCATGGCAACCGCGTCAAAGGCTTGAAGACCGAGTTCTTCAGCAACACCAACTGGTCCGGCGACCCGGCCGCCAGCCGCACCGACGCCCATGTCGACCTGGACTGGTCCACCGACAGCCTCCCAGTGAACGGCGATACCGCCGCCACCTCGATTCGCTACAGCGGCCAGATCACCCCGACGGTCAGCGGCGAGCAGGTGTTCAAGGTGCGTGCCGACGGCGCCGTGCGCCTCTACGTCAACGGCCAGAAAGTCCTCGACAACGGCGACGGCAAACCGCTGCCGAACAACAGTATTCCGCCGACCATTCCGGTGTTTGCCAAGGTCAACCTGGAAGCCGGCAAACCGGTCGACATCAAGCTGGAATACTCACGCCGCAACGGCTACCTGTCGACCATGGGCGGCCTGGTGGGCGTGCAGATGAGCTGGGCCTCGCTGGTGGCACCGCAGGACCTGGCCCAGTACGACGCGGTATTGGTCGCGGCCGGTAACAGCAATGAATACGAAGGCGAAGGCTTCGACCACAGTTTCGACCTGCCCGAGTACCAGAACCTGCTGATCCAGAGCATCGCCAAGGTCAACCCGAATACCGTGGTCACCCTGCACGGCGGTACCGGCTTGAAGATGAGCGACTGGATCGACCAGGTACCGGCCGCGCTGCATGCGTTCTACCCTGGGCAGAACGGCGGCCAGGCGTTGGCGGAGATCCTGCTGGGCAAGGTCAACCCGTCGGCCAAGCTGCCGATCAGCATCGAGCGCAACATCGAAGACAACCCGATCTACGCGACCTTCCCCAAGTTCGACAACCAGGAAACCCTGGCCGAGATGAGCTACAAGGACGACCTGTTCCTGGGCTATCGCGGCTACGAGAAAAAGGGCATCAAGCCGCTCTACCCGTTCGGCTACGGCTTGTCGTACACCACCTTCGGCTACAGCAACATCAGCGTGACCCCTGGGGTGGCGGTGGCCGGTGCGCCGATCAAGGTGTCGTTCGACCTGGCCAACACCGGCAAGGTCGCGGGCGCCGAAGTGGCCGAGTTGTACGTGGGCCAGAACAACCCGAAAGTCGAACGCGCGATCAAGGAACTCAAGGGCTACAAGAAAGTGTTCTTGAAGCCGGGCGAGAGCAAGCGCGTGACTATCGAGCTCAACGATCGCTCGCTGGCCTACTACGACGTGGCGAGCAAGCAATGGGTCGTGGATGCCGACAGCTTCAACCTGTCGGTGGGCGCGTCGTCCCAGGACATTCGCCTGAACGCCAAGCTGGTCAACCCGTTCCGCCAGGAACTGTCGACCACCACCAGCAACCCACTGCCGCGCTCGGCGCTCAACTCGACGCTGCGTGAATCGACGGTGAAGACTGGCGGTGTGCTGCATCAAAATGAAGGTGATAGCGGCACCAGCGACGGTGATGGCTATAACATGAGCGATGACAGCAGCCAGGGCAGTGCTGCGGGTAACTGACCGCTGTGGGAGGGGGCAAGCCCCTCCCACATTTTTGAGTGGGTTCACTCAGGTTCTGATGGCTGCCTCGACCCGCGCGATGTAGCTGTCAAACCGCGCCACCAGGTCCACCTGCTCCGGAAAGCGCAGCCACTGGATCTGCAAGCCGTCCATCATGGCCAGGATTTCTTCCACCAGCCCGGCGATGTCCACATCGCTGCGCACCTCCCCCGCTGCGACCAGGTCGGCAAACTGCCCCTGCATACGTTGCTGAATCGCCGCATAGCGCGCCTGGAACCAGGCCCAGGCCGGTTGGGTGTCGAGCAGGCTTTCGGCATTCAAGATGGTAAACGCGCGCACCACGCCCGGCGCGGTGGCGTTCGAACGGTTGATCGCGCGCAGGCTTCCGAGCAACCCGGTCAGCGACTTCTCCGCGCGCACTTCATCGGCAATCCGTTGATTGACCTCGTCGCGACGTTGCAACACGCCCATCAATAATGAAATTTTGCTGGGGAAGTGATGCAGCACACCGGCCACGGAAATACCGACGATGGCCGCCACCTTGGCCACCGAAGCGCCGCTGTAACCCTCGAGGGAAAACACCTGCAAGGCCGCGTCCAGCAGCTCTTCGCGGCGTTTTTCACCTTTGGGCGCGCGGCGGGTCTTGGGGGCAGGCTCGGTCATGGGGAGGTCCTTGTGGGCAGGCTTGCACCGTATCCAAATTGCCCCTGGGCCGCAAATAAAGCTCAGGCGCTTTCCCGTTCGATCAGGCGGCAGTCCAACCGGTTCAAATGCTGTACCTCATCCTCCAAGGCTTCCGACCGCCCGGGGCAAGCCCTGATGCCTGTCAGTAAAGGAGGACCACAGTAACTGTGGCGAGCGGGCTTGCCCCGCGTTGGGTCGCGAAGCGGCCCCAATAAGAGCGCTGCAGTGTGTCAGGCAGCTCCGGGACGGTGTCTTGGGGCTGCTTCGCAGCCCAACGCGGGGCAAGCCCGCTCGCCACAACAAGCCATCAATCCATACAGGGGCGCGGGTATTAGAAGTCGACGGTGGCAGACAGCAGGTAGGTGCGTGGGGTCGACAGGGTCAGCCCCGGCTCGCTGTCATCCGACGCACCCGCCGAGCTCCAATAGCGCTTATCGGCGACGTTCTCGACATTGGCCCGCAGGGTGATGTGCTTGTCATCCACCTTGAAGGCATAGCGTGCGCCGACGTCGATGCGGTTCCAGGCGTCGATTTCCTTGACGTTGGACGGGTCCAGGTACTGCGAGCTGGAGTAGATGCCGCGGCTGGTCAGGGTCAAGCCTTCGAGGGTCGGTACGTCCCACTCGGCGCCGAGGTTGACGTTGTACTTGGGCGTGGCCGGCGCGCGGTTGCCGTCGTAGGTACCGTTGGTGGTGTGCGTCAGTTCGCTGTCGATGTACATCACCCCACCGAGCAGGCGGACGCCCTTGAGCGGTTCACCGAACACGCTGACTTCCGCCCCTTGGTTCTGGCGCTTGCCGTTGGGGCCGAATAACCGCGAGGTGGCGTTGGTTTCATAGGCCGGTTGCTTGATGCGGAACACGGCGGCGGTCACGGCGAAGGCTCCGGCGTCGTATTTGGCGCCGACTTCGACCTGGCGGCTGATAAACGGCGGGAAGATCTCGTCTTCATTCCTCGACGTGGACGGCGCGATCTTGCCCTGGCTCAAGCCCTCCATGTAGTTGGCGTACAGCGACAGTTTGTCGGTGGCTTTGAACAGCAAGCCGCCGGATGGCGAGATCTTTTCTTCGTCGTAGCCGGTGAGGCCTTTGACCCCATTGTTCCAGTCATCCACCTTGACCCGCTGCCAGCGCGCGCCAAGGGTCAACAGCAGGCGATCATCGAAGAAGCCGAGGGTGTCGGACAAGGCCACGCCACTGAACTTGTTCTCGGTGTAGACCTTCGCATCCTGGCGCGTGGCCACGGACGGCGTCGCAGTTTGCACGGGGTTGTAGAGATTGCTCGACGCGTTCGCATAACGCGCGCCGCCGTTGGTGAAGTCCATATAGAAGTAGCTGGCGGCCAGGTTGACCTCATGGCTCACTGGCCCGGTGTGAAACCAGTTGCGCACACCCGCGTTGTAGGTGCGCACATTTTCATCACGGGTGAAATCACGGGGCTGCACCGTGAAATCGCCGGCCGCATTGGTCACTGACACTGCATGGCGCAGGAAGTCGTGGTTGCTTTTACGCGCGCCCACACCGCCGTAGAGCATCACCGAATCGCTGAGGTCATATTCGGCATTCACGGTACCGAAGGTGTCGTTGGTGCTGGCCTTGCTCCAGGATTGCGCATAGTTGTGGCGCACATCGTTGGCGCTCGGCACTGGCGCGGCGGCGGCCACTTGCACACGTTCCTGTGGCGCATCGGTATCGCGTTCGGTGTGGCCGATATCGGTGGAAAGGCGCAGGCGTTCGCCACGGAAATCCAGGCCCAGCACCGCCATTTCGCGGTCGACGCTCTGGTGGTCCCAGGTGGTATCGCCAGATTGCTTCACGCCATTGAAACGCAGGCCGAACTTGTTGTCCTCGCCAAAGCGCCGCCCCACATCCACCGCCCCGCCCGCCTGGCTGTCGGAGGCCCAGGTGCCGGTAAACGAGGTGATGTCCTTGTCGGTGGCGCGCTTGGGCACCACGTTGATGCCGCCGCCCACGCTGCCGCGCGGCGAGATGCCGTTGATCAACTGGGTGGGGCCTTTGAAGATATCGACGCGGTCGGCCATTTCCATGTCGATGGTGTAAGTGGGCAGCACGCCGTACAGGCCGTTGTAGGCCACATCACTGTTGAACAGGCTGAAGCCGCGAATGGTGAACTGTTCATACCGCCCGCCGGCCGGGTTAGTGGCGCGTACCGAGGGGTCGCTGGCGATCAGGTCGCCGAGGGTACGCGCCTGCTGGTTCTTGACCGTGTCCTGGGTGTAGGTGGTCATGCTGAACGGCGTTTCCATGAAGTCCCGCGTGCCCAGCAAGCCTTGCGAGCCACGGCGCGCCACCTGGCCGCCGGCGTAGGTATCGCCGTCATACAGGCCCGTGGTGCCCAGGATGGACGTCGGCGCCAGCTCCAGGCTGCTGCCATCCGGTACCGGCACCAGCATGTAGGCCTGCTCGCCCATCGATTGCAGTTGCAGGCCCGAGCCTTGCAGCAAACGCGCAAAGCCCTCCTCCACGCCGTACTCACCGGACAACCCAGCGCTGCTGCGCCCGCTGACCAGCGCCGGGTCCACCGACAGGTTGACGCCTGACAACCCGGCGAAGCGGGTCAGCGCGGCACTCAGGCTCCCCGCGGGCACCTGGTAGCTGCGGCGGGCGGCGGTGTCTTCGGCATAGCTGAGCGGGACAAACAACGGGCTGGCGCTGAGGCTCAGCACCAGGCTCAGTTTGAGCAACGGGCGCAAGCGCAAGGGGAGGACTGCGGGCATTGGAAGAAGCTCTCGATTTTGTTCACTTACCTGGAATGACCGGTGAGGTGAAAAAAAGGGACAGGCTTCGACGAAAATCATTCACAAAAAAAGTTCGAGTACTCCTTACGCCGCCTTGATGGCGTGTTTACCAACGCTGAGCGGAGGTGTCGGCCGAATAGATGACGGTTTGCGCACAGTTCGGCGCGACGGTCGGCCGGGTGAAGTAGGTGTCGCCTTCGTCGGTCAGGATCTCGTAGTCGACTTTGCGCGTGGCGCTCGCGTGCTTGATGATTTTCAGCACGCGCTGGAATTTCACGCTTTGCGTACCGTTCAGGTCAGGCCCGGTCAGCACATTGACGCTTTGAAACCAGCCGGCCTGTTGCTTGTTGCCCACCAGCACGCTGGTCATCGCCTCGAACCGCTCCAGCCGGGTGAAGCCCCACAGCGTCTGCTCTTCGACGCTTGCGCCTGGGGTGGCCGCGCCGGTAAACACGAAGAGATTGATCGCCGGGCTGTCTTCGCAAAAGAAATCATACGGGACCAGGCCGTCGACCATTTTCCTGCCGGGCACAAAGCCCTTTTTATGCACCTGAAACATTGCCATCTCCGCTCGATCACTGGCGACCAGTCTAATGAGCGGCGACGTACAGGGCGGTCAAGCCAATGTAATGTCGTGTAAAGATCGCGCGCTGTGCAGGTTGACCTCCACGGTCAGCCCTCCCCCCATCTCATTGCGCGCCTCGATAGTGCCGCCGTGCATCTGCACTGCCCGCGCGGCGATGGCCAGGCCCAGGCCAAAGCCGACAGTGGCATCGCCCACGCCGCGCTCGAACGGCTGGAAGATGCTGTGCAGCCGGTCATGCTGCACCCCCGGGCCTTGGTCGCTGATGCGCACGCTCAAGCGATTCGCCTCGGCATTGACGTGCGCCGAGACCCGCACGGTAGTACCCGGCCGGGTATAGCGCACAGCGTTGCGGATCACATTCTCAAAGCAGCGGTACAGCAACTCGCCGCTGACACAGGCGATAAACGGCGGGCAAGCCTGCAGATGAACGCGGCAGCCCTTGATACCGGCTTCGAACTGCGCATCTTCGACAATCATCGCCAGCAATTCGACGATATCCAGCGGCTCGCGCTCGATGCTTTCGGGCCGGCCCTGCAGGCGAGCCAGGGTCAGCAACGCTTCGATCAGGGTGTCCATGCGTTCGGATTCGCGCTCGATGCGTTCGAGCATTTCCAGGCGCGCGGCGTCCTGGCGCAACAGGCCGATGGCCGCTTGCATGCGCGTCAGCGGCGAGCGCAGCTCATGGGAGATGTCGTGCAGCAGGTGCTGCTGGGCTTGCACCAATACCTTCAACTGGTTGGCCATGCGGTCGCAGTCTTCGGCCAGGTCGACGATTTCATCGCGGCGCTTGCCCATGGACGGCTTGACCCGGGTTTCGAAACGCCCCTGGGCCACATCGCTCATTGCCCGACGCAAGTGCGCCAAGGGCCAGGCCAGGTAGTACGCCATGTAACCGCTGAACAGCGCACTCATCAGCGTACCGATGATCAGCGGGATCTGGGGCCACGGCCTGCCTGCGTCATTACCCGGCGCATGGGTCGACCGCAGAGACAGCGCCAGGCCCTCCCGGCTGGTGACCGCTTGCTCATAGGCCGGCTGTGCAACGGGAGCGCCAACCAGCAACTGGCCGGTACTGTCATAGACCCCGATGGCCTCATCCGGCGGCCGCTCCCATACCGTCAGAAGCTGGCCGGCGGCTTGGACACCAAACTGTTGCAGCAGCCTCTTTTCGCTGGCGAGGATCGCCTCCACATGCGGGTCGCCCGGGCGGAAGCGGCCCACCTCAAGCACACCGACGCCCACCAGGAACGTCAAGGTGGTCGCCAGCCAGAAAGCCAGGAACAGCTTCCAGAACAGCAGGCCGGGCTTGCTCATTCGGCAATCAACAGGTAGCCAAGCCCGCGCACGCTCTGGATCCAGGCCTTGGCATCCGGGCGCGGCCCCAGCTTTTGCCGGATGCTGCTGATGTGCACGTCAATGCGCCGATCGTAGCGGGTCAGCGGGCAGCCCAGGGCGTTGAGCGACAGGTCTTTTTTGCTTACCACCTGGCCGGCGCTGCGGGCCAGCTCTTCGAGCAGGCTGAACTCGGTGCTGGTCACACCCAGCTCGGCGCCGTTCCACAGGGCCTCACGCTTGCCTGGCCACAACACCAGCGAGCCGGTCTTGATCACCTCGGTGGTCGGCTGGCCCGCCGCCTGCACCCTGCGCATGATGGCGCGCAGGCGTGCCACCAGCTCGCCTGGGGAACTGGGCTTGGGCACATAATCGTCGGCGCCCAGCTCCAGGCCGGTGATGCGATCGATGTTGTCGCCACGGGCGGTCAGCAGCACCACGGGCACCTGGCTGACCGTGCGGATACGCCGCAGCACCTCGATGCCCGAGCGCTGGGGCAGCATGACATCCAGCACCACAATGCTGTAGCGGCCCGACAGCGCTTCGGCCTCGCCCTCCTCGCCCGTGTGCACGGCCGTGGCTTCGAAGCCTTCACACGCCAGGTACTGGCTCAGCATTCCAGTCAATTCCTGGTCGTCGTCGACTAACAGTACGGAGATCATTGCCGGCTCGTCTGTGGGGTGGGTGCGCATTATCAGCCTTGCAGCAGCGATTCGGGCCAACCTTTACCTAACTTGACATTCGGTTAACCGCACCAAACGCCCCGCGCTCGTATGCTCGCCCTTCACCGGTCGGCGAGTGATCCAAGCGCGCCGGCGCTGCTTGTCGATGTGTTCTGGAAAAGATCTTGATGAATTTTTCGCGCCTGCTCTGCTCGGTTGCGCTGCTGCTCAATGCCTCACTGGCACTCGCCCAAGGCTTCAAAATTTCGGATATTCGAATCAATGGCCTGCAACGGGTCTCGGCGGGCAGCGTGTTCGGCGCACTGCCGCTGAATGTCGGCGACGAAGCGGATGACCGGCGCCTGGTGGACTCCACGCGTGCGTTGTTCAAGACCGGGTTCTTCCAGGACATCCAGTTGAGCCGCGAAGGCGACGTGCTGATTATCAATGTAGTCGAGCGTCCTTCGGTTGCCAGTATCGAATTCGAAGGCAACAAGGCGATCTCCACCGACGACTTGATGAAGGGCATGAAGCAGAGCGGGCTTGCCGAAGGTGAGATATTCCAGCGTGCCACCCTGGAGGGTGTGCGCAATGAGTTGCAGCGTCAGTACGTTGCCCAGGGCCGCTATTCGGCGTCGGTCGACACCGAGGTCATCGCCCAGCCGCGCAACCGGGTCGGCGTGAAGATCAAGATCGATGAAGGTGAAGTGGCGTCGATCCAGCACATCAACGTGGTGGGCAATACGGTATTCCCCGACGACGCCTTGACCGACACCTTCACGCTCAAGACCAGCAACTGGCTGTCATTTTTCAAGAACGACGATAAATACGCGCGGGAGAAACTCTCCGGCGACCTCGAACGGCTGCGCTCCTATTACCTGGACCGTGGCTACATCAACATGGACATCAGCTCGACCCAGGTTTCCATGACTCCGGACAAAAAGCACGTCTACATCACCGTGAACATCCAGGAAGGCCAGAAATACACGGTGCGCGACGTCAAGTTGAGCGGCGAGCTGAAAGTCCCGCAAGACCAGCTCCAATCATTGCTGCTGGTGCAAAAGGGCCAGGTGTTCTCGCGCAAATTGATGACCACCACCTCGGAGTTGATTACCCGCCGCCTGGGCAACGAAGGCTATACGTTCGCCAACGTCAACGGTACGCCCCAGGTCCATGACGCCGACCATACGGTCGACATCCTCTTCAGCGTCGACCCCGGCAAGCGGGCTTACGTCAATCGCATCAACTTCCGGGGCAATACCAAGACCGACGACCAGGTGTTGCGCCGCGAAATGCGCCAGATGGAGGGTGGCTGGGCGTCGACCTACCTGATCGACCAATCCAAGGTCCGCCTGGAGCGCCTGGGGTTCTTCAAGGAGGTGAATGTCGAGACGCCGGCAGTCGCCGGCGTGGATGACCAGCTGGATGTGAACTACGCCGTGGAAGAACAAGCCTCCGGCTCGATCACCGCCAGCGTCGGCTTCGCCCAGAGTTCGGGGCTGATCCTCGGCGGCTCGATTACCCAGAACAACTTTCTCGGCACGGGTAATTACGCCAGCCTGGGGCTGACCCGTTCGTCCTACCAGAGCAAGTACAACATCGGTTTCACCGACCCTTACTTCACGGCCGACGGGGTGAGCCTGGGTTACAACGCGTTCTACAACAAGACCGACTACAACAAATACTACGATGATGGGGTGTCTTATTACGCCATCAACAGTTTTGGCCTGGGCGCCACCCTCGGTTACCCGATCAATGAGACTTCACGCCTGAGTTTCGGCCTGACAGCCCAACACGACAGCATCGAGCCAGGCACTTACAGCGCCGACGAGATCTACGATTTCATCGAACGCGAAGGCAAGCAGTTCACCAACTTCAAGGCCAACCTGGGCTGGTCGGAGTCGACCTTGAACAAGGGCGTATTGGCCACGCGCGGGCACTCGCAAAACCTCAACCTGACCGTGACGGTGCCCGGCAGTGACCTGAGCTTCTACAAAGTCGACTACACGGGGCAAACCTTCCTGCCCGTCAGCAACACCACGGCCCTGCGCCTGCATACCAAGCTCGGTTACGGCAACGGTTATGGCGCCACGGACGGGCTGCCCTTCTATGAAAGCTATACCGCGGGCGGCGAAGGCACGGTGCGCGGTTTTAAAAGTGGCACCCTCGGCCCGCGCAGCACCCCGGCGACCGGCACCTATGCCAGCGCCGGTCAGGCGTACTATTCAGACCGCGATACCGATGCGTTGGGCGGCAATATCCTGATTACCGGGGGCGCGGAGTACTTGTTCCCAGTGCCTTTTATCAAGGACAACAAATCCGTGCGCACCTCGCTGTTCTGGGACATGGGCTCGGTGTATTCGGACAAATGCTACCTGAGCACCACCCAAGGCTGCGGCAGTGTGGACCTGAGCCAGATGGCCAGCTCAGTGGGGGTGGGCGTGACGTGGTACAGCCCGCTGGGGCCCTTGAGTGTCAACCTGGCGTATCCGATCCGCACGCCGGAGAACGCGGACAAGCAGATCTTCCAGTTTTCCATGGGCCAGACGTTCTGAGGCTTCCAGCATTCCGGCGCCGCCGCGTGCGCAAGGCTCGACGATCCCGCTACGGCAAAGAGATGCCACCGTAGCTTCGGGATCGTCGCGCCTTCAGCGCAGGAACTTCAGCGCGCCCGCCAGGGCCAGTGCGGCCAGGCAGGTCCAGCCCGAGAACAACCCGCGCCACACACGCCTGCGTGGCACAAACCCCACGCCCCTGACAAAGGCCACGCTCATCGCGGTGAACAACGCCGTTGCCAGCCCATGATCAGCGCGGCCATCTGGCGCGGTCATCATCGGCGGATAGAGCGTACACGCTAGCATCATCGCGATCGCAAGCAGCAAGCTCAGCAGGTGTAGCTGTGAGGGCGCCGGTGCGTCGGCGGCACGCGGCGTCATGGCCGCGTCTCGTCACGATCGTTCAGGGCGCGGCCGGCTTCGTTCTCGCCCCACATCGCATTTAATATGGCCAGCAGCAGTGCAAAGCCGACTCCCAGCATCCAGGCGAAATACCACATAGTCGTTGCTCCTCCGATGACGCTAGTAGGCTGAATGTTCGTTGGCTTTGATCTGCGCCACGGTGACCTTGCCGCGCATGACGCGATAGGCCCATGAGGTGTAGATCACGATCAGCGGCATGAAAATCAGCGTGGCCCAGAACATAATCGCCAGGCTCAGATGACTGGCAACGCTGTCCCACACGGTCAGGCTGGCCGCCGGTACCGATGACGACGGCATGACGAAGGGAAACATCGAGACACCGGCCGTGCTGATCACGCCGATCACCGCGAGCGACGACGCGACGAACGCGGCCAGGGTCCGCCGCATCATCAGCAACAACGCGGCAGCGGCTGCGCCGACCAAGCCCAGCACGGGCAGCAGCCACAGCCAAGGGTAATGGCCGTAATTGGCCATCCAGGCACCGGCTTCGCGCACTACCGTCTTGTTGAGAATGTCCGGCAGCCCGGCGGTATCCACCACCGAGGTAATGCGATAGCCGTCGATCCATTGCAACCAGATGCCAGCGATCACAAATGTGCAGAGCAGCACCAACGCCGCGCCCACCCCGCCTTTGATCGCCCGGGCCTGGATCGCCCCTTCAGTGCGGTGCGCCAGGTACGTACCGCCTTGCAGCGTGATCATTGCACTGCTCACCACCCCGGTCAGCAGCGCGAAGGGGTTCAGCAGTTGCCAGAAACTCCCGGTGTACGTCGATACGAGCAGGTCGCTGAAGTGGAACGGTACACCTTGCAACAGGTTGCCGAACGCGATGCCGAACACCAGCGGCGGCACGGCCCCGCCGACAAACAGCCCCCAGTCCCAGGTGCTGCGCCATCTGGCGTTGTGGATCTTGCTGCGATAGTCGAACCCCACGGGGCGGAAAAACAACGCCCACAGGACCAGGATCATCGCCCAGTAAAACCCGCTGAACGCAGTGGCATACACCACCGGCCAGGCCGCGAACAACGCGCCGCCCGCCGTGATGAACCACACTTGGTTGCCGTCCCAGTGCGGCCCCACCGTGTTGATCGCGACGCGGCGCTCCAGGTCCGTGCGGCCCACAAAGGGCAGCAGGGTGCCGCCCCCCATGTCGTGGCCGTCCATGATGGCGAAGCCGATCAGCAGTACGCCGACCAGTGCCCACCAGATAATTTTCAGGGTGACGTAATCAAGCATGGTGGAGTTCCTTCAGGTTGGCATCGTGGGCATAACGGCCGGTTCCGAGGCTGCCGGGCCCTTGGCGGGCGAACTTGACCATCAGGAACATTTCAACCACCAGCAGCACGGTGTAGAAAGCGACGAATCCTGCCAGCGAGCCATAGAGGTTGTTGATGCTCAGCGTGGAGACGCTCATGTGGGTGGGCAGCACGCCGTAGATGGTCCAGGGTTGACGACCGTATTCAGCGACGAACCAGCCCAGCTCGCAGGCCAGCCAGGGCGCGGGGAGCATGCAGAGCGCCCAACGCAGCAGCCAGCGGCGGCGTGTGCAGGCCGACTTCAAGGTGCTCCAGAAGGCCAGCCCGAACAGCAGGAGCATGGCGAAACCCAGCGCGACCATGGCCCGGAACGCCCAGAACATCGGGGTTACGCGCGGTACGGTATCGTTCACCGCCTTGTCGATAATGGCCGGGGTGGCCTGGTTGACATCCGCGACGTACTTTTTAAGCAGCAGGCCAAAGCCGAGGTCGGCCTTGTACGCTTCGAAGGTCTCGAACGCCGCCTTATCGGTGCGATCGGCGCGCAGGGCTTCCAGCGCATTGACCGCGGTAATGCCACGCAGGATGCGCGCACGGTTTTTCTCTTTGATGTCATGAATGCCGGGAATCTGTTTGCTCACCGAGCGCGTGCCGATCAAGCCCATCACCCACGGCACGTCGACTTCCCAGTTGTTCCGGGATTCGGCTTCATTGATGCTGGCCAGCAAGGTTAGCCCCGCCGGCGCCGGCTTGGTTTCCCACATGGCCTCCATGGCCGCGAGCTTGGTTTGCTGCGCCTCGCCCACCGTGTAACCCGATTCATCCCCCAGCACGATGACGCTCAGCACCGAGGCCAGGCCGAAGGCAGCCGCCACCCGAAAACTGCGCTTGGCGAACTCGATGTCACGCCCCTTGAGCAAGTACCAACTGGAGATCGACAACACAAACATCGAGCCGGTGACATAACCGGCAGATACCGTGTGGACAAACTTGGCCTGGGCCACCGGGTTGAACACCACCGCCCAGAAATCCACCATCTCCATGCGCATGGTGATGTAGCTGAACTCCGAGCCCACCGGGTTCTGCATCCAGCCATTGGCGATCAATATCCACAACGCCGACAGGTTGGTACCGATGGCCATCAGCAGCGTGACCAGCAAGTGATGCTCTTTCTTCAGGCGATCCCAGCCAAAAAAGAACAGCCCGATCATGGTCGATTCGAGGAAAAACGCCATCAACCCCTCAATGGCCAGCGGGGCGCCGAAGATGTCGCCCACGTAGTGGGAGTAGTACGCCCAGTTGGTGCCGAACTGAAATTCCAAGGTGATGCCGGTGGTCACCCCCAAGGCGAAGTTGATGCCGAATAACTTGCCCCAAAAGCGCGTCATATCTTTCCAGATGACATTCCCGGTCATCACATAGACGCTCTCCATGATGACCAGCAGCCACACCATGCCCACCGTCAGCGGCACGAAAAGAAAGTGGTATAGCGCAGTCGCTGCGAACTGCAGCCGTGACAAATCCACCAGTTGTTCTGAGATCACTTGCTTGCCCCTTGAGTCGAGGTGGGTACACCGAATCGGTTGCCGACCGTGTTCGGGTCGACAGTGACGTGCGAATCCCGGACGAACAGCCACCACAGCACGCTCAGCAGCACGAGCTTGATCAGCACCGCGGTGAGCAGATGGCGTAGCAGGCGTTTGTCGGAAATGGTCATGCCAGGCAATTAGCACAGGGCATGCCAAGGCCTGATTCTGTATTTATATGCTTATAAAACAGACAGTTACGATGTGATCGGGTTGAATTAAGCGGGAATTGGCAGACCAGCGCGCTGCCAATCTGCCAGGTTGGCAGCGCGCTGGCAGTCGGAGACTGCCTAGGCCAGGCCCTGTTCTTTCAGGCGTCGGTACAAGGTCCTGTCACTGATGCCCAGGTGCCTGGCCAACTCGCTGCGGGTGCCTTTGAATGTCGCCAGGGCCTGCGCCAGCGTGTTGCTGTCGAACGGGGTCGAAGCCACAGCCTGAGGCGGCAGCGCCACGCATGCCTGGGGTAAATGGACGGCACGGATGACGCCGTCGTCAGCGAACAGGCTGGCTCTTTCCAGCGCATTGCGTAACTCACGGATATTGCCAGGCCAAGGGTACTGCTGGAGCCTTGCCAAGGCTTCAGGGTCGAGGGTCAGACGGCGCTTGCCGGCACCGCCACGCTGCAGAAAGGAATTGGCCAGCAAGCCGATGTCTTCGACCCGGTTACGCAAGGGTGGCAAGTGAATCGGGAAGGCGCTGATGCGATAGTACAGGTCCTGCCTGAACTCGCCTTTTTCCATCATCTTTTCCAGCGGTTTGTGGGTGGCGGCAATCAATCTGAAATTGGCGTGACAGGTCTCGACACTGCCAACCCGGCGATAAGTCGAGGATTCGATCAGGCGCAACAGTTTCACCTGCATGGCCAGCGGCACATCGCCAATTTCATCCAGGAATAATGTGCCGCCCTGGGCGGTTTCGACCAAGCCGGGCTTGCGCGTGACGGCGCCGGTAAAGGCGCCTTTTTCATGGCCGAACAGCTCGCTCTCGAACAGCGTTTCGGTCAAGCCCGAGCAATCCACCACCACAAACGGCCCGGCGGCCCGCTCGCTGGTTTCATGGACGGCGCGCGCGAACAGCTCTTTACCGGTGCCCGATTCCCCCAGCAGCAGCACCGGCAGCATGGAGGGCGCCACCCGTTGCAACTCCGACAGGGCGAGGTTGAAAGCCGGTGAACAGCCGACCAACCCTTCGTCGCTGGGGCGCGCCGAGGCGCTGCGTACCAGTGTCAGGCGCTCCACATAGGCGGTAATCACCCCATGCTCGTCGAGGATCGGGCGCAATTCCACGTCGACATGCTCAGGCCCCCGAGGCGTGTGGTGGATGTGCAAGACACGATCCGGCCCACGCATCTCCTGGGCTTTTTTCATCGGGCAATTCTCACCTGCCTGATCACACGGGACGTCGTAATGGTGGGAGATCTGATAGCACTTATGCCCGATGAAGGGCTTGTCGGCGCTGCCGAACTGACGCTGATAGGCCGTGTTGGCCGCCAGGATGTTGTAGTCCGGATCAAGCACGATCATGGGGTTGGGTTCGTGCTCCAAAAACGAAACAAGCGACTGCACTTGATCCGGAGGGGGCACGGCGTTGGTGGGGGTCGGCTGGAAAGTCTTCATCATGGCTCCTGGAATCCATTCTTCTATCCTGTTGTGGCACTGCCACCTCTGTCAACAGGCACTGCCAATGGCAGAAAACCCCATCCGACAGAGGCCCGAACACGCCCATACACAAATACAAAGCCCAATAAAATCAATTGGATATCATACGATTTGGTGAGCGCCATCGCCTGGCAAACTTATTGCACCGTCAGTCCTTAGTCTAAGTGGCTCGGTAAAAAAGCCCCCTCAAGGAGACCGTTCATGCGCGCCAAACTTCACGTCGAAGGCTTCTTCGATCCTGCTACCCATACCGTCAGCTATCTGGTGCTGGATGAAGCCACCCACCACTGCGCGATCATCGACAGCGTTTTGGATTACGAGCCCAAATCAGGCCACACCGCCACCACCTCTGCCGACCGCCTGATAGCCCGGGTGAACGCGCTGAATGCGCAGGTCGAGTGGATTCTGGAGACCCACGTCCACGCCGACCACCTGACCGCCGCGCCCTACCTGAAGGAAAAGCTCGGTGGAAAAATAGGCATCGGCAGCCAGATTTCGACGGTGCAAAAGGTGTTCGGCACGCTGTTCAATGCCGGCAGCGATATGCCCCGCGACGGCAGCCAGTTCGATCACCTGTTCGCCAACGAGGAAACGTTCCGTATCGGCACGCTGCACTGCTCTACGCTGCATACCCCCGGCCATACGCCGGCCTGCATGACCTACCTGATCAGCAATGGCAGCGAAACGGCGGCGTTTGTCGGCGATACCCTGTTCATGCCCGACTACGGCACCGCCCGCTGTGACTTCCCCGGCGGTAACGCGCGCACGCTGTTCCAGTCCATCAACAAAGTCCTGAGCCTGCCCGCGCAGACGTTGCTGTACATGTGCCACGACTACCAGCCCGGCGGGCGCGAGGTGCAATTCGTCAGCACCGTTGCCGAACAGCGCGAACTCAACGTGCATGTGCGTAATGGCATCAGCGAGGAGGCGTTCGTAGCGATGCGCATCAAGCGCGATGCAGCGCTGGACATGCCGACCCTGATCCTGCCCTCGGTCCAGGTCAACATCCGCGCCGGGCATTTACCTGCGCCTGAAGCCAACGGTACCCGCTACCTGAAAATCCCCCTCAACGTCGTCTGACATTTCCTACCCAAAAAAACACATAAGAAAAATCCCCATCACGGAGACACGTATGGATATCCGCAGCCTTGCACCTGCTCTATCAGTATCAGAACAGATTTTCCCCAGCCAACTGGCCGAACTGAAAGCCGCCGGCTTTCGAGCCATCGTGTGCAACCGCCCCGATGGTGAGGGCGCTGACCAACCGTTGTTTGCCGAAATCAAACGCGCCGCCGACGCGGTCGGCATCGAGGCGCACTATCTACCCGCCGAATCGGGCAAAGTCACCGACGAGCAAGGGATTGCCTTCGGCCAACTGTTGGAAACGCTGCCCAAGCCGGTGTTGGCCTATTGCCGCTCCGGTATGCGCTCGACCACGATGTGGGCGCTGTCACAAGCAGGTCAGCACGACCTGCCGCACATCGTCGAAAGCGCCAAAAAAGCCGGCTTCGACATGAAAGGCGTGATTCGGCGGATTGCGAACCTGGGTCGCACGCCGGTCGAAGTGGCTGAGGCGCAGCACACCGTGGTCATCATCGGCGCTGGCGCGGCGGGTATCGCCACCGCCTCCAGCCTGCTGGCCCGCGCGCCGGGGCTCGACATCGCGATCGTCGACCCGGCCGATGTGCATTACTACCAACCTGGCTGGACGCTGGTCGGCGGCGGTGTGTTCGATGCGCGTCAAACGGCCCACACCATGGGCGTCACCCTGCCCCGCGGCGTGCATTGGATCAAGGCCGCAGTGGCGGCCTTCGAACCCGAGAGAAACGCGGTCATTCTGGATGGCTGCCGGGTGGTCAAATACGAGCAACTGATCGTCTGCCCCGGCCTGAAGCTCGATTGGCATGCCATCGAGGGCTTGTCAGAGACCCTGGGTCGCAACGGCGTGACCTCCAATTACCTGTATCACCTGGCGCCTTATACCTGGGAACAGGTGCAACACTTGCGCGGTGGCCGGGCGATTTTCACGCAGCCGCCCATGCCGATCAAATGTGCCGGGGCACCGCAAAAAGCCATGTACTTGTCGGCCGATCATTGGAAACGCAGCGGTGTGCTGGATGCCGTCGACATCGAGTTCCACAGCGCCGGCGCGGTGCTGTTCGGGGTGGCCGACTATGTGCCGGCGTTGATGGAATATGTCACGGCGTATGGGATCGACCTGAATTTCGGCAATACCCTCACCCACGTCGATGGCCCGGCACGCACCGCCACGTTCAGCAGCGTACACGCCGATGGCAGCGCTCGCCGGGTGACGCGCGAGTTTGATTTGCTGCATGTGGTGCCGCCGCAGATCGCGCCGGATTTCATTCGGGTCAGCCCCCTGGCAGACGCGGCGGGTTGGGTAGATGTCGAGCCCGCCACGCTGCGCCATAAAACCTGGGCCAACATTCACGCCCTGGGCGACGTAGCCAACACCAGTAACGCCAAGACAGCCGCCGCCGCGCGCAAGCAGGCACCGGTGGTGGCCCATAACGTGTTGGCGGCACTCGGTAAGGCAACCGGCATCGCCCAGTACGATGGTTACGGCTCCTGCCCGCTGACAGTGGAGCGCGGCAAGATTGTATTGGCGGAGTTCACCTACGGCGGCAAGGTGGCCCCCAGCTTCCCGTCATGGCTGATCGACGGCACTCGACCTTCCAGGCTGGCCTGGCTGCTCAAAGAGCGGATTCTTCCGCCGCTGTACTGGAAAGGCATGCTCAAGGGGCGGGAGTGGCTGGCGAAACCCGAGTTGACCGACCAATGAATGCCGCGCAGAAGGCAAGGACACTCAGATGATCATCGTCTTACTGCTGGGGCTCACGGTGGGCGTGATTCTGGCCCTGACCGGTGCCGGCGGCGGCATACTCGCGGTGCCGTTACTGGTATTCGGGGCGGGCTTGAGCATGGCCGAGGCCGGGCCTATTGGCCTGCTGGCGGTCGGGCTGGCCGCGACCCTGGGCGCGGTGATGGGCCTCAAGAACGGCACCGTCCGCTACAAGGCCGCGTTGTTGATCGCGGCCGCGGGGATCGTCTGCTCGCCCCTGGGCCTTTGGTTGGCACAACGCACACCGAATCGTCCGTTAACGGTCCTGTTTGCCTGCGTGCTGATGTACGTGGCGTTCCGGGTATTCAAGCGCTCGTTGCCGCCCTCCCCGGCCTCGAAGACCGCCGTCGCGCCCAAGCCGCCTTGCGTATTGAACCCCCAGCGCGGAAAGCTGAACTGGACGGCGCCGTGCGCCTGGGCGCTCACCGTGTCTGGCATAGTCGCGGGCGGGCTGTCGGGCCTGCTCGGCGTGGGGGGCGGCTTTGTGATGGTACCGGCGCTGCAGCGATACACGAATTTGACCACGCAGTCGGTGCTGGCAACGTCCCTGGCGGTGATAGCGCTGGTGTCCATTTCCGGCGTTGCGGCCAGTTCGGCGGCCGGGCATTTGCAGTGGGCAATTGCGCTGCCGTTCTCTCTGGGCGCATTGTCTGGCATGGCCGGCGGACGCCTGATCGCGGCTCGGTTGGCGGGGCCCCACCTGCAACGAGGGTTTGCCGCCGTGTCGATGCTGGTGGCGGTGGCCCTGCTGGTCAAGGCGATTAATACATGAACCTGAACGAGCGACTTTCAGGCGCGCCTGAACCGCGCCAGTCCCCCAAGATGTGCACAGGAGAAACCCCATGACTGTCGACTGGCTCAACTTCACCCCCTGGTCGTCCCTGGCAGGCGGCGCATTGATTGGCCTGGCGGCCAGCCTGTTCGCCGTCGGCAACGGCCGCATCGCCGGCATCAGCGGCCTGATCGGCAGCCTGCTGCAGCGCGGTGGCGAAGGCGTAAGTGAAAAAGCGCTGTTTCTGCTGGGCCTGCTGGTCGCGCCGCTGCTATGGGGCTTGTTTGCCGCGCTGCCGGCGATTGAGTTCCAGAGCGGCGGGCTCGGGCTGATCGTCGCCGGTGTGCTGGTGGGGGTTGGTACGCGGTATGGCTCAGGTTGCACCAGTGGCCATGGGGTGTGTGGCTTATCACGCCTTTCGCCGCGCTCAATGGTCGCCACGGTTTGTTTCATGGCCAGCGGATTCCTGACGGTGTTTGTGCTGCGTCATCTACTGGGGGTTTGAACATGCTCAAAGTCACGGCATTCATCGCCGGCCTGCTGTTCGGTCTGGGCCTGCTGCTGGCCGGCATGGCCAACCCGAGCAAAGTGCTCGCGTTCCTGGATTTGGCTGGGGCCTGGGACCCGTCCCTGGCGCTGGTCATGGGCGGCGCCATTGCCGTCGCGATTGGCCCGCTGACCTGGGCACGCCGACACGCCCGTTCGCTCCTGGGCGCGCCCATGCAATTCCCTGCCAAGCGTGAGTTGGACCGGCGCCTGATCGGCGGCAGCCTGTTATTTGGCATCGGTTGGGGGATCGCCGGAATTTGTCCTGGGCCGGCCGTGGCCATCCTGCTGACCGGGCATTGGCAAGCGTTGGTGTTCATGGTGGCCATGCTGAGTGGCATGTTGTTATTTACGGCCCTGGAAAACCGCCACGGTCGTTGATTGCGTTTGCACTCTCAACAACAATAGCGTTGCAGCCGATCATTCAAGAGCGTTTATTTAAGGCTCAACTTATCGGCTGAATCGAATCATCGGTTTAATGCAACAAATAATGATTATCACCACAACGATATTATCCAGCGGATGAATACCCGCACCTAAAAAATTCAACTATGAGTGCCCGACTTGTTAGCCATTCGTCGAATATGGCCCTTTGCGAGCAGCGTTTTATAGTGGGCAGCACAAACCCCCACCCTGATTAAAATTGTTGCCTGGTACTTTTAATGCCCCTCAAACAATCCACACCCAATACCCTTCCCATTAATGAGGAGTTCTTGCAATTAATGCAGGCGACGCTGAACGCCCAAACCAGTTGGATGACAACCGTAAACCATTTAGAAGAGGCCTGCGATGAGGTCTGGCTCGCCCGCATGTGGGAGGTCGAGAACCTTGAAAATCACTACAGGGCTTGCCAGGACCAGCTGTTTTCCTACCTGAAAAAAGCCATCAACCATTAAATTCATGATGACGATCGTGGCCCTTTCGGGAAGTTGTCGCTCTCTATTCGGGCTCACCAGAACCTGGCCTTCCTGAATATTCGACTAAAGCACAAGATCACACTATGAGCCTTCTGAAAACGCACTTGGTTAATTGGCCAATCTTTCCACCCCCCCGAAAAACAAGGTGCTTTAACCTTTCAGTGGCACTACCGCCCTTCATTCCACCTCTCGATATTTTTTCATGCAGTGCTCAAAACCAGCCGGAGTAATAGTGTGGCCGTCACACTCACGCTAAAGCATTACGATTCAAGGTCGACACTCAGAACTCACTTATCAACCTGCGTTACTATCGGGAGTCCATATGTTCGGCTGGATCAGCAATATCCGAGTCAGTGCTAAATTAAGTTGGGGGTTCGGTCTGGTACTGGGGCTTGCGTTGTTACTGGCCGCGACCGGCTGGTACGCCGTGGTGACGTTGACCGACCGCGGGCTGAAAGTTGAAAAAATTGCGCAGGTCAGCGATTACACCAAGGACTTGCGAATCATTCGTCTACGCATCGGTACGAACGCGCAGCCGAATGCCTATCAACCGTTGCAGCAAACCCTGGATCAGCTCGCAGCCCACCTGCACAGTATTCGGGCACTGTTCATTGACCCACTGGATGCCGACCTGATCCAACAGCAGGAAAATGCGGTCACCGCGTACGGAGGGCTGCTGCACGACCTGTCCACCCCCGGCATTGACCAGGCGTCGTTATTTAAACGAATGGGCCAGTTGGGTGACCTGCTGCTCGATACCACGCAAAAACTCATTCAATCGCAAAATGCCAAACGCGATGCCGACGCCGCTTCCACCAAGACCCTGCTGGGGCTCGTCGCGGCCTTGGCGCTGTTGCTGGGCGCCCTCGCTGCGTGGGTCATCACCCGTCAAATCGTGAACCCACTGCAACACACGCTCCGGGCGGTGAACCGCATTGCCCAGGGTGATTTGACCGAGCATCTGCAGGTCAACCGGCGTGACGAACTGGGCCAGCTGCAATCAGGCCTCCAGCAGATGATGCTCAACCTCCACGAACTGATCGACGGCATTCGCTCCGGTGTTATCCAGGTGGCCAGCGCGGCCGAGCAGCTGTCGGCGGTCACCGAGCACACCAATTCCGGCATCAGCAACCAGAAAGCCGAAACGGATCATGTGGCCACGGCAATGAACGAGATGACCGCCACCGTGCACAACGTCGCACGCAATGCCGAAGAAGCTTCTGCGGCGGCATCCATAGCCGATCAGCAGGCCAGCGAAGGGGAACGGATCGTGGGCGAAGCCATCGCGCAAATCCAGCGATTGGCGGCAGAACTCAACCAGTCGGCGGACGCGGTGCGCCATCTCCAGGAACAAAGCGACAAAATCGGCGGCGTACTGGATGTGATCAAGGCCGTGGCCCAGCAAACCAACCTGCTGGCGCTGAACGCGGCCATCGAAGCGGCCCGCGCCGGAGAGGCTGGTCGCGGGTTTGCGGTGGTCGCGGACGAGGTCCGCAACCTCGCCCTGCGCACCCAGCGCTCCACCGAAGAAATTGAAACCCTGGTCGCCGGCGTCCAAAGCGGCACCCACGCCGTGGCCTCCGGCATGGAAAGCAGCCTGCTGCTGAGTGAAAGCAGCGTGGAATGCACCCATCGAGCGGTCAATGCGCTGGAGAACATCACGGGCAAGGTCTCGATCATTCAGTCAATGAACCAGCAGATTGCCACGGCAGCCGAACAGCAGAGCGCTGTCACCGAGGAGATCAATCGCAGCGTGATCAACGTCCGCGACATTTCCGAGCAGACGGCCAACACCTGCGAAGAAACCGCAGCGTCGAGTAACGAGCTGGCGCGGCTGGGGCATGAACTGGAAAGGTTGGTGGAGCGCTTCAAGGTCTAGGGGCGCGAGGGGTGGGCTGATTGCACAAACTTGCCGCTCAAGCGCCTAACGCCGGCAACATGACGCTCTCAGTCAACTCTGACCGCTGTGTACAAGTAACGCAAAAGCTCAGGAATTAGAGTTGAAGCGCCAGGGGAAGCTACCCCAGCTCACAACTCCAATAATAGAGCGACGTCAATGAGACTGACACCATCCTTGCCAGCGTGCCTGGCTCTGAGCTTCGTATCACTTGCCACCTATGCTGCCGAGGGCCCTCCTCCGCCCTCCGTCAGCCAACCCAGCGGTATCAACCTGGGCGGCACCAGCTTCTACGACGGGTTCGCCGGGCCACCCGGGCTGACGCATCAGACCTATCTGAAATTCAGTACGGCCAGCAGCATTCGTGACAATGGCGGCAAGGACAACCGCAACTTCGATAACCCGAAGATCAATGTCATCAGCTTGATCAACCAATTCAGCTATTACTCACCCGACACCATCGGCGGTGGCGCGCACCTGGGTTGGAGCCTGTTGGTACCCGTGATCTCACTGGACGGCGACTTTGGCGACAACGGCGCCAAACTCAAGGACAACGGCGTTGGCCTGGGCGACGTCACGGTCGGCCCGCAGATCCAGTTCGATCCGATCGTCAATGCCGAAGGCCGGCCGGTGTTTGTGCAGCGCGTGGCCTTCGATACGATCCTGCCCACCGGCAAGTACGACAAACACAAGGACTTGAATACCGGCTCCAACTACTTCTCCTTCAACCCCTACTGGGCCGCGACCTTGATGCCGGCACCGCGCTGGGAAGTGAGCTGGCGCCTGAATTACCTGTACAACTTCAAGAACGACGATCCAGCCAGCAGCTCGGCGCAGTTCTTTGAAGGGCGACCGGTGCGCGACACCCAAGCAGGGCAATCGGCCTGGGCCAACTTTACGGCCTCGTACGAGGTGTTCCCGAAGGTCTCGGTCGGGATCAACGGCTATTACTTCCGGCAGATTTCGGATGACCAGGTCAACGGCGACCGCTTGAGTAATTCCCGCGAGAAAGTCCTCGGCATTGGCCCTGGCCTGTTCTGGAAGATCACTGAGGACAAGGCGTTCTGGCTCAATACCTATAAAGAAACCGGCGTAGAGAACCGCAGCAAAACCGATTACGCCGTGCAAGTTCGCTACGTCCATAAGTTCTGACTGAGGTGATGTGTGATGAATGCGCTCGACTCCATCGACAGCAAGCAATCACTGGGCGTTATCTGCCTGATGATGGTCATTTCCCTGGGAACGCTGCAGATCCAGCCGATTCTGGGCGGCGCGTTGATTGATCAACTGGGTGTGCCGCTCAATGCCATCGGCACGATTTTCGCCGCCGAGCTGATCGCGATGGCCATCGCCTGCGGCGCCTGTGCGCTGTTGATGGCGCGTGTCGACCGCCGCCGCTTTGCCCTGGTAGCGTTGTTGATCCTGGCCGCTGGCAACCTGGTCAGCACCCAGCTTCACAGCCAGGCATGGCTGGTGGTCTTCAGAATCATCTGCGGCGCCAGCGGTGGCGCGGTCATGGCGGTGGTATATGCGACCGCGGCACTGCGCAGGTCCAAAGATGCGACCTTTGCGGTGATCAATATCGGCAACCTGTTATGGGGCATGCTGCTGGTCACCTCCATGCCCCTGCTGTTGCGGGGGTTTGGCGTACAGGGTGCCTTTTGCCTGCTGGCCATCACCAGCCTGCTCGCCGCACTGGGTTGCTGGAGAATACCCAGGCACTACCCGGACGCCCAACGCATCGCCCATGGCGCAGCCCGGCCGTTCGGGCTGACGTCGATGCTGCTGATCGCGCTGTTTGCGCTACTGTTCTTCGGGCACTCCGCCCTGTGGGTGTATCAGGAACGCATCGGCAAAAGCCTGGGCCTGGAGCCCCAGCAGATCGGCGCCATCCTCGGTGGCAGCATCCTGGCGGGCGCCCTCGGTGCCGGCCTTTCCGGGCTGATCGGGCGGCGTCTGGGGCTGTTGTTCCCGCAACTGTTGAGCTTCGGCACTGCGTTACTGGCCACCCTGATCATGGTCTACGGCGACAGCACCGTGGCATTCGCCACCACGGCTTGCCTGATTCATATGGTGTGGTTTTTCAGCTTGCCGTACCTGCTGTCCATGGCCGCCGAACTCGACCCCTCCGGTCGATTGGCCGGCCTTGGCAACGCAGCGATTTTCGTCGGTCAGGGCCTTGGCCCCTTTGGCGCCGCGCTGGTAGTCGGCGAAGGGCACTTTCGCGCGGTGGGTTGGCTCGCCGCCTGCGCTTATATGCTGGCCTTGATCATCTCGTGCCTGGTGGTGGCCCGTTTCCGTCGAGGCGTGAAGCCTTGTGGGCAAGCCCTGGCAACCCAATCCGCCTGAACGACGTCAACCAAACCGCTCAATGAGATCACGCAATGAATACGCCATTCCCCAATACCCCCGAATTTTCCGGGGCGCTGTATGCACCCAGCCGCGTCGAGGGCGAGGTGTACGACCTTGAAGTCGAAGGCACCCTTCCCGAGTCGATCCGTGGCACTTTTTATCAGGTGTCGCCGGACCCGCAGTACCCGCCGATGCTCGGCAGCGATATTTTCTTCAACGGCGACGCCCTGGTCAGCGGTTTTTACTTTGAAGGCGGCAAGGTCTCGCTGCGTCGACGCTATGTGCTGACCGATCGCCTGGTCGCTCAACGCCGTGAAGGGCGTTCGCTCAACGGCGTGTACCGCAACGTCTACACCAACGACCCGCTCGCGGCCAAAAACAACACCACCGCCAACACCTCGGTGATCCCGCACAACAACGTCCTGCTGGCGCTCAAGGAAGATGCCATGCCCTGGGCCCTGGACCCACAGACGCTGGAAACCCTCGGCGAGTGGAATTTCGACGGGCAGATCAACTCTGCAACGTTCACTGCCCACCCCAAGCTCGACCCCGTCACCGGCAACCTGCTGGCCTTCAGCTACGAAGCCAAAGGCGACGGCACACCCGACATGGCCTATTTCGAGATTTCGCCGCAGGGAAAACTGCTGCATGAAATCTGGTTCCAGGCCCCCTATGCAGCGATGGTCCACGACTTCGCGGTCACCGAACATTATGTGGTGTTCCCGCTGATCCCGCTGACGGTAGACGTCGAGCGCATGAAAAATGGCGGCCAGCATTTCCAGTGGCAACCCGAGCTGCCCCAGCTGTTTGCCGTGCTGCCCCGCCATGGGCATGCGCGGGACGTGCGCTGGTTCAAAGGGCCCAAGGACGGCTTCCAGGGCCACACCCTGAATGCGTTCGACGAAGGCGGCAAAGTCTATCTGGACATGCCGGTCACCGGCGGCAACATCTTTTACTTCTTCCCCCAGGCGGACGGTTTTGTACCGCCACCGGAAACCCTGGCCGCCAGCCTGATGCGCTGGGTGTTCGACCTCAACAGTGCGCAAGATGAACTGCAACCCCAGGCGCTGACCGACTACCCCTGCGAGTTTCCCCGCTGTGATGACCGCTACATCGGGCGCAAATATGAACATGGATTCCTGCTCGCCTTCGATCCAGAGCGCCCCTACAACCCGTCGAACGGGCCGATGCCGTTCCAGTTCTTTAACCTGCTGGCTCACCTCAACCTCACCACCGGTGTCACCGATGCCTGGTTTCCCGGTGACAGCGGCTGCTTCCAGGAACCCATTTTCATTCCACGCTCCGCTGACGCCGCGGAAGGCGATGGCTACGTGGTGTGCCTGCTCAACCTGATTGCCGAAGGCCGCAGCGAACTGGTGGTGCTGGACGCCTCCGCCATGGCCGCCGGCCCCATCGCACGCATCAAAATCCCGTTCCGCCTGCGCATGTCACTGCATGGCTGCTGGGCACCGCGCTAAATCGTCCCAGCGTTCCCCCTTCCGCGCGTCACGCCCGTGGCCATCCACTTGCTGGAATGGCACGGGCTGCCTGGCATTGCCGGCCTCGATCCGATGATCGAACAGAAAAATCGCATTTATTTCATATTGCAGGATTTATGCATAAATCCCACTTTACAGGATAAATGTTCAGGACTAGATTAACCCCCATTGCCGCCATCTCCCGCTGCCCTTTACGAGAGGACACTTCATGAAACTCGCAAGCTTCATTGTTCACGGCCGTACGACCTACGGTGTGGTCGACGGTGACCAGTTGATTGACCTGGAATCGGTCAAGCCCACCGTTGGCACGGACCTCAAGCAAGCCATCACCGCCCATCGCCTCGGGGAACTGACCCCAGCCGTGCTGGCGTCATTGCCCCGCGTCGCAATCGCGGACGTGACGTTCCTGCCAGTGATCGCAAACCCCGGCAAAGTGCTGTGCATCGGCATCAACTACGCCACCCACGTGCGTGAAACCGGGCGTGACATGCCAACCTACCCGATGATTTTCACGCGCTTCGCCGACAGCCAGGTGGCGCACCTGCAACCGATCATTCGTCCGAAGGCTTCGCACAAACTGGACTTCGAAGGCGAGCTCGCGGTGGTCATCGGCAAAACCGCGCGGCACGTCAAGGCAGCGGATGCATTGGACTATGTGGCCGGTTATGCCTGCTACAACGATGGCAGCGTCCGCGACTGGCAGAAGCACACCATTCAGTTCGTGCCGGGTAAGAATTTCCCCAACACCGGCGGCTTCGGTCCCTGGCTGGTAACGCGCGATGAGATCGGCGACCCGCAGGACCTGGAATTGACCACGCGCCTGAACGGCGAAGTGATGCAACACACCTGCACCAGCGACATGATTTTCAGTGTGCGCCAGTTGATCGAGTACTGCTCCACCTTCACCGAACTGGCGCCCGGCGATGTGATTGTCAGCGGCACCACCGGCGGCGTCGGCGCCTTCCGCGAACCAGCGGTCTGGATGAAGCCCGGCGATACCGTCGAAGTCGAGATAGCCGGCATCGGCATTCTGCGCAACAACATCGCCGACGAGCAGTAAGCCATGCAGCCATTGTCTGAAACAGAACAGCTGTCCGAACAGGACGTCGATAGCAAAGGTTCGAGCCTTGAACGCATGCTGCGGGTACTGGATTTATTCACCGAAGCCAGCCCGATCTGGGCGGTCGACGAAATGGGCGCCGCACTGGGCTATACGCGCTCGACCATCTATCGCTATGTGCGCGAACTGGCCGAGGCGAGCCTGTTGTTTCAGGTCGAAGCCGGACGCTACGCACTCGGCGCGCGGATTATCACCTGGGACCGCCAACTGCGCCTGAGCGACCCCCTGGTGCGCGCCGCACAGTCGCTGGAACACGACCTGCCACGCTGGAGCGAACAACAGGTCTGGCTGATCTGCCGGCTGTTCAAGGACCAGGTGGTGTGTATCCACCAGCATGGCGAGTTGTTCAGTGAGGTCAGCTACTCCCGGGGCTCACCCAGGCCGCTGTTCCTCGGCGCAACGTCGAAGGCGATCCTCGCCAACATGACCTCGCGCCAGCACAACCAACTGTTCCTGGAAAACCCTGATGAAGTGCGCGCCAGCCACCTGGGCCAGACCTGGGAACAGTTCCGCCGCTCGCTGCAGCAACTGCGCCGCCAGGGCTATGTCGCCAGCGCGGCGGAAATCGATCCCGGCGTCTACGGCCTGGCGGCGCCGATCTTCGACAGCGATGGCAAGGTGGTCGGCAGCATCAGTTGCGTGCGCCCGATCCAGCAGCGCGACAACGCCCAGGAAGCGCAACAAGGGGCACAGATGCTGGCCCTCGCGCAGACGCTGTCGCAACGCATGGCGGCGCTGACCCATCGCCCGCCGCAGCCGGACTGAAACCTTTGGAAGGGAATAACAATGACAACCCTCAACAGCTTCAGCACTCAAGTCCTGATCGTCGGCGCCGGCCCCACCGGGCTGACCCTGGCCAACCTGCTCGGCCAGGCCAATGTGGACACCCTGATCGTCGACCGCAAACCCGGCACCGTGACCGAACCCCGCGCCGTTTCGATCGATGATGAATCCTTGCGCACCATGCAGGCGATCGGGCTGGATGACGCCGTTTTACGCGACGTCGTGCCCGGCTACGGTGTGCATTACTTCACCCGCGCAGGCGGCCGTTGCTTTGGCAAGGTCGAGCCCACCGGCAGGTTATATGGGTTCCCCAAGCGTAATGCGTTTCGCCAGCCGCTGTTCGAAAGCACGCTGAAGGTCGGCCTTGAACGTTTTGCCAACCTGACAGCGCGCTTCAATCACGAACTGCTCGAGTTCACTCAAGACCAGCACGGCGTGCGCGCGTTGATCAAGGATGCCGATGGCCAACTGCTCGACGTCAAGGCCAGCTACCTGATCGCCTGCGACGGCGGTCGCAGCCCGGTGCGCAAGCAACTGGGGATCGAGATGGTAGGGTCGAGTTTTTCCTCACGCTGGCTGGTGGTCGACACCGACCAGGACGACGACCCCTTCTGGCAAACCCGCGTGTATTGCGATGCCCGACGCCCGGTGGTGGAAGTGCCCGGCCCGCACCATACTCGGCGCTTTGAGTTCCAGCTCAAGTCGGGCGAAACCGATGCGCAGGTGCTCAGCCCCGAATGCCTGCACACGCTGCTTCGTCCGTTCAAGGGCGATGCCCCGGTGTCTATCGTGCGCAAGACGGTCTACACCTTTCATGCCCGCGTCGCCGAGCGTTGGCAGGTCGGCCGCGTATTTCTTGCCGGCGATGCCGCCCACTTGACCCCGCCCTACGCCGGGCAAGGGATGAACAGCGGCGTTCGCGATGCGCACAATCTGGGCTGGAAGCTGATCGCTGTGCTCAAGGGCCAAATGGCCGCAACCGCCCTGCTGTCCTACGAAAGCGAGCGGCGCGACCATGCCTGGGCCTTGATCAAGCTGGCCCTGAACCTTGGCGTGGTCATGGCGCCGGCCACCGTGCTGCGGGCTCGCCTGATCAGCGCGGCCTTCGCGTTAATCGGCCTGGTGCCGCCGCTGCGCGATTATTTCCTGCAAATGCGCTTCAAGCCCAAACCACGTTTTACCAAAGGCCTGGTATTGCCCGAAGGCAAGGCCGGGAAGCTGGCCTGCGGGCAAATGTTTCCTCAGCCATTGCTGACCGATGCCCAAGGCCACACACAACTGCTGGACACGACCATCGGTGCCGGTTTTGCCCTGATCCAATATGGCGACCCCGCTCTCCAGCGCCTGGATGAACTGCGCCACGGCCTTTGGGACCACCTGGAAGCCAAGCGCATCCTGATCCTGCCCGCGCACGTGCAGGCCCTGCCATCACTGCCCGGCTGCACCGTGCTGCACGACCGCGAGGATGCGCTCAAGGACCTGCTCGGCGACAGCCACACGTTTGTGCTGCTGCGCCCGGATCGCTATGTGGCCGCCATCTTCGACCTGGCCACACAAGACCAGGCCGCTGGCGCATTGCAGTCGTTGTTCGGCATCACCCTGACGAACCATCGCGTGGATCAGCCGGCGATGGCGCCCGTCTACCCCTGAACCTTCAGCCCCAGAGGTGTTTATGCAAACCTTGCAGACTTCCACTCCCGCACGCCTGTGTTACCTGCACCTGGCGAGCAAAGCGCCCCAGCAGCAAGTCGATTTCTATCGGCGCCTGCTGGACATGGACAGCCTGGCGCAAGCCGACGGCAGCTGGCTGCTCCAGGGGCCTCAACGGGCCATGCTGATCTCGCCCGCCGACCATAGCGGCCTGCTCGCGGCGGCGTACGACCTGGGCAGCCAAGCACACTTGAGCGAGCTGCGCACGCGCCTGGTCGGCAACGGTTGTAACGTCGAGGCGCTCGACTCGCCGTTGCTGGAGGCGGGCGCCTTTCAAATCCGTGACCCCCAGGGTCGACAAACCGTATTTGGGGTGTCTCGCGGCGCGTCCACGGTCGACCGCAAGGGCATGCCGGGCCGCCTGCAGCACGTGGTGTTCCAGACCACGGAGCTGGAAGCGATGATCGACTTCTACGTCAACACGGTGGGCTTCACCGTCTCGGACAATGTCGTCGACGAGCAGAGCGGCCAGCTCACCACCTGCTTCCTGCGTTCGGACGATGAGCACCATTCGCTGGCGTTCTTCCGCGGATCGAAAAACGAGTGGGATCACCACTGTTACGAAACCAACGAATGGAACGACATTCGCGACTGGGGCGACCGCTTCGCCAAGGAACGCATCACCTTGTTCTTCGGCCCGGGACGACATGGCCCAGGCAACAACCTGTTCTTCATGGTGGTCGATGCCGATCGCAACCGCCTGGAGTTCTCGGCCGAGCTGGAGATCACCGAGGCCACGCGCCCGCCTGGCGTCTGGCCGCAGGAGGAATACACCCTCAACTCCTGGGGACGCGCCTGGATCCGAAGCTGAATACGCACAACCTAAAGGGTCTGCCCTCACCCACCCTCAATCGACGCGGCTACCTGCCTCAAAGGTAAGACAATGACAACTCCAATACTCGCGGCCTACGCCATCAACGGCGACCAATACATCAACGGCACCTGGCGCGCCGGTGGTTCGACACGACGCCTGGACGACCGCAACCCCTTCAACGGCGAACCCTTGCTGGAAATGCCCCTGGCCTCGGTGGCCGACCTGGATGACGCCTACCAGGCCGCCCAGCGCGCACAGACCGACTGGGCCGCGCTGCACCCGACCGAGCGCGGCGCACAGCTGGAAAAGCTCGCCCAGGTCATCCAGAACCGCCGCGAAGAAATCATCGACTGGCTGATCTGTGAGTCCGGCAGTACCCGCATCAAGGCGGGCATGGAGTGGCAGTTCACCCTCAACCTGGTTCGCGAGTGCACCACCCTACCGATGCAGGTTGAGGGGCGGATCCTGACCAGCTACAAGCCTGGTGAGCAGAGCTTCGTGTTTCGCGAACCACTGGGGGTGGTCGGTGTGATCAGCCCGTGGAACTTCCCGCTGTACCTGAGCATGCGTTCCGTGGTGCCGGCACTTGCGCTGGGCAATACCGTGGTACTCAAGCCGGCCAGCGACACGGCAGTGACCGGCGGCCTGCTGATTGCCCACCTGTTCGAAGAAGCCGGGTTCCCCGCCGGTTCGCTGAACGTGGTGGTCGGCGCGGGTTCGGAGATTGGCGATGCCTTCGTCGAACACCCGATACCGAGCCTGATCTCTTTCACCGGTTCCACCGATGTGGGACGCAATGTCGGACGCATCGCCACCGGTGGCAAGCACATCAAGCGGGTGGCGCTGGAGCTGGGCGGCAACGCGCCGCTGGTGGTGCTGGAGGATGCGGACATCGAGATCGCGGCGCATGCCGCCGTGGTCGGGCGCTTCCTGCATCAGGGCCAGATTTGCATGAGCGTCAACCGGGTCATTGTGGATCGCTCGCTGTATGCCGATTTCGCAGCGCTGGTGGTCGAGCGCGTGCGCAATCTCAAGACCGGTGACCCGGCCCAGGCCGATACGGTGATCGGGCCGGTGGTCAACCAAAGTCAGCTCGACGGTCTGCTGGGGAAGATCGCCGCCGCCGAGCGCGCCGGTCTCAAGCAGTTGTGTGGCGGCCAGGCGCGCGGGCTGGTGCTGCCGGCCCATGTCTTTGGCGAAGTGGGCCCCGACCAGGCCCTGGCTCGCGATGAAACCTTCGGGCCGTTGCTGCCGTTGATGATCGCGCAAAACCAGGCCCATGCCCTGGAGTTGGCCAACGCCAGCGAGTACGGTCTGTCCAGTGCGGTGTTTACCCGCGACATGGCGCGCGGCCTGAACTTTGCCCGTGGCATCGTGGCGGGTATGACCCATATCAACGACATCACGGTCGATGATCAGCCCAATGCGCCGTTCGGCGGCGAAAAGAACTCCGGCCTTGGCCGCTTCAATGGTCACTATGCCTTGGATGAATTCACCCGGGCCCATTGGGTGACCTGGCAAGCCGGGAGCCATCACTACCCGTTCTGATCGTCTGCGAGGATCGGGCAGGGTCCAGCCCTGCCCCGTCTGCCCAAAACAAAAAACAAAAGGCGAAACCAATGAATAATCTAGCCTGTGTGTCCACCGAACAGGTCATGCGCTCCGATCGGCTGATGAAGTGGAAAGAATTCATGAGCGATCATCTGGGCCGCACGCCGGAGTATATAAAGCGCCTGGAATCCACCCACATCGACCCGCTGCACAACGGTAATTTCCAGGGGCGACTGGAATACGGCGACCTGGGCCAGTTGCGTTTCTGCCGCATGACCGCCAGTGCCCATCGCTATTCACGTCACCTGAGCCAGGCGCTCGATGTGCTCGACACCCCGCGTATGCTGATATTGCAAATCGCCGGTGTCAGTCACTTCGAGCAAGGCCAGAAAAGCAGCGCCGTCGCGCCGGACGAGATGCTCCTGGTCGACTGCGGCAAACCCTTCAGCGTCACCAGTACCCAGGGCTGCGAGCACTTTATCCTGCTGTTCCAGGGGGCTGCCGGGCAACTGACCCAGACCGGCGACATGCACTTGAGCGGCCGCAACGGGCTGGGGCGCATGCTGATGCACTTGATCAGCGACGCCTACCACCAATACCCCTTGCTCAACAGCCAGTCGGCGGGGCTGATCGGCGACAGTATCGCCGGGCTGCTGAACAATGCGCTGAAGAACAAGCAAGATGAAAAGCAGCTCGACCATGACTTCCGCTTCTTCAAGCAGAACCGCCTCAAGGCCTACATTGAGCGCCACCTGGCCGACCGCGACCTGAGCATCGAACGCATCGCCAACGCCGAGCAGTGTTCGGTGCGCAGTTTGCATCGGGCATTCCAGGACGAACTGGGGTGCAGCGTCAGCGAGTACATCTGGCAGCGTCGGTTGTCCCGCTGCGCCGAAGACCTGCGCAACCACGAGCAGGCCCATCGCTCCCTCACCGAAATAGCCTACGCCTGGGGTTATGGCAGCAGCTCCCATTTCAGCCGGCACTTCAAGTCGACATTCGGCATGTCGCCCCGGCTGTTTCGTGAGACCGCCAGCGACGCCCGCGCCAACTCCACCGCGGCGTAACCCCAGGCACCGCCCATCCACACCGAGGTCAGGGTGGACGGGCCAGGCAACGCATGCAGGTCACCTCGTGTAGGTCGTCACACGGCTCAAAAATCATCCTTGACGTTTGCGCCCTGGATCTTGAACGCTCGGTTTTGCAGATAAACACTGCGGATAAAGTTGTATTTGTCGCCAGTGATGAGCTTTTCAGATTTCAGGTATTGGGCACGCCCGTCGATCATGCTCACGCCGTACAGGCTATTGCGCGTCGGAACGTCGCCGATGTAACGGACCGGGTTGGCGTAGGCATCGGGCAGGATCGCGGGTGCATCGCGAAGCGTGCTTGGCCCCAGGAATGGCAGTACCAGGTAAGGGCCGCTGTTGACGCCCCAGTGCCCCAGGGTTTGGCCAAAGTCTTGGTCACTGCGTTGCAGCCCCATCGGCGTCGCGACGTCGATCATCCCCACCAGGCCCAGCGTGCTGTTGAGCAAAAAGCGACTGGTATCCACGCCGGCACTGTGAAATTTGGCTTGAAGTACATTGTTAGCCAGGTTTTTCACCTCCCCCAGATTGTTGAAGACGTTATGAATACCGTCCTGGACCCTACGGGGGGTGATGAATTGATAGCCTTGGGCGAGCGGTTTGAGTGCATACGTATCCAACGTGTCATTGAATGCAAAGATCGATCGGTTGAACCCCTCCCATGGGTCCTCGTCGGAATCCGCACGGCACAGCGGTGACAGCGTGATGAAACAGGCGCAGGCCAGTGCCTGGGCGCGACGGCTTAAGGTGAAACGAAAGGCACGCATGTTTATTCCCCAATGAATGAAGTCACCCGATTTGATCCACGCAAGCCGTTCCATCGCTGCGGTTATGTGTGTGTATGCGGCAGAGTCTTTTCGCCTGGGCCTTCAGTTCCAGCCGCCGCCTAACACTTTGTAGAGCGTGATGCGGTTGCTCTGCTCGGTCAGGCGCAGGGTGATCAGGTCTTGCTGTGCGCTGTAGAGGGAGCGTTGCGCATCCAGGGCTTCGAGGTAGCTTTTCGACCCGCCACGATAGAGGGCATCGGAGAGTTCGAAGCTTTTGCGGCTGGCGTCGGTCAGCGCCTGTTGCGCGGCGATCCGGCGATCCAGGGTGCTGCGCACCGCCAGCGCGTCGGCCACTTCACGGAACGCGGTCTGCAGGGTTTGCTGGTAGGTCTGCACCTGGATATCACGTTCGACCTTGGCCGAGTCCAGGGTCGCGCGGTTACTGCCCGCGTCAAAAATCGGCACGCTGATGCTCGGGGCAAAGGTCCAGGCACCGCTGCCGGATTTGAACAGGCCGGCCAACGCCGCGCTGGAGGAGCCGGCATTGGCGGTCAGGCTGATGCTGGGGTAAAACGCCGCGCGCGCCGCGCCGATATCGATATTGGCGGACTTGAGGGTGTGTTCGGCCGACAGCACATCCGGGCGTTGTTGCAGCAGGCTGGAAGGCAGGCCCGCGGGTATCTGCACCAGCACGGCCGCTGACTCCAGGTGCGTGCCCGGCAACAGGGCCTCGGGCACGTCACTGCCGACCAACAGGCGCAAGGCATTGCGGTCCTGCAGAATCTGGCTCTCGTAGGACGCCACATCGCCCCGCGCCGACTCGACCGTGGTCTGGGCTTGGGCCACGGACAGCGCGGAGGAACCGCCCAGGGCATAGCTGCGCTGGGTCAGGTCGTAGGTGGCCAACTGGCTGGTCAGGGTTTCCTGGGCCAGCAGCAGCCGTTCGTTGTCGGCCGCCAGGGTCAGCCAGGCGGTGGCCACTTCGGCCACCAGGCTGATTTGCGTGCTGCGCCGGGTTTCCGTCAGCGCCAGGTAGTCTTCCAGGGCCTCGTCCCGAAGGTTGCGTACCCGGCCAAACACGTCCAGTTCATAGCTGCTCAGCCCCAATTGCGCACTGTAATCGTGGGTGGTGGCCGCCGTGCCGGTATTGGACAACGACCCCGGCGTACGGCTATGGGTGCCGCTGACGCTCGCATCAAGGGTGGGAAACAGGTCCGCGCGCTTGATGCGGTACTGCGCCTGGGCCTTCTCCACGTTCAGGTTGGCCAGGCGCAAGTCGCGGTTATTGGCCAGCGCCAACGCCTGCAACTGCGCCAGGCGGCTGTCGGTGAAGAACTGCTGCCATTTGACGTCGGCGCCCACTTGCCCTTTCGGCAGGCTGGCCGCCGGCAGCCATTGCCCGGAGACGGGCGCTTCAGGCCGCTCATACTGGGGCGCCAGGTTGACGCAGCCGCCCAGGACCATGGCGGCCAGTAAAGGCCAATGTGACTTGATCATGCATCACCTGTCGGGGCAGATTGACGAGCACTGCGCTCGCGGCCGAAACGGCGGCGGATCAGCACAAAAAACAGCGGTACAAAGAAGATCCCCAGCACCGTGGCGCTGAACATCCCGCCCAGTACGCCGGTACCGATAGCCTGACGTCCGGCGGAACCTGCGCCGGTACTCAAGGCCAGCGGCAACACGCCGAACATGAAGGCCAGGGACGTCATCAGGATCGGCCGCAGGCGCTGGCGCACCGCGATCAGCGTCGCGTCGATCAGGCTGTTGCCCTGCTCTTGCAGGTGCTTGGCGAACTCAACGATCAGGATCGCGTTTTTCGCCGCCAGGCCCACGGTGGTCAACAGCCCCACCTGGAAATACACGTCGTTGCTCAACCCCGCGACGCGGGTCGCCAACACGGCGCCAATCACCCCCAGGGGCACCACCAGAATCACCGAGAACGGCACCGACCAACTCTCGTAGAGTGCGGCCAGGCACAGGAACACAAACAATACGGAGAGGGCATAGAGCAGCGGGGCCTGGGAGCCGGATAGCCGCAACTGATAGGACTGCCCGGTCCATTCGTAGCCGATGCCCTGGGGCAATTGCCGGACAATGGCTTCCACCGCGTCCATCGCGTCGCCGGAGCTCACCCCTGGCGCGGGGTCACCGACGATTTCCAGGGAGGCGTTACCGTTGTAGCGTTCCAGCAAGGGTGAGCCGTAACTCCAGGTGCTGCTGGCAAACGATGAGAACGGCACCATTTCATTGTTGCTGTTGCGCACGAACCAATGATCAAGGTCCGCGGCCTGCATGCGCGCGGATGCCTGGCCCTGCACGTAGACTTTTTTCACCCGGCCCTGGTTGAGAAAGTCATTCACATAAGTACCGCCCAACGCCGTCGACAAGGTGGTGTTGATGTCGCTGGTACTCAGGCTCAGGGCCCCGGCCTTGCGGTCGTCGATGCTGACCTTGAGCTGCGGCGCATCGTCCAGGCCGTTGCTGCGAACCCCGAGCAAACGTGGATCCTTTCTGGCCAGCTCAAGAAACTGTTCGCGGGCCGCCACCAGTGCATCGTGGCCCAGGCCAGCGAGGTCTTTGAGTTGCAGGTCGAACCCCGAGCTTTGGCCCAGGCCGCGTACGGTCGGCGGTTGCATGACGAACGCGTCGGCATCCCCGATGCTGGCCAGTGCCAGGGTCGCCCGTTGGGCAATGGCCGCCGCACCCTGGCCGGGCCCACCGCGTTCGTCCCAGTCCTTGAGGCGGATAAACGCGCGCGCGGTGTTCTGGCTGTTCCCCCCCATGCCCAGCCCGCTGATGCTGATCATCGCTTCGACTTCGGGCTGTTTGAGGATGTAGTCCTCGAACTGCTTGATCACCGCCTGGGTGCGGCTGTCCGTCGCGCCGACCGGCAACTGGATCTGTGCCAGGAGGATCCCTTGGTCTTCGTCCGGCAGAAACGACGTGGCCAGGCTCATGTAGCCCACCGCCATGACCACCAGCACCCCGCCATAGAGCAGCAGGCTGCGCACCCAACGCCGCAACACCACACCCACCCAACGCTCGTAAGCGGCGCTGGCACGTTCAAAGGTGCGGTTGAACCCGCCGAAGAACCCGCGCTGGGCCGCATGCCCCTGGCCATCGTGGGTTTTGAGCAACGAAGCGCACAGCGCGGGGGTCAGCGTCATCGCCACCAACACCGAGAGGACCATGGCCGAGACAATGGTCACCGAAAACTGCCGATAGATAATCCCGGTGGAACCGCCGAAAAACGCCATGGGGATAAACACCGCGCTCAGCACCAGCGTGATGCCGACCAGTGCGCCGCTGATTTCGCGCATCGATTGACGCGTGGCCGCCACAGGCGATAGCCCCTCCCCCATCAGCCGCTCAACGTTTTCGACCACCACAATGGCGTCGTCCACCAGCAAGCCAATCGCCAGGACCATGGCAAACATCGTCAAGGTGTTGATCGAATAGCCAAACATCGCCAACACGCCGAACGTGCCCAGCAACACCACCGGCACGGTAATCGCCGGGATCAGCGTCGCGCGCAGGTTTTGCAGGAACAGGAACATGATCAACACCACCAGCACGATGGCCTCGCCCAAGGCCTTGACCACTTCCTCGATGGACAGGCTGACAAACGGCGTGGTGTCGTAGGCAATCACGTTTTTAAGCTGCATTTCAGTCGGGTAGAACGGCTCCATCTCCTTGAGCTTGGCCTTGACCGCCTTGCCGACGTTCAGCGCATTCGCGCCTGCCGCCAGTTGCACCCCCATGGCCGCCGCGGGCTTGCCGTTGAGGGCGGTGCTGATGTCGTAGCTTTCGCTGCCCAGTTCCAGGGTCGCGATATCGCCCAGCAACACCACGGCACCGTCGCTGCTGGACTTGACCACCACATCACGAAAGGCTTCGACGGTCTGCAGTTTGCTGCGGGCGCTGATCGTGGCGTTCAACTGCTGCCCCTTGATCGCCGGCAATGCCCCCAGTTGCCCGGCGGAGACTTCGGTGTTCTGCGCCTCCAGGGCACTGCTGACGTCCGAAGGCATCAGCGCGTACTTTTCCAACAGGGCCGGGTCCAGCCAGATACGCATGGCATAGCCTGCCCCCAATGTCTGCACATCGCCGACCCCGTCTATGCGGCTGATGGAGTCCAGCAAGGTGGTGGAAATGTAGTCGCCGATCTGGGTGCCGGTCACGCTGGGGTCATCCGATGCCAGGGCGACAATCATCAGGAAGTCCGAGCCGCCCTTGGTCACGGTCAGGCCTTCGCTTTGTACCGATTGCGGCAGTCTCGACTCGGCTTGTTGCAGCTTGTTCTGTACCTGCATTTGGGCGACATCCGGGTCGGTGCCGGCGGTGAACGTCAAACTGATGCTGGCACTGCCCGCCGAACTGCTGGTGGCCGACATGTAGGTCAGGTTGTCCAGGCCTTTCATCTGCTGTTCGATGACCTGGGTCACCGAGTCTTCCACGGTCTTGGCCGAGGCCCCGGTGTAGGTCGCGGAAATCTTCACCGTGGGTGGCGCGATGTCCGGGTATTGCTCCAACGGCAACTGGCTGATGGAGAGGCTGCCACCGAGCATGATCACGATGGCGATGACCCAGGCGAAAATCGGTCGATCAATAAAAAAGTGCGCCACGCTTAACCCTCCTTCACAGGGGTGGGTGGCGTGGCCGCTTGCGCGCTGGCGTCCTGCGCCTGGACTGCGGCACCGGCACGGACTTTTTGTCCGCCTTCGACAATCAACTGGTCACCCGCCTTGAGGCCTGCCGTGACCCACCATTGATTGCCCACCGCGCGATCAATGCTCAGCTGACGTTGTTCCACCTTGCCGTCGACCACCAGTAGCGCCGTGGTCACACCGCTGGCGCTGCGGGTCACTGCTTTTTGCGGAACCAGAATGGCCTGGTCATTGCGGGCCTGCTCCAGCACCGCGCGGACATACATGCCCGGTAGCAGCAGGTGGTCTGGATTGGCGAACTCCGCGCGCAGGGTGACGGTGCCCGTCCCCTCGTTGACACTGACGCCGCTGACCTTGAGCCGCCCTTGCTGGTTGTAAGTGCTGCCATCGTCCAGCTTCAGGCTGACCCGCGCCTGGCCGTCACCGTTGGACTGCAACACGCCGCTGGCCAGGTCCCGCTTGAGCCGCAGCAATTGCGTGGTCGATTGGGTAACGTCCACATAGATCGGATCGAGTTGCTGCACCGTGGTCAATGCACTGTCCTGATTGGCCACCACCAGCGCGCCAGGGGTCACGGTGGACGTTTCGATGCGCCCGCTGACCGGCGAGGTGATACGTGTGTACGCCAGGTTGATCCGGGCAGTTTCGACTTCCGCCTCGGCGACTTGCACATCGGCGGCAGCCGTCAGCAAGGTCGCCTGGGCGTCCTCGTTATCCTGCTGGCTGATGGCATTGATCTTCACCAGTTCCGCGTCGCGCCTGGCGGTGCTCTGCGCCGATTTAAGCGTGGCGCGAGCCTTGGCCAGGCTCGCCTGGGACTGCGCCAGCGCGGCGGTATAGGACGCCGCATCCAATTGGTACAGGGCCTGCCCGACCTTGACATCCGCGCCCTCGACAAACAGTCGCCGCTGGACGATGCCGCCCACCTGCGGACGGATCTGCGCCACCATGAACGCCTGGGTGCGCCCCGCCAACTCAGTGGTCAGCACCTGGCTCTGGGGCTTTATGCTGATCACCGAGACTTTGGGGGTGACCGCTTCAGGCGCCGGCTCGCCACCGGAGCAGCCACCCAACATGACCAGAATGATCAACGACAGGAAAACCGCGGCGGTTACCAGGAATTTGGCGATTATTTTCGTGGACATAGCTGCCTCTGCAAGACGGAATGGCTTGAGTCAGCGCCATCCTGCGAGGCAAATGTGCAGGAAAATTGAAGATTGCCCGACCGGGTTGAATCTTTCCGTCGCCAGGGCCTAAATGGTCCATCCATTCTTAACGGCCCACCTGCATGAAGTTGAGTATCTCCACCAAGCTGTTTATCGCGGTACTGGCCGGTGTGCTGCTGGTCATCCTGAGCATGGGCTTGGCGACGAGCTGGAGTTTTGGGCGCGGCTTTCTCGGGTATCTCAATGAGCAGGCGCTGGACCGCATGGCACCCGTGCTGCCACGCCTGGCCAGTGCCTATGCGCGTGAGGGAAATTGGGAGTTCCTGCGCAACCAGCCGGACCGCTGGTTTGACATTATGCGGCCCGAACTCGGCGAAGATCCGGCGAAGAACGACTTGCGTACCCCCATGGCCTCGGACCTGACGGGCGCGCTGTTTCGCATTGCATTGCTGGATAAACACAAAAAACGCGTGAACGGCTACCCGGATATCGGCAACGACGCCTTGTTGCGCCCGATCGTGGTGGCCGATGAAACCGTCGGCTGGCTGGCCGTGACCCCGTTCCAGAGCGTGACCGAGGCCGGCGGTGAACGGTTCCAGCAATACCAGTTACGCACCAGCCTGGTGATGGGCGCCTTTTCGCTGCTGCTGGCGATGCTGATTGCCTGGTGGATCGCCCGCACGTTGTTAGAGCCGGTCAAACGGGTAGCCGCAGCGACCCATCGCCTGGCCAGCGGCGACTACAGCGGCCGCGTGGCGGTGGCCTCCAATGACGAAGTGGGCCAATTGGCCCGGGACTTCAATCAGCTCGCCTATACCCTGGAGCGCAATGAACAGATGCGTCGTGAGTTCATGGCCGATGTGTCCCACGAATTGCGCACCCCGCTGTCGGTGTTGCGCGGCGAGCTGGAGGCCATCGAGGATGGCGTGCGCACCCTGGACCAAGGCTCGATGAAGTCCTTGCAAGGTGAGGTCGGCATGCTCAGCAAGCTGGTGGATGATCTGTATGAACTGTCCCTGGCGGATGTGGGCGCACTGACCTATCGCAAGAGCGCTTGCGCACTGGAGCCGCTGCTGCGCAACAGTGTGGCGATGTTCCAGGAGCGCTTGCACGCCCAGCACCTGCGCATCGAACTGGACTTGCCATCCCAGCCCCTGGAACTGCTGGCCGACGCCAATCGCTTGCAGCAATTGTTTTCCAACCTGCTGGAAAACGCCGTGCGCTACACCGACCCGCAGGGGCTCATACGCATCCGCGCCGGCCTGGATCGCACCCACGTGTGCATTGACGTTCTAGACTCCGGCCCAGGCGTTTCAGCCGAACAACTGCCGCGCCTGTTCGAGCGTTTCTATCGCGGTGAATCGTCGCGCAACCGCGCCAGTGGCGGGGCCGGCCTGGGGCTGGCGATTTGTCACAGCATCGCCCTCGCCCACGGCGGCAGCCTCAGCGCCGCTCACTCCCCCCTCGGCGGTCTTTGGCTGACCCTGCGCCTGCCACGGAATACCTGACTCATGAGCGACGAAAGCCCGATCCTGATCGTCGAAGACGAACCGAAGCTGGCCGCACTGATGCGCGATTACCTGGTCGCCGCGGGCTACCCGACGCGGTGCCTGGACAACGGCTTGCAGGTGGTGCCGAGCGTGCGCGCCCAGGCACCGCGCCTGATCTTGCTCGACCTGATGCTACCCGGGCGCGACGGTATGCAAGTGTGCCAGGACCTGCGCGGGTTCAGCGCCGTACCGATCATCATGATCACCGCCCGAGTCGAAGAGGTGGACCGCCTGCAGGGCCTGGACCTGGGCGCCGACGATTACATCTGCAAGCCGTTCAGCCCGCGCGAGGTAGTAGCGCGAGTCAAGGCCATCCTGCGTCGCGGCCCCCAACTGCTGACCAGCACACCGCCGCGCCTGCTGATCGACGAAGCGCAATACCGTGCGTCACTCGACGGTATCGAACTGGACCTCACGCCGCTGGAACTGCGCTTGCTCAGCACCTTTGCACGTTCCGCCGGGCGGGTGTTTTCCCGTGACCAACTGCTCGACAACATCTACTCCGACCACCGTGTGGTCACCGACCGCACGGTGGACAGCCATATCCGTAACCTGCGGCGTAAGCTGGAGCAGGCATGCCCTGGGGAAACGCCCATCGAGTCGTTGTATGGGGTGGGCTACCGGTTTCAGCTTTCCGGGGGCTGAGGTTTTGTCGAGGCCAAGACCCGCCTCACCTGGACATCGTCCGCGAGGCTGTTATCAGACTTGATCGCACACGAATTGCCCGCGTGGTGGTGGTTGAGGTGCAAATAGTCCAGTACTGCTTCAAAAGTGCCTTTCGGGATCACAAGCGTTGTATCACCCACGGCAACCTTGACCCGATCAAGCGTCACACTATCAATAATGAACTCAGAACGTCGCGACGGCGTTTGAAGCGTTCCCAAGTCACCCAGCATTGCGTCTTGCCTGATGCACGAGACGCGCTTAGGGCGTGATTATTTCCTGAAGAAACGCTATGAATACATTGATGCGACTGGAGCCACGATGGTTGGGCAGATACAGCGCATTGATGCAGGTGCTTGCACTGCCTGGGTTGACCTCATATTGCTCCAACACCCGCGTCAGCCGACCTGCACTGACATCCTCACGTACCAGCCAATCGGCCAACAGCGTCACCCCGCCACCGGCCAAGGCAGCCTCGCGCAGAATGTCGGCATTGTTGCTTTGCAGCCGTCCCTGCACATTCAAGCGGATGACGTCCTCATCCCCCTGGAATGTCCATTGGTGGTGGCCCATGCGGTAATCGAAACGTAAGCACTGGTGCTCCAGCAAGTCGCAAGGGTGTCGGGGCAGTCCGGTTCGTGCCAGGTATTCGGGACTCGCCACAACCCAGCGCTGGAACTCGCCCAACTGCCTGCTGATGATGTCGTCGCTGACAACCGATGAACCGAGACGTACCGACACATCAATTTGTTCGCTGAGCAGGTCACTGATCTCGTCGCTCAGCAAGAGACTGATTTCCAGACCGGGATGGCGTTCAAGCAGCCGCCCCAAGTGCGGGGCGATGATTCGCCGGCCGAACTCCACCGGGACACTGACCCGCAGACGCCCCTGAGCTTCGCTGCCACGATCGGCAACGACGGCATCCGCTTCATCGATGGCCTCCAGGATCGCCACGGCCTTATCGAAATAGTGCTGCCCCGCCACTGTGACGCTCGTATTGCGCGTGGTGCGGTTGAGCAGGCTGGCGCCCAACTCACTTTCCAGCCCCGCGACCTGCCGCGTCACCGACGACGTGGAGATGCCGAGCTTACGCGCTGCAGATGAGTACCCCCCACAGCGTACCGTTTCGACAAACATTTTCAGCGCAAGCAACTTGTCCATGAACGGACTCCGAAATCGAAAGGTAAAGGTGGCGACTGTGCATGACCAGGCAATGGGAATCTTGCATGGCTGTGCTCAATGGCCTGATTAAAGAGGCCTGCGACTTGATCAATAGAGTGGCATCCCGGGGCAGGTACAGGTTGGCCGGTGTGAACCGCACCATCAGGCTTGCGCGATGCCCATGATCCGATTGCCCATATTCACTCCCCAATCCGCCATGCGCTTGCCTTCTGCAAGTTGCTGTCGCTGCCAGGCCAGCAGTGCATGATCGAGGTCGCCGCTGTCATCGATTGTTTGCGCCAGGGACAGTGCATTGCGGGCGGCCTTGGCCGTGCTTCCGGCGGTATGAGGACGCGGCACAAAAGCGGCATCCCCCGTCAACAGCACACGGCCAAACACCATTTGCGGGACGTTGAGATCAAGGATCGCCTGCACAAAAATATCCTTGGTCTGGCGAATCAGTTCCCGAAAAGCCGGGTTCGCCTGCCGCTCACCCATTTCCCGAATGTAAGCATCCTGCCCCGTGGCCAAGGCCCCGGGTGGAATGGAGTGACTACGCCGATGGCCATTGCGGTCAGTGAGCACAGCGTCCAGTTCCGGCCCTTGTGCAGCTTTCAAATACCACAGCCAATTGAACCGACGCTCGCCAGGATTAACGGAGCCATTCACGCCCGGGACCATGTATTCCAGCATCAGCGATTCAGGGTCCTGTTGAAAAACAAAGTCCTCGTAAAGCTGCGTTTTGGCGAAGTCTGGAAGTTGCTCTTCATCGACCAGCCCGCGCCACACCACATACCCCGAATAAGTAGGTACAGCTCCAGGCAGCACCATGCTTCGTACGGTTGAACCCGCGCCATCGGCACCAATCAGCAGGTCAGCCTCTGCACTGCCGCCATCTGCAAAAGTCGCAGTCACCCTGTGCTCATTCTGGGTCAGATCCACCAACGTCTTGCCACGGTGATAATGCTCGGCAGGAAACGCAGAAAATAATGCGCTGTATAGCGTATTCCAGGACGTCTGGGTTTGCGGCATCGGCTCTTTATGCACGATGCTACCGACTCGATCCAGATAGAGACGATCATGGGACCGGACGCCGAGCGCACCTGCCGGATGAATGCCCGCATAGCGAAAATGGTGCAGGACATCCGCCTGCAAAACGATGCCCCCGCCACGACTGTCCATCGCCGCAGGGGATCGCTCGTAAATATCGACCTGCCAACCAATCGCGCGTAACGCCGTGGCGGCGAACAGCCCTCCCAGGGAACCACCAATGACCAAGGCCTTCGGAACACCTGAACGCTTCATTACCTTTCTCCTCGTTGCCGGGTGATTTCCCCGGCTGCGGTTTAGCGTTGCGTTATGCCAACACCGGATAGTCGATGTACCCCTTGGCGTCGCCGCCAAAAAAGCTGTTGCCGTCAGCCACGTTGAGTTCGTTGCGACCGCGCAAGCGAGCCGGTAAGTCGGGGTTGGCAATGAACGGGCGACCAAACGCGATGAGGTCCGCACGGCCCTGCGCAATGGCCTGTTCGGCCGTTTCGCCGGAGTAGCCTCCCGCCAACATCAGAACGCCGTGGAAGTCATTACGCAGTTGCTTGATGATCGCGTCCCAGCGTGGGTCGTTACTTTCATCGAGCACTGTGCCAACCATCATCGGTTCTACCAGGTGCAGGTACGCGAGATTCCAGTGATTGAGCCGGGATGCGATGTAGCCAAAGGTTTGTTCCGGGGTGTCATCGCCCATCCCCATGAAACGTCCCATCGGTGTCAGGCGGACAGCTACGCGTTCGGCGCCTACTTGCGCGGTCACGGCGTCCACGACTTCAAGCAGCAACCGGGCACGGTTTTCGATACTTCCCCCGTAGCGATCACTTCGCTGATTGCTGGCGCTGTTGATGAATTGGTCGAGCAGGTAACCATTGCCGGCGTGAATTTCCACACCGTCCATACCCGCCAGGATCGCGTTGCGAGCGGCCTTGCGGAAGTCGGCAACGATCGCTTCGATCCCGGGAATGTCCAGCGCTTGAGGGACAGGTACATCACCCCATACGCCCTCGCCCTCTTCATTGAGGATGAAGGTCTTGCCGGGCACCGGTTGCGCGGTCGGCGCCACCGGCAAGCCGCCGCCAGGCTGGAACACCGGATGCGACACTCGCCCCACATGCCAGAGCTGCAGGAAAATGCGCCCGCCTTCTGCGTGCACGGCCTCGCTGACCGCCTTCCAGCCCTGGATCTGCTCGTCGCTATGGATGCCGGGGGTCCAGGCGTAACCCTGGCCCTGCTGCGAAATCTGCGTAGCCTCGGTAATGATCAATGCGGCACTGGCACGCTGACGGTAGTACTCGACGTTCATCGATGTCGGTACGTTGCCAGGTTGCCCCGCCCGCGAACGAGTCAGAGGCGCCATGGCGACGCGGTGCTTAAGGGTGAGTTGGCCAAGTTTGATCGGGCTGAACAAGTGATGAGTCATGATGATTTCCTGAATGAATAGGGATTGGAAAAACGCCTTAAGCGGCTTCGCTTCGTTTCAGTATCCGGGTCATTATTTCGACGGGCTGGGCGCCACTGATCACGTCATCTGCGATCTGAATGCTGGGCACCGAGCGCACACCGGACGCCTTGGTTTGGGCTTCGAGCTTCAAGACTTCAGCCGTGCCTTCATCGGACTTGAGAAAGTCGACAATGACCGCTCGGTCCTGCCCGGTTTCGGCAGCGATGTCGGCCAGTATCGTGAGGTCGCCGATATCCCGCCCCTCGCCGAAGTACGCCTTGAAAATGGCCTTGACCAGCGTCGACGCGTCTCGACCCGCCTGTTGCTCGCGCCATACCAACCGATGCGCGGCCAGGGTGTTGGGCGTTTTTTTGACTCGCTCGTAATCGAACTCAAGCCCGACCGCCTTACCGGCGTGGGTGACCTGTGCGTCCATCGCCTGGCTACGTGCCCAACTGCCGAATTTGCCAGAGCGATAGACTTTGCGATCCATGCCTTGAACGGGCATGTCAGGGTTCAACTGATAAGGCAGGAAGCCGATGGGTCGGTCCGTTGATAAACCCGAAGCAGCCAGAGCGCGTTCGAGATGTTCCTCACCGATCCAGCACCATGGGCAGATGAAGTCGTAAGTCACTTGAATTGTGGATGAGTGCAAACTCATGACGGTCTCCGTGGTTGAGTGTTTCACCCCCCCAAGGTAGGGGCCGGAGCGCCGCCAGAGAATCCGTCGGTTGCACAACGTAGCTTTTCGCAAAACGCAACGATGTGCCGATCACGCCTTCGGCGCGCCACGGTCCTTGAGCGCCTGTCTTTGGACAGGGGCGCACGCTGCGCGAGTTAACGGTTGTTGATTCGGTCACCGTTGCGCCTGGCGCAATGTAGCGTTGCGCCTTGATGGGGTACTCCATCACAAGCGCCCTCTCTAAGCTCACGTCATGGAAAATCGCCGTACGCCCATCGCACGCGGCGGATTGAAAAATCTGTCGTTAATTCAGCTCGAGAGGTAAGGCGATGAAGCGCAAAACGATCATCGGTGTCGTTCTGGCGATCGGCGTCGTGGGGTTAGGGTTTGCGTTCTGGATGATGTGGAGGCCGGAAATTGCCACGGTCAGCCAGCCCCTGAAGGCCGATCGCGAAACCCTGGACAGAGGCCGCCGCGTCGTCGAAGCCGGAGACTGTGCGGTCTGTCACACGCGGCCAGGAGGCGCCTACATGGCCGGCGGTTTGCCGCTGGTAACGCCTTTCGGAACCCTCTTCACCACCAACATTACCCCGGACCCGGAATCCGGTATCGGAAAGTGGTCGCTGGACGCCTTTGAACGGGCCATGCGTGAAGGCATCGCGCGTGACGGCCATTTCCTCTATCCGGCGTTCCCCTACGTGCATTATCGAAAGATGAGCGACGCCGATATCGCCGACGCCTATGCCTACCTGATGAGCGTGGACCCGATCACATACACCGCGCCGCAGAACCACATGGTCTTCCCCATGAACTTCCGTCCACTGGTGTCCTTCTGGAACTTGTTGTTCCTGCATGGAGATCCGCTGGAGCCACTTCCCAACCAGTCAGCACAATGGAACCGCGGACGCTACCTGGTCGAGGGAGCGGGACATTGTTCATCCTGCCATTCGCCCCTGAATCTGATTGGCGGGGAAAAAAGCAGCGAACGGTTCAACGGTGGTGTCGTCGACGGCTGGACAGCCCCTGCCCTGCGCGGAATGACCGAGGCGCAACACCCCTGGAGCGAAGCCCAGTTGGTCGCCTATCTGACGGGCGAGGTCGCCGAAGGACACGGCGCAGCAGCGGGCCCGATGTTGCCGGTCAGTCTGAGCATCGCGCAATTGCCGACGGAAGATGCCCATGCCATCGCGCAGTACATTCTCGACCTCAAGAAAACCTCATCGGATGCCCCATCGCCGCCCTGCACTTATGGGGTCAAGCCCAGCGCCAGAGCACTTATGGGCGCCTCATTGTTCGACGGCGCCTGCGCGAGTTGCCACGGCGGCGCGGCGCCGATGCGCGTCATTGAATCGCGGCCGGCGCTGGCGAACACCTCGGCGGTGATGGCGGACTCGCCACGCAATTTGATCCAGACCATCCTGCAGGGCATCCCCATGTCCAGCGCCGCTTCCAGCCACTACATGCCTGCCTTCGCCCCTAGCCTGGACGACACCCACGTGGCTGCACTTGCCGAGTACTTGCGCAACCAAAGTTGCGCGAACCGTCCCTGGACGGATCTCGACAAGACCATCAAAAGCATTCGGGCTCAGGAGCAGCAACCGTGATCACACTCGATATCAACGGCAAGACTCACGAACTGGACATCGCGGACGACATGCCCTTGCTGTATGCCTTGCGCAATCAAGTGGGGCTCAACGGCGCCAAATACGGCTGCGGTCTGGGTCAATGTGGCGCCTGCACGGTGCTAGTGAACGACAAACCGGTGTTTTCCTGCCTGACGCCCTGCGGCGCGCTGGCGGGCAAATCGGTGCGCACGGTCGAGAGCCTCGGCAGCGCTGACCAACCGGGTGCCTTGCAGAAAGCCTTTATCGAGGAACAGGCGGCCCAGTGCGGCTATTGCATCGCGGGAATGATCGTCCGCGCACAGGCGCTATTGGAAGCCAACCCCCATCCGGACGATGAAACGATCCGTCGCCACATGGCACCCAACTTGTGCCGCTGCGGCACCCATGTGCGAATCCTCGCCGCTATCAAATCGGTCATCGCGCAAGGGGGCAAGGTATGAAAACCTCAACGCAAAAAGTCGATCTGAGCCGCCGCGCATTCATGATAAATGGCGCATTGGTGATGGGGTTCGCACTGCTCCCGGCCATTCCTCGCGCCTTCGCCGACACTGAAGTAGACACCTTGGGGACAGAGATCCTCGCCCCCGACCTGCCGGGCAGCCTGCGCGCCACTCCTCACCTGGACGCCTGGATCCGCATTGATGCAAAAGATGGCATCACCGTCTACACCGGCAAAGTGGAACTGGGCACTGGCGTCAAAACTGCGCTCCTGCAGATCGCCGCCGAGCGGCTGGAAGTGCCGCCCGCGCTCATCCGTTTTCTCACCGCCGACACCGCACTGACACCCAATGAAGGGTATACCGCCGGCAGCCATACGATCGTCGACAGCGGCACCGCGCTGTTCAACGCCGCGGCCCAGGTGCGTCAATTGTTGCTAGAGTCCGCGGCACGGCAATGGCATCTCAACGTCGACAGCCTGACCACGCGGGACGCGGTGATCTACGATGCGCAAGGCCGCAGCATGACCTACGCACAAGCCGTGGCAGGGGTCCAACTGCATCGTTTTGCATCGGCCAACTCGCCCTTCAAGCCAGCCAGCCGTTTCACCCTGATCGGCCAATCACTGCCTCGACTGGACATCCCGGCCAAAGTCAGCGGCGGTGCAGCCTACGTGCAGGATATGCGCCTGCCCGATATGCTGCATGCCCGCGTGATACGGCCACCCCGGCGCGGCAGTCAGCTTCTGGAGATTGACGAGGCCGCCCTCGGGAAACTGCCCGGCGAGGTGAAACTGATCCGCAACGGCAGCTACCTTGCCGTGGTCGCCACCGATGAATGGCTGGCGGTCAAAGCAATGCGCGAGGGCTATGCCACGGCCCGCTGGACAGCAGGTAACCCGCTGCCCGACTCGACACACATCCATCAACTCCTCACCGAATTGCCGGCGCGACGCTACCCGGTGAGTGCCAAGGGTGACCTCCCGCAACCGATGCCACACGCCTACAAGGCCCGGGTGACCAAGCAATACCTGATGCACGGCTCCATCGGCCCCTCCTGCGCAGTGGCCTGGTTCAAGGATGGCACACTGACCGTGTGGACCCACTCTCAAGGTGTCTATCCATTGCGCGCGGGTATCGCCGAGATGGTCGGCCTGCCGGTGGCTCAGGTGCGGTGCATCCACGCTGAAGGCTCCGGTTGCTATGGCCACAACGGCGCCGATGACGCCGCCGCCGACGCCGCGCTGATCGCCATGGCCATTCCCGGCAAGCCGATACGGGTGCAATGGATGCGCGAACAGGAAAATCTCTGGGAGCCCTACAGCTCGGCCATGCTTGCCGAAGTGGAAGCAGGACTGGACGACAGCGGGCGGCTTCGCGACTGGACATACGAACTCTGGAGTACGCCGCACAACGAACGTATCGTCAACGCCGGGCGCCTGTTGCCGGCGTGGCTGTTGGCCAATCCCTTCACCCCGGCACCGTCGGTACCGATCGCTCAGCCCGAAGGCGATGGCGACCGCAATGCCGTTCCGTTGTATGAGATCCCCAACCTGAAGGTCGATCTTAACTTTGTACTGACCATGCCATTCAGGACCTCGGCCATGCGTTCGCTCGGTGCCCATATCAACATCTTCGCCATCGAGAGCACCGTCGATGAACTGGCGGCCAGGGCCACCGTCGACCCGGTACAATTTCGCCTGAATCACTTGAGCGATCCGCGAGCACGGGCGGTGGTGGAGCGCGTGGCCGCTGAGTTCCGCTGGCCGCAAAAAGCAACGGGCCCCGGCAGCGGAATCGGCTTTGCCTTTGCCCGCTACAAAAACATCATGGGTTACTGCGCAATCGCCGTGCAGTTGCATGTGCAGCGCCAGACTGGACAGGTGACGATTGATCGCGTTGTCGCCGCCGTCGACGTGGGGCAAATTGTCAGCCCCGACGGGCTGCTCAATCAGATCCAGGGTGGCATCGTGCAGTCCGCCAGTTGGACGCTCTATGAGCGAATCCTCTATGACGCCAGCGGCATGCACAGTTTCGACTGGAGCGGCTATCCGATCATGCGTTTTCCGGATTTGCCGCAACAGGTCGAGGTCCACCTGATTGATCAGCCGGATCAGCCATTTCTTGGTGCGGCGGAAATCGTCCAGGGCCCCATGGCCGCAGCACTGGGCAATGCCATCAACGATGCCACCGGCAAGCGCTTGCTCGATCTGCCGCTGGCGCGACGTGGCTGGCAGGAGGCGCTGGGGTCATGACCGATCCGGGCGGTGTCGACTTTATGCCCTTCGGCCACAAGTCAGCCAGCCGATGCCGGCGAAACGTCTGAATCGGTAGCCAGGCGCACGCTCATGAGCGCCTGGCGCTCATGCAGCAACCCGTTAACGCGAACACGAGGAATCCCACTGATACACCTCGTCGTACACGCGGTCTATCCGTGCCTCTTTGCTGGGGAAATATCGATAGAGTTTTGCAGGCGCTTGAGCATTTCAAGGCTATCTCCTGACAGCATCGTTCGAAAACGAGCCTTCAGGCCCTAGCAATTCGCTGATGAAATCGATAAACGCATTGACGCGCTTGGAGCCACGATGATTGGGAAGATACAGCGCGGAAATGGCCGAACTGGCATCGTTCGGATTGATAACGAAAGACTCGAACAATGAAGTCAAATCACCGCTGCCAATATCGTCGTTGACGAGCCAGTCAGGTAACAGAGCCACTCCACCGCCCGCCAACGCAACCTCACGCAAAACCTCGGCATTGTTGCTTTTGAAGCGGCCCTCAATCGGTACTCGAGTCTCCTCAGCTTCCTTCAGGAAAGTCCACACCTGTTGCTTTGGGCCGTAACTGAAACGCAGGCACTCGTGCTGCATGAGGTCCATGGGATGTTCAGGAAAGCCATGTGCATTCAGGTACTCGGCACTGGCCACCACCCGGCGCTTGAAATGACCGACGGGACGACTGACGACACCATCCATGGCGGCTGCCGATCCCAATCGAATCGCCAGATCGACGCGCTCCCCCAGTAATTCAACGATGTCATCGGAGAGCGTCATGTCCAACACAAGTTGAGGGTATCGCTTCAACAGCGAGGCAATATGAGGTGCAATCAGACGACGCCCCAGCGCTACGGGCACGGAAATACGAAGATGGCCCGCAGGGAGTTCCCCGCGGTCACTGACCGAGGCATCCGCCTCGGCGACAGCATTCAGCACTTCCCGCGCTTTCAAGTAGTAGGCGGCCCCGGCATCTGACAATGAGATTTGACGCGTGGATCGATTAAGCAAGACAGCGCCCAGTTCCGCCTCAAGCCCATCGATCATCCGAGTCACAGAAGACGTCGCCAGGCCTAACTGTCGAGCGGCAGAAGAAAAGCCCTTCGAATCCACAGCCTGGACGAACATCTTCAATGCGAGCAGCTTGTCCATGACACTCCTTGACTCACCCGTTGTTCATATTGAGCATTGTGCCAGTTCGGGTCCGACGAGAAACCACCGAGAAGACGACTAGAGCTACCAGCGACAATGCGCTTCCCACCGCAGCAATTGCCAGCCAGCCGGCATGTTCATAAAGCAAACTGGCTACCGAAGAACCGATTGCACCCCCAATAAAGATACTGATCATGTACAACGCATTCAGACGGCCTCTGTTGGCAGTGCCCAATGCATAGACAGCTCGCTGGCCAAGCACCATGTTCATTTGCACTGCAAAATCCAGTGCTATCCCGGTGACGGCCAACCCAATCACACCGTAAAAGGGATTGATGAAGGCCGGAAGGAAACTCAATACACCCAGCACCATGGCCACCTGCGACGCTCGTCGAGTATGGCCTGCATCGGCAAGACGGCCACTGATAGGTGCGGCAATGGCACCGATGGCGCCAACCAGAGAGAAAATCGCAATCTGACTTTGCGTGAGGCCGAACTCACGACTCAATATCAATGGCACAGCGGTCCAGAACAAACTGAACGCCGCAAACATCAGCCCTTGATAGAGCGCGCGCTGACGCAGCACGGGCTCGCGGCAAAACAGTTGGCCCAGGGACATCAGCAATTGGCCGTACGACGCACGATGGGTCGGTTGCCATTTAGGCAGGGTCATGCCAATCACGATGGCGATAACGAGCATCAAGGCGGCGGCCCCGACAAACACCACCCGCCAGCCCAAATGATCGGCAACCAGGCTCGACAGAGGCCGCGCCAGCAGAATCCCTAGCAGCAAGCCCCCCATAATCCCGCCAACCACCCGACCGCGAGACTCTTCCGATGCCAGATGTGCCGCCAAAGGAATAAGCATCTGCACGGAGACTGAGCTGAAACCGATGAGTGCCGACACCACTAGAAATACACTCGGCTGCTTGGATAAACCGGCGGCGACCAGGCTGAAGATCGTAATCACGATCGTCGCGATCATCAGCCGACGGTTTTCTACCAGGTCCGCCAAGGGCACCAGGAAAAACAATCCGAGCGCATAACCAATCTGGGTCAGCGAAACGATGAAACTCGCGCTCCCACTCGACATGCCGATATCCGGGGCGATCAAGCTAATAATCGGTTGTGCGTAATAGATGTTGGCCACGATGGCACCGCAACAAAAAGCAAATAGAAGCACCAGCCCCTTTGTCATTGATGCTTTTTGTATCGTCGCTGCTGTATCACGTGTAGAAAGGCCCATGCCATAGACTCCTGAGGTTCGACAGCGGTGACCTTCCAACGAAGGTCACTCGCATTCATGTTTGCCAGGCCAACAACATAGGCGGCAGTGCACCTCGAGAGAATATGGACAGGACGCAACGTCGCGTTGCGTCGTGCGCAAGAGATGCCCGGGCTGAGTCGATAACAGCAACTGCACACATCAGGTTTGGACGCCATCAGAGCGCCCTATTGATATGTCCAAATTCATTAGGCCGGCTCATATTTGACGCGAGCGCTCAAGGCGGTCAGCGAGGCGGCGAGCGGCTACGCGGGATGGAAGGAAGAGGAGATGCCAGGCTTCCACGAAGTGCGAGCTCTGTCGGTGCACCTGTAAGAGAAAGCCGGAAAGGATGAGCAAAAGATCACTGGTCATGCGAGCGAGGGCATGACCAAAAACTACCAGCGGGACCACGATGAAATCATCTGGTTAGAAGCAATCCCGGACCTGAATATCAGTGAAATCACCGGGTAGTTTTGCGCTGATTTTGCCCAGGCACAAAAAAGCCGATCTGTTAGATCGGCTCAATTGTCTGATTCTACTCAGGAATAATGGTCGGGACGGAGTGATTCGAACACTCGACCCCTAGCACCCCCCATGTACGGGACAACCACATGGGTTACAAAAAAGTGCATTCACATAGGTGACACTTTGATTGAAACGTAGCCGTTCTTTGCGTCCCTGGCATTGACGTGACCTAGGATCACCGGACCGAAGATCACATTCCATACTCCGTCTTTGATCATCTCCATTCCAATGTTTTGATGCCTGAGCAGATTCCCCACGTATATCCGCAGCCCCGCCCGATTAATGATTCCGCAACTATCAGCCAGGTAACACTCAACATGGCTCGCATACCCCATTTCCGGTAGCTTTTCCGGGTAAGCTCGAGTTGAAGGGGTATAGCAGGAAGCCGGGGTTTTCTGGCCGAGCGCCTCGTGCCCTCGCTCGTGATTGTAGTGCTGCATAAAACGATCAAAGTGTTTTTGCTGAGCCTCCCAGGCAATGGCTGGCGGTTTGGGGAAAGTACTTTTCAATGTCCGGTGCATGCGCTCATGACGCCCATTTTGATCTGGCCGACCGGGCTCAATTCGCTCAGAAATAATCCCAAGGCGCAACCACCAGATCGACAACTGCGATAGTCCTGCACGACCGGTGCTGGCAAACGGCACGCCGTTATCGGTGCGGATGCGCTCAGGCATCCCGTATTCACGAAAAACGCGCTCGAAGGTTTGCTGGGTCTCCTTGAGATTGGTATTGGCCATGCTCTCGCAGGCAAGCAAGAACCGACTGGCATGATCCATGATCGTCAGTGGATAGCACCAAACGCCCGCCCCAGTGAGAAATTGGCCCTTGTAATCTGCGCTGAAGAGCTGATTAGGCGTTTCTGCCTTACGCAAAGGCTTGGGATAGACAGCGACACGCTGACGCAACGGTCGAGACGTAATCAAGTCCGCAGCCTTGAGGATGTTGTAGATGGTCGTTTTCGACGGCGGATCCTGCCCCGGAAAACGTTTTATCAGGTCGTTCTGGATCTTTTTAGGGCCCGGAACCGTTTCGCCAGTAGAGCGAAACTCAATGATTGCCTGCCTCACAACCAATGGCACCACATAGGTTTGGTTGTGCCGTCGGCGGCTACGTTCGTCGAGCCCACTGGGACCCTCCAGCTCATAGCGCTCGACCCATTTGTAGCCAGTCTTTCGGCTGATCTGATAGTCCTGGCACAGCCGGCTAAAGCTGTGCTTTTCAGACAGATACTCAGCGATGAACATCACTTTGAGGTCCATAGGTTTCAGCTCTCTCCAGGGCATGGTCAGATCCTCGCGAAATCGACCCTGCCAGTTAAAAACTGTTACCTATGTGCGTGAACTGATTTGTAACCCATGTGGGTGAGTCATACCCCCCATCTCCTTTTTCATACTTCTTGAAAGCTTTGAAAATATCACTCTGGATTTTTCCAAGTGAGTATTTACTTGAGCTCCAGCGGTGTTCTGCTCTACGAGAGTCCAGCAACGTCCATCAAGAGCCGACGTTTTTGTGGGGGGAAAAGTAGGGGGAGCACCAGCTCAAACTATGATCCAACCGAGAAGAACCGGTGAAGTGAATAGGGTTACCGATCGGTTATTTTTTCAGAACACCCTGTCCAAAATCGAACCGCCAATACTGAATTTCATACAACTGGAATGCTTCTGATCGAAGGAAATGCACTTGTGGCAGGGTCTGCCTTGCGATTCATTTACGTTTCGCGATAAGCTCAGTCACCAGCGCCGCTCATGGTCGGCGCGCTGCCCACCCCCAGGGGCCCTAGAGGCCGCAGCTAAGTGGATATTCAACCATGTATCTATAGAAGCCTCTGGCCGCTCCTGTTTCGGGCACCGGGGAATGTGGGTGGGCGTCTCCGGTGTAGCTCTTCGAGAGCAACGGAAATCACCATGGCATTGCTGAAAACCTCCTATCTTCGTGAAAACATCGTTCGTCAATCCAAACGTCTTAGCGAGAAACTTGCCGTCCCGCTAACTACCGCCAAAGAGATACTCGCTTCAGGGCCTTACGGTTGCGCGAGCTGGGCGGATTTAAACGCCCGACTGGAGTCACCTTCCCCACACGACGAATCATTGATCCTTGCGGCTTTACCGCACGTGGACGCGGCACAAGCTTATTTTGCCAACAACATACGTGAGCTGGCGAAGGCGCTCAGCCGCCGCATTTTGACAAACACCAATTTGGCCGGTTTGTACGAAATACTCAGGTACGTCTTTGTTATATCCCAAGTACCAGTATCGCTCAGTGATATTGCTACGAAGATAGAGGCCAGTGCCTGGCAGCCAAGTCACATCGGCCCCGATCCTGCCGCTGTTATTCATGCTTATACGAGAATCAATGACACTTATATCAAACTCATTGCGACTCGCGTCTACCTTCCAGAATATTACGATCTCGGAGAGCACTACCAACCTCTCGCAAAAATAGCCGAGCCTTACAACGAGAAGATCAAAATCATTTGGTCCGACCCGATGGGTTGGTACAAGGCAACCTGCGACTATCTGGAGGCCTTTGACCGTACAGCGGATGACGATGAATATGACGTCGAGCTGATATTGCCTGAGGAACATTTGGATGAGGCCATGCGCATTCACCAACCCTGAATTCAACACATAAGTGCAACGCTCACCCCTGTATGCACTTCGTACGGCGTCTTCCAGCCCAAGCGCTTGCGCGGGCGTAGATTGATCCTCGCTACTGTCCGATTGACGGCTTCGACGGTCAGCTTGCTGAAGTCGCTGCCCTTGGGGAAATACTGGCGGAGCAGACCGTTGGTGTTTTCATTGGTGCCACGTTGCCAGGATGAATAGGGGTCTGCAAAAAAGACCTGGCACTGGCTCCGTAGCGCGATGCGTTCATGCCCGGCAAACTCCCTTCCGTTATCCAGCGTCAGCGTGTGAGCGGCATGGCCCTGAAGCATCAGATTGATCGCCCGCGTTACCTGCCGGCGCGTTCTGCGCTTGACCGGATAGGCGCTCAGATAGCCGCTTTTGCGATCAACCAGGGTCACCAGGTTACCGCCCAGTCCATGTACCGTATCGCCCTCCCAGTCCCCCAGGCGCTCGCGGCTTTCGACCTCGGCTGGGCGTTCACTGATTGACACGCGATTACGCAGCTGCCCGCGCCGATCGTGGCTTCCATAGCGTTTCCGGTAGCGCTTTCGGCGATGTCGCAGATAGGTATAAAGCTCACCACCGGCGCGCTGTTCGGCGGCAATGAACCGATAAATCCACTCATGGCTGACCGCCCGGCTTGGCTGCTCCTGCTTCAACCGCTGGGCGATCTGCTCCGGACTCATGCCATGCTTGAGCCACACCGGGAGATGATGGCTGAGCCATGTCGCCGGCTTGCAAAACTTGCGCGCACCCGCTCGACGAGCATCACTTTCATGGGCCGCAGAAACAGCCTTGTAGATATTCTGGGTGCTGTTGCGGCGAACCTCGCGACTGATCGTCGAGGGATGCACGCCGACCCGCTTTGCAATGCTCGCCTGGCTCTCTGCGGCGCTCAAGCCAGCCTCAATCTGGTAACGTTGTCCCTGAGTCAGCTGCCGGTAATGCGTAGTCATCTGCGCTTGAATCCTTCGGTGTGAGAGCCTGGATTCTACCGGTGGCTGGCTCTCTGCCTCTCGTTTCAAGCGTTGCGCTTATTCTATGAATTCAGGAACGATGGTTCGACAATGCCTTGAACGCATGGCGTGACGAAAGCCGTTATGGTGAGAGTGACCAATATTTTGTGCCCTATGCTCTTCCACTAGGGTGTTACCTAGTGCTCGGCGTACCCTGTACCGCTCCTGCCAATCTCCCTGTGCTCAACAGTACTTCAGTCGCGTTTGACTCAGAGTGGGACAACGACACCACTCTGGTGACGCTCGGCAAGCAGCCTGTGTGTATTGAATGGATCACCATCAACAACCAGACACGGCAGCATGATGGTGAACACCATGAGCATTTCAAAAGTCTAATGGATGGCGTCTTTTCTCACTCGGATTGCGAACTTGATCAATTTCAATCCGAAGGCCGTTACCACAAGCTGTTCTACATCACGCCTGCCTCGAATTTTGCGATCGACAGTTATTTGAAGGTCGAACTCGAACCGTCTGGTGACGAAGAGTTCTTTGTGCTTCAAACCGACAATCCCTTCCTTGCATCGAAAATCGTGGATTACGCATCAACGCGACGACTCATGGGTTATCAATCGAAACTTGGGACCTCCAATTTCCTTATGAAAATTGAGGCTAAAGAGTCGCTCCTTGAAAAGGCTAGCTTAGCCTTGATCGCGTATCGGGCGGGTAACAAAAAAAGCTATAACTTGATCACTCAATCCCTGCTAACCAGAAGGGCTGAAAACTCCACGGTGGTCGTGAATATCCAGGCCGCCCTGCTGTCACTTTGCGACCTGATTGACAAGCGGGTGCTCAAGGATGCTATTCATCATGGGATCGTGGTGTACTGCGATCCGGGGTTTCTCGATGATCTCGATGTACCGTCAAAGCGCAGTAAAGGCTTACAGGTCGCACCACAATCACTGATTGAAACGCTTGAGCAACCGTTCCAGGAAAAAGACTTTTCTCTCCACGATTTATTCTCAAACCTAACGCTGGCCCACTACACCCGACGAAATCACTAGCGCCAACATAACGAGAAATGCCCCTTGAGTTTTGCTCCGGGTCATTTTTATTTCACGTAGGCGTTGAGGTGGGTTGAGCACTCTGCCGTTCAAAAAGCACACGCAGAGCGCGCCCCATACAACGATTGATTCATTACGTAGCTCAAGGAACCCCAACAATGAGCGCAGGTTTTGTTTACTTGATTATCAATCCCAGCATGCCCGGACTGGTTAAAATTGGCCAGTCAACACGCTCATCCAAACAACGGGCGAGGGAGGGAAAAGGAACTTGGGTACCTGATAATTTTGAGGTCGTCTACGATGAACTTGTCACCGACTGCCGGCAGGTAGAAATCCTGATGAAACAACGTTACCTGGACTACCAATACAAACCCAACCGAGAGTTCTTCCAACTCCCCATTCGCGAGGCCATTCGAGGACTGATGGAGGAGGCACTGAACTTCCGCGTGCCTCAGGTGGGCTCTAACAGCGGCGTGGAAATTCTTCCGGACTTGAAGCGCAAGTACCCGACTTATCTGGATCCTGCTTTTCACTCGATCAAAATCGTCCACCGCGATAATATCGTTTACCTAGAGTCTGTAAGATTTCGCCACACCACTAGCCGGGACGAGATCGTCGAGCGCACCGATTTGGCGTTTATTTCCGATGGGGAAATCGATATGTTTATAGCCAATCGCAGCCCTGAGGATAACGCCCGACTTTTCGTGCATGAACTGGACGAGTATTCGATGATTCACTGCACTGATCTTTTCACTCAGCAAGCGTGCTCATACATCGCGGAAACACATGAGAAAAGTCGCTGCCTTTCTTAAACGCTTGTGCCAACCGGATCAAAGATGGCACCGCGCTCTTGACCAAAATAACTCAGCACTCCCCGCTCGCTACTTTGCTGGTAGCAGGCGGGACACTGCTGTGCGGTCACCGACCGTGGGTATGCGATCCACGAAGTACACCTACCGCCAGGAGCGTTTCGTGTTTACCGTGACATCTCTGGTGCGCAGTTCCACGGCAACAACTCTTCATAGTCGGCCACCGACTGCGCATGCGATTCAGTTACACGGTTACGGCGAAACGCTGAGTATCAAGGGCGGCAACGGCCGAGAATCCTGCGCCCTTCTTGAAGCTCATGTTATGGACGAAATTCTTCATCGCATCAGACGGGTCGATGGTTTCGAGGTTAAGTCCGTCAACAGTTGACCTAGAGAAAGCAACACTCAGAATTGGCTGCTCTTCCATATGACCTGTCGAGCTGTTGAGCACATTGTCCAGAGCGGTGACGATGACTAGGTCATCCGGCAGAATTGCCAACAACTCTCGACCTACTCGCAGAGCGCAGCTGCACACGTAGTCCTGGTGAAGCTCGTTGAACCGCCCAACAGGCATAGCTTTGGTCGACAGCTTGCCACTTTTGAGTAGAGATTTGATTTCAGTCGGAATCACGTCGGAGCCATGGATAGCGAGCTTGGCTTCTAGGATGCCACCTTCATGAACAATCATCTGAATGGCTGAGCCGAGGTGCGAGATTTCTGCAAACGACTCGAAAGCTACGATGGCATCGAGCTTGGCTTGACGGTCACCATCAAGGATGCGGATCGCAATATCCCGCTCCTCTGCCCACTCGGTATGGGCAGTCTTCCATTCATCAAGCTGAGCCTGATACTGCCTTTCATCTTCCGCCTGTGCGGCGCCAATCTTGTCGAATAGGACTGCGCGTTGACGAGCCTCTAGCTTGAAGAGCCGAGCCCAGAAATTGGGGTGATATGTAGCGGCCGCATGCGTGGCTTCTTGCTCAAGCGTACCGCTCTTCAGTGGCTGTCTAGGTTCGGGATTGGAGAGAAGCCGCTTCCATTTCACAGGCTCGGCACACTCCTTGTGCATCGAAAGGAGGATATCTATGTGATTTTCGTACACATCGACTTCATACGCTGCTTGCTCCAGCGCTTCCATCTTTGCGTACTCTTTCTGTTGCTTTTCGAGCTCACGTTGCCGGCGATGAGCGTTGCGCTCTGACCTCCGCGCAGACGCTTGCAGCGAGCGTACAGTCCCTTTCCAGCCCATCACGACTCTCCATACCATTGATGTGATGGCACAAGCATAGCTCTGCCTGAATCACCTGAGCTCCTGGAAATTGAAAATACTAGGAAATCCAGAAGGAGCACATTTTTACTTCATGCATCACAGAGTAAGGGCAGGATCAAAACCCACAAAAAAAGGGGTACCTCTACAGTACCCCTCCTTCTCGCTACTACACTGTTCGACGTATGGCCTTTTCAATTCGCTGACGTCCCGCATGAGCAAGCTTGCTTACACCAGCTTCCTTAGCGACCGCGTATATCAAGGCCTCCCCCTCGTGCCCCCGCCGCACCATCTCATCAACCAAAGCACGCAGTTCTGGTAGGCAGATTTCAGCTAGCGCTCTCATGGAGTCTTCGTCGCCGGGCCTACGGAAGACGACACTGGTGTCCGACTCGATATGAGCGGGCCAGAAGAAGACCCCAGTTTGTTCCTCTTCATGCGACCGGAATCGTGCCCGGGCAATTTGGTCAACCCGATCACGAATCCGCGAGCCGGTTCGTACCCAGCCATGCGCCCGGGCAATGCGCCTTGCGAGCGCGGTGTCCAGAACCGGCCCCTCCTCCGCAACCACATGAGCAATCATCTGCTCCAACGTTTCTGTGTAACTCGGCTCAAAGAACTGATCTGGATCGACCAACCCTACCGCTTGACGAGGATCGGCTTCCTTATAAACCAAATTTACAAGGGGACGAGTAAAGGCCAGGACATCTTCAACTGGCGTGATGGATGCCGCCTTGGCGTACTTCAACTCATCCAAAGCGCCTGAGGGATCATTGGCTTCAGCCACTCCATCCGCTGCGGCGACCACAGCAACCTGATCCACTACCTCAATGACCTCAGCCATAGCCGCGTCGATTTTCAGTCGCTCTGCCTCTTGAGCTGCATCGATGACAGCCTGCTTTGCTCGGGACTCAGCAAGGATCTCGTTCAGACGTTGATGTACCTTCTCGGCAATTCCAACTGCATCTATCCACCAGTCCGTCGACCATATCCTAACGATCTCCCAGCCAAGTCCACGCAGTACAGATTCACGGAGCTTGTCACGATCGCGAGCAGTCGCGCTGCGATGATAGGTAGCACCGTCGCATTCAACGCCGGCAAGAAATCGACCAGGAGCATCAGGATGAACAACCCCAAGGTCTACTCGGAAGGAGGAAACGCCAATCTGGGTATGAATCTGCCACCCCTTTTTGGCCAAGGCTGCTGCAACCGCCTCTTCGAATGGGCTGTCGAAACCACCTACGCTACCAAAGTCAGCTTCTGCCAGGGCCCGCGGGCCACGCTCTGCAAACTCTAGGAAGTGCTTCAGATCACGCACCCCAATCGCTTGCGTACGGGCCAAATCAATGTGCTCTGGTCGTAGAGTCGAGAACACCACAAGCTCCTGTCGAGCGCGAGTGATAGCCACATTCAGCCGACGCTCACCACCAGGGCGGTTCATCGGGCCGAAGTTCATCGACAGCACACCAGCAGCGTCTTTCCCATAGGTGGTCGAGAAATAGATGATGTCTCGCTCATCACCTTGAACGCTCTCCAGGTTCTTGACGAACACCGGCTCCAACTCGGACTCTGCGAAGTACGAATCGAGTGTTGGATCTTTCCGGCATGCTTCATCCAACATGTCCATGATGAGTTTCTGTTGCTCTCCGTTGAAGGTTACAACCCCCACGGTTCGCCTGCTTTCGCGGAAGGCCGGCGACTGAAGACGAGCAACCAGATCAGCAACTAAAGATCTTGCTTCGATCAAGTTGGTTCGCGACCCACCCTTGTCATATACACCCGGGACTGGGCATAACCGTACTGCTTTGTCGGCCGTAAACGGTGATGGGAAGGTCACCAGCTTCGACTGGTAGTAACGCTGGTTCGAGAAAGCGATCAGACTCTCGTGGCGGCTACGGTAGTGCCAGTTCAGGTTACGCATCGGCAAGTTGGCACTGATGCACTCGTCCAGAATACTCTCGAGATCAGCCTCTACATCCTCATCTTCAGCGGTCGACTCAGCTCGGTTAAAGAACGAAGTTGGAGGGAGCTGTTTGGGGTCGCCCACCATCACCACCTGCTTCCCTCGGGCCATGGCGCCGATGGCATCCCATACAGGTATTTGAGATGCCTCATCGAAGATAACGAGATCGAACGGTGTTGAGGCAGGCGGCAGATACTGGGCAATGGAGAGAGGGCTCATGAGCAAGCATGGAGTCAGCTTGGTTAGCGCTTCTGGCGCACGACTCATCAGCTCCCGCAATGGAATGTGCTTGGTCTTCTTGCCCATCTCATGTCGTAGGACGCCCCACTCTGAAGAGCGACTTACACTGTCTTGGCTTGGTAGGTCGGAACACAGCCGAGCTCGGAGCCAGTCTTTGGTCAACTCCGTGAACTTGTCGTCCAAAGCTCGGAAATCGCGAATTCGTTGCTCATGCTCCACGCTGACGAACGTCCGGATCACCTCTTCGTTGTCGACCGTCGTATTCAGCCACCAGCGGGCATAGTTTACTTCCAATACACGCCGGACTTTTCCAAAGGTGATAGCTCCGGCTTCCATCGCTTGAACAATTGGCGCCAAGCCGACAGCGTAGGCTTCATCGCGAACCTTTCGCCAAGCGCACCATGCCTTAAGGCGCGACTCAGACGAAACGACAGTTTCGCAGTTTTTCTTGATATCACTTAGTGCCAGGTTGGCAGTTTCGATGACGCCCATTTCGGTGAAATGACCGACGGCAGTCAGGTGCGCTGCTCGCTCCTGGAGCAGCTCGAGCTTTTCACGAAGGGTAACGCCGGCAATGGCTATAGCAGCCTCCGGCTCAAGTAATGCGTTACCATCACCCAGCAACGTTTGAAGCGGTGCTTTGTAGGCCGCGACCTGCTCAGGATTGAGTGCTAGCTTAGCCACCGCGGTAGCCATTTCCCCTTGGAAGGCTACCGCCGTAAGTGCGACGTCAACCTTCGTTTTCAAGTCATTCCAGACAGGAACGATTTCTCGCAGATCAGCCAGATCCACCAACTCTCGTTCAACTGCTGCTCTTTTCTTGAGCAGCTCAAAATCAGCTTTGAACGACGAGCCACAACGCCCTTCCTCTACATGAGGATGATCGTCGACAAGCCGACCACGTTCTTCAATGTCACGTCGTTCAGCCTGAAAACGCAGCGCTGCAGTCAGCACATCAATATCAGTGGTCAAACCGCTCCAGAGAGAGCTAGTTGCCAAGCTGAGATCAACCAGCTCATCTAACCCAGCATCGAGACGAGTCAACGTACGCAGCCGGCGGAGTTCCTCCTTCAGCTCATCACCTAGCTGGCCCTGCTCAACCAACTGCAAGCCGTCATCGATCCAAGCAGAATTACTTTTCTGAAGCCGCATAGCCTCTTGCAGTTTGATCGCTGTCGCGAGATGCGTTGCTTCGGATTTGGCACCTTGCCAAACAGCAACACACTCATGACCTGGCTCCAGCTTATCGATTGCTCGACGCACCGACCGGATCTCTACCCAAGTAGCGAGATCCTTGCCATTGTCGACTTCACCTGTTGATGTCTGCGTCGGCGCCAATAGCCCAGCGATGCGGCGTTTTCCGAACCAGGACTTAGGCCAGAAAGACTCCTCCGACTCTTTCCATTCGCGCAGCAGGAGTTCGGTGTCAAGTACTTCAATCGCATCCCCGTAGGACGCCGTTAGCTGGTGCTTGAGGTCGTCTATCTGACGCAACAATGTGACAGCTTGCCCGAGAACGTCTGTGACATTTTCTGGCCAGGCCGGGCCTAGATCAACGAACGTAGCGCGGCGTTGCTGCAGCAGATCAATGCCTAGTTTAGCTTCAGCAGTAATACGAGAGGACCAGAAGGATGAGAGTCTGGAGTTAATGTTCCGGTGTTCGTCTACCCAAGTGCAGCCGTCACTCAGGCGTTTAGAAATCGAGCGAGCATCGGGGCGCAGTGCGAACCGCCAATCATGCCCAGCGGCAGCGGGAAGTACTCGAGAAAGAATCGACAGCCCCTCAAGCGCTGTTGGGGTGTACTCCGTAACAGGAAGCCCGGACAGCTCAACGAAGCGATCGGCAGCTCGCTGGACTTCAACCACAGCGGGAAGCACATCACGAGCCGCCTGCACGAATTGTTGCTGCCAATGAGGCGACCACTCTGCTTGGCCTACCCCAGACAAAGCGTTGCCTGCCAGCTGACTGTAACCCACAGCTTGAGCGTTCACTTCAAGGCGGTCGGCCAGTTCTCGAAGCCCAAGCATAGCCTTCTGATCATGCGTGTCCGGAGATGGCCAACCAAGTGGAGCTACTGCCTCATCAACACCCGATGTCACCGTCCCGATGGCATCGTAGATGGTGTAGCCGTTGCGGTGCCGGCGATGCAGACGCTCGACATAAATATTGAGGCTGTCACGCAGGGAAGCCAGCCGCTGCGCTTCCACCTCCCAAGCGGAAGCATCTACCTCCCCTTTCGCTTCCCAAGCCGACTGCAACTGAGCAAGGACATCCGTTTTTCGAGCCTTGCTGGAGTGAAGTTCAAGGCAAAACTCACCCAGACCGATTTCACGCAAGCGCCGGTACACGACATCCAGGGCAGCAATTTTCTCAGATACGAACAACACCCGGCGCCCTTGAGCGATGGACTGGGCGATCATGTTGGAAATCGTTTGGCTTTTACCTGTGCCCGGTGGACCTATGAGAACGAAATCTTTTCCCTTCGCTGCTGCCATCACAGCAGCAAGCTGAGATGAATCAGATGGCAATGGGCAGAACACATCAGTCGGACCGTAATCACGGTCCAGTGACTCCGCCTCCGGAAACGGGGTATCGGAGATGAACGAATCACGTGGCGTATCCAGAAGGTGCTGGACTACAGGGCTCTGTCGAAGGTGCTCTGCATTCTCGGCAAGATCCTTCCACATAAGATACTTGGCAAACGAGAACATCGAGAGCACAACGTCCTCGTTCAACTCCCAGCCAGGGATATCCTTGATAGCATGACCAACTTTGTTCCAAATGGCTGCGATATCCAGACCGGAGTCGTCCCGAGGCAGCTCCTGCTCCAGTGAACCCAAACCCAGTTCAAAGTCCTGACGCAGCATCTCAATCAGAGTTGGGTTAAAACGAGGCTCATCATCGTGCAGCACCATGGTGAATCCAGAACGCGCACTCTTACGCTCCAAAGTGACAGGAACCAAGACCAGTGGCGCTTTGTACTTCTGCCCGGCCCTATCCTCACGCGTCCAGCTAAGAAAACCGATGGCCAGGAAAAGCGTGTTGGAGCCACCTTCCTGCAAAGCAGTACGAGCGCTTCGATATAACTCAGTTAACCGGACATCCATTTCAGCGGACGTCAGCGCAACGAATACTTCCCTACGTTTGAGAGCATCTTCAGCATGACGGCGGCGAACATCTTCTCGCTCACGCTGCTCATAGAGTGCGCGCTCACGCGGATCTGCGCCATCCATCAGGTCAGGCCTGGTAAGCAGCTTCAGAGACTGCCCACTTGCAAGAATGTCCTCGAGAGCACCGGGGTCAGGAGATTCAAGCTTCAGCGCTCGCTTACCCATTTTGAAATTGAGCAAGTTATTTCGAAGCGACAGATCCAGAAGCTTCCGCTGCCACCGGCCCAAGCGATCTGCTGGGTCTAGCTTAGACAGATCCTCAACCTGTACCTTAATATTCTCATCAGCGATGCCGATCCCTTCCTCCACAAGAAACGATGGAGCTTCATCAGTCTCAGCAACGGCGACACGTGCGATCTGAGCCTCTGAGCTGGCGAGCGGTTTGATACGCTGCAAACGGGCGCGACGGATATCTAGCAGCATCTCGAAAACACTTTCAGCGTCTTCGGCTACCTGTTTCGTGCCCATCTCTACCGCATAAGAAAATGGCGGTATCGAGGTGTGGGTAATAAGAGTGGTCTCAAATAGCACGAGTTCCTGAAGCTTCACCCGCTTACGTACTGCAGTGACATCATCCACCACGGCAGCCGTAAACTCTTCTGGCTTAAGCCACAAACCAGCAAAAGCATGACCATGGGTGAATACGATCACGGGGTTAAGACCGATCTGCTCCAATGCTGCGCAGAAAAGCAGAGTCAGGTCGAGACAAGTAGCCAACCCGGAGTCAGCAATTTGGCTGGGGCTACGAATCTTCTGCCCTGATTGTTCAAAGCTAGCCGGCGGCAACGCATAGTCGAGCTTCATGCGCGCCACCGCGCCCCACACTGCCGACGCCAACTGCCAAGCTCTTTTGGGGCCACCTTCATATCCATCAAGCGCGGACGGCTTATCGCTAAGACGAAGCAACTCGGCCGCCTGTTTGAGCAACCGCTCAACCGCTGCATCATTCGGCTGAACAAAAGCCGCAGTCATATCTGGTATATGCCACAATCCGCCCCACTGGTTTCTGGGCAAAAGGTCTACGACCTGTTCAAGCCGAGCAACTTCCTTGCGACCGCTCTCCGCCTCTTTGTCATCGGCTTCGAGGACAAACGTAAAGGTCGACATCTCTGACTCTGTCAGGCGACTCAACAACGGGCCATCCAAGACAAGATCAAGCCCAGGTATGACCCGGAAGCTATCTGCAGCGATCTCGTCGATCCGCCAGATCTTGGACTTAAATACCTCGGGGGCCGAGCTAAGCGTAAGAGTGGCATTGACGAAACGATTGCTCGTTTCGTTCGAGATACGAAGCTCGCGAATCACAGGGATAGCGTTCTGGAAATCTGCAAGATTCAGCTTTGCCACCAAGGTGGCAAGGACCTTCACTTCTTTAGGCGGGGCTTCTTCTTGGGGTGTGAGGGGCTGAACGGTATCGTCCATGCGCAACAATCCTTGTCGTTATGCTCAAGGGAGTGCCGAAACTGACCGGCCAGGGAGCCCCTCTTGAGCTGATGGCGAGATGATATCTCTTATAGCGACAGCCGTAATGTGCCTTTGGTCGTCACTGATTTCTCAGCCCATCATCGAACGTCACATACTACGACCTACACAGCTCAATATCGAAAAAGGATCGAAGTCCACTGGGCAAACTTCGATAGTGGTATCACTGTGAGTTAGCAGCGGATTTGGCACCGACTAGGACCTTGCAAGAGATTCCGAGCTGACCGCTAGAAGCCGCGGCCGACGGATCTTTCGAGGGTTCAGCGGCACTCAATCGGTGCCAACTACCTGAAAAATGGTTTGTCATCAAAACCGCAAGAAGTCGGGTGAATTTGCGGTCTGTTTGGCACTGCGGCTTGGGCCCAAAAACATCGAATTTGGAGGTATGAAGCAGGCTCTCGGACTCGATGGTTTGATTCCAAATCGGCCCCTGGTCCTTGTGATCAAAGGGCTCGGCCGGCGACTAGAGACCTTCCGCAGACCTGGCGGTTGCCCAACCACCCTCCCCGCCTCCCCGCGCTCTGTTCCGTTTCCCTAGCGCACAATCGGAAGTCCGGCCTAAAGGTGCTTTCGCTGCTTCCGTTTGTCTTCAAAGGCACGGCCAGCGTGACGTACAGCCGGTTTCGCTGATTTGGGATGGTGACCTTTAAGAACGAAGAATCGGAACTGAGCTTCCAGGGTTTAGCGCCGCGGAGCAGGTGAGGGAAAAAGCACTAATCGTCCGGAAACAGGACGCTTGGCAAGCGCTATCTGACATGCGCGAAAGCGGAGAAAGGAAGAAAAATATCAGACAGGATTGGTGCCAAAGGCAGCGCGCAAAAGGGCCAAAAGCGGCGTGAACTCACAGACTCTCGCGGGCCAGCGCTGACCATCTTGAGGAGAAAATTGGGATGATCCCCGCAAAAGTCCCTACGCACGAAAAAGCCGAACTGGTAAGAGTTCGGCTAAGTCATTGAATAATATGGTCGGGACGGAGTGATTCGAACACTCGACCCCTAGCACCCCATGCTAGTGCGCTACCGGACTGCGCTACGCCCCGACTAGGCGTGTTACTGGGTTCGCTTCGCAACGAAGCGATCAGGAATATACCGCAAGCTTTTGAAATGTGGAAGTATTTTAAAAGCCTGAATCATTTCTTCAACACCACCAGCACATCTTCGAGTTCGGAGATCATCTGGCGGATCAGTTGCTTGTATTGGGTGGTGTCGTCTTTGGCTTCATCACCGGACATGCGCTGGCGGGCGCCGCTGATGGTGAACCCCTGGTCATACAGCAACGCACGGATCTGTCGGATCATCAGCACATCCTGGCGCTGATAATACCGACGGTTCCCGGTACGCTTGACGGGGTTGAGTTGAGGAAACTCCTGCTCCCAGTAGCGCAGCACGTGCGGTTTTACCGCACATAGCTCGCTGACTTCACCAATGGTGAAGTAGCGTTTGCCTGGGATGACGGGTAGCTCGTCGTTATGACTTGGTTCCAGCATAAGCCTCAACTCGGGCCTTCAACTTCTGCCCTGGACGAAAGGTGACCACACGGCGAGCCGTGATCGGGATTTCTTCTCCCGTTTTTGGATTGCGGCCAGGCCGCTGGCGTTTGTCCCGCAGGTCAAAATTGCCGAAACCGGACAATTTGACCTGTTCATTGTCTTCCAGAGCGTGTCTGATTTCTTCAAAAAACAGCTCAACCAATTCCTTGGCCTCGCGCTTGTTCAGACCCAACTCTTCGTACAGACGTTCCGCCATCTCAGCTTTCGTCAAAGCCCCCATACGTCACTTCCTTAACGTGGCGTTTAACCTTTGTTCGAGCGAGGTGAGGATATTTTGTGTCGTGGTGTTCACCTCATCGTCATTAAGAGTGCGCGATGGATGCTGCCAGGTCAAGCCAACTGCAAGGCTTTTTCTATGCGGATCAATGCCTTTACCCTGATAGACGTCAAATAGCCTGAGGTCTGTCAGCCATTCCCCTGCATTTTCACGGATTACATCCAGGACGGCAGTGGCGGCGACTTCGCGGTCGGCGATCAGGGCCAGGTCTCGACGCACTTCAGGGAAGCGCGACAGCTCGCTGAATTTAGGCATCTTGCCCGAAGCGACTTCCGCCAGGACCAACTCAAAGACGAAGACCGGACGGTCAAGGCCGAGGGTTTTCGACAGTTCCGGGTGAATGGCGCCGACGAAGCCTACCAGGCGACCTTCGCGCTCGATACGCGCGGTCTGGCCAGGGTGCAGCGCCGGGTGGTTGCCTGGAACGAAGGTGAAATCACCCAATGCACCGGCAAAACCCAATACGGCTTCCACGTCAGCCTTGACGTCGAAGAAGTCCACCGCATCACGACCTTGTGCCCAGCCTTCCGGCAGACGGCTACCGCACACTACACCGGCCAGCATCGGTTCCTGCTTCAAACCGTCCAGTTGGCCGACAAAGCGCAGGCCGCTTTCGAACATGCGCACGCGATCCTGCTGACGATTCAGGTTGTGGGAAAGCGCTTTCACCAGGCCTGGCCACAGGGACGAACGCATGGCGGCCATGTCGTTGGAAATCGGATTGGCCAACAACAACGGCTCGACACCGGGGTTGAACAGTTCGAACTGCTTCGGATCGATGAAGCTGTAGGTCACGGCTTCCTGGTAACCACGGGCAACCAGCAGACGACGCAGCTCAGGCAGGTGTGCACGCGCCTCCGCCTTGGGTTGCGGTGCCAGGCGTGCTTGCGGGTAACGAACCGGTAGACGGTTGTAGCCGTACAGGCGGGCAAGTTCTTCGATCAGGTCGACTTCCAAGCTGATATCGAAACGATGGCTTGGCACTTCAACGCGCCACTGCCCTTCCCCGCCTGCGGAAATACCCAGGCCGAGAGCCGACAGAAGTCGCTCAATCTCTGCAGGCTCAATCACCAGGCCGAGCATTTGCTCGACGCTTTTGGCGCGCAGGGTAATAGGTGCAACGGACGGCAGATGCTGTTCGCTCACGGCCTCGGTAATCGGGCCGGCTTCGCCACCGGTGATGTCCAGCAGCAGGCCAGTGGCGCGCTCCATGGCTTCACGGGCGAGCTGCCAGTCTACGCCACGCTCATAGCGGTGCGACGCATCGGTATGCAGGCCATAGGAACGGGCCTTGCCAGCGATGGCGATCTGGTCGAAGAATGCGCTCTCAAGGAAGATGTCACGCGTGGTCGCGGACACGCCGCTGTGCTCACCCCCCATCACGCCAGCAATCGCCAGGGCGCGGGAATGGTCGGCGATTACCAGGGTGTCAGCGCGTAGCGTGACTTCCTGGCCGTCAAGCAATACCAGCTTCTCGCCTTCTTCTGCCATGCGCACACGGATGCCGCCATTGATTTCGGCGAGATCGAACGCGTGCAGTGGTTGGCCCAGCTCGATCATCACATAGTTGGTGATGTCGACGGCAGCGTCGATGCTGCGCACGTCAGCGCGACGCAGGCGCTCAACCATCCATAGCGGGGTGGGCTTGGACAGGTCGACGTTGCGGATCACACGGCCCAGGTAACGAGGGCACGCGTTTGGCGCCAGCACCTCAATCGGGCGGACTTCGTCGTGCACCGCAGGGACGGCGGTAATCACGGGCCGGGTGACCGGGACGTCGTACAGCGCGCCCACTTCACGCGCCAGGCCCGCCAGGGACAGGCAGTCGCCACGGTTCGGGGTCAGGTCAACCTCGATGCTGGCGTCTTCCAGTTCCAAATAGGCACGAATGTCCTGGCCCACAGGCGCGTCGGCCGGCAGTTCCATCAGGCCATCATTGCCCTCGCCTACCTGCAGCTCAGCCTGGGAGCACAGCATCCCGTTGGACTCGACACCGCGCAGCTTGGCTTTCTTGATCTTGAAGTCACCTGGCAGTTCAGCACCGATCATGGCGAACGGGATCTTCAGGCCCGGACGCACATTGGGCGCTCCGCACACGACCTGGAAGGTTTCCGTGCCATTGCTGACCTGGCATACACGCAACTTGTCGGCGTCAGGATGCTGCTCGGTGCTCAGCACCTCGCCCACAACCACGCCACTGAATACGCCAGCAGCCGGGGTAACACTATCGACCTCAAGGCCGGCCATCGACAGGCGAGCAACCAGCTCGTCGCGATTTACCTGCGGGCTTACCCAGCCACGCAGCCATTGTTCACTGAATTTCATCCTGCTCTCCTAAAGATTCGTTACGACTAGCGAAATTGCGCGAGGAACCGCAAGTCGTTGTCGAAGAACAGACGCAAGTCGTTCACGCCGTAACGCAGCATGGCCAGACGCTCAACGCCCATGCCGAAGGCAAAGCCCGAGAACTCTTCCGGGTCGATCCCGGACATGCGCAGCACGTTGGGGTGAACCATGCCGCAGCCCATCACTTCCAACCAACCCGTCTGCTTGCAGACGCGGCAGCCTTTACCGCTGCACATCACACATTCCATGTCGACTTCAGCGGACGGCTCGGTGAACGGGAAGAACGATGGACGGAAACGCACCGCCAACTCTTTCTCGAAGAACACCCGCAGGAACTCTTCGATGGTGCCCTTGAGGTCGGCGAAGTTGATATCGCGATCAACCAACAGGCCTTCGACCTGGTGGAACATCGGCGAGTGGGTGATATCGGAGTCGCTGCGGTACACACGGCCTGGGCAGACGATGCGGATCGGCGGCTTCTGCGATTCCATGGTGCGGACCTGTACCGGCGAGGTATGGGTGCGCAACAGCATGTTCGCATTGAAATAGAAGGTGTCGTGCATCGACCGGGCCGGGTGATGGCCGGGGATGTTGAGCGCCTCGAAGTTGTGATAGTCGTCTTCGACCTCAGGGCCTTCGGCGATGCCGTAGCCGATGTGAGTGAAGAACTGCTCGATACGTTCCAGAGTCCGGGTAATCGGATGCAGACCGCCCGAAGCCTGGCCACGGCCAGGCAGGGTCACGTCAATGGACTCGGCGGCGAGCTTGGCCGCAAGATCGGCCTCCTCGAGCGACGCCTTGCGCGCATTGAGAACCTCTGTGACACGCTCCTTGGCAACGTTGATCAGCGCACCGACTTGCGGACGCTCTTCAGCCGGCAAATTTCCCAGGGTCTTCATCACCTGAGTCAATTCACCCTTCTTGCCAAGGTAGTGAACCCGGATTTGCTCCAGGGCATTGATATCTTCAGCGCTTTGCACAGCCTCAAGAGCTTGAGCGACGAGCGCGTCCAGGTTTTCCATGTACAGACTCCAGATACAAAATAGGGGAAGAGCTTGAAGGCTCTTCCCCTATTTAAGACGTTTAACACCTTGGGCTACAGAGTAACCCAGGGTGACTGTCGGGGGTACTTAAGCCAAGGTGGCTTTAGCTTTCTCGACAATCGCAGCAAACGCCGCTTTTTCGTTCACTGCCAGATCAGCCAGAACCTTACGGTCGATCTCGATGGACGCTTTTTTCAGGCCAGCAATGAAACGGCTGTAGGACAGACCGTTAACACGAGCACCAGCGTTGATACGAGCGATCCACAGAGCGCGGAACTGACGTTTTTTCTGACGACGGTCACGGTAGGCGTATTGGCCTGCCTTGATTACCGCTTGCTTGGCAACACGGAATACGCGTGAGCGTGCGCCGTAGTAGCCTTTAGCAAGTTTCAGAATTTTTTTGTGACGTTTACGGGCAATGACGCCACGCTTTACACGAGCCATGAGTTACTTCCTCTAGTCTTGATCCAAAAATTAACGAAGGCGCAGCATGCGCTCGACTTTTGCCACGTCAGACGGATGCAGCAAGCTGCTACCGCGCAGTTGACGCTTACGCTTGGTCGACATTTTGGTCAGGATGTGGCTCTTGAAAGCGTGCTTGTGCTTGATACCGTTAGCAGTTTTCAGAAACCGCTTAGCAGCACCACTTTTAGTCTTCATCTTTGGCATGTTCGGATACTCCGCATTCAGTTGATAAACATAATCAGAAGGCCTGCCGTGCCCTGTTGATTACTTCTTCTTTTTCGGGGCGATGACCATGATCAGCTGGCGTCCTTCCATCTTAGGATGCTGTTCGACCGAACCGTACTCGAGCAGGTCAGCTTCAACCCGCTTGAGGAGTTCCATCCCCAGCTCCTGGTGGGCCATCTCACGGCCGCGGAATCGCAAGGATACCTTGGCCCTGTCCCCATCACTCAGGAAACGTACCAGGTTGCGCAGTTTTACCTGGTAATCCCCTTCCTCCGTCCCTGGACGAAACTTGATTTCTTTTACTTGAATCTGCTTCTGGTTCTTCTTCGCCGCAGCAATCTGCTTCTTCTTTTCGAAGATCGACTTGCCGTAGTCCATCACCCGGCAAACAGGCGGGACTGCGTCGGCGGAAATTTCCACCAGGTCCAATTTGGACTCTTCAGCGATACGAAGCGCTTCATCAATCGAGACGATGCCAATCTGCTCGCCGTCAGCGCCAATTAACCGAACCTCGCGTGCCGAGATATTCTCGTTGATCGGGGCTTTCGGTGCAGCTCGTTTATCTTGTCTCATTTCACGCTTAATAATAATTACTCCGAATCTGGGCGACCACGCCGGGAAACCGCTTGCGCGAGGAACTCAGCGAACTGGGCGACGGGCATCGAGCCCAGGTCAGCACCTTCACGAGTACGCACAGCGACAGTCTGCATCTCGACTTCCCGATCTCCGATAACCAAAAGATAGGGAACCTTGAGCAAAGTATGCTCGCGGATTTTAAAGCCGATCTTTTCATTTCTCAAGTCGGACTTGGCACGAAATCCGCTTTCGTTGAGAGTTTTTTCAACTTCAGCGGCAAAATCTGCCTGTTTATCAGTGATATTCATGATCACTGCCTGGGTCGGAGCCAGCCACGCGGGGAACGCACCCTCGTAGTGCTCGATCAGGATCCCGACGAACCGTTCGAACGAGCCAAGGATCGCCCGGTGCAACATGACCGGGTGTTTACGGCTGTTGTCTTCGGAGACGTATTCGGCTCCCAGACGGATCGGCAGGTTAAAATCGAGCTGCAAGGTACCACATTGCCAGACACGGCCAAGGCAATCTTTCAGCGAGAACTCGATTTTAGGCCCGTAGAACGCGCCCTCACCCGGTTGAAGATCGTACGCAAGGCCCGCGCTGTCTAGCGCAGCGGCGAGTGCCGCTTCGGCGCGGTCCCATAGCTCGTCGGAACCGACGCGCTTTTCCGGACGAGTGGACAGCTTCATTTCGACTTCGGTAAAACCGAAATCGCGATAAACGTCCATGGTCAGCTTGATAAATGCAGCGGACTCCGCCTGCATCTGTTCTTCGGTGCAGAAGATGTGTGCGTCGTCCTGGGTGAAGCCGCGTACGCGCATGATGCCGTGCAATGCACCCGATGGCTCGTTACGGTGGCAGGCACCGAACTCGGCCAGGCGCATCGGCAACTCGCGGTAGCTCTTCAAGCCCTGGTTGAACACCTGCACGTGGCAAGGGCAGTTCATCGGCTTGATGGCGTAGTCGCGGTTTTCCGACTGGGTGGTGAACATATTGTCGGCGTAGTTGGCCCAGTGCCCGGATTTCTCCCACAGGCTACGGTCAACAACCTGAGGAGTCTTGATCTCCAGGTAGCCGTTCTCACGCTGCACCTTGCGCATGTACTGTTCAAGCACCTGGTACAGGGTCCAGCCGTTCGGGTGCCAGAACACCATGCCCGGGGCTTCTTCCTGGAGGTGAAACAGGTTCAGACGCTTGCCGATCTTGCGGTGGTCGCGTTTCTCGGCTTCTTCGATGCGCTGGATGTAGGCCGCCAGCTGCTTCTTGTCAGCCCAGGCGGTGCCGTAGATCCGCTGCAGTTGCTCGTTCTTGGCATCGCCGCGCCAGTAGGCACCGGACAGCTTGGTCAGCTTGAACGACTTGAGGAAACGCGTATTCGGTACGTGCGGGCCACGGCACATGTCGACGTATTCTTCATGGTAATACAGGCCCATGGCCTGTTCGTCCGGCATGTCTTCTACCAGGCGCAGCTTGTAGTCTTCGCCACGCGCAGTAAACACGTCGATCACTTCGGCGCGCGGGGTGACTTTCTTGATGACGTCGTAATCTTTTTCGATCAGCGCGTGCATGCGCTGTTCGATGGCGGCCAGGTCGTCCGGCGTAAAAGGACGCTCGTAGGCGATGTCGTAATAGAAACCTTCGTCAATGACCGGGCCGATCACCATTTTCGCGGTGGGGTACAACTGCTTGACCGCGTGGCCAATCAGGTGCGCGCAAGAGTGACGAATGATCTCCAGCCCCTCTTGATCCTTGGGCGTGATGATCTGCAGGCTGGCGTCGGAGGTAATCAGGTCGCTGGCGTCGACCAGCTTGCCGTCGACCTTGCCGGCCACGGTGGCCTTGGCCAGGCCGGCACCAATGGATGCGGCGACCTCGGCGACGGAAACCGAATGATCGAATGAACGTTGACTGCCATCGGGAAGAGTAATAGTTGGCATGGCGCCTCCTCTCCTAGTGGTGACCCCTACCAAAGGTCACGTGGGTTGGGATGAGCCAGTACAAGATCCAACACCAGGCCGTTCAGCAACGAACGCCTGCCTTACAGCGGCAGGAGCCTTTCGGCAAACCGATAATCGAACCAGAGTGACTGGAGTGAACAAAAGGAACATGGCAAGGCGGCAAATGGCGCGCCCGGGAATAGCCAGGTGGCTGATGCTAGCACAGATGAACGGTCATCGCGCCGGCGCCATCCGACGTAAAGACAAATTCCAGCCTTTATAGCGGTAAAAGTGAACTTGAGCTGTACGCGACGCCTCAAACCCACTGAGAATCGCTGTTCGTCCTCGACCCAAAGGAGCATCCCATGATGCGTTTTACCTCGACCCTCGCTCTCGCCGCTACCCTGAGCCTCCTTTCCCTCGGCGCACAAGCAGCTGCGCCTTCCAACTGGCCAGCCGGTGCCCGTGACAGCTTCGTTAAAGACTGCACCTCTGCCGCCAGCCAAAATGTGGACGTCAAAACCGCCAAAGAACATTGCGAATGTGGCGCGAACAAAATCAACGCCGAATTGAGCACGGCCGAGATCAAAGAGCTGATGACCAACCAGAACGCCAGCCCGGACCTTAAAAACAAGGCGGTCGCGGCTATTTCGTCCTGCAAGGTCGTGAAGAAAAAGTAATATTCACCCCTGATCAGACGGCCGTTTTGCTGGAAAAACACCTCGAAAACTGCCATTTCTCACAAATTACGCAGCTTTTACGGCTTTTTTTACCAGCTTATATTTCGCACAAAAGCCCCGTAGATCGGGGCTTTCAGCCGATTCAGGTAGTAAACGCAACGCTATTGACTCGCAAACAATGCCTTGGGGGGGCTCCCAAGTCGAACATTTCGACTATGATAGCCCGGTGTGCCCAGTTGGCCTGAGCAGCACAGCACTACTGAAAATATATGTTTCTTGGAGATACACCATGTCTAATCGCCAAACCGGCACCGTTAAATGGTTCAACGATGAAAAAGGCTTCGGCTTCATCACTCCTCAAGGTGGCGGTGACGACCTGTTCGTACACTTCAAAGCTATCGAAAGCGACGGTTTCAAAAGCCTGAAAGAAGGCCAAACCGTTTCCTTCGTGGCTGAGAAAGGCCAAAAGGGTATGCAAGCTGCACAGGTTCGCGGCGAGTAATTCTCCGCTGAGCTAAAAAAACCCCGTCCATGTGACGGGGTTTTTTATGGGTGGCGCAAAAACCCGGAGGCTGTCAGCCGCAATTGACCCGCGTGATCACCAGGTTGTCGTCGGTGTTCAGGTTCAGGCGGTCGGAGCGGTATTCCAGGGTGATCATATCGTTGGGCTTGAGGATCCGTGCATTCTGCGCACCGGCACGGGCGCGCGCCTGCTCCAGCAGTTGGGGCGAGGCTTTCTGGCCAATCGCGAACTCGGCGGCCTTCGACTCACAGCGGCTATGGCCGGTGTCGGCCGTGGCGGCGTCTTTGGCTGGCTCAGAGGCACCTGGGGTGCTGCAACCCGCCAACGCGAGTGCTGCCAACAAAGTACCGAATGATGCGAGCTTCCAAGGCATGAAGCCTCCTAATGATAAAAAATGAACAGAGATCGTGCGACAGCCGTCAGACGGATTGGTTTCAAGACGTAAATCGCCTGCGGGCAAGTCTGCCTGACTCAGCGCGGGCATTCGCCCGGCCAATCGTGACCACATATGAACGTACTCAGTAGATATCAATGTAGTCAAACCGTGGCGTCGGCCAGTTCTCCTTCAGCGCATTGAAAATCTGCATGACCCAGACTTCGTCGCTGGCCGCCACATTGCCTACATACCCAGAGCCCTTGGCCCACGTTTCCAGACGAAACAGCAACCCATCAATATCAACGCCACCCACCGCTTTGCCCGATGAGATATAGGCGATACCGCTCTTGGTCACGCGCAACTGGGTATGTTCATCGTCGCTGGCACTGGCGATCAATTGGCGCACGGCCACCAGCGTCAGGCTTTCGGGGTTATTCAAATCGATCTGCACCTGGTGTCCCCGGCAGTTAGACAGGCGACCAGTGTCGCACAGCCACCCCCTCATGCCTAAGTAGCAGTGCCAAACCCTGCGCAAAATGGTTAACTGCGCCCGCAAGAACCGAGTTTCAGCGCACTGCCCAGCACTTTTCAGATCGTGAGCCGCCCATGAGTACCGTAACCCTTCAAGCCGATATCAAAGCCAAATGGCACCAAGGACAGAGCTCCTACAGCCCCGGAAGCCCGGAAGAATTGGCGATCATTGGCATCGACCTGCTGGTCAAGGAACTCGGCACCCAAGCCGCACAGGCATTCATCGGCCAGATATTCGAGAAATACCCGACCGATTACCGGGGTGCACACGACCCCGAGCGCGATTAAGAACCGGCCGGCGAGCGCCAACCGGCAACTGCATTACTTCAGGCGTGCCAAGCGCTCGGTCAACAGATCGAAGAAGCCCTGGGCATCGCCGTTCTCAACCCAGAACACATTCTTTTCCTGCTTCAGGCCGTCATACCAGTCGACGATGGTCTGGCCGAAGGTCGGTCCTTCGCGACTGTCCACCACCATATTGGCCTGACGCCCACTGAACAGAGAGGGCTTGAGCAGGTAGGCAATCACGGTAGCGTCGTGCACCGGGCCACCTGGGATGCCGTAGTGCTCCATGTCACCCTTGACGTATTCATTGAGAATATCGCCGACGACCTTGCTCGCGTTGTTCTTGATGTCCGCGATCTTTTTCAGGCGCGCCTCGCTGGTCAGCACCTTGTGGGTCACGTCCAGCGGCAGGTAGGTCAGCTTGACGCCACTCTTGAGCACGATCTCGGCCGCTATCGGGTCGGCGAACAGGTTGAACTCAGCCACCGGCGTGATATTGCCGCCATTGAAGTGCGCGCCGCCCATTACCACCACTTCCTTGATGCCTTGGGTAATTTCAGGAGCCTGGGTCAATGCCAGCGCCAGGTTGGTCTGTGGGCCGAGCATGGCGATGGTGATGCTGTGGGGCTTGGCGGTACTGAGGGTCTTGATCAGATAGTCGACAGCATTGCCTTCGGCCAGGCCTTTTTTCGGCTCATGCACCGTCACACCGGAAATGCCTTCCTTGCCATGGATATTCTCGGCATAGATAGGCGTACGCAGCAGCGGTTTCGGCGCACCGGCGTACACCGGGATGTCATCACGCCCTGCCCACTCGCGGGCCAGGCGCGCATTGCGCGATGTCTTGTCCAGGCGCACGTTACCTGCGACGGTGGTCAGCGCGCGAATATTCAACTCCTCCGGGGAAGCCATGGCAAACAACAAGGCCACCACGTCGTCAGCGCCCGGGTCGGTGTCGATGATCAGGTCGATTTTTTCCGCCGCTTGGGCGCTTGCTGCAGTGAGTGCGGACAAAAGCAGGACACTCCGGAACAGATTTCTCAGGGTGGGAAGACTACGTTGCATGGAACACTCCTTGTCGTTGGGAAACGCTAGAACGTGACGCCGGACACCAGCGCGATATTGCAATAAGGCTGGCACTCACCGGTGCGAACAATGGCGCGCGCGTTACGGCTGAGCTGCTTGAACGCTTCATGGCTGACCAGACGACGCTCGCCGAGATGGGCCTGTGCGTTCAGACTGTTCAGCTCAGTCAGCGCCGGTGGCTGCTTAAGCAGGATTTCTTCGGCCAGCACATGGCTTTCCACCTGCATTTCACTGAGCACGATGCGCAAGGTACTGATGAAATCGGGAATGCCCTGGGTCAGCGCCAGGTCGATCAACTCGACACCCGGCGGTACTGGCAGACCAGCATCGCCGATGACCAGAATATCGCCGTGCCCCAGGGAGGCGATCACGCGCGACAGAGCAATATTGAGCAGGGGTGTCTTTTTCATGAGGGCACAAAACCTTGTACGTCGTGCAGCGTAGGGATGGAAGGCTGGGCGCCGTCACGGGTCACCGACAGCGCCGCCGCCACTTGGCCGAATCGAATGGCCTCGGCTTCGCTCTTGCCGCTGGCCAATGCCGCGGCAAAGCCACCCACAAAAGTATCACCGGCCGCCGTGGTATCCAGCGCCTTGACCTTGGGCGCCACCAGGTGCTCAAAGCCATGGCCATCGGCGAACAACGCGCCCTGGGCACCAAGGGTAATGATGACTTTACCGGCGCCCGCCTTGATCAATTCGGTCGCAGCCAGCATGGCGCTGTCGAGGGAGTCGACCGTCACACCGCTCAGCGCGGTCGCCTCGCTTTCATTGGGAATCAGGTAGTCGATCGAGGCATACCACTCGGTCGGCAAAGGACCGCTGACCGGCGCCGGGTTAAGAATAACCGTCTTACCCAGCTCACGACCGCGCTTGAGCGCATGCCCCACAGTCTCCATTGGCACTTCAAGCTGGCAGACGATCACATCGGCGGCCTGCAGCACCGCGTCAGACGCCTGCAACGAAGCCGGCGTGAGTTCACCGTTACTGCCCGCGACGATCACAATGGCGTTCTGGCTGCTGTCATCTACGACAATCAGCGCCACGCCGCTGGAGCCGGCAACGGTGCTCACAGCCCCGCAATCGATGCCTTCCACCCGCAGCGCATCGCGCAGCTGGCTGCCGTAGGCATCAGTGCCGACACAACCGATCATCGCAACCTCGGCCCCCAACCGCGCCGAAGCCACGGCCTGGTTGGCGCCCTTGCCGCCGGGAACGGTGGAAAACGATTGGCCGATCAAGGTTTCACCGGCACGGGGCAAGCGACTGGCACGGGTCACCAGGTCCATGTTCAAGCTGCCTACTACCACTACTTTTGCTGGCATACATCAATACTCATCAATTCGGTTCAGCGGTATTGGGCGAACACACCGGCAATTGGCGCCGTCGACTCACGCAACACGATGCTCGGCGTCACGATGCGTTGATCGATCGGCAGTTGGGGTGTCGCAATCCGTCGCAGTAAAAGTTCGGCAGCCGTCTCGCCCAGTTGCACGATCGATTGCCCGACCGTGGTCAACGCCGGGTAGACGTAACGGCCCATTTGAATATCGTCGAAACCAATCACCGACAGCTCGCCGGGCACGCGGAGATTACGTTCAGCCGCCGCGCGCAGCACACCAAAGCCGATCATGTCGTTGCTGGCGAAGATTGCGCTGGGCGGGTTTTCTGCCAATAACTGCACAGCCGCAGCATAACCACCGGTACTGGTGAAGTCGCTTTCCCGGGTGCGATCAGCCGCCACCTCCACACCCGCCTCGCGCAGCGCACGGTGATACCCCGCCAGGCGCATCTGCGCCACGCGGGTATGGACTGGGCCGCCAATACAGGCGATGTCCCGGTGACCCAGTTCAAGCAAGTGCCGGGTGGCCAGGTAAGCGCCCTCCTCGTGGTCGATACGCACCAGGTCAACGTCAATGCCGTCCAATGCCCGGTCGACGATGACCATGGGCGTGCGCACCGCGCTCAAACCCGCGGCGAGGCCGCTGTCGTCACCGCCCACGGAGGTCACGATCAAGCCATCGACACGTTTTTCCAGCAACACCCGCAGGTAGCTGCGTTGCTTTTCAGCATTGTCATCGGAATTACACAGGATCACGCAATAGCCATTGCGCTCGCAGTAATCCTCGATGCCTCGGGCCAGCTCGGCAAAATACGGGTTGAGGCTGTTGGGTACCAGCAGGCCAATAGTCGCCGTGGTCTTGGCCTTGAGCGAGCGCGCGACGGCGCTGGGCACGTAGTCCAACTGCTTGATCGCGGCTTCCACCTTGATGCGCACCGGCTCGCTGACCGGACGCGTCTTGTTCACCACATGAGACACGGTGGTGTAGGAAATACCGGCAAGCGCTGCCACATCCTTGATCGTTGCCATGGCTCAGCCTCGCCGACTGGCGCGTTGGCTGCGGTAGGTATCGAGGACCACGGCAATCACGATCACAGCACCGGTGATGATGCGCTTGGTGGGCTCCGTGGCACCGATCTGCGCCAAGCCAGCGGCCAGCACCGAAATAATCAACACACCAAAGAACGTACTGATGACCGAGCCGCGCCCACCCATCAAGCTGGTGCCGCCGATCACCACCGCAGCGATCACTTGCAGTTCCAGGCCGGAACCGGCGTTCGGGTCTGCCGCTTCCAGGCGTGATATCTGGAACAACGCCGCCACGCCAGCCAGCAGGCCCATGAGGCTGAACACCAGGATCTTGTAGGGCTTGGGATTGATCCCTGCCAGGCGCACGGCTTCTTCGTTGGTGCCGATGCCGATCAGGTAACGACCAAACACGGTACGGGTCAACACCAGTTGGGCAACGATGATCACCAGCAAGGCGATGATAAATGACGGCGAAATGCCGAAGGCAATCGGGTTGGACAACCAGGCGAAGGAATCACCGATATAGGCGGTGCGCGAGCCGGTCATCTGGTACGCCACACCGCGTGCCATTTCCAGCACGCCAAGGGACACGATGAACGACGGAATGCGCCAGGCCACCGTGATCGAACCCGTAATCGTGCCTGCCAATGCGGCGCAGCCCATGCCGAGCAAGGCTGCCGGCAACACGCTCCAACCCCAGCCAAGAATCGCCACGCTGACGGCCGATGCCGCCAGTGCCAGCACCGAGCCCACTGACAGGTCAATACCGCCGATAATCAGGATGAAGGTCATGCCCACTGCCAGCACCATCAGGTCTGGAATCTGGTTGGCCAGGGTGCTGAAGGTGTCGTAGGACAGGAAGTGATCACTGAGCACCGAAAAAAGCGCAATCATCGCCAGCAACGCACCTGCCAGCCCCAGGTAGGTGCCCAGGCCGTAGAAGTTGCCACCTGCTTTACCGGGGGAAATTGTTGTTTTCATGGGGTATCCCTAAGCGCGGCGTCATTGAGCAGCGCATCACGTTTCTGATAGCCGGCAAACGCGGCGGCGAGCAATTCGTCCTGGGTCCAGCTGTCACGTTCGAAGGTCTCGATCAGGCGCCCGGCGGACAGCACGCCGATGCGGTCGCAGATCAGCATCAGCTCACGCAGGTCACTGGACACCACCACCAGCGCTTTACCCTGGCGAGTCAACTCGCCGAGCAAGGCATAAATATCGAACTTGGCCCCCACATCGATACCGCGGGTCGGCTCATCGAACAGCATCACCGAGCAGTCGCGCTCCAGCCAGCGGCCTATTACCACCTTTTGCTGGTTGCCGCCGGAGAGCTCGGACACCAACTGCGCCGGGCTGGAACTGCGAATGCGCATGGCATCGATCTGGCGCTTGGCCAAGGCGGTTTCATCGCGGCGATTCACTACACCGCCGCCAGAAATTTCCGGCATGTTGCCCAAGGCAATATTGGCGCTGATGGACTGGGTCAGCAGCAGGCCTTCGCCCTTACGGTCTTCGGTGATCAGGGCAATGCCGTGGCCTACCGCGTCCACAGGTGAACGAATGCTGACAACCTGGGCTGGGGAGCCCAGCGCCACGGTGCCGCTGTCGGCGAGGTCGGCACCGAAAATGAGGCGTAGCAACTCGGTACGACCAGCGCCGATCAGGCCGGAGATGCCATAGATCTCGCCAGCACGCACTTCAAAGGACACATCACGAACCTTGTCCGAACGCGTCAGGTTTTTCACCGTCAAGGCGGGACCGCCGATTGTCCGCGGGCCCAGATCGATGTGCTCGCCGAGCTCGCGACCGACCATCAAGGTGACCAGTTGCTCACTGTTGTAATTGGCCATCGGCTCGACACAGACCAACTTGCCGTCACGCAGTACCGCAATGCGCTGGGCTACACGGGCCAACTCTTCGAGCCGGTGCGAAATATAAATGATCGCCACGCCCCGGGCCTGCAGGCGAGTGATTTGTTCAAACAGCATCTCGACTTCACGGGCGGTCAGCATGGCCGTAGGTTCGTCGAGGATCAGCACATGGCAGTCGCCGATCAGGTTGCGCGCGATTTCGACCATTTGTTGATGGCCGATGCCCAGGCTGCCAACCAAGGTGTCAGGGTCGATTGCATCCAGGCCGACCTGAGCCATGGCGTCGATCGCGGCTTTACGCAGTTGCTTGCGGCTGATCCAGCCACAGTGGCTGGGCAGGTTGTCCAGGAACAGGTTTTCGGCCACGGTCAGCGTTGGCAGCAGGTTGAGTTCCTGCATGACCATACGTACGCCCAACCCTTCGGCCTGGGTGCGACTGCCTGGACGGAAGTCCTCGCCATTGAACTGCATATGCCCGGTGGTCGGTGTGACCAAACCGCCGATGATCTTCGACAAGGTACTTTTGCCTGCGCCATTTTCACCGGTCAACGCCAGCACTTCCCCGCGATTGAGCGTCAGGGTGATGTCGGACAGAACCGGTTGGGCATAGGTCTTGCCGATACCGCTGACCGAGAGGACAGCGTTCGGGGCGGAAGATGACATAGGAAAATCTCCAGGCGCCCGCTCAGGACGAGCGGACGCTGTTGGTGCTGCCAGGATTACTGCTTGGTAACGAGTTCGACCGGAGTTTCGATCACACCGTCTTTGGCGTCGACTTTTTCACCCTTGACCAGCTTCAGGGCATTCTGGATACCGAACACGGCTTGCTGGGCGGCAGCCTGGTCAGCAGTCGCCAAGACTCGGCCGTCCTGCAGCATCGGCTTGATGGCCTCGATGTTGTCGTAGCCCACCACCATCACTTTCCCCGCCTTGCCTGCTGCACGTACCGCAGACACTGCGCCCAAGGCCATATTGTCATTACCCGCCAGCAGAGCCTTGATGTCCGGGTATTCGCTCAACATCGCAGACGCCACTTTCTGGCCCTGGTCGATTTCCCAGTTACCGGATTGGGTGGAGACGATTTTCATACCGGCAGCGTCCATCGCATCCTTGAAGCCTGCGGTGCGCTGCTGGGCATTGGTAGTGGTCGGCACACCTTCAATGATGCCGACCTTGTCACCCGAGGCCAGTTTCTTGGCCAGGTAGTCGCCCACCAGCTTGGAGCCTTTGCGGTTGTCGGGGCCTACGAATGGGATATTGAGGTTTTTGCTTTTCAGTACGTCCGGGTCCAATCGATTATCGATGTTGACGACTTTGATACCGGCGTCGGAGGCTTTCTTCAGCACGGTGACCAGCGCCTTGGAATCGGCTGGGGCGATGACGATAGCGTTGACCTTGGCAAGGATCATTTGATTGACGATATCGATCTGCGCGCTGGTATCGGTTTCGTTCTTGATACCGTTGGTGATCATGTCGAAATCAGCGGAGTGCGCCTTTTGGTAATCTTTCGCCCCCTCCTGCATCGTCACGAAAAACTCGTTGGCAAGGGACTTCATCACCAGGCCGACCTTGGGTTTGGCGGCAGTATCGTCAGCGAATGCAGAGGAGAGCGGTAAAGCGACGGATGCGGCAGCAAGCACAGCGACAGCAAGAAGACGTCCAGCAAATGGCAGCTTCATGGGTTCACTCCGATCTTATGATTATTGTGAGCAACGCTTGCACCGAAAAGCGCTTCGGCAGCCCTCCCACCTGGGTGGCTGAAACGAGCTTTCACGAGACTCAGGGAGCCACCCGTGAAATATCTCGCAAACGTTTGCGTTATTCAAACTATGAGAACCTTGTCGAGATTTGTCAACGCTGGAAAACAACCTTTCATCCAGGCCCTCTATCCCCTGCCTTGCCGCTCGATCGCACCGATCAGTAAACATCATCTGCGCCCAGTCGTTCTCTAAAACGACAGGCCATGACGCCTCCGTCGCGCAGAGTGTCCGGAGAGTTCGTCACTGCTTTCGGACAACCGAACGCGAACCCACTCTGTTGTTCGGAAAGCCGGACAACGGGCCAGCCGACCGGCCCGAAACATTGAAAATAAATCGTTTTAAATCAATAGCTTAATTTATATACAAGGCCACAATCAGACTGGTACAGATCCTGCTCTTCCCTAACACCTCGCGGCGTTCAGAACCGCCCGGGTGTTCTAGATGAACTTGCTACCGCACTCATCAAAAACCAGAGAGAAAAATAATGAAATCTGCATTGAAGAACATTGTTCCGGGCGCATTAGCCCTCCTGCTGCTGTTCCCCGTTGCCGCCCAGGCAAAGGAAGTTGAAACCAAGGCCAAACTCTCCAACGTAGTGATCCTCGCTACCGGTGGCACCATTGCTGGCGCTGGTGCCAGCACGGCCAACAGCGCTACTTACCAGGCAGCCAAGGTCGGCATCGAGCAGTTGATTGCCGGTGTTCCTGAACTGAGCCAGCTTGCCAATGTGCGTGGCGAGCAAGTGATGCAAATCGCATCGGAAAGCATCAACAACGAAAACCTGCTGCAACTGGGCCGCCGCGTCGCCGAACTGGCCGACAGCAAGGACGTGGATGGCATCGTGATCACCCACGGGACCGACACCCTCGAGGAAACCGCCTACTTCCTGAACCTGGTGGAAAAAACCGACAAGCCTATCGTGGTCGTCGGCTCCATGCGTCCAGGCACCGCCATGTCAGCCGATGGCATGCTCAACCTGTACAACGCTGTCGCCGTTGCCGGTAGCAAAGATGCCCGCGGCAAAGGCGTGCTGGTAACCATGAATGACGAGATCCAGTCGGGTCGCGACGTCAGCAAGATGGTCAACATCAAGACCGAAGCCTTCAAGAGCCCATGGGGTCCGCTGGGCATGGTGGTCGAGGGTAAATCCTACTGGTTCCGCCTGCCGGCCAAGCGTCACACCATGGATTCGGAATTCGATATCAAGACCATCAAGAGCCTGCCCGACGTCGAAATCGCCTACGGCTACGGCAACGTAGGCGACACTGCCGCCAAGGCCCTGGCCCAGGCCGGCGCCAAAGCCATCATCTATGCCGGTACCGGCAACGGCTCAGTGTCGTCCAAGGTTGTTCCTGCCCTGCAGGAGCTGCGCAAGCAAGGTGTGCAAATCATTCGCTCGTCCCACGTGAATGCCGGCGGTTTCGTACTACGCAATGCCGAACAGCCTGACGACAAGTATGACTGGGTCGCAGCCCACGACCTGAACCCGCAGAAAGCGCGGATCCTGGCAATGGTTGCACTGACCAAGACCCAGGACAGCAAGGAACTGCAACGGATGTTCTGGGAATACTGATTACTAGCCATACCCTGTAGGGACGAGCTTGCTCGCGAAAGTGGTTAACGATGACGCGGTCCGTCTGGCTTAACCTATTGCCTTCAAGTCTTTCGCGAGCACGCCCGCCCCTACAACTCTTCGCCCCCCGCCCCGCCGCTACACAAAAATCCCAAATCACTGTCAGACGGCCTTGTTTAACTTTAAGCAGTTGCGAAACTGCCTACAGTTAAATACTGTATGCACGTACAGCTAACTAAGGAATATTCCGTGGCAACGCCCTCTTCCGCAGCACCAACCCTGCCCGATGCCTATCAACGCCTGGCCGTTCGCGTGCAAAAAGTCATCAATTCGACCAATGCCCAAAAAAACAAGGCGGCCTTGATCTTCCGTTTGCCGGATGAGCCGGAGGACGAGTGGGCGCGTTTGCTTGAAGAGATCGCAGAAAACGACAACGTTACCCTCGCCTATCGGGACGACGGTGGCGTGCAGATTTTCTGGGTTGTGCCGAAGGAAGACTGATTCAATGAGTGTCCGTTTTATTGCTGTGCTTTGCTTGTTTTTTGCCGTCACCGCCCATGCCCAAGCGCCCCGAACGTTCAGCGAAGCCAAAAAAATCGCCTGGAAACTCTACGCCCCACAATCCACTGAGTTCTACTGCGGCTGCAAATACACCGGTAACCGCGTGGACTTGAAAGCCTGCGGTTATATCCCTCGTAAAAACGCCAGCCGCGCTGCACGCATCGAATGGGAACACATTGTTCCGGCCTGGCAGATCGGGCACCAGCGCCAGTGCTGGCAGAATGGCGGACGCAAGAACTGCACACGCCATGATGAGGTGTTCAAGCGTGCCGAGGCGGACCTGCACAACCTGGTGCCGAGTATCGGTGAGGTCAACGGCGATCGTAACAACTTCAGTTTTGGCTGGCTGCCGGTGCAAAGCGGGCAGTACGGCTCATGCTTGACCCAGGTCGACTTCAAGGCCAAGAAGGTGATGCCGCGCCCGTCCATACGCGGAATGATTGCCCGGACGTATTTCTATATGAGCAAACAATACGGCTTGCGCCTGTCGAAACAGGACCGGCAACTTTATGAAGCCTGGGACAAGACCTACCCTGTGCAGCATTGGGAGCGTCAGCGCAACCAGACCGTGGCCTGTGTGATGGGGCGTGGAAATGAGTTTGTCGGCCCGGTGAACCTCAAGGCCTGCGGTTGAACGCGGGCGGGAGCACTCGGCGTGCTCTCGCCCTACCTGCCGGTTACTGCGCAGTCTTGTGCTCGACAACCTGCGATTCGGTGTCGTTTTTCTTGGCGCGGGCCAGCTTTTCCGTGAGCAGGGCCTGCTTGGCTTCCGCATCGGCCTTGGTTGCGAATGGCCCCAAGTACACTTCGTCCTTGCCGTTTTCCTTCACGATATAAAAATTGAAACCATGCTCCAGCAACCACGCGGTCAGGTCGGTGATCGCCTGTAGCTTGTGGTCAGGCGGGCCTACCCAAACGTCCCATTCCTGGGCAGCAATCGCGCCGGTCTGTGGCTGGTTTTCAGTCACGGCAGGCTTGGCCTTGGGCGCTTCGACAGGTTTGCCTTCACCGCAACCGGCCAATGCCAACGCCACAATTGCCATCGCTACTTTACGCACTGCCCTGCTCCTTAAAGGATAAAGAGGCAACTTTATCATTCACTGTCTATTCTGGCCGTCATAAACGTTGGCTTAAACAATGCGAATGATGTATCGCAGACCTGTATGATGCCGCCATGGGAATTAATGTTGCCTCTATGCGTCCTAAAAAGAGGCAGTCACAGGGAAGCGCTTAGCAGTAAGCTACACACATCCGACACCTGCCCTGTCTGAAACATGTGTCCTTAAAAGTAATCAAGGAGAAGTCCATGCTGATACTCACCCGCAAAGTTGGTGAAAGCATAAACATCGGTGATGACATTACGATCACCATCCTGGGCGTCAGCGGCCAGCAAGTACGAATCGGCATCAACGCACCCAAGGACGTTGCCGTGCATCGCGAGGAGATCTACCAGCGCATCCAGGCTGGCCTGACAGCTCCGGACAAAAACCAGACTCCTTGAAGCACTCCAGTAGCCAGCCTTTTCGCTCTGTAACGGCTGGCGAAAACTGCCTAGACCTGCTCGCGCCTTATTCTTGTCCCGCGCACTGCCCTTGCATCTGCATTGGCAGATGAAACTGTCTTCATCCCTGGAACTTGTCGCGCGATTCGCAGCCGAAACTCCTGACTCACTCTGCCGACATCTGAGCACACTCAGGAGCACGCCGATGAGGCGCACCTCAACACAACGCTTTATCACCTATTCCTGGGCGATCGCCGTGCTGATCGGGTTGGCCTTTGCCGGCCTGGAATATGGTTTGAGGTTCGAAATTGAAAGGACAGACGCCACCGACGCCCCTTCATGGCTGGATCTGGCTTTGTTTTTGTGCGGCTACCTGTTCATGTTCTGTCTCAAACCGATCCAGAAGGCCATCCAGCGCAAGTTGTGCCAGCGAGCCACCCACCGCGCCCACCCAAAAAACGCGGGTTGATAGGTCGCAGTTTCGCTAATAGATCACCGGTGTTTACAGTCTTCCAACAGGATCTATGCTTGGGCTTGCACGATCAGTGAAAGGTGCTTACGCAGATGGACACCCTCAGCAAATCCCAAATCGAATCTGCCCTGGCAAGCCGTCTGCCCAGCTATACGGTCAATTGCACGTTGCATGCCGACGGCACCCTCTCCGCCATCCTCAGCGGCCCGGAAACCGACCACTTCGCGATTACCGGCATTGTGCGCGCGCATTATCGCGGGACTGAAGCGATTGCCCGCCTGGCCAATGAAATCCTCAGGGAAATGGTGCTGTCACGCCAGGGCATGAGAAGCAGCCGACTGCAACAGGTGCCGCCTGGTCATACATCCTGCGAATAGGACCGAGACCGCCAAACCGGGCTCGGCTTTTTCGCATCAACCTGCCAGGCGCCGCAAGCGCAGCAAACCGCCACCGTCGTGCTCGACGTGCAAGTGTTCATACCCATCGGTGGTGGCATGCGCAGTGTGCATGGTCGTCAGGTGAGTCGAGGTCACGACCATCACATCCGCGCCAGCGGCCTCGCCTGCCCGAATACCTACCGTCGCATCTTCGAACACCAGGCAGTCCTGTACCGCCGCCCCCAGGCGCTGTGCGCCCAGCACATAACAGGCAGGGTCAGGCTTACCACTGGCCACATCTTCAGCCGTCACCAGCACCGCAGGCGGAGTGATGCCGGCCGCTTGTAGCCGGCGCAACGCCAACTCCCGGGGGGCAGACGTCACCAGCGCCCATTGGTCGCCAGGCAGACGGTTCAAAAACTCAACGGCACCGGGAATCGCCACGACGCCTTCGACATCATTCAACTCCGCCTCGGTAATCCATTGCGCCTCCACCTCAGGATCAACCCCAGGCAACGCCTGGCGGGTAATGGTATCGATGGCCCGAGCGCCATGAATGGTAGTCAGGAAGGCCTTCACGTCCAAGCCGTGACGTTCAGCCCACATACTCCAGACCCGCTCGGCGGCAGCAATGGAGTTGAGCAGGGTCCCGTCCATATCGAACAGGAAGGCGCGGTAAGGCCGGGTAAAGACGCGGATGGACACTGCTGGGCTTCCTCTTGGACGGTGACAAATGATGAGCCCGTTGCAATCTACGGGTCAGCTCTGCAGTTGTAAACGCGGCGGACAAGCACTCCAGCGATTTCATGGTTCCTGGGCTGACGGCTCCAGCTGGTCCGAAGTGATCACCCGACTCCAAGCCGCCCCTACCGTACTGGTCGGCCATTCCTACGCCGGCAGCGTGGTCAGCGACTCGGGAGTAAACCCGAAGGTCAGCGCATTGGTGTATGTGGCTGCCCGTGCGCAACGGAGTGGAAGAGCACGACGGCTACCTCACCCTGAGCCAGGACGCCTTCCTCAAGTACTTCGCCGCCGACGTGCCACGTGCCAAGGCCCTGGAGCTTTACGCCGTGCAACAACCGATCGCCAAGACGCTGTTCAGTGGCCGAACCGTGAATGCTGCCTGGCACACCAAACCATCCTGGTACGCCGTATCTACCCACGACCAGACCATCAACCCGGACCTCGAACGCTTCCTCGCCAAGCGCATGAACGCCAGCACGATCGAGCTGCCGTCGAGCCACTTGTCGCTGGTATCCCACGCCAAGGAAATCACCGATCTGATCCTCGCAGCGTCCGGCCGCCAGCCTTAAGCCTTTTATTACGAACTTGTCATGATCCTGTTGGTTGGCTGTTTGTGTCGCCTGGTTACTGTGAACTCACTGCCAACGACCGGGCAACCCGCCCTTAACGAGAGATACCTCCATGAAACTGTTTGCCCTTGGTTTTGCCGCTTTACTGGCCACCGGTTCGGTATTCGCGGCCGACACTCCAGCTGCCACGGACGTGATCCACGACAAAACCGGCTTCTTCGTACACCTGGACGTCGCCAAAGTCCTGTCGAGTACCGACACTTACGGCCAATGTGGAATCGTCCCGGCACAACTCAAATACCTGGACCACCAGGACCGCGAACATGTGCTGGACTATCAGGTCCAAGGCATCGGCTGCGCCAATGACAATTGATCGGGCTACACTTGCGCCACGCACTGAACCAGGGCACTTCCCATGAACATCCTTGTCGTCGAAGACGAGCCCAAGGCCGGCAATTACCTGCTCAACGGCCTGCAGGAGCTGGGCTACTCCGTAAGCCTCGCCCGTGACGGGGTAGATGGCTTGCACCAGGCCTTGGAAACGCCATTCGATGTGATCGTACTCGACGTGATGATGCCGAAAATGGACGGCTGGGAAGTGCTGCGGCGCTTGCGCAAGGAGGCCGACACGCCGGTGCTGTTCCTCACCGCCCGCGATGACATTGCCGACCGCATCAAGGGCTTGGAACTGGGGGCTGATGACTACCTGATCAAACCTTTCTCCTTTGCCGAACTGGTCGCGCGCCTGCGCACCTTGACCCGACGCGGTCCGAGCCGCGAAGAAGAACACCTGAACATCGCCGACCTACACATCGACGTGCTCAAGCGCCGTGTCACCCGTGCCGGTACGCGCATCACCCTGACCAATAAAGAGTTCGCCCTGCTGCACCTGTTCGCCACGCATCAGGACCAGCCGTTGTCCCGCTCGTTGATTGCCTCGCGGGTCTGGGACATGAATTTCGACAGCGACACCAATGTGGTGGACGTAGCCGTGCGGCGCCTGCGCCTGAAAATCGATGACCCGTTCCAGCTCAAGCTGATCCACAGTGTGCGGGGCATCGGCTACCGTTTCGATACCCAGCCATGAGCCCAAATCGACATTACTCCTTGACCTTGCGCCTGGCGTTGATCTTCGCCTTGCTGGCCTTTGTGCTGCTGGCCACCCTGGGCGTGGCGCTGTACCGTGAGCTGGAGCGTGAGCTGATCATGCGCGACGACGCCGCATTGATCTACCGTATCGACCAGTTGCGCAACCTGCTCAACGACAGCAACACCCTGGACCTGATCAAGACCAAGCCGGAGCTGTTCCAGAACATGCTGGGCAATCGCGAGTCGGTGCTGAGCATCACAGCGCCGGGCCAGACACCCCTGCTGGTCGTCAACCCCGGCAACATCGAGGTGCCATCCGTTCCCCCCGTGCCGAAAAACCATACCCTGGCGTTGACTGACGTACACCATTTTCCCGGCGTGGATGGCGTACCGTTTGCCATCGTTGCGGCCTCCATCGACTCTGGCGACCTGGGCAGCCTGCAAGTCACCACCGGCCGCCTGATGACTGAACGCACCGCCGTGCTCGCCAGCTACCGATTGAGTGTGTATATCCTGGCCAGCATCGCGGCAATCTTCCTCGCCCTGGTGGGCTACCTGCTGGTACACCGTGGCCTGCTGCCCTTGCGACGCCTGGCGCGGCATGCCCGGGGCATCGGTGTCGGCAACCTGGCTGAACGCCTCGACAGTCGTGGCACGCCCAAGGAGTTGCTGCCGATGATCGACTCGTTCAATACCATGCTTGAACGCCTGGCCAAGGGCTTTACGCAACTGGGCCAGGTATCCACCGACATGGCCCACGAACTACGTACACCGATCAACAACTTGCTGGGGGAAACCCAGGTCGCCTTGCAACAGAGCCGCAACGTCGAAAGCTACCAGCAGTTGCTCGCGTCTAATGTAGAAGAGCTTGAACGCCTGGCCCGCATGCTCGATAACATGTTATTCCTCGCCCGCACCGACCCGGCAAGTGCATTGCGCCAGCGCCAGGAATTAAGTGCAGCAGACGAAGTGGAACGCATGGCTGATTACTTCGAAGGATTGGCGAGTGATGCAAATATGCACATCATCGCCGAGGGCGCGGGCGTGATCTGGGCCGAGCCGATGCTGCTGCGCCGCGCATTGGCCAACCTGTGCGCCAATGCCATCAAGTATGGCGCTCCTGATTCCGATCTGTTGATCCAGGCGCTTCCCAATGCCGAAGGCATCCACCTGAGGGTCAGCAACCAGGGCGACACCATTGCTGCCGAACATTTGCCGCGACTGTTCGAGCGGTTCTACCGGGTGGATGAGTCACGGGAGCGGTCGGCACAGTCCAATGGGCTAGGGTTGTCGATCGTGGCAACCATCATGCAGTTGCATAGCGGCCGGTACAGCGTCAGCAGCCAGGACGGCGTGACGTGTTTTGAGTTGTTCTTTCCGCAACGGGGTCACTGAGCGTCGCGGGCCAGAACCTCGGTGGTATTTTGCAAAAATTTGTCGGTCACCCTCTGCTCTGACTCCCACTATTCTTTTCTCCCAAGCGCTCTCTCACACGATTTAAAACAGGTGTCAGGCTTTGCAGAAAAAACAGTATCGATTTGGCTCGACGAATACGCTGAATACCCCGACTCAAGGCAGAGCGGGCGGAGGAAATGATGGAGGTCCCGGTGTGGAAAAACGATTGAGCTCACTGGAAAAGAGGCTGGCTGAAATGAAAGAGAAGCTATTCACCGTTTCAAACAGGGCAGACTCCATGGAAAAGCATTTCGCTACCAAGGCGGACCTCGCAACCACTGAACTGAATCTCATCAAATGGTATGTCGCAACGGCGTTCGCCATGACAGGCCTGGCCTGTGCGATCACCTTCGGGCTTACCCGACTGCTTGCCACCTGAAGTCAACCCGACAGATCAGCTGACCTGCCCGCCCGCTTCCGTTACATCCACGGATGTTTGCCACGCCGTCAGCACAGCCACCTGCAACCCTTTGACCAGCGTGGTCAACGCCATTGAAGGCTGCCCCGAGACAACCACCTGCTCCGGCAGGTACGGCACGTGAATGAAACCACTGCGTACACCCGTTCCTGCGAGTGAGTGCTGCAAACGGTAGAACACTTGGTTGCAAACGAACGTCCCCGCTGTCTGCGAGACTGAGGCTGCTATACCCGCCTCGCGCACGGCCTTGACCATGGCCTTGATCGGCAACGTGGAGAAGTAGGCTGCGGGCCCATCGACCACTACAGCCGTGTCAATCGGTTGCTCCCCCAGGTTGTCGGGAATACGGGCGTCATTCAGGTTGATCGCCACCCGCTCTATGGATATCTCGCCACGCCCAGGCCCCAGGCCCGTCGCGATGATCAGGGCTGGGTGCAACTCATCTATCAGTTGGGCCAGGCACTCGCCGGCAGTGGCAAAGGCGCAGGGCAAACGACGCGCAACAATTTGCACATCTTCACCCAACGGCATGCCATCCAACTGACGCACGGCCTCCCAGGATGGATTGATCGCGTCTTGATCAAAGGGCTCGAAGCCCGTCAGCAGAACGATTCGCATCCTGGCCTCACATCAACAGGTAAAGCAGGACAATATTGACCACCAGCATCATCAACGCGGTCGGCAACTGCGCCTTGATCACCGCGTTTTTGTCCGGTAGCTCCAACAAGGCGGCCGGGACGATATTGAAGTTGGCCGCCATCGGCGTCATCAGCGTACCGCAGTAGCCGGAAAACATGCCGATCGCCGCCATCACCGCCGGGTTGCCACCGTAGATACCCACCAGCACTGGCACACCGACGCCACCCGTCATCACCGGGAAAGCCGCAAAGCCGTTGCCCATGATCACCGTAAACAAGGCCATGCCCAGCACATAAACCATCACTGCCACCAACTTGTAATCCAGGTTGATGTAGGTGGTGGTGACGTGGGCGACGGCCGTGCCCACTCCGGCTTCATTGAACAGCAGCCCGAGCATCGCCAACATTTGCGGGAGCACCATCGCCCAGCCAAGGGCTTCGGTCAGGCGGCGGGATTCGCGCAAGGCTTGCACCGGGGTGTCGCGAGTCAACCAGCAGGCCAGGCCGAGGGCGATCAGGCAGCCGATACCGAGGGACACAAAGGTGGTGTTCTTCGGGTCCAGCAGCGGTACGCCGCCGATCTCGGTGTGCTTGAGCAACACCGAACCAATCACCGTCGTCAGCGGAATGGCCAGCGCCGGGATAAACAACTTGTGGCCCAGTCGGCCGGCACTCGCGCGGGAAGCCTTGTCGTGCAATTCGGCATGGGCGCCACGGCCAACCCCGCCCAACCCTGCGATCAACGCCATCACCACCACACCCGCCCCGATCACCACCGACGGCAGGCGCTCGCCCACCAGAAACGGAATAGCGAACAGCAACCAAAACAGGGTGCTGGACCAGGCTTCGGGTGGCTACGATCCAGCAGGATCATGCCGGCAGTGATCAACAGCAACACACCGGCGAGCCAATACAGGTATTGAATGGAAATGATCATTGGGCGGCCTCCACTGGCGTGGCGACGGCGGTCATTTCCCGCGTCAACCGTCGATCAAATCGATGCAACCGAATCGCGTGGATGATAAAGGCGCAAATCGCCGTGGGAATGCCCCATACCGCGATGTGCAGCGGTTCCACATCTATCCCCGAACCAAGCAAGAAGGTGTGCATCAGCGCGATTGCGCCAAAGGCGACAAAGATGTCCTCACCGAAAAACAGCCCGACGTTATCGGTCGCCGCGCACATGGCCAGCACCTTGTGACGCAGTTTGTCCGGCAATTTGCCAAAGCGCTTTTCCGCCGCACCTTCGGCCATCGGCGCGAGCAGCGGGCGCACCATCTGCGGATGCCCACCAAGGCTGGTCAGCCCCATGGCAGCGGTCGACTCACGCACAAACAGGTAGATGATCAACAAACGCCCGACCGTGGCGCGTTCGAAACGAGCGATCCAGTTCTGTGCATGCAGGCGCAAGCCATGGCGCTCCAACAGCCCGATGACAGCCAATGGCAGCAACAGAATCAATTGCAGGGCGCGGGTCTGAAGGAAACCATCGCCCATGGTGGCGAGGATTTTCTCCAGCGGGAAATGGGCAGCGAGCCCGGTGGCGATAGCGGCGGCGGTGACCACCAACAGGGGATTGAAGCGCAAGACAAAGCCAACCACGATGACGAGTACGCCGATCAACGGCCATAGATTCACAACAGTTTGCATGGCGGTGAGGTCCTTAAGTGCGCGCTGCGGCGCCATTACAGCAGGATGTGAACAAAGGGTTCACAGCAAGAAAGTGGCGTGCAGTCGGCTCGGTTTTTTATTGTTGACCTGGAAGGTCGAGCGTCGGTGGCGGCATCTTTGCCGCTTGGGGCGGGGGTGTCCAACAAGAAAAGTTGTTGCTGTAAACCAATAAATTTTGTGGGTAATGGGCGCCAGGTGAACCGGCGCCCTGGCAGGATTCAGGCCAGACGTTTCTGGAAAAAGTGGCGTTGGTGTCCCGGTGGATAATCGGCAATATGCCCGAACTCAGTGAACCCCAGCTTTCGATAAAACCCGGGCGCCTGGAAACTGAAGGTATCCAGCCAGATCCCGGTGCAGCCATGCTGCCTGGCCAACTCTTCAGCGGCGCGCATCAGGCGGGAGCCAGTACCTTGGGTGCGTAACTGATCGGGAACACTCAACAACTCAATGAACAACCATCCGTATGAAATCTTCCCATACAGCCCACCGACCACCTCTTCAGTGACAGGATCCCGCAGCAAAATCCCTACGGTTTCGAACGCCATATCGCCGGTATGACTGAGGTTATACGCCCTCAACGGTTTGAGGATTGCCTCACGCTCCTGTGCCGTCACGTCGAACGACACTTCCATTAACTGCTCCATCGCTGCCTCCCCGGTTGAATTCAAACAGTGCCCAGTATGGCGTCAACCCTGCAAAAAAGGGCCAACCTCTCGGTTGGCCCTGCGATCGCGCCCCCTCAAGACAGCCCTGTATCAGAGCTGGCCTGAGACTAGACAGTGAAGAATCCCAATCCGAAACTATACTCAACCAATACGGTGCGCATTCCTGCGCATCGTTTACGGCATGATTGCCGACAAAGAGGTAGCCAACATGTACGCCGGGCAAATGGGTATGGCGACAACGAATGGTGAAATACGCTGCCAGATGATAGCCCAGATCATCTGCCTGCTCGCGGTGGCTCAGCTTTTCTGCTGATCGATCCGCCCTCACTTTTCAAAGCGAGCCGCGTCAGTGGCCAGGCGATGCCGTGCCCAAATTCCAGACAACAAAAAGGGCCCACCTTTCGGTGAGCCCTTCTAGACCGCCCAGCAGAGCGGATTTTGTTTGGTAGGCGCGATTGGACTCGAACCAACGACCCCCACCATGTCAAGGTGGTGCTCTAACCAACTGAGCTACGTGCCTGCTGTGAGGCGGCATTCTACGGAATTTCGGAGGGGTGTCAACATCTTTTTTGCAGCTAACCCTATGAATATGCGAATTTTTTATTTGCGGCTGGTGCATTTGCATTTTTCGGGTGGCTGGCAGGCAATTTTCAACTCAGGTAGGATCGGGGCACTCGTAAAAAATATAAAACAGAGGTTCCAGGATGGCGAACACCCCCTACCCCCAGTCGTATTACGCTGCGTCCGCCAACGCGGTCCCTCCGCGTCCGGTACTGCAAGGCGAAGTGGAAACCGATGTGTGCGTGATTGGTGCCGGCTATACCGGCTTGTCCAGCGCACTGTTTCTACTGGAAAACGGTTTTCGCGTGACGGTGCTGGAAGCCGCCAAGGTCGGCTTTGGCGCGTCGGGCCGCAATGGCGGGCAGATCGTCAACAGCTACAGCCGCGATATCGATGTGATCGAACGCAGCGTCGGGCCCAAGCAGGCGCAATTGCTGGGGGACATGGCGTTTGAAGGCGGCCGGATCATTCGCGAGCGGGTGGCCAAGTATCAGATCCAGTGCGACTTGAAGGACGGCGGCGTCTTCGCCGCACTCAACAGCAAGCACATGGGCCACTTGGAATCGCAGAAGCGCCTCTGGGAACGTTATGGCCACACACAACTGGAGCTGCTCGACGAGCGCCGTATCCGCGAAGTAGTAGCCTGTGACAACTATGTCGGCGGCCTGCTGGACATGAGCGGCGGGCATATCCACCCACTCAACCTGGCGCTGGGTGAAGCGGCGGCCGTGGAGTCTCTCGGTGGCACGATCTATGAGCAGTCAGCAGCTGTACGCATTGAGCGCGGCGCCAACCCGGTGGTGCACACGACCGAAGGCAAGGTCAGGGCCAAGTTCATCATCGTGGCGGGCAATGCCTACCTGGGCAACCTGGTGCCGGAGTTAGCAGCCAAGTCGATGCCCTGCGGCACTCAGGTGATCACAACCGCACCACTCGGGGATGAACTGGCCCAATCGCTATTGCCGCAGGATTACTGCGTCGAGGACTGCAACTACCTGCTCGACTACTACCGACTCACCCGTGACAAACGACTGATCTTCGGCGGTGGCGTAGTGTATGGCGCGCGCGACCCGGCAAATATCGAAGCGATCATCCGCCCGAAAATGCTCAAAGCCTTCCCTCAGCTCAAGGACGTGAAGATCGACTACGCCTGGACCGGCAACTTCCTGCTGACCCTGTCGCGCTTGCCGCAAGTCGGCCGCCTGGGCGACAACATCTATTACTCCCAGGGTTGCAGTGGCCACGGCGTGACGTACACACACCTGGCGGGCAAGGTATTGGCCGAGGCACTCAGAGGCCAGGCCGAGCGCTTTGATGCGTTTGCCGACCTGCCGCACTACCCGTTCCCGGGCGGGCAACTGCTGCGCACGCCGTTTGCGGCGATGGGGGCTTGGTATTACGGGCTGCGAGACAAGCTGGGGTTCTGATTGGAAAGTTTGCCTGGGATGTGACAATGCGGGCTCATGATGAGACCCAGTCGTTGCTATCGCAGGCAAGCCAGCCGCCATCGCGTTGCGATGGCTTGGGCGGGCGCATTGACCAGCACCAAATTGCAGACACAAAAAACCCCGGTCTTTCGACCAGGGTCTTTGCTATCGGATCAAAGTAGCCAGTGGCTTTCTTTGTGCTTCAAGGCGTTCAGTGGGCCTTGATGCAGATATGGCGCAGCGGACGGGACTCGAACCCGCGACCCCCGGCGTGACAGGCCGGTATTCTAACCGACTGAACTACCGCTGCGTATCGCTTGACCGGCTGCGCGTGATGCCTCAACCGTCTTTAAACATCTGATCAATCAGCCTTGGCTGTTCAATCTCAAGCCCGACAAGTCAGGCCTGGAAAATATGGCGCAGCGGACGGGACTCGAACCCGCGACCCCCGGCGTGACAGGCCGGTATTCTAACCGACTGAACTACCGCTGCGCGTCGGTGCAACCTTTAACGTTGCGTCTTGCCCGAAGGCAAAACTCTCAAGAAGTGGTGGGTGATGACGGGATCGAACCGCCGACCCTCTGCTTGTAAGGCAGATGCTCTCCCAGCTGAGCTAATCACCCTTTGCTTCGTTGAGGCCGCGAAATTTACGCAGGTAGAGGACCTAAGTCAATAGCCCGCTTGAAGTTTTTCTGAAAAAGACAAAATTGCTTCAAGAGCGCTAACCGCCCTACTCGCTGTAAATCATCTTCTTGCTCATGCCACCGTCCACCACAAACTCTTGCCCCGTGACAAACCCGGCCTGACGCGACAGCAGCCATGCCACCATCGCAGCCACATCCTCCACCGTGCCAACCCTCCCCGCCGGATGCTGGGCATGATCGGCTTCGGTCAGTGGTTCTGCACGTCGCGCAGCGGGGTCACGCGCATCGATCCAGCCAGGGCTGACCGCATTGACCCGCACTTCCGGCCCAAGGCTCATCGCCAGGGCGTGCGTGAGCGCCAACAGGCCGCCCTTGCTCGCGGCGTAGGCTTCGGTGTCTGGCTCCGACTGACGAGCGCGGGTCGACGCCAGGTTGACGATGGCTCCCCCATGGGCACGCAGGTAAGGCGCACAGTGCTTGGCCAGCAGCATCGGCCCGCTGAGGTTCACCGCCAGCACGCGATTCCAGTAGGCCAGGTCGAGGCTTTCCAAGGTGATATTGCGCGGGTCGGCCACTGCTGCGTTGCAGACCAGCGCGTCCAGGCGCCCGAATTGCCCGAGCACTTCGGCCACGCCCTGGGCGACCTGCTTTTCGTCAGCCACGTCCATGGTAATAAACCAGGCGTTGTCGCCCAGCACCCCGGACACCTTGGACCCGCGCTCGCGGTCCAGGTCGGTCAATACCACCTGCCAGCCTTCGCTGATCAACCACGCCGCAATCCCCAGGCCAATGCCCCGTGCAGCGCCCGTCACCAAGGCGACACGCCCGTTACTGGCTGTTGCAGCCTCCATGGACCACTCGATCACAAGGCCGCCAGCCCACGAGCCAGGTCAGCCTGCAAGTCAGCCACGTCTTCCAGGCCCACCGCAATGCGGATCAGGCTGTCACGAATACCCGCCGCTTCACGCTCTTGTGGCGCAAGACGGCCGTGGGAGGTGGTGCTCGGGTGGGTAATCGTGGTCTTGCTATCACCGAGGTTGGCGGTGATGGAGATCAGGCGCGTCGCATCGATAAAGCGCCAGGCGCCCTCTTTGCCGCCCTTCACTTCAAAACTCACCACGGCGCCAAAACCGCGCTGCTGGCGCTGGGCCAACTCATGTTGTGGATGGCTCTTGAGACCGGCGTAGTGAACCTTCTCGATACCATCCTGCTGCTCCAGCCATTCGGCCAGGGCCTGGGCGTTGGCACAATGGGCCTTCATCCGCAGGCTGAGGGTTTCCAACCCCTTGAGGAAGATCCAGGCGTTGAACGGGCTCAGGGTCGGACCGGCAGTGCGCAAGAAACCCACCACTTCCTTCATCTGCTCGCTGCGACCGGCAACAACACCGCCCATGCAACGACCCTGGCCGTCGATAAACTTGGTCGCCGAGTGCACCACAATGTCCGCGCCCAACTTCAGCGGCTGCTGCAAGGCAGGCGTGCAGAAGCAGTTGTCGACCACCAGCATCGCGCCTTTGGCGTGGGCCACTTCGGACAGCGCGGCGATATCCACCAACTCGGCCAACGGATTGGACGGCGACTCGACGAACAGCAACTTGGTGTTGGCCTTGATCGCCGCATCCCAGCCCGAGAGGTCCGCCAGGGGCACGTAGTCCACTTCGATACCGAAGCGCTTGAAATACTTCTCGAACAGGCTGATGGTCGAACCGAACACGCTGCGCGACACCAACACGTGGTCGCCGGCGCTGCACAGGCTCATCACCACCGCCAGGATCGCCGCCATGCCGGTAGCCGTGGCTACCGCCTGCTCAGCACCTTCCAGCGCAGCAATACGCTCTTCGAACGCTCGCACAGTCGGATTGGTATAACGCGAATAGACATTGCCCGGTACTTCACCGGCAAAACGCGCGGCGGCGTCGGCAGCAGTGCGGAACACGTAGCTGGAAGTGAAGAACATCGGGTCACCGTGCTCACCTTCGGGGGTGCGGTGCTGGCCAGCGCGCACTGCCAGGGTATCGAAAGCTACGCCATCGAGGTCGCTGTCCAACCGACCGGCATCCCATTCCTGACTCATGCTGCGACTCCTTACTCAATTCTTTATTTAAGATACAAAACCGGCCCCTCAGGGCCGGTGTCTACTCAGTTGTTGTACAGGTCGATGATCGCGCTGACCGCCTGGGTCTTGATCTTCGACGAGTCGTTACGCGCCTGCTCGATCTTGTTCAGATAGGCCTCGTCAACATCCCCGGTCACGTACTTGCCGTCGAACACGGCGCAGTCGAACTGGTCGATCTTGATCTTGCCACCGCCAACCGCTTCGATCAGGTCCGACAGGTCCTGGTAGATCAACCAGTCGGCGCCAATCAGGTCAGCGACGTCCTGGGTCGTACGGTTGTGGGCGATCAGTTCGTGAGCGCTCGGCATGTCGATGCCGTATACGTTCGGGTAGCGCACGGCAGGCGCTGCGGAACAGAAGTACACGTTCTTCGCACCGGCTTCACGGGCCATCTGGATGATCTGCTTGCACGTGGTACCCCGCACGATGGAGTCGTCCACCAGCATCACGTTCTTGCCGCGAAACTCCAGCTCAATGGCGTTGAGCTTCTGGCGTACCGACTTCTTGCGCGCCGCCTGGCCAGGCATGATGAAGGTGCGGCCGATGTAGCGGTTCTTGACGAAGCCTTCGCGGAACTTGACGCCCAGGTGGTTGGCCAGCTCCAGCGCGGCGGTACGACTGGTGTCCGGAATAGGGATCACCACGTCGATATCGTGCTCAGGACGCTCGCGCAGGATCTTCTCGGCCAGCTTCTCGCCCATGCGCAGGCGCGCCTTGTAGACCGAGACGCCGTCGATGATCGAATCCGGACGCGCCAGGTAGACGTGTTCGAAGATGCACGGGGTGAGTTTCGGCGCGACAGCGCACTGACGGGTATGCAGCTTGCCATCTTCGGTGATGTACACCGCTTCGCCCGGCGCCAGGTCACGGATCAGGGTGAAGCCCAGCACGTCCAGGGACACGCTTTCGGAGGCAATCATGTACTCGACGCCTTCGTCGGTGTGACGCTGGCCGAACACGATCGGGCGGATGCCATGCGGGTCGCGGAAACCCACGATGCCATAGCCGGTGACCATGGCCACCACCGCGTAACCACCGACGCAACGGTTGTGCACGTCGGTCACGGCGGCGAACACATCTTCTTCGGTCGGTTGCAGCTTGCCGCGCTGGGCCAGCTCGTGGGCGAACACGTTGAGCAGCACTTCCGAGTCGGAACTGGTGTTGACGTGGCGCAGGTCAGATTCGTAAATCTCCTTGGCCAGTTGTTCAACGTTGGTCAGGTTACCGTTGTGCGCCAGGGTGATGCCGTAAGGCGAGTTGACGTAGAACGGTTGAGCTTCGGCCGAGGTCGAGCTACCGGCAGTCGGGTAACGCACATGGCCAATGCCCATGTGCCCGACGAGGCGCTGCATGTGACGCTGATGGAACACGTCACGTACCAACCCATTGTCCTTGCGCAGGAATAACCGGCCGTCGTGGCTGGTCACAATACCGGCAGCGTCCTGGCCGCGGTGCTGGAGGACGGTTAGCGCGTCATACAGCGCCTGATTGACGTTCGACTTACCGACGATACCGACGATGCCACACATGCGACGCAACCCCTACTTAATGAATCTTGACTGAACACTGCTTACTGAGGCGTTTTGGCCGGCAAGAGGTGTTCCTTGAACGGAAGATCAGCGGGTACGCTGATTCCGCTGGCCAGCCACTGACTGCTCCACCCCAGAATGAGGTTCTTGGACCAATCTGCAACCAATAGAAATTTTGGCACGAGTACCGACTCCTGCCACCATGCATCCTGCTGTACCGGCCCCAGGCTCAACAGCCCGACCGCCACGACCACCAGCAACGCGCCACGCGCGGCGCCAAAGGCCATGCCGAGAAATCGATCGGTCCCGGAGAGGCCGGTGACACGTATCAACTCGCCAATAAGATAATTGACCATTGCCCCCACCAGCAGCGTGGCGATGAACATGATGGCGCAGCCCGCGATGACGCGAGCCGAGGGTGTCTCGATGTATCCGCTCAGGTAGACCGACAGCGAACCGCCGAACATCCAGGCGACGACTCCTGCGATGATCCAGGTCAGCAGCGACAGTGCTTCTTTGACGAAGCCGCGGCTTAGACTGATCAAAGCGGAGATGGCGACGATTGCAACAATCGCCCAATCAACCCAGGTAAATGGCACGTTTGAGCCTACGGACGGATGAGGCGGCGCATTTTAGCAGAGCTCCGGGCTATCGGTAAGCTGTGATTGCGGGTGCTTTGCAAATCAATAGTTTGTGGCGAGTTGAGCGCATTTCAAGTCCCGCACAAAAGCAAAGCGGGAGGGGGCTTGCTCCCGATGGCGGTGGGTCAGTCAGCACATCGGATACTGACCCATCGCTATCGGGAGCAAGCCCCCTCCCACATTTGACTGCATTCCAGGCTGAACGCGAGGCGAACTTAGCCGCGCTCTGGCTGGAAACGGGTGACGAAACCCTTCAGGTTCTGCTGGCGATCCAGCAAATCCCGCAGGCGGTCCGCCTCGGCGCGCTCGATCAGCGGCCCGATAAACACCCGATTCTTGCCATCGGCACTGCGGATATAGGCGTTATACCCCTGGCTACGCAGTTTTTTCTGCAAGACGTCGGCGCCGTCGCGACTGCCAAGGCTAGCGACCTGAATCGACCAACTGATCGGCAGGCCATTAGGGTCGATACGGCTCTGGCCCACATCCGGCTTGCCCGGTGCAGCCGGTTGCGTTGCGACCGGCTTGGGCGCCGCGGCTGGCGTAACAGGCTTCGCGGCGACAGCCGGAGCCGGTGTCGGTTTGACCACCGGCACACTTGGCTGCACCGGCATCGAAGGCGCTTGCTGGGCGGCCACTTCATCATCGGTCGGCACCGGCTCCTCCTCAGGCAATGCCTGCGGCTCCGGCACCACCACCGGCTCAACCTGCACCTGCGGCACGGCCGAAGCCTGGGGCGCTGCGGGCACGTCCACGACAACCTGGCGCTGTTCATCCTGGCGGGAGAAGAGCATCGGCAGGAAAATCACCGCCAATGCCACCAGCACCAAGGCTCCGACCATTCGCTGCTTGTATGCGCTATCCAGTAATGCCATGTGCAGCTTCCTCCGTGGAGCGCCGGGCCAACCACTCAAGCGCCTCGGCAACACAATAAAATGATCCGAACAACAGAATTTCATCCTCGGCCGTTGCTACCGCACACTGGGCCTCAAGGGCAGCGGTAACGCTTGCATAAGACGTCACGGACGCGCCAAGGTTCTGCAAGGCCACTACCAGTTCGGCGGCCGGACGGCTGCGCGGCGTATCCAGCGGCGCCACCGCCCATGCCTGGACACTGCCCAACAAGGGTGAAACCACGCCATCCAGGTCCTTGTCGGCCAACAAACCGAAGACTGCCAGACGACGACCCACCGGCGGCGTGCGCGACAGGCGCTGCGCCAGGTATTGGGCCGCATGCGGGTTATGACCCACGTCCAGCAGCAGGTTCAGGCGCTTGCCTGCCCAGTTGAACACCCGGCGGTCCAGGCGCCCGACCACCCGGGTCGCCAACAACGTCGCGGCAATCTGCTCGGCGTCCCATGGCAAGTCCAGCAGCAGGTAGGCTTGCAGCGCGAGCGCCGCATTTTCCATCGGCAGGTTCAGCAGCGGCAAATCATGCAGTTCGACCACTTGGCCACGCGCATCACGCCCGCGCCACTGCCAATGCTCAGCGCCAATCTCAAGATTGAATTCATGCCCGCGCAGGAAGAACGGACAATCCAGCTCGCGCACCTTGTCGAGCAAGGTATGAGGCGGATCCAGGTCGCCGCACAGCGCTGGCTTGCCCCGGCGAAAGATCCCGGCCTTTTCATAGGCCACGGACTCGCGGGTATTACCCAGGTAATCGGCATGATCGACACCGATGCTGGTGACCAGCGCCAAGTCGGCATCCACCACGTTGACCGTGTCCAGACGCCCGCCCAGCCCGACTTCCAGCACAACCACGTCCAGTTGCGCACGCTCGAACAGCCAGAACGCCGCCAGGGTGCCCATTTCGAAGTAGGTCAGGGAGATCTCGCCACGCCCTGCATCGAGGGCCGCGAAGGCTTCGCAGAGTTGCTGGTCAGTGGCTTCGACGCCATTGAGTTGCACCCGCTCGTTGTAACGCAGCAGGTGCGGGGAATTATAGACGCCCACTTTCAGCCCTTGAGCTTGCAGCAGCGCCGCGACAAAGGCACAAGTAGAGCCCTTGCCGTTGGTGCCGGTCACCGTGATCACGCGCGGTGCCGGGCGGCCCAACCCAAGGCGGGCCGCTACCTGTTGCGAGCGCTCCAGGCCCATGTCGATGGCGGACGGATGCAACTGCTCCAGGTAGGCGAGCCATTCGCCCAGGGTACGTTGGGTCATAGGTTTGCTGGCACCGGCGGCACGACCATCGGCTCAACCTTCGGAGCAACGTAGACCGGCGTCGGCAGGCCCATCATCTGCGCCAGCAGGCTACCCAGGCGTGGACGCAGCTCACCGCGCGGGATGATCAGGTCGATCGCGCCGTGCTCCAGCAAGAACTCGCTGCGCTGGAAGCCTTCGGGCAGTTTTTCGCGAACGGTCTGCTCGATCACTCGCGGCCCGGCAAAGCCGATCAGGGCTTTTGGCTCGCCAACGATCACATCCCCCAGCATCGCCAGGCTGGCGGAAACGCCGCCGTAGACCGGATCAGTCAGTACGGAGATGAACGGAATACCTTCTTCGCGCAGACGCGCCAATACCGCGGAGGTCTTGGCCATTTGCATCAAGGAGATCAACGCTTCCTGCATACGCGCACCACCGGAGGCGGCGAAGCAGATCATCGGGCAACGGTTTTCCAGGGCGTAGTTGGCGGCACGTACAAAACGCTCACCGACGATGGCACCCATGGAGCCGCCCATGAAGGAAAATTCAAACGCAGACACCACCACCGGCATGCCCAGCAGCTTGCCGCTGACGGAAATCAGCGCATCCTTCTCACCGGTCTGCTTCTGCGCAGCGGTCAAACGGTCCTTGTACTTCTTGCCGTCGCGGAACTTGAGGCGGTCAACCGGTTCAAGGTCAGCACCCAGCTCGTTACGGCCATCGGCGTCGAGGAAGATGTCGATGCGGGCGCGGGCGCCAATACGCATGTGATGGTTGCACTTGGGGCAAACGTCCAGGGTCTTTTCCAGCTCCGGGCGGTACAGCACCGCGTCGCAGGATGGGCACTTGTGCCACAGACCTTCAGGAACCGAGCTTTTTTTCACCTCGGAACGCATGATCGAAGGGATCAGTTTGTCTACTAACCAGTTGCTCATGCTTTCTTTCTCCAGTACCGGTGGCTTGAACACAGCCCCGCGTATGCCCTTGAGCTAAATTCATATGTGGCGATGACACATGCTGGACGGGGTCAGGCGTTCGACCAGCCATTTCCCGCATGCATCCTCAGCCTTCCAGACAACCGGCCAATGCACGGTCGCCACTTCATTTCCGGGCCTCCCGCAGGCGGCACCGGGCTGTTTTACACAGTGGTCACTATGGACGGCGGCAGACTGCCCGCCGTCACATCGCCTCCCTGCTGTTGCGCACGGCCTGCATGAATGCGCGAATCTTGCTGTGGTCCTTGATGCCCTTGCCCTGCTCTACGCCACCGCTGACATCCACGGCATACGGGCGAACCTGCGCGATCGCCGCCCCGACATTCGCGGGATTGAGCCCACCCGCCAGGATGATCGGCTTGCTCAGCCCCTCGGGAATCAGCGCCCAGTCGAACGCTTCGCCCGTGCCGCCAGGTACCCCCTCGACATAGGTGTCCAGCAAAATCCCGCGTGCACCAGTATAAGCAGCACAGGCACCTGCGATATCGTCACCGGCCTTGACCCGCAACGCCTTGATATATGGGCGTTGATAGCTTTCGCATTCATCAGGGGTTTCGTCGCCGTGGAACTGCAGCATGTCCAGCGGTACGGCATCCAGGGTTTCGTTGAGTTCGCAGCGGCTGGCGTTGACGAACAAGCCGACAGTGGTCACGAACGGCGGCAACGCGGCGATGATAGCCCGCGCCTGCAACACATTCACCGCCCGTGGGCTCCTGGCATAAAACACCAAGCCAATGGCATCCGCCCCCGCCTCGACGGCCGCCAGCGCGTCTTCTATGCGGGTAATCCCGCAAATCTTGCTGCGAACGGCAGACATATTGTAGAAACCTCAGGGGGAAACCGAGAAAGTCCCGGATGGTAACAAAAGCTTTTCCGGGCGTCAGCCGCCAAGTTCGCTGAAACCTGTGAGGAAGTGTGGTCCGATGAAACGCTGCGGCAGCTCGAACTCGTCGCGGTACTCCACATCCACCAGGTACAGGCCGAACGGATGGGCCGTGACGCCGCCGGTACGGCGAATGCGGCTTTCCAGCACTTCCTTGGCCCACTCAACCGGCCGCTCGCCGGTGCCGATGGTCATCAGTACGCCGGCGATATTGCGCACCATATGGTGCAGGAACGCCCCCGCGCGGATATCCAGCACAATCATCTTGCCATGGCGGGTTACCCGCAGGTGGTGGACTTCCTTGATCGGCGACTTGGCCTGGCACTGACCGGCGCGGAACGCACTGAAATCGTGGACACCGACCAAGTGCTGCGCTGCTTCGGCCATGCGCTCGGCATCCAGCGGACGGTGGTTCCAGGTAATTTCTTCGTTGAGGTGCGCCGGACGGATCTGGTCGTTGTAGATCACATAGCGATAGCGCCGGGCGATGGCCTTGAAGCGCGCATGAAAATGCGCGGGCATGACCTTGGCCCAGCTGACGCTGACATCATGGGGCAAATTGATATTGGCGCCCATGACCCACGCCTTCATCGAACGCTCAGCCTGAGTGTCGAAGTGCACCACCTGGCCACACGCGTGTACGCCCGCATCGGTGCGCCCGGCGCACATCAGCGAGACCGGTGAGTCGGCGACTTTCGACAGCGCGTTCTCCAAGGTTTCCTGCACCGTCAGCACACCCGAGGCCTGGCGCTGCCAGCCGCGGTAGCGCGAACCTTTGTATTCCACGCCCAGGGCGATCCGGTAAAAGCCTGCGGCCGCCATTTCGGCGGCCGCGTTATCTATATTTGCCAAGAACTGAGAGCCTGATGAGTTGCGCAAAGGCGGCCATTATAAATGCGGCGGCTGCATGGCGTGCGCTTTTGTTAGGGATTGACCCCTCCCACACTGGACGTGCGTCGAACTTCAGATTTTGCCGAGCATTTCCTTGGCTTCGCTGCGCTGGACATCATCGCCTTCGGTCAGCACTTCGGAGAGGATATCCCGCGCGCCATCAGCATCCCCCATGTCGATATAAGCCTGGGCCAGGTCGAGCTTGGTGGCGACCTCATTGGTCCCGGAAAGGAAATCGAACTCCGGCTCATCGTCACCCAACGCTGCATCTTCAGCCGTGAAGGAAGGCTCGATCGGCGGGTTCTCCAAGCTCTGGGACAGGCGGTCGAGCTCGGCATTGACATCATTCAGTTCGGAAGCGAAGCCATCAGGCTTGGCCGTCGCCGGAGCCTCTGGCTCATCGGCCAGGGACAGGTCAAAGTCTTCCGGCAGATCGAAGTCGTCCAACGCGGCCGGCGTCAGTGTCGGCGGTTCGACCGCCGGCGCATCCTTCATCTGCTCCTCAAGACCGGAGAGGAAGTCATCATCAGACAGCGCAGACGGCGCATCGAGTTGCAGGTCCAGGTCAAAATCCGACAAGTCGTCCTGGCTTGCCTTGGCTTCTGTCTGCTGCTGCAGGACCGACTCGAAACTCAATTCGTCTTCCAGGTTCGCTGGCGAGGCCGCTTCCAGGTCATCCAGGCTGAGGTCGAAGTCAGTGTCGAGCGCATCGGCTTCAGCTACCGGCGCTGGCGCGGGCGTTGGCGCGGGCTTGTCTTCCAGCAGGTCCTTGACGTATTGAGCGTCCAGCGCGGCAGCGGCTACCGCAGCGCTTACACCCGCCGCCAACACGGCCATGGCCGGGAAGCGCGACTTGAGCTGCTCGACCTGGGCATGGTTTTCACCATTGGCCACCAGTTGGCGCTCCTGGGTCACGAAACCGTCCTTGTCACTTTGCAGGCCGTAGACTTCCATCAGCTTCAAACGCAGGTCGCTGCGCTTGGGTTCGTGCTTGATCGCCTGCTCCAGAACATCGGCGGCCTGGTTCAGGTGGCCACGGTCGATATGGGACTGGGCCTGTGCCAAGGCATCGGACGAGTGCTCGGGTGCGACCGCAACCGCCAGCGGCGACAGCACCGACGCCACGCTCGGCACCACGACCGCAGCGGGAGCGGGAGCCGGCGCAGGAGCCGCCGCCAGCTTGACGTTCGGCGGCGTGACCTCAAGGCCCTCGAAGCTGTCCGGCGGCAGGTCTTGATCGATATTCGAGGTGAATTCCGGCTCTTCGGCCAGGGCCCGCGCCATGCGCAGGTGCTTTTCCTCTTCGCGGCGCGCGTTGCGATGGCGTGCCCACAGCAACAGGAGCAACAACACCAACAAGCCAGCGGCGCCGCCGATCACCCCCAGGACTATCGGGTTGGTCAGCAGGTCGTTGAATTTGCCTTCGGCAGTGGTCGGGGCGGCATCCGCCTTGATGGGGGCGGGCGAAGGCTCGGCAGGGGCCGGAGCGGCCGGCGTTGCAGCCGGTGCTGCCGGTGCTGCCGCCGCGGCGGCCGGGTCAACCGCCAACTGAGCAGGCATCGCCGCCGTCGCCGGGGCAGCCGATTTATCCGCCTGCAGCCTGGCCAATTGATCATTTTTCAGCTGGATCAGCTTTTGCAGCTTGTCCAACTGGCTCTGCAGGTCGGCAGCACGGCTTTTCAGTTCTTCGTTGTCGCGACGGGTGGTGTCCAGTTGTTCCTGGGTCATCGCCAGTTTGTCGCTCAGGGCCTGGCTATCGCCCGCCTTGCCCTTGGCGCCCTTCTTCGCATCGGCCGAGACCAGGCTCAAGTTGTCCTTGGCATTGGTGCTCGACGGCGCATTGCCTGCCTGGGTGCGCCTGGTGGCATCCAGTTGCTGCTTGCCCGCGGCTTGATTGCTCGCCGTACGGCGCCCCTGGCGCCAGGCGAGGTTCTGCGCCGACACTTCGGCGATCGCCTTGGGTTGCGCGAGTGCCGTGCTTTGTACCGTGTCCGGCAGGCGCAGTACCTTGCCGGTTTTCAAGCGGTTGATATTGCCGTCGATAAAGGCGTCGGGGTTCAGTGCCTGGATGGCCAGCATCGTCTGCTGTACCGAACCGCCATTGTGGTACTTCTCGGCAATTTCCCACAGGGTGTCGTGGGAGGTAGTCGTATGCTGGGCGGGCTTGCTCACGGCGGGCGCCGTATTGGCCGGCGCACTCAGGCGCGGCGCGGGGGCTGCTGGGGCTGTAGGGGCTGCGGCTGGCGCCTGCTGGTCGAACTTGGCCGGGTCGAGCAGCACGCTGTAGTCGCGCATGAGGCGACCATTGGGCCATTGCACCTGCAACAGGAAGCGCACATAGGAGTCCGGCAGCGGCTTGCTGGAGGTGACACGCACCACACTGCGGCCGTTGGGATTGATCACCGGCGTGAACGTCAGGTCGTTGAGGAATGCCTGGCGATCGACGCCGGCATCCACGAACGCCTGGGATGAAGCCAGGCTCGGCGTAATCTCGGAGGCTGTGAGGCCGCCGACATCGAGCAATTCGATTTCCACCGACAATGGCTGGTTCAACTTCGACTTGAGGGTCATCTCCCCCAGCTGCAGCGCCTGCGCCATACCGGAGGACAGCGCCGAGGCGGCCGCTATTGCTAACACCAGTTTGCGAACTTGAACCATAGCCTCATCCTTTGTTTGAACACTCCCCGGCCTGCGAGAAGGTTGGTAACCGCTGCCATAAGGCATGGCGAGCCGATAGGTCACCGACGCGCTTCTGTTCCTGCTTGGGGCCAAGCATAGCGCCTGGTTAGAATCAATCTACAAATTGCCGCCAAGTATCTTTTACACAAGGCCTTTTATCAACAACTGCGCCAGTTGCACGGCATTCAGGGCGGCGCCCTTGCGTACGTTATCTGACGTCAGCCACAAATTAAGTTCCGCCGGATCGTCCACACCGGCGCGAACCCGTCCTACATACACCACATCCTGACCCACCGCATCGCCCACGGCAGTCGGGTAATCACCCTCTTCCACCAGCTCGATGCCCGGTGCCGCTTCAAGCACACGGTTAACGGCGGCAAGGTCGACCGGCGCGCCCAATTGCAAGGACACAGTCAGGCTATCGCCAAAAAACACCGGGGCTTGAACGCAAGTTGCGGAAATCTTTAGCAAAGGAGTTTCCAGCACGGCACGCAGTTCGTGTACGAGACGTTTCTCCAAGGCCGTATGACCTTGGGCGTCTGGCTTGCCGACTTGTGCCAGCAGGTTGAAGGCCATCTGCCGATCAAAGAACTGCGGCTCCAGCGGGCGCACATTCAACAGCTCGGCGGTTTGCCGGGCCAGTTCGCTGACCGCTTCACGGCCTTGGGCCGAGACCGCCAGGTTGGCGGTGACGGCGACCCGCTGGATATCCAGCAAACCGCGCAACGGCGCCAGGACGACGGCGAGGTTGGTCGCGGACGGGCTCGGGCTGCTCAGCTGGAATGGCGCTTTCAGACCCTCGAGCACGTGGGCATTGGCCTCCGGCACCACCTGGGGTGCCTGATCGGCGGGCAAGGCTCCCGACAGGTCGATCACCGAACATCCGGCCGCCGTGGCACGCGGCGCAAAGCTCAGTGTCGCCGCCGGACCGGCCGCGAAGAAGGCCAGTTGCGCCTTGCTGAAATCGAACTCATCGACTTCGCGCACGCGCACGTTCTTGCCACGAAACGGCACCGACGCACCGGCAGAATTGCTGCCCGCTAACAGATGCAGGACGCCGACCGGGAAATTCAACTCTTCGAGAATCTGTACCAGGGTTTCGCCAACGGTGCCGGTGGCGCCGATCACGGCGATATCAAAGGTCTGGGTCATGGAGGCTGCCTCGGGCATTGCGGGGGGAGCGGCACTTTACCGGGTGCTTGGGGGGGCAGGCAATTAAGCTGGGGCTGGTGGTGGGGCTGATGATGCTATCGGGGGGCAAGCCTCCTCCCACAGTGAACAGCATTTCAACGTTGGAATTCGGTCGAATGTGGGAGGGGGCTTGCCCCCGATGGCGCCCGAAAGAACAACAAAAAACCCGCGCCTGTCACCAGTCGCGGGTTTCTTGTATTGCCTCAGGCGATCAACGCTCCAGCAGGATCCGCAGCATGCGACGCAGCGGCTCGGCCGCGCCCCACAGCAGTTGGTCGCCGACGGTAAACGCGCCCAGGTACTGGGTACCCATGTTCAACTTGCGCAGACGGCCCACCGGTACATTCAGGGTGCCGGTGACCTTGGTTGGGCTCAGCTCCTGCATGCTGATGTCGCGGTTGTTCGGCACCAGCTTGACCCAAGGGTTGTGCTGGCTGATCAGCCCTTCGATATCGGCGATCGGCACGTCTTTGTTCAGCTTGATGGTCAGCGCCTGGCTGTGGCAGCGCATGGCGCCGATGCGTACGCAGATGCCATCCACCGGGATCGGGCTCTTGAAGCGGCCGAGGATCTTGTTGGTTTCGGCCTGGGCCTTCCACTCTTCACGGCTCTGGCCGTTCGGCAGCTCTTTGTCGATCCACGGGATCAGGCTGCCAGCCAACGGCACGCCGAAGTTCTCGGTCGGGTACGCGTCGCTGCGCATGGCTTCGGCCACGCGGCGGTCGATGTCGAGGATCGCGCTGGCCGGATCGGCCAGTTGATCGGCGACCGCCGCGTGGGTCGCGCCCATCTGCTTGATCAGCTCACGCATGTTCTGCGCGCCGGCACCGGAGGCTGCCTGATACGTCATGGCGCTCATCCACTCGACCAGGCCGGCTTCGAACAAGCCGCCCAGGCCCATCAGCATCAGGCTGACGGTGCAGTTGCCGCCGACGTAGTTCTTGGTACCTGCGTCCAACTGCTGGTCGATGACCTTGCGGTTGACCGGGTCAAGGATGATCACGGCGTCGTCCTGCATGCGCAGGCTCGACGCGGCGTCGATCCAATAACCCTGCCAGCCGGCGTCGCGCAGCTTGGGGAAGACTTCGCTGGTGTAGTCGCCACCCTGGCAGGTCAGGATCACGTCGAGGGTTTTGAGCTCGTCAATGCTGTAGGCGTCCTTGAGCGGGGCAATATCCTTGCCCACGGACGGCCCTTGGCCACCCACGTTCGAGGTGGTGAAAAACACCGGCTCGATAAGATCGAAATCCTGCTCTTCCAGCATCCGCTGCATGAGCACGGAACCGACCATACCGCGCCAACCGATCAGACCTACACGTTTCATCGCAACTACACCTTGTTAAAAAGTGGGCCGCCTTGCAGCAACAACTGCAAGCGGGCCCGAGAGATTACAGATTCCGCAACGCGGCGACTACTGCGTCGCCCATTTCTTGCGTACCGACTTTGGTGCAACCCTGCGACCAGATGTCGCCCGTGCGCAGGCCTTGGTCCAGCACCAGGCTCACCGCCTTCTCGATCGCGTCCGCCGCAATGCCCTGGTTGAAGCTGTAGCGCAGCATCATCGACACCGACAAAATGGTCGCCAACGGGTTGGCGATACCCTGGCCGGCGATGTCCGGTGCCGACCCGTGGCATGGCTCGTACATGCCCTTGTTGTGGGTGTCCAGGGACGCCGACGGCAGCATGCCGATGGAACCGGTGAGCATCGAGGCCTGGTCGGACAGGATGTCGCCGAACAGGTTGTCGGTAACGATCACGTCAAACTGCTTCGGCGCGCGCACCAGTTGCATGGCGGCGTTGTCGACGTACATGTGGCTCAGTTCAACGTCCGGGTAGTCCTTGGCCACTTCTTCAACGATTTCGCGCCACAGTTGGCTGGACGCCAGGACGTTGGCCTTGTCCACCGAGCAAATTTTCTTGCCGCGCACACGGGCCATGTCGAAACCGACACGGGCGATACGGCGGATTTCACTCTCGCTGTACGGCAGGGTGTCGTAGGCCTGACGCTCACCATTTTCCAACTCACGCACGCCACGTGGCGAGCCGAAGTAGATACCGCCGGTCAGCTCACGCACGATCAGGATATCCAGGCCCGCCACCACTTCCGGCTTGAGGCTGGAAGCGTCGGCCAGTTGCGGGTAGAGAATCGCCGGGCGCAGGTTGCCGAACAGGCCCAGTTGCGCACGGATTTTCAGCAGGCCGCGCTCAGGGCGGATATCACGCTCGATCTTGTCCCATTTCGGGCCACCCACGGCGCCGAGCAGCACAGCGTCGGCCGCACGGGCGCGGTCCAGGGTTTCATCGGCCAGAGGCACGCCGTGCTTGTCGATGGCCGCGCCGCCGATCACGTCGTGGCTCAATTCGAAGCCCAGGCTGTACTTGGTGTTGGCCAGTTCCAGGACCTTGACCGCTTCGGCCATGATTTCCGGGCCAATACCGTCGCCAGGGAGAATCAGAATCTGCTTGCTCATGCGTTCCTCATTTCATCAAGCGACCCGCCCGTGGGCAGGTCGGGAAAAATAATCAGCGTTCGGCCCAGACCACCAGTACGTCGGTGCTGAAGGTGCCGTCGGCCTGAATTTCGTAGTAATCGCGCACTTCCTGGCCCATTGCCTGCTGCAGTTGCAGGATCGCAGCACGCAAGGCCGGTGGCGTGCGCATGCGCTCGACCCATGAGCTGTATTCCAGGCGCAGGCGCTGGCGACTGCTGTTGCGCACATGCAAGCCGGCTTCGCTGAGCTGGCGCATCCACTCGGCGGCGGAATAATCGCGCACGTGGCTGGTATCGCGCAGCACTTCGACGGTTTGCAGGTAAGTGTCCAACAGCGGGCTGCCCGGTGACAAGACGTCTACAAACGCCGCCACGCCGCCCGGCTTGAGCACCCGACGGACTTCGCGCAGGGCCAGGCCGAGGTCGCTCCAATGGTGCGCCGAATAGCGGCTGAACACGAAGTCGAATTCGCCATCGGCGAACGGCAGGCGCTCGGCAGCGCCGTGCACGGTGGTGATGTTGCCCAGGCCACGATCCTTGGCAGCGGCTGCCACCACGTCGAGCATCTGCTGGGACAGGTCGTAGGCCACCACTTCCTTGACCAGCGGGGCCACATGGAAACTCACGTGACCGGCACCGCAACCCAGGTCCAGCAGTCGCGCAGCGCCCTGCCCGGCCAGTTCGGCCTGGAGCAACGCGAATTCGGTGCCTTGGGCGTGCACGGCACTGCTCAGGTAGGCAGAGGCTTGTTCGCCGAATTGTTTTTGCACGACTTGGGTGTGGGCGGTGTTGGTCATGGTGGCATCCTTCAAGGGTTGTGTTGCTAGTACCGGCCCTATCGGGGGCAAGCCCCCTCCCACAGGGGAACGCATTCCAAATGTGGGAGAGGGCTTGCCCCCGATGAGGCCGGTCCTGCCTACATCAATTCAGGCGTCACGAAACAACCATGGCTGGCTCGCCCGGTGCTTGGCTTCAAACGCCGCAATCGCATCGCCGTCCTGCAAGGTCAGGCCGATATCGTCCAGGCCGTTGAGCAGGCAGTGCTTGCGGAACGCATCGACTTCAAAGTGATACACCTTGCCGTCCGGGCGGGTCACGGTTTGCGCGGCCAGGTCAATGGTCAACTGATAACCCACATCGGCTTCCACCGCTTTGAACAGCTCATCCACTTCCGCATCGCTCAAGATGATCGGCAACAGGCCGTTCTTGAAGCTGTTGTTGAAGAAGATGTCGGCATAGCTCGGCGCGATGATGCTGCGAAAGCCATATTCTTCGAGGGCCCACGGCGCGTGCTCACGGCTGGAGCCGCAGCCGAAGTTCTCGCGGGCCAGCAGCACGCTGGCGCCCTGGTAGCGCTCGGCGTTGAGCACGAAGTCCTTGTTCAACGGGCGCTTGGAGTTGTCCTGGTAGGCGTAGCCCACGTCCAGGTAGCGCCACTCGTCGAACAGGTTAGGGCCGAAACCGGTGCGCTTGATCGACTTCAAGAACTGCTTGGGGATGATCTGGTCGGTGTCCACGTTGGCACGGTCCAACGGCGCGACAAGGCCTGTGTGTTGGGTAAAAGCTCTCATCGGGTATTCCTCAGATCAATTCGCGAACGTCGATGAAACGACCGTTGACGGCAGCCGCGGCGGCCATGGCCGGGCTGACCAGGTGGGTACGACCACCGGCGCCCTGGCGCCCTTCAAAGTTACGGTTGGAGGTGGACGCGCAATGCTCGCCGGACTCCAGGCGGTCCGGGTTCATCGCCAGGCACATCGAGCAGCCCGGCTCACGCCATTCAAAACCGGCGTCGAGGAAGATCTTGTCCAAGCCTTCCGCTTCGGCTTGCGCCTTGACCAGGCCCGACCCCGGCACCACGATGGCTTGCTTGATGGTCGAGGCGACTTTACGGCCCTTGGCGATCACCGCCGCAGCGCGCAGGTCTTCGATCCGCGAGTTGGTGCAGGAGCCGATAAACACGCGATCCAACTGAATGTCGGTGATCGCCTGGTTGGCTTTCAAACCCATGTACTTCAATGCACGCTCGATGGAGCCACGCTTGACCAGGTCGGCTTCCTGCGCCGGGTCCGGCACGTTCTGGTCGACGGCCAGGACCATTTCCGGCGAGGTGCCCCAGCTGACTTGCGGCTTGATCTGGGCAGCGTCCAACTCGACCACGGTGTCGAACACCGCATCGGCGTCGGAGACCAGGTCTTTCCAGGCTTCGACAGCCGCGTCCCAATCAGCGCCTTTCGGGGCGAATGGACGACCTTTGACGTATTCGATGGTTTTTTCGTCCGCCGCCACCATCCCGACACGGGCACCGGCTTCGATGGACATATTGCAAATGGTCATGCGGCCTTCGATGGACAGGTCGCGAATGGCGCTGCCGGCGAACTCGATGGCATGGCCGTTACCGCCGGCGGTGCCGATCTTGCCGATCACCGCGAGCACGATGTCCTTGGCGGTGACGCCGAACGGCAACTTGCCTTCGACCTTCACCAACATGTTCTTCATTTTTTTGGCGACCAGGCACTGGGTGGCGAACACATGTTCCACCTCGGAGGTGCCGATGCCATGGGCCAAGGCGCCGAACGCACCGTGGGTCGAGGTGTGGGAGTCGCCGCAGACCACGGTCATGCCGGGCAAGGTGGCGCCCTGCTCCGGGCCAATCACGTGAACGATCCCTTGACGCACGTCATTCATCTTGAATTCGGTGATGCCATATTCGTCGCAGTAATCGTCGAGGGTCTGTACCTGCAAACGCGACACCGTGTCGACAATGGCGTCGATCCCGCCCTTGCGTTCCGGGGTGGTCGGCACGTTGTGGTCCGGGGTGGCGATGATGGAGTCGACGCGCCAGGGCTTGCGCCCGGCCAGCCGCAGGCCTTCGAACGCTTGGGGCGAGGTCACTTCATGGATGATGTGACGGTCGATATAGATCAGCGACGAGCCATCGTCGCGCCGTTTCACTTCATGGGAATCCCAAAGCTTGTCGTAAAGCGTTTTGCCGGCCATCAGTCGGTCCTCATCAGCGGTATTTCTATGCCCCGGGTCTTGAGACATTCAATAACCCTTTGGCTTGTGAGGCTGATGGTATGGCGCTACATTAAATAACTCAAATTCATATTTTTTATGCTTTGGATTACCAACTGGAATACAACAATGGACCTGGCCAACCTCAATGCCTTTATTGCCATCGCCGAGACCGGTAGCTTCTCCGGCGCCGGTGAACGCCTGCACCTGACCCAACCGGCCATCAGCAAGCGCATCGCCGGCCTGGAACAGCAATTGAAGGTGCGTTTATTCGATCGCCTGGGCCGTGAAGTCGGCCTGACCGAGGCCGGCCGCGCCCTGCTGCCGCGCGCTTATCAGATTCTCAACGTGCTGGACGACACCCGCCGCGCCCTCACCAACCTCACCGGCGAAGTCAGCGGGCGCCTCACCTTGGCCACCAGTCACCATATCGGCCTGCACCGTCTGCCGCCGGTATTGCGCACGTTCACCCGCACGTACCCGAACGTGGCACTGGACATCCAGTTTCTCGATTCGGAGGTCGCCTATGATGAAATTCTGCACGGTCGCGCCGAAGTGGCGGTGATCACCCTGGCGCCCGCCCCCCACAACCTGGTGCGCGCCACTCCTGTGTGGGACGACCCACTGGATTTCGTGGTGGCACCGGAGCACAGCCTGATCAGCAACGGCCCGGTCAACCTGGCCGATATCGCCGGGCACCCGGCGGTCTTTCCCGGCGGCAATACCTTTACCCATCATATTGTCAGCCGCTTGTTCGAGGCCCAGGGCCTGACGCCAAACATCGCCATGAGCACTAACTACCTGGAAACCATCAAGATGATGGTTTCCATTGGCCTGGCCTGGAGCGTGCTGCCGCGCACAATGCTCGATGACCAGGTGGCAAGTATCGCTTTGCCGGGCATACAACTCAGTCGCCAGCTAGGCTATATCGTGCACACTGAAAGGACGCTGTCGAACGCTGCGCGGGCGTTCATGAGCCTGCTGGATGCACAAGTCGATCTGCCAGGAGCATCGGCATGACACTGTGCGGCCTCAAGGCCTGACTGAACCCGCGCTGTTTGCCCATCGAGCCAAGGCCCTTTGATAATGCGCAACCCCGTCGATTCCGTGCCACCCCTACCCCGCATCTACGCCCTTGACCCTCAAGAGGCGGAACGAAGCTGGGACAGCGCTCCGCAGTTGCTGGCAGCTCTGAACGCCGCACGGCTGGGAGCGTGGTGCTGGGAAATCGAAACCGGCCGGATCAGTTGGTCCCGGGGCACCCAGGCGCTGTTTGGCTTCGACCCCCACCAGCCGCTGCCCAGGGACGTGGATTACCTTGACCTGCTGGCACCGCAGGATCGCGCCCGGGTCGTTCGGGCCTTCCACGCGGTGCTGGCCGGCGAGCCGTTCGAACAGGCCATGCACCACCACATCCAATGGCCGGATGGCAGCCACCACTGGCTGGAGATCAACGGCAGCCTGGCACCGGACAAGGCCGGCCGGCGCCGCATGATCGGGGTGATCCGCGAGACCACCCGCCAACGCGAACGGGAACACGCCCTCAGCCACTCCGAAAAGCGCTTCGCGACGCTGTTTCACCTGTGCCCGAACATGGTCCTGCTGACCCGCCAGTCGGATGGCCTGATCAGCGAGGCCAACCAGTATTTCCAGATGCTGTTCGGCTGGCCATTGGCCGAAGCGATAGGCCGCACCACCCTGGAACTGGGCCTGTGGCGCCATCCCGAGCAACGCGCGCAACTGGTCAAGGCGACCCAGCGCAAAGGTGAACCCATCACCATGGAAGTACAGTTCTGCGCCAGCAGTGGACAGATCCACGATGGCACCCTCAGCGCGCAAAAGGTCGAGCTGGAGGGCGAGGCCTATTTGCTCAGCACCTTCCTCGACACCACCGAACGCAAAAACGCCGAGCAGGCCCTCAAGGACAGCCAGGAACGCCTCGACCTGGCGCTGGACTCGGCGCAGTTGGGCACCTGGGATTGGCATATCCCCAGCGGCATGCTCTACGGCTCAGCCCGTGCCGCCCAGCTGCATGGCCTGCCGGCCGAGCCCTTCCATGAATCCTTCGAGGCATTTTTCGAGGGCATGCCCAAGGAAGAGCGCGAGAACATGCGCAACGCCTACCGCACCCTGCGCGAAGGCCCGGCCGGCAATTATCAACTGACTTACCGCGTGCAACTGGAAGACGGCAGCTCACGCTACCTGGAAAGCCGCGCGCGCCTGTACCGCGACGAAAAAGGCGCTCCGCTGCGCATGGCCGGCACCCTGCTGGATATCACCGACCAGGTCGAACGCGAACAACGGCTGACCGCCTCCGAAGAAAAATTCGCCAGCCTGTTCCAGGCCAGCCCCGACCCGATTTGCGTCACCTGCCTGGAAAGTGGCGCGTTTATCGAAATCAACCCGGCCTTCACCCAGACCTTTGGCTTCACGGCCGCCGAGGTGATCGACAAGAGCGCCGAACAGATCGGCCTGTGGGATGAGTCGAGCAAGCGCCTACAACGAATCGAACAAGTCATACGCGATCAGGCGCTGAACAATGTCGCCATCGTGGTGCACCACAAGGACGGCCAAAGCCTGACGTGCGTGATTTCCAGCCGACTGATCAAGGTCGGCGACCAGCCGTGCATCGTCACGACGCTGCGGGACATCACCCAGCAGCAACGCTCGGAAGCCGCGCTGAAGGCCAGCGAAGAAAAATTCGCCAAGGCATTCCACTCCAGCCCCGACGCGATTTCCATCACCGAGCGCGACACCGGCCGCTATGTGGAAGTCAACGATGGCTTCTGCCGCCTGACCGGTTTTCGCGCCGAAGAAGCCATCGGCCTGACGCTCTACCAGATCGGCATCTGGGCCGATGAAAAACAACGCGCCGCGCTGCTGGCCGAATTGCAGCTCAAGGGCCGCATCCATCACCTGGAAATGCTCTGGCACAACAAGCGCGGCGAGGTATTGGCGGTGGAAGTGTCGGTCGAACCGATCACCCTCAATGAAACCCCGTGCCTGCTGCTGACCGCTCGGGACGTGAGCCTGCTGAAAAATGCGCAGGCTCAGATTCGCCACCTGGCCTATCACGACCCGCTGACCAACCTGCCCAACCGCGCCTTGCTGATGGACCGGCTGAGCCAACAGATTGCCTTGCTCAAGCGCCATAATTTGCGCGGCGCCCTGCTGTTTCTCGACCTCGATCACTTCAAGCACATCAATGACTCCCTCGGCCATCCGGTGGGCGACACCGTATTGAAAATCGTCACTGCCCGCCTGGAAGCCAGCGTGCGCATGGAAGACACCGTGGCGCGCCTGGGAGGCGATGAATTCGTGGTGCTGCTCAGCGGCCTGGACGGCACCCGCACGGCAGTCAGCGCCCAGGTACAGGAACTGGCCGATACCCTGCGCGAACTGCTCTCGGAACCGATGTTCCTCGACGGCCATCGGCTGCAAGTCACGCCAAGCATTGGCGTAGCGCTGATTCCCGACCATGGCTCGACCCCGGCGGACCTGCTCAAGCGTGCCGACATCGCCCTGTATCGCGCCAAGGATTCCGGGCGCAACACCACGCAGATGTTCCACAACAGCATGCAGAAGACCGCCAGCGAGCGGCTGCGCATGGAAACCGACCTGCGCCTGGCCCTGTCACGCGGCGAATTCAGCGTGCATTACCAGCCCCAGGTGGATGCGCGCGGCAACAAGATTGTCGGTGCCGAGGCCCTGGTGCGCTGGCAGCATCCGCAGCTGGGCGCACAGTCGCCATCGGAATTTATCAAGGTCCTGGAAGACAGTGGCCTGATCCTCGAAGTGGGCACCTGGATCCTCGATGAAGCCTGCGCCGCGTTTCAGCAACTGATTACCGAAGGTCTGGTAGACCCGCTGAACTTCAGCCTGTGCGTGAACATCAGCCCCCGGCAGTTTCGCCAGGCCGATTTTGTCGAACGGGTGGAGCACAGCCTCAAGCAACATCAACTGCCCCACAGCCTGCTGAAACTGGAAATCACCGAAGGCATCGTGATCCAGAACCTGGAAGACACCGTGGCCAAGATGCGCCGCCTGAAAAAACTCGGCGTCAGCTTTGCCATGGACGATTTCGGCACCGGTTATTCCTCCCTGACTTACCTCAAGCGCCTGCCGGTGGATGCGCTGAAGATCGATCAGTCCTTTGTCCGCGATGCCACCCACGACCCCAACGACGCGGAAATCATCCGTGCCATCGTGGCCATGGCCCGCAGCCTGAACCTGGAAGTCATCGCCGAAGGGGTGGAGACCGCGGAGCAACTGGCGTTCCTGCAAAAGCTGGGATGCCATTTGTTCCAAGGGTATTTGCACAGCCGGCCATTGCCGATCGAAGCGTTCAGACGGTTGCTGGAATAGCCCTCACGCCAGCTTCAAGGCCCGCAACCCGGTATTCATCCATCGCGATGACGCCAGGCGGTGCTTTTGCCCATAGTAGTCAACCGCACCGTTGACCACCGCGACCGAATGGAAACGGTCCGCCAGGGTACCGATCGCACCGTTTGCCAGCTCCTCAACAGTACTTTCGCGCATATAGCCAAACAGCCCGAGACGCCGCAGCGCCTCCCCTGGCGTTTCCCCGTCGTTGAGGGTTTCCAAAGCCACCGCATAACCCTGCCCGGCCCGCGAATCGTTATTCTCCAATTGCGCGCGCTTGGCGCTGACGGCGTACAAAAAGTTCGCATAGCTCAGCAATTGCGGGTGGGCGCCACGAAAGTTCGAGGCTTGTGTCGCCTGGCTGACTTCATCATGGCTCAATTGCAGCCTGAAGGAATCCCGCATGGTCACGTCAAAGCCATCCGGGGTGAGGTGAATGTGCTTATAGATACCCTGGGAGTCCTGCCCGAAGCGCATCAGGGCCGCCTTGATCGCTGAAACGGTGACGCAATTACCTTCCGCACCTTGATAGAACCCCTCCCAGATTTGCGCAGGCGACGGGTTTTCGCCCTCATGGGACACCGCCTGGGCATCGCTGCGCAGCGGTTTCCTATCGTCAAACAATACATACCCGTAGTCCTGATGCCTGCCCCCCTCTTTGACTAACACGGCACCAAAGTCATGCGTCTGCATAACGCCCACCGCCCCGTTGAGCTTCATGTCGTTCGACGAGACAAACTGCGAAAGGCCGTACACCCCCATGCCCTGCAAGCACCGCTTGAGCGTCTCGCCCTCGACGGTCTTTGACAAGGCCGCGCCAAACGTCGAGTAGCCTTGGGTCATCTGCTTGCGTTTCACAAAGGCGGCGAACACAAAGTTGGCATCCCTGACCGCACCGTCGTCCTCACCGGCAAAGCGTGAGGCCTGCGCCGCCTGTTCCATTTCCTGGCGCGAAAGACGAACCTTGAATTCATCCTTCATCGTGACTTCATAGCCATCACCTGAACGCTTGACCTCGTTGAACATCCCGGCAGGATGTTGTCCGAAGGTCATCATCATCAACTTGATGACCGCCGCATGGCTGCTGCAATCAAAATGCTCGCCGAACCGACGTTGCGTCGCGTTAAATGCCCGGGCGATGTCGGCGGGCTTTTCCCCTGCATGCTTCGAAGAAGATTCCGACAAGCCCTGGCCTTGCACACCCATCGGGGTCACCGGACGAGCCAATACCGAGATATTCATCCACTGGATTCCTGATGTTTATCTAAACCGCAGAACGCGCAGCCAGGACGCACGCACACCACCCCAGCGTTGATCGAGTACGCCCCAGAGGGCTGCTGCGTTCTTCCATTCACGTCAGTCACATAAGCGCTACAGCATCACCGTGGGTTGGCGCCCAGCCCGGGCTGCCCCATAACTCCTCCCGCCCATTGATGACCGCCACCGAATGCCCGGTTCGATTGCACATCCCCAGTTGGCCGCGAGCGAGTTCACTGACGTGGACGCGCTTCATGTGTTTCCTTAATCCCAGTCGCAAAAAACCCTCCCCAGGCCCGGTCTCATCCTCGCCATCATTCAAACTGCGGATCGCAGCCTGATAACTGCGGCCCGCCGTGCGATCGTTGTTTTCCATCTGTGCCCGCTTGGCACTGACGGCGAAGAGAAACTGCGCATCCTGAAGCATGCCTCTGTCGGTACCGGCAAACTTCGCGCCCCGCGCACCTTCAATCAATTCACGATCACTCAGGGTAAGCCGGAAGTCATCACGCATGACCACGTGATAACCATCGCCCGTTTTTTGCACCTCTTTGAAAATATCCGTGGGGCTTTGGCCGAATCGATACATCGCCGCCTTGATGGCCGATACCGTCACACAGTTGCCGTCGGGCCCCTGGCGAAACCCGCTCCAGATATTGTCCGGCTTGGCGCCGTTTCGCTTATTCGAAAGGCCTGGGATATACACCGCTGGCGCCGGCCGTGGCGCCACAGGTTCTGGTACCACTCGCGGTGCCACCTCGGGGCGCGGAGGCAGTACATCGGGGACTGTTTTGTCTTTTCTATCCGATAGCAGGTTAATCAGTTGAGTAAAAAATGAGGAAAACAGCGCCACCATTGTCTGGATAGCGTCTGAATTATCACCCACTCCCATCGTACTTCCCTGCGCAGTGGGCGCGAAACGAACACCCTGCCCGGCACTAGTGGATGGCGGGGTTGAGTCATTACTGACACTCAGAGAATCCGTAGGCAGTACCTGGCGCATATCCCCGACACGCGCAATATTATTAATTGAACAACACGACATGCAGCCCTCCACGAGCAGGTACTTCGCTAAACGGTTAAGTTCAGGAAGTACGTGCTCTATTCAAAGTATCGAGATCAAGTAAGTCAGGTCAGGACATGAACTTCGGACGCGGCGCGAACCGCCAACTCCTGGGGTCGAATCGATTATCCGTAGGGGCTGGGCTGGTTAAGTCCGGGGTAACAGGAGGTGCCGGCTGTGGCGTGACCTCAGGCGTCGGCGTTACGTTGGGTTTTACATCCGACTGGACTTCAGGCTTCGGGCTGGGTGTTGTGTCGGGGTTCATGTTCAGCTTGACCTCAGACCGTGGGCTTGGCGTTACGCCTGGCTTGACCTCGGGCTTGGGACGGGGCGTTACCCAGGGTTTCACATTCAGCTCGACCTCAGGCCGTGGGCTTGGCGTTACGCCTGGCTTGACCTCGGGCTTGGGGCGGGGCGTTACCCAGGGTTTCACATTCAGCCTGGGTTCCACGACGGGCTTGGGCACGTCCGGCAGCACCCGCGGCTTCAACCCGCCGTCCGGTAACGACTGCGTATCCGGGCAATGGCAATGGCCGACGTTCACGTTCACATGCACATTGGCCTTGGCATCGTTGTTCACGCTGATGTGGGGAGGTAAAACCAGTTCCTCATGCGGCTCGTGCTCGTGCTCGTCAGGCCGCACCCATGCCGGATCAACGTACCGAGGCTCCATCGGCAGCTTCACGCCTGGCAAGTCCCGCTGCTGTGGTTTCAACGGCAGGTTGCCCTTGTCAGGGGTCACAGGCAGCTGGCGCGCGTCCGGCTTAACGCCCGGCAATTGCCCCGACTGGGGCAGTACATCAGCGGCTATGTTTCTTCCGGAAAGCACCTCGCGCATGGCCCTGAAGACCATATCAAACATGTCAAACAACTTGGTGAGTGCACCGCCATTGACTATCACGTTATTGGGCGCAACTTGGAAACAGTCACTGCGAACCGGCGCCCGAGTATCTGCCTTGGCAGGCAGCGCACTTTTATTGACATCGGCTGAAGCTGGGCTACGGTCATAGACCGACTTATCAACATTGACAAAGGGGGAGTTATTGATCGATAGCGACATTAGCAAGTTCCTTATTCAGCGCGGCCTGACGTACGTTAGTTGGCCAGGGAAGCGATAGTCTGTAGGGGCTGCGAACAACGGCGTTGCTTCACAGTCATTACATTCGTGGAACATCACGCCATCGAGTTCCTGAAATCGCGCTTCATATAAGGAAACCAAACTGAATCTTCAGACTTTTCCCCATGACTTCCAGAGGAATGCCGCGCATCAAACGGGCCCGACATGCCCTTACAGGACACACACGCTAATAAACCGCGCAACACGTCAATCACCGACATAATTCCAGAGACCACAACACCGTCTATTGTGTTATTCCGCGCCCACGGGAATAACATCAAGCAACCCAATCATTCATTCACATTAAAAAATGAAAAACACAAAAAACCTTACATGCCATTTTATTTTGAATCTGGAATACCGTGCACTTTACTCAATGTTACCGCCCAATATTGAAACACCCTCTCCCTCACCCAAATACCCCACTACCGCTGGGGGTACCGAGTGAATCCCTACCGCCCACAAACACAAAATGCCCCGTACTTTTCGGTACGGAGCATTTACGTTGAAATACAATAAACGCTGACGCGTGGCCCCAGCGGTCCTCAACAAACACTCAAGCGTTACTGCATGACTCAGGATGGGGCATATTCAGCAGGCGACTCACCTGCTCCAACCCGGTCTCGCGGCGCAGGGCCGTAAACAGCTCGACAGCTTCGGGGTAATTACGCGTCAGCATCGCCAGCCACTGCTTCAAACGGCCTGGCGCCTGGCGTTCGGTCAACTGGGCGACCGACTGGACCCAGAAGTCCTGAAGCAAGGGCTGCAACTGCGCCCAAGTCATTTCCACCACGTCTTCGCCCGCCCGCGCCGCGGCAATCTGCCGAGCCAGGTCAGGGCGCGCTACCAGGCCACGACCGAGCATGATGTCTTCAGCGCCGCTGACTTCGCGGCAACGCTTCCAGTCTTCGACGCTCCAGATATCCCCGTTGGCGAACACCGGCACCTTGACCACATCCTGCACCCGCGGGATCCACTCCCAGTGGGCCGGGGGCTTGTAGCCATCGGTCTTGGTGCGCGCATGCACCACGATATGCGCCGCGCCACCTTCGGCCAGGGCAGTGGCGCACACCAACGCGCCGTCCGGGCTGTCGAAGCCCAGGCGCATCTTGGCGGTCACCGGGATATGAGCAGGAACTGCTCGGCGTACGTGCTCGACGATCTGATTGAGCAGCTCCGGCTCCTTGAGCAGCACCGCACCGCCGCGCGACTTATTGACGGTCTTGGCCGGACAGCCGAAGTTCAGGTCGATCACTTGCGAACCGAGCTCGCAGGCCAGGGCTGCGTTTTCGGCCAGGCATACCGGGTCGGAGCCAAGCAATTGCACACGCAGCGGCACACCGGCAGCCGTATGGGCGCCTTGCAGCAGTTCCGGAGCGAGCTTATGGAAATAGGCGGGGGTGAGCAGGCGGTCGTTGACGCGGATGAATTCGGTCACGCACCAGTCGATACCGCCCACGCGGGTCAACACGTCCCGCAGGATGTTGTCGACCAACCCCTCCATGGGCGCCAAGGCAATTTGCATGGAAAACACTCAACAAAAATCGTGGCGCAGTTTACTGGGTTTCCCAGCGCAACCGTTAACCCCCTGTCAGGGCGGGGCCATAACCGTCGAGAAACTCTGTCGGCATACGCTTGGGCTTGCCCGTGGACAGTTCAATGCAGACGAAGGTGGTTTGCGCGCGCAGCAAGGTCGCGCCGTCACGGGGCCGGACGAGCTGGAAGCGCCGGGTCATTTTCAGGCGCTGGTCCCAATCGACGATCCAGGTCGCCAGTTGCAGCTCGTCGCCCTCATAGCCGGCCGCCAGGTAATCGATCTCATGGCGCACCACGGCCATGGCACGGTCCAGGCGACGATACTCGGTCAGGTCCAGCCCCAGGCGCTGGGAGTGGCGCCAGGCGCAGCGTTCCAGCCAGGCGACGTACACCGCGTTGTTGGCGTGCCCCAGGCCGTCAATGTCCTCAGGGGCCACCTGCAGGTCGATGATAAACGGCGTTGCCAAATCCCAGCCCATGCCTTGCTCCAGTCGATTGATGTCGGCACGGCAGTGTATCAGGCGGTCTGGCGCTCCTGTAAACGACGGCCTGCCAACAGATCCAGCACGCCTTCGATCACACGCGGATCAGCCAGAACTTTCTGGTGCCCGCCGTGTTCCAGGCGCAGCAGGCGGCTGTCGAACCAGGCGTCATGGATAGCTTGCGAGGCGTTGACCGGAACGAAGGTATCGTCTTCGGCGTGAACGATCAGGCCAGGGATATTCATCTGGTAGTGGGCGACATCCAAGTGCTTGAGCGGCATGCCGAACGTCAGTTCCACTTCCTGGATAAACGCCGAGCGGGCCCGCGACGGCAAACCGACCATTCCGGCAAAGCCGCGCAGCACATCCAGGAAGCGCGACGGCGCCGCAATGCTCACCAGCGCTTCAGTGCGCAACCCCAACTGCACCGCCAGCATCGCACTGGCGCCGCCCATGGAATGGCCAACCACCGCGTGCAAGGGCGGCAACTCGGCCGCCGCCTCCAGCATGGCGCGGGCGAACAACAGCACATGGGCCTCACGCCCCGGCGAACGACCATGGGCCGGGCCATCGAGGGCAATCACCGAATAGCCGTTGCCCACCAACGCCGTGATCAAGCTGGCGAATTGCGTCGGCCGCCCTTCCCAACCGTGCATCAGCAACACCGCCGGCCCTTGGCCCCAACGCAGCGCCGACAGGCCGAAACGCAAGGTGATGCGCTCCGACTGGGCCAGCAGCGGCAATTCCCAATCACGCGGCGGCAGGTCTCGCGGGGTCATGAAGACCCGGCGCATTTTACTGGCCACCGTGTGCGGCGCCAGGCGCCCCAAGGTGCCGTTGACGCTACGAATCCATGTGAATGCGCCCATTATGCAACCCCCTTTTCAGCGCACTGCCGACTTGGCAGCACGCAATACACGATCCGACAATTCACCCGGCCCAAGCGCACGAGCCAGGGCCAGGCCACCAATCATCAAGGCCATGTCTGCCAAGGCTTTGTCGGTATCTTCCGGGCTGGCGGCCAACTGTGCGGCCATCAACTCCACATGCTCATTGAGCACCTGGCGAAATTGGTCCGGCAGGCGGCTCATCTCGCCCACCGTCGCCGGGATGGGGCAGGCTTTGGCCGTCGAGTCGCGGTGTTTGCGCGACAGGTAGAACGCGGCCACCAGCGCACGACGCTCTTCACCGGTCAGTTGCTCGTCCATGTCGTCGATCGAAGCTCGACGCTGGGCCAGCAGTTGACTGAAGGCCTCCAGCATCAGCGCATCCTTGCTTTCAAAATGTGCGTAAAACCCACCCACCGTCAGCCCCGCCGCGCCCATGACTTCCCCCACGCTCGGCTCGGCCGGGCCACGCTGGACCAACGCGGCACTGGCGGCCTGCAGAATGCGTTCGCGGGTTTGCGCTTTTTTATCGCTCATCGTGTGCCTCCGTCGTTCATGGGTTGAATATTATTACCATAATAATATTTCGCAAGCGAGAAGCATGACCGCCCGTCCGAACCGGCCGCCTGCAAAACGTTGGAATAAGAGTCAGGGCAAATAGAACAGGCCAGAGGGCAGAAACCCAAACGCCAGACAAACAAAAGGGCCATTCAATAATTGAATGACCCTTAAAAATCCCGCAGAGCGGGTAATCGTGGCGTCCCCTAGGGGACTCGAACCCCTGTTACCGCCGTGAAAGGGCGGTGTCCTAGGCCACTAGACGAAGGGGACACGCTACTGAAACACATGGTGTGTATTCCAGTGCCCAGAGGCCTCACCCGAAGATGTGGTCCTGGTTTCACTCAGTGCCGCCCGAGGGCAACACTGCTTAAAAATTGGAGCGGGAAACGAGACTCGAACTCGCGACCCCGACCTTGGCAAGGTCGTGCTCTACCAACTGAGCTATTCCCGCATTGGCGTCCCCTAGGGGACTCGAACCCCTGTTACCGCCGTGAAAGGGCGGTGTCCTAGGCCACTAGACGAAGGGGACAAAACCTTCTGTACAACTGATCAGCGCTGAGGACTGATCGATTCAAGGACGGTGTGGCCAGACCTTGAACCTGTAAATTGGTGGAGCTAAACGGGATCGAACCGTTGACCTCTTGCATGCCATGCAAGCGCTCTCCCAGCTGAGCTATAGCCCCTCATCGGTGAGGACGGGGCGAATCTTAATGGCGCTTTAGAAAGGTGTCAAATTTATTTTCAACAATTTCTAAAAATTTTTGCCGGGATAACAATCACTTACCAGACAAACCCCGGAAAACCGGGGTTTGGCCGCTACAGCAGCTGACTCAGGCGATAGCGCCCAGCAGCTTTTCCCATTCCTTGTTTTCTTTCTTCGACACACCGCCAAGCAAATCAAGGGCTTGGCGTAGACGGAAACGCGTCAGGTCCGGGCCAAGAATTTCCATCGCATCAAGCACCGACACCGAACTGGCCTGGCCGGTGATCGCGGCGAACATCAGCGGCATGGCGTCGCGCAATTTCAGTTCGAGGGATTCAACCACCGCCTGGATCGTCGCGGTAATCGCCTCCTTCTCCCACTGGCGCAGGCTTTCGAGCTTCCACAGGATCAACTGCATCAACTGGCGAACCTGGTCACCGGAAAGCTTCTTGGATTCAAACAGCTTGGCATCCGGGCTCACGCCACCGGCAAAGAAGAAGCTGGCCAACGGTGCGACCTGGCTGAACGTCTCCACCCTGCCCTGCACCAGCGGTGCGATCTTCATCATGTATTCAGGGTTCAACGCCCACTGCTGCACGCGGCTGGCGAACTCTTCCACCGGCAGGTCACGCAGCCACTGGCCATTGAGCCACGACAATTTCTCGATATCGAAGATCGGCCCGCCCAGCGAAACGCGGGACAGGTCGAAGTTGTCGACCATTTCCTGCAACGAGAACTTCTCGCGCTCGTCCGGCATCGACCAGCCCATGCGGCCCAGGTAGTTGAGCATGGCTTCGGGCATAAAGCCCATGCGCTCGTAGAACGTCACCGAGGTGGGGTTCTTGCGCTTGGACAGCTTGCTCTTGTCCGGGTTACGCAGCAGCGGCATGTAGCACAGCTGCGGTTGTTCCCAGCCGAAGTATTCGTAGAGCAGAATCAACTTCGGCGCCGACGGCAGCCATTCCTCACCGCGCAGCACGTGGGTGATACCCATCAGGTGGTCATCGACAACGTTGGCCAGGAAGTACGTCGGCAAGCCGTCGGTCTTCATCAGCACTTGCATGTCCATGCGGTCCCACGGGATCTCGACGTCACCGCGCAACATGTCCGGCACCACGCACACGCCTTCGCTCGGCACCTTCATGCGAATCACATGGGGCTCGCCGGCCGCCAGGCGCCGGGCCACTTCTTCTTTCGACAACAACAGCGCACGGCCGTCGTAACGTGGCGTTTCACCGCGTGCCTGCTGCTCGGCGCGCATCTGATCGAGCTCTTCGGCGGTGCAGAAACAAGGGAACGCATGGCCCATGTCGACCAATTGCTGGGTGTACTGCTTGTAGATGTCGCTGCGCTCGCTCTGACGGTACGGGCCATGCGGGCCGCCGACGTCCGGGCCTTCTGACCAGGTAATGCCCAACCAGCGCAGGGCATCGAAAATCTGCTGTTCCGACTCACGGGTCGAACGCAGTTGATCGGTGTCTTCGATCCGCAGGATGAATTCACCGCCATGCTGCTTGGCAAAGCAGTAGTTGAACAAGGCGATGTAGGCAGTACCGACGTGGGGATCCCCAGTAGGCGATGGCGCGATGCGCGTGCGGACGGTGGTCATGGCAGGTCTCGAATGGGCGATATAACTGAAAATTGAAACAAGGGGCGAATGGTAACAGCCTGGGTGATTTCTGGAAAACCGAGGCGCGGCCATCGGGGGCAAGCCCCCTCCCACACCGGACCGGTTCTCGGCATGAGAATGCAGTCAAATGTGGGAGGGGGCTTGCCCCGGTACAAACCGGGGACATCGTTTACATTTCTAACCGGGGACATGGTTTACAGGTTAATACGCATGATCAGGAGGTAGCTGATCATGCCCTGGAACCAAGAGTCCCCCATGAATCAACGAATCAAGCTGGTTGCTAACTGGCTTTCTGGCAACTACACAAAAGCCCAGCTGGCGCGTCGTTTCAACGTGAGCCGGCCTACGGTAGACAAATGGATTGCTCGGTATGATGGCGATTTAAAGTCGTTGTCCGAGCTTTCCCGACGACCTCATCACAGTCCCAACAAGACCGACGATGAGATCTTGGCCCGTGTAGTGGCCATGAAGGAAGCTCACGATAAGTGGGGACCTAAGAAGCTTATCGAGCTACTGCGAATCGAGGATCCCTCCATCGCATGGCCCTCTGCGAGTACAGCAGGCCAATGGCTGGATCGGCTTGGACTGGTCAGCAAACGGCGGTTCAAGCGTCGGCACGGTACCTCCCATATTGAAATGCGAGAGGCCAATGACCCCAACAAAACCTGGTGCGTGGACTACAAAGGGCAATTCAAGATGCTCAACGCCCAGATGTGCTTCCCGCTGACTGTTACAGACCATGCATCCCGTTTGATTCTGGCTTGCAGGGCTCATCCTAAAATCATGACCCAGCCTGTAAAACAAACCTTTGAGCGGCTTTTTCAGGATTACGGCATGCCGGAAGTCATTCGTTCTGACAATGGCGTTCCCTTCGCCTCTCCTGGCTTGGCGAGAATGTCCACACTGGCCGTTTGGTGGATCCGTTTAGGTATCTATCCCGAGCGCACCATACCAGGAAGACCTGCCCAGAATGGTCGACACGAACGAATGCATCGCAGCCTGAAACTTGAGCTACCGCTAGGGAACAACTTGGTCGAGCAGCAGCTTTTGTTGGAACATTTCCGACATGAGTTCAATTACGTACGCCCTCATGAAGCGCTTGGTATGAAGCGCCCGGGAGAGGTGTACGTACCATCTACCCGACTGTACCCAGGATGCTTGCCCGATGTGGAGTATCCGGCAGAAATGCGGGTGCGAAGCGTCAGGCAGGATGGATCGATCAAGTGGAATGGCAAGTTGGTATTTGTCAGCGAGGCCCTATCCGGAGAAAGGATAGGGCTTAAAGAAGCTGAGGATGATGCCTGGGATTTGTACCTGTGTGACTATCCCTTGGGGAGGCTTGGACGAGGTACGACCCGCGTCCAAGCCTCAAATGTGTAAACGATGTCCCCGGTTTCAGATGTAAACGATGTCTACGGTTCTACACCCCGATGAGGCCGGTTGAGTCAGCGCAAATCAGACCGTCAGCAACCGCTCACGCAACTTGCCGATCTCATCGCGCGTCTGCGCCGCTGCCTCGAACTCCAGATCCCGCGCCAGCTGGTACATCTTCTCTTCCAGCTGGCGAATCCGCTTGGTGATCTCGCTCGGCGAGCGCAGTTCGTTTTCGTACTTGGCGCTTTCCTCGGCAGCCTTGGCCATGCCCTTGCGCTTTTTGCTGCGCGAGCCAGGCACGGTGGCGCCTTCCATGATGTCGGCGACGTCCTTGAACACGCCCTTGGGCGTAATGCCGTTGGCCAGGTTAAAGGCGATCTGCTTGTCGCGGCGGCGCTCGGTCTCGCCGATCGCCCGTTCCATGGAGCCGGTAATACGATCTGCATAGAGAATCGCCCTACCATTGAGGTTACGCGCCGCACGGCCGATGGTCTGGATCAGCGAACGCTCGGAGCGCAGGAAGCCCTCCTTGTCCGCGTCCAGGATCGCCACCAGCGACACCTCGGGCATATCCAGGCCCTCACGCAGCAGGTTGATCCCCACCAATACATCGAAGGTGCCCAGGCGCAGGTCGCGGATGATCTCCACGCGCTCCACGGTGTCGATGTCCGAGTGCAGGTAACGCACCCGTACGCCGTGGTCGGCCAGGTAGTCGGTCAAGTCTTCGGACATGCGCTTGGTCAGCGTGGTGACCAGCACCCGCTCTTCCAGGGCCACGCGCTTGGTGATTTCCGAGAGCAGATCGTCAACCTGGGTCAACGCCGGGCGGATTTCGATCTGTGGGTCCACCAGGCCTGTCGGGCGCACCAGTTGCTCGATCACGCGGCCGGCATGCTCGGCCTCGTAGTTCCCCGGTGTCGCCGACACGAAAATGGTCTGGGGGCTGATACTTTCCCATTCATCGAAGCGCATCGGCCGGTTATCCAGCGCCGACGGCAGGCGGAAACCGTATTCCACCAGGGTTTCCTTGCGCGAGCGGTCGCCCTTATACATGGCGCCCACTTGCGGCACGCTGACGTGGGATTCGTCGATCACCAGCAGCGCATCGGGCGGCAGGTAGTCGTAGAGGGTCGGCGGCGGCGCCCCGGATTCGCGGCCCGAGAGGTAGCGCGAGTAGTTTTCGATGCCGTTGCAGTAGCCCAACTCGAGGATCATCTCCAGGTCGAAGCGGGTGCGCTGTTCAAGGCGCTGGGCTTCCACCAGCTTATTGTTGGCGCGCAGGTACTCAAGGCGCTCGGCCAACTCGACCTTGATGCCCTCGATGGCGCCCATCAACGTCTCGCGCGGGGTCACATAGTGGCTTTTCGGATAAAAGGTGAAGCGCGGCAGTTTGCGGATCACCTCGCCGGTCAACGGGTCGAACGCCGACAGGCTCTCGACTTCATCGTCAAACAGCTCGATGCGGATCGCTTCCAGGTCGGATTCGGCCGGGTAGATGTCGATCACATCGCCGCGCACGCGAAAGGTGGCGCGGGCAAAGTCCATGTCGTTGCGTGTGTATTGCAGGCTCGTCAGGCGACGCAGCAGTTCACGCTGGTCAAGTTTGTCACCGCGATCGACGTGCAGCACCATCTTCAAGTAGGTTTCCGGGCTGCCCAGGCCGTAGATGCACGACACCGTGGTAACGATGATCGCGTCCTTGCGCTCCAGCAGCGCCTTGGTCGCCGACAACCGCATCTGCTCGATATGGTCGTTGATCGACGCATCCTTCTCGATAAAGGTATCGGAGGACGGCACGTAGGCTTCGGGCTGGTAGTAGTCGTAATAGGAAACGAAGTACTCCACCGCGTTGTTCGGGAAGAACGCCTTGAACTCGCCATACAGTTGCGCAGCCAGGGTCTTGTTCGGCGCCAGCACCAAGGTCGGGCGGTTCACCTGCGCGATCACGTTGGCAATGCTGAAGGTCTTGCCCGAACCGGTCACCCCGAGCAGCGTCTGGTGCGCCAGGCCGGCCTCGATGCCTTCGACCATCAAGCGAATCGCTTCGGGCTGGTCGCCGGCGGGTTCAAAGCGGGTGACGAGCTGGAAATCCGACATAACGTACCTCTTTCAAGTCACCCCAGGCTGACAACCGCCGAGGACGAAATAGCTCAGCAACCCGCGAATTCTCATCGCAGGTTGCAGGAAAAAACCATGATAGCTGTAGAAGTGGTGGCGAATGTGACGGGTTTCAAGGTAATCCTCCTACATGGCCCTTCCCCCCAATGTTGCAATAAGACTAACGGTCGGCAAATAAACCGAAAAACTTGGCCGAAAAGCCGTTTCGGCTGTCGCCCTCAGGCGTGATGGCCTCTATACTAGCTCCCCGTTTGTGCACCGCTCTAGTGCATTCGGCTGGAGCGCGACACGTCCCTCCTTTCCCCCATAGAGCTGCCGCAAAAATGAGCCTGTTCTCCGCTGTCGAAATGGCACCACGCGATCCTATCCTGGGCCTCAACGAAGCATTCAACGCCGATACACGAACCACCAAGGTCAACCTTGGCGTGGGCGTTTACTGCAACGAGGAGGGGAAGATTCCACTCCTGCGTGCCGTTGCCGAAGCGGAAGCCATTCGCGTGGCGCAACACGCTGCCCGTGGCTACTTGCCGATCGACGGCATCGTGGCCTACGACCAGGCCGTGCAAAAACTGCTGTTTGGCGCTGATTCGCCACTGCTGGGCGCCGGCCGCGTCATCACCGCGCAAGCCGTCGGCGGTACCGGTGCCCTGAGAATCGGCGCCGACTTCCTCAAGCAACTGCTGCCCAATGCCGTGGTTGCCATCAGCGACCCCAGCTGGGAAAACCACCAGGCACTGTTCGAAAAAGCCGGTTTCCCGGTGCAGACCTACCGCTACTACGACGCCGCCACCCACGACGTGAACCGTGCCGGCCTGCTCGAAGACCTCAACGCCCTGCCGCCGCAGTCCATCGTGGTGCTGCACGCCTGCTGCCACAACCCGACCGGCGTCGACCTGAGCCCGGCGGACTGGCAACACGTGCTGGACGTGGTCAAGGCCAAGAACCTGGTGCCGTTCCTCGATATGGCTTACCAGGGCTTTGGCGACGGCATCCACGAAGACGCCGCTGCCGTGCGCCTGTTCGCGGAATCCGGCCTGACCTTCTTTGTCTCCAGCTCGTTCTCCAAGTCGTTCTCGCTGTATGGCGAACGCGTGGGCGCGCTGTCGATCGTCAGCGAGTCCAAGGAAGAAAGCGCGCGCATCCTGTCCCAGGTCAAGCGCGTGATCCGCACCAACTACTCCAACCCGCCGACCCACGGCGCAGCGATCGTGGCGGCGGTGCTGAACAACCCTGAACTGCGTGCCCAGTGGGAAGCCGAGCTGGCCGAAATGCGCCTGCGCATCCGTGGCATGCGTGAGCAAATGGTGGCCGAGCTGGCCAAGGCTGCTCCGGGCCACGACTTCAGCTTCGTCGGCCGCCAGCGTGGGATGTTCTCCTACTCGGGCCTGACCGTGGAGCAAGTCACCCGCTTGCGCACCGAGTTTGGTATTTACGCGCTGGACACCGGGCGTATCTGTGTGGCGGCGTTGAACCAGTCGAACATCGGTGCGGTAACAAAGGCGATTGTTCAGGTTCTATAAGCCTGACGGCGTTATACGAAGGGAAGCCGTGGCTTCCCTTTTTAATGCCTGTCGGAAAATACCCTGCTCCCCTAGACTGAGCACCGATTGCCCTTTTGCTGTGAGAGCCCTATGAAAAACGACGACCTGAACCTGCACGCCGATCCCGACGACCAGGAGTACTTCGCTCCGCGCGCGCCGCAAGCCAAGCGCCAGAAAAGCCTGGTGCTGCAAGTGGCGCTGGGTGTGTTCCTGGGTGGCCTGGCGTTGTGGCTGGTGCAGTTGGGCGCGACGGCACTCATGGCGAAACTGGCCATGGGCACCCTGCAATTCGGCGGCTGAACACGACCCGCAGTGGTAGGAGCGAGCTTGCTCACGAAAAACGCAGGGACACCGCGTTTATCCAGAATGCCCGCGTTATCGTTAACGACCTTCGCGAGCAAGCTCGCGCCTACAGTGGCCGCGCTCCTCCAGCAACTTCACAAAACTGTTCAAACTCTGCGACACCGTGCCCCGTCGCCAGATCAGCCAGGTGTGCAACAGGCGGAAACTGTCCGTCAGCGGCCACACGCTCACCGTGGTAAACCCCGGCATGCTTTCCAGCATGCTGCGCGGCATCAGCGCCAGGCCGGCCCCGGCACTGACGCAGGCGAGCATGCCGTGGTAGGACTCCATCTCGAAGATGCGGCCCGGCACCGCGCCATCCTGTGAGAACCACCGCTCGAAATGGTGCCGGTAGGAACAGTTGGAGCGAAAGGTGTAGATGCTCTCCCCGTTCACATCCTGCCCGCGGGTGATCGGCGCATGGTGCAACGGCGCAATCACCACCATCTCTTCCTCGAACACCGCCACGCCTTCCAGGGTGGCATGCAATACCGGCCCATCCACAAACGCCGCCGCCAGGCGTCCCGACAACACGCCTTCGATCATCGTCCCGGACGGCCCGGTGCTCAGGTCCAGCTCGACCTTGGCGTGCTTCTGGTTGTACGCCGCCAGTAACGCCGGAATGCGCACCGCGGCCGTGCTCTCCAGCGAACCGAGGGCAAATGCCCCCTGGGGCTCCTCCCCCGCCACCGTCGCGCGGGCTTCCTGCACCAGGTCAAGAATGCGCCGCGCATAGCCAAGGAAGTTCCACCCGGCTGGCGACAGGCGCAGGCGGCTTTTCTCGCGGATGAATAATTCCACGCCCAGATCCTGCTCCAGTTGCTTGATGCGCGTGGTCAGGTTCGACGGCACCCGATGAATCAACTGCGCCGCGGCACTGATGCTGCCTTGCTCGGCAACGGCCTTGAAGATTTCCAGCTGCACCAAGTCCAAATCATTCTCCAATCGTGAACGTATTGCTCAATATTATTCAGTTTCCAGAAAAGATGCAGCCCCGTAGGCTGACCCCAATCCACTCATTCAGCCGGACGGTGCCATGAACGCTATCACCCACCAGACCCACGCCCTGTCGATCAGCCCCACTACCGGGGCGACGGTCGGCAGCTACCCCTACGAAACCGAAGCCCAGTTGGACGCCGCCCTCAACCGTGCCACCCACGCCTTCCGCACCTGGCGCCGCCAGCCGGTCAGCGAGCGCTCGGCCCTGTTGCTGGCCCTGGCCGCTGCCCTGCGTGATCAAGCCGAAGAGATGGCACAGATGATCACCTTGGAAATGGGCAAACCCATCGTCCAGGCCCGTGCCGAAATCGAGAAATGCGCCCAGCTCAGCGAGTGGTACGCGGCCCACGGCCCGGCCATGCTCGCCCCGGAACCGACCCTGGTGGACAACGGCACCGCCCATATCGAATACCGCCCGCTGGGCCCGATCCTGGCCGTGATGCCGTGGAACTTCCCGGTGTGGCAAGTCCTGCGCGGCGCGGTGCCGACGCTGCTCGCCGGCAACACCTACGTGCTCAAACACGCGCCGAATGTCATGGGCAGCGCCTACCTGATGAAAGCCGCGTTCGACAAAGCCGGCTTCGCCGAAGGCTTGTTCGAAGTGCTCAATGTGACCCAGGAAGGCGTGTCAAAAGCCATCGCCGACCCGCGCATCGCCGCCGTTACCCTCACCGGCAGCGTGCGTGCCGGCATGGCCATCGGCTCCCAGGCCGGTGCCGCGCTGAAGAAATGCGTACTGGAATTGGGCGGTTCCGATCCGTTCATCGTGCTCAACGATGCCGACCTCGATGCCGCCGTCCAGGCCGCCGTGATCGGCCGCTTCCAGAACAGCGGCCAAGTCTGCGCCGCCGCCAAGCGCCTGATCGTCGAAGCGGGTGTGGTGGAAGCCTTCACCGCCAAGTTTGTCGAAGCCAGCCGTGCCCTGGTGATGGGCGACCCGACCTCGACCGCCACCTACGTCGGCCCCATGGCCCGCTTCGACCTGCGCGACGAACTGCACGCCCAGGTCCAGGCGACCCTGGCGCAAGGCGCGACCCTGCTGCTGGGCGGCGACAAAGTAGCCGGCGCCGGCAACTACTACGCGCCGACCGTACTGGCCGACGTCACCGACCAGATGACCTCGTTCAAAGAGGAACTGTTCGGTCCCGTGGCCTCGATCATCACCGCCCGCGACGCCGACCATGCCGTGGCCCTGGCCAATGACAGCGAGTTCGGCCTCACCGCGAGCATCTTCACCAGGGATCCAGCCAAGGCCCGCGACATTGCGAACCAGCTGGAAACCGGCGGGATCTTCGTGAATGCTTTCAGCGTCTCCGACCCTCGGGTGGCGTTTGGTGGCGTGAAGAAGAGCGGCTTCGGTCGCGAGTTGTCGCACTTTGGCGTGCGCGAGTTCTGCAACGCGCAGACCGTTTGGCTGGATCGCAAGTAAGTTCGGGCAGGCCCTGAGCCTGCCTCAACAGCGAATATGCCGCCGCACACACTGCACCAGCCCATCCAGCGCCTGCGACTTCACCGGCGCCAGCACGCAGACCGTGTGCTCACGCTCGCCTTCCGTCACGGTCAACGTGTAATGCACCTGGCTTGGGTTGCCGGGTTCTGGCGCGGTGCTTTGCGGCAACTCAAAGAAGTTTGACGCCTCGATCAGTTGCCGCAATTCCTGCTGGTCCGGCTCGGGCAGCGTGTCCAGCTGCACCGTACGAGGTTTGGCCAGCCCCGGAAAAAACGCCGGCCCGCCGTTTTCCTTGATCGAAATTTGCATGGCTGCTCCTCACCGCACAGGCGGTTTGTCACACATGAATGCCAACCGCTTTCCAGCCCTCCTTGACCGCCTTCTGCTCATCCTTGTTCGCGCCATACAGTCGACCGGCGATATCGTAGGTAATCCGCGCGAAGCGCAGGAACCCTGAGTTCGGCCGCAAGCGCGCATCGCGCAATGCGTCATACCAGATCCGCCCCGCACGTTCCCAGGCAAACCCACCCAGCTTCGTGGCCACCTGATAGAACGCATGGTTGGGAATGCCAGAATTGATATGCACCCCGCCATTGTCCTCGTAAGTCTGTACGAAATCATCCATATGCCCCGGTTGTGGGTCCTTGCCCAGCAACTTGTCGTCAAAGGCAGTACCGGGTGCTTTCATCGAGCGCAGCGCAATGCCTTTGATCTTGTCGGTAAACAACCCTTTGCCGATCAACCAATCGGCATCTTGCGCCTTCTGCTGCAACGAGTACTGTTTGATCAGCGAGCCAAACACATCCGACAACGACTCGTTCAAGGCGCCGGATTGATTGAAATACATCAGCTTGGCTTCATCCTCGGTCACGCCGTGGGCCAATTCATGGCCAATCACATCAAGCGCGATCGTGAACCGGTTGAATAATTGCTGATCGCCATCACCAAACACCATCTGGGTCGAGTTCCAGAACGCATTGTTGTAGTTCTGGCCAAAATGCACGGTCGCGTCCAGCGCCATACCGGCATCGTCGATGGAGTTGCGGTCGAAGACCTGGTCAAAAAAATCGAACGTGGCGCCCAAACCGTCATAAGCTTCGTCTACCGCCGCATCGCCGCTGGCGGGCTGCCCTTCGCCGCGGATCAGCTTGCCTGGCAGGCTATCCGTGCCCTCGGCGCCGTAGATCGAACGCCGTTTGCCGGCGCCCATGGCCAAGGCCATACGGGCCGGGCCATGAGCGGGCTCGGCGACCATGCGCAACGAGCGGAACGTGCTGTCCTTGGCGCGGGTACGTAGCGCGACGTCCCGTTGCGTTTTATTACCGTTACGCGCGATCTGGTCGAGGATGTAAGGCGGGATCAGGCAGAAAATCGCCTGGCGCGGGTGGCGAACACACATGGGCTGGCTCCTTTTGGCGGGTAATGAACGTCCGGGTCACCGGTTCAGGATAGCCCTGCTGCGGGCACCTGGCCCTAATTGTCATGAACCTGTGTTGCAGTCGTGTTTACCCAAGACTGCGAGGAACTCGCGATGCCAGCACGCAAAGCCAAAATTGACCTGACCCACCGCCCCCGGCTCGTCGATCTACGCCCGTTGATCCCGGCCACCCCCAGCCTGATGGAAGCCAGGGCGGCGACGCCCCGTGTGACGCCCGCCAAGGATTTGCAGGACCGGCGTGGCTACGCACCCGACTTTCTCAGCGGCTTCGCCGTGCCGTGGCCCACGGTGGATGAGGCATTGGCAACTGACGTCCAGCCGCTGCGCCTGGACTACACGCATTTCTCGGTGACCCTGTCACGTTCCCGACGGATGGCGCTCTATGTGGGCGTGAATATCGACGGCGGACAGGCGGTGGATATCGTTCGCAGCAACGACACCTGGGCCTACGACGGCCGCCTGCCCATCAGCGCGCAGATTGGCGACGAGCTCTACACCAACAACGGCCTGGATCGCGGCCACCTGGTGCGACGACAGGATCCCAACTGGGGCGACGAGGCCAACACCGCCAACCTCGATACGTTCCATTTCACCAATTGCTCGCCGCAGATGAGCGGGTTCAACCAGAAGACCTGGCTGGAGCTCGAAGACTACATTCTCGACAACACACAACGCTGGAAGGCCCGGGCCACGGTGTTTACCGGCCCGGTGTTGGCCGATGACGACCGTGTCTACCGCGGCGTGAAAATCCCCAAGGCATTCTGGAAAGTGGTGGCCTACCTCGGCGACGACGGCAAGCCCTCTGCCAGCGCCTACATGATCGACCAGAGCCGTGAACTCGGTCAGCTTGATCTGGTATTTGGCCAACTGCGGACCTACCGGCGCAGTGTGATCCAGATCGAGCAATTGACCGGCATCCGTTTCGCCAACCTGGCCGACTACGACGGTTTCAGCAATGAAGAGCGCGCAACGGGGACGCGAATTGAAGCACTGATCCGCGGCCCTGAAGATATACGCCTCTGACCGGCTACCGCGGCTTTATGTGGGCGCGAGCCTGCACGCGCCTACAGAAAGCCGCCATTCGGTTCCCCCTCCCCAGCCCAATCGACTACCATACCGCGCCGGTTCCCAAACGGGACTAATAGGGAATCCGAAGCGCGGTACCCCCGCGTCAATCGGAACTGCCCCCGCAACTGTAGATGCCGAGCCTGCTCCTCAACGCCACTGGATACCCTCCGGGAAGGCTGGAGCCGGGTGACGACGCATCAGTCAGGAGACCTGCCGGCCCAGTAAAACCACTAACCGGCGGGGTGTCCGGGAAGGACATCCTTGGCTGCCTCCACCGCAGCGTCCGAGGGCGTATTTCCGAACCGTACCTCCCCAGTTCCACGTACGGCTCCCAGGAGATTGCCCCATGCTGCCACGCGTTACCGCCCTGCTCACCGGCCTGGGCTTCTGTGCCCTGGCCCAGGCGACGCCCACCCACTACCCGCTGACGCTGGAGAACTGCGGCAGCACTCTGACCTTTCAGCAAGCGCCCGCCCGCAGCGTAACCATTGGCCAGGCGGCGACCGAGATGCTCTACGCCCTGGGTGTGGGCAACACAGTGGTCGGCACGGCGTTGTGGTTCAACAACGTGTTGCCGCAGTTCAAGGCACAGAACGACACCATCGAGCGCCTGGCCAACAATGAGCCAAGCTTCGAAGCGGTCATTGCCAAGCGCCCGCAACTGGTGGCCGCCGAGTTGGAATGGGTGGTTGGCCCACAAGGCGTGGTCGGCACCCGCGAGCAGTTTCATGAATTGAAGATCCCCACCTACCTGCTGCCGTCCGACTGCGAAGGCAAGAACAACCTGGTGGGCGCCGACGGCACACGCCTGGAGCCGTTCCGCATCGACACCATTTATAAAAGCATCAGCCAACTGGCCGAGATTTTCGACGTGCCGGACCGCGGCCAGCAACTGAACGAGGCGCTCAAGGCGCGCCTGGCCAAGTCCGTCGCCACCGCCCGCAACAAGGGCCTCAAGCAGGCCAGTGCGCTGGTGTGGTTCTCCAGCGCCGAAATGGCCAGCGATCCCTATGTGGCCGGCCACAAGGGTGTCCCCGAATTCATGCTGCAAACCCTCGGCTTGCACAACGTGGTGCAGTCCGATGAAGAGTGGCCCGCCGTCGGCTGGGAAACCCTCGCCAAAGCCAACCCCACCTTCCTGGTGATCGCGCGCATGGACCGCCGCCGCTACCCGGCCGACAACTACGAACAGAAACTGGCCTTCCTGCGCAGCGACCCGGTGACACGCAACATGGACGCGGTGAAACACAACCGCATCATCATCCTCGACGCCATGGCCCTACAGGCCAGCGTGCGTACTTTCGATGGGCTCGACCAACTGGCGAGCGCCATCGACAGCTACGACCTGCCCAAATGAGCAGAACGCTTCTCGCCCTGGCGCTGCTGTTGATCGCCATACTGGCCGGCGTAGCCATCGGCGAAACCGCCATCGAGCCGCAGGTAGTGCTCCAGGTGTTGGCTAATAAACTGTGGGCCGCCGGCTACGCGCTGGACCCTATCGACGAAGGCGTGGTGTGGAACTATCGCCTCACTCGCACGCTGGTCGCCGCCGCCTGCGGTGCGGGGCTGGCCACATGCGGGGTGATTCTGCAGTCGTTGTTGCGCAACCCCTTGGCCGATCCCTACCTGCTTGGCATCAGCGCCGGTGCCTCGACCGGCGCGGTGCTGGTGGTGCTGATGGGGGTCGGCGGTGGCTTGATCTCGCTGTCCGCCGGCGCCTTTGCCGGGGCGATGGCGGCGTTTGCGCTGGTGATTTTGCTCGCCCGGGCCAGCGGGTCGTCGAGCGGCACCGGCCAGATCATCCTGGCAGGCATCGCCGGTTCGCAGCTGTTCAACGCGCTGACCGCGTTCCTGATCACCAAGTCCGCCAGCTCCGAACAGGCGCGCGGCATCCTGTTCTGGTTGCTGGGTAATCTCAGCGGCGTGCGTTGGTCGTCGGTGTGGCTGGCGGTACCGGTGGCCGTCGCGGGGTTGGCGGTGTGCCTGTGGCACCGCCGCGCACTGGATGCATTCACCTTCGGCAGCGACTCGGCGGCGTCCCTCGGCATCCCGGTGCGCCGCGTGCAATTTGTGCTGGTGGGCTGCGCGGCGTTGGTCACCGCGGTGATGGTGTCGATTGTCGGCTCCATTGGTTTTGTCGGCCTGGTCATCCCTCACGCCGCACGCCTGTTGCTCGGTACCGGGCACTCACGCCTGCTGCCGGCCAGCGCCTTGGGAGGCGCATTGTTTTTGATTACAGCCGATGTGCTGTCACGCACCTTGATCAAGGGCCAGGTCATTCCGGTGGGCGTGGTCACCGCACTCGTCGGCGCGCCGGTATTTGCGCTGATCCTGATCGGCCGGAGGAATGCGCGATGACGGTGCTGAGCTGCACGGCCCTGGGCTTCAAGGTGCGAGAGGCCCAGTTGCTGCGCGATATTCACCTGCAAGTCCAGTCGGGGGAAACCTTGGGTATCGTCGGGCCGAACGGCTCCGGCAAATCGACCCTGCTCAAACTGCTCGCCGGCTTGCGCGCACCGGCCAGCGGCGAGGTGCACCTGGGTGGTGAGCGTTTGGGCGCGCTGTCCCGCCGCGCCATCGCACAACGCCTGGCGGTGGTGGAACAACAGGCCGACACCGACGATGCCATCCGCGTATTCGACGCCGTGGCACTGGGCCGCACACCGTGGTTGTCGGCGCTGAGCCCGTGGTCCAGCGAAGACGATCGCATCGTGCGCCAGGCCCTGCACGACGTCGACGCCACCCACCTGAGCCAACGCGCCTGGCGCAGCCTCTCCGGCGGTGAGCGCCAACGCGTGCACATCGCCCGCGCCCTCGCGCAACGGCCACAGATCCTGTTGCTGGATGAGCCGACCAATCACCTGGACATCCAGCATCAACTGACGATCTTGAAAGGCGTGCAGGCATTACCCGTCACCACCTTGATCGCCCTGCACGACCTCAACCAGGCACTGACCTGTGACCGCCTGGCCGTGCTGGATCATGGGCGATTGGTGGCACTGGGCAAACCGCTGGAGGTGCTGACGCCGCAACGCTTGCAGGAAACCTTCGGCGTGCAGGCGCATTACCTGACAGACCCGTTCGACGGCGTGCAGATACTGCGGTTGCGCTCGAACTGAGATTTAACAACGCGGCCCAACAGTGTCATCGGGGGCGAGCCCTAATGCCAGTCAGTCAAGGAGGAAAACGGTAACTCTGGAGAGCGGGCTAATTGTGGAAAGCGGGCTTGTTGTGGCGAGCGGGCTTGTTGTGGCGAGCGGGCTTGCCCCGCGTTGGGGCGCAAAGCGGCCCCAAAACCTGACGATTTAATAGGCCTGTATAAACGCGGTGGCCTTACTGGGGCTGCTTTGCAGCCCAACGCGGGGCAAGCCCGCTCGCCACAACAAGCCCGCTTCGTTTTCCTCCTTGACTGACTGGCATTGGGGCAAGGCCCGTCATACGAAAGCCCATGATGGGTACCTCTTGAAGCAAGGGCCCATCAGGCAAGAACCGCGGCAGGTTTACGGTGCTACAGCGATCCGGCGCGCGACCCACGCCCGACTATAGGCCAGTACGTTCTCGGTGATCGCCAACGGAAAATGGATAAACCCATGGGCCGCCTCCGGCAGCAGATGGGCTTCCACCGTCCCCCAGCGCTCAGCAATGAGCAGGGTGTCATCCTTGAGCGGGTCCAATGCCCCCACAAACATCAACGCCGGCGGCAACCCGCTGAAGTCGCCATACAACGGCGACAACGGTGGCTGTCGCCGCTGCTCATCGCTCAACCCTGGGGTCAGCCTGCGCAACGCATCCACCATGCCAGGCCCATCCAGCAACAACGTCTGCGGGCCCGCCGCGCGTACGCTGGGAGTGCCGGCCAAATCATAGACGCCGTAATACAACACCGCACCGCTCACGCGCTGGAGCAAATCCGGCCACTGCTTCAATGCCAGCAACGTCGCCGCCGCCAAGTGCGCACCGGCCGATTCCCCCACGACAATCACCGGCAACCCGGCAAATTCGGCGCAGTCACCCAACAGCCAGCGCGCGGCGCTCAAACAATCCTCCATCAGCCCTTCTATCGGTGTATCGACCGCCAGCCGATAATCCACCGACACCACCGCCACCTCGCACGCGTTCACCAGGCCCAGGTTGAGGTCATCATCCATCTGCGCATTGCCGATCACCCAACCGCCGCCGTGGATATCCAGCACCACGCCCTTGGGCTTGCCGCTCGGCCGCAAGATACGCACGGGGACTGCACCCACGAATTGAGTCTCGGCCAGCGGCGCCCGCTTGAACGTTTGACTGACCCGCAACAACGCCTGAATCAAACGCGGTGTCACGCGATTGCGGATTTTGAAGCGCGGCAGCCAAGTGAGCTTTTGGTTGAAGCGGCGCATTTGAGCCAGTTCAGGCGCACTGGCGGGCCAGGGTTTATGGGCCATCAGCGGTTATTGCGCAAAATCGAGAAATTCAACGCCGCCGCCACGCACAGCCACGCCAGGTACGGGAACAGGATCAGCCCGGTAATCAGGTCCAGGCGCACGGCCAAGACCACCATTGCGGCGACGGTGAGCCACAACAACACGATGATCAGCATACCGGCGAGCAACTGATGCGCACCGAAAAATACCGGTGTCCACAGCGTGTTCAACGCAATCTGCGCCGCCCACAATGCCAGCACCGGCTGGCTGTCGGGGATCAGGCTCAAGCGGTAACCGGCCCAGGCCAACAGCAGGTAGATAATGCTCCAGGCCACCGGGAACAGCCAGTTGGGCGGGGTGAAGTCGGGCTTGACCAGGGATTCGTACCAGGCACCGGGCTTGAAAATGACACCGGTGCTGGCGGCAGCGGCGCAAGCCAGGAGGAATATAAAGAAGGTCATCGTCTGTCCTTGGCTGAGTTCAGTGGCGTGCAACGGGGAAGTCTTTCTGCATGCATCTTCAATGGCTCCAGCACGCGCGCAAAAATTCCATCCGGCGTGGCGATTTGCGCGAGCGGGCGCCTCTTCTGTGCGTCATCAAAATTCGCTAAGGTGCCTCGATACCCTAGCCTATTTTGCCCTTATCGAGACCCTGCACCTTGGCCCACTCCCCCACTGATCGCCCCACCCGCATCTGGGGAGTGTTCCTGATCTTCCTGCGCCTGGGCCTGACCTCCTTCGGCGGTCCCGTCGCGCACCTGGGCTATTTCAGGCACGAATTCGTGACCCGGCGCGGCTGGCTGAGCGAGCGCAGCTATGGGGATTTGGTCGCGCTGTGCCAGTTCCTGCCCGGCCCGGCCAGCAGCCAGGTGGGCATCGCGCTCGGCCTGTCGCGGGCCGGCTACGGCGGAGCGCTGGCGGCGTGGCTGGGGTTTACGCTGCCGTCCGCCGTCGTGCTGATCCTGTTTGCCCTGGGCATTGCCCAGCACAGCACGGCCATCCCGCCCGGCGCGCTGCACGGCCTCAAGGTGGTGGCTGTCGCGGTGGTCGCCCAAGCCGTATGGGGCATGGCGCGCAACCTGTGTACCGACGCACCGCGCATCACCCTGATGCTGCTCGCCGCCTGCGTGGCCCTGCTGCAAAGCTCTGCGTGGGGCCAGGTCGGGGTGATCAGCGCAGCGGCGGTGGCTGGCCTGCTGCTGTTCAAGCCCACACCGCCCGCCGCGCACGATGCGTTGCCCGTGACCATCAGCCGTCGTGCAGGGGCAATGTGGTTATCGCTGTTTGTGCTGGTGCTGGCCGGTCTGCCGATCCTGGCCCACTGGCTCCCCAACCCAGGCCTGGCGTTAACCGACGCCTTCTACCGCACCGGCGCGCTGGTATTTGGCGGCGGCCACGTGGTGCTGCCCCTGCTGCAAGCCGAAGTCGTGCCCACCGGCTGGGTCAGCAACGACGTGTTCCTGGCCGGCTACGGTGCCGCCCAAGCCATGCCCGGCCCTTTGTTCACCTTCGCGGCTTTCCTCGGGGCCTCCATGACCCAAGCCCCGACCGGCTGGCTCGGCGGCCTGCTCTGCCTGCTGGCGATCTTCGCACCGTCGTTTTTGCTGGTGATGGGCGCACTGCCCTTCTGGGAAAGCCTGCGCCGCAGCCCTCGCACCCAGGCCGCGCTGGCAGGCGTGAACGCCGCGGTGGTCGGCCTGTTGCTGGCGGCGTTGTATCAGCCGGTGTGGACCAGCGCGATCTTTACCGCCCAGGACTTCGGCCTGGCGCTGATTGGCGTGGTGGCGTTGATGGTGTGGAAGCTGCCACCGTGGCTGGTGGTGGTAGGAAGCGGCGCGGCGGGATGGTTATTGAGTCTTACGGTGTGAGGCTCGCAGCCCACGCGCATCGCCCTGCCGAGTGAATCCCTAGCCCTTCAACTCGCCCAACCGATGACTCGCCGCGTCATCATAAGCCACGTACAACGACTCGGCGATTTGGCTTTTGATGGCTTTGGTGGACTCCAGACCCAGCACAAAACCTTCCGCCTTGCCGCCGGCACGGTTGAGCTCTTCGTGAGTGGCCGCGCCCGTGATGGCGTCGAGAAGCTTGGCGGCGTGAGGGCCTACACCTTTGGGCAGGGAGATTTGGTCGATGGTCATTACGGTACCTTCAAGGATGGAGATCGGTAGCGCGTGGAACCACTGCCGGGGTGGCATGGTAGACCGGTTAGCGGAGAAAGGGGTTGCTTTCGGCCAGACGCTCGACGGTTTCAAATTGGATCTGCTTTGTTTGACACATCAAAGCGCTTGACTGAAGGGCATTGGGTTGCGCCAGACGCCCGGACTTTGTAGGCTCCGGACAGACCTCCCACACCGTTGAGGCCCACATTGGAAAGCGTGATAAGACTGCAAATCGAGAAAGCGACCTACGATGAATTCCTGACGCTTTGGCAGCAAGGTGCTTTCGACCATCAGCGGCTGGGCCAGGCTTTCTATAACCATTTCCGTCTGCATCGTCTCAGCGATCAGGGCTTGCTGCATGAGCTTTACGCAGCTGACGGCAGCAAAGCCCTGAATGCAATTGCTGGCATTTTTCAGATCAATTAACTCGCACCACTGCGGCTCTCCGTCCGGCTGTATTAACGCGGCCTAGAACAAAAATCGCGCACCGGACGAAAAAAAATAATGGCCCATAGCCACTACCCGGTGATATTCTAGTATTTTGCATGGAGTGCATATAATGAAGAAACACCTCGCCCTATCTATTATCTTGTCCACTATCAGCGGATTAGTCGCTGCAGAGCCCGCCAAAACGTTGTTGGTCCCTGACTCTCAAAATAGGGATTTTGGTATTATTTGTCGAATCAACGACAAAACAACTTATTACATAAAAAAAGACAGCAACAACAACGACTACCAAATTGCTAGAAACATCTATCTCACTGACATTAGTTCGGGGCGGGTAGCGATCAGTTTAATGCATGGTTTCGTCAGCGCGAACAAAAGCAGCACCTACATCACCGCAACCAATGAATCCTGCAACACTTTCAGCCAGTAATCAAAACCACATAGTACCCATCAATCTATACCCCGCCATAACGCGACACCTCTAGTTCGCTGAAAATGCCGGAATCCAATGATGCCGGTCCACGCCCCGACAACTATGAGCAGATCATGAGCAAGCCAATAAGATACATAAAACTGATCGCCCCCCGAGAACTCGAAAAGACAGCAAAACTTTTTGATTTCTTTTTAAATCTTTGTGCGCAAGAAGGTGACGGCCTAGTTATCCACCCTCAAGTCGGGCATGCCAGGCGAGATGACTTTGGCGAAGGTGTAGGGGATAAAATTGCAATGTCCCTTACTAACGGAACACTCAACCATAAAGGGCACGGTATCAAACTGTGCGCAGCGCACACCATTAGCAGACACCCGGTATCCCAAGTCTATTTCGCTTGGTGGCCTTTAAATGTTGACCTGGAAAAAATAGAGAAAAAATCTTGGAAATTTGGCGTAATTGCCTGCCGAGACGAGTCGGACATTAGCTTCATGAGCCATAAATTTGACTTTAAATATATCTAGCGCATACACACCAACGATATATTCCATAAAAACGGAGTTTTAATTGTTCGAATCGGGGGCAGACCATATTCGTAAGAGCCTGAGTTCTGCCCCCGACGTTGAGACTTCTTAATCCCCCTGGCATCACCGCACAATCAACCGCAACAACTCCGCTGCCCATCCAACCGCATTTCGCTGATATCCCTCATGCCACTGCTGCGGCTAATCCTCGGGCCGCCCTTGCGTTTCCGTCTCCGCCAACGTTAACCCTTCAACAATACGTTGCCACGTGTCGTCATTCGGCACCAGGACGGTGTCCCCCCAGGGAAACTCGGCCTGCACAACAAAACTATTGCAGCCTAACTGCCTGGCATAGGTACGCTGGCTATAGCCCGCTGGATTCAGGCCCAGTCCGTGAGCGTTTGCGCATCGTCGATCAACTATTTCAACATGCAGGATCGTACAAGCCAGCTAACCACCCCCTCGATATCCTGACACCTCTCAACTACCCGAGTATCGGTCATGGCCCAGTCACAGCACCCAACACAACCTGTAAACCTCACGCAAAAAGCGTCGCTCATCAACGAGCAATGGAGCCCGAGGGTCGTCGCCGAGATGAACGACTACCAGTTCAAGGTGGTGCGTATCGAAGGAGAATTCATCTGGCACTCGCACCCGGAAACCGACGAGGCGTTTCTTGTGCTTGAAGGGACGCTGCGTATCGACCTTCCGGAAGGCCCCGTGTACGTGGCGCCGGGTGAACTGTATGTGGTCCCCCGTGGCGTCGAGCATCGGACGGCCGCCGAAGGTGAAGCCAAGCTGATGATGATCGAACCGCGCGGCATTCTGAACACTGGCCATGAAGGCGGAGAGCGCACTGCCACGAATGATCTGTGGATCTGAACGGCTGGGGCTCGTCGCCCCGCTTTTGAACTTGGCGCCGAGGGCGAGGATAGCGAGTACGGCCAACGGGTGAGGCGGTGCAAGCCGCCTGATGCACCGGTAAAAACCACTGCGCCCACCAATAGACGGCGTCGGTCGTGATGGGTTAATCAGCCTCCCCTACTCTTCAACACTGTGTATCAACGCCGCAAACAGCTCGCCACGCGGCCTCTTGTTCCACGGGATATCGGCACTTTCAAACCACGCCTGCCCGGCTTCCGGATGGGGGCCGCTCAGTACCACCACGCCTTTTTCATAGGCATAACGCGCCGCGGCGACGTCGCCGTTATGGTAGGTCGCAAGGGTTTTATAGCGTGTGGTCGTGCGGGGTGTGGGGAAGTAAGGGCCATCCTGATAGAAGGCGTGGTCCGGCTTGCCCGCCCAGGTGACGCGAACCGCCGCGTCGTCGAGGGTGGTCACTTCAAAGCCTGGGCGGCCGACTTCGCTGTCGAGGGCCTGCGGGATCAGGCCGAAGTTGTTTTCGTCCGCCAGGTAGGCGCCCATGCACAAGCCCAGGTAACGACCACCCTGGGCGACATAATTGCGAATGGCCTCGACGCGAGCATCGCCCAGGCTGTCGAGGGCGGCGGGAATGTCCTGGCCGCCGCCGGGTTGCACATAGAGATCGTAGCGGGCGAGGGTTTGCGCGGTGATGTCGATCGGTTCGTCGGCGCCGACGAAGTCGATCTGGTAAGTCGGGTCGAGACGCAGCAGTGCCCTTTTCACGCTTTCCGAACAGTCCTCGCAGCCCGCCGGGCCGCGGTAGATCGCCACATGGGTGAGGGGTGTGGCGGCGTGCGCCGACACTGTGGCAAACGCCAGTAACGCGGCGGCGATAGCGTACGACTTCATGGCAGTGGGCTCTTGGCAGGGAGGGCATGGGTGATCCAGCGCACAGCCTAAATCGAATGGGCTGTTGAATCCGTTAACAGTTGTAAACACCCCAGGTGCCTTGGGTACCCTGCAGGCCGGCTCGAAAGGCGGCATGCAATGGATCTGAAATTCAGTCACGTCTATATATTGGTCGAGCATCTCGAGATAGGGTTGTTGTGGCGAGCGGTGGGCGCATTATCGGGTTGCCCAAACGCTTCGGGCACTTCTCCATCGAGATTCTGGAGGAGAAGGGGCTGAAAGCCTTTATCGACGCAGCGTTTGCCGACGAACCGGTCAATTAGGGCACTCCTTCGCAGCAGCGCAGTCTCTACCTGAACACCCACTTTTGCCCAGCGGAGCCTCACATGATCATTGTCCACCACCTCAACAACTCGCGCTCGCAGCGCATTCTATGGCTGCTCGAAGAGCTCGGCCTGCCCTACGAGATCAAGCGCTACCAGCGCGACCCGAAAACCAATCTTGCGCCACCGGAGCTCAAGGCCATTCATCCACTGGGCAAATCCCCGGTGATTGAAGACGGCTCCCGCGTGGTGATCGAGTCCGCTGCGATTATCGACTACCTGATCCGCCGCCATGGCGAAGGCCGCCTGCAGCCAGACCCGGCGACCGCCACCTATGACAAGTACGTGCAGTGGCTGCACTTCGCCGAAGGTTCGGCCATGTTGCCGTTGATGCTCAACCTGTACGTCGGGCGCCTGGGGGAAGCCGGTGCGCCGTTGCATCCGCGTATCGAGTCCGAGGTGGCCAATTACCTGGGTTATCTGAACGACGCCCTGGGCAACTCTCCATATCTGGTGGGTGACACGTTGAGCGGCGCGGATATCCAGATGAGCTTTATCGGCGAGATTGCCAAGGCCCAGGGCAAGTTGCAGGCCTACCCGAACCTGGCCGCCTGGGTGCAGCGGTTCCAGGCGCGCCCCGCGTATCGCCAGGCGTTGGAACAGGGCGGAGCGTATGCGTTTGCGAAGTGAGGACGCTGTTGTGGCGAGCGGGCTTGCCCCGCGTTGGGCTGCGCAGCAGCCCCAAAACCAGGCACCGCGGTGTGTCAGTTAAAAACACATCGCCTGTAAAGGGGCTGCTTCGCAGCCCAACGCGGGGCAAGCCCGCTCGCCACAACAACAACAACAACAACAACAACAACAACAACAACAACAACAACCTCGCTCGCCACAACGGCCCACTCCACAACAGCTAGCTCGCCACAGCAAACGCGGTGAGCGTTCAGCTCAGGCGAAAACGCGCGGTGTTGTCGCTCAGGGCACGGCTGCCCTTACTCAGCGTATCCGCCGCCTGATTCACCGCCCGCGCGCCGTCGAGCAAGCGCCCTGCCGCCTGGTCGACCTGTTGGATATTGCCGCTCACTTCATCCGCCGTGGTGGCTTGTTCTTCCACCGCCGCCGCAATCTGCGCCAGGGTGTCGGTGACGTTCTGCACAGCCCCGGCGATCTCGCCCAGCCGCGTGCCCAGCCCGGTAACGGACTCGGCATCGGTCAGCGCCTGTTCGCAGGCGGCGCCCATCAGCGTGACGGCCTGGCTGACCGTGGCGCGCAGGCTGTCCACCGTGCTGGCGATCTGCGCGGTGGAGGCCTGGGTGCGTTGTGACAGGCTGCGCACTTCATCGGCCACCACGGCAAAGCCCCTGCCCTGCTCGCCGGCGCGAGCGGCTTCGATGGCGGCGTTGAGCGCCAGCAGGTTGGTTTGTTCGGCGATGCCGCGAATGGTGTCGACCACCGATTGAATCTGCTGGCCCTGCTGGCTCACTTGCTCCAGGGCGTTGGCCGTGTCGGTCAGGCGCTGGTTGAGCTGCTGGATGCTCGCCGTGGTGCGCAGGCTGTCGCGGCTGCTGTCTTCGGCGATGCGCCGGGTCTGCTGGGCGCTGCCGGAGGCTTGCTCACAGCTCTTGGCGACGCCCATGGAGGTGGCGGCCAACTGCGTGGCGGCGGCGGCGATCTGGCTGATCTGGTGTTGCTGGTCTTCGACGTCGCCGAGGGTGCTGCTCGATTGCGTATTGAGGGTGAGCACGGCAGAACCGAGCTGCTGGGTCTCGTGGTTGACCCCGAGCAGGCTGGTGCGCAACTGCACCACCGCCACGTTGAGCGCGGTGCTGATGACCGCCAGTTCGTCGCGCCCTTCCACCGCCACTTCCACGCACAGGTTGCCGTCACGCAGGGACTCGGCCAAGGTGGTGATACCGCTGGCACTGCGGCGGATCGAGGCTTGCAGGCACATGAACAGGTACAGCGCCGCCAAGGCCAGCAGGCTGAACGTCGCCACTACAGGGATGAACTGCTGAAGGGAACGGTCGTGGTAATAGCTCAGGCGCGCTTCCAGTGAGCCCAGCGACTGGTTGCGCAGCGCGCCCAGGCTACCGAGCATGGCGTCGACACTGCGCTCGAAACCGGCGGGATCGAGCTTGATGCTGCCGCCGAACACGCCATCGTCAAGCACTTTGAGCTCGCTATCCAGCAATTGCAGGCTGTTGTCGTACTGGGCGATCCAGGGTTCCAGGCCAGGGTATTGCTTGGCCTTGAGCGACGCCGTCGCCTTGACCAGTTGCTCCCGCGCATCACCGATGCGGCTGCGCAGGTCACGCATCTGCAAACGGCTTTGCAAGGTGAACTGCCCCGAGGCGACGGACGACTGACCCACACTGGCCATGCGCCCGATACGCTCGATCAGGTCTGGCGTTTGCTGGGTGGAAACCTGCATCAGCAGGTAAGTTTCCAGCCAGGGATCGAGGATCAGGCCGGTGTCGAGGGCGATCTGCTCGCGCAGGGTTTGCAGGGCGGTCAGGGCCGAGGTGAAGCGGTCGTAACCGTCCGGCCACCAGCCCACCGTGCGCAGGGATTGCACGTCCATGCCCTTGACCGTTGCCTGCAACGCCTCGAAGCGGGCCAGGGTGTCAGCGCTGACGCCCCGAGCCTTGAGCGCATCGCCCAGGGCTTGCAGGCTTTGCAGGATCAGCGGGTTATTGGCATCCACCTTGTCCATCGCCACCTTGGCCGCAGGCGTCGGTTCACGCAGCAGGTCCAGGGCTTTCCAGCGCGACGCCAGGTTGCGCTGGGCGGTCAATTGGCCATCCAGCGAATCCAGGGCCAGCAGTTGGTGAACGCCGGACGTTTCGCTGGAAATCACCGCTAATTTATCGCGATAGTCCAACCCGATCAGCCACAGGCTCCCGGCCAGGGGCAGCATGAACAGAATGAATAGAATCTGGAACTTGCGCGCAAAACCAAAACGTCCGAGCAGGCGGATACCGGGTAATAAAAGACTGTGCATGGCCGACCACTCCCCAAAACAACCCACGTGGTACAACGCAGGGCGAAACCATGAAATGACTAACGGCAAAATGCCATGTCATTGATTGGGAAGGCTCAAGCAAGATACGGGCCGTCGGCATGGGGCCCGCAGATAGGCAGGGTGCGGCTGAATAACGGGCGCGGCGCGCACGAAAATGGGGCAAAAGCACTCAGGTACGCTGGGCAAACTGTAACCGCTCTTTACGCCCCTTTCGCTTATTCGCCGGCGGGCGACGCATTTACCTGCATGTACTGGCTGAAATTGTTGATGTGGTCATCCAGATTGTCCTCAAGCATCAGCCGGTATTGCTCGGTGAAATACTTCAACAGCGCTTCGCGTGCGTCGGCCATCTCCGCCCCGGACTTGAAACTGCGCGCGCTGGCCCAGGCATTGAAACGCGTGGTCCCGAAGGTCATCGAGGCGCTGACCTGGCCGATGTTTTCAAGGGTCTTGAGTTGCTCGTTCGACAGCTCGATATGGGCGTCGGCGCGGTCGTAGAAGGCTGAGTCGGTGGCGTCTGCCATGGTGGGCTTCCTTGATGAATCGTTGAATTGAGTTCAAGCCAGCAACGCGGTAATCCACTGCACCTGCTGGACCAGTTCCTGCACCTTGGCCTGCGGCACCGCCTGCCGCGCTTGCTGGAAACTGGCCAGGGTCTTGTGTTTCTGGCGCAGCAGGCGTTGCCATTTGGCCAGGAACACCGGGCTGCGCGCCTGCATCAGCAGCGGGCCGAAGTACAACGCCTCGGCACTGTACACCACTGGTTCGGCACGTTCGGCGACGATGATTTCGTAGTAGAAACGGTTTTCCTGCAACAGCTCCTCGACCAGGATGCGGTAGCCATTGTCCATCAGCCAGTGGCGCAGCGATTGCTCGCCGCCGTTGGGTTGCAGGATCAGACGCTCCTGGCCGTTGAGGTACGCCGTGCCGCTGGCGAGGATGTCACGGATCGTCTCGCCGCCCATGCCGCACAGGCTGACGGCGGTGATCGCATCTGCCGGCGTGACGGCCGCCAAGCCATCGGCCAGGCGCACGCTGACTTGCTGCTCCAGGCCATTGTCGCGCACGGTCCGTTCCGCCGCGTGGAAGGGCGTCGCCGCCACCTCCCCCGCCACCGCTGCTGCGATCACACCGCGACGCATCAACGCCACCGGCAGGTACGCGTGGTCCGAGCCGATATCCGCCAACCGCGCCCCAGGCGGCACATGCGCCGCCACGCGTTCCAGGCGGGTGGAGAGTGTGTGTTCGTTCAACTGAGGTTCCTTCTTCACCGCGAATGTCAGTGCGAGCGGCGCATCATGCTGGGTGAAGAAGATGAGGTAAAGGCTGGCGCCGTTTTGCTCGGTGGTGTAGGCCGACGGTCAGGGCTATCGAGGCCCTGCGAGTCTGCAATGGCAGCAGCTCGTCATACCGCTGCTCCAGCATCCGCGCATCAAACAGACTATCCGCTGTCATCCACGCCTCTTTACACATAGCCACCTAGCCGTTAAACGAGTACTGTTAATTGGCCATCCCCCCCCCTAGCGTGCATCGCGCTTGGTAAACAAGCAGCATTGCGTTTTTTCCCTTCGTCTGAGAGACATGAATGTCGTCCAGCAGCTGGATTTTGAAATGGAATTCAACACCTCACGAATACCGCGAACAAGCGACTGAAAGGCTGCAAGCCTTGCAGCCTGGTGCTGAAGTCGCGTGGCCCTGCAGCGAAAATCTCCAGCCAGATGATCGAGTGTATGTGCTTCGCATGGGCCCCGAGCGGCAGGGCCTATATGCGAGTGGCCACATTATTGAAGCGCCCCATCACGCCTTGAACCCGAATGAGCGCACTGTGCATTTTCGGGTAGACCAAGTGCATGCGGACTGCGCCAACGGCTTCGTGCCGCTGGTGCTCCTACAGCAGTGGTTTGCAGACCAGGATTGGGTAACGCTCCAAGACTGTGCCCCCTTAAAGGAGCCACTGGCTGGGCCATTGGAAACGCTATGGCAGCAGGCCCAAGGGCAGCACATCCTTGCAACCTACGCCGCCTATGCCGACGCCGATCGCGGCAATGGTCACAAAAAATGGCTCGCGCGCTATGAGGAGTTGACCCATCGAGTTGCACAGGTCCGCAGCGGCGAACATGAGCTGAGCGAGTCGTTACTCGCTGAACTCTGGGAGTGGAGTCAAAACGGCGTTACCGGCGTCGCCCCAGGCCATCTTTACAACGCGGAGTTCCAGTCGGGCAAAGCGCTGCTTTTCGAGTTCACGAAAAAAATCCTGCATTCACCCGATGAGCAAACCCTGAATGAGGTCTACCAAGACTGGGCGAATGCAAAACAACGTGGAATCTTTTCCAGGACACTGCATTCAGTGATCCATCGCGTCTTTGCCGCCGTAGCACCGCAACACTACTCATCGCTGCTTAACAGGCAAGACCTCATCTCCCTGCTCAAGGGAATGGCGAAGTATTTTGAACTGCGCTGCAATTTGGATCAGAACTGGGCTGGGCTCAACCGTGCGCTCAAGGCGTTTATGCGTGACGCAGGGCTGGATCCGTCACACGAGATTAAAAACAATGTGGCGATGTGGGAGCTCTACGAGCTTTTTGACCACGCTCGCCCCCTCGCAGCGTTGCCATTGCCGCAAGATCAGTGCATGAAAGGACATAACACCATGCAAGCTTCCTCGGTTCCCTTGAATCAAATCCTGTTTGGCCCGCCAGGCACAGGGAAAACCTACCATTCGATCAACGCCGCACTGGAAATCCTCGACCCTGATTTTCTAAGGGATCACGGCGAGCCTGAACAACGGTCTGCCTTGAAGAAACGCTTCGAAACGCTGATGAAAGCGGGGCAGATTGTGTTTTGCACGTTTCATCAAAGCTTCAGCTACGAAGATTTTATCCAGGGCATCCGCGCTGAAACGCAGGACGGTCAATTGACCTACAGCGTACACAATGGGGTTTTCAAACAACTCTGTGATCGAGCACGCATTGGTGTAATCGCCCAAAACGATGTGCTCGACAAAGCGATTCATCAATTGAAGAAGACCCTCGCTGAGCTCGAACTGGCCGATGCCGATACAGACGGTGTTTATGGGCTGGAAATGAGGACCCGCACCGGCAAAGCGTTTCGTGTGCGCCCAAGCCGAGACCACACACTCCTGGTTTTTCCTTCCAACTCAACAAGCCCGAAGACCCAAGCCCGCATCATGCTCAAGGACCTTCGGGATTTTTATGCACAAAACCCGACGGGGCGCCTTATTGCTGGGGAAACGTACTTGTGGGGCGTGCTGGATTATCTGAAAAGACACTGTCATCTGCCTGTTTATGACCCAAAGCTTCCGGCCCAGAAGGCGGCCGACAAATTCGTGATGATCATCGATGAAATCAACCGCGGTAACGTCTCGCGGATCTTCGGTGAATTGATCACCTTGATCGAACCCTCCAAGCGTGAAGGGGCGGATGAAGCGTTATCCGCTGAGTTGCCTTACGCCGATGAAGACGAACCACGCTTCAGCGTTCCGAGCAACGTTTACCTGATAGGCACCATGAACACGGCCGACCGATCACTTGCCGGCATGGACATTGCGTTGCGTCGCCGTTTTGTCTTCAAGGAGATGCCGCCCAACACTGCGCTCCTCAGTGGCCATCGCGTGGGCGACATCGACCTGGGTGATTTGCTGAGCATCATGAACCAACGTATCGAAGCCCTGCTGGGCCGTGAGCATTGCCTGGGACATGCGTACTTCATGCCGCTGCTCGACCCCGATTTATCCGACAGCGAAGCTCGCTTCAAGCTGCTGAGCATTGTCTTTCAAAATCAAATCCTCCCGTTGCTTCAGGAGTATTTTTTCGAAGACTGGCAGCGCATCCAGTGGGTACTGAACGATCACCGCAAGCCCAATGCCGACAGGTTTGTGTATCAGGTCACCCGCTTGAATACCGACCTGTTTGGCGCACAGATCGATCAGGCCCTCGATAACCGTCCATGGCGAATCAATGAAGACGCTTTCACCCGGCACAGTGCGTTTGACGGGATCATTGAGGTCAGACAGGTTGCGCCTGAGGGGGCTACGCCCTCTTGAACAAAACCGTAACTGTTCGCGAGTACGCACAGCTAACCATCGGGGCAACACCCAGTGAGTCACTGGACGTCGCCCATGTGACGGCCAGTGCCTTTGATCACTTATGCAAACTGAACGCATCGTTCAAAAAGTCCGGTGCGGCCCTATTGCAACTTGATGGCCGACAGTCACTGAAACTGGATAACTACGTAGGGGTGATCCAGACGCCATGTGGCACTACGCTGGAGATTCTGCCGAAGACCACTGATGAAGCGGACGGGGCTCCTGCAAGCCGAGCGCTACTGCAAAAAATGATTCAGGCCGCACTGAAACTCAAGACCCGCATCGTCGGCAAAGCGGCCCTCGATCTATTCGACGCACCGATCAGCGAGTGGGTCATGGGCCAGTTTCTGGAGGCGCTGGAGCATCTGATCAAATGCGGCCTGCGCTTTGAGTATCAGCGCATCGAAGAAGAACAACCGTACCTGCGCGGACAGCTCAACACCCTGGCACAGCTGCGCCAACCCCCCAGCCGCCGTCATCATTTTCAAATCCGACACGACGTCTATCTACCCGACCGCCCCGAAAATCGATTACTCAAAACCGCGCTCCTTAAGGTGTGCGCCGCTACCCGCTTGCCCAGCCACTGGCTGCTGGCCCACGAACTGCGTAGTCGTCTGAGCGAGATTCCACAAAGTGATCAAACTGAGCATGATTTCCGACAGTGGCGCAATGATCGGCTGATGGCCCAGTACCGGGACATCAAGCCATGGTGCGAAATCATCCTTTCCCAGCAAATGCCACTGGCATTGTCTGGAGATTGGCAAGGGCTGAGCATGTTGTTTCCGATGGAGAAGCTATTTGAAAAGTATGTCGAAGCTCTGCTGCCCACTCAGCTCGCCAGCGATGCACAGCTGTTACCTCAACGAAGCAGTAAATTTTTGTGCCTACACAAAAGCCGCGATCTGTTCCAGCTCAAGCCGGACCTGATGGTTAAACACCCTGCCGGATACATAGGGCTGCTCGATGCCAAATGGAAACGCCTGGACAGCAACAACATCGATAAAAACTACGGACTGTCCCAAAGCGATTTCTATCAGATGTTCGCCTATGGCACTCGCTACCTGGAGAGTAAAGGCGAACTGGTCCTGATCTACCCAATGACCAGCCGATTCAAGGAGCCACTTTCACCCTTCATTTTTTCTGACCTGTTGAAGCTTCACGTGTTGCCATTCGATCTGGACAAACAAAAACTGATCGGTATTGAAACAACCCAATTGCCCCGCCGCTGAATAACCCGCGGTACAACAATCACTGGCGCACAAACCCCACTACCCGCGCCAACATCCGATCACACGCCTCCAGTTGCGCCAGGCTGATAAATTCATCGGCCTTGTGCCCCTGCTCCATGCTCCCCGGCCCGCACACCACCGTGGGGATCCCCACCTGGTCAAACAGGCCGCCCTCGGTGCCAAAGGCGACGGTGCCGTAGTCTCGAGAGCCGCAAAATTGCGCGACCCACTCGGCGGCCTGGCTTTCCAGGGAGGTCACCAGCCCGGGGTAGCTCGACAACTCGCTGAAGCCGATCGCGCACTGCGCACTCACCGCCTGCATCGCCGGTAGCAGGGTGTGCTCGGCGTACTCACGCAGTTGGTTGGCCACCTGCCAAGGGTCATGGGCCGGCAGCGAGCGCACTTCAAAGTCAAACGTGCACTGCTGCGGGACGATATTCAGTGCCTTGCCGCCGCTGATCACACCGGTCTGCACCGTCGAGAATGGCGGTTCAAAACGCGGATCCAGCTGCGCCGGCGCCTTGAGTGTTTCGCCAAGCCGTACCAGTTCACTGATCAAGCGCGCCGCGTATTCGATGGCGTTGACGCCCGACGGCGCATACGCCGAATGACACGCCGCGCCGTGTACGTCGCAACGCATGGCCAATTTGCCCTTGTGCCCCAGCACCGGCTTGAGCTCGGTGGGCTCACCGATCACGCATAGCAGCGGCTTGACCGGTTGGGCCTGAAACCTTTCGATCAACGCCCGCACACCCAGGCAGCCCACTTCTTCGTCATAGGACAGCGCAATGTGCACCGGCATGCGCAACGGCGCCTGTACCAGCGTTGGCACGCAGGCCAGTACGCAGGCGATATAGCCCTTCATGTCAGCCGTGCCACGCCCGTATAACCTGCCGTCCTGTTCCGTCAGCTCGAACGGCGCCACGCTCCAGCGTTGGCCGTCCACCGGCACCACATCGGTGTGCCCGGACAACACGATGCCCGGCACATCCGCCGGGCCAATGGTCGCCAGCAGGTTGGCCTTGCTCTTGTGTTCGTTGAATAACAGTTCACAGGCAACGCCGTGGCCCTGCAAATAGGTGCGCACGAAGTCGATCAGCGCCAGGTTGGATTCGCGGCTGGTGGTGTCAAAGCGCACCAGTTGCGCCAGCAGGTCACGGCTGTGGTTCATCGGTCGTCTCCCGGCACCGCATAGCCCGGTGCAAGGTGCGGGTTGAGGGCGCGGTCGAGGTAGTCCTGCAGTTGCGGGCGATAGGCCTGCCAGAGTTGGTCGAGGCCGCCAATCGGGTCTGTATCGGCCCAGTCCACACGCAAGTTGACGATAGGCCACGGCAGGTCATCGACCACCACCAGGGCCGCCGAATGCACCGGCCCGGCTTCGCCGCCCTCGGCCTGGCCGGCGTGCATCGCGGCAAGCAGGCGCTCGGCCAGGTGCCCGCTGGCGTGCTCAAAGGCGCGTACCATGGCGCTGATCACTGCGCGATTGGCCAGCATATTTCCGGCGGCAACACACTGTTCCCCGCTGACCGCGTCGTGAATGCCCAGGGTCTGGGCACCGCTGTAATGCGCGGTGCGCCCCTGGCTATCGATCACCGTTACTTGACGATATTCACGGTGCTCCTGGCCGGCAAGCACCGCGCCAAGCGCCTCACTGGCTGCCATGCCCTGCTCCAACACGTCCAGCACCTGCGGCCCCAGGCTCGGCAAGGTAATGTTCTGCGAGGCCACCGCGCCCACCCCGGGCCGCAGCCATGGGCAACGGGCGCCCACCGCAATGCTCGACGAGCTGATTGCTATACCCAACTGGCCCGTTTCGGCGCAGCGGGCGACAACGGAAAAAGTCATTGAGCGCTCCTCAATCGAGTACCGAGGGGTCGGCGTCGATCATCATCTGCTTCATTTCTTCAAAGTGCCGGCGTGAGAAATCCGCAATGCCTTCCCAACTTCGTGCGGTTTTCTCCGCGACGTCATCGGACAACACTCGCAGCGGCTGCCCCGTGGACCACGCTGTGACGAGGATCTGGCAGGCACGCTCCAGGGTCCAGATATCGTCGAAGGCTTCACCGATGGACGAGGCCGTCACCATCACGCCGTGGTTGCCCATCAGCAGGCGGCGCTTGCCGTCGAGCAAGCCGGCCAGGCGCGCGCCTTCGGCCTCGGTGTCGGCCATGCCGCCGTAGAGTTCATCCACCGCGACACGGTTGAAATAGCGCGCGGTGTTCTGGTCGATCGGCGGGATATGCGGTGTGGCCAGGCACGCCACCGCCGTGGTGTAGACCGGGTGCAAGTGCAGCACAGCACGGGTGTGCGGCAGCAGGCGGTGGATCTGCCCGTGGATCGACCAGGCAGTGGCGTCCACGTTCGGGTGCTCGGCCCAGGATGAATCATCAGCGTTGAGCAGCAACAGATCGCTGGCCCGGATCCTGGAGAAGTGCTTCCACTTCGGGTTGAGCAAAAACTGTTTGCCATCGGCCGACACGGCGGCACTGAAGTGGTTGGCCACGGCCTCGTGCATGCCCAGGTGGGCAATGATGCGAAAGGTCGCCGCCAGGTCGATGCGCGTTTGTTCTTCGAGGGATAACGCCATGGATCGGTCTCCGCAGGGCGCGGCCGCAGCGGACTGCGGCGCGCGGGTCAGGTTACTTGGGCATCAACGCCGCAATGTCGGCATCGGTCGGCGCCTCGAAGTTGTATTTCTTGAGCAAGGCCGCGTACTCAGGCGTGGCGCGGTATTTGTCCAGCCCGTCGAGCAGGGCTTTTTTCACCGTGTCATTGCCCTTCTTCACGCCGAAGCCGTTGAGCACCGGGTAGATCAACGTGTCGGATGAAATCACCACGCGGTTGCCCAGCTTGTCGATCACACCACGGGCCACGGCCGCGTCGGTGATCTGCGCCTCCACCGCATGCGCAAGCAGCGCCTGGGTGGTTTGCGGGTCGGTGCTGTATTCGCTGATCAGGATCGGCTTCAAGCCTTTGGCCACGCAGTACTCGGCCGACAGTTTGTTCATCTGCGCCAGCCACGAGGTGGCGCCCATGGAGCCGATCTTGTGGCCGCAGAATTCTTCCGGGGTCTTGGGCTGGAACGCACTGTCCTTGAGGGTGAGGATCGACTCGCCGCTCTTGAGGTAGGGGATCATGTCGATAACTTTGACCCGCTCGGCAGTGATGTACATCGACGAATTGGTCACATCGAAACGCCCGGCTTGCAGGCCGGTGATCAGGTTGGGAAAGCGCGTGTCGAGGGTCTCGACCTTGCGCCCCATGACCTTGCCCAGGCCGTCCATGAACTCGATATCAAAGCCCGCCGGCTTGTTGTTATCCATGTACTCGTAGGGGAAGAACGTCACATCGGAACCGGCGACGATCTTGCCTTCCTGCTGGAACGCCGAAGCCGCCAACGAAGTCATCGCAACCGCAGCGCCCAGCAGGCACACGGCAAGGGGTCGAACACTTTTACGAAACGCTGTCATGGTCAATACCTGCAAGGGGGTTGGGAGGTTAGGCAGTGGCAGAATCTTGTCCGGCCTGTTGCACGAAGAACGAGGCGCCACGGGGTTTCTGCGGCAAGCGCAGTTGGTTATCCGTAGAACGCACCACGCCACTTTCTTCACCGGCCACCAGCAGGCCGGCATGTGCGCTGGGCAGTGGGTTTTCGCCGAATGGCAGCGCGTCTTCAGCGGCGTAGACGCTGATGAAGAGGGTGCGCGGCAGTTCGGTCTCGTTAGGGCTGGAAGCATGTAAAAGCCGCGTGTGCATGAAGCACACGGAGCCGGCCGGGCCGTAGCAGGCCACCGGTTGCTGGCAGTGTTCCTGCACCACCGCATCGTCCACCGCGCCGGTGAAGCGCTGGTTCTGCCAGTGCGACCACAGCGGGCCTTTGTGGCTGCCGGGGATCACATTCAGCGGGCCGTTTTGCGGGGTGACTTCACTGACCATCAGCAAGGCAGTGACGATGTCGTCGTTGCTGTGGGGCGTGAACAAAAAGTCCTGGTGCCACTTCACCTGGGTCGCGGTGTGGGGCAGTTTCGAGTTGATCTTGCTGTGGTGGAAACGCGCGCCACCGCCACCAATCAACTGCGCGGAAATCTCGGCCATGCGCGAGTGCAAGGCCACGCGTTCATACACCGTGGAAATCTCGGTGGGCGAGCTGACCCGGCGCAACGAGGGGTGGTCAGGCCGGTGGTCGCCTTCCAGGTCGAAGCGCGCGCGGCCATCCACGGTAGCGCCCCATCCCTGGTCATGGCGCCGGCTCTCTTCGACCCACTGGTCGAAGTCGTGCTGCAGCGCGGCCACTTCGTCCATCGACAACACACCTTCCACCACCAGGTATCCGTCGCGCTGGAACTGCTCGATTTGTGCTTGCTCGATCATTGTCTTTTTCCTGAACGTTAAAGCGATCACGCCAGCGAGACGTCCTTGAGGAACGCCTCCACGCGTGGGTTCTGACCGCTGCGCAATACCGCGGGCGTGTCGTCGCAGACCACCCGCCCCTTCTCCATGAACACGATCCGGTCGGAGACCTTGAACGCGAAATTCATCTCGTGGGTGACGATCACCATGGTGATGCCCTCCTCGGCCAAGGCCTCGATGACTTGCAGCACTTCGTTGACTTTCTCCGGGTCCAGCGCCGAGGTGGGCTCGTCGAACAACATGATCTGCGGGCGCATCATCAGGGCGCGGGCAATGGCCACGCGCTGCTGTTGGCCGCCGGAGAGTTGGTGCGGGTACCTCCAGGCATGGTCGAGCATGCCGACCTTGTGCAGCAGCGCGTAGGCCTGTTGCTTGAGCTCGTCGGTACGCCCCAGGCGGTGGTATTTGGGCGCCATCAGCAGGTTGTCGAGCACGTTCAAGTGCGGGAACAGGTTGAAGCTCTGGAACACCATGCCGATGTTCAGGCGGTGCTCGGCGTGCTCGGTGTACTGGGGTTTCTGCGCGCCGACCTTGCTGAGGTGAATGAAAGGCTGGCCGTTGATCTGGATCTCGCCGTTGTCCAATGGCTCCAGGCCGTTGAGCAGGCGGATCAGCGTGGTTTTGCCCGAGCCGGACGGCCCGATCACCGACACCACTTCACCCGGCTGGATTTGCAGGTTGACCGAGCCCAGTACCTCGATGTCGTTGTAGGCCTTGTGCAGTCGCGTGGCCTGCAGCGCCGACACACCGGTACTCACCGGGCGCTGCAACGCGCTGCGCTGTTGTGTGGCCAGGGCCAGCACCGCCGCATCGGGAACGCGCGAGACATTGCGCTGGTTGACATCGAGAAGGCGCTCCAGGCGTTTGAGCAGGAAGTCGAACACCGTGACGATAAACACGTAGAAGAACGCCACCGCGGCCATGGTTTCGATCACCAGGAAATTCTGCGAATACAGGCGCTGGCCGACCATCAGGATTTCCGTCAGCGAGATCACCGACACCAGCGAAGTCAGCTTGACGATGGAGATGTATTCGTTGGCCAGGGACGGCAATGCCACTCGCAGCGCCTGGGGGATCACCACGCGCCATTGGGTGCCGAAAAACTTCAGGCCCAACGCCCGCGCCGCTTCGCCCTGGCCTTTGGGGATCGAGAGCAAACCGCCGCGATGGATCTCGGCCACGTATGCCGTTTCACAGATCACCAGGGCCAGCAGACCGGACCAGAACGGGTCGGCCAACACCACCGAGGTGGCGGGCAGCGCCTGGGGCAGGTTGTAGATAAAGATCAGCAGCACCAGCAGCGGCAGGCTGCGGAACAACCAGATATAACCCCGCGCCGGCACGCTGAGCAGCGCGTGCCTGGATTGCTTGGCCAGCGCCAGCAGAAAGCCAAAACCGATGCTCAAGACCCAGGTCAGGGTGCTGAGCTTGATCACCGTCCACGTCGCTCGCCAGAACTCGGCGTCACCCAGCAAACCCAACATGTAGTTCCAATCAAATGTCATCGTCGCTGTGCCCTGCAGAAAAAAGAAATGGCCGATCGAACGTGCAAAACGTTGATCTGCATCAATGGATTCAGAGTCGTGGCGAGAGGCACTTGGGGTCAATTCGTAAAAGCCGGTCCACTGGGTAGGCAGAACCTACGCAGCGCCTCCCCCACTGTTGAAAACACCCCACATCCACTGTGGGAGGGGGCTTGCCCCCGATAGCCATGGGTATCTACACAATGTTGTATTAGCCAACGCTAACCACGATGCGAAGCGAGCCGCCCTTGATCTTGCTTTTGATCTTGATCTCAGGCGCCCCGTTAAACCACGCTGGCCGCAATTCGACAGTGATTTGGGGGGTAAACCGGCAGGGATGCCGGTTTAGCCGCCCCGCGCCATGGATGGCGCGTGGCGGCGGCCCCCCAAATCACTGTCGGATTGCGGGCACACCGAGCCTGGGCGAGGTGCCGAGTGGTGGGGCAAGAGCCCTTTGCTTACTTTGGGGCTTTTCCAAAGTGAGCCGCCGTAAGGGCGGAACCCTAAGTGGCCGTTACCGCAGCAACGGATATGTACCCGGTCCAAACCAAAAAAATAGTCGGCCCAGAGGCCGCCATCGGGGGCAAGTCGAATCGTCGCACCGCCCGCTCCCACATTTAGGTCGCGATGCATCAGTTAGATAGTCGTCGGCTCCCGAGCCGTCACGGGAGCAAGCTCCCTCGCCACAGGTTCAGGGCCATGCCAAAAGTTGTGTAGATACCCATGCCCCGATAGCGGTGCATCAGCACCCCATCATCCGGCTGCCCCTCCGCAATCGGGAGCAAGCCCCCTCCTACAGTGAACAGACTGTGTGGTTTGGCTAAAAGGGTGCACGCTGCAATTCAGCGTGCCGCGAACGCCACCTTCTGGTGCGTTCTCAGTTCACACTGCTGAGCGAGCGCACCGCATGGGGGTCAAAAAAGCTCGGCGGCGCCATGCCGGGGATGTACTGGTCGGACACAAACATGCGGCAGCGCTCGGCAAATGCCGACACCACGCGCGACAGCAGGGTGTTGCTCGCAGTGGCATAGCCCAGCTTCATCGGCCGATGCGCGCCGGCCAGGCGCAGGCGGATCACCCGCTTGCCGTCCTGGGACATGTTCGATTTGGGCCGCGCATTCGCGAAGGAATAGCCAATGCCATTGCCCACCATCGCCCGCACCGTTTCCAGGTTGGTGGAGCGCATGATGATGTTCGGCGTGGTGCCCGCCTGCATAAACAGGCTGAGGAAATAGTCGCGGCTCCAGGGCGTGTCGAGCAGCACCACCGGGTACGCTTCCAGGTCCTGCATGCTGACCGCCGACAGGCTGGCCAACGGGTGATACTCGCCGACCATCACATAGGGCGGCAGGTGCGCGAGGGGTTGGAAGTCGATGTCCGGGCTGGTTACCAGGTCGTAAGTCAGGGCGATATCCAGCTCGCCGCTGCGCAGTTTTTCCAGCAGTTCCTCATGGTTGCCTTCGGTTTGGGTCAACCGCACGCCGGGAAACGCGCGACCAAAACCAAACACCAATTCGGGCGTAATCATCGGCGCCAGCGACTCCAGGCAGCCCACCCGCAACGGCCCGCGCACCGTGTTCAATGATTCCGAGGCGATGGTATAGAGGTTGCTCATCTGCTCCAGGATCTGCTTGGCCTCTTGCATCACCAAGCGCCCCACGGCGGTCAGGGAAATACCCTGGGCGTGATGACGGATAAACAACTGGATGCCCAGTTCGGCTTCCATATGGGTGATCGCCGCCGAGATCGACGGCGATGACACATGAATGCGCTCAGCGGCCGCACTGATGCTGCCCGCCTCTCCCGACGCCACAAAATACTCCAGTTGACGCTGAGTAATACGACTGAGCATCACACCTGCCCCTCAACAATGACTGTGCAGGCGACGTTGCAGGGTTCGTGCCGGGTCCTGCGCGCGCCGATAACCTGCACGGGCTTCGGATTTTCCTAAGCACTACCCCGCGCAAATGCTGGTTTCGCGAGAACGGAGGCGATGTGAAGCTGAACTCATCCCGCTTGCAATGAGTTGCCTGCTATGCCGACCCACACCCGTATCCGCATGTTCAATACCAAAGAGACCTACCCCAACCAGGCGCTGGACAACGACCTGTGCCAGGCCGTGCGCGCCGGCAATACCATCTATGTGCGCGGCCAGATCGGCACCGACTTCGACGGCAACCTGGTCGGCCTCGGCGACCCGCGCGCCCAGGCCGAACAGGCGATGAAAAACGTCAAGCAACTGTTGGAAGAAGCCGGTTCCGACCTGTCGCACATCGTCAAGACCACCACCTATTTGATCGACCCGCGCTACCGCGAGCCGGTGTACCAGGAGGTTGGCAAATGGCTCAAGGGCGTGTTCCCGATTTCCACCGGGCTGGTGATTTCCGGCCTGGGCCAGCCCGAGTGGCTGATGGAGATCGATGTGATCGCCGTGGTGCCGGACGATTGGACCGTATGATCGCGGTGATCGCCCGCGAGCCCGGTGGGCCAGAGGTGTTGCAGTTAGTGCAACGCCCGGTGCCGTCGCCCCAGCCTGGCGAAGTGCTGATTCGTGTCGCGGCCGCGGGTGTCAACCGCCCGGACCTGATGCAACGCAGCGGCTTGCCGACACCGCCCGGTGTCACCGACGTACTGGGCCTGGAAGCGGCAGGCATCGTGGTTGCACGGGGTTGCGATGTGGACGAATTTGCCGTGGGCGATCGCGTGATGGCGCTGCTCAACGGCGGTGGCTACGCCGAGTACTGTGTGGCCGAGGCGGCGCACTGCCTGCCGGTACCCGTGGGCGTGTCATTGCACCACGCCGCCGGCATACCGGAGGCCGCGTTTACGGTATGGCACCACCTGTTTGAACTGGGGCGCCTGCGCAGTGGCGACAGCGTGCTGATCCACGGCGCCGCCAGTGGCGTCGGCAGCTTCGCCGTGCAGTGCGCCCAGGCTGCCGGTGCGCGGGTGATCGCCACCGCTGGCGGCCCGCAGAAAGTCGCGATGCTGCAAGCGCTCGGCGTTTGGCGCGCGCTCGACCGCCACACGGAAGACTTCGTCCGGGTGGTGCAGGACTGCACCGAAGATCGCGGCGTGGACGTGGTCCTGGATAACGTCGGTGGCCCCTACGTGGCGCGCAACCTGGCGGCGCTGGCGATGGGGGGACGGCATGTGAGCCTGTCGTTCCTGCAAGGCGCGCACATTGAGCTGGACCTGGGCCTGTTGATGCGCAAAAGCCTGAGCCTCACCTCATCGTCCCTACGCCCTAAAAGCCACGCCGAAAAAGCCCGCCTGGCGGTGTGCATCCGCTCCCGCGTTTTGCCCTGGCTGGCGTCCGGCCTGGTCAGCCCGCAGCTGCATGCGCAAATCCCCCTCGCCCAGGCTGCCGAAGCTCATCGGCTGCTGGAAGCCAACGCCAATGTCGGCAAAGTCGTGCTGAGCGTCGCGCACTAAGCAGGAGAACCCCATGCCCCACACCGTGTATTTCCTCAATGGGCCCAACGCCAACCTGTATGGGTTGGATAGCAACGGCACCTACGGCAATGAGAGTTTTGCCAGCATCGAAGCACGCTGCCAACGCCACGCCGCCGAACTGGGCTTGAGGCTGGACTTTCGCCAGAGCAACCACGAAGGCGTGCTGGTGGACTGGATTCAAGAAGCGCGCCTGCACGCTGACGCCCTTGTGATCAACGCCGCCGGGCTGAGCTACAGCTCGGTGCCGATCCTCGACGCGCTGCTGGCCTTCGACGGCCCGATCATCGAGGCGCACATGAGCAATATCTGGAAGCGCGAACGCTTCCGGCATCACTCCTACCTCTCCAAGGCCGCCACCGGCGTCATCGCCGGGCTCGGGGCGTTGGGTTACGAACTGGCACTTACCGCCGTGGCCGAGTTGCTCAAGCCTTGAATGCGCACTCGAAAACACAGCAGCTCCCCGCGGGCGTTCGACAACGCTCGCATCGGAACGTCGGCGTCGCTGATAAACCTCTCACTTTCCAGGAAACGCACATGTCAGTAGAAACCATCAACACCCTGGTCGTCGGCGCAGGCCAGGCCGGTGTCGCCATGAGCGAACACCTGTCCCTGATGGGCGTGCCGCATATCGTGCTGGAACGCCACCGCATCGCCGAACGTTGGCGTTCGGAGCGCTGGGACTCGCTGGTCGCCAATGGCCCGGCCTGGCACGACCGCTTCCCCGGCCTGACGTTCGAAGGCATTTCCCCCGAAGCCTTCCCGCCCAAGGAGCGCATGGCTGACTACTTCGAAGCGTACGTCGAGCGGTTACAGGCGCCCGTGCGCACCGGCGTAGAAGTGCACCAAGTGGAGCGCCATGTCGGCCGCCCCGGCTTCAAAGTCACCACCTCGGCCGGCGTGATCGAGGCTGCCAACGTGGTGGCCGCCACCGGCCCGTTCCAACGCCCCGCCATCCCGAACATCGTCCCCGCCACCGCACCGCTGCACCAACTGCACTCCTCCACCTATAAAAACCCCGGCCAACTGCCCGAAGGCGCCGTCCTGGTAGTCGGTGCCGGCGCCTCCGGCGCGCAAATCGCCGAAGAACTGCAAAAGGCTGGCAAGACCGTGTACCTCTCGGTCGGCGAACACTACCGCCCTCCCCGCGCCTACCGCGGCCGCGACTACTGCTGGTGGCTCGGCGCCCTAGGCCTGTGGGACGAAGTCAAAATCCAGCCGAAGAAAAAACACGTTGCCTTCGCCGTCAGCGGCTACGAAGGGGGCAAGACCGTCGACTTCCGGCGCCTGGCGCACCAAGGCATCCACCTGGTGGGCGTCACCCAGGGCTGGAACGACGGCATCATGACCTTCCAACCCGGCCTGGCCGAGAACGTGGCCGAAGGGGATCGTGCGTACTTTGACGTCCTGCGTGAGGCGGATGCCTATATCGAGTCGAACGGCCTGGCATTTCCACCGGAACCCGAAGCCTGGAAGCTGCTGCCCGACCCGGCATGCCTGATTAACCCGACCCTCAGCCTGAACCTGGCCGAAGCCGGCGTGACCACGATCCTCTGGGCCACTGGCTTCACGTTTGATTTCGGCTGGTTGAAGGTGGATGCATTCGACGAGAACGGCGAGCCGTTCCACAAACGCGGGATCTCGGCGCAGAGCGGCATCTACTTCCTGGGCCTGCCAAACCTGGTGAACCGCGCATCGTCGTTTATCTATGGGGTTTGGCATGACGCGAAGTACCTGGCCGATCACATCGTGTTGCAGAACGAGTACATGGCCTACAAGAAGCCTTAGCGCCTTGCCCCGTAGCCTGCAGTTGCGTCCAGATCCGCCGGTTTGTGCGCTTGAGTGGGACTCGTCGATGTTTATGACTGGCTGGCGTTCACCTTCACTTGTACAAGATCGCCTGATGAATGTCCTCCAGCGCCATGATGCGCTGGGCGGCGTTGAGCTTGATCGCCTCCTTGGGCATGCCGAACACCACGCAACTGGCCTCGTCCTGGGCCACCGTGGCGGCTCCGGCCTCGAGCATCTCCTTGAGCCCGCGTGCGCCGTCGTCGCCCATGCCGGTCATGATGATGCCGGTGGCATTCCTGCCGGCGAACTTGGCCACCGAGCGAAACAGCACATCCACTGACGGCCGATGCCGGTTGACCAGCGGCCCGTCGATCACCTGGGCGTGATAATAGGCACCACTGCGGGTGACCATCAGGTGCTTGCCGCCAGGCGCGATCAAGGCCAGGCCGGGCAGGATGCGGTCGTTGTTGCGCGCCTCGCGTACCTCGATCTCGCAGACGCTGTTGAGGCGCTCGGCAAAGGAGGCGGTGAATTTCTCGGGCATGTGCTGCACGATCACCATGCCGGGGCACACCCTCGGCAATGCTGTCAGCACCGCCTCCAGTGCCTGGGTACCGCCGGTGGAGGTGCCAATGGCGACGATACGTTCCGTGGTCTGTGCCATGGCGTGGCCATTGGCGGGCAGGATCGCATCCGCACTGAGCTTGCTGGGCGGGGCCAGTGACGGCGCCGGGCTGGCGGCGCGCTTTCCCAGGTTCTTGACGTTGGAGTTCGCCGCGGCACGGATCGCGGCCACCAACTCGGCCGCCGACTCGATCAGGAAACTCTTCAGCCCGGTCGTGGGCTTGGTGATGATTTCCACGGCACCGGCCGACAGCGCCTGCAGGGAGGTCTCCGCGCCTTTCTGGGTCAGCGAAGAACAGATCACCACCGGCGTCGGCCGCTCGCTCATGATTTTCTTCAGAAAGGTGATGCCGTCCATGCGCGGCATTTCCACGTCCAGTACGATCACATCCGGCCATTCCCGGGCGAGTTTGTCCATGGCAAAGATCGGGTCAGAAGCGGCACCCATCACGTGGATATCCGGTGTATCGCTGAGAATCGCCAGCAGCACCTGGCGTACTACGGCCGAGTCATCGACCAGCAGCACACTGATTTTTTTGTTAGGCATTTTGTTGAAGTGTTCCCATTGGTTGGTGCCGAACCCAGACGTTGCCGTTCCACAGGTCGAACATGATCGTGCGGTAACCGGTACTGCCCATGTCCTGGGCCGCCAAGTGCAGGTGATAGCGCTCGGCCAAGGCCAGCGCCGCGCGAATATTCAGGCTGGCCACGTCCTGCGTCGGCCGCTGGCGTTGCTGTTCGGGAAACATCCTGCCGCCACCGAACAGCTTGACCTGGTAATCCTGTGCCTGCGTGCCATTGAGGTGGGCGTGTTGCACCAGCAGTTCCAGGGCCTCATCGGCATACTTGCCGTCCAGGGACTGATGGTTGCGCAAGCGCCCCGGCAGCATGAAGTGGCACATGCCGCCGATCTGCCGTTGCGGGTGCCAAAAGGTGATAGCTACGCAGGAACCGAGCAAAGTGCGCAGGCGCGTCGGCCGCGTCGCAAAGCTGACCTGCCCAGGTGCCAATACCACTTCGGCCACGCCGACAGGCTTTTTCATGGCTTGCGGTAAATCGACGGTGCCACCAGCTTCAAGGTGTCATTCACACCGTGGAGGCTTTCCGAATGACTGATGATGAAGTAACCGCCGGGCTTGAGCAGCGGCAACAGGCGCGCAACCACCTGGCTCTTGGTCGGCTGGTCGAAATAAATCATCACGTTGCGCAGGAAGATCACCTCGAACTCACCGAGTGCGGGCAGCGCTTCGTTGAGGTTGACCTGGACAAAATTGACCCGGTTACGCAAGGTCTTGTCGATCAGGAAGGTGCCTTCCTGGCGACCAATGCCCTTGAGGCAGTACTTGGTCAGCAGCGGCTGGGGCAGCGTCTCGGTGCGCTCCATGGTGTAATGACCACTGCGCGCCTTGGCCAGCATCTGGGTACTGATGTCCGAACCGACCACTTCCCAGGGGGTGGTGCCCAGGCTCTCGGCCAGGGTCATCGCCAGGCTGTAGGGTTCTTCGCCCGAGGAGCTGGCCGCACTCCACACGCGAAACACCTTGCCCGGCACGACCTTGGGCAGCACCTGTTGACGCAGGAAGTCGAAGTGCTTGGGCTCACGGAAAAAATAGGTTTCGTTGGTGGTCAACAAATCCAGGGCAACCTGCAGTTCGCCCGTGCGTTGGTCATTCATGATCAGCTTGAAATACTCACCATAGCTCTGCAGCTCATAGTGCTTGAGACGCTTGAACAGGCGCCCGGCCACCAGGGCTTTCTTGGCCGGCGACAGGTTGATGCCGGCAGCGCGGTACAACCAGGATTGGAACTGGCCGAATTCACGATCGTCGATAACGGCGGTGTCTGGCATGGTCGGGCCTCAACGCAGGTCAAGGTCGAGAGCCGGCGCCTGGCCGCCCTCGGCGAGGCTGGACATCTCATCGATGGACAGCACCTTGTCCACCTCCAACACAATCACGAACTTGCCGTCGACCTTGGCCATGCCGCTGATGAAATCGGCGCGAATCCGCGCGCCGAAGCTGGGCGGCGGCTCGATCTGCGTGGCGGGGATCTCCTGCACGGCAGACACCGTATCGACCAGCAGCCCGATGTCCTGGGGCTGGCCATCTTCGGTACTCGCCTCGATGATGATCACGCAGGAACGCCGGGTGATCGCCGAATTGGCCCGGCCGAAGCGCGCCGACAAATCGACCACCGGCACCACCGCGCCACGCAGGTTGATCACCCCGCGCACGAAGGCGGGCATCATCGGCACCACGGTCAGGCTGCCGTATTCGATAATTTCCTTGATCCCCAGAATGCCGAGGGCAAACATTTCGCCGCCAAGCATAAAGGTCAGGTATTGCGCGTCCTCGTCCACCGCAACCGCGGCATGCCGAGTCGTCATCACTGCGCCCATGTCATTCTCCCTGTAGGCCCGCATCGATTCTTGTGATCAGAAGCGGGTGAATTCCGATTCGTCCGGGGCACTGGCCATGCTGTAGGCGAAGGCCTTGCGCGGCGCCTGTGGTTTCGGGCGTGGCGGTTGACGGTTGGGCTTGCTGCCAGGGCTGTCCACGCTGCTGCTTTGAACCGCGGCCTTGGGCGTTGAATCCAGCACGAAGAAGCTCATGGCCTGTTGCAGTTGCTCGGCCTGGCTGCTCATTTCTTCGGCGGTGGCGGCCAGTTCCTCGCTGCTTGAAGCATTTTGCTGGGTCACTTGGTTGAGCTGGGTCATCGCCGTATTGATCTGCGCGACACCTGCGGCCTGTTCCTCGGACGCGGCGCTGATTTCCTGCACGAGGTCGGAAGTCTTGTTGATCGAGGGCACCATTTCGTCAAGCAACTTGCCGGCCTTCTCGGCCATGTCCACGCTGCTGGAGGACAGTTCGCCAATTTCCTGGGCGGCGACCTGGCTGCGTTCGGCCAGCTTGCGCACTTCGGCCGCCACCACGGCGAACCCCTTGCCATGCTCACCGGCCCGAGCGGCCTCGATGGCGGCATTGAGGGCGAGCAGGTTGGTCTGGTAGGCGATGTCATCGATGATGCTGATGCGCTGGGCGATTTTCTTCATCGCGACCACCGTCTGCTGTACCGATTCGCCGCCCTCGGTGGCTTCCTTGGCGGCCTTGCTGGCCATGCCGTCGGTGACCTTGGCGTTTTCAGTGTTCTGGTTGATGCTGGCGCTCATCTGCTCGACCGATGCACTGGTTTCCTCGACGCTGGCGGCCTGTTCACTGGTGGCCTGGCTCATCGATTGCGCAGTGGCGCTGACCTCCTCGGAAGCGCTGGCCAGGTTATCGGCGGCGTTGCGTACTTCACCGATGATATGTGCCAGCTTGCCGACCATGTTGCGCATGGCGTTGAGCACCATGCCGGTTTCATCTTTGGCACCCGGCTCGATGTGGGCGTTGAGGTTGCCTTCGGCCAATTGCTCGGCGGCAGTCGCGGCTTGCTTCAACGGACGGGAAATGATCCGCGCAATGAACATCGCCAGGCCCAGGCCAATCAACAAGGCGGCGATCAGCACCGCGATGATCGACACGCGTGCGCTTTCGTACAGCGCCGCGCCCTTGTCACCCGCAATGGTCGCCCCGCCGTCGTTGAGCTCGACCATTTTCTGCAAGCGGCTGGTCACTTCATCGAAATGCTCCTTGGACTCGCCCCTGAGCAAACCGCGCGCCTGGGCTTCCTGATTCTGCCGGGACAGCTCGAGCAACTGCTTGCTGGTCGCCAGGTAGGAGGCCCAGGCGCTTTTCACGCTGGCCAGGAGCTGACGGTCTTCATCGTTGGACAACAACTGCTCATAGGTCCCGAGGCGGGTTTCGAACTGTTGGCGCGAGTCCACGGCCTCACGTTCAGCCTGGGCCTTTTCCTCGGCAATCTCGGTACCGATGTGGCGGTTTTCTTTCAAGCGGTAGTTGGCGGCAAAAAAACGCATGCCGGCCGCTGCGCGCATGGAGGGCATCCAGTTGCCCTTGATGTCCTGGGCCGCCTGGTTGACCGCACCGAGCTGGTGGATGGCGAAGCCGCCCATGGCGGCGGTAAGCGCCAGGACCACCAGGAACGAGCTGATCAACTTGGTGGAAATCTTAAGATCGTAGAACCATTTCATCGGGGAACCTCCATGGAGTTGCGAATACGTCAGCGAGCGACGGCCGGTGGCGATTGAGGCACCTGGGTCGTGCGGGCTTCCAGTTGTACGATTTGGTTGAGCAGTGCCGGTATATCCAGGATCAGGGCCACCGCGCCGCTGCCCAATATGGTCGAGCCGCTGATGCCGCGCAGTGCGCCAAACAACTTGCCCAGGGGTTTGATCACGGTCTGGAACTCCCCGAGCAGCTCATCGACCACCAGCCCGGCCTTGTGCTCGGCGTAGCGCACCACCACCACATTCTGGCGGCGCGAGGCGGGGCCTTCGTGGCTGAAGTGGTCGCGCAGGTCCACCAGCGGCAACACTTCGCCACGCAGGTCCAGGTAGCCCTTGTCGCGGCTGGACTGGCGCTGGCGCTCATCCAGTTCGATGCATTCCTGGACCATGTCCAGCGGAATCACATAAGTGGACTGGTCGATGCCCACCAGGAACCCATTGATGATCGCCAACGTCAGCGGCAGGCGGATGCGCACCACGGTGCCCTGGCCGGGGCGGCTGTCCAGGTCGACGGTGCCGCGCAACAGGGTGATATTGCGCTTGACCACGTCCATGCCCACGCCACGCCCGGACAGATTGGTCACGGCCTCGGCGGTGGAGAAACCCGCTTCGAAGATCAGGTTGTAGATCTCCTGGTCGGTGAGCACCGCACCGCTGGCCACCAGCCCGCGCTCCTGGGCTTTGGCCAGGATGCGTTCACGGTGGAGCCCGGCGCCATCGTCGGCGATTTCAATGACGATGCTCCCCGAGTCATGGTACGCATTGAGGCTCAAATGGCCTTTGGCCGACTTACCGGCCGCACGCCGGGCATCGGCGCTTTCGATACCGTGGTCCATGGCGTTGCGCAGCAGGTGCATCAGTGGGTCGCCGATTTTCTCGACAACCGTCTTGTCCAGTTCGGTTTCCGCGCCGCTGATGATCAGTTCGATGTCCTTGCCCAGCTCCTGGCTGATATCGCGCACCACGCGGCGGAAGCGGTTGAACGTGTCGCCGATGGGGATCATGCGCAAGTGCAGGGCGCCATCGAGGATCTCTTCCACCAACCCCGATACCGTCGAGGTGGCCTCTTGCAGAGGGTCGTTGTTACAGGAGCGGGCCAGCAGGCTCGCACCGGCACTGGCAATCACCAGCTCGCCGACCAGGTTGATCAACTCGTCGAGCTTGTCGGCGTTGACCCGCACGTAATTACCGTCCCGGGGTTTCGCCTCGCTGGCGGCCGGCTGGCGCTGCGCCGAAGCCGTGATGGCGCCTTGCTCTGCCGCCGTGACCTGTTCGCTGCCCAGGTCGCTGTCGGGCGTGGGGTCGACGGCAACGATGTGCACTTCACAATCGTCACGCACGAAGTCGAACACTTCGTTGAGGGTGGCGTGGCTGGCTGTCGAGCGCAGGTCGATCTCGAAACCCAGGTAGCAGCTCTCCGGGTCCCAGCTTTCCAAGGCCGGGATGCTATCGGTGAGGATCGTGACCTGCATCATCTGCCCCAAGGTCTCGAGGTAACGCAGAAACGACAGCGGGTCCATGCCATTGCGGAACACATCCGCGCCGAAGCGCAGGGAGATGTGCCACAGCACGTCGGTGGGAGTGCCTGTGCAGGCCGCGGCGGTTTCGACGCGTTGGGCCGGGGTGCCAGGTGCCTGATACGTGCTCAGCGCCTCGCGCAATGCCGCTTCACGTTCCAGGGCCTCGGGCTGCAACGTTTCGCCCCGATGGGCGACGACGTCGATCAACTCGAGCATATGGTCGCCGCACTTGAGCAACATCGCGATCAGCGTGGCATCGACCGCCACACTGCCGTCGCGCAGGCGGTCGAGTACGTCCTCGACAATATGCGTAAAACTCACGACAGGCTCCAGGCCGAATAGGCCGGCGGAGCCCTTGATGGTGTGGGCGGCACGGAAAATCGCGCCAATGGCATCCTGGTCGCCGGGCTCGCTTTCCAGTTGCAGCAAGGATTGCTCCATGGCTTGCAACAGCTCGCGCGCCTCGACGATGAATGTCTGCTGTGCCTGATCGAGATTGATGCTCACCTGAACTTTCCTTGTCGATCAATGAACGTGGATGGCGCTGACTACAAGACCGCGCCGCGACACAGTTGGAGTGCCTGCGTGACCGCCTGGCTCTGGCCGATCACGCTCAAGGCTGTGCCGGCGATGCCGGCTTCACGCTGGATGACCGCGAGCAACTGCAGGCCGGCGCCATCCAGTTCCGTGACCTGCGACAGGTCCAGCGCCATGCGTGGCGTCGCGCCCAGCTGCGGCAGCAACGCGCCCGCCAGTTCGGCGACGGTGTAGATCGTCAGTTCGCCGTCAATGCACACGCGGGTGGTGTCATCGAACGTTTCATGGGTGATGGGCATGGGAGCCTCCCTGGCGCCGGGTGTCAGGGCAGAATCAGTTTTGAGACCGCTGCCAGCATCTGTGCCGGCTGGAACGGCTTGACCACCCACGCCTTGGCGCCAGCGGCCTGGCCCTCGGCCTTCTTCGATTCCTGGGACTCGGTGGTCAGCATGATGATCGGGGTGAACTTGTAGTTGGCCAGCTTCTTGACCTCCTTGACGAAGGTGATGCCGTCCATGTTGGGCATGTTTACGTCGCTGATGATCAGGTGCACCTTCTGCCCGGTGAGCTTGCCCAGGGCATCCCGGCCGTCGCACGCTTCGATCACGTCGTAACCGGCGCTTTTCAAGGCAATGCCAACCACTTGCCGCACACTGCTGGAGTCGTCGACCACTAATACATTCTTCGCCATGAGGTGCTCCTAAAAGAAGGTAATGTCTTGAGAATTCTGCTGCACGGCCGCTTCGCCATGATGGATGCGCCGTTGCTCGTCGGTGGCATAAGTGGCTTCCATGCGCGCCAGCCACTGCCGGGCGTCGACGGCGACCGCCTGGTCAGGGGCCTGGCTGGCCTGCAGGAGGTGGTCATGCAAGGCGTGCATGTTGTCTCGCACGTGGCTGAGGATCTGGCTGACCCGGTCCTGGAATTGCAGGTTGACCAGCACCTCGGTCATCTCATCACGAATGCCGTAGCTTTCCTGCTTGAGCAGGTCGGCGGACTCGGCCAGGCGCCCGGTGATGTTCTGGAAGCGCTCGAGCACCACTTGAATGCTGTTTTCGGACGCCGCCACCGAGTGGCTGTCCTGGTCGGCGCTGCTGGACGCGGCCTGTACCAGTTGGGTAATGGCGTTATTGATGATGTCGACCTTGGCCGACATCTGTTGGCCGGTTTCACTGGATTTGCTCGACAGGCTGCGCACCGCATCGGCCACCACGGCGAAGCCACGACCGGCTTCGCCAGCCCGCGCCGCCTCGATGGCCGCGTTGAGCGCCAGCAGGTTGGTTTGCGCGGCAATCGCCGCCACGTCGGCGGCCATGGTGCGCAGTTCACCGGTATAGGCGGTGAGGCTACGGACCTGGGCCAGGGTTTGGTCACGGCTGCTTTGGGTCGCCTTGAGCGAATTGATCACCTGGCTCAGCTCACTGTCGCTGCGCGCCAGCACCTCAAGCGCGCCGTCGGCGGCCTGGCCATCCAGCTCACCCGCAGCGTGCTGCGAGGCTTGTACCGTTTCCTGCAACCGTGCGGCAATGCCGGTAAAACGGTTGGCCAGGCTCACAATGGCTTCTTCGGTCTGATGGCGCGAGCTTTCCACCTGCTTGGCCCAGATCGGCATGGCGCCCAGCAACACTTCATCAAGCTGTGCCCGCGCGGCCATGCCGTTATGTGCCGCGTCCGCGTCGGCCTGATCCGCCTGCGCACGCGCAATGGCTCGCCGCGTCGCGTCACGCTGCGAACCCGCGCTCCAGGCACAGGCACCGAAGCCGATCAACACCAGTACCGCGCAGGCCGCCAGGTTGGCCGCAGAAGTTGATTGCACCAGTATCCACACGACGGCGGGCAGGACCGGGATGAAAGCAAACCAGCGAAAACGCGGATGACCGGTAGGGGAAATGCGGCTGGCTTGACGCTGGGTCATGAGTTCGATCCTTGAACGTTGTTGCGGATATAAACGACATAGGGTTTATCTGCCCAGTACAGAACAACTTTAGACACCTTATGTGCCTTCCGTCTGATTTATGACCAACGGATGAACGTCCACGGTGTTCAGTCCCGCTGAAGCCGCGCCTTTCGAATCGCTGCCGTTAACGTCCGCTCATGACGTTGAGAAGCCTCGGGGGCTGGCTACGCCGCGCTCTTGCGCCATTGCCCCCCAACCGGCGGTGATAGAGGACCGCCCTTGACCGTCTTCACCCAAGCCTCAAGGTTTGAACCCCCTCATCAATTTGAACAGATGTCCGGGCCAGATCCATCGTGCGGTGGGCTGGTCGCGGGTGTCTGCGAGGGCGTCGAAGGCATTGCGATTGGGCGCCGTATCCACAGGGGCATTCAGGGTAGAGGGCGGCGACGCTTGATCGTCAGGGGCTTTGGCTGGCTTGCTCATCAGGCCGGTGACCGGGTCGATGCTATAGCCAGCCGCCTTGCCTTTTTCGGTCAGGCCCCATACGCCATTAACGATACCCGAGAGTGCTTCGGAGGGCGGCAGCCTTATGGACTTGTCCGTGGTGCGAACAATGTGATCCTCGATCCGGACTCGCGTGTAGGTGGCGAACTCGCTGCCCAGCGGCGGTTGCTGATCGCCCTCGCTGGAGAACTTGTTCACCATCTTCTCCAGGAACGGTATCCCCCCGATGTTCATGAACGCTCCATGGTCTGGATGCAGGATGTATCGCAAAAAACCCTGGTCGATACGGGTACTGTTGATCGCCGAACCATTGAGGACGCGTGAGGCGATTGCAGCATCTTCCGGCTTGAAATCGAAAGTCACTCGATACCGCTCCGCGTCATAGCCGGTGTTGCCCCCCAAGAGCTGGCGGCCATCGCTGAAGTGACGATAAATACCGAATGTCATGGCCAATGCATCGACATAAACCAGATCCACTCCCTGCTCCTGCGCATAAGCATACATATCCGCGAACAAGGCACGATCCTCGCGGTTAAGGAAAAGGTTAGAGTTCAGGGTGCCATTGAGGTAGGTAAACGGTGGCTTGGCGACCGGTGGCTCGGTGTTGCTACCAAACAAGCGCGAAATCATGAGGTCACGGTGGGAATTGGACTTGGCCGGCGCCGGAGGCTCCATCGATCGCAGCTCTTCCCATGCGGCACGTCGCTCATTGAGGGTGAAAGGCCCGCCGTCGTCGTGGGCAATCAGCTGGAGTTGATCGCGTGTGAGGCCCTTGAACGGGTTGGTATCAGAACCGTTGACGAAGCCGGTCGCTTGTCGAGCCCGTGCCAGGAGATCCGGGTTATCGGTAGAGGGGACCTGCGCGTCGTGCTGCGCTTGGTTGACGAGGTACTGATCGCCGGTAATCGAGTCGAGCAGGCTGGTATCGTTTTGGCCGATGCGGGTTTCGGCACGCGTTGCGGCTTCACTCAATTGCTGAGCCAGGATTGAGACTGAGCTGAAGGTGCCACTATCGGTTGCTGAACCATAGGTATCGGGTTTGACTTCATCGCCTGGCGACACCGAAGAGCGAGGCGTGGCGTTGACTGAGCTGTTTGCCACGGGGTTGTAAGCCGACGATGCGGCAGGATTGATAATGACCATGAGCATTCACCTTGGCTTGGGAAAACAGCAACGGTGCGATGAAAAGTCTATTGTCAAAACTGGAAAGCAACCCGCAGCCAAATAGGCTGCGAGTACTTTTTGTTTTATTAATATCGATATCGGAATGTCACTGAGTCGGTGCCGGCAGGATTTACATAACGTGGTGTACCGCCAAATACACGATGGTAGATGACGACTCGTGAGCCATGACCGAAAGCCTGAGCATTAAAGTCTGACAATGTCCCGGATGAATTTGGATAGATTTCCCTACAGTCCTCTTGAGAGCTGAACGGCCGGGAGTAACACAGCTGTACCACTTCTCTAATGCCCTGAGGATAATAAGTTGTATTCCATTGAATCTCTAACAACTGTTTGGGATCAATGAGTGTACCTTGGGGAATATCCGCAGCCAAAACATTGAAACTCGCAAGCCCGACGCCTGGCTGGGTGTCAGAGTTAGATAAAACAAGAACGGGGTTGGGCGCTGCTGTTTTAGTAATAGCGTTTTCTGCCGCAAAAGCAGTCCCATGAGTAGACGTTACAAAAACCGCTAACAAAGCGAGCAACGTTCGTCTTTGAGTAATACCGCGCGCCCATACAATCGTGCCTTTCATAATCATCACCCTAGAGTCAGTTATTAACATGTCAGGTTCAAATCAATCCAGCTGTAAGCATCACGCCCCTACCATTGCACGATTTAATAACCGTAGAAAGCCAAGCACTTCCTAAAAACACGAAGGACAGCACTGTCATACATGAAAGTAGGAATTCGTAAGTAACTTCCTAGTCCCGCCAGCATTACCGCTCGGAAGCCCCTTAACCCATCTTCCAGCGAATGGCCGTTCAAATCACCTGAATGATGAACCGGTTATTTCTTGTCTTTCTGACTGACAAACCCAAAGAGGGAGTGCCCTGCGCTCATTCGTCGCATCTTTGCGTCCTCCCCTCCAGCCCTCACCGAACCCGCCGATAACCCTACTAACCGCATGCCTATGACCTGCGCCCCTCCACCCGTTCGAGCCAGCCCTATGAACCCACTTTCCCTTCTAAAAAAAGCCCGGGCCGATCGTCAAGGCACCGCCACCCTCACCTGCACCGCCAATGAATTGGAGTCTTCATTGGCCACCCTGCGCATCACACCCACCCTGATCACCGGTTTCATCTCCCCCCACCTGGACATCGACCAGGTCGCCGCCAAGCTCAAGCGTCGCTTTCCGCAAACCGCCATCAGCCTGTGCACCACCTCCGGTGAGTTGTGCAACGCCGCCGATTCGCTGTATTGCGCGACCGGCGAGCGCTGGGACCGGATGGTGTTGCAGCTGTTTGATGACAGTGTGATTGCCTCTGCCGAGGTGGTGATGGTGCCGTTGGAGTGTGAGGACATTCGCAGCGGCGGCAAGCGCTTGGGGATGCAGGAGCGGATCGCCAAGTTGGTGGCCAATATCAAGCGGGTGCAGGTGCACACCTCGATCGATCACCGCGACACCTTGGCCTACGTGGTGTTCGATGGGTTGTCGGCGTCGGAATCGTTTTTCATGGAGGCGCTGTATGAGTCCGGGCGTTTTCCATGCTTGTTCGTAGGCGGGTCGGCTGGGGGTAAGTCGGATTTCCAGAAAACGCTGATCCACGATGGCCAGCGCAGTTATCAGAACCATGCACAGATTGTGTTCCTCAAGACCGCGGCCCATGTGCGCTTTGGCGTGTTTAAAAGCCAAAACTTCAAGGCCGCGGATTTGACCTTCAGTGTGCTGACCGCCTCGGTGGAAGACCGCACGATTGACCAGGTGATCGACAGCAGCGGCAATATCAAGAGCATGGTGCAGGCGCTGTGTGACGCGTTCAATTGCGCCCCCCAGGCACTGGAGTCGAAGCTGGCGGATTACTCGTTCGCGATTCGGGTGGGCAGTGAGTTGTTTGTGCGCTCCATCGCACGCATCGACTATGAACAGCAGATCGTGCAGCTGTTTTGCGACGTGGCGCCGGGCGAAGAGCTGGTGATGGTGCGGCGTACGCCATTGCGTGAGGCCACACGCCTGGACTACGAGCAGTTTTTGCGTGGCAAGGGCGGCCAGCCGGTGGCGGGGATTTTGAATGACTGCATTTTGCGCCGACTGAATAACGGCGCCGAGCTGGGCAGCATGGCCGGCATTTTTGGGGATGTGCCGTTGGCGGGGTTTTCGACCTTCGGGGAGATTCTGGGCTTGAACCTGAATCAGACGCTGACGGCGATTTTCTTCTTTCGGGTGGCCAAGGGTGCGAGTTTCAGTGATGAGTACGTGGACAATTTCATCGCCCATTACGGCGAGTTCAAGGCATTTTTCCTGCGGCGTCAGGTGAAGAAGCTGGCGGGGTTGAACCATGTGGTGGTCAAGCAGATTGCGGCGTTCAAGAACAATGATTTCACCGACACCCTGAATACCCGAGGCCTGGACCGCAATATCCTGCCAGTCTTCGAAGGCCTGGCCGACTTGGGCCTGGTGTTGGCCCAGGCCGAGCGCCAGCAGGAGGACATCGCTTCGCAGCTCAAGCACTACTCCGGTGAGTTACACGCCTCGATGGATGAACTGGTGGGCACGATTGGCCAGCAGAACACGGTGTCTGCCCAGGCCGGGGCCACGGTGGAGGGCCTGTCCAGCCAGGCGGATGTCGCGGTGCAGGGCGCGCGCACGCTGGCGGGGTCGAGTTTGCGTATCCAGTCGATTGTGCAGGTGATCCAGCAGATCGCCGGGCAGACCAACCTGCTGGCGCTCAACGCCGCGATTGAAGCGGCGCGCGCGGGCGACCTGGGCCGGGGCTTTGCGGTGGTGGCGGACGAGGTGCGCAAGCTGGCGGAAATCACGCGTAAGAATGCAGCGGAAATCGGTGTGGATATTGACCTGTTGTCGAGTGAGATCCAGCGCGTGGCCCAGCAGATTGAAGACCAGTCCACCGGGGTGGGCGCGTTGCGGGAGATGCTGGATGTGCTGGAGGCGTCGAGCCGTGCGACGGAGGGTACGGCGCAACGGACCAAGACCATTGCGGATACGTTGACGGGGCTGACCCATGCCTAGGGTATAGGGCGACGACCGCCGCATCAGGGGTTGATAGCTCTCATCACCGTGAACAGATAACCGGGTCCGGTCACCCCCATAGGCGCCCGATTGCGGCTGGTGGCGAGGGCCTCCAGGAGGGTGCGATGGGGGGCTTTGTCGACGGGGACAGGCGAGGTGGAGCCGTGTGGCGCTGGATTGTCTGCAGCGGCAGTCGCCCGTTGCAACTTGCCGGTGGCCTTGTCTAACGTGTAGCCGGCGGCTTTGCCTTCTTCGGTGAGGCTCCAGGTACCGTTGACGCTAGCGGCGAGTACCTTGGAGGGCGGTAGTTTTATGTTCTTATTCGTGGTGATCACAATATTGTCGTTGATCTTGACGGTTTTTAAAGTGGCGAACTCATTGCCCAGCGAGGGCAGTGAAGCCCCTTCGCCAGAGAATTTGATGACCATCTGTTCAAGGAACGGCATACCACCTGTATTTGAGAGTGCTCCGTAATCCGGATTCAGGATATGCCGCAAATAGCCTGGGTCGAGGCGGGTGCTGTTGATCGCCGAACCTTTCAGGATACGTGAGGCAATTGCAGCATCTTCTTCCTTGAAGTTGTAAGTCACTCGATACCCGTCCGAATCGTAGCCATTGTTGCCGCTCAAGAGCTGGCGCCCATCGCTCAAATGACGGTAGTGGCCAAGTGACCAAGCCAGGCGATCGACATAGCCCAGATCCGCACCTTCCGCCTGCGCATAAGCATACATATCCGAGATCAAGGCACGATCATCGCGATTGAGGAATTCAAAAGCGCTTTGAGTGGTGTTCTCAAAGGTCGCCGGAGGCTGGGCAACCGACGGCTCACGGTGGCCGAACAAGCGGGAGATCATCAGGTCACGGCCATTGATGCCTGCCGACCTGGGGCTACTCGCCACTGGGGGAGCGACAGTTTGCATCTCCTGCAACGCGGCACGTCGCTCATGGGTGGTAAAGGCGCCGCCCTCGTCGTGGGCGATCAAGCTCAATTGATCGCGCGCAAGGCCTTTGAAGGGGTTGCTGTCGACCCCATTGACGAAGGCGGTTGCTTGACGGGCGCGAGCCAGCAATTCTGGGGTGGCGGTCTTTGGAAGCTCTGCGTCGTGCTGCGTTTTGTTGGCGAGGTAGGTGTCGCCCGTAATCGAGTCGAGTGGGTGGGGGGTGTTTTGACCGCGACGGGCTTCAGCGCGCGTGGCGGCTTCGCTTAATTGATGGGCGAGCGTCGATACGGTGCTGTTGGTAACGCGACTGCTTGTAGCCAAGGATGCATCAGTCTTGTGTTGCGTTGGCGGGCTAACAACATTCACCGGACTGCCTGTCAGGCGACCATGAGCTATCGAAGCATAAGAAGTCAGGTTAATCATAAAATCTCACCCCGTAGAGGCGGCTGTAACTTGCCTACATTCAAAATGTTCAATTGTCAGCACAGAAGGCCGCAGTAAAAGTGCCCCCTGAGCGGGCTCCTGACTAGTCTCTATATCGAAAGGTCACTGAATCAACGCCGGCAGGACGAGCATAGGGAGGGACTCCTCCTAGTACCGTATGACCGATGGTGACACGCGAACCATGGTTGAACGCCTCACCATTAAAGTCTGATAGTGTTCCGGAAGAGTTCGGGTTAATAGCAACACAGTTCTTTTCAGAACTGTAGGGGCGGTAGTAGCACAACTCGACCGACTCGCTAATACTCTGAGGATAGTAGGTCGTCTTCCAGTCGACCCCTAATAATTGTTTAGGATAGGGTAGCGTACCATTGGGGAAATCTGAGGTAGCCAAGTTAAAAAATGCTAATCCGACACCCGCATTATTCGATATCACAAGAACGGGGTCCGGCGTTTGGGTTTTAGTAATAGATCGATCTATCGCGTAGGCTGCGTTATCTAAAACCAGTACGCAAACAGCCAACACAGCAAGCAGGGCTCGTCTTGCATTCATGCAAGACGCCAACAACAAAAACACCGTTGAGCGTTTCATAGTGATCACCATAGCGTCAGGAATTACTCTCTCGGCTTGCTAACAAGCCAGCAGTAGGAACGACGCCCCTAACATGCACGATTTATTATCCCGGGTAAGCCAGCCGCTTCCTAAAAACACTAAGGACCGCTCCGTCATACTTAACAGTAGGATGACGTCAGCCACGTCCTAATCCCGCGTGCACACTATTCAAACCAAGTGGTTAAAGTCATGATGCGCGCCTCACTTCAAGGACGATAAAAACAGTGAAAACCACCTTCGCCGCCCTGCTCCTGACCTGCCTGGCCACACCCGCATTCGCTGACGCCCCCCTCATCGGCTTCAAGAGCACCACCCTGCCCGACGCCCACCACGCTCGCCCATTGGAACTGGCGGTCTGGTACCCCGCCAACACCACCGCCACGCCAACGCTGATCGCCGACTCCGTCGTCTTCATCGGCGCCCTCGCCGTGCCCGACGCACCACCGGCCAGCGGCGAACATCCCCTGGTTGTGCTCTCCCATGGTTACGGCGGTAATTGGGGTAAACAGGTGTGGCTGGCCAGTGCTTTGGCGCACCAGGGTTATATCGTGGCGGCGGTCAACCATCCCGGCACTACCAGCAAAGACCGCAGCCCCCAGGCCGCCGCAGCGTTATGGCAGCGCCCGGCCGACCTGAGCCGTGCCATCGACGCAGTCCTGGCGCAACCGAAGCAATTTGGCGCGGTGGCGAAAAACCAGATTGCCGCGGCAGGCCACTCCCTCGGCGGCTGGACCGTACTGGAGATCGCCGGCGCGCGTTTCGACCCCGACCTGTTCAGCCGCGACTGCGGCGCCCACCCCAAGCTGGGCGGTTGCATCGGCTACCAGGAGATGAACCCCGCCGGGACACCTGACGGGAAGGCGCGACTGGCCGCTGACTTGAGCGATAAACGCGTCACCGCCATAGTGTCATTGGACCTGGGCCTGTCACGCGGCATGACCGACGCGAGCCTGGCGGCGCTGCGGGTGCCGGTTTTGGTGATTGCAGGCGGGGTACCGTCGGAGGATATGCCTGCCGAACTGGAGTCTGCCGACCTGGCCAAGCGCCTGCCAACCGCCTCGACGCGCTACGTGGCGATCAGCGACGCCAACCATTTCAGCTTTATGTCGATCTGCAAGCCGGGGGCGGTCGCATTGATCGAAGAGCGTTCGCCAGGCGACGGCATGATTTGTCGAGATGGTGAGGGCGCACGACCACGGGCGCAGATTCAAAAACAGGTGACAGCGCTGATCAGCGACTTTCTGGCGCAGACGTTTCAGCGTTAAACAAATCCCCCCTGGACAGACGGCGGCCAGCCAATCAGTCAGGCTACATGGGCGGACCTGGGCAATCCCGCTCAACAGCCTCGCATCGATAACACTGATGATTACTATCGAACCGCTCGCCTATGGGGTGGCCAAACCCGATTCCTATAATCGCCTCCCAATTCTTCCCCTTCGCCTGGCCTCAGGCGACATCCCCCTTGGAACCCAGCATCATGCCAAGCGCCCTCCAGGCCCCCAGCGGCCGTCCCGAACATAATCAACAAAGCGTCAAACAGCAGTGGCTGGCGATTCTCTCGGTCGCGGTGGGCGCCTTCGCCCTGGTGACCAGTGAGTTCCTGCCGGTGGGCGTACTCAACGACGTCGCCGCCGACCTCGGTATCAGTGCCGGCCACGCCGGGCTGATGGTGACCCTGCCGGGCATCATGGCCGCCCTCGCCGCGCCGTTTCTGTCGGTGAGCATTGGCGCGATGGACCGTCGCTACCTGCTGATCGGCCTGACGTTGATCATGATCATCGCCAACTCGGTCGTGGCCTTTGCCAGTGACTTCAACCTGCTGCTGTTCGGCCGTGTCTTGCTGGGCATCAGCATCGGCGGGTTCTGGGCCACGGCCATTGCCCTCAGTGGGCGCCTGGCGCCCAAGGGTGTGGATGTCGCGAAGGCCACCTCGATCATCATGATGGGCGTGACCCTGGCCACCGTGCTCGGCGTGCCCGTCGGCACCTGGCTCAGCGGCCTGATGGGCTGGCGCATGACGTTCCTGGTCACCGCGCTGCTGGGTGTGCCGGTGCTGCTGGCGCAGGTGTTCCTGCTGCCTCGGCTCACCCCGGAGAAGGCCATTCGCATCAGCGACCTGCCGGCGTTGTTTATCAACCCACAGGCGCGGGTCGGGTTGATCGCGGTGCTGTTGATCGGCTTGGCGCACTTTGCGGCCTACACCTATGTCGCGCCGTTCTTCAAATACAGCTCCGGCTTCGACGGGCCGACGATCGGCTCGCTGTTGCTGCTCTTCGGCGTGGCCGGGGTGTTCGGTAATATCTTTGCCGGTTTCGCCGCCAACCGCAGCGTGCGTCACACCCTGTTGCTGGTCGCGCTGATGATCGGCACCAGCACCGCCCTGTTCCCTCACTTCGCCATCGGGATGACCGGCGCAGCGATGCTGATCGGGCTGTGGGGCTTCGCCTTCGGCGCCTTCCCGGCCTGTGCCAGTATCTGGATGTTTGTGGTGGCGCCCAAGGATGTCGAACGCGGCATGCCGCTGTTCGTCGCCTTGTTCCAGGTAATCATTGCCTTGGGCTCGTTCTTTGGCGGACGGATCGTCGACCAACTGGGCAGCTCGGTGCTGTTGAGCCTGGCCACGGCCCTGGTGGGCTGCGGTTTTGTGACGGTGCTGGTGCTGGGGCGTAATGTCAGCAATAGCTTGGCGGCGCAGCCTGGCTAGGCCTGCCCTGCAACCCGAGACCTTCGCAATAAATGCCCGCCATCGCGCCAACCGCGACGCCGGTTGCTCCCACGCCGCCACGTGCCTGTCAGCCGGCATGTCGCGCCCATGCACGATAGTGCAGGTTTTTTCGGCATGGGAGCGCGGCGACGTTGGCCTTGACGGCAGCCAGTCACGTGGCCGGTATGGCGAGGGTATAGGGCTTGATCGTGGGCATCTGCGTTAAGTTTCCGTATTCCATCGCCTTGCGTGATACTGGACCGGCCCCACATCCGAAGTCTTCCCGTAATCGCAGGTCGAGCGGCTCAAAGGATCATGGATAAACCTAAAGACGCCTCTTTTGCCTATCAGTCGGTGTACCGCTACCTCGTCGAATGGATCGAAGCCAGCCCTTCCCAAGGCGAACGCAAACTGCCGTCCCTGCGCCATTTGGCCCAACGCCTGGGCGTGTCGGTGTCGACAACCAAGTACGCTTACTCGCTGCTTGAGGATCAAGAACGGATCTACGCCAAACCCAAGTCCGGTTACTTCACCCGGTGGATACCGGCGCCTTTATCGACTGAACACTCGCCCAACCTGCTCGACCAGGTGTTCGCCAACGCGCGCCAGCCCGGCATGTTGGCCCTGAGCAGCGACGCCCCGGCGATGCTGCTGTCGCTGGAAAACCCTTTACTGATGATAGAGCGCGAAATAGCCCGCCAGTACCCGCGCTCACTCACGCCGCTGTACCTGCCATTCGGCGAGCCCGAGTTGCGCACGGCGTTGGCCGAGCGTTACACCTGCTCCACAGCCCCTTACTGGCAGGCCGAACAGGTGTATATCGGTTCAGACCTGCACACTGTGCTGGACGTGTCACTCAGCGCCCTCGAACTGCGAGGTACGGTGGCGCTGGTGGAGTCGCCGTGTTCGTGGGCGATCCTGCGCCAGTTGCAGGCGGCGAATATCCGCGTGATCGAAGTGCCCCTCGGAGCAGACGGGCGCTTCAACATGCCGGCCTTCCATGAATTGCTCAAACAGGAGCCGATTCGCCTGGCAGTGCTGTCATCGACGGTCAACATACCCCAGGGTGGCGTGGTACCGGCGCAAGACAAGCAGCAGGTCTGCCGCTGGCTGGCAGAGCGGGATATCTGGTTGTTCGAGAATGACACCTACGGCGACCTGTATTTCGAACCTCGGCCCGCGCGCTATCGCGACTATGCCGACCCGCAAAGACTGGTGGTGTTTTCAACCTTCGACAAGGTGATCGGCTCGGAAGCGCCCTACGGTTATGTACTGTGTCGCGGGCAGGCGCCGCACTTGCAGCGGCTGTTTATGGAGCGCGGGTTTCGCCTCTCGCCGATCCGCCAGAAGGCGATCGCCAAACTGCTTACCTCCAAGCGTCTCGACCAGCACTTGGTGATGCTGCGGGCGGCGTTGCTGGAGCGCATGACGCGCATGAAAGCCCTGCTGGAAGCGCTCGGCGAATGGCAAGTGGTCGAGCCGAGTGGGGGTGCGAGTTTCTGGTTGCAGACCCGTCGCACGGTCGACATGCGCTGGGTATTCGAGCACCTGCTGGCCCAGCGCATCGTCATCGCTCCTGGAGAACTATTCAGCCAGCAAGGTACCTGGAAGCAGTCTCTGCGCCTGAGCTACACCCTCGACTGGAGCAAGGATATCGCCCAGGCTGTGAGGCAGCTGGCCCAGGCAATTCGTCAAAGCCCGTAACAGTGCCGAGCTTCTGGGAAGCGACCGTGGCGCACGTCTTCGGCAAACCGCTCGCACGCATCACGAATCACCGCGCTGACATCCGCATACTGTTTGACAAAACGCGGCAGGTGCTCGCCGCCCAGTCCCAGCACGTCTTCGGTGACCAGTACCTGGCCGTCGCAGGCGGGCGAAGCGCCGATGCCAATGGTGGGCATGGCCGAGTCCAAGGTGATCTGGCGTGCCACGCCTTCGGCCACCCCTTCCAGCAACAGGCTGAAGGCGCCCGCCTGCAGGCTGGCACGGGCATCGTTGCTGACCACTGCTGCGGTCTGGGCCGTGAGGCCCTGGGCCTTGAACCCACCCATCACGTTGACGAACTGTGGCATCAGCCCCACGTGGGCCATCACCGGAATACCGCGTGCCACCAAGAACTCAACCGTGCCTGCCAGCGCTTGGTTGGCCTCCAGCTTCACAGCATCGCAGCCGGTACGCGCCAGTACCTGGGCGCAATTGCGAAAGGCCTGTTCGTTGGATTCCTGATAACTGCCAAATGGCATATCGGCGATGACACACGCCAACCGCGTGCTGTCGACCACGGCGCGGGTGTGGCCGATGATTTCTTCGAGCTGCATGCTCAAGGTCGAAGCCCGGCCATAGCCGACCATGGCCGTGGAGTCACCGACCAGGATGAAATCCACGAGCGGGTCGATCAGCTTGGCGATGGAACTGGTGTACGCCGTGAGGGAGACGATTTTCTGCCGGCCTTTCATGGCGACCAGTTGGGGCACGGTCAATCGTTTGGTACGGGTGTGGAGGCTCATCTTTTCTTCCCTATGCCGTTCAATACTCGGGGGATTGCAGGGCCCGATTATTGGCGAAAGGAAAGGCGATTCAATGCACAGATCGGCGTGAAAAAGCGACCCAGGGAACGGCCGCGGTTTTTAAGCTGGTATCATCCCGAGCCTGTACCAACCGGGTAAGACGACATGAACCGCCAGAAAAAACTGCAGCAGCTATTCAAGGCCAAGGCGAAAAAGGCCAGTGCCAAATTGGCGCCGAAAAGCAAAGACAGATACATCAGCAAAGCAGAGCGGGAAAAGCTGGCGGCTGAAGCCGCTCAGGCGCCAGACATTTCCCCTGAACGTTGACTCAGCAACCGCTCAACGCCACCTGCGGCCGCTCACCGGCAAAGAAAAACGGCCGCAAGCGCACACCCACGCTATTGCCGATAAACGCCGCCACCAGCCAAACCCAGCCATGCAGGCTGCCCGAGGCGATACCGCTGAAGTACGCGCCGATATTGCAGCCGTAGGCCAGGCGTGAGCCGTAGCCGAGCAACAGGCCACCGATCACCGCCGCTACCAGTGAGCGTGCCGGGATGTTCAGGCTGGGAGCGAAACGCCCGGCCAGGCCGGCCGCCAGCAGCGCACCGAGGACGATGCCGATGTCCATGACGCTGGTGATGTCTTCCCACACTGGCGCGGCCAGGGCCTTGGCGTTGCCAGGCATTTGCCAGAACGCCCAACTGGCCACATCCACCCCCAGCCCGCTCGCCGCCTTGGCCCCCCACAACGCGAACGCCGACGTAATGCCCCACGGCCGCCCGGCCAGGGCCAACGTTGCGTAGTTGAGCAGCGCCAGGCCAATCGCGCCCCAGACCAGCGGCCACGGCCCGCGCAGGAAGCGGCGCAGCCCTGGGTGTTCGCTGGTCACGCCCGCTTCAAGCTGACCATGACGGGCTTTTTCCAGCCGCACAGTCACCACCGCGATGAGCGCAAATACCGCCAGGCTCATGAGCAAGGCCGGCACCACGCCGAAGCTTTTGACGATGGACGTCGCGGGGAACGCAGGCAGCGCAAACCACCAGTCCACATGGTGCGTAGCTATCAACGAACCGCAAATGAAGAAGAACAACGTCACCAACATGCGCGCATTGCCGCCGCCCACGGTGAACAGAGTGCCCGACGCACAACCGCCGCCCAGTTGCATGCCAATGCCGAAGATAAATGCGCCAAACACCACCGACACCCCGACCGGCGCCACCAGCCCGACCACCGGTTGCCCGAACAACGTGCCTGCCCCCAATGCCGGGAAGAACAGCAGCACCGCCACCGCCAACATCACCATCTGCGCGCGCAGGCCGGCGCCACGCCGATCATTGATAAATACGCGCCAGGCCGAGGTGAAGCCGAACGCCGCGTGATAGAGGGTCAAGCCCAGCGCCGCGCCGACCACCAGCAACAGCATCTGGCGCACGCCGACGGTGTTTTGCAGGAACACGGCGCCCACCAGCAGGATGATAAACGCCACCAGGGGCGCAAGCGGTTTGCGCGCAGGGGTCAGGGAAAGAGAGGTGCTCATGGGGATCTCGGTTCGGGTGAAGTTGGACGATTGCGAGGGGGCGAGTATAAACCCAGGGGCGGCTTATCTTTGGAGTATTCATGAGTTTGCTCGGAACCTTCCGCTCCCTGCGCAGCGTCAACTACCGCATCTGGGCGGCGGGTGCACTGGTCTCCAATATCGGCACCTGGATGCAGCGCACCGCCCAGGACTGGCTGGTACTGACCCAGCTCACCCCGCATAACGCGGCCGCCGTCGGCATCGTCATGTCGTTGCAGTTCGGGCCGCAGTTGCTCTTGCTGCCCTGGACCGGCTTCGCCGCCGACCACTATGACCAACGCAAGTTACTGATCGTCACCCAGGCGGTCATGGGCATGCTGGCGCTGACGCTGGGGGTGTTCACCATCACCGGTTTTGTCGAGCTGTGGCATGTGTATGTGTTCGCGTTTTTGTCCGGTTGCGCCTCGGCTTTCGATGCACCGGTGCGACAGATCTTCGTCGCGGAGCTGGTGGGTGAGAAGGATTTGTCCAATGCGATCGCGCTCAATTCCACCTCGTTCAATATGGCGCGCCTGATCGGCCCGGCCGTAGCGGGCTTGACCATCGCATCGGTAGGCACCGGATGGGCGTTCCTGCTCAATGGCACGAGCTTTTTTGCGGTGCTGGCTTCGCTGTTTTTCCTGCGGGTGTCCGGCCAGCCGGTGAAGGTGCGAGCGCTGCGCTCCAAGGGCAGCCTGACCGAAGGGCTGCGCTATGTGTGGGCGCGACCGGACTTAAAGGCGATCCTGCTGATGCTGTTCCTGATCGGCACCTTTGGCATGAACTTCCCGATTTTCATCTCGACCATGGCAGTCAGCGTGTTCCATGCCGATGCCCGCGCCTACGGCCTGCTGAGCTCAACCCTGGCCATCGGCACGATCGCCGGCGCCCTGCTCGCCGCCGGCCGCGAACGCCCGCAGTTCAAGTCGCTGCTCACGGGTGCAGCAGTGTTCGGCGCGGGCTGCACGCTGGCAGCCCTGGCTCCGAACTACTGGTTGTTTGCCGTGGCGCTGGTGATTATCGGCGTGGGTGCGATGACCTTCAGCAACACCACCAACAGCCTGATGCAGCTGAGCACCGACCCCGCCATGCGCGGCCGCGTGATCGCCCTGCGCGTGGGCGTCGCCCTGGGCGGCACGCCGATTGGGGCGCCCATCGTCGGTTGGGTCGCCGACCACCTGGGCCCGCGCTGGGCGCTGGGGGTGGGCGCGTTATCCGGTGTGCTGGCGGTGGGCGTGGCGCTGTATACCCTAAGGCGCCAGTTGCACCGGCCGAAGTAGCGTTGCAACAGCCTTCTTGTATAGGGGGGTGGGGTATGCAATGATCCGCCGCATTATAGGTAGGGGGGGTATGCCGTGGGTCATCTAGCCGCAAACAAAGACAGCCTGATCAAACGCGTCAAACGCATCGCCGGGCAGATTCAGGCGCTGGAAAAAGCGCTGGAGTCAGACGCCGACTGCGCCAAGACACTGCACCTGGTGGCCGCCACGCGCGGTGCTATCAACGGTTTGATGGAAGAGATCATCGAGGACCACGCCAGGGCGCATGTGGCTGACCCGTCACTGAGTACAGAGGCGCGCAACCAGGGCGTCGAAGAATTGCTTGAAGCCATTCGGCGCTACTCCAAATGACCCTCACGAATAGCCAGGCACACGAGCATGTCTTCCTGGGGGCTGCCCACGACGAGAACGCCCGGCGCACGCTGTGGGTGGTGATACTGACCGTGGTGATGATGGTGGCGGAAATTGCCGCTGGCGCCCTGACCGGTTCCATGGCCCTGCTGGCCGACGGTTTTCATATGGCCACCCATGCGGGCGCATTGGGCATTGCGGCGGCGGCCTATGCCTACGCCAAGCGCCATGCGAACAGCCCTCGCTACAGCTTTGGCACCGGCAAAGTGGGTGACCTGGGCGGCTTCGCCTCGGCGCTGATCCTGGCGCTGGTCGCCCTGGGCATCGGTATCGAATCGTTCATGCGCCTGCTCCAGCCGACCGAAGTGCAATTTGGTACGGCGACCCTGATTGCTATCGTCGGGCTGGTGGTCAATATCGTCAGTGCGTTGCTGTTGGGCCATGGGCATAGCCACGGCCATGACCATGACCATGACCATGACCATGATCACGACCATCACCACCACGGCCACGATAACAACCTCAGGTCAGCCTACATCCACGTGCTTGCCGATGCGTTGACCTCCGTGCTGGCGATCGCCGCATTGCTGGCGGGTCGGTACCTGGGTTGGGTATGGCTGGACCCGGTGATGGGCATCGTCGGCGCCATCGTGATTGCGCGCTGGGCCTGGAGCCTGATGGGCGTGACCGCCGGCGTGTTGCTGGACCAGACCGACGAACACGTCGCCGCCGAGATCCGCGAGCGGGTGGAGCAACCCGGCGATGCAACGATTACCGACCTGCACGTCTGGCAGGTCGGGCCCGGTGTGCATGCGGCCATCGTCAGCGTGGTCGGCCAACCGACAGCGGATGCCGAGAGCATTCGCCTGCGCCTCAAGCCGGTCCATGAAGTGAGCCACCTCACGGTTGAATTTCGTGCCGCGTAGCGGCGCCCCTTGACGGTATCCCCAGGTGAAATCTTGGCTAAAGAAATCGAAAACCCGTGTGTCTCGACCTGCCAGTTGAGTGGCGAGTTGTGCGTCAGCTGCGGGCGGACCAAGGACGACATCCGTAAATGGAAACGGATGAAACGCCCCGAGAAAATGGCCGCCGTACAGCGAGCGACAGCGCGCTTGAAGGCGTTGAAAAAAGGCAAGTAACGCTGGGCGTATCGCTCAACCCAGCATCACGTACGCCCCACCGAACCCGTCACCGGCAGGTTGCCGAGTAATTTGAGCCCGGTACTCTTCACGAAGGTGTCGTAGTCCATCGGTTTCTGGATACGGGTTTCGGCATTGGGCAACACGTAGGCCCAGGCGCGTTTGCTTGAGGCGTCGTACACCAACTTGAACAGGCGCGTCGGCACCCAGACCTTGTTGTCGCCGATGGTGCTGTAGCCCGCATCGAACAGCGGCCCGGTGAACACATACACATCGCCGCCCGCGCGCTTGGCAAACTTGCGCACATCCGCTTCGACCTTGCTCCAGATCTTGCGGTTGTTGGTAGGGTCTTGCGGCACCATGTTCGACAGCGCGAAAGACTGTGCCATGGCATGGGCATTCGGCGCGTCGGCGGCTGGGGATTGGTGGCCACGGTCCATCGCCGGGTGCTGGCTGCGGTAGTCGCTCAACTCGGCGCGCCCACCTTTGGGAATGCGTGGGTCGGGGTAGAACTGGTTGGTGCGCTCCTCGCCTTTGGCGTCGATCAACTGGGCGGCATTCAGGCGCTCGACCACCACCAGCGGGGTCTTGCTGGTTTGCGAATAGAGCACCGCGAAGTGGTCGGAACAGAGGGCCATTGGCCTCATGCTGGCTGGCACCGTGGCCGTGTTGATCGGTGTCGCGGCGGGGAAGAGTTCGGCGCAACCGTCAAACGAGATACGTTGCTGCGTGGACGTGTAGGGGTTTGCCGGGCCGCGAGCGTCTACGGCGGTAGAGACTAAAACGAGGGCTGCCAGCCCGACTGCAATGTTGCGTAGGTACATGCTTTAGATCTTAAGGTGAGGGTAAACGGATGAGCGCGAATGATCGCGCGGGGCGTATGGACCCTGATAAATCCGTTTGGTGCCGCAGGCTTACCGATCTTGTCGCGCTCCGCTCCCCTATCGCGCTCACCCGAAGGTTCAGTGAGACACTATTGCAACGCCGGACCGTCGCCCAGGCTTGAAGCCGTGGTCACGCGCGCCCCACGCGATCCCCAGCGCCACGCCGATCAACACCAGCATCGCCCACGGAAATGCCCCCACGCCCCAGCGATCGAGTAATACGCCACCCACCACACCGCTGGCGGCAATGGCGCTGTTCCACGCCACGACGTTCAGCGACAACGCCACATCGGCGCCATCGCCCGCCGCGTCGGCCAGAGCCGTTTGCAGCAAAGTGGCGGCACCGCCGAAGCTCAGGCCCCACACGGCGACGCCAAGGTAGATCACTTCAGGCACGTTGCCCAATACGCCAAACACCAGCGCAATCGCGGCAAACACCACCAGGCTGACCAACACCGTCTGGCGCAATAACGGCTCGACCAGCTTGGCCGTCAGCCAGATCCCCACCAATGCCGCAATGCCGAATACCAGCAACACCAGGTCCACCCGCGCGGCCAAGCCTGCACGCGCCACGAACGGGGCGATGTAGGTATAGAGAACGTTGTGGGCGAGCATCCAGCTGATCACCACCGCCAGTACCGGCCTGACCCCTGGCGTGGTGAGGACCTTGCGCAACGGCAGGCGTTGGTGCGCGGGCTGTGGCCCATAGTCCGGGACTTTCACCAGCACCCAAGCGATCAACACCAGGGTCAGTACCGACATCAGGCCAAAGGTGGTACGCCAGCCGACCAGGCCGCCAAGCCAGGTGCCCAGCGGTACACCCAGTGACAGCGCAATCGGGGTACCCACCATCGCCAGCGCCAGCGCCCTCCCCTGTTGATGGGGCGCGACCATGCGCCGGGCGTAACCGGCCAGCAGGCTCCAGGCCAACCCCGCGGCGACCCCGGCGAAGAAACGCGCCACCAGCGTCACACCGTAATGGGACGACAATGCCGTGATGGAATTGAATAGCAGGAAGCCGACGATAGTCAGCAGCAGCACATTGCGGCGGCGCCAACCACGGGTGGCTATGGTCATGGGGATCACCGCCAGCACCGAGCCCAGCGCATAGGCGGTGACCATCTGCCCGGCCATGGACGGGGAAATCCCCAGGCCATCGCCGATCAATGGCAACAGCCCGGCCGGCAGGGTTTCGGTGACGATGCAGATAAAACCGGTCATGGCCAGCGCGAGCAAGGCGCCGATAGGCAGGCGTTCAGAAGACGCGGATACGCAGAGTGAGGGGGTCACGGGAAACTCCTTGAGGCAATTTAGATACTGATCGATACAAATGTTGCGGGCAGCTGGCGCACGTTGTCAACGACTTATGTATCGACTAGTATTTATCTGGTCCGCCAAGGGAGTTTTATGAAATGGCACAAATGGGCCGTCCCCGCACCTTCGACCGTGACCACGCCGTGGAACAGGCCATGCACCTGTTCTGGCAGCATGGCTACGACGCCACGTCCCTCGCCCAGCTCAAGGCCGGCCTGGGCGGCGGTATCTCCGCACCGAGTTTTTATGCCGCATTCGGCTCCAAGGAAGCGCTGTTCGATGAGTGCGTGCAGCGCTATCTGGCAACCTACGCTCAAGTGACCGAATGCCTATGGGATGAAAGCCTGCTGCCGCGCAAAGCCATCGAGACCGCGTTGCGCCAATCCGCGCGCATGCAGTGTGAAGACGGGCATCCCAAGGGCTGCATGGTGGCATTGGGCGTGATGAGCGCACCAAGCCCGGAGAATGCGCGGGTGGCGGATGCATTGACCCAGTCCCGTATGAGAACGCGGGCAGGGATCGTGGCGTGTGTCGAACGTGGAATAAGCTCAGGGCAACTGCCGGATACGATTGCCGCGGTGTCGATGGCGGCGGTGTTTGACAGTTTCTTGCAGGGCATTTCGATATTGGCGCGGGACAACGTGCCCCACGCAACCATCGATGCCGCCATCAGCCACATCCTGCTGACGTGGGACATTGCCGCCGCTACCGCACCGCCCATCCGTGCGACCGCTGCACAGCAGCCCTAGCCCATCCGGAAGCGCTTGCTACAACTCAGGGCGTTGAGGCGTTCATCAAGAGAGCGCTTTGCGTCCTATGGTCAATGTGCGTTCGCAGCCAGGCTGAGCGCGTGGATCTTGTCGACGATCTGCCGTGAAGCCTTGCGGATTGCCTTCGTCGTGTTGCCGGCGATATGGGGTGTCAGTTGGGCGTTGCGAATGCCAGCCAGCGGCGAGTTGAAGCGGTCTTTTTCCTGGGCGAAGGTATCGATGGCGACCGCTTTTATATGCCTGGGAAATGCCGTCATGAAGCTTGCCAACTGGGCTTCGTCGACAATGTCACCACGAGCGGTGTTGATCAGTATCGAACCTTGGCGCATCTGCCTGAACTCGGTAAGGCCGAACAGGCCTCGGGTGAGCGGTGTCAGCGGTACGTGGATCGAGACCACATCGGCCTCCCCCAACAATTGCTCGAGGGTTTCTCGTCGCTCAAGCCCAAGGCTGCGCGCGACCTGCTCCGTAAAGCGTTCTGAACCGGTGGCGATGACCCGGATCCCCAGCGATCCGGCCTTGCGCGCGACCTCTTGAGCAATGCTGCCAGTGCCGACCACGCCTAACGTGAGTTCGCAGAACTCAAGGCTGGGCGCCAAAGTGCCCTTGGACCAGCGACCACTGTGCGTCTCGGCGTTGTAGTGATCCAGGTCCCTGGATAAAAACAATGTCTGGGCCACCACGTATTCGGCCACAGCTACCGCGTTGGAGGCCGGCGTGTTCAGTATCGTCACGCCACACCGTTCAGCCTCTTGCCGGTCGATATGGTTAACGCCTGAACCGGCCTGGGCGATGGCGCGCAGTGGCGTTGGCAGGGTCGGTGATGCAGCGGCGCGGATCAGTTTGCTCTCAATGGGAATATTCAGGCGCGTCTTGAACACGCTATACCCCCCGGCCTCAGTCACGGCGTCGATGAAAGCTTGCCTGTCGTGGCCATTGATCTCGGTGTATCGGATGCGCTCGCCGTAGTGCTTGCGGATACTGTTTTTATCCGTGAAATAGTAGAGATTCAGGGTGACGACCAAGCCCAACTCAAGGAATCGGTCGACTTCCTCGAATAGCAACGGCGGGCCGGGTGCATCCAGTATCAGGGTGGTGAATGCCATGCATTTTGGTCTTCTTGGCTGATAGAGGCTGGGTTCATGCGCCTTCAAGTATGAAGTTGAACTGACTACATCCAGGCTTGAATTAATCATGACCCTGTTTTTCGACAAAGGACCCTTTTGGAATAAAAAGCGCAGCGTGTGCACTGACGCTAAAACAACAACCGCGAAAAATCACAGCACCTCTGCGCCATCCGCGCCACGTCCTGGTTCAAGCCGAATTGGCGGTCCACCCGGTGCAATGCCACGTACTGGATACTCGGCAACTCCGGCTGCGTGACCAACGCGCGTAATGCGCCGTGCTCGATCAGATGGGACAAACAGGCCTTGGGCAAATAACTCACGCCGATCCCCGACAACGCCAAGCCCACCTGCACCAGCAGGTTATGGCTGGTGAGGGTCCGCGGCATCTGCACGTTGTGCGCGGCCAGCCAACGCTCGTAGATTAAGCCGGTGCCCGACTGCGAACCCTGGGTCAGAACGGTGTAATCGGCCAGCACTTCCAGGCTTACAGGGTCGGGCTGGGGGATCAGGCCTGGCGCGCAGATCCAGGCGTTTTCTACGCATTGCAGCGCCGTGCTGTGAAAGCGCGGGTCGCTGTAGACGTCCGGCACGATGACCAAGTCGAGTTGGTCGCTTTCCAGCTTGCGAAACAGTTCGCTGCTCAGTTCCACTGACGGCTCGATCTGCACCTTGGGGTAGGCCTGACGCAGCGCATCCACCAGCGCCGGCAGCCAGGTCAATGCGGTGAGTTCGGTGACGCCGAGGCGAAAACGGCGCACCAGCACTTCGCGGGCGCTGACCCGTTCGAGCAGTTGGTCGCGGCTGTTGAGCAGGTCGCGGGCGTAGTCAAGCAGCTCACCGCCCTTCTCCGTCAGCCGGGCGTTGCGCTTGCTGCGGTCAAAAATCTCGACGTCAAAGGTGTCTTCCAACTCCTGGATGCGCTTGGAGATGGCCGACTGAGACATGTTCAGCTTGTTCGCCGCCGCTTCAAAGCTGCCGAGTTCGGCAATCCAGTACAGCGCATCGATTTGCTTGAAGGTGATCATCGCGGCCAATTCATGAGAAAAAGCGATGCTATCACATCATAAAATATCGCTAAAACTCTTCGATCATCACTCCTAAGATCCAGCCATAGCCCATCGCTATCTAACAATTCTGGAGATTTGCCATGTCCTTGCCCGGTTCACGCATCCTTCCCAACGCGCCCATGGCCCCGGCCGAACTGGTCGAGGCGTTTGGCCATGTCGTCACGCCGCATATCAGCGACAACCTAGGCCGTCATATCGGCGCCCGTGGCCTGACGCGCTACAACCGCAGCGGCAAGCTGGTGGGCACGGCGATCACGGTCAAGACCCGTCCCGGCGACAACCTGCTGATCTACAAGGCCATGAGCATGCTGCAACCGGGCCATGTGCTGGTGGTGGACGGCCAGGGCGACACCAATAACGCGGTGATCGGTGAACTGGTCAAGCTCTACGCCCAGCAGCGTGGTTGCGTGGGGTTTGTGATTGACGGCGCGATTCGCGATGTCGCCAGCTTCGAGGACACCCCGTGCTACGCCCGCGCCGTGGTGCACACCGGCCCGTACAAGACCGGCCCCGGCGAAGTGAACGTGCCGGTGTCTATCGGCGGCATGGTGATCAACCCCGGCGACCTGCTGGTGGGTGATGAAGACGGCCTGGTCGCGTTCTCCCAGGCCGACGCCGCCGAAGTACTGCGCCGCGCCGCGCAACATGCCGAGCACGAAGAAGCGGTCAAAGCAGAAATTGCCAGCGGTGCAGTGCGCCAGAGCTGGATCGACAAGGCCCTCAACAATGCCGGCCTGGTATGAAGGAGTCCGAAATGAGCACTGCATTTTTGTCGGACCGTGTCCTGGGCATTGCGCCCTCCCCCAGCATTGCCGCCAACGCCCTGGTCACCGAGTTGCGCGCCCAGGGCCGCGACATCGTTAACTTCACCGTGGGCGAGCCGGACTTCGACACCCCGGCGCATATTCTTGAGGCCGCCAGCTTGGCGATGCACAGCGGTGATACCCATTACACCGCCACCACCGGCACCCTTGCCCTGCGCCAGGCCATCTGCCTGAAACTGCAGCGAGATAATGATGTGGTGTATGGCCTGGACGAAGTCGTCGCCGGTTGCGGCGGCAAGCACATCATTTATCACGCGTTGGCCGCCACCTTGAATCGCGGCGATGAAGTCATCGTGCACACGCCGTATTGGGTCTCATACCCGGACATCGCACGGCTCAACGATGCCACACCGGTGATCATCCCGGGCGATGAAAGCCTGGGTTTCAAGCTGTCGCCCGCCGCGCTCGAACAGGCGATCACCCCACACACCAAATGGGCGATCCTCAACAGCCCGAACAACCCCAGCGGCGCGGTGTACAGCGAAGCCGAGCTGCTGGCCCTGGCGCAGGTTTTGCGTCGTCATCCCCATGTGCTGGTCATGGCCGATGAGATCTACGAACACTTCGTCTACGGCGACGCCCGGCATGTGCCGTTGACACGCCTGGCGCCAGATCTCAAGCCACGCACGCTGATCGTCAACGGCGCGTCCAAGGGCTATGCGATGACCGGTTGGCGCCTGGGCTTTGGTGCGGGGCCGGCCTGGTTGATCGCGGCCATCGCCAAGTTGCTGTCACAGACCACCACCTGCCCCAGCTCGTTGAGCCAGGCGGCAGCGGTGGCCGCGTTTGCGGGTGATCAAGCACCTATCGCCGGCATGCGCGAGGAATACCAGCAACGCCGCGCGCGCATTCTGGCGCTGCTTGAGGGCATCCCCGAATTGAGCATTACACCACCGGATGGCGCGTTTTATGTATTCGCCAACGTCAGCGGCCTGATGGGCAAGCTCACCCCCCAAGGCGATCGCCTCGACAGCGACACCCAACTGGTGGACTACCTATTGCGCGACTACGGCCTGGCCACCGTCAGCGGCGCGGCCTACGGCATGTCGCCGTATGTGCGCCTGTCGTTCGCAAGCTCGCTGGACGTGATCGAAGAAGGGTGCCGTCGCCTCAAAGACGCATGCAACGACCTGCGCTGACGGCCACCCGTAACACCCGGCGACCAGCGGACGGCCGCCTTTTGACTGCCTAGAACAACAACTTAAAAATCATTGATCTCAAATGAGGCACTCCCATGCACACGCCCCGCATCGCGCTGGTCTGGCAAATCATGATCGGCTTGCTCGCCGGTATCGCCATTGGTGCCCTGCTGCACCGCTTTCCCGAATCCCGGCCGTGGCTGGTGGACAATGTCCTGCAACCGGCAGGCGATATCTTTATCAAGCTGATGAAAATGATCGTGGTGCCCATCGTGTTTTCCTGCATGGTGGTGGGCATTGCCGGGCACGGTGACGGCAAATCCCTGGGCCGTATCGGGGTCAAATCCCTGAGCTATTTTTTCTGCATCACCACCCTGGCGATCATCATCGGCCTGGTCATGGGCAACCTGCTCAAGCCCGGCGCTGGCACTGAACTGTCCAGCCTGCACGCGGCGAATATCACCCTGCCCACCAGCAACGGCGCGGGTCATAGCCTGGGGCAGATCATCGTCGGCATCATCCCCGACAACGTGGTCAACGCCATGGCCCAGGGCAGCCTGTTGTCGGTGCTGTTTTTTGCGGTGATGTTCGGCCTGGGCGTGGCGCGCTTGCCCGCCGAGCGCAAAGACCCGGTCATCGCGCTGTTGCGTGGCGTCAGCGACGCGATGTTCAAGGTCACCTCGATGATCATGGCCTACTCGCCCATCGGCGTGTTCGGCATGATCGCCGTGACGGTGGCCAACTTCGGTTTCAGCTCGTTGCTGCCGCTGGCCAAGCTGATCATGGTCAGCTATGTGGCCATCGCGTTCTTTGTGCTGGTGGTGCTCAACCTGGTGGCGCGCGTTTGCGGGATCAACCTGTTCGCGCTGATGCGCCATATCAAGGATGAACTGGTACTGGCCTTCTCCACCGCCAGTTCGGCGGCGGTGATGCCGCAATTGATGAAGAAACTCGAAACCTACGGCGTACCGCCTTCACTGGTGAGCTTTGTGGTACCGGTGGGTTACTCGTTCAACCTCGACGGCGCTTCACTGTTCCTCGGCATCGGTACCCTGTTCGTCGCGCAGTTGTACGGCATTGATTTGAGCCTGGGCGATCAGGCCTTGCTGGTGGTGACCATGGTGCTCACCTCCAAGGGGGCGGCCGGGGTACCGGGGTTCATGTTCGTGATTCTCTCGGCCACCCTGGCCAGTGCCGGTTTGCCGTTGGAAGGCATCGCGTTTATCGCCGGGGTATACCGCTTGATGGAGATGCCGACCACGGCGCTGAATGTGCTGGGCAATGCGTTGGCGCCGTTGGTGATTGCCAAGTGGGAGGGGCGTGAGGTGCGGGCTGGGCAGCAGCAGAAAGCGCAAAATGTGCAGATGGAATGAAGCGACTGCTGTGCTTCTGTGGTAAGCGGGCCTGTTGTGGCGAGCGGGCTTGCCCCGCGTTGGGCTGCGAAGCAGCGCCAATAAAGGCACTGAGATTTTCCGATTAGAACTCATAGGCTGATTTTGGGGCCGCTTCGCGTCCCAACGGGAGCAAGGTCCCTCGCCCCAGGTACAGGGTTCGCCCTTGACTGACTGGCATCGGGGCAAGTCCGCTCATACAAAAGCGCCACATTTTGACCTCGCCACATCGAATAAAAGCGCTCCGAAGAGCGCCTTTATTCATTCCAGCCTTACTGCTCGCTGATGGATTTCACCTCAGCCTTGGCAGCACCGCCAATCGCAATGCGCTTAGGCTTGGCTTCCTCGGGCACGATCCTGAGCAGATCGATGCTCAGCAAACCATTGGCGAGCTGTGCGCCCTGCACTTCAATATGGTCAACCAGCCGGAACGACAGGCGGAACGCGCGCTGGGCGATGCCTTGGTGCAGGTAAGTGATGCCCTCATCGTGTTCCCGCTTGCCGCCGGCGACGGTCAACACGCCTTTCTCCACCTGAATATCCAGGTCGTCCTCCACCAAGCCTGCCGCCGCGATCACGATCCGATAATGATCGTCACCGTGCTTTTCGACGTTGTGTGGCGGATAGGTGGTACCGGCCTCGCTGCGAAGCGCCGATTCGAACAGGTCGTTGAAACGGTCAAAGCCCACGGAATGACGGAACAGTGGGGCCAAGGAAAGAGTAGTAGCCATTGCAAAATCTCCTGAGTTTTCTCCAAGTGATTTGATACGCGACCCGCATTCGGCATCGCGTAATCCCTAGGTAGGTTCAGGCGGAAAAAATTCAAGCGTCACCCCAAAAAAATTTTTTGCGCGTTTTTTGGCTGCTGGCACGCCGGGTGTTCGTCAAATTCAAGGCGAAAAAAAGCCTGCATCTCTGCAGGCTTTTTCCTATCTGGCTTCACGACCTGGACTCGAACCAGGGACCGAGTGATTGACAGTCATTTGCTGGCTGTTAGGCGCGTCGGGGCCACGACGAAATGTGGCGCAGAGATAGGGTTGCTGCATAGCGTGGGTCGCATGAATGCGTCACGCCAGGAAAGTTAGTCGGGTTGGGTGGGCTTGTCAAAGCTGGAGAAGTCAATAAATTGTAGGAAAAGGCGACACTCTTAGTCAGAGACAGTTTAGTCCTCAATGATCGCCTTTCATCAATACGCTTATATAAAGTTGCTCCACTTATTGAGAAACGACACTCAACTCTAAATTTAGTAAAAATAAATTATGCGGCTTCGCTTATTAATACTTACTGGCATAATTTTCGCCTTTCCAAAACTTCTGTTACTTTGATTAACCAGCCAGCACCCCAGACAGCTGTTTAAGAATATTCCTTTCTATCCATCTTACCGCGCTGGGATTTACGGCCTCTACACGCCTTGAGCAAATACAGCACCCAAACCCTCACCGCCACTAGAACGGCATAGGCTAAAGCACCTTTAACCAAACCAAAAACATCAACTCCCCCTCCCAATTGCCACTCTTAAAATAATGTACAACAACGGCGAAAAACGCCCCTAAAAACCCTAAAAAAACAAATAATCCCACACAATAGAGTATTAGAAGCAAAAACAGTTTACCTTGGACTTTCGCCAGTCATTACTTGCCTCCCAATGCGTTAATTTGTCCATTCACCACCTTCGGCAGAAAAGATCCGGAGGTATTGCCGACAGTCTCAGCCGCCCCACCTATTATCGGTATCAATTGCCCCGCAACCAACTTTCCGCTTTTGAATCCCACCACACCACCGACAGCGGTTACCCAGAGTGGGTATGTTGCATCTTCTCTTTTAATATAACTCCTCACCGCTTAAGCTAGTGCCCAATGTAACCCCCAAGACTTCTGTCTTGGGTCGCTATTCCAACGCCCGTGCAACGGATAAATCGACATAATCCATAAGTTTTCCCGCCATCAGTTGATAGTTGAAATTCGCTCCACCGGAAATTTATCCCCCCACAGCCACGTCGGTAAGTCCAACAACGGGGCTTCAACGGCTACCAGCGGAACTCCAGCCATCATTGACAAAGCTTGTATCAATGCGTTTGCAGGCGTCCATCCGTCATAGCCAGCCCCACCTTTTTCCCCAAGCCTTGCTCATAGACACACCACACTAACGTCTAAAGATGATTGATTTCGCGAAGTCCGCATACTTATAAAACCAACTCAACGCAAACAAAATCGAGAATGGCATTCCCAACCATACAAATACCACATCAAACCCCACCTCAAACCCTGCGGAAATAAACAGGACCGGCAACAACGCCAACAAGCATCCTAGGGACAACATGACGACCAAAACACCCGCCCCCATTATCGCCGAGGAAATGAACTTACTTACCGTCACCCTTAGCCTCCTCGTAAAAGCCGTAGCCCTTATAGCCAACTCCGCCGACATATATACCTAGCGCAGTACCAAATGGCGTTTTCGTGCCTAACTGCATACGTTACCTACACACCAGTCTGGACGAACACTACCCGAAGTGCCGTAAGGAACTTCTTGTCCATTTTTATAACTGACTTGTGGGCGAGCTCCAGCACCAAGATCAGCGCCGACATCAATTTCAGATTTTTGGGGTGTGGGACGAACAGGTGTCCCAGTAGAGGCAAGATCATCTACCTTTCCAGCAGCGCCACCAGTTGCTTTTGCACCAACTAATCAACCATGTTTCTCAGAAAACTAATACCAAACTCATCACGAATCACATACAAGCTTTCGTACTGAAAAGAAAGAACAAATTTAAAATCCGTCTCTATCGACAGCTTCGTAAGGAAAGACTTAATATCCTCAGAACTCTCCAGCAAATATTTTATAGGACAATGAAACGCTCCACTCATACCTGCTTTCCAATCAACATCAACCCCTTCAGCAGCAACGTCCTCAGGAGTACTAAAGCAACGAAATACAAAATAAACACCTGAATATTTAAAGTTACCTGTTAGATAACCACTTTCAATTGCGTGCTCAGCCCCCATCACTGAGAGCACTGAAGCAATTTCTTCAAAGGAAACTCCAACTTCAATCTCAAGATTCATTGTAATTGTCACTTCGCAGCCCCTATCACCCTAAATTCCCCGCCCTTCATCAAATAAAGCTTTTTCAAACCTTCGACAGGATTCGAGCGCAGTGCACTTTCTATCTGATCAAAGGTCAATGGAGAGTCAGCCAAATTCACAACAATATTGCTAGCCTGAGTCTCAACTTTACCGGTTATTGTTTTCAGCACTGAAATTGGGCTATTGGTGATTGGCGAGAAAACATCAGCTAGTTCACCATTAATCCGCAAATCAGGGTTGGCTCCTTTTTTCCCAGAATTTGCCAACTGCTCAACATCATATCCAGCTTGAGCAAGCCCCTTCGAAGCTTCATTTTGACGCTCAATTGATCGAATCATGTCCGGACTTGCATTTTTTGGTGGCAGCTCAGGCTCTCCCTTCAAAGAACCTATCTTTGCCAATCCACTGGTTCCAGCCTCAGCGTCTGTTATAGCACTCGTCGCATTCAGATTACTCGCTGGCCCTCCTTTTGCACCAACATGCGACTAAAACCGATAGAGTTAACGCCTATCCTTTTCCGGCAACCAGCCCTCTTCAATTCTCTGGACCAATAGAGTGTCGTTCCATGTTCCACGTATAGGAAACTTCCGCTGCTCTTCTGTAATTTCGCCAACTTTCCATTCTTTCTCCCCGTTCCAAAACCACCAAGCATCGACACGCCCAGTTGAAGGGTCCACTACTCCAGCACGGAAAGTTGGGGTCTCCTTAGAGTGCGTTGGAACAGTACAACTATTAGCTTTTTGGATAATTCCTTGCTTCAGAGCTGCCGAGGCAGGAAAAAAAATCCAGAAATTTGTTTTTTCCTCTACCAAGACATCCAAATCTGGTTCGTCATGATACGTACCTGGCAAGACACGGATTAAAGAACCCATAGGAGGGATTTTTTTCACAAACTGGAAATATGCTTTTCCACTCGTAGTTGCGATGGCAAATACATCTCCAATTTTGATCATTATTTAAACCCTGGATATCCAATTGATTTCAAAAGAGCGGCACCTCTAGCGAGAGACTCCGCATAAATCGGATTAGCTGTGGAGATACTGTTGATCTTATTGATCAATGAGCCGCCATCTTTACCTAAGTCGTTGTATTCGATCAACACTTGCTCAACTGCCCTTGCATCACTGCGAGATATATTCTGAAGACCTGGTATTGCATCAATTTCAATGCCTTTCTGGGATAAGTGTGCCGCTGACCGCGCCTCAAGATTATCGGTAATACCAACATACTGTACAGTGCCGTCTTCAGCCGTCGAAGAATATACAGCGGTCTTACCTGGATCAGGTACTACATCTTTTGCGCCGAAGGACTAACCTAGCTTATCAAAATCTCTCTTAGCTCCTCGACAAATCGGTCCCCCCCTTCACTTTGCGACTCCAAACTAATCATCACGGGAAAGTCTTCGTAAACCAATCGCAGGGACTGACCTTTTATAATCACGCCCCAAACTCTAGTATCAACAGAATCATTTTTACTAATGATACTGCCAGAGAACAGCTTAATGAACTCCTCCGCATAGTTAGGGAAACCTTCCCAGCCCACATCAGAAATCAGCTCCGCATACAACCTTCCAGATTTCATACGGCCAAGAGCATAAACGTTATCATCAATAAATCTCTTCATTGAAAAAGGTCTCCACCGCCAGCCCGAGTAGAACTTTCAATTATCTGATCAAAAGTTTTACCTTTTTTAACTAGATCATCAAATGCGGGTCCAATCTTGTTGCCATATCGCTCCAAGTTTCTTGCATCAATGACATCAAGCATTTCCGGAGGTGTATACTCCCTGTACTTCATTTTCAGCTCGTTTCTTGCGCCATATGCATACTTTGCAACGTCTTCTGCGCTTGCACCGCTAGCACGCATCTTGTCCACAGCCCCTTGTAAGTCGTAAACATCTTTAACATAGTTTTGCCGGACAGGCGGGAGATACCCGAAGTCTCCGTCAGCTTTAGATATAGCGTTATCCCAAGCAGGAGTCCCTTTTGCACCTTCCGCCGCAGCACCACCAACAGCAGCCTTCAGCCCCACTATATTCAGAAGCGCTTGCGCAAACCAACCAATTCTCTCTCCAGTAGTCGCTTTGGCCTCTGTAACCGGGTTAGTGACACCAAATGCCATCGAAAGCTGGCATCCAATGCCAATTAGGCCCATCCCACCGCAGCCTTCACTGAAAGAATCATCAGCAAACTGCTTAAGCGACGCTTTCAGGTCGCTCGCCATTTTCTCCTGATTCGCTCGTCCTTCCAATGCCTGTTCGACGGTCGCCGGCTTCAGATACCACTCGTTACCGTCAGCGGTTTTCACAAATTGATCTGTAACTACACAGAACGAGGTATAGGACGTCTTGCACATGACGATGTCGCCAGGTTTGTGATCCAGCTTGGAGTCCCAGGTCGCATCACTTGCCAAGCTGATGGTTTCGTCTTTAAGTATGCTTTGGGCCTTCTTGAACAAAGCCTCAATATCAGCCTTCAGTTTTGTGCATTCATCTGACGAAACTCCCACGCACGACGAGTTGTACTCCTTTCGCATTATCTCCAGGGAGGCGTCTTCGATCGGGTTCAGATGGTTGTTCTCGACCGCGTTTTTAGCGGTCCCTGCAGCGGCAATCGCGTTGTTCAAGCCTCCAGCGGCCAGCCCACCCGCCAGTCCTCCAGCCAATGTTGATAGAGCCGATATCGTCTGCTTTTCCGACTCGGTTAATTGATCAACAGGTTTATTCGGATACAACTGTTTGGCGATGTATTCACCAATACCTGCTCCCGCAGCGCCCGCCAACGCCGAGTTACCTTGAGCTTTGGCTAGTACCGCTCCCCACACCGCATGTGCCATCAGGTTCGCGACGTCGTCGTCCCCGGTAGCCTTCTTGATTCTTTCAGCCACATAGGGCGCAGCGGCGCCAGCCAACGCACCACCAATGTTCCCACCCAGGATTCCCTGGACAACAGCGCTGACCGCCTGAGACGCTTTCTTGAAGCTGCTACCGACGCCATAGTTCTGACTGACCTGTTGATCGATCTGATCGGGAGTCGGATTGGCGGTGCCCTTCTCCAGTAGCTGCTGACGTGCCGCCTTCGACTCATCACTGTTCGGATCCTTGGCGGCCTTCATCTTGGCCGTGGCAATTGCATCCGAGATGCCATTGACCAACTCCACAGAGCTACGAATCAGCTCCATGCGCTCTTCAATCGCCTTTTTGTCAGGGCGATCCAGTTTTTCGTTGGCATTGGCGGTGTCACGGTTCAAGCCAACCAGGTCGTTAGCTCCTTCGGCGTTACGTACAATGATCGTGCCTTCGCTGACCGCACTTCGGGTCTTGCTACTGTCCGACTCATTGAGCGACATGCCGAACAGGCCGCCCAAGGAAGCCGCCGATCCACCCGCCCCTCCATAACTGGCGGAACCGCTGACGCTGGCAGACGAACTCTCGATGTCGCTCTTGTTCTTGATGTCGCTGGTTATCAATCGGTCGGTGCTGAGCAGGTTTTTGTCGGCCGTCGCATCACTGGCAATCACTGCCCCTTTAAGCGTGGTGTTGGCGCCGACAACAATGTTGTAACCACCATTGCCCGCAAACAGACCGCTCTGGTCCGTAACAGCCTGGTAGTTACTTTTCATGTTGCCGGCGGAAAGGCTGGCCGATGCCGTCACCGGAGCGCCATAACAGATCGGCGGAATGCAGATACTGGCGCCCACACCCGCACTGCCCTGCTTGTTCTTTTCGGTTTCGGAGTCCTGGCGCGAAGTGATATTCAGGTTGCCCTGGACTAGTGCATCAATCTTGTTGGCTCGCACCTGCGCGCCATCAAGGGTGGTGTCTTTGCCACTGTGCAACGTCAGTGCACCGCTATCCAGCGTGGTATTGACCTGAGTGACCGAACTACCATTACCCATGCCCTTGGCGATCTGAGCACCCAGGTCGATGGTAAAACCATTCTGCTGACCAATATTGAAGCTGGCGCCTATGGCCGTTCTGTTGTTGGAGTTCTTGTTTGCCCAGTCAGCGGTGTTCTGCGCACTTTCCAGAATGATGTCGTTCTTGGCGATCAGTGCAGTCTCGGCCGCCTTCAGGCTACTGCCGATGACATGGATATCACCTACCGTGCCCAGTGCCTTTCCCGTGGCTTCGATAGCAAGGGCCTGGCCTACGTTGAGCGAGCTCTGCTTGGCCGTCTGGCTTTCATATTCGCTAGTACTTTTACTGTGGGTCAGCGCTGTTTCAGTACCGATTTTTATTAATGAGCCATTGCTGGAACCGCCTTTGTTGTTGGCGTAGTCCTTGATGCCCTCGGAAACCGAATCACTCATACCGTTCAGGTTGTAAGCAGCCAGCGCGGCCTGCGCCAGCTTCACAGCCTTGAGTTTGGGGTCATCGGCGTTGTTCGCCGCCTTGATGGCGCCACGGATGGAGTTGAAGGTATCCACGACAGCGCCGCCAACCACTCGGCCCACTGCCAGGCTGCTGGACTTGTCGGTACTGCTCTGGCTGGCGCTTTCCATGCCAGCGGCAATGTTGACGTTGGCCCCCGTCAGGTTCATGTTTTTGGTACTGACCAGATCGCTGGCGATTACGCTCAGCTCACGCCCTGCAGTGAGCACAACATTGCCCTGGCTCGAACCGACGGTGCTGCCGGTCAATGTGGTCTGAGCGGACTGACCGGTATGGTTCTGGCTGCTGATGGACAGATGCTGATTGCCGGTGATGTCATCAATGCCCAGGTTGTTGGCCGTCAGCACACCGGTCAGGTCTCGATTTTTCTGCTTGTGCATTTCACTGTGAGTGAACGTGTTTTGCGCCGCATCAATCACCAGGTCACGACCGGCCTGCACCTTCAGGTCCTGGGTACTGACCAGTCCGGAGCCTCTCACCGTGACATCATGCAGAGCCGCCACATCCACGGTGTTACCCGAGATAATGCTGCCCCTTGCCATGGTCTGCGTCTCAGAAACCGCATCCTGAACCTTGCTCGACTTCAACCCACCCCAGCTGCTTTTGCTCTTGCTGCTTTCATGCCGAGCACTATTGGAATCGGTGACCGCAACAATCTGCACATCATGACCGGCGACTAGCTTGGCTGCGCCCTTGTCGGCGGCGACCTCACTGCCCTTGACGATGAGATCATTACCCGCAACCAGCGTGCTGTTCATCCCACTGGTGACCGAGCTGGCCATATTGGTGGTACTGGCGATCTCATCCAGTCGACTCTTTTTACCCGACGAGCTTTTCTTGACCTTACTGTAGAAGCTGTAGTCTTCATTGGCCGCCGCTTGCAACGTCAGGTTGGCGCCCGCACTCAGGTAGGCCTCATTCCCTGCACTGACCTTGCTGGCTATCAACCCCAAGTCCTTGCCAGCTGCCAGCACCACATTGCCACCCGCCGAAACACTGGTCGCGACTTGCTGGGTGTGATCCTCCTGACTCGTCACCTTCTTGGTCTTACCATACGAATGCTGCTCATCCGCCGCCGAAGCCAGGGTCAGATCACCCACCGCACTCATGCTCACATCGCGCGTGGCAGCAAGCCGACTGGCAATCGCGGTGACATCGCGGCCAGCGCTGACTTTCAAGTCCTGCCCGGCATCGACGGTCGAGCCGTATTGGGTAATGCCCTGACTCGTATACAAACCACGCACGCCGCTGGTGACTTGTTCAGCAGAGACAAGGTTGACGTCACGTCCGGCACTGATCGTGGTGTCCTTGCCGCTTTTGAGCACGCCACCGGCGTTGTTGACGTCTCGCCCGGCGTTGACGGTCAGGCTGTTGGCGGCTTCGATGCGGGCGGCGTTATCGACGAAGTCAGTGCGTTCGGTTCGGTAGCTGCTGCCGCTTTCGTGGGTGGTGACCGTACGTTCGTTGATCACGTCGCGGCCGGCCGTCAGTGAGACGTCGCGGCCGGCGATGACACCGCCTGCCTTGTTGATCAGGTTGTTGCCGGCCAGCAGATCGAGACGATTGCCCGCTTCGACCAGACCGCTGTTCACCAGGTCGTTGCCAGCCGTCGCCGACAGGTTGTTGGAAGCTTTCAACGTGCCGGCGTTGCTCAGGTCCTTACCAGCGATCAGGGTTACGTCGCTGCCTTGGATAAGGGCGCCGTTGGCGGCCAGGCGATTGTTGGCGTTGGCCAGGTACAACACCGGCACCAGCACTTGCTCGCCGTTCACCTCGGCGTTTTCCATCCAGACAATGTCGTGGGTCAGTGCCGCGACCTGTTCGGAGGTCAGGGAGACGCCCAATTGCAGGTTCAATTCCTGTTTGCTGGCGACGGCGTTGTTCATCAGGTACTTGAACATGCCCTCGTCGGAGGTCTGGCCATCGATGAAGCGTTGGCCGGTTCGGGCGACTACGGCTTGCTGAATCAAGTTCTGTTCGTAGAAACCGTCACCCAGGCGCTTGGCGCTTTGGTCCGGGTTGTAACCGAGGTTGGACAACAGGTAGTCCGAGCTCATGAACTGCTTGAGGTCGGTGAGTACCGGGTTGGTTTCGATCAGGTATTTATGGGGGGTGGACTGACCGCTGCTGGCGGGCAAGCCCTGGACACGATTAATGGTAAATGCCGTGGACCGGCCTGGCAGTGCAGAACCCTCAGCGCTGGCAGCCGGTGGGCTGACGTTAATCGCGCTGGCTCCCACGTTGACGTTTGACGCCTGATGACCTGCCGCAGTCAAATCTACGCCGCTGGCCGAAGCCTGAGCGTCGTTGCCCAGTTGAATGTTCGGGGGCTGGACGCTGGGCAGCACTTGCTGACGCTGGGTCGGGTTGACGCTGGCGCTGCCCATGGTCCAGCTTTGCGGGCCACTGGCCACTGGAGTACTGCTGCCTTGACCACTCAGGCGGAACAAACCGTTCTGCCCGGTGGGCAGTGCGAAACCCGGTAAGGTCAGTGGATTCACCTGCTGCTGGGCGAGGTTCGGTGGCAGCTGTTGATTGACTGTAACTCGCGTCGAAAACGCCCCCGCGCCGCTGGCGCCGGCACTGCCAGTGGTGGTTTTCGCACCCGCACCTACATAGGTGAAACCGGGCCGCGCCACACGGTTGTCGATACCGTCCTGGGCCTTTATGTTCACCGCGCCTGCCGCCTGAATCACGGCAGCGTAGGTCTGGTCACCCGTACTGATCTTGGTGACCCGGCGCAACACCGTGCGCTCTTGCTCGGTCATGCCGATAAACGAGGACATGGCGCCAACCAGGCCGCTCAGGTCTTTGGGGTTGTAGCCCGCGCCGCCAATGGCATAGCGGTTGTTGAACGCCGCCGCAGCGTCGTACCACATACCGGCATTGCGGGTGCGCTCGGACACGAACAGCCGCCAGGTTTCGGTTTCGCCGGTTTCAACGCCGCTGTTGGTCAGGTTGTTGGCGGTAATGTTGAGGTTGCCGGCAGCACCGATGGTGCTGCTTGCATTGAGTACATCACCGCCTGCGATATTGAGGTTTTTCCCAGCGGTGATGCTGGAACCGGCGCTGGCAGCGGTCACCTCGAGTTTTTCGCGTTGGTCGATCTGCCACAGGTGGTTTTGCTTGCCGCTGCAGTCACCCGCATAGTTCGGGCTTTCTATGCACGGATACTCCGTGATGGAGGCGGTGTAAATGCCACCGGCACTGGTGGTCAGCACGGCACGCACGTTCTGAAGCGTGCTGGCGGCCAAGCTCAGGTTGCCATCGCTCTGGATGCTCGACGAGCTGTTGATCACGCTGGTTGCCAGACCGCCCTGCCCGTCGCGGTCGATGCTCAGGTTGCCCAGGCTGTAGATATCGGCGTAGCTGTTGTTCAGTGTGTCGAGGCGCAGGCTCATGTCGGCGCCGCTGAAGATCAGGCCGTGGTCGTTGACCAGCGCGCCAGTGGTCACGGTCAGCCCTTGACCGCTGCCCAGCGTGCCCTGGTTGTTGATGCCCCCGGCGTTGACGATCAGGTTGGTCGCCGAGGTCAGGCGACCGACGTTGTTCAGCTGGCCGCCGACTGACACCGTAGTGTCTCCGCCGCCGGCGATGCTCGAAGGGGCGTTCAAGCTCACTTGCCCGGCACTCAGCCCGAGTGTCCCAAGGCTACTGAGCCGGCCATTGCCTGCGTATGTGCCACCGAGGTTCAGGTTCAGCGCACCGTCACTGGCGATCAGGCCATCGTTGGTCCAATTGCCGCCGCTACCGACGAGGCTGGTGGACGCCAACAGCTGGCCACTGGCGGTCTGGGTGAAGTTATTGACGTTGACGTTCAGGCGCGCGGCCTGGATGACGTTGCTGTTGCTCCAGCTGTCGGCGTTAAGCGTCAGGCCGCCGCGAGTGACGATCGAGCCGCCGGCGCCCGTGACGTTGGCGGTAGAGATGTCGAACGTGCCGTCGCCCACATGCAGCAAGCTGCCGCCATCATTGAGAAAGCTTCCTGCCGCCAGGCTCAGGTTGGTGTTGGCGCTTTCCAGGGTGCCATTGCGGTTGTCAAACAGCCCGCCAATCTGGAAGTCGGTATTACCGCTGCCGCCCAGAACACGCAGTTGGCCGGTCTGGTTATCGAGGCTCGCGGCCTTGATTGCCAGGGTGCTGTCGCTTTCGATGATGCCCAGCCGGTTGTTCAGTGCGCCACTGAGGTTGAGGTCGATCTGCTGACCGGCAATCTGGCCATCGTTGTCGCCGCTGTTGTCAAAATCGTTGCCGGTGACGTTGATCTTGCCTTTGGCGTACAGGCCACCGTTACGGTTGTCGAAGTTGCCGGTGGTGATGATCGCGTCACCGCTTTGCGCCGACACTCGCCCGCCGTAGTTATCGATGCCACCCAAGGCGGTCAGGTTCAAGCGCTGTGCCTGGGTCACGCCACCCTGACGGTTATTGTTCAGGTCATAGCCATTTTTCAGCACGCCGGTGAGCTGAGCAGTGAAGGCCGATTGCAGGCTGGAGAGCACGCCGCCGCGGTTATCGACATTGCCGGCGGAGACGCTCAGGTCGCCGGTCTTGGCGATGATCCGGCCACTCTGGTTATTGATATCCGCGCCTGTGGTAAGGGTCAGCGCCCCCTGACTTTGCAGCGTGCCTTTGCCATTGCTGAGGCTGCCGGCCTGGACTTGCAGGTCACCGCCCTGGCTGTAGATCAGGCCGTCGGCGTCGTTCTGCACCACGCCCGGTGTAGTGATCGTCAGCAGATCGTTAGCCGCAACGGTGCCCCGATTACGGTTGTCCAGGCCGCCAGTGAGCAGCGTCATCAAGCCTTGGCTGGCGAGCTGGCCGCCCTGGTTATCGATTTGCGTGGAGCGCTGAACCAGCAGCGGGCCGACGCTGGCCAGTTTGCCATTGGTGTTGGTCAGCACGCCGAGCAAGTCGAGGGTCACTGCCGCGTTGCCGACCAGATTGCCACCGGTGTTATCCAGCGCGGTGCCGGTGAAGCTAAGGCCCTGCTGGGCGTTGACGGTACCGCCGGCATTCCCCAGCATCATCGCCTGAATCACCAACGCCGCATCGCTGTCGATCAAACCGCCTTGGGCGTTTGTCAGCAGACCGCTGAGGGTCAGGGTCTGGGCGCCGCCACTGGAGATCACACCACCGTTGCTGTTATCCAGGTCCACGGCGTTGAGACTGAGGTTTTTGCGGCTGACGATTGCGCCTTCGCCGCTATTGAGTACCGCACCGCTGACCGCAACGGAAACATCGCCATCGCGGCTCGACAGCGTACCTTTGTTGCGGTTATCCAGGTGGTTGCTGGTCAGGCTCAGGCCCTGCCAGCCGGACAGCAAGCCACCGAGGTTTTCCACGGCGTCGGCATTCACTGTCAGCACGTTGCTGCTGATCAGCTTCCCACCCGTGTTGTCGAGTGCCCGCGTGCTGAGGTCGAGGCTTTGCGTGCTGGAGATTTCGCCGTTGCGGTTACTCAGGTCGCGTAAGTGCTGAATGCTCAACACGCCGGCGGTGGTGATCAGGCCGCCGCTGTTGTCCAGGTCTGCTGTGGCCGCACCAAAATCGATGGCAATTGCGCTGCCCAACAGTGAACCGCTCTGGTTATTGATACCGCGGCTGTTAATGGTCAGGCCGTTGGTGGCGTTGATCAGGCCCTTATTCTGGTTATTCAGAAGGCCGTCGAGGTTCACGTCCAGATTGGCACGACTGGTCAGCGTGCCGCCGCTGTTGTCCAGGCTGCCGGCCTTGACGTCGAGTGTGGCGGCAGCTATCAGCCCTTTGAGGTTGGCCAGCGCCTGATCGACGCGCAGGGTCAGGGCCTGATTGCTCAGCAACTTGCCATTGCTGTTGTTCAGGCTGCGAGCCGTCACGTTGAACGCTTGGACACTGGAGATTTCACCGCCATCGTTGTTGATGTCGGTGAGATTCTTGAGCATCAGCAACGGCGCGCTGATCAACCCGTTCTGGTTATTCAGTTGACCCCGGTTCACGTCCAGCGTCAGGGCGGTGTTGCTGAACAGTTGACCGCCCTGTTGATCCAGGCCAGTGACGTTTGCGGTCAGGGCGCCGGAACTGGCAATTCGACCGCTGTCCTGGTTGGTCAGTTGGGTAGCCGTCAGGTCCAGCGTGTCGCCACTGTTCAGCCGCCCGTTGTGGCTGTTATCCAGCACACCGGTGTTCACGCGCACCGCACCTTTGCTGCTGATGCTGCCTTTGTTGCTGTTATCGAGGCTGGCACTGTTGAGCACGAGGCCGGCATCGGTAACGATCACACCGCCTTGGTTCAGCACGACGCCTGTGGTGGTCAGCGTCAGCGGTCCTGCCGCAGACAGGCTGCCGAGGGTATTGCTCAGGCTGGCTGCGGTCACGTCCAACCGGCCTTCAGCACTCAACAGGCCTTGGCTGTTGGTCAGATCGCCGGAGAGTCCGGCCTTGAGGTTTTTCTGGCTCAACAGCGAGCCGCCGCTGTTGTCGAGATCCTGCCCGATCAACGTCAGGTCAGTCTTGCCCGACAAAAGGCCTTTGGCGCGGTTGATGACATGATCGACTGTCAGCGCCAGCGCGCCCTGCGCAACTACCTGACCGCCATCGCTGTTGTCCAGGCTGTCAGCGCTGATCTGCATATCCCCGTCTGCAATCAGGGTGCCGCCCTGGTTGACGACCTGACCGCCTACCGTTACCCCGAGGGTGCCGCGGCTGCTGATCAGACCACCCGTGTTGTCCAGACGGGCGCTCTGCAGGTCCAGGGTCTGGGCGGAAATCAGGCCCTTGACGCTGGTCAGCCATTGTTCGAGGCGCAGGGTCAGGCCCTGATTGCTGATCAACTTGCCGTTGCCGTTATCGAGGTTACGAGCGTCCAGCGCGAATGCCTGGGCACTGGAGATTTCACCGCCCTGATTGTTGATGTCCTTGAGGTTTTTCAGCATCAGCAACGGCGCGTTGATCAAGCCGTTCTGGTTGTTCAACTGCCCCTGATTCAGGTCCAGGCTCAGGGAGGTTTTGCTGAACAGTTGACCGCCCTGCTGATCAAAACCGGTGACGCTGGCGGTCAACGCCTTGTCGCTGGCAATCCGGCTAGCAACACCGTTGCTCACCTGAGTGGCGCTCAGGTCAAGGGTGTCGCCGCTGATCAATTGCCCGGCCTGGGTATTGTCGAACACACCGGTTGTCACAACCGTCGCATTCTTACCGCTGATCTGGCCTTTTCGGCTGTTGTCGAGGATGGCGCTATTGAGGGTCAGGGTGCCGTCGGTACTGATCGAGCCGCCCTGATTTTTCAACACGCCCTTGGTGGTCAGCGCCAGCGCGCCGGCACTCGACAAGTTACCACCAGTGCTGTCGAGACTGCCTGCATTGACCGCCAGGGTTCCTTCACTGCTGATCAGACCGGCGACGTTGCTCAGGGCATTATCGAGGCGAATATCCAGACCTTGCTGAGTGACAAGGTTGCCACCGCTGTTGTCCAGGCTCTGTCCGAAAACCGTGGTCGCGCCCTTGCTGAACAGTTGGCCTTTGGTCTGGTTGATGATCTGTGCCACGCGCAGGGCCAGATCGGTACCGGCGAGGATCTTGCCGTTATCACTGTTGTTCAGTTGCGAGCCTTGCAGGCTGACATCGACGGCGCTGGAGATTTCCCCGCCACGGTTGTCCACTGCATCGACGTTGAGTTGCAGCGCTTTTGTGGCGCCTACCAGACCACCGCCACGGTTATCCAGTACCTTGCCGTTCAGGGTCAACGCGCCCTGAGCGACCAGTTCGCCCCCCTGGTTGGCGAACTGCGCAACATTGGCGATCAGATTGGTTTGGCTGGCAATGCGACCGCCGCCGTTATCGGTACTGGCGGCGTCCAGACGCATCGGCCCGACTGCGCTCAACAAGCCACCGCGGTTGTCCAGTTGAGTGCCCGTGAAATTGATCGCCGCCTGACTGTTGAGCAGCCCTTTTTGGCGGTTATCGAGTTGCCCGACATTCAGTTGCAGGTCATTGGTGGCACGTACGTTACCGGTGCGGTTGTCCAGCGAGTCGCTGCGCAGCGTCAGTCGGTCCTTGCCGGACAGGCTGCCATTACGGTTATCGAGGCTGCCAGTCTGCAGGTCGACCGCGCCTTTGGCGCTGAGGTCACCGTTCTGGTTATCGAACAGGCCCGCAATGCGGGCGGTCAAGCCGCCATCGCTGACAAGGCTGCCGTTATGGCTGTTGTCCAGGCTGGCGGCAGTGATGCTCACACGCTGACCGGACCCCAACACCCCGTTCTGGTTGTTCAGGGCGCCGATCAAGCCGATATTCAGCGCAACGTCACCGGTCACCTGACCATCGCTGTTATCCAGCGAGGAGGCATTCACCGTGGTGTTCCCGGCGCTGGAAAGCTCGCCGTTGTGGTTGTTCAAGTGCCCGACATTGGCCGTCAAGTCACCGCTGCTGGTGATCACGCCCAGGGTATTGAACACCTCATCGGCCGTAACCTTCAGCGCGCTGACACTCAGCACACGCCCGTTGTTCTGATTGTCCAGAGTCTTGGCATTGAGGGTGGTGGTTTGTCCGCTGAGCGTGCCACCCTGGTTGGTCAGGGTCTGCGTTGCGTTAACAACCAGGTCACGACTGGCGATGATGTTCTTGCCAGTGTTGTTGACGCTCTGTGCACTGATGCTGACATCGCCCGTGGCATTACGGGTGTTATCGGCATTGACCCCGCTTTCGATGATGCCGTTATTGCGCAACTGGCCGCCGCTGGTGAGCGTGATGCGGTCCTTGGCGACAAGGTTGTTCTGACTGGTCAGGTCACCTTGGGTTTTCACGTCCAGGGTAGTGCCGGCGTAGACCGGCCCCTTGGCTTGCAGGTTGTCGGCCTTGATGTTGACCGCGCCGGCCGCCGCCGTATCAACCAGGCTAAGGTTGCCGCTGGCATCCAATTGCATATCGCCGCTGCTGGCGACCATCTTGCCGTCGAGTTTCACCCCGACACCGGCTTCACTGCTGACCAGCTTGATCGCACCGGCATACATGCCGCCCAGGGCCGAGGAGTCGATGGCCAGTTGCGGTTTGCTCGCCGGATCGGCGGCGCGGGCAGTCGCCTTGAGGGTTTTCGCGTCGACGTCATTGGCACCGGCAATGATCGTCAGGTTCTTGGCCTGGATCTCAGCGTTGATCTTGGCCGAGCGGGTGATGATTTCGAACTGGTCGACGTTGCTGGCATTCAGGCCGGCACCTTCAATGGCGACGCTGCCCTGGTCGACTTGGTAGCGAGTGATCTGGCCGTTTTCGATGACGGCCTTGCCGGTGGTCAGCGTGGCCTGTGGGGTGTTGATGAAGCCACAGCCGTCGCAGGTGACACCGTACGGGTTGGCAACGATCACGTGGGCCGATTGCCCCGCCACTTCCGTGTAGCCACGCAACTGGCTGGGGCTGCCGCCGTTGACCTCGTTGAGGATCACGCTGGCTGCTGTGCCGTTGAGGTTCTGGTTGCCGAGGATGATCCCGCCCAACTGGGTCGACTGGGTCCGACCGGTCGCGTTGTTGAGGATCACGCCCTGCTGGCCGACGTTGTAATCCTGGAATTGGTTATGCGACAGCCCGTTGCCATTGGGCGCCGCGATATTGACGATAGGCACGCCATTGCCCGCCTGACCGAGCGTCGTCCCCGGCGCGCTGACCACAATCCCGTCCGCCTGGGCCAGCAACGGTTGCCAGAACATCGCGTTGGCCAGCACCAACGCCAAGCCACGCTTGGGCAACCCCAGGAAGTTGGAACGACTTTTCAAGGCCGCAGAAGGTTGGCGCGCGAGGAAGGCGAACTGGCGAACGTCCATGTGTTTTCTCGATGCCCGAGGGGCAGTAAAAATTTAAAGAAAGAAATCCAGGCGGAAATAGATCGGCGCTTCACGTTCAGTGATCGGCCCCGGGCGTTCCAAAGAGTGTGCAAAGGTCACCGTGGCGGCGACGTTCTGGCCGCGCGCGAACAAGTCCACGGAGTTGCTGGTCATGCGCCCGTGCTGTTCGGCGTTGTAGCGGCCATGGCTGATCACGCCCTGGTCGTAGCCGAGGCTGGTGCCGTATTCGCTGAACACCGGCTGCATCCAGGCCCAGGTCACCGGGCGGCTCCAGCGCAGGTCGTTGCGCCAGTAGCCGCCGCTGTCGCCGGACAGGCTTTGATCCTTGTAGCCACGAATCGACGACTGCCCGCCCAGGCTCATGCGTTGCGGGCTGAACAGCACGTCTTCGCTGCGCTGGCCGGTCATCAGGCTGCTGAAACTGAACGACTCGCCCCACAGCTTGAACGGGTACAGGTAGCTCAGGGTCGCGGTGTATTTGCGATAGCGCGCATCGGCCTGGCCGGGGCGTGGGTTGTGGTTGGCCTGGGCGTCGAAGGCGCCGATGCCGTCCTGCATGCCCAGGTCGATGTTGAGGAACGAACCACCAATGCGTCGACCGTGGTTGATGCCAAACTGGGCTTCGCTGAGGCGGTTGCTGCTCAGGGCGAGTTTGCTGTCTTCGATGAAATTGTTGGTGCGCAGGTAGGCCACACCGGTGCTCAGGGAGGTTTTGCTCAGGGCGTCGCGGTGGATCACCCGCTCCAGGCGCAGTTGGTGGTTTTGGCTGTCGCCCGATTGCTTGAAGTTGAAGCCGCTGGCCTGGGCCAGCGAGCGGTATTCGCTTTCGCTGTAGGTGTAATTGAGGTTCCACCAGCCGAACGGCAGGCTGTAGTTGAGCATCGAGTTGCGCGAGGTTTTCTGGTGATCGCTGATCGCATCGTGGCCGCCGCGCAGCGAGAGCTGGTCGGCCAGGCCCAGCGGATTGTCCCAATCGAGGCTGGCACCCCACTGCTGTTCACCGGTGCTGCGTTGGCCGCCATTGTGGCGTGACAGGCCGACGCGCCAGGGTTTCTGCGGGGTGTTTTTGACCAGCACTTCGCTGCCGCCCACTTCCTTGCCGGGGGCCAATTCCATCTGCGTCTGGTTCGATGGCAGGCGGTTCAGTTGGTCGACCATCTGCTCGATCTCGCGCAGGTTGAGCAGAGCGCCTGGTTTGCCTGGGAAGCTCATAAACAGCTGGCGATCAGTGATACCGCTGCCCTCGGCGCCCTTCATGCCTTCCAGGCGCCCTTCCACCACCTGCACTTTGAGATTGCCGCTGGAGAGGTTCTGTTGCGGCAGGTAGGCACGACTGGTGACCAGACCTTTGGCCAGGTAGTAGTCGGTGATGACCTTGAGCAGATCATTGAGCTGCGGTACGCCGAGGCACTGGCCGATATAGGGCTTGAGCAGGCGATCACGCTCGCCTTCGGACAGCGCGTCGGCGCCGATGAGTTCGATGGTGTTGATGGCGAAGCAGCGGGTGTCCGCCGGTGCCGTCGGTTTGGCAGGCGCGGCGGCTTTGCCGGGCAGGTCCTTGAGTTCTTCGAGGCGGCGCTGTTGCTCTTCGAGCAGGCGATCCTGACGATCACGGATCAGATCAGTGACGCCCGGCGTATCCTGCGGGGTCGCGCCTTGAGCCGTCCCGGCGAAACCCAGGCAAAAAAAAGCGGACAGCAGACTGAGCCTGGTCCGGGGTACCGAACGCCACATTGCTAGATCCCTCTACATGGCACTATGCCATCAATTTGCGGCGATCTTATGGTGGCGTTTTATTGGCGTCAATTAAATGTATAACTTTGTTCAGCTGTGACACATGATCAGTTTCAGCCTGAAAAATTAAGCTGTTTAACATCATGTACTTAAGCAAAAAATCACAGAATCCCACTCAAAGGCTTCATGCGGCACGGTCGGCACCAGTAGCAGCACTTGAACACCTGCGCCCTGTAGGGCAGTCAGCATATCGGGGGGGGGGATGGGGAAGTAGCCATTTGTGCCCCAAGCAAGGCCATCTCCAACACAATGGAGCGTGCTCCTTGGGTATCGATCAAAATCAGATCAAAGTCCTGCTCGAAAGCCGGCAACAGGTTCTTGAGACGAAGGCACCCGTCAGCAGCATGGAACAACAAATTTCCCAGCTGATTGAACGGATCACTGGAATGGATCAATGAACAGGGTACGAATCCCTGCGTCGGCGCAGAACGCACCTAGATTGGCGCCCACCGTGGTCTTACCCCGTCCGCCTTTGGTTGAAACGACTGCTGCGACTTTCATGGTACTGACCTCTGAATCATAGGATCAGAGACGGCGTCATGCTGGTCACGCTGTGCGCTTTGATCACCTCGGAGAAATCCAAGGCAAAAAAAAGCCTGCATCGCTGCAGGCTTTCTCTATCTGGCTCCACGACCTGGACTCGAACCAGGGACCCAATGATTAACAGTCATTTGCTCTACCAACTGAGCTATCGCGGAATGCGCCGTATGTTACTGATTGAAAAGGAGAAGTCAAGCATTACGTAGCATTTGGCCGGTTTCATTCGGATGACCGGTGACGTCCTACTGCGTCGGGCTGGCCATTTCCTTGGCCAAATCCAGCCAGGCGCGTGCCGCCGGTGGCAGGTGGGCACTGGCGCGCCAAGCCAGGGCGATGTGCCAGTCGGTGTGGGGCTCGTCCAGGGGGATCAAGGCGATGCCGGCGTGTTGGTGCTTGTGCGCCAGCATGCGGGGCAGGAACGCGACGCCCAGGCCGGCCGCTACCAGGTCGACGATAAAGTCGATCTGGCCACTGCGGGCGGTGACTCGGGGCGTTACGCCCTTGCGCTCGCAGGCAGCCATGATCAATGCGTTCAGGGCGAAGCCGGCTTCGAACAGGATGAAGGGTGAATCCGCCAGGTCGGTGAAATCGATGCGAGTGCGCTGGGCCAGTGAGTGGCCCATGGGCAGTACCGCCATCAGTGGTTCATGACGCACGGGCTGGTAATCGAACCCCTCGTCCACCGGCAGCAGCAGGGCCGCCAGGTCGACCTCACCGGCTTCCAGGCATTCGCGCAGTGTCTTGCTGCCGTGCTCGGTCAGTTCGATATCGATGTCTGGATAGCGACTGCGATAGGTGGTGAACATCGCCGCGAACAGCACGCCACATCCTACCGGCGGCAGGCCGATGCGCAGCACACCGCGCTTGAGGCCGCGCAAGTCGTTGATCTCGGCAACGAGGTCATGGTGCTCGGCAAGCAGCACCAGGGCACGGCGGTAGGCAATTTCGCCGGCGGCGGTGAGTTCGTTCCGGTGGCCAAGGCGATTGAGCAATGGCGCGCCGAGTTCCTCCTCCAGGGTCTTGACCGCCTTGCTCACCGTGGATTGGGTCAGGGACACCACATCGGCCGCTTGGGAGAACCCTCCCTGGCGCACCACTTCGACAAAGGCACGCAATGTGCGCAGGTTCATCAGCATTCCTTTAGCGACTGGGTAGTAGTGATAAAAGTTGTTTTTATCATGCCAGATGTTTGCTTATCGTGGCGCCACCTTGCCCGTGGAGTCACCCTAAATGATCATCTCGTCTGCTGCCGATTACCGCGCAGCCGCCAAGCGCAAGCTGCCGCGCTTTCTGTTCGACTATATCGATGGTGGCGCCTACGCCGAGCACACAATGCGCGCCAACGGCTCGGACCTGGCCGAGATCGGCCTGCGCCAGCGCATCTTGCGCAACGTTGATAACTTGAGTTTGAAGACCCGCGTCTTCGGCCAGGAACTGGCTATGCCCGTCATCCTCAGCCCAGTGGGCCTGACCGGTATGTACGCGCGACGCGGAGAAGTGCAGGCCGCCAAGGCAGCGGCGAACAAAGGCATCCCGTTTTGCTTATCGACGGTGTCGGTGTGTTCGATTGAAGAAGTGGCCTCCCAGAGCCCGCAAGCGATCTGGTTCCAGCTCTATGTGCTCAAGGATCGCGGTTTTATGCGCAATGCCCTGGAACGGGCACAGGCCGCCGGCGTGACAACTCTGGTGTTCACCGTCGACATGCCCACCCCAGGCGCACGCTACCGCGATGCGCACTCGGGCATGTCCGGGCCGTATGCATCGACGCGGCGGATGTTGCAGGCCGTGACCAAACCGCAATGGGCATTGGATGTCGGCTTGCTCGGCCGCCCTCACGATCTGGGCAATATCTCCAAGTACCTGGGCAAACCCACCACCCTGGAAGATTACGTGGGCTGGCTGGCGAACAATTTCGACCCCTCGATCAGTTGGAAAGACCTGGAGTGGATTCGCGAATTCTGGAAAGGCCCGATGATCATCAAGGGCATCCTCGACCCGCAGGACGCCAAGGATGCGGTGAGTTTCGGCGCCGATGGCATCGTGGTGTCCAACCATGGCGGGCGTCAGCTGGACGGTGTGCTGTCCACCACCAAGGCGTTGCCACCGATTGCCCAGGCAGTGGGCGATGACCTGACGGTGCTGGTGGACTCCGGCATTCGCTCCGGGCTCGACGTGGTGCGCATGCTCGCCCTGGGGGCCAAGGCTTGCCTGCTGGGACGCTCGACGGCGTATGCGCTGGCCGCCGAGGGCCAGTCTGGCGTGGAGAACCTGCTGGATATCTTCGCCAAGGAGATGCGCGTGGCCATGACGCTGACGGGCGTCACCGCGATCGACCAGATTGACCCCACCACGCTGGTTCAGCCTGCCAAATAACCGGCGTCATACGGCAATGGCTGTTTTACGTGTTAAAAACAGCCATTGATTTATAAGGAGTTTAATTAAGTTAAACGAAGTGGCATGAATCTCGCTCTAACCCTTCCCACGCAGGTTAAGCGATGACAAGACGTGCGGCAGTGCCCAAGGGTTATAACCCATGACAAAGCGGTCTAAACTGTTTCCAATGTTTTACGGAACTGAAGGAACAGTAAGACGCTTGGCACTCGCCACTCTCATCGAGCCTGTAAGACAGCTAAGTGCTTAGAGGCCGATTGCTTATGAAAACACCCACCCAGACCCACGCAATCGACTTCGACACGGCCAAATTGCAACGCCTGGGCTTTGGCCAGCCAACCTCTCTGCCGCGCCGCCCCACCACCACTGTCCAGCTTCGCCAGCAACTGGGTCAGCAATTGCAGATCAGCCTGGAACCGGAGCGTATCCTCGGCCTGTTCTTTCGCGAGATCCAGCGTCTGGTACCCCTTGATGCCCTGCTGTACCGCCACCAGGCCAGTGATCTGCGCCTGGAGTTTGGTCATCGCGGCCATCATTCGGTCAGTTATGCCCTCAGTCACGAAGGCGAGCACTTGGGTGAACTGGTGTTCCGCCGCAACCAACGCCTGGTGGAAGAAGAGCTGAGCCAACTCGAATCCCTGCTGGCCACCCTGCTCTACCCGATGCGCAACGCCCTGCTCTACCGCGCCGCCACCCGCAGTGCGCTACGCGACCCGCTGACCCAGACCGGTAACCGCGTCGCCATGGACCAGACCCTGCAACGGGAAATCGATATGGCGCGGCGGCACCTGAACCCGTTGTCGTTGCTGATGCTGGACATCGATCACTTCAAACAGATCAACGACACCCATGGGCATGCGGCCGGCGATAACGTGCTGCGCGCGGTCGCCGCAGCGATCAAGGCCCAGTTGCGTAACGTGGACATGGTGTTTCGGTTTGGCGGGGAAGAGTTTCTGATCCTGCTGTCCAACACCGGCCGGGATGCCGCGGCGATGGTTGGCGAGCGTCTGCGCCAGGCGACGCAGGCCCAGGACTACTGGGCGGATGACCTACGCATCGAATTGACGGTGAGCCTGGGCTGCTCGACCTTGTTGGCGGGTGAGTCTGCCGACAGCCTGTTGCGCCGGGCCGACAATGCGCTGTACGTGGCCAAGCGCGAAGGCCGTAACCGCTTGGCAATGGCGGGGTAATGACCCCGCCATCACGCTGACCTTATGCTTCGCTGGCCACGCGAACCGGGCGTTCACGCACCGCCATGACCGCAGGTTTGTCTTTCTCCAGGCGCATGCAGCTTTCCAGGAACAGGTACATGTAGTCGTAGCTCTTGCACACGGCCTGGCGCAGCTCTGCCTGCAGCGCCTTGGTCGGGTTCATCCCGGCCAGGGTGCAGATGATTTCCAGCGCTTCCCACGGGTGGGCGTCATCGTACTGGGCGTGCATCTTCAGCCATTTCATCGCGCGCTTGCGGTCTTCCTCGGGGAAGGCGGCAGCGTAGACGCCGGTGGAACATACCACCGCGGACCACTCCCCGGTCGCCCCCTCGATTGCGTAGTTGGTCGCGGCAATCGCCACGATCAGCGAATCGGCCGAACTGGTGTGCCAGCACCAATGGCTCAGTGCATGCAACTCCGGCGGTACGTTCTGCGCTTGCAACTCTTCGAGGCTGACGCCATGGGCGCGGGCCCAATGCACCCAATAGTCGGCGTGGTTCAGTTCCACGCGAATGTTGCGCATCAGCCACCGCCGCGCCATGTCCTCTCCAGGATGACGGGCAAACTTGGTTTTGGTGAGGTTCTGTGCCATGTACAAGGCAAACTGTTCAACCACTGGCCAGCCACCAATAAGGTAATGGCGCATGGTCTTGGCGCTGAGCGTGTTATCACGCATGCGCTGGTACAGTTCGTGCTCGACAACTCGGCGCTTGCTCTCGCTACAGTCCTGGATCAGTCGTTGTGCCCAGGCGGGGTAACTTGAGGCTTCCATAAGCGGGCCGGTTCGGTTGAAGGTGTCGATCACTGTAAGGCTCCTTTTTAAGTGTGATTGTACAGACCAGCAAATGTTTCAGCGGAATGTGCCGGGCGCCTTGAATAACAGGGGCTGCGGCCGCACAGGTCGACACTGCAAGCTATCAGGGGTAAACAACTGCGGGCGTTCAATCACGTAGCCCTGAGCGTAATCCACACCAATCTCGAGTAACGCCTGTTCAATGAGCGGTGTTTCAACAAACTCGGCAATTGTGCGCTTACCCATGACGTGGCCGATGTGATTGATCACTTCGACCATGGCGCGGTTAATCGGGTCGTCCAGCATATCCTTTACGAAACTTCCATCGATCTTCAGGAAGTCTACAGGTAAATGTTTCAGATAAGCGAATGAGGACATTCCGGCACAAAAGTCGTCGAGTGAAAAATGGCAACCTAACGCTTTGAGTTCATTAATAAAGCGAATTGCACTACCCAAATTGGCAATAGCGCTGGTCTCAGTTATTTCAAAACAAATCATTTCCGCAGGAATGCTGTAAGCCGCGAATTTGTCACGTAGAAACCCTAGGGAAACTCTGAAAAAGACTTTCTGATTTGGCAAAATACCGCGACCCCACCCACCGAGTTTCCCGATGAAGCAGATGACCTTCGCCGACGCCGAGTACGCTGGCAAGCGCAAGCAAACCCGCAAGGAGTTGTTCCTGATCGAGATGGATCGGGTGGTGCCGTGGAAGGGCTTGATTGCTTTGATCGAGCCACATTATCCGAAAGGTGAAGGTGGCCGTCCGGCCTACCCGTTGATGGCGATGCTGCGTGTGCATCTGCTGCAGAACTGGTTCGGCTACAGCGATCCAGCGATGGAGGAAGCGCTGTACGAAACCACGATCCTGCGCCAGTTTGCCGGGCTGAACCTGGAGCGCATCCCCGACGAAACCACCATTCTCAACTTCCGCCGCTTGCTGGAGAAACACGAGCTGGCGGCCGGCATCCTCGCTGTCATCAATGGCTATCTGGGCGACCGCGGCCTGTCGCTGCGCCAGGGCACCATCGTCGATGCAACGCTGATCAATGCGCCCAGTTCGACCAAGAACAAGGACGGCAAGCGCGACCCGGAAATGCACCAGACCAAGAAGGGAAACCAGTATTATTTTGGCATGAAGGCCCACATCGGCGCCGATGACGAATCGGGTCTGGTGCACAGCGTAGTGGGCACGGCGGCCAATGTGGCGGATGTCACCCAGGTGGACAAATTGCTGCATGGCGACGAAAACGTGGTCTGCGCCGATGCAGGCTACACCGGTGTCGAAAAGCGGCCCGAGCATGAAGGACGTGAAGTTATCTGGCAGGTGGCGGCACGCCGCAGCACCTACAAAAAACTCGATAAGCGCAGCGTGCTGTACAAAGCCAAGCGCAAGATTGAAAAGGCCAAGGCTCAGGTGCGCGCCAAGGTCGAGCATCCGTTCCGGGTAATCAAGCGCCAGTTCGGTTACACCAAGGTGCGCTTTCGCGGCTTGGCCAAAAACACGGCGCAACTGGTGACACTGTTCGCTCTGTCGAACCTGTGGATGGCGCGCCGACATTTACTGACGAATGCAGGAGAGGTGCGCCTGTAATGCGGGAAATGGCCACCGGAGTGGGGTCCGGGTGGCGAAAACGTAAGAAATACTCGTCGAATTGATTGTTTTTTGATCATTTGGCGAGTTTAAAAGTTGCGCTAGGTGGTATGCCGGGGAAATACATGGCTACTTCAGACCATCCCTAGGAAATCGTCATCGCCAATGGTTATTCCCGACAGATTAATCGCACACATGGCCATGGGCTGGCCCGGACGCTCATGCATGCAGCGGGCGATGATCTTGAACACGTTCTCAACCACCCAGCGATCCAGCGAGGTCATCAGGCCGTAACGTTCGGCTGCCGGGATAAAGCTGTCCGGCAGAATGATCCGACCGGCCTCATCATGCAGGCGCAGGAGGACTTCGATATGTCCGTTACCGGGGTCGGTATGGCCCAAGGCTGCGATTTCCTGGGCATACAGGCAGAAACGGTTTTCTTCCAGGGCCATGTGCAGGCGCTGCACCCAGGCCATCTCGCCGAAACGCAAGGACAGCTCAGAGTCATCGGCATGGTAGACCTGCACGCGGTTGCGGCCCTTTTCCTTGGCCATGTAGCACGCCATATCGGCGGCCCGCAGCGATGTCTCCAAGGTGGTCGGCGCGTGTGAGAGGTGCACCAGGCCAATGCTGACCGTGGTCATGAACGGCCGCCCCTTCCACACAAAATGCAGGCTTTGCACGGTATGGCGCAGGCTTTCGGCGATTTTTTCCGCCACCGGCGCCGGGCAGTTCTCCAGCAAAATACCGAACTCATCGCCGCCCAGTCGCGCCAGCGTGTCACCCTCCCGCAGGTCCGATTGCAACAAGGCGCAGATGTGGCGCAGCAGTTCGTCGCCTGCCGCATGCCCGCAGGTATCGTTGACCAGCTTGAACTGGTCCAGGTCGAGGAACATCAAGGCGTGGCGCCCACTTTGCTGGCGCGCGGCCTGTTGCAACACCTGCTCCAGGCGGAATTCGAATTCGCGGCGGTTGGCCAGGCCGGTCAGGGCATCGTGGGTGGCTTGCCACGACAGATTGGCAATGTACTGGCGCTCCTGAGTCATGTCGTGCAGCACCAGCACCGCCCCGCTGACCTTGCCGGCGCTACGGATCGGCGCGCCCACCAGGGTCACCGAGACCGTGCTGCCGTCCAGGCGCTGAATGGTTTTGGAGTGTTCACTGCCACCGCTGAGCTGGCCTTTGGTGATGTGCTCGATCAGGGTAAATCCATCGGGCTGGGCATCTTCATCCAGCAAATTGAACAGCGAAGCCAGGGGCAGGCCCTGGGCCTGGGACGATTTCCAGTGGGTCAGCGCCTCGGCCGCCGGGTTCATGTAGGCAATGGCGCCATTGACATCAGTGGTGATCACCCCGTCCCCGATCGATTCCAGAGTGATCTGCGCCCGCTCCTTTTCCAATTCCAGGGCATCGGCGAACGCATGACGCTGGCGCAGTAACTTATGGGTGCGCAGCAAAGCCAGGGCGATCAGGCCCAGGGCCGTGGCCAGGTTGGTAATCATCAACAGCCGCAGGATAAATCGCGAACCTTCGCCCAGGGCATCACTGAACGCCTTGGCCGCCGGCGTCACGCCGTCGTTGATGGCAAAGATCTGGGCTTTCCATTGCCGCACAGCGTCGCCGCTGACCTGGTGGGTGGTGATTGCGCGGTGCATCGTCTGGGCCAGGTCATCCAGTTGCACCAGGTAGCCATCCCCCACGGTCCACAACTCGATGGCTTTTTCCAGGTAACTGAAATGGCGAAAGTTGAGGTACAACCAGATCAGGCTGGAGACGTCATCCGGATGGTTGCCCCCCTTGAGGATCCCCAGGCGTGCGGCGGAGAGATCGGGTATGGGCCGGTCCAGGGCGATACGCAGCTCATGCCCGCCCTGGGGCACGGCGATGGCCTGCTGGTATTTGAGGAAGGTGGCTTCGTCACGATTGTCGGCGTACAGGGTCAGGTAGTAGATGGCGTCCTTCTGGCCTTTTGACCACAGGCTTTCGCCGGCCACATAACCACGCACGGCCGAGAGTACGTAGAGACTGACACTGCCCAACAATGCCTGGAACAGCACGACGGCGATAAATGGCCAGACAATGCCCAACAACCGTGGCGTTCCGAGAGTCCGCTTTTGCTTCATGAAGTCCCTTGCACATGCACAGCTGAAAACGCACGCGAACATCCGCTCCTGATAGCACAGCGTAGGCTAAATCAACGCACTTGTTGCAGGTGCCCGTAAAGTTTGGCGTACAGGCCGCCGTCGGCGATCAGTTGCTGATGGTCGCCATCTTCGGCGATATGCCCACCATCGAACACCAACACCCGGTCTGCCTGCTTCACTGCTGACAACCGGTGGGCAATGATCAGTGTAGTACGGCCACTGAGAAACCGCGCCAACGCCTGGTGCAGGTTGTACTCGGTGGCGGCGTCCAGGGCGGAGGTGGCTTCATCCAGGATCACCACTTTCGGCTCGGCCAACACCATGCGCGCAATCGCCAGGCGTTGCCGCTGCCCGCCGGAGAAGCGCACGCCTGAGCGACCGACGATACTATCCAAACCCATGGGCAGCGCCTTGACGGTCGCATCCAACTGGGCGATTTCAAGGGCCTGCCAGCACGCCTGGTCCGTACGGCTGCGCCCCATCGTCAAGTTGGCCCGCACGGTATCGTTGAACAGCGCCGGGTGTTGCAACACCACCGCGACGTTCTCGCGAATGGTCTCCAGGCCGATTTCCTGCTGGGTGGCGCCGCCAAAACGAATGCTGCCAGCTTGCGGCGTGTAGAGCCCCAGCAGCAGTTGCACCAGGGTACTTTTGCCGCCGCCACTGGCGCCGACGATTGCCACCTTCTCCCCCGGCTCGATGGTCAGGTTCAATTGATCGAGCACCCGTTCTTCGCCATACCCGAACGTGAGGCCGCGCACTTCAAGGCCGACCGTCTCGCGCCCGGCAAACGGGTCCTGGCCGCCGGCATATTGCGGCTCATCGGCGCGTGCCAGCAGTTCGTTGATCCGCGTCAGCGCCCCGCCCGCCGCGTAGTAGGCGTATTGCAGGTTCAATAACTGCTCCACCGGGCCGATCATGAACCACAGGTAGCTGAATACCGCGAGCATCTGGCCGATGGAGAGGTCGGAGAACAGCACCGTCAGCATCGCTGCCGCACGGAAGATGTCGATGCCGAATTGGAACAGCAAGCCACTGGCGCGGCTGGAGGCGTCGGTTTTCCACTGGGAGTGGATGGCGTAGTCCCGCACTTCCTGGGCACGCTGGCCGAGGCGCCCGAGGAAAAAGCCCTGGCGGTTACCGGCACGCACTTCCTGAATGGCATCGAGGGTTTCGGTCAGCGCCTGGGTAAAGCGCGAGGTGCTGTCGTTTTCCAGTTTCTTCAGGTGTTTGACGCGCTTGCCCAGCTGCACCGTGGCGTAGATCACCAGCGGGTTGAACAACAGGATCAGCAGCGCCAGTTGCCAATGCATCCACACCAGGATGGCCGACGTGCCCACCAGGGTGAGCATCGCCACCAGGAAACGGCTGAGGGTTTCACCGACGAACTTGTCCAGCGTATCCAGGTCGGTGACCAGGTGCGTGGTGACCGTGCCGCTGCCCAGGCTTTCGTATTCCCCCAGGGAAATACGCTTGAGCCGTTCGATCAGGCGCACGCGGATGCGGTAGACGATGTCCTTGGCCAGCCGGGCAAACAAACGCGCCTGCACCACGTTGAATACCAGCGCACCACAGCGCAGGGCCAAGGTCACCAGCAGCATCAAGCCGATATACCCAGCGGCCTTTTGCCAACCCAGGGGCAACGCGTGGTTCATCACCTTGAGCGCAGCATCGCCGTGGCCCAACAGCACTTCGTCGACCAACAGCGGCAACAGCAGCGGAATAGGCACGCTGCACAGGGTCGCCAGGACGGCGACACCGTTGGCGATCCACAGGGATTTCTTGTGACGCAGGGCCAGGCGGCGGATCTCCGCCCAGGTCAAGCGGTCGACACGAGGGGTGGGCGTTAGGTCGGGCTGATCATGCACAGGCAGCTCGCTCCAGCCATCGGGCGAGCAGAGGCGACAGCTCGGAGAGCGGCTGGTAGCCATTGGTCAGCAACGCCAACTGGCCATTGCGCTCGGCCAGCAGCGTCGGGAAACCGGCGATCCCCAGGTCCTGTACCCAGGTGAAATCGGCGGCGGTAGCGGCATGCTGCTCGGCGCGGTCAAAAGCGCCGGCAAACTCGATACGCGGGATACCGGCCTCCTCGGCCAGTTCCACCAGCACACTGGCGAGGGTCACATCGCGCCCCTCGACATAAAATGCATGCTGGATCAGGCCCAGCAGCTTCCACGCGCAATCCGGCGCCAGGCTGCGCGCAGTGACAATTGCACGGCACGCCGGCTCCGTGTCGTAGACAAAACCGTCGGGCAGCGCGCCTTCGAACGTGAACGTCTGCCCGGTGGCGTCGGTGACCGCCTGCCAGTGTTCCAGGATATAGCGCCGGGTCGTCGGCTCCAGCGCCGCGCCGCTGCCGGTGCGCAAGCCGCCCACCACCAGGTGCAGCTCCACGCCGGCCGCCTGGGCCTGCTCAACCAGCGCCTGCGCCACCGGGGCAAAGCCCCAGCACCAGGAACACATAGGATCCATTACATAGAGCAGGCGCGCGGACATGGCTCAGGCCTCGGAAGGAGTTTGCTTGTAGTTGAAGCCGATCGGGTGCGGCATATTGCGGGCCTTGGCCAACTCAATCTGCTTTTGCCGGTCGATCGCGCTGCGACGGGTTTTCTCCGGCAGCTTATCCCAGCAATGTGGGCAACTGATGCCCGCCACATAGTGCTCGGATGCGCGGTCTTGCACGCTCACCGGTGTGCGGCAGGCATGACATTGATCGTAGTCGCCTTCGCTCAAGTCGTGGCGCACGGTGACGCGATTGTCGAACACAAAGCAGTCGCCCTGCCATTTGGTCTCTGCCTGCGGCACCTCTTCGAGGTACTTCAGGATGCCGCCCTTGAGGTGGTAGACCTCATCGAAGCCTTCGCTGAGCATGTAGCTCGAGGCCTTTTCGCAACGAATGCCGCCGGTGCAGAACATGGCGACCTTCTTGTGCTTGGCCGGGTCGAAGTTGGCTTTGATATAGTCGGGAAATTCGCGAAAACTGGTGGTTTTCGGGTCGATCGCGCCTTCAAAAGTGCCGATGGACACTTCGTAGTCGTTACGGGTGTCGATCAACAACACTTCGGGGTCGCTGATCAGCGCGTTCCAGTCCTGCGGATCGACGTAGGTGCCGACCTTCTTGTTCGGGTCGACGCCTTCGACGCCCAGGGTCACGATCTCTTTCTTGAGCTTGACCTTGGTGCGGTAGAACGGCTGCTCGTCGCAGTACGACTCTTTGTGGTCGATGTCGTCCATGCGCGGGTCGTTCTTGAGCCAGGCCATCAGGCCGTCAATGCCTTCGCGGCTGCCGGAAACGGTACCGTTGATGCCTTCTTCGGCGATCAGCAAGGTGCCTTTGATGCCATTGTCGACCATCGCCTGCAGCAGGGGCTCGCGCAGCGCAACGTAATCTTCGAGGGTGACGAACTTATACAGTGCCGCCACGACAATCGGTTGAGTCATGGGTGTTCTCTCCAGGTGGCTACCCTCGTAAGGGGTGAACCGGATGCAAAAAAAACGCGCCGGCTAAGCGGCGCGTTGCGGATTCTAGCAAATGCGAGGTGTCAGAGACACCCGGTCATCAGCCATGGCCGCCGGCGCAGGTCGGCGAGGCCGGGGCTGCGTCGATTTTCGCCCACTCTGCGGGCGTGTAGGTATGCAGCGCCAGCGCATGAAACTCGCTCATCAGGTCACCCAGGGTGGCGTAGACCTTCTGGTGGCGCTTGACGCGGTTGAGCCCCTCGAACTGCTGGCTGACCAGCACGGCCTTGAAGTGGGTCTGCAACCCACGGCTGTGCATATGGCTTTCGTCCAGCACGCTCAAGTGCTCCGGGGCCAGGGCGGCAAGTGCCGTTTCGATACGCTGTTGCATGGTCATTCCTGCTTACTTCTTCTTGGCCGGTGCGGCGGCTTTAGGCGTCAGCTCGTTGGTCATGTCTTCCAACAGCTTGTTCACCACCGGCACGGCGCTTTCCAGTTTGGCCTGGGTCATCTGGGCCGATTGCTGGGTCAGCTGCGGCATTTTCTCCAGGACTTTCTTGCCCAGTGGCGACTGGTAGAACGCAACCAGGTCCTTGAGCTCGGATTCGCTGAAGTTGCTGGTGTAGAGCTTGACCATGTCCGGCTTCAGTTTCGGCCAGCCGATGGCTTGGTCCAGGGCAGCATTGGCCTTGGCCTGGTAGCTGTCCAGTACGGACTGTTTGGCGGCAGGCGCCTTGGTCTGTTCGAAACGCTGGGCGAACATTTGCTGCACTTGCATGTACACCGGGGTCCCCAGCTTGTCAGCGTGGGCCAGGGTAAGGAAGGCTTCGGCACTGGCGTTGTGGCTGGCGGTATCGGCAAAAACCTGGCCGCTGGCGCAAACCAGAGCAACCGCGGTACAGATGGCACGAAGACGAGTCATCGAGTTTCCTTTTCTAGCAGGCGAGGTAAGACCCCAAGGGCGCCCATTCTGCGCCTAAAAAACGCCCCGGCTCAACCCCGAGCCTTAGCGGGCGCGGATTGCCGTGAATGAATCCGATGAAAAGTCTTTTAGGGAACCCCCCGGGCCGATCACAGCCTAAACTGCGCAAACGAACCTGAAGGAGTGTGCCCGATGAGCCGTATCGAAACCGACAGCCTGGGAGAAGTCCAAGTCCCGGATGACGCTTACTGGGGCGCCCAGACCCAACGTTCGCTGGTGAACTTCGCTATCGGCGAACAGCGCATGCCCCTGGCGGTCCTGCACGCCCTGGCCTTGATCAAGAAGGCCGCTGCCCGGGTCAACGACCGCAATGGCGACCTGCCCGCCGATATCGCCCGCTTGATCGAACAAGCCGCCGACGAAGTACTGGCCGGCCAACATGACGACCAATTCCCCTTGGTGGTGTGGCAAACCGGCAGCGGCACCCAAAGCAACATGAACGCCAACGAAGTGATCGCCGGCCGCGCCAACGAGCTGTCGGGCAAGACCCGTGGCGGCAAGAGCCCCGTACACCCCAACGATCACGTCAACCGCTCCCAGAGTTCCAACGACTGCTTCCCCACCGCCATGAGCATCGCGGCGGTTCAGGCGGTCAACCAGCAATTGCTGCCGGCGATCACCCACCTGTCCGGCGGCCTGGCGGAACTGTCGGCACGGCATATGAAGCTGGTGAAGACCGGTCGCACTCATATGATGGATGCCACGCCGATCACCTTTGGCCAGGAACTGTCGGCGTTTATCGCCCAGCTTGATTACGCCGAGCGCGCGATCCGCAGCGCCCTGCCCCAGGTCTGCGAGCTGGCCCAGGGCGGCACGGCCGTGGGCACCGGGCTCAACTCGCCCCATGGCTTTGGCGAAGCGATTGCCGCCGAGCTGGCGGCGCTGTCGGGCTTACCGTTCGTGACCGCCCCCAACAAATTCGCCGCCCTCTCCGGACACGAACCCCTGGTGACCTTGCACGGTGCGCTGAAAACCCTGGCCGTGGCCCTGATGAAAATCGCCAACGACCTGCGCCTGCTCGGCTCCGGCCCCCGCGCCGGGCTGGCGGAAGTCAAACTGCCAGCCAACGAACCGGGCAGCTCGATCATGCCCGGCAAGGTCAACCCGACCCAGTGCGAAGCGCTGTCCATGCTGGCCTGCCAAGTACTGGGCAATGACGTGACCATCGGCATCGCGGCGAGCCAAGGGCATTTGCAGTTGAACGTGTACAAGCCGGTGATCATCCACAACCTGCTGGAATCGATCCGCCTGTTGGCCGACGGCTGCAATAACTTCCAGGAGCACTGCATCGCCGGCCTGGAGCCCGACGCCGAACAAATGGCCGAGCACCTGGAGCGCGGGCTGATGCTGGTCACGGCGCTCAACCCGCACATCGGCTATGACAAGTCAGCAGAGATCGCCAAGAAGGCCTACGCCGAAGGATTGACCCTTCGGGAAGCGGCGCTGGACCTGGGCTACCTCACCGACGCAGAGTTCGACCAGTGGGTACGCCCGGAAAACATGCTGGGCGCCTAAGACGCCATGCGTAGCCGCCGGGCCTTGAGCCCGGCGAGCAACGACGGCGCCAGCGCAACCGCCGCCGACCCCATGACCACCACCAACGCGCCGAAATAGCCCAAGGCATTGATCTCTTCAGCCTGCACATAGTTGGGCCACAGCCACGCCGCCAACGCCACCGCGACAAAGGTCACCAACGGCGTCAGTGCCAGGGTTGCACTCACCCGCGAGGCTTCCCAGTGGGCCAGGGCTTCGGCAAATGCGCCGTAGGCCACCAGTGTGTTCATGCAACACGCCAGCAACAGCCAGCCTTGCAGCGGGCTCAGTTGCAGGGCCTCCAGCGGATGCGCCCAAGGCGTCAGCAGCACGGCGCACGACAGGTAGATCACCATCATCACTTGCAGCGAATTCCAGACGGTCAGCAACTGCTTCTGGCCCAAGGCGTAGAACACCCAGATCGACGTGGCGAGCAGGATCGTCAGCACACCGGCGGTATAAGCGCCGAGGGACGTCAGCAGTTCCTCCAGGCGTTGGTTGAAGAACAGACCGAAGCCGACGATCAGCACCACCAGGCCCACGCTCTGACCCACGCTGAAACGTTCCTTGAACACAAACACGCTGGCGATCATCAGGAAGATCGGCCCCATCTGCACCACCAACTGCGCGGTGCCGGGGCTGAGCAGTTTCAGGCCCACCAGGTACAACACGTAGTTGCCCACCAGGCCGCACACGGCCATCGCCACCAGCCAGCCGCCTTTGGGGCCGAGCACTTTACGACTGGGCAGGCGCTTGGTCGCGGCGAGGTACACGAAGAGGCAACTGCCGGCCACCATCAGGCGAAACCAGGTGACGGTGATCGGGTCCATCACCTGCAACACTTGCTTGAGCTTGATCGGCAGAATGCCCCAGAGCAGCGCGGTCAGCAGGGTCAGGAAAAAACCGTAGACCCAGCGGCCGGAAGAGATGTGCATGAGTGCCCCAGAAAATGCCAGAGGTGGAGGAGCGGCTATTCTAGGGGCAAGTGGACGCATTGGGATATGGCGCTGCATACCTGTGGGAGGGGGCGGTGCGACGATTCGACTTGCCCCCTCCACACTTATCAGCGCACGGCTTCGAACAGTCCCGTGGCGCCCATGCCGCCGCCCACGCACATGGTGACGATGCCATAACGCAAATTGCGCCGCTGCAGCTCACGCACCAGGTGCCCGACCTGGCGCGAACCGGTCATGCCGAACGGGTGGCCAATGGAGATCGAGCCGCCGTTGACGTTGTACTTGTCGTTATCAATTTCCAGGCGATTACGCGCGTACAGGCATTGGGAAGCGAAGGCTTCGTTGAGTTCCCACAGGTCGATGTCGGCAACCTGCAAGCCCTTGGCCTTGAGCAGCTTGGGCACCGAGAACACCGGGCCGATGCCCATCTCATCCGGCTCGCAACCTGCCACGGTGAAACCGCGGAAAAACGCCTTGGGCTTGAGCCCCAGTTCCAGGGCTTTCTCCAGGCTCATCACCAGCGTCATCGAGGCGCCATCGGAGAGCTGCGACGAGTTACCCGCCGTCACCGAGCCGTCTTCGGCAAACACCGGCTTCAACCCAGACAGGCTGGCCAACGTGGTGTCCGGGCGGTTGCAGTCATCGCGATCTACGACGCCGTCGAGGATTTGTACCGCGCCAGTGTTCTTGTCCTCGACCCTGTACTTGACCGCCATCGCCACGATTTCATCGTCAAACAGGCCATCGGTCTGGGCCTGGGCCGTGCGCTGCTGACTTTGCAAGGCGTAGAGGTCCTGGTCTTCGCGGCTCACGTTGTAGCGGCGCGCGACGATTTCAGCGGTCTGGCCCATGGGGAAGTAGATGCCCGGCACCTGCGCCTTGAGCAGCGGGTTGATGAGGTTATCGGTGTTGACGCTTTTCATGGTCAGGCTGATCGACTCGACACCGCCCGCCACGATGATATCGCTGCACCCCGAGGCGATCTGGTTGGCGGCGATGGCGATCGCCTGCAGGCCCGACGAACAGAAGCGGTTGAGCGTCATCCCTGCCGTGCCGGTACCCAATTGCGAAAGCACCGCCACGTTGCGCCCGATGTTGTAGCCCTGGGCGCCCTCGTTGGAGCCGGCGCCGACGATGCAATCCTCCACCGTGGCCGGGTCGATGCCGTTGCGGGCCAGCAGCGCGTTGACGCAATGGGCCGCCATGTCATCCGGGCGGGTCTGGTTGAACTTGCCGCGAAAGGATTTGGCCAGGCCGGTTCGCACACTGTCGACGATCACTACTTCACGCATGGGCTACCTCGATCTTGTGGTTGTTGGATCGAGAATAAGTCCAGTCCTCTCCCACTGCGACGATCATTCACCCGGCGTATGCAAAAACATGGTGACGAACATAAATCGGTGGTGAGTCGGCCTGTTGTGGTCAGAGGGCTTGTTGTGGGGGAGAGGGCTTGTTGTGGCCAGAGGGCTTGTTGTGGCCAGAGGGCTTGTGTGGCGAGCGGGCTTGTTGTGGCGAGCGGGCTTGCCCCGCGTTGGGGCGCGAAGCGGCCCTGACCCAGACGCCGCGTTTCTCCAGGCAGAACTCATTGGCTGGTTTTGGGGCCGCTTCGCAGCCCAACGCGGGGCAAGCCCGCTCGCCACAACAAGCCCTCTCCCCCAGAACTAGCCCTCTCCCCCCACAACAAACCCTCCGGCCACTTCAAGCCCTCTCCCTCGCAACAGCCCCGCTCGCCACGAGTCAGTTACCCAGCCACTTATTTCTTTTTCTTTTTATCGTGCTTGTCGGACTTGGCGAACGCTTCTTCCAAGGCCAGGTTGATGGTGCGTAGCACCTTGACCCGCGCCCAACGCTTGTCATTGGCCTCCACCAGGGTCCACGGCGAGACCTCGGTGCTGGTGCGGTCGACCATATCGCCCACCGCCGCGCGGTAGTCGTCCCACTTGTCGCGGTTGCGCCAGTCGTCCTCGGTGATCTTGAAGCGCTTGAACGGGATCGCCTCACGGGCCTGGAAACGCTCCAGTTGGGTCTGCTTATCGATAGCCAGCCAGAACTTGACCACAATCACCCCCGCATCGCGCAGTTGCTCCTCGAAGTCGTTGATCTCGCCATAGGCACGCAACCAGTCGGCCGGGGTGCAGAAGCCTTCGATGCGCTCCACCAACACTCGGCCATACCACGACCGGTCGAATACCGTGAACATGCCGCGTGCCGGGATCTGCCGCCAGAAACGCCAGAGGTAAGGCTGAGCCCGTTCGTCTTCGGTGGGTGCGGCGATCGGGATGATGCGGTACTGGCGCGGGTCGAGGGCCGCGGCGACACGGCGGATCGCCCCCCCCTTCCCGGCGGCATCGTTGCCTTCGAACACCGTGACCAGGGCGTGCTTGCGCATGCGTTTGTCGCGCATCAGGCCAGAGAGGCGCGCCTGCTCGGTAATCAGTTGTTCTTCGTAATCGTCCTTGTCCAGGCTCAAGGTCATGTCGAGGCTGTTCAGCAGGCTCACCTGGTCCACCGCGGCAGGCAAAGGCGCCGGGTTCATGCCGCTGGCCTTGCCCCTGGCTTGCTTCAAGGCGTTTTGCAGGCCTTCGAGCAGGATCTTGCCCACGGTCAGGCCACGGTAATAGGGGTCGACACCTTCGATCACATGCCACGGCGCATAGTCACGGCTGGTGCGGCGCAGCACGCGCTCGCCAAAATGCACGAACTTGTCGTAGGTCTGCGATTGCTGCCAGTCCAGCGGGCTGATGCGCCAGCTGTGCAGCGGGTCATCGGCCAGGGCCTTGAGTCGCGCCTTCATCTGTTTCTTGGACAGGTGGAACCAGAACTTGAAGATCACCGCGCCCTCATCGCAGAACATCTTCTCCAGACGCTCGGCACCGGCGATGGCCTGGTCGAGCCGCGCATCCTTGATCTCGCCATGCACGCGGCTTTGCAGCATCTGGCTGTACCAATTGCCAAAAAACACGCCCATGCGGCCCTTGGCGGGCAGTTGGCGCCAGTAGCGCCAGGCCGGGGGGCGCGCCAGTTCCTCGTCGGTCTGCTGGTCGAAGGTGCGCACTTCGATCAGGCGCGGGTCCATCCATTCATTGAGCAGCTTGACCGTCTCGCCCTTGCCCGCACCTTCAACCCCGTTGATCAGGATGATCACCGGAAAACGCTTCTGCTGCTGCAACTCGTATTGCACTTCGAGCAAGGCTTCGCGCAGGGCGGGCACCTCGGTGTCGTAGGTGTCTTTGTCGATGGCGTGACCGATTTCGGCGGATTCGAACATAGGCTGCTCCGTTTCAAGATGGATCAAGACTAGCGGATTGGGCAACGCCATGCGGGAGGAAATTCCACGTGCGCTTGCCGTGGGTCAATTCAAAGGCTGTTGATCGGCTAGAATGGCGGCCTTGCCTTTGCCGAGTCGCCCATGAACCCCGTAACCCACGCCCAGCTCGACTGGGATGACCAAGGTCGCCCGCACTCACGGGTATTCGACGACGTGTACTTTTCCGACAAATCGGGCCTGGAAGAAACCCGTTATGTGTTCCTCGAACAGAACCGTTTGCAGGAGCGTTTTGCTGCCTTGCCGGTGAATGGATGCCTGGTGATCGGCGAGACCGGTTTCGGCACTGGCCTGAATTTTCTCTGCGCCTGGCAGTTGTTTGAACAGCAGGCCGTAGCCGGTGCGCGCTTGCACTTTGTCAGCGTTGAGAAATACCCGCTGAGCCACGCCGACCTGCAACGCGCACTCGCCCTGTGGCCCGAGCTGCAACCCTTCGCCGAATCCTTACTGGCGCAGTACGTCGCGATCCACCAAGGCTTCCAGCGCCTGGTGCTGGCCAACGGCCGTGTGACCTTGACGCTGTTGATCGGTGACGCCCTGGAGCAATTACCGCAACTGGATGCGCAAGTCGATGCATGGTTTCTCGATGGCTTCGCCCCCGCCAAAAACCCCGACATGTGGACCGCCGAGCTGTTCGCCGAACTGGCACGCCTGGCGGCCCCTGGAGCGACCATCAGCACGTTTACCAGCACCGGTTGGGTGCGGCGGCTGATCAATGCCGCCGGGTTCAAGATGAAACGCACGCCGGGTATTGGCCACAAATGGGAGATCCTGCGGGGTGAATACCTTGGGTGGCCGGCCGACACCCCGCCGCCGCCCCCGGACAAACCGTGGTTCGCCCGTCCAACGCCGCTGCACGGTGAGCGCAGCGCCCTGGTGATCGGGGGTGGCCTGGCCGGCTGCGCTACGGCAGCCAGCCTCGCGGCACGCGGCTGGCGCGTCAAGCTGCTGGAACGACATGCGGGCCTGGCGCAGGAAGCCTCGGGCAACCCGCAAGGCGTGCTTTACCTCAAGCTGTCAGCGCACGGCACGGCACTTTCGCAGTTGATCCTCAGCGGTTTCGGCCATACCCGACGCCTGTTGGAACACCTGCACCGAGGCGTCGACTGGGACGGTTGCGGCGTGCTTCAACTGGCCTTCAACGCCAAGGAAGCCGAGCGCCAGGCACAGTTGGCCGGCGCATTCGCCCCTGGCCTGCTGCATCGGCTCGATCAGGCCCAGGCCCAGGCTCGTGCCGGTGTGGCGCTGGAGCATGGCGGGCTGTTCTACCCCGAAGGCGGTTGGGTGCACCCGCCAGCATTATGCGAATGGCAAGCCCGGCACCCTCTGATCACCGTGCTGACGCATCACGAAGCCCTTGAGTTGCAACGCGTCGACGGTCAATGGCGCGCCCTGGCCGGCGACACCTTGCTGGCCAGCGCCAGTGTGGTGGTGCTGGCCAACGCAGCGCAGATCAAGCACTTCGCGTTCAGCGCCGACCTGCCCCTCAAGCGCATTCGCGGGCAAATCACCCGCTTGGCGCAAACCCCGGCGAGCCAGGCGTTGGCCACGGTGGTGTGCGCCGAGGGCTATGTGGCCCCGGCGCGCCTGGGGGAGCACACGCTGGGCGCCAGCTTCGACTTCAAGAGCGATGACCTGACCCCCACGGTCGCCGAGCATGTCGGCAACCTGGACATGCTGCGGGAAATATCCGTCGACCTGCTGCACCGCCTGGGCGCCGACCACCTTGCCGGCGAGGACCTGCAAGGTCGCGCCGCGTTTCGCTGCACCAGCCCGGACTACCTGCCGATTGTCGGGCCACTGGCCGATCGCGCGGCCTTTGACCACGCCTATGCGGCACTGCGCAAGGACGCCCGACAGGTACCCGAGGCCGCCTGCCCATGGCTCGACGGCCTGTATATCAACAGCGGCCATGGCTCCCGTGGGCTGGTGACCGCCCCCCTGTGCGCGGAACTGTTGGCGGCATGGCTGGACGATGAACCCTTGCCGGTGCCTAAAAGCGTGGCCGACGCCTGCCATCCGAATCGGTTCGCCTTGCGCGCATTGATTCGCGGCACGGGCGGCTCCTCTGCGCAGTAACGGGCCACTCGCCGCGCAGGATCGCACCGGAGCAGGCAAGGCTCTTGGCCTTATAACAGATTGTTCTAAAACTCCAATCATAGGGGCGTGTCAGTTTCTGGGTACGCGCCCTTTAGGCGCATTGAGTATTTACCCCTCCCCAACGGAAAAACCGGTAAGGAACTTATGTGCGGATTAGCTGGAGAACTACGTTTTGATGCCCAACCTGCCGACCTGGCAGCGATTGAACGCATCACCCATCACTTGGCCCCCCGTGGCCCCGACGCCTGGGGCTTTCATGCCCAAGGGCCGATTGCCCTGGGCCATCGACGCCTGAAAATCATGGACCTGTCGGATGGCTCGGCCCAACCGATGGTTGACGCCCAACTGGGGCTGTCCCTGGCGTTCAACGGTGCAATCTATAACTTCCCGGAACTGCGCCAGGAGCTCGAAGCCCTGGGCTATGCCTTCTATTCCGGCGGCGACACCGAAGTGCTGCTCAAGGGCTATCACGCCTGGGGCGAGGCTCTGCTGCCCAAGCTCAACGGCATGTTCGCGTTTGCCATCTGGGAGCGCGACGCCCAGCGCCTGTTTATCGCCCGCGACCGCCTGGGCGTGAAGCCGTTGTACCTCTCACGTACCGGCCAGCGTTTGCGCTTTGCCTCAACCCTGCCAGCCCTGCTCAAGGGCGGCGATATCAACCCGATCCTCGACCCCGTCGCACTCAACCATTACCTGAACTTCCATGCCGTGGTGCCTGCACCGCGCACGCTGCTGGCAGGCATCGAAAAACTGCCGCCCGCCACCTGGATGCGCGTCGACGCCAAGGGCAACACCGAGCAAAAAACCTGGTGGACCCTGCCCTACGGCCCGCGAGAGGATGAGCGCAACCTCACGCTGGAAGACTGGACCGACCGCGTGCTCGACAGCACCCGCGAGGCCGTGGCGATTCGCCAACGCGCCGCCGTGGATGTCGGCGTGCTGCTCTCCGGTGGCGTCGATTCGAGCCTGCTTGTCGGCCTGTTGCGGGAAGTCGGCGTGCAGGACCTGTCGACCTTCTCCATCGGTTTTGAAGACGCTGGCGGCGAGCGCGGCGATGAATTCCAGTATTCAGACCTGATCGCCAAGCACTACGGCACCCGCCACCATCAATTGCGCATCGCCGAAAGCGAGATCATCGAGCAACTGCCGGCCGCGTTCCGCGCCATGAGCGAGCCGATGGTCAGTCATGACTGCATTGCCTTCTACCTCTTGTCCCGGGAAGTGGCCAAGCATTGCAAGGTGGTGCAAAGCGGCCAGGGCGCCGACGAACTGTTTGCCGGTTACCACTGGTACCCGCAGGTGGACGGTGCCAGCGATCCGTATGCCGCGTACCGCGAGGCGTTTTTCGACCGCAGCTACGACGACTACGCCGCCACCGCCGCTCCAAAATGGCTGACCGCCAACGATGCCGCTGGCGATTTCGTGCGTGAGCATTTCGCGATGCCCGGCGCCGATGCCGCCGTGGACAAGGCCCTGCGCCTGGACAGCACGGTGATGCTGGTGGACGACCCGGTCAAACGCGTCGACAACATGACCATGGCCTGGGGCCTGGAGGCCCGCACGCCGTTCCTCGACTACCGCCTGGTGGAGCTGTCGGCACGCGTCCCCGGTCAATTCAAGTTGCCCGACGGCGGCAAGCAGGTACTCAAGGAAGCGGCGCGCCGGGTGATCCCGAGCGAAGTCATCGACCGCAAGAAAGGCTACTTCCCGGTGCCAGGGCTCAAGCATTTGCAGGGCGACACCTTGAACTGGGTGCGTGAACTGCTGCTCGACCCCAGCCAGGATCGCGGCCTGTTCAACCCGGCCATGCTCGATCGCCTGCTGACTGACCCGCAGGGCCAACTGACGCCGTTGCGCGGCTCCAAGCTGTGGCAACTGGCAGCGCTGAACCTGTGGCTCAGCGAACAAGGAATCTGATCCATGAAACCGAATGCCGCGGCTTACAGCCAACGCTTGCTCAAGGGCCAGGCGCCGACCTATGAGCGCCTGCAGGCGCGCCTGGCCGAAGATGGCAGCCCACTGGCCGCCGAGCCGATTGCGGTGCATTGCGGCTGGGGCCGGCTGTTGATCGGCCACACCTTTCCCGACCCGGCCAGCCTGGCCCAGGAACTGCTCAACGAGCAGCCCGGCGAGCGCGACATCGCGCTGTACGTGGCTGCGCCCCAACAGATCCTCGGGATCGATCCGCAGCAGTTGTTCCTGGATCCGTCCGATACCCTGCGCCTGTGGTTCAGCGACTATCGCCCTGCCACCCGGGTGTTTCGCGGCTTCCGGATTCGCCGGGTCCAGACCGAGGCCGATTGGCTCGCGGTCAACCAGCTCTACCAGGGCCGCGGCATGTTGCCCGTCGACGCCGAGCGCCTCACGCCGCGCCATGAAGGAGGCCCGGTGTACTGGTTGGCCGAGGATGAAGACAGCGGCGCAGTGATCGGCAGCGTCATGGGCCTGAATCACCCCAAAGCCTTCCACGACCCGGAAAACGGATGCAGCCTGTGGTGCCTGGCCGTCGACCCGCAATGCACGCGCCCCGGCGTGGGCGAAGTGCTGGTGCGCCACCTGGTGGAACACTTTATGAGCCGTGGCCTGAGCTACCTCGACCTGTCGGTGCTGCACGACAACCGCCAGGCCAAGAGCCTGTACGCCAAGCTGGGCTTCCGCGCACTGACCACTTTTGCGATCAAGCGCAAGAACGGTATCAACCAGCCGCTGTTCCTCGGCCCCGGCCCGCAGGCGGGGTTCAACCCCTATGCGCGGATCATCGTCGAAGAAGCCCATCGGCGCGGCATCGACGTGCAGGTGGACGACGCCGATGCGGGGCTGTTCACCCTCAGCCATGGCGGGCGTCGCGTGCGTTGCCGGGAGTCATTGAGCGACCTGACCAGCGCCATCAGCATGACCCTGTGCCAGGACAAGAGCCTTACGCACAAGGTATTGAAGGCCGCCGGTTTGAAACTGCCTTCCCAGCAACTGGCGGGCAGCGCCGATGACAACCTGGAGTTCCTCGACGAACACCAGCGCATCGTGGTCAAGCCGTTGGACGGCGAGCAAGGCCAGGGTGTAGCGGTGGACCTGCAAGAGATTGACGAGGTGCAACAGGCCATCGAAGCGGCGCGGCAGTTCGACAGCCGCGTATTGCTCGAGAGCTTCCACGAGGGTCTCGACCTGCGCATCCTGGTGATCGGCTTCGAAGTCGTGGCCGCCGCGATTCGCCGCCCGGCCGAAGTAATCGGCGACGGCCAGCACTCCATCCGCGCGCTGATCGAGGCGCAAAGCCGGCGCCGCCAGGCCGCCACCGATGGCGAAAGCAAAATCCCCCTGGATGCCGAAACCGAACGCACCTTGAAAGCCGCTGGCTACGACTACAACAGCATCCTGCCCCGTGGTGTGCAATTGGCTGTGCGCCGTACTGCCAACCTGCACACGGGTGGGTGCCTGGAAGATGTGACGGGCATCCTGCATCCCACCCTGGTCGACGCCGCCGTACGCGCCGCCCGCGCGCTGGATATCCCCGTGGTGGGCCTGGACCTGCTGGTGCCCGCGGCCGATCAACCGGAGTACGTGTTTATCGAAGCCAACGAACGGGCCGGGCTGGCCAACCATGAACCGCAGCCGACGGCAGAGAAGTTTGTGGATTTGTTGTTTCCACACAGTCAGCCGACCGCTCAATAAACCCTGTGGCGAGGGGGGCCTGTGGTGGCGAGCGGGCTTGTTGTGGCGAGCGGGCTTGCCCCGCGTTGGGCTGCGAAGCAGCCCCCACATGTGCCAATGAGGTCTGACTGAAAGAGCGTGGTGCTTGGGGAGAGGGGGCTGCTGCGCAGCCCAACGCGGGGCAAGCCCTAATGCCGTTCAGTTAAGCGTACATCGCCTTCTGTAGGAGCGAGCTTGCTCGCGAAAAACGTCAACGATAACGCGTGTTTCCTGAGTGAACGCGGCGCCTGTGAGTTCTTCGCGAGCAAGCTCGCTCCTACAAAAAAGCCTTAACTGAACGGCATTAGGGCAAGCCCGCTCGCCACAACAAGCCAGCTCGCCACAACAAGTCCGTTTGCCACAACAAGCCAGCTCTCCACAACAAGCCAGCTCGCCACAAAACCGCCCTTATCTTATCCAGTCAGGAGTCTTTATGACCCGAACCATCCCCGAACCGGATCTCAACTACCTGCAAAAAGTGCTGCTGGAAATGCTCGCCATCCCCAGCCCCACCGGGTTTACCGATACCATCGTGCGCTATGTCGCCGAACGCCTGGAAGAGCTGGGCATCCCGTTTGAAATGACCCGCCGCGGCACCATTCGCGCCACCCTCAAGGGCCAGAAGAACAGCCCCGACCGCGCAGTATCGGCGCACTTGGACACCATCGGCGCCGCCGTCCGCGCGATCAAGGATAACGGACGCCTGACCCTGGCCCCCGTCGGTTGCTGGTCAAGCCGCTTTGCCGAGGGCAGCCGCGTCAGCCTGTTCACTGACAACGGCGTGATCCGTGGCAGCGTCCTGCCATTGATGGCCTCAGGGCACGCATTCAATACCGCCGTGGATGAAATGCCGGTGAGCTGGGACCATGTGGAGCTGCGCCTGGACGCCTACTGCGCGACCCGTGCCGACTGCGACTCCCTGGGAATCGGCATCGGTGACTACGTGGCGTTCGACCCCCTGCCCGAGTTCACCGAAAGCGGCCATATCAGCGCGCGCCACTTGGACGACAAGGCTGGTGTCGCCGCCCTGCTTGCCGCACTCAAGGCCATCGTCGACAGCGGCGAACCCTTGCTGATCGACTGCCACCCACTGTTCACCATCACCGAGGAAACCGGCAGCGGCGCAGCGGCTGCCCTGCCCTGGGATGTGAGTGAGTTTGTCGGCATCGATATCGCACCGGTCGCCCCTGGCCAGCACTCCAGCGAGCACGCGGTGAGCGTGGCGATGCAGGACTCCGGCGGGCCGTATGACTATCACCTGTCCCGCCACCTGCTGCGCCTGGCTTCGGACAATGAACTGCCGGTGCGTCGCGACCTGTTTCGTTATTACTTCAGCGATGCCCATTCGGCGGTGACCGCTGGCCACGATATCCGCACCGCGCTGCTGGCGTTTGGTTGCGATGCGACCCACGGCTACGAGCGCACCCATATCGACAGCCTGGCGGCCCTGAGTCGCCTGCTGAGCGCGTATATCCTCAGCCCCCCCGTGTTTGCCAGCGATGCGCAACCGGCCCAGGGTTCACTGGACAGGTTCAGCCATCAGATCGAGCACGAAACGCAGATGGAGAGCGACACGCGTGTGCCGTCGGTAGACAGCCTGGTCGGTCAGAAGTCCTGACGCTGGCAACAATGGTCCCGGCGCAGTAGCATCGCCGGGATTCTCTAGTTGAGGCTTGTATGCTGATTCCCTACGACGCACTTGAAGTCGACACCCTGACCCGCCTGATCGAAGACTTCGTCACCCGCGACGGTACCGACAATGGCGACGACACGCCCCTGGAAACCCGGGTATTGCGCGTGCGCCAGGCGCTGACCAAGGGCCAGGCATTGATCGTATTCGACCCCGACAGCGAACAATGCCAGTTGATGCTCAAGCACGACGTGCCCAAGCATCTGTTCGACTGAGCGCGGTTTCAGGCGTTGGGTTGCGGATGGGCGGCGGCACCCTGGCGTTCGACGATCTTCTCAAACACCTCGGCGCGGTGCACATTGACGCCCGTCGGCGCTTGGATGCCGAATTTAACCTGGGTACCGTTCAGTTCGAGGATGTGCAAGGCGATGTCATCGCCAATGGAGATGATTTCGCCTACGGCGCGGCTTAAGACCAGCATGGCGGTTGTCCTTTTCGAGTGACAGGACCTTGACCTTGCGCGCTTGGATTTGTGGCAGCAATGGCTTGCGGCTAAATCAGGCAGCGCCTACATAGGCGGGTAAATTGCCTGACAGACAGAGGCTTGGTTGTGGCGGGTTTAGCGGGGCATATCCGTTATCAAGGAAACGGATATGCACACCATCCCAATCACCCCCTGACAGCCTGGGCCTTCGCGCGCATCTTATCCGCCATCACGGTCATCTCGTCATACAGCAACTGCGGGTTCTTCTGCTTCAACGCCCACGCCATCCGACCCTGTTCATGGGGCAGGATCATGAACTCGCCCTGGGCCACCCGCTGATAAATGTAATCGGCGATATCCGCCGCCGAAATCGGTGAGCTCTCGAGCAACTTGCCCACCTGCGCTTTCATTGCCGGGGTCGGTCCACGGAACGAGTCCAACAGGTTGGTCTGGAAAAACGACGGGCAGACCACGTGCACCCCCACTTCCTGCTGCTTGAGCTCCACCAACAGGCTTTCCGATAGCGCCACTACGCCGGCCTTGGCCACGTTGTAGTTGCTCATGGCCGGGCCCTGCATCAGTGCTGCCATCGAAGCAATGTTGATGATGCGGCCCTTGCTCTTTTCCAGCAGCGGCAGGAACGCCTTGCAGCCCTTGACCACGCCCATCAGGTTGATCGCGATCTGCCAGTCCCAATCCTCCAGGGACAGTTCGGCGAAGAACCCACCGGAGGCCACGCCGGCATTGTTGACGATCACATCTATGCCACCCAGCTTCTCCTCGCAGGCCTGGGCAAAGGCCGTGAGCTGACTGTAGTCGCGCACGTCGCAGCGCTGGATAAAACCGTCGCCACCGGCCTCGCGTACCCGCTTCAAGGTTTCCTGCAGGCCCGGCTCACTGACATCCGACAAGGCCAGTTGCCAACCCTCGCGGGCCCAGCGCAGAGCGATTTCACGACCCAGGCCGGACCCGGCGCCAGTGATCATCATGCGATTTTGCATAGAAAGTAGCCTTGTGGTTCACAGAAGAAGTGATCGGCAGTGTAGCGAAGGTTTTTCCTACACCCACGCACCATCAGAATGATGAATGCCCCAGGCAAACCGCGGGCTCGGTCGGATACCTGCCCACAGGCTAAGTTCAATCTTTTTCAACTAAGCAGGTGCATTGGCGAGGGTATTAAAAGAAATAAGCGACGCTGCAAAACGCTTTAAAAAAACATGGAATTTTCCACGCAGGCGCACAGTCGGAGTTATTAAGGCGTCCGTATTCAACTGTCGGGCCTATCGTTAAATAACCGGTCTTTACAGAAGGCCTACAAGGAAAAAAACTATGAGCCTCATTCTGATCATTATCCTGATCCTTCTACTGGTCGGTGGCCTTCCAGTGTTCCCGCACTCCCGTAGCTGGGGTTATGGTCCGTCGGGTATTCTCGGTGTGGTCCTGGTCGTGCTGCTGGTGTTGTTGCTGCTCGGCAAGATATAAAAGCCGGGCAAAAAAAGAGGCCTTCTTGAAGGCCTCTTTTTTATTGCCGGTCAATTAGTCCGGCTTGCCATCAACCACCCCTGCGGTGTTATCCAACAGGCTCTTGGTCGCGGTCTGCAGGAACGATTCAAGCTTCTGCTTCAGTGCAGCTTCGTCCGGCGAATCAGGAATGACCTTACCGGTTGGCTCGGCGCCCAGTTCGTATTCCCACAACTTCGGTGGCATTTCCTTAGGCAACACCAGCACGCGGTCGCCAGTGAGCAACGCCACGGTCTGGTCGCTGCCCGAAGGCTTGATCACGCCGAAACCCTTGTCGCCTTCCGGCAGGTTCAGCAGGTCACGCCCCCAGCACTGGTGCAGGGTGTCGCCGCCAAGGCGCCCCATGATAGTCGGGACGATGTCGATCTGGGTGCCCACGGTGTGGTCACGCTCGCCGAACTTCTCCTGGATACCCGGTGCGATCATCAGCATCGGCACATTGAAGCGGCCCAGGTCCATTTCGGTGATCTGCTGTTCATTGCCAAAGCCGTGGTCACCCACGATCACGAACAGGGTTTCCTTGAAGTACGGCTCTTTGCGGGCCTTTTCAAAGAACTGGCCCAGGGCCCAGTCGGAGTAGCGCATGGCCGTCAAATGCTCGTCGAGGCTGCCACGGCCGGTCACTTTATCCACCGGCAACGGGTTGGGCAGCGCGTACGGCGTGTGGTTGGACAGGGTTTGCAGCAATGCGTAGAACGGCTTGCCGCCTTCGCGGGCCTTCAACTCTTCCAGGCCACGGTTGAACATGTCCTGGTCGGACACGCCCCAGGTCGGGTCGGAGAACACCGGGTTGACGAAGTCATTGCGGCCAATGAAGTTGGTCATGCCCTGGTTGCTGAAGAAACCGGACTGGTTGTCCCAGGCGAAGTCGCCGTTGTAGACATACACGTCGTCAAACTTGCGTGCACTGAGCAACTGCGGCAGGCCCGACAGCTTGTGACTGCCTTCGGGGGTCTGCATCAGGTATTCGAAGCCCGGCAGGTTCGGGAAGCAGGCCATGGTGGCGAACATACCCTGGTGGGTGTGAGTGCCATTGGAGAAGAAGCGGTCGAACAGCAGGCCTTCCTTGGACAACTTGTCGAAGTACGGCGTGATATTGCCCGGGCGACCCAAGGCGCCCACCGAGTGACCGGCGAAGCTTTCCATCAGGATCACGACGACGTTCTTGATCGGCAGGGTTTTTTCGGCCGGCGGCGTGTAGTCACGGCGCACGGCGGCGGTGTCGGTATCCACCAGTTTCTCTTGCGGCAAGACCAGCATGTCGCGCACGGTCTGGGTGGCCAGCGGTTGATCCAGGGTGGCTTTCCAGATGTTGGAGCGTTCTTCGGAGAAGCGCGACTTGGCCGCGGCGATCAGCGACAAGGTGCCATTGAGGCCCAACTGGTTGGCGAAGTTCGACTCGGTGGTGTAGACGTCACCCCAACGCAGCGGCGGGCCCTGGCGCAGGGTGCCACGAGCAGCGACGACCGCGACCAGCAGGCAAACCACGAACACCGCGATGCGCGAGTACCACGGCGCCACCTGGCGGGTACCGATGCTGCCACCGCTGAACGGGCCGCGCGGGCGCGTGGCACGGTCGGCACCCTTGAAGGCGATGCTCAGGATCAGCGTGCCCACGGCCCAGGCCAGCAGGTAGCGCACCACTGGGAAACCGTACCAGAGCATGCTCATCACGGTCTTCGGGTCTTCCTTGACATATTGGAAGACCAGGCCGTTGAGGCGCTGGTGGAATTCGCGGTAGAAGTCCATCTCCATCAAGCCCAGGAACAGGGCGATGCTGGACGCAACGGTCAGCCACAAACGGAAGAACCCACGCGCGGCCATGGCCCGTACGCTGAACAGGGCCAGCAGCAGCGGGATCAGCACGTACACCACCAGGCGAATATCCAGGCGCAGGCCGTTGGCGAACGCTTCCAGGAAGGTCGAGGCCGGGGTGTCGAGGATCATCTCGCGGTTGTAGGCCAGCAGCGCCAGGCGCAGCAGGGAAAACATCACCATCATGACCAGTGCGCAAAGCAGCGTGTACGCCAGATGGGATTTGACGGTCGGTTGCAGCAGGCGATTAGAAGCTCGCTGCTGACTCAGGGCGTCCGGGTTTGCCATGTCGTTTCAGGACCCATTGGAAGTTTAAGTTGCGAAATAAAGCAATGGCGCTCGGCCTCGCCCAGGCTGGCTGGGGGGAGGCGGTTTGCGCGGTGGCGCAAATGGTGCCCGATCAATGCGAGCAACGCTATTAATTACTGAATGTGCGCCCCCCTTCTGCCGTTAACGGCACTGGAGATAGAGCCTTGGGGCGGCGATTCAAAGCGGGCGAATTGTCTTGGATGGGATGTGAAAATTTCGTGCAGCGAATATTTCGACACACAAATCTCTGGAGTGCGCTGAAGACCACTGTGGGAGGGGGCTTGCTCCCGATAGCGGTGGGTCAGCCAACTCATCTGGCACTGCCACACCGCTATCGGGAGCAAGCCCCCTCCCACACTTATCGCTCACACGCCAAAGGGAGTGAGGGGTCAGATCCGCACATTACCGCGCGGCCCGGCGATCGCCCAGATGATCAGGCCCAACACTGGCAGCAACAGGATCAACAGGATCCAGAGCACCTTGGCCCCGGTGCTTGCGCCGCTTTGGAACACATTGATGATCGCCCAGATATCCAGCGCCAGGATGATCAACCCGATCAGACCGTTGAAAGTAGAACCCATGGTGTCGCTCCTAAGTGAGGGCATGCCCTTGTAGGATAGTCAGCCCTGGCGGGGGTTCCGTTTTATTTCAGACGTGAACGGCCACCTTCAACGCTTCCAGGGAAGGCTCGCCCTTGATGCCGACTTCGGCACACAGCGCCAACACGCGCGCCAGGTCGTTGCCGTACACCAGCACCGCCTGGATCTCGTCATCCAGCGGTTGGCTGAAGTTCATCAACACATAGCCGCCGTCTTCCGGGCTCAGGGCGCTCATCTGGATCTGGATGCGGTTGAGGGCGGTCAGCGCTTCGGTCTTGGCCAGTTGCTTGGGCTTGAGGTTGAATGCCACGCCCGGGCCGAACGACGCGACGATCTGGGCAAACAGATCACTGTAGGTATCGGCCTGGAACAGCACGGTGTCCGGCAGGCTGCCGACCACCACCCACTCCCCCAGCGGGATCGGGAAGGTGTCGTCGTAGTTGATGTCCGGATTGGCCGCCAGGAAGGCCGCAGGGTCTGCGTAGGCCTGGGCGGCCTCTTCGGCGATGCGCGCCACCTCGTCGTCGCTCATGAGGCCGGTGCTGATGTTGCTGATGAGTTCGACGAGGGCGGTTTTCATGGGGCGATCCTGTGACGGGCTGGTTTTCGAGGGCGCGTAGCCTACACCAGTTTCTGCAACTGCGCCGCCGTATCCATCGCGCCCATGGTCTGCGCCGCTGCCAGCACCGTCGCACCCTGGGCATCGACCGCCCTGGGGTTCGCGCCCTGGCCCAGCAGGTAGTCCACCATCTCAACGCGGTTGAACATCGCGGCCATCATCAATGCCGTGCGGCCGTCCGAGGATGCTGCGTCAACCGGTGCGCCACCCTCGATCAGGGCCTTGACCACGGGCAGGTTGCCCTTGAACGCCGCGCCAGCGATCGGCAGTTGGTTCTTGTCATTGGCGATCAGCGGGTCAGCCTTGAATTCCAGCAGCACTTTTACCGCCTCGGCGTGGCCATGGTAGGCCGCGAGCATCAGCAAGGTGTCGCCGTTGTGGTTGCGCAGGTTGGCCGGCAAGCCTTTGGCCAGCAGCGCGGCGAGCATGGCCGCGTCGCCTTTGCGGGCCACGTCGAAGACCTGTTCGGCAAATTCGGCGGCTTCGTCTTCGGTCATTCGTTTGGCGTGGTCTGACATGGGGAGGCTCCTGTTCTGGTGCTTTATATGGCGCCCAGTGTCGCGATGGAGTTCCCCACTGTCATGGCTTTTTTGTCAAAAGCCTTCATAGACACAATCAATAGCGAAACTCACCGCCCTGGATCTGCGCCAATAATTGCCCCGTGACCGGCACGTAGCTGTCCGAGCCCGGCAACCACGCGTAGACCGGATCGTTGCCCGCCTTGTCCGGGTCGAAGGCTTCTTCCTTGAGCCGTACCTTCTGGTACTTGAAGGTGCCAGTGGTCTCCATCTTCACCTTGATCCGCAGGAATAACGGCACCGCATAGTGCGGCAATTGACCATGGGCGAATTGCAGCAGTTCGCGCATATCCAGGGCCGCCAGGGATTCACTGGGAGTGATGGCGACCATGCCTGCGCGGCCGTTGGTGTTTTCGATCTCGACACCATAGGCCACGACCTCGGCGATCTGCGGGTGTTGCAGCAGGATGTTCTCGACTTCGGTGGTGGAAACGTTCTCGCCCTTCCAGCGATAGGTATCCCCCAGGCGATCGACAAACTGCGCATGGCCAAAGCCGATGCTGCGTAACAAGTCGCCGGTATTGAAGTAGCGATCGCCCTTTTCGAACACGTCGGTCAGCACCACCTTGCGGTTTTTTTCCGGGTCGGTGTAGCCATCGAACGGCGACTTTTCATCGATCCTGGCCAGCAACAGGCCCTGGCCGCCCGTTTGCACCTTGCGCATGAAGCCATCACTGCCCCGCAGCGGTTCGCCGCTCTCCGGGACGTAATCCACCAGCGCCCAATGTTGCAGGCAAAAGCCGATGGTGTTGTCGAAGTTCAGCACGTTGGTAAAGCCGATATTGCCATCGCTGGCGGCATACAGTTCGCAGATATGCTCGACGCCAAAGCGCTGTTTGAATTGTGCCCAAACACCGGGGCGCAAGCCGTTGCCGACCATCTTGGTCACCTGGTTATCGCGGTCCTGGGTACTGGTGGGCTGGTCAAGCAGGTAGCGGCACAATTCGCCGACATACCCGAGGGTAGTGGCGTTGAATTTGCGCGCATCGTCCCAGAACTGGCTGGCGCTGAATTTGCGCCGAATGGCGAATCCCGAGGCACCAATGATCGCCGCCCCCCAGCACACGCACAGACCGGTGGCGTGGTACAGCGGCAAGGTGCAATACATGACATCGTCCGGGCCCATGTCCAGGGCGATGCTGCCGAAACTGACGGCGGTCCTGGTCCAGCGACCATGTTTCATGATGCCGGCCTTGGGCAGACCGGTGGTGCCGGAGGTGTAGATATAGAAGCAGGGGTCGCTGAAGAAGATCCGGGCACTGCTGGCGGGGTTGTCTGGCGAACAGTCGGCACTGGCGGCCATCAGGTCGACATACCCCTCGGGGACCGCGCTGGCATGCTGATCCGCGACGAACCAGGTGCGCTCCGCCGGGATCGACACTTGATCGCGCACCACCGTATAGGCATCCACCAATTCCGCGCCGACCACGATTGCCACCGGGTTGACCAGGTTCAGGCTGTGCACCAACGCCGCCTGGGTTTGTGCGGTATTGAGCATGGCGCAGATGCCGCCAAGCTTGGTCACCGCCAGCACGTTCAGCAGCAACTCGGGACGGTTTTCGATAAACAGCGCGACGACGTCACCCTTGCCGATGCCTTGGGAGGCCAGATGATGGGCGATGCGGTTGGCACGCTGGTTAGCGTCGCGGTAGCTGAGCACGCTGTCGCCGTAGAGCAAGGCGGCGCCATCAGGGTTACGCAGGGTGGCTTGTTCGAAGTGCCAGCCCAGGCCGCAAGGCTGCGCCGGGTCGGTGACATTCGCAGCGCGCATGCCGCGCACCACTCGAGGCAAGGCCCGCACGATGGCTGGCACCTTACGCAGCATCATGCCCCAGGTGATCATGTCGTTTGGCTGATGGCTCATGGCGGAACATCCTTTTTCTTATTCTTTATCTGATCCGGAAACACCGGCGCCTTGCGAAGGCAGGAGGCCGAATGCCTTGCAGGAAAATACGCCAGCGATTCTTCAGCTGTACACGCGGGATTTGAAAAGTTTTGTATCCCCTGCCCCTCGTTGGCTGAAAAAAGGGAATTTAGTCACGTACAGACAGTCTTTACCCTTGAGCACCCGCCGCGACGGGCCTATCGAATAGCGCAAAATGCAGGATGCATGATGGCCATTCATGCAAATTGCACGAAACCGAAAATTCTGAATATTATTAACCTATTGATTTATAAAGACTTTTTATAAATTCACTAGCTGGCACAATCACTGCACCTATCACTCCATGCTTGCCAACTTGAGCCAACGGAGCTGATAGACATGAGCCTGATCCAAGATAAATTCGCCTCAGTATTCTCCAACTACGACGTCACCACCCAGCCACGTCCCGACGGCGGTATCCTGTTGACCCTGCGCAACAGCGAAGGCAAGCAGGTCAAGCGTTCGATCTCTTACCAGCAGTTGCACACTGCCGATCAACTGACGTGGGTGATCAGCGCGATTCGCCGCGACCTGGCCGAACAAGCCAGTGAGCTGCCGCAGATTTCGATGCTGCAAAGCCAGAACCGCTTTGCCTTGCCGACCTACCATTCGGCCTGAGCTATCCAGCAATAAAGAGGGCCGCGACGCCATCAAGCGTCGCGGCCCTTTTTTATGCGTTCAGTACAGGCCTTGCCGAACCGCTTCATTCATTGCCTGCACGCGGTTGGTGACCTGCAACTTGCCATAGATGTTACGCAGGTGAAATTTCACCGTGGCTTCGGAACTGGCTCGAATCTGGCTGATCTCCCAGACAGTCTTGCCCTCCAGGGCCCAGCGCAGGATTTCCTGTTCCGCGGGGGTCAGGGGCTTGCCGGACAAGCTCAGGCGCTTTCTCACCGCTGTGGACACTTCGTCCTGCGTCGGTGACGATCGATCCTGCTCCTGTTGCGCGCTCATTCATCTCTCTCCTTTTATTTGCGGACGCCGTCCTAACCTTCGGATTTCTCCTATTGACAGACAGCATAAACATCGAGGTTTGGAGAGATTTACATAACGAACGGAATTAAAGAGCAAGACCGGCAAAAACAGCCAAGTCTTACACTCCAATAAGGTTCTTCCCACAATACTTTTCCGCATAGGCGGGTTGAACAATCGCGAACCAGCGACTAGTCGTCCAATCCTGGAAACCCAGCGGCAAGCTCACTCCCGGTAAACTCAGCGACCGCGTGCCCAGGCTGGTGGGATAACTGCAAGATCACGCAGTGCGGGTGCTCTCCCATATCGAACCAATGCGGCAAGCCGGCCGGGATCACCAGCAGGTCATTTTTCTCACAGCGTACGCCGTACACATAGTCACCGATGTGCAAGCTGAACAGCCCCTGGCCGGCGATAAAGAACCTGGCCTGGTCCGAGCTGTAGCGGCGCTCATCGAGAAGGCCGGCGCGCAGCTCAGTGCGTTGCGGGTGGTCGCCGGTGACGCTGAACACCTCAATGCAGCCGTAACCGAGGGCGTCGATCCGGGGCTGGCATGCGGCGATCATTTCAGCCTCACTGGCACCTTTTGCCAGCGGGCCTGGTTGCCAGCGCTCAAACCGCACACCGTGCTCGGCCAGGGTCGAGACGATGTCGTCGAAATGGGTCAGGACCTTGTTCGGGGTATCCGGGGTGGTGACGGAGTAAACGGCTACATAACTCATTGGACGGTTCCTTGGTTCTGCTCTTGCAATCGAAAGCCGATGATAAGGGCGGCGGCCAGGGCCGCGACGCTGGCGATGCTGAACGTGAGGGTCGGCCCCAACAGGTTCCAGCTATAGCCGGCATACAAAGCGCCAAGTGCGCCGCCGGTGCCGGCCAAGGCTGCGTACAACGCCTGGCCCTGGCCCTGCTGGCGGTCGCCGAAGCTGCGTTGCACAAAGGCAATCGCCGCCGCATGAAAACTGCCGAACGTTGCCGCGTGCATCACTTGCGCCAACAGCAACACCCAGAAAAACTCGGCAAACGAGCCCAGCAGCAACCAACGCAGCGCCGCCAGCAGGAAACTGGCCAGTAACACACGACGCACGGAAAAGCGCGTAAGGATGCGACTCATGGCCAGGAACATCAGCACTTCCGCGACCACCCCCAGGGCCCAGAGCATACCGATCACGCCTCGGCTGTAGCCCAAGTGCTCCAGGTGCAGGGTCAGGAAGGTGTAGTACGGCCCATGGCTCATTTGCATCAGCGCCACACAGGCATAAAACGCAAGGACCCCGGGGCTGCGCAATTGCGTGAGGAAACCCTCGTCAGCCAGGCGATTGCCCTGGGTGGCAGGCTGCGCGTTCGGTACCCACAGGCTGGCGCCGATGATGCCGGCCATGATCACCACGACCACCACCGGGTAAATATCCAGGCTCAGCCAGTCGAACAGGCGACCCATGATCACGACGGTGAGGATAAAGCCGATGGAGCCCCACAGGCGGACCTGGCTGTAGCGCGAGGTTTGTGTGTGCAGGTGGGCCAGGGTGATGACTTCAAACTGCGGCAGCACCGCATGCCAGAAGAACGCGTGCAAGGCCATCACCAGCGCCAGCCAGGCGTAAGTCTTGCTGATGAAAATCAGGCAAAAGCTCGCCAGGGTGCACACCGCGCCAAAACGCACGATGGCCAGGCGCCGACCGGTATAGTCGCCGAGCCAGCCCCACAGGTTGGGCGCCACGCAGCGCATCAGCATGGGGATGGCCACCAGTTCGCCGATGCGCGCGCTGGAGAACCCCAGATGATCGAAGTAAAGCGCCAGGAATGGCGCTGTCGCCCCCAGCAGGGCGAAGTAGAACAGGTAGAAGCTGGAGAGGCGCCAGTACGGGACGGGGGGTGTCATGTTGCCGCAAGGGGCTGCTTCACAGCCCCGCGCGAGCCACATCGCTCGCCACCACAATCCGTCACAGTTGGCCCAGTACCGGGGTACTCACGCGTACATCGGCATTTTGCCCACGGTTGCGCAGCAGGTGGTCCATCAACACGATCGCCATCATCGCTTCGGCAATCGGTGTGGCACGGATGCCGACGCACGGGTCATGGCGGCCCTTGGTGATGACGTCCACCGGATTGCCGTGCACATCGATCGAACGCCCCGGGGTGGTGATGCTCGATGTGGCCTTGAGGGCCAGGTGCGCAATGATCGGCTGCCCGGAGGAAATACCGCCGAGGATGCCGCCCGCGTTATTGCTGAGGAAACCTTGTGGGGTCAGTTCGTCGCGATGTTCGGTGCCGCGCTGGGCGACACATGCGAAGCCCGCGCCGATTTCCACGCCTTTCACCGCGTTGATGCTCATCAGCGCGTGGGCCAGTTCGGCGTCCAGGCGGTCGAAGATCGGCTCGCCCAGGCCCGGCTTGACGCCTTCGGCGACCACGGTGATCTTGGCGCCCACGGAGTCCTGGTCGCGGCGCAACTGGTCCATGTAGGCTTCCAGTTCCGGCACTTTGTCCGGGTCGGGGCAGAAGAAGGCGTTGTCTTCCACGCTGTCCCAGGTCTTGAACGGGATTTCGATCGGGCCCAACTGGCTCATATAGCCACGGATGACGATACCCTGGGTGGCCAGGTACTTCTTGGCAATCGCACCGGCCGCCACGCGCATTGCGGTCTCGCGGGCCGAGCTGCGGCCGCCGCCACGGTAGTCGCGTTCGCCGTATTTGTGATGGTAGGTGTAGTCGGCATGAGCCGGGCGGAACAGGTCCTTGATCGCCGAGTAGTCCTTGGACTTCTGGTCGGTGTTGCGGATCAGCAGGCCGATGGCACAGCCAGTGGTGCGGCCTTCGAACACGCCAGAGAGGATTTCGACCTGGTCAGGCTCCTGACGCTGGGTGGTGTGGCGGCTGGTGCCGGGCTTGCGGCGGTCGAGGTCGCGCTGCAGGTCTTCCAGGGACAGCTCGAGGCCGGGCGGGCAGCCGTCGACAATGGCGACCAACGCCGGGCCATGGCTTTCGCCTGCGGTGGTGACAGTGAACAGCTTGCCGAAGGTATTGCCGGACATGCAGGGCGCTCCGTGAAATCAGTTGTAATCACTCAGAGGTGATAACCAAGCGCGCCAGTATACGCGGGCCAACCGACTAGTTCATCCTCGAAACCTTACCGGTAGACGTTGGTCGAACCGGCACCTTCCTGACGATGGCGTGATGATGCTTCGAGTTTTGCTACTGACCCTGACCCTGTTTACTGGCGTGGCCTGTGCCGCGTCCCCCGTGGTGTTGCAACGGCCCATCAGCCTCGACACCGGCAGCGGCGAGCTGTTTGGCTCGCTGCTGCTGCCCCAGTCCGACAAACCGGTGCCGGTGGTGCTGATCATTGCCGGCTCCGGCCCCACCGACCGCAACGGCAACAGCGCCGACGGCGCGCGCAACGACAGCCTCAAGCGCCTGGCCTGGGTACTGGCCCGGCATAACATCGCCAGCGTGCGCTACGACAAGCGCGGCGTTGCCGCCAGCCTGGCCGCCACGCCCGATGAGCGCAACCTGACCCTGGACGCCTACGTGGCCGACGCCGTGGCCTGGGGCAAGCTGCTCAAGGCCGACAAGCGCATGGGCCCGCTGATTGTGCTGGGCCATAGCGAAGGTGCGCTGGTGGCCGCCCTGGCCGCGCCGCAACTCGATCCGGCGGGGGTGGTCTCCTTGTCCGGCAGCGCCCGTCCGGTGGACCAGGTGATACGCCAACAGTTGGCTGACCACCTGCCCCCTGCCCTGCTGCTGCGCAGTAATGAAATCCTTGACCACCTCAAGGCCGGCCAGGTGGACCCCGATGTGCCGGCCCCTCTGGAAGGGATTTTCCGACCCAGCGTTCAGCCCTATCTGATCAGCCTGTTTCGTGCCGACCCCTCGGCAGCTTTTGCCAAGCTACGCATGCCGGCGCTGATCATCCAGGGCACCCACGATATCCAGGTGGGGGTGGGCGATGCGCAGCAATTGAAGAACGCCAAGCCCGACGCCGAATTGACGATAATCGAGGGCATGAACCACGTGATGCGCATCGTGCCCAACGACGTGAAGCAGCAACTGGCCTCCTATAACAACCCTCAATTGCCCCTGGCCGCCGAGCTGGGCACACGCCTGGTGCGCTTTATCGACGGACTTCAACCCCGTTGACCGACTAATTGCCTCCAGTACTGGGAAAAGCGGCCGATAAGCCCAGGGTCGACAGCAAAAAGCCTGTCGACTGGCTGGGCTTGGACAGGATCGCGCCGCATGACTATCACCGAAGCAACACCAGAACCTACCGCTGAAACCGCCACGGAAAAAACCGAGGTCGTCGACGCGGCGCCCCTGCCGTGGGCAGACGTGCAGGCGGAACATTTCAAGATGCTGCGCCTGGCGCCCCTGGCCACTGACCGCGCCACGGGGGTGAGGCCTTTGCGTTTCGTGCAGTTCGGTTACGCCGAACGCAACGACAAACACCACAGCCTGCTGCGCATGGTCATCCAGTTACCGGGCCAACGGGTGCGCCGCGAGCAGAATCACCTGGACATCTGGGTCGATCACGACAAGCACCGCGTGCACTTCGGCCCAGGCAACAGCCTGGAAATCGAACCGGCCAACCGTGGCATCGGCCGATTCCTGGTCGCCCAAGGCGCCGCCTGGGCGAAGAAGAAGTGGGCCCACTACCGCGTTGACGGCGTAGACCTGGCCAACAAGGACGCGCTCAATGAAGCCACGCGCCTGCGTCGCGATCACTTCCTGCGTGTCCAAGGCTTTGACGTGGCCTACGCCGATGTGCAGCATTTGAAAGGCAACGTGCAGCCCGGCAAGGTCGGCGATGTGCTGGACAGCTGGAACACCGAGAAGGTGCAGTTCGTGGAGATCCTCGAAGCCGCGCAAATGCTGCAACAGGCCGAACAGAACCTGGCGGAGCAGGAAGTGAAGCTGCGCAAGGAAGAGGAAAAAGTCACCAAGTTCAAGCGTGAGGACAGCGGGCTACGGTTTACCATCACCTGCCTGGTAGCGTTCACCGTGTTTCAGGCGGGATTGTTGATCTGGATCGCTACGCACCGGTAAATCGCGAGTGACCGGGTTGCACGGGATACACAGGTGGAAGGTGCGCCAACTATCCGACTATCCGACTATCCGACTATCCGACTGGGCGCCGTGGCGCAGCAAACTGGAACCCTGTGGCGAGCGGGCTTGCCCCGCGTTGGGCTGCGCAGCAGCCCCAAATCCCGCACTGCGTTTTGTCTGAAAAAACGCGGTGATCTTACTGGGGCTGCTGCGCAGCCCAACGCGGGGCTAGCCCGCTCGCCACAGACAGGCCCGCTCGCCACAACAGCCCGCCTTCCACAACAACCCGCTTGCCACGACAGCCGGTTCTTCTTCAGTTAGATCCTGGCGGCGAAGATTGCCTGATGCGCCCGGCACTGTTCAGCCGTCAACATGAACACGCCATGCCCACCGCGCTGGAACTCCAGCCAGGCAAAATCGACTTCCGGGTACAGCGCCTCGACGTGGACCTGGCTGTTGCCCACCTCGACAATCAGCAAGCCCTTCTCGGTCAGGTGATCGGCCGCTTCGGCGAGCATGCGCCGCACCAGGTTCAGGCCATCGTCGCCGCACGCCAGGCCCAGCTCTGGCTCATGCTGGTATTCGTCCGGCATGTCGGCAAAATCCTCGGCATCCACATACGGCGGGTTGGACACGATCAGGTCAAAGCGCTGGCCCGGCAAGCCATCAAAGCCGTCCCCCTGCACGGTGTACACGCGTTCATCGACGCCATGGCGCTCGATATTCTGGTTGGCCACTTCCAGCGCTTCGAAGGACAGGTCGCCCAACACCACTTCGGCGTCCGGGAACTCATAGGCACACGCGATGCCAATGCAACCGGAACCCGTGCACAGGTCGAGAATGCGCGCCGGTGGCTGGGCCAGCCAGGGCTCGAAGCGGTTTTCGATCAGTTCGCCGATCGGTGAGCGTGGGATCAGCACACGCTCATCGACAATGAACGACATGCCGCAAAACCAGGCTTCCTTCAACAGATAGGCGGTGGGTACCCGCTCGTGGATACGGCGATGCAGCAAACGCTGCACATGGGAGATTTCCTCTTCTTCCAGGTTGCAGTCCAGGTAGCTGTCGGCGATTTCCCACGGCAAGTGCAAGGCGCCGAGCACCAATTGCCGGGCTTCGTCCCAGGCATTGTCGGTACCGTGGCCAAAAAACAGGTCTTCCCCATGGAAACGGCTGACAGCCCAACGGATATGGTCGCGCAAGGTGCGCAGGCGAGAAGTGATCACGGGGGCAAGCTCCTGGAAAAAACGACTGGCGATTCTAACAGCCTTCGCCCGTAGCGACGATGTACGTAACGCCCTCGCCGTACGTCGGATTTCATCCAGTTTGCCATCATTGGCTGGAACAAGCCGGCCTCTTGACATGGCTGCACGCCAGCAACGGCGTACCTTATGATCGTAGCGATTCACAGAACCGCTCAGCCAGTGGACAATGTCACAAAAGCCCCACTCACAGGAGCCCCAGAATGTCCGTTCCAAAGACGATGTTTCAACTCAGCGGTCGTGGTTATGCAGCTGCCAATCTCAGCCATGCGACCCTTGTGATCATCGATGCCCAGAAGGAATACCTCAGCGGCCCGCTCGCCCTCACGGGCATGGACGCGGCGGTCGCCAATATCAAGCAATTGGTCGCAGCCGCGCGCAGCGCCGGGCGCCCGATCGTGCATGTGCGCCACCTGGGCACCGTGGGCGGCCTGTTCGACCCTCAGGGCGAGCGTGGCGAATTCATCCCTGGCCTGGAACCGGCCGGCGACGAAACCATCATCGGCAAGCTGCTGCCCAGCGCTTTCCACGGCACCGGCCTGGAAAAACACCTGCAGGACCTGGGTTCGCTGGACCTGATCGTCTGCGGTTTCATGAGCCACTCCAGCGTCAGCACCACCGTGCGCGCCGCCAAGAACCTGGGCTTTCGCTGCACCCTGGTGGAGGACGCCTGTGCCACCCGCGACCTGCCTTACAAGGGCGGCGTCCTCACTGCCGAACACGTGCAGCAAACCGAAATGGCCATCATGGCCGACAACTTTGCCACCCTTGCCTTGACCAAAGACCTGATCTGACAGCCGCGCGATGAGCGGAGCGGCCGCGTGCGGGCCCCGCTCATCCGCAAATGCCTGTCATTTGCTGCAATTGCCTCTGGCACAGGAACAACCTGTGTATCTTCCGGTCGAAGGGCCGATACCCTGGAGGAAAGGTCGGAATGAAGATATCCGATGGTTTTGATGCTCGTCGCTTGCGCCCCAAGGGCCCGAGCAACTGGCGCCTGCGCCTGGTGGCCGGCATTGCCGCGCTGCTGGCGGTTGTAGGTGTGCTGCTGGCGCTCGCCGGTGGCGCAGGCTTGTCGGGGCACTCCCCGGCACTGGGCGAATTGAATGCCAGCCCTGGCGGCTCGGCGATCCTGGTGGTGGTCGGCCTGTTGGTGCTGTGGTTCGGCGTGTGGTTGTGGCGGCGCAGCCGGCGGCGGATGCGCCAGCCGTTGTCACTGAACATCGCCTCGCACCTGATGAAAAAACACGACTGATGGCGCTTGGATAGCGTTTCCTGCGCCCTGGCCGCCGCGATTTAGGTAAACTGCCCGCCCTTCGCGGAGGCTGACATGCAAGACGACGATTTTTCCCTGTTCAAGAACGAGCTGCGCGGCGTCAAGCCGATCAAGCACGACCGCGCCGACACCGGCAAGCCCAAGACTGACCGGGCGCAGATCGCCAAGTTGCGCCAGGCTGCGACCGTGCGCACCGATGCCACCACCGTAGACGGTCTGTCGGACCAGTTCGTGATCGACGTCGGCCCCGAAGACGAACTGATGTGGGCCCGCGACGGTGTGCAGGAAAGCCAGATGCGCAAGCTCAAGGCAGGCCAGATCCCGTTCGAAGGCAGCCTAGACCTGCATGGCATGACCGTGGAAAAAGCCCGGGAAACCCTCTGGGCCTTCCTGGCCGAAGCCACCAAATTCGAAATCCGCTGCGTGCGCGTCACCCACGGCAAGGCCGTGCGCCTGGACGGCAAGCGGCCAATGATCAAGAGCCATGTCAACACCTGGCTGCGCCAGCATGCCCAGGTGCTTGGCTTTACCTCCTGCCAGGCCCGTCATGGTGGCGCCGGCGCGGTGTACGTGATGCTCAAGCGCACCATGATGGAAGGGCGCGACGAGTAACAAGTGCCATCGTCAGGCTTGCAGCCATGTGTCGGCCACCGTAACCTTGCGCTTTGCGAAAATCCAACAGGTAGTTTCATGTCCCTGGAACAGAATTACACCGAGATCCTCGGCCAACTTGGCGAGGACGTCTCCCGCGAGGGCCTGCTCGACACGCCAAAGCGTGCCGCCAAGGCGATGCAGTACCTTTGCCGCGGCTATGAACAGACACTTGAAGAAGTCACCAATGGTGCCTTGTTCAGCTCCGACAACAGCGAAATGGTGCTGGTCAAGGACATCGAGTTGTACTCGCTGTGCGAACACCACCTGCTGCCGTTTATCGGCAAGGCTCACGTCGCCTACATCCCGAGCGGCAAGGTGCTGGGCCTGTCCAAGGTCGCGCGGATCGTCGACATGTATGCGCGCCGCCTGCAGATCCAGGAGAACCTCAGCCGCCAGATCGCCGATGCGGTCCAGCAGGTCACCGGTGCCCTGGGCGTGGCGGTGGTGATCGAAGCCAAGCACATGTGCATGATGATGCGCGGTGTGGAAAAACAGAATTCGTCGATGATCACCTCGGTGATGCTGGGTGAGTTCCGCGAAAACGCGGCGACCCGTAGCGAATTCCTCAGCCTGATCAAGTAACAGGCTGCGTAGGAAAAGGCCGGCGTCCATCGCCGGTTTTTTTTCGCCCGCAAAATTCAGGTAAGCTGCGGCCCCTTCTGTCATGGGCAAGAGGTTTCAGCCATGTTTGTCAAAGCACTTCGAGTGGGCCTCGGCCACGTCATCATCGCGGGCGACTTCATTACCCGCCCACGCAAAAAGCAGCGCCCCGCCGAGCAGCAGGCACAGGTGAACGCGGCGGCCAAGGGCCTGAGCCTGTACCAGTTCCACGCCTGCCCGTTCTGCGTGAAGACCCGTCGTACCCTGCATCGCCTGAATGTTCCGGTGGCGTTGAAGGATGCAAAGAACAACGAGCAAGATCGCCAGACCCTGCTGGAGCAAGGCGGCAAGATCAAGGTGCCGTGCCTGCGCATCGAAGAGAATGGCCAGACCACGTGGATGTACGATTCCAAGGTGATCATCGATTACCTGGACAAGCGCTTCGCTGCGCTCTGACAGACCTGTGCAGATCCAATGTGGGAGGGGGCTTGCCCCCGATGAGGGAGTGTCAGTCGCAGAATACATCGACTGACACTCTGAAGTGCGCCCCAGAAGTTGGACACCCATCCAATTTCTGGGGCGTTTTCATGAGCAAGTACACCACGCAGTTCAAGCTATCTGCCATCACCGCTTTCCTTGAGCGAGGCCGAGGGTTTCGCCGGGTCGCCGCTCAATTTCAAATGGACCCCACCTTGCTTCGTCGTTGGGTCGAGGCTTATCGATTACACGGTGAGGCCAGCTTGAGCAGTACCGGCCAGCGTTACAGTGCCTTGTTCAAGTTCTCTGTTCTACGGCGCATGTGGGATGACTCCCTTTCCTTGCGCCGCGCAGCGGCGCTTTTCAACTTGGGGGATTCCACTCAGGTGGGCAGATGGCAACAGCAGTATTACAGTGGCGGTATTGAAGCCCTGGAGTCAGGGAAAAGAGGACTGAGCACCGCTATGCCTAAACCACCTGCTAAACCACGCAAAACCGCTGCCCCACTCACCAGCCCTGAGCCTGAGCACAAGACGTTACTTGATGAGCTCCAATACCTACGGATGGAGAACGCTTATCTAAAAAAGCTTGGGGAGTTAGGCGAGGCGGTGATGAGGCGGGAGAAAGAACAGAAGAAAAAGCCCGATTAGTCAGTGAGCTTAAGCAACACTTTCCCTTGCGTGACTTGCTCAAGCTAGTGAGCCTTGCGCGAAGTACGTACTACTACCAACTCAAGGCAATGGGCGTTGCGGACCGATTTTCCTCGATCAAAGCTTCTATCCAGACCATCCAAAACGAGCATAAGGGCCGCTTTGGTTACCGTCGGATGACGCTAGAACTACGTAAAGAAAGATCGCTGATCAACAGTAAAACGGTACGACGACTGATGGGGGAGCTGGGTCTGAAATGCACGGTGCGGCCTAAGAAATACAGGTCGTATAAAGGGCCGATGGGCGAAGTGTCGCCCAACACCTTGGCTCGTCAGTTCGAGGCTGAGCAACCGAATCAGAAATGGGTGACGGATGTCACCGAGTTCAAAGTGGCCGGCAAAAAGCTGTACTTGTCCCCAGTTTTGGACTTGTACAACGGAGAAATCGTGGCCTATCAGACGGCAATACGTCCCCAATATGCCTTGGTGGGCGAGATGCTGGAAAAAGCTATTGAAGGCTTACCTGAGGGCGGCAAGCCAATGCTGCATTCAGATCAAGGCTGGCACTATCGATATCCAAAGTACCGGGAGAGGCTAGAAAAAGCAGGGCTGGAGCAAAGCATGTCACGCAAAGGAAACTGCCATGACAACGCCACAATGGAGAGTTTCTTCGGCACGCTGAAGTCAGAGTTCTACTATCGGGAAAGCTTTGAAAGCGTGGAGCAGTTGCAAGCGGGGCTGGATGAGTACATCCATTACTACAACCATAAGCGAATCAAAGTGAAGCTTGGCGGACTGAGCCCTGTAGCGTACAGGACCCGGTCCGCTGTAGCCTAACCAACAGCTGTCCAGCTTTTGGGGCGCACTTCACTCCGCTATCGGGGGCAAGCCCCCTCCCACATTCAGTTCGGTGTTGGCAAATCCAGGTCCAGCAGCGCCGAGCCCAGACATTTGCCATGGGCATCCAGCGCCAGCGAACGGGTCACCCCGCCGCGCAGGATCCCCGGCAGCACGAAGTTCAGCGCCTGCACGTTGGGCAACTCATAACGCCGTATCGGCGCAGCACCCGGTTCCAGAAGGCCCGCAAAAAATTCGCTCACGCGCTCGGCCGTGAGCTGTTCGCAAAGCAAGGGATAGTCCTCGGCGCGATAGGCAATGATCGAAATATTCGAGGTGTCGCCCTTATCCCCGGTGCGGGAATGGGCCAGGGTGTGCAGCTTCATGCTTCGATCCTCGGGTTGACCGCGTTACGCGGCAGCAGCAACGACGCCACCGCCACCACCTGCCGCACACTCTTGCTGGCGCCGCCACCGCCAGACGGGCCGTTGGTGTAGAGGGTTTCCACTTCATTGCCGACACGTACCGCCTCGCTGCGCTCTTCACAGCGCGCAGCCACGCGCAGACGCACTTCCCAAGGCTCGACACTGCTGCGTGGGCCGTGCAATGAGTCCATGCCGATCAACTCGGCGCGCACCTCCTGCATCTTCACCCCCATCAACTCCAGGCGCTTGAGCACGACATCTCGCGCCAGTTGCGCCCGCGCGACCGCACCCGGGCCACCGTAGGACATCTGCCCCTCGCCGATCCAACCGTCCAGGTAACCCACGCTGACCTTCAACTGTTCCGGCCGTGCTCGGCCGTTGGCGCCCTGGGCCCGCACCCGGTCAGTAGCGTCCTCGACAAAGGTCACCTGGGAAAAATCGGCGGTGACATCAGGGGTCAGGTACGCCGCAGGGTCATGCACTTCATAGATCAATTGCTCGGTACAGGTCGCTCGACTGACCCGCCCACCGGAACCCGCGACCTTGGTAATCACCGCATCACCGTCGGCATTGATCTCGGCCAACGGAAACCCCAGGCGCGCCAGGTCATTCACGTCCTTGAAGCCGGGATCGGCGAAATACCCACCGCTGACCTGCCCCGCGCATTCGAGCAAATGCCCCACCAGTGTGCCGCGCCCCAGACGCGGCCAATCGTCCATCGCCCAGCCAAACTCAAACATCTGCGGCGCCAGGAACAGCGACGGATCGGCCACGCGCCCGGTGATCACCACATCAGCCTCGGCACGCAGGGCCTCGAGAATGCCGTCGACCCCCAGGTAGGCGTTCGCAGAAATCAACCGCGCGCCCAGTGAGCCCAAGGTCTGGCCGTTATCCAGCACCTGCTCGGGACGCAGGATGTCGAGCACATCGTCACCCAGCACCGCCACCACCTTGAGGCCCAGGCCCAACTCATTGGCGATGCGGCGCACTTCAAGGGCCGCCGCCACCGGATTGGCCGCGCCCATATTGGTGATCACTCGCAGACGTCGGCGCCCCTCGCGGCGGCCGACAAACGGCAGCACGCGGCGCATGCGCTCGCTCAGCAGCGGGTCATACCCGCCCTGCGGATCGCTGATGCGCGCCTGTTGCGCCAGGGCGATGGTGCGTTCGGCCAGGCATTCGAAGACCAGGTAATCCAGGTCGCCGTGTTCGGCCAGTTCTACGGCAGGTTCGATGCGGTCGCCGGAATAGCCGGCACCGGAACCGATGCGCAAGGTGTTCATCTCAAATCACTCCCAGGAGCAACGCCGTCAGGGTCATCAACACCGACGCAGCAAACAGAAAAGGGATGGTAAAGCGCTGGTGATCGGCCAATTCGATCTTGCACAGGCCCACCAACAGGAATGTCGCGGGGGTCAGCGGGCTGACCGGGAAGCCGGTGGTGTGTACGCCGAGCAGCGAGGCCTGGGCCACTTGCAGCGGGTCGACGCCCAGGGCCTTGCCGACTTCGGCGATCACCGGCATGACGCCGAAATAGTAGGAATCGGGGTCGAACAGCATGCTCAGGGGCATGGAAATGAAGCCCACCACCGCGGGGATCAGCTTGCCGTGGCCCGCCGGAATCTGCGCGACCGCCACTTCGGCAATGGCCTTGAGCATGCCGGTGCCTTGCATGATGCCGGTGAACACCCCGGCGGCGAGCAGGATACTGGCCATGGTCAGGGCGGTTTTGGCGTGGGCATCGATGCGCGCACGCTGGGCGTCGACATTCGGGTAATTGATGCACAGCGCGACCACAGTGCCGAGCATGAACATCACCACGGGATCGACCCAACCGGCAATCATCACCACCATCACCAGCACCGTCAGGATCAGGTTGACCCAGAACAGGCGTGGGCGGCGCAGCCGGATGTCATCATCGCTGAGCACCCGTTGCGGCACGGCATCCACTGTGGAACCGGCGCCCAGGCCCAAGCGTTTTTCCTCGCGACGACCAAGCCACCAGGCGCAAGCGAAAACGAAGATCAGGCCGACGATCTGCACCGGGATCAGCGGCTGGAACAAGTCCGCCACTGGCACGTGCAAGGCTGCCGACGAGCGCAACACCGGGCCGGTCCAAGGCAGGAAGTTGACCCCGGCGGCCATCGCGCAGACACAGGCAAGGATGCGCTTGTCGATGCCCAGCCGTGTATACAGCGGCAGCATCGCCGGCACCGTCACCAGAAAGGTCACCGCGCCGGAACCGTCCAGGTGGACCAGCAAGGCCAGGGTCGCGGTACCCACCACAATTCGTGTAGGACGCGTCCCTACCGTACGCAGGATGCGATCAATGATGGGATCAAGCATGCCGGCATCGGTCATGATCCCGAAAAACAGGATCGCGAACACAAACATGCCCACCACGGGGGCGACGTTCTTGATACCGGTAATGATGAAAGCGCTGGTTTGCAGGCCGAAACCGCCGAGCAGCGCGGCGATGATCGGCAAGGCAATCAGAGCCACCAGCGGCGAAAGGCGTTTGCTCATGACGGCAGCGAGCAGGCACAGGATGGTGATGACACCCAGGGTAGCGAGCATGGGTTACTCCAGAGCGGCCTTGGTGGCCGGTTATTGTTTTCCCTGGAGTATTGGAAGCGGGTTAGTCTTTGTAAATTGGAATATTCAGCCCCGTATGTTCGGAAAAACAAAATGAAGAACTCAATCCAGCATATTCAAGCGTTTCTCGCGGTGGCCCGTACCGGAAGTTTCACCAAGGCCGCCAATGAACTGCACCTGTCTCCTTCGGCACTGACAGTCCAGGTGCAACAACTGGAGGACTGGCTCGGCGTCACCCTGCTGGACCGCAGCCCGCGCCATGTGAGCATCACCGCCGCCGGCCAGGAAGCCCGTGGGCCGATGGAAAAGCTGCTGCTGGACCTGGACAACATCGTCACTGGCTCCCGCGACCTGGCCGCCCTGCGCCGGGGCGTGGTCACCATCGCCGCCCTGCCCTCGGTCTGCGCAGGCGCCCTGCCCCCGGCGTTGCGCCTGTTTCGCGAGCGTTTTGCCGGGATCGAAGTGCGCTTGCAGGACCTGGTGGCCCACCGCATTCACGCCCAGGTGCGCGCAGGCGAGGTGGATTTTGGTATCGGCGTACGCGCGCGGTTGAGCCATGGCCTGGAATTCGTACCGGTGCTTAATGATCGTTTGTGCGCGTTCGTACCGCTGGATCACCCCCTCGCCCACCATCGCCAGCTGACGCTGCAACAACTGGCCGACCAGCCGATCATCCTCACCGGCCGCGACAGCAGCGTGCGTGAGCAAGTGGATGGGCTGTTCGATGAGATGCGGCTGACGATGCACGCCGGCATGGAAGCCAACTACATGTCGACGGTGTTGGCGCTGGTGCGCCAGGGCCTGGGAATCAGTGTGCTGCCGGAGTCGGCGGCGGACAGCCTGGAGGGGTTGAAACGTATCCACATCGATCATCCCGGCGTGAACCGGGAGATCGGGTTGATCAGTCGTAGCGGGATGGGGCTGAGCCCGGCGGCACAACGTTGTTTCGACCTGCTGAATGAGGAACTGTCCGACACACCCTCCCAGAGTTTTTGACCGCGTCAGTCAGTCGAGCATCGCGATATGTCTGGGATGGCTGGCCACACGCTCCAACCAAGCCCGCACGGCCGGGTACGGCGCCAGATCAAAACCGCCTTCCTCGGCCACATGGGTGTAGGCATACAACGCCACGTCGGCAATGGAGAACTGGTCGCCGACCAGGTAGGGCGTGAGTTGCAACTGGCGCTCCATGACCTTGAGCGCCTTGTAGCCACCCTTGTGCAGCTTCTTGTATTCCTCCTGGCGATCTTCCGGTAGCCCCAGGTAAAGCTGGATAAACCGCGCCACCGCAATGTACGGCTCATGGCTGTACTGTTCGAAGAACTGCCATTGCAGCACTTGCGTGCGCAGGCGCGGCTCGGTGGGCAGGAACTGGCTGCCATCGGCCAGGAAGTTGAGGATCGCGTTGGATTCCCACAGGCAGGTGCCGTCTTCGAGTTCCAGCACCGGGATCTTGCCGTTGGGGTTCTTGGCCAGGAATTCCGGGGTCTCGGTGTCGCCGTTGAGGATGTCGACATCCACCCACTGGTACGGGATGCCCAACAGGTTGAGCATCAATTTGACCTTGTAGCAGTTGCCCGATTTGTAATCGCCATAAACCTTATACATGGGGCTCCCCTTATGCCGCTTGCGCGTGCTGTGCTTGACGGACCACTGCGGCCAGGCGCTTGAGACCTTCGTCCAGGCGGGACGGGTCGATATGGCTGAAATTGAGCCGCAGTGAACCCAGGTGCTGGTCCGGCTCGGAAAAGAACGGTTCACCGGGCATGAACGCGACGTCCTGATCGAGTGCAGGAGCCAACAAGGTGCGGGTATCGAGCGGCTGTTTCAAGGTCAGCCAGAAGAATAATCCGCCCTGGGGCACTTGCCAGTCGGCCAACTCGCTGAAGTGACGCGCCAATGCAGCCTGAAAAGCATCGCGTCGCTCGCGATAAAAACTGCGCAGCTCGACCAGGTGCTGTTGATAGTTGTCGGTACCCAACCACTGCATCGCTTGCCACTGGCCGACGCGGTTGGTGTGCAGGTCAGCCGATTGCTTGAGCTTGAGCAAATGCGGGAACAGGTCGGGGCTGGCGATCAGGTAGCCGACGCGCAGGCCAGGCAACAAGGTCTTGGACACCGTTCCAGTGTAGATCCAGCTGGCCTTTTCCAGGCGGCCGGCAATGGGCTGCGCGCTACCGCCATCGAAGGTCAGCTCGCGGTAGGGTTCGTCCTCGATCAGGGTCACGCCGAACTCGTCGAGCAAAGCCGCGACAGCCTCGCGCTTGGCTTCGCTGTAGCGCACCGCCGACGGGTTCTGGAACGTCGGGATCAGGTAAATGAACGCCGGCCGATGGCGTTCAAGGCTGGCACGCAGGGCGGCCAGGTTCGGGCCGTCGGTTTCCAGTTGCACGGTGAGGCATTCGGCGCCGAACAGTTGGAAGATCTGCAAGGCGGCCAGGTAGGTCGGGCCTTCCAGTAGGATCTGGGTGCCTTTATCGATATACAGCTTGGCCGCCAGGTCCAGGGCCTGCTGGGAGCCGCTGACCACCAGCACTTGGCTGGCCTGGCACGGCACGCCAAGGGCGCGGGCCTGGGCAGCGAGCAATTCACGCAGTTGCGGCTCGCCTTCGCTCATGCCGTACTGGCCGATATTCAGCGGCATGCCATCCCAGTTCAACGCCGGCAACATCGCTTCGGCGGGCAAGCCTCCGGCGAACGACATCACTTCCGGGCGCTGGGCCGCCGCGAGGATTTCACGAATCAAGGAGCTTTTGAGGCGCGTAACACGTTCAGAGAAGGCCATAAGGTCACCGCTAGCGAAGCCTGTGGGAAATACGTCAAACTAGTTGACCGAAATTACGACGACTTGAGTAGATACGTCAATATGCTTGACCTTAAAAACCAGAACAGTCAGCAAGCCGCCATGGAAGCGTTCTTCTTCGGCTACCAGGCGTTTACCGCCAAGGCCGACGAAATGCTCGAGCGCCGCGGCCTGAGCCGGGTGCACCAACGCATCGTGTTTTTTATCGCGCGCTACCCGGGCCTGAGCGTGAAGGAACTCCTGGAATTGCTGGGCGTGAGCAAGCAGGCGCTGAACATGCCGTTGCGCCAATTGCAGGAAATGCACTTGGTGGACAGTGTCGCGTCCGAGGCCGACAAGCGTAAACGCTTGCTGGCGTTGACCGAGGACGGCCGGCGTTTCGAGCAGTCACTGCGCCGCGAACAGGTGAAATTGCTGCAGCGCGCCTTCGCCGAAGCAGGCGAAGAAGCGGTAACCGGCTGGTTGGCGGTGAACCAGGCCCTTGCAGGGCCGCCGTGATCGCTGTGGCGAGCGGGCTTGCCCCGCGTTGGGCTGCGAAGCGGCCCCAAAACCAGACACCTCGGTGTGTCAGTTAAAAACACACGCCTGTCATGGGGCCGCTTCGCGCCCCAACGCGGGGCAAGCCCGCTCGCCACAACACGCCCGCTCGCCACAGGCCAGCCCGCTTGCCACAACCCCCACCGGGATGTGCCTTTCATCTATTTCGCACAAGAAATAGAAAACATTATTTGCTTTCTTTGTATACAAAAGCATAATTCGCTTCGTGCGAGTTCCTGACCTATTAGTCAACAAACCCGCCAGTACCTCACAGCGCGTGCGCGCTGGACATAACAATAAAATGCTTGAGGAGTACTCGCTGTGGATAGCCGCAAATCCGAAGCCCCGCTGGACCTCGCCCCGCCGAACCTCACCCACACGAACCACGGCTGGCTCGAACGCCTGTTCAAACTGCGCTTGCATGGCACCACAGTGAAGACCGAGCTGATCGCCGGCCTCACCACCTTCATCACCATGGCCTACATCATCTTCGTCAACCCGAACATCATGGCCGACGCCGGTATCGACCACGGTGCGGCGTTCGTCGCCACCTGCATCGCCGCCGCCCTGGGGTGCCTGTTGATGGGCCTGTATGCCAACTGGCCGGTGGGCCTGGCGCCGGGCATGGGCTTGAATGCGTTTTTCACCTACACCGTGGTCGGCACCATGGGCTACACCTGGCAGACCGCACTGGGTGCGGTATTCATCTCTGGCGTGCTGTTCATGCTCCTGACACTGTCGCGCGTGCGTGAATGGCTGCTCAACAGCATCCCGGTCAGCCTGCGCCATGCCATGGGCGCCGGCGTCGGGCTGTTTCTCGGGGTGATCGGCCTGAAAACCGCGGGCATCATCGTCGATAGCCCCGCCACCCTGATCAAACTCGGTTCCCTGCACGAACCCGCCCCGCTGCTGGCGGCCATCTGTTTTCTATTGATCGCGATCCTCAGCTATCACCGCGTGTTTGGCGCGATCCTGATCAGCATCATCGCCGTGACCCTGGCCGGCTGGGGCCTGGGCCTGGTGCACTACAACGGCATTCTCTCCACCCCACCGAGCCTGGCACCGACCTGGATGGCCATGGATATCAAAGGTGTATTCAATGTCAGCATGATCAGCGTGGTATTTGCCTTCCTTTTTGTGCACATGTTCGACACCGCAGGTACACTGATGGGCGTGGCACAACGCGCCGGGCTGGTGGGCGACGATGGCAAGATCCATAACCTGTCCAGGGCGCTGAAGGCCGACAGTGCCTCCAGCGTGTTTGGCGCCATGGTCGGCGTGCCGCCGGTGACCAGTTATGTGGAAAGCGCTGCCGGCGTCGCGGCCGGTGGTCGCACCGGGCTGACCGCCGTGACCGTGGGCGTGCTGTTTGTGGCGGCGATGTTTTTCGCACCGCTGGCCGGCATGATCCCGGCCTATGCGACGGCCGGTGCACTGATTTATGTGGCGATGCTGATGATGGCGAGCATGGCCCATATCCATTGGGATGAAGCCACCGACAGCATCCCGGCAATCGTGACCGCGATCATGATGCCGCTGACCTTCTCGGTCGCCGACGGTATCGCCCTGGGCTTTATCACCTATGTGGCGCTGAAAGCAGGTACCGGCAAGTACCGCGAAATTTCCCTCAGCCTGTGGGTACTGTGCGCGATTTTCATCGCTAAATTCATATTTCTATAAAAAGGAGTAAGGCATGACCCTGGAAACCTGGCTGCTGTTCAGCGGCGCTGCATTGATCGTGATCCTGATCCCCGGCCCACTGTCCTTGCTGATGATCAGTAACAGCCTCAACTATGGTCTGCGCGGTTCGTACCCCGCATTCCTGGGTGGCGTGTTTGCCTCGGTCTGCCTTTTGAGTGCATCGGCACTGGGGCTGGGCGCCCTGCTGCTGGCCAGTGAGCAACTGTTCGGCGCATTGAAACTGCTCGGCGCGCTGTACCTGTTCTACCTCGCCTGGCAAAGCTGGCAGCAATCGCGCCAGCCGAGCCTCGCCGTGCACGTACCACAGGCCATCGCCACGCCGCGTTTTCGCAGCTTGTTTGGCCGCGCGTTTGTACTGGGCGCCAGCAACCCCAAGGACATTCTGTTCTTTGCCGCCTTCCTGCCACAGTTTCTCGACAGCGGGCAATCCTTCCTGCCGCAACTGCTGGTCATGATCGCCACCTGGACGGTGCTCGACCTGCTGTGCAAGTTGACCTACGGGCTCGGCGCACAGGGAGCGGCACGCTACCTGCGCAGCGGCAAGGGCCAGGTCGGGTTCAACCGCGTCAGCGCCGTATTATTCAGCGGGGCCGGCGCAGCGTCTCTGTTGAGTCGATGAAGTCACTGGCAGACCCTTCAGCCTGCACACTGTCGAGTCGATCGCGGCGAGGCGCTCACACCTTCACAAAATAAACACTGGGTGGATCCGCCTGAAAGACAGGCCATTGAATACCTGCCACGATCCGGACCAATCGATTTTCCTGCATGGCGCGCTGGACACTCACAACGGGAAGCGAACCCGCGTTGGCTCTGATAGCGACATTCAACCAGTGATCGGTCAGCCTTTCTTTCAACTGAACACTGGCTCGCTCAACCCACAGGGCGCTGATGTAGTACACATTGCCTGACGCGGAAGAACGGTGCGTCGCGATAAATTCATTGCTCAGGTACCTGTTTCTTCTTACCTCGACGTCATACACGTTGAAGCCCTGCTGCTCCAGGACGTTCCGGATGGCGGCGCGTTGTGCAGTGTTGCGCTGAGCCGTTCTCCCTGGCCCGCTATATCGCAACGCAGGATCCAAGTGGGGAGCCCGGAAGTCGACGCGAGTGAAGCCCGGCGCGTTACTCTCGTTACCGATGCGGATTGATCCGTGCGCTCGTTCGGTGCGGCGTAACATTCTCAGCAAGTCATCGGTCTGGCTCGAGCCCCTGGCATTGGAGGCCAGCCAATTGTCCAGCGTCGCCCGGATATTGAGCAGGTGAGTGGTCGAGACCGAGTAGGCAGTGTCGGCCAACTCGATCAGCCTTCTGGCTGCCATTCTCTGGCTGTGCAGGGTCATGGTGGGGAAGGCCGTGCCGACATAGTGCTCCAACGGCCGGTCGAACAAACGCGTATGCACTTGCCAGTCACCCGTCGCATTGCGCGATACCGGTATCGGCTGTTCGCCTGGCGCAGTGCTTGTCCAACGTTCGATATCCACGTAGGCGCGTGAAACCAGCGGCTCGTCCGGGACAATAAACGCAATACCGCTCCTTGGCGCATTGCTACCCTCATGAAGCAACCGGTAATACCCGATCCCCGACACGGTCGGCGTGTCATATTGCGCCCCGATGTAGATAGTGTCGTAGGAAAACCCTCGGGCGTCCTGGCTCACATGAAACGTCCCGAACTCCGTGGCGGCAGACATCTGCTCGAGAGGAACCTGAACCCTCCAATCGAACCATTCGTTGGCTGTGGCGGGTGACTGGTAAATACGATGTTCCGTCGCAGCGCGCACACTGGTTGGCCGCCAATCCGACACTACCGGCATTGGCGCACGCCAGGGGTCAAGCCCAGCGGTACTCGTCCCCGCCACCGGCTGGGGCGCATCAGCGCCCAGTAACCACTCCCCAGGTTGGTGGACGTTGATAATCAGTTCGTCCTGCCCCAGCGCCTGCTGGTTTTTCAGGCGCAATACCCGTTCGTTGTCGCGCCGGTAAAGTGGGTAATGGTGGGTTTCATCCGCTACGAAGAGCTCGCCGTTTTTCACGTAGACGCCGGACGCCCCAGGCCCTTTAAGCGCCACCGCGCCCTCGGGCACACCCTTGGCTTTGAAGCGTTCCAGGGCTTTGAGTTGGGTCACCTTGGGCGGTTCCGGGCGTGAAAGCCCGTCATACGGTGTCATGCGCAAGCGGTGTATTTTTCTCAGCCCATTACCCAGCGCGGGGCGCGCCATGCCGGCGCTCTTGGGGCCGGGGATAAAGCTCATCAACAGGTCAATCGCCAGATAGGCGCTCCTGAAACCGACTTCGACGGCATCCCGAGGGTCGCCAGAACGGTGATAACGCCGTGCCGAAAGCAACAACTCATAGGCTTCGTTCAACACCCCGAAGGCCGGAGAGAAAAACGCCACCAACGCCCGCGCACGGGTATCGCCCTGCTCACCAAGGCGCCGAATTCGATAGTCTTGCAGCGCGTTGCCGGATTGACTCGCCGCCTGCGTCCGGCGCTGCAGGTCAAGCAGGCTGGCACGGTAGAGCAATGCCTGGGCGTTGCTGTGGGATGTTCCGACGATCGCCAACCATTCCCGCGGCTCGCAAGCGATCTGCTCGAGGATCAGTTTTTCAATTTCTTCCGGCAGCGGCGTCGGCTCCAAATGCTTGATCTTGAATGAGCGAACAAAGCCGATACCTTTCCAGACCCCTTTCATGAAGAAAAAAGCCGGCGCGACAATCAAGTGCGCGGCCCCCACAGCGCGCTCGCCAACCGCCTCCGGATAATGGGTGATCGCCTCGAATGCCCAACCGGGGGCGACCTGCCGCGAGAGTGCCTTGACGTTATCGGGCAAGGCACCGATGCGATTGAGTTCATCCTGGGCCACTTGCAGGCTGCTGTACTCAGTGAGCGCCAAGCCGTGGGGCGCATCGGGCCAGTAGACCACGCAGAGCCCGGAAAGCTTGTCCTGCACGACCACTATCCCCGCGATATAGCGATCGTGCTGCAGGGTGTGCCCCACCACATGCACCACATGCAATTGCAACTGGTACGGGCTCTTCCACAAGTCTTGCGGGGTTATTGCCGCCATCGCGGCGATGAACAGGTTTTGTGCATTGGCTGTCAGACCCCGTTGAATCGCCGAGAACAGATGATGTTCAACGCCCGCACGCAGGGCGCGATTCAGCAACGCGGGGATACGTCCTTCGCTGAGCGTCCGGCCAGGACCGATGAGTGGGTAAAAAGCCCGGTTGATCAACGCGTCGTATTGCCCACCGATATCCAGTGAAGACACCAGGCGGATCAGGTAACCGGCATTGAGCTGTTGCTTCCAGTCAGCTTGCAGATAGCGGGCGCGATCGAGTCGCCACTGCGTCCAGGGCGCCAGTGGGTCCAGGTTATGCAGCGCCAATTGCAGCAGACTGAACGTCGTGCGCGTCGTGGTTGGCGTCAACACTATGTTGCGATCACCCACGGTACAGGTGCTGCTCCAGCCACAGAAAGAGCCGCGCACATCATCGGGCAGCTCAATCAAAGGCTCGTCGATATCCGGCAGCGGGGAAAAACCATCCTGGCGTAAACGGTCGATCAAGGCTTGGCGGGCGAACGTGTTCAGGTCAGGCAGGTAGTGCTCGATCCGATCATGAAAGGCAAAGGTACTGCCCAGGTACACACGCTCCACGTGTTGGAATTTTTTACGCTGGGCACGGCTTGCGTGCGCCAACCACATGGGCAGTTTCTTCGCTTCGGATACCGCTTTGCGCAGCAGCTCGACATTGGCCAGAGCCCGGCTCAGGAGGTTATTGAGGGGAATACTCAGTTGATCTTCCAGCTCGACCATCAACAGCGAGCGGCTCAGCCCGGGGTCCGTCACCTCACTGAAAATACGCGTGATGTCCTCGTTGCTGTTGTGCAAGCGAGAGTAACTACCCAGCAGTTTCTTGAGCGAGGCCAGCGCTGGCTTGCCCGGGATTTCAAGGTAGCGAACAGCGAGCGTTTCACGGGCCGCATGCCCCCGCAGATCGGTGCGTTTATCCCGCTCGACGGTGCCCCACAGCACAGAGCCATCCGGGCTGCTCAGGCTCGTCTTGAGGCTTCGGGTCAAGGCGTCCAAACCGGCAAACGCCTGAATCCCCCCCTCCACGCCGAACGCGTACAGCACCACCGGATGCGGGCGGGCCGGAACCCGCACCGCTGCCGCCGTGGTCATCACCCAGACATTATGGAGTGGGTAGAAGGCGTCCGGTTCGCTGCCCACCGCGATCGACAGCACCCGGGTATCGCTGCCCGGGCGTTTGGTTGCCAGGGGCTGGGCCACCACTTCGATCACCAGGTCTCGATGGGCCGCACTGATCAACTTGAGCCCGTGCAGCAACTGCGCTTCGCAACGCAAGGCTTCGGTCTGGGCTTGCATAAACAGGGAAACACGTCTGGCCGTTCCCTTCCCCTGGGGGCGCTCTGCCCAGAATGCCAACTCAAGCAGCCGATGCCGCGCGCTTTGCATCAAGGTTTTCAGCACATGGGTATGGACGTTGAGTCGCCCCACCTGGGACATGATCTCCAGATAGGCTGGAGTCTCTGCGCAGGGGTCATCCGCGGCCAATAAGGCGACCAGGCCCTTTTCATAGCGTTTGACCTGCTGTTCTACGGTACGCATGGGCAAACCCGGCGCCACACCGGTGAACATGATTTCTTCGCGTCGTCGTTGCTGGTCCCATTTGAGCAATTGATCGCCAATGACCCCGAGCCGGGCAGCGCCGACCAGTTGGCGCCTGGCGCTCTCCACCTGCGCGAAAAAAAGCACGGCATCCAGCGGTGGCGGCTGAGACCGCACGTCAGAAAACACATGGGCAAAATACACCTTCACCGCACACCCCAGCTCATTGCTCCATTGCCCGGCCAGCAACGCCTGGGCGCCATGCGCCAGCGCATCGTCCCTCACCTCCAAGCCACGCGTGAAGCCGGTGGCCGGCGACAGGTCCGCCGGCCGGTACAAGGTTTTGCGGCGACTTAACGGCAAGCAATGCCAGAGGTCGTGGAACAGCGACCGGTTCAACGCCAGCAGGTCGCACTGAAGGGCAAGGAAGGATGGGGCCTCGTAGAAATTGCGGGCGGCGCCCGGCAGGTAAATCACATGAGGCGTATCACTGGCCTCCCCCTCACGGTAAAGATGCAAGGCCCCGGGCATCGCGACGGCAGGAGTGCCCGGCCACATCAATTGGCTCACTTTGACGCTGGCCCACTCCCCGCCTGCCCGCTCGCGTGCTTCTGCGGCAGGGGCGTCGATCAGGGCTTGAACCAGGGCCATGCCCGCGCTCGATAGCTCCTCAAGTTGCCGCGCCATGAACGCACGGTCAGCGAAGAGCGTCTTTTGCAACTCGACCCAACGTTCCTGGCGGGTGAGCCAGGAGCCCTGCGCCAGCGTGCCCCAGTATTCAGAAACCGCGTGATCCAATCGCTCAAAGAGCCTCAGCGCATTGACACGCTGCAACGCTTCCAGCGGCGTATACGGTAAGCGGCAACCCGGATCTCCCTTGACGCTCAGCGCGGTGAACTGGTTAACGTTGGCCATTACCACGGGCAACGCCAGCAACATCAACGCCCGATCGGTCAAACTGTCGACTTTGCCGGCTTCGCTTGGCCGCTTGGATTCGGTGAACAACAAGCAGTCGGGGTCCATGCCGAATGCTTTGCGCAGCTCGGCACGGATAACCGTCAAGACTTTGGGAGAGCGTCCTATCAAGCGTGCAAGTTCCTGCGTCGACTCTGTACAACGCCGATCTACAAGGCCGATCTGATTGATCAGGCGGCTTGGATGGGGATGGGCGTTGATCCGCCGCGTTAACCGCTCACGAATGGCCTGTGGCGCATCGCTGTCGTCTGCAACGGATGGGGAACTGGAAGGGGGCGCAGCGCTTGGGTGATCGATGGACGAGGTCATGGTGTTTTCTTTTCTAGGAGGAAAACACCCATCCTAGGTATCGCCGAGGTGCCCCTGGCGCTAGATAGTTGAACGCACGACACGCAAAAAAATCTATGGTCTCCCCCATTTTTGCAATACTGATTAACGGGCGATGTGGTTGGCTTGCTTAAATCTATCCGGCGTCTGTTTGGGGCTTGCCCCAGCGCCACGATGAGAGTCGCGCCTGACGATCCTTAAAAGCCCGTCGGCTTCTGAAGCCGATTTTTATGTCAGGATCTTCGCCAGGCCGGTAGGCCGTTCACGTCATCCGTTGTTCAGCTATCGCAAAACCTGAAGGGTGAATTGTGGTACTGCAACAACCGCAGGGTCAGGCGTTCAAGGCGTCTGGCCCTGCTTCATATTGCGCATGGTGAGCCGCTATCGCCCAAGCGATACGCGCCAGTTTGTTGGCCAGGGCACAGGCCACCACATTCGAGTGTCGTCGGCGCAGCAGCGCTCGCACCCAGTCGGCCAAAGCCCCCTTCTGATGATCCAGCCTCTGCATGTAAACCCTGGAGCATTGCACCAGCAGTTGCCGCAGGTGCTTGTCACCCCGCTTGCTGATCCCCAACAAATTGGCTTTGCCGCCCGTGCTGTACTGTCGCGGCACCAAGCCCACTGAAGCCGCAAAATCGCGACTGCATCGGTATTGCTTGCCATCGCCCATTTCTACAGCCAGAAGGCTGGCGGTGATCGGACCGACACACGGCATGCTAAGCAAACGGCTCCCCAGATCATCGTCGGCCAGCTGGCAAGCCAGTTGTTTGTCCAGTTCCTTGATCTGTTCATCCAGGTAAACGAAGTGATCGTGCAGGCGTTGCAACAGCACTGTCAGCCGCACAGGCAGCTCATGCTCGGCCAAAACAGCTGCCAAACGCTTCATGATGGCTGAGCCTTTGGGCAGGCTGATGCCAAATTCCAGCAGGAAACCGTGCATCTGATTGGCTGTCTTGGTGCGGTCATGCACCAACGACTCGCGCATGCGATGCAGGACAGACAGGGTTTGCTGAGACTCGGTTTTAGGCGTAACGAAGCGCATGGACGGACGGGAAGCCGCCTCGCAAATGGCCTCTGCGTCGATAAAGTCATTTTTGTTGCCCTTGACGAAAGGGCGGACAAACTGCGGTGAAATCAACTTGGTCGTATGCCCCATCGCCGCAAGCTGACGGGCGATGAAGTGAGAGCCGGCACAGGCTTCCGTTACCACGACGCAGCTCGGCAAGTTGCCGAAGAACCGCATCATCTGCGCTCGCGAGAGCTTTTTGCGAAACACCTCGCGGCCCGATTTGTCTTGGCCCAGAAGGTGGAAATTATGTTTGCCGAGATCGATCCCGATCAGTGCTGACTCGCTCATGATGATGGCCTCCAAAAACAAAACACCCTGCGAAAGCGTAGCCCTCGCAGGGTGTGGGGGTGACCATCTCATTAGCCCGCAGTGTGGGCGGGCGAAAAACCAACGAAGAGCGTTAGGCGAGGTGACGCTCAGCTACCGCGATAGGTGGAGTAGCTGTAAGGCGAAATCAACAAGGGCACATGGTAGTGATCCTGTTCGGCGTTGATGCCGAAGCGCAACACCACCACGTCGAGGAAAGCCGGCTCCGGCAGTTGCACGCCCCGGGCGCGGTAATAATCGCCTGCACTGAATTGCAGCTGGTACACGCCGCTGCGGTAGTCATCACCTTGCAGCAGCGGCGCGTCGCAACGACCGTCGCTGTTGGTCAGGGCGGTGGCGAGCCGTTCAAGCTTCTCGCCCTCTACGCGGTACAGCTCAACCTTGATTGCGCTGCCGGGGCAGCCATGTGCGGCGTCCAAAACGTGTGTGGTCAAGCGTCCCATGGCGTTTGTGCGCCTCCCGAAGTCAGTAGAAGAGGAAACCGCACTTTTTCAGGGCATCAAAAAAGTCGGCGATGGCTGATTAAGACACTTTTTAAAAAAATTGTACACAATAAATATCACAACGCTTTTGATCCCCCCGCCGACATTGCTCGACGAGTCGATTTGTCAGTAATCCTTGCTTTTAAACGACCTTTTGTCCATTAGCTGACCAGTCAGGCAAGTTTCTTGCTACACCCTTGAAGGAGAGCGATGCGGAAAAAATGCAGAAATGCAGGCTTACAAAGTTGGCAATAAGTTGTATACAATCACTCATCGCTGTGACGCCACCCAGTCTTTTCACTGCCCGGCCGCCACACCTATTGCTACCACGAACAAGAAGGAAGACTGCAGTGAGCGCTGACTACCCACGCGACCTGATCGGTTACGGCAGTAACCCTCCTCACCCCCACTGGCCGGGCAAGGCACGCATTGCGTTGTCTTTCGTACTCAACTACGAAGAAGGCGGCGAGCGCAACATCTTGCATGGCGACAAAGAGTCAGAAGCCTTCCTCTCGGAAATGGTCTCGGCCCAGCCGCTGCAAGGCGAGCGCAACATGAGCATGGAGTCGCTGTACGAATACGGCAGCCGTGCCGGCGTGTGGCGCATCCTCAAGCTGTTCAAGGCGTTCGACATTCCGCTGACCATCTTCGCCGTGGCCATGGCCGCCCAGCGCCACCCGGATGTGATCCGCGCCATGGTCGAAGCCGGCCACGAGATCTGCAGCCACGGCTACCGCTGGATCGACTACCAGTACATGGACGAGGCCCAGGAACGCGAGCATATGCTCGAAGCCATCCGCATCCTCACCGAACTGACCGGCGAACGCCCCCTGGGCTGGTACACCGGGCGCACCGGCCCGAACACACGGCGGCTGGTGATGGAGGAAGGCGGCTTCCTGTACGACTGCGACACCTACGACGACGACCTGCCCTACTGGGAACCGAACAACCCCACCGGCAAGCCGCACCTGGTGATCCCCTATACCCTGGACACCAACGACATGCGCTTCACCCAGGTGCAGGGGTTCAACAAGGGCGATGACTTTTTCGAGTACCTCAAGGACGCCTTCGACGTGCTGTATGCCGAAGGTGCCGACGCGCCGAAGATGCTTTCCATTGGCCTGCATTGCCGCCTGATCGGCCGCCCTGCCCGTCTGGCCGCCTTGAAGCGTTTTCTCGAATACGCCAAGGGTCATGAGCAGGTGTGGTTCGCCCGCCGTGTCGACATTGCCCGCCACTGGCAGGAAACCCACCCCTATACGGGAGTGGCGAAATGACCACGTTCCAGACCCTGAAACCCTCGACCTTGAGCCGCGACGCATTCGTCAAAGCCTTCGCCGATATCTACGAACACTCGCCATGGGTGGCCGAAAAAGCCTATGACCTGGGCCTGGATGCGTCGATCGACCAGATCGAAACCCTGCACCAGCGCATGAGCGATATCCTGTTGAGCGCCGATCACGCCAGTCAGCTGGCGTTGATCAACGCTCACCCGGACCTGGCAGGCCGTGCGGCCGTCCAGGGCCAGTTGACCGAAGCCAGCACGAATGAACAAGCTGGCGCCGGTATTCACCAATGCACGGCCGAAGAGTTCTCGCGCTTCACCGAGCTGAACGATGCCTACAAGGCCAAGTTCAAGTTTCCCTTCATCATGGCGGTAAAAGGCAGCAACCGGCACCAGATCCTGGCCGCGTTCGAAACGCGCATCCACCACTCGGCAGACACCGAGTTCAACTGCGCACTGGCCGAGATCAACAAGATCGCGCTGTTCCGTTTACTGACCCTCTAAACGACCATCCCCAGCCACTCTATCTAAGGCAGACAAGAAGAATGAAAGCTTACGCTGTACCTTTCGAGAAGTTCGTCAACCTGGCCGACGCCCGCCTGGGCACCAAGATCATCTCCGTCACCGATGACTGGTTCGCCGACGCCAACCGCCTGTTCCAGCCGACCCCGGCCGTGTGGAAGGAGGGCGTTTTCGATGACAACGGCAAGTGGATGGACGGCTGGGAGTCGCGCCGCAAGCGCTTCGAAGGCTACGACAGCGCAGTGATCCGCCTGGGCGTACCGGGTTCGATCAAGGGCGTGGACATCGACACTTCATTCTTCACCGGCAACTACCCGCCGTCGGCGTCCCTGGAAGCCTGCTTCCTGGCCTCGGGCGAGCCTGACGACAACACCCAGTGGGTAGAAGTACTGTCGGCCGTCGAGCTGCAAGGCAACAGCCACCACTACCACGAAATCAGCAACGACCAGGCGTTCAGCCACCTGCGTTTCAACATCTACCCGGATGGCGGCGTGGCCCGCCTGCGTGTGTACGGCGTGCCGTTCCGCGACTGGTCCGCAGTGGGCGATAACGAACAGGTCGACCTGGCTGCCGCCTTGAATGGTGGTCGCGCCCTGGCCTGCTCCGACGAACATTTCGGCCGCATGAGCAACATCCTCAACCCGGGCCGTGGCATCAACATGGGCGATGGTTGGGAAACCGCGCGTCGTCGCACGCCAGGCAATGACTGGGTGATCGTCGCGCTGGGCCACCCCGGCGAGATCGAGAAGATCATCGTCGACACCCTGCACTTCAAGGGCAACTACCCGGACACCTGTTCGATCCAGGGCGCGTTCGTCAAGGGCGGTACCGACAGCCAGATCGAAACCCAATCGCTGTTCTGGCGCGAACTGCTGCCGTCGCAAAAGCTGGAAATGCACGCCGAACACACCTTCGCCGAGCAGATCAAGGCGCTGGGGCCAATCACCCATATCCGCCTGAACGTGTTCCCGGATGGGGGCGTAAGCCGCCTGCGTGTGCTGGGTAAAGTTTCGAAGTAAGCAGTGAACCTCTGTGGCGAGCGGGCTTGCCCCGCGTTGGGCTGCGAAGCAGCCCTGAAACCAGGCACCGCGTTGTATCGGTAGAAACGCGCTGACTTGATGGGGGCTGCTTAGCAGCCCAACGCGGGGCAAGCCCTAATGCCGTTCAGTTAAGGTTTTTTTGTAGGAGCGAGCTTGCTCGCGAAGAACTCACAGACGCCGCGTTCATTCAGGAAACACGCGTTATCGTTGACGTTTTTCGCGAGCAAGCTCGCTCCTACAGAAGGCGATGTCCGCTTAACTGAACGGCATTAGGGCAAGCCCGCTCGCCACATGAACTGAATGACACAACACAGAATCCGGATAAGAAGACAGCCATGCGCACACTGATGATCGAACCGCTGACCAAAGAAGCCTTCGCCCCTTTCGGAGACGTTATCGAAACCGACGGCAGCGATCACTTCATGATCAACAACGGCTCGACCATGCGCTTTCACAAGCTGGCAACGGTAGAAACCGCACAGCCTGAAGACCACGCAATCATCAGCATCTTCCGCGCCGACGCGCTGGATATGCCGCTGACCGTGTGCATGCTGGAGAGACACCCGCTGGGCAGCCAGGCCTTCATTCCGCTGCTCGGCAACCCCTTTCTGATCGTGGTCGCGCCACTTGGCGATGCACCTGTATCAGGCTTGGTCCGCGCCTTCGTCACCAACGGCAGGCAGGGCATTAATTACCATCGCGGCGTCTGGCACCACCCGGTGCTGACGATCGAAAAGCGGGATGACTTCCTGGTGGTTGATCGCAGTGGCACAGGCAATAACTGCGATGAGCATTTTTTCAAAGAGGATGAGCGGTTGATCCTCGCCCCCCACCAATAAGAGAAGGCCGGATCACCCGACAACAAGGGTGACAGGCGAGAGGTAAAGACTGTGGAAGCACATCTGTTGGAATGGCTGAACCTTAGCGTGCGCTGGGTTCACATGATCACTGGCGTCGCCTGGATCGGCGCTTCGTTCTACTTTGTCTGGCTGGAAAACAACCTCAACCGCGTCAACCCCAAGAGCGGCCTGGCCGGCGACTTGTGGGCGATCCACGGTGGCGGTATCTACCACCTGGAAAAATACAAACTGGCCCCGCCGACCATGCCGGACAACCTGCACTGGTTCAAATGGGAAGCCTATTTCACCTGGATGTCGGGCGTCGCGCTGTTATGCGTGGTGTTCTACCTCAACCCGACGCTGTACCTGCTCGCCCCCGGCAGCAGCCTGAGCGGCACCGAAGGCGTATTGCTGGGCATTGGCTCGCTGTTCGCCGGCTGGTTCATCTACTCCTTCCTCTGCGACTCGGCCCTGGGCAAGCGCCCTGCCCTGCTCGGTTTCATCCTGTTCGTGCTGTTGATTGGCGCCGCGTACGGTTTCAGCAAAGTGTTCAGCGGCCGTGGCGCGTACCTGCACGTGGGTGCGGTGATCGGCACCATCATGGTCGGTAACGTATTCCGCATCATCATGCCGGCCCAGCGTGCGCTGGTGGCAGCGATCGCGGAGAACCGCACGCCCGACCCGGCCCTGCCGGCCAAGGGTTTGCTGCGCTCACGGCACAACAACTACTTCACCCTGCCGGTGCTGTTCATCATGATCAGCAACCACTTCCCGAGCACCTACGGCAGCCCATACAACTGGCTGATCCTCGCGGGTATCGCGGTGGCAGCGGTGTTGGTGCGGCACTATTTCAACACCCGGCATAACAGCCAGAAGTATGCCTGGACCTTGCCGGTGGGGGCGTTGGCGATGATCTCCCTGGCCTACGTGACCGGGCCCAAGCCCGTGGCAGAAGTGGCCAAGGCACCCGCCGCGATCGAGTACCAACCGTTGCCGGAAACCGCCTTGGGCGGCGGCGTGAAATCCGCCGCGCCAGCCGCCCCCGTCGCGGCACCCGCCCCCGCCCAGGCGACGATTGATTTCGACAAGGTGCATGGGGTGATCCAGGAACGCTGTGCGGTATGCCATTCGGCCAAGCCCACCAGCCCGCTGTTCAGCACCGCACCGGCAGGCGTGATGTTCGATACACCGGCGCAGATCCAGCAACAGGCGGCGCGTATCCAGGCGCAGGCCGTGGCGAGCCAGATCATGCCGCTGGGCAACATCACCCAGATGACCCAGCAGGAGCGCGATTTGATCGGCACCTGGATCAACCAGGGCGCGCGTACCAACTGACGGATTCACATAGTTCCAATGTGGGAGGGGGCTTGCCCCCGATGGCGGTGCATCAGTCACAGATACGTTGAATGTCACACCGCTATCGGGGGCAAGCCCCCTCCCACATTTGGACATGCCGTGTTTTGAAGATTGCGTTCCACACAACACAACAATAAAAAGATCCGAGGTGTTGCATGACCGAGTTAGTCGAACCGCAGATTCCTGCCGCACCCGCCATGGTGCGGCTGCCCCTCTTGCAACTGATTCTGGTAGGCCTGCAACACGTCTTGCTGATGTACGGCGGCGCCGTCGCGGTCCCCCTGATCATTGGCCAGGCCGCCGGCCTGAGCCGTGAAGAAATCGCCTTCCTGATCAACGCCGACCTGCTGGTGGCCGGTGTCGCGACCATGGTCCAGTCGTTCGGCATCGGCCCCCTGGGGATTCGCATGCCGGTGATGATGGGCGCCAGTTTCGCCGCGGTCGGCAGCATGGTCGCCATGGCCGGCATGCCGGGTATCGGCTTGCAGGGGATCTTCGGCGCGACCATCGCCGCCGGGTTCTTCGGCATGCTCATCGCGCCATTCATGTCCAAGGTGGTGCGCTTCTTTCCGCCGTTGGTAACCGGCACCGTGATCACCGCCATCGGCCTGTCGCTGTTCCCTGTGGCAGTGAATTGGGCAGGCGGTGGCAGCGCCGCCGCGACCTTCGGCTCGCCCATCTACCTGGCCATCGCCGCACTGGTGCTGGCCACTATCCTGCTGATCAACCGCTTCATGCGGGGCTTCTGGGTGAATATCTCGGTGTTGATCGGCATGGCGCTCGGCTACGGCTTGTGCGGCCTGCTCGGCATGGTCGATCTCAGCGGCCTGGCCCAGGCGCCATGGGTACAGGTAGTGACACCGTTGCACTTCGGCATGCCCACATTCGAGCTGGCGCCGATCCTGTCAATGTGCCTGGTGGTCGTGATCATCTTTGTCGAATCCACCGGCATGTTCCTCGCCCTGGGCAAGATCACCGGCCAGGACGTGACCCCGAAGATGCTCCGCCGTGGCTTGCTGTGCGATGCCGGCGCATCGTTCTTCGCCGGGTTCTTCAACACCTTTACCCACTCCTCGTTTGCGCAGAACATCGGCCTGGTGCAGATGACGGGCGTGCGCTGCCGTTCGGTGACGATCATGGCCGGCGCCTTTCTGATTGTGCTCAGCCTGTTGCCCAAGGCCGCCTACCTGGTGGCGTCGATTCCGCCAGCAGTACTCGGCGGCGCGGCGATTGCCATGTTCGGCATGGTGGCGGCCACCGGGATCAAGATTCTCCAGGAAGCCGATATCGCCGACCGTCGCAACCAGTTGCTGGTGGCTGTCAGCATCGGCATGGGCCTGATCCCGGTGGTGCGCCCGGAGTTCTTCGCACAACTGCCGTTGTGGATGAGCCCGATCACCCACAGCGGGATTGCCATGGCGACCCTCAGCGCGCTGGCGCTGAACGTGCTGTTCAATATCCTCGGCGGCGCAGAGCGCCCCGCCGTCGCCCATACGCATTGATGCCTTTGTTAGTCCAAAAATAACAACAGACAAGGAACATCCCATGCATACCATTCACCTGGGGCCGGCCATGTGCCGTGCCCCATTCTCGCCCCTTGCGCGCTCTAACAGCGCACTTGAGCCAAGGCTTTGGAGCCAGTATTCTCCGCGCCCGCTCGAATCGACTCAAAAAAAAACAGCGAATGTAAAAGCTGACTGCAAGGCCAACTTATCCCGGCCCTGCAACAGCGACCAATGTGCACAAACATCCCCTGAATTCGACTGCATTCCGTGCAGCCGACGGGGATTTTTTGGTTTTTCAAACACGTTGGCGCAGCTCTTGCTAAAAGCATCAAAGCTGACCGAATAGACGATTTTTGCAGCGAACCAAAAGGCGCCACACCAGAGCGCCTGCGTAGAAGAAAAACCATAAAACTTTAACTCGGGAGCAACCGAATGAAACCTATGTTCAAGGGCCTGATGCTGGCGGGATCGCTGCTGGCCGGTGGCCAAGCCGTGGCCGGTGACTTGTTGCAGTGGCAGAACAACAGCCTGACTTACCTGTGGGGCAAGAGCTTCACGGTTAACCCGCAGATCCAGCAAACCGTCACCTTCGAACATGCCGACGCATGGAAGTACGGCGACAACTTCTTCTTCCTCGACCGCATCTTTTATAACGGCAAGGAAGATGGCAACGTCGGCCCGAGCACTTACTACGGCGAGTTCAGCCCACGCTTGTCGTTCGGCAAGATCCTGGACAAGGACTTGTCCTTCGGCCCGATCAAGGATGTGTTACTGGCCTTCACTTATGAGTTCGGCGAAGGCGATAACGAATCGTACCTGCTCGGCCCTGGCTTCGACCTGAACATCCCAGGCTTCGACTACTTCCAGCTGAACTTCTACCAGCGTCAGACCGAAGGCAATCGCCCGGGTGACGGCGTATGGCAGATCACTCCGGTATGGGCGTACACCCTCCCCGTTGGCAACTCCGACATCCTGATCGACGGTTTCATGGATTGGGTGGTGGACAACGACAAGAACGCCCGTGGCACTTACCACGCCAACCTGCACTTCAACCCACAGGTCAAATACGACCTAGGCAAGGCGCTGCATTGGGGCGATAAGCAGTTGTATGTGGGTTTTGAATACGACTACTGGAAGAACAAGTACGGGATCGAGGATTCCGGGGCGTTCAAGACCAACCAGGACACGGCGAGCTTCCTGGTCAAGTATCACTTCTGACCGAACATCGCAGGTCAAAATGTGTCAGGGGCAAGCCCCAATGCCTGTCAGTTAAGCGTACAGCGCCTTCTGTAGGAGCGATAACTGACTGGTATTTGGGCTTGCCCCTCCCACATTCAGATAGGCGGCAGGCCTAAGAACCGGGTGATTTCTTCACGCTTGGCCAACGCATCTTTCCTGCCCAATTCAATCAACTCGCTGCAATACCCCGCTTCGAACAACAAGTAACTCAGCACCCCTGCCCCACTCGTCTTGGTCGCCCCCGGCCCGCGCAGGAACAGGCGCAATGCCGCGGGCAATTCCTGACGATGCCGCGCCGCGATTTCATCGATCGGCTGGCTCGGCGCAATCACCAGCACGTCCACCGGGGCCAGGCCGCGGGATGCGCTGTCGGCAGGCTGGAAATGGCTGAACTGGTTCAAACGCTCCAGCAACTCGATATCACTTTCCAGGCTGTCGATGAACGTGCTGTTGAGCATATGCCCGCCAATCTGCGCCAGGGTCGGTTGCTGGCCCGTGAAGACGCGCGGTGTCGCCGCCTCGTTGCCCCGTGGGTTGCCACTGACCCCCACCACCAGCACACGGCTGGCCCCCAGGTGCAAGGCTGGACTGATGGGTGCCGACTGTCGCACGGCGCCATCGCCGAAATATTCCTGGTCGAGTTTCACCGGGGCAAACAGCAAGGGGATCGCCGAACTGGCCAGCAGGTGTTCAACCGACAGTTGGGTCGGCACGCCGATACGGCGGTGGCGCAACCAGGCGTCGATGGTGCCGCCGCCCTGATAGAAGGTCACCGCTTGTCCGGACTCATAGCCGAACGCGGTCACCGCCACCGCGTGCAGATGCTTCTCGCGGATGGCCTCATCGATGCCCTCCAGGTGCAGCTTGTCGTGGAGCAGCTCGCGCAGCGGCGAGCTGTTGAGCAGCGCCACCGGCACTTGGGCGCCCAGGCCCAGCAGGCTGTGAAAACAGAAACGGCTGGCCTGGTGAATCACCCCCGGCCAGTCGCTGCGCAGCACCCGATGGCTGCGAAAGCCCTGCCAGAACGCGGTAAGACGCTGGATCGCCGCCGTGAAGTCCATGGCGCCGCTGGCCAGGCTGACCGCATTGATCGCCCCGGCCGAGGTGCCGACGATGACCGGAAAAGGATTCGGCGCCCCCAACGGCAGCAACTCGGCAATCGCCGCCAACACCCCCACCTGATACGCCGCTCGCGCTCCGCCGCCGGAAAGAATCAAGCCTGTGACCGGTTCAGCTGGGCGCATTGCATCACTCCATGTGGGGCCAACAGGGGAAGGTCAGGTGTTATCGACGACGTTTTTCGTACAGCTTGGGTTCGCCCGGTGGCCGGCTCTTGAAGCGGCGGTGGGTCCACAGGTATTGCTCGGGGCATTCACGCACCGAGGCTTCGACCCAGCGGTTGATGCGCAGGCAGTCGACTTCGTCGCTTTCGCCCGGGAAGTCGGTCAACGGCGGGTGGATCACCAGGCGGTAACCGCTGCCATCGGCCAGGCGCTCCTGGGTGAACGGCACCACCAGCGCCTTGCCCAGCTTGGCGAACTTGCTGGTGGCGGGCACGGTGGCGGCCTGGATGCCGAACAGCGGCACGAAGATACTTTGCTTGGCGCCGTAGTCCTGGTCCGGCGCGTACCAGATGGCGCGGCCGGCGCGCAGCAGCTTGAGCATGCCGCGCACGTCTTCGCGCTCGACGGCCAGGGAATCGAGATTATGCCGCTCGCGACCACGGCGCTGGATAAAGTCGAATAAGGGGTTGCCGTGCTCGCGGTACATGCCATCGATGGTGTGCTTCTGTCCCAGCAAGGCTGCGCCGATTTCCAGGGTAGTGAAGTGCAGGGCCATGAGGATCACGCCCTTGCCATCCAACTGCGCCTGCTTGAGGTGTTCCAGGCCCTCGACGTGAGCCAGGCGCGCCAGGCGCTGGCGCGACCACCACCAGCTCATGGCCATTTCAAAGAACGCGATGCCGGTGGAAGCAAAGTTTTCCTTGAGCAGCTTTTTGCGCTGCGCGGCGGATTTTTCCGGGAAGCACAGCTCCAGGTTGCGCGCGGCGATGCGGCGACGCTCGCCGGCCACGCGGTACATGCCCGCACCCAGCAGGCGACCAATGGCCAGCAACGCGCGATACGGCAATTGAGTGATCAGCCACAGCAGGCCGAGTCCCAGCCATAACAGCCAAAAACGCGGGTGAAAAAATACAGCACGAAAACGCGGGCGATCCATTACAGATTCCGGTAAAGACAAGGGCCGCGCATTCTACAACGGTTCGACTCGGCTTGCGGCCAGTGGATGTTCTCGTTATAAGTCTCGACACTTTTCGTGACAAGCCGCTTTTGCCGACCATGAGCCAAACCGAACCGCTAGACCAAGATCCCGTGTTCCAGCTGAAAGGCAGCATGCTCGCCATCACCGTGCTGGAACTGGCCCGCAATGACCTCGATGCCCTGGACCGCCAGCTCGCCGCCAAGGTCGCCCTGGCGCCGAACTTCTTCAACAATGCCCCGCTGGTGCTGGCCCTGGACAAGCTGCCGGCCGGCCAAGGCGCGATCGACCTGCCCGGCCTGATGCGCGTATGCCGCTCCCATGGCTTACGCACCCTGGCGATCCGTGCCAGCCGTATCGAAGACATTGCCGCCGCCATCGCCATTGAACTGCCAGTACTGCCACCGTCCGGCGCACGCGAGCGTCCACTCGATCCGACGGAAGGTGAAGTGAAGAAAAAACCGGAAAAACCGGCGGAACCGACGATCAAGCCGACAAAGATCATCACCTCCCCCGTACGCGGCGGGCAGCAGATTTACGCCCAGGGCGGCGACCTGGTGGTGATCTCATCGGTCAGCCCCGGCGCGGAACTTCTGGCCGACGGAAACATCCATGTATACGGCCCGATGCGCGGACGTGCGCTCGCCGGTATCAAGGGTGACACCAAGGCACGTATTTTTTGCCAGCAATTGACCGCTGAACTCGTGTCCATCGCAGGCCAGTACAAGGTTTCAGAAGATTTGCGCCGCGATCCGCTGTGGGGGGCTGGTGTACAGGTCAGCCTGTCGGGCGATGTGTTGAACATCATCCGTCTTTAACGGATACTGCCGCATTTTCCAAGCATCTCTAGACTCTGATAGCACAGCGAAACTGGCAAGACTTGCGTAGGAATAATTGGAAGTTGGCGTTTCCCCTGCGGGAACCCCATCTTTTCCCTACAAAGGCTGTCCGCCTGCAGCGAGTTCCAAGAGATGTTTTTCAGGGGCTGAAAAGTCCTTTTTCCTTAGGGGTGAAACACCTTGGCCAAGATTCTCGTGGTTACATCCGGCAAGGGTGGTGTGGGTAAGACCACCACCAGCGCCGCTATCGGTACCGGCCTCGCACTGCGCGGCCACAAGACAGTCATCGTCGACTTCGACGTCGGTTTGCGTAACCTCGACCTGATCATGGGCTGCGAACGCCGCGTGGTGTACGACTTCGTCAACGTCGTCAATGGTGAAGCCAACCTGCAACAGGCGCTGATCAAGGACAAACGCCTTGAGAACCTGTATGTACTGGCCGCCAGCCAGACCCGTGACAAAGACGCACTGACCAAGGAAGGCGTCGGCAAAGTCCTCGCCGAGCTGAAGGAAACCTTCGAATACGTGGTGTGTGACTCCCCGGCCGGTATCGAAACCGGTGCTCACCTGGCGATGTACTTCGCCGATGAAGCCATCGTGGTGACCAACCCGGAAGTGTCCTCGGTACGTGACTCGGACCGTATGCTGGGCCTGCTGGCCAGCAAGTCCAAGCGCGCCGAAGAGGGTCAGGACCCGATCAAGGAACACCTGCTGCTCACCCGCTACAACCCTGAGCGTGTCAGCAACGGCGAAATGCTCGGCGTTGAAGACGTGAAGGAAATCCTTGCAGTGACCCTGCTGGGCGTGATCCCGGAATCCCAGGCAGTTCTGAAGGCATCCAACCAAGGCGTGCCGGTGATTCTTGACGACCAGAGCGACGCCGGCCAGGCGTACAGCGATGCGGTCGATCGTCTGCTGGGCAAGACCGTGGAACATCGCTTCCTCGATGTTAAGAAGAAGGGATTCTTCGAGCGTATCTTTGGAGGCAACTAAACAATGAAATTTCTCGACTTCTTTCGCGCCAACAAAAAGCCAAGTACCGCGTCGGTAGCGAAAGAGCGTCTACAGATCATCGTGGCGCACGAACGCGGCCAACGCAGTACACCGGACTACCTGCCAGCCTTGCAGAAGGAATTGGTAGAGGTGATCCGCAAGTACGTCAATATCGGCAACGATGACGTGCATGTCGCCCTGGAAAACGACGGCAGCTGCTCGATTCTGGAACTCAATATCACCCTGCCTGATCGTTGATCGAAAGGGCGGTCGCCACGGCGGCTCCGTCACCCTGATGCCTTTGCGGGCATCGGGTGGTCGAGCCGCCGTTGGCGTTTGTTACGAGGCTGTTTAATGCCGTTGTCCAACATCCATATTCTTCATCAGGACGATGCCGTCCTGGTGGTGAACAAGCCGACTTTGCTGCTCTCGGTGCCTGGCCGCGCCGATGACAACAAGGATTGCCTGATCACCCGCCTGCAGGAAAACGGCTACCCCGAAGCCCGCATCGTCCATCGCCTGGACTGGGAAACCTCGGGCATCATACTGCTGGCCCGGGACGCCGATACTCACCGCGAGCTGTCTCGCCAGTTTCACGATCGCGAAACCGAAAAAGCCTACACCGCCCTGGCCTGGGGCCAGCCGGCACTGGACAGCGGCAGCATCGACCTGCCCCTGCGCTATGACCCGCCGACCAAGCCGCGGCATGTGGTCGACCACGAATTCGGCAAACATGCGCTGACCTTCTGGAAGGTGCTGGAACGTTGCGGCGACTGGTGCCGAGTCGAGTTGACGCCGATCACGGGGCGTTCCCACCAGTTGCGGGTGCACATGCTGTCCATCGGCCACCCCTTGCTCGGCGATGGCCTGTACGCCCATGAACAAGCCCTGGCCGCCTGGCCACGCCTGTGCCTGCACGCGAGCATGCTGAGCTTCACCCACCCGCAAAGCGGCGAGCGTTTGCGCTTCGAGTGCCCAGCCCCGTTCTAAAGCTGCAAACACAGTAAATGTGGGAGGGGGCAGCCCCCGATTGCGGAGTGTCAGTCACTGTATTTGTTGACTGGGCCACGGCAATCGGGGGCAAGCCCCCTCCCACATTTGTGCTGTGCACTTCTTGCCATCGGACGGTAAACTCCGCGCATTGCTGTCTGGAGCTATTTATGCGCGAAGCGTTGAATCAAGGCCTGATCGACTTCCTCAAGGCCTCCCCTACTCCTTTCCATGCCACCGCGGCCCTGGCCCAGCGCCTCGAAGCCGCCGGTTTCCAGCGTCTCGACGAGCGCGAAACCTGGGCCACCGAAGCCAACGGGCGCTATTACGTCACCCGCAACGATTCCTCGATCATCGCCTTCAAGCTCGGCCGTCACGCGCCACTGCAAGGCGGCATCCGCCTGGTTGGCGCCCACACTGACAGCCCGTGCCTGCGGGTCAAGCCGCAGCCTGAGCTGCAACGCCAGGGCTTCTGGCAGTTGGGTGTGGAAGTCTACGGCGGTGCGCTGCTGGCGCCGTGGTTCGACCGCGACCTGTCCCTGGCCGGGCGCGTCACCTTCCGCCGCGACGGCAAGGTCGAAAGCCAACTGATCGACTTCAAGCTGCCCATCGCGATCATCCCCAACCTGGCCATTCACCTGAACCGTGAAGCCAATCAGGGCTGGGCGATCAACGCCCAGACCGAGTTGCCGCCGATCCTCGCGCAGTTTGCCGGCGATGAACGCGTGGACTTCCGCGCCGTGCTCACCGAGCAACTGGCCCGCGAGCACGGCTTGAATGCCGATGTGGTGCTCGACTACGAGCTGAGCTTCTACGACACCCAGAGTGCTGCCGTGATCGGCCTGAACGGCGACTTCATCGCCGGCGCACGCCTGGACAACCTGCTGTCGTGCTACGCCGGCCTGCAAGCCTTGCTCACCAGCGAGACCGATGAAACCTGCGTGCTGGTGTGCAACGACCACGAAGAAGTCGGTTCCTGCTCGGCCTGCGGTGCCGACGGCCCGATGCTGGAACAGACCCTGCGCCGCCTGCTGCCTGAAGGTGATGAATTCGTACGCACCATTCAGAAATCGCTGTTGGTTTCAGCCGACAACGCCCATGGCGTGCACCCGAACTACGCCGAGAAGCATGACGCCAACCACGGGCCCAAGCTGAATGCGGGCCCGGTGATCAAGGTCAACAGCAACCAGCGCTACGCCACCAATAGCGAAACCGCCGGTTTCTTCCGCCACCTGTGCATGGCCGAGGAAGTCCCGGTACAGAGCTTCGTGGTGCGCAGCGACATGGGCTGTGGCTCGACCATCGGCCCGATCACTGCCAGCCACCTGGGCGTGCGCACCGTGGACATCGGCCTGCCGACGTTTGCCATGCATTCCATCCGCGAGCTGTGCGGCAGCCATGACCTGGCGCATTTGGTCAAAGTACTCGGCGCGTTCTACGCCAGCCACGACCTGCCCTGATCCAAAGGCTGAATGCAGTTAAACAGGTGGGAGGGGCGGTGATTCGACTTGCCCCTCCCACATTTGGCTTCGCGTACACCTGATCTATATCACCTGCATTTCCCACAATCCCACCTAGACTTGTCACTATTCCCACTCTGACAAGGCCATCGCCTCATGATCACCATGTCCTCCTTCCACGCCATGCTCATCCCTATCCTGATCGGCATGATCATGCTCGCGGTTGGTTTTAACTTTCGTGACAAGCCCCTGGGTGTGTTCGGCATGTGGATCGGCATGCTGTTGATCCTGGGCACCGTGGTCTACAAGATCCTCGCCAAACTGGCCGAATGACAAATGCACTCGCATTGGGCATAGCGGCCTCGTACACTCGGTCAACTCGTCGTTTCCAAGGTTGACCGCCTCCGTGCTTTCCCGTCTGTTCGCTCTGCCCTGCTACCTGCTGATCGCCCTGCTCACGCTGCTGCCGCTCGCACCTGCCCAGGCCGTGAGCTTGCCCGGCTTGCTGAGCAGCACCAACAAGACCCAACCCCAGGCCGATGTGCCTCTGGGGCAGTCGTTGGACGAGGTGATCAAGACCCTGGAAAACGACCAGCAGCGCACCCAACTGCTGAGCGACCTGAAGAAGCTGCGCGAAGCCACGCAAAAAGCCCAGCCGGCCGCCGAACAAGGCGTGCTCGGGTTGATCGGCAGCACGCTGTCGGACCTTGAGCAACAATTTTCCGGGGACGACAGCCCGATCAGCCGCTGGTCCAACGAGGTTGACCTGGCCAAGGATGAACTGAGCGCACTGATACTGCCGGCCAATGAATGGCTACCCATCATTTTCGGTTTCGCCGTGATCCTGGCGGTGTGGAGCCTGCTCGCCGCCGCGTTGATCTGGCTCAGCCACCGCGTGCGCGAGCGCTTCGGCCTGCCCGAGGAATTGCCACAACACCCGCGCACCTGGGACATGCTGCGCTTCGCCCTGCGCAAGCTGGGGCCTTGGCTGATCGCCCTGGTGATCACCGTGTACCTGAGCTATGCACTGCCGTCGTCCCTGGGCAAATCCCTGGCAATGGTGCTGGCCTACGCGCTGGTGGTCGGTACGTGTTTCTCGGCGATCTGCGTGATCGCGTTCTCCCTGCTCGACGGCCCGCACCGCCACCGCGCGTTGTATATCCTGCGGCACCAGGCGTTCCGTCCACTGTGGTGGATCGGTAGCTTTGCCGCCTTTGGCGAAGCGTTGAGCGACCCCAGGCTGGTCACGGCGCTCGGCCAGCATTTGGCTCATACCGCAGCGACCGTGGCCAATGTGATGGCTGCGCTGTCCACCGGTGTGTTTATCCTGCGTTTTCGCCGGCCGATTGCGCACCTGATCCGCAACCAGCCGCTGTCCCGACGCCTGACCCGCCGCGCCCTCAGCGACACGATCGAAATCATCGGCACCTTCTGGTTCATCCCGGCCCTGCTGCTGGTGGGTATCTCGCTGTTCGCCACCTTCGTCTCGGCCGGCGACACCAGCACCGCCCTGCGCCAGTCGCTGCTGTGCACCGTGTTGCTGGTGCTGTGCATGGTGATCAACGGCCTGGTCCGACGCCACGCGCTCAAACCGCAACGCGGGCACAAGCGCCATGCGCTGTACTCCGAGCGCCTGAAAAGCTTCGTCTACACCCTGGCCCACCTGGCGGTATGGCTGGCATTTATCGAGCTGGGGCTGCGAGTCTGGGGCTTGTCGCTGATCCGCTTTACCGAAGGCGATGGTCATGAAGTCGCCGTCAAGCTATTCGGCCTGGCGGGCACCCTGCTGTTCGCGTGGCTGATCTGGATTCTCAGCGACACCGCGATCCTCCACGCCCTCACCCGCTCGCGCAAAGGCCTGGCCAATGCCCGTGCGCAGACCATGATGCCGTTGATCCGCAACGTGCTGTTCGTGACCATCTTTATCATCGCGGCCATCGTTGCCCTGGCGAACATGGGCATGAACGTCACACCACTGCTGGCCGGTGCCGGTGTAATCGGCCTGGCCATCGGTTTTGGTGCGCAGTCGCTGGTGGCGGACTTGATCACCGGCCTGTTCATCATCATCGAGGATTCCCTGGCCATCGATGACTACGTCGACGTCGGTGGCCACCTCGGTACCGTCGAAGGCCTGACCATCCGCACCGTACGCCTGCGCGATATCGACGGCATCGTCCACACCATCCCATTCAGCGAAATCAAGAGCATCAAGAACTACTCGCGGGAGTTCGGCTACGCGATCTTCCGGGTCGCGATCCCCTACAACATGGACATCGACAGCGCGATCAAGCTGATACGCGACGTCGGCCATAAAATGCGCAACGACCCGCTGCAGCGTCGCAATATCTGGTCGCCCCTTGAGATTCAGGGCGTGGAGAGCTTCGAGTCGGGCAGCGCAATCCTGCGCGCACGCTTCAAAACCGCGCCGATCAAGCAGTGGGAAGTGTCGCGGGCGTTCAACCTGTCACTCAAGCGCCATCTGGACGAAGCCGGGCTCGACCTGGCCACGCCGCGCTTGAGCGTGCAGGTGGTGACAGGGGCTGCGGGTGGGCTGGAAAAAGACAAGAACGTATAAGGGGTACAGGCCTGTTGTGGGAGCGGGCCTCTGGTGGGAGCGGGTCTGTTGTGGCGAGCGGGCTTGTTGTGGCGAGCGGGCTTGCCCCGCGTTGGGCTGCGAAGCAGCCCCAATCAAGAAGCACTCGGTGTATCAGGTACAACTCAGCGGCTGGTCTTGGGGCCGCTGCGCAGCCCAACGCGGGGCAAGCCCGCTCGCCACAACAAGCCCGCTCGCCACACATCAAGCCAGCCTTCCACATCAAGCCCGCCTTCCACATCCAGCAGGCTTGACCCAGGTTTTGTGTCAGCCCAGCGCGGCGCCGTCCATCTTCTGGCGCAGGCTCAGCGGGCGCATGTCGGTCCAGGTTTCCTCGATATAGGCCAGGCACTCTTTCTTCAGGCCGCTCTTGCCCACGGTACGCCAGCCTTCCGGCACAGCCTTGTAGTCGGGCCAGATGGAGTACTGTTCTTCATGGTTGACCACTACTTGGAACAGGATGTCGTCGCGGTCAAATACTGAGGTCATTGCGGTTCTCCGTCGCTCAAAGGCTGGCTGCGCACCACGCGCAGCGCTGATATCTGTAGAAACGTACCAAGACGTTGAAAAATTAGAGGCTGGCGACCGCCGCCGCCAATGCACGCCCGAAGATCTCGGCGACGCGGTCGATTTCCACGGCCGTGATCACCAGCGGCGGCAGGAAGCGCACCACGCCGCCATGTCGGCCACCCAGCTCCAGGATCAGGCCGCGCTTGAGGCATTCACGCTGTACCAGCGGTGCCAGTTGGCGATGCACCGGTGGGTGGCCCTGGATATCGAGGGGGCCGTGCGGGTCCACCAGCTCTACGCCGAGCATCAACCCACGGCCACGGATATCGCCCAACTGCGGGAAGTCGCGCTGCAGGAGGCGCAGGTGCTCGCCGAGGCGCTCGCCCATCGCCGCCGCATGGCCGGCGAGGTCATGGTCCTTGAGGTAGCGCATCACCGCCGACCCCGCCGCCATGGCCATCTGGTTGCCGCGGAAGGTTCCGGCATGGGCGCCGGGCAGCCAGGTGTCGAGCCAGTCGCGGTACACCACCACCGCCAACGGCAGGCTGCCGCCGATGGCCTTGGACATCACCACCACGTCCGGGATGATCCCGGCGTGTTCAAAGGCGAACATTTTGCCTGTGCGGCCGAAACCGCTCTGGATCTCATCGACGATCAACGCCACGCCGGCCTGCTCGGTGATACGGCGCAAACCGCGCAGCCAATCGAGATCGGCCGGGATCACGCCGCCCTCGCCCTGCACCACTTCGACGATCACCGCCGCCGGCAACAACACCCCGGCTTCCGGGTCGGTGAGCAGGTTTTCCAGGTAATGCAAGTTGACCCGAACCCCTTGCGCGCCGCCCAGGCCGAACGGGCAGCGGTAGTCGTAGGGGAACGGCAGGAACTGCACGCCATTACCGAGCAACGCCCCCAGGGGTTTCTTCGGACCCAGGCTGCCCATCAGGCTCAAGGCACCCTGGCTCATACCGTGGTACCCACCCTGGAACGACAACACCGTGCTCCGGCCGGTCGCGGTGCGCACCAGTTTCAACGCGGCTTCCACCGCATCGGTGCCGGTGGGGCCGCAGAACTGGATCTTCGCTTCACGGGCCAATGCTGGCGGCAACAGACCGAACAGGTCCTGCACGAACTGGTCCTTGACCGGCGTCGTCAGGTCGAGGGTGTGCAACGGCAATTCATCGCTCAGCACTTGCTGGATGGCGGCGATCACCACCGGGTGGTTATGCCCCAACGCCAAGGTGCCGGCGCCCGCCAGGCAGTCGATGAAGCTGCGCCCTTCCACATCCTCCACGTAGATCCCCTTGGCGCGCTTGAGCGCCAGGGGGATACGCCGTGGGTAACTGCGGGCATTGGACTCCTGCTGGCGCTGACGGGCCAGCAGCGGCGTTTCTTCGAACTGGTAGAGCGTTTCTGCGGGTGCCGGGCTGACAAGCGCCTGGGCGTCTTCGATACGGCTGGTAGCGACTGACATCTCTCGATCCCTCAATACGCTGATGATGGTGACCAAACTGCCGATCCGTTGGCGTCTGGCCCAAGGGCATGCGCACGGATTTCCTGTTCTGGAAACGCACCAGCGAGAGGAGGATTTAGGAGAAGTGATTGTTGACTGAGGCATGAGGATCAAAATGTGGGCGGGGCAAGTCGAATCGTCGCCCCGCCCCTCCCACCTTTGAACGGTGCGGGGCTTCAAAGCCCAAGGTACTTTTCATTCAAGGCATACAGAATCGCGCAGGTTTCGACATCCAGGAACCCGCAGTAATCCCGCGGCCGAAAGTGCATCTGAAATGCGCGGGTCCTCAGTTCAAACCCATGGCGGTTCTGCGCCGGCTTATAGCCGTAGCGCTGGAATGCCCGCTCCACCTCCACTTCAGGCGGTAAGCCGAGACAGAACCGGCGCTGGTACATGGCTCGCGTCGACTCGTCAAACCACGCCCCGATTCCCGCCTCGAACAAGCGGCGCCACGGCAGCCGGGGCCCCGGATCGCTCTTGCGCCCATAGGCCACATCCGAATGCCCGAGCACGTCGGTCGGCCCGATCTGTGGGTAACGCTCGAGAATGTCACGCAGCAACTCGATCAACACCTCGACCTGCTCCTCGGCGTAACAGGGAAAGGTAAACCCACTGGCGTCATCCCGCGCCTGATTGACGATTTCGATGCCAATCGAGCGACTGTTGAGGTTATCCCGCCCCCCCCATTGGCTCACCCCGGCATGCCAGGCACGCTTGTCCTCGTCCACCAGGCGAAACACGCGCAATTCGTCATAGCCGGCCGTGCGGTAGCCGGGCTCATCGGGGTCGGGCAGCAAGTAATGCGCACTGACCCCGTTCCGGGTCAGGGTGTGCAAGGAGGAGGCGAAGGGTGCCGCGGTGTAATGCAGGATCACTTGGCGCACAGGTTCGCCATTGCGTTCGTTGAAGTCCCTGGAGGGAAAACTGGTATCGATCACCAACATAAGAGCTGTCCTTTTCAACACAGGCCGAGTCATTCAGCCCGTTCAAGCGCAAAAAAATTACCGCCATCCTGAAGGGTTGAACCTCAGGAGGGCGGTAACTATGTGTGACACTTGAAAAAAGGGTGATCAGCGCCGCAGGGGCATGCCCAGGTCAACTCGCAGGCCATCCGGCTGGCTGTCGAATGTCAACGAGCACGAACAGCGCTGCACGATCGCTTGCACGATCGCCAGGCCCAAGCCGCACCCTTCGCTGTTGCCATTGCGCCAGAAACGCTGGGTCAGGTATTGCAGGTCTTCGGCGGATATCTGCGTGCCATGGTCACGCACACGAAACACCACCTGGTCGGCGGTGGTGGATACATTGAGTTCCACCCGGGTAGCCGCCGGGGTGTGGCGCAGGGCGTTGTCCAACAGGTTGCGCAGGGCCGCAACCGCCAGGCCCACCGGCATTTCCACCGGGGCACTTGAGAGGTTGTCCGGCAGGATCAGGTCGATCCGCGAATTGTCACCGGCATTCGCGTCCTGGATCGCCAGCCGTGCAACCTCCTCGGCACTGGATTGCATGCCATCGTCAAACGACAGGCTGCCCTCCACCCGCGCCAGCAGCAGCAATTGTTCGAGGGTGCGGTGCAGACGGTCGGCGCCCTCCTCGGCGTGGGCCAGGGACTGGTCGCGGGCAGCGCCCTCGGTCATGCGGGCCACTTGCAGGTGGGTCTTGATCGCCGTCAGCGGGCTGCGCAACTCGTGGGCGGCGTCGCCGGTGAGGCGGCGTTCGCGCTCGATGGTCTTGGCGATGCGTTGCAACAGTTGGTTTTGCGTGTCGAGCAGCGGCTTGAGCTCGCTGGGCAGCGGGTGGATCTGCAACGGCTCAAGGGAGTCGGCACTGCGGCGCATCAACGCGTCACGCATGCGGTTGAGCGGCAGCAGGCTCTGGCCGATGCCCAGCCACAGCAGGCACAAGCAGCCCAACAGGGCCACGCCCACCGGCACCGAGGCCGCCAGCAGGATCGACAGGTTCAAGGCTTCCCGCTCCACCTGGCGGTCGGCGGTGGTGATGAACAGGTCGCCACGGGCCAGGGTGAAGCTGCGCCACGCCGCGCCGTCGATGATCTGGTCACGGAAGCCACTGCGGTGGGATTCCAGGCCCTGGTCAGGGGTAGTGTGGCTGCGCGCCAGCACCTCACCGCGCAAGGAGCTGACCTGGCATGCCATGCCCCCCGGCACGTTGAGTTGTTCGGCACTGAAATGCTTGCCCTCGGCGGTGCTCGCCAGGCCGGGCATTTGCTCCATCAAACCGGCGACCATACGCGCGGACGCCACCAGGCGCTGGTCGAGGGAAAACATCATTTGGTTGCGCAGATCGTTGAGCATCCAGGCAGCCGCCAAGGCCCAGATCAGCACAAAGGCGGCGCCGAGCTTGAACGTCAGCCGCAGTCGCAGGCTCATCACGAAACCTTCTCTCCCGCCTCGGCCGGGCCGCCATCCGCCGGCCCCAGGCGATAGCCCAGGCCGCGCACGGTCTCAACGATGCCATTGCCCAATTTGCGCCGCAGGTGGTGGATGTGCACGTTGAGCGCGTTGCTCTCCAGCTCGTCGTTGAAACCGTAGACGCTGTCCTTGAGCTGCTCGCTGGAGAGCACTCGGCCTTTGTTGTGCAGCAGGGCTTGCAGCAACGCTTGTTCGCGGCGCGACAAGTCCACAGGCTGCCCGCCCAGGAAGGTCTCGCGGCTGCTGGGGTTATAGGTCAGTTGGCCATGCTCGATCAGGTTGACGCTACGCCCGGCCACCCGCCGCAGCAGGGTTTGCAGGCGCGCAGCGAGTTCGCGCAGGTCGAAGGGCTTGAGCAGGTAGTCGTCGGCACCGGCCTGCAGGCCGTCGACGCGGTTGGTTACCGAGTCGCGCGCGGTGAGAATCAGCACCGGGATCTCCAGGCCCTGGCTGCGCTGTTGCTGCAACAGCTTGAGGCCGTCTTCGTCGGGCAGGCCGAGGTCGAGCACCATGATGTCGAAGGTAGCCGCCTTGAGCATCGCCCGCGCCGCTGCCGCCGAGGCCACGCGCTCGACCGTAAAGCCCTGGGCGCCGAGGCCGGCCACGATGCCGCTGGCGATCAGTTCGTCGTCTTCACAGACCAGTACGTGCATGCTGAACCCTTCATGAAAGATGGGGGTGATTAAAAGTGCTGCGGATTAAGCAGCGATTATGCCGCGAAAAGAAGCCCCCTCAGACATTCCCTACACTTTAGAATAGCGCCCGGTTAATCATCGGTTAATCAACACCACACATTGTGTGCCTCACTTGCATCGAACTAAGGCTTGACCATGCGGCATTTGTTTATCGTTCTGCTGGCGTTATTCGCAGGGTTCGTCCAGGCCGCGCCGGGCAACCCATTCGAGACCAAACCCGACTTCCTCCCGGTGGGCAAAGCCTTCACTTTTACCTCCGAACGCCTGGAGTCCGGTGAAACCCAGTGGTATTGGCAGATCGCCGACGGCTATTACTTGTACCAGCAGCGCATGAAGTTCGACGGCCTGGCTGAAAAGCCGCCGCTGCCCCAAGGCGAAGCCCATAGCGATGAGTTCTTCGGCGAGCAGCAAGTGTATCGCCAGGGCCTGGAAGTGAAGATCCCCGCCGGGACCACCGGCAAGGTCAAGCTGGGCTGGCAGGGCTGTGCCGATGCCGGCCTGTGCTACCCGCCGCAGTCGATCACCGTGGACCTGGGGGGCAACCCCGCCGTGGCCGCTACCGCCGAAGCCCAGGACCAGAGCCTGGCCAGCGGCCTGCAACAACGCAGCCTGGGCTGGAGCCTGCTGGTGTTCTTTGGCCTGGGCCTGCTGCTGGCGTTTGCCCCTTGTTCATTGCCGATGTTGCCGATTCTCGCCGGGTTGGTGGTCGGCAGCGGTGCCAGCCCGCGTCGTGGCTTTGCCCTGGCCGGCAGTTATGTCGTGTGCATGGCGCTGGTGTATGCCGCGCTGGGCGTAGTCGCCGCCCTGCTCGGCAGTAACCTCGCCGCGCTGCTGCAAACCCCGTGGATTCTGGGCAGCTTCGCTGCGTTGTTTGTGATCCTGGCCCTGCCGATGTTCGGCTTCTTTGAACTGCAACTGCCGGTGGCCCTGCGCGACCGCCTGGACAACGTCAGCCGTAACCAGAGTGGCGGCAGCCTGATCGGCGCCGGAGTACTCGGCGCCCTCTCCGGCCTGCTGGTCGGCCCGTGCATGACCGCGCCCCTGGCCGGTGCGCTGCTGTATATCGCGCAAAGCGGCAATGCCCTGCACGGCGGCCTGATCCTGTTCGCCATGGGCATCGGCATCGGTGTGCCGCTGTTGCTGCTGGTGACCGTGGGCAACCGCTTCCTGCCCAAGCCGGGCACCTGGATGAATGTGCTCAAGGGGATCTTCGGCTTCCTGTTCCTGGCCACCGCCATACTGATGATTCGTCCGGTCGTCGATGAAGCCCTGTGGCTGGGCCTGTGGGGTGTACTGGCCTTGGCCATGGCCTATTGCGGCTGGCGCCTGGCACAGGATTTCGGGCGTATCGCCATGCTGTCCGGCGCCGGTTCCGTGGTACTGGGGTTGTGGGGCGGCCTGCTGCTGGTGGGCGCGGCAGGTGGCAGCGATGACCTGTGGCAACCGTTGAAGGTCTACAGCGGCTCGCGCGCTGTCGCCGGCCCTACCGCCCACGACGCGTTCATGACCATCAACGACCCAGCCGTGCTGCAAAGCCAGCTCGACAGCGCCAAGGCCCAGGGCCAATGGGTGCTGGTGGACTACTACGCCGACTGGTGCGTGTCGTGCAAGATCATGGAGAAACAGGTATTCGGCAAACCCGAAGTCCTCGACGCCCTGAAGGACGTGCGCCTGCTGCGCCTGGATGTCACCGCTGACAACGCCGCCAGCCGCGAGCTGCTCGGCCGTTACAAGGTGCCAGGGCCGCCGAGCTTCGTGTGGATCGGCCCTGACGGCGAAGAACGGCGTGCCCAGCGCATCACCGGCGAAGTGGATGCCGCGGCCTTCCTGCAACGCTGGACCCAGACCCGGGGCGCCCTCTGATGCTGACCCTGACCATCGGCACCTTCGCTATCGCCCTGAATCACATCCTGCTGATCAGCGCGCTGATTCTCGCCACCCTGGTGGGCTGGCGCGTGGCCAAGCGTGGCGGGGAAAACCCCGAGTCGGTGCTGTTCAGCCTGTTCCTGCTGGGCATGCTCAGCGCGCGGGTCAGCTTCGTACTGATGTATTGGAGTTACTACAGCAACGACCCGCTGCAGATGGTCGACCTGCGCGACGGCGGCTTTCTGGCCTGGCCGGGCGTGATCGCGCTGATCCTCGGCGCGCTGCTGTACGGCTGGCGCCGCCCGGCCCTGCGCAAGCCGCTGAGCGCCGGGGTAATCACCGGCCTGGTGTTCTGGGGCATGACCAGCCTGTCCCTCAGCGTGTATGAAAAAGGCACACGGCTGCCAGACATCACCTTGCGCACCGCCAACGGCGAGGTGGTGCAATTGGCCGACTATCAAGGCGGGCCGCTGGTGATCAACCTGTGGGCCACCTGGTGTCCGCCCTGCCGTCGCGAAATGCCGGTACTGGAAAGCGCCCAACGCATGCGCCCCGACGTGACCTTCCTGTTCGTCAACCAGGCCGAGAGCATGCAAAGCGTCAGCACCTACCTGGCCACCCAGGGCCTGAACCTGGACAACGTGCTGTTCGATGCCAGTGGTCGCCTGGGCCAGGCCGTGGGCTCCATGGCCTTGCCGACCACGCTGTTCTACCAAGCCGATGGACGCCTGATCAACAGCCACCTCGGTGAACTGTCCCAGGCCAGCCTGGCCCGTGCCATGGAACCCTTCGACTCCGCCCCCGCCGCCACGGCCCCCTCAAGGAAACCGACATGCCCCGCCTCCGCCACCTGCTGACCCTGCTGCCACTGAGCCTGGCCGCCACCCTGGCCCAGGCCGAAGACTGGCCGGCACCGATCAAACAGATCGAAGCCAAGGGTGCCAAGATCATCGGCAAATTCGATGCACCCAGCGGCCTCACCGGCTACGCCGCGCAGTATCAGAACCGTGGCATGGCCCTGTACCTGACCGCCGACGGCAAAAGTGTGATCGCCGGCAACCTGTACGACGCCCAGGGTAATGACCTGAGCAGCGCGCCCCTGGAAAAACTGGTGTACGCGCCGATGGCCAAGGAAGTCTGGGCGAAGATGGAAAAGAGCCACTGGATCCAGGACGGCGACAAAAACGCCCCCCGCACCGTCTACCTGTTCAGCGACCCCAACTGCCCGTACTGCAACATGTTCTGGGAACAGGCGCGGCCATGGGTGAAAGCCGGCAAGGTGCAGCTGCGACATATCATGGTGGGGATTATTCGCGAGGACAGCCCAGGCAAATCCGCTGCGCTGCTGGCCAGCAAAGACGCGCCCAAGGCCCTGGAAGAACACGAAGCCGCCGGCAAAGGCAGCAAGCTCAAGCCGCTGGAGAAAATCCCGGCGGATATCCAGGCCCAACTCAATGCCAATATGCAGTTGATGGATGACTTGGAGTTGTCGGCAACCCCGGCGATTTTCTACCTGGATGACAAGGGTGGCTTGCAGCAACAGCAAGGCGCGCCGTCGCCGGATAAGTTGGTGAAGATTCTTGGACCGAAATAAGCCGCGCCTGGGCTGACGCCATCGGGAGCAAGCCCCCTCCCACACTCGAGCCCCTTCCTTCAGGATGAACCCGGTCACTGTGGGAGGGGGCCTGCTCTCGATGAGGCCCGCGCAGGCTGCGAAAATTACAAGCCTTCCAGCTCCGCCATCAAATCACTCAAGCGATCCACCTTCTGCGCGCTGATCTCATTCGCCGCCAGCCCATCGATGTACTCGGCCAACGTCGCCACCGTGCTGCACTCGAACATCGCCCGCAGCGGCACATCCCGTTGCAGGGTTTTCTGCACCCGCGAGGCAATCTGCGTGGCCAGCAACGAATGCCCGCCCAGTTCAAAGAAGTTGTCCTGTACCCCTACCCTTTCGACTTTCAGCACCTCGGCCCAGATCGCGGTCAAGGTGGCTTCAAGTGCGTTGCGCGGCGCCAGGTAGTCCTGGCTGTGCAATTGGCCGATCTCCAGGGTGGGCAGGGCCTTGCGGTCGAGCTTGCCGTTGGCGTTGAGCGGCAGGCGGTCCAGCCATAGCCAATGCAGCGGCACCATGTACTCCGGCAGTTCGGCGCGCAGGCGTTGCTTGATGCGGTCCAGGCGTTCGCCTGGGTTCAGGGTTTCATCGGCGGCCACCAGGTAGCCGACGAGGTGTTTGCCGTTGTCCCCCTCCTGCACGCCGACGGCCGCGTCGCGCACGTCCGATTGTTCGTGCAGGCGTGCTTCGATTTCCCCCAGCTCGATGCGGTAACCGCGAATCTTCACTTGGTGGTCGATACGCCCGACGTACTCCAGCACACCATCGCTGCGACGGCGTGCCAGGTCGCCGGTGCGGTACAAACGCTCGCCCGCCGCGCCGAACGGGTTCGGCACAAACACTGGGGCGGTGCGCAACGGGTCGCCGACATAGCCACGCCCCACGCCGGTACCGGCTACGCACAACTCGCCTACCGCGCCTTGGGGCACCAGTTCCAACGCACCGTCCAGCAGGTACAAGCGGTTGTTGTCGGTCGGCGTCCCAATCGGCAGGTAAGTGCCACGGGTCGAGGCCAGGTCGACGCGGAAGAACGCCACGTCGTCCGAGCATTCTGCCGGGCCATAGGCGTTCACCAGGCCGATCTGCGGGTAACGCAGCAACCACTGGTGCGCCAGCTCCGGCGGCATGGCCTCGCCGGTGGGCAGCATCCAGCGCAGGCCATCGAGGCTGATGCGCTCCTCGGCCAGCATGCCCTGGATCAGCGACGGCACGCTTTCCAGCACCGTGATGCCTTGAGTCTGAACATGCGCCAGCAAGCCTTGGGGATCGTGGGCGATGGTGTTCGGCACAATATCCACCCGCGCCCCGAACAGCGGCGCGGCAAGGAATTGCCACACGGAAATATCGAAGCTTTGCGAGGCCGTCTGGGCGATCACATCCGTCTCGCTCAGTTGCAGGTAAGGCACTTTGCTCAACTGGTTATTGAGCATGCCGCGCTGCTCGACCATCACCCCTTTGGGCAAACCGGTGGAGCCCGAGGTGTAGATCACGTAGGCGAGGTTGTCCGGTGCGCTGTAGACACCAGGGTTGGCACCCCGGGACGGCACTTCCTCCCATACCAGCAACTGACAGTCAAAACCGTCCAGCAACGCAATGGCCTGCTCGCGGCACGCCTCGGTGCACACCAGCAACGGCGTACGGCTCAGGTCGATGATGCTGCGCAAACGCTGGCTCGGCAGGCCGGGGTCCAGCGGCAGGTAACCGGCACCGGCCTTGAAGCTGCCGATGATCATGCCCAGCAAGTCAAGGCTACGCTCGGCCAGCAACGCCACCGGTTGGTCCAGGCCGACACCCGCCGCGATCAGCGCGTGACCGAGCCCGTTACTGCGACGGTTCAATTCGTCATAGGTCCACTGTCGGTCCAGGCAACTGGCGGCAATGCGCTGTGGATGGGCGGCGACCTGCGCTTCGAACAGTTCGACATAACTGCGCTCCAGCGGGTAGGCGTGCGCGCTCTGGTTGCAGCCGTGCAACAGGAACGCACGTTCCTGCTCGCCCATCAGCGGCAGGTCGGCCATGTCGCCATGGAACCCGTGCATCAATGCCAGCAGCAAACGCTTGAACTCGCCGAGCATGCCTTGCACGGTGGTTTCGTCGAAGTAACGCTGGTCGTAAGACAGGTGCAACCCCAGGTCATCACCCGGATAGCACACGGCCGTCAGCGGGAAGTTGGTGTGGGTGCGGCCGGAGTCCGAGGTGGCATTCAGGCTTTGTGCGCGATCCAGTACCGAGACTTCCACCGGGGCATTTTCAAACACGAACAGGCTGTCGAACAGCGGCTGGCCCTTGGGCAACTCGCTGTGTTCCTGGATCGTCACCAGCGGCAGGTATTCGTACTCGCGCAGTTGCATATTGCTGTCGAGCAAGCCGCTCAACCACTGGCGCACGCTGCAACGCTGGTCGTCCTCGGGCAGTTTTACCCGCAGGGCGATGCTGTTGATGAACAGGCCGACGGTGCGCTGCATCTCGGGCATGTCCACCGGGCGCCCAGCCACGGTGACGCCGAACAGCACGTCACGATCGCCGCTCAAGCGGCGCAGCACCAACGCCCATGCAGCCTGGGCGAAGGTGTTGACGGTGAGTTGATGGGCCTGCGCCAACTCGCGCAGTTGCGCACCGTCGCGGGCCTCGAGACGGGTGTAGCAGTCGCCCACCACCATGCCACCGCTATGGCCGGCATGTTCACGCAGGAATGGCCGGTCGCTCGGGATCGGCGTGGTGCGCTCGAAGCCTTGCAGGTTCTGCTGCCACCACTGGCGTGCTTCGCTCAGGTTCTGGCGTTGCAGCCAGGCAATGTAGTCGCGATAACGCGGCGGCGTGGCCAGTTGTGCCTCGCGCCCTTCGCCCAGGGCCATGTAGATCTCGAAGAAGTCATTCATCAACAACGAGCGGCACCACGCATCGATGAGGATGTGGTGGTTGCTCATCATGAACCAGTAGCGCTCGGCGCCGACGCGGATCAGGCGCAGGTGGAACGGCGCCTGGTTGAGCAGATCGAAACCGGCTTCGCGCTCCTTCTTGAGCAGCGCTTGCAGACGCGGCTCCTGCTCGCTTTCTGGATCAGCACTCCAATCCAGGTACTCAATCGGCGTACTGCCCGGCTGATGGATCACTTGCAGCATGTCTTCGCCAACGTTCCAACAGAACGAGGCACGCAAGGCTTCATGCCGGGCGATCACCGCCTGCCAGGCCTGGGCGAAACGCTCAGGGTCCAGGGCGCTGTCGATGCGGTAGCGGTCCTGCATATAGTAGAGACCCGTGCCCGGTTCCAGCAGGGTGTGCAGCAGCAAACCCTCCTGCATTGGCGTCAGCGGGTAGACGTCTTCGATGACGCTGGCGGGTACCGGCAAGCTGTCCAGTTGCGCCTGACTCAAGTGCGCCAGGGGGAAGTCCGACGGCGTGAAACCGCCAACATCGTCCCTGAGGCAGTGCGCAATCAGGCTGCGCAGTTCGGCCAGGTAGGCATCGGCCAGAGCCTGGAGAGTCTGCCGATCGAAGCGTTCGCGGCTGAAGGTCCAGCGCAGCACCAGCTCACCGCCGTACACCTGGCTGTCGATGCTCAGTTCGTTGGGCAACGGTGCATCCGGGTCATGGGCCAGGCCGGCAGACTCGTCCAGCGGGTGGAACAGCGCATCGGCGCCAAAGCTCTGGTCGAATTGACCGAGGTAGTTGAAGGTGATGCCGGCGCTGGGCAGCCCGGCCAGGGTCTGCTTGCACAGGTCGTCCGCCAGGTAACGCAGCACGCCATAGCCGAGGCCCTTGTGGGGGATGCCGCGCAGTTGCTCCTTGATCGCCTTGATCGAAGCGCCCTGCTCCGCCAGTGGGGTCAGGCGCAGCGGATAAGCACTGGTGAACCAGCCGACGCTACGGGTCAGGTCGATATCATCGAACAGGGTTTCACGACCATGGCCTTCCAGCTGGATCAGCGCCGAATCATGCCCACTCCAGCGGCACACCACACGGGCCAGCACGGTCAACAGCAGGTCATTGACCTGGGTGCGGTAGGCGCTGGGGGCCTGTTGCAGCAACTGGCGGGTGTGTTCGGCATCCAGGCGCACGCTGACGGTATCCGCATCCCGATTACGCAGCGCGCCTAGAGGACGCGTCACCGGCAATGCCACGGCCGGGCCGGCCAATTGAGCCTGCCATACCGTCAATTCCTCGCGCAGGGATTCACTGTGGGCATAAGCCTGCAAGCGCGCAGCCCAGTCACGCAGGGCGCTGGTCTTGGCCGGCAGGCTGACGGACTGGCCTTCGCTCAGTTGGCGATAGACGTTTTGCAGATCCTCCAGCAGCACCCGCCACGACACGCCATCGACCACCAGGTGATGGATAGCGATCAGCAGGCGCTGTTGCCCTTGCGGGCCATCCACCAGCAAGGCGCGCAACAGCGGGCCGTGCGCCAGGTCGAGGCTGCGCTGGGTCTCGGTGAACAGCGCGGTGCACTGCGCCATATCGTGCACGTGCGCCTGCATCAGCACGCCGCCCTGGGGCACGGCCAAGTGCTCGGCGTGCCATTGCGCGTCGCGCTGGCTGAAGCTCAGGCGCAGCGCGTCGTGGTGTTCCAGCACCGCCAACAGCGCTTGCTCCAGGCGATGGGGCTCGAGCAGTTGCAGGGGCTTGAGGACAAGCGCCTGGTTCCAATGCTGACGTTCGGGAATCGGGGTATCGAAGAACCACTGCTGGATGGGCGTCAGGCCCGAGCTGCCGGTGAGCACGCCCTGCTCGGCCGTCACTTGCTCGACGAGCGTGGCAACCGCCGCCAGGGTTTGCACGGTCTGGTGCTGGAACAGGTCGCGGGGGCTGAAGTGAATCCCCGCCTGCCGCGCACGGCTGACCACCTGGATCGACAGGATCGAGTCGCCGCCCAGTTCAAAGAAGTTATCGTCCAGGCCGACTTGCGGCACGTTCAACACGGCGCACCAGATCGCGGCCAGGGTGCTTTCCAACGGGTTGCGCGGGGCCACGTACTGTTGGCGGTTGGCTTCCGGGTCCGGTTGCGGCAAGGCACGCCGGTCGAGCTTGCCGTTGGCGGTCAACGGCATGCTGTCCAGCACGATCAGGTGCGCGGGCACCATGTAGTCCGGCAGTTGCGCCTTGAGATGCGCCTTGAGCGCATCGCGTAATGCGCCGTGCTCGGCATCGCTGACCAGGTAGGCCACCAGCTGTTTGCCGCTGGGCGAATCCAGCGCCAGCACCACGGCCTCGCGTACGGCGTGGTACTCCAGCAGGCGGGTTTCGATCTCGCCCAACTCGATACGGAAGCCACGAATCTTCACTTGATGGTCGATCCGCCCCAGGTACTCCACCAGACCATCGGCGCGTTGGCGCACCAGGTCGCCGGTGCGATAAAGACGCCCGCCGTCACGCGCGAAGGGATCGGCCACGAAGCGTTCGGCGGTCATGCCCGGACGCTGGTGATACCCCTGGGCCAGGCCGGCGCCGCCGACATACAGTTCACCCGTCGCACCTTGCGGCACCAAGGCCAGGTCGGCGTCGAGAATGTACGCCACGCGGTCCCCGATGATGCTGCCGATCGGTACGCTGCCGGCGCCCTCCTCCAACTGCTCGGGCGCGAGGCTGGCCAGCGGCATCACCACGGTTTCGGTCGGCCCATAGGCGTTGAAGAACACCTGCGGCTGGAACGCTGCGCGGATGCGCTGCAAGTGTTCGCCGGTCAACGCCTCGCCACCGGTGATGCACATGCGCACCGGCAACGTCTGCTGCTGGGTGGCCAGCCACTGCGCCAACTGGCTGCCATAACTCGGCGTAAAGCCGAGGATATTGATGCGATGGGTACGGATCAGCGCGCAGATCTCTTCTGCATCCCACTGGCCCTGGGCGCGTAATACCACCCGCGCACCGCAGAGCAACGGCACCAGCAAACGTTCTGTAGCGGCGTCGAAGTTGATCGAATAGAAGTGCAGTTCGCAGTCGTCCGGGCGCATGCCGAAGCGCTCGATCACGGCCCGGCAGTGCATGGCGATTTCGCCGTGCGACACCACCACGCCCTTGGGCTTGCCGGTGGAACCGGAGGTGTAGATCAGGTAGGCCTGGTGCTGCGCCAGGCTGATAAAGGGCAGTTCATCGGCCGGGTAATTCTCCAGCACCGGAAGGTCATCTTCCAGGCACCAGCAGGCCACGGTCGCCGGCAGTTCACCCAGGGCTTCGAACATGGCCGCATCGCTGAGCAGCAGGCCAATGCCGCTGTCTTCGATCATGTAGTGCAGGCGGTCCAGCGGGTATTCCGGGTCGAGCGGCACATAGGCACCGCCCGCCTTGAGGATCGCCAACAGGCCGATGACCATTTCCAGGGAGCGCGGCAACGCCAGGCCGACGCGTACCTGCGGGCCGACACCACGCTCGCGCAGCATCCAGGCCAGGCGGTTGGCGCGGGCGTCCAGCTCGCGGTAGCTGAGGGTAACGCCGGCGAAGGTCAGCGCGGGCGCATCGCCACGGGCTTTTGCCTGTTGGCTGAACAGCGTGTGAATGCACTGATCAAGGCGGTGCTCGCCCGCTTCGACGCCCAGGCTGTCCTGCAACGCGCGCTGTTCCGTGGCGCTGAGCAACGGCAATTCGCTCAGACGCTGCTCGGGGCTGGCGATCAGCGCTTGCAACAGATTGCGCCAATGCTCGGCCATCCGCGCAATGCGCGGCTCATCGAACAAGTCGGTGCTGTAGGTCAGGCAGCACCCCAGGCGATGGTCAAGGTCGGTGACTTCCAGGTTGAGGTCGAACTTGGTCGCGCGCGCATCGTTGGCCAGGTACTCGACCGTCATGCCGGCCAGTTGGCGGCTCTGCTGGAACTCCCAACGCTGCACGTTGCACATCACCTGGAACAACGGGTTGTACGCCGCACTGCGCGGCGGTTGCAAGGCTTCGACCAGATGGTCGAACGGCAGGTCCTGATGGGACTGGCCCTCGATCACGGTGTGACGCACCTGTTCGAACAACTCACCCACAGTCATCTGCCCATTGAGCTGGCAACGCAGCACCTGGGTATTGAGGAACGCACCAATCAGCCCTTCGCTTTCCGGGCGAATCCGGTTGGCCACGGGGGCGCCGATGCGCAAGTCGGTCTGGCCGCTGTAGCGGTAGAGCAACACGGCCAGGGTGGCGGTCATGGTCATGAACAGGGTCAGGCCGCGTTCGGCGTTGAAGGCGCGCACGCGGGCCGCCAGGTCATCGCTCAATTCGAAGCGGTACAGCTCGCCACGATGGCTTTGTACCGGTGGCCGTGGGCGGTCGCCGGGCAGTTCCAGCAGCGGGTGCTCATGACCCAGTTGCGCGGTCCAGTAATCCAGCTGGCGTTGGCGTTCGCCGGCTTCCAGCCATTGGCGTTGCCACACGCTGTAGTCGAGGTATTGCACGGGCAACGGCGCCAGCGGCGAGTCGCGCTCGTCGATAAAGGCTTCGTACAACGCGCTGAGTTCACGGGCAAAGATGTCCATGGCCCAGCCTTCGGTGACGATATGGTGCAGGGTCAGCACCAGGTAGTGCTCCTGCTCACCGGCCTTGACCAGACACGCGCGCAGCAGCGGGCCGGTTTCCAGGTTGAACGGTGAGTGGGCTTCATGGTCGGCCAGCTGCTGCAAGCGTTGCTGGCGCTCGGTTTCGCAGAGCGCCGAGATATCCTGCCAGCCCATGCGCACGCCGGACTGCGGCGCGACCTTCTGATAGGCCACGCCATCGACACTCGGGAAGGTGGTGCGCAAGGTTTCATGGCGCATGATCAAGGCTTGCAACGCCGCCTCGAAACGCCCCACATCCAGCACCCCGCGCAGGCGCGCCATGCCGCCGACGTTGTAGGCCGGGCTGTCCGGCTCCATCTGCCAGAGGAACCACATACGCTGCTGGGAGTAGGACAACGGCACCGGTTCGCTGCGGTCGACCTTGGCGATGGTGGTTTGTTGGTTGCGTTGCCCCGACGCCTGGATCAGCCCGACCTGTTCAGCAAAAGCGCCCAACTCGCTGGCTTCGAACAACGTGCGCAACGGCAGCTCGACGTCACAGGCCTGGCGGGTACGGGAGATGATTTGCGTGGCCAGCAGCGAGTGGCCGCCCAGGGCGAAGAAGTCATCGTGCAGGCCGATCTTCGGCAGGCCAAGGACCTCGCGCCAGATCGCGGCGATCTGCTGTTGCAGCGGCGTTTCAGGCTCGACGTGCTCACGGGTTTGCCACACCGGCTCCGGCAAAGCGCGGCGGTCGAGCTTGCCGCTCGGGCTCAGAGGCATGGCGTCCAGACGCATCAGCAGGGCGGGCACCATGTACTCCGGCAGCTCGGCGGCCAGGGCAGTTTTGACCTGCTGTTCGTCCAGCTCGGCATGGGCGGTGTAGTAGCCGATCAACTGTGCGTCACGCACCAGCACGACGGCCTGGGCGATGCCGTCCAGGGCGAGCAGGCGCGCTTCGATTTCTTCCGGCTCCACACGGAAACCGCGGAGCTTGACCTGTTGGTCGAGACGGCCGAGGTACTCAAGCACACCGTCGGCGCTCCACCGGGCGCGGTCACCGGTGCGGTACAGGCGCGCACCTTGGTGGTCGGCGACAAAGCGCTCAGCGGTCAACCCAGGACGACCGAGGTAACCCCGCGCCAGGCCAATGCCACCGATGCACAGCTCACCCGGCACGCCAACGGGCACGGGGTTGAGCTGCTCATCCAGCACGCGACAGATCACATTGCCCAGCGGGCGGCCAATCGGCGAGCGCTCGCCATCCTCCACGCGGCAGTGCCAGTGCGTCACGTTGATCGCGGTCTCGGTCGGGCCATAACGATTGTGCAATTGCACCGCCGGCAACTGCGCCAATACGCGGTTGCGCAGCTCGGCGGGCAAGGCTTCACCACCGGAGAACAGGCGGCGCAGGCTGGTGCATTCGGCCACCAAGGGTTCATCGATAAACAGCTGCAACAGCGGCGGCACGAAGTGCAGCGTGGTCACGCCGTGTTCTTGGACCAACTGCGCGATACGGTGCGGATCACGATGCTCGCCAGGGCCAGCCAGCACCAGGCGGCAGCCGGTGATCAGCGGCCAGAAGCATTCCCACACCGACACGTCGAAACTGATCGGCGCCTTTTGCATCAGCACATCCGTGTGGTTGAGCTGATAGGTGGCTTGCATCCATTGCAAGCGTTCGGCCAGGGCCGCATGGGTGTTGCCCACGCCCTTGGGCTGGCCGGTGGAGCCGGAGGTGTAGATCACGTAGGCGAGGTTGTCACCCTCCAGGTGCAGGCCAGGGGGCTGGGTCGGCCAACTGTCGAGGTGCAGGCTGTCCATGGCGATCACGCACACGCCGTCGGCCGTCGGCAGGTGTTCGAGCAAGGCGGTCTGGGTCAGCAGCAGGTGCGCGCGGCTGTCCCGGAGCATGTAGGCCAGGCGCTCGGCGGGGTAGTCCGGGTCCAGCGGCACATAGGCACCGCCGGCCTTGATGATCGCCAGCAGGCCGATCAGCAACTGCGGCGACCGCTCGGCAGCGATGGCCACGCACACGTCCGGGCCAACGCCTTTGTCGCGCAGGTAATGGGCCAGGCGGTTGGCCTGGGTATGCAGTTGGGCGAACGTCAGGCTGCCGTCCTGCCAGACCAGCGCGGTGCTATCAGAGACAGATGGGTTGAGCAGTTCGGGCAGCCATTGTTGAGCGGGGGCACACGGCGCCTGGCTCCACGCTTGCTGTTCGTCCTGCTGCATCAGCTTGAGGTCGCCGAGGGCACGTTGCGGATGCTCGCAGATCGCGTGCAGCAGGTGGATGAAGTGTTCGGCCAGGCGCTGGATCGTCGCAGGCTCGAACAGTTCATCGGCGTAGTCGAACGACAGGCCCAGGCGCCCATTGCGGTCTTCTTCAGTGTGCAGTTGCAGGTCGAACTTGGCTTCGCGGCTGTGCCACGGCAGCTCGTCGGCAAGCATGCCCGGCAGGCGGCGCAAGGCACTCAGGTCGCGTTGCTGGTGGTTGAACATCACTTGGAACAAACCCTGTTCGCGGGCCTGCGGGAACGCCTCCAGCAGTTGTTCGAAGGGCAAGTCCTGATGCGCCTGGGCGCCCAAGGCGGCCTGGCGTGTCGCGGCCAATAGCTGGTTGAACGGCAAACGCCCGTCCAGTTCGGCGCGCAGCACCAGCGTGTTGATAAAGAAACCGACCAGGCCCTGGGTTTCCTGGCGTGGGCGGTTGGCGTTGGGCACGCCAATGCGGATATCGCGCTGGCCACTGTAGCGATAGAGCAAGGTCTGGAACGCCGCCAGCAACAGCATGAATGGCGTGGACTCATGGGACTGGGCAGTCTGGCGAATCGCTTCGCTGAGGCTGGCGCCCAGGCGCACGCTGTGGCGTGAAGCAGTGTGGCGCTGCTGCGCCGAGCGCGGGTGGTCGGTGGCCAGGCTCAAGGCCGGATGCTCCTCCCCCAGTTGCGCTTTCCAGTACGCCAGTTGGCGCTGGCCTTCGCCTTCGGCCAGCCATTGGCGTTGCCAGCTTGCGTAGTCGGCGTACTGCAAAGCCAGGGGTGGCAACGCCAGGGTTTGGCCCTGGGCAGCGGCGGCATACAGTCGCGAGAACTCGTCGATGAGCAGATTCAGCGACCAGCCGTCAGCAATGATGTGGTGCAGCGTCACCAGCAGTTGATGATCTTCATCCTCCAGGCGTACCAGGGTCACCCGCAGCAGCGGGCCGTTTTCCAGGTCGAACTGGGTACGCGCTTCGTCCTCGCGGATCTGTTGCGCGCGGGCGTCACGTTCGGCGGCGGGCAGGTGGCTGAGGTCGATGACGTGCAGATCGAAATCGCTGTTGGCGTCCACACGCTGGAAGGCTTGGCCATCGCGCTCATAGAAACGTGTGCGCAGGGCTTCGTGGCGCTGGATCAAGTGCTGGAAGCTGGCACGTACCGCGTCTTCATCCAGCTCGCCACGCAAACGCAGGGCGCCGGGGATGGTGTAGGCGCTGCTCAGGGGATCCAGTTGCCAGGTGATCCACAAGCGATTCTGGGCCAGGGATTGGGGCAGGTCTTCGTCGCGCGATAGGGTGTGGATCGCGCCTTGGGCAACGCCACCGTCCTGTTGCAATTGCGCGATATGCGCGGCAAAGCCTTCCAGGGTCGGGGCTTCGAACAGCATGCGCAGGTTCAGCTCCAGGCCGAGGTCTTCGCGCAGGCGCGCGACCACCTGGGTGGCGGTGATGGAGTTGCCGCCGAGCAGGAAGAAGTGATCGTCGGCCGCCACGCTCGCCACGTGCAACTGTTCGCACCAGATCGCCGCGATCCGGCTTTGCAGCTCCGACCCCTGCGCCGCATTAGGCGCCGGCGCATGCAGGTCGGGGAACTGCGCATAGCTATCGAGGCTGCCATCGGCATGACGCACCGCGCAGGCCGCGCGTTGCAGCTTGCCGCTGGAGGTCTTGGGCAAGGCACCGGGGTTGAGCAGCAGCACCACGCACGGCGCCTCTTGGTAGGCCTCGGCCACGGCCTGGCGGATGGCTTTGATCAGCGCTTCAGGCGGCAAGATCTTCTGCACGCTGCGGCTGATTTCCGCCGCAATGCCAATACCTTCCTGGCCCTGATCATTCACCGCGAACGCCGCAACGCGACCCTTGCGCACCACTTCCACTTCGCGCTCGATGGTCTGCTCGATGTCCTGGGGATACAGGTTGTGCCCGCGCACGATCAGCAGGTCTTTCAGGCGGCCGGTGATGTACAGCTCGCCCTCGCGGATAAAGCCCAGGTCACCGGTGCGCAGCCAGGTGCGGCCGGCGTGCTGTACGAAGGTCTTGGCGCTGGCTTCGGGGTTGCGCCAGTAGCCATGGGCGATGCTCGGCCCGCTGGCCCAGATTTCGCCGACGCCGTTGTCAGCCAGTTCGCTCAAGGTGTGCGGGTCGACGATCAGCACCCCATGGTCCGGCTGGCTCGTGCCGCAACTCATGATCGCACTGCCCTGCCCTGGTTCGGCGCGGTTAGCGGCCAACGCCTGTTCGTCGACACGCAGCGCGGGGATGCCCTGGCCACGGCGGCCACCGGCGACAAACAGGGTCGCTTCGGCCAGGCCGTAGGAGGCGAAGAAGCTGTTCGCGGTGAAACCGCAACGGGCGAATTTCTCGGCGAAGCGTTCCAGGGTGTCGAGGCGGATCGGCTCGGAGCCGGAATAGGCCACGCGCCACTGGCTCAGGTCGAGACGCGCCAACGCCGACTCACTGACCCGCTCACTGCATAAACGGTAGGCGAAATCCGGGCCGCCGCTGATGGTACCGCCGTATTCGCTGATCGCTTCCAGCCAACGCAGCGGCCGGCCGAGGAAGTACGCCGGCGACATCAGTACGCAGGGCACGCCGCTGAAAACCGGTTGCAGCAGGCCGCCGATCAGGCCCATGTCGTGGTACAGCGGCAGCCAGCTGACGATCACATCGTCCGGGTTCACGTCGATGCCGAAGCCTCGGCGGATCAGCACTTCATTGGCAACCAGATTGCCGTGGCTGACTTGTACGCCCTTCGGCAACGCGGTGGAGCCAGAGGTGTATTGCAGGAAGGCAATGTCGTCGGGTTGCAGGTCGGGGGCGCGCCAGCTGTCCGCGATTTGTGCGTCCAGGGTGTCGACACTCAACACCGGCGGCGCGTTTTCGAGCTGCGCCAAGCCATCGCCGAGGCTGGCGATGGTCAGCAGCAGGCGTGGCTCGGCGTCGGCGATGATCGACAGCAGGCGCGCCTGGTGATGCCGGCGGGTGGACTCCGGCGGGTAGGCCGGCACTGCAATGATGCCGGCGTACAGGCATCCGAAGAACGCCGCGACATAGTCCGGGCCGCTGGGGAACAGCAGCACCGCACGCTCGCCCAACGCTGCGTTGGCCTGGAGGGCGGCGGCGATGGTGCGGGCGCGCAGGTCCAGGTCGCGGTAACTGAGCACGATGCTCTGTTCGGCGGACTCGGCGAGAAAGCGCAGGGCCACTTGGTCCGGGGTCTGCTCGGCACGCTGTTGAAGGGACTGGACCAGGGTGCGGGGAAGTTCGAAGGCGTCCATCTTGGGGTTCCTGCCTGAAATCGGCTTACGGGAAATTCGGGAATGGGAGGGGGCGTTCAGCCGGCGGCCAGTTGCCGCGCCGTGCCATTGCGCCAGCGGGCCAGGTGCTCGTCGGCATAACGCCGCAGGCAGCGCAGCACGGCGCTTTCGTGCTGCACGAGAAAGAAGTGGTGGCCGTCGAACATATCCAGGGAAAAGCCACTGGCGGCGTCGGCCTGCCAATCGAGCAATTGGTCGGCGCGCACACTGTCCTGCTTGCCGCCGAACACATGGATCGGCATGTCCAGCGGCGTGCGCTGGCCATAGGTGAAACTGCCGCACAGCAGGAAATCGGCGCGCAGGATCGGCAGCATCAATTTCATCAACTCGGGATTGGCCAGGGCTTCTTCGGCGGTGCCTTGCAGTTCGCGCAGGCGGGCGATCAGTTGCTCATCGGTCTTTTCAATGGCGTATTCACTGACATCACGGCGCGCGGGCCCGGCGGTGCCGGAGGCGAACAATGCCAGCGGCGCAGGCACATGGCGCTCGTTCAGCGCATGCGCCAGCTCGAAGGCCAGCAGGCCACCCAGGCTGTGACCGAACAGCGCGTAGGGGCCGTCCAGGTCGCGACTGATTTCATCCGCCAACTGCGCGGCCAATACCTTGATATCACGCTGCAACGGCTCGTCCATGCGCATGCCACGCCCGGGCAACTCCAGCGGGCACACTTGCAACCACTCCGGCAGGGCGCGGCGCCAGCGCACGTAGACCATGGCGCTGGCCCCTGAATAAGGCAGGCAAAACAGGCGCAGTCGAGTCGGCGCACTCATCGCCGGTGGCCCCCACACTGAATCACGCTGTATGCACGATAGAAACCCATCTCGCCCTCCTGCGGGTGCTGATCCTTGGCCGTTTTACTAACGGACCTGTCACCCAGAAGAACGGACGGCACCGGCAAATAATTAGTCGCCGGGGGCGAGCGAGACGTGGCTCACACCTTCCGCAAAGGCATAAGATTAGTTCGCCTTCTCATTTGACAATCATTATCATTAAGCATAATTTGTTGCCCGATGTGTAGGAGGCCTCAGCAAGGACGCCCTCCCCTAACCTCTTTAGCGACAAGGTGATTTCCATGACGGAACAAGTATCCACAGGCAGGTGCGACTCACCGCTGCTCCAGGCATTCGTCGACAATCGGCTGATCCTGGTAAAGATCGCAGCACGAATTACCGGGTGCCGCTCCCGGGCCGAAGATGTGGTGCAGGACGCCTACTTCCGGCTGCAATCGGCACCGACGATCACCTCATCGTTCAAGGCCCAGTTGAGTTACCTGTTCCAAATCGTGCGCAACCTGGCGATCGATCACTACCGCAAGCAAGCCCTGGAGCTCAAGTACTCGGGCACGGAAGAGGAAGGCTTGAATGTGGTGATTCATGGCGCATCACCGGAAACCACCCACATCAATTTCAACACCCTGGAAAACATCGCCGACGCCCTGACGGAGCTGCCCCAGCGCACCCGCTATGCATTCGAGATGTACCGCCTGCACGGCGTGCCACAAAAGGACATCGCCAAGGAACTGGGTGTGTCGCCAACCCTGGTGAACTTCATGATCCGTGATGCACTGGTGCATTGCCGCAAAGTGTCGGGCAACCATAGCGATACGTTTGCGCGGCGGGTCTGACTGTGCCACCCCCACCCTGGCCAAGTCAGGGCACGGCCATCACATCAATGCGATACGGCTCGAAAATCTTCAACATCTCGCCGTTATCGCGTAAACGTTTGAGCAGTTCGGCAAACGCCGGCCCGCTGATCGGCGCCTTGGGTCGCAGCAAGGCGTAATGGTGGTACACCTGATCAATGCGCTCCGACACCATCAACTGCCCCGCCATCTCGGCATTGCGCACCATGAAGTCACTCAGGTATGAGCGCGTGACCAGCGCGATATCGGCACGGCCACGGGCGACCATCAGCAGGTTGCTGTCATGGGAGTAGGTCAGCGTCGCGTTGAAGTGCTCGGCCATGTACCTGGGGTCGGCGTTGAAGTTGGCGAAGGCGTAGTGATAACCGCTGAACACCGCCAGGCGCTTGCCGGTCAGGTCGTTGAAATAGCTTTGATCGCGGTCGGGTTCATGCTGGGCGACGAACACTTCGGCATCTTCAAGCCCCATGTCGACACTGGTGTGGGGAATCTTCTGCCAGCCCCAGTCCGGGTTTTCGAAGATCGCCATGTCCACCCGGCCTTGCTCGAAATCCCGGAAACGCCGGGGGATGGAGGTGGGGACCAGCACAAATTGGTAGTCCGCCTGCGCGGCGTTCAGCGCTTCCACCAGTTGCGGCAGCAAACCGGTGTCTGCGCCCTGCTCAGGGCGTACGGTGTAGGGCGGGAAATGCGCGGCGCCAATCCTCACCAATTGCGCGGCCGAAGCTGGCATCCACCCTGCGGTGCCCAGTGCCCATAAAGAAAGTCCTGCAGCCAGCCGCCATGGCGAAAACATCGAGGCACACACCGTTCACTATTCTGATGGCGATAAGCTAGGCGTTTTTGTCTGGCGAGACAACTTTTCCACCGCCAAATTAACAGCTTGCGTCTTAATCGGCCTTCAACACCATCAACAAAGCCTCTTCGGCCAATTGTTCAAGGGTCAGGCTGCCCTCGGCACGGAACCAGGTGGTGGTCCAGGACAAGGCCCCCGTGAGAAAGCGCCGGGCAATAAACACATCGCCCTTGATATAGCCGGCGGCCTTGGCCTCGCCCAGCACCTGCAACCAGAGTTGCTCATACACATCACGCAGGGCCAGCACCTGGGCCTGGCCTTCGGCCGACAGCGAGCGCCATTCGTATACCAGCACCGCCATCGCCTCGCCGCTGCCGCCCATGATCGACTGCAATTCGCAGCGAATCAGCGCCAACACACGCTCGCGCACGTTCGTCGCTTCTTCCAGCGACGCCCGCATCAACGCGGTGTTGTAGTGGATGGTTTCCTCCATCACCGCGCGCAGGATCTCGTCCTTGCTCTTGAAGTGATGAAAGATGCTGCCGGACTGAATGCCAACGGCGCTGGCCAGGTCGCGCACGGTGGTGCGTTCGAAGCCCTTGTTGCGAAACAGGTGAGCCGCGGTTTGCAGCAACTTGCCCCGGGCACTGTCGGGGTCGGTCAATTGGCCGCCGTCGACCATGGTGCGCATCACCCGCAGGGCTTTGTGCTCATCCATGCTGCTCTCCTCTACTTCTTTGACGTCTTGGGCGGCAATTTAGGCCGTGGCCGCCACCCAAGCAAGCGCTTGGCTAAAACTTGTATCCGAAGTTTACAAACCAAGCGCTTGCTTGGTAGGATCGAAGCCAGCCATTCGAGGAAGGATTTCTCATGAGCAAGACGGTTCGTATCGGCTGCGCCAGTGCCTTCTGGGGCGACACCTGCACTGCCGCTGCCCAGTTGGTGCACGGCGGCAAGCTGGATTACCTGGTGTTCGACTACCTCGCGGAAGTCACGATGTCGATCCTGGCCAGCGCCCGGATGAAAGATCCCCAGGCCGGCTACGCCACGGACTTTGTCGAGGTCCTCGCGCCGTTGCTGGGCGATATCCAGCGCCAGGGCATCCGCGTGATCAGCAATGCCGGCGGGATCAACCCGCACGCCTGCGCCGCCGCCCTGCAAGCGGCCTGTGACAAGGCCCACGTGCCGCTGAAAATCGCGGTGCTGCTGGGCGATGACCTGCACGCCCAACTCCCGCACCTGCAAGGCATCACTGACATGTTCAACGGCGCGCCCCTGCCGCCCCTGTGCGTGTCTGCCAACGCCTATCTGGGCGCACCGGGCATTGCCCAGGCGCTGAAGCTGGGCGCCGATATCGTCATCACCGGCCGGGTGGTCGACAGCGCGGTGGTCAGTGCGGCATTGGTGCATGAATTCAACTGGTCCTGGCAGGATTACGACCGCCTCGCCCAGGCCGCCCTGGCCGGGCATATCATCGAATGCGGCGCCCAGTGCACCGGCGGCAACTTCACCGACTGGCGCGACGTGCCGGACTACGAACACATCGGTTTCCCCATTGTTGAAGTCAGCGCCGACGGCCAGTTCACCGTCAATAAAGTCGAAGGCAGCGGCGGGCTGATCAGCGAACTGAGCGTGGCCGAACAACTGCTCTACGAAATCGGCGACCCCCGCGCTTACCTATTGCCTGACGTGATCTGCGATTTCAGCCAGGTCAAATTGCACCAGCAAGGCAAGCACAGCGTGCGCCTGCATGGCGCCAAGGGCTTGCCGCCCACCGCTCAATACAAAGTCAGCGCCACCTACCCCGATGGTTTTCGCTGCACCGCCAGTTGCCTGATCGCCGGGATCGACGCGGTGGCCAAGGCCGAGCGGGTCAGCCAGGCGATCATCCACAAGACCTCGGAACTGTTCAGCCAACAAGGCTGGGCGCCCTACACCGAGGTGAATATCGAATTGCTCGGCAGTGAAGCCACCTACGGCGCCCACGCCCAACGCCATGACTGCCGCGAAGTGGTGGTGAAGATCGCGGTGCGGCACCCGAGCAAGCAGGCGCTGGCGCTGTTCGCCCGCGAGATCGCCCAGGCGGCCACCGGCATGGCGCCGGGGCTGACCGGCATCGTCGGTGGGCGGCCGACGGTGTATCCGCTGATTCGACTGTTTTCATTCCTGGTCGATAAGTCTGCGTGTGCGTTGCTCATCGACGTCCAGGGCCAGCGTCACACCTGCGAACTACCCACCCGCGATGCGCTGGGCACGCCCTCCGCCCCCGTCGACCCGCCCATGCCCGAGGGCCGTGCCGACGCCAGCGTGCCCCTGGTGAAACTCGCCGTGGCGCGCTCTGGCGACAAGGGCAACCACAGCAATATCGGGGTGATCGCCCGCGACCCGGCGTACCTGCCGTGGATCGCCGAGACCCTGACCCCAGCCGTGGTCGTCGACTGGATGAGCCACGTGCTCGACCCGCTCCACGGCCGTGTCGAACGCTGGTACCTGCCGGGCAGCCACAGCCTCAACTTCCTGCTGGAAAATGCCCTGGGCGGCGGCGGTATCGCCAGCCTGCGCATTGACCCGCAAGGCAAGGCCTTTGCCCAGCAACTGCTGGAAATCCCCATCGCCGTGCCGCAACACATCGCCGATCAATGCCAATAAAAGGAATGTCGCCGTGGCCTTCGACTCGATCTTCAAAGCCAACCTGTTCCAGGGTCACACCGTGATTGTCACCGGCGGCGGCAGCGGCATTGGCCGCTGCACCGCCCATGAACTGGCAGCCCTCGGTGCCCAGGTGATCCTGGTCGGGCGCAAGCCGGAAAAACTGCAAAAGGTCGCGGCGGAAATTGCCGAAGACGGCGGCAGCGCCCACGGGCTGGCCTGCGATATTCGCGATGAAGAGGCGGTGAAAGCGCTGGTCACGCAGGTCCTCAATGACCACGGCCCGATCCATGGGCTGGTCAACAACGCCGGCGGCCAGTACCCGTCGCCGCTCGCGTCGATCAATCAAAAAGGCTTCGAAACCGTACTGCGCACCAACCTGGTCGGCGGCTTCCTGATGGCGCGCGAGGTGTTCAACCAGTCGATGAGCAAACACGGCGGCGCCATCGTCAACATGCTCGCGGACATGTGGGGCGGCATGCCCGGCATGGGCCATTCGGGTGCGGCGCGTGCGGGCATGGACAACTTCACCAAAACCGCAGCATTCGAATGGGGTTACGCCGGGGTGCGGGTCAACGCGGTAGCGCCGGGCTGGATCGCCTCCAGCGGCATGGACACCTACGAAGGCGCGTTCAAGGCCGTGATCCCGACCCTGCGCGAACACGTGCCGCTCAAGCGCATCGGCACCGAGTCGGAAGTCAGTGCGGCCATTGTGTTCCTGCTCAGCCCCGCCGCGGCCTTCATCAGCGGCAGCACCCTGCGCATCGACGGCGCCGCCAGCCTGGGCAACCGCGCCTGGCCGCTGCACAAGGCGCACCCACCGAGCGCGCCGTTCAATGGTTTCCACCGCGCGTACCTGCCGGACGTGCTCAAGGCGGAGCAATAAACCATGCCCGTGATTGAAAGCTCGATCGATGCCCACAGCCCGCAGTTCGCACAGAACCGCGAAGCCCTGCTCGCCACCATCGCGCAGTGGCGCCAGTTGGAAGATGCCCTGCTCAGCAAGGCCCAGGAGGCCAAGCCCAAGTTCGACCAACGTGGCCAACTGCTGCCCCGCGAGCGCCTCAACCGGCTGCTGGACCCCGGCGCGCCGTTCCTGGAACTGGCCAGCCTCGCCGGCTACAAGCTCCACGACGACAAGGACGGCAGCGCGGCCGGTGGCGGTTTGATCGCCGGCATCGGCTACGTCAGCGGTGTGCGCGTGCTGGTGGTGGCCAACAACAGTGCGATCAAGGGCGGCACCATTTCGCCTACCGGTTTGAAAAAATCCCTGCGCCTGCAACAGATCGCCATGGAGAACAAGCTGCCGGTGGTGACCCTCGCTGAAAGCGGCGGTGCCAACCTCAACTACGCGGCAGATATTTTCGTCGAAGGCGCACGCAGCTTCGCCAACCAGGCGCGCATGTCCGCCATGGGCCTGCCCCAGATCACCGTGGTACACGGCTCGGCCACGGCGGGCGGCGCCTACCAGCCGGGGCTGTCGGATTACGTGGTGGTGGTGCGCGGTAAGGCCAAGCTATTCCTGGCTGGGCCGCCGCTGCTCAAGGCAGCGACCGGCGAAGTCGCCAGCGACGAGGAACTGGGCGGTGCCCAAATGCACGCGCAAACCGCAGGCACCGCCGAATACCTGGCTGAAAACGACGCCGACGGCATACGCATCGTGCGCGAGATTGTCAGCCTGCTGCCTTGGAATGATCGCCTGCCGCCTGCGCCCAAGCGGGCTTATCAGGAGCCGCTGTACCCGGCCGACGACTTGCTGGGACTGATCCCCGACGACCCGAAAAAACCCTATGACGTGCGCGAAATCCTCGCACGCCTGGGCGACGGTTCGAACTTCCTGGAGTTCAAGGGCGAGTTCGACCCCCACACCGTCTGCGGTCACCTGCACATCCAGGGGCGGGCCGTCGGCGTCATCGGCAACAACGGCCCGATCACCCCCAAGGGCGCCAGCAAGGCCGCGCAGTTTATCCAGCTGTGCGACCAGAGCCGTACGCCGCTGCTGTTCCTGCACAACACCACCGGTTTTATGGTCGGCACCGAGTCGGAGCAACAAGGCGTGATCAAGCACGGCGCCAAGATGATCCAGGCCGTGGCCAATGCACGCGTCGCTAAACTCACCCTCGTGGTCGGCGGCTCTTACGGCGCCGGCAACTATGCGATGTGCGGACGCGGCCTCGACCCACGCTTTATCTTCGCCTGGCCCAACAGCCGCACCGCCGTGATGGGCGGCGCGCAAGCCGGCAAGGTGCTGCGGATTGTCACCGAGGCCAAACAACTGAAGAACGGCCTGGTGCCGGACCCCAAGGTGCTGGATATGCTGGAGCAAGTCACTGCACAGAAGCTCGAGAGTCAATCCACCGCGCTGTATGGCAGCGCGAACCTGTGGGATGACGGGCTGATCGACCCACGGGATAGCCGCACGCTGCTGGGGTTTCTGCTGGATATCTGTGATGAAGCCGAAGTGCGGGAGTTGCAGCCGAACAGCTTTGGCGTGGCGCGTTTCTAACCGGAGAATAAGCACAATGATCTTCACCCAGGAACATCAGGAACTGCGCCGCACCGTCCGCGCCTTCGTCGACCGCGAGATCAACCCCTACGTCGACGAATGGGAAAAAGCCGGCCGCTTTCCCATCCACGACGTCTTCCGCAAGGCCGGCGACCTCGGCTTGCTGGGCATTTCCAAGCCCGAGCAATTCGGCGGGATGGGCCTGGACTACAGCTACTCGATCGTCGCCGCCGAAGAGTTCGGCACCATACGCTGCGGGGGCATTCCCATGTCCATCGGCGTGCAGACCGACATGTGCACCCCCGCCCTCGCCCGCTTCGGTTCCGACGAATTGCGCGACGAATTCCTGCGCCCGGCCATCAGCGGCGAACAAGTGGGCTGCATCGGCGTCTCGGAAACCGGTGCGGGTTCCGATGTGGCCGGGCTGAAGACCCATGCGCGCAAGGACGGCGACGACTACGTGATCAACGGCAGCAAGATGTGGATCACCAATTCCCCCAGCGCCGACTTTATCTGCCTGCTGGCCAAAACCTCCGACGACAAGCCGCATATCAACAAGTCGCTGATCATGGTGCCGATGAACACCCCGGGCATCAGCGTCAGCCCGCCCTTGGAAAAACTCGGTATGCACAGCTCCGAGACCGCCCAGGTATTTTTCGATGGCGTGCGCGTGCCGCAGCGTTATCGCATTGGCCATGAGGGGGCCGGCTTTATGATGCAGATGCTGCAATTCCAGGAAGAACGCCTGTTTGGCGCGGCCAATATGATCAAGGGCCTGGAGTACTGCATCGACAGCACCATCGACTACTGCAAAGAGCGCCAGACGTTCGGCAAGGCGCTGATCGACAACCAGGTGATTCACTTTCGCCTGGCTGAACTTGCCACCGAAATCGAATGCCTGCGCGCACTGGTCTACCAGGCCACCGAGCAATACATCAAAGGCCAGGACGTCACGCGCCTGGCCTCCATGGCCAAGCTCAAGGCCGGGCGCCTGGGCCGTGAAGTCAGCGACAGTTGCCTGCAATATTGGGGCGGCATGGGCTTTATGTGGGACAACCCGGTGGCCCGCGCCTATCGCGATGTGCGCCTGGTATCGATTGGCGGCGGTGCCGACGAGATCATGCTGGGCATTATCTGCAAACTGATGGGCACCCTGCCGGGGAAAAAACCATGAACACCCTGCTGCTCGAACCGCATAACGGGGTGCTGCATATCACCCTCAACCGGCCGGAAAGCCGCAATGCAATGAGCCTGGAAATGGTCAATGAACTGCGCGCGGTGCTGGCGGGGTTGGACAGCCAGGTGCGCGCGGTGGTGATCAGTGGCGCAGGCGGACACTTTTGCGCCGGTGCCGATGTGAAGGATCTGGTCAGCGCAGGCGATCAATTGCAGGCGCTGAACCGGGCTTTTGGCGCTTTGCTGCAAGACGTGGAAGCCGTGTCGCCAGTGGTCATCGTGGTGCTGCAAGGCGCAGTGCTGGGCGGTGGGTTTGGGTTGGCCTGCGTGAGTGACATCGCGATTGCCGATCACCAGGCGCAGTTCGGTTTGCCGGAGACCAGCCTGGGGTTGCTGCCGGCACAGATTGCGCCGTTCGTGGTCAAGCGTATCGGCCTGACCCAGGCGCGGCGACTGGCACTCACCGCCGCACGCTTTGATGGACTGGAAGCTGAACGGCTGGGGCTGGTGCACTTCACCGAGCGCGATCCGCAGGCGTTGGCGGAGCGTTTGGATGAGGTATTGGGGCAAGTGCTGCGCTGCGCACCAGGCGCCAACGCGCGCACCAAGGCGCTGTTGCTGGCCAGTGCGGAGCAGCCGTTGGGGCCGCTGCTGGACCAGGCGGCGCAGTGGTTTGCCGAGGCGGTGACCAGTGAAGAAGGGATTGAGGGGACGCAGGCTTTTGTGCAGAAGAGAAAGCCTGGGTGGTGCAAGTGACGTCATCGGGGGCAAGTCGAATCGTCGCACCGCCCCTCCCACATTTTTACCGCGCCCCCCCGTGGGAGGCGCGGTGCAACGATTCGACTTGCCCCGATGAGGCCGGAACAACCGCATAACCCAAGGGATAATCCAATGCCCCAGCTCACCAAGATCCTGATCGCCAACCGCGGCGAAATCGCCTGCCGCATCCAACGCACGGCCCAGGCAATGGGCTACCGCACCGTCGCCGTCTACAGCGACGCCGACGCCCAGGCCCTGCACGTGCAGATGGCCGACGAAGCGGTGCACATCGGCCCCGCCCCGGTACAACAGTCCTACCTCAATATCCCGGCCATCCTCGCGGCCGCCGAAAAGACCGGCGCCGACGCCATCCACCCCGGCTACGGCTTCCTCTCGGAAAACCCCGACTTCGCCCGCGCGTGCCGAGACGCCGGCCTGATCTTCATCGGCCCCAGCGTCGAGGCCATCGAACTGATGGGCAGCAAGCGCCTGTCCAAACTCGCCATGCTGGAGGCTGGCGTGCCCTGTATCGCCGGCTACCAAGGCAGCGCCCAGGACGACGCCACCTTGCAGGCGCAAGCCCAGCGCATCGGCTACCCCCTGATGATCAAGGCCAGCGCCGGCGGTGGGGGGCGCGGCATGCGCCTGGTGCACGATCCCGCGTCCTTGCTGGACAACCTCCACACCGCACGTTCGGAAGCCCGCAATGCCTTTGGCAGCGACGAGTTGATCCTCGAGCAGGCGCTGATCGACCCGCGCCACGTCGAGATCCAACTGTTCGGCGACAGCCACGGCAACCTGGTCTACCTCGGCGAACGCGACTGCTCGATCCAGCGCCGCCATCAGAAAATCATTGAAGAAGCGCCGTGCCCGGTGATGACGCCCGAACTGCGCCAGGCCATGGGCGAAGCGGCGCTCAAGGCCGGGCGCGCAGTGAATTACGTGGGCGCCGGTACCGTGGAGTTCCTGCTCGACCGCAACGGCCGGTTCTACTTCCTGGAAATGAACACGCGCCTGCAAGTGGAACACCCGGTTACCGAACTGATCACCGGGCTCGACCTGGTGGACTGGCAACTGCAAGTCGCCGCCGGCCTGCCGCTGCCGCTGCTGCAATCACAAGTGACCCTCAGCGGCCACGCCATGGAAGTACGCCTGTATGCCGAAGACCCGGCCCAGGGCTTTTTGCCGCAGACCGGCGAGGTGCTGCGTTGGGAGCCGACCCCCGGCATCCGGATCGATCATGGGTTGTGCACAGGCGAAAAGATCAGCCCATTCTACGACCCGATGCTCGGCAAGCTCATCGCCCATGGCGCTACCCGTGAAGAGGCACGGCGCAAACTGCTGCGGGCGGTGCAAGACACGGTGCTGCTCGGGGTTGCGAGCAATCAGCGGCTACTGGCCGACCTGCTCGGGCATCCGGGCTTTATCCAGGGCGACGTCAGCACCGGGTTTATCGCCAAGCACTTCAGCCCTATCCCGCCCGTGACCGCCAACGCAGAACAGATCGCCCTGGCTGCCGCACTGTTCTACCAACGCAGCGCCGCCGAGCATCGCCGGGACCTGGCAGGCTGGCGCAACAACGCCACTGTCCCCTGTACCTACCAACTGAGCGTCAACGATGCCGTTCACCACGTCACCCTCAGTGTGCTGGCCGATCACCGGCTGCACATCGATGGCGTCGACATCCAGGACCTTCGCACCGACGGCCGCTGGGCCACCCTGGTGATCAACGGCATTCGCCGCCGCCTCGCCTACCACCTTGACGGCGCCCATGCCTGGTTGCCGGGTGTCAGCGTGGTTGACCGCACACAGCAGGTCGCGAGCCGCCAGACCCAGGCCAACAGCGGCACGCTCAAGGCGCCGATGGACGGTGCCATCGTCGATGTGCGTGTCCAGGCCGGTGACTGCGTCAGCAAAGGCCAGCTGTTGCTGGTGCTCGAAGCGATGAAAATGGAACACCCGCTGAAAGCCGGCATGGATGGCGTGATCAAGGACGTGCAGGTGATCGCCGGAGACCAGGTGCGCAATCGCCAGGTGCTGCTGGAGATCGAATAAGCCCGGCCTCAATCAAAAACAGCGCGGAACTACGCGACCGGGCTACGCTCTATCCCCATCAGGAAGGGAAGAGTACGGGAACCTGCACCATGCATCATTGGCTGATTATTGACCTTGAGGCCACAACGGATGACGGCGGCTGGCCCGTGACGGAGATGGAAGTCATCGAGATCGGCGCGAGCCTGGTCAATCGCCAGGGCCGCGAACTGGACCATTTCCAGCGCTTTGTGCGGCCGCTGCGGCGCCCCTTGCTGACGCCGTTCTGCCGCAAGCTGACCCATATCACCCAGGCGAACATCGACGGCGCCGCGCCCATCACCGAGGTGTGGCCGCTGTTCGAGCGCTGGCTGGGCCAGCATCAACCCCGCCTGGAGGGCTGGGCCAGTTGGGGTGACTACGATCGCCAGCAATTGGAACTGGAATGGCAGCGTCATGGCCTGAGCAGCGCCCTCGCCCACACGCCCCACGTCAACCTCAAGCAACGCTTCGCCAAGGCGCGGCGCCTGGACAAACCCCTGGGGCTCAACGGTGCCCTGCAATTGGCGGGGATGCAGTTCCATGGCCAGCAACACCGGGCGCTGGAAGATGCGCGCAACACCGCCCGCCTGCTGCCGCTGATTTTGCCGGTCTAGGCAGCTCCCCTGGCCTTGGGCATACTGGCCGACCTTTCCAGACCCTTTTCCGAGGATTCGCCCATGTTTAAAGTCAACGAGTACTTCGACGGCACCGTCAAGTCGATCGCTTTCGGCACCGCAGAAGGTCCGGCGACCATTGGTGTCATGGCCCCGGGTGAATACGAATTCGGCACCGCCCAGCGTGAAATCATGCACGTGGTGTCCGGCGCCCTGACCGTCAAGCTGCCCGACAGCAGCGACTGGGAAACCTTCGCCGCCGGCAGCCAGTTCAACGTACCGGCCAACAGCAAGTTCCAACTGAAAGTCGCCGTGGACACCGCTTACCTGTGCGAATACCGCGGCTAAGCGCTCCTGCCGCGTAAAAAAATGCCCGTCTCGCAGGAGACGGGCTAATGAGATGGTCACCCCCACACCCTGCGAGGGCTACGCTTTCGCAGGGTGTTTTGTTTTTGGAGGCCATCATCATGAGCGAGTCAGCACTGATCGGGATCGATCTCGGCAAACATAATTTCCACCTTCTGGGCCAAGACAAATCGGGCCGCGAGGTGTTTCGCAAAAAGCTCTCGCGAGCGCAGATGATGCGGTTCTTCGGCAACTTGCCGAGCTGCGTCGTGGTAACGGAAGCCTGTGCCGGCTCTCACTTCATCGCCCGTCAGCTTGCGGCGATGGGGCATACGACCAAGTTGATTTCACCGCAGTTTGTCCGCCCTTTCGTCAAGGGCAACAAAAATGACTTTATCGACGCAGAGGCCATTTGCGAGGCGGCTTCCCGTCCGTCCATGCGCTTCGTTACGCCTAAAACCGAGTCTCAGCAAACCCTGTCTGTCCTGCATCGCATGCGCGAGTCGTTGGTGCATGACCGCACCAAGACAGCCAATCAGATGCACGGTTTCCTGCTGGAATTTGGCATCAGCCTGCCCAAAGGCTCAGCCATCATGAAGCGTTTGGCAGCTGTTTTGGCCGAGCATGAGCTGCCTGTGCGGCTGACAGTGCTGTTGCAACGCCTGCACGATCACTTCGTTTACCTGGATGAACAGATCAAGGAACTGGACAAACAACTGGCTTGCCAGCTGGCCGACGATGATCTGGGGAGCCGTTTGCTTAGCATGCCGTGTGTCGGTCCGATCACCGCCAGCCTTCTGGCTGTAGAAATGGGCGATGGCAAGCAATACCGATGCAGTCGCGATTTTGCGGCTTCAGTGGGCTTGGTGCCGCGACAGTACAGCACGGGCGGCAAAGCCAATTTGTTGGGGATCAGCAAGCGGGGTGACAAGCACCTGCGGCAACTGCTGGTGCAATGCTCCAGGGTTTACATGCAGAGGCTGGATCATCAGAAGGGGGCTTTGGCCGACTGGGTGCGAGCGCTGCTGCGCCGACGACACTCGAATGTGGTGGCCTGTGCCCTGGCCAACAAACTGGCGCGTATCGCTTGGGCGATAGCGGCTCACCATGCGCAATATGAAGCAGGGCCAGACGCCTTGAACGCCTGACCCTGCGGTTGTTGCAGTACCACAATTCACCCTTCAGGTTTTGCGATAGCTGAACAACGGATGACGTGAACGGCCTACCGGCCTGGCGAAGATCCTGACATAAAAATCGGCTTCAGAAGCCGACGGGCTTTTAAGGATCGTCAGGCGCGACTCTCATCGTGGCGCTGGGGCAAGCCCCAAACAGACGCCGGATAGATTTAAGCAAGCCAACCACATCGCCCGTTAATCAGTATTGCAAAAATGGGGGGGACCATAGAATTTTTTATGGGCGGGCGATCTATTCGAGGATAGTCACCGGCATGCCGACTTCCAGGCGACCGACGCCATCGTTGACCAGGTTCTGGCCGAACATCGCGCCGTTCTCCGTCTTGCGATAGGCCTCCAGCGTGACGAAGGGTTCGCGGTCGGCACTGCGCTCGCCGGTCCTGGGGTCAATGGTGGTGAGAATGCAACGCGAGCAAGGCTTGACCACGCGAAACTCCACGTCACCGATGCGCAGGCGTTTCCAGCCGTCCTCGGCGAAGGCATCGCCGCCTTCGATCACCAGGTTGGGACGAAAACGCAACATTTCCATGGGCCGCCCCACCCGCGCGGACAGGTCGTCCAGGGAGGCCTGGCCGATCAATAACAGCGGGTAGCCATCGGCAAAGGCCACTTGGTCACCCTCCTGGCCATACCCCGCCTCGGTGTAACGGGCGCGCTCCAGCGGGATGTGCACCAGCCGGGTCGGCTTGCCGATAAAGTCACTGACCCAGGCGGCGGCCTGATCGCCGGCATCCGGTACGCGCAGGGTGTCACGCCAGATGGTCACGCCACGCAACTCGGCATCACGGCCGGGCAGCGCGATTTCCAGCGGCGTGTGGCCGGGCGCGCTCAGGCTGAGGCCACCTGCGCTGTTCCACAGCGCCGACAGCTGACTCATCTTCGCCACGGCCCGCTGGGTGAGGAACCGCCCGCTGGCTTCGTCCACCAGCATCCAGCGTCGATCCCCAGCCAGCCCGAGTTTATCCAGGCCGATATGCTGAAGGGGTTCGGCCTTGCCGGACTTCAAGGGGTAACGGTACAGCGCGCTGAGACGAAGCATGGGCCTGCGTTCCTGAGGGGCAAAGACGTCACCCTAAGGTCAGGCGGACACTTCGTCCAGCATCAAGCGTTCGCGCACGACGTCCACCAGTTTGTCCGGCTGGAATTTGGAGAGGAAGTTGTCGCAGCCGACCTTCTTCACCATCGACTCGTTGAAGCTGCCTGACAGTGAAGTGTGCAGGACCACATACAGGCTCCGCAGGCGTGGGTCGTTGCGAATTTCGGTAGTGAGGCGGTAGCCATCCATCTCAGGCATTTCGGCGTCGGTGAAGATCATCAGCAGCTTGTCGGTCATCACCTGGCCGCTGTCGGCCCAGCCCTTGAGCATGTTCAGGGCCTTGAGCCCGTCGCTGGCGATGTGCATTTTCACCCCCAGTTGGCCGAGGGTGTCGCGCAGTTGCGACAGGGCCACATTGGAGTCGTCCACCAGCAGCACTTCACGGCCACGGGCGCGTTCCAGTACCGGATCATCGAGTTTCTCGCGGGAGACCTTGGCGTTGTACGGCACGATCTCGGCCAGGACTTTTTCCACGTCGATGATTTCCACCAACTGGTCATCCACCTTGCTGATGGCCGTGAGGTAATGCTGGCGACCGGCGCTGGTCGGCGGTGGCAGGATGGCTTCCCAGTTCATGTTGACGATGCGGTCGACGCCGCCCACCAGGAACGCCTGCACCGAGCGGTTGTACTCGGTGACGATGATGGTGCTGTTCGGGCCCGGCACCAGCGGGCGCATACCGATGGCCTGGGACAGGTCGATAACGGGCAGGGTCTGGCCGCGCAGGTTGACCACCCCGCACACAAAAGGATGGCGCTGGGGCATCAGGGTCAGCTTGGGCAGTTGCAACACTTCCTGCACCTTGAACACGTTGATCGCGAACAACTGCCGACCCGCCAAGCGAAACATGAGGATCTCCAGGCGATTCTCACCCACCAGTTGCGTGCGTTGATCTACCGTGTCGAGAATGCCGGCCATTAAAAGCTCCTGATGCGCTAAGGGTTATGCAGTTGACTGAAGCAGGTCGCGATTAGCACCGACGATACGCGCCCCTTCTGGATCACGTGGCATCTTGAGTTCTTCACGAGCAAGCTCGCTCCTACGCTAGTTATCGGCGGCAAACGCCAGACCTTGACCCCGTTAAAATGCCACGTAAATCCATTGATGTCACACTGACATCATGCTTTACTGCGCTGGCCTCTCCATTCGGCAAGGCAGCGACATCGCGCGACATCCAAATCGGCGCGAGGTTCCGCTGCGTAAGGGATTCCCCTATGCACAATCAGGCCCAACCTGATATTCGCGATATCTAATAGCCATTAATGTGACGCCATTCTCATTGCATGAATGGAGTCAGGCTTTTGTTTGCCATCGCAAGTCCACGGCCTACTGGCCTTCCAGACATTCACGTCGCGGCAACCGAAGTTGTGCAAATGAACTCAACTGCGGGCCGCGTACTCGGCTGTCGCCCGTATTTAGATAACGGTCCTACTGAAATCTCAGAAGCGACCTACAGATTTCAGTCATCTTTCAGCGATAGTTTTACGCCATTCACTTGGTGCGACATCTCATCACCCGACCTTACGTTGTGGAGACTTGCATGATGAATAGCGCAAACGAATGGCAAACCACACTTCCCGAGTTCCTGCTTGAGGCCGAAACGCTGCTGACCAAGTCGGAAGAATGCCTGAGCCACCTGCATCTGATTCGCAACGACAGCGATGCCATCGACTGCATGACGGTCAGCCTGACCCAACTGGCCGAGAAGGCCGACAGCCTGGCCCTGCGGGCGATCAGCGAGTTCTCCCGGCACATCCAATACCTGATCGCCAATGCGGAAAACCCGCTGCAACTGCACGATCAAGCCCTGAAGGCCTTGCACGATTGCTTGACATTACTGGCATGGCAATTGGAGTTGATTGATACCAGGACCGGCGAACTGACACTGGATGAAAGTGAACAAACGACATTGATTGCCACGGTGACACTGCAAATCCCGCAAAAGGACTACAGCTATAAACCGCAGCAACGTTTGCATCACACCTCCTGAGTCCGGCCAGGTCGTTTTTAATACGAAAGTTATCTAAAAACGACAGACGCAACTCATCGGCCTTGATTGACCTGCAGGCGAAAAGATATCAATTAGCCACTAACTGCAATAACGATACAATCCAACTTAAACAATACAACCCTCCATTGTTTGGACACGGATACTTACCGGCCAGACCGTTTGCCTGAATTATGACTCAACGGTGTCAGGCGCCAGGCGACCAACGGTAAGAGTGGTGGTACTATGCCCCCGCTCGAAGTCACTCAACTTCATCATGTACAAAAACGATTCGGCCACGCATTCCAAACAGAGCCCCGTCAGCCGCCATGACCGGTCTTATCGCAGCGAACCCTCATTGGCTCCATCCGTTATGTACGCCAGCCTCAAGTCACTCATCGCAAGGTCCGTGTCCCGCAGCCATGCACGGCGCCTGATCCTTGCCCTGTGCCTGTGCTCGTCGCTGCTCAGCCTGTGGGCCTATATTCGCGCCGACACCCTGCCGCTGGCGGTGCTGCTGTTCAACCTGGCCACGCTGGCGTTGGTGGGGTTGCGTCAATGGAGTTCGCGCAAATCCATCAAGTTCCAGCCTCAGGAACTGGCCGAACGCCTGCTGCAAGTGCAGGAAAACGAGCGCCACCGCCTCAGCCGCGACCTGCATGACGATATCGGCCAATTGCTCACGGCTGCCAAGCTGCAAAGCGAATGGCTCAAGCGTCGCCTGCCGGACGACCTGCAAGGCCAATGCGCGGTGCTGTGCAACACCCTGAATGAAACCCTGGCCAAGGTGCGCGACGTCTCCGCGATTCTCAACCCGCGCCAGTTGACCAGCCTGGGCCTGGAAGCCAGCCTGCGGGCACACTTGCTCAAGACCCTGGAAAACACTCAGGTGCACTGGAGCCTGGAATGCCATCAACGCCTGACCGGCATTCCGGAAGAAATGGCCGTGGCGGCGTTTCGTATCACCCAGGAAGCCGTGACCAACATGCTGCGCCACGCCCAGGCCCGCAACCTGCTGGTACGCCTGCAACGCCTGCCCGAAGGGTTATCGCTGTTTATCAGTGATGACGGCCAGGGTTTCTCGCCCGCCAGTAACCCCGGCCTGGAAGGCCAACGGGGTATGGCGGGTATGTCCGAGCGGATTGATCAACTGGGGGGCACCTTGTCCGTCAGCAGCCAGCCTGGCAAAGGGACCCGGATCGACGCGCTTTTCCCCTGGGCGCCCCGCGCCCTCGAACGGGCCAGTTCCCCTAAGGTTCTCGAGTGATCTGCAATTTACTCCTGGTGGATGACCACGCACTGATCAGGGCCGGCGTACGCGCGCTGATCCTGGATATACCCGGCTATGCGGTGGTCGGCGAGGCCAGCGACGGTGCACAGGTGCTGGAGGCGTTCAGCGCCTTGCAGCCCGATATCGTGCTGCTGGACCTGTCGATGAAACACACCGGCGGCCTGGACGCGTTGCAACAGTTAAAAGCTGCCTACCCGGCGAGCAAGGTGCTGATCCTGTCGATGCACACCGACCCGGAGCTGATCATGCGCGCGCTGGAGTCCGGCGCCCATGGCTACCTGCTCAAGGACACCACCGCCAACGAACTGGAGCACGCCCTGCTGGCCCTGCGCAACAATGAGCGCTACCTGAGCCCGGCGATCGCCCATACGGTGATCAACCAGGCGCTGGTGCGCAACCAGGGCCCGGTTTCCTCCGTCGCCCAGAACCACAACCTCACCGCGCGACAGCTGGAAATCCTGCGCCTGATCGTGCGCGGCAAGTCCACCCGCGAAATCGCCCACGGCCTCGGCCTGAGCATCAAGACCGTGGAAGCTCACCGCTCACAGATCATGAAGCGGCTGCAGATTTTCGACGTGGCGGGCCTGGTGTTATTTGCCGTGCGCGAGCAGATCATCAGCCTGGACGACTAGGGGCGAGCCCAGCGGCAAGTGCACGCGCAACGCCTTGGGCAGCGCGCAAAAGCGCAAATCGTCGCCCTTCAGCGGTTCGCCATCGAGATTGATGTACAACCCCTCGGCCTGTTTGATCTGAACCCACGGCAGGCGCGCGCGCACGAACATGGTGTCCAGGCCCCAGCCATTGTTCATCAGCTCACGCAAGGTGCCGACCACTTCCTGGGGCGCCGGCAGGATGCTGACGTCGAGCAACCCGTCATCAGCCAACGCTTCGGGGCATAACACATGCCCGCCGCCCGCCTGGCGCCCATTGCCGATACCCAGCGCGAGCAGTTCGCCCTTCCAATGGAAACCCGGGCCTTCCAGCTCGCCATACGCCGCCTTCAATTCGCTGAAGCGCGACAGGCCGGTGAACAGGTAGGCGGCGCCACCGAGGATTTTTTTCAGGTCTTCGGAGGTGTTCGCGGTGACCTGGCTGCCAAAACCGCCGGTGGCCATGTTCAAGAACATTTGCCCACCGACCTGGCCGAGGTCGATCGCCCTGGCCGGTACATCCAGCAGCGCCAGGGCCTGCGCAGGCTCCAGCGGCACGCCGGCGGCCTTGGCAAAGTCATTGGCGGTGCCCAGCGGCATCAGCACCAGGCTGGCGTCGGTCCTGGCCAGGGCCATGGCTTCGGCCACGTCGCGCAAGGTGCCGTCGCCGCCGCCAGCGATGATGTGGGTATAGCCATCGGCCAGGGCTTCCTTGACCAGGCGCTGGGCGTCGCCGCCCTCCCACGTGACCCGCACGGCCAGCTCCTCGCCCTGCTCACGCCGGCTCATTACAGCGGCGCGCACGTCCTCGTTGAGGGCTTGCTTGCCGTGGAGGATCAACAGGGCCTTGGGGGTGGTCATGGGGGGAAATCTCCGCGTTCAAAGGGCTTGAAGGATGTTGACCTTTGGGGAGGAGAAAAAAGTCATTGGGATTGGAAATTAATTGACCGGGTGGATTGGCGAGTACGCTCAGCTCCTGTGCAACTTACTCATCAACTGCGCCTCAGCCTGGGTCAACCCACACGACTGCGTCAGTTCATCCACCGTAGCCCCCATGCCCACCAGCTTCGCGGCCTGGGCAAAGGAAAGACTCGACGGATCACGCTGCTCGATCTGCGCCAGCTTGTCCGGCAGGGGAGCAAGGATCGCGCGCAGTTCATGCACTTCGTCTCCGACCCGTACCGCACTCTGCTGGAAGTGATCAACGCGCTTGACCAGCTCCAGCACGCGCCGATCACGCACGGCATCGCGCTCGGCCTGTTGCATGGCCGATTCGCGTTGCTGGCGCAGGTGGCGCAGCAGGAATGCCAACGTCCCGGCCCACAACAGGGCCAGGACAATCACCGCTGCTTCAAGGAACAATCAGATGCTCTCCAGTTCCGACCACTCTTCTTCGCTCATCATTTTGTCCAGCTCAACCAGAATCAACAACTCGTTGTTCTTGTTGCATACGCCTTGAATGAACTTGGCCGACTCTTCGTTACCGACGTTCGGCGCTGTTTCCACTTCCGACTGGCGCAGGTAGACCACTTCGGCGACGCTGTCGACCATGATCCCGACCACTTGCTTGTCGGCTTCGATGATGACGATACGCGTGTTGTCGCTGACTTCGACGGTATCCAGGCCGAAACGCTGGCGCGTGTCGATGACCGTCACCACATTGCCGCGCAGGTTGATGATGCCCAGCACGTAGCTCGGTGCACCCGGTACCGGGGCGATCTCGGTGTAGCGCAGCACTTCCTGCACGCGCATCACGTTAATGCCGTAGGTTTCGTTGTCCAGTTTGAAGGTCACCCATTGCAGGATCGGATCATCCGAACCTTGTGCGGACGCGGACGCTGACTTATTCATACCCCTACCCCTTCAAATGCCGTTAGTTTCGGCGTGTGTGCTTCGTGGGCCGCACAACCGTGCGGTCCTTGTTGTTCAATCAACTGCGTGTGTGGCCTGGCATCGATTTGACGGCACCGCTGGCGATCAACTCGGCCAGTTCAGCGACATCAAGCAACGCGCACATATGTTCGATCACGGTGCCCGCCAACCAGGGGCGCTGGCCCCGGTGGCTGCGCCATTTGATTTCATTCGGATCCAGGCGCAACGAGCGGCTGACTTGATGCACCGCCAGCCCCCACTCATAGCCTTGCACCGAAATCACGTATTGCAAGCCCTGGCGGAAATCATCGCGGTAGCGATCGGGCATCACCCAGCGCGCGGTGTCCAGCACCTTGAGGTTGCCGGCCTGGCTGGGCAGGATGCCGAGGAACCACTCCGGTTGCCCGAACAGTGGCGTCAGCTCCTGGCCTTCCAGGGAATAAATCGAGCCCAGGCACACCAGCGGTACCGCCAGGGTCAAGCCGGCCACGTCGAACAACAGGCATTCGAACGGCTCGGCAGCCCACGACGGGCGATCATCACCACTGACCGGCGGCGGTGTGATACTCGGTGGCAAGTGGACTTCGACCACCGGTTCGACCACCACGGGCGCCACCACCACAGGGGCGCTCGGCATCACCGGCGCGGCGACGGGCACCGCCCGCGCATCCCGCGCCTGCTCTTCCAGCACGGCCAGTTGAAACTCATCCAGCGTGCTTTGCGGCGGTTCCTGCACGGCCGGTTCCAGCACCAGGATCGGTTCCGGCAGTTCTTCGGCGGTGGCTTCCTGCAGCAAGGCATCCAGGTAGGATTCCAGTGCCAGTTGCGGCCGGGTCTTGAGTTCGACGGGACGGTTCATCACGCCACCTGCGGCACAAGCTGTTGGGACAGCAGGTGCTTGAGCAATGCGCGGTAAGCCAGCACGCCACGGCTCTTGGGGTCGAATTGCGACGGTGCCAGGCCCGCGCGGCTGGCGTCACGCAGGCGCGTGTCCACCGGGATATAGCCATTCCAGATGGTCTCCGGGTAGGCGTCGCGCAGCACGCGTAAAGTGCCAAGGGAGGCTTGGGTACGGCGGTCGAACAAGGTCGGCACGATGCTGTACGGCAGCGCCTGTTTGCGCGAACGGTTGATCATCGCCAGGGTGCTGACCATGCGCTCCAGGCCTTTGACCGCCAGGTGCTCGGTCTGTACCGGGATCACCAGTTGCTGGCTGGCGGCCAAGGCGTTGACCATCAGCACCCCCAGCAACGGCGGGCTGTCGATGATTGCGTAGTCGAAGTCCTGCCACAGTTGCGCCAGGGTCTTGGCGATCACCAGGCCCAAGCCGCTTTGCCCCGGCGACTGGCGCTCCAGGGTGGCCAGGGCGGTACTGGACGGTAGCAGGGAAATGCTTTCGTTACTGGTAGGCAACAGCAATTGGCCAGGCAAATCGCTCGGCACACTGCCCTTGTGCAGGAACAAGTCGTAGTTGCTGTGTTCCAGGGCATCCGGGTCGTAACCGAAATAGCTGGTCATCGAGCCATGGGGGTCGAGGTCGACCACGACCACACGCTTGCCCGCCTCAGCCAGCAAGCCGGCTAAGGCGATGGAGGTGGTGGTCTTGCCGACTCCACCTTTTTGATTGGCAACTGCCCAGACTCTCATTCGGTTGGTTCCTCCCGGTGGGCGTAGACGCGACCGAGACATTGCATAAAGTTATTGAGCCGGTGACGGAGAATTGACGGAGCTTTGACGCACCGGCGGTTTTGCAAGGGCTGGTGCAGTTTGTGTGCCAGCCCGCTTCAAGGCCGCGTCCGGTGTTGCATTGGCGGTGCCGGTACCGGTCAGGCTGCGGCGTACATCCAGGTTACGTGACACCACCAGCACCACGCGGCGGTTACGCGCGCGGCCTTCCACCGTGGCGTTGTTGGCCACCGGCTGGAACTCGCCATAGCCCACCGACGCCAGCCGCCCGGGGTTCACACCCTGCATGGCCAGCATGCGTACGATGCTGGCGGCACGGGCCGAGGACAGCTCCCAGTTGGTCGGGTATTGCGCGGTGCTGATCGGGATATTGTCGGTAAAGCCTTCGACATGGATCGGGTTTTCAAACGGCTTGAGGATCGCCGCCAGCTTGTCGATGATCGTAAACGCCTGGTCGCTCGGCATCGCATCGGCGCTGGCGAACAGCAGGCTGGAATTGAGTTCGATCTCCACCCACAACTCATTGCCGCGCACGGTCATCTGGTTGGAACTGATCAGGTCGCCAAATGCGGCGCTGATGTCGTCGGCGATGCTTTTCAGCGGGTCGCTGGTGCCACCCACGCCAGCCGCGGTTTCATCGCTGTCGTTGACCAGCGGCTTGGCCGGGGTCACGGTCTTGGGCCGCTCCTCACCGATGGGGATGGGCTTGAGCGAGCGATCGGCGTCGTTGAATACGCCGATCAACGCCTGTGAAATCACTTTGTACTTGCCTTCGTTGATCGACGAGATGGAATACATCACCACGAAAAACGCGAACAGCAAGGTGATGAAGTCCGCGTAGGACACCAGCCAGCGTTCGTGGTTGACGTGTTCTTCAGGCTCGCGACGGCGACGGCTCACAGACGATTACCTCCGCACAACGAATCACCTGTAGGAGCGAGCTTGCTCGCGAAAAATCCGAGAGCCACGCGTTCATCCAGGATGCCCGCGTTATCGTTGACCCTTTTCGCGAGCACGCTCGCTCCTACACCTTTCATGTACATCAATCCATGAAGCCCTGGAGCTTCAATTCGATGGAGCGCGGGTTCTCGCCCTCGGCAATCGAGAGGATGCCTTCGAGCAGCATCTCGCGGTAACGGGACTGGCGCATGGCGATCGACTTGAGCTTGCTGGCCACCGGCAACAGCACCAGGTTGGCACTCGCCACACCGTAGATGGTGGCGACGAACGCCACGGCAATGCCGCTGCCCAGTTGCGAAGGGTCGGCGAGGTTGCCCATCACGTGGATCAGGCCCATTACCGCACCGATGATGCCGATGGTCGGCGCGTAGCCGCCCATGCTTTCAAAGACTTTGGCCGCGTTGATATCGCGGCTTTCCTGGGTGTAGAAGTCCACTTCCAGGATGCTGCGGATTGCTTCCGGCTCGGCGCCGTCCACCAGCAATTGCAGGCCCTTGCGCGCGTAGCTGTCAGGCTCGGCATCGGCCACGCCTTCCAGGCCCAGCAGGCCTTCCTTGCGAGCGGTGAGGCTCCAGTTGACCACCCGATCGATGCCACCCGGAAGGTCGACGCGTGGCGGAAAAATAATCCATATCAGGATCTGCATGGCGCGCTTGAATGAGCTCAAGGGCGACTGCAGCAACGCGGCGCCCACGGTACCGCCAATCACGATCAAGGCCGCCGGGCCGTTGGCCAATGCGCCGAGGTGACCGCCTTCGAGGTAGTTGCCGCCGATGATCGCGACAAACGCCATGGTGATACCGATCAGGCTCAAGACATCCATCAGAGGCAAGCCTCCACCAGATACTTGCCGATGTCGTCGAGGCTGTAGACGGCGTCGGCCAGGTCCGCCTTGACGATGGCCATGGGCATGCCATAGATCACGCAGCTGGCTTCATCCTGGGCCCAGATCGCACTGCCACCCTGCTTGAGCAACCGCGCGCCTTCACGGCCGTCGGCGCCCATGCCGGTGAGGACCACCGCCAGAACTTTGTCGCCGTAGGACTTGGCCGCCGAACCAAAGGTGATATCCACGCACGGCTTGTAGTTGAGGCGTTCATCGCCTGGCAGGATTTTGATCGCGCCACGGCCATCGACCATCATCTGCTTGCCACCCGGCGCCAGCAGCGCCAGGCCAGGGCGCAGGATGTCGCCATCCTCGGCTTCCTTGACGCTGATACGGCAGAGCTTGTCCAGGCGTTCAGCGAACGCTTTGGTGAAGGCCGCAGGCATGTGCTGGATCAACACGATCGGCGCCGGGAAGTTGGCCGGCAACTGGGTCAATACCCGTTGCAGCGCCACCGGGCCGCCGGTGGACGTGCCAATGGCCACCAACTTATAAGCCTTGCGCTTGGGCGCTGGCGAATAGGCGCTGGGCGCCGACGCACGGGCCGGGGCCACGGCTGGCCGGGCAACAGGCGCCGGGGCCGGACGACCGAACGCGGTGCTGGTGGGCGCAGCCGGGGGCGCGACCGGTGCTGCGGGTGCCGGTGCAGGCGCACTGAACAGGCTGCGACGGTTGCTGCGGGAAATGCTGTGCACCTTCTCGCACAGCATCTGCTTGACCTTCTCGGGGTTGCGCGAGATGTCTTCGAAGTTCTTCGGCAGGAAATCCACCGCGCCAGCATCCAGCGCATCCAGGGTGACCCGGGCGCCTTCGTGCGTCAGCGAGGAGAACATCAATACCGGGGTCGGGCAGCGCTGCATGATGTGCCGGACTGCCGTGATGCCATCCATCATCGGCATTTCGTAGTCCATGGTGATCACGTCCGGCTTCAACGCTATGGCCTGATCAATCGCCTCTTTGCCGTTGGTGGCCGTACCGACCACCTGGATGGTTGGATCGGCGGAAAGAATTTCCGAGACGCGGCGGCGGAAGAAACCCGAATCGTCCACCACCAGGACCTTGACTACCATAAACACTCCGTTAGGCGGGACGGGCAATACCGCCCTGCCCCACCAGAATCAAATACGCCGTGCGGCGTAACGCTTGAGCATGCTCGGAACATCGAGAATCAGCGCGATCCGACCGTCACCGGTGATGGTCGCGCCCGACATGCCCGGGGTTCCCTGCAGCATTTTGCCCAAAGGCTTGATGACCACTTCTTCCTGGCCCACCAGTTGATCGACCACAAAGCCGATACGCTGGGTGCCCACCGAAAGGATCACCACGTGGCCTTCGCGCTGCTCTTCATGGGCAGCCGATGCCACCAGCCAGCGCTTGAGGTAGAACAATGGCAGCGCCTTGTCGCGCACGATCACCACTTCCTGGCCGTCCACCACGTTGGTGCGTGACAGGTCGAGGTGGAAGATCTCGTTGACGTTGACCAGTGGGAAGGCGAAGGCCTGGTTGCCCAGCATCACCATCAGGGTCGGCATGATCGCCAGGGTCAACGGCACCTTGATGACGATTTTCGAGCCCTGGCCCTTGGTCGAGTAGATATTGATCGAGCCGTTGAGCTGGCTGATCTTGGTCTTCACCACGTCCATGCCCACGCCACGGCCCGACACGTCGGAAATCTCGGTCTTGGTCGAGAAGCCTGGGGCGAAGATCAGGTTGTAGCACTCGGTGTCGGTCAGGCGGTCGGCGGCGTCCTTGTCCATCACGCCACGCTTGACCGCGATATTGCGCAGGATCGCCGGGTCCATGCCCTTGCCGTCATCGGTAATCGACAACAGGATATGGTCGCCCTCCTGCTCCGCCGCCAGGATCACCTTGCCGTTGCGGGACTTGCCCGAGGCTTCGCGTTCTTCCGGGGTTTCCACGCCGTGGTCGACGGCGTTGCGCACCAAGTGGACCAACGGGTCGGCCAGGGCCTCGACGAGGTTCTTGTCGAGGTCGGTTTCTTCACCCACCAGTTCCAGGTTGATTTCTTTCTTGAGCTGGCGAGCCAGGTCGCGAACCAGGCGTGGGAAGCGGCCGAAGACTTTCTTGATCGGCTGCATCCGCGTCTTCATCACGGCGGTCTGCAAGTCAGCCGTGACCACGTCGAGGTTCGACACAGCCTTTTGCATGGCTTCGTCGCCGCTGTTCAGGCCCAGGCGCACCAGACGGTTACGCACCAGCACCAGTTCGCCGACCATGTTCATGATGTCGTCCAGTCGTGCGGTATCGACCCGTACGGTGGTTTCGGCTTCACTGGCAGGCTTGTCGGCTACGGCAGCGGCAGGCGCACGCGCGGCGGCCGCGGCGGCTGGCGCTGGGGCTGGCGCCGGTTTGGCGGCAGCAGGCGCGGCGGCCTTGGCCGGTGCCGGTTTCGCGGCCACGGGGGTGGCAGTCGTCGCAGCAGCCGGGGCCACTTCGGTGAACTTGCCCTTTCCGTGCAATTCGTCGAGCAGGGCTTCGAATTCGTGATCGGAGATCAAGCCGTCGTCAGCAGGGGCCGCAGCGGCGCCCGGTGCAGCTGGCGTCGGCGCCGCGCCAGTGGCCGCGACTTCCGGCAAGGCATCGGCGGCAAAGGTGCCCTTGCCATGCAACTGGTCGAGCAACGCTTCGAATTCGTCGTCGGTGATATCGGTACTGGCCGTTGCCGCCGGCGTTTCCGGGGCAGCCGCAGTGGCCACGGCATCAGCCGCGAACTGGCCTTTGCCATGCAACTGGTCGAGCAGGGATTCGAACTCTGCGTCGGTAATGTCTTCGCTGGTCGGCTCGGCAGGCGCAGCGGCCGCGGGTGCGGGTACGGCCGACGGTGCTTCAGCCTCGGCCTTGACCGCATTGAGAGAGTCGAGCAACTGCTCGAACTCGCTGTCGGTGACATCCGCTTCGGCTTCGACCACCGGCTCCGGCGCCGCTTCCACCACGGGCGCGGCCGAGGTGTCGGCAGGTTCTGCCAGGCGCGCCAGGGCGGCCAGCAGTTCCGGGGTGGCGGCGGTGATCGGGGCACGTTCGCGCACTTCGCTGAACATGCCGTTGACCGCATCCAACGCTTCGAGGATTACATCCATTAACTCCGAGTCAACGTGACGCTCACCCTTGCGCAGGATGTCGAACACGTTTTCGGCGATGTGGCAGCACTCCACCAGCTCATGGAGCTGGAGGAAGCCGGCGCCCCCTTTTACAGTATGAAAACCGCGAAAAATTGCATTGAGCAGGTTCGCATCATCCGGGCGGCTTTCCAGCTCGACCAGTTGTTCGGACAGTTGCTCTAAAATTTCGCCGGCCTCTACAAGGAAATCCTGAAGGATTTCTTCATCGGCGCCGAAGCTCATGGGTGTGCTCCTTAGAAGCCTAAACTGGATAACAGGTCATCTACGTCATCCTGACCTGACACAACGTCTTCACGTTTATCGGCATGAATCTGCGGACCTTCACCCTTGGCGAGATGTTTTTGTGGATCTTTTTCAGAGAGGATCGCTTCGCGGTCATGTTCGATGCCGGCGAAACGGTCGACCTGGCCGGCCATGAGTACCAATTTGAGCAGGTTGCTTTCCACTTCGGTGACCAACTGGGTCACACGCTTGATCACCTGACCGGTCAGGTCCTGGTAATCCTGGGCGAGCAGAATGTCATTGAGGTTGCTGGAAACCGTACGGTTTTCCTGCTCGCTGCGTGACAGGAACCCTTCGACCCGACGGGCCAGCTCACGAAACTCTTCTGCGCCGACTTCACGGCGCATGAAGCGACCCCAGTCAACGCTCAGCGCCTGGGCTTCCGTGGCCATGCCGTTGACCAGGGGCGTGGCGTTTTCCACCAGGTCCATGGTGCGGTTGGCCGCTGCCTCAGTCAGCCTGACCACATAGGACAGGCGTTCGGTGGCGTCGGTGATCTGCGAAATCTCTTCGGCTTGAGGCATGTGCGGGTCAATCTGGAAATTGACGATCGCACTGTGAAGCTCGCGTGTGAGCTTGCCCACCTCCTGGTACAGGCCGCGGTCACGGGTCTGGTTGAGCTGATGGATTAACTGCACCGCATCGCCGAACTGGCCTTTTTCAAGGCTGTCGACCAGCTGGTGAGCATGTTTTTTCAGGGTCGACTCAAAGTCGGCCTGCGATGATTCTTTTTGCTCCATAGCTCCCCCGTGGCAGCATTAGCCGTGGATGCGTTCGAAGATTTTTTCGATCTTCTCTTTCAAGGCCTGCGCAGTGAATGGTTTGACCACATAGCCGTTAACCCCGGCTTGGGCGGCTTCGATGATCTGTTCACGCTTGGCTTCGGCGGTCACCATCAGCACGGGAAGGCTGCGCAGTTTTTCGTCGGCACGCACGTGGCGCAACAAGTCGATACCCGTCATGCCCGGCATGTTCCAATCGGTTACCAGAAAGTCGATGCTCCCGCTGTTGAGGATCGGAATCGCCGTAAGGCCGTCATCCGCCTCGACCGTGTTTGTGAACCCAAGGTCACGCAACAGGTTTTTTATGATCCGCCGCATCGTTGAGAAGTCATCAACGATGAGGATTTTCATGTTCTTGTCCAATTCGACCTCCAAGCAGTCTTAAACGCGCCCAGCACCTGGACGCGCCATTTCAATCAACAGGCGTTACACAAAAAGGACTGCCCAGGGCACCACGGTTAGCCCCCGCGGCGGCCAAGGCCCTCGCGGTTGCGTCTGCAGTGTCCCCACACTGCCTGTCAGCGCGCGCGCCACTCTCCCAATCGCCCCCGCAAGCGGGCCGCGCACTGGCTGTGCAGCTGGCTGACACGCGATTCGCTGACCCCCAGGACCTCACCGATTTCCTTGAGGTTCAGCTCTTCGTCGTAGTACAGCGCCAACACCAGTCGCTCACGCTCCGGCAAATTGGCAATTGCGTCGGCCAATGCGCCCTGGAAGCGTTCATCCTCCAGGTCACGCGACGGCTCCATATGCGTACTCGCGCCGTCCTCGTGCAACCCTTCGTGTTCGCCGTCCTGCAACAGGTCGTCGAAACTGAACAGGCGGCTGCCCAAGGTATCGTTCAAAATCCCGTAATAATCGTCGAGACTCAATTGGAGTTCGGCCGCAACTTCATGATCTTTAGCGTCGCGACCGGTTTTTGCTTCAATTGACCGAATTGCGTCACTGACCATGCGCGTATTGCGGTGTACCGAACGCGGCGCCCAATCGCCTTTACGCACCTCATCGAGCATCGCGCCACGGATACGGATACCCGCATACGTCTCGAAACTCGCGCCCTTGCTCGCGTCGTATTTGGTCGACACTTCGAGAAGGCCGATCATGCCGGCCTGGATCAGGTCTTCGACCTGGACACTGGCGGGGAGGCGTGCCAGCAAGTGATAGGCGATGCGTTTGACCAAAGGCGCGTAACGCTCGATCAACTCACCCTGACTGTCACGGGCGGACTTCTTGTAGGCGTTGTAGCCGGTCGCTGTCATAGCACGGGTCCTGCGCTCGTCTGATGCACCAATCGCTCGACGAAAAACTCCAGATGCCCCCGAGGGTTAGCGGGCAACGGCCAAGTATCGACCTTCTGAGCAATAGCCTTGAACGCCAAGGCGCATTTCGAACGAGGGAACGCTTCGTAGACTGCACGCTGCTTTTGCACAGCCTTGCGCACACACTCGTCATAGGGAACTGCGCCGACGTATTGTAGGGCGACATCGAGAAAGCGATCCGTGACCTTGGTCAACTTGGCGAACAGGTTGCGGCCTTCCTGCGGGCTTTGGGCCATGTTGGCCAGCACGCGGAAGCGGTTCATGCCGTAGTCGCGGTTAAGCAGTTTGATCAGGGCATAGGCGTCGGTGATCGAGGTTGGTTCATCGCAGACCACCAGCAACACTTCCTGCGCGGCGCGCACGAAGCTGACCACCGACTCGCCGATCCCGGCGGCGGTGTCGATCACCAGCACGTCGAGGTTGTCGCCGATATCGCTGAACGCCTGGATCAGACCGGCATGCTGCGCCGGGCTCAGGTGCACCATGCTCTGGGTGCCCGAGGCGGCCGGTACGATACGGATCCCACCGGGGCCCTGGAGCAGCACATCACGCAGCTCACAGCGGCCCTCGATCACATCGGCGAGGGTATGTTTGGGCGTCAGTCCCAGCAGAACGTCGACATTCGCCAGCCCCAGGTCAGCATCCAGCAGCATGACGCGACGGCCAAGCTCTGCCAGCGCCAGGGACAAATTCACTGACACGTTAGTTTTCCCGACGCCACCTTTGCCGCCGGTCACCGCGATCACCTGTACGGGATGCATGCTGCCCATTTTATTTCTTTACCTTGTCTTGCTTAGACGCAGGCTACATGGCTTGGCCGCGTGAATCGCTTGCAGACCATCGATGTAGATACATTTCACGGTGTTCATACTGACTCAACCCACCCGTTTTGCCGGGTTGTGGTAGAGGTCAGCGAACATGTCGGCCATCGCTTCCTCGCTAGGCTCTTCTTGCATTTGCACGCTGACGGCACGGCTGACCAACTGATGACGGCGCGGCAGATGCAGGTCATCCGGGATCCGCGGCCCGTCGGTCAGGTAGGCGACCGGTAGTTCATGACTGATGGCCAGGCTCAACACCTCGCCCAGACTCGCCGTTTCATCAAGCTTAGTCAGGATGCAGCCGGCCAGCCCGCAGCGCTTGTAGCTATGGTACGCAGCGGTAAGAACTTGTTTTTGGCTGGTGGTTGCAAGCACCAGGTAATTTTTAGACTTGATGCCACGCCCGGCCAGGCTTTCCAGTTGCAGGCGCAAGGCCGGGTCGCTGGCTTGCAGCCCCGCGGTGTCGATCAGCACCACGCGTTTACGCAGCAACGGGTCGAGCGCGTTGGCCAGCGACTGGCCCGGGTCGACGTGGGTCACCGACACATTGAGGATGCGACCCAGGGTCTTGAGTTGCTCCTGGGCGCCGATACGGTAGCTGTCCATGCTCACCAGCGCGATATTCGAAGCGCCGTATTTGAGCACATAACGGGCCGCCAGCTTGGCCAGGGTGGTGGTCTTGCCCATGCCGGCAGGGCCGACCATGGCGATCACGCCGCCCTCTTCCAGGGGTTCGATTTCCGGGGTGGCGATCATCCGCGCCAGGTGGGCCAGCAACATGCGCCAGGCCTGGCGAGGTTCTTCGATTTCGGTGGTCAGCGCCAACAGGTCGCGGGACAACGGGCCAGACAGGCCGATGCGTTGCAGGCGACGCCAGAGGTTAGCCTGGTGCGGTTTGCTGCCTTGCAACTGGGTCCAGGCCAGCGAGCCCAACTGCACTTCCAGCAATTCACGCAGGCCGTTGAGTTCAAAGCGCATCGAATCGAACACGCGCTGGTCGACTGCGGCAGCCGGCGCGGGCGCTGCAGGACGTGGCGGTTCTTTGAACGTAGGTTCGACCAGCGGCTCGGCAGCGGTCAGCGGCAAGCCGGCGAACAACTGGCGATTGGTGGTGGCATCGCTGTCACCCCGCATGCTCAGCTCAGCCTGGGCCGACACAATGCGCGAGGCGGTCTTGCGCAGCTCGTCTTCGAGTTCCATGTTCGGCACGCGCGGGGCCAGCGCCGAAGGGGTGTAATCCAGGGCAGCCGTCAGCTCGACACCGCCAGCAATACGGCGGTTACCGATAATCGCAGCGTCGGCGCCCAGCTCATCACGGACCAGTTTCATGGCCTGACGCATATCGGCGGCGAAAAAACGCTTTACTTGCATAACCCACTACCTCAGCCGTTGGGCCCAACTGTCGCGACGATGGTCACTTGCTTATTGTCAGGAATTTCCTGGTAAGCCAATACGTGCAAATTCGGTACTGCCAGGCGTCCAAACCGCGACAACATCGCTCGGACCGGGCCTGCTACCAACAGAATCACCGGCTGGCCCTGCATTTCCTGGCGCTGCGCCGCGTCGATCAACGAACGCTGCAGCTTTTCAGCCATGCTCGGCTCCAGCAGGACACCCTCTTCCTGGCCAAGTCCGGCCTTCTGAATACTATTGAGCAATATTTGTTCCAACCTTGGTTCCAAGGTGATCACAGGCAGCTCGGAGTCAAGCCCCACAATGCTTTGCACGATTGCGCGGGACAATCCGACACGCACCGCAGCCACCAGCGCGGCAGTATCTTGACTCTTGGCGGCATTGTTGGCGATAGCCTCGGCGATGCTGCGAATATCGCGTACCGGCACCTGTTCGGCGAGCAACGCCTGCAGCACTTTGAGCAGCTGCGACAGCGACAGCACGCCCGGCACCAGCTCTTCGGCCAGTTTTGGCGAGGCTTTGCTGAGCAACCCCATCAATTGCTGGACTTCTTCGTGGCCGATCAGCTCGTGTGAGTGCTTGTACAGAATCTGGTTGAGGTGGGTGGCGACCACGGTGCTGGCGTCCACCACGGTGTAACCCAGCGACTGCGCCTGGCTGCGTTGGCTGATTTCGATCCACACCGCTTCCAGGCCAAAAGCCGGATCTTTGGCGGTAATGCCGTTGAGCGTGCCGAACACCTGGCCGGGGTTGATCGCCAGTTCGCGGTCGGGGTAGATCTCGGCTTCCGCGAGGATCACGCCCATCAGGGTCAGGCGGTAGGCGCTGGGGGCCAGGTCGAGGTTGTCGCGGATGTGTACGGTGGGCATCAGGAAGCCCAGGTCCTGGGACAGCTTCTTGCGCACCCCCTTGATCCGCGCGAGCAATTGCCCACCCTGGTTGCGGTCGACCAGCGGAATCAGGCGGTAGCCGACTTCCAGGCCGATCATGTCGATCGGGGTCACGTCGTCCCAGCCCAATTCCTTGGTTTCCTGGGCACGGGCCGGGGATGGCAGCAGTTCCTGCTGGCGCGCGATCTCTTGCTGGGCCTTCACCTTGATCGTGTTCTGTTTTTTCCAGAACAGGTAGGCGCCACCCGCAGCCATGGCCGCCATGCTGAGGAACGACACATGGGGCATGCCGGGCACGAGCCCCATGATCGCCATGATGCCCGCCGCCACGGCCAGCGCCTTGGGCGAGGCAAACATCTGCCGGCTGATCTGCTTGCCCATGTCTTCGGAGCCCGACGCACGGGTCACCATGATCGCCGCAGCTGTAGATAACAACAGTGATGGCAATTGCGCCACTAAACCGTCACCGATGGTCAGCAAGGCATACACCTTGCCGGCATCGCCGAAGGTCATGCCGTGCTGGAAGATCCCGACCGCCATGCCGCCGATCAGGTTGATGAACAGAATCAACAGGCCCGCGATGGCGTCACCGCGTACAAACTTACTGGCGCCGTCCATGGAGCCATAGAACTCGGCTTCCTGGGCCACTTCCAGGCGGCGCGACTTGGCCTGGTTCTGATCGATCAGGCCAGCGTTGAGGTCGGCGTCAATGGCCATTTGCTTGCCGGGCATGGCGTCGAGGGTAAAGCGCGCGCTCACCTCGGAAATCCGCCCGGCACCCTTGGTCACCACCACGAAGTTGATGATCATCAGGATCGCGAACACCACGATACCGACCACGTAGTTACCGCCGATCACCACCTCACCGAAGGCCTGGATCACCTTGCCTGCGGCAGCATGGCCGTCCTGGCCGTGGAGCATCACCACCCGCGTGGAGGCCACGTTCAGCGCCAGCCGCAGCAGGGTCGCAATCAGCAGGATCGTCGGGAACACCGCGAAATCCAGCGGCCGCAGGGCATACACGCAGACCAACAGGACGACGACGGACAAAGCGATGTTGAAGGTGAAGAACACATCGAGCAGGAACGGCGGCATCGGCAACATCATCATTGCCAGCATCACCAGCAACAACAACGGCACACCCAGGTTGCCCCGTGACAAATCAGTCAGGGTGCCACGGGCCGTGCTGAGCATTTGAGAGCGATCTACCACCGGTATTCCCCGTATCCCTTAAAGCAAACTTTTGACGCCAGTTGGCGACTTGAAGGCGGTATTGCAAGAAGCCTTCCAACTTTGCTTTTGAGGGTATGGATCGCTACAGGCGCCCGAGTTCTACCGGATATACACCGTTCAAATGTGGGAGGGGCGGTGCGACGATTCGACTTGCCCCCGATTGCAGTGTGTCAGGCCAAGAACAGGTGACTGATGCGCCGCTATCGGGGGCAAGCCCCCTCCCACCTATCGGAGGTGCATCCATCCGTTGCCACCTGGGATATGCCGGGGTCATTGAATTGGGCGGGGCAAAACGCGAAGGTGCGCTGGGCGTTGCGCAGTTGATCGGGCTGGCAAAGCTGCTGGCTGACAGAGTGCTGGAGGACAGCGAGCACTTGATGGCCTGATGGCTGATCGTTCCTGCAGCACCCTGCAGGAACGATCATCAAGCTCATAGGACACGTACGTTGGCAGCCTGCGGGCCCTTTTGGCCTTGAGTGACCTCGAACTCGACCTTTTGATTCTCCTCAAGGCTTTTGTAACCCGCAGACTGAATCGTCGAGTAGTGGACAAAAAGATCCGGACTGCCGTCGTCGGGAGTGATGAAGCCAAACCCCTTCTCTGCGTTGAACCACTTCACAGTACCCGTAGCCATAGCCGTTCTCCGAACACTTCAATTAAGGACCTGCACAGGTGTCGTCAGATCAGTTTTACGTCATAGGCATAGATGCCATCCGGTCGATGGATCATCAGGAACGAGACTTTCTGCCCCTTCGAAAGCCTGTGTCCACCCGAGCCGCGCCGATCTACTGACACGTCGTCCCCGCCTTCATCCGGCGCAATAGAGCCCTTGCCGGTCTTCTGGTTATAAGCTTTGACTCTGCCTGTAAATGGCTTCATCACTTCACATCCTGCATCTTGTTGCGCAGTGCCTGAGGCAATAGAAACGCGATAAGGCGATGGTGGCTACTGTCAAAGTTGACAGGTTGAGGGGTGTTTGCGATGAGCGGTCATAGGGGAAGGAGAGCACATTTGTGGCGAGCGGGCTTGCCCCGCGTCGGGCTGCGAAGCGGCCCCAAAAACAGACACTGAGTTGCGCCTGAAGGACTGCAGTGTTCCTGCCGGGGCTGCTTCGCAGCCCGACGCGGGGCAAGCCCGCTCGCCACAGTCAACCTGCTTGCCACAGCCAACCTGCTTGCCACGGTCAGCCTGCTTGCCACAATAGGCCGGCTTGCCACAGAGAATGTGATCAAGAATCCCGGCGCAGGTCTGGCGGGATCGGCAGGTCCTTGAGCGGATCAGGGCGCTTGCCCTTGCCTGCGCGGTATTGGCGGATCTGGTAGACATACGCCAACACCTGCGCAACGGCCAGGTACAACCCGGCGGGGATTTCCTGGTCGAGGTCGGTGGAGTAGAAGATCGACCGCGCCAGCTCCGGCGACTCCAGCAGCAGGATGTCGTTGGCCACGGCGATTTCGCGGATTTTCAGCGCGGTAAAGTCGCTGCCCTTGGCCAGCAGCATCGGCGCGCCGCCTTTCTCCGGGTCGTACTTGAGCGCGACGGCGTAGTGGGTCGGGTTGGTGATGACCACGTCGGCGTCGGGCACCGCGGCCATCATCTTGCGCTGGGACATTTCGCGTTGCAGCTGGCGAATACGTTGCTTGACCTCAGGACGGCCCTCCTGGTCCTTGTGCTCGTCGCGCACTTCCTGCTTGGTCATCAGCAGTTTCTTGTGGCTTTCCCACAACTGGATCGGCGCATCCACCGCGGCGATCAGGATCAACCCTGCGGCCATCCACAGCGCGCTCCAGCCCACCACTTGCACGCTGTGAATGATCGCGGACTCCAGCGGTTCATGAGCAATGCGCAGCAGGTCGTCGATGTCGGAGGACAATACCACCAGCGCCACGAACAGGATCAGGATGAACTTGGCCAGGGCCTTGAGCAGTTCCACCAGGGCCTTGCTGGAAAACATGCGCTTGAGCCCGGCTGCCGGGTTCATCCGGCTGAACTTGGGCGCCATGCTGCTCGCGGCGAACAGCCAGCCGCCCAGGGCGACCGGACCGATCAGCGCAGCCAGCAGCAACGTGATCAGGATCGGTTGCACCGCCAGGATCGCGATCTTCCCTGAATGCAGCAGGTATTGCCCCATGGCACCGGGGCTAAGGAGTACTTCACGGGGCAAGGTGAAGTTGAGTTTCATCAGCTCCATCAGGTCCAGCGCCAGGCCGCCGCCATAGATCAGCAAGGCGCCGGACCCGGCCATCATGGTCGCAACGGTGTTGAGCTCCTTGGAACGGGCAATCTCGCCCTTCTCCCTGGAGTCCTTTTTGCGCTTCTCCGTGGGGTCTTCTGTTTTGTCCTGGCCACTCTCGCTCTCGGCCATAGCTCAGCGCGCCCGTGCCAGATCACGTAAGAACTGCAGGGCGTCGGTCGCCAGCGGTTGATACTGATTGAGAATGTCAGCCATGCCGACCCAGAAAATCCCCATGCCCAGCACCAGGGTCAACGGGAAACCAATCGAAAAGATGTTCAGTTGCGGCGCCGCGCGGGTCATCACGCCGAACGCGATGTTGACCACCAGCAGCGCGGTGATGGCCGGCAACACCAGCAGCAGCGATGCGCCCAACACCCAGCTCAGGCGCCCCACCAGTTCCCAGAAATGATTGACCACCAACCCCGAGCCCACCGGCAAGGTGGTGAAGCTTTCGGTCAGCACCTCGAACACCACCAGGTGGCCGTTCATGGCCAGGAACAGCAAGGTCACCAGCATGGTCAGGAACTGTCCGATCACCGCCGCCGACACGCCGTTGGTGGGGTCGACCATGGAGGCGAAGCCCATGCCCATCTGGATCGAGATGATTTGCCCGGCAATCACGAACGCCTGGAAGAACAGTTGCAGGGAGAAGCCAAGCAGCGAGCCGATCAGGATCTGTTCGGCAATCAGCATCAGCGCACTGAGGTCCAACGCATTGACCGGCGGCATCGGCGGCAGGCCGGGTACCAGCACCACGGTAATCGCCACGGCGAAATACAGGCGGATGCGGCGTGGCACCAGGGTAGTCCCGAACACCGGCATGCTCATCAGCACCGCCGTGACGCGAAACAGCGGCAGGATGAAGGACGCCACCCAGGTACTGATCTGGGTATCGGTCAAGGCCAGCAGCGATTGCATGGGCTCAGCCGATCAACTGCGGAATACTGCCATACAGCTGCAGGATGTATTCCATGAAGGTTTGCACCAGCCACGGGCCGGCGACGATCAGCGTGATCAGCATCACCAGCAGGCGCGGCAGGAAGCTCAAGGTTTGTTCGTTGATCTGGGTCGCGGCCTGGAACATCGCCACCAGCAGGCCAACCAACAGGCTCGGCACGACCAGCACCGCCACCATCATGGTGGTCAGCCACAGCGCTTCACGGAACAGGTCGACCGCTACTTCTGGAGTCATGTCGCTACACTCCGCCGAAACTGCTGGCCAACGTGCCGATAATCAGCGCCCAGCCGTCCACCAGCACAAACAGCATGATCTTGAACGGCAACGAAATAATCAGCGGCGACAGCATCATCATACCCATGGCCATCAGCACGCTCGCCACCACCAGGTCGATGATCAGGAACGGGATAAAGATCATGAAGCCGATCTGGAACGCAGTCTTCAGTTCAGAGGTGACGAACGCCGGCACCAGGATGGTCAGCGGCGCCTGGTCCGGGGTGGCGATGTCGGTCCGCTTGGACAGGCGCATGAACAACTCCAGGTCGCTGGAGCGGGTCTGCGACAACATGAAGTCCTTGATCGGGCCCTGAGCCTTGTCGATCGCGTCCTGGGCGGTCATTTTCTCCGCCAGGTAGGGCTGCAGGGCTTGCTGGTTCACTTTGTCGAACACCGGGGCCATGATGAACAGCGTGAGGAACAACGCCATGCCGGTGAGGATCTGGTTCGAAGGGGTCTGCTGCAGGCCCAGGGCCTGGCGCAGGATCGAGAAGACGATGATGATCCGCGTAAAGCTGGTCATCAGCATGACAAACGCCGGGATAAAGCTCAGCGCGGTCATGATCAGCAGGATCTGCAGGCTGACCGAATACTCCTGGGCTCCGGCCGCGTTGGTACCCAGGGTGATCGCCGGGATCGACAACGGGTCGGCGGCCAACGCCAGTGGCGCGACCAGCCACAGCATGAGCGTCAATAAAACGCGCATTACTTCTTATCCTTCTGATCCTTGCCCAGCAACTCCATCAGGCGCTGGGCGAATTCTGGCGTGGCGGGCTGGGACGCGTCCACGTTCACCGGGGTCTTGAGCACATGCAGCGGGGTGATGCGGCCGGGGGTTATACCCAGCAGAATCTGCTCCTCGCCCACCTGCACCAGCACCAGCCGATCACGTGGGCCGAGGGCGCGCGAGCCGATCATCTCGATGACCTGGGCATTGCCCGGGCCGATGTTCTGCACACGGCGCATCAGCCAGGCCAGCACAAAGATCAAGCCGACCACCAGCAACAGGCCCAGCACCAGCTGGGTCAGTTGCCCGCCGACGCCACCGCCCACCGGCGCAACGGCGGCCTGGGCCACCGGCTCGGCGGCCCAGGCCGCCAATGGCAGCGCGACTAACAGTCCCACCATCAGCCGTTTCATATCAGCGCAACTTCTTGATGCGTTCGCTCGGGCTGATCACGTCGGTCAGGCGGATGCCGAACTTTTCGTTGACCACCACCACTTCGCCATGGGCGATCAGGGTGCCGTTGACCAGCACGTCCAGCGGCTCGCCGGCCAGGCGGTCCAGCTCGATCACCGAGCCCTGGTTGAGTTGCAGCAGGTTGCGGATGTTGATGTCGGTGCTGCCCACTTCCATGGAGATCGACACCGGGATATCGAGAATCACATCCAGGTTCGGGCCATCGAGGGTCACCGGCTCGTTGTTCTTCGGCACGCTGCCGAACTCTTCCATCGGCAGGCGCTTGCCGGCCGGCGCGGTGGCGGCGTCAGCGGCCAGCAATGCGTCAATATCGTCCTGGCCGACATCACCGGTTTCTTCCAGGGCCGCGGCCCATTCGTCGGCCAGGGCCTGGTCTTCGGCGGAAGTGCTTTCGTGTTCGGTAGCCATTACATGTCCTCGGCGAAGCAAACATTCATAAATGGGGGTGCATCAATCGGGGTGGCTCAGCGACGGTTGATCGCCTCGACCACTTGCAGCGCCAGGTTGCCCTTGTGGGAACCGAGCTTGACCTTGAACGACGGCACGCCATTGGCGCGCATGATCATTTCTTCCGGCAATTCCACTGGAATCACATCGCCTGGCTGCATGTGCAAAATATCGCGCAAGCGCAACTGGCGACGGGCCACGGTGGCGCTCAGGGGAACGTCGACGTCGAGCAGGTCTTCGCGCAGGGCCTTGACCCAGCGTTCGTCCTGGTCGTCCAGGTCGGACTGGAAACCGGCGTCGAGCATTTCGCGCACCGGCTCGATCATCGAGTACGGCATGGTCACGTGCAGGTCGCCGCCGCCGCCATCGAGTTCGATGTGGAAGGTGGACACCACAATGGCTTCGCTGGGGCCGACGATGTTGGCCATGGCTGGGTTCACTTCCGAGTTGATGTACTCGAAATTGACTTCCATGATCGCCTGCCAGGCTTCCTTCAAGTCGATGAAGGCTTGCTCCAGCACCATGCGCACCACCCGCAGTTCGGTCGGGGTGAATTCACGGCCTTCGATCTTGGCGTGACGGCCGTCGCCGCCGAAGAAGTTGTCCACCAGCTTGAACACCAGCTTGGCGTCGAGGATGAACAGCGCGGTGCCGCGCAACGGCTTGATCTTGACCAGGTTGAGGCTGGTGGGCACGTACAGCGAATGCACGTATTCACCGAACTTCATCACCTGCACGCCACCTACCGCCACGTCCGCCGAGCGGCGCAGCATGTTGAACATGCTGATACGTGTGTAGCGGGCAAAACGTTCGTTGATCATCTCCAGGGTCGGCATGCGTCCACGGACGATGCGATCCTGGCTGGTCAGGTCATAACTTTTGACGCTGCCGGGCTCGGCAGCCGTTTCGGTCTGTACCAGACCATCGTCCACGCCATGCAACAGCGCATCGATTTCATCCTGGGACAGCAGGTCTTGCACGGCCATGTCGTGATCCTACTGCAATACGAAATTAGTAAAGAGCGCCTGCTCGATCACCACTTTGCCGAGCTCCTTCTGGGCCACTTCCTGCACGCTGGCGGTGACCTTCTGGCGCAGCATTTCCTGGCCCACCGGGGTGGCCAGGGCGTCGAAGCTCTGCCCGGAGAACAGCATGACCAGGTTGTTGCGGATCACGGGCATGTGCACCTTGAGGGCATCCAGGTCGGCCTGGTTGCGCGCCAGCAAAGTGATGCTCACCTGCAGGTAGCGCTGACGGCCGTTCTGGTTGAAGTTGGCGACAAAGGCCGGAAGCATCGGCTCGAAGATTGCCGGTTGCTTGACGTTACTGGCGGTTTCGGCGGCGGGTGCCGGTTTGCTTGCACTGCTGTGCATGATGTACCAGGTGCCGCCCACAGAGGCGCCAATGGCCAGGAGCAGGCCCAGGACAATCACCAGGATAAGCTTGAGCTTGCCCTTACCCTTGCCTGCGGGTGCTGTTGCTGCGTCGTCGCTCTTCGCCATGCCAATAATCCGTCACTATTCGGGGATTCATAGATCTTCGGAAAGGCAAGAGCAAGTGTTATGCCAGAGTTGTCTGGCTGGACGCAGACGAGGGAACACCACAAATCAAGTGTGGGAGGGGGCTTGCCCCCGATAGCGGTGTATCAGTCAACTGATGGATGAACTGACACACCCTCATCGGGGGTAAGCCCCCTCCCACATTTTGTCCTATGCCAGACTTACATCAGGCGTAGTAATCGACGGCGCTGGAGCCGACCACGGTCTGGGTCACCGGCGCGACGGCCGCGGCCACCTCGGCGTGATCCGTCAAGTCACCGCCGTCACCCCGGCCGCCGCTGCCGCTCACGCCGCGCGCCTGGTTCTGCTGCTGTTGTTCCTGGCCCTGGCCCTGCCAGCCACGGGACTGGTCGGACACGTTGACGTCCACCTGGCCCATGCCCTGCTGGGCAAACATCTCCCGCAGACGGCCGGACTGGCTTTCCAGCGCCTCACGCACCACGGCGTGACCACTCATGAACGTCACTTGGGCCTGCTGGTCCGCCGTCATGTTGACCTTGATATCCAGGCGCCCCAGCTCAGCCGGCTGCAACTGGATTTCCGCCGACTTGAGGTTGGCGCTGGACAGGTACATCACGCGGTTGACCACTTCTTCTGTCCAGCCGCTCTGATGCATGGCCAACGGTGCGTTGGCCACCGGCGGCAAGGCGTTGGCGGTTTTCGGCGTGGCAGCCTGGGTCAGTGCGGCCAGGCGGTTGGCAAAATCATCGACACGCGTATCGCTGCTGGCGTTCTTCAGGTCCTTGAGGCCGCCTTCGATGAGCCCGCTGAAGGCTTTGTCGCCCCCCTGGTCGGTGCTGTCCTTGGTGGCTTGCTGGTCGACCATATTGGCCATGCCAGCGGCAAAGCTCTGTGCAGCGGTCGGTTGATCCTGAGTCGTAGTCGGTGCGGTTTTCGCCGGTGTCTGGCTGCTGGCCGACACATGACCGCCCTGCTCCATCGCCAGGCGCACGGCCGGCATGGCGTCGAGGGGGTCGGCTTCGGGGTCGAAAGCCGGTGGCTGGGGCTGATCGGTGGCGGCGACGGGTGCGGCGACCACGGGCTGGGCCTTGTCATCCTTGGCAGCGGCAACAGGCGCCGGTGCTGGCGTTTCCACCGGCGCCACTACCGGTACCGGCACCACAACCGGGGTGACCGTGGCGATCAAGGCCGGGTCGACCACGGGGTCGACTGGAGGCTGCTGCGCCAGTGTCGGATCAGTGGGCTTGTCGCCTTCACTGCTCGCGCTGTCACTGGACTTGGCCGGTACGCTGGCAGGCAAGGAATTGCCGCTATCGGCAACCGCTGGCGTGCTGGCGGCAGGTTTGTCGTTGTTGGCGGCAGGCTTATCGTTGTTCGCGACCGGTTTGGCGCTGTTGTCAGAAGGCTTGTCCCGCGTGGATTTTGGCGCGTTATCGTCGGCCTTGACCGTCGGTTTCGACGCCTGGCTGGCGAACACTTGAGCGAAGCCAGGGCCCTTGTCCCGTGGGTCCGCAGCCACTGCCGGTGGATTGGCGGCGGGCGCTTGAGCCTTGGCCGCAGGGGCAGCCTGTAGGAGCGAATTAGGGGCGACTGGCATAGGTAAAGGTCTCCACTGCATGGGGATCGGAGATGCAGTAAAAGACATACAGCAAGAGTCGGGCCAGGTTTGCAAAGGACGCCTTGATCGTTCCCCTCACCCTGGGCAACAACGCTCATCACATCTGAAAACGCTGGCGCTCCGACTCATACAGCGGCTTGACCAGCGCAAACTCATGATCGATCTGGTCGACCAAGGCCCCCAGGTCCGCCGCGGCCTCGACGGACTCGGCCTCCAGCCGCTGGCACAACTGCGCCAAGCGTACCGCCCCCAGGTTGCCGCTGCTGCCCTTGAAGCTGTGGGCAATGCGGCCCAATGCCTTGGCATCATCGCGTGCCTTGCGCAACGCTTCGACGCGCTTTTGCGAATCGTCAAGAAAGGTATCGAGCAGCTTGGGATAGTCGCCTTCCATGATTTCCTGCAAACCCGACAACACGTCTGGGTCCAGATGAACCTCAACCACTTGTTCGCTCCTTGATCAAGAATCGGCGGATTATGCCAGAGCCTCCCAGGAAAACTCCACGCAGACACTGCGCCCGCCATCGGACCAGCCTATCGCGCTGCTCAACTGGCGCACCAGGCTCAGGCCACGGCCAGACAGACGGTCGAAATCCAGCGGCCGCGCCAGCACCTGCTCCACATCGAACCCAGGGCCACTGTCTTCGACGCGCAGGGTCATCTTGCCCCCCGCGGCGGTGGGCGACACTTGTACATGCACACGCACGTAGCCGCTGTTGAGGTGCGCCAAGCGCTCATTGCGCTGGCGATAATACTGCGCAAACCCCTGGGCATCGCGCTTGAGCCGCGAGTCCAGGCCCAGCACGCCGTGCTCCAGTGCGTTGGAATACAACTCTGCCATCACCGTGTAAAGCGCCCCGCTCCGCTCCCGCAGGCCGTGGATCTCCAGCAACAGTTGCAGCAGATAGGGCAAGGGGTTGTAGCGCTTGAGGGTCTCGGCGCGAAATTCAAAACTCACCGACCAGTCCAACGGGCACGATTGGCCGCTGTCGGCATATAACAGCCCCGTCGCACGCAACGGCGGATCCGCTTGCAGGGTAATTTCCACCAGGCTGACGTCGTCCCGCGCCTCTCCGCGAAACGCCGCCAACGCCTGCTCGATGTCTTCGAACAGCCGCTCGGGCTCGCGATTGGACGCGAACACCTGCTGCAATCGCTCGACACCGAACAATTGTTCATTGGCATCGGCGGTATCCAGCACGCCATCCGACAGCAGAAACACGCGGTCGCCCAGGGCCATGGGCCAGACTTCAGTGCGATCATCAAACGCCTGCGCTGACAGCACCCCCAGCGGCAAATGCCGGGACAGCAGTGGCGTGCGCCGCCCAGTGGCGATGTCGTGCACATAGCCTTCGGGCATGCCGCCGTTCCACACCTCCACCGCCCGCCGCTGCGTGCTCAGGCACAACAGGGTGGCGCAGCAGAACATGTCCACCGGCAGGATGCGTTTGAGCTTGGCGTTCATCTCGCGCAGGATCTGCGCCAGGCCGTAGCCCTTGGCGGTCATGCCATAAAACACCTCGGCCAACGGCATGGCGCCCACCGCCGCCGGCAAGCCATGGCCGGTAAAGTCGCCGAGCAGCACATGCATATCACCCGACGGCGTATACGCCGCCAGCAGCAGGTCACCGTTGAACAGCGCGTAAGGCGATTGCAGGTAGCGAATATTCGGCGCGGCATTGATGCAGCCGGAATGGGCGACTTTATCGAACACCGCCTTGGCCACCCGCTGCTCGTGCAACAGGTACTCGTGGTGCCTGGCGATCAAGTCGCGCTGCTGCAACACCGTGGCTTGCAGGCGGCGCAGGCGGTCCATGGCGTTGATCTTGGCCGACAGGATCAACGGGTTGTAAGGCTTGGGCAGGAAGTCGTCGCCGCCCGCATCCAGGCACTGGGCCAGGGCTTCGCTCTGGCGCAGGGAAGTGAGGAAGATGATGGGCACCAGTGCTTCGCCGGCCAGCTGCTTGATCCGGCGCGCCGCTTCAAAGCCATCCATCACCGGCATCAGTGCATCCATCAACACCAACTGCGGGCGGTCGCGGTTAAACACCGCGACCGCTTCCTCACCATTGCTGGCCGTGAGGACTTGATGGCCCTGGCGCCGAATGATGGTCGACAGCAGCAGCAGGTCGGCGGCGCTGTCCTCGGCGATCAGGATAGTCAGCGCCTCGAGGACGGGGGCCAGGACACTCAACTGATATCGAACAGTTTGTCGAAATTGGAAATGGCGAGGATCTTGCGCACATCGGAGTTGATGTTGATCACCTGGACTTCCGCGTCGTCGCCGCCGGCATGGTCCCTGAGCAGCAGGAGCATGCCCAGTGCCGAGCTGTCCATGTAGGTGGTGTCTTTCAGGTCGACCACATACAGCTCAGGCACCTTGTAGAAACGCTCATAGGCGTCACGAAACACCTGATGGCTGCCGAAATCGAACCGGCCCTTGATAGCGATCGTCAACTTCTTCCCATCCAGGGATACTTCTGACATGACTGACATACGACTGCTTCCTTGTCATTGGCATAGACACAAGGTGTAGCAGGTGAACCGGATGTGGGCAACATTGCCAATCAAATGTAGGAGGGGGCTTGCGCCCGATGGCGACCGTCAGAATGGTGATTGGCGGGGAAGGCGCTGGGACAACTCATCGAGCAGCTTCTGCTCGCGCTTGTCTTCAATGGCCCGCGCTTCATCGATATAGCGCTGCACCAGCTTGCGCAACCCTTCTACCCGGGCATAGGCCGCTTGCCAGCTCTCGCGGGCCTTGTCGAGGTTGTTCTGGTGCCAGGCCAGGCTCTGGCGCTGCTGGCCGACGGCGGTTTCAAGCTGGTTGAGAAAGCCCTGGTAGCCCATCAGCCACTGCCCGGACACGCCCTTGGTGCCGCGCTCGATCCACTGCTGCTGGTACTCGCCGCGAAAGCGCTCCAAGTCGCCCAGTTTGCTTTCCGCCAGGCGCACCTGGCCCTGGAAGTAACCCAGGCGCTGCACGGCGGTTTTCTCGGCTTTTTCAGCCATCTCCACCACCGGGGCCAGACGTGACGAGCGACTACTGGCCATGGCTTAGCCGCCTGGCGCGGGGGCGAAGATGGATTGCAGGTGCGCTTCGCTTTCGCCCATGCTGATGTTGTCGTTGAGGCCCTGGCGCAGGTAGGTCACCAACTGCGGCTGCAGGGCGATCGCCAGGTCGGTCTCACGATCGCCGCCGGCCACGTAGGCGCCGACGCTGATCAAATCACGGCTCTGTTGATAGCGCGACCACAGTTGCTTGAACTGCTGGGCGCGCGCCATATGCTCCGGCGTGACCACCGACGGCATCACCCGGCTGATCGACGCTTCGATATCGATGGCCGGGTAGTGCCCCTCCTCCGCCAGGCGCCGCGACAGCACGATGTGGCCGTCAAGCACGCCCCGCGCCGAGTCGGCAATCGGGTCCTGCTGGTCATCGCCTTCGGACAATACGGTGTAGAACGCGGTGATTGAGCCCCCGCCCGCTTCGGCGTTACCGGCGCGCTCCACCAGCTTGGGCAGCTTGGCGAACACCGACGGCGGATACCCCTTGGTGGCCGGCGGCTCGCCGATGGCGAGGGCGATTTCCCGCTGGGCCTGGGCGAAACGTGTCAGCGAATCCATCAGCAACAGGACATTCTTGCCCTTGTCGCGAAAATACTCGGCGATGCGCGTGCAGTACATGGCGGCGCGCAAACGCATCAGCGGCGCATCGTCCGCAGGCGAGGCGACCACCACTGAGCGCTTGAGGCCCTCTTCACCGAGGCTGTGCTCGATGAACTCCTTCACTTCCCGGCCCCGCTCGCCGATCAACCCCACCACGATGATGTCGGCCTCGGTAAAGCGGGTCATCATGCCGAGCAACACCGATTTACCCACGCCGGTACCGGCGAACAGACCCAGGCGCTGGCCGCGACCGACCGTCAATAAACCGTTGATGCTGCGAATGCCCACGTCAAGCGGCTGGCTGATGGGGTTGCGGTTGAGCGGGTTGATGGTGGGGCCGTCCATCGGCACCCAGTCCTCGGCTTTCATACCGCCCTTGCCGTCCAGCGCGCGACCGGCACCGTCGAGTACGCGGCCGAGCATGCTCATGCCCATGGGCAGGCGACCGGTATCGGCCAGCGGCACCACGCGGGCGCCGGGGGCAATGCCCGCCAGGCTGCCGACAGGCATGAGGAAAATCTTGTTGCCGGAGAAGCCCATCACTTCAGCTTCGACCTGCACCGGGTGGTAGCTGTCGTCGTTGATCACCAGGCAGCGGCTACCCATGGCGGCCCGCAGGCCCTCGGCTTCGAGGGTCAGGCCGACCATGCGCAACAGGCGCCCTTCAAGGATCGGTTGGCCGGGCAACTCGGTGGCCTCGGCATAACCGCCGAGGCGCTTGGCGAAGCTGGTGCGATCAAGGCGCATCGGAGGCGTCCAGCTCAACACTCAGGTCAGGCTCGGCCGGGTGCAGGGCTTGTTCGTGGAGTTGATCGAAGAGCTTGGCCATGATCTGGCTGATGCGGGTTTCCACCGTGGCATCGATGCGGCTGTGCTCGGTCTCGACACGGCAACCACCGGGCAGCAACGCCGCATCTTCGACGATGCGCCAGGTTTCTTCGTGGCGCTCGCGCAGGGCTTTGACCTGCTCGAAATCCTGCGGGTTGATGTACAGCCGCACATTGCCGACGCCCAGGGGCAGCAGCTTGAGGGCTTCGCGCATCACACCCTCGATCTGGCTGGAGTCCAGCGCCAGTTCGCGCTGGATCACCTGGCGGGCGATGTGCTGCACCAGGCCGACCATGGCTTTTTCGATCTGCGAATCCTGCTCGGCGATGGGGTCGAACAGGCTGCCCATCAGGCGTTCCAGGCTGGTCAACTTGACGCTCAACGCGGCCTCGGCTTCCTGGCGCACCTTGAGGGTGGTGCTGCGAAAGCCGTCTTTTTCGCCGGCGGCAAAGCCTTCGTTGTAGGCTTCCTGGCGGATGCTTTCCAACTCTTCCAGGGTCAGCGGCTGGACTTCCTCCAGCGGCACTTCTTCCATTTCCGCCGGCAGTTCCTCGACCGGTTCAGGCTCGGGTTCCGGCACGTGCGGGTCGAAGCTGGGCAACGACCAGATGTCGAACCCGCCCACGTCCCGCGCGCGAATCAGATCGCTGGGCGTCTCATCTTTGCTCGACATGTGGGGCGCCTTAGATCATTTCTTCGCCGCCCTTCCCGCCGAGAACAATTTCTCCGGCTTCGGCCATACGGCGGGCAATCGTGAGGATTTCCTTCTGGGCGGTTTCCACGTCGCTGACGCGCACCGGGCCCTTGGCTTCCAGGTCGTCGCGCAACAGTTCGGAGGCGCGCTTGGACATGTTCTTGAAAATCTTCTCCTTGACGCCTTCGTCCGAGCCCTTGAGGGCCAGCACCAGCACGTCGGAGGAGACTTCACGCAGCAACGCCTGGATGCCACGGTCGTCGACATCGGAGAGGTTGTTGAACACGAACATGAGGTCTTCGATCTGGCCGGACAGGGTGTCGTCGATCTCGCGGATCGAGTCCATCAACTGGCCTTCGACCGAGCTGTCGAGGAAGTTCATGATGTCGGCCGCGCGCTTGATACCACCCAGGGTGGTGCGCGAGGCATTGGAGTTGCCCGAGAACTGCTTCTCGAGAATCGTGTTGAGTTCTTTCAGCGCCGCTGGCTGCACGGTGTTCAACGACGACACGCGCAGGATGATGTCCAGCCGGACCTTGTGGTCAAAATGGCCGAGCACTTCACCGGCCTGGTCCGGGTCGAGGTACGCCACCACGATCGCCTGGATCTGCGGGTGCTCGTAGCGGATCACGTCAGCCACGGCGCGCGGCTCCATCCACTTGAGGCTGTCGAGGCCGCTGGTGTTGCCGCCCAGCAGGATGCGGTCGATCAGGCCGTTGGCCTTGTCTTCGCCCAGGGCCGAGGTGAGCATCTTGCGGATGTAGCTGTCGGAACCGACGCCCAGGCTGGTCTGGTCGCCGACGATCTCGACAAACTCGCTCATCACCTGTTCGACTTGCTCACGGTGCACATTGCGCATCTGCGCCATGGCCACGCCCACGCGCTGAACCTCTTTGGGCCCCATGTGACGCAACACTTGGGCGGCGTCGGTTTCACCCAGGGACAGCAGCAGGACTGCGGCTTTGTCGACTTTGGTGAGCTTGGCAACGGCGGCTCGATTATCACTCATCTGCGTTAATCCACTCTTTCACGACCTGGGCCACACGGCCCGGGTCTTCTGCCACCAGACTCTTGATTGCGTTCAACTGAGCGTCATAGCCTTCGCTCGGGCTAGGCAACAGGATGCTTTGCGGGCCGCCGAGGCTGACACGGTCGTTGGCCAGTTCACCATCCAGGCCGCCCATGCCACCCAACTCGACGTCGCTGCCACCGAAGGCGGCCAGTTGTTTCTTGCCATGGCCGGTGATGTTGTTGAGCACCGGACGCAGCACACCGAACACCAGCACCAGGATGAACAGCACACCCAACACTTGCTTGACGATGTCCCAGAACCACGGCTGGGTGTAGAACGCCGGGTCGGCGATGACTTCGCCGCGCTCGGCAGAGAACGGCATGTTGATCACGCTGACGCTGTCACCCCGGCTGGCGTCGAAACCGACAGCGTCCTGCACCAGGCGAGTGAAGCGCGCCAATTCGTCGGCGCTCCACGGCGCGCGAGTCACAGCACCGTCAGCGGCGTTGACCTTGACCTGGTCATCCACGACCACCGACACCGACAGGCGATTGATCCGGCCCTGCTGTTGCTTGGTGTGGCTGATGGAGCGGTCGAGTTCGAAGTTCTTGGTGGACTGGTTACGCTTGTCCGCCGGGTAAGGCGCGAGCATTGGCTGGCCGGTGGCCGGGTCCATGATCTGTTGGCCATTGGCGTCCAGCAGTGGCTGGCCTGGGGCGATGGCGCCCGCGGTCGCCGCAGCGCCGCCCGTGGTTTGCGGCGCCGAGGCCGGGGATGGCGGTTGGTTGCTCAGGGCCCCCGGCACACCTTGCGGGCCATTGCTGGCGGTGCGTTGTTCGCTGGTGGACTGCTCGCTGCGCAGGGCCGGCTGGTCCGGGTTGAACTGCTCGGAGGTCGACTCGACGGCACTGAAGTCCACATCGGCCGACACTTCAGCCTTGTAGCGGTCGTTGCCCAGCACCGGCTGCAGAATATTGTGCACGCGCTGGGTGAGCATGCTCTCCATGCGGCGGCTGTAGTCAAACTGCTTGCCGGCCTGGGTCAGCGCGGAGTTTTCCGCCATGTCGGACAGCAGGTTGCCCTTCTGGTCCACCACGGTGATCTGCGACTTGCTCAATTCGGGAACGCTGGTGGCCACCAGGTTGATGATCGCCAGCACCTGGCCAGGCTCCAGGGAGCGGCCGGAGAACAGCTCGACCAACACCGAGGCACTGGGCTTGCGTTCGTCACGCACGAACACCGAGCTCTTCGGGATCGCCAGGTGCACGCGGGCACCCTTGACGTTATTCAGGCTGGAGATGGTACGCGCCAGCTCGCCTTCCAGGCCACGACGGTAGCGGGTGGCCTCCATGAACTGGCTGGTCCCCAGGCCCTGGTCCTTGTCGAGGATTTCAAAACCGATATTGCTGTCGGACGGGGTCACGCCGGCGGCGGCCAGCTTCATGCGCGCACGGGCCACGTCATCGGACTTGACCAGCAAGGCGCCGGAGTTGGGCTCGACGGTGTAGGCGATGTCGGCGGCGGCCAGGGTTTCCATGATCTGCTTGGAATCCATGCCGGCCAGGCTGCCATACAGCGGACGGTAATCAGGTTGCTGCGACCACAACACCACGGCAAAACCAATCGCCACGCTGGCTGCCAGGCCGACCATCAGGCCCACCTGACGCAACATGGTCATTTCGGAGAGGTTTTCCAGGAACGACAGGCCAAACAGCGGCGGTTTGCCGTCTGCCTTGGCGGGTACGTTGTCCACGACTGCTTCTGCCATGACTTAAATCTCGTCCTTAAACCGGCATCTGCATGATGTCTTGATAGGCTTGCACCAGCTTGTTACGGACCTGGGTCAACGCCTGGAACGAAACGCTGGCCTTTTGCGAGGCGACCATCACATCGGTGAGGTCCACGCCGCTCTTGCCGATCTCGAACGCGGTGGCCAACTGGTTGGAGGCTTGCTGGGTATCGCTGACTTTATTGATTGCCTTGCCGAGCATATCGGCGAAACTGCTTTGGCCCAATTCCGGCGCTGGCGCGACGGATTTCGGCTGAGCCATGGCATCCATTTGCATGGAGCGCATATCCAACATCAACCGATTGAACTCAATACCCTGGCTCATGACCTTCTCTCCGACAACCCGCAATTTTTTGACACTACGCAGCGATTACTGGGGAGGTAGCAACAAGGGTGCCAGCTCTGTAGCAACTCGTAAGAAAAGGCGACAAACCTTGTCAGTCTCGTTACGGATCAGGTGGCAAAAAGATACGCTTCCACGTCCATACCAGCATCGCGCATCTGCGCCAGCTTGTAGCGCAGGGTGCGCGGGCTGATGCCCAGGCGTTCGGCAGCCTCCTTGCGACGGCCGCGCTCGGCACGCAGGGTGTCGATGATCATCTGGAATTCGCGGCGCCGCAGGTCGTCACCCAGGGCACCGGCAGACTCGGCTTCGGCGACGACCGGAGCGGGCGCCAGGCTCGGCAGCGGCGCGGCGCCACTGCCCATGGCCAGGCAGAAATCCTGAGGCTGGATCAAGCCGCCCTGCTGCAAAATCAGCGCGCGCTGGATTGCGTTGTCCAATTCCCGCACGTTGCCGGGCCATGGGTAGCTGATCAAGCAGGCCTGGGCATCGGCCGACAGCCGCGCCTGGGCGTGCTTCATTTTTTTGACGTGGTTGTTCAGCAGCCGCTCGGCCAGCGGGAGGATGTCTGCCGGGCGTTCGCGCAACGGGCGCCAGGCCAGGGGGAACACCGAAAGCCGATAGAACAAGTCCTCACGGAAACGCCCTGCCGCCACTTCGCCCGCGAGGTCGCGGTTGGTCGTGGCGATCACACGGATATCCAGCTGGATCGGCTTGCGTGCGCCGACCCGCTCCACTTCACGCTCCTGCAACACCCGCAGCAACTTGGCTTGCAGGCCCAGGGGCATTTCGGAAATTTCGTCGAGCAGGAGGGTGCCGCCGTCGGCTTGCTCGAACTTGCCGGGCTGGGCCGCGATGGCGCCGGTGAACGAGCCTTTTTCATGGCCGAACAGCGTCGCTTCGAGCATGTTGTCGGGGATCGCGGCGCAGTTGATGGCGATAAACGGTTGCTTGGCGCGGCTGGATTGCTGGTGGATATAGCGCGCCAGTACCTCCTTGCCGGTGCCGGACTCGCCGGAAATCAACACCGTGGAGTCACTGCGCGCCACGCGGGCCGCCAGCTCCAGCAATTGGGCACTGGCCGGCTCGAAGGCAATCGGACCTTCGCCGTCGGTGGCCGGGATCACACCCAGGGCATGCCGGGCGACCAGTTCGATCAGCGCCTTGGGTTCGAATGGTTTGACCAGGTAGTCCGCCGCCCCTTGGCGCATGGCGTCCACCGCCCGCTCCACCGCGCCATGGGCGGTCATCAGCAACACCGGCAACTGCGGCTGACGCGCACGCAGCAGGCCGAGCAACTGGTGGCCATCCATGCCAGGCATGTTCACGTCGCTGACCACCAGGCTGAAGGACTCCTGCTCGACGGCCTCCAAGGCGTCCTCGGCAGAACCGACCGCCCGGTAGTCATGGCCCGCCAACAGCAGCGTGTCAGCCAATGCCTCACGCAGGGCGCGATCGTCTTCCACCAATAAAACCTTGATAGCCATTGCTCTTTACTCCGCGCTTGCCGCGCTGACAAACAGCGGCAAGGTCATCAATGCACAGGTGCCGCGCCCCAGGTGGGAACGCAGCTGCAATTCTCCCTGATGAGCCCGCGCCACTGCCTTGACCACGGTCAGGCCGAGGCCCGTGCCGTTGGTCTTGGTGGTGAAAAAAGGTTCACCCAGGCGCCGCAGCACCGCCGGCTCGATGCCACTGCCGCTGTCGCTGATACACAGGCGCAGGGTTTGCTCGCGCGTATACAAGTGCACCTTGAGCCGTGCGCCGGGGCCGCTGGCCTGGGTGGCGTTTTCGATCAAGTTGAGCAAGGCGCCCACCAGGGTGTCGCGATTGCACAGCAACTCGCCGAGGTGGCTGTCGCACTGCCAGCGCACATTGGCTTCCTGGATATGGGTGGCTGCCGCCGCCTGCAACGACTGCATCAACCCCGACGGCGTGATGCGGTCGGTCAGCGGCAATTCGCCGCGGGCAAACACCAGCATGTCGCGCACCTGGTGCTCCAGTTCATGCAAGCGTTCCTTGAGGCGCCCGGCAAAACGCTGCTGGGTGGCCGCGGGCAATTGCTCATCAGTCAAATGGCTGGCGTAGATCAACGCGGCCGACAACGGCGTACGGATCTGATGCGCCAAAGAAGCGACCATCCGCCCCAGGGACGACAACCGCTCATGCCGCGCCAACTGGTCTTGCAGGTGACGGGTTTCAGTCAGGTCGTTGAGCAGCACCAGCTGGCCGGGCTCCGCGTCCAGGGAGCGGGTGGCAATGGACAGGCGGCGCCCGTCCTTGAGGGAGATTTCATGACCGTCGTCTTCGCGCGGCGCGAAGCAGCGGGTGATCACTTCACGCCACAGCTCGCCCTCCAGCGGCAGGCCTAGCATGTCGCAGGCGGCCGGGTTGGCTTCGCGCACGCGACCCTGGTCGTCAATGACGATCACGCCGCCGGGCAACAGGTCGAGCAGGTTTTGCAGACGGTTGGCCAGGCGCTCTTTCTCGGCCAGCTCTTCCATGCGCTGGGCACTGACCACGGCCAGCTCACCCTTGAGCTCGGAGACCCGAGCCTCCAGCAGGCTGTAGGAATCAGTCAGTTGGCTGGACATCTGGTTGAACAGCGAAAACGCCTGCTCCAGGCCCTGGCGGCTCTGTTGCTCTACAGACGGGACAAGTCCCTGGAGATCAGGGACCGAAGTTAGTTGGGCGGCGTGGGGCATCATGCTCTCTCGCTTGGCTGACCGTCAGTTAAACGGAACGTTGCGAGGGCTGTAGCAATACCCGTGCCTAAAAAAAACCACCTATAAAACAGTGGCTTGAAAAACAGGCGTCAATCATCTGCCTGTTCATCACCTTCTCGACGACTCATACCGTACTTGCGCATCTTCTCCACCAGGGTGGTTCGGCGGATGCGCAGGCGCTCGGCGGCACGGGCGACGATGCCGTTGGCGTCGTCGAGGGCCTGCTGGATCAACCCTTGTTCCAGGTTGCCCAGGTAGTCCTTCAGGTCCAGGCCTTCCGGCGGCAACATGGCGGTAGCACCGAAGTCCGGGGTATGCCCGTTGATGGCGACCCGTTCTTCCAGGTCACTGCGCAGGCTGTCCACCAACTGCTCGTCTTCATCGTCGACGTAACGGAATTTTTTCGGCAGCTCGACCACGCCGATCACACCGTAGGGGTGCATGATCGCCATGCGCTCCACCAGGTTGGCCAGTTCGCGGACGTTGCCCGGCCAGCCGTGGCGGCACAGCGACATGATCGCGGCGGAGTTGAAGCGAATCGAGCCGCGCTTTTCGTGCTCCATGCGCGAGATCAGCTCGTTCATCAGCAACGGGATGTCTTCCACGCGCTCACGCAACGGGGCCATCTCGATCGGGAAGACGTTGAGGCGGTAGTACAAGTCTTCGCGGAAGCTGCCGACCTCGATCATGCTTTCGAGGTTCTTGTGGGTGGCCGCGATGATGCGCACGTCCACGCTCTGGGTCTTGTTGCTGCCAACGCGCTCGAAGGTGCGTTCTTGCAGCACGCGCAGCAGCTTGACCTGCATCGGCAGTGGCATGTCGCCGATTTCGTCAAGGAACAGGGTGCCGCCGTTGGCCAGTTCGAAACGCCCGGCACGGCTGGTGATAGCCCCTGTAAAGGCGCCCTTCTCATGGCCGAACAGTTCGCTTTCGAGCAGCTCTGCAGGAATTGCCCCGCAGTTGACCGGCACGAATGGCCCGTCGCGGCGCTTGGAGTGATAGTGCAGGTTGCGCGCGACCACTTCCTTGCCGGTGCCGGACTCGCCGAGGATCAGCACGCTGGCGTCGGTATCGGCCACTTGCTGCATCATCTGGCGCACGTGCTGGATCGCACGGCTGGTGCCGACGAGGCTGCGGAACAGGTTGGGCTCACGGTGGCGACCGCGTTCGCGGGCCTGGTCGTACATCTCGCGATAGACCTGGGCGCGGTGCAGGGAATCGAGCAATTTGCTATAGCTGGGCGGCATTTCCAGGGTGGAAAGTACACGGCGGCGCTGGTCTTCCGGCAGGTCGACAGAAGAAATATCGCCCATTAGCAACACCGGAAGGAACTCATCCCAGGTTGACAGTGTCTTTAACAAGCCCAGAACTGCACCAGGAGCGTTTACCGTCCCGATCAGCACACAAATGACTTCACGGCTCGATGACAATGAGCTGACCACCTGCTGCCAATCGTGGCTACCGCAGGGCAGATTTTCTTCGCCAAGAAAATTCAAAATCACCGCCAGGTCGCGGCGACGGACGCTATCGTCATCAATCAGCAGAATTTTGGTTTCACGCCACATGCAATAGCAACTTCCCTAGTAAACGCTCTGCCCCAGAGTGAGGGCAATCTAGACGCTTGTAAGACTTCTTACTTACTAGACGTCTGAAATCTGAAAACAGCACTAGTTAAGTCAAAAATGCTGGCACAGTCAAATATATGACGCGCCGTTCGGATTAACTGCGCCCGTTCAACCGAACAGATGGTAAACCTTTGACGCCTTTTTCGCTTGGTTGATCTGCGACATCTCTTCGAAAATCGCCTGGCGTTCGCCGGTCGTCACTTCCAGCAACTGCTGATAAACCGCGAGCAGGCTCTCCAGTTTCTCTCGCAACGCATCCTCGTCCACCGGCGCTTCGCTCAGCACCTCCTCGATCACACTGCGACAGCCCATATCCAGTTCGCCGATGGCGTCCCAGTTACGTTCCGCCAGCGCGTCGATCAAGGCGTCGCGGGTTTCATCAATGCGTTGCAGTGCTTGGCTCATGACGAGTTCCTCAAGGCCGATGGCCTTATTGTGCGGCACCCTGCGGTGCGGCAATGGCATCCCAGCCTTCTTTTACGGTAATCAGCAGACGAGCGACTTCGTCGATCATCTCGGCATCGTTGTGCAGGTTGGCCTGCATCAAGCGGTTGGTCATGTACACATACAGACCTTCCAGTTGCTGGACGTATTCCTTGTTGTCGCTTTTTTCCGCATCGAGGCCATCACGCAGGCCGATCAGGATGTCGGTGGCCTTACCCAGCATCAGGCCCTTCTGAGCGATATCGCCACGCGCCAGCGCCCCCTTGGCTTGCGCCATGCGGTCCAGGCCGCCTTCCATCAGCATCTGCACCAGGCGATGCGGGCTGGCTTCGGAGATCTGGGCATGGGAATTGACCTTCTGGTATTGGCGAAGGGCTCTCATGGGATTCATTTTCTACCTCGTGACAGGCAACAGCTGGAAGGATTGCAGTAACCATTATGTCGACCGGGTCGCAAAAAACTTTAACCCAGCGGCTCTACAAAGAACAAAGCCCAGGTCAACGGACCCGGGCTTTTTCAGGCGCAGTCAATCAACTGCTGCTGCTTTTTGAGCCACTGATTGCATTGAGCGTACCGAGAATACTGGTGCTCTGCTGACGCAACTGCGCTACCAGCGTATCCATGGCGGTGTACTTGCGGGTCAAGGCGTCCTGCATGGTGGTGAGACGGTCATCCAGATCGGTCTGCTGCTTGGTCAGGTCTTTCAGGCTGTCGGCCAACGAGGTGGTACGCGTGGCCAGAATCCCGGTGCTCGGCTTGGCATACGCGTCGGTAGCGGCCGTCAGGCGCGCCAGCAAGCCAGTCTTGCCGCTGAAGATACTGTTGATGTCAGCGGCATTGGTCAGCACCGCCTTATCCCACTGCTTGCTATCGATGCTCAGCGCGCCGGTATCCTGATCGGTTGTGACACCGAACTGCGCCAGGGACTTCAAGGTGCCGTTCCCCGAAAGCGCGTTGAACTCGTTGCGGATCGCCGACTGCAAGGTGCGCATGGTCGAGTCGCCGGTCAGGGTCGCGGCGATGGAGTTACCCGCGGCGTCCTTGGTGACCTTGGTCTCGGCGTTCATGGCCTTGAGCAGGGCGTTATAGCTGTCGACAAAGCCCTTGACCCCGGACTTCAGCGCGGTGGCGCTGGTAGTGACCGAGATGGTCATGGCGGTACGAAGCGGGTTGGTTGTATTCGGATCGTTGGCCGTGACCGTAGGCGACAGCGACAGCAACTTGATGCTTACCCCACTCACCGCATCCGTGATGCTGTTGGACTTGGACTCCGCCGCAATGCCATCGATGGTGTACTTGGCGTTCTGAGGCGCGCTGACTACCGTGTAGCCAGTATCAATCCCAGAGTTGCCCGACATCGTCAGGTCCGAACCGACCCCGCTATTGGTGGAGGTCAGGATCAGACGCGAACCGGTGGAGTCGGTGAGGATGTTGGCACTCAGGCCGGCGGTGCCGAACGTGGAGTTGATCGAATCACGCACCTGTTGCAGTGTCGCGCCTGCCGGCACACTCAAATCAAAGTTCTTGCCCGACTGCGTGATTGTCAGCGTTGTCGCCGTGGTGCCGGCGTTGACGACTGTCGACTGGCCACCGGCAAACGTTTTGGTCGATAGCTTCGAAGGCATGGCCAGCTGGTTGACGATCAGCGAGAAGCTGCCGTTCGCTGCACCTTGGTTGGCCGTCATGGTGGCGACTTTTTCATCCGAAGAGGTACCGGTCAAGCCACTGAAGCTGTTGTCGGTGCCCATGCTGGTCAGCGCACCACGGAAGGCGTCCAGGGCAGCCTGGATCTTGCCGATCGACGACAGCTGGGTAGTTGCCTTTTGCGATTGGGTATTGATCTGCGACTGTTTCGGCGCTCGCTCGGCATCTACCAGGGACTTTACAATTGCCTGGGTATCGAAGCCCGACCCCACGCCAGTAATCGTTGTACCCGCCATCATCTTTCTCCTTTTACGGTGGCTGCCGTTATCTTGACGAACAACACTTCAAGCCGTAACAGCAACAAGTTTCATGCCAGCTCAAGCCTTGTCGTCAAACAACACGTGACTGGCGCTGGACAGACTTTGTGCCAGCTTCAAGGCCGTTTCCGAGGGGATCTGGCGGATCACTTCACCGGTGTCGGTGGCAATGACCTTGACCACAACCCTATGGGTGGAAGCGTCAATGGAAAAATCCAGATTGCGCTGGGCCGCTTGTACGAATTCTTTAATATCGGTGACCGCTTTTTCCAGATCGTCCTTTTGAGACTTACCGGTGGCTGGCGCGGCCGGCTCAACCTTAGTCTTATCTTTGTCAGCAACCACAGGTGCCACAGTGCCTTGAGGGGCCTGTAGCGGATAAGACAAGTTCAGTTTTACATTCATGTCCATGCCCAATCTCCTCTGATTGGAAAAGACGAAAGGGCACGTAAACGCGCCCTCCCGTCATTTACCCAGCGCTGTGATTACTGAAGCAGCTTCAGTACAGCGGATGGCAGTTGGTTAGCCTGCGACAGGATCGCAGTGGAAGCCGACTGCAGGGTTTGCTGCTTGGTCAGTTCAGCGGCTTCGGAAGCGAAGTCGACGTCCTGAACAGTACTACGGGCAGACGTGGTGTTTTTCTGAATGTTGGTCAGGTTATCCACAGTGCTGGTCAGACGGTTCTGAACCGCACCCAGGCCCGAACGGGAGCTGGAGATGGTAGCGATAGCCTGGTCGATTACAGACACTGCGTTCTGGGCCTTGGTGGCGTCAGTCACGTCAGTCTGCGAAACCGTAACCTTGGCCGAAGCAGCCGAAGTAGCGGCGCCGAAGAGACCGGTCACACCAGCACCTTCCAGGGAGTAACCCTTGGAGGAGTTCATGTTCACAGCACCGGTAGCGATGATGCCGTCAGCCAGGGCAGTGGCAGTACCGTAGGCACCGGAACCGTCTTTGGTCGCAACAGTGATGGTACCGGCAGCGGTCGAAGCGCTGAAGGCCAGGTTTTCACCGGTGTCGGATTTAACCGACAGAGTGCCTTTGGATTCATCGTAGTTAACGCTGATACCCAGTTTGGCGGAGTTGGACTTCAGTTGCTCAGCCAAGCTGCCGGTATCGGTTACGCCGATGAACGTGGTGGCTTGGCCGCCAACGGTCATGGTGAACGAAGCCGGAGCAGCAGCAGCACCCGCGCCGACAACGAACTGAGCTTCAGTGCTGGCAGTAGCGCTCAGGCCACCGACGGCGCCATTCAGTTGGGCAGCGATGGTTTTAGCGGAAGCAGCGGCAGCTACGGTTACGTTGGTAGTCTGACCGTTACCAGTCACAGCGATTGCGCCACCAGCAACACCAGCACCAGGGGTGATGCCCAGGCTGTTGATCTGCTGCGAACCGATGTTGTTGGCAGCAACGTTGTCCAGGCTTACGTTGATGGTTTCGTTAGCGTTGGCGCCAACCTGGATAGCTTTGGTACCGTAAGAGCCGTCCAGCAGTTTCTGGCCACCGAAAGTAGTGGTTTGCGAGATACGGGTCAGTTCCGAAGTCAGAGCCTGGTATTCGTCGTTGTTCGACTTACGGTCGTCGGTGCTCAGGGAGCCAGTAGCCGAAGACAGAGCCAGGGTACGCATTTTTTGCAGAATGTCGGTCGAAGCCTGCATTGCGCCTTCAGCGGTTTGCGCGATGGAGATACCATCGTTAGCGTTCTTCACTGCTTGACCCAGGCCATTGATTTGGCTAGTCATGCGAGTAGCAATACCCAAGCCGGCAGCGTCGTCTTTAGCGCTGTTGATACGCAGGCCGGAAGACAGGCGCTGCATGGAAGTGGCCAGGGCGCCGCCAGCTTTGTTCAGGTTGCCCTGGGTAGTGATCGAAGCAATGTTGGTGTTTACTGTTAAAGCCATGACGAAATCCTCGTTGGATGGATACTGCGGCTTCCGGCCCTGGCAACCGCCGGGTGTGGCCTGAGAACCTACGTAATAGTTATCGTCGTGGTAGGCGGTTGCTTGAGCCTTTTTTTTATTTTTTTTACTGGCCTCGTGCCATCCCTTGTAATTCAAGGCTTTAGGCTGACTTTTCCCACCGGATTTTCTGGTTTTTTTGGCGCCAAATAAAAAACGCCGATGATCTTTCGATCATCGGCGTTTGCTTTTGCGGCGAACTCAGTCTACCGACGCGTCACGGACGATGCAGAATCGCCGAGCCCCACGACAGGCCCACGCCAAAACCGCTGATGGCCACGCGCTTCCAGGTAGCGTCCATCACGTGCTTCTCCAGCAGCAATGGAATACTCGACGACACGGTGTTACCGGTCTCGACCATATCCTTGATGAACTTGTCCACCGGGGCATCCTCGAAACGCCGCGCCACGGCATCGACAATCGCCGCACTGCCCTGGTGAATGCAGAACGCATCGATGTCGTCGGCCTTGAGCTGCGACTCATCGAGCAGCTCATGCAGGTGTGCCGGCACCTTGAGCAATGCGAAGTTGAACACCTGGCGGCCGTTCATGAAGAACACGCCATCACTGACCTTCAGGTGCGGCGCGCCGGAACCGTCGGTGCCGAACTTCGCCTTGCCCAGCAACCACGACGCGTCTTCGCCCATCCACGTGGCAGTGGCGGCATCGCCGAACAGCATGGTGGTGTTGCGATCTTCCGGGTCGACAATCTTGGAGTACGGATCGGCCGTGACCAGCAGGCCGTTTTTCAGGCCGGTGGCTTCCATGAAGCCTTTCATTGCGTAGATACCGTAGACGTAGCCCGAGCAGCCCAGGGAAATATCGAAGGCCGCCACGTGGGTCGGCAGGCCCAGCTTGTCCTGGACGATGGCGGCGGTGTGGGGCAAACCCTCTTCGTCGCCGTTCTGGGTGACGACGATCAGTGCGTCGATGGACTCGCGCTTCAAATCCGGGTTGTTGGCAAACAAAGCGTTGACCGCCTCGACACACAGGTCGGAGGTTTCCTGCGCAGCTTCCTTGCGCGGCAGAAACGCCGACCCGATCTTGCCAATGATGAACTCTTCATCCTTGGCGAATTTGGCACCCTGGGCGTAGTTATCGATCCCGTCTGCCGGCACGTAACTGGCGATGCTTTTTATGCCAATCATTGTGGCTTCCCAATACTAAATAGCTGGAGAACACCCCTCGGACGACGCCTGGAGTGCTGGACAATAAAGGGGATAACCCCATAAAAATCTCGCTGAAAGCCGCCCCGCAAGGACCCTGTGACGACTTATCCTTTTCACACGATACAGTGAAGATGCGCTTTATGACTCACAGGTCACTCAATTGTGTGTGCTTTGTGCAAAACCTTCAAACAATTAAACCCCAGAAACGAAAACGGCCCGCCCTGTTTCCAGAGCGGGCCGCTTGGCTAGACGCCGCTTACATCTTGTTGAACAGGCTCAACTGGGAGATTTTGACGAACGCCAATTGCGAGGCCTGCAACATGGTTTGCTGCAGCGTCAGATTGATCGCCGCCTCGCCCATATCGATGTTGGCCAGGTCACTCATGGTGCTGGTGTTGGCCAGGCCGATACTGGTGTTTTCGTCAGACTGGATGTCCAGGGCGTTGCCCCGCGCACCGATGGAACCCCGCACGTTGGTGATCTGCGACATTGAATTGGCCAGGTTGGCGATGGAAGCATCCAACACGTCCTTGAGCTTGACGGTCGCCGCCGGATTGCCGTCGGCGGGCAGCTCCAGCGCCTTGCGCAATTGGCCAAGGGTGTCCAGCGCATTCTGGGTTTTCTGGGTATTGGCCCCCACGGAAAACTGATCGCCCGCTTGCGGCGTCCCGCCGCTGATGTCAAAGGTCACCCCGGCCGCGGTCAAGGTTGTCCCGCCGCCGGTATCACCGGTGGCAATGGGCCTGCTATTGGCGGTGTAGGGCTGGGTATACATCTCATAGGCGGTGGCGCTGGTGAACTTGATCAGCGCCCCGCTGTTGGTCGGGAACGTGCTGGCATAGCCCGCCTGGCTGGACACGGTGGCATTGTTCAATTGTGCCGTGGACGCGTTGCTCGGCGTGCGCGAGATACTGAAGGTATCCGGCTTGGCTTCCAGGCTGAACGAACGATCCTTGACCAGCGCATCGGAGTTGGCGCCCGGAGCAACGTCGCCGAGGTTCATGGTGATGTCGAACTTCACCCCACGCAGCGCCACGCTGGTGCTGCCTTCCTTGGTGGCGTCGAAGGTACCGTTGCCGGCAATCTCCGAAGTCACGTCAGTGCCGTTCTTATCGGACACCTTGTATTGAGTACTGCTGGTAAAGGTCAGCTTGTACGGCTCGCCGTCGGCGAACTTACTGGCGTAGTCGGAGCTCGACGTCACCAGCCCGGCCGACAGCGCAACCTTGTTGTCATTGACCGTCGGCGGCACCGTCTGGGGCACAGGTGCAAGCCACGTGGCCTGGGTGCGACTGGAGTTGGCAGCGCCCTCCAGAACCGTCTTGCCGGTATCGCCAGCGTTGACCGTCAACGTATTCGACACTTGCAGGCTCAGCGGCGTTTCGTCGCCCTGATAGCTGTAGGTGCCATCATTGTTACGGCTGTAGGGCGGGGTCTGGGTCTTGGAACCGGAAAACAGGTAGTTGCCGGAAGAGTCCTTGCTGTTGAGCAAGCCCAGGACCTGATCCTCGATCGCCCCCACTTCACTGGCAACCGAGCGACGGTCGGCGTCGCTCAACGAACCACCGGCACGCAGGGCCAACTGAGTGGCGCGCTGCAAGGCATCGTTGATCGCGCCGAGCACGCTTTCTTCGTTGGTCAGGGAGTTTTTCAGGCTGGTGATATTGCCGTTGAACTGGCCCAGCATGTCTTTCTGCTGTTGCAGCAACAGCAAGCGCGCGGCGGCGACCGGATCATCCCCGGCGGTTTGCACACGCACACCGGAACTGGCCTGGTCCTGAGCCTTCACCACGCTGGAATAGTTGTCCGAATACTTGGCGGAACTGGTTTCGAAATATTGAGCAGTAGAAATACGCATCGTCCCAGACTCCCTTAAAGACTATTGATCAATGTACTGAAGGTTTCTTGCGCAGCCTTGATGATCTGCGACGACGCCGTGTAGTACTGCTGGAACTTGATCATGTCGCCCGCTTCTTCATCCAGGTTGACCTGAGACACCGAGTTGCGCGCGTCCTGGTTGGCCTTGAGCAATGCGCCGGTTGCCGTGGTGTCGGTAATGGCCGAAGCGGCCTTGGCACCCACGGTCGAGACCAGGCGGCTGTTGGCCGTCACCAGGCTCACACCACCGCCACTGCCATCGGCCAGGCCGACCGAGGCCTTGGTTTGCAGGTCCAGCAATGCCAGGGCATTGCGGTTATCCGAGCGGCCCGCGGCGTTGAACGAGAACGAGGTGCTGTCACCGTCGGCAGGCGAGCCGCCGACCGTAGTATCGAAACTGAAGCTCTGTGCCGGGGTGAGCAAGGTCCCGCTGGCATCCCGCATCGGTACGGCGACCGTAATCTTGTTGCCTTGGCCTGGAACGATGGTGCCGGTACCAATCGGGTTACCCTGGGCATCGTTGAGCGTGTACGGCTGAGTGCCGTCGGTGGCCGGCTTGCCGAATACCATCTTGACCGGCATCGAGTGTTCAATCCCGGTACGCAGCTGAGCGGTCGCCGCGCCGCCATCGATGTCGATCGGCACCGTCAGGCTCGGCGGGGTAAAGGTGCCAGTGCCCTGGTTGGTCTTGCTGCCCTCGCCCAGCAAAGGCCCGGCGAATGCAATTTTATTGGCGTCGGTCAGTTGGGTACCGATACCGGTGGCACCGTTGGCGGTCGGGCTGACCTTGAAAGTGTCACCCGCGGCCACTGGGCCTTTGCCGTCCAGGGCCAGGGTAAAACCATCAATCACCGGCGGCGGCGTGGTGGTGGTGTCAAACGCGCCCATGGCCTTGCCGTCGGAACGCGTCACCGTGTAGTTATTGCCACTGCTGAAGGTGACTTTATAGTCGTAGGTCGACAGCTTGCTGGTGTCGCTGATGCTGACATTCAGGTTACCGGAACCGGCGCTGTTGCCCGCCGCGCCTTGGCTGCGCTGCGAGATGGCGACAGCGCTGTTGACGTCCTTGAACAGGGACACGCCGAAGTCGCCGTTCAAATCCAGGCCTTGGCCGAGCTGGCTGTTGACGGTATCGGCGGTGGCGATGGCGATACGCCCCAAATCATTGATGGCCGGCATCAAGGCGTCACTGCGATAACGCAACAGGCCACCGATGCTACCGCCACTGAGCACATTGCCCAGGTCGATCGAGGTTCCGCCACCCGCATTGAGCTGGATGGTGTACTGGCTCGGGTCGTTTTGGCTCGGCACTGCCGAAATGGTGCTGGACTGGTCGCCCAACACCAGGGACTGCCCGGTGCCGGTACTGACGCTGAATATCCCGTTCTTTTCGCTGGCGGTGACCCCCACCAACTCATTGAGCGAACGTACCGCTTCGTTACGCGCATCCAGCAGGTTGGCCGGCGCCGTGGTGGTTGAGCCTTGGGCCTGGGTGATCTGCTTGTTGAGCGAGGCGATCGACGAGGTCAATTGGTTGACCTGATCGCTCATGGTGCCCAACTGGCCGTTGATCGATTCTTTCTGCTGGTTGAGCTGGCCGGAGATCGCGTTGAAACGGTTGCTCAGGGTCTGGGCGCTGGTCAACAGCACTTGTCGGGCAGAAACGTCGCTGGGGTTGGACGCGGCGGTCTGCACGGCGGAGAAGAACGCCCCCAGCACCGAGGACATGCCGGTGGTCTTGTCCGACAAGGTCTTGTCGATGGCGCTCGCCTGGCTCGAATAGGCCTTGGCATCGTTATTGAGTGCCGTGCTGTTCTGGTAAGCCGCGTCCAGGAATTCGTTATATACCCGACGCACATCGGCCAGGGTGGTGCCGCTACCGATGTATACGCCGCCGTAGGGGTTCGACGCGTTCGCGTTCTGGGTGGTCTGCTGACGCGAATAGCCCGAGGTGTTGGCGTTGGCGATGTTGTTACTCAAGACCGACAACGATCCTTGAGCGGCGTTAAGCCCCGACATCCCGATATTGAGCAAACTCATGGTGGTTCAGACCTTATAAATGAGTGGTCGCGCCCGCGGCAGCGTAATTCTGGTAACTGTCCATCGTTTTGGCGATCTGCGAAATCTTGCTGGCATAGGCCGGGTCGGTTGCGTATCCGGCTTTTTGCAACTCGCGTACAAACTGTTCGGGGTTATCGGCCGATTTCACAACTTCTTTATAGCGATCATTGCTTTGCAGCAACGTCACCAGGTCATGGAAGCTGTCCTGGTAGGAGTCGTAGGAACGGAACTGCGCCGTCTCCTTGACCATCGCCCCATCACGAAACTCGCTGGTGATCGCGCGGGCCTGGCCGCCCTGCCAACTCTTGCCGGCCTTGATGCCGAACAGGTTGTGGCTGCTGCTGCCGTCCTCGGCGCGCATCACCGATTTGCCCCAGCCGGTTTCCAGGGCGGCCTGGGCCACCAAGTACTTTGGATCGACGCCGATACGTGCTGCCGCGGCCTTGGCCATCGGCAACATGGTGGCGACGAATTCATCCTGGGAACTGAAGGCTTTCTTCGCCGGCGCCAACGGTGGCTGGGCCACGGCGCGACCGTAGACCTGCATGCGTCCGCTCGGTACGGCAAACGTGCGCGCGGTGCTGTTGACCACGCTGTCGTCGGCGGCACTGTTACGCAGCGGTGCGTTTTTAGCATCGATCGCGACCGGCGCGGTCGGCACGATGCCAGCGAGCAGGCGGTCGGTCAGCTTGCTTGGCAGGGCAATACGACGCTGGTTCATCAGCGCCATATCGTTGGCGTGGGCGCTGGCGCCCTCGGGCACCGCCACGCGGTACGCCCACAGCGGACGCTGGCCATTGGAGCGACCCAGCGGGCCATCGGCCTTGGTGCCAGCGGCGATTTCCGTCGGCACATCGACCTTCTTCGCCGCGTCTGCCGCCGCCGGCCCCTGCAAGGTGGCCGCCTGGGCGTCCACCGGTTTGTTCTTCTGCATCTGGCGCATCAGCACGTCGGCCAGGCCGATACCGCCACCTTCGCGGGACATGGAGACCGCCAACTGCTGGTCGTACATTTCCTGGTATTGCTTGGCGGCCGGAGTGTTCAGCGGGTTGTCCTTGCCCAGGGCCTCGGTGGCCGAGCGCATGGACTTGAGCATCTCGCTCAAGAACAACGACTCGAACTCCTGCGCCACCTTGCGCATGTTGCCTTCGCTGTTCTTGTCAGCACCGACCTTGAGCTGGTTAAGCCGGTTCAGGTCGGAGTAAGAGCCCGAGTCCGCCGTGCTGGTCAGCCCGCTTTTGCGCATATCCATGGCCATGGCCTCAGATCACGATCAGGTCGGCTTGCAAGGCGCCGGCCTGTTTCAAAGCTTCGAGGATCGCCATCAAGTCGCCGGGCGCTGCGCCCACCTGGTTCACCGCGCGGACAATCTCATCCAGGGTCGTACCAGGGCCGAACTTGAACATCGGCTTGGCTTCTTGCTGAGCGTTGACACGGGAGCGCGGCACCACGGCGGTCTGGCCGTTGGACAGCGGCCCAGGCTGGCTGACGATCGGGTCTTCGGTGATGGTCACGGTCAGGCTGCCGTGGGTCACGGCCGCTGGCGAAACCTTGACGTTCTGGCCGATCACAATCGTACCGGTACGCGAGTTGATGATGACCTTGGCCACGGCCTGGCCGGGGTCGACCTCAAGGTTTTCCAGGATCGACAGGTAGTCGACGCGCTGGCTCGGATCGAGCGGCGCAGTGACACGAATCGAACCGCCATCGATCGCCTGGGCGACGCCAGGGCCAAGCATGTCGTTGATCTTGTCGACCACGCGCTTGGCGGTGGTGAAGTCGGAACGGTTGAGGTTCAAGGTCAGGCTGTTGCCCTGGTTGAAACCACTGGGCACGGTGCGCTCAACCGTGGCGCCGCCGGGGATGCGACCGGCCGACGGCACGTTCACCGTAATCTTCGAACCATCACGCCCCTCGGCGTCGAAACCGCCAACCACCAGGTTGCCCTGGGCGATGGCGTAGACGTTGCCGTCGATACCCTTGAGGGGGGTCATCAACAAGGTGCCGCCCCGCAGGCTTTTCGAGTTACCAATGGACGACACGGTGATGTCCACCACCTGGCCTGGCTTGGAGAACGCCGGCAAGTCGGCGCTGATCGACACCGCCGCGACGTTTTTCAACTGCACGTTGCCCGAACCCGCCGGCACCTTGATGCCGAACTGCGAGAGCATGTTGTTGAAGGTCTGCAAGGTGAATGGGGTCTGGGTGGTCTGGTCACCCGTACCATTGAGCCCCACCACCAGGCCGTAGCCGATCAACTGGTTGGAACGCACGCCGGAAATGCTGGCGATGTCTTTCAGGCGCTCGGCCTGGGCGACTGCGCTCAGGCATAACAACAGTGCCGCTGCCATCAGCTGTTTGACGTTCAAAGTGGCCACCTAGAAAGGGAACAGCGGGCTAAGGAAGAAACGGTCGAACCAGCCCGGCTGACTCGCATCAGCAAACGAACCCGTACCCGAGTAGGTAATGCGCGCATCGGCAATCCGTGTCGACGGCACGGTGTTGTCGGTGGAAATATCATCGGCGCGGACCATGCCGGCAATGCGCACCAGCTCGTCGCCGGTGTTGAGGGTCATCCACTTTTCACCGCGTACGGCGATGATGCCGTTGGGCAATACATCGGCCACGGTCACGGTGATCGAACCGGTCAGGCTGTTGCCCTGCCCCGCCGAACTCTTGCCGTTGGTGGCGCGGTCACCGCTGTAGCCTGCGCTCAGGCTCAAGTCCCCGCTGCCCAGGGGGTTATTGGTGTTCGGTACAGCACCAAACAACGAAGTCAGGCCAATGCCGGTCTTGCTGGTCTTGCCCACCTGCGAGTTGGCATTCTTGCTGGCCGTGGTCTTCTCGTTGAGGGTGATGGTGATGATGTCACCGACCCGGAACGCCTTGCGGTCGCTGTACAGGTTCTGTTCGAAACCGGCCTGGTAGATCGAGCCATTATTGGCCGCAGCCGGCAGCGGCGTGCGTGGCAACACCGGCGCGTAGTACGGGTCATTGGGTTTTGGCGTCGGGGCGACACAGCCCGCGAGCACGGCAATCCCACTCAATGCCAGAACGGAAACATAGCGATTCATGACCCTAACCTCACGGTGTTGCAGGCGCTCTCAGGAGCGCCCCATAGACTTGATTACAGATTCTGCGTAACGAACGAAAGCATCTGGTCAGCGGTGGAAATCACCTTGGAGTTCATCTCGTAGGCGCGCTGAGTGGTGATCATGTTGACCATCTCTTCAACCGTGCTGACGTTGGAGGTTTCCAGGGTGCTTTGCAGCGTGGTGCCGAAACCGTTCAGGCCAGGGGTGCCGATTTGCGGCGCGCCGCTGGAGGCGGTTTCCAGGAACAGGTTGTTACCAATGGCTTGCAGGCCGGCCGGGTTGATGAAATCGGCGGTTTGCAGGTTGCCGATCACTTGCGACGCCGGGTTACCCGCCACCGTAATGGACACGGTGCCGTCGTTACCGACGGTGAACGTTTGGGCGTTGGCGGGCACGACAATCGCCGGTTCCAGGGCAAAACCGTTGGCGGTGACGACCTGGCCATTGGCGTCCAGGTGGAACGTGCCGTCTCGGGTGTAGGTGGTGGTGCCGTCCGGCTGCAGGATCTGGAAAAACCCTTTGCCGTTGATCGCCATGTCCAGCGGCTGGCCGGTTTGCTGCAAGTTACCGGCGCTGAAGTTCTTTTGGGTGCCGACGATCTGCACACCGGTACCCAGTTGCAGGCCAGACGGCAGTTCGCTGTCCTGGGTCGACTGGGCGCCAGGCTGCTTCTTGATCTGGTAGAGCAGGTCCTGGAACTCGGCGCGATCACGCTTGAAGCCCGTGGTCGACACGTTTGCCAGGTTGTTGGAAATGGTGGTCAGGTTGGTGTCCTGGGCGGACAGGCCTGTTTTGGCAACCCATAGAGCCGGAAGCATGCTGTTCTCCTTCGTGCGCCTGTTTGTTGGCGCTGTGCTGCAAAATTAGTGTGGGTGATGCCGCTATCAGCTCATCGCCAGAACGCGGGTCATGGCCTGGTCGTCTTCTTTGGCGCTGTTCATCATCTTGATGTGCAGCTCGAATTGCTTGGAAAGCGCCAGCACCGCAGTCATTTCTTCCACCGCGTTGACGTTGCTCGCTTGCAGGAAGCCCGAGGTCAGCTTGACGCTCGCATCGGCCTGGGCCGGCTGGCCATCCTTGGTGTGGATGGTGCCGTCGAGGCCTTTGGTCATGTTCTTGAGGTCCGGCTGGACCAGCTTGATGCGGTCCACTTCCGCCATCACCCGTGGGCCTTCGCCCATGGCGCGGATGCTGACGGTGCCGTCGGCGCCCACTTCGATTTTCTGCTGGGGCGGCACGGCAATCGGGCCACCGTTGCCCATGATCGGCATACCGTTGCCGGCCCGCAGCACGCCCAGCGCATCCACATTCATGCTGGCGCTGCGCACGTAGGCTTCGCCACCGTCAGGCGTTTGCACCGCCATCCAGCCGTCACCGCTGACCGCCACATCCAGGTCACGACCGGTTTCGATCATGGCGCCCGGCGAGAAGTCGGTGGCTGGCCGCTCGGTCATGGCAAAGGCCCGCGCCGGAAAGCTGTCACCGAACACCGGCATCGAACGGGCCTGCTCCAGGTCACGCTGGAAGCCGTTGGTGGAAATGTTCGCCAGATTGTTGGCATGGGCCTTCTGCGCCAGAGCATTCTGGCTGGCGCCGGTCATTGCCACATAAAGGTACTTGTCCACGCTCTATCCTCTTTCTGACGGACGCTTGCCGCCCACCGCTGTACTGATGAGGCTTAAGCAATTTGCGAACCAACTTTTGAAAAGCGGGAGAAGTGCAGGCGGGGCGGGGGTTTGGCGGCGGGCGTGAATAAATGACGTCCCGGTGGGAGTCGAAAAAACGGCGGACTTATGCCGCTTACGGCAACGCCACGGATTAAATGTGGGAGGCGTTGCCCCCTCCCGCACGGGTTATTTGTCGACCTTGAGGATTTCGTAATCGCGCAATTTATTGGCGATGGTGGTGTGAGACACGCCCAAGCGCTTACCCAGCAGTCGACTGCTAGGGTGCTCGGCGTACAGGCTTTCCAGCACTGCCTTCTCGAAGCGTCCGACGATCGCCTCCAAACCACCCTCCAGCGAGAAATCGCCAAGCGGCTGACGCACGCCATAGTCCGGCAGCCGGATATGCTCGGCCTTGACCGTGCCGCCGTCGCACAACGACACCGCCTGGAACAACACGTTTTCCAACTGCCGCACGTTACCTGGCCAGTGGTAGTGGCTCAGGCGCTCCATCGCGGCGGGCGCCAGCTTGGGCAGCGGGCAGCCGATCTGGCGGCTGGCCTGGTCGAGAAAGTGCTCCACCAACGGCGCCAGGCCATCAAGGCATTCACGCAACGGTGGGATATGCAGGGACAGCACGTTGAGGCGATGGTAGAGATCCTGGCGGAATTCACCACGGGCGCACAGCTCGGACAAATCCACCTGGGTGGCGCAGATCACCCGCACATCCAGGTACACCTCTTCATCGCTGCCGACACGCCGAAAGCAGCCGTCCTGCAAAAAGCGCAGCAATTTCACCTGCAAGCGCGCGCTCATTTCCCCGACACCATCGAGAAACAGCGTACCGCCCGCTGTCAGTTCCAGCAGCCCGAGCTTGCCTTCGGCCCGCGCGCCTTCAAAAGCGCCTGGGCCATAGCCAAACAGCTCGGTCTCGGCCATCGATTCAGGCAGGCCGGCGCAGTTGAGCGCCATCAACGGCGACTGCCCGCGTGGGCTGGCCAGGTGACAGGCACGCGCCAGCAACTCTTTACCCGTGCCGGTTTCGCCTTCTATTAATAGCGGCGCATCCAGCGGTGCCATGCGCCGCGCTTCGCGGACCACGGCAGCCATGACCATGGAGCTTTGGAAGATACTGTCGAAGCCACGCAACTCTTGCTTGCGCACGTTGTAGATGCGCTCACCGACGCGATCGGCGCGATGCAGGGTCAACACGGCGCCCGCCATCGCTTCGCTGTCATCGTGCTCGGAGGATTGCAGCGGCGCGATATCCGCCAGGAACACGTCACCCTTGACCTTGACCCGCAGGCCATTGATCCGCGACTTGCTGGCGCGCACCAGTTCCGGCAAATCGAAATCCTCGGCATAGCGCGACAGCGGAATCCCCGGCACCTCGTCCACCCGCACGCCAAGCAACTGCGCCGCGGCACGGTTGGCGGCAACGATGGAGCCGCCCATGTCGATGGACAACACCGGAAACTCCAGGGCACCAAGCAGCGCATTGAGCTCCATATGCCGGCGCTCGCTGGGCATCAGCCCTACCCTCTTTACGCCAAAAACCCCGGCAATCGCCTCGAACTGCGGACGCAATGCCTGGAACTGCATGTTCACCAGGTTCGGGCAGTACAGGTAGATGGCATTGCCGTGCTCGCCACCGACCTCGCCCTTGGCGACGTTGACGCCGTACTCCACCAGCAGGTTGAGGATGTCCCGCAGGATGCCGATGCGGTTCTGGCAATGCACTTTGATACGCATGGAAAGGCTCGAAAGGTCGGTAGGCGCTGCGTCTTTTTGTCGCTGGGCGCAGATAGTCGTCAAGATTATGTGACAGTCGCCGCGCTTTTCACAGCGTGGTGACGCCAGAATACCCAGGGTCGTAACGAAAACTTTACGAAAAACGGTAATTTTTCCTACGAACACACCTGAGCGGCAGGTGGAATCGCGCCCCAGTCGGGGTATCAATAGGGTCATCGCAGGACATAACAAGAACGAATGCCTAGCAGGAGAGCCGTATGAAGCAGACGCACTACGTGGCCCGCGAGCCCGATGCGCAAGGTTTTATCCACTACCCGCCGGAAGAACACGCGGTGTGGAACACTCTGATCACCCGTCAATTGAAAGTGATCGAGGGTCGCGCCTGCCAGGAATACCTGGACGGCATCGACAAGCTCGGCCTGCCCCTGGACCGCATTCCACAGTTGAGCGAAATCAACCAGGTGCTGGCCGACACCACGGGCTGGCAAGTTGCCCGGGTACCGGCGCTGATCCCCTTCCAGACCTTTTTCGAATTGCTCGCCAACAAGCAGTTTCCCGTGGCGACCTTTATTCGCACCCGCGAAGAACTGGACTACCTGCAAGAGCCGGATATTTTCCATGAGATCTTTGGTCACTGCCCGCTGCTGACCAACCCCTGGTTCGCCGAATTCACCCACACCTATGGCAAGCTCGGCCTGGCAGCCACCAAGGAGCAACGGGTGTACCTCGCGCGCCTCTACTGGATGACCATCGAGTTCGGCCTGGTGGATACCCCTGAAGGTCGGCGCATCTACGGTGGTGGCATTCTGTCGTCGCCCAAAGAGACGGTGTACAGCCTGTCGTCCGAGCCTGAGCACCAAGCCTTCGACCCACTGGAGGCAATGCGCACGCCGTATCGTATTGATATCCTGCAACCGCTGTACTTTGTCCTGCCCAACCTCAAGCGCCTGTTCGAAGTCGCGCAGGAAGACATCATGGGCATGGTTGAGCGCGGTATGCAGTTAGGCTTGCACGCCCCGAAATTTCCGCCAAAACCCAAAGCAGCGTGAACCTCAGGTTTTGCGGCCAGGTGAGTCTGTTCCCTGGCCCCGCGTTGCTTTAGGGTAACGCCACTGACGACCGTTTCCAGACACTCGAATTCAGGACACCCCCATGACTACCTTGAACCAAGCCCACTGCGAAGCCTGCCGCGCCGATGCCCCACAGGTCAGCGATGAAGAACTGCCGGTGCTGCTCAAGCAGATTCCCGACTGGAATATCGAAGTACGCGATGGCGTGATGCAACTGGAAAAGGTCTTCCTGTTCAAGAACTTCAAGTTCGCCCTGGCCTTTACCAACGCCATGGGTGAAATCTCCGAAGCCGAAGGCCATCACCCAGGCCTGCTCACCGAATGGGGCAAAGTCACCGTGACCTGGTGGAGCCACTCCATTAAGGGCCTGCACCGCAACGACTTCATCATGGCCGCGCGTACCGACGAAGTGGCCAAGAACGCCGAGGGCCGCAAGTAATGCATTTCGATGCCATTGGTCGCGTGCCCGGCGACCCGATTCTCGGGCTGATGGACCTGTACGCCCAAGACTCCAACCCGAACAAGTTCGACCTCGGCGTGGGCGTGTACAAGGACGACCAGGGCCTGACGCCGATTCCCCATTCGGTGAAACGCGCGGAACAGCGCCTGGTCGACACCCAGACCACCAAGACCTATATCGGCGGCCACGGCAATGCGGCCTTTGGCACATTGATCAGTGAGCTGGTACTGGGCACCGACTCGGCGCTGCTGCGCGAAGGCCGTGCCGGCGCCACCCAGACCCCAGGCGGCACCGGCGCCCTGCGCCTGAGCGCCGACTTTATCGCCCACAGCCTGCCCGGCCGTGGCGTATGGCTGAGCAACCCGACCTGGCCGATCCACGAAACCATCTTCGCCAAGGCCGGGCTCAAGGTCAGCCATTACCCTTACGTGGGGGCGGACAACCGGCTGGATGTGGCGGCAATGCTCGCCACCCTGTCCACCGTGCCCGAGGGCGATGTGGTGTTGCTGCACGCCTGCTGCCATAACCCGACCGGCTTCGACCTGTCCCAGGCGGACTGGCGCCAGGTGCTGGAAATCGTGCGCGAGCGCCGGTTGCTGCCGTTGATCGACTTTGCCTACCAGGGCTTCGGCGACGGCCTGGAACAGGACGCCTGGGCGGTACGACTAATGGCGACCGAGTTGCCAGAGGTCCTGGTCACCAGTTCCTGTTCGAAGAACTTCGGCCTGTACAGTGACCGTGTCGGCGCGTTGATTGTGTGTGCGGCGGATGCCGAGAAGCTGACCGACGTGCGCAGCCAGTTAGCGAACATCGCCCGTAACCTGTGGTCGACCCCACCGGATCATGGGGCGGCGGTGGTCGCGACCATCCTCGGCGATGCCGAGCTGAAGACGCTGTGGAGCGGCGAAGTCGAAGCCATGCGTTCACGCATCGCGCAGTTGCGTTGCGGACTGGTGGAGGCGTTGGCGCCTCACGGTTTGTCGGAGCGGTTCGCGCACATCGGCGCACAACGCGGGATGTTTTCCTACACCGGTTTGAGTGCCGAGCAGGTGAAGCAACTGCGCGAGAAGCACAGCGTGTATATGGTCAGTTCGGGGCGGGCTAACGTGGCGGGTATTGACGCGACACGCCTGACGCTCCTGGCCGAAGCCATTGCCGACGTCTCCAACTGAAGAAACACAAAACCAATTGTAGGAGCGAGCTTGCTCGCGAAGAACTCATAAGCACCGCGCCTATTCAGGCTGCACGCGTTATCGTTGACGTTTTTCGCGAGCAAGCTCGCTCCCACATCTGGACTGTGGTTGGCCTTCAGTTGGTGATCATCTCGGCCTTGAGCTGTGCCTCTTTGGCCTGCGCATCGGCCAACCGATACAACTCGATATGCCCATCCCAGTGTTCGATCAACGCCGTGCACGACTCCACCCAATCCCCGCAGTTGAGGTAATCGACCTCACCCACCTTGCGAATTTCCGCGTGATGGATATGCCCGCACACCACGCCGTGCAGTTCACGCTTGGTCACTTCATGGGCGATGGCTTCTTCAAAGTCGCTGATAAAGCTCACGGCGGTTTTCACCTTGTGCTTCAGGTACGCTGACAGCGACCAGTAGCCGTAGCCATACCGCGCGCGCCAATGATTGAGCCAACGGTTCAACGTCAGCGTGAACTCGTAGGCCGAGTCGCCGAGGAACGCCAGCCAACGGTGATAGCGGGTGATCACATCGAACTGGTCGCCATGGATCACCAGCAAGTGCCGGCCATCGGCGGTGACATGCACGGCCTCGTCCACCAGTTGGATATTGCCCAGGATCAGCGTGGAATAGCGACGCAGGAACTCATCGTGGTTGCCGGTGACGTAGATCACCTCGGTGCCGCGCTTGGCCATGGTCAGCAAGCGGCGGATCACGTTGGTGTGGGCCTGGGGCCAATACATGCCGCCACGCAGCTTCCAGCCGTCGATGATATCGCCGACCAGGTAGACCTTGTCGGCGTGGTACCCCTTGAGAAACTGCGACAGGTGTTCGGCCTGGCAATCCCGGGTGCCCAGGTGCACATCGGAAATCCACAGGGTACGCACGCGCTGCTTACGGCTGGGCGGGGTGAACTCGGCACTGGTCATGGGCATCCCTCGACGCTGTTTTTGCGAGCTTGCGCCCAGGCGGTGAATAGCCCATGACAGCTGTGCGTCAGTCTGATGACAGCGCCCACCGAGGGCGAAGCGTTGTAGACTGGCGCCCTGCTGCCCAGGAGACCGCGATGCAACCGTCCCTCACGCTCCGCCACTACCTCGAAGCGCCCATTGCCCACAGCCATGACCACGTGCAGCTGGTGTTCGGCCTGTCCGGCCATTTGGACCTGGAAGTCGATGGCCGTGGCAGCCAGGTGCATGAGAGCAGTGTGATGGTGCTGCCCTTCTCTGCGCATCACGCCTGCGGCAGCCGCGATGGCAGCCGCTGCCTGGTGCTCGACGTGCCCACCGAACACTGGGTGCTGCAATCGTTGGGCGAGCATGCCGATGCCAGCCGCCGCCTGCTCGATCAACCGGCCCGCCTGACCCTGGATACCCGGCAACACCAGTTGGTGCAATGGCTGGCGCACAGCCCGGTGAGTGACCCGCTGATCGCCCAGCAAGGCGCGGTGTTGTTACTCGCCAGCCTCAATCATCCGCAGGCGCCCCTCACGCCGGGCCGGCGCCTGCCCTACGCCGCGTTCAATGCCCATATCGAGCGGCACGCCGCCCATCCCCTGCAGGTCGCTGACCTGGCGCGCATCGCCGACCTCTCGGTGGCGCGCCTGCATGCGCGATTCATGGCCGAGTGCGGGCAGACGCCCATGGACTATATCCGCAGCCGTCGCCTGCACAGGGCACTGGGCCTGCTGCGCGACACCCCGCTGCCCATCGGCGAGATCGCCGCACGCGTCGGCTATGCCTCGCAGAGTGCGTTTGCCGCGGCAATGTTGCGTGAGTTCGGCGCCTCCCCCGGCGCCTTGCGGCGTTCGGTGCACACGCGAGTCCTGCGCTAAAAATCGCGAGCCGCACGACAGACACCCACACCGTCCACCCTCTAGACTGCGATCCTGTCACCCCGTTGGTTCAAGGATCGCAATGACTCCCCGTTCAGCCCTCGGCGCCCTGCATATCGGCGCACTGATGTTTGGCCTCACCGGCGTATTCGGCAAGCTGGCGGCCGCCTCGCCGGCCATCATCGTGTTCGGCCGCGCCGCGTTTGCGGTGTTGGCCCTGGCGGTCTTCGCGCGCTTCGCCAGCAACGCCCCCTGGAAGACGTTGCAAATGCGCGACTGGCGCCGGCTGCTGGTCAGTGGCGTGTTGCTGGCCGCACATTGGGTGACGTTCTTCATGGCGGTCAAGGTTGCTGGCGTCGCGGTGGCAACCCTGGGGTTTACCGCATTCCCGGCGTTCACTGTGATCCTCGAGGGCTTGATCTTCCGCGAGCGGATCCGCGCCAATGAAGTGCTGCTGGTCGCGCTGGTGACCGTCGGCCTGGTGCTGGTCACGCCAGACTTCAACCTCGCCAGCGAAGCCACGGGCGGCCTGCTGTGGGGGATTGTCTCGGGGCTGCTGTTTTCCTTGCTGTCGCTGAACAACCGCGCCAGCTCCGGACGGATTCCGGCGGTACAGGCGGCGCTGTGCCAGAACGTGGTGGTCGCCGTGTGCCTGTTGCCCGTGGCGGCACCAGGGCTGGCGGATGTGCGGGCCATGGACTGGCTGTGGATCGGGCTGCTTGGGGTGTTCTGTACCGGGTTGGCCCACAGCCTGTTTGTCGCCAGCCTCGCGGTGATCAAGGCGCGCACCGCCTCGGTGGTGTTCGCCATGGAACCGGTCTATGGCATCACGGTGGCGTGGCTACTGTTCGCCGAAACCCCGACCTTGCGCATGCTGCTGGGCGGCGCGCTGATCATTGTCGCCATCGTCCTCTCCGGCCTGATGGGCAGTGCCAGCCAGGCCAAACAGCCGGCAGCGACGGCCTGATCTATACTTTGCCCATCCGCAACAGTCTGTCGTCGTTCAACGGATAAAGACTCCTCGACGACAGCCATGCCCTTTGAAGTTGCTGCAAGCGAGTGGTCACTCCATTAACGCTATGCAGGAGCTTCATCATGGAAACACTCATCAGCTTGCTGGTTCAGATCATCAGCGGTGCCGTCGGCGGTAATCTGGCCGGCATGACCAAGCAGAGCCTGGGCACCGGGCTCAATACCTTTCTTGGCGGGGTCGGCGGCCTGGTGCTGGGCCAGGTGGTCTCCGCACTGACGGGCACCTCCGGTGGCGAAGCACTGGATGTGGCGGCGGTCGGCAGCAATATTGTCGGCGGTGGCATCGGTGGCCTGGTGCTGACGTGGATCGTGGGCTTCATCAAGAACCAGATGGCTGCCAAGTAGGCACGCGGCAGTGGGTCACTATCCTGCCAGGACGGTGACCTTTACTGCGTACGATCGTTGTGCCCCAGGTCACGCTGCGGGTCGATCTGGTCGCGCACACGCTGCTTGAGTACCTTGGCCTCCGGGAAGCCGCCATCGGCCTTGCGCTCCCAGATCTGCACGCCGTCGCAGGTGATGCGAAACGCCCCTCCCGTGGCGGGCGCCAGCGACACTTTGCCCAGGTCATCGGCAAAGGTGCTCAGCAGCTCCTGGGCCAGCCATGCGGCGCGAAGCAGCCATTGGCACTGGGTGCAGTAGGTGATGACGATTTCGGGTTTGCTGACGGACATAACTTGACAGGTTCCTGGCGTAACGGGCTCGGAGGGTCGAGTGGCTATAATACCGGCCTTTATCGCCCAGCCTCGAGATTCATGATGCGCCGCCTGCTGTCCTGCCTGTTACTGTGCCTTCTCCCCCTCCTCGCCCACGCCGCCGACGCGCCGCGCCCGAAAATCGGCCTGGTACTGTCCGGTGGCGCCGCGCGCGGCCTGGCCCATATCGGCGTGCTCAAGGCCCTGGAGGAACAGGGGATTCATATCGATGCGATTGCGGGTACCAGCATGGGGGCGGTGATCGGTGGGCTGTATGCGTCGGGTTACAAGATCGACGAACTGGAAAAACTGGCACTGGGCATCGACTGGCAGCAAGCCCTCTCCGACGCGCCGCCTCGCGAGGATGTGCCGTTCCGGCGCAAGCAGGATGACCGGGACTTCCTGGTCAAGCAGAAGCTCAGTTTCCGCGATGACGGCAGCCTGGGCCTGCCCCTCGGGGTGATCCAGGGACAGAACCTGGCGCTGCTGCTGGAAAGCATGTTTGCCCACACCAGTAACATCCGCAATTTCGACAAGCTCCCCATCCCGTTCCGCGCCGTAGCCACGGACATCACCACTGGCGAAAAAGTGGTGTTCCGCAAGGGCCACCTGCCCCAGGTGATCCGCGCCAGCATGTCGATCCCGGCCGTATTCGCCCCGGTCGAGTTGGATGGCCGGCTGCTGGTGGACGGCGGCATGACCGACAACATCCCCCTGGACGTGGCGCGGGAGATGGGTGTCGACATCGCCATCGTGGTCGACATCGGCACGCCGCTGCGCTCGCGCAAGCAACTGGCCACGGTGGTGGATGTGCTCAACCAGTCCATCACCCTGATGACCCGACGTAACTCCGAAGAACAACTCAAGGCCCTGCACCCCAAGGATGTGCTGATCCAACCACCACTGGCCGCCTACGGCGTGACGGACTTCGGCCGCGCCAAGGACATGATCGACGCCGGCTACCGCGCCACCCGCGCCCTCGACGTGCGCCTGGCCCACCTGCGCCCTGCCGAACCGATCGACCCGGAACTGGTCGCTGCGCGCACTCCGGGCGAACGCACGCCGGTGATCACCGCCATCACGGTGGAGAACGACTCGAAAGTCAGCGACGACGTGATCCGCTACTACATCCGCCAACCCCTGGGTGAGCCGCTGAACCTGGGCCGCCTGCAAACGGACATGGGCACCTTGTACGGCCTGGACTACTTCGAGCAGGTGCAATACCGCGTGGTCAAGAAAGGCCACGACAATACCCTGGTGATCAGCGCGCGCGGCAAACGCAGCGGCACCGATTACCTGCGCCTGGGCCTGAACCTATCGGACGACATGCGCGGCGACAGCGCTTTCAACCTCGGCGCCAGCTACCGTATGAACGGCATCAACCGCCTCGGCGCAGAATGGCTGACGCGGGTGCAGATCGGCGACCGGCAGGAACTGTACAGCGAGTTCTACCAGCCGATGGACACCGGTTCACGTTACTTCGTCGCCCCCTATCTGAGTGCCCAGGCGCAGAACGTCGAGCTGATCCTGGACAACGACCCCATCTCCGAATACCGCCTGGAACGCTATGGTTTCGGGTTGAATGTCGGGCGGCAGATCGGCAACAGCGGTGAGATCCGCTTCGGTGTCGGCGAGGCCTGGGGCAAGGCCGATGTGCGCATCGGCGACCGAGACCTGCCGAGCGTGAGCTTCAGCGAAGGCTTCTATGAGTTGAAGTACTCCTTCGACTCCCTCGACAACGTGTACTTCCCGCACAGCGGTGAAGACATCGGCCTGGCATTCCGGGAATTCGAGCCGGGGCTGGGCTCGGACCAGCGGTACCGGCAATGGGAATTCAAGCTGGACAAGGCCATGAGCAGCGGCCCAGACACCCTGGTGCTGGGCGGGCGCTACGGGCGGACCCTGGATAACTCGGATGTGGTGATTTCCAGCTTTCTGCTCGGCGGGGCGCGGCAATTGTCGGGCTTTCGCCAGGATGCGATTTCGGGGCAGAACATCAGCTTGATGCGGGCGGTGTACTACCGCCGCCTGACGCCGCGCTCATACCTGCCACTGGATTTCCCGCTATACCTGGGCGCCTCCCTGGAACGGGGCCGGGCGTGGAACAACGACAATGAATTCGACAGCGGCTATATCAATGCCGCGAGTATTTTCCTCGGGTTTGATACGCCATTGGGGCCACTGAACTTCAGCTATGGGTTCAATGATGATAGTCAGCAGGCGGTTTACTTGAACCTGGGGCAGACGTTCTGACGCATCAACCGCAGGAGCCGGCGTGTTGTGGCGAGGGTACACACTCACTCGCCACAACACGCCCTGGATCCAGCCGTGTCAGGACTTTTCCAGATTCGCCAGGATATGCCCATGCACGCGCATGCACACGCGCATATCTTCTTCATCCACGCCCACGAACAGTTCATGGCGCAAGGCAGTGGCAATGGTCTCGATCTGCTCGATCAAGGGGCGGGCGCTATCGCATAGCAGAATACGCTTGGCACGGCGGTCTTCCACCACGGCCTGGCGCTGCACCAGGCCCTGGCCTTCCAGGCTATCGAGCAAACGTGCCAGGGTCGGGCCTTCCACGCCGACGCTTTGCGCCAACTCGCGTTGCGTCGGTGCTTCTTCGAAACGAGCCAGGTGCAACAGCACCAGCCAGCGCGCCTGGGACAAGCCCAGCCCAGCCAGACGGCGGTCCAGCTCGGCGCGCCAACCTCGGGACATTTGCGCCAACTGCATGCCAAAACGGTGTTGATCGGTTAACGGCATAAAAAACTCATGGGTTAGACTGAAAATAAAGTATGGCTAATTATTAGTCAGCTAAGCATGAGCCATGTCAGTAGGCAAGGTCTGCTATGTACTGATTCGTTACATTGTCGTAATTGGCACACTAAATTTCGAATTCCGACTGCAATGCCGCCCGAACACAGTACAAAACACCCTCAGGCACACGCCCGGTAAACAGCGGCGCAATCTCCGAAACGGCTGGCAATTCGCCTTCTCCATCGAGGAAGGCGTCTTGGATTTCGCCGAGCAAATCTTCCGGCAAATCAAGGGCCTGCTCCAGGGACAGCTGTTGCTTGCCGATGGATTCAGCCAACAGGGTGTAGACGTTTTTCTCCGAACATTGCAGTTGGCCGGCGATCTGAATCGGGGTCATGCCGGCGCGTGCCAGGCTGATCAATTCATGGCGAATATCGGCGACTTCCTTCGGCGCCTCGGCCTGGCCGCCGAGCACTTCGAGGAAGGCTTGGCCATAACGCTCCAGCTTGCGCGCACCCACGCCGCTGACCCGGGCCATCTCGGCCAGGGTGGTGGGTTGCTCGCGCAGCATCTCCAACAGGGTCGAGTCGGGGAAGATGACGTAAGGCGGCACGCTGTGTTCCTGTGCCAGTTTGCGCCGCAGGGTGCGCAAGGCTTCCCACTGCTCGCGTTCTTCGCCACGCACCAGTTGGCTGGCCTGGCTGGTGCTGCTCTTGGCGGTGGTTTGCGGCTTGAGGTCGCGACGCAGTTCCAGGCTCACTTCGCCCTTGAGCAGCGGCCGGCAACTGTCGTTCAGGCGCAGGCCGCCGTAGCCCTCGATGTCGATATCAACCAGGCCGCGCGCGACCATCTGTCGGAACAGTGAACGCCACTCGCCTTCGGCCCGTGCCTTGCCGACGCCATAGACCGAGAGTTTTTCGTGACCGAAGCTGCGCACTTTTTCGTTGTCTTTGCCCAGCAATACGTCCACCAGATGGCCCACGCCATAACGCTGGCCAGTACGGTAGATCGCTGACAACCCCTGGCGTGCCGGTTCGGTGGCGTCCCAGGTCTGTACGCCGTCGACGCAATTGTCACAGTGACCGCACGGCTCGGGCATGTCTTCGTCGAAGTACGCCAACAGGGTCTGGCGGCGGCAGCGCGTCTCTTCGCACAGCGACAACATGGCGTCGAGCTTGTGCTGTTCCAGGCGCTTGTGGCGTTCGTCACCCTCGGAGTTCTGCAGCATCTGCTTGAGCATCACCACGTCTTGCAGGCCGTAGACCATCCAGGCATCCGCTGGCAGGCCGTCACGGCCGGCACGCCCAGTTTCCTGGTAGTAAGCCTCGAGGGACTTGGGCAGGTCCATATGCGCCACGAAGCGCACGTTGGACTTGTCGATCCCCATGCCGAAGGCGATGGTTGCCACCATGATCAGGCCTTCCTCGTTGAGGAAGCGTTTCTGGTGGGCGGAGCGCGTTTCATTGGGCAGGCCGGCGTGGTACGGCAGCGCCGGGTAACCCTGCTCGCACAGGAAGGCGGCCACTTCATCGACTTTCTTGCGCGACAGGCAATAGACAATGCCCGCATCGCTGCGCCGCTCGGACAGGAACGCCAGCAACTGCTTGCGTGGCTGCTCCTTGGGCACGATGCGGTAGAAAATATTCGGTCGGTCGAAGCTCGACAGGAAGCGCTCGGCATTCTGTAAATGCAGGCGCTCGACAATCTCTTCGCGGGTGCGCTTGTCGGCGGTGGCGGTCAGCGCGATGCGCGGGACGTCGGGGAACAACTCTGCCAACTGGCCCAATTGCAGGTATTCGCGACGGAAATCGTGCCCCCATTGCGAAACGCAGTGGGCTTCGTCGATGGCGAACAGGGCGATTTCCAGGCTTTGCAGGAAGGCCAGCATGCGTGGCTGCACCAGGCGCTCTGGGGCGAGGTAGAGCATTTTCACTTCGCCGCGCTTGATGCGCGCGGCCAGGTCGCGCTGCTGTTCGGCGCTGAGGGTGGAGTTCAATGACGCGGCCGCCACACCGAGTTCCTCCAGGGTCGCCACCTGGTCGTCCATCAACGCAATCAACGGCGACACCACCACGGCCAGGCCGTTACGCAGCAAGGCGGGCACCTGGAAACACAACGACTTGCCGCCGCCGGTAGGCATCAGGACCAGGGCATCACCGCCACTGGCCACGCGCTCAATGATCGCACCCTGGCGGCCACGAAAACTGTCGTAGCCGAAGATGTCCTTGAGGACGCGTTGAGCCTGCTCGAGCATGTAAAACTCCAAAAAAGTGCCGAAACCCTCAGTACAGGCTGGCCGAAAAAACGCGGTTTCACGGAAAATAATCCGTAAACGAAGTTTTCTCGGCCTGGTGCCTGGCCTGCGGGGCATCACAAAACGCGGCAGTATACCCGAGGGTCATCCGGCAAAGGGCGCGACTGACGAATAGACGTCCGTCTCTAAAACCTGGCAAATATGCAGTGCGGCTGGCCTGGGCGCTCAAGAAAGCCTAGAATTCAGCATCGTTTATTCCCAAGGTAGTCCTTCAATGTCCTTCGCTGAGCAACTAACCCGCCTGCAAGCCTTCCTCGACGCCGATGAGCTGCATGACGAGGCGCTGGACTATGTGGCCGCCCACGGCTACCTGACCGCCTTGTCGATCTCCTCCGACATCGTGCCGGACCGTGAGTGGATCGACGCCTTGTTCGCCGAAGAGCCGCACTACGCCGACGCCGCCCAGCGTGAAGAAATCGAAGCCACCCTGGTGGCCCTGAAGGCCCACATCGGTCGCCAACTGGCCTCCGATGAAGAGTTCGAACTGCCGTGTGACCTCGACCTGGGTGAAGAGCCGGACGACTCCGACCTGCGCGGCTGGTGCATCGGCTTCATGGAAGGCGTATTCCTGCGTGAAGCCGCCTGGTTCGAAACCGCCGAGGAAGAAGTCAGCGAAATGCTGCTGCCCATCATGGTCGGTTCGGGCCTGTTCGACGACCAGCCGGAGTTCTCCGACATCGCCGCCGACGCCAACCTGATGGACGACATGATCGTACAGATTCCGGAAGCGCTCACCGCCCTGTACCTGCTGTGCAACGCCCCTGACGAAAAACCGGCGATCCTCAAGCCACGCCACCACTGAGTCGTTTGCCCGTGACACCCATGGGCAACCGCTCGTTGCTCCTGCGCTACGTGCTGCTGGCCATCGGCTGGTTGAGCGTGGCGCTGGGGGTCATCGGTATTTTCCTGCCGGTCTTGCCGACCACGCCCTTTCTCCTGCTCGCCGCCGCCTGCTTCGCACGCAGCTCCCCGCGTTTCTACCGCTGGCTGGTGGAGCACCCGCGCCTGGGCCCTTGGATTCGCGACTATCTCGACGGCAATGGCATCCCGCTCAAGGGCAAGGTCTACGCCATCGGCCTGATGTGGTTGAGCATCGGTTTCTCCTGCTACCTGGTCCCCCTGCCCTGGGCGCGCGGCTTCATGCTGACCAGCGCCGTGCTGGTGACGATCTACATCCTGCGCCAGAAAACCCTGCCACCGAGGTAAGTGCGTGTCTCTGCCAGCAGTCAATATCAGCGGGCATGCGACATAAGATCCCACACGACCTTGGTCGACACTGACTAACCCCATGCATCATGCGAGACTGTCCAACCGGGCCCGGAATGCCTGGGTGTTCTTCTGTCCGGAGTTACCATGACGCTGTCCAGCGGGCTGATCGCCGCCGTTGCCCTGGCCTATATGGCCATTATGTTTGCCATCGCTTTTTACGGTGACCGCCGCCACGCGCCGCTGCCACCGCGTATGCGCGCGTGGGTCTATAGCCTGTCGCTGGCCGTGTATTGCACCAGTTGGACGTTCTTCGGCGCCGTAGGCCAGGCCGCCGAACAACTGTGGGCATTTTTACCGATCTACCTGGGGCCGGTGCTATTGCTTGTGTTTGCACCGTGGGTCCTGCAAAAGATGGTGCTGATCAGCAAGCAGGAAAACATCACCTCCATCGCCGACTTTATCGCCGCTCGCTACGGCAAATCCCAATCGCTGGCCGTGGTGGTCGCGCTGATCTGCCTGGTGGGCGTACTGCCCTATATCGCTCTGCAGCTCAAAGGCATTGTGCTGGGCGTGAACCTGCTGATCGGTTCGGGCGCCGACACCACCGGCACCCGCGCCCAGGACACCGCGTTGATCGTGTCACTGGTGCTCGCGCTGTTCACTATCGTATTCGGTACCCGCAACCTCGACGCCACCGAACACCACCGCGGCATGGTGCTGGCGATTGCCTTTGAGTCGTTGGTCAAGCTGTTCGCGTTTCTCGCCGTCGGCGCGTTTGTCACCTACGGCCTGTACGACGGTTTCGGCGACCTGTTCAGCCAGGCGATGCTCGCGCCCCGCCTGGAGGAATACTGGAAAGAAACCGTCAACTGGCCTTCGATGGTGGTGCAGACCGGCGTGGCCATGATGGCCATCATCTGCCTGCCGCGGCAGTTTCACGTCACCGTGGTGGAAAACATCGACCCTCAGGATCTACGCCTGGCCAAATGGGTATTCCCCGCCTACCTGATCCTTGCCGCGCTGTTTGTCGTGCCGATTGCCCTGGGCGGCAAAATGCTCCTGCCCGGTTCGGTGCTGCCCGACTCTTATGTGATCAGCCTGCCCTTGGCCGAAGCCCATCCGGCCCTTGCCGTACTCGCCTTTATCGGCGGTGCATCGGCCGCCACCGGCATGGTGATTGTCGCCAGCATCGCGTTGTCGACCATGGTCTCCAACGACATGCTGCTGCCCTGGTTATTGCGCCGCTCCAGTGCCGAGCGCCCTTTCGAAGTGTTCCGCCACTGGATGCTGTCGGTACGTCGGGTCAGCATTGTGATCATTCTGTTGCTGGCCTACGTCAGCTATCGCCTGCTCGGCTCCACGGCGAGCCTGGCGACCATCGGCCAGATCGCCTTCGCCGCTGTGACGCAACTGGCACCCGCCATGCTTGGCGCACTGTATTGGAAGCAGGCCAACCGGCGGGGGGTGTTTGCCGGCTTGGCCGCCGGTACGTTCCTGTGGTTCTACACCTTGGTCCTACCGGTTACAGCGAAAAGTCTCGGCTGGTCCTTCAGCCTATTCCCTGGCTTGACCTGGCTGCATTCGCACCCACTGGGCTTCTCGGTCACGTCGCTGACCCTGGGCACCGTGTTCTCCCTGGCGGGTAATTTCACCTTGTTCGTCTGGGTTTCGATGCTGTCGCGTACACGCGTCTCCGAGCACTGGCAGGCCGGGCGCTTCATCGGCCAGGAAACCAGCCAGCGCGCCAGCGCCCGCTCGATGCTGTCGGTACAGATCAGCGACCTGCTCAGCCTCGCGGCACGCTTTGTCGGCGAGGAACGCGCCCAGCAGAGTTTTATCCGCTTTGCCTATCGCCAAGGCAAGGGCTTCAACCCCAACCAGAATGCCGACAACGATTGGATCGCGCACACCGAGCGTCTGTTGGCCGGTGTACTCGGTGCGTCTTCGACACGTGCGGTGGTGAAAGCGGCGATTGAAGGCCGGGAAATGCAGCTGGAAGACGTCGTGCGGATCGCCGACGAAGCCTCCGAGGTGTTGCAGTTCAACCGGGCCTTGCTGCAAGGCGCGATCGAAAACATCACCCAAGGCATCAGCGTGGTAGACCAGTCACTCAAGCTGGTGGCCTGGAACCGCCGTTACCTGGAACTGTTCAACTACCCCGAAGGCTTGATCAGCGTCGGCCGACCGATTGCCGACATCATTCGCTACAACGCCGAACGCGGCCTGTGCGGGCCAGGTGAAGCCGAGGTCCACGTGGCCCGCCGCCTGCATTGGATGCGCCAGGGCCGCGCGCACACCTCAGAGCGCCTGTTCCCGAATGGGCGAGTGATCGAGTTGATCGGCAACCCGATGCCGGGCGGCGGCTTTGTCATGAGCTTCACCGACATCACCGCGTTCCGCGAAGCCGAGCAGGCATTGACCGAGGCCAATGAGGGCCTGGAGCGGCGGGTCACCGAGCGCACCCATGAGCTGTCGCAACTCAATGTGGCACTGACCGATGCCAAGGGCGCGGCCGAGTCCGCCAGCCAGTCGAAGACCCGCTTCCTGGCGGCTGTCAGCCATGACCTGATGCAACCGTTGAATGCCGCACGCCTGTTCTCAGCCGCCCTTTCCCACCAGAACGACGGCCTGTCGAACGAAGCCCGGCAACTGGTGCAGCACCTGGACAGTTCGCTGCGTTCGGCCGAAGACCTGATCAGCGACCTGTTGGATATTTCGCGCTTGGAAAACGGCAAGATCAATCCGCAGCGCCAACCCTTTGTACTCAACGAGCTGTTCGACACACTGGGCGCCGAATTCAAGGCGTTGGCGCAGGAACAAGGCTTGCGCTTCCGCCTGCGCGGCAGTCGCTTGCGGGTCGACAGTGATATCAAGTTGCTGCGCAGGATCCTGCAGAATTTCCTCACCAATGCCTTCCGTTATGCCGACGGCCCGGTGCTGCTGGGCGTACGTCGACGCCAGGGCGAACTGTGCCTGGAAGTCTGGGACCGCGGCCCTGGCATCCCGCTGGATAAACAGCAGGTGATCTTCGAAGAATTCAAGCGCCTGGACAGCCACCAGACCCGCGCGGAAAAAGGCCTGGGCCTGGGCCTGGCGATCGCTGACGGACTGTGCCGCGTGCTGGGCCATCGCCTCAGCGTGCGCTCATGGCCGGGCAAGGGCAGCGTGTTCAGTGTGCGCGTGCCACTGGCGCGCATCCAGACCAGCCCGCAGGTCAAGGTGCCGCAGGAAAGTGGCCTGCCATTGAGCGGCGCGCAAGTCCTGTGCGTGGATAACGAAGAAAGCATCCTGATCGGTATGCGCAGCCTGCTGACCCGCTGGGGCTGTGAGGTCTGGACCGCCACCGACCAGGCGCAATGCGCGGCGCTCCTGGCCGAGGGCATACGCCCGCAACTGGCGTTGGTGGATTACCACTTGGACCACGGCGAAACCGGCACCGAGCTGATGGGCTGGCTGCGGGCGCAGTTGGCAGAACCGATTCCCGGTGTGGTCATCAGCGCCGACGGCCGCCCGGAAATGGTGGCCGAGGTGCATGCAGCGGGGCTGGATTACTTGGCCAAGCCGGTGAAGCCGGCGGCGTTGCGGGCGTTGCTGAGTCGGCATTTGCCGCTTTAAAAATGTGGCGGGGGCTTGCTCCCGATAGCGGAGCCTCAGTCACACCCTCCGTGCCTGATCCCACGCCATCGGGAGCAAGCCCCCTCCCACATTTCGGATGACGTTTATTCGGGAAGGTGCGCTACGCCGTCGGAGTCGGTCATCGCGCGCTCCAGCAAATCCGCCGGCAGGCTTTTGCTGGCGCGGGCACCGAGCAATCTTAATTGCTCGGTGCGACTGACCAGATTGCCGCGCCCATCTGTCAGCTTGTTGCGCGCCGCACTGTAAGCCTTATCCAACTGCTGCAACCGACTCCCTACTTCGTCCAGGTCCTGGATGAACAGTACGAACTTGTCGTAAAGCCAGCCGGCACGCTCGGCGATTTCCCGCGCGTTCTGGCTCTGGCGCTCCTGCTTCCACAGGCTGTCGATCACCCGCAGGGTGGCGAGCAAGGTGGTGGGGCTGACGATGACAATATGGCGGTCGAATGCCTCCTGGAACAGGTTCGGCTCGGCCTGCAATGCCGCTGAAAACGCCGCTTCGATCGGCACGAACAGCAAGACGAAATCCAGGCTGTGCAAGCCTTCCAGGCGTTTGTAATCCTTGCCGGCCAAGCCCTTGACGTGATTGCGCAGGGACAGCACATGCTGCTTCAACGCCGCCTGGCCAATCACCTCGTCATCCGCCGCCACGTATTGTTGATAGGCCGTCAGGCTGACCTTGGAGTCCACCACCACCTGCTTATCGCCGGGCAACATGATCAGCACGTCCGGCTGGAAGCGCTCGCCGTCCGGGCCCTTGAGGCTGACCTGGGTCTGGTACTCGCGGCCCTTCTCCAGGCCGGCATGCTCCAGCACGCGCTCAAGGATCAGCTCACCCCAGTTACCCTGGGTTTTCTGGCCCTTGAGGGCGCGGGTCAGGTTTGTCGCTTCGTCCGACAGACGCAGGTTCAGTTGTTGCAGGCGCTCAAGCTCCTTGGCCAGGGAAAAGCGTTCGCGGGCCTCGTTCTGATAGCTTTCTTCGACGCGTTTTTCGAAGGACTGGATGCGCTCCTTGAGTGGATCGAGCAACTGGCCCAGACGTTCCTGGCTGGTTTCGGCAAAGCGCTGCTCGCGCTCGTCGAAGATCTTGCCGGCCAGTTCGGCGAACTGCGCGCGCAGCTCATCTCGCGAACCCTGTAGATCAGCGAGGCGCTGCTGATGGCTGTCCTGCTGCTCGCGCAGTTCGGCGCGCAGGGCAGCCGACAAAGCGTCGAGACGGCGCAGTTCGGTTTCCTTGGCGCTGCGGTCGAGGTTCCAGGCGTGGGCGGCGTCACGGGCGTTGTCGCGATCGATCTGCAACAACTCGACTTCGCGGCGCACGGCAGCCAGGTCAGCTTGCTTGGCGGCATTGGCTTGGCTCAGGTCGCTGATCTCGTCGCGGCTGGCATCCAGTTGAGCCGCGAGGCCTTCCTGGGCCAGTTGCGCGGTGGCCAGGCGCTCTTCGAGCAATTCCCAACCGGCCATGCGCGCGACCAACCGCCGCTGGAGCTGCCAGCACACGGCCAATAGCGGCACTGCGGCCCCGGCGAGGCCCAGGGCAATACTGGTCCAGTCAAAAGCCATAGCCATTCCTGTCATTACCGAAAAGAGGAAGGTTAACCAAGCGCAGGGCCGGAAGACAGCTCAGTCTTTGAGCTGACCCAATTCGCGTTGGGCGCGCCGGTCCCCGGCACGCGCAGCCAGGCGCAAGAGGTCATGGCCGATACGGCGGTCACGGGCGCTGCCGCATTCGCGACACATCAGTTGGCCCAGACGGCTTTGCGCAACCACCACGCCATCTCGCGCAGGTTGTTTCAGCAGACGTCCGGCAAAATGCTTGACGTTAGTGCTGTGCCCCAGCCGTGGGCTATCGAGCAGCCACAAGGCGACCTTCAAGGAAAAACGCTTGGGTGCGGTAACAGTCGGGGGCGTGCTGGTAACAGAAGGTGATACTGAGCGAAACTTCATAAAGCACTGTGGGACAAACCGGAGGGCGCGCCACTCTACTCTTTTTTTCGTACACGTAAAGCTGAAAAAACTCTGCACGCCCGTGCTAGAGCAAGCGCTCGGGACAATCCACAGAAGCTGTGGATAACTCAGTGGACAACCCATCTTTAACTCGCGCAAAGGCCCATGGAACGGGGGCCGCAGTCAAACTGACGATTTTTTCACCAATAAAAAAAAGCGATATTTTTCATTGACTTAAATTTTCATCCCAGGCAAATGGCGGCGCAGCAAGACACTTGACAGCCAGGTTACACATCACGCAACCAATGTGCACAAGTACACATCCATTGGTTATATCGCCTGTTTTTTTGATTCGATCTCGCCCAGAACTGTTACCGCTGCGACAACCCAAGGGACTTTTCAAAATCATCCGCGGTCGCCACACTCCCCCACACCTAAAGCGCAGCCGTGTACGAACCGATGAAAGGAATTCTGTTGTTCGCCTTACTGTTACTGACCATTTGCGCGACGTCGCTTGGGATCAACGCAGCGCTGCCCTCCCCGGATGGCGCACTGTTTGCCATCGCGATCCTGTTGTCGGCGGCGTTTACGGCAGTGAGTCTGTGCATCGAATTGGGTGAAGGCCGGATCAACGATATGCGCGATGTGATGAAGGTGGTGGAAACCGGCAAGTCCCTGCGCCTGACGCTGGCCACCTATGCCCTGGGATGCTCGCTGGCCGCCGCGGTTACCGTGCTGGTATATCGCGGGCTGCTGGGCGGCTGATTAAAGTTTTTTCGCTAGCACACTTCCTTTCCCTGTTTCAATCCGTTACTATCCGCGGCGTTAGTACCAAGCTGAAAGTCAATTCTGGTCGAACAACTCCCCTGTACAACACGGGATCGACCACCTCGATGGTTTCCAGGTATTCCTTGCGACGACACGGCCTTTGAACAAGCAAAGGGTGTCGCGAAGACTCAATACTCTGACCGAACCAGCCTGCAAATTGATCAGGATCTTCACCCTGGGCCCAGAACCTTTGCCCCTGTTGTGTTGCCTGCCCTCCTAAGTACCTACCTGCCAGCCCAAGCGCGCCTAACTTATTAGCGCTTCAAACTGGCTGCTTTGTTCCAGTCGGGTTCTTCGTTCGATCAATGGTGATCAACGTCACTGGAACGTTTTAACGTTGCACGGTTCTTAACCGTGTCATTTGTAGGAACACCAATAATATGTCCACTATCCATACTCAGGATGCCATTCGCACCCTTACCAACGCTTTTGCTCCAATGAACTGCCTGATCATGGCCGCTCGCAAAGGCTGCTTCAGCTTCACCCTGGTCAACGAACACGGTATCGCTCGTCACAGCGAACGCCTGTACCCCGATCAATACTCCAGCGCAGAGCCGCTGCAGGCCGTGATCGAGCGTACCCGTCAGGCACTGGTTGCCTGATCGACCCGAGTCGCTGAAATACAAAAACCCTGTCTAAAACACAGGGTTTTTTATTGCCCGGAATTCGAACCCGACGCTCGCGGATTAAGCTCAAATAGATATAACCGTTATAACTGATTAGAGAAGATGTTTTAAAAACAGTCTTTTACATCACGAATATGACACTACACTTCAACTCAAGCGGCATGATCCGCTTACGACGAGCCTGGGATCCGATTCACTGCTGCCAAGCCCCCCCTTCCCAGGCATCGTCGACCACTTTCACGGATTGAGGCTTGTATGGGTATCGCCGCCAGTGAATTGTGTCGTTATGTGATCAGGCCGACGTTATTTTATCTTGGCCACCCTCACCCGAGCGCTGAATCCCTTCTGCTGGGGATTGCCGCCAGCCAGTCGGAATTGGGTTCCGCCCTGCATGATCGACGCGGCCATGGCCTGTACAGCATCACCGAAACCCGCCACCGCGCGCTCTGGGACGACTACCTGGCGCTGGACCCCGAACGCGCCAGCCTCGTACGCGGGCTGGCCAGTCAACATGCGTTCCTCAGTGCGCCCCAGTTGGAATTGACGGTCAACCTGCGTTACGCCACCGCCATCGCCTGGCTGCTGGTGGAACAACATCGCCCAGCCTTACCACCGCCCGGCGATGTGCTGGGAATGGCACGTATCTGGAAAGAAATATTTCACCCTCAAGGAAGGCTGCGCGATTTCGCCCAAGCCTGGCAAACCTGTGTTTCACCCATGAATCACGTGGCCTGCTGACCGGGCAATTTGCAAGATTCGGCAAAAAACCGGAATTTTGGTCGGATTGTCCTACAAAACGGCTCTATCTCCTGCATTACAGCCTATAGCGCGATGTTAATTTTATTGATACTTTCCGCAGCGGTGATCACCACGGAGTTCTAATAATGAAAAAAGTAATGCTCAAGACCACACTTAGCCTCGCCGTTGCCATGGCCTCTTCCCACGTCTTCGCAAGTGGCTTTGCCCTTAACGAACAAGACGTCGCAGGAATGGGGACAGGTTTCGCAGGACGTTCCTCCTCTGCCGAAAACGCAAGCACTGTCTTTGGTAACCCTGCCGGTATGGCCCGCCTTGAAGGCCAGCAAATTACCGGTGGTGTTGCAGCGATCGATGCTTCGACCGATATCAAAAATACCGGCGGCCGCTCCAGCGGGTCCAACAAAGGCGACATGGTGCCTTTTACTGCCGTGCCATTCGGTTTCTACACCAACAAACTTAACGATCAATGGGCTATCGGCTTCGGGGTGTATGCACCGTTCGGGCTCAAGACCGACTACGAAAGCGGTTTCCAAGGTCGTGGCTTTGGCAACAAGAGCGAAGTGTCGGTTATCACCTTCCAACCGACCGTCAGCTACGCCTTCAACGACAAAGTTTCCATCGGTTTTGGTCCGACCATCAACCGCATCGACGGCACCCTGGAATCGCAGCCAAGCCTGGCCGGCCTGGGCTTCCCGGGCGACAACAGAGTCAAAGTCAAAGGCGACGATACCGCCCTGGGCTTTAACGCCGGTATCCTGGTGCAAGCCACTGATACCACGCGCGTTGGCCTGACCTATCACTCGAAAGTGAAGTACAAGCTCGAAGGCCACACCGAAGTCACCAAGGCTGCCACAGTGCCATCGGTCGTACTGGCCAACAACCGTTACGATGCGTCGTTGAAAGTGGATACCCCGGAATCCTGGGACCTGTCGGTCACTCAAGACCTCAATGACGCCTGGAAGCTGTATGCGGGTACGACCTGGACTCGTTGGAGTCGCTTGAAAGACATCACCATCAACAACGAAGGTGTGACAGCGGCCAGCGGTGGCATAGCTGCACCTACGCTCGTCAGAACGATCACTGAACCGCAGAACTGGCACGACACCTGGGCCTACGCCGTGGGCACCTCGTACCAGGTCACCAAGCAGGTGGTACTGCGTACCGGCCTGACCTTCGACCAGTCGCCAACCAACAACACCGACCGTTCACCACGCATCCCAACCGGCGACCGGACTATCTTCAGTGTTGGCCTGGGTTACGCGGTGATGGATAACATGACCGTTGACCTGGCTTACTCCTACCTCAAGGAAGAGCCGGTCAAAGTGAATAAATCCAACCAGCTGGGCTCCTACAGCGCCAAGTACGAAAACAGCGCCAACGGTTTCGGCCTGGGTGTGACGTACAAGTTCTGATCTAACGCTCATTAAAAAGCCCCGCTCTCCTGCAAAGGAGGCGGGGCTTTTTACTGGGCAATGCTCAGGGTTTCGACGCCAGCGCCTCTTCCACTGCCTTGATCAACTCCGGACTGTCCGGCTTGGTCAGGCTGGAAAAGCTGGCAATCACCTTGCCCTGGCGATCCACCACATACTTGTAGAAATTCCACTTCGGCGCGTTGGTCTGTTGCGCCAGCACCTTGAACAGGTGCACCGCATCCGGCCCCTTGACCTTCTGCGGCTCGGTCATGGTGAAGGTCACGCCGTAATTCACGTAGCAGACCTTGGCGGTCTCTTCGCCGGTCTTGGCTTCCTGCTTGAAGTCATCGGACGGCACGCCAATCACTTCCAGCCCTTGGCCCTTGTAGCGTTGGTACAACGCTTCGAGGCCTTTGAACTGCGGGGCGAACCCGCAGAAGCTGGCGGTGTTGACGATCACCAGGGGCTTGCCGGCAAAGCGCTGGCACAGGTCGATGGATTCCTTGGCGCGCAGCTTGGGCAACTGGCCTTCCAGCAGCGGCGGACAACTGGCAGCCAGGGCGGCACTGCCAATGGCCATCAGGACGGGTACAGCGAGCCAACGCATCTGCATGTCGTGTGTCCTTAAAAATATTCAGACCACGAACTTAACAGATCGCCATACCCAGTTGCATCAACGCCAGCCCGCCATGCTGCCAGCCCCACCAGGCCAGCAGCACCAGGATCAACCCCGCGACGAGGATCAGACCACGTAACGCTACACTCATGCCGCCTCCATCTGCGCCTGCAAGCGCGCCACCGGCCGCTCGCGTACCGGCCAGTTCAGGGCGGCGGCGAGCAGGCTCAACAGAATCGCCACCTGCCAGATCAAATCGTAGTTGCCGGTTCGATCATAGACCACCCCGCCCAGCCAGCCACCGAGGAACGAACCGAGCTGGTGGAACAGGAACACGATCCCGCCGAGCATGGAGAGATTTCGCACACCGAACAACGTCGCCACCGTGCCATTGGTCAGCGGTACGGTCGACAGCCACAAAAAGCCCATGGCCATGCCGAACAGGTAGGCCGTGATTTCCGTCACCGGCGCCCACAGGAACAGCATGATCACCACCGCGCGTAACAGGTACAGCCCCGTCAATAAGCGCGGCTTGGACATGCGCCCACCGAGCCAACCGGCGGTGTAGGTGCCAAAGATATTAAACAGGCCGATCAACGCCAGTACCGTCGTACCGACCGTGGCGGGCAGGTGCTGGTCCACCAGGTACGCCGGCAGATGCACACCAATAAACACCACCTGGAAACCACAGACGAAAAAACCGAACGCCAGCAGCCAGAATCCGGAATGGGAACAGGCTTCCTTCAACGCTTCCCGCAAGGTTTGCTGGCCCGCCAGGGTCGGCAGTGGACGGTCCTTGAGCATGGCCACCAGCGGCAGGATCAACGCGACCATCAAGCCCAACGCCAGCAAGGCTACTGACCAGCCCAGCCAACTGATCAAGCCCAGGGTACCCGGCACCATGGCGAACTGGCCGAAAGACCCCGCGGCGCTGGCAATGCCCATGGCCATGCTGCGTTTCTCCGGCGGTACGGCGCGGCCCACCACCCCAAGAATCACCGAGAATGATGTGCCGGATAGACCAATACCGATCAATAACCCCGCACTCAGCGACAGCGACCATGCCGAATCGGACATGCCCATCAACACCAGCCCCGCGGCGTACAGCACCCCGCCGATGAACACAGCCTTGGTCGCGCCAAAGCGGTCGGCCAGGGCCCCGGTAAAGGGTTGCGCCAGGCCCCAGATCAGGTTCTGCAAGGCGATGGCAAAGGCAAAGGTCTCACGACCCCAGCCGAATTCGGCGCTCATCGGCGCCAGGAAAAGCCCGAAGCCATGCCGCACGCCCAAGGACAACGCCAGGATCAGCGCACTCCCAACAAGAATCCAGCCACTGGTGCGCCACATCGAGGTCATTTCTTATTCTCCGCTCGCGGGTATATACCCGCTTATAGTCGAACAAACCCGCGTTCAGGCGAGCTCATCCAGCAAGGCCAACAGGGTTTCGCGTTTTTCCGCGCCCAATTGATCGATCAGTTTTTGCTGTGCCGCTTCCCAGGCCGGCAAGGCGGCGGCCAATCGTGCTTCACCCGCTTCGGTCAACAACACCAGGCGGTTGCGCTGGTCATCCCCTTCGATCAACCGTACCAGGCCCTCGCCTTCCAACACCCGCAGGTTACGCCCCAACGTGCTGCGATCCAGGCCCATGGCTTCGGCCAGACTGGAAATACTCGGTTGATCCAGGCGCTGCAAGTTACACAGCAAAGAATACTGGGCAACGTTGATCCCGAAGCCGTCGAGAGCGCCGTCGTAATGCCTGCTGACGCCACGGGCGGCGCGTCGCAGGTTGGTGCATAAACATTGGGAGGCAAGCATGGAGCGTGTATATACCCGCGATTAACGAAATGCAAGAAAGTGTTACAGCGCCAGGCCAACCAAGACGACCACTTCCAGCAGCTCCAACAGGGCACCTGCGGTGTCGCCGGTGGTTCCGCCCAGGCGCTTGACCATCAGGTGGCGCAGGCCCACGAAGCAGAGCGCCGCCAGCAGCACGGCGATCCCACCGTTGAAGCCGCCGATCAGGATGCAGGCCAGGCCACTGAGGATCAGCACCTGCTGGCCGACCACCCTGGGCAGATGATCCGACAGCGCCTGGCCCAAGCCACCGGCGCGCACATAGCGCGTGGTCAGGAACAGCGCCAGCATCGAGGCCCGCCCGATCAGCGGTGCCAGGATCAGCGCCGCGCCATTGTGCTGCTCGATCAGCGCCACCAGCGCAGCGAATTTAAGCAGCAACACCAAGCCCAGCGTGACCACGGCGATCGGCCCGCTGCGGGGGTCCTTCATGATCGTCAACGTGCGCTCGCGATCGCCGAAACCACCGAGCCAGGCGTCCGCGCTGTCCGCCAGGCCATCCAAGTGCAAACCACCACTGAGCAGCACCCAGGCGGTCAGCAACAGCGCGGCATGCAGCAACAAGGGGGCCCCGGCCAATGCCACATTCAGGGCCCATAGCAGCAACCCGAACAACAAGCCAACCACCGGGTAAAACAGCAACGATCGCCCCAATTCCTGCGGCTGCGGCATACCCGGCAGGCGAACCGGCAAGCTGCTGAGGAACTGCAGGGCGATCCAGAACGGCAGCATCTTCAGGTACCTTCCTTCAACGCGCCGTCGGCGCCGACCTGCAGGCTGAACAGGCCACCGTGCGCGACCTCGACGTTCAACAGTTGCTCACGTGGCAGGCCACGCGCGCGCGCCAACAATAAACGCATCACACCGCCATGACTGATCAACAGCACGCGCTGGCCGGCATACGCCTGATGCAAGCGTGAGATGGCGCCCAGGACCCGCGCAGAAAAGTCACTGACGGGCTCGCCATCAGGCGGCGTAAAGCGGTAAGGGTCGGCCCAAAACAATCCCAGCCCTTCGGCATCGGTCTCCATCAACGCCGCCGCGCTCTGCCCTTCCCAGGCGCCGAAATGCAGTTCCTGCAGATCTTTTTCCAGGCTCACCGGCAGGTTAAGCGTCGCACCCAATTGCTGGGCAAAACGCGCACAGCGTTGCAGCGGCGAACTGATCACGCGGTCCCACGGCCCCTGACCCAGCACCGCGGCGTGCATCTGCGCCCACCCCTGATCGGTGAGCGCATCATCGAGGCTGCCGCGCAGGCCGCCACCCAATTCGGTTTCGCCGTGGCGCAGCAGGTCCAGGTGCAAGGTCATGCCGGGCGGTCTGCCACAGCGGCTTCGGCGAATGTCGCCATCTGCCCGTGCAACGCACAGGCCAGGCGCAGTAACGGCACCGCCAGCGCCGCACCGCTGCCTTCGCCCAAGCGCAGGCCGAGGTCCAGCAACGGCTGCGCCTCGAGGCGTTGCAACACATGGCGATGGCCGGGCTCGGCGCCACGATGGCCAAACACCAGCCACTCGCGGCAGGCCGGGTTCATGCGCGTGGCGACCAGCGCGGCGACGCTGCAGATAAACCCGTCCACCAGCACCACGATGCCGGCCTGGGCACACGCCAGGTAGGCCCCGACCAGCGCCGCGATCTCAAAACCACCGAGGTTGAACAGGGTGTGCAATGCATCATCGCGCTGCCCGGCATGCCGGGCCAGGGCGCGCTCGATGACCGCCACTTTGTGGCTCACGCCTTGGGCATTCAAGCCCGTCCCCGGACCGGTCAGGTCACTCACCGGGCAATCGAGCAAGGCGCAGGCCAACGCACTGGCAGCGGTGGTGTTGCCGATGCCCATCTCGCCGCCGATAAACAGCTGGGTGCCGTGCTCCACGGCGCGCTGGACGCTATCCCGCCCGGCTTGCAGCGCCAGGCGCCCCTGCGCTTCAGTCATCGCCGGGGCGTTGACGAAGTTGGCGGTGCCCGCACCGATATTCAAGTGACGCACGCCGGGCAGTGCCAGCGACGTCGTCACGGTACCCAGGTCGATCACTTCCAACTGCGCATCCAGCTGCCGCGCCAACACACTAATCGCCGCGCCGCCGCTGACAAAGTTATGCAGCATCTGGCCGGTAACGGCCTGGGGATAGGCCGACACGCCCTCCGCCACCACGCCGTGGTCGCCGGCAAAGATGGCGATCCACAGGTGTTCGACCGACGGCTTGACTCGGCCTTGCAGGCCCGCCAACTGCACGGCCAGCGCTTCCAGCTGGCCCAGGGAACCGGCCGGCTTGGTCAATTGCTGCTGGCGTGCCAGTGCTTGTTCGTATGCTTGAGCGTCAATCGCCTTACAGGGATTAAGCCACCAGGTGTCAGTCATAACGCAGTACCTTTCAACGTCAGGGGCAGGCCGGCCACCGTCAGGACAACACGCTGACAACGCTCGGCCAAGGCTTGATGCAGCCAACCGGCTTCATCCACATAGCGGCGAGTCAATTCGCCCAGCGGCACGACACCCAAACCGGTCTCGTTGCTGACAAAAATGATTTCACCTGGCAGCGAGGCCAGGGTGTCCAGCAGTTGGTCGCGTTCCAAGACCAGGCGCTCGGGGTTGTCGAGCATCAGCAGGTTGGTCAGCCAGAGCGTGAGGCAATCGACCAGCAGGCAGCGGCCGGGCGCGGCGTTGTCGCGCAGCACCCGGGCCAGTTCGAGTGGTTCCTCGATCAGCCCCCAGGTGTCGGGGCGACGCTGGCGATGCAGGGCGACGCGGTCGTGCATTTCGCCGTCCAAGGGTTGGCTGGTGGCGATATAGAGGACAGGCAGGCCGCTGTCGCTGGCGAGTTTTTCAGCCAGGCGGCTTTTGCCGGAGCGCGCACCGCCGAGAATCAGTTGACGCATGGCGCGACTCCACATAAACGGCGCAATAACCCGGTATCCAGGTGATGCTCCACCAAGTCCGCCAATCGCTCGATATCGCGCTCGCGCAACGCGTGGTAATCCACGGCCTGTACCGCCTGCAAACCGGCCCAACGCAACAAGGCACTGCAGGCGGCGGGCGTCTCGAACACGCCATGCAGATAGGTGCCGAGGATTTGTCCGTCCGCGCTCTGGGCACCGTCGCAGCGGCCATCCTCCAGGCGTACCGCGGCGCGCTCCAGCGCACTGCCCGACGTCACGCCTGCGTGGATCTCATAGCCACTGACTTCGGCATCCTCCAGCAGCAGGCGCCCGCGCACATTGCGCAGTTGTTTCTCTGCTTCCAGGGTCGTACTGAACGCCAGCAACCCCAGACCGTCACTGGAACCGGGAAGCCCTTCCAGGCCCAGTGGGTCGTGGACCTGCTCGCCGAGCATTTGCAAACCGCCGCATATCCCCAGCACCTTCCCGCCATAGCGCAAGTGCCGTGTCACGGCGGCGTCCCAGCCGTTGGCGCGCAGGTAGGCCAAGTCGCTGCGAACGCTTTTCGAGCCCGGCAGGATGATCAGGTCGGCCGGCGGAATCGCCTGGCCCGGGCGGACAAACTGCAAATCCACCTGGGGATGCAGGCGCAACGGATCGAAATCGGTGTGGTTGCTGATGCGCGGCAGCACCGGCACCACCACCCTGAGCACCTGCGCCGCCTTGTCGATCTGGCGCTGGTCGATGCCGTCCTCGGCCTCCAGGTGCAGGTCCATCACATAGGGCAAGACGCCCACGACCGGTTTGCCGGTGCGTGCTTCCAGCCAGTCCAGCCCTGGTTGCAGCAACGCGATATCGCCGCGAAAACGGTTGATGATAAAACCCTGGACCCTGGCCTGTTCGCTGGGCGACAGCAATTCGAGGGTGCCGACCAGGTGGGCGAACACTCCACCCCGATTAATGTCGGCGATCAGCAGCACCGGGCAATCCACCGCCTCGGCAAAGCCCATGTTGGCGATGTCATTGGCGCGCAGGTTGATCTCTGCCGGGGAGCCCGCGCCTTCCACCATCACCACCGGGTAGGCTGCGCTCAACCGCGCATGGGAGGCCAATACTGCCTGCATCGCGATGGCTTTGTAGTCGTGATAGGCCACCGCGTTCATGCTGGTCACCGCGCGCCCATGGATGATGACCTGGGAGCCGGTGTCGCTGTTGGGCTTGAGCAGCACCGGGTTCATGTCGGTGTGGGGCGCCAGGTTCGCCGCCTGGGCCTGCACCGCCTGGGCGCGACCGATCTCGCCGCCTTCGGCCGTCACGGCACTGTTGAGGGCCATGTTCTGCGGCTTGAACGGCACGACCGCCACGCCCTGGCGCACCAGCCAGCGGCATAGCGCGGTCACCAAGGTACTTTTGCCGGCATCGGAGGTGGTGCCCTGCACCATCAGCGTACTCATGCAACGTCCTTATAGGCGGTCAGCGCTTCATCCAGGCGCAGCCAATCTGCTTCCGTGTCTGGCAGGCCGAAGCGCAGGCTGCTGTCGTGTACGAACAGACGCAGCAGGATGCCGCGCTGGGCCATGAATTCGTGCAGCCGTTCGGCGTGCGGGGTGATCAACCACTGGAACAGGGCGCAACCGCCCTGGGGCTGAAAACCATGCCGCTCCAACAATGCGAACAAGCGCTGGCCGGCTTCAATGCAACGCGCGCGCTGTTGAACCTGCCCGGCGGTGTCGCGCAGGCAGGCCTGGCCCAGTGCTCGCGTCGGACCGCTGACGGCCCAAGGTCCGACCTGTTCGGCCAATAGCTTGAGCAACTTGCGTTCGGCCAGCACAAAACCCAGTCGAACGCCGGCCAGGCCGAAGAATTTACCGAACGAGCGCAGCACGATCAGGCCGACCTGATGGGCCTGGCCCGCCAGGCTCAACTGCGGGGTCACGTCCATAAAGGCTTCGTCCACCACCAGCCAACCGCCACGCTGGGCCAGCCGTGTATGCCAGTCGAGCAGGCGTTGCGGCGCCAGGCTCAGGCCCGTGGGGTTGTTAGGGTTGACCACCACCAGCACATCAAGGCTGTCGAGAAAGAAATCGACCTCTTGTTCCTGCACTTCGCGCACCACGTAACCCGCGCGGCGCCAGGCCTCGGCGTGCTCGGCATAACACGGCGACAGCACGCCGACCTTGCCGGCACGCCGCAGGCGCGGCAGCAGCTGGATTGCCGCCTGGGAACCCGCCACCGGCAATACGTGCGCCACCCCGTAATATTCGCTCGCGGCCTGCTCCAGACCGTCGTCGGTTTCCGGCAAGCGTGCCCAGGCCCGCTGTGGGATCTCGGGGATCGGCCACGGCCATGGCGCCAGGCCACTGGACAGGTCGAGCCAATCGGCTTCGGCAATGCCGTATTGAATCGCCGCCTTGCGCAGGCGGCCGCCGTGTTCAAGCATAGAATTGCGCCCCTGCACATAGGATCAGCAACCACAACCATACGCCGCGTTGCACCAGTTGCCAGCCACGGTCGATGGCGTCGGCATCGGCCGGTGGACCTTCTCCCAACTGAGGGCGCTGGTGCACCTCACCATGATAAATCGCCGCACCGCCCAACTCGACGCCCAAGGCGCCTGCGCCAGCGGCCATCACCGGCCCGGCATTCGGGCTGTCCCAGGTCGGCCCCTGGGTGCGCCAGCATTTGAGCGCCAGTCGAGTCTTGCCCAGCAACGCGTAGGTCAAGGCCACCAGGCGCGCAGGCACATAGTTGAGTACATCGTCGATCTTCGCCGCGGCCCAGCCGAAGCGTTCGAAGCGTTCGTTGCGATAGCCCCACATCGCGTCGAGGGTGTTGCTCAGGCGGTAGAGCACCACACCCGGCACGCCGGCCACCACGAACCAGAACAGCGCAGCAAATACTGCGTCGCTGCCATTCTCCAGCACCGACTCGGTGGCGGCACGGGCGACTTCAGTACGGTCCAGTTCGCTGGTCTGGCGGCTGACCAGGTAGCTCACGCGCTTGCGGGCCTCATCCAGGTCATCGCTGCGCAGGGCCTGGGCCACCGGAATCACATGCTCGCCAAGGCTGCGCATGCCGAGGGCGCAGTACAGTGCGAGCACCTCCAACACCCAACCGATATAGGGTGCCCACGACAACGCGGTGGCCAACAGCGTCAACGGCACCACCGCAATCACCCACGCGGTCACGCCGTGGCTGCGCCAGCCACGGCCACCGCTATTGAAACGTTGCTCGATGCGTCCGGCGAAATTGCCAAACGCCACCAGCGGATGCCAGCGCCTGGGTTCACCCAGCAGCGCATCCAGCGCCACCGCGGCGACACACAGCAAGGCCACACTCATTGACTTGCTCCCCACACATTCTCATACAACATGTCACTCAGCGGACGCGGTTCGGTCCAGCCTTCGAGCTGCAGCATCGGGGCCGGGTAGAAGGCGTCGACCGGCCCCAGGCACAGCACCGCCAGGGGTTTCGCGCCAGGCGGCAAACCCAGCAGGTCGGCCAGGGCCCGGGGTTCGAACAGCGAGACCCAGCCCATGCCCAAGCCCTCGACGCGCGCGGCCAGCCACAGATTCTGAATCGCGCAGGCCAGGGAGGCCATGTCCATTTCCGGCAAGGTACGTCGCCCGAAGATATGCCGCTCGCGATCGTCCATCAGCGCCGCCACCAGCACTTCGGCGCAGTCATGGATGCCTTCGACCTTGAGCTTCATGAATTCATCGGAGCGCTCGCCCAAGGCTTCGGCGGTGCGTATACGTTCTTCCTCCACCAGTTGCTGGATCTGCCCTCGTAACTGGCGGTCGCTGATGCGGATAAAGCGCCAGGGCTGCATCAGGCCGACGCTGGGCGCCTGGTGCGCGGCCTGGAGCAGGCGATGCAGCAAGTGCGGGGCCACCGTGCCGCCGGTGAAATGGCGCATGTCGCGGCGTTCGGCGATGGCGCGGTAAACGGCGTCGCGCTCGGCCGGGGGGAAAGCGTTGTCACTCATGGGACTGGGCTGACTCAAGGTCGGGCGCAAACAGCGCAGCAACCGCACGGGGATTGGAGGGGAAGTAGAAGTGCACGTAGGAAGCGGTCATCCGCCCTTGCCGATACACCGCCTCGGCACCCCGCCCGCCGTTGGGGCTCAAGCCACGGGCGATCGGTTGCCAGTCGGTGCTGGTCAGGGAATGGTGGTAGGTGTGCCCGCGCAATACGCCTTCCGGCAACTCGACGCTTTGCAGGGCAAGGGCCGCCAGTTTCTTCTGCATCACCGCATCCCCCTGCAACAGGCCGACCAGCTCGGCACGGGTGCCGTCGACATCGGTGAGCGAGTCCAGCAGGTAGAGCATGCCGCCACACTCGGCAAGCAAGGGTTTACCGGCAGCATGATGGGCACGGATGGCATCGAGCATCGAGGTGTTTTCCGCCAGCGCCTGGTGATGCAGCTCCGGGTACCCGCCTGGCAGATAGAGGCTGTCGGCCTCGGGCACTTGGCGATCATGAATCGGTGAGAAAAAGCGCAACTCGGCCCCCATCGCCCGCAATAGATCCAGGCTGGCGCCATAGGTGAAGGCAAAGGCTTCGTCACGGGCCACGGCGATGCGCACACCGGCGAGCAGCGGTTCGGCTTCGATCACTTCAGGCGCGGCGAAGGTCACCGGCGGCGGCAAGGCAACTTCACAACTGTTGCCCAGGGCCTGGGCAGCGGCGTCCAGGCGTACGTCGAGGTCATTCAGTTCGCTGGCTTGCACCAGGCCAAGATGGCGGCTGGGCAACTCAATCCCGGTTTCACGGGACAACGCGCCGTACCAGCGCAGGCCTTCGGTGAGGCTCCCTTCGAGCAGTTGCGCATGGCGCAAGGTGCCGACACGGTTGGCCAACACACCGGCAAACGGCAAGTCCGGCTGATAACGCGCCAGGCCCAGGGCCAGGGCACCGAAGGTCTGGGCCATGGCGGTGCCGTCGATCACCGCCAGCACCGGCACACCGAAGTGCCGCGCCAGGTCGGCGCTGGACGGCGTACCGTCAAACAGGCCCATGACGCCTTCGATCAGGATCAGGTCGGCCTCCCCTGCCGCTTCCCACAGCAAGCGACGACTTTCCTGCTCGCCAACCATCCACATATCCAACTGATACACCGGCGCACCGCTGGCGCGTTCGTGGATCATCGGGTCGAGGAAGTCCGGGCCGCATTTGAACACGCGTACTTTGCGCCCCAGGTTGCGGTGCAAACGGGCCAGCGCAGCGGTGACCGTGGTTTTGCCCTGGCCGGACGCCGGTGCGGCGATCAGTACGGCCGGACAATGACGGGGCTGATTCAAAGTTCGACGCCCTTCTGTGCCTTGATACCGGCCTGGAACGCGTGCTTGAGCATGCCCATTTCGGTGACGGTGTCACCCATCTCGATCAACTCCGGCTTGGCGCCACGGCCGGTAACCACCACGTGCTGCATCGGCGGACGGGCTTGCAGGTCGCTCAATACCTGGTCCAGGTCGAGGTAGCCATGCTTGAGGGCGATGTTCAGCTCATCCAGCACCACTAGGCCGATGCTCGGGTCTTGCAGCAGTTCGCGAGACACGGCCCAGGCGGCCTCGGCGGCGGCGATGTCGCGCTGGCGGTCCTGGGTTTCCCAGGTGAAGCCTTCGCCCATGACGTGAAAGCGCACTTGTTCGGGGAAGCGCCGGAAGAACAATTCTTCGCCGGTGCTGTTACGGCCTTTGATGAACTGCACCACGCCGCACTGCATGCCGTGGCCCATGGCGCGCGCGAGCATGCCGAACGCAGAGCTGCTTTTGCCTTTGCCGTTGCCGGTCAGCACCAGCAGCAAACCGCATTCGTTCGGGGAATTGGCAATGCGCTCGTCAATCACGGCTTTTTTGCGCAGCATGCGCGCCAGGTGGCGTTCGTCGCGGTCGGGGGAATCGGTCATGGCAGCTCTCCGTTGGGGCTGGACAAAAACGGCGGGCAGGAAAAAACAAAAACAGACAGCCAAGCATCGCCCACCGTGATGCTGTTGGATGATCCAGGCCGGTCTCCGGACTCATGAGTGGCTCGCTTTATAGAAAGCAGGCCGACGCTGCGCCTTCCCATATCGCAGCGCGATACAGTGGCCAATAGCACCGTCTTGACTCATTTACCGTTGCGGGGGCAGCGCCGGAATTGCGGCAACACTGTGTACAAGTGCGCTCACTCACCGGCTTCCCTGTTTCACTCAGTCGACCCTTGGGTCACAGAGCACCTGAAACAAGTCGCGAAGGTTAGTGGGTTGGGGGGGGAGCGTCAATTAAAGCTGGCCTTGCACTTGAACCATCGTGCCGCAGCACTCCTCTACCCTTACAGGCATTCAGGAGAAAACCATGCATAAAACAAGACTCACCCTACTGATCATGGTCGCAGGCACCCTCGCTGCCTGCGGAGAAAGCTCGACCTTGAAGGTATCGGATGGCACCGGCCCTTCGCCCCAACTGCCAGAGCCCAACAAGACCCTGATCCCCACCGTGAATATCGCCCCAGCCATTGGCTGGCCTGCTGGCATGAAGCCAACCGCCGCCGCGGGCACCCAGGTGACAGCGTTCGCCGAAGGCCTGGATCACCCTCGCTGGCTGTATGTGCTACCCAATGGCGATGTGTTGGTGGCCGAAACCAATGCGCCGCCCAAGCCGGACGACGCCAAGGGTATTCGCGGCTGGGTAATGGAAAAGGTCATGGGCCGCGCCGGTGCCGGTGTGCCCAGCCCGAACCGCATCACCTTGCTGCGCGATGCCGATCACGATGGCGTCGCCGAGACCCGCACGGTCTTCCTGGAGAATCTCAACTCGCCGTTCGGCATGACCCTGGTGGGCAACGACCTCTACGTGGCCGACTCAGACAAGCTGCTGCGCTTTCCCTATCAACCGGGCGAAACCGCAATCACGCAGGCCGGCACCACGGTGGTCGACCTGCCGGGCGGCAGCATCAACCACCACTGGACGAAAAACGTGGTGGCCAGCAAGGACGGCAGCAAGTTGTATGTGAGCGTCGGTTCCAACAGCAACGTCGGCGAGAACGGCCTGGAAGCGGAACAAGGTCGGGCGGCGATCTGGGAAGTCGATCGCGCCAGTGGCCAGCACCGGATTTTCACTTCGGGCCTGCGCAACCCCAACGGCATGGCCTGGGAACCGCAGAGCGGCAAGCTGTGGACCGCGGTCAACGAGCGCGATGAGATCGGCAGCGACCTGGTGCCGGACTACATCACCTCGGTCAAGGATGGCGCGTTTTATGGCTGGCCATTCAGCTACTACGGGCAACATGTGGATGTGCGTGTCACACCACAGGACCCGGCCCTGGTCGCCAAGGCGGTCGCGCCAGACTACGCCGTCGGCCCGCATACCGCTTCGCTGGGGCTGACCTTCGCCGAAGGCAGCAAATTACCTGCACCGTTCGTCAACGGCGCCTTTATCGGCCAGCACGGGTCATGGAACCGCAAGCCGCACAGTGGCTACAAGGTGATCTTTGTGCCGTTCGAAGGTGGCAAACCCAAGGGGCAGCCAGTGGACGTGCTGACCGGGTTCCTCGACAAGGATGAGAACGCTATGGGCCGGCCGGTGGGTGTGGTGATCGATCAGCAGGGGGACCTGCTGGTGGCGGATGATGTGGGGAATAAGGTGTGGCGGGTGTCTGCAGTTAAGTAACTTTTCTCAAGACCACCACAAAAAATATGGGAGGGAGCTTGCTGCCTCCCACATTGGGTTCGGTTTCTGGCTTAGGGATTGCGGGCCAAGTGCTCAGCCGGCAACACGCGCTTGGCACTCAGGTAGGCGTTCTGCCAATAGGCTTTGGACAAGGTGTCCAGCTTCACCGTACCGCCCGTTTGTGGCGCATGCACAAAGCGCCCTTCGCCTACATAGATCCCGGCATGACTGACCTGTGATCCACCACCGGTGGCGAAGAACAGCAAGTCACCGGTCTGCAGGTTTTCTTCGCTGACATCCTGGGCGCGCATCACGATCAATTCGCGAGTGGTGCGCGGCAGGGAGATGCCAGCGGCATCGCGGTAGACGAAGCCGATCAAGCCACTGCAATCAAAACCCGAATCCGGCGTATTGCCGCCCCATCGGTAAGGCGTGCCGACCAGGCCCAGCGCGCGGAAGAGCACATCTTCAGCAGCAGGCGAGAAACTTTGGCTGGAATAGTTGAACACCGGCTTAGGCTTGGCCGCTACGTGAGCGGGTGGCGGTGTGCGGCTTGCGCAGGCGCTGAGGAGCGCGGCGCAAACAATAAGAATCAGGCGGGCCGAGGTCGACATGTGCAGAACAATCCTGGTCTGGATGCGGCTTTCGCTGCCGAACGCTGAAAACCAGAACGCGCAAGCAAAGCTTGCGCGAACGGATTACAACAATATCCAGGGATTCTAGCGCTTACACGTCAAACTTCAAGTATCACTTTAACTTTACTTGCTAGCGGTAACCGTTGTCGGGGCCATGGCGAGTGCGCGCTTGGCTTCGATAAAGGTTTTGCTCCAGTAGCTGTCACCCAGGTTGTCGACTCGAACACCGCCACTGCGACGGCTGCTGGAGTGGATAAACTGGTTATCGCCCAGGTAGATACCGGCGTGACTGACACGACCACGACCTGCCGTACTGAAGAAAAGCAGATCACCGGGCTTGAGGTTGTTGCGCGCGACCAACGGTGCTTTCACGTTGATCATTTCGCGAGTGGAGCGTGGCAGGTTCATGCCAGCTTCTTCACGAAACAGGTAGCCGATGAAACCGCTGCAGTCGAAACCGGCTTCAGAGGTACCGCCGAAACGGTAACGGGTACCGATCAGGGACATGCCGCGTTCGAGGATGCTGTCGGCCAGCACGGGCAGCTGATAAGGCTTGTTGCCGGCAAAGTCGGCCAATTCCTTCTCGGTTGCCACTTCTTCTTCGTAAACGGTAGAAGACTGTGCAGCAACAAATTTTGCCTGGGATTGCTGTTGGGTTTTGTGCTGCTCAGCCACTTGTTGAGGGTGGGAGGCGCAACCAAACAACAGGGTAACGAGTGCGAGAGGCACGAGGGGTGCGAAGCGATTTAGCATGGGCACGACCGTGGCTGATGTGTAAAGAAGTCGAGACTATGCCCTCTATCACATCGATTTGCAAATTCAATCGCGCTCTATGTGACTTACTGTTTGCGCCATGACATCTAAGCCCTTAATACCCTATACGTGCCTTTTGCGTGGCCAAACCGGCCAAAACGCAGGTTTTCTGGCGCCTGGAATTTGCCGAAAGCCCCGAAAAAACAAGGGCTGACTACCAGCCGAGGGTTTCTTTCAGGAAGGGAATGGTCAGCTTGCGCTGGGCCTGCAAAGAGGCCTGGTCGAGCTGTTCGAGCAGATCGAACAATGCGCTCATGCTGCGCGTGCCACGGGTGAGGATAAAGTGCCCCACCTCATCGGTCAGGTGCAGGCCGCGACGGGACGCGCGCAATTGCAGGGCTCGCAACTTGTCTTCGTCGGACAGGGGGCGCATCTGGAAGATCAGTGCCAGGGTCAGGCGCGATTTCAGGTCGGCCAGCTTGACCGGTAGCTCACGGGGCGAGGTGGACGCGGCAATCAGCAGGCGGCGGCCGCTGTCGCGCAGGCGGTTGAACAGATGAAACAGCGCCTCTTCCCAATCAGCTTTGCCGGCAACCGCCTGCAGGTCATCCAGGCACACCAGCTCATACTGCTCAAGGTTGTCGAATATCGTGATACCGCGGTCCATCAACTCGGCCAAGGGCAGGTAAACCGCCGGCTCGCCCATTTGCTCGAAGCGCAGGCATGCGGCTTGCAACAGGTGGGTCCGCCCCACGCCATGCTTGCCCCACAGATAGATCAGGCTTTCAGTCCACCCGGCGTCGGCTTCGCAGAGCCGCTCGACATAGCCGAGTGCAGCGGCATTGGCGCCTGGGTAGTAATTGATAAAGGTGGCGTCATCACGCAGACGCACACCTAGGGGCAGCTGAATCGGTTTCATGCTGACTGAACGGCTCCAATCGAACCGTTAGTGGCCTCTGTGTAAAGTTTGCAAAGTTTATACCCGTGACGCCGGGCGCACAATGCAACAGACCACAAGCAAAATCAAAGGTTTGCGTTAACTTGCTGGATTCAAGCGGAATATTTGACACGCAGGCGCCAGAAACAACAAACCCGGCCATCGACCGGGTTTGTGACACTGCAATTACAACTCGGGGTCTTCGACACCCGTATACACATCCGAATCCTTGTACAGATCATGCAGATGGCGCACCAGGACCATGATCACCGCCGCCACCGGCAACGCCAGCAGGATGCCGGTAAAACCGAACAACTCACCGCCCGCCAGGATCGCAAAGATCACCGCCACCGGGTGCAGGCCGATACGGTCCCCCACCAGCAGCGGCGTGAGCACCATGCCTTCCAGGGCCTGGCCGACCATGAATACCGCGACAATCCCCAGCATCGGGTACAAATCGCCGCCAAACTGGAACAACCCGGCCACCAGCGCCGCGCCGATACCAATCACGAAGCCCATGTAGGGCACGATCGCGGCGAGCCCGGCGATCAAGCCGATCAACAGGCCCAGCTCCAGGCCGATCGCCATCAATCCGGCGGCGTAGATAACCCCCAGGGCCAGCATCACCAGTAACTGGCCACGCACGAACGCGCCAAGCACCTCGTGGCACTCCCCGGCCAGGGACACAATGCGCTCCTCGCGGTCGCGCGGCAGCAGGCTGCGGATCTTGGCCATCATGATGTCCCAGTCCCGCAACAGGTAGAACGCCACCACCGGGATCAACACCAGGTTGGTCAGCCAGCCGATCAGCGCCAAGCTGGAAGCCGTCGCCTGGCTGAGCACGACACCGACGATATCGGTGGTCTGGCCCATATGCTCGCTGATCGCCGCCTTGACCTTGTCGAACTTCCAGAAGCCATCCGCCAGGCCGAGCTTGGCCTGGGCCCACGGCATCGCCGTGTGCTGCAGCCAGTCGAGCATCTGCGGCGCCAACTCATAAAGGCGAAACAGTTGCTTGGCCAGCATCGGCACCAGCACCAACACCAGCGCGGTAATGATCAACGTAAACAGCGCAAACACCGCTACCACGCCCAAGGTGCGTGACAGCCCGGCTTTCTCCAGGCGATCCACCACCGGATCGAACAGGTAAGCGAGCAATAACGCCACCAGGAAAGGCGTCAGGATCGAATGCAGCAGGAACACAAAAACGCACAGCAGGACGATCCCGCCAAGCCACACCCAACGACGCGCATCCGCCATAAACCACTCCATCTGTCATTTGCTTCCTGCTTCTATATAGAGCAGGAAGAACATTTACCAACGAAAACGCAGTTGCGCCTGAGGCTGGGCTGCCACAGCCGGCCGGGTACCATCTGCCACGGGCTGCTGAACCGGCGACTCTCCAGCAGGAATCTCCTGCAACTTGGCCAGGCTCAACTGGGTACGCAATTGATCGGCGCTGCCGTTGACGCGATACACAATACGATTGCCGTCAACGAGCTGCGGCTGGCCGCCGAACGGCTCCAGCAGATGCCCCAGGGCGGCATACCGCTCCAGGTTCATTCCCTGCACTTCCAACAATTGTTCTGTGCTGACACCCGGCTTGACCGCAAAGCGTGGAGCCAGTTTTTGGCTCACGGCCAGCATCACGGCATCGGCGACGGCGGCGGTATCGGCCCCTTGCGCGGTGCCCTGCTCGCTCTTGTCGCCCAGCCACAGGCGCCATTTGGCTTGCCACTGGTTGCCGTCCTGACGCGCATGCACCGCCAGCAAAGCGTCGGCGCCATAGCGTTCGGAGGCCGCGCGCAGGGGGGTGGCATCGGCACTTTCGAGATTCGGCGCAGTGGCGACGACCTGCTCATCCAGATCGCCCAGCGGCAGGCGCAATGGCAAGCCACGATGTTGGGCCGCACGGCGTAGCGCTTGGGCGACGGCCTGACCATCGCCCACCAGGCTGCTGCCGTCGGTGGAGTCGTTCAACCACCAGCCGAGGATCGATGGCCGGTTGCTGCCCCAGATCGGCAGGCCGGCTTCACGCAAGGCGCGATCAGTGCTGACCGGGTCGAAATCCACTTGCAGGCTTTCCGGTGGGCCGGCGTCGTAGCCATACTGGCTGATGATTTGCTGCGGGTCCTTGCGCACCGCCGCCAGGCTCGGGCCGTCGGCGGCCTTGGCATCACCGGTGAGGCGGATGACCAAGGTCTGCACGGCGCGCTGGGTCGCCTGGTCACGCTCTTGCGGGGACTGACTGCTGACCGGTTCAAGTACTTGATACAGGCCATTGAGGGTTTCGGCATGACTCGCCAGGCTGGCCAATGACAGGCAGCCTACAAAAAAGAATTTACACAGACGCATGGAAGATTCCCGAACGACAAATTTAGCGGCTGGAACAGACCGCGCGAACCCGGTTTCCCAAGGCTGTGACCACAGCGACCGGTAAAACATTCACGGAGTCTCGGTAAGTTTTCGTACTGTCATAACGATAGCGAGTTAAAGGCTATACCTTAATACGTGCCTGGGCAGGCGCGGTTAGCATTTTTTTAACCCGCTTTTTTTATCTATGTGGCCCTGCCCGTCGGCCCGAGGATGGCCGCTGCCCCTCAAGCCTGATAAAATCGCGCGCCTTCGCAGACCGTCAACGGCTGGGCCTCTTCATGAAAGCCTTCGCCAGCTCGGTCGTTACCCCTGAATCCCCCCTAAAGGCCTGGATCATGAGCAAGCAACCCTCCCTGAGCTACAAGGACGCCGGTGTAGACATCGACGCCGGTGAAGCATTGGTCGAACGCATCAAGAGCGTCGCCAAGCGCACTGCGCGCCCCGAAGTCATGGGCGGCCTGGGCGGTTTTGGCGCCCTCTGCGAGATCCCGGCCGGCTACAAGCAGCCCGTGCTGGTCTCCGGCACTGACGGCGTGGGCACCAAGCTGCGCCTGGCACTGAACCTGAACAAGCACGACACCATCGGCATCGACCTGGTCGCCATGTGCGTCAACGACCTGGTGGTGTGCGGCGCCGAACCGCTGTTCTTCCTCGACTACTATGCCACTGGCAAGCTGAACGTAGACACCGCTGCACAAGTGGTGACCGGTATCGGCGCCGGCTGCGAACTGTCAGGTTGCTCCCTGGTCGGCGGCGAAACCGCTGAAATGCCGGGCATGTACGAAGGCGAAGACTACGACCTGGCCGGCTTCTGCGTTGGCGTGGTAGAAAAGGCCGAGATCATCGACGGCTCCAAAGTGGCTGCCGGCGACGCCCTGCTCGCCCTGCCATCGTCCGGCCCGCACTCCAACGGCTACTCGCTGATCCGCAAGATCATCGAAGTGTCCGGCGCCGACATCGAGAACATCCAGCTCGACGGCAAACCGCTGACCGACCTGCTGATGGCTCCGACACGCATCTACGTCAAGCCACTGCTCAAGCTGATCAAGGACACCGGCGCGGTCAAGGCCATGGCCCACATCACCGGTGGCGGCCTGCTGGACAACATCCCGCGCGTACTGCCCAAAGGCGCCCAGGCGATTGTCGACGTGGCCAGCTGGCAGCGTCCGGCGGTCTTCGACTGGCTGCAAGAGAAAGGCAACGTCAATGAAACCGAAATGCACCGCGTACTGAACTGCGGCGTCGGCATGGTGATCTGCGTGGCGCAAGAGCACGTTGAAACCGCGCTGAACGTTCTGCGTGAAGCGGGCGAGCAGCCTTGGGTCATCGGCCAGATCGCCACCGCCCCTGAAGGCGCTGCGCAGGTTGAACTGAAGAACCTCAAGGCTCACTGATGTCCCAGACCTGTGATGTCGTGGTGCTGCTTTCCGGCACCGGCAGTAACTTGCAGGCCCTGATCGACAGCACGCGTACCGGCGATAGCCCGGTGCGCATCGCTGCGGTGATCTCCAACCGCAGCGACGCCTACGGCCTGCAACGCGCCAGGGATGCGGGCATTGAAACCCGCACCCTGGATCACAAGGCTTTCGAAGGTCGCGAGGCCTTCGACAGCGCCTTGATCGAACTGATCGATACCTTCAACCCTGAACTCGTGGTCCTTGCCGGCTTCATGCGCATCCTCAGCGCTGACTTCGTGCGGCACTATGCAGGGCGCCTGCTGAATATCCACCCTTCCCTGCTGCCCAAGTACAAAGGTATGCACACCCACCAACGCGCCCTCGACGCCGGCGACAGCGAGCATGGCTGCAGCGTGCACTTTGTCACCGAGGAACTCGATGGCGGGCCTCTGGTCGTACAGGCAGTGGTTCCGGTAGAGTCTGACGACTCGGCGCAGACGCTTGCGCAACGGGTTCATACCCAGGAACACAGGATTTACCCGCTGGCTGTTCGCTGGTTTGCCGAGGGGCGGTTGATTCTTGGTGACCAGGGTGCATTATTGGACGGCCAGTTACTTGCGGCCAGCGGCCACTTGATTCGAACCTAGGAGATTTTATGCGTCGCGCCTTGCTCTTCGCTTTTGCGCTGTTCGCCTTGCCCGCCGTGCAAGCGGCAGACCTACACCCGTTCTCCGCCAGCTACACCGCCGACTGGAAACAGTTGCCCATGAGTGGTTCGGCCGAACGCAGCCTGACCAAGAACGGCGACGGCTCCTGGACCTTGAACTTCAAGGCGTCCATGATGATCGCCAGCCTGACCGAGACCAGCGTGATCCTGTTTGACAAGGACACCCTGCAACCCAAGAGCTACACCTTCGAACGGGGTGGCTTGGGCAGGGCGAAGAAGATCAACCTGGACTTCGACCAGACGACCAAGAAAGTCACCGGTTTTGAAAACAAGGACCCGGTCAACGTGCCCCTGCAAAGCGGCATGCTTGATAAGTCGACCTACCAGTTGGCCCTGCAGCGGGATGTCGCTGCCGGCAAGAAAAGCATGAGCTACAACGTGGTTGAAGGCACCGATGTCGACACCTACGACTTCCGCGTGATCGGCCCGGAAAAAGTCCAGACCAAAGCCGGCTCCATCGACGCGATCAAGGTCGAGCGAGTGCGTGACCCAACCCAAAGCAAGCGCATCACCCAGATGTGGTTCGCCAAGGACTGGGGCGGCCTTCTGGTCGCCCTGCGCCAGGTGGAAACCGACGGCAAGGAATACAACATCATGCTGCAAGATGGCACCGTTGACGGCAAGTCTGTCAAAGGCAGCTGATGAGCTGATGTTCAATAAAGGAGCCTCGCTGATGCGGGGCTTTTTTTCGCCTGGCTTTTCACGCCGGGCCGCTATCGCCATCGGGGGCAAGCGCCCGCCCCCCCTCCCCCACTGGGAACGCATTCCAAATGTGGGAGGGGGCTTGCCTCCGATGGCGGGCGGCTGGGTCAATAAAGCAGTCAAAGCCTGACCCAGACATGAAACTTTTGTCATAAAACCCAGCGCCCTGCGACGCAATGTCGCGGTTTACGGGGCCTGCGGGATTGTTGCGTTTCCTGCAATTAATTGTTGCAGGGAAAATCAGTTTACTTAGCAAGCTAACAAAACATATAACAAAGGCCTGCGACGACTTGCCGCAGATCAACCAGAGATTGGAGCAAGCAGATGACTGTAAAAGTGACTGAACGCGACGACGAACATATGTCCCACGAAGCGCTGGGCCATGGGATTCACATCTGGGATGTCCACCAACAAGACCTGCTGGTCGGCATGTTTCACAACGAGAGCGACGCTCATAACTATAAAAACGAGCTCGAATCGCTTGAAATGAAACGCCAGGCCCAGAGCTCCTGAAACACTGAAATCAAGTAGGCGCCGGCCCACGCAGCCAGGCCGTCTACACACGACAGACCCCGTCATTGAGCGGGGTTTGCCGTTTTTAATCGTGACCGTCTTTGCCTCAGCCTCGACAACTGTATCGAAAAATACATATTTCACGCCGCCCCAGCCCACCTCCCGCCCCCCCTATCACAACGTTGAAGCAGCCCTTTACACAGGCCTCGACGCCCCTTGCCGTGCTTTTGACCACCCGAATCGTTCGCGCCCCACCTCTCCCCCCGAGCCTCTGAATAAACCTTTCAGCAAAAAGGTAACAATAAATAGACAATTGGTAATAGTTCTCGATAACATTCAGCCGCTTTTCACTCAGGCTCACGGACAGGGAACTCCACTTGATGCGCGGACACAGCCGTACCCCAGAACAATTGTTGCTTGAACGTTGGAGCGAAGCACTTGCTACCCCGCAATTTCAGGCTAACAACATCACCCTCGACGCTCTGATCAACGCCCTGGCCCCCGCCGCCGAGCGTAGCTTTCAACGTTTGATCCAAGCACTGTTTCGTGAAGGCCTGCTGGCCCCCAGCACCCGCACCTATGACGAACACGGACACTGCTGGCTCGCGCTGCCTGACCAGAGCCGCCTGCGTTTCGATCACCTGCTCCCCGGCCGCATGGCCAGCTGGGACGTGCGTGGCCGGGTCACCCTGCTGCGTGATGATCATCCTGACCGGAATATTCAGTTCCCGTCGCAGCTACTGACGCTGCTCAACAGCAGTCTCGAATCACCTGCCGACCCGGACGTCCTGGGCCGCCTCAACACCGAAATCGACGACAGCTTTGTCAACGATACGCTGTGCCTCGCCTTTCATGAGCAATGGACACTCAAGCTCCATGCGGCAATGGACCCGATGCACCAAAGCAACCTTTTGAGCCACCTCAAGCATGACCCCAGTGTGACCAATCCGACCTCTACGCTTGAGCAATGGGGCACGCTGGGCCATCCCTGGCACCCCAATTACAAGACCAAACTGGGTTTGAATACCCACCAGGTCATCGATTTCTCACCGGAATTCGAAGCCCGTTTTCCGGTGTTCCTGTGCGCCCTGCATCGCCAATTCGCCCATGTGGAAAGGCTGGCGGGCACCGCGGATTACTGGCAATGGTGGCAACATCATTTCCCCCAGGCCGCCCGGCAGCTGACGGCGCAGTTGACCGCTCAAGGCCTTGAGGCTGGCGATTATCTGCCGCTGCCGGCTCACCCTTGGCAGGCCCGCCAAGAGTTACCGCAATTGTTCGCCAACGAAATTGGAGACCGGTTGTTGGTGCTGACCGATATCGTTGCGTTCACCGCCCACCCGACCATGTCGTTCAGGACCGTGCTGCCTGAAGGCCGGTGTGATGCACCGATGGTGAAACTCCCGGTTTCACTGCGCCTGACCAGTGTGCAGCGCACTGTTTCGCCACGTTCGGCGCGCATGGGCCCGCGGATCAGCCACCTGCTGCTGGCGATCCTCGAGCGCGAGCCTTCGATCCAGCAGATCCTCAGCATCGTCCCCGAGCGGATCGGCGTGCATTTCAAGCCGCAACCGGCCAATGATGAACACTCCCGCCACCTGGCCGTACTGTACCGTGACGCCCCCCAGAGCCTGCTCCAACCGGGTGAAATGGCCGTGCCGGTCGGCAGTCTGTTCGCGATCGACCAGCACGGGCAGCCGCTGCTGCGCCAATGGGTGCGACTGAGCCAAGGCAAGGACGACACAGCTGCCCTGCTCGCGTTCTTTCGGGACTACGCCGCGATTGCCGTACCGGCGCTGCTGGGCATGTATTTACGTTATGGCGTGGCCTTCGAAGCTCATCAGCAGAACTCCTTCATGGTCATGGCGGCTGACGGGCAGTTGAGCCGCCTGCTCTTGCGTGATTTCGGTGATATCCGGATCGACCGCAAGGCCTTGCACGCCCATGGCCTGGACATCGAACTGCACGATCCCAAAATGACCCTGTACGACGATGCCGGGTTCGTGCGCGACAAACTGCTGCACACCGTATTCATGTGCCACCTGGGCGAACTCGTGTTGCTCAGCGCACGCCACTTCGACGTGCCCCAAGTGCTGCTCTGGAACGAACTGTCGACACAGGTCAGCCAGTGCTTCGACGACTTGCGCAACGAGGTCGAACCACAGCGCTGGGAGACCGAGCGCAAAGCGTTGCTGGAGCAGGACTGGCCAGCCAAGTCGTTCATGCGCATGCGTCTGCTGGAGAGCCATGCCGATATCGTCGGGCGTTTGCCGAACCCGCTGAGCGCCGCCGCCAATGCCGGCTAACAACACCGCACTGCGGCTGCTGGTAGTGATTCAGTTGGTGTCGATGGGCGCCATGGAAATGAGTGGACCTTTCTGGCCGCTGCAAATCCAGAAGCTGCTCGGCGTCGCCAATGCCCAATACACCGGCCTGCTGTCCTCGCTGGTGTACGCAGGGCCGATGATGGCGGCGATGATCCTGACCCCCATGTGGGGGCGACTGGGTGACCACACCGGGCACAAGCCAATGATCATCCGGGCGTTGCTGGCGTTGGCGGTGTGCCAGGGCCTGGCCGCCGTGACCTTCGATCCTTGGCTGCTCGTGGCAATCAGGGTCGCGCAAGGGGCACTGGCCGGTTTTATCGCCGCGGCGCAAGCCTATGCACTGGCCTGCTGCGGCGACGGCGGGCGCGGGCACATTCTGGCTCGACTGCAATCGGCGACTGCCGTGGGCTCGCTGGCCGGACCGGTGTTGGGCGGCTGGTTGATGGATGTCTCGGGCTTTGCACTGCTGTGCTACAGCGCCACGGCGGTGTGCGTGTTGTGCGCGGTGATCAGCCTGTTCTTGCCCACCGACGCACCACGATCACGACCAACACGCAGCGCAACGCCGACCGCGCTGCCCAAAGGCTGGCTCGGTGCGATGCTGGGAATCATCGTGTTGATCCAGGCGGCCAAGATGATGCCCCAGCCGTTTTACGCCTTGTACGTCGCCGACGTGCTACACGCTCCTGCGTGGCTGATCGGCGCCAGCTATGCCGCCAGCGCACTGACCCTGGCGCTGTCCGCACCGTTATGGGGGCGCCTGTTCGACCGCCATCAACCGGCGCACACGCTGCGCATCATCGAGTGGGTCACGTGGTCCTGTGCCTTGACGCTGGCGTTTACGGCACTGGCCAGCGAATGGCTGGGATTCCTCGCCAGCCGGCTCCTGTGGGGCGTTTGGCAGGGTGCATTGCTGCCAGTCGCCTACACATTGATCGCCAACACCGTTGCGCCCAGCCAGCAGGGCTTTGCCCTGGGCCTGGGCAACAGCGCCGCCAAAGCCGGTGCGCTGTGTGGCGCGCTGATCGGCGGTATCGGCATGGGCATCGTGGGCCTGGCGCACAGCTTCTGGCTGGTGGCACTCACGTACGCCTTGGCCGCCCTGGGCATCCGCGCGATTCGTTCGTTCACCCGAACACCCGAGACATCCGGTTTTTCTGTCAATACTTCTAACAACTGAAAGGCAAGGTCATGAACAAATCGCAACTGGCAGTTCTGCTGCCGCTTCTAGGGTCGATAAGCGTGCCCGCCTGGGCCGATGAGAGCGAAGGTACGCAAGCCGCACCCACCAACCTGCAACTGCAGGCCACGGTCGTGTCGGCCACCCGCAGTGAAACCAGCATCGCGGCGATTCCAGGCTCGGTGCAGGTGATCAGCGAAGAGCAGATCCGCCAGCAAGCGGGTGCCGGTCGCCGGGTTGCAGACATCCTCGGGCAATTGGTACCAGGCATCGCCCCTTCCAGCGGCGGCATGAGCAACTTCGGCCAGACGCTTCGTGGGCGCAATACCCTGATCCTGATCGACGGGGTATCCCAGAACGCCACACGTGACAACTTCCGCCAGCTCAACAGCGTCGCGCCGGAAAGCATCGAGCGTATCGAAGTCATTTCCGGTGCCAGCAGTGTCTACGGTGCGGGCGCGTCAGGCGGCATCATCAACATCATCACCAAGCGCAACAAAGGTGAAGAGCTGGCGTTGAGCAGCAAGATCGGCATGACCACCGGCAACAACTTCAGCCATAAAGGTTTCTCCTACGAAGCGTTCCAAAGCGCCACGGGCCGCAGTGGCCCGGTGGATTGGTATCTCTCGGCCAACGCTGTGCAACGCAACGACCAGTTCGACGGTAACGGCAAGCGCATTCCCCAGGACACGTCCCAGGGCAGCAACATGGACACCGACACCTACGACCTGCAAGGTCGCTTCGGCTACGAGCTGGATGACGACAAGAAAATCACGCTGTCCCTGCAAGACTACAAGGACGAACAAGACACGCGTTACACCAAGAATCCACGCGTCACCAACACCGCAGTCGCGGTAAAAGGCCTGGACCTGGACGATCAACCGTTCACCCACAACCAGGCAGTAAACCTCAATTACGCCGATCAGGATTTCTACGGCCAAAGCCTGCAGGTCGAAAGTTATTGGCGGCGTGCCGACGCGCTGTTCTTCCCCGACCTGTCCAGGGGCCGCGCGGGCGTGTCCGACAACAACAGCGTGCAAGATGTTTACGGCCTGCGAGCGGCCATCGACACGCCAATGCCGGACATTGGCACGGCGACCGGCAACCTGGTGTGGGGTGCCGATTATGATCATGAAACCTCACGTCAGCGTGGGGACCAGTACCGGGTCAACGGCCTCACCTACACCAAGACCGGTACCACGTTCGAACTGGGGCCGGACATCCAGACCACCACCAAAGCTATTTTTGGCCAACTGTCCTACGACATCGATGACTGGACCCTGCGTGGCGGTGTACGTCGCGAGTGGATCGAAAGCGACATTGCCGACAGCATTGCATACGGCGAAATCGTCCAGACCGGTAATCGCGCGACCCTGCCAGGGGGCACTCTCAAATACGATGACACCCTCTACAACCTCGGGGCGGTGTACCACCTGAGCGAAAACCAGGATGTATTCGTCAACTTCAGCCAGGGCTTTTCCCTGCCGGACATCCAGCGCTTCCTGCGCGACGTCAGCAGCACTTACGACATTCAAAAACTGAATGCCCAGGCCCTGAAGGTCGACAGCTACGAGCTGGGCTGGCGTGGGAATTGGGACAAGTGGCTGGCGAACGTCACCGCGTATGAAAACACCTCGGATGTCACTCAGTTCTACGATGCCAATGATCGTGTGTTGCGCCTGGTGAACCAGAAAGAGCGCGTGCGCGGCATCGAAACCAGCCTGACGTACAACGTCACCGATCAATGGTCGGTGGGTGGGACTTACGCTTACGCCAAAGGCGAAACCCGCCAGAACGGACAATGGATCGACTTGCCGGCGACACGTATTGCCCCCGCCAAGACGACGGCCTTTGTTGGCTATGACCGCGGCGACTACAGCGTGCGCTTGCAAGGCATGCGCCTGGCCGACTACGACGCGGCGTTCAAAGACAACAACGGCCGCGATATCCAAGGCTACACGCTGGTCGACCTGTTGGGTTCCGTGAGACTGCCGGTGGGTCGCCTGGAAGGTGCGGTGTACAACCTCAGCAACCGCAACTACCAGAACATGTTCGCCCAGGCCAACGCCCGCGCGCCTTACCCGAATGCCGAGGGTCGCACCTTCAGCATGAGTTACGCCGTGGATTGGTAACCACCTGACGCTGCGCGCTAAAACACAAACCCCGCCTTTTGAGCGGGGTTTGTTGTTTTACTGCCTTACCACATCAGATCGTCAGGAATCTGATAGGCCGCATACGGATCGTCCTCGTCCGGCACCTGGCTTTCGGTGAGGATATTGAGCTGCACGATACGCTCCGGCGCGCGCTCCTGGATCTTCAGCGCCGCTTCGCGCGGGATCACCTCGTAGCCGCCACCGTGATGCACGATCGCCAGGGAACCGTTGCTCAGCTTGTTGCGCATCAACGTATTGACCGACAGGCGCTTGACCTTCTTGTCATCCACGAAGTTGTAGTAGTCCTCGGTGGTCAGCTTGGGCAGGCGCGAGGTCTCGATCAGTTGCTTGACCTGGGCCGTACGGGCCTTGGCCTCGGCTTTTTCCTGTTGCTGACGGTTCAACTCCTGGTCACGCTTGACCTTCTCGGCCATCGCTTCCTGGGCCAGGCGCGCCTGGGTGTCATCGGCCTCGGCCTGCCCCTTGTGGACCAGGCGCTGCTGTTTCTGTTTCTCTTTGCCGACCTGCTTGGCCTGCTTTTGGTTGACCAGACCTGCTTTAAGCAACTGGTCGCGAAGGGAAAGGCTCATGGTGCTTACTCACTTAGGCAACTGCTCAACCGCAGCTGGACACGTTCTTTTCCTGGCGTTTGGCTTCGCCCCACAGGGCGTCCAACTCTTCGAGGGTGCAATCTTCCATGGATTGGCGCGTATCGCGCAATGCCTGTTCGATAAATCGGAAACGTCGCTCGAATTTGGCATTGGCGCCGCGCAAGGCGGTTTCCGGGTCGACCTTGAGGTGACGAGCCAGGTTGACCGCCGCAAACAGCAGGTCACCGACTTCATCGGCGATGGCCACCGGATCGTTATCGGCCATGGCTTCGAGCACTTCGTCCAACTCTTCGCGCACGTTATCCACCACCGGCAAGGCCGCCGGCCAGTCGAAACCGACCTGGCTGGCGCGCTTCTGCAATTTGGCGGCACGGGACAAGGACGGCAAGGCCGTCGGCACATCGTCGAGTAAGGACAGTTGCTCTGGCGCGTCGGATTTTTCCGCACGCTCCTCGGCCTTGATCTGCTCCCAGCGTTCCTTTACCTGTTCTTCGCTCAGTTGAGGAATATCCAGTGGCGCATACAGATCGCCGGTCGGGAACACATGGGGATGACGGCGAATCAGCTTGCGCGTGATGCTGTCGATCACCCCGGCAAATTCGAAGCGCCCCTCTTCCCGCGCCAGTTGGCTGTAATACACCACCTGGAACAACAGGTCGCCCAACTCACCTTGCAGATGATCGAAATCGCCGCGCTCGATGGCGTCGGCCACTTCGTAGGCCTCTTCCAGGGTGTGCGGGACAATGGTGGCGTAGGTTTGCTTGATATCCCACGGGCACCCGTATTGCGGGTCTCGCAGGCGGCTCATCAGGTGCAGCAGGTCTTCAAGTGAATACATCATTCTATTTCCGATCAGGTATGAACACCGCCGATCAAATGTGGGAGGGGGCTTGCCCCCGATTGCGGTGGGTCAACCAAGAATCTGGTACCTGACACTCCGCTTTCGGGGGCAAGCTCCCTCCCACATTTCAGACTGTGTTCATCCAGACGTTCATGGGGTACGGTTGCGCCGCGTCTCAATGATGTTCGGCAACTGGGAAATCCGCCCCAGCAACCGCCCCAACGCGTCCAGCCCCGGGATCTCGATGGTCAGGGACATCAACGCCGTGTTGTCCTCTTTATTCGAGCGGGTGTTGACCGCCAGCACGTTGATCCGCTCGTTGAGCAGCACTTGCGAGACGTCACGCAGCAAACCGGAACGGTCGTAGGCGCGGATGATGATGTCCACCGGGTAGGTGAGCACCGGCACCGGGCCCCAACTGACCTGGATAATCCGCTCCGGCTCGCGCCCACCCAGTTGCAGCACCGAAGCGCAGTCCTGGCGGTGAATGCTCACGCCACGGCCCTGGGTGATGTAGCCGACGATGGCGTCACCCGGCAGAGGCTGGCAGCAACCGGCAATTTGCGTCAGCAGGTTGCCCACGCCCTGGATCTGGATATCGCCGCGCTTGCCAGGCTTGTAGCCGGTGGCCTTGCGCGGGATGAGTTCCAGTTGCTCGTTGCCACGCTCCGGCTCCACCAACTGCTGGGCCAGGTTGACCAGTTGCGCCAGGCGCAGGTCGCCGGCACCGAGGGCGGCGAACATGTCTTCGGCGACCTTCATGTTGGCCTTCTCGGCCAGCTTGTCGAAGTCCACCTGGGGCAGGCCGAGGCGCGCCAATTCACGTTCGAGCAGGGTCTTGCCGGCGGCGACGTTCTGGTCGCGCGCCTGCAATTTGAACCAGTGGACGATCTTCGCCCGCGCCCGCGACGTGGTGATGTAGCCCAGGTTCGGGTTCAGCCAGTCGCGGCTCGGCGTACCGTGCTTGCTGGTGATGATCTCGACCTGTTCACCGGTCTGCAGGCTGTAGTTGAGCGGTACGATGCGCCCGTTGATCTTGGCGCCACGGCAGTTGTGGCCGATTTCGGTGTGTACGCGGTAGGCAAAGTCCAGCGGCGTGGCGCCTTTGGGCAAGTCAATGGCGTGGCCGTCGGGGGTGAAGATATAGACCCGGTCCGGCTCGATATCCACGCGCAGCTGTTCGGCCAGGCCGCCGATATCGCCGAGTTCTTCGTGCCACTCCAGCACTTGGCGCAGCCAGGAGATTTTCTCCTCGTACTGGTTGGACCCGGCCTTGACGTCGGTGCCCTTGTAGCGCCAATGCGCGCACACACCCAGCTCTGCCTCTTCGTGCATGGCGTGGGTGCGGATCTGCACTTCCAGCACCTTGCCCTCGGGACCAATCACCGCCGTATGCAGCGAGCGATAACCGTTTTCCTTGGGGTTGGCGATGTAGTCGTCGAATTCCTTGGGGATGTGCCGCCACAGGGTGTGGACGATCCCCAGCGCGGTGTAGCAATCGCGCATTTCCGGCACCAGCACGCGCACTGCACGCACATCGTAGATCTGGCTGAAGGCCAGGCCCTTGCGCTGCATTTTGCGCCAGATCGAATAGATATGCTTGGCGCGGCCACTGATGTCGGCATCCACACCCGTGGCCTGCAACTCGGCCCGCAATTGGCCCATTACGTCGGTGATGAAGCGCTCACGGTCGAGCCGCCGCTCATGCAGCAGGGTAGCAATTTGTTTGTATTGGTCGGGCTCAAGGTAGCGAAAGGACAAATCCTCCAGCTCCCACTTGATATGGCCGATACCCAGGCGGTGGGCCAGGGGCGCGTAGATGTCGAAGACTTCGCGGGCGACGCGGTTGCGCTTCTCGTCATCAGCGGTCTTCACCGCACGGATCGCGCAGGTACGTTCGGCCAGCTTGATCAGCGCGACACGCACGTCGTCGACCATCGCCACCAGCATCTTGCGCAGGTTTTCCACCTGGCCCTGGGTGCCCAGCACCATCGATTGGCGCGGGCTGAGGCTGGCACTGATGGCGGCCATGCGCAGCACGCCGTCGATCAGCTTGGCCACCACCGAACCAAAGCGCTGGCCAACGGTAGCCAACGGGATGTGCCCTTCACGCACGCCGCGATAGAGCACGGCGGCGATCAGCGAATCCTGGTCCAGCTTGAGATCGGCGAGGATCTCAGCGATTTCCAACCCGGTACGAAAGCTGGAAGTGCCCTCCGCCCACAGGTTCTTGGCCGCATTGTCTTGCTGTTCAGACTCACGAGCGAACTCGCAGGCTGCTTTCAAGGCTTCACGGTCCAGTGCCGGGTCGACACTGACGGCATGATCCAGCCATGCCTCGAGATTGATACTGCCGTCGGTGTTGATCGGCTGGTGTGCTCTCACCTGTACCATCTTGCTTACCTTCCCTACGACGCACCTTCGATGCGCCAGAATCATCGCCGACCTTTTTACTGCGAACTCCGTGGCAGGTCATAGGCCTTGGAGATCGCAGGCCAGTCGGATTAAACGGGCATCCTAGCCCGCTTCAAATAACGCCATGGCCTCGACATGCGCTGTCTGCGGAAACATGTCGAGGATCCCGGCACGTTTTAGCCGGTAGCCTTGCTTGACCAGCTCAACCGTGTCCCGCGCCAGCGTCGCCGGGTTACAGGACACATACACCAGGCGCTTGGCCCCCAGGGTGGCGAGCTTGCGCACAACCTCCAGGGCACCATCGCGGGGTGGGTCCAAGAGTACCGCAGAAAAGCCCTGTTTGGCCCATTCCACGTCATTCAAAGGCTGGGACAAATCGGCCTGAAAAAACTGCACATTATGCAAATTGTTGCTGATGGCGTTCCGTGCAGCCCGGTCCACCATGGCCTGCACGCCTTCCACCGCCACCACTTCGCGCACCTGTTTCGCCAGCGGCAGGGCGAAGTTGCCCAGGCCGCAAAACAGGTCCAGCACCCGCTCATCGGGTTGTGGTGCCAGCCAGTTCAGGGCCTGGGCAACCATCGCCTCGTTGACCCCGGCGTTGACCTGGACAAAATCCCCTGGTCGGTACGCCAACTCCAAGTCCCATGCGTCCAATCGAAAACCCAGCGACTGATCAGGCTCGACAGGCTCCGGCTGGCCTTCGCCATGCAGCCACAACTGGGCTTCATGGAAGTTACAAAATTCTTTCAGGATCAGCAGGTCCGCATCCGACAACGGCGCCATATGCCGCAGCAACACGGCGCTGGACGACCCGCTGAACACCTCCACATGCCCCAATGCCTGAGGCTTGCTCAAGCGACGCAGCATGTTCGGCAGACGCTGCATGATCGGTTGCAAGGCCTGTACCAGCACCGGGCAATCGTCGATGGCGACAATGTCCTGGCTGGCCACGGCGCGGAAACCGACTTCCAGTTTCCTGGCCTTGGCATCCCAACGCACGGCCACTCGGGCGCGACGCCGATAGCCAAACTCCGGCCCGCTCAACGGCGCGGCCCATTCTTGCGGTTCGACACCGGCCACACGGGACAGTTGCTCGGCGAGCATGCGCTGTTTCAGGGCGAGTTGTTCGTCATGGGGCAAGTGCTGCACGCTGCAACCGCCGCAGCGGCCAAAGTGCGCGCACGGTGCCGGGCGGCGTAATTCGCTGGCCTTGAACACCCGCTCGGTACGCGCCTCGACCACCTTACCGTGGGCGCCCAGCACCCGCGCTTCCACCTCTTCGCCGGCCAACGCGCCGTTGACGAACCAGGTGCGCCCCTCAAAGAACACGATGCCACGGCCATCATTGGCCAGGCGCTCGATGGTCAGGCGCTGCTTCTTGCCTACAGGAATCTGCGGGGCCCGGCTGCCGCCCGTCGGTTGGAAGCGCAGGCCTCTCTCGTGCTTGGCCATCAGTTGGGTTCGTCGAAAATGCCGGTCGACAAGTAACGGTCGCCTCGGTCACAGATGATCGCGACGATCACCGCGTTTTCCACTTCCTTGGACAGGCGCAGCATGCCAGCCACGGCCCCACCGGACGACACGCCGCAGAAGATACCTTCTTCACGGGCCAGGCGACGGGTGGTGTCTTCGGCTTCACGCTGGGCCATGTCGATGATGCGATCCACCCGCGAGGCGTTGTAGATCTTCGGCAGATACTCCTCGGGCCAGCGCCGGATACCGGGGATCGCCGCGCCTTCCATCGGTTGCAGGCCGATGATCTGGATCGCAGGATTCTGCTCCTTGAGGTAGCGCGAGTTGCCCATGATGGTGCCGGTAGTGCCCATGGAACTGACGAAATGGGTAATCGTGCCTTGGGTCTGGCGCCAGATTTCCGGGCCGGTGGTGGTGTAGTGCGCTTCGGGGTTATCACCGTTGGCGAACTGGTCCAGTACCTGGCCACGGCCTTCGGCGGCCATGCGCTCGGCAAGGTCGCGGGCACCTTCCATGCCTTCTTCCTGGGTGACCAGCACCAGCTCGGCGCCATAGGCGGTCATCGCCGCCTTGCGCTCGGCGCTGCCGTTGTCGGGCATGATCAGCACCATTTTGTAGCCCTTGATCGCCGCGGCCATGGCCAGGGCAATCCCGGTGTTACCCGAGGTGGCTTCGATCAGGGTATCGCCCGGCTTGATCTGCCCGCGCAGCTCGGCGCGAGTGATCATCGACAACGCCGGGCGGTCCTTGACCGAACCAGCCGGGTTGTTCCCTTCGAGCTTGAGCAACAGGGTATTGCTGGTTTCACCCGCCATGCGTTGCAAGCGGACCAGGGGCGTATTGCCGACGCAATCGGCGATTGTAGGGTACTGCAAGGTCATGGCGTATTCGCAATCCAGACTGCGGGGGCGAACATCATACCGGGAAAGCCAGGCGCGCCATATCACGCAAAGTGTGGTGCTTATGGCTTATAGGAATAAGCGAGGGAGGTGGCGGCTGGGTGGACGCTATCGGGGGCAAGCCCCCTCCCACACTGGACCGAGTTCCAGCATGAGAATGCGGTCGAATGTGGGAGGGGGCTTGCCCCCGATAGCCGCACCTCGATAACCCGCCTAGCCCAAATACCCGTCGCCATGATTTTTCTGAAAGACCTCCTCTCCCATCGCCGCAATCTGCCCTTCGATCAATGCATCAAACGGCTTGAGCAACGGCTCAAACGAAACCGGCGCCTCCAGCACTTGCAACGCCTGCACGATCGCTTCGACCGTCGACAATGCCCCCGGCCCCGGCGCCTTGCGCAGCCGATAACGCGACACGCCACCCTCGGCCAGGGCCACCCGGGGCAACGCCGCCAATAAAGGGTTGAGGTGCAGCAGTTTGCGCGCCTTGCGCCAGGTGCCATCGGGCACCACCAGCAACAGCGGCTGATCGTCGGGCGCATAGGCTTGCAGCGGCTGGGCGTCGTCGGCGGGGAACAACAGCCGCGCCTGATAGCCTGGCGGGTTCAATAGCGTCGGCAGATCATCAAAGACCTCCCCCACCACCAGTTGCGCATTGTTCAAACCCAACGCCGCCAGCCGCGCGGTATTGAGCGCATGGTTGACCTCGCTCGGATGCTGCAACAGCAACACACGGGTACGGCTGTCGAGGCTGGGGATCAGCGCGCACAGGCAATGGACAGCGGGCCTGTGACAGCGGGAACATTGGGGTCGGGACATGGTTCTTCAGGCCTGGTTGAGCTGGGCTTTGAGTAAATCGCGGAAGGTCTGGATCAGCGGTTCGCGACTGCGGCCACGGCGCATGATCATCGAGAACGGCGCCTGGTAGCCGAAGGTCGCCGGCAGCAATACGCGCAGGTCACCCTTGTCAGCCCAGGCCTGGGCGTAGTGCTCGGGCAGGTAGCCGATATAGGCGCCGGACAGCACCAGGATCAACTGTGCCTCCATACTTTCCACCGTGGCGGCGCTGTGCTTGAAACCATGGCGCGCCAGTTCCGCCTGGCTCCAGTAGCCGCGCCCGACCATGCGTTGCTGGGTAATCACTTGTTCGGGGATACGCCGCTCGTTGAACAGTGGGTGGCGAGTGCTGCAATACAGCCAGTGTTGCTCGCGGTACAGCGGCATGTAGACCAGCCCGCTCATGCGATTGGAGAAGGCACCGATGGCCAGGTCGAGGCGATTGTCCTGCACGCCCAGTTGCAGTTCGTACGGGCTCATCACCGACAAATGCAAATGCACCGCCGGGTGTTCCAGGCTATAGGCGCCGATGACTTCGGCGAACGGCAGGGCCTTGTCGCTGACGGTAGAGTCGAGCACGCCGAGCTTGAGGGTACCGCGCAACTCACCCTTCAATGCGGCGGCGTATTGCTCGAAGCCTTCCAGTTCGCCGAGCAGGCGCAGGGTTTCCTGGTGGAACAACTCGCCCTTGCTGGTCAGGCTGAACCCGCCCCGGCCGCGATGACACAGCACCAGGCCCAACGCCGACTCCAACTGGCTCATATAGGTGCTGATGGCCGAGGTGGACAGGTTGAGTTCGTGCTGGGCATTGGCGAACCCCTGGTGGCGCACGACGCTGACGAAGATGCGCAGGAGTTTCAGGTCGGGCAAGGCGTTGGCCATCGGGCCTCCAAAAACGCGGTAACTGTAGGAGCAATCTCGCGCCTACAAGAATCGTCAGAGTCTACCTCAGCCATTAGTTTAGAAAAATCTGAACTAAGTATTTGCCCCTGGCGATTCTTCCCTCCCCTGGCTTTTCGCAGAATCGACCCCTAATAAACAAAACAACGCTGAGGCAATCCTGTGGACAAGATTTTCCACCAACCACTGGGCGGCAACGAAATGCCGCGCTTCGCCGGCATCGCCACCATGATGCGACTACCCCACCTACAGTCGGCCAAGGGCCTGGACGCCGCGTTTATCGGCGTACCGCTGGACATCGGCACGTCGTTGCGCGCCGGCACCCGCTTCGGGCCGCGTGAAATCCGCGCCGAATCGGTGATGATCCGTCCTTACAACATGGCCACCGGCGCCGCACCGTTCGATTCGTTGTCGGTGGCCGACATCGGCGACGTGGCGATCAACACCTTCAACCTGCTCGACGCCGTGCGCATCATCGAAGAAGCCTACGACGAAATCCTCGAACACAACGTGATCCCCATGACCCTGGGTGGCGACCACACCATCACCCTGCCGATCCTGCGGGCGATCCACAAGAAACACGGCAAGGTCGGGCTGGTGCACATCGATGCCCACGCTGACGTCAATGACCACATGTTCGGCGAGAAAATCGCCCACGGCACCACCTTCCGCCGCGCGGTGGAAGAAGGCCTGCTCGATTGTGACCGTGTGGTGCAGATCGGCCTGCGTGCCCAGGGCTACACCGCCGAAGACTTCAACTGGAGCCGCAAGCAGGGCTTCCGGGTGGTCCAGGCCGAAGAATGCTGGCACCACTCCCTCGCACCGTTGATGGCCGAAGTACGCGAAAAAGTCGGTGGCGGCCCGGTGTACCTGAGTTTCGACATCGACGGTATCGACCCAGCCTGGGCACCTGGCACCGGCACCCCAGAAATTGGTGGGCTGACCACGATCCAGGCAATCGAGATCATCCGTGGTTGCCAGGGCCTCGACCTGATTGGTTGCGATCTGGTCGAGGTTTCGCCGCCCTACGACACCACCGGCAACACCTCGCTGCTGGGCGCCAACCTGCTGTACGAAATGCTCTGCGTACTGCCCGGCGTAGCCCATCGCTGATGAGCGCCCATGAGGTGTTGAAAGCTGCGGCCGACTTGGTGTCAGCCTTCGCGCGCAATGATCGCGAGGCTTACTTCGGCGCGTTCAGCGCCGATGCCAGCTTCGTGTTCTACACCCTCCCCCAGCCGCTGCTCAGTCGCGATGCCTACCAGGCGTTGTGGGACAGTTGGCGGCGGGACGAGGGATTCGAAGTGCTGTCCTGCACCTCGAGCAATGCCTTTGTCAGCCTGCAAGGCGACGTGGCGATTTTCATGCATGACGTAGCCACCGAGCTGCGCATGAACGGGGAGCAATTTTTTAGCCAGGAACGCGAGACCATTGTCTTCAAACGGCAAGGGCTGCGCGCAGAACAACAAGAAGGCCTATGGCTGGCCTGTCACGAACATTTGTCCGCTATGCCGGAAGGGCTGCCGCCCCCTTAGCCAATGTGATCGGAGCTGATCATGAATAATAAAAACAACGACAACAGTATTCGCAAAATAGAAACCAACGGGGTCGAACAGATCCCGGACCACGAACGTACCGCGGGGCCCAAGGATCTGTTTCGCCTGATCTTCGGCGGTGCCAATACCTTTGCCACCGCCGTGCTGGGTTCCTTTCCGGTGTTGTTCGGCTTGTCGTTCCAGGCTGGGGTCTGGGCGATTGTGCTGGGCGTGCTGGTGGGGGCCGTGATTTTGGCGCCCATGGGCCTGTTCGGGCCGATCAATGGCACCAATAACGCCGTGTCTTCCGGCGCGCACTTTGGCGTGCATGGGCGAATTGTCGGTTCGTTTTTGTCATTGCTGACCGCGATTGCGTTCTTCTCACTGTCGGTGTGGAGTTCCGGCGATGCCCTGGTCGGCGGTGCGAAACGCCTGATCGGCCTGCCGGAAACCGACCTGACCCTGGGCCTGGCCTACGGCGTATTCGCGATTCTCGTGCTGACGGTGTGCATCTACGGCTTTCGTTTCATGCTGTGGGTCAACCGCATTGCCGTGTGGGCGGCAAGCCTGCTGTTCCTGCTGGGCATCTTCGCGTTCGCGCCAACCTTCGACAGCCACTTCGCCGGCACCGTCGCGATGGGCCAGAGCGGTTTCTGGGCGGCCTTTATCGGCGCCGCGCTGGTGGCCATGAGCAACCCGATTTCCTTCGGTGCGTTCCTGGGTGACTGGTCGCGCTATATCCCGCGGGAAACCCCGAAGGGCCGGATCATGCTGGCCGTGGTCCTGGCGCAGGTCGCCACCTTGATTCCGTTCCTGTTCGGCCTGGCTACCGCCACCATCGTGGCGATCAAGGCGCCGGACTACATCGCGGCCAACAACTATGTCGGCGGCTTGCTGGCGGTGGCACCTAGCTGGTTCTTCCTGCCGGTGTGCCTGATTGCAGTGATCGGCGGCATGTCCACCGGCACCACGTCGCTGTATGGCACCGGGCTGGACATGTCCAGCGTGTTTCCGCGCGTTTTGTCGCGGGTCAAGGCCACGCTGCTGATCGGGGTGATGTCGATTGCCTTCATCTTTATCGGACGTTTCGCCGCCAACCTGGTGCAAAGCGTGTCGACCTTCGCCGTGCTGATCATCACCTGCACCACGCCGTGGATGGTGATGATGATCATCGGCCTGATCGTACGCCGAGGCTTCTACTGCCCGGATGACCTGCAGGTGTTCACCCGCGGCGAAACCGGTGGCCGCTACTGGTTCAGCCATGGCTGGAACTGGCGCGGGCTGGGGGCCTGGATCCCGAGTGCGCTGGTGGGCCTGTGCTTCGTCAACTTGCCTGGGCAGTTTGTCGGGCCGCTGGGCAACTTGGCCGAGGGTATCGATATCAGCCTGCCGGTGACGCTGGGGCTGGCCTCGGTGGTGTACCTGACCTTGCTTCGCATGTTCCCGGAACCGGCTGCCGTCTATGGGCCAACGGACCCTCGCAGCCAGCGCACTGACGCGCGCGCGCAATCAGTGCAGCAACAGACCGCCTGACCCCAATAAAAAAGATAATCGGAGACTCGCCGTCATGGCTTTGGATTTATTCGTCGTACTCATCTACGCCGCCGGCATGCTTGTGCTCGGCTACTACGGCATGCGCCGCGCCAAGACTCACGAAGACTACCTGGTGGCCGGGCGTAACCTGGGGCCATCGCTGTACATGGGCACCATGGCCGCCACGGTACTGGGCGGCGCGTCCACCGTCGGTACCGTGCGCCTGGGCTATGTGCACGGCATCTCTGGCTTCTGGCTGTGTGCCGCATTGGGCATGGGGATCATCGCGCTGAACCTGTTTTTGGCCAAGCCGCTGTTGAAGCTGAAGATCTTCACCGTGACCCAGGTCCTGGAAAAACGCTACAACCCCATGGCTCGCCAGGCGAGTGCGGTGATCATGCTGGCCTACGCGCTGATGATCGGCGTGACCTCGATCCTGGCCATCGGCACGGTGCTGCAAGTGCTGTTTGGCCTGCCGTTCTGGATCTCGGTGGTGTTGGGCGGTGGCGTGGTAGTGGTGTATTCGACCATCGGCGGCATGTGGTCGCTGACCCTCACCGACATCGTGCAGTTCGTGATCAAGACCGTCGGCCTGATGTTTATCCTGCTGCCGATCTGCCTGTACCGCGTGGGCGGCTGGGATGAGCTGGTGGCCAAGCTGCCAGCATCGAGCTTCAGCTTCACCGCGATCGGCTGGGACACGATCATCACCTACTTCATGATCTACTTCTTCGGCATCCTGATTGGCCAGGACATCTGGCAGCGGGTGTTCACCGCCCGGGATGAAAAGGTCGCCCAGTACGCAGGCACTTTCGCTGGTTTCTATTGCATCCTCTATGGCCTGGCGTGTGCCTTGATCGGCATGGCGGCGCACGTGCTGATCCCGGATCTGGATAACGTCAATAACGCGTTTGCGGCGATCGTCAAAGCGTCGCTGCCGGATGGGATTCGCGGGCTGGTGATTGCGGCGGCACTGGCGGCGATGATGTCCACCGCCAGCGCGGGCTTGCTGGCGGCGGCCACCGTATTGACCGAAGACCTGCTGCCACGTTTACGCGGTGGTAAACAATCGAGCCTGGCAATCAACCGCCTGTTCACAATGTTGACCGGTATCGTCGTGCTGGGTATCGCACTGGTGGTAAATGACGTGATCAGCGCCCTGACCCTGGCCTACAACCTGCTGGTGGGTGGCATGCTGATCCCGCTGATCGGCGCGATCTTCTGGAAGCGGGCAACCACATCGGGGGCTATCACGTCCATGACCCTGGGCTTCGTGACGGCGCTGGTGTTCATGTTCAAGGATGGGCTGGATGCGAACACGCCGATCTACTACAGCCTGGCGGTGGCGTTGGTGAGCTTTGTGCTGGTGAGCTTGCTGTCGCGCCAGCCGGAGGCGGAGGTGGCTCGGGCGTTGTAAGAAATAACGGGTTTAGAGCGGTTTCTTCAGCGGGTGCGACGTCGGATGTCGCACCCGTTTTTTTTGCGTGGATTTTGGAGTTTCCGTTGGTCTGGACTGGTATTTCTGACAGTAGATATGAGGCTGAACGCAGCATTAGCTTGACACTGCAATGTCAAGCTGGAAACAGCTGGGCTTATAGTTACCTTTACGGAACGAGGTGTTGAAATGAAAAATCCAAAAGCTTCACATCCACCCGGACCTACAGTACCCGCCAACTTGCAAACCGGTGACAGGGTGCATCTGAACGGAAAAAATGTGGAGGTCTACTCCGGCCTATGTAGGCTCCTATTCAATAACGCAACAGGAAGCCTCGCTTTTCCTCTGTCTATAAGCCGCAACTACGCTCATGAAATTTACTTTCAAGTCGATCCCAATTACACCGGCGAGTTTTCCGTCGTTGGAGAGTACGCCCCAAACAGCCCGGTTAATGAGGATGATCGCAGCTTCGGGAAGACAAAAATCACCCGCTCTAAATAACACCTATACAGACCTTTACTCCGCAACGCTCACACAGCTCATAACGTGCTTCGTGTGAGCGCTTCCCAAGTCTTACCGACGACGCGGCCGACGCTGCTCGTCATCAGTACGAATCGGCACCGGTTGCAGCGGTGGCTCGATCAAGCCCAGTGCAACGCCGAGGTCGTGGAGCCAATTTTGGATTTTCTCTTTCATGGTTGCCCCCTTTGAGGGTAATGCGGGTAGGCGCAAATTCTGTCGCCCTTTCCTACATTGATAGTAGCCCTAAGTCCTACGTATTGCTTGAACGAAACCACAACGAACTATTACCGAATCGATCCCAATCCTGACGGATCGCTCAAGCAATCGCGCGCGTGCCTGGCAGGGACTCGGCCTTGCCCTCTTGCTGCAGGTCGATCCATGCATTGAGGTTAGCGCCGAGCATACCCTTTCGCCACATCAGCCAGGTGGTCGCAGTGGCAAAATGCCCTGTCAACGGATGAACGGACACACCGTCCTTGCCCGGCAGGCTGTCGAGCATGGATTCAGACATCAAGGCCACACCAGAACCGGCGATGACGCAGGCGAGCATGCCCTGGTAAGACTCGATCTCAATCGCCCGGCCCATGGCGACGTGCTCGTGGGAAAACCAGGTTTCCAGGCGCGTGCGATAGGCGCAGCTGCGTCGGAAAGTGAACACCGAACGGCCAGCAACGTCCTGGGGGCCGCGCACCGGCGGGTGATCGGCTTCGCATATCAGCACCAGGCGTTCTTCGCACAGGGCTAAACCGTCCAACGAGGCGATGGTGATGGGCCCGTCCACAAAAGCAGCATCCAGGCGACCGGTAATCAACCCTTCGAGCAATTCACCGCTGGGCGCCGATTGCACCTGCAAGTTCACCATCGGGTACGCCTTGTGATAACGCGCCAACAGCTTCGGCAAGTGCACCGCCGCCGTGCTGTACATGCTGCCCAGTACAAAGTCGCCGGCCGGTTGCCCGCCTTGCACGGCGCCATGGGCTTCATCGTGCAGCGCCAGCAGACGGGTGCTGTAGTCCAGCAACACCTTGCCCGCCGGAGAAAGCTGCAAACGCTGGCGTTCGCGCACAAACAGCTCGACGCCGAGCTGTTCCTCCATCTGCCTGAGCCGGGTCGACAGGTTCGATGGCACACGGTGCAGGCGCTCGGCAGCGCGGGTGATGGAGCCCTCTTCCGCCACGGCCTGGAAAATGCGCAATTGACTGAACTCCACACCTTTCTCCAAAACTGAACAAGTTACTCACTATTATTCATTTTTACAGAAAGTCAATCCGCTTTAGCCTACAGGCATTCGCTTTCGTCCAGGACGCCTGCCCATGTCTGCGCTGATCCGCTTACTCGCCAGCTTTATCGCCCTGATGATGGCCATGGGCATTGGCCGCTTCGCCCTCACCCCGCAAATGCCCCATCTGCTCAGCGAAGGCCAGATCGACCTGACCGGCGCCGGGCTGATCGCCGCCGCCAATTACCTGGGTTACTTCGTGGGAGCGGTGGACTCGATCTTCGCCCGTAGCCATCACCATGTGCGTGGTCGCCTGTATGGCGGGCTGTGGTTGTGCGCGCTGCTGACCCTGGCCTCGTACTGGGCCCATGGGTTCTGGCCGCACCTGCTGTTGCGCTTCGGTACCGGCGTTGCAAGTGCCTGGGTATTGGTGATGATCACCAGCCTGAGCCAGCCACTGGCGATTGCCGCTGGACGTGCACGCCTGGGGGCGCTGGTGTTCGCCGCGCCAGGGCTGGGGATTCTGTTGACCGGATTGCTGGCGTTGGGCTCCAACCTGTTGGGCCAAAGCTCTGCAACGTTGTGGCTGGTCTATGGCGTCGTGGCGCTGGTGATGCTGCTGGCAATCTTGCCATGCTTGCCCCAGCCGTCCGCCGTCACTGCGCCTGTTGCAAGCCACGCCGACACAGCCAGCAACGGCAGCATTACCCACCTGTGCTGGATCTATGTGTTGTTCGGCCTGGGCTACATCATTCCGGCGACGTTCCTGTCACAGATGGCCAGCGCGCAATTCAAGGGCGCCTGGCAGGCCGATCTGTTCTGGCCCTGCTTTGGTTTGGCGGCGGCGATTGGCGTGGTGGTCGCAAGCCTGCGGCGCAAGGACCCGGACACCACCCGCCGCTGGCTGATGAGCACGTTGTGGCTGCAAGCAGCCGGCGTATTTGCCTGCCTGCTGGGTAACGGTTGGGGTCTGGCGCTGGGGGTGTTGCTGTGCGGCGGGCCCTTCCTGGCCTGCATGCAGTTAGTGATGGCGCGCCTGCGGGACGTTGCACCCCACGGCTATCGGCGCAACACCGGGCTGCTGACCGCCAGCTTTGCCATCGGCCAATTGAGTGGGCCGTTGCTGGCGTCGGTGAGCAGCCACCTGAGCGGTGGCCTGCAACCCGCGTTGCTGATCGCCGGTGCAGGCCTGTTAGTGGCGGGAGGGGTGTTGGTCAGCCCGCGACCAACGGTGCCGGCGCACGAACCTGCTCACGCCGCGCCAGCACCAGGAAAAACAGCCCACCCAGGAAGCAGCCGGTAAACCAGGCGAAGTTGGCCATGCCCTGCAAGGCTGGGGTAAAAGTGATCGCGACACCCACCAGCGTCGCGGGCAACAGGGCCTTGACCGCTGTCCAATTCACACCGCCGTCGAAGTAATAGCGCCCGCTGGGGCTGTCATCGAATAGCGCATCCACATCGATCTTCTGCTTTTTGATCAGGTAGAAGTCCACCAGCAGAATCCCGAACAGCGGCCCGATGAATGCCGCGAGGATGTCGAGGGTGTAGTGGATCATCAGCGGGTTATTGAACAAGTTCCACGGCGTAATGAAGATCGACGCCACCGCCGCGATCATCCCGCCGGCACGCCAGCTGATCTTGCTTGGCGCGACGTTGGCAAAGTCAAAGGCCGGGGACACGAAGTTGGCAACGATGTTGATGCCAATGGTCGCCGTCACAAAGGCAAAGGCCCCCAGCAACACGGCCATGCTGTTATCGATTCGCGACACGGTGGCGATCGGGTCATGCAGCATTTCGCCAAACACCGGCAAGGTGCCCGAGACGATCACCACGGTGACCAGGGAGAACGCCAGGAAATTCACCGGCAACCCCCAGAAATTACCGCGCCGCACATCACGCATACTGCGGCAGTAGCGGCTGAAGTCGCCGAAATTCAGGGTCGGCCCGGAGAAATACGAGACCACCAGCGCCGTCGCCACAATGACCTGGCCAAACGCCTGCCAGCCCGACAGGGATTTCTCCGACAGGGTAAAGCTGATATTCGCCCAACCCGCCTTCCACACAATCCAACCCGCCAGGACGAACATCACCGCGTAGACCACCGGCCCGGCCCAGTCGATAAAACGGCGGATGGATTCCATGCCGGCCCAGAACACGGCCGCCTGCAGCACCCACAGGCTCAGAAAACCCAACCAGCCAAGGTAGGACAGGCCTGCGAAGTGAGGCTCTGCATACACGGCCATCTGCGGGAAAAAGCGCAGCACCACAATGATCAGGGCACTGGACGCCAGATAAGTCTGAATGCCATACCACGCCACGGCGATCAGGCCGCGAATCACCGCAGGAATATTCGCACCGAACACGCCAAACGCCAGCCGGCAGATGACCGGATAAGGCACCGCTGCTTGCTGACTGGGCTTGGCCACCAGGTTGGCAATCAATTGCACGATGCAAATACCCGCGAGCAAGGCGATTAACACCTGCCAACTGGCTAACCCGAGGGCGAACAGGCTGGCGGCGAATACATAGCCACCGACGCTGTGCACGTCGCTCATCCAGAACGCGAAGATGTTGTACCAGGTCCACTTCTGCGGCTGCGGGCCCAGGTCCTGGTTATACAGGCGGGGGCTGTAGCCTTTGGGCAATTGTTCGGTCATCGCTGGGCTCCTCGAAATACCGGCCTGCGCTGCCGTAACGGGATGCATACGGGAGGCGGCATGGTTTGTATACGATAGAGTCAGCAGAATGCGTGCCAATAGCACACAATCCCCCTGCAGCGGGGGTTGCAAAGGTATTTATGCTTGGCTAGAGGCTGGCAAGACGCTCAGCAACGGTGCACATAAATCCTGTACACAATCACCGGTGCACTCGATGTGCACACAAGTGCCCGACCGTGCAGCACGCCGCGGTCAGAAGAGTGCCCCACGCCATGTCCATCACCGCCAAGCCGGCCGACCAGCCTTGCAAAGTGGCCCAATTGCTCAGGTCATAGGTGCCATAGGCCACCAGGCCGAGCAAAGCACCCAGGCGCGCCGCGCGTTGCCAGCTTGCGCTGGGAAGGACCACCAAGACCACGCAACCGATGGCGTACAGGAGATAGAACAGCACGGCGGGCAACAGGCGAGGCTGATCAAGCATCAGTGGGCCCAGCAGGGATTTGTAGGTCGGGCCCATAAGGACGCCGAGCCAGAGGCCGTCGAGCACCAGAAAGGCGAACAAGGTGCCGAGGTAGGCGAAGACAGACGTCTTGGACATTGATACAACCTCTGTAGGAGCGAGCTTGCTCGCGAATGTATTCCAAGCGCATCGCTGCGTCGGATGTACCTTTTTCGCGAGCACGCTCGCTCCTACCAGAGAGCCAAGCGAACTCAGCTTAGTTCAATGCGATCCGCGTGAATCACAATCTGGCCCTGCTTGTAGAGTGCACCAATGGCTTTCTTGAAGTTGCCCTTGCTCACGCCAAACAAGTTGCTGATCACCGCCGGGTCGCTCTTGTCGCTGACCGGCAGGCTGCCGTTGTTTTCACGCAACTTGGCGAGGATCTTCGAGTTCAGGCTGGAGGCCGCTTCCTGGCCAACCGGCTGCAGGCTCAGGCTGATATTGCCATCGGCGCGGATCTCCTTGATAAAGCCCTTCTCTTCCTTGCCCGGGCGCAGGAACTTGAACACTTCGTTCTTGTGAATCAAGCCCCAGTGCTTGTTGTTGATAATCGCCTTGAAACCCATGTCGGTGGCTTCGGCCACCAGCAGATCGACCTCCTGGCCCACCTGGTAGTTGGCCGGCGTCTTGTCCAGGTAACGATCCAGGCGTGCAGTCGCCGTGATGCGCTTGGTGTGCTTATCGAGGTAGACGTGCACCACGCAATATTCACCGGCGCTCAACTGGCGCTTTTCTTCCGAATACGGCAGCAACAGGTCCTTGGGCAAGCCCCAATCAAGGAACACACCAATACTGTTGACTTCGACGACTTTCAAACTGGCAAATTCGCCGACTTGAACTTTCGGTTTTTCGGTGGTGGCGATAAGTTTGTCATCGCTGTCCAGATAGATGAAAACGTTAAGCCAGTCTTCATCTTCACTGGGAATATCTTTGGGGATGTAACGATTAGGCAAGAGGATTTCACCATCTTGCGCACCATCCAAGTACAAACCAAAGTTAGTGTGTTTAACCACTTGCAAGCTGTTGTAGCGCCCGACTAAAGCCATTTCCAATACCCTCATTGCGTGGGCGGCATTCTACCCGAGTTGCGTGCAGCACGCGCGCGCGCCTGAAAAATCGCGGCTGGCATGGCGTTCTACTGGCAGCGCCCCGCTCGTCAGATCAAACGGCTCGATTGCTCCACGGCACAACGGCCATTTCACCCCCAGCGTTACGAGTTAAAACAGTCAGTTAGGCGCTTATTGCAAAGTTAAAACCAGCTGATTTTCCAGCCCACTTATAATTTCAGGGGGATATTTACCAAGCAATTGTCAAGTATTTCCTGTACGATGCCTGGCCAAGTTAATTTTCTACAGGTTAGTGGCCGCCATGCGCGTAAAAGCATCCAACAGCAAAGCAAAGCCAGCTCCCGCCGTTGAAACCAGCGAATCGATCAACAGCCAGATTGCTGCGTTCCTCAAATCCGGTGGCGAAATCCAGCAGATTGCCAAGGGCGTGAGCGGCCAGACTTTCGGCCCGTCCAAGCAAATCAGCCTGGGCAAGAAGTAACCCCCGCGCAACGCACCTGGTCCCTAAGCGTCTTGCCTTCAAGGCGCTAGGACTAGAGCCCGAAATACCCGCCTGCCTGATCCTCTAATACGTTAATCGACGAACGGGACTCATCGCCTGGCATTCGCCGGTATGCTTGCACACGTCTAGCACGGGCATCTGCCCGATTTTTCCGTCACTGCTCCTCGCTTTTCATGGAGTGAAGCATGCTCAAACCCTACATCTTCCTCGTCAGTGCCTTGGCCGCCAGCCCGCTTGCCCAAGCGCAGATCTTCCAGCGCGAATTGGGCGACTTCGACCTTAAATTGGGCACCACCCCCAGCCGCAGCATGGCCCAGGGCCTGGTCAAGCCGACATCGCCCGGCAGTGATTCATTCCATGGCGGCCTGGACCTCAGTCACGACAGCGGCCTGTACATCGGCCAGTTTTCCCCGAACATGGGCCTGTCATCGACCAGCAACCTCGAGGTCGATTCCTACATGGGCTTCAAACATCCTTTCGACCAGACCCTCGGCTACGAAGTAGGGCTGATCCACTACAGCTACCCCACGCTCAGCCTCAGGAACAGCCAGGAGTTCTACGGCGGCCTGAACCTGTTGGGCAACCGCTTCGGTGCATCCTTCAGCAACGACCCCGACCGCCAGGACAGCACGCTGTTTGCCGACCTCAGCGGCACCCAGCCTTTCGGCATTGGTGTCAGCATGAAGTACACCACCCATCAACTGGGTACGCCAGCGTCGGTGGAAGGCGGCTCCATCAGCAGTTTCAGCGACTGGTCGGTGCAGTTTTCCCGCGCCTGGAAAGGCATTGACCTAGACCTGATCTACAGCGGCTCCAGCCTCACCGGCAGCGACTGCTCGGCCTACTCCGGACACAATTCGCAATGCGATGGCCTGTTGACCTTGAAGGCCGCGCGGTCGTTTTATTGATGGGCTGAACTGTGGTGCCTGCCGCGGGTTCACATGCACTAACCCCCTCCCGCGCAAGGACCCGCCCATGCTGCAACGGCTCAAACTTCTGCTGGTATTGCTGGCCCTGAGCCTGGTGCTCGCCGGCTGCAATCGCGTAGGCCTGGCCTACCGTAATCTCGACGTCATCATCCCCTGGACCCTCAGTGACTACCTGGACATGACCCCCGGGCAAAAGACCTGGTTCAACGACACACTCAAGGAACACCTGGCCTGGCACTGCACCACACAACTGCCGGGTTATCTGGATTGGCTCGACCGCCTGCAACAGATGGTCGACAACCACCAGGTCACCGACGCCGCACTACAGACCCGCACCGTCGAAGCCAAACAGGCGATTGCCGAGATTGCGCAACAGGTCACCCCGTCAGCGATCCAATTGCTGCAAGGCCTGGACGACCAACAGGTCAAGGACATGAACCAAGCCCTGGCCAAAGACCTGCGCAAACGCCAGGACGAATACCTCAAGCCGCCCCTCCCCCAGCAGATCAAGGAACGCGCCGAGCGCATGAACAAGCGCCTGGAGACCTGGATGGGCCCGCTCAGCGCCAGCCAGCAGAACCGCGTGATGACCTGGTCAATCGACCTGGGTGAACAGAACCAGCAGTGGATCGGCAACCGCGCCCGCTGGCAGGCGCAATTTATCGAAGCGGTGCAACACCGTGACGGCGCCGATTTCCCGCAGAAAATCGAGCAATTGCTGGTGAACCGCGAAAGCCTATGGACTCCAGAGTATCGCGTCGCCTACGCCCAGACTGAAACAGCTGCCCGTAGCCTGCTCGTGGATCTGACGGCTGAAAGCACAGTGCAGCAACGGTTGAAACTCTCGCAAAAAATCGACAAGGTCCGCAGTGACTTCCAGGCGCTCAAGTGCCTGAAAAGCGTGCAACCCTAGCCCGGCGCCAAGGTTCCCAGCCAAGCCACCAGCCCCAGGATCAATACCACCGCGCCGAACTCCAGGGCCATGCTGCGCCGCAGCACGCGGCCCGCAGCGGCAGTGTCGCCCGCCGCCAGGGACCGTTGCAGAAACGGAACCAGATGGAAACGATTGAGTGCCGCCAGCCCCAGCATCAAGCTAAAAACGCCGAGCTTCAGGCCCAACAGGATCGCGTAGACACTGCCGTTGATGCCGTCCAGGTTCGGCCCCACCACCAACAGATAATTGACCCCACCGGTGACGATCAGCACCGCGACGAATCCCGCGCCGATACGCTCAAACCCTGCAAGTGCCCCGGCCAACACCTCGACGCGATAACGGTCCCGAAACAATGCGCGCCTCAACAACAGCCCAAACGCCGCCAACGCCCCGACCCAGCCTCCCGCAGCCAGCAGATGTGCCGCGTCGCTGATGATGTGCCAGGCGCCCAGCATCCCTTCGTGCATCACGCCGTGCCCACTCCAGACCAGTGTCACGAGCGCGACGCCCCCCAACACCGTGGCCGGCAGCAAGCGGGTAGTACACCCTGCCAGGACCAGCGCCACGATACGCAGGCACCAGGCCACACCCAGGTCGGTCTGCCAGAGCATCATCTGCAAATGTGGCCATAACGCCTGCCAATCGCTGGCACCACTCATGGCCTGGGTCATGGACAGCAGCGACGCCACGGACAACAACATCCCCAGGCCCGCCGTCCACCCCATCAGCCTCTTGAAGTTCAGTAGCGTGCGCTGCGAGGCGTTCAGCCCGTAAAGCCCAAAGAGCCCGAAGCCAAACAACAACATCAGGTCAAGATAGAGGGCAAACCGCAGGGCGACTTGGCTCAATTCACTCATGGCTGAACGTTGAATACTACGTTACCGGTGATCGGGTGCGTATCGGACGACACCGCGCGCCAGTCAACCCGATAGGTACCGGTGCTCAGCACGGAAGCCGGCTTGATCAACATCACTTTGGGATCGGTGCTCGCTGCCACACTGGCCTTGACCGGCATCGGCGAGTTGGGCATGCCGGGCATATCGGTCATGGTCAGCTTGGCGCCGGAAAACTGCGTCAGCAGGTTCTCCGAGAAGCGCAGCTCTATGACCGCGGGCGGCGTGCCCTGGGTGCCAGCGGCTGGAATGGACGAGAGCAATTTCGGATGGGCCGCGGCCGGCAGGCTGAGGATTAATCCGGCCCACAGCGCACCACCCGCTAACGCAGTTTTCAACAGAGACATGCAAGGCTCCAGGCCGCTCAAGGCGGCGAGTTATAGGTATAGGAAAAGTGTCAAAACCATAGGCGCACACCGACCAGCCAGCGCAGTTGGCTGACGTCTTCATCCTCCGCGCGGGCGTACTGTGCTGTCTGCCCATAGGTGCGGTTCCAACTGACCCCCACGTAAGGCGCAAACTCTCGGCGTACCTCGTAGCGCAACCGCAGGCCCAATTCGCTTTCCGCAAGGCCTGAGCCCACGCGGCGCTGCGGATCGTTTTGCGCATAAAAGTTGAGTTCCGCGGTCGGCTGCAGGATCAGGCGGTTGGTCAACAGAATGTCGTAGTCGCCTTCCAGCCGGGCCGCGGTGCGGCCCGACTCGCCAACAAACAGCGTCGCCTCGGCCTCAAAGTTGTAGAGCGCCATGCCCTGGATGCCAAAGGCTGCCCAGCTCTGGCTGTGACCGGGTTTGAAATCCTGCCGCACACCGCCAACCAAGTCCCACCAAGGGCTGATGGCGTGCCCCCACAAAACCTGGGCTTCGGCGCTGTCAGTGCGGCCGGCGCTGCGTTCGCCTTCGCTGCGCAGCCACAGTCGGTCGATATCACCGCCGGCCCAGCCCTTGATATCCCAGTTCAGCGCACTGCCATCGTCGGCGCCTTGCCATTCCAACTGGTTGATCAGCAGCATCGAATGAATCGCGCTGTCGTGCACACTGTGCCCGCCAGGCGCGTTATAGACCGCTGCGCGATCGGCGTCGGTCAGTACCGGGATCGGTGTGCGGCTTTGGGTGGGTGCGGACGAAGCCGCCGGGCTCATGCCCTGCAGTTCATCCGCCAACACCAGCGAGCCGCAGGTTAATGTGGCAAACATGATGCACAGCGATATAACACGATGGTTCATGCCCGCTTCCTCATTCATGCACGCGAACTTCACGGAACATGCCCATTTCCATGTGGTACAGCAGGTGGCAGTGATAGGCCCAGCGGCCGAGAGCATCGGCCGTCACGCGGTAACTGCGCCGGGTACCCGGTGGCATGTCGATCGTGTGTTTGCGCACCTGGAACTGGCCGTTTTCATCTTCAAGGTCGCTCCACAGGCCATGCAGGTGAATCGGGTGGCTCATCATGGTGTCGTTGACCAGTACCAGTCGCACCCGCTCGCCATAGGTCAGCTGCAAGGGTTCGGCAGCGGAAAATTTCACACCATTGAATGACCAGGCAAACTTCTCCATATGCCCGGTGAGGTGCAACTCGATCGTACGCGAGGGATCACGGCCATCGGGGTCTTCGAAGGTGCTGCGCAGGTCGGCGTAGGCCAGGACGCGCCGGCCATTGTTACGCAGGCCGACGCCAGGGTCGTCGAGCTTGGGCATCGGGCTCATCGCCTGCATATCCACCAGCGGGTTGTCCTGCTCGCTGGCCGGATGGCTCTGCATCGACATTGAGCCCATGGCGCTGTGGTCCATGCCTTCCATATCCGGCATATCGCCCATGGCGCCGTGGTCCATGCCGCCCATGCCCATGTCGTCCATGGTGATCCAAGGGCGCGCATCAAGCGCCGGCACGGAAGCCACCGCCCCCGCCTGCCGGGCCAGCGTGCCACGGGCATACCCCGTACGGTCCATCGACTGGGCAAACAGCGTGTAGGCGGCGGCAGTGGGCTCGACCAGCACATCAAAGGTTTCAGCCACGGCAATGCGGAACTCGTCGACGCTGACCGGTTGCACCGGCTGGCCGTCGGCGGCGATAACGGTCATCTTCAGCCCCGGAATGCGCACATCGAAATAGGTCATCGCCGAGCCGTTGATAAAGCGCAGGCGAATTCTCTCCCCGGCCTCAAACAAGCCGGTCCAGTTGCGACCGGGCGGCTGGCCGTTGAGTAGGTAGGTGTAGGTCTCGCCGCTGACGTCCGCGAGGTCGGTAGGATTCATCTTCATGCGCGCCCACATCAGCCGATCGGCGACCGTAGCCGACCAGCCGTGCTTGCCTGCATCGCTGATAAAATCGCCCACCGTGGGCTTGTGCCGGTTGTAGTAATCGGACTGTTTCTTGAGGGTCTTCATCAGCGCGACGGGGTCTTCGTCGGTCCAGTCCGACAGCATGACGACGTAGTCGCGCTGGTAACTGAACGGCTCCGGCTCCCTGGGATCGATGACCAGAGGCCCGTACACGCCCTGTTGCTCCTGAAACCCGGAATGGCTGTGGTACCAATAGGTACCATGCTGCTTGACCTTGAATTGATAGACATACACCCCACCCGGTTCGATCCCCTCAAAACTGAGGCCAGGCACGCCGTCCATGGTGGACGGCAGAAGGATGCCGTGCCAGTGGATCGAGGTAGGCTCGTTGAGCCGGTTCTTCACGCGCAGGGTCACGGTGTCGCCCTCGCGCCAGCGCAACAGCGGGCCGGGCAGGCTGCCATTGATCGTCAGCGCGGTACGCTGTTGGCCGCTGAGGTTGACAGGCGTCTGGTCGATAAACAGATCGAATTCGCTGCCCGTCAGCACGGTGGGGTGGCCGGGATTGCTCAGCGCCCAAACCGGCGGGCGCCATAGCCCGAGCCCACCGAGCAAGCCGCCGGCGGCCAGGCCTTTGACGAAGGTTCGTCTGGAGGTAGTGGAATGCATGCCGATTCAAGTCCATGAGATGAATGGCTGCAGATTAGGCGGCGCCAGCTGTCAGCAACCTTAGCGGCAGATTACCGATCTGACAGCTTCGGCGTACCCGGCGGCGCGAAGGGGCGGGGTATGGAGGGGGTCAAGCGATCTGTGCCTTGGACGCCACTTCAGCAAAGGTCGCCGGGTCCAACGCATCTGCCTGCTCATCCAGCACTTGGCGTGGGTGATCATTGCCCGGAATAGAGCTGTCGATCAGCGCCAGCAACTGCGCGCCGAGCCCGGTCAGGATAAAGTTTTCGCCGTTGCCGCCCTCTTCTTCAGGTCGCGATTCAATAAAACCGCGCTTGAACAGCAGCGCTTCATAATCCGCAGCGGTTTTTTTCAACGCATCCAGGTTGCCCGTGGACTCGCCCGCCGTGGCCTTCTCGGCCGCTTCCTCTTCGGCGTACTTGCGTGGGGCGAAGCTGCCCTCGCCGTTCTGCACTTCATGCAGCAGACGTTCGATCAAATCCCAGTTGTAAGTCGTCATCCTGATTCCTCCTGCGGGCCGATGGAAAGGGAGCCCGTCTCAAGGTGTGACACGCCGCGTCACTGGCCGTTCAGCCAAATGGACGAGCGTCATTTCTCTGAACTTTCCAGACGTTCGCGCCCTCAACTGCACATAACCACCAAGGAGGTCCCAGTATGAAAACCCTGATGAACCTGGTCATTGCCGCCACGTTGCTCACGGCCCTGCCCGCCTGGGCCTGTACGCCGGACGAGGCGACCGCCAAGCGCGAACAGCTGGGGCAGGAAGTGGCGAAACTCACCGAACAGAACCCCTCCAAGGCCAAGGAGATGAACGACGAGTTGCAGAAAATGGACCTGGATACCCAGAGCGCGGAGTTCCCCGACAAGTGCCAGTTGATCGATGCCCGCCTCAAAGAATTGAAAGAGGCCGCCGCCAAGGCGAAAAACTGAAGGCAAAAAAAACCGGACAACGTCCGGTTTTTTTATTTCACCCCTGCCTTACTCGGCAGCCGGCGCTTCTGGCTTGCGGCGCTTGAGCGGTGCCATGCCGTCCTTGCTGACGAGCGACAGGTTGTCGGTCTTCGGCCGGTTGGTGATCTTGCGCTTGGTCGGCGACTTGGCGCCGGCCTTTTTCTTGTCGCCCTTGGCGTCGACTTTTTTCTTCTTCACGCCAACGGCCTTGCCCGACGCCTTGACCTTCTTCGGCCCGGTGTAGGTGCCTTTGACTTCCTTGATGGTGCGACGCTCGAACGACTGCTTGAGGTAGCGCTCGATGCTCGACATCAGGTTCCAGTCGCCGTGACAGATCAGCGAGATCGCCAGGCCATCGTTGCCCGCACGCCCGGTACGGCCGATACGGTGCACGTATTCGTCGCCGCTGCGGGGCATGTCGAAGTTGATGACCATGTCCAGGCCGTCCACGTCCAGGCCGCGGGCGGCGACGTCGGTGGCCACCAGTATCTTCACGCCGCCGGCCTTGAGGCGATCGATGGCGAGCTTGCGGTCCTTCTGGTCTTTCTCGCCGTGCAGCACGAACGCCTTGTAGTCCTGCGCCACCAGGCGACCGTAGATGCGATCGGCCGCAGCGCGGGTATTCGTGAAGACAATGGCTTTCTGATAGGTCTCATTGGCCAGCAGCCAGTTGAGGATCTGTTCTTTGTGCACATTATGGTCAGCGGTGATGATCTGCTGGCGCGTGGTCGCGTTCAGGTCGCTGACGTTGTTGACCTGCAGGTGCTCAGGGTTGTTCAGGACCTTGGCCACCATGTCGCGCAGGGTCGAACCACCGGTGGTGGCGGAGAACAGCATGGTCTGCTGGCGATTGACGCACTCGCCCACCAGGCGCTGTACGTCGTCGGCAAAACCCATGTCGAGCATGCGGTCGGCTTCGTCCAGCACCAGCACTTCGACCTCCTTGAGATCGAGGTTGCCAGCGTTGAGCTGCTCGATCATACGGCCCGGCGTGCCGATCAGGATATCCGGCACCTTGCGCAGCATGGCGGCCTGGACCTTGAAGTCTTCGCCACCGGTGATCAGGCCGGACTTGATGAAGGTGAATTGCGAGAAGCGCTCCACTTCCTTCAGGGTCTGCTGGGCCAGCTCGCGGGTCGGCAGCAGGATCAGGGTCTTGATGCTGACGCGGACTTTGGCCGGGCCGATCAGGCGGTTAAGAATCGGCAGGACGAAAGCGGCAGTCTTGCCACTCCCGGTTTGAGCCGTCACCCGCAGGTCACGCCCTTGGAGCGCGAGCGGGATGGCCGCTGCTTGCACAGGCGTAGGCTCGACAAATTTAAGCTCGGCCACGGCTTTGAGCAGGCGTTCGTGCAGGGCGAATTGGGAAAACACGGGTGCTACCTCGAAGAAATACAAAATATCAGCTGCATAGGGTACCGGTTTCGGCCGTCCAAACCGAGTTTCTTTACGTGAACGGCGCTAATCAGCCGCTTTTTTGTCAGCTGGTTTGTCCACAACGTCAACTTGATTGCACTTAAATGCTCTAATCGCCCCGTCTTGTCTTACAGAAGAATCGGTTTCACCCATGGATATCAAACAGTTCTGGCTCAACGTCCAAGACCTTTGGGGCGCCCTCGATCAACACCCGTTGCTGCATGCTGGCCTGGGTATGTTGGTGTTGCTGGTGGTGGCCTTGTTACTGGGCCGGGTGGCGCGCTACCTCATCCTTCACGCCATCAAGCTGCTCGGCAGGCAACCGCCCCTGCATTGGCTCAACGATCTGCGGCACAACAAAGTCTTCCATCGCCTGGCACAGCTGACGCCGTCCCTGGTGATCCAGTTCGGCTTGTACCTGGTGCCAGACCTGAGCAAGACCGCCACCCTGTTTATCGGCAACGTCGCGCTGGCATTCACCCTCCTGTTCATGACGCTGGCCATGAGCGCCCTGCTCAACGCCCTGCTCGACATCTATGCCCGTACCGAACATGCGCGCACGCGCTCGATCAAGGGGTATGTGCAACTGGCGAAGATGGTGCTGTTTGTCTTTGCCGCAATCATCATCGTCGCCACCCTGATCGACCGCTCGCCGTTGCTGCTGCTGTCGGGCCTGGGCGCCATGTCGGCGGTGATCCTGTTGGTGTACAAGGACACCCTGCTGTCGTTCGTCGCCAGCGTGCAGCTCACCAGCAACGACATGCTGCGGGTGGGCGACTGGATCGAAATGCCGCAGGTCGGTGCCGACGGCGATGTGGTCGATATCACCCTGCACACCGTCAAGGTGCAGAACTTCGACAAAACCATCGTCTCCATCCCCACCTGGCGCCTGATGTCCGAGTCGTTCAAGAACTGGCGCGGCATGCAGGCGTCGGGTGGGCGACGCATCAAGCGCAGCCTGTACATCGATGCCAGCGGTGTGCGGTTCCTGCGCGATGATGAAGAAACGCGCATGACCCAGGTGCATCTGCTCACCGACTACATCAGCCGCAAGCAGGCCGAACTCAAGGCCTGGAACGAAGCCCAGGGCCACAGCGCGCAACTGTCGGCCAACCGTCGCCGCATGACCAACCTCGGCACCTTCCGCGCATACGCCCTGGCCTACCTGAAAAGCCACCCGGACATCCAACCGAACATGACCTGCATGGTGCGCCAGATGCAAACCACCGCCCAGGGTGTGCCGTTGGAAATCTACTGCTTCACCCGCACCACCGCGTGGGCGGATTACGAGCGGATCCAGGGGGATATCTTCGATTACTTGCTGGCGGTGCTGCCGGAATTTGGGTTGAGTCTCTATCAACAACCCAGCGGGAATGACTTGCGTGCCGGGGTGTTGCCGGCGGTGTTGGGGGCCAGTCATCTACCCGCCATCGAACAGCATTCGGGTTAACACCGCATCCTCCGTGGGAGTTTCTGACTTAGCGCTGCCGCGCAGCAAACTGCCCCACCCCCCCCCTGTGGCTAGGGGGCTTGCCCCGCTCGCCACAACAAGCCTGCTCGCCACAGTTCCTCCTTAACTGACTGGCATTGCGGCTCTCCACAACAGCCCGCTCCCCTGGGCGGGTCAGCGCAGCACTGGCTCCTTGCATGCCCCCAACCGACTGATCCACACCGCCCCCAGAATCACCAGGCCACCCAGCGCCAACCGCCCCAGCGGCTCGTGCTGGTTCCAGATCAGCAGGTTCAGCAGCAGCCCCACCGGCACATGCAAATTGTTCATCACCGCCAAGGTGCCGCCGTTGACCAGGCAGGCCCCCTTGTTCCACCAATACATGCCCAAGGCGGTACTGACCAATCCGAGGAACACCAGCACGCCCCATTGCAGTGGCGCTTCCGGCAGGAAGTTGGCTTTGCCGAACAACAGGAACGCCGGCAGCACCACCAACAACGCGCCCAGGTAGAAGTAACCGAAGCGTCGATAGTGCGGCAGGTCGCTGGGGTAGCGCGCCACCAGGTGCTTGTACATGACCTGCCCGGCGGCGTAGGTGAAGTTGGCCAGTTGCAGCAACAGGAAGCCCATGAGGAAGTGCGGGGTGATCTGGTCGAAACGGATCACCGCCGCCCCCGTCACCGCCACCAGTGCGGCGATCAGCGCCCAGGGATTGAAGCGGCGGTTGAGCGCGTCTTCGATCAGGGTCACATGCAACGGGGTGAGGATGGTGAATAGCAGCACCTCCGGCACCGTGAGCACACGAAAGCTCAGGTACAGGCACACGTAGGTCACGCCAAACTGCAGCGCGCCAATCACCAGCATGCCGCGCATGAAGGCCGGCTCCACCGAGCGCCAGCGGGTCAACGGGATAAAGACCAGCCCGGCCAGCAGCACACGCACCAGCACCGCGAAGTAGCTGTCGACGTGACCGGCGAGGTATTCGCCGATCAAGCTGAAGGAAAATGCCTGAATCAGGGTGACAACCAGTAGATAGCCCATGCGCGCCTCATTTCGAATGGGCGGGACATTAAAGGTTTTCGGCGTTTGACGAAACTCGGGGCAAAAAAAACCCGACCTCGCTATAGCGTCAGTCGGGCAGGAGCACTCAGGAGCAACAAGTGCAAAGGGAGGTTCTTACGCGTACTTGAAGGGTTTGCGTGGAGCGATATAAACACCGCGCGATTATCTGGCGATTAAAGGATCAAGCCACCTGCGCCAGCAGCGCCTTGGCGTGGTTGATGCCCTTTTCCTGGAAGTCACTGCTCAGGTTCACGCCTTCGGCATGAATGAAGGTGACGTCATGGATCCCGATAAAAGCCATGACCTGGCGCAGGTAGGGTTCCTGGTGATCGGAGCTGGCGCCGGCATGGATACCGCCGCGAGCGGTCAACACGATGGCGCGTTTACCGGTGAGCAGGCCTTGGGGCCCCGTGGCGGTGTACTTGAAGGTCACACCCGCACGCAACACGTGGTCCAGCCAGGCTTTGAGGGTGCTGGGGATGGCAAAGTTGTACATCGGTGCCGCCATCACCAGCACGTCGGCGGCGAGCAATTCATCGGTCAATTCGTTGGAACGGTCGAGGGAGGCCTGTTCGCTGGGGTTGCGCTGGTCGGCAGGTTTCATCCAACCGCCGAGCAGGTTGGCGTCCAGGTGCGGCACCGGGTCAAGGGCGACGTCACGCACCGTGATCTGATCTGCCGGATGGGCGGCCTGCCATTGGCTGATGAACTGTTGGGTCAGTTGCCGGGAAATCGAATCCTGTTGGCGGGCGCTGCTTTCGATGATCAGAACATTGGACATGGCTTCGTAGGCTCCATCTGCATTTGCTGTAAGGCGATGGAGTGAAGAGTAGACAGAGCCAATTCGATAAAAAAGCGCAAAAAACTGCTATAAACCATCTAGAAATTTGTTTATAAGCGGAGTATTCCTGTCGGGACGCTCCGCTGCTGCTTTATTTCGGGGCGCAGGCCAGGGCGATCCGCATTTTGATGATCGCGCGGTTGAACTTGACGGTGGTGTTGGTGCTTTTACCCGCCGGTACCGTGACCGTGCGTCGACGGGGTGATTCCGGACCGTTGGTAAAGGTGACCGAACACACGGCGTCCTTCGTGCCGTAGTTATTCAATTGAATCGAGCTGATGTCGCCGTCCACATCGGAGGCGGTGTAATCGATGCTCACGCCGTCGATTTTTTTAGTCACGTCGATGGGGTAGGCAAAGGCACTCATCGGCAACAGCGCCAGCAACACACAACAGAATTTTCTCATTCGGCAGTCTCCAATAAGGACCGCCAGCTTAGGACAAGAGGAGCTCATCTTGAAAGCGCCCCGCGTTACCCTTGATCAATGGCGCACGCTGCAAGCCGTGGTCGACCATGGCGGCTTCGCCCAGGCGGCTGAAGCGCTGCACCGTTCGCAGTCCTCGGTGAGCTACACCGTGGCCCGCATGCAAGACCAACTCGGCGTTCCGATGTTGCGCATCGACGGGCGCAAGGCGGTGCTGACCGAGGCCGGTGAAGTGCTGTTGCGCCGCTCCCGGCAACTGGTGAAAAACGCCAGTCAACTGGAAGACCTGGCCCACCATATGGAACAGGGCTGGGAGGCCGAAGTGCGCCTGGTGGTCGATGCCGCCTACCCGAATGCGCGCCTGGTGCGTGCCTTGACGGCCTTTATGCCGCAAAGCCGCGGTTGTCGCGTGCGCTTGCGTGAGGAGGTGCTGTCGGGTGTCGAAGAGCTGTTGATGGAAGGCGTGGCCGACCTGGCGATCAGCAGTTTCAGCATTCCCGGCTACCTGGGCACGGAAATGAGCGATGTGGAGTTCATCGCCGTGGCCCATCCCGAGCATGCCTTGCACCGCATGAACCGCGAGTTGAGCTTCCAGGACCTGGAAAGCCAGATGCAGGTGGTGATCCGCGATTCCGGTCGCCAGCAGCCGCGCGATGTGGGCTGGCTTGGCGCCGAGCAGCGCTGGACCGTCGGCAGCCTGGCCACCGCCGCCGCCTTTGTCGGCAGCGGCCTGGGCTTTGCCTGGCTGCCCCGGCACATGATCGAACGCGAACTCGCCGAAGGCGTGCTCAAGCAGCTACCCTTGGAACAGGGCGGCAGCCGCCATCCGACGTTCTACCTGTATTCAAACAAGGACAAACCCTTGGGCCCAGCCACGCAGATCCTGGTGGAGCTGCTGCGCACGTTCGACACAGCCCCCTTGGACGCCCCTTTCGCCGCCCCGCAGCAAGCCTGAAACGGAGTTCAAGCATGGCCTGGTTCGACCACGAAGGCTGCAACCTGCATTACGAGGAATACGGTCACGGCACGCCGCTGATCCTGATCCATGGCCTGGGCTCCAGCAGCCAGGATTGGGAGCTGCAGATCCCGGTGCTGGCCAGGCATTACCGCTTGATCGTGGTGGATGTACGCGGCCATGGGCGCTCCGACAAACCTCGAGAGCGCTACAGTATCCAGGGCTTTACCTTCGACCTGCTCGCCCTGATCGAACACCTGGACCTGCCGCCCGCCCATGTGGTGGGCTTGTCCATGGGGGGGATGATCGCCTTCCAGCTGGCGGTGGACGAGCCCGGCCTGGTCAAGAGCCTGTGCATCGTCAACAGCGCGCCCGAGGTCAAGGTTCGCAGTGCCGATGATTACTGGCAGTGGGCCAAGCGCTGGAGCCTCGCGCGCGCGCTCAGCCTGGCCACGATCGGCAAAGCTCTCGGCGACCGACTGTTCCCCAAACCGCACCAGGCCGACCTGCGCCGCAAGATGGCCGAACGCTGGGCAAAAAACGACAAACGTGCTTATCTCGCCAGCTTCGACGCGATTGTGGGCTGGGGCGTACAGGAACGACTTTCGAGGATTACCTGTCCAACCCTGGTCATCAGCGCCGACCACGACTACACCCCCGTGGCGCAGAAAGAAATCTATGTAAAACTGCTGCCCGATGCGCGGCTGGTGGTGATCGAGGATTCCCGCCATGCCACGCCCTTGGACCAACCCGAAGTCTTTAACGCTACGTTGCTCGATTTTCTAAAGACAGTCGAAACCACTACCCAGGATCACTGACCCATGCTGAAAAAAATCGCCTTCTTCGCCGGTTCCGTATTGTTCGCTGCCAACCTGATGGCGGCCGAGCCTGCCAAGGCGCCGCACGTACTGATCACCACCACCAATGGCGACATTGAAATCGAACTGGACCCGGTCAAGGCGCCGATCAGTACCAAAAACTTCCTGGCCTACGTCGACAAGGGCTTCTACACCAACACGATTTTCCACCGCGTGATCCCGGGCTTCATGGTCCAGGGCGGCGGGTTCACCCAGCAGATGTCGCAAAAACCGACCGAAGCGCCGATCAAGAACGAAGCCAGCAATGGCTTGCACAACGTACGTGGCACCTTGTCCATGGCGCGCACCAACGATCCGAACTCGGCCACCAGCCAATTCTTCATCAACGTCGCCGACAATGCCTTCCTCGATCCAGGTCGCGACGCCGGTTATGCCGTGTTCGCCAAGGTAGTCAAGGGCATGGACGTGGTCGACATCATCGTCAACTCGCAGACCACCACCAAGCAAGGCATGCAGAACGTGCCTATCGATCCTGTCCTGATCAAGTCGGCCAAGCGCATCGACTGAGGTCTGCAGGTAGTTCCGTGCGGCGCCCACCAGGCACCGCACGCATTTGAACAGGAGAGCCCGCCAGGCGGGCGTCAACCCTAATGCTCTATCGTCGTTTTGAACAACTGATCGACATCTTCCGCGAAGCCCCCAGCGCGGCCCCTCCCGATAAAGTCCTGCCCTTCTATCTCTATTACCTGCGCCAGGTGTGGCCGAGTTTTGCCGCGCTGCTGGTGGTGGGCCTGATCGGTGCGCTGATCGAGGTCGCGCTGTTCAGCTACCTGAGCCGCATTATCGACCTGGCCCAGGGGACGCCCCCGGCGAACTTCTTCCAGTTGCACAGCACCGAACTGATCTGGATGGCCGTGGTGGCCCTGCTGCTGCGCCCGATCTTCGGTGCCCTGCATGACCTGCTGGTGCACCAGACCATCAGCCCCGGCATGACCAGCCTGATCCGCTGGCAGAACCACAGCTACGTGCTCAAGCAGAGCCTGAATTTCTTCCAGAACGACTTCGCCGGGCGTATTGCCCAGCGCATCATGCAGACCGGCAACTCCCTGCGCGACTCCGCTGTCGCGGCGGTGGATGCGATCTGGCACGTGGCGATCTATGCGATCAGCTCGCTGGTGTTGTTTGCCGAAGCCGACTGGCGCCTGATGATCCCGCTGGTGACCTGGATCGTCTGCTACAGCCTGGCGCTGCGCTACTTCGTGCCCAGGGTGAAAGAGCGCTCGGTGATTTCCTCCGAGGCGCGCTCCAAATTGATGGGCCGGATTGTCGACGGCTACACCAACATCACCACCTTGAAGCTGTTTGCTCACACCCATTACGAGCAGCAATACGCCAAGGAAGCGCTCATCGAGCAGACCGAAAAAACCCAACTGGCCAGCCGCGTGGTGACCAGCATGGACGTGGTGATCACCACCATGAATGGCCTGCTGATCGTCACCACCACTGGCCTGGCCCTGTGGTTGTGGACCCACTCGCTGATTTCCGTAGGCGCGATTGCGCTGGCGACCGGTCTGGTGATTCGTATCGTCAACATGTCCGGCTGGATCATGTGGGTGGTCAACGGCATCTTCGAAAACATCGGCATGGTGCAGGACGGCTTGAAAACCATCGCCCAGCCACTGGCGGTAATCGACCGCGAAAACGCCCCGCGCCTGAGCGTCCCCCATGGGGAAGTGCGCTTCGAGCAGGTGGATTTTCACTATGGCAAGAAGAGCGGGATCATTGGCGGCCTGAACCTGACCATCAAGGCCGGGGAAAAAATCGGCCTGATCGGCCCGTCCGGCGCGGGCAAATCGACCCTGGTCAACCTGCTGCTGCGCCTCTACGACCTGCAGGGCGGGCGCATCCTGATCGACGGCCAGGACATCGCCGAGGTTGCCCAGGAATCCCTGCGCGAACAGATCGGCATGATCACCCAGGACACCTCGCTGCTGCACCGCTCGATCCGCGACAACCTGCTGTATGGCAAACCGGATGCGACCGATGAAGAACTCTGGGCCGCCGTGCACAAGGCGCGCGCCGATGAGTTCATCCCGCTGCTGTCGGATGCCGAAGGACGTACCGGGCTGGATGCACACGTGGGAGAGCGCGGGGTCAAACTCTCCGGCGGCCAGCGGCAACGGATTGCCATCGCCCGCGTACTGCTCAAGGACGCGCCGATCCTGATCATGGACGAAGCCACGTCGGCGCTGGACTCGGAAGTGGAAGCCGCCATCCAGGAAAGCCTGGAGACCCTGATGCAAGGCAAGACGGTGATTGCGATTGCGCACCGATTGTCGACCATCGCACGCATGGATCGCCTGGTGGTGCTGGAGAAGGGCCAGATCGCCGAGAGCGGCAGCCACGCCGAGCTGCTGGCCCATGGCGGGCTGTATGCGCGGTTGTGGCAACACCAGACTGGCGGGTTTGTCGGTATCGATTGAAAACTGCCGGGCCTACGCAACTCAAAATGTGGGAGGGAGGGAGCTTGCTCCCTCCCCCATGAGTACCCTGGATTTGTGCCGGAACCGTGCTGTACTCAGTGCAGTGCCCAGGCGGGCGCTGAAGTAAATCCGCAGGGAGCATCACTGATTTACTGATTCGGTAGAGCGATCTATCAAGGACGGGTTGCATGTCTTTGTTCAAGCGTTCAGTCACAGAAGGGTTGGGCACGTTTTGGCTGGTGTTGGGCGGTTGCGGGAGTGCGGTGTTGGCCGCGGCGTTTCCCGCCGTCGGCATCGGGTTGTTGGGTGTAGCCCTGGCGTTCGGGCTCACGGTGCTGACCATGGCCGTCGCCATCGGACACATCAGCGGTTGTCACCTGAACCCGGCGGTATCGGTGGGGCTGGTGGTGGGCGGGCGGTTTCCGGCCAGGGAATTACCGGCCTACATCGTGGCCCAGGTAATTGGCGGCACGGTCGCCGCAGCGCTGCTGTACTTCATCGCCAGCGGCAAGCCAGGGTTTGAACTGGCGTCGGGCCTGGCCTCCAACGGCTATGCCGAACATTCGCCGGGGGGCTACTCATTGGCTGCGGGGTTTGTCTGTGAGTTAGTGATGACGACGATGTTCGTGCTGATCATCCTTGGCGCCACCGACCCTCGTGCCCCGAAGGGCCTCGCACCGATCGCCATCGGCCTGGCCCTGACCTTGATCCACCTGATCTCCATCCCCGTGACCAACACCTCGGTCAACCCGGCCCGCAGTACGGGCCCGGCGCTGATCGTGGGCGGGTGGGCGATCCAGCAGTTGTGGATGTTCTGGCTCGCGCCGATTCTCGGCGCGGTGGTCGGCGGTTTTACCTATCGATGGCTGGGCAAGGAGGAGCCGGCCTGAGGCCGCGCGAGTTCAGCCCTGCCGATAAGGCAGGGCTGCCCTCGCCTCTTCGGCATACGCCAGGATCCCCACCCGCTCGCGCGCCAGGAAATCCTCAACGGCTTTTTTCAACCCCGGATGACGCAAGTAATGCCATGACCGGGTAATCACCGGCTCAAACCCGCGAATCAACTTGTGCTCGCCCTGGGCGCCGGCGTCGAAACGTTGCAGGCCGTGGGCGATGGCATAGTCCATGCCCTGGTAGAAACAGGTTTCGAAATGCAGGCGGTCAAACTCCGCCAGGCAGCCCCAGTAGCGGCCGTAGAAACTGTCGCCACCGACCAGGCTGAACGCCATGGCTACCGGGCGGGCGCCTTGCTTGGCCAGCACCACGCGGATAGCTTCGGGCATGCGCTCGGCGAGCAGGCTGAAAAACGCGCGGGTCAGGTAGGGCGATTGGCGTCTGACGGCGTAGGTGTTGGCGTAGCAGGCATAGACAAAATCCCATTGCGCTTCGCTCAGTTCATGGCCTTGTAGCCACTCAAATTCAATGCCCTGCCCCGCCACCTGTTCGCGCTCCTTGCGCATCTGTTTGCGCTTGCGTGAACTCAGGGCATCGAGAAAGTCCTGAAAGTCGCGATAGCCACGGTTCTGCCAGTGAAACTGACAACCCAGGCGCTGCATCCAGCCCGGCTGCTGGGCCAGGGCGTCATCGGCCAACGCATCGGTGAAATTGATATGGGCGCCGGAGAGCCCCTCGATTTCCAGGTAGCCCGGCAGGCTTTGGAGCAGTTCAAAAGCGTCGGCGGCATTGGCCGCCAACACGCGCGGTCCGCTGACCGGACTGAACGGTACGGCCGTCAGCAGCTTGGGGTAATAGTCGATACCGGCACGCTCACAGGCATCCGCCCAGCCGTGATCGAACACGTACTCGCCGTAGGAGTGCCATTTGCGATAGCCGGGTAACGCCGCGACCAGCCGATCGCCCTCCCAGTGCAACAGATGCTCCGGTTGCCAGCCGGAATGGGGGCCGACGCTACCGCTGTCCTCCAGCGCACTCAGGAACGCATGACGCACGAACGGTTGGGCGTGCGGCACCAGGGCATCCCAGGTCTGAGGGGCGGTTTCGGACAGGCTTGGCAGGCGTTGCAACGGCATCGGCATCCTCACTACTTCAGGGCGTGAAAGCCTGGCGAGTATCGCTTATCGCCGGACCCAGTACACCCTCAAATCGCCGGACAAGGCTGCATGCCAATAGTTCCTTCTTAAATAATTTGTCATGTAGATGACATTACTTCGCCACTGCGCCGTCATAAACCATCGCGATACTGACGCCTGTTTTTAGAGCGCCTGGTTCTACCGGGCGGCTATTTTTTCCGTCCGTCCTCGGTCGGTTGTGTCCTGGATGGTTTGCCATCCCTCCTCACTTTCGGAGATTGATATGCGTCTTGCTTCCACTAAAACTGCGGCGGTCCTGTGCGGTGGCCTGTTACTGGCCCTGAGCGTTCCTGCCAGCGCCGCAGTCGACGCTAAATTGCTCGACATGCTCAAGGCCAACGGCCAGATCACCGCAGCGCAGTACACCGAACTGCAAGCTGAACTGGCCAAGGATCAGAAAGAAAAGCAGATCGCTCAGCAAGCTCAACAAGAGACCAACGAACAGATCGCGGCCACCGCGAAAAAAACCAACGACCTCAGCGTCTTCGATCAGAAGCTGGCATGGGCCGCGAAGACGCAGTTCAAGGGTGACGTACGTTTCCGCCAGGAGACCGTGAAGATCCAGGGCGAATCCAACAACGGTGGCCGTGACAAGGACCGTCAGCGCATTCGTGCCCGCCTGGGCGCCTACACCGAGATCAACTCCCAGGTCGACACCGGCATCCGTATCGCCACGGGCAGCAGCGACGACGCGCGGTCCACCAACCAGGACCAGGATAACTACTTCGACAAGAAGTCGATCTGGCTGGACCTTGGCTACATCGACTACCACCCCGAGCAGATCAAGAACCTGCACGTGATCGGCGGCAAAATGCTCCAGCCTTGGGTGAACATGGGCGACGTGATCTGGGATAGCGATATCAACCCGGAAGGCCTGGCATTGACCTACAAATACCCACTGGGTAGCAGCGCCGAGCTGTTCGGCAGCATCGGTAACTACAACCTCAAGGACAACGTCGACGGCGACGGCGTGCAATTTCGCCACGACCTGCGCCTGACTTCCGGCCAGTTGGGTACACGCTTCTCGGTGACCGACAACCTGAAAATGACCCTGGGCGGCAGCATCTACGCCTACCAGAACGACGAAAACAGTGCCTGTACCACCACCAGCACACCTTGCGCACTGGCGGTCAACGGCAACTCGCCAAACGAACAATTCCGCCTGTACGAAGGGTTTGCCCAGGCAGACATCGGCGGCCTGGCCGTGCCACTGGCGTTCTACGGCCAGTACGTGAAGAACAACGACGCCTCCAACGACCAGGACACTGCCTGGTTGCTGGGTGCCAAGTCCAAGGTGTTCGGCTTCAACCTGGACTACAACTACCGCGATACGCAACGTAACGCTGTTGTAGGCGCCTTCACCGATTCGGACTTCGGCAACGGCACCACCGGTTCGCGCGGCCACAAGATGAAGGTCAGCTACGACATCGACAAAAACTTCGCCGTCGGCGCCACGTACTTCCTGACCAAGGCTGACTACGCCAGCCGCACTCAGCGCGATGCCAACACCAACACCCTGCAGTTGGATGCTGAAGCCAAGTTCTGAATACCCGTGTGACAAGCCTTGGGCCAGGACGGCCCGAGGTGGCTGTAACAGCCTTGCGTGGGTGAATCGGTCCCCATCATCCGTTCGACTCACCCACGCGAGCCTGCTTTTGCTTCCCCGCTACTCCTGATCCTTGAGCCGCTCGGCAGCCAGCCGCTGTGCCAAGGCATCCGCATCGTCGACCGGCGGCTGCGGCAAGATCCGCAACGTCGCCTGCATCAGGCGCATCTGGCGGATAAACCGCCGACAGTTCGGGCAAAACATCAAGTGATGACGCACCAACAGGCGCTCGCGAAAGGTCAATTGCCCATCGAGATAGTCACTGGAACGTGCCACTTGCTCTTTACAGGTCAACATTCGCCCGTTTCCTCAAAATGCTCCACCGTGGCGAAGACTTTAAGCCGCGCTCGATGCAGCAGCACACGAACGTTGGAGAGCGACAGCGTTAGAAGATTACAGATCTCTTCCAGTTCCAGGCCCTGGCGTTCGCGCAACACCAACACGCTGCCTTGCAACTCAGACAAACTCAGCAACGTATGCTCCAGGCACTTGCGCAGCTCTTCCTCGGTCAGCAGGGCTTCCGGCGTGTCCTGGTGCCAGGCATAGGGGGCGACGGCCCAGTGGCCATCGTCGGGCGAGAAACGCTCATCACCGATCGTGCCATGGGGCGAGGGCAAATCGTCGAGCAATACTTCCCGGCGATTCTGTTTGTAACGGCTCTTGGCGGCGTTGGCAGTGATGGTCAGCAGCCAGGTCTTGAGACTGGAGCGTCCTTCGAACTTGGGCAGGTTGCGCACGACCGCCAGCCAGGCGTCCTGCACGATTTCATCGGCATGGCGCTGACCGACGATGGCATAGGCCACCGCGCGCATGGCGCTCTGGTATTGGGTGACCAATTCCTTGTAGGCCCGCTGCTCGCCCTTGAGCAAGCGTTCAAGCAGGTGCGCGTCGTCCGCTGCCGCCATCGTCTACCTCGATTCCACCGTGGAAAACCCGATTCCCGTGTGAGCTGGCTTGCCTGCGATGCTGGCACCGCAGTGATGCAATCGCAGGCAAGCCAGCTCCCACATTGGATCGTGACCGACCGGTAGATCAGCGTTTGCGCAGGATCACGCTACCAATGGAGTACCCGGCGCCGAACGAGCTGAGCACCGCCACGGCGCCCTTGGGCAAGTCGTCCTGGTAGGTGTGGAACGCAATCACCGAACCTGCCGAACTGGTATTGGCGTAAGTGTCGAGGATCACCGGTGCTTCTTCCACCGTGGCTTCGCGGCCCAGCAGTTTCTTCACGATCAGGTGGTTCATGCTCAGGTTGGCCTGGTGCAGCCAGAAGCGCTTCACATCGGCCACATTCAGCTGGTTCTCTTCCAGGTGCACACCGATCAGCTCGGCGACCATCGGGCAGACATCGCGGAAGACTTTGCGGCCTTCCTGCACGAACAGCTTGTCGGGCGCTCCGATGCCCTCTTCCGCCGCACGGTTGAGGAAGCCGAAGTTGTTGCGGATGTTATTGGAGAACTTGGTCAACAGCTTGGTGCTCACCACCTCGAACTGGTGCTCGGAAGTTGCCAGGTCGGCGCGCTCCAGGATCACGGCCGTGGCGGCGTCACCGAAGATGAAATGGCTGTCGCGGTCACGGAAGTTCAAGTGGCCGGTGCAAACTTCGGGGTTGACCATCAGGATCGCCCGGGCCTGGCCCAGCTGGATGCTGTTGGCGGCATTCTGGATGCCGAAGGTGGCCGAGGAACACGCCACGTTCATATCGAAACCAAACCCCTCGATGCCCAGGGCTTCCTGGACTTCAATGGCGATGGCGGGGTACGCACGCTGCAGGTTGGAACAGGCAACGATCACGCCGTCGATATCGGCGGCGGTCTTGCCGGCGCGCTGCAGGGCTTGCTCGGCGGCACCGATAGCCATCTGGCACAGGACCGACCATTCATCGTTGCTGCGCTCGGGCAGGCGCGGGGCCATGCGTTGCGGGTCGAGAATGCCGTCCTTGTCCATGACAAAGCGGCTTTTGATACCGGAGGCCTTCTCGATAAAGGCTGCGCTGGACTCGGTCAGCGCCTGCACCTCGCCGCGCTCGATGGCAGCGGCGTTGTCGCTGTTGAACTGCTGCACGTAGGTATTGAAAGACTGCACCAGCTCTTCGTTGGAGATGCTGTTGGCCGGGGTGTACAAGCCAGTGCCGCTGATGACGACGTTATGCACGGTCGTTCCTCTAAATCTGTCAGGCAGAAGATATTGGTACCGTCGTACCAAACTGTAAGTAGTCCGATTCCCCACCGCGGGCACCAAACTGGCAACGCTTTATTCCATCGCGCCGCGGCTGCGCACCAGCCCATCACGACGATCCCGGCATTTATAACCGCGAAGTTTGCCACAAACCCAGGGATTTGGCGCCATATGCCACTGTTCAAAGCGCACCGATTTCTAATGTGGGAGGGGGCTACACCCCGATAGCGGTGTATCAGTCACAGAATCTTTGCCTGACACACCGCTATCGGGGGCAAGCCCCCTCCCACATTTGGACCTGCCCAGTCCTGGAGGCAGGGAGAGGCTTCAGGGTTCTACCTGGCTCCACTGCTTGCTCAGGCGCTTGTCGGAAATCGGTACCTTGGTGCCCAACTGCTGGGCAAACAACGACACGCGATACTCCTCCAACCACCAGCGATAGAGTTCCAACTGAGGGTCGCGCTTGCCTTCCTGGGCATGTTTGTTCAGGCGGTTCTGGTACTGCGCCCAAAGGCCGCCCAGCTCGGTGCTCCACACCCGGTCCTTTTGCACCTGGCTCGGCAGCTTCTCCAGGCGCAGCTCGATGGCCTTGAGGAAACGCGGCAGCTCCTTGAACCATTGCGCCGGGGTTTCCCGCACAAAACCGGGATAGACCAGATTGCTCAACTGTTGCTTGATATCGTTCAAGGCCACCGCCTGGGCCAGGTCGATCTTGCCTTTGAAGCGCTTTTGCAGGCCGTGCCAGAGCTTCAGCACCTCCAGGGTCAAGCGCGCCAGGCGTTCGGCGTGCTCGGTCCAACTGCCCCGCTTACGTTCGGCCAAGGCCGCCAGGCCGGCACCGTCGCGCGGCAGGCTGGCTTCGCCGTCCAGCACGCAACTGTCGAGGCTGGCCAGCAGGATGTCCTCCACCAAGGCATCGATACGCCCCAGTTCGCGGTACATCAGGCCCAATTCGGTCAGGCCGGGCAACTTGCCGCGCAGGAATTTCGCCGGTTCAGCCAGTTGCTGCATCAGCAAGCGTTGCAACGCGCGGCGGTGCTGGAATTCAGCCTCCGCGGCGGTTGAGAAACGCCCCTCCTTGACCGTGCCGCCCTCCTCCACCAGCGCCGGGTACACCGTCATCGACAGCCCGGCGATCTTCTGCTGGGTCTTCTCGGCCACCGCCGCGAACGCCTTGGCTTGCACCGGTTGCTGGCTTTTCGCGGTCTGCGGCACGGCCAATGCGGCCTGGCTGGCTTCGGCAAAGCGCGCGGTCAGCTCGGCCAGGTCGCGGCCTTCGCCGAGGAACTTGCCCTGGCCGTCGACCACTTCCAGGTTCATCCTCAAGTGGCTGTCAACTTGCTGCGCGGCCTCGGCCCAGGCTTCATCACTGACCCGCGCGCCGGTCATGCGCAGCAGTTCGCGGCCCAATGCCTGGGGCAGCGAGCCCTGGCCAAATTCGATGCGTTGTAGCGCGGCCTTGACGAAATCCGGCACCGGCACGAAGTTCTTGCGCAGTGCCTTGGGCAGGTTACGCACCAGCGCGATGCACTTGGCTTCGATCACCCCCGGCACCAGCCATTCGAGGCGCTCCGGCGGCAAGGCCGGCAGCAGCGGCGCCGGTACCCGCAGGGTCACGCCGTCGCGCGGATGGTTGGGCTCGAAGTGGTAACTCAGGGCCAGTTCCAGGTCGCCCAGGTGCAGGGTGTCGGGGTAATGTGCGGCAGTGACTTCGCTGGCTTCGCGGGCCAGCACGTCTTCTTCGCGCATGATCAGCAATTGCGGGTCTTTCTGGCTGTTGACCTTGTACCAGCTGTCGAAGGTGGCGGTCTGGTGGATCTCCGCCGGCAAGCGCGCATCGTAGAAGGCGTAGAGGGTTTCTTCGTCCGCCAGGATGTCGCGACGGCGCGCCTTGGCTTCCAGTTCGTCGAGCTGCTCCAGCAGTTGCTGGTTGGCCGCCAGGCACTTGGCGCGGGACTGAATCTCGCCGCGCACCAGGCCCTCGCGGATAAACAGCTCGCGGGACACCACCGGGTCGATGGGCCCGTAATGCACCGGCCGCCGACCGACCACAATCAGCCCGAACAAGGTGATCTGCTCGAACGCCACGACTTGGCCGCGCTTCTTCTCCCAATGGGGCTCGAAGTGGTTTTTCTTGATCAGGTGCCCGGCCAATGGCTCGATCCAGTCGGCATCGATCTTGGCCACCATGCGCGCATACAGCTTGGTGGTTTCCACCAGTTCGGCGGTCATCAACCATTGCGGGCGCTTCTTGCCGATGCCCGACGACGGATGAATCCAGAAGCGCCGCTGACGCGCGCCGAGGTAATCGCCGTCTTCGGTCTTCTGGCCGATCTGGCTGAGCAGGCCAGACAGCACCGCCTTGTGCAGTTTGGGGAAGTCCGCCGGTTCCTTATTGACCGTCAACTGCATGTCGCGACAGATCAAGCTCAACTGACGATGGGAGTCTCGCCACTCGCGCAGGCGCAAATAGTTGAGGAAGTTCTTGCGGCACCAGTTGCGCAGCGGGCTGGCGGTCAGTTCCTGGCGTTGTTCTTCAAAGCCGCGCCAGAGGTTGACCAACCCGGCGAAGTCCGAATCCGGGTCCTTCCATTGTGCGTGGGCCTGGTCGGCGGCCTGCTGGCGTTCCGGTGGGCGCTCGCGTGGGTCCTGGATCGACATGGCGCTGGCCACGATGAGTACTTCCTGCAAGCTGCCGAGCTTGGCGGCTTCCAGCAGCATGCGGCCCATGCGCGGGTCCACCGGCAGGCGCGCCAATTGGCGCCCCAGCGGCGTCAGCTGACTGTTGCGGTCGACGGCCGAGAGCTCCTGCAACAGGTTGAAACCGTCGCTGATCGCCTTGCCATCCGGCGGCTCGATAAACGGGAAGTCGGTGATTTCACCCAGGCGCAGGTGCAGCATCTGCAGGATCACGGCAGCCAGGTTGGTGCGCAGGATTTCCGGGTCGGTAAATTCCGGGCGCCCGATAAAGTCTTCTTCGCTGTACAAGCGAATGCAGATCCCCGGTTCAACCCGCCCGCAACGGCCTTTACGCTGGTTGGCGCTGGCCTGGGAAATCGCCTCGATCGGCAGGCGCTGCACCTTGGCGCGGTAGCTGTAGCGGCTGATGCGTGCGGTGCCGCTGTCGATCACATAGCGGATGCCCGGCACGGTCAGCGAGGTTTCGGCGACGTTGGTCGCCAGCACCACACGTCGTCCGGGATGGGACTGGAAGATACGCTGCTGTTCGGCCGGCGACAGGCGCGCGTACAGCGGCAGAATTTCAGTGTGCTTGAGCTGCGCCTTGCGCAGCATGTCGGCGGCGTCACGAATCTCGCGCTCGCCGGGCAAAAACACCAGCACATCGCCGGGGCTGCGCCGCTCGCTGCGCTCATAGGCGGCGATTTCATCGAGGGTGGCGAGGATGGCCTGGTCGACGGTCAAGTCATCTTCGACACGATTGCCCTCTTCGTCCTGTTCCAGGGTCAGTGGACGGTACCAAGTGTCCACCGGAAAGGTGCGGCCCGAAACCTCGACAATCGGCGCATCGTCGAAGTGCTTGGAGAAACGCTCCAGGTCGATGGTTGCCGAGGTGATGATCACCTTCAGGTCCGGACGACGCGGCAGCAGGGTCTTCAGGTAGCCGAGCAGGAAGTCGATGTTCAGGCTGCGTTCGTGGGCTTCGTCGACGATGATCGTGTCGTAGCGTTCGAGGTAGCGATCGTTCTGGGTTTCGGCCAGCAGGATGCCATCGGTCATCAGCTTGATCAGGGTGTTGGAGTCGCTTTGGTCTTCAAAGCGCACCTGATAGCCGACCAGCGCGCCCAGCGGCGTGGCCAACTCTTCGGCGACGCGACTGGCGACGCTGCGCGCGGCAATCCGGCGCGGCTGGGTATGACCGATCAGGCCGTGTTGGCCGCGGCCGATTTCCAGGCAGATTTTCGGCAGTTGGGTGGTTTTACCCGAGCCAGTTTCGCCCGCAATGATCAGCACCTGATGCTTGAGCAATGCTTCCTTGATCTCATCGCGCTTGGCGGCAATCGGCAGGCTGTCGTCGTAGCGAATCACCGGCAGGCTGGCACGCCGCGCCGTGACCTGGGCACAGGACGCCTGCACGCGCGTGACCCACTGCGCCAGCTTCTCCTCATCGGGCTTCTTGCGCAGCTCGAGCAACTGCCGCCGCAAGCGGTGGCGGTCGGCGAGCATGGCGTGGTCGAGGTTTTTCAGCAGTTGGTCGATAGCAGGCGCTTGGTCAGTCATCAGGTGCGTTTGGGTCGTCTATTTATGCAGGGGGAGGATTGTCGCAGAAAACCGCCGCCGCGCGCGCCCCTCATTCGTTATCGCGGTCCTTGCGCCGGTAAGGGAACACATCGATGACCTTGCCGGCCCGAATCGCGTCTTGCAGGCTTTTCCAGTAGTCGGCGTTATACAGCTCGCCGTGCAGTTCATTGAACAGCTTGCGCTGGCCAGCGTCGGCAAACAGGAACGGCGGGAATTCTTCGGGGAACACATCCAGCGGGCCGATGGAGTACCAGGGCTCGGAGGCCATTTCATCCTCGGGGGTGCGGGGTGCGGGGATGTGGCGGAAATTGGCCTCGGTCAGGAAGCAGATTTCGTCATAGTCGTAGAACACCACACGGCCGTGGCGGGTGACGCCGAAGTTCTTCAGCAACATGTCACCGGGAAAGATATTCGCCGCCGCCAATTGCTTGATGGCCAGACCGTAGTCTTCCAGGGCTTCGCGCACTTGAGCGTCGTTGGCGTTGTCGAGGTAGAGGTTGAGGGGGGTCATGCGCCGTTCGGTCCAGCAGTGGCGGATCAGCACGGTGTCGCCCTCCACTTCGACGGTGCCGGCGGCCACATCGAGCAATTCGGCCAGGCACTCGGGCTCGAACTTGCTCAAGGGGAAGCGAAAGTCGGCGAACTCCTGGGTATCGGCCATGCGCCCGACGCGGTCGACGCTTTTGACCAGGCGGTATTTCTCGATCACCGTGGCGCGGTTGACGTTTTTCGACGGCGAGAAGCGGTCCTTGATGATCTTGAACACGGTGTTGAAGCCCGGCAGCGTGAACACGCTCATGACCATGCCGCGCACGCCGGGGGCCATGATGAACTGGTCATCGGTGGTCGCCAGGTGGTTGATCAGCGCGCGGTAGAACTCCGACTTGCCGTGCTTGTAGAACCCGATGGAGGTGTACAGCTCGGCGATGTGCTTGCCCGGCAGGATGCGCTTGAGAAAGCCGATGAATTCCGCCGGTACCGGCACGTCGACCATGAAGTAAGAACGGGTGAACGAGAAGATGATCGACACATCGGCTTCATCGGTGATCAGCGCGTCGATCTGGATGCCGCGCCCTTCGCGGTGCAGCAGCGGGATGACCAGGGGCCACTGTTCTTCATGGGTGTAGATGCGTCCTACGAGGTAGGCGCCCTTGTTGCGGTAGAGCACCGAGGAAAACAGCTCGACCTTGAGCTCCGGGTCCTTACAGACCCAATCCGGCAGGTTCTCGCGCAGTTGTGCTTCGAGGCGACGCAGGTCGGCCGGCAAATCGGCATAGGGCTCGCTGAAGCGGTAGTCGGCGAAGATCTGCGCGAGCATATCGGTGATTTTGCCGGCCGGCGTGTAGATGCGGGTCTGCGCCGCTCGCGCCCGACGCAGGCTCGGCCGGGTCGTGTGGATGAACATGCAGCCGTCGCTGATCAGGTCATGGCTGAACAGGCCGCAGAAAATCGAGTTGTACCAAGTCTCGGACAGCTCATCGTCAAAGCGCAGGTCAATCAGGCCTATATAGGCGCTTTTCACCAGCGGCCAAACGTCGATATCCAGCAGCGTGGCCTCGTCGAAGGCAGCCCGCAGGCGCTCGGTCACTTCACTGACCTTCTCTTCATACAGGTTGATACGCGCCGCCGAGGCTGCCTGCCCCAGTTGCCACTGGGCTTTTTCGAAACGTTCGCGGGCGCCGTCGGTGATCTGGCGAAAGTGCTCGCGGTAATCGTCGAAGCCTTCAAGGATCATCCGCGCAATAGCGAGGGCGGGCGTGGATTGCGACATGCGGGAAACCTCGAACGGGCATCTGGAAGCCCTGAGCTTAGCCAGTGAAGAGTGACAGGAGAAGGATGATTTTTTCCGACGGGTTGTACAACTTCGCGCAGATCGTACATTTATTTTCAGTTTTTTTAATTCGACCATACGGTCAATAAACACCCCCTAAAGTCGCGTTTCGCACGTTAAACGTTTCATCTGAAAGCCTGTAACCACGTGGCCTGGCCGCAGCAGCCGAGGCAAACCCGCACGGCGACTGGTTTTCAGCATGTGTAAGCATTTCGATACAGCCTAAGGGAAACCCTGATTACCGCAGTGATGGCACTTTGATATATACCGCGCCCTCTCCCACCCTAACAAGGTCAGAAGACCGATCCGGGAACTGGTTTTAATCGCCCGAGGAGCACTGAGATGTCATTGAGGAACATGAGGATCGGGCTGCGCGCCAGTCTGAGTTTTGGGGTGTTGGCCAGCCTGCTGGTGATTGTCGGCCTGTTTGGTCTGGGTCAGATGGCCAAGCTGCGTGAAAGCGCCCTGGTGATCGAGGGGTCGTGGATGCCGAGCATCGAGAATATCCATGACAGCGCGGCCTACGTGGCCAGCATCCGTCTGGAAGCGTTGCGCCTGGCAACCACCGACGAGTCGCGCGTGCGTGACAACAGCAAAGGCCTGATCAGCCGCCAACGTACAGAATTGCAAACCCTGCTGGACCATCACGAAACCCTGCTCAGCAGCGACCAGGAGCGCGAACTGCTCAAGCAGGTCAAAGCCAACGTGAACACTTACCTCACCATCGTCGGGCAGATGATCGCCCTGGTGGATAAGGACCAGCAGCAGGACGCTATCGACCTGCTCAACAACCGCCTGGCGCCACAGGGTGGAATCCTCACCAAGAGCCTGGAGGACATGATCACCTTCAACCAGAACGGCGTGGAAGCCGCAACCGATGCAGCGGCACAGGTGTATACGCGCGCGCAGTGGATTGTCGGCCTGATCATCACCGTTGCGCTGGTCGCCACCTTGCTGCTGGCCTGGCTGTTGACCCGCAGCATCACCGCGCCACTGGGCCAGGCCCTGAGCGTTGCGCGCACGATTGCCGCCGGAGACTTGAGCCAGCCCGTCGTGGTGCAGGGCCATGACGAACCGGCACAACTGCTGACAGCACTGGCAACCATGCAGGCGCAACTGCAAACCACCATCCGTGGCATCAGCGAATCGGCGCAGCAACTGGCATCGGCGGCTGAAGAAATGAGTTCGGTGATGGAACAGAGCACACGTGGCCTGCAAGCGCAGAACGACGAGATCGAACAGGCCGCGACCGCCGTGACCGAGATGAGCGCGGCGGTGGATGAAGTGGCGGGCAATGCGGTATCCAGCGCCGAAGCGTCCCAGGCGTCCGACGAAGACAGCAAGCACGGCCACTACCAGATCAGCGAAACCATCAGCTCGATCCAGAACCTGGTGGACGAAGTGCTCGGCGCTTCGAACAAAGCCGAGGGCCTGGCGATGCAGGCCCAGGACATCAGCAAGGTGCTGGAAGTGATCCGCGGCATTGCCGGGCAAACCAACCTGCTGGCGCTCAACGCCGCCATTGAAGCCGCCCGCGCGGGTGAGGCCGGGCGTGGCTTTGCGGTGGTCGCCGATGAAGTGCGCTCACTGGCCCAGCGTACCCAGGATTCCACCGAAGAAATCGAGCAGATGATCGCCGGCATTCAGCAAGGCACCCAGGACACCGTCAGTGCCTTGAACAGCAGCGCCGAGCACGCCGGCCAAACCTTGCAACGGGCCAACAACGCCGGCAGCGCCCTGGAAAAAATCACCGCTGCCATCTCGCAGATCAGCCAGCGCAACCTGGTGATCGCCAGCGCCGCCGAGCAACAAGCGTTGGTGGCCCGCGAAGTGGACCGCAGCCTGGTGAATATCCGGGACCTGTCGACCCAGACCGCCGCTGGCGCCACCCAGACTTCGGCCGCCAGCCAGGAGCTGTCGCGCCTGGCGGTGGACCTGAATGGGTTGGTGACGCGGTTTGTTCTGTAATCAATAGAAAGGTCATGTAACACTCGCCGGCTTATTGAGGTAGGAGCGTTACGTGAGACCTGTCGACACCTTGTACTTGCTGGGGCTCGCCGCCATCTGGGGCGCGAGTTTCCTGTTCATGCGTATCATCGCGCCAGAGATTGGCACGGTGCCGACCGCGTTTTTCCGCGTGTCGATTGCCGCCGCAGGGTTGTTGGTGATCCTGGCGATGATGCGCGTGCGCTGGGACTTCCAGGGCAAGTTCAAGACCGTCCTGCTGCTGGGGGTGATCAACTCCGGGATTCCCGCGACGATGTATTCGGTGGCCGCCCAGGTGCTGCCAGCGGGTTACTCGGCGATCTTCAATGCCACCACCCCGTTGATGGGGGTGTTGATCGGCGGGCTGTTCTTCAGCGAGCGGCTGACCCCGTCGAAAATCGCCGGGGTGTGCCTGGGGCTTTTCGGTGTAGGCGTGCTGACCCGCGCGGGCCCGGTGGCGTTTGACCTGGAATTATTGATGGGCGCGCTGGCCTGTTTGCTGGCGACTACGTGTTATGGCTTTGCCGGGTTCCTGGCGCGCCGCTGGCTGGACCAGCGGGGAGGATTGGACAGTCGTCTTTCCGCCCTGGGCAGCATGCTCGGCGCCACGTTGTTCCTGCTGCCGTTGTTTATCTACAGCGCCATCAGCCATCCGCCCGCGAGTTGGGGTGGGTGGCAGGTGTGGTTGTCGCTGCTGGGCCTGGGGCTGGTGTGTACGGCGTTTGCCTATGTGTTGTACTTCCGCTTGCTCACTGCGATTGGCCCCGTGAGATCGATGACCACCACTTTCCTGATCCCGCCGTTCGGCGTGCTGTGGGGCGCGTTGCTGCTCGACGAGCCGTTATCAATGGCGCATCTGTATGGCGGGGTGTTGATTGCGGGGGCGTTGTGGTTGGTGTTGCGGCCACGCAGGTCGTAGGCGCCGGCGAACCGGCACCTACGGGGTAGACATCAGCCTTTACGGAACACAAACACCAACCCAACAATGATCAACCCCATGCCCAGCAGGCTCAACAACGCCAGCCGATTACCGAAGATCAGGTAATCCATCACCGCCGTCACCGCCGGCACCAGGTAGAACAGGCTGGTGACGTTGACCAGGTTGCCCCGCGCGATCAGGCGGTACAGCAGCAACGTCGCCAGCACCGACACCACCAGCCCCATCCACAATACCGGCAGGTAAAAGCCGGCATTCTGTTCGAAGTGGAACGGCTGGAACGGCACGAATACCGCGCACAACAGCAGCCCGGCCAGGTACTGCAGCGGCAGCGTGCCCAAAGGGTTGTCGGTAATGCGTTTTTGCATGATTGAGCCGAAGGTCATGCTCGCCAGGGCCAGCAGGCCGAAGAGCATCCCGGCCAGGGACATCCCCGCCAGCCCGATACCCTGGTACACCACCATGATCAACCCCGCCAACCCGAGGCCAAGGCCGAACAGGCGGCGCCCGGAACGCTGGCGCTCCGTCAGCGCCACGGTCAGGATCGGCTGCACGCCCATGAGGGTCGCCATCACGCCGGGGGTGACGTTGAGGTCCAGGGCCAGCAGATAGAAAATCTGGTAGGCCCCCAACAACACCAGGCCGGTCGCCGCTGCATACCACAGCGGTTTGCCGGGGCGCGGCAGTTGCAGCTTGAGCATCGGTACGAGGATCACCAGACCGAGCAGGGCGATGGCAAAACGGATCAATAAGAAGGCGAAGGGCGACGCATGGGCCAGGCCCAGCTTGGAGAAGATCGCCCCGCTGCTCCACAGCAGGACAAACAGGCTCGTCGAGGCCGCCGCGGCCACGGATTGTTTCGAAAGAACAGACATGGTTACCACCTGTAATCAGGCAAAAAAAGCCGACTCAGCAAAGGCTGAAGTTCTGGAGTTTTTTCAGGCGTGCAGACGGGGACAGCGAGTCGCTGATCAGCCCGAAATGCCAACACCCGGCGGTGATACGACTGCGTACACCGGCGTGCGACTGACAGGTGGGGGGTAGTGACTGATCTGCGCAGGCTGCTTGTTCCCGCACGGTACGACCACAGCGTTGACCGCTGAATCGACTACCGCTATGCGCTGGAGAGCTGGCATGGGCTGATCTTGTATGGAGGGATGAAGAAGGCCTGACTATAACCAGCCGTTGATACGTTTTGCAATCACTTCACCAACGCCCTTGCGTGGCACAGTTTTCATGTGGCCCACAGGGGACGATCGCTATAATGCCGTCCAGTTTTTTCCAAGGACTCCCCATGCTCGCATTGCCCTGGCTGTACCTGGCGCTTCTTTCCATCGGCTATGTGCTGGCCTTGGCCTACGGGCAACTGGGCGTGCTGGCGCTGGTGTCCGTCGCCCTGCTGCTGATTGCCGGTTATGCCGTGCGCCAGCAGCGCACGCCTTGGGCACGCTACATCGGCCATGGTTTGTTCATTGTGCTGGCCCTGAGCCTGGCGATGCACTGGCTACCGGGCTTCTACAACGGGCGCGCCATCGAGCCGCAACGCTTTACCCCCGACGCGGTGCCCTTCTCGATGTACCTGAACCAGGACAAACCGCTGATCGGCTTCTGGCTGTTACTGGCCTGCCCGTGGGTGGTGGCGCGACGCTCCTTGCGCCTGTCGATCTGCGTCACGGCCCTGGCCTTGGCCCTGACCGCAATTGCCGCCCTCGGCGGCGCAGCCTTGCTGGGCGTCATCAGTTGGGCGCCGAAATGGCCGGTGCACGCGTGGTTGTGGGTATTGAATAACCTGTTGTTGGTGACCTTGGTGGAAGAGGCGTTGTTTCGCGGCTACATTCAGGGCGGCCTGCAACAGCGCTTCAAGCACCTGCCCTACGGCGAGAACCTGGCACTGCTGCTGGCCTCGCTGCTGTTCGGGCTGGTGCACCTGGGCGCGGGCTGGCAATGGGTGCTGCTGGCAAGCATTGCCGGTGTGGGTTACGGCCTGGCTTATCGCTTTGGTGGGCTGGGTGCGGCGATTGCCACGCACTTTGGGCTGAACCTGCTTCACTTCGGGTTGTTTACTTATCCGATGCTGGCTGGCTGATGTCTACCGGAGGCAAGGCGTTCCTGCGGATTGTTGCAAAAATAAGTTAAATAAGCGCCCGCTCCTGCCGATACTCCCTGAAAGCCTTGCGGATTGAACAATCATGCGTAATAACCAACCCGTTACCCAGCGCGAACGTACCTTCCCCGCTCAGCAACGGTTGATCTCCACCACAGATGCCAAGGGCGTGATCACCTACTGCAACGACGCTTTCGTCGAAATCAGTGGGTTCTCCCGCGATGAACTGGTGCGTGCCCCGCACAACCTGGTTCGTCACCCGGACGTTCCGGCGGCCGTATTCGGGCACATGTGGTCAACGCTCAAACAAGGCTTGCCATGGATGGGCATTGTCAAGAATCGCTGCAAGACCGGTGATCACTACTGGGTTAACGCCTATGTGACGCCGGTTTTCGACGGCAACCAGGTGGTCGGCTACGAGTCGGTGCGCATCAAGCCCACCGCCGAGCAGATCCGCCGGGCCGAAGCGCTCTATCAACGCATCAACCAGGGCAAGTCTGCCGTTCCCCAGCGGGACAAATGGCTGCCGGTGTTGCAGGACTGGCTGCCGTTTATCCTGATCAGCCAGTTGAGCTTCATGATCGGTGCGTCGCTGAATTCCCACTGGGGCTTTGCCCTGGCGGCGGGGCTGTCGGTGCCCTTGGGCCTGCTGGGCCTGAGTTGGCAACAGCGTGGCCTCAAGCGCCTGCTGCGCCTGGCCGAGCAGACCACCTCAGACCCGCTGATCGCGCAGATGTACACCGACAGCCGTGGCGCCCAGGCGCGACTGGAAATGTCGATCCTCAGCCAGGAAGCCCGCCTGAAAACCTGCCTCACGCGTCTGCAGGACACGGCTGAACACCTCAACGACCAGGCGGCGCAGTCCAACACCCTGGCGCATAACAGCTCCAGCGGCCTGGAACGCCAGCGCGTGGAAACCGAACAGGTGGCCACCGCGGTCAACCAGATGGCGGCGACCACCCAGGAAGTTGCCAGCCATGTGCAGCGCACGGCGGATGCGACCCAGGAAGCCAATCGCCTGACCGGTCGTGGCCGCGATATCGCCGGGGAAACCCGCGAGGCCATTCAGCGTCTGTCGCTGGCCGTGGGCGAAACCGGGGTGACCGTTACCCAACTGGCCAAGGACAGCGATGAAATCGGCGGTGTCGTCGATGTGATCAAAGGCATCGCCGATCAGACCAACTTGCTGGCGCTGAACGCGGCAATCGAAGCCGCGCGTGCCGGGGAGATGGGCCGTGGCTTCGCAGTCGTGGCCGACGAGGTCCGTCAACTGGCCCAGCGCACCGCCGAGTCGACCGGGCAGATCCATGCCTTGATCGCCAAGCTGCAACAAACCGCTGCCGCCGCCGTGCAAACCATGGACGCCGGGCATCGCCAGGCCGAAGAAGGGGTGGCGCGTGTGATGGAAGCGGATCAGGCGTTGGTCGGCATCAGCGAAGCAGTGGCCAACATCACCGACATGACCACCCAGATTGCGGCCGCCACCGAAGAGCAAAGCTCGGTAGCCGAAGAGATCAGCCGCAACATCAGCACCATTGCGCTGTTGGCGGACCAGACTTCGGAACAGGCGTTGAACTCGGCGCAGTTGAGTGAGGAATTGACGCATACCGCCAATACCCAGTACTCGCTGGTCGAGCGGTTTAACCGCTAGACCGCTATCGGGGGCAAGCCCCCTCCCACATTTACCGCGTACACCCCTTGGAACGCAGTCGAGTGTGGGAGGGGGCTTGCCCCCGATAGGGCCCTAGAGGGCTCCGAGAAACCGGGCAACCTGCACCGCCGCAGCCTCCAGATGCTGCTCATGACTGAACCCCGAAGCCTTCAACGGCTTCAAGTCATGGTCCCCCGCCACCAGCCACATTACCTCGATGCTCGGCGACAAATCATAGCCTTCTACCGCCACTCGATTACCCAAGGCATCGCGCTCGCCCTGCACGATCAACGTCGGCGTCTGCAGCCCGGCCAGATGCTCGACCCGGGGCTTCTCCGGCTTGCCCACCGCATAGAACGGATACCCCAGGCATACCAACCCATCGACGCCCAGTTCATCGGCCACCAGACTGGCCATGCGCCCGCCCATGGACTTGCCACCGATGGCCAGTGTTCCAGCGACATGGCGTCGCACCTCGGCATGCACCTCACGCCATGCCTGCAACAGTTTGGCGGCCGGGTTCGGCGGGCGTTTGCCGCCCTCTACGCGCCGCTGGGCCATATAGGGAAACTCGAAGCGCAACACGTTCACCCCATGCAGGGCAAGGCGTGCAGCCATGTCGGTCATGAACGTCGAGTCCATCGGTGCGCCGGCGCCGTGGGCCAGAATCAGGGTGATAGGCTCACGCCGATCTCCCTCTGCCGCGGCGTCCCACAACCAGCCGTGTTCCCGCACACACTGCGCCCATTGATCCCCGTCAATACTGGCCTTGTGCTCTTTGCTCATGCTTGCCTCGCTATTCAGTCTGCCTATAACTCCAGCCCAAGTGCCGCATTCGCTTGGGTTGAACCGTGGATGGGGAACCATGAACACTACATTAAGTACCGCCTATAACTACAAGGTGGTCCGCCAATTCGCCATTATGACGGTGGTGTGGGGCATCGTCGGCATGGGGCTCGGGGTTTTTCTCGCCGCCCAATTGGTATGGCCTGCGCTCAACTTCGACTTACCCTGGACCAGCTTCGGCCGCTTGCGCCCGTTGCACACCAACGCGGTGATCTTTGCCTTCGGTGGCTGCGCGTTGTTCGCCAGTTCCTTCTACTCCGTGCAGCGCACCTGCCAGACCCAGCTGTTCGCGCCGAAAATCGCCGCGTTCTGCTTCTGGGGCTGGCAACTGGTGATCCTGCTCGCCGCGATCTCCTTGCCGCTGGGCTACACCAGCTCCAAGGAATACGCTGAGCTGGAATGGCCGATCGACATCCTGATCACCATTGTCTGGGTGGCCTACGCCATTGTGTTCTTCGGCACCGTGGCCAAGCGCAACACCAAGCACATCTACGTCGGCAACTGGTTCTTCGGTGCGTTCATCATCACCGTCGCGATCCTGCATATCGTCAACAACCTGGAAATCCCGGTCAGCCTGACCAAGTCCTACTCGCTGTACGGCGGTGCGACGGATGCCATGGTGCAGTGGTGGTATGGGCATAACGCGGTAGGCTTCTTCCTGACCGCTGGCTTCCTGGGGATGATGTATTACTTCGTACCCAAGCAAGCCGAGCGTCCGGTGTATTCCTATCGCCTGTCGATCGTGCACTTCTGGGCACTGATCACCCTGTACATCTGGGCCGGTCCTCACCACCTGCACTACACCGCGCTGCCGGACTGGGCACAGTCGTTGGGCATGGTGATGTCGCTGGTCCTGCTGGCGCCAAGCTGGGGCGGCATGATCAACGGCATGATGACCCTGTCGGGCGCCTGGCATAAGCTGCGCAGCGACCCGATCCTGCGCTTCCTCGTGGTTTCGCTGGCGTTCTACGGCATGTCGACCTTCGAAGGTCCGATGATGGCGATCAAGACGGTCAACGCCCTCTCCCACTACACCGACTGGACCATTGGCCACGTACACGCCGGCGCCCTCGGCTGGGTAGCGATGATCTCCATCGGCGCGCTGTACCACATGATCCCGAAAATCTTCGGTCGCGAGCAGATGTACAGCCTCGGCCTGATCAACGCGCACTTCTGGCTGGCCACCATCGGCACCGTGCTCTACATCGCCTCGATGTGGGTCAACGGCATCGCCCAGGGCCTGATGTGGCGTGCGGTCAACGAAGACGGCACCTTGACCTACTCCTTCGTCGAAACCCTGGTGGCCAGCCACCCAGGCTTCATCGTGCGGTTGGTCGGCGGCGCCATCTTCCTCAGCGGCATGTTCCTGATGGCTTACAACACTTGGCGCACCGTGCGTTCGGCACAACCTGCCGAAGTCGCCGCTGCGGCGCAGATGGCCTGAGGAGTCGATGATGAAACACGAAACGATTGAAAAGAACGTCGGCCTGCTGATGCTGCTCATGGTACTGGCCGTGAGTATCGGCGGCCTGACCCAGATCGTCCCGCTGTTCTTCCAGGACGTCACCAACAAACCGGTGGAAGGCATGAAGCCCTATACCGCGCTGCAACTGGAAGGTCGCGACATCTACATCCGCGAAGGCTGCGTACAGTGCCACTCGCAAATGATCCGCCCATTCCGCGCCGAGACCGAACGCTACGGCCACTACTCGGTCGCCGGTGAAAGTGTGTGGGACCACCCGTTCCTGTGGGGCTCCAAGCGCACCGGGCCGGACCTGGCCCGCGTCGGCGCGCGCTACTCGGACGACTGGCACCGCGCGCATTTGTACAACCCGCGCAACGTCGTGCCCGAGTCGAAAATGCCGGCCTACCCATGGCTGGTGACCGCCGCTGTCGACAGCAGCCACACCGAGACCAAGTTGAAAGTGATGCGCACCCTCGGCGTGCCCTACACCGACGACGACATCAGTGGCGCCGTGGCCAGCCTCAAGGGCAAGACCGAGATGGATGCACTGGTTTCGTACCTGCAAGTGCTCGGCACTGCCATCAAGAGCAAGAGGTGAGCCATGGGATTTGAATTCGATGCGGGCACCATCCGCGGCCTCGGCACGCTGGTCGTCGCTATCGCGTTTATCGGCTTGTCGCTGTGGGTGTTCAACAACCGGCGCAATGAGGAATTCGAGCAGGCGCGCCTGCTGCCGTTTGCCGACGAACCCTCTCCATCCGACGCTCAAGAAGAGCCTGTAACAAGGAGCAACCGGCCATGACTACCTTTTGGAGTACATGGATCTGCGTACTGACCCTCGGCAGCCTGATCGGCCTGACCTGGCTGTTGTTCGGCACCCGCAAGGGCGAGACCAAGGGCAGTGTCGACCAGACCATGGGCCACGCCTTCGACGGCATTGAGGAATACGACAACCCGCTGCCCCAGTGGTGGTTCATGCTGTTCGCCGGCACCTTGGTGTTTGCCGTCGGCTACCTGATCCTCTACCCGGGCCTGGGCAACTGGAAAGGCGTGCTGCCAGGCTATGAAGGCGGCTGGACATCGGCCAAGGAGTGGGACAAGGAAATGGCTAAGGCCGACACCAAGTTCGGGCCGATCTTCGCCAAATTCTCGGCCATGCCGGTGGAAGCCGTCGCAAAAGATCCACAAGCGCTGAAAATGGGCGGACGCCTGTTCGCATCCAACTGCGCGGTGTGCCACGGCTCGGATGCCAAGGGCGCGTTTGGCTTCCCGAACCTGGCGGACAACATCTGGCGCTGGGGCGGTTCGGCCGAAGCAATCAAGACCACCATCATGAACGGTCGCCATGCGGCGATGCCGGCCTGGGGTGACATGCTGGGTGACGAGGGGGTGAAAAACGTCGCCGCCTATGTACGTCATGAACTGGCCAAGCTGCCCCTGCCGGCCGACAGCGCTGCCGACCTGGCCGCCGGCCAAGCCACGTTCAGCACCACCTGTGTTGCCTGCCACGGTCCGCAAGGCCAGGGCATGGAAGCCATGGGCGCGCCCAACCTGACCCTGCCAAGTGGCTATATCTACGGCACCAGCCTGGCGCAGTTGCAGCAAACTATTCGCCACGGCCGCCAAGGCCAGATGCCGGCCCAGGAAGTGCTGCAAGGTAATGACAAGGTGCACCTGCTCGCCGCCTACGTTTACAGCCTGTCCCATAACGCTGATGGCGCCAAGCCAGAAAGCCAAGCTCAATAACCGTTAACTGCCGCCCCGCCCTGGGGCGGCAGCCCTACCCCGTTACGCGACCAAGTGTCGCACCCTTCCAAAGCACAACTTTCCCCTCCTGCCATTCGGGTCTACGCTTGTCCCCACAGTGGATCGGTATTGACCGGTCGACGGCTGACTTGCACTCGTTGGGTTGAACATTTCTACAGGGCGACAGGCGCAAAGGCTGGCAGCGACCGGCTGTCGTGCCACTGACCACTCGTCAGCCGGGCAGCGTGTTCATACACACCCAGTAACAAGTCTCCACGACCTGAGAAAATTCCTGTCCATTTGATCAGCTTTCCATTTCGGATTTTGTCCTTACATCAAACATGGAAAGGGCGCAGAATCTGGCGTGGAACGCATTGACACAGGTCACCCTTGCGTTGCAATGGCACCTCGGTTTCTCCATACTTGCGACCGATTTTTACCTATAAAAAAACCTAAACCGTGGAACCTTAGAATGAGCACAGCAATCAGTCCGACTGCTTATAACTATAAGGTAGTCCGCCAGTTCGCCATCATGACGGTGGTCTGGGGGATCCTTGGCATGGGGCTCGGGGTGTTCATCGCCTCGCAACTGGTCTGGCCGGAATTGAACTTCGGCTTGCCCTGGACGACCTTTGGCCGCCTGCGCCCGCTGCACACCAACCTGGTGATTTTCGCCTTCGGCGGATGTGCCCTGTTTGCCACCTCCTACTATGTCGTGCAGCGAACCTGCCAGACGCGACTGATTTCCGATGGCCTCGCCGCGTTCACCTTCTGGGGATGGCAAGCGGTGATCGTCGGGGCCGGCATCACGTTGCCGCTGGGCTACACCACCACCAAGGAATACGCCGAGCTGGAATGGCCCATCGCCATTTTGCTCGCGATCGTGTGGGTGACCTACGCGGTGGTGTTCTTCGGCACCATCACCAAGCGCAAGACCAAGCACATCTATGTGGGTAACTGGTTCTACGGTGCCTTCATCCTGGTGACGGCGATGCTGCACATCGTCAACCACGCGTCGCTGCCGGTCAGCCTGTTCAAGTCCTACTCGGCCTACGCCGGGGCGACGGATGCGATGATCCAGTGGTGGTACGGCCACAACGCTGTGGGTTTCTTCCTCACCACCGGTTTCCTGGGGATGATGTACTACTTCGTGCCGAAACAGGCCGAACGTCCTATTTACTCGTATCGCCTGTCCATCGTGCACTTCTGGGCGCTGATCACCCTGTACATCTGGGCCGGCCCGCACCACTTGCACTACACCGCGTTGCCGGATTGGGCGCAGTCCCTGGGCATGGCGATGTCGATCATCCTGCTGGCACCGAGCTGGGGCGGCATGATCAACGGCATGATGACCCTGTCGGGCGCCTGGCATAAGCTGCGCACCGACCCGATCCTGCGCTTCCTGGTGGTTTCGCTGGCGTTCTACGGCATGTCGACCTTCGAAGGGCCGATGATGGCCATCAAGACCGTCAACTCGCTCTCCCACTACACCGACTGGACCATCGGCCACGTACACGCCGGCGCCCTGGGTTGGGTGGCGATGATCTCCATCGGCGCGCTGTACCACATGATCCCGAAAATCTTCGGCCGTGCGCAGATGCACAGCGTCGGGCTGATCAACACGCACTTCTGGCTGGCCACCATCGGCACCGTGCTCTACATCGCCTCGATGTGGGTCAACGGCATCACCCAGGGCCTGATGTGGCGTGCGATCAACGATGACGGCACCCTCACCTACTCCTTCGTCGAAGCGCTGCAAGCCAGCCACCCGGGCTACATCGTCCGTGCCCTGGGCGGCGCGTTCTTTGCCACCGGCATGCTGTTCATGGCCTACAACGTCTGGCGCACCGTGCGTGCTTCCGACCCTGCAGAAGCCGAAGCCGCCGCCAAGATCGTCGTTGTGGGAGCCCACTGATGAAGCATGAAGTAGTCGAGAAGAATATCGGCCTGCTGGCCTTCTTCATGGTCATCGCCGTGAGTATCGGCGGCCTGACCCAGATCGTTCCGCTGTTTTTCCAGGACGTGACCAACAAGCCGGTCGAAGGCATGAAGCCCCGCACCGCCCTTGAACTGGAAGGCCGCGACGTCTACATCGCCAACGGTTGTGTCGGCTGCCACTCGCAGATGATCCGACCGTTCCGCGCCGAAACCGAACGCTACGGCCACTACTCGGTCGCCGGTGAAAGTGTCTGGGACCACCCGTTCCTGTGGGGTTCCAAGCGTACCGGCCCGGACCTGGCCCGTGTCGGCGGGCGTTACTCCGACGACTGGCAGCGTGCGCACTTGTACAACCCGCGCAACGTGGTGCCTGAGTCGAAAATGCCGGCGTACCCGTTCCTCGTGGAAAACAAGCTCGACGGCAAGGACACCGCGAAGAAGATGGAAGTCTTGCGCACCCTGGGCGTGCCCTACACCGACGAAGACATCGCCGGTGCAGCCGCAGCCGTGAAGGGCAAGACCGAAATGGACGCATTGGTGGCCTACCTGCAAGGCCTTGGCACCATCATCAAAAGCAAACGGTGATTCTTCATGGATATCGGGATGATTCGTGGCCTGGGCACCGTGGTGGTGATGGTGGCCTTTATCGGCCTGGCGTTGTGGGTGTTCAGCCCGCGGCGCAAGTCGGAGTTTGACGACGCGACCATGCTGCCTTTTGCGGATGATCCCGAAGCCATCAAGCACGTCGAGCAAGCTTCTAGGAGTAACAAAGAATGACTACGTTCTGGAGTCTGTACGTCACAGTCCTCAGTCTGGGTACCATCTTCGCCCTGACCTGGCTGCTGCTGTCGACCCGCAAGGGCCAGCGCGCCGAGCAAACGGACGAAACCGTTGGCCACTCGTTCGACGGCATCGAGGAGTACGACAACCCGCTGCCGAAGTGGTGGTTCATGCTGTTCGTCGGCACCATCGTCTTCGCCCTTGGCTACCTGGTGCTGTACCCCGGCCTGGGCAATTGGAAAGGCCTGCTGCCGGGCTACAACTACCTCGACAACGACAAGCAAACCCCGTTCGCCAACGGCCAGACCGGCTGGACCGGCGTGCATGAATGGGAAAAGGAAATGGCCAAGTCGGACGCCAAGTTCGGGCCGATCTTTGCCAAATTCGCCTCGATGCCGATTGAAGAAGTGGCCAAGGACCCGCAAGCCTTGAAGATGGGCGGCCGCCTGTTCGCCTCCAACTGCTCGGTGTGCCACGGTTCCGACGCCAAGGGCGCCTACGGTTTCCCCAACCTGACCGACGCCGATTGGCGCTGGGGTGGCGAACCGGCGACCATCAAGGAAACCATCATGAAAGGTCGCCATGCCGTCATGCCGGCCTGGCTGGATATCCTCAAGGAACAAGGCGTCAGCGATGTGGCCGCGTTCGTCATCACCAACCTCGACGGCCGCAAGCTGCCGGAAGGCGTGAAAGCCGACGCGGCCAACGGCGAGAAACTCTTCGCCGCCAACTGCGTGGCCTGCCACGGCCCGGCCGGTAAAGGCACCCCAGCCATGGGCGCACCCGACCTGACCCACCCGGGTGCATTCATCTACGGTTCGAGCTTCGCCCAACTGCAGCAGACCATCCGTTGGGGCCGTCAGGGCCAGATGCCTGCGCAGGAGCAACTGCAGGGCAACGACAAGGTGCACTTGCTCGCGGCGTATGTTTACAGCTTGTCCCATGGGGATAAAAAGGCTGAAGGGCAGTAATACCGACCGTTATTTAGAAACACAGAAAAACCAATGTGGGAGGGGCGGTGCGACGATTCGACTTGCCCCCGATAGCGGTGGATCAGTCAGACCTTTATTGACTGACACTCCGCTATCGGGGGCAAGTCGAATCGTCGCACCGCCCCTCCCACATTGGATCGTCGGTGTTTTGAAGGCTGGCCCCGCAAAAACCGTCCATACTTCCCAAGTCAATTGATCCAGGTCACGTACACCATCAATTGATTTCCCCCAACGCGACCAAAGGTCGCACCCTTGGAGTACCATCGGGGGCGTATCATTACGCCACTGCAACACCCTTCATTTGACCCCGGTTGGCACGTACTGGCCGAGGCAAATCTCCACCGCCGTGGGATGCAATGATGAGCAACCAAATACCGGTACATGACGTTACCCCGCCTGCCAAAAACTCGAATCAACCTGTCGATCTCTACGCATCGCGAGAGAAAATCTACACCCGTGCCTTCACCGGCCTGTTTCGCAACTTGCGTATGCTCGGTGGCGCCGGTTTGTTCCTCCTCTACTTCGGCACCGTGTGGCTGAATTGGGGGGGTCACCAGGCCGTGTGGTGGAACCTTCCGGAGCGTAAATTCTTCATTTTTGGTGCGACCTTCTGGCCCCAGGATTTCATCCTGCTCTCGGGCATTCTCATCGTTGCGGCGTTCGGCCTGTTCTTTATCACCGTGTACGCCGGGCGCATATGGTGCGGGTATACCTGCCCGCAAAGCGTGTGGACGTGGATCTTCATGTGGTGCGAAAAGGTCACCGAAGGCGACCGTAACCAGCGCATCAAGCTGGACAAGGCGCCAATGGGGGCCAACAAGTTCCTGCGCAAATTCAGCAAGCACACCCTGTGGCTGCTGATCGGCTTTGTCACCGGTATGACCTTCGTCGGTTACTTCTCGCCGATTCGCGAACTGGTGTTCGACTTCTTCACCGGCCAGGCCGATGGCTGGTCGTATTTCTGGGTGGGTTTCTTCACCCTCGCCACCTATGGCAACGCCGGCTGGCTGCGCGAACAGGTGTGCATCTATATGTGCCCGTACGCGCGGTTCCAGAGCGTGATGTTCGACAAAGACACCCTGATCGTCTCCTACGACCCACGCCGTGGCGAAGTGCGTGGCCCGCGTAAAAAGGGTGCCGACTACAAGGCCCAGGGCCTGGGCGATTGCATCGACTGCACGATGTGCGTGCAAGTCTGCCCCACCGGTATCGACATCCGCGATGGCCTGCAAATCGAATGCATCGGCTGTGCTGCGTGCATCGACGCCTGCGACAACATCATGGACAAGATGGACTACCCGCGCGGCCTGATCAGCTACACCACCGAGCACAACCTGTCCGGGCAGAAGACCCACAAACTGCGCCCGCGCCTGATCGGCTATGCGCTGGTGCTGCTGGCGATGATGAGCCTGTTGGCCACGGCATTCTTCATGCGTTCGCTGGTAGGTTTCGACGTCAGCAAGGACCGCGTGCTCTACCGCGAAAACGCCGAAGGCCGGATCGAAAACGTCTACAGCCTGAAGATCATGAACAAGGACCAGCGCGACCACACCTACGTGCTCGACGCCGCCGGTCTGCCGGACCTCAAGCTGCAAGGCCGACGCGAAATCAAGGTGGCCGCCGGCGATATCGTCAGCATGCCGGTCGAACTGTCGAGCGCACCGGAGCAGTTACCGTCGAGCACCAATGAGGTGACCTTCATCCTCAAGGATGCCGATGACGCCAACGTGCATATTGAAGCCAAGAGCCGGTTCATCGGCCCTCAGGTTCGTTAACCACACTACTTCGTTAACCAGAGAGCAGAACAATGCCCGCAGCTACTGCCACAAGCCCTTGGTACAAGCACCTCTGGCCCTGGATCATCATTGGGATCCTGGCCTGCTCGGTGACCTTGACCTTGTCCATGGTGACCATCGCAGTCAAGAACCCGGACAACCTGGTCAACGACAACTACTACGAGGCCGGCAAAGGCATCAACCGCTCCCTGGACCGCGAACTGCTGGCCCAGACCCTGCAACTGCGCGCCAAGGTGCACCTGGACGAACTGACCGGCGAAGTCGAGGTATATCTGACCGGCAACAGCGGCCCGTCGACCCTGGAACTGAACCTGATCTCCCCGACCCAGCCAGAGAAGGATCGCAAGATCAACCTGACCCGCAGCGCCAGCGAACCCGGACGCTATATCGGCCAGGTCACCGACAAGGTCGAAGGCCGCCGTTTCGTGGAACTGCTCGGTGTGGAAGGTGACCGGACCTGGCGCCTGTTCGAAGAAGAACAGGTCAGCCACGACAAGGACTTGCTGTTGGGTGATGAGCCGTTGCAAGGTGCTGAAGACCTGAAGAAGTAAACACCTGCGCTTCGCGCATCGCGAGCAAGCCCGCTCACACCTCAGGAACGAGCGCCCCTGTGGGCGCGGGCCTGCCCGCGATGAGGCCCTCCCTGCCACCCAAGATCTCACGCCATGACCAGCCCCACTCCCTGCTACCACTGCGCCCTGCCCGTGCCACCCGGCAGCCGGTTCACCGCCGAGATCCTCGGCGAGCGCCGCGAGCTGTGCTGCCCGGGTTGCCAGGCGGTGGCCGAGGCAATCGTGGCCGGCGGGCTGGAAAGCTATTACCAGCACCGCAGCGAAGCCTCGGCCAACCCCGAGGCCCTGCCGGTGCCACTGGTGGACGAACTGGCACTGTACGACCGCGCCGACGTGCAAAAACCCTTCGTACGCCACGAAGGCGACCTTGCCGAAGCCACCCTGTTGATGGAAGGCATCAGTTGCGCCGCGTGTGGCTGGCTGATCGAAAAACACCTGCGCAGCCTGCCCGCCGTGGCCGAGGCGCGTCTCAACCTGTCCAACCATCGCCTGCATGTACGTTGGGCCGACGGGCAATTGCCGTTGAGCCAACTGCTCAGTGAGTTGCGCCATATCGGCTACGCCGCCCACCCTTACCAGGCGGACCGCGCCGCCGAACAACTGGCCGGCGAAAACCGGCGGGCCCTGCGCCAACTGGGGGTCGCCGGACTGCTGTGGTTCCAGGCGATGATGGCAACCATGGCCACCTGGCCGGAATTCAATATCGACCTGAGCGCGGAGTTACACGTGATCCTGCGCTGGGTCGCGATGTTTCTCACGACCCCCATCGTGTTCTACAGCTGCGCACCGTTTTTCAAGGGCGCCATGCGCGACTTGCGCACCCGCCACCTGACCATGGATGTGTCGGTGTCCCTGGCGATTGGCGGCGCGTACCTGGCCGGCATCTGGACCTCGATCACCGGGGTCGGCGAATTGTATTTCGACGCGGTGGGCATGTTCGCCCTGTTCCTGCTGGCCGGGCGTTACCTGGAGCGGCGTGCCCGGGAACGCACGGCGGCGGCGACCGCGCAATTGGTCAACCTGCTGCCCGCCTCATGCCTGCGCATGAAAAGTGATGGGCAGAGCGAACGTATCCTGCTCAGCGAACTGGCGTTGGGCGACCGCGTGTTGGTGCACCCCGGCGCGGTATTGCCGGCAGATGGGGTGATCCTCGACGGCCAGTCCAGCATCGACGAATCCCTGCTGACCGGCGAGTACCTGCCGCAGCCGCGCCAGGTCGGCGACGCTGTGACGGCGGGCACCCTCAACGTCGAAGGCGCACTGACGGTCGAGGTCCGCGCCCTGGGGCATGACACGCGCTTGTCGGCCATCGTGCGCCTGCTGGAACGGGCCCAGGCCGACAAACCGCGCCTGGCGCAGATAGCCGACCGCGCCGCACAATGGTTCCTGCTCTGCTCACTGGTCGCTGCCGTGCTGATCGGCCTGCTCTGGTGGGAGCTGGATTCGTCGCGGGCGTTCTGGATCGTATTGGCGATGCTGGTGGCGACCTGCCCGTGCGCCCTCTCGCTGGCCACGCCAACCGCCCTGACTGCCGCCACCGGCACCCTGCACAAACTCGGCTTGTTGCTCACCCGAGGCCATGTGCTGGAAGGCTTGAACCAGATCGACACGGTGATTTTCGACAAGACCGGCACCCTCACCGAAGGGCGCCTGGCGCTGCGCGCGATCCGGCCGCTGGGCGCCCTGGACAGCGACCAGTGCCTGGGCCTCGCCGCGGCCCTCGAAAATCGCTCTGAACATCCGATCGCACGGGCCTTCGGCCGTGCCCCCCTGGCCGCTGACGAAGTGCTCAGCACCCCCGGCCTGGGCCTGGAAGGTCGCGTCGGCGAACGCCTGCTGCGGATCGGCCAGCCGGGGTTCGTGTGCGCACTGAGCGGTTGCCCGATCCCCGCCTCACCGGACGAAGCCGGACAATGGCTGCTGCTGGGCGACCGCGACGGCGCCCTCGCCTGGTTCGTACTGGATGACCGCCTGCGCAGCGACGCGCCGGCGCTGCTGGCTGCGTGCAAGGCACGGGGCTGGCGCACGCTGCTGCTGTCGGGGGACAGTTCACCGATGGTCGCCAGCGTGGCCGCCGAACTGGGCATCGACGAAGCCCACGGCGGCCTGCGCCCCGACGACAAGCTGCAGGTGCTGCAACAGTTGCATCAGCAAGGCCGTAAGGTGTTGATGCTGGGTGACGGTGTCAATGATGTCCCCGTACTCGCCGCCGCCGATATCAGCGTGGCCATGGGTTCGGCCACGGACCTGGCGAAAACCAGCGCGGACGCGGTATTGCTGTCCAACCGCCTGGATGCCTTGGTGCAAGCCTTCACCTTGGCGCGACGCACCCGTCGGGTCATCATTGAAAACCTGCTTTGGGCCGGGCTGTACAATGGCCTGATGCTGCCGTTTGCCGCCCTCGGCTGGATCACGCCGATCTGGGCGGCGATCGGCATGTCCCTCAGTTCGTTGACCGTGGTGCTCAACGCCCTGCGCCTGACTCGCCTGCCGAGTGCGCAGGCCAAAAGCGCCCCCTTGGTAAATCGCCCGCTGCCGGCTTGAGCCGCGCGGGCATGGAGTGCAGATGCCAGCTCTATACGTGATGATTCCAGCGGCGCTGCTGTTAGTGGGCGTCGCCATCTACATCTTCTTCTGGGCCGTGGACAGTGGTCAGTACGACGACCTCGACGGCCCGGCCCACAGCGTGCTGTTCGACGACCAGGACCCGAACCACCTGGCCGCCGTTGACAAGGCCAACGGCCCCGAACAGCCGGCCCAACCCAAAGACCCTCCCCATGCTTGAACTCCTGCCGCTGCTGGTCTCCGCCTTGATCCTCGGGCTCTTGGGCGGCGGCCATTGCCTGGGCATGTGCGGCGGGCTGATGGGCGCGCTGACCCTGGCGATCCCCAAGGAACAACGCAGCCGCAGGTTTCGCCTGCTGCTGGCGTATAACCTCGGCCGCATCCTCAGCTATGCCACGGCGGGCCTGTTGATCGGCCTGGCCGGTTGGGCCGTGGCCAACAGCCCGGCGGCGATGTTCATGCGCGTGCTCGCCGGGTTGCTGCTGATCTGCATGGGCCTATACCTGGCCGGCTGGTGGAGCGGGCTGACCCGTATCGAAAGCCTTGGGCGCGGCCTGTGGCGCTACATCCAGCCGGTCGCGAACCGTTTGCTGCCAGTGTCCAGCCTGCCCCGCGCCCTGCTGCTGGGCGCGCTGTGGGGCTGGTTGCCGTGCGGCCTGGTCTACAGCACCCTGCTGTGGGCTGCCAGCCAGGGCAATGCGCTGGACAGTGCGCTGCTGATGCTGGCGTTCGGCCTCGGCACCTGGCCAGTGCTGCTGGCGACGGGGCTGGCCGCCGAACGCGTCACGGCGTTATTGCGCAAACGTAGCGTGCGTGTGGCGGGGGGCGTGCTGGTGATGCTGTTCGGTATCTGGACCTTGCCAGGGCCCCATCAGCACTGGCTAATGGGCCACTAAAAGGCCATGTGGCATAGCGCCGCTCCCCGTTGACGCAAATCAAGATGCCTTTTCAGCCACGCCCCTAGACTCGGCCCACTAGCCTATCCGGGGGAACGCCCGCATGCTCGACGCCATTCGTTGGGACAGCAATCTGATTCACCGCTACGACTTGGCGGGGCCGCGCTACACGTCCTACCCCACCGCCGTACAATTCGACAGTCAGGTCGGTACCTTCGACCTGCTCCACGCCCTGCGCGACAGCCGTAAGGCCGTCCGACCGTTATCGCTGTATGTGCATGTGCCATTCTGCGCGAACATTTGCTACTACTGCGCCTGTAACAAGGTGATCACCAAGGACCGGGGCCGCGCCCAGGCTTACCTGCAACGCCTGGAGCAGGAAATCCAATTGGTCGCCTGCCATCTCGACCCCAAGCAATCGGTGGAACAACTGCACTTCGGCGGCGGCACCCCAACGTTTCTCAGCCATGACGAACTGCGCCAGGTGATGGCCTGCCTGCGCAAACACTTCAATCTGCTCGACGATGATTCCGGCGACTACGGCATCGAGATCGACCCGCGTGAAGCCGATTGGGCGACCATGGGCCTGTTGCGCGAACTCGGCTTCAACCGTGTCAGCATCGGCGTGCAAGACCTCGACCCGGACGTGCAGCGGGCGGTCAATCGCCTGCAAAGCCTGGAAGAAACCCGAGCGGTGATCGACGCGGCGCGCACCCTGCAGTTTCGCTCGATCAATATCGACCTGATCTACGGCCTGCCCAAGCAAACCCCCATCAACTTCGCACGCACCGTGGAAGAAGTGATCAAGCTGCAACCGGACCGCTTGTCGGTGTTCAACTACGCACACCTGCCGGAGCGTTTCATGCCCCAGCGGCGGATCAACAGCGACGACCTGCCCGCACCGGCGCAAAAGCTGCTGATGCTGCAAACCACTATTGAACAACTGACCGAGGCCGGCTACCGCTACATCGGCATGGACCACTTCGCCCTGCCGGACGACGAACTGGCCATCGCCCAGGAAGAAGGCACGCTGCAACGCAACTTCCAGGGCTATACCACCCATGGCCATTGCGACTTGATCGGGCTCGGGGTATCGGCAATCAGCCAGATTGGCGACCTGTATTGCCAGAACACCAGCGACCTCAGCGGCTATCAGAACGCACTGGCCGGCGCACAATTGGCCACCAGCCGTGGCTTGTTGTGTACCACGGACGATCGATTACGGCGGGAAGTGATTCAGCAGTTGATCTGCAATTTCAGCCTGGACTTCGAACAGATCGAACAGGCATTCAACATTGATTTTCGCGGGTACTTCGACGAAGTCTGGCCGCAACTGGAGGCGATGGCAGAAGACGGCCTGATCGAGCTCGACGCCGAGGGTATTCGGGTGCTGCCGGCCGGACGCCTGCTGGTGCGCTCGGTGTGCATGGTGTTCGATGCCTATCTGGACCACCAGAACCGGCATCGATTTTCACGGGTGATCTGAGACCGTCCTACGCCATTGCCAGGGAACCGGCCTTGAGTGCATCTGGGCCACTCAAGCCTTTCATCGACTTGGCCAGGGACGTTTGCGCGGTCACCAGGCTAGCTTGCAGGGTGCTCAGCGCCCCTTGCAGATTGCTGATCTTGATCCGCGCCTCTTCCGGGCTAAGGCTCTTGTCCGCCATCACCGCTTGCAGTTCCTGCTGTTTCTCGGCGATCTGCTCCTTGATCTTGCGGATCATCTTGAGGGCCTGCTGAATGTTATCCGGCAGGCCGCTCTCCTCGATATCACTGTTGGACTTCTTCGCGGCACTGGCAGCAAGCAAGGCGGCACCGGAAATGGTCACCTTCACGCCTTCAGGTTCCTTGGTTTGCCGCAGCGGCGTGGCCGTTGCGTCCTTGAGTGCCTTGGCGGCGGCGGCAGCCTTGGTCTCCGCCACCAGGTCTTTCGACGGCGGCGAATCCATCAAGGCCGTATTGACCGGGATATTCGCACTAATGGAGATCATGATTCGAGCCTCCGAGCTCAAGCATTCGTCCCTTTGTATCGGCCTGGACACATAAAGCTTTATGCCGATGCTGGTTTTTTGTACACGCTGGCCTCAACGCCTCCCAGTGCGGTACCCTTACGTCTTATGTGTGTTCTCCCACAAGGATTTAAGAAATGTCCGAGCCAGTCAAACTGCGCGCTCACAGCCAGGCTCACTGCAAGGATTGCAGCCTGGCGCCCCTCTGCCTGCCACTTTCGTTGAATCTGGAAGACATGGATGCGCTGGACGATATCGTTAAACGCGGTCGCCCGCTGAAAAAAGGCGAGTTTCTGTTTCGCCAGGGCGACAAGTTCGATTCCGTCTATGCAGTACGGTCGGGCGCGTTGAAGACATTCAGCCTGAGCGACAGCGGCGAAGAACAGATCACCGGCTTCCACCTGCCGAGCGAGCTGGTCGGGCTGTCGGGCATGGACACCGAGATTCACCCTGTGTCGGCCCAGGCCCTGGAGACCACATCGGTGTGCGAAATTCCTTTCGAACGCCTGGACGAATTGGCCCTGCAACTGCCGCAACTGCGCCGTCAGCTGATGCGCGTGATGAGTCGCGAAATTCGTGATGACCAGCAAATGATGCTGCTGTTGTCGAAAAAAACCGCCGACGAGCGCATTGCGACGTTCCTGGTCAACTTGTCGGCGCGGTTCCGTGCCCGTGGTTTCTCGGCCAACCAGTTCCGCCTGAGCATGTCGCGCAACGAAATTGGTAACTACCTTGGCCTGGCCGTGGAAACCGTGTCGCGGGTGTTCACCCGTTTCCAACAGAACGAGCTGATCGCCGCCGAAGGCAAGGAAGTGCATATCCTCGACCCGATCCAGCTGTGTGCATTGGCCGGCGGTTCGCTGGAAGGTTGATGTTCAAAGGTTGATCCAGACACCTGGGGCCGCGCCAACCCGCGAGGCCGCGGGTATACTTCGAGTCCGCTTCCCTGCCCCAGGACTCTTCGACGATGATCTTCGATTCGTTCGACATCAAATCCCTGATTCGCCCTGTCATCGACTTCCCCAAGCCTGGGGTGATCTTTCGCGATATCACGCCACTGTTCCAATCGCCCCGCGCCCTGCGCCTGGTGGCCGATAGCTTTGCCCACCGCTACGTCGAAGCCGACTTCACCCATATCGGCGCGATGGACGCCCGAGGCTTCCTGATCGGCTCGATCCTCGCCTACCAATTGAACAAACCGCTGATCCTGTTCCGCAAGCAAGGCAAGCTGCCGGCCGATGTGCTGACCGAGGGTTACCAGACCGAATACGGCGAAGCCTTCCTCGAAGTGCACGCCGACAGCCTGTGCGAAGGTGACTCGGTGCTGATGTTCGATGACCTGATCGCCACCGGCGGCACCCTGATCGCCGCGGCGAACCTGGTACGGCGCATGGGCGCGAGGCTTTTTGAAGCGGCGGCGATCATCGACCTGCCGGAGCTGGGTGGCTCGCAGCGCTTGGAAGACATGGGGATTCCGACCTTTTGCCTGACGCAGTTTGCCCTGACTGAACGGTAACGGTGACCTGGGCTCCCGATGAAGCCATTAAGGACAACACACCTCACAACCCCATCTGCTTGCTGATGATTTCATTCATCACTTCGCGGGTGCCCCCGCCGATGGACAGGATGCGGTTGTCGCGATACAGCCGCTCCACCAGGCTGCCACGCATATACCCCTGGCCGCCGAGTATCTGCACGGCGTCATAAGTGACGCGGTCAGCGGTGTCGGTGGCCAGGTTTTTAGCCATGGAAATTTCCTTGATCACACTGACGCCAGCGGCCATTTTCGCGGCCTGGCGGTAGGTGAACTCCCTTGAGACTTCCACGGCGGTGGCCATTTCTGCCAGGCGATGCTTGAGCACCTGGAACTTGCCAATGGGTTTGCCGAACGCTTCACGCTGGGCGGCCCATTTGAGGCTTTCCTCCAGCGCAAGCTGTGCAGTCATATTGGCCATGAGGGCCAAGGCCAGGCGTTCGCTCTGGAAGTTGCCCATGATGCAGGCAAATCCCAGGTTCTCGGCGCCGATCAGGTTAGCGACAGGCACCCGGCAATCATCGAAGAACAATTCAGCGGTGTCGGACGCCCACCAGCCCATCTTCTTGAGTGGCTGGCCCACGGTAAAACCGGCAGTGCCCTTTTCAATCAGCAACAGGCTGATGCCGCCAAAGCCAGGCCCACCGGTACGCACCGCCACGGTGTAGAAGTCGGCACGAATACCGCTGGTGATAAAGGTCTTGCTGCCGCTGACCCGGTAATGATCGCCGTCGCGAATGGCGCGGGTTTGCAGGTTGGCCACATCGGAACCGCCACCGGGCTCGGTGACGGCCAGGGCGATGATCTTCTCGCCCGACAACACCTGCGGTGCCACACGCTCGCGCAACTCGGGCCGCGCCCATTTGACCACCGGCGGCAAACCGATATCCAGCGAGCCCAAGCCCGCCACCACACCACCGGAACCACAGCGCATCAACTCCTCGCTGGCGGCGACCTTGGCGAACAGATCACCTTCATGGCTACCGCCCAGGGCTTCGGGATAACCGATGCCGAGGATCCCCGCCGCGCCTGCCTTGCGGTACAACTCCCGGGGAAAGCTTTCCGCCTCCTCCCACTGCTCAATGTCCGGCAGCATTTCGCGCTCGACGAAACGGCGCACGCTGTCACGAACCAATTGGTGGCTGGGGTCGAAGTAGTCCTGGAAGGCAGGCATCGGCAAGCTCCACGGTAAGGTGGAGCGAAATTACCAAGCGCTTGCTTGGTTATCAAGCCGTATGCACATCCTGAATGAGAGGGGGCCTGCTCCCGACGGCAGTGTGTCAGTCAACGATTCATTGGCTGATGCACCGCTATCGGGGGCAAGCCCCCTCCCACATTTGAGCCTGCGGTGATCGTTAGAGCGCGATCGGTTTTCGACCGGCAAACGAATGCGCCAACGTGCCGCCGTCCACCAACTCCAACTCGCCCCCCAACGGCACGCCATGGGCGATGCGCGAAGTGACCAGGCCTTTGTTGCTCAGCAGTTGGGCGATGTAATGCGCGGTGGCTTCACCTTCCACGGTCGGGTTGGTGGCCAGGATCACTTCGGTAAACGTGCCCTGCGCTTCTATACGCGCCACCAGCTGTGGAATACCGATCGCTTCCGGCCCCAGGCCGTCCAGGGGCGACAGGTGGCCCTTGAGCACGAAGTAGCGCCCGCGATAACCGGTCTGCTCCACCGCATACACATCCATCGGCCCCTCCACCACACACAGCAGCGTGTCATCGCGGCGTGGGTCGGCGCATTGCGGGCAGAGCTCTTCTTCGGTGAGGGTGCGGCACTGCCGGCAGTGGCCAACCCCTTCCATGGCCTGGCTCAGGGCCTGGGCCAGCCGGGTGCCGCCGCTGCGATCACGCTCCAGCAGTTGCAGCGCCATACGCTGGGCGGTTTTCTGACCCACACCGGGCAAGGTGCGCAAGGCGTCGATCAGTTGGCGAATCAGGGGGCTGAAGCTCATGGGGGAATGGTCCGACAAAACAACGAGACGCGGTTTATACCCGCGCCTCGGATTAGCGTCAAATGCTCAATCCTGCGCGACACGCACCACCAACTTGCCGAAGTTGCGCCCTTCGAGCAAACCGATAAAGGCCTCGGGTGCCTGCTCCAAGCCGTCGACCACGTCTTCGCGGAACTTGATCTTGCCGTCGCGCACCCACGGCGCCATGGCGCTGAGGAACTCCGGCTGGCGATCACCGTAGTCATCAAACACGATAAAACCCTGGATACGCACGCGCTTGGTCAGCAAGGTACGTTGCAGCGCCGGCAAACGATCAGGCCCGCTGGGCGCTTCATGGGCGTTATAGCCAGCAATCAGGCCACACAGGGGAATCCGTGCCTTGGGGTTGAGCAGCGGCATGACGGCATCGAAAACCTTGCCACCGACGTTCTCAAAGTAGATATCCACGCCCTTGAAGCAGGCCTGGGCCAGCTCATCGACGAAGTGCTCGCTCTTGTGGTCGATACAGGCATCAAAGCCCAGCTCGTCCACAACGTAGCGGCACTTGTCGGGGCCGCCCGCGATACCGACCACTCGCAAGCCCTTGAGCTTGGCCACTTGCCCCACCACCGAGCCCACGGCGCCGGACGCTGCCGCCACCACCAGGGTTTCCCCGGCCTTGGGCTGGCCGATATCCATCAAGCCCATGTAGGCGGTCATCCCCGGCATGCCCAACACGCCCAGGGCCATGGATGGACTGGCCAAGCCCTTGGGCACCGGGATCAGGTTGCGGCCGTCGGAAATGCTGTGGCTCTGCCAGCCGGTAGCCCCGACCACCAGCTCGCCCACTTCGAATTTCGGATGGCGCGACTGCTCGACACGGCTGACAGCGCCACCGGTCATCACTTCGTCGATTTCCACCGGCGCCGCGTAGGACGGGGCGTCGCTCATGCGCCCGCGCATGTATGGGTCGAGGGACAGGTACAGCGTCTTCAGCAGTACCTGGCCGTCCGCCAGTTCCGGCAGGGTTACCCGCTCAAGGCGGAAGTTCTCTGGCGTGGGGGCGCCGTGAGGGCGCGAAACCAGGACAATGCGCTGGTTAAGAGTCGGTTCTTGAGGCATCAGGGGGCTCCTTATCGAATCCATCGGTATAGGGTGCAGACCATGAGTGCCGGGCCAGGGTTCGATCGGATCGGCACAAACAAAAATGCCAGGCGCAATGCCTGGCATTTCAGTCTAGCCAAGGCTGGCCGATCAGAACGGCAGCTTCATACCCGGCGGCAGTTGCATGCCAGCGGTCACGCCGGACATTTTGTCCTGGCTGTTGGCTTCGATCTTGCGCACGGCGTCGTTGACGGCGGCGGCGAACAGATCTTCGAGCACTTCACGGTCGTCATCGCTGACGCCTTCGAGCAGGCTCGGGTCGATGCTCACGCGCTTGATGTCGTGACGGCCAGTCATCACCACGCTGACCATATCGCCACCGGCTTTACCGGTGACTTCGGCGTTGGCCAGTTCTTCCTGCATCTTGGCCATCTTTTCCTGCATCTGCTGCGCCTGCTTCATCAGGCCGGCCATGCCACCTTTCATCATGGGAATCACCTCAAAAGTACGTGGATCAATAAGTAGCCCTGTGTCATGACGCCTGGGGCACCGGGGCTTCGACAGGTTCAATAGTATCGTGACGGACGACCGCACCGAACTGTTCCATCATTTGCTGGATGAGCGGATCAGCGTGGATCGACTCTTCGGCTTCGCGCTGGCGGTTCAGGCGCCGGCGAGTCGCGGCCTGGGCCGGGGTTTCCTGCTCGGGCTTGATCAACTCGATGGCAATGGTCAGCGTGCGCTCATGGTACTGGTTAAGGGCATCGTTGAGTCGGCGCTGCTGGGTCGCGTTGAACAAGGCGCTGTGGGCCGGGTCCAGGTGCAACAGCCAGTGGTCGCCCTCGATCGCGATCAGGGTGCAGTTGGCGGCGATGCTGCCGGTCATGCCGGAAATCGGCAGTTTCGGGAACAGCTCCAGCCATTGCAGGGCCAGGCCGGTAGCAGGTGCTGCGGCGGGTTCGGCCTCGGGCTCGGGGGCCGGCTCGGCCGCATGTTCGCTGGCCAGTTCGTCCAGGTAGCTGTAGGCCGAATCGATGTCCGGTTCGATGTAGTCTTCGTCCAGCGGTGGTTCGTCGTCGAGGTCGATACCTGGGACTGCGGCATCCACCTGGGCCACAGTGGGCTCAGGGACCGGCGCGCTGACCCATTCCGGCGCGTCCGGCACCACGCTGTCCGGGGTCGGCGTAGGCATCGGCGTCAGCTCGGGCTGCTCGCCAGCGGTTTCCAGCACCGGCTCCACGGCGGGCTGCAACTCGACTTCAGCGTCAGCCTCCAGCGGGTCATTCCAGGGCAGGTCGACCACTGGGGCCGGCTCGGGCTCGATCAGCGGCTCCGGCGCGACTTCCGGCGCAACAACTACAGGCTCTGGCGCCGGGGCAACCGGCGCAGGCGCAGCAACCACTGGCGCGACAACCGCCGCGCCAGCCACTGGTTTGGCGGAATCAACTGTGGCTTGGCTGATCCCCACTGGCTTTAGCGGCTGTCTCGGGGCGTCCGTGGAGTCGGCAGGCCGGAAGGCCAGCATTCGTAACAGGACCATTTCGAAACCACCGCGCGGATCCGGCGCCAACGGCAGGTCCCGACGGCCGATCAGGCCCATCTGGTAGTAGAACTGCACATCTTCGGCCGGCAACGCCTGGGCCAGGGCCAGCACGCGGTCGCGGTCGCCATGGCCATTGTCGACACCTTCAGGCAGCGCCTGGGCAATGGCGACGCGGTGCAGCACGTTGAGGATTTCCGAAAGCACGCCGTTCCAGTCCGGGCCTTGCTCCGACAAGTGGCGCACGGCTTCGAGCAACTTCTTGGCGTCGCCCTCGATCAATGCGTGCAGCACATCGAACACCTGGCCGTGATCCAGGGTGCCGAGCATGGCACGCACATCGGCGGCCATGACCTTGCCTTCACCAAAGGCAATGGCCTGGTCAGTGAGGCTCATGGCATCGCGCATCGAGCCATCGGCAGCGCGGCCAAGCAGCCACAGGGCGTCGTCTTCGAACGGTACGTTCTCGACACCCAGCACATGGGTCAAGTGCTCGACCACGCGCTCAGGGGTCATGTTTTTCAGGGAAAACTGCAGGCACCGCGACAGAATAGTTGCAGGAAGCTTCTGCGGGTCGGTGGTGGCCAGAATGAATTTGACGTAGGGCGGCGGCTCTTCCAGGGTCTTCAACAATGCGTTGAACGAGTGGCTGGACAGCATGTGTACTTCGTCGATCAGGTAGACCTTGAAGCGGCCGCGACTCGGCGCGTACTGCACGTTATCCAGCAGCTCCCGCGTGTCTTCGACCTTGGTGCGGCTGGCGGCGTCGATCTCGATCAGGTCGACAAAACGCCCTTCGTCGATCTCGCGGCACACCGAACAGGTACCACAGGGCGTCGATGTGATCCCCGTCTCACAGTTCAGGCATTTGGCAATAATTCGGGCAATGGTGGTCTTGCCGACACCCCGGGTACCGGTAAACAGGTAGGCGTGGTGCAGCCGTTGGCTGTCCAAGGCATTGATCAGAGCCTTGAGCACATGGGTCTGGCCGACCATTTCGCGGAACGAGCGCGGACGCCATTTACGTGCAAGAACCTGATAACTCATCGAAAACCGTCGCAACTGGGAAGCGGAAGCCGGTAATGCTAGCGGAGCAAGGGGGAAATTGCATCCGGCACGCTCGCCTAATCTGACCAAGCTCGCCTGACTGGCGTTTTAATGGCCTGAACCGGAGAGTGTCTGCGCGTAGTCCTGGGCGCTTTATGGATGATTGCTGCGACCAGCCTGCGCACTCCTGACAAGAACTGACAGGGCGGCCTTATAGACTGGGCTCACATAACCGCCCGTACTCAAGGAGCCTGCATGAACACCCTCGCCCATTACTTCCTGCTGTATGTCGACAGCCCGGCCACCAGCGCCAATTTCTACAGCCGCCTGCTGGACAAGCCACCGGTCGAATTGAACCCGACCTTTGCCCTGTTCATTCTCGACCATGGCGTGAAGCTCGGCCTGTGGTCACGCCATACCGTGGAACCTGCGGCCCAGGCCACGGGCGGCGGCGGTGAAGTCTGTTTTTCGCTGGCCGATACCGCCGCCGTCGATGCCCTGCACGAACAATGGCTAGAACGGGGCGCCACGATCCTCCAGTCACCGACCACGCTGGACTTTGGCTACACCTTCGTCGCCCAGGACCTCGACGGCCACCGCTTGCGTGCGTTCAGCCTGAGCGCCTGACCGCCAACGCCCTTCCAGGCTGATGGCCGCCACACTCGCCAGCACGATCACCCCGCCGAGCACCACCTGCAAGGCTACGTGCTCGCCCAGCAGCGTGGCCGCCATCCCCATGGCCACTGGCGGGATCAGGTACATCGCCACCGACGCGCGGCTGACGTCGACGTGCTTTAACACGAACCCCCACGCCAGGTAGGCCAACGCACTGGGGAAAACCCCCAGCACCAACACTGCCAGGTTCTCCACCAACGGCGCTCGCACCACGGCGGTGGGCAGGCCAGGCAGGTTCACGCAGAGCATCAGGGTGCCCGACCACACCATGTAGCACGCCAGGGTCAGTAGGCTGTAGCGATGCGCACAGTGCTTCTGGATGACGAAGTACACACTCCATGAGGCCGCCGCCAGCAGGATCAACAGGCCGCGCGGGTCGATCTCGCCGAGGCCCTGGTCGCCCCAGATCACCACCAGCACGCCCAGCAACCCCAACAGCACGCAGCCCCACCGCCAAAGGCTGACTCGCTCCTTCAAACAGAACGCCGCGATCAGCACACTGAACAACGGCGCTGATTGCGCCAGTACGCTGGACGCCGCCGCTGTCACCCATTGCTGCCCATAATTGAGGCTGGTGTGGTGCAGGAACACCCCGAAAAAACCCAGCACGAGCAACCACGGCATGTCCCGCAGACGTGGCCGACCAATCCCGAGCACCAGCGCCACCGCCCCCATCAATACCGAAGCGATCAGAAATCGCAGCAACGCCAGCTGGCCCGGACTGTAGCTGTGCAGGCCGATGTGCACGCCAATCGGCGAATAGGCCCAACAGAGAATCACGCTGGCGATGACTAGCGTAAACTTTACGGGTGACGGGGCATTCATCAACGGCATCCAGAAACAGGGAAGGAATGCCGTCAGTCTTGGCCTGGGCACATCGCAGGACAATTAACCGTTTCTGACTTCTGAAATCAGTGGAACTGAGCAATGGAACTGGCCCAACTGAAGATGGTGAGAGCCGTGGCGCAAACCGGCAGCGTGGCCCAGGCCGCACTGCAATTGCATTGCGTGCCGTCGAACATCACCACGCGCATCAAGCAGCTGGAAAGCGAGCTGGGCACACCGTTATTCATCCGTGCCGGGCGTGGGCTGGCCATCAGTGCCGCCGGGGAAATTTTCCTGGGCTACTGCGAGCGCATCCTCGCGCTGGTGGATGAATCCAAACGCGCCGTAGACGCCAACGCCATTCCCCGTGGCACCTTGCGCATCGGCGCGGTGGAGTCCAGCGCCAGCGGCCGCCTGCCGCCGTTGCTGGCGGAATACCATCGACGCTACCCCGACGTCAGCCTGGAGCTGGTGACCGGTGCCTGGGGGCAACTACTGGACGATCTGCAACACCATCGCCTCGACGTGGCGCTGGTGGCCGCCGGCAACCAACGCACCAAGCTCGAACACAGCGTGGTCTACAGCGAACGGCTGGTGCTGATCGCCAGTGTGTCCAGCGCACCGATCAACAGTGCGGCCGACCTGGCCGGCCGTACCCTGCTGGTCTGGCCACCCGGCTGCCCCTACCGCGCGGCACTGGAGAACTGGGTCAAGCCCCACGACTTCAAGCCGGCCATCGCCAGCTATGCCAGTTGGGGCACGATTATCGGCTGTGTGAGTGCCGGCATTGGCGTAGCGCTGGCGCCGGAAGGCATCCTGGCGCGCTATGAGCAGGCCAATCAACTGGCGTCGTATCGATTTGAAGAACTGGCGGCCGTGGATAACCTGCTGTTCTGGCACAAGGACACCCAACGCCACCTGGCACGGGACGCATTCGCCGGGCTGTTGCGGGAAACTTTCGGCTAACTCGCAACATGTCGTTTCGGTTATCCTCTCGCGAAATTAATTCAAAATGTAAGGGACTACCATGAATTACTTCCGCCTGTTGTTGGCGGCGGCCGCGCTGAGCCTGCCTGCCGCACCTGCCGTTGCTGATACCTCGCCTGCCCCCGTTGAAGCCAGTGCCCCCGCCGAAACAGCCGAGCACTTTCTGGCCTCACTCAAGCAAAAGACCGGCACGATCACCCTGCCCAGCGGCATCGCCACCCTCAAGCTCACCGACGAGTTCTACTACCTCGACCCCGCCGATACCGAGCGCTTGCTGACCGATGGCTGGGGCAACCCGCCGGGCTTCAAGACCCTTGGCATGATCGTGCCCAAAGCCGTCAGCCCATTGTCGCAACGCGGCTGGGGCGTGATCGTCAGCTACAAGGCCGACGGGCACATCTCCGACGAAGATGCGGCAAAAATCGACTACGCCGACCTGCTCAAGCAAATGCAGGAAGAAGATGAAGCAGAGAACCAGGAACGCCAGAAACAAGGCTACGCGGGCCTGCACCTGCTGGGCTGGGCGGAGCCGCCGCACTACGACGACACCACCCACAAGATGTACTGGGCCCGCGAACTGAAGGCCGACGACGCCGACCAGACGACCCTCAACTACAGCATTCGCGTGCTGGGCCGTGAAGGCGTGCTGGAACTCAACGCCGTCGCCGCCATGGCCGACCTGGCCACCATCCAGCAAGAATTGCCCAAGGTGCTGGCCTTTACCAACTTCACCGACGGCAACCTCTATACCGACTTCAACCCGAACACCGACAAGCTCGCCACTTACGGCCTCGCCGCGTTGGTTGCCGGCGGGATTGCCGCCAAGGCCGGGCTCTTTGCCAAGATCGGTATCTTCCTGCTGGCCGCGAAGAAGTTCCTGGTAATCGGTGTAGTGGCGCTGCTCGCAGTGATTCGCAAGCTGTTCAACCGCAACAAGGCCTGAACCCCGGACGCAAAAACGCCGCAGTATGCCTGGCACACTGCGGCGTTTTGGGGATGTCTTAGTGAGGCGCCGCTAGACGAGTGTATTGATCCTGGCTGATCCAGCCGCTGAACGAGCGGTCGTCGGCATTGATGAACTCGACCTGGGCCCAGCCGTCCTTGAAGGCCAGCACACCGACCACATCGCGCTTGACGATATACGGACGCTTGGCGGTCTTGGCGCCTGGGGTCTTCAGCAGGTAAGCCTTGTCGGCGGATACCGTCACCAGGCCGATCCATTTTTTACTGGCGGTCTGGGTCAGGTCCAGGCCGGTGGCAATCTCCGGCATCAGCACGTTCATGCACCCAGGGTGCTGGCGGCCCTCTTCCACCGTCAGGGTCACGCCATCGGACGAAGGCGCCAGGCTGCCGGGATGAGCCTCATCGAGCCAAGTGGTGAGCGCCTCAGGTTTGCCTTGCAGGTAAAACGCGCAACTGCGGGTAACGCCCTCGCCCATTGCTTCCGAATAGAACCCTTCGACCTGATGCTCCGGCGTCACTGCCAGCATCAGCCCTTCGTACTTGCCCGAATGCAACGCAGCCGAACCGGCCAAGGCAGGGCCCACGGCGCACAACGACAACACACCTATCGCTAGAAAACGGATCATCCTATTTTTTCCCTTCAAGTTTTTCGTAGGCTTTTTGCATAAGGACGTCGTAGTTGCCGTAGTCCTCGCCGTTATAGTTACGCGCCATGCCGGTAAAATCCTTGGCTTTCATGGCCTTCATCAATGCCGGGCTCTTGCTGCAAAAACCGAGGAACGCTTTTAGTTGGTTGCCGGCATTCACCTTTAATGCTGCCGAAAACTCAAACACCGTCTTGTAACCGCACGAGGCAAAGTTGAAGCCCATGATCTGGAACATGCCCCACGAAGCCGACATGAGTGCCGCTTCCTGATCCAGGGCAAACGCGGTGGCCATGGTTTCCCAAGCCTTGGCCTGATCCTTGTTATTGGCCTGCCACTGCGGCCCGGCTTTTTTCTTGTAGGGGTAGGACAGCAGCGGGTGCGCCTGGTCGTAGATGTGCTTGGTGTACTTGCGAAACAAGTGCCCTTCAAACGCGATCACCGGCAACTTGGCCGGGCCGAACCCCGAACGCCCACCTGATTCCACAGTGGCGAAGGCCTTGATGATATTTACCGAAATACCGCTACCCAACTGTGTGGCGGCGTTCTGGAAGTCCGTTTCGCTGAGGGTCATGCCCCCGTCGCACGTGGCCTGGAGCATCAATTGGCGGTTACGTCGCTCGGCCTCGATCGTCGCGCGCACGCGGTCCAGGTACACGTTGACCGTGGCCTGCACCGCATCGCCATTGTTGTTGCCAAACACATTGAGAAAGCTGGGGATACGCATCGTCGGGAAGGCTTTGACGGGCACCTTCACCGCCTCTTCGATCAGGCTGTTGAACGTGCGACCGGTAGGGTCGATCACGCCATCGGGGTGGGCATATTTGAGATGGCGAAACTGATACTGGCTGATGCACTGCACCAACTGGCCATCACACTTGCCATTCTCGGCCAGCGGAAAACCCATCTTGGGAATGATCAAATTGAATAAATACTGGATGCACTGCACATCGGCGGGCAAGTTGCGGGCTTTGCCGGGAGCGCCTACTGAAGCACTGATAAGACGAGGCAACCCTTGCAGGCTTTTCATGACAGACATCCTTGTTAGTTAAAGAAGTGATGGCACTTCAATATCAATTACAAACACTTGTCATACTCTGAAACAAGTGGCTGGCGGAAACTAACAAGGAGGTTTGAGGTTGTCCAGAGTGAGCATTAAAAGCTGTGAAAGAGCCCTCACGAATAAACCCTTAAAACGCTGGTGCTTCATAATCGGGGCGCTTGCCTATTCATTGCGCTACTGTCACCGGCGCATAACGCCAGTATCTGAAAACCTTCAAGGATTGAAATGAAAGCCCCTCTGCTGATCTTGTCGATCATGGCCCTGCTGTCCGGCTGTGCCTCGACGCCCGCTCCAGACCTCTCACGCCCCTCCATTGCCGAAACAAAGTCGGTGGTGTTCGCGGGTAAGACATTTGTCCTGAAATTCCAGAAAAACGGCTTGTGGGAATATTTTCCGGAAAACCAAAGCGTCGATGCCTGGACTGAAATGGTGGACTTTACGGTTGTGCCTCCCGATGACCGCTTCGAGCCGCTGGACCTGGGAAAGCGCACGGTGCAGTTGCACCAACAGGAAAACCCGGACATGCCAGCGGTCCTGGCAACAGACAACCGAACCGGGATCCTCTACCTGATGCTGTTTTATCCCTCGGCGCTGCGCAAAGACGGGCATTTCTCTGAATTCAGCTTCTTCAAGTACTACCGCGACGCCGGCACGGGCGCGATCGTCATCTTTCACTTCGCCAGGAACGTCCCGGCCAAGTCCCAGACCAGGGACGAGCGATGGGAAAGCGCCAAGACCCTGGGCGACGAAATAGTGCCGGTGATAAAGGCATTCCCCCTGTACCGCCCGTAAGCCTGTGGAGCGCACAGCAGAAATCGATTCGCAGGCAGTAATGGCCAGCAAAGCGTTTTAGAAATAAGGATTTTTGAAGATTCAGGAAGAGCGTTATGGAGGCAACCCCACCAGCCACACCCCGGCACACAATGTTCCCGCTGTGGCTGCTTCCTTCCGGATCTGACCAGGTTCACGGGTAATCGTTGCGGGGGGACCGATGGGGTCACCATAACGACGCTGGCCTCTCGGCAAGCCGCGCCATTGTACCGATCTCATCGGAAGTTACAACCGTTGGTGCCGGATTAAAATATGAAGGGGTTCAAGTACTTGCCATGGCCGTCAGCATCCCCGCCATCCCCTGTGGGAGGGGGATTGCTCCCGATAGCGGTCTGCCAGCCAATAAATCAGTAACTGACACACTGCTTTCGGGAGCAAGCGCCCTCCCACATTAATTCATCATGGTGTCTGCAACACCTCGTCCGCCCGGCCGCCCTCTTCCTGGATGACCAGGTGAATGAAGTGCAGCTTGGCGATCACCGCCGGTGGCAGTACGAAGGGATAGAAATCCGGCTGCCCCATGGCACGGGACAGTTCGTTGAGCATGCCGGCCAGTTCGATCCAGGCGTTGACGAAAGACAGGAACGCCGCACCGCCAGGGTGCTCGGGGTCGTAGAGGGTGCTCAGGGGAAATGGCTGGTAATCCAGGTCCAGTTCCCGCGCACTCATGCCAAACCCCAGGGCGGTGTCGACCGCGTCCATCATGTGCAGGTAGTGGGCCCAGGTTTCGGCCCAGTCTTCCCACGGGTGCATGGTGGCGTAGGCACTGACGCAGGTATGTTGCCAATCCGGGCGCGGGCCATTCTGGTAGTACTGGTCGAGGGCATCGGCGTAACTGGCGCTTTCGTCGCCGAACAGGTCGCGAAAAGGTGTCTGCCAATGGCTGTTGGCGATCAGGCGGTCCCAGTAATAGTGACCGACCTCGTGGCGAAAATGCCCGAGCAGCGTGCGATAGGGTTCGCGCATCTGCACCCGGACTTTTTCGCGGTGGGCGTCGTCGGCCTCCTTGATGTCGAGGGTAACCAGGCCGTTGGCATGCCCGGTGGTCGGCGCATTGCCTTCCAGGTCGATGCCGACGAAGTCGAAGGCCAGGCCGTTGTCTTCGTCGATGCTCTTGGGCACGACGCGCAGGCCCAGACTGATCAGTTGTGCCACCAGTCGGCGCTTGGCGGTTTCCACCTTGCGCCAGCGCTCGTGGTTCTCGGTGATCGACAGGTCGGGAATGGTGCGGTTCAGGCTGCAGGCCACGCACAGCGGTGCGGTGCTGTGGGCGGGAATCAGCCAGTTGCAGGCGGCGGGCGTGTCGAGGTTGGCGCAGCGGCGAAAGGCGCCTGCATCGAGGTTGTCGTCTTGCAGCCAGGTGTCCACGACAGGCCCCGGCTGCAGGGAGGACAATCGGCTTTGTTGGGGTTGATAGCCCAGCACCGCCGAGCAGGCCAGGCATTGGCTGTTGCGAAAGAACAGCGGCTGACCGCACCGGCATTGCCAGACCTTGCTGTTGCGCGAGGATTCGGCCATGAACGGTGCGGCGATGCGCGAACTGAGTTGCTCGAAATAGCGAAACATGGCGATCTCTCCCTGGGTGACAGAGACTAGATCATTTCTCGCTCGGGATCGTTCCACTTTGCTGCCCGACGCGGGGCGAGTCCTAATGCCTGTCGGTTAAGAATGGAACGAGCAAACAGTAACCTGTGGCGAGCGGGCTCGCCACCAGAAGCGCACGCTATCAGACGGTGATGTGATGCCCGGCGAGGAAGGCCACGAAAGCGTCTTCGTCCAGCACCTTCAGGCCCAGTTCGCTGGCCTTGGCCAACTTCGAACCAGCACCCGGCCCGGCCACCACGCAGTGGGTTTTCGCCGACACCGAACCGGCCACCTTGGCGCCGAGGCTTTCGAGCTTGTCCTTGGCGACATCGCGGCTCATCCGCTCCAGGGAGCCGGTCAGCACCCAGGTATGCCCTGCTTCCGGCAAGCCTTCGATCACTTTCTTCTCGCTCTGCCAGTGCATGCCGAACTCCTCGAGCTGCCGCTCGATGGCCAGGGCATGGTTGGCATGGTCGGGGTTATCGAAGAACTCGCGCACAGCCTTGGCCTGCTTCTCGGGCAGCGCCTGGCGCATATCGAGCCAGTCAGCCTTGATCACGCCTTCGAGGGAGCCGAACTTGTCCGCCAGTTTCTGCGCGGCGCCGGGACCGACGCTGGGCACATTGAGTTTGTCGAGCAAACCGCCGAGGGTGGTGCTGGCGGCGAATTCGGCGGCCAGGGCGCCTTCGTCTTGCAATTGCAGGCCGCATTTGTCCGGCGCCAACAGTGCGCCGATCACGTCCTGGTTGTGGCGGTCATCAAAGAAGCTGCGGATCTCGTGCGCGACTTCCAGGCCCACGTCCGGCAGGTACGTCAGCACCTCCGGCAACGCGCGCTGCACGCGCTCCAAGGCCCCCAGGGAACGCGCCAGCACCTTGGCGGTCTCCTCGCCCACGTCGGGAATGCCTAAGGCGTAGATGAAGCGCGCCAGGGTCGGGCTCTTGCTGTTCTCGATGGCGGCGATCAGCTTCTTGCTGGAGATATCGGCGAAGCCTTCCAGGTCGATGATCTGTTCGTACTTGAGCGTGTAGAGGTCAGCCGGCGAACCAATGAGTTTTTCATCCACCAACTGCTCGATGGTCTTGTCACCCAGGCCATCGATGTCCATCGCCCGGCGCGAGACGAAATGGATGATCGCCTGCTTGAGCTGCGCGCCACAGGCCAGGCGGCCGACACAGCGGTACACCGCGCCTTCGCTGACGGTTTCCTTGCCCTTGCTGCGCTTGACCAGTTGCGTGCGCTCGACGTGGGAGCCGCACACCGGGCAACTCTCGGGGATCTGCACGGCGCGGGCATTTTCCGGACGGCGCTCGGTGACCACCGACACCACCTGCGGGATCACGTCTCCGGCACGGCGGATGATCACGGTGTCGCCGATCATGAGGCCCAGGCGCGCCACTTCGTCCATGTTGTGCAAGGTGGCATTGGACACGGTCACACCCGCGACCTTGACCGGTTTCAGTCGTGCCACCGGCGTGACGGCACCGGTGCGGCCAACCTGGAATTCCACGTCGAGCAGCTCGGTCAGTTCTTCCATGGCCGGGAATTTGTGCGCGATCGCCCAACGCGGCTCACGGGCACGGAAACCCAGTTCGCGCTGGGAGGCAATGCTGTTGACCTTGAACACCACGCCGTCGATTTCATAGGGCAGGCTGTTACGTCGCTCGCCGATATCGCGGTAGTAGTCCAGGCATGCCTGGATGCCCTTGGCCAACTTCAGCTCATGGCTGATCGGCAGGCCCCACTTCTGCAACTGTTTCAAATTGCCGATGTGGGTGTCACTGATGTCTGCGGTGACCTGGCCAATGCCGTAGCAGCAGAACTCCAGCGGGCGGCTGGCGGTGATCTTCGAGTCCAGCTGGCGCAGGCTGCCGGCGGCGGCGTTACGCGGATTGGCGAAGGTCTTGCCGCCGACTTCCAGTTGCGAGGCGTTCAGTCGCTCAAAACCGGCCTTGGACATGAACACTTCGCCGCGCACTTCCAGGGTGGCCGGCCAGCCGGTGCCGTGCAGTTTCAACGGGATATTGCGCACGGTGCGCACATTGACACTGATGTCTTCGCCCGTAGTGCCGTCGCCGCGGGTGGCGCCGCGCACCAGTTCGCCGTCCTGGTACAGCAGGCTGACCGCCAGGCCATCCAGCTTTGGTTCACAGCTGTACTCCACCGCAGCGCCACCGCCAAACAGATCGCCCACCGGCAGGTCGAGCCCCTCGGTGACGCGGCGATCGAACTCGAGCATGGTGGTTTCATCGAACGCGTTGCCCAGGCTGAGCATCGGGATCTCATGACGCACCTGGGTAAAGGCCGACAACGCCGCACTGCCGACCCGCTGCGTCGGCGAATCACGCGTCACCAGTTCCGGGTGCTCGGCTTCCAGGGCCTTGAGCTCATTGAACAAGCGGTCGTACTCGGCGTCCGGAATGCTCGGCTCGTCGAGCACGTGGTAACGGTAATTGTGCTGATCCAGTTCAGCGCGCAGTTCAAGGATGCGGGTGTGGGCGGCGGTCATGGGTGTTCTCTCATAAAGCAAAAGAGCAGCCGAAGCTGCTCAAATGTTGGTGCGCTTATTCTATCGACAACGCTTGAGGCCAATCCTCAGCGTTTCTGTGTCAGGGCGCGACGCTCGAATTCGACGATGCGCTGACGGTAGTGTTCGATGGTCTGGGCGGTGAGGACGCTGCGCTGATCGTCCTTCAATTCGCCATTCAGTTCCTGGGACAGCTTGCGCGCTGCCGCCACCATCACGTCGAACGCTTGTTTCGGGTGACGCGGGCCTGGCAAGCCAAGGAAGAAGCTGACGGCCGGCGTGCTGAACAGGTCAATATCGTCCAGGTCGAAGGTGCCCGGCTTGACCGCGTTGGCCATGGAGAACAGCACTTCGCCATTACCGGCCATGCTTTCGTGGCGGTGGAAGATGTCCATTTCGCCAAAACGCAGGCCGCTTTCGAGGATGTTCTGCAACAGCGCCGGGCCTTTGAAGCCCGCGGCGTCGCGGCAAATCACGCTGATCACCAGCACTTCTTCGGCGGCCGGCTGATCGCTGACCGATTGGCGCGGCGGGCTCTTGGTCGCATTCTCATCAGGGAAGTCGTCATCGCGGCTGCTGAAACTCGGGCCTTCGTCGACGTCAAGGTTCAGGTCGCCCTGGTGCGGCTCGGCAACTGCAGCACTGCCGCGCTTGCCACGTTTGGAAGACGGCTCGCGGGCTTCACGCACAGGCGCACTCATGGACGGCAGGTCATGCTCATCCAGCTGCGGTTCCTTATGGGTATCCAACACACGGGGCGGCCCCAGCAGCTCGGCGCTGCCGTCGTCGTCGGGCAAGTTGGACAGGTTACGGTCCAGACGGAATTTGAGCTTGCCCTTGCCACCGCGCATGCGGCGCCAGCCATCAAAAAGAATACCGGCAATGACAATAATGCCGATGACGATCAGCCACTCGCGCAGACCGATTTCCATGTAATCCCGTGCCTCTAATAAAAAATGCTGAAAAATAAGGGGTTTAGCACCGTGCAAACCGCTTTAAAACGTGGCGCCAACTCTATGTTCTGACTGACGTTTTGCCCACGCATACGAAAAATTGACATTAAACTAGCACGACCAAAGATAACTTTACACCGTCTGTCAAAATGCCTTGAACAAATATGTCCATTTGCCACTTTCGCCAGGGCGGTAAACCGTCTTACATCGCGCTGAAAATCTTCTCTCCTGGCGTGGCTCAGGATTCCACCATCGCCATCGCTTCTTCGACATCCACCGCGACCAATCGCGAACAGCCCGGCTCGTGCATCGTCACCCCCATCAACTGATCAGCCATTTCCATGGCGATCTTGTTGTGGGTGATATAGATGAACTGCACAGTCTGGGACATTTCCTTGACCAGGCGTGCGTACCGTCCCACGTTAGCGTCATCCAGCGGTGCGTCAACTTCGTCGAGCATGCAGAACGGCGCCGGGTTCAACTTGAAGATGGCAAACACCAGGGCCAATGCGGTCAGGGCTTTTTCGCCGCCGGACAACAAATGGATGGTGCTGTTCTTCTTGCCCGGAGGCCGCGCCATGATCGTTACCCCTGTATCGAGTAGATCTTCGCCCGTCAGTTCCAAGTAAGCGCTGCCACCACCGAAAACTTTTGGGAATAACGCCTGTAAACCGCCATTAATCTGATCAAAGGTATCCTTGAAGCGGTTGCGGGTTTCCTTGTCGATCTTGCGGATCACGTTTTCCAGGGTATCCAGGGCTTCGACCAGGTCGGCGTCCTGGGCGTCCAGGTAGCGTTTGCGCTCGGACTGCTGCTGGTACTCATCGATGGCGGCCAGGTTGATTGCCCCCAGGCGCTGAATCCGCGCGGCTATGCGTTCGAGTTCTTCTTCGGCGTCTTTTTCGTTGGCCTCGGCGGTCAAGGTGTCAAGCACGCCGTGCAGGTCGTAGCCATCCTCGAGCAACTGGTCCTGGAGGGTTTTGCGGCGCACGGTCAGGGCTTGCCACTCCATGCGCTGTTGTTCGAGCTGGCCGCGGATCAGTTGGGATTGCTGCTCGGCCTGGGTCCGGCGCTTTTCTGCGTCACGCAGTTCGCGGTCGGCATCTTCGAGGGCGATTTGCGCGGTCTTGAGTTCTTCGTCGACGGTCATGCGCTTGTCGAGCAGCTCTTCAAGCTTGAGCCGCAGCTCTTCCAGGGGCGCTTCGCCTTCCTCCAGGTTGAGGCTCAGTTGCTCGCGCTTCTCGGTCAGGCGTTCGGACTGCATCTCCAGGCGCTCAAGGGCCTGGCGCGTGGAGTCGTGCTGCGCACGCAGCGAGCCGAGGCGCACCGCCAACTGGTGGGCGTGGTCTTTGTGCTGGCGAGCTTCCTGGCGCACACGGTCGAGGCGTTCACGCAGGCTGTCACGCTGGGCCAGCAGCAGTTCGCGTTGCTCGGTGTCCTGGGCCATGCTGTCGAGGGCTTCCTGCAGTTGCAGGCGTGCTTCGCCGATTTGTTCGTGCTCGAGCGCGCGTTGCTCGCCCATCTCGGCTACTTCTTCATCGAGACGGGTACGGCGCAGGGTCAGTTGCTCGACCTTGGCTTTGCTCGCGGAAAGCTGGGCTTTCAATTCGCCTTGCTGACGCGCCTCATCCTGCAACAGGCGACGCAGGTGTTCGCGGCCGGTCTCTTGTTGGCGCTGGGTGGCGCGCAGGGTTTGCAGCTCGGTTTCCAGGCTTTCCAGGGTCGCTTCGCGCTCTTCACGCTCGGCGATCAGATTGACGATTTCCTGGCCACGGGCCAAGACCCCGCTTTCTGCTTCACTGGCGCGGCGTACCCGCAGGAAGTGGCGGCCGACCCAGTAGCCATCACGGCTGATCAGGCTTTCGCCGGCAGCCAACCGACCGCGCTGGGCCAGCGCCTGCTCAAGTGATTCAACCGGTTTGACCTGGCCCAGCCACGGCGACAAGTCAATCGCCGCCTCGACCTTGTCCAGCAAACTGCCCGGCACGCGGGTGCCGTCGGCGGCCGGGCTGAGCAGGCGCAAATCGCCCTGGGCAAAACCGGCCAGGTCGAAGCCCCCAAAATCGTCCACCAGTACCGCTTGCAGGTCGGCACCCAATACGGTTTCCACCGCCAACTCCCAACCGGCTTCGACTTTCAAGCCTTCGGCCAGGCGCGGACGCTCGGCCAGATGCTGGTCGCGCAGCCATTCGGCGGTACCGGTGCCAGGGTCCAGAGCGGCTTGCTGCAGGGCTTCCAGGGAGGCCAAACGACCGTTGAGCCGCTGCAGATCGCCCTGGGCCTGCTGCTGGGCCTGGGTCGCCTGTTGCAGTTGCTGGCGCAATTGCTCCAGGCGCTCGACTTGCTGTTCTTCGCTGGCCTCCAGCTCTTCGAGGGTCATCTCGCTTTCAGCCAGTTGCTCGCTGAGCTCCATGATCGCCGCGTCTTCCGGGTCGGCAGCGAGCAACACGCGTTCTTCCTGCAAGCGACGCTGGCGTTCGGCCAGACGCTCCATGCTGGTTTCCAGCTGCTGGATGCGTGACTGTTGCACTTCGGCCTGGCGCCGAGGCTCGGCGGATTTCAGGTTGAAGGTGTCCCACTGCTCCTGCCAGCCGTGCATGGTGGTTTCGGACTCTTCCAGGGCGGCAGCGGCTTCTTCGGCCGCCGCGCTGGTGATCTCCTGCTCGGGAGTGAGCAGGTCCAGCTCTTCGCCAAGGGTCAGCAGCAAGGTGCGGTCATGGCCCAGGTGAGATTCGGTCTCCAGGCGCGCGCGCTCGGCTTCCTTCAAATCCTCCTGCAACTGACGCAAGCGCTGCTGGCCGTGCTGGATGCTCTGCTCGACCCGGGCGATGTCTCCCCCCACCGAGTAGAAACGGCCCTGCACCAGATTGAAGCGCTCGGACAGGTCATGGTGACCGTCGCGCAGGCGCTCGATGCTGGCGTCGGCATTGCGTTGCTCGGCTACCAGGGCTTCGAAGCTGATTTCCTGGGTGCCGATGATCGCTTCACGCTGGCCCACCTGGTCATTCAGCGCCTGCCAGCGCAGGGCCGACAGTTGCGCTTTGAGCTGGCGCTCCTCGCCCTTGTATTCCTGGTACTTTTCGGCGGCCTGGGCCTGGCGGTGCAGGCGTTCCAGCTGGCGTTCCAGCTCTTCACGCAGATCGGTGAGGCGGGCGAGGTTTTCGTGGGTGCGGCGGATACGGTTTTCAGTTTCGCGGCGGCGCTCCTTGTACTTGGAGATGCCGGCCGCTTCTTCGATAAAGTTGCGCAGGTCTTCCGGCTTGGCTTCGATCAGCTTGGAGATCATGCCTTGCTCGATGATCGAGTAGCTGCGCGGGCCCAGGCCGGTACCGAGGAAGATATCGGTGATATCCCGGCGCCGGCACTTGGTGCCGTTGAGGAAGTAGCTGTTCTGGCTGTCGCGGGTCACTTTACGGCGGATGGAGATTTCCGCGTAGGCCGCATATTCGCCAACCAGGGTGCCGTCGGAGTTATCGAACACCAGTTCGATGCTGGCCTGGCTGACGGGTTTGCGGCTGGTGGAGCCGTTGAAGATGACGTCGGTCATCGACTCGCCGCGCAGGTTTTTTGCCGAGCTCTCGCCCATCACCCAGCGTACGGCGTCGATGATGTTCGACTTGCCGCAGCCATTGGGCCCCACCACTGCCGCCATGTTACTGGGGAAGTTCACCGTGGTCGGGTCGACGAAGGATTTGAACCCCGCCAGTTTGATGCACTTGAGCCGCACGCTTAGGCGTCCGCCAACGCAGCGATGACCAGCGAGCAACTACGCTGGCCATAGGCCGACAACACCTGGCGAATCTGCGGCAGGTCGCGGGCAAGCACGGCGGCGAGCAATTGCTCGAACAACGCCAGGTACTCGCTCATGGAGGCCTTGCGCTGATCGAGGGCCAGGTAATAGGCACGGTTCATCGCCGGCTGCAGGTTTTCGACGGTTTCCTGCAAATACGGGTTGTTGGCGAAGGGGTACGCGGCGCGCATCACGCTGAAGCATTCTTCGACAAAGGCGCGGATGTCCTGGCGCTCGAAACTGCCGACCAGGCGCTGCTGGATCTGCAGGAACGGCGCCATGTCAGCCTGGGTCTGCCAGCCCTGGGCCACCGCATTGCCGAGCAGGATATACAGCTCACTCATCAACGTGCACAGGCTCTGCACCTTGTGTGCGGTGAGCTCGGTGACGTGGGCGCCACGGCGCGGCAGGATCGCGATCAGGTGGCGACGTTCGAGGATCAATAAGGCTTCACGCACGGAACCACGGCTGACATTGAGCGCCAGCGTGACTTTCTGTTCCTGGATCCGCTCCCCAGGCTTGAGATCGCCGCGAATGATACGTTCGGCGAGGTGGTGAGCAATTTGCTCGGCGAGACTGTCCGGCGCCTTGAACGTCATGTTTTCCCTTCAAAATCTTCTATCGATACAAGCGCGGCAGTGTAGCGCAAATGCCTGGCTGATGGCGCTAGGCCCACCCTGCTGAATTTGGCACGGAATAAGCAGCGCTGAAACCCAGAAGCCCCCCAAAAACAGCGGTTCCAGAAGACTGGACCATAATTGAAAGTGTTGTGATCGCAATTTCTTGACCTCACAGTCAGAAAATCATTGACCGAAAAGTCAGACATGACTAGATTCGGCGCAAAGCGGTTAACAACAATAATGAGTCTGCGAGGCCTTCCGTGATCCAGTTTCTACTTAACCAGGAGCTCCGTAGCGAGCACGCCCTGGACCCCAACCTGACCGTGCTCAACTATTTGCGTGAGCACCTGGGCAAATCCGGCACCAAGGAAGGCTGCGCCAGCGGCGATTGCGGTGCATGCACCGTGGTGGTCGGCGAGCTGCACAGCGACGAGCCAGGCGCTGAGCGGATTCGCTACCGCAGCCTCAATGCCTGCCTGACGTTTGTCTCATCGTTGCATGGCAAACAATTGATCAGCGTCGAAGACCTGAAGCACCAGGGTCAACTGCACAGCGTGCAACAGGCCATGGTCGAATGCCACGGGTCGCAATGCGGCTTTTGCACCCCCGGTTTTGTGATGTCACTGTTTGCCCTGCAAAAGAACAGCGACGCGCCAGATAGCCAGAAAGCCCATGAAGCCCTGGCCGGCAACTTGTGCCGTTGCACCGGCTACCGCCCGATCCTGGCCGCCGCCGAGCAGGCCTGCTGTAACAAACCCCAGGACCAGTTCGACAGCCGGCAAGTCGAAACCATCGCACGCCTCAAGGCCATCGCGCCGACGCAAACCGGTGAACTCAACAGCGGCGACAAACGCTGCCTGGTCCCCCTGACCGTCGCCGACCTCGCCGACCTCTACGATGCCTACCCGCAAGCCCGGCTGCTGGCTGGCGGCACGGACCTGGCGCTGGAAGTCACCCAGTTCCACCGCACGCTGCCGGTGATGATCTACGTCGGCAACATCGACGAAATGAAGCGCATTGAATCCTTCGACGATCGCCTGGAAATAGGCGCCGCCGCCCCTCTTTCCGACTGCTACACCGCGCTGCACCAGGCCTACCCGGACTTCGGTGAGCTGCTGCACCGTTTCGCGTCCCTGCAAATCCGCAACCAAGGCACCCTGGGCGGCAATATCGGCAACGCCTCGCCGATTGGCGATTCGCCACCACTGCTGATCGCCCTCGGCGCGCAGATCGTGCTGTGCAAGGGCAACACCCGTCGTACGTTGGCGCTGGAAGATTACTTCATCGACTACCGCGTCACCGCACGCCAGGACAGCGAATTCATCGAGAAAATCATCGTGCCCAAGGGCCACGCGCTATTCCGGGCGTACAAAGTGTCCAAGCGCCTGGACGACGATATTTCCGCGGTGTGCGCGGCTTTCAACCTCAAGATCGACAACGGTGTGATCAGCGATGCGCGTGTTGCCTTCGGGGGCATGGCCGCCACCCCGAAACGCGCGAAACACTGCGAGAGCGTGCTGATCGGCGCCACCTGGAATGCCGCCACCGTCGAGAAAGCCTGCACTGCCCTGGCCGAGGATTTCACCCCGTTGTCGGACTTCCGCGCCAGCAAGGAATACCGCCTGCTCAGCGCGCAGAACCTGCTGCGCAAATACTTTATCGAGCTGCAAACGCCGCACATCGAGACTCGGGTGACCGCTTATGTCTAACCATCACGCCGTGGTAAAAACCCAGGCCGAACTGGCCGAGCTGTTTGCCCAGGACCTGACCTCCGGGGTCGGCCGCAGCGTCAAGCATGACAGCGCCGCCAAGCACGTCAGCGGTGAAGCGCAGTACATCGATGACCGCCTGGAATTCCCCAACCAGTTGCACCTGTATGCGCGCATGTCCGACCGCGCCCACGCGAAGATCCTCAGCATCGACACCGCGCCCTGCTACGCCTTCGACGGTGTGCGTATCGTCATCACCCATGAAGACGTGCCAGGCCTGAAAGACATCGGCCCGCTGATGCCCGGCGACCCGCTGCTGGCCATCGACACCGTGCAGTTTGTCGGCCAAGTGGTATTGGCCGTGGCTGCCCGCGATCTGGAAACCGCACGCAAGGCCGCGATGGCGGCCGTGATCGAATACGAAGACCTCGAACCCGTATTGGATGTGGTCGAGGCCTTTCGCAATAAGCATTTCGTGCTCGACAGCCACACCCACCAACGCGGTGATTCGGCCGGCGCACTGGCGACCGCAAAAAACCGCCTCCAGGGCACCCTGCATATCGGCGGCCAGGAACACTTCTACCTGGAAACCCAGATCTCGTCAGTGATGCCCACCGAAGACGGCGGGATGATCGTCTACTGCTCCACCCAGAACCCCACCGAAATACAGAAGCTGGTGGCCGAAGTACTTGACGTGTCGATGAACAAGATCGTCGTCGATATGCGTCGCATGGGCGGTGGTTTCGGCGGCAAGGAAACCCAGGCGGCCAGCCCGGCATGCCTGTGCGCGGTGGTCGCGCGCCTGACCGGGCAGCCGACCAAGATGCGCCTGCCCCGGGTCGAAGACATGCTGATGACCGGCAAGCGCCACCCCTTCTATATCGAATACGACGTGGGCTTCGACGACAGCGGTCGCCTGCAGGGTATCAATCTGGAACTGGCGGGTAACTGCGGTTGCTCGCCGGACCTGTCGAACTCGATTGTCGACCGCGCAATGTTCCACGCCGACAACGCGTATTACCTGGGCGACGCCACGGTCAACGGCCACCGCTGCAAGACCAACACCGCGTCCAACACCGCCTACCGGGGCTTTGGCGGCCCCCAAGGCATGGTCGCCATCGAGGAAGTGATGGACGCCATCGCCCGCCACTTAGGCCAGGATCCGCTGGCCGTGCGCAAGGCCAACTACTACGGCAAGACCGAGCGCAACGTCACTCACTACTACCAGACCGTCGAGCACAACATGCTCGAGGAAATGACCGCTGAGCTTGAAGCCAGCAGCCAATACGCCGAGCGCCGTGAAGCGATCCGCCTGTACAACGCCCACAGCCCGATCCTGAAAAAAGGCCTGGCGCTGACCCCGGTGAAATTCGGTATTTCCTTTACCGCCAGTTTCCTGAACCAGGCCGGTGCGTTGATCCATATCTACACCGACGGCAGCATCCACCTGAACCACGGTGGTACCGAAATGGGCCAGGGGTTGAACACCAAGGTCGCACAGGTGGTGGCCGAAGTGTTCCAGGTGGAAATCGACCGCGTGCAGATCACCGCCACCAATACCGACAAGGTGCCCAACACCTCGCCGACCGCCGCCTCCAGCGGTGCCGACCTGAACGGCAAGGCCGCGCAGAACGCCGCCGAAACCATCAAGCAACGCCTGGTGGAATTCGCCGCGCGCAAGTACGACGTGAGTGAGGCCGACGTAGCATTCCACAACGGCCATGTGCGCGTGCGCGATCATATCCTGACCTTTGAAGCGCTGATCCAGCAGGCGTACTTCGCCCAGGTGTCGCTGTCGAGCACTGGCTTCTACAAGACCCCGAAAATCTTCTACGACCGCAGCCAGGCGCGAGGACGGCCGTTCTACTACTACGCCTTTGGCGCGGCCTGTTGCGAGGTGATCGTCGACACCCTGACCGGCGAATACAAGATGCTGCGCACCGACATCCTCCACGACGTGGGCGCCTCGTTGAACCCGGCGATCGACATCGGCCAAGTAGAAGGCGGCTTCATCCAGGGCATGGGCTGGCTGACCATGGAAGAGCTGGTGTGGAACAACAAGGGCAAGCTGATGACCAACGGCCCGGCCAGCTACAAGATCCCGGCGGTGGCCGACATGCCGCTGGACCTGCGCGTGAAGCTGGTGGAGAACCGCAAGAACCCGGAAGACACGGTGTTTCATTCCAAGGCCGTGGGCGAGCCACCGTTCATGCTCGGCATTGCCTCGTGGTGTGCGATCAAGGATGCGGTGGCGAGCCTGGGTGACTATCGCCATCAGCCGAAGATCGATGCACCGGCGACACCGGAGCGGGTGTTGTGGGGGTGCGAGCAGATGCGCAAGTTGCAGGCGGCTGTGCCTGTTGAAACCGAAACCGAGATGGCTTCGCTCTAGACCGAGGCGCTGCCATCGGGGGCAAGCCCCCTCCCACACTTTGATCTGTGCCTTCAAATGTGGGAGGGGGCTTGCCCCCGATGACGGCCTGACAGACACCACAAGAGGTGACTATGAACAACTGGATCAGCGCCCTCGCCAACCTGCAGAACCAAGGCGAACCCTGCGTACTGGTGACCATCATCGAAGAGCTCGGCTCCACGCCGCGCAATGCCGGTTCGAAGATGGTGATCAGCGCCACGCAAACCTTCGACACCATCGGTGGCGGACACCTGGAATACAAGGCGATGCAGATCGCCCGTGACATGCTCGCGCGCGGCCAGCAGAACACCCACCTGGAGCGCTTCAGCCTCGGCGCAAGCCTGGGCCAGTGCTGCGGTGGCGTAACCGTATTGCTGTTCGAACCCATGGGCCAAGTGCAGGCGCAGATCGCGGTGTTCGGCGCCGGTCACGTCGGCCGCGCGTTGGTGCCGTTGCTGGCGAGCCTGCCGTGCCGGGTGCGCTGGATCGATTCGCGCGAGCAGGAATTCCCGGAACATATCCCCCAGGGCGTGCGTAAAATCGTCAGCGAAGAGCCGGTGGACGAAATTGCCGACCTGCCCGCGGGTAGTTATTGCATCGTCATGACCCACAATCACGCGCTGGACCTGGAACTGACCGCCGCCCTGCTCAAGCGTAATGACTTTGCCTACTTCGGCCTGATCGGCTCGAAGACCAAACGCGTCAAGTTCGAACACCGCCTGCGTGATCGCGGCTTTGACGCCGCGCAGTTGCAACGCATGCGCTGCCCCATGGGCCTCACCGAGGTAAAGGGCAAATTGCCGGTAGAGATCGCCATCTCCATCGCCGGCGAAATCATCGCCACCTATAACGCCCATTTCGGCCAGCACACCGCGAGCGCCGAACCTATTGCCAAACTGCTGCCGGTGTCACGCCGCAGCCAAGCTATCAATTGAGACGACCATGCCTTTGACTCGCAAAGCCTACCGTGCCGCCCTCCTGCACAGCATCGCCGACCCCGCTGAAGTGGGCATCGAAGCCTCCTATGAGTATTTCGAAGACGGCCTGCTGGTGATCGAAAACGGCAAGATCAGTGCCCTGGGCCACGCCAGTGACCTGCTGCCGAAGCTGCCCGCCGATATCGACATCACCCACTACCAGGATGCGCTGATTACCCCAGGCCTGATCGACACCCATATCCACCTGCCGCAAACCGGCATGGTCGGCGCCTATGGCGAGCAGTTACTGGACTGGCTCAACACTTACACCTTCCCGTGCGAACGCCAGTTCGCCAACAAGGCCCACGCCGAAGAAGTGGCCGACATTTTTATCAAGGAATTGCTGCGCAATGGCACCACCACCGCCCTGGTGTTCGGCAGCGTGCATCCGCAATCGGTGAACGCGTTCTTTGAAGCGGCCGCAAAACTCGACCTGCGTATGATCGCCGGCAAAGTGATGATGGACCGCAACGCCCCGGATTACCTCACCGACACCGCCGAATCCGGCTACCAGGAAAGCAAGACGTTGATCGAGCGCTGGCACGGCAAGGGCCGCCTGCACTATGCGGTCACGCCCCGCTTCGCCCCCACCAGCACGCCGGAACAATTGGCGTTGGCCGGGCAACTGCTGGGCGAGTACCCGGACCTGTACATGCAGACGCACATCAGTGAGAACAAGCAGGAAGTCGAGTGGGTGAAGGCGTTATTTCCAGAGCGCAACGGCTACCTGGATGTGTACGACCATTACAAACTGCTGGGTGAGCGCTCGGTGTTCGCCCACGGTGTGCACCTGTGTGATGACGAATGCGCGCGGCTGGCGGAGACGGGGTCGGCGGTGGCGTTCTGCCCGACGTCGAACCTGTTCCTCGGCAGCGGCCTGTTCAACCTGCCGATGGCCGAGAAACACAAGCTCAACGTTGGCCTGGGCACGGATGTGGGCGGCGGCACCAGCTTCTCACTGCTGCAAACCTTGAACGAAGCCTATAAGGTCATGCAACTGCAGGGCGCGCGGTTGAGCCCATTCAAGTCGTTGTACCTGGCCACCCTCGGGGGTGCGCGGGCGATGCGCCTGGAAGACAAGATCGGCACGTTGCAGCCAGGCACCGATGCAGACTTTCTGGTGCTGGATTACAACGCCACGCCACTGCTGAGCTATCGCTTGAAGCAGGCCAACAACATAGCCGAGACGTTGTTCGTGTTGATGACGCTGGGGGATGATCGGACGGTGTTGCAGACCTATGCGGCCGGCCAACGGGTGCACCAACGCTGATCTGCGCCACAACACAAAACAAATGTGGGAGGGGCGGTGCGACGATTCGACTTGCCCCCTCCCACATTCTTTAATCGGGTTTACAACTTTACAGGCGAACGCCCCGGCTTCTTGGTCTGCAACAAATGCGAGAACACCGCATGCAAATCATCCGACGCACTTTCCTCGTCGAGGTTGAGCTTGCTGTCGATGTGGTCCATGTGATGCATCATCAAGTCAACTGCCAGCGCCGCGTCGCGGGCCTCGATCGCATCGATCAACTGGGTGTGTTCATCGTAGGAACAGTGCGAGCGATTGCCGCTTTCGTACTGCGCAATGATCAACGAGGTCTGGGACACCAGGCTGCGCTGGAAGCTGATCAGCGGCGCGTTCTTCGCCGCCTCGGCCAGCTTGAGGTGGAACTCGCCAGAGAGGCGGATACCGGCACCGCGATCGCCACGGGAGAAGCTGTCGCGCTCGTCGTTGACCATCTGGCGTAGTTCGGCCAGTTGCTCGGCGGTGGCGTGCTGCACGGCCAACTCGGTGATCGCTCGCTCTACCAGGCGCCGGGCGAGGAACACTTGGCGTGCTTCCTCGACGCTTGGGCTGGCCACCACCGCGCCGCGATTGGGCCGCAGCAACACCACGCCTTCATGGGCCAGGCGCGACAGGGCGCGGCGAATGATGGTACGGCTGACGCCGAAGATTTCGCCCAGTGCCTCTTCACTCAATTTGGTACCGGGTGCCAGGCGTTGTTCGAGGATCGCCTCGAAGATATGCGCGTAGACGATATCGTCCTGGGTTCCGCTGCGACCGGCCTTGCCGGCTCGCGGTTGTTTCTTGAGAGGTTGCAACTGTTCGTTCATGGGCACTCGGGTCGGGAGAACGGCGGCGAATTAACGGTAATACGGCAACTTTAAGGTAATACGGCAACAATGGGTCGCTGGCAAGTATCAGCTAAAAACACGGCACATTGTACACAACCCACTGCGCCAACACACTGTACGGCTGTTTGCGGCGCCGGCTGTATTGCAATGAGTAGTTACGTTTGAGTTTAGGCTTGAATCCAAGATTTCCCACGAACGACACCCCACTGTAGAAGCGAGCTTGCTCGCGAAGAATCCGAGCGCGTCGCGAACATCCAGGGCGCCCGCGTTATCGTTGACGCTTTTCGCGAGCACGCTCGTTCCTACAAGGAGGGGGGTCAGGTAAAAGGAACACCTATCCATGACCGACGCCACCCAAGCGCCCTTGCGCCCGCTGGCCGACACTTCCGCGTCCGCCGTCGTCGCCGGCTTTATCGCCATGATGACCGGCTACACCAGCTCCCTGGTGCTGATGTTCCAGGCTGGACAAGCCGCCGGCCTGACCACGGCGCAGATTTCTTCATGGATCTGGGCGATCTCCATCGGCATGGCGGTGTGCAGCATCGGCCTGTCCCTGCGTTATCGCACGCCGATCACCATTGCCTGGTCGACACCGGGCGCAGCGCTATTGATCACCAGCCTGGGCGGCGTCAGTTATGGCGAAGCGATCGGTGCCTATATCACCTGTGCAGTGCTGGTGACCCTGTGCGGGCTGACCGGCAGCTTCGAAAAACTGGTCAAGCGTATTCCGGCTTCACTGGCGGCGGCCTTGCTGGCGGGCATTCTGTTCAAGATCGGCAGCGAAATATTTGTCGCCGCGCAACATCGTACCGGCCTGGTGCTGGGGATGTTTTTCACCTACCTGATCATCAAGCGCCTTTCGCCGCGCTATGCGGTGCTGGCCGCGCTGGTGATCGGTACCCTGCTGTCTGGCTTGATGGGCCTGCTGGACTTCAGCGGCTTCCACCTGGAAGTGGCGACCCCGGTGTGGACCACTCCGCACTTCTCGCTGGCAGCGACCATCAGCATTGGCATTCCGCTGTTCGTGGTGGCAATGACTTCGCAGAATATGCCCGGCGTCGCCGTGCTGCGCGCCGACGGCTATAACGTGCCGGCCTCGCCGTTGATCACCGTTACCGGCCTGGCCTCGCTGGTGCTGGCGCCGTTCGGCTCCCACGGGATCAACCTGGCAGCGATCAGCGCAGCCATCTGCACCGGGCCACACGCCCACGAAGACCGCAACAAGCGCTACACAGCGGCGGTCTGGTGTGGTGTGTTCTACGCAATTGCCGGCGTATTTGGCGCCACACTGGCAGCGTTGTTCGCAGCGTTACCCAAGGAACTGGTGCTATCGATTGCAGCGCTGGCCTTGTTTGGCTCGATCATCAATGGCCTGAGCATTGCCATGAATGAGCCAAAGGAACGGGAAGCGGCGCTGATCACCTTTATGGTCACGGCGTCAGGGCTGACGTTGTTTTCCATCGGTTCAGCGTTCTGGGGGATTGTGGCGGGGGTGTTGACGCTGCTGATTCTGAACGGGCGCAAGGCATAAAAAAACGGCGACCCTCGGGTCGCCGTTTTTTCAGTATCACTTAGCCGCGTTGATCGGCTTTTCCGGATACCACACGTCCAGCAGCGGGCTGACTTCAGCCTTGGTCAGCTCGGAGCGGGTTTTCAGCCAGGCTTCAACAGCAGCACGCTGCTCTTCGGAGACCGAGCCACGCTTCTGCAGGCAAACCAGACCGTAGTCGTCGCCGCCAACATAACCCAGGCCGTTGGCTTCCATGGCTTCTTTGATGAATGCTTCGAGGAAAGCGTCGATAGCTTCTTCACTCAGGCCTTCGTTGAAGTCCAGGTTCAGTTCGAAACCCAGCTCTTGAAATTCATCAACGCACAGTTTTTTGCGCAGACGCTGGGAACGGTTAGTCGCCATTGGAACAATCCTCATAAGTAATAACGGGCGGCACTTTAGCAGTTTAAGGTGGCGATTGCCCGACTCTCTGGTACAGGCGGCCAGCTACACGCAAAAAAAACGCCGATTAGCAGCTATCGTTCAGCTACAACGGGCTCCACCTTGGGGCATAATGCCGACACTTTCATGACCAATGAGGGATTTTCTTACATACCCCTCGCCTTTTCCCCCTCGTCAGCAGCAGGGTCTTATTCCTTATGATCAAATCTTTGCGTCCATTACTGCTTGCCGGTTTTCTCCTGCCACTGAGTTTTTCCATTACCGCCGCGCCGATCAACAACACCCTGCCGCCCAGCGTCGCGCAGGCCCTTCAGAAAGCCAAGCTGCAAAACACCGCGCTGTCACTGGTGATGATTCCCCTGAACGGCCCCGGTACCCCCACCGTATTCAATGCCGACGTCTCGGTGAACCCGGCCTCGACCATGAAGCTGGTCACCACCTATGCGGCCCTGGAAATGCTCGGGCCCAACCACCAGTGGAAGACCGAGTTCTACACCGACGGCACCCTCAGTGGCGGCGTGTTACACGGCAACCTCTACCTCAAGGGCGGCGGCGACCCCAAGCTGAACATGGAAAAGCTCTGGCTGTTGATGCGTGACCTGCGCGCCAATGGCGTGCAACAAGTCACCGGCGACCTGGTGCTGGACCGCAGCTTCTTTACCCAGCCGCAACTGCCGGAGTTCAATGACGACGGCAACGACGAAAACAAGCCTTTCCTGGTCAAGCCCGACGCTCTGCTGGTCAACCTCAAGGCCCTGCGCTTCGTGACGCGCAACGATTCGGGGCGGGTGCTCGTATCGGTCGAGCCGCCGATCGCCAGCATTCGTATCGATAACCAGGTCAAGGTCTCCAACGCCAAGCAATGCACCGGCGATGTGCGCTACAACCCGGTCACCGCCGCGGACGGCAGTGTCACCGTCACCGTCAGCGGCCAACTGGCTGAAGGTTGCAGCTCACAAACCTATTTGTCGTTGCTGGACCACGCGACCTACACCGCGGGTGCCGTTCGGGCAATCTGGCAGGAGCTGGGCGGCACGATCCAGGGCCGCGATATCCAGGCGCCGGTGCCCAAGGATGCCAAGGTGCTGGCCCGTGCGTTTTCACCAGACCTGGCGGAAATCATCCGCGACATCAACAAATACAGTAACAACACCATGGCCCAGCAGCTGTTCCTGAGCCTGGGCGCGCAGTTCCGCAACGACGCGGACGGCGACGACGCCAAGGCTGCCCAGCGAGTGGTACGCCAGTGGCTGGCAAAGAAAGGCATCACCTCGCCGCACCTGGTGATGGAGAACGGTTCCGGCCTGTCCCGTGCCGAACGGGTCAGCGCCCGTGAGATGGCTGAGATGCTGCAAGCGGCCTGGAGAAGCCCTTACGCGGCGGAATACATCAGCTCGCTGCCGATTGCCGGCACCGACGGCACCATGCGCAAACGCCTGAAGACCACGGCGATGCGCGGCGAAGCCCATGTCAAGACCGGAACCCTGAACACCGTGCGCGCGATCGCCGGGTTCAGCCGCGATAACAATGGCAATACCTGGGCCGTGGTGGCGATCCTCAACGATACGAAGCCATGGGGTGCGTCGTCGGTACTGGACCAGGTGCTGCTGGACCTGTATCGCCAGCCGAAACTGGCGGCGGCAGCGCCCGTTCTCTAGGCCACACCGCCGTCCTCCTGTGGGAGAGGCTCGTGCCCTCCCACGGGTGCTCCGGCGTCGGTCCTCAAGCCTGTACTTCCTCTGCGGCCACTCGGTCCCTGCCCGCCTGCTTGGCCACATACACCGCCGAGTCAGCACGCAACAGCAAACCGTCAACGCCTTCATCCACCCGCCAGCTCGCCACCCCGAAGCTGGCAGTCACGATGCCCACCGGTTCCATTGGCGCACTGCGCAACGACTGCCATAACTCCATCGCCAGGCGGTAGGCCTGCTCGCCATCAGTGTTGGGGCACAGCACCATGAACTCCTCGCCACCCAGGCGGCAGAACACATCCGTACGGCGCAGACGCTGGCCGATTCGTTTGCACAGCTCCTGCAACACGCCGTCGCCGACCCCGTGCCCATGCTGGTCGTTGATTCGCTTGAAGTGATCGATATCCAGCATGATCACCGACAGCGCTCCGGCCGTGCGGTTGAGGCGGAGCATCTCGGTCTTGAGGCGATCCTGGAAATACCGACGGTTATGGATGCCGGTCAGGGAGTCGGTGATGGACAACGTACGCAGCTCTTCTTCCACGCGCTTGAGGTCGGTGATATCCGACACATAACCGTGCCACAACGTACCGCCTGCCGGCAGTTCTTCCGGTGTGGCTTCGCCTCGAATCCAGCGCAGGCCTCGTTGTGGCAATTGCACGCGGTACTCTTCGCGCCAATGGCTCAATTGCAGCGCCGACAAACGAATCGACGCGCGTACCCGCTCCACATCCAGGGGATGAATGCGCTCGAAGACTTTCTTCGCATCCTGCTGCAACATCCCGGTCTCGATTTCATAAATATCGCGCATGCCATCGCTGGCGTAGATAAAGCGCCAGTTATCCTGGGGCTCCAGGGTGAACTGGAAAATCCCGCCAGGCACATGGGCGCTGAGTTTTTTCAGCAAGCGATCCCGCGCCGCCAATGCCTCGTAAGCGCGCTTTTGCTCAGTCACATCCAGGTAGATCGCCAGGTATCCCACCCATAAACCGTGGTCATCCAGCAACACCGTGCCGAGCATGTTGACCGTCAGCTGGCTGCCGTTCTCGCGAACCAAGGTCCATTCACTGGCCTCATGCTGGCTGTCCGGGCTTTCCACCAGCATCGCCTGGCTCGGCGGGATCCGTTTGCCCAGCGCCACGCTCAAACTGGTGGCCCGCGCTTCCAGTTCTGCGGGCACATGCAGGCTTTCAAGCGTCGAGCGCCCCAACACCTGCTCGGCCTTGAAGCCAAGCATCTGCTCGGCGCCGGCGTTAAATGTATTGATCACCCCACGCAGATCGGTGGCAATGATCGCCACCTGGGTGGCGGCATTCAATACGCTGCGCAACTGGCCGTGGGCGCCGCGCAATTCCTGTTCACGGGCGCGTAACTGCATGGTGCTTTGTTGCACCAGTTTCAACGCACGTTGGCGCTGGCTGACAAGGACGTAGAGCAAGGCGCTGAGTAACAGGCTAAGCAGCCCGCCCATGGCCAGGATCAACGCCAATGATGAGTGATTGGCCTGCTCGAACATCTCGCTGGGGCGCAAGCTAAGCGCGTAGACATGGTCGCCCAGGGTCAGGCGGCGCACGGCGCTGAGGTCGCTGTCGACCCGTGCGCTACCGGACTCGTACAACAGCCGCTGTTGCAGGTCGGATGTGTCGACAATCTGCATCGCCAGGTTATCGCGGTCGGGTCTGGGCAGGCCCTCGGCCACCAGTTGGCGCATGCTGATCACAGCCATTACAAAGCCGTGGGGCTCAGTCGCTCCATGGGCCGTGACCGGCGCCACCAACAACACCCCGGTGGCGTAGGCGGGTTCCAAACCCACCAATTGCATGGGTTGCGACACCGCCAGCTTGCCGCTCTTTTGCGCACGCTCAAGGGCCGAGCGGCGCAGGGGTTGGGCCAGCAGGTCAAAGCCCAGGGGCGAGACGAGCAGGCTCAGGGTCTGGCTGTACAGCACCGGTACGTATTCATCACGCTCGGCGGCGGGTGCCAGTTCGCCGTTTGCATTCAGCTCGCGAATGTTGAAGGGCGTACCGCGCTGGCGAGACACCTGTTGCTCAAACAGCTTGCGCTGATCACGCGACACCCGTGGTGCCCACGCATAGGCGCGGGCGCGCTGCAGCAAGGGCTGGGCGAAACCCTCGAATTCTTCGCGGGACACTTCATCGGAGTTGACGAAGAAACGCCGCAGGCTTCCCAGGCGCTGCTCCTGGTCCTCGAAACGCTCTTGCAGGCGGCTGAATCGCTCGTTGACCAGCAACTGGAAACGCTGGCGCTCCTGCTGTTGGTCGAGGTCGGACGCCGCCCAGGCGACGATGGTTGTCAACGTACACCCCCCCAGTAATACCACCAACGCCACCAGCCAAGCCGACGCCTGCTCACTGATAAAGCCTAGGATTTTCGGGCGAACGGCTTGCAACGACATAGGCAACACTCACAACGCCAGCGTGCGGGGGGGTGTCACTTTGGCTAGGTTTTAGTTATAGCCATCGGTCCAGGGTTTGACCAGCGCAAAAAAAGCCGCAAGCCCGGAAAAATCCAGGCTTGCGGCTCATGAGCCGGACAATCAGCGCGCGGTGATTTTCCAGGCCCGGTGGATCTTGGCATTGCGCGCAAAATCCGGGTCGATGGTCTTGTCGCTGATTTCCTCGACCGCATAGCGTGCGCTGAGGTTGTCCTCCAGTTGGAACTTGCGGAAGTTGTTCGAGAAATACAGCACACCACCCGGTGCCAGGCGGGCCATGGCCAGGTCGAGCAACTGCACGTGGTCACGCTGCACGTCGAAGATACCCTCCATGCGCTTGGAGTTGGAGAAGGTCGGCGGGTCGATGAAGATCAAGTCGAACTCATCACGGCTGGCTTCCAGCCACGCCATCACATCGCCCTGCTCCAGACGGTTCTTGTCGGAGAAACCGTTGAGCGAAAGGTTGCGACGTGCCCAGTCCAGGTAGGTCTTGGACAGGTCGACGCTGGTGGTGCTGCGCGCACCGCCCTTGGCCGCATGCACACTCGCCGTGGCGGTGTAGCAATACAGGTTGAGGAAGCGCTTGCCGGCCGCCTCTTTCTGGATGCGCATGCGCATCGGGCGATGGTCGAGGAACAGGCCGGTGTCGAGGTAATCGGTCAGGTTGACCAGCAACTTCACGCCGCCTTCGCTGACTTCGGTGAACTTGCCCTGGGCGCTCTGGCGTTCGTACTGCTTGGTGCCGCTCTGGCGCTCGCGACGCTTGACCACCACGCGGCTCTTGTCGATGTTCAACGCCTGGGGAATGGCCGCCAGGGCATCGAACATGCGCGCCGAGGCTTTCTCCGGGTCGATGGACTTCGGCGCAACGTATTCCTGCACATGCACCCAATCGTGGTACAGGTCGATGGCCATGGAGTATTCCGGCATGTCGGCATCGTACACACGGTAGCAGTCCACACCTTCACGCTTGGCCCACTTGCCCAGTTGCTTGAGGTTCTTTTGCAGGCGGTTGGCAAACATCTGCCCGCCTTCGCTCAAGCGCGCCTGCTCAACCACAGGGGCCGGCGCGGGCGCAGGTTTGATCGGGTTGCCGTTCTTGTTGTACTGACGCTCTTGCGGCTCAGTCGGAGCCTGGTCATAAGCCGCTTGCTCACGTTCGGCCTGGCGCTGTTCCGGGGTACGGCGTTCGCCGGTGACGAACTGGTCCGGGTTGACCTTGATCAGCAGCAGTTTGCACGGCAAGGCGCCGTTCCAGAACGCATATTGCTTGTGGCTGCGGATACCCATGCGCTTGCCCAGGTCCGGAGCACCGGTGAACACCGCGGCTTCCCAACCCATGCACGCCTGGCGCAGGCGCTCGCCGAGGTTCTGGTAGAGGTACAACAGGCTGGCTTCGTCACCCAGGCGTTCGCCGTAGGGTGGGTTGCAGATCACCAGGCCTTTCTGGTTCTGGTCCGGGCGCGGCTCGAAGGTGCCGACTTCGCCCTGATAGATCTTGATCCAGTGGCTGAGACCGGCACGCTCGACGTTGTTACGCGCGGGCTGGATCAGGCGCGGGTCCGCCTCATAGCCACGAATCCACAGCGGTGGCTTGTTCATGCCGATGGCGGCACGTTCGCTGGCTTCGGTGTGAAGCTTTTTCCACAGCGCCGGCACGTGACCGAGCCAGGCGGTGAAGCCCCACTGCTCGCGATTCAGGTTGGGCGCCATGTCGGCAGCGATCATCGCGCCTTCCACCAGGAAGGTACCGACACCGCACATCGGGTCAGTCAGCGCGCCGCCTTCAGCCGCAATGCGCGGCCAGCCGGCGCGGATCAGGATCGCGGCCGCCAGGTTTTCCTTCAATGGTGCAGCACCCTGCTGCAGGCGGTAACCGCGCTGGTGCAGGCTGTGGCCGGAGAGGTCCAGGGACAGGATCGCTTCGCCACGGTCCAGCCGCAGGTGGATGCGCAGGTCCGGGTTGATCTTGTCGATGGACGGACGTTCGCCGGTTGGGGTGCGCAACTTGTCGACGATCGCATCCTTGACCTTCAGCGCACCGAAGTGGGTGTTATCGATGCCTGAACCATGCCCGCTGAATTCCACGGCCAGGGTGCCGTCGGCGACCATATGGTCTTGCCACTCGATATCCAGCACGCCGTGGTAGAGGTCTTCGGCGTCCTTCATCGGGAAGCGCTTGAGCACCAGCAATACACGGTTGGCCAGGCGCGACCAGAGGCACAGGCGGTAGGCGGTTTCCATGTCGGCCATGCCGCGCACGGCCGAGGTGTGCTCGCGGGCTTCCTCAAGGCCAAGCCCGACGGCTTCCTCGATCAGCAGGCCTTCGAGGCCCTTGGGGCAAGTGAGGAAGAGTTCAAAACGGTCCGACATGGGCAATCCAGGCTTTTCAGCAATAAATGAACGGGCAACGCATCGCCGGTTCGGTTTTCAATCAGGCACTTTTCTTGAAGAGTGCCCGCGTGGCACGAATGTGCCGTCCCACCCCGCCTGCCGGGCCTTTTGGCCTTGATTGACGGGGCAGATAGATCATCTGATGAAACAAAAAGAAATATTCCGACCCTTCGTCGAATAATAACCGACTGCAACGGGCGGTCTTTCTCACTAAGGGACTGAACCAATCCTCTTCGCAGGGCACATCATAGCTGGCTTTACCCCATAAATGGGGCGAAAAGCCAGCCCAGCTTATGGCTATAGCATCGTTATCGTTACGTGCTTATGACAAAACGATCATTGAATCCATGTGACCTATTGGTTAGAACTCAACACAGGTTGGCGCCGTAACGGTGTCGACACTTTGGCTCGCCACGCCGGCAGCGAGCCCACCAACGGCAGAAAAACTCTGCCCGGCCTCGGACGAGGCCGAAGGATATCTAGACAGTCAACAAGTGAGGGAAACACCCTATGAGAAGACTTAAGCGTGATCCGTTGGAAAGAGCATTTTTACGCGGATATCAATATGGCGTTCATGGCAAATCCCGTGAGCTTTGCCCATTTACTCTACCGTCGGTACGCCAAGCCTGGATCAACGGCTGGCGAGAAGGACGCGGCGACAACTGGGACGGTATGACAGGCACTGCGGGCATCCACAGACTCAACGAACTTCACGCCGTCGGCTAATCAAGGGCATTTAATTCCGACACCACCACGAATATGTAACGACTTAACCACGCACGCCTTATCCAGGCGGCGGGCTTCGGCCCAGGGGCTCCTCTTAAGGAGCCCTTTTTATTGCGCGCCTCTCAGGCCTTGGGCAAGGCTGCAATGGCATCCACCGACTGACGAATCAACGCCGGGCCCTTGTAGATAAAGCCGGAATACAACTGCACCAGGCTCGCGCCCGCGGCGATTTTTTCGGCTGCGTGCTTGCCTTCGGTGATACCGCCCACCGCGATGATCGGCAAACGCCCCGCCAGCTCGGCTGCCAGTACCTTGACGATGTGCGTGCTCTTGTCCCGAACCGGCGCGCCTGACAGGCCGCCCGCCTCGTCACCATGGGCCAGGCCTTCGACACCCACGCGGCTGAGGGTGGTATTGGTGGCAATCACCGCGTCCATCCCCGACTCCACCAGGGCCTGGGCCACCAGCACGGTCTCTTCATCACTCATGTCCGGGGCGATCTTGATCGCCAGGGGCACACGCTTGCCGTGGCGTACCGCCAGGTCTTCCTGGCGCTGGCGCAAGGCTTCGAGCAATTGCTTGAGGGAGTCGCCGAACTGCAGGCTGCGCAAGCCCGGGGTGTTGGGCGAGCTGACGTTGACCGTGACATAACTGGCGTGGGCGTAGACCTTGTCCAGGCAAATCAGATAGTCATCCACGGCACACTCGACCGGCGTGTCGAAATTCTTGCCGATATTGATCCCAAGGATGCCCTTGTACTTCGCCGCCTGAACCCGCGCCAACAGATGATCAACCCCCAGGTTGTTGAACCCCATGCGGTTGATGATCGCCTCGGCTTCCGGCAAGCGGAAAATCCGTGGCTTGGGGTTGCCCGGTTGTGGGCGTGGGGTCACCGTGCCGATTTCAACAAAACCGAACCCCAACTGCGCAAAACCGTCGATTGCCGCGCCGTTCTTGTCCAGGCCGGCAGCCAGCCCCACCGGGTTGGGAAAGTCGAGCCCCATCACCGACACCGGCATTTTCGCGGGTGCCTTGCATACCAGGCCATTGAGCCCCAGGCGGCCACCCGCACCGATCAGGTCCAGGGACAGATCGTGGGAGGTTTCCGGAGAGAGTTTGAACAACAGCTGGCGGGCCAGGGTATACATGGGCGGGCTAGACTCGGATGGCGGCGAAAGGTGGCGGCGATTATAGCCGGGGTGATGGGCAGCATGCGAGGCGTGCCGCCCAATCGTCAGTTGCGCAACGCCACCAGCTCCTCATAGCGCGCCCAGATCTTTTCGGCATAGCGCATGCGCAACGCTTCCCGCTCGGGCCCCATCCCCGCCCCCACATTGTAGGAACCCACGGCCGTCCAGTTGTAGCCAAAGCGCTCGATGAACTGCGCAAGAATGGACGCACCCACCTCCACCGAAAGGCAAGGTTCACTCAACAGGCGCTCTTCGGTAATGCCTTGCTTGAGCAGGCGCGGCAAATGAATACTGTTGATCTGCATCAAACCGATATCGCGGGTGCCATTGCTGTTGCTGTAATTCATCGCATGCGCGCGGTACCCCGACTCCACCGCTGCAATGGCCTGCAGCAATTCAGCTTCGATGTCATAGCGGGCTGCCACCTCTTCCCAACAGTAAGCCAGTGCCTCATTGCTCCACGCCAGCACCGCCAGCAACAGGCCGGTGTACCAGGGTTTACCCATGACTCACCTGGCCGCAGGCCGAACATATGCGGCCCGCGCGCCCCTGCCCGGCCCGGCGCGGCTCATGCTCCTCGATACTCACGGCACAGGTGAAACGATAGCCCCTGCCATAGATCGTCTTGATGAAACCCTTGTCCGCCCTGAGGTGCTTACGCAAGGAATAGATGCAACGGGTCAACGACTCCTCCGCAACTTCCCCATGGGGCCATGCCAGCTCCAGAAGCCGATCCTTGGTCATCAGTTCGCCGCCGGAAACCAGCAGCAGCCGCAGCACGTGCCATTCCTTGGGTGGCAATTGAATATCCACGCCGTCACCGGTCAACCGGCCATCACCGTGAAGGGTCCAGCGCGCAAAAAACAGGGTTGCCGTCGTCATTCGCTCACTCAAGACGGTCATACATACCTCTGCATCCGACTACTGACATTGACGGTCCTCATTGCCAGTGCCGGCCAAACCACGAGAGACATGACTATAGAAATCTGGCGGTCGAACCACGCTAGGAAAAACCCCATACATCCGAGGCTTTGTGGGAGACCATGCGTAAGACGTTTCTTCATCACCCCTCACTGAGCATCACTGTCGAGATAAACCTCATGCCGCTCCCCTTCGATCGATCCGCCTGTGGGCTGACGATCATTGAAGGGCTTTGCGACAGGCCGAACGAACGCACGTTGCACGCGCTCGTATTGAGCCTGGGTCAGGAGGGGCGGCCCCACGGCGCCGTTGAGTGTTCTCGGCTCATGACCTACCGCCCGAGCCTGGATCACGAATAGGCGCACCTCGCCTCCACGGCTTGCCACCTTGCCCCGCGCCAAGGACTCGGCATCACGCTGAAAGCCCCCTATCCACAGGCGCCGGCCCTGAGGTACCCGAATCACCGTGCTGATGCCCACATTCCCCACCACAGGCGATTGTTTACGGTTCCGGCCCTTGCCCAGTTGCTGACCATCGACAGCGTTGATCTGCATCTCGATTTCATTGCCATGGGTGAAGCGCGGCAACACGCTGACCTGGGTGCCGTACCGAACGGGCTGCCAGTCGCCACCGTCTTCTCCAGGTCGTGGCAGGTAAAAAGTCTGGTTGTCCTGGAATACGGCGGGAACATTTTCCTGGGCCAATATCACGGGCAGTGTCACCACCCTGGCCCGCCGTCGACGCTCCAGCGCAGTGACCAACGCCATGAAGCGATTATCTTCAGAAGGCTCCAGCACTCGCGTCGCCGCGGCTGAAGGGTTGGCCTCGTCAGGCCAGCCCATCTTCATCTTCCTGAGTTCCTCGCTGTCCACGTCCACCAGCCACAACGACACCTCGATGGCCCGCTTGGGCATATCCAGTTCCGCGACGAGTCGTTCGATAAAACGCACCTGGGCAGGGGTGCCCTTGATCAACAGGCTGTTGGTATCCGGGTACGCAAATACCGAAAGGCTCTTGTCAGCCAGCATGTCATTCGCTGGTTGCGGGTTACGCCTGCGCTCGTTGGCCAACAGGGTCTCGATCATCGACGCCACCCCCGGCACATTCACGTGGTCATCGCCCATGGCGTACCGACGGTCAGCCACGTGGGTGTTGAACACCTGCACCACACCGAATGTGTGGGGGCCCACGCGCAAATCAGCCTGCGGCCGGTCCAGCGTTTGCGCGAGCCGCAACACCTGGTCCACATAGTTCGACGGCCCGGTCACATAGAACATCCGCTCCCCGCTCTGTCGCAGGGGGTGACGCGAATCATCCAGGCCCGAACGGCGCATGAGCCCAGTCAACTTTTCAACGGAAATATGCCGCAGCGCCACTGCCGAACTTTTCGCCTCGCCGGCGTCGTAGAGGTGCAGCACCTGGCCATCGCTGTGCCAGATCAGGCCGTATTGCCGGGCAACCGCCTCCAGGACCTGCCGCGCGTTGCCGAAGTCGTAGGTGCCGCTGATGCGTCGGCGGGCGGCCTCCCGGCTGACGACGATAGGCAGGCCGAAGGGCACGGACAACGCGGTAAAAAACGTGTGCAGGCTTTCATCCTGTGCCTGGTAGGTCTCCCCCCACGCAGACGCGCAGCCCAGCATCAGTACAGCGCATAGCAGCCAGCGGCAAGGCCAATGAACGGTCGTGGTTGCGGATAAGTCAGCGTACACCGTGGGATTCCTGGGCGGTCTGGCGTAAAGAGTCAGCCATACTGAAAGCCGGCCGGGTTTCAATCTTGATGAAAAGTTGACGGCGAACGGCGCCTGTCGCCCCGTGGCATGTGCCTTGCTTTGCACTCTGCATCAGAGCACGCGCCAACGACGGAGCGGGCTTACGGACAAAGGCGTCGTTACCTGCAATGGCCTACACCGCCATCTGAAGGGACGACGTTTTTTTTTGAACGAAAAGGTAGGCACTGATGAACGATTCGGTAGGCAGCAGCCCGATAAAAGACCCTCTGGCCTGGGTCAGCGGCAGTGACGCCCCGGAAAAGAGCAGCCTCGACCTGGGCTTCATGGCCTTGACCGACTGCGCCTCGCTGGTGGTTGCGGCAACCCAGGGGTTCGCCCAACCCTATGGTTTGACGCTGAACCTCAAGCGTCAGTCGTCATGGGCCAGCCTGCGCGACAAACTGGTCAGCGGCGAACTGGACGCTGCCCACGGCCTGTATGGCCTGATCTATGCCGTGCACCTGGGCATTGGCGGCACCGCCCCGACCGACATGGCGGTGCTGATGGGGCTGAACCAGAATGGCCAGAGCATCAACCTGTCCCACGGCCTGCAACAGCAAGGCGTGGTCACTCCTGAGGCGCTGGATCGCCACGTGCACCAAAGCCGAACACCGTTGACCTTCGCCCAGACCTTTCCCACCGGTACCCATGCGATGTGGCTGTATTACTGGCTGGCGAGCCAAGGCATTCACCCGTTGCAGGATGTGGAGAGCGTGGTGGTACCGCCACCGCAAATGGTCGCGCACCTGCAGGCCGGGCGTATCGACGGCTTCTGTGTCGGCGAACCCTGGAGCGCCAGCGCAGTCAAGCAAAACCAAGGCTTCACCCTGGCGACCAGCCAGGCAATCTGGCCCAATCATCCGGAAAAAGTCCTCGGCTGCACCCAAGCCTTTGTCGACCAATACCCCAATACCGCCCGCGTGCTGGTCATGGCGATCCTTGAAGCCAGTCGTTTTATCGAGCAAAGCACCGAGAACCGTCGCTCCACCGCTCAGTTGCTCAGCGCCCGCGAGTACCTCGACGCCCCGCTCGACTGCATCGAGCCGCGCCTGCTGGGTCACTACGACGATGGCCTCGGTAACCAGTGGCAAGACCCCCATGCGCTGCGGTTCTTTGCCGATGGAGCAGTGAACCTGCCGTATCTGTCCGACGGCATGTGGTTCATGACCCAATTTCGTCGCTGGGGCCTGTTGCGCGAAGACCCGGACTACCTCGGCGTGGCGCGGCAGGTCCAGCAACTGGCGCTCTATCGCCAGGCCGCCGCGGCACTTGGGTTGCCTGCCAGGGACCAGGACATGCGCAGCAGCCAATTGATCGACGGCAAGATCTGGGACGGCGCCGACCCCGTCGCCTATGCCCGCAGCTTCCGCCTGCATGCCATGGCCGACCACGCCAGCCGCCAAGCCCTGCGCTGACAGGAGGACTGATATGTTGCGAATCCTGTTGATCAACGACACCCCGCGCAAGGTCGGGCGCCTCAAGGCGGCACTGATAGAGGCCGGTTTCGAGGTGATCGACGAGTCCGGCCTGACCATCGACCTGCCCGCGCGCGTCGAAACGGTGCGTCCGGATGTGATCCTGATCGATACCGAGTCACCCGGCCGCGATGTCATGGAGCAAGTGGTGCTGGTCAGCCGCGACCAACCCCGGCCCATCGTCATGTTTACCGACGAGCACGACCCCAGTGTGATGCGCCAGGCGATCAAATCCGGCGTCAGTGCGTACATCGTTGAAGGCATCCAGGCCCAGCGCCTGCAGCCCATCCTCGACGTGGCCATGGCACGCTTCGAAAGCGACCAGGCCCTGCGCGCCCAGTTGCACGCCCGCGACCAGCAGTTGGCCGAGCGCAAGCGCATCGAACTGGCCAAGGGCCTGCTGATGAAAATGAAGGCCTGCAACGAGGAAGAGGCCTACACCCTGATGCGCCGCCAGGCCATGAGCCGCCAGCAGAAACTGATCCAGGTGGCGGAGCAGATCATCGCCATGAGCGAGCTGCTCGGCTGACCTGGCTCATCTCTTGCTAAAGAATCTTCACAGGTAACCAACGGCGGTTGCCCCTCCACGACAAAGACGTCGCACATCCGGTTTGCCCTCGCGAACCCGGTGGCGGCGTTTTTTCGTTTTGGCCCCAGTGCATGGGGCCGGTGGGGCGGCCTTAGCCGGCTGTTCCATCACCAGGCCTTCTTACAAGACTCCCAACCGTTGAGGTGCGTGATGAAATCAAGCTTCTGGAAATCCGGGCACACCCCGACCCTGTTTGCCGCGTTCCTGTATTTCGACCTGAGCTTCATGGTCTGGTACCTGCTGGGCCCCCTGGCGGTGCAGATTGCCGCCGACCTGCACCTGACCACCCAACAGCGCGGCCTGGTAGTCGCGACGCCGATCCTGGCGGGCGCGGTGCTGCGCTTCCTGATGGGCATGCTGGCCGACAAGCTGTCGCCCAAGACCGCCGGGCTGATCGGCCAGGTGATTGTGATCGCGGCGTTGTTCATCGCCTGGAAAGTGGGAATCCACAGCTACGAACAAGCGTTGCTGCTGGGGCTGTTCCTCGGTATGGCCGGTGCGTCCTTTGCCGTCGCCCTGCCCCTGGCCTCCCAGTGGTATCCGGCCGAACACCAGGGCAAAGCGATGGGCATCGCGGGAGCCGGCAACTCCGGTACCGTGTTTGCAGCCCTGCTGGCACCGGTACTGGCCGCCGCGTTTGGCTGGAGCAATGTGTTCGGCTTCGCCCTGATCCCGTTGATCCTGACCCTGATCGTCTTCGCCTGGCTCGCGCGCAATGCGCCTGAACGCCCGAAAGCCAAGTCCATGAGTGACTACTTCAAGGCCCTGGGTGACCGCGACAGTTGGTGGTTCATGTTCTTCTACAGCGTGACCTTCGGCGGCTTTATCGGCCTGGCCAGCGCCCTGCCCGGCTACTTCAACGACCAGTACGGCCTGAGCCCGGTGACCGCCGGTTACTACACCGCCGCCTGCGTGTTTGGCGGCAGCCTGATGCGCCCGCTGGGCGGCGCGCTGGCAGACCGTTTCGGCGGGATTCGCACCCTGCTGGGCATGTACAGCGTGGCGGCAATCTGCATCGCGGCAGTGGGTTTCAACCTGCCCAGCTCCTACGCGGCACTGGCCTTGTTCGTCTGCACCATGCTCGGCCTGGGTGCCGGCAATGGCGCAGTGTTCCAACTGGTGCCCCAGCGCTTCCGGCGTGAAATTGGCGTGATGACCGGCCTGATCGGCATGGCCGGCGGTATCGGCGGCTTCGCGCTGGCGGCGGGCATGGGCGCCATCAAGCAGAGCACCGGCAGCTATCAACTGGCCTTGTGGTTGTTCGCCAGCCTGGGCGTGCTGGCCTGGTTCGGCCTGCACGGCGTCAAGCGGCGTTGGAGAACCACCTGGGGTTCGGCCGCCGTGACCGCCGCACGCGTCTGATGAGCCTGCAACTGAGCGTCGCCCAGGCCAGCGCCATCGGCCCCCGCGCCGAAAACCAGGATGCCCTGCGCGTGGTCACCCCCGTGGCGGAACTGGCCGCGAGCAAGGGCTACCTGTGCGCGCTGGCCGACGGTGTCAGCCAGTGCGCCGACGGTGGCCTGGCCGCGCGCTCGACCTTGCAGGCCCTGGCCCTGGACTACTACGCCACGCCGCAAACCTGGGGCGTGGCCCAGGCACTCGAACGTTTATTGCTCGCACAGAATCGCTGGCTGCAAGCCAATGGCGGCGGCCAGCCGCTGCTGACCACTCTCAGCGCCCTGGTGTTTCGCGGCCAGCGCTTTACGCTGGCGCATGTCGGCGATTGCCGGGTATATCGCTGGCTGGACGATGAACTGCTGCGCATCAGCGCGGACCACGTGTGGGAACAACCGGGCATGCAGCACGTGCTCAAGCGCGCCCTCGGCCTGGATCAACACCTGGTGCTGGACTTCCTCGATGGCGAACTGCGTGAGGGCGAATGTTTCCTGCTGCTCAGCGATGGCGTATGGGCCACCCTAGGCGACCACAGCATCCGTGCGATCCTGCGCGAGCAGACCGACCTCGACCTCGCGGTGACCACCCTGGTCAACGCCGCACACCTGGCGGGTAGCCAGGACAATGCCAGCGCCCTGCTGGTGCGCATCGATCAACGGGGCGCAGCCACCCTCGGCGACGCCCTGGTGCAGTTGCAGCAATGGCCACTGCCGCCGCCGCTCAAGGTTGGCCAACACTTTGAAGGCTGGCAGGTGGAATGCGTGCTGGCGCAGAGCCGTCAGTCCTTACTGTACCGGGTCCGCGATGCCCAGCAGCAACCCTGGCTGCTCAAGACCCTGCCCCTGAGCCGCGACGACGACAGCGACGCCGGCCAAGCCCTGCTCTCGGAGGAGTGGTTTCTACGCCGAGTGGCCGGGCGCGCGTTTCCTGAAGTCCACCCCGCCAGCGGGCGTCAGCATTTGTACTACGTGATGCGTGAATACCCAGGGCAAACCCTCGCCGAACTGTTCCAGCACCAAGGCCCATTACCCTTGGCGCAATGGCAGTCCATCGCTGAACGGTTGTTGCGCGCGGTGGGCCTGCTGCACCGCCGACAAATCCTGCACCGCGACATCAAGCCGGAAAACCTGCTGCTGGGCGACGACGCCGAGTTGCGTGTGCTGGATTTCGGCCTGGCCTACTGTCCGGGCCTGTCCGAAGACCGCGCCCACCTGCTGCCCGGTACCCCGAGCTTTATTGCACCCGAGGCATTTAATGGCGAACGTCCTACGGCGCAACAAGATTTGTACAGTGTTGGCGTCAGCCTGTATTACCTGCTGACCGGGCATTATCCCTACGGCGAAATCGAAGCCTTCCAACGGCCAAGGTTCAACTTGCCGGTCAGCGCCAGTCGCTATCGTCCCGATTTGCCGGACTGGCTGCCCCACAGCCTGGAACGGGCCGTGGCCGCCGATCCCACCCAGCGCTACGAAACCGCCGAAGAATGGTTGCTGGTGCTGGAACAGGCCGACCGCCACGAACTCAGCGTGCGACCACGCCCGCTGCTGGAGCGCGAACCCCTGAAGGTCTGGCGGACCCTGGCGCTGGTCTCACTGCTGATCAACCTGGTGCTGCTCTACACGCTGTACCTGTAGGAACGAGCGTGCTTGCGCCTACAGCCTGACCATGCGCCAGATGTGGGCAGCGCGCGTTCAAATGGTGCGAAAAAACAGGGAATGAAGAGCGATTGAGCCAATAAATGCGAGGGTCATGCAACTTGGCACAACCACTGCATTAGCTTTCCCAACACCCAACATATAGCCGCACCTTCAACGTCGAAGGGTCGAGCTTCCCGAGAGAACGGGACCAGGACAAAGGCGTCCTCGCTAGGTAACTAGCGGGGACGCCTTTTTTTGTTTGCGCGTGATGGGTCGAACCCATGCGGAGAACGATATGAAAAAACTCAAATTAGTGATGATCGGCAACGGCATGGCCGGGGTCCGCACCCTGGAAGAACTGCTCAAGCTGAGCAACGAGCTGTACGACATCACCGTGTTCGGCGCCGAGCCCCACACCAACTACAACCGCATCCTGCTCTCGCCGGTGCTGGCCGGTGAGCAAACCTTCGAAGAGATCGTACTCAACGACCTCGACTGGTACCTGGACAACCACGTCAAGCTGCTGCTCAACCGCAAAGTGGTGCAAATCGACCGGGTCAAACGCAAGGTCATTGCCGAAGACGGGACCGAGGCCGAGTACGATCGCCTGCTGATCGCCACCGGTTCCACACCGTTTATCCTGCCCATTCCGGGCAACACCCTGCAGGGTGTGATCGGCTACCGCGACATCGCCGACACCCAGGCGATGATCGAGACCGCCAAGACCCACAAGCACGCCGTGGTGATCGGCGGCGGCCTGCTCGGCCTGGAAGCCGCCAACGGCCTGATGCTGCGCGGCATGCACGTGACCGTGGTGCACCTCGGCGAATGGCTGCTGGAACGCCAGTTGGACAAGACCAGCGGCCAACTGCTGCAAACCGAATTGGAAAGCCGTGGCCTGGTATTTCGCCTGTGCGAACAGACCCAGGCCCTGCACGACGCCGGCAATGGCCGGGTCGGCTCGGTGCAATTCAAGAATGGCGACATCATCCCCGCGGACCTGGTGGTGATGGCCGCCGGCATCCGGCCCAATACCGAACTCGCGGAAAAATCCGGCATCCCCTGCAACCGTGGGATTCTGGTCAACGACACGATGCAAACCTACGACCCACGCATCTACGCGATCGGCGAATGCGCCAGCCATCGCGGGATTGCCTATGGCCTGGTAGCGCCACTGTTCGAGCAGGCCAAGGTGTGTGCCAACCATCTGGCCCAACTGGGCTTTGCCACCTACAAGGGCTCGGTGACTTCGACCAAGCTGAAGGTCACCGGCATCGACCTGTTCTCCGCTGGCGACTTCATGGGCGGCGAAGGCACCGAGACCATCACCCTCTCCGATCCGATTGGCGGCGTTTACAAGAAGCTGGTGATCAAGGACGACATCCTCGTCGGCGCCTGCCTGTACGGCGACACCGCCGACGGCGGTTGGTATTTCCGACAAATCCGTGAGAACCACGCAATTGGCGAGATCCGCGACCACCTGATGTTCGGCGAAAACGCCCTGGGTGACGTCGGCCATCAAGGCCAGGACAAAGCCATGAGCATGGCCGACAACGCCGAAGTCTGCGGCTGCAATGGCGTGTGCAAGGGCACCATCGTCAAGGCTATCCAGGAGCACGGGCTGTTCAGCGTCGACGAGGTAAAAAAACACACCAAGGCCGCCAGCTCCTGCGGTTCCTGCGCCGGGTTGGTGGAACAGATCCTGATCAACACCGTGGGCGGTGCCGCCGATGTCAAACCCAAGAGCGAAAAAGCCATCTGCGGTTGCAGCGACCTCAACCACGGGCAAATCCGCCAGGCCATCCGCGAACAGCACTTGCTGACCATCGCCGGCACCATGGGCTACCTGAACTGGCGCACCCCCAACGGCTGCGCCACCTGCCGCCCGGCGCTGAACTACTACCTGATTTCCACCTGGCCGGGTGAAGCCAAGGACGATCCGCAATCGCGCCTGATCAACGAACGGGCCCACGCCAATATTCAGAAAGACGGCACCTACTCCGTCGTCCCACGGATGTGGGGCGGTGTGACCAATCCTTCGGAACTGCGGCGCATCGCCGACGTGGCCGACAAGTACAACGTGCCGATGGTCAAGGTCACCGGCGGCCAGCGCATCGACCTGCTGGGCATCAAGAAGCAGGACTTGCCCGGCGTGTGGAAGGACCTCGACATGCCGTCCGGCCACGCCTACGGCAAATCCATCCGCACTGTGAAGACCTGCGTCGGCAGTGAGTTCTGTCGCTTCGGCACGCAGAACTCCACACAACTGGGAATCGAACTGGAGCATGACCTGTTCAACATGTGGTCGCCGCATAAGGTGAAGCTGGCGGTGTCCGGTTGCCCACGCAATTGCTCGGAAGCCGGTATCAAGGACGTCGGCATTATCGGTGTGGACTCCGGCTGGGAGATGTACATCGGTGGCAACGGCGGGATCAAGACCGAAGTCGCCGAGTTCTTCGTCAAGCTCAAGACCGCCGAGGAAGTGCGCGAATACAACGGCGCGTTCCTGCAGCTGTACCGCGAAGAGGCCTTTTACCTGGAACGCACCGTGCACTACCTGCAACGGGTGGGCATGGACCACATCAAGAAAGCCGTACTGGAAGACCCGGCCCGGCGCAAGGCCCTCAATGAGCGCCTGCAATTCTCCCTGTCGTTCGAACAGGACCCGTGGAAAGAACGCCTGGAACAGCCGCTGCTGAAAAAGGAGTTCGAGGTCATCCCCGTCAAACAACTGGAGGTGCCGGCATGAACTGGTTGGATATCTGTGCCCTCGACGAGATCAACACCCTGGGCTCGCGCATCATCAATGGGCCCAAAGGCGACATCGCGATTTTTCGTACCAGCGACGACGAAGTCTTTGCCCTCGACGACCGCTGCCCGCACAAGGGCGGCCCGCTGTCCCAAGGCCTGATCTACGGCAAACGCGTGGCCTGCCCGCTGCACAACTGGCAGATTGACCTGGCGTCCGGCGAAGCCCTGGCGCCGGATATCGGCTGCGCCCATCATCATCCCGCCCGTGTGGAAAACGGCCGGGTGATGCTGGCCCTGCGGGACGCCGGTTGATGAACCGCCAGACCACCGCGTCCACCTGCTGTTACTGCGGGGTGGGGTGCGGCGTGCTGATCGAGCATGACGGCGAACAGATCCTCGGCGTGCAAGGCGACCCCAGCCACCCGGCCAACTTCGGCAAGCTGTGCAGTAAAGGCGCCAGCCTGCATTTGACCGGCGACCTCAGCGCCCGCGCCTTGTACCCGGAGTTGCGCCTGGGCAAGGGCCTGGCCCGCACCCGCGCCAGTTGGGACACCGCCCTGGAACATGCGGCCAACGTATTCGCCGAGACCATCGCCGAACACGGGCCCGACAGCGTGGCCTTCTACATCTCCGGGCAGTTGCTGACCGAGGATTACTACAGCTTCAACAAGCTGGCCCGGGCCCTGGTCGGCACCAACAATATCGATAGCAACTCGCGGCTGTGCATGTCCTCGGCGGTGGTCGGCTACAAGCGCAGCCTGGGCGCCGATGCGCCGCCATGCAGCTATGAAGATCTCGAATGCAGCGACTGCGTGATGATCGTCGGCAGCAATATGGCCTACGCCCACCCGGTACTGTTCCGACGCCTGGAAGAGGCCAAGGCACGGCGGCCGCAGATGAAAGTCGTGGTGATCGACCCGCGCCGCACAGATACCTGTGATTTGGCTGACCTGCACCTGGCGATCCTGCCGGGCACAGACGTGGCGCTCTTCCACGGGATTTTGCACCTGCTGCTGTGGGAAGACTGGATCGACCGTGATTTTATCCAGGCCCACACCGACGGCCTGGCCGCACTCAAACGCCTGGTGCACGACTACACGCCACAGATGGTCACGCAGTTGTGCGGTATCAGCGTCGAGCAATTACGCCTGTGTGCCGAATGGGTAGGCACCTCCAGCAGCTTTTTATCGCTGTGGTGCATGGGGCTCAACCAGTCCACCGCCGGCAGTGCGAAAAACAGCGCGCTGATCAATCTGCACCTGGCGACCGGAACCCTCGGCCGCCCAGGTTGCGGGCCGTTCTCGTTGACCGGCCAGCCAAACGCCATGGGCGGCCGCGAGACGGGCAGCTTGTCCAACCTGCTGCCCGGGCATCGGGAGGCCGCCAACCCAGAGCATCGGGCTGAAGTGGCCGCGTATTGGGGCGTGGAGCAATTACCGGCTACCCCTGGCCTCACTGCCATCGAACTGTTTGAACAGGTGCAGGCGGGCAAGATCAAGGCCCTGTGGATTGCCTGTACCAACCCTGCGCAATCGCTGCCAGACCAGAACAACGTGCACGCGGCCCTGGCAGCCTGCCCGTTTGTAGTGTTGCAGGAGGCGTTTCGTACCACCGAAACCGCCGCCTATGCCGACCTGCTGTTACCCGCCGCCAGTTGGGGCGAAAAAGAAGGCACGGTGACCAATTCCGAACGGCGTATTTCCCATGTGCGCCAGGCCATTGCCCCACCGGGTGAAGCACGTGCGGACTGGGCGATTACCGTGGATTTCGCACAGCGTCTGGAGCGTCGTCTGCGCCCTGGCTTGAACAGCCTGTTCGCCTTCGAGCAACCGGCGCAGCTCTTTGACGAGTACAAGCTGCTGACCCGCGACCGTGACTTGGACCTGTCGGGTATCAGCCATGCCCTGCTCGACCAGATCGGCCCGCAGCAGTGGCCATTTCCCCTGGGCGCCCAGGCTGGAACACCGCGCCTGTACACCGATGGGCTCTTCCCGACCGACAATGGCCGCGCACACTTTATCGCCGATCCTTATCGAGCAGCCAAGGAGCAGCGTGACGCACGCTTCCCCCTGACCCTGATCACCGGACGCCTGCGCGACCAATGGCATGGCATGAGCCGCACCGGCACCGCCGCGCAATTGTTCGGTCACGTCAGTGAGGCGCGGCTCAGCCTGCACCCGGACGAACTGCGCCGGCATCGTTTCAAGGACGGTGACCTGGTCAACCTGAAAAGCCGTCGTGGCCACCTGATCGTCGCGGTCAGCAGCGATGACAGTGTGCGTCCCGGCCAAGCCTTCCTGCCCATGCACTGGGGCGATCGTTTTCTCAAGGGCGGCGTCAATGGCCTCACCCAGCCAGCATTCGATCCGTTATCCAAACAGCCGGAACTCAAGCACAGCGGCGTACGCCTGGAAGCCGTGCAACTGCCGTGGCAGTTGTTTGCACTGATCGAAGGCGATGTTCAGCAACACTTCGAAGCCTTGCGCCCACTGTGCGAGGGCTTTGCCTACGTCAGCCTGAGCCTGGCCGGCCGTGAACGGCCAGCGTTGCTGGTACGCGCGGCACATACCGAGGCACCCGACCTGCAACTGTTGACCCGTATCGACCAACTGCTGGGCCTGCATGACGGACCGGTGATGGCCTACGACGACCCACGTCGCTCCATCGGCAAGCGGGTAAAGATCGAGAAAGGCCGTATTACGGCGGTGCGCCTGGCGGGTGAAACCCTGGCCCGCCACTGGCTGCAAAGCCTGTGGCTGGAAGGTCGCACCGACGATCAGTTGCGGCGCTGGCTGTTGGCGCCCTTAAGCGCAGCACCCGGCGGCGCGGCGGCGAGCAGCAAGATCCTGTGCAACTGCAAGAACGTCAGCGAAAACGCGGTGTATGCCGGCATTGCCCGGGGCCTGGCCCTGGAGGGGCTCAAACAGGAACTGGGCTGCGGCACGCAATGTGGTTCCTGTGTACCGGAAATCAAACGTCTATTGGCCAGCAACCCGCAGCCAATCGCAATCAGTGTGTGAGGGCAACAAAATGAGCGCAAAAGTCTGGCTGGTGGGCGCAGGCCCCGGTGATCCGGAGTTGCTGACCCTCAAGGCGGTACGGGCGATGCACGCCGCCGATGTGGTGCTGATCGATGACCTGGTCAACCCGGCGGTGCTGGAGCATTGCGGCGATGCGCGAGTGATTACCGTCGGCAAACGCGGCGGCTGTCGCTCGACGCCGCAGGATTTTATCCACCGCCTGATGCTGCGCTATGCGCGCCAGGGCAAATGCGTGGTGCGCCTCAAGGGCGGCGACCCCTGCATTTTCGGCCGGGGTGGCGAAGAGGCCACCTGGCTGCGCGAGCGTGGGGTCGAGGTGGAGTTGGTCAACGGAATCACAGCAGGGCTGGCAGGGGCGACGAATTGCGATATTCCCCTGACGTTGCGAGGGGTCAGTCGCGGCGTAACGCTGGTCACCGCACATACTCAGGACGACAGCCGCCTGAACTGGCGAGCCTTGGCCGAGGGTGGTACGACGCTGGTGGTTTACATGGGCGTGGCGAAGCTGGAGGAGATTCGCGAGCAATTGCTTGAAGGCGGCATGGCGGCGGATACGCCAGTGGCGATGATCGAAAATGCCTCGCTGGCGCAGCAACGCGAGTGCCGCAGCGAGCTGTGGCGCATGCACGAGGATGCGCAGGCGTTCGCCCTGAAGAGCCCGGCAATCCTGGTGATTGGCCAGGTGGCCGGCATGGCACAGGTCGCCCAGCTGACAGAAGCCGCCAGCGCCTGAGGCAAATTCCAGGCGAAAAAAATCTATGGTCCCCCCCATTTTTGCAATACTGATTAACGGGCGATGTGGTTGGCTTGCTTAAATCTATCCGGCGTCTGTTTGGGGCTTGCCCCAGCGCCACGATGAGAGTCGCGCCTGACGATCCTTAAAAGCCCGTCGGCTTCTGAAGCCGATTTTTATGTCAGGATCTTCGCCAGGCCGGTAGGCCGTTCACGTCATCCGTTGTTCAGCTATCGCAAAACCTGAAGGGTGAATTGTGGTACTGCAACAACCGCAGGGTCAGGCGTTCAAGGCGTCTGGCCCTGCTTCATATTGCGCATGGTGAGCCGCTATCGCCCAAGCGATACGCGCCAGTTTGTTGGCCAGGGCACAGGCCACCACATTCGAGTGTCGTCGGCGCAGCAGCGCTCGCACCCAGTCGGCCAAAGCCCCCTTCTGATGATCCAGCCTCTGCATGTAAACCCTGGAGCATTGCACCAGCAGTTGCCGCAGGTGCTTGTCACCCCGCTTGCTGATCCCCAACAAATTGGCTTTGCCGCCCGTGCTGTACTGTCGCGGCACCAAGCCCACTGAAGCCGCAAAATCGCGACTGCATCGGTATTGCTTGCCATCGCCCATTTCTACAGCCAGAAGGCTGGCGGTGATCGGACCGACACACGGCATGCTAAGCAAACGGCTCCCCAGATCATCGTCGGCCAGCTGGCAAGCCAGTTGTTTGTCCAGTTCCTTGATCTGTTCATCCAGGTAAACGAAGTGATCGTGCAGGCGTTGCAACAGCACTGTCAGCCGCACAGGCAGCTCATGCTCGGCCAAAACAGCTGCCAAACGCTTCATGATGGCTGAGCCTTTGGGCAGGCTGATGCCAAATTCCAGCAGGAAACCGTGCATCTGATTGGCTGTCTTGGTGCGGTCATGCACCAACGACTCGCGCATGCGATGCAGGACAGACAGGGTTTGCTGAGACTCGGTTTTAGGCGTAACGAAGCGCATGGACGGACGGGAAGCCGCCTCGCAAATGGCCTCTGCGTCGATAAAGTCATTTTTGTTGCCCTTGACGAAAGGGCGGACAAACTGCGGTGAAATCAACTTGGTCGTATGCCCCATCGCCGCAAGCTGACGGGCGATGAAGTGAGAGCCGGCACAGGCTTCCGTTACCACGACGCAGCTCGGCAAGTTGCCGAAGAACCGCATCATCTGCGCTCGCGAGAGCTTTTTGCGAAACACCTCGCGGCCCGATTTGTCTTGGCCCAGAAGGTGGAAATTATGTTTGCCGAGATCGATCCCGATCAGTGCTGACTCGCTCATGATGATGGCCTCCAAAAACAAAACACCCTGCGAAAGCGTAGCCCTCGCAGGGTGTGGGGGTGACCATCTCATTAGCCCGGCCTAAGCCGGGCTTTTTTCTACCACTCAGTAATTACTTACTTAGCGGTAGCTTCTACCGACGCTTCTACGCGACGGTTGATGGCACGACCAGCTTCAGTTGCGTTGTCAGCAACTGGGCGGGATTCGCCGTAACCTACTGCGGTGATACGGCTAGGAGCAACGCCGTCTTTAACCAGGACTTGCTTAACAGCGTCAGCACGACGCTGGGACAGCTTCTGGTTGTAAGCGTCTGGACCTACGGAGTCAGTGTGACCAGCAACTTCTACGTTGGTAGCTGGGTACTGAGCCATGAAGTCGGCCAGGTTTTTCACGTCGCCGTAGCTGTTAGGCTTAACAACGGCCTTGTCGAAGTCGAACTTGACGTCCAGCTCAACACGAACAACCTGAGCAACCGGAGCTTCTGGCTCTGGAACTGGCTCTGGAGCTGGTGCTGGGGTAGGAGCTGGAGCAGCTGCGCCAGCGTTACCGCCGAAGTTCACGCCCAGGCCAACCAGTGCGGAGTAGTCCCACTTGCCGTTGTCCAGGTTGTAGTCAGACTCAACGCCAGCACGAGCGAACAGGTTGTTGGTGAAGTAGTACTTCACACCAGCGCCAGCGATAGCCAGGGTCGACTGGTCGCGACCGCTGTGGCCGTCAGCCTGTACGTTGGTACGGCTCTGGTGACCGAAACCACCTTCTACGTATGGACGCAGGGAGTCAACACCGGCCTGACCAAAGTGGTACTGAGCAGTCACGCTGCCAGTGTCACCTTTGATCTTCTGGTTGCCAGTACCGTCGTTCGAACGGGTGTGGTTGGTGGTGTCGTAGTTCAGGTTAACCGACACGTCGTCGGTAATGAAGTAACCGATGCTAGCGCCAGGGTTATAGCCGTCTTCGATGTGCTTGACGCTATCGTTGAACTGCTTTTTGTAGAACAGCTGGCCTTCAACTGCGCCTTGGCCTTGTGCCAGCGCGCCGAAAGAAGTAGCGGCAATAAGAGTACCAATGGCCAAGCCCAAGGTGTTTTTCAGTTTCATCCGTTAAATCCCCATCTGGTGATTGTAAAGCAGTCCCACAAACCGGGGGACAACTCGGCGACAAGTCTAACAGAACTTGCCTACACGTAAGAGATATTTGCCACGCACTAAGTTTCAGTCTCGCCCGCAAATTTCTCACGTAATTTATCAAGAGCACGTTTGTAACGCATTTTTGTAGCACTCAAACCCATGTGCATGATGTCGGCGATTTCCTGAAACTCCAGCTCTGCGACAAATCGTAGCACCAGAATTTCCCGGTCAATCGGGTTCACATGCACCAACCAGCGATCAAGTCCACCCTTCTCCTCGGGTGCCGGCGTCTTTTCTTCAGACGCCTCCTCAAGGGGGTCGAGACTCAAGGCGTCCATCAAGCGACGCTTTCGCCGTTCCTTCCGATACTGCGTGATGCACTCGTTGTACGTGATGCTGTAGAGCCAGGTCTTGAACTTCGATTTGCCCTCGAAGTTCTTCAGGCCGTACAGCACCTTGAGCATCACTTCCTGACAGACATCATCCGCATCTCTATCGTTCCCTAAATACCTTGAACAAACGTTGAACAGAGTGCGTTGATATCTGCGCATCAATTCTTCGTACGCACGAGTTACGTGAAACAGCTCCGTGTGCGCGCGCGCGACCAACTCCTCATCAGAGAGCTCACGGGGGTCATAGCGCGTGGACAGCGTTTGGGCTTTATTCAAAACAAGTCGTGCCGACAGTCAGGTCAATGTCCGCTGCAATCCGGTCACCCAGGTTCGCGGCGGCGTACATTAGCAGGGTTTGCCGCGTTAGCGGCTACTGACCTGCTGCTCCAGGAGAATCCGATTGGACAGCGACACCAGGTCGCCGTCATCGGTCAGCACCGTTGTCTTGACCGTGCCGATCTCCTCGATTTGCCCTTCGACCTCGCCCACACGCACTTGCTGCCCCACCTGATACAACTCACGCACGTAGATTCCCGCAAGAATCTGGCCGGCAATTTCCCGGCTTCCCAACCCCATGGCCAGCGCAACGGCCAGACCAACGGTAATCAAAACAATCACAATCACATGGTTGAGCAGGTCAGTCTTGACCTCCAACTGGCTGATCGCGACGGAAATACTGATGATGATCACCAGCCCCTGGGCAATTCGTCCCAGGCCTGCCGCATAGTCCAGCCCTACCCCTTCGGCAGCCCCGCGCACCAGCCCATTGGCCAGTTGCGCCAGCAAAACGCCGACAAGCAGGACCAGCGCGCCACCGAAAACCTTCGGTAAATACAGCGCAAGCATGTCGAGCGTAGCTGAAACTCGCTCAAGTCCAAGGGATTGAGCCGCGGAAACCAGAAAAATCAGCAATACGAACCAATAGACGATCTTGCCGATCAAGGTCGAAATCGGCACTTGCAGACCGGCGCGGCCGAGCAGCTTGGTCAGCCCGGTACCTGCCATCAGGCGATCAAGGCCCAGTTTCGCGAGCAATTTGGACAGCAGGGTGTCGAGCAGCTTGGCCACGACAAAGCCCAGCAGCACCAGGACCAGCGCCCCAAACAGGTTGGGAATGAAATTCGCCACCTTGGTCCACAATGCGGTCATCGCGGTGACCAGGCTCTGGGTCCAGAGATCAAGTTCCATATTCAATCAGCCTTATCAGCAGTGCGAGCAAGAGGTTTACGACGGGAAACCGGCGATACATGGGCTGAACCGTTGTTCAGGGCCATCATCAACGCCGGTAACCACCGACCGAGCAGGCCGAACAGGTCCCCCGCACCCACCTGACGGTTGGCGGTTTTCAACACGCGACCCAGGCAAGCATCGTCGTCGCGGTTGGACGGCGAGGCATTGAGCATGTCACGCAAAGACTGTTCGAACGGATCGTGCATAAAGACCTCTCGCAAGTGTTTTAAAAGACGAGGGTAAAATTCTTGAGGTCACATGGGACCCTTCCTACGTTCAGCTCATATTCAGGTCAAACCCAGCGCAATCGTCGAAATAGCCACCATTGTCCGAGCGCCACCGAGACCATCAGCAGGCAGGCAATCACAAATCCGTAGGGGCTGGAAGAGAACGGAATCCCCCCCACATTGATCCCCAGCAGGCCGGTCAGAAAGCTCATCGGCAGGAAAATCCCGGTGATGATCCCAAAGCGGTACATGGTGCGGTTCATGCGCACGCTCAAGCGCCGGTCTTCGGTCTCAAGCACAAGCCCCACGCGCTCCCGGGTCAATTCGAGCTCTTCCAGGTAGCGGGTCAGGCTGTTGTTCAATTCGTTCCAGTAGTCGGCATCGTCATCACAAAACCACGGCAATTTGATCCGCGTCAGCTGGGCAAAAATATCCCGCTGCGGGAACAGGAAACGCTTGAGCCCGGCCGCTCGCCGACGGATCTGCAAAACGCTGCCATGCTCCGGAGTATACCGTTCGTCGGCATCCAGTTTTTCTTCCTCGATATCGACGATTTCAGACAGGTCCGAGACCAGATCCTGCACTTTATGAGTGAGGTACTGCGCCATATAAAGGATGAGTTCGGATGCGGTCTTGGGCCCGGTGCCCTCCTCCAGTTGCACCAGCAATTCATCGGTGGCACGCAGCGGGCGCAAACGCAGGGAGATCACACGGCTGGCTGCGGCAAAAATACGCACCGAGACCATGTCCTCAGGCTCCGCGCCCGGGTTGAGGTTGACCCCACGCAGGAACAGCAGCAATTCGGCGTCCGGCAGCGGCAACAGGCGCGGCCGGGTGTTCTCTTCCAGCAGCAGGTCACAGGCGAATTCGCTCAAGCCGCTGGAGGTGCGCAACCAGGTCTGGGTCTGGGGATGGCTGCGGTCCCAATGCAGCCACAGGCTTTCCTGGGGCTGCATATGCAAATCGTCGAGCTCAGTCCGGGCAATCGAACGCGCACCGCCTTTACCGTCCAGCACCAGGGCATGCACCAGCCCCCATTGCGCGTTTTCTTCCTCGAACATCCTCACCCCGTTGGCTATTGCGGTTTATTCAGGCATTTTCAGCGGGCTGGGCGACACGATCACGCCATTATTGTCGGCGTAGATGTATTCACCCGGGCGAAACGTCACACCCGCAAAGGTGACCGCCACGTTCAAGTCGCCAATACCGCGCTTGTCGGTCTTCATCGGATGGCTGGCCAGGGCCTGCACCCCCAGGTCGGTCTGGGCGATCACGTCGACATCCCGGATGCAGCCGTAGATCACCAGGCCTTCCCAACCGTTTTTCGCGGCTTTTTCGGCGATCATGTCGCCCAGCAGCGCACGGCGCAGCGAACCACCACCGTCGACCACCAATACCTTGCCGGTACCTGGCTGGTCGGCCTGTTCCTTGACCAGAGAGTTATCTTCGAAGCATTTAATGGTGACAATCTCGCCGCCAAAGGAGTCTCGACCGCCGAAGTTGCTGAACATCGGCTCGACCACCTGCACCAGTTCCGGGTAGGCGTCGCACAAGTCGGGGGTCACGTAATGGTTCATTGAAAAAATTCCTTTCTGTCAAAGAAGAGTCTTTCGAAAGAAGCGCCAGCCTGGGCCGGTGCGCAACATCCCATCCGCTTCGTCGCAACGCAATAACCACTGCGCGACTGAATATGACCAGAAGCGATTAACGCGTCATATCTTAGCCGCAACCACACACGAGCGAAACGCCCTTGGCAGAGCGCTGCGTCAAACTACGACCAAAGCCTCAGGCCTGGCACCCAGCGAGGGTGTCAGCGGATCTTTCAACCATTGCTCCACCAGCGGCCACACCTCGATCTGGGCGGGTTTGCTGACCAGCATTTCCACATGCCCGAAGTCCCCGGTAAAACCTTGCTGGCGTCCCAGGCACAGGTATTGGCGGTGCTCGGAGCCGACTTGCTCGAACAGCTTGCGGCACGCCCAATCCGGGTCCTGCCGGTCGCCCGCGGCACTGACGGCCAGCAGCGGTACGTCCACATCGGCCAGGCCTTTCCACCAGTCCTGCTTGCCATCGCCAAAGCGTCCAAACAGGCCATTCCAGCGCATGGCCTCAATCATCACACCAGCCGGTTCATCCTCCGGGCCACGCTTGAGCCGAGCGCCAGAGACCTGGCCAAAACGTTTCAAGAACAAGCGGCCGGTCCACTCCACCGGTGGAATTTTCAATGGCCAGTGGGTGCGACTCACCTGGCAGCCAAACAAGGCCACCGAGGCAACTGCCGGCGCTCCCAGGTGCTTCCCCCCCAAGGCCGCTGCCAGGGTAGTGGCGCCGAGGGAATGGCCGACCCAGTGCGGAACCTGCGCACTTTGCTCGCGCACAAACGCGCCGATCGCCGGCAAATCGTAGCGGGCATAGTCGGCAACGCGGTTGCGGGCGTACTGTTGGTTGCGCCGGGACAACCCATGCCCGCGCATTTCCGGGATCCACACGTCGAATCCCTGGCGCGCCAAATAGGCCCCCAGACCAATGCCCTTGGGCGAATACCAAAAGCGTCGATTGGAAAAACTGCCATGCAACAAGATAACCGGAATGCCCCGGTTTTCCGGGACATCGGCCAGGCCCAACCGGGTGACGGCCAGCTCGACGGTGCCGTCGGGACTGTTACCGGGTTTGAGTCGATACACATCTTCACTCAGGTCGCCACGACGTTCAGCGCTGATCAGGGCGACGGGAAACAGGTTGCTGCTGCTTTGCATAATGCTCTTGCACAAAAAAGGGCGGCGTCCGGAAGGAGTTCCGCCCTGTACAGATAAGAATGCCGGCCAACCTGACGATTGACCGGCACTTTTGACGCGTCGACCTTAGGCGGACGCTTGGCCTTCCGCCAGGAAGAACCAGGTTTCCAGCACCGAATCGGGGTTCAGCGAGACGCTTTCGATGCCCTGCTCCATCAACCATTTGGCCAGGTCAGGGTGGTCGGAAGGGCCTTGGCCGCAGATACCGATGTACTTGCCAGCCTTGTTACAAGCCTGGATGGCGTTGGCCAGCAGCTTCTTGACCGCCGGGTTACGCTCGTCGAACAGGTGCGCGATGATCCCTGAGTCGCGGTCCAGGCCCAAGGTCAGCTGGGTCAGGTCGTTGGAGCCGATGGAGAAGCCGTCGAAGAACTCGAGGAACTCTTCGGCCAGGATGGCGTTGGACGGCAGTTCGCACATCATGATGACGCGCAGGCCGTTCTCACCACGGGACAGGCCGTTTTCGGCCAGCAAATCCACAACCTGGCTCGCTTCACCCAGGGTGCGTACGAACGGCACCATGATTTCAACGTTGGTCAGGCCCATCTCGTTGCGCACGCGCTTGAGGGCGCGGCATTCAAGCTCGAAGCAATCACGGAACGCTTCGCTGATGTAACGCGAGGCACCGCGGAAGCCCAGCATCGGGTTTTCTTCTTCCGGCTCGTAGAGCTTGCCGCCGATCAGGTTGGCGTATTCGTTGGACTTGAAGTCCGAGAGGCGCACGATGACCTTTTTCGGGTAGAACGCAGCCGCCAGGGTGCTGATGCCTTCCACCAGCTTCTCGACATAGAAGCCCACCGGGTCGTTGTAGCCGGCGATGCGTTTGTCGACGCTGTCCTTGATGTCCTGTGGCAGGCCGTCGTAGTTCAGCAGGGCTTTGGGGTGCACGCCGATCATGCGGTTGATGATGAACTCCAGGCGGGCCAGACCCACGCCGGCGTTCGGCAACTGCGCGAAGTCGAAGGCACGGTCCGGGTTACCGACGTTCATCATGATCTTGAACGGCAGGTCCGGCATGGCGTCGATGGAGTTTTGCTTGATGTCGAAGCCCAACTCGCCTTCGAAGATGAAGCCGGTGTCGCCTTCGGCGCAGGAAACGGTCACGCCCTGGCCATCTTTGAGCAACTGGGTCGCATTGCCGCAGCCCACGACCGCCGGGATCCCCAGTTCACGGGCGATGATCGCCGCGTGGCAGGTACGCCCGCCACGGTTGGTGACGATAGCGCTGGCGCGCTTCATCACCGGCTCCCAGTCCGGGTCGGTCATGTCGGAGACCAGCACGTCGCCGGGCTGGACTTTGTCCATTTCGGACACGTCCTTGATGATCCGCACCTTGCCGGCGCCAATGCGCTGGCCAATGGCTCGGCCTTCCACCAGCACGGTGCCGGTTTCCTTGAGCAGGTAGCGCTCCATGACATTGGCCGAAGTGCGGCTCTTCACGGTCTCGGGACGCGCCTGCACGATATACAGCTTGCCGTCATCACCGTCCTTGGCCCACTCGATGTCCATCGGGCACTGGTAGTGCTTCTCGATGATCATCGCCTGCTTGGCCAGTTCGCTGACTTCAGCGTCGGTCAGGCAGAAACGCGCGCGCTCGGCCTTGTCCACATCAACGGTTTTCACCGAGCGACCGGCCTTGGCCTCGTCGCCGTAGATCATCTTGATGGCCTTGCTGCCCAGGTTGCGGCGCAGGATGGCCGGGCGACCCGCTTCGAGGGTGCCCTTGTGTACGTAGAATTCATCGGGGTTGACCGCACCTTGTACGACGGTTTCACCCAGGCCGTAGGCGCCGGTGATAAACACCACGTCACGGAAGCCCGACTCGGTATCGAGGGTGAACATCACGCCGGCGGTGCCGGTTTCAGAACGCACCATGCGCTGCACACCGGCAGACAGGGCCACCAGCTTGTGGTCGAAACCCTGGTGGACCCGGTAGGAAATGGCACGGTCGTTGAACAGCGAGGCAAACACTTCCTTGGCCGCGCGGATCACGTTTTCCACGCCGCGGATGTTGAGGAAGGTTTCCTGCTGGCCGGCGAAGGAGGCGTCGGGCAAGTCTTCGGCGGTGGCCGAGGAACGCACGGCGACGGCCATGTCCGGGTTGCCGGCCGACAGGGTGGCGAAGGCCGTACGGATTTCTTCGTTGAGCTTCTCGGGGAACTCGGCTTCCATGATCCATTGACGGATCTGGGCGCCGGTCTTGGCCAGGGCGTTGACGTCATCGACGTCCAGGGCATCCAGCGCGGCGTGGATCTGGGCGTTGAGACCGCTCAGTTCGAGGAAATCGCGGTAAGCCTGGGCAGTGGTGGCAAAACCACCGGGCACCGAGACACCAGCGCCTGCAAGATTACTGATCATCTCGCCGAGGGATGCGTTCTTGCCCCCTACGTGCTCTACATCATGGACGCCGAGCTTATCGAGGGAAACTACGTACTCTACCAAGGTGATCTCTCCACTTTCTGTGTTGGAAAAGCTCAGGACGCCGGCTGCTCAGTTGGAGCATTCGCCAGCGCTTGTGGCCTGGACCTGGAAAATAAGTGAGAATGCGGCCCACTGCGGGACGGCAAAATCGCGCCTATCATATCCAAGATTCGCCATCAGCTTAAGGCCCAGGGCTCAAATGAAACGATCTGCTTTCTTTATCTCCGACGGCACCGGCATTACAGCCGAAACCCTGGGTCAGAGCCTGCTCGCGCAGTTCGAAAACATTACCTTCGCCAAATTCACGCGGCCCTATATCGACAACGTGGATAAAGCGCGGGCCATGGTACAACAAATCAATCTGGCGGCAGAAAAAGACGGCTTTCGGCCGATCATTTTCGACACCATCGTCAATCAAGACATCCGTGAGATCCTCGCAACCTCCAATGGTTTCATGATCGATATTTTCTCGACCTTCCTGGCGCCGCTGGAACAGGAGTTGAGCGAACACTCCTCTTATTCGGTCGGAAAGTCCCATTCCATTGGGCATAACTCCAATTACATGGAGCGTATCGAGGCGGTGAACTTCGCCCTCGACAACGATGACGGCGCCCGTACCCACTACTACGACAAGGCCGATCTGATTCTGGTCGGCGTGTCCCGCTGCGGCAAAACGCCCACCTGTCTGTACATGGCGATGCAATTCGGTATCCGTGCGGCCAACTACCCGTTGACCGAGGACGACATGGAGCACCTGACGTTGCCGGCCGCCCTGCGCGCGCATTCACATAAGCTCTTCGGCCTGACCATCGACCCGGACCGCCTCACGGCCATTCGCAACGAGCGCAAGCCCAACAGCCGCTACTCCAGCTATGCCCAGTGCGAATTCGAAGTGCGTGAAGTGGAAAATCTGTTCCGTCGCGAGAATATTGCGCATATCAATTCCACGCATTTTTCGGTGGAGGAGATTTCGGCGAAGATTCTGGTGGAGAAAGGCGTCGAGCGACGCTTCAAATAATGCATTGAGACGCTGCTTAACGGTGGTGAACGGGCTTGTTGTGGCGAGCGGGCTTGCCACAACAAGCCCGCTCGCCACAAAGAAGCCCGCTCCCCCCAACAACGCCCCTCGCTACAGGTGGAACCGCCCACCGCCCTGCCCCAACGCCGTCGCCAACGCATCGAACCCGGCCCGCAACAACTGATCATCGCCGGACGTATTGCAGATACTCGCTCGAATAAACTGCGGCACAGCCGTTTGCCCGACGGCGAACGCTTCGGCGGTGGCGATCAGGTAATTGTTCTGCTTGAGCTCTGCCTCGATTTCCGACGCGCGCCAGGGCTCTGGGACTTCAATCCAGAAATGCGGGCTATTGAGATGGGTGCGGTATTCCAGCCCGGCCAACAGGTCGCGCACCAGCGCTTTGCGCCGGCTGATCTCGTTGATCTGCTGGCGCAGCAGGTATTCCGCCGTGCCGTTTTCGATCCATTGGGTGGCCAGTTCCAGGGTCACGGGGGTGGCCATCCAGCAGGTCGAGCGCAAGGCCGCCGAGATACGGCTGACCAGCGCCGGTGGCGCGTGCACGTAACCCACGCGTAAACCGGCCGATACCGCCTTGCTCAGGCTGCTGATCAAAATCGTACGCTCAGGCGCGAAATAGCTGAGAGGCGGCGGCCGATCTTCTACCAGCACGCCGTGGGCTTCATCTTCAAGAATCAGCAGGTTGTGCTCGCGGCACACTTTGACCAAAGCCTCGCGACGTGCGACCGACAAGACCGCCGTCGTAGGATTCTGGATGGTCGGCGTGCAATACAACGCCGAAACCCGGTGATTACGACAGACTTCATCCAGCGCTCCCGGCAGCACGCCCTCTTCATCCATCTCCAGGCCGATCAGACGCACACCCAGCATGCGCGCGGCGGTGATCAGGCCAGGGTAGGTCAACTGTTCGGTGACCACCGTATCGCCTGCACGCAACAGCGCCATCATCGCGCACAACAACCCATGCTGGCCGCCGTTGACGCAGATGACCTGTTCGGGAATCGGATGGAAATCGCGCTGCACCAGCCATTGCGCACCGGCTTCACGGTAACGCGGCAGGCCGGCGTCAGGGGTGTAGGCGCTGATGTCCTGGAGGAACTTGGCATTGGTCGACAGGGTTTGGAAGCTCTGGGCCAGGAATAACGTCTCCTGCCCCGGGATATGCATGTTGCGGCTCATATCAAAGTACTGCCGCGGCTCTTCGCTGAAGTTACGAAAGCCTTCATCACGCTGTCGCTCCATCCCACGCTTGCGCACGAACGTGCCGTCACCGACTCGCGCCACCACCAGGCCGAGGCGTTCGAGTTCGCCGTAGGCCCGGCTGATAGTGCCGATAGTCACGCCCAGATTGTCGGAAAGCACCCGGTGGGGCGGTAGTTTTCGTCCCGGTTCAATCAAGCCTTCGAGGATACCCCGTTCCATGACATCGGACAGGCGCTTGTACTTGACGCCCTGCCCGTTGGATAACCCCTCACGCATAATTGACACCATGTCAATATTTGTTTTGACAGTCATCTTTCGCCCTAATAGTGTGCTTTTACGGGTTCAATCAGCCAAAAAAATAACTCATTACAAGTTCAATATAGAGTTCAATTCCGGCTCAGGGAAGTAATAAACGATGCCAATGTCCGCCGTTCTCGAAAACACTGCAAAAACAAAAACTCAAAAACAGTGGTTGGCCGGGCTGGTGACCAGTGTGATGTTTCTCATCGTGTGCCTGAGTTGGGGCACTACCTGGCTGGGCATCAAGATCGCCGTGGAGAGCGTGCCGCCGCTGACCTCCGCCGGCCTGCGCTTCCTTATCGCCTTCCCGCTGTTCCTGTGTTTCGCCATGGTGCGCCGTGAGCCGATCCTGTTCCCCAGGGAAAGCCGCTGGTTCTTCGTGTTCGTGACCCTGTCCTACTTCAGCGTGCCCTATTACCTGCTCAACTACGGTGAGATGCATGTGTCGTCCGGCCTCACCGCCCTGCTGTTCAGCTGCATGCCGGTGTTCATCCTGATTTTTTCCGCACTGTTCCTGCGCGAGCGCATCTATTTTTCCCAAGTGGTCGGCATCGGTATCGGCTTCGGCAGCCTGTACATGATCATCAAGAGCCAGGGCCTGCACCTGGACCACGCCGAGTTCTTCGGGGTGCTGGCGATTCTGAGCGCCGCGATCATGCATGCCCTGTGCTACGTCATTACCAAGCAGAAAGGCAGCGCCATCAGCGTGATCACCTACAACACGCTGCCCATCGGGATTGCCGGGCTGATGCTGTTCGTCGCCGGGCTGTGGTTTGAAGCGCCGACCTTCGAAGCCATCACCCTGCGCTCCTGGAGCGCCCTGTTCTACCTGGGGCTGGTCGCCTCGGTGGGTGGGTTCATCGTGTATTTCATGCTGCTCAAGCGCCTGAGCCCGATCATCCTGTCATTCGTGTTCATCATCTTCCCGGTGTTCGCGGTGATCATCGGCGCCTGGTACGAAGGCGTGACGATTTCCCGCGACTTGATGCTGTACTCGGCCATCCTGCTGGCCGGCTTTGCGATCACCAAGTTGCCCATTGAAAAACTCATGGCCAAGAAAAATTGACCCTCCCGGCCCTCACACAGAAACGCGAGAGAAACATGGCCGTCCTTCGCCCAGAAGCCCTCGAACAGATCTACGCCCACGCCAGCCGCAGCTACCCCGAGGAATGCTGTGGGTTCGTCTTCGCCGATGGCAGCGTGTACCTGGGCAGCAATATCCAGAATGAGCTGCACCGCAAGAACCCCGAGATGTATCCGCGCAGCGCGGCCAACGGCTACACGTTCTCGGTAGCCGACACCCTGCTGATGAACAAGGCGTTTCGCAGCGACAACCCGGTGGTGGTGATCTACCACTCCCACCCGGACGTCGGCGCCTACTTCAGTGACGAAGACCAGGACAAGGCGCTGTTCCTGGGCGAGCCGATCTACCCCGTCAGCTACCTGGTGGTGGATGTTCGCCGAGGCCAGGCCCTGGGATCAAAGCTGTTTGCCTGGGATGGCAAGCATTTCGCCCTTCAACCCTTCAACGACCTGCACACGGAGTTGTCCATGAACGCTGTCTCTTTCCCCGACATTCTGGTTCGCGTGGCCAAGCTGCCGGAATCGACCCTCGAGGGCGCCGGATCGACATTGCGCGAAGTCATTGAAAGCCTCTGCGACAGCCACCCCCAGCTGCGCACGCACCTGTTTCACGAAAAGAACAACCAGCTCAAGGAGCACTTCCTGTTCACCGCCGAGGAAGCGCTGATCGACGCCGATGACCGGTTGCCGGAAAAGGCCAGGATCGAAGTCCTGCTCGCCACGTCCGGCGGCATGGATGTCGACACCCTGAGTAATGAGGAAGTACAGCGCTACGTGCGCCATATCACCCTGCCCGGCGTTGGGCGCGAAGGCCAGTTGAACCTGAAGAAAGCCAAGGTGCTGATCATCGGCACCGGTGGCCTGGGCTCGCCCATCAGCCTGTACCTGGCGGCGGCCGGCGTCGGCACCCTGGGCCTGGTGGATTTCGATGTGGTGGAAAGCAGCAACCTGCAACGCCAGATCGTGCATGGCAACAGTACCCTCGGCATGCCCAAGGTCGAATCTGCCAAGCAGCGCTTGCAGGACCTCAACCGCCATATCCAGATCAACGCCCACGACACCGCGCTGAATGCCGATAACGCCCTGGAACTGGTGGGTGCCTACGACCTGGTCATTGATGGCACCGACAACTTCGACACCCGCTACCTGGTCAACGATGCCTGCGTGCAACTGGGCAAACCCTTGGTATACGGGGCGATCTACCGTTTCGACGGGCAGATCAGCGTGCTCAACTATAAAGGAGGCCCGTGCTACCGCTGCCTGTTCCCCAAGGCTCCGCCGGCGGAACTGGCGCCCAACTGCAGCGCCGGCGGGGTTATCGGCGTACTGCCGGGCGTGGTTGGGATGATCCAGGCCACCGAAGCCATCAAGCTCTTGATCGGCCTGGGCGAGCCCTTGTCTGGCCGCTTGATGCGCTTCGACGCGCTGGCGATGAAATTCAGCGAAATCCGTTTCAAGCGCCGCGCCGACTGCCCGTGCTGCTCTGACCTGCGCCACAGCGAAACCCAGGCACCGACCGTGTGCGCAGATGCCGTGCCCAGCCAACCGTCCCTGGCCGAAGAGCGCTACATCAAGCCGCGCGTACTCAAGCAGGTACTCGAACACCACAGCAGCGCCGACGTGCTGCTGGATGTGCGCGATGCCAGCGAACTCGAGGTGTGCAAATTACCGGGGGTGGTGCATATCCCCCTGGCCGAGCTGGATGGCCAACTCGGTCGCCTCAGCCGGAACAACACCCATTACCTGATCTGCTACGCCGGCACCCGCGCCGAACAAGCGGCCAGCACACTGCTGGCGGCCGGTTTTGCCAACACCAAAGTCCTGCAAGGTGGCATGAAGCACTGGGTTCGCGATGTCGAACCCGACATGCCTTTGTACTGACCGTCGATTTGGGATGATGAGCTGATGTTGCATAACTCCATACTCGACGCCATCGGCCATACGCCGATCGTGCGCCTGGCGCAGTTTTCCGAAGACCTCGGCATCGAGGTCTACGCCAAGCTGGAATCGCTCAACCCCGGCGGCAGCCACAAGGCGCGCATCGCCCTGGGCATGATCCTCGACGCCGAACGCCGGGGCGTGCTGATCCGCGACTCCGGGCAAACCATCATCGAACCCAGCGGTGGCAACACCGGCATCGGCCTGGTGATGGCGGGCAACGTGCTGGGCTACAAAGTAGTGCTGGTGATCCCGGATAACTACAGCCCCGAAAAACAGAAACTGCTACGCCTCTACGGCGCCAAGGTGGTGCTGTCGGACAGTCGCCTGGGCAACAATTCCCACGGTGAAAAGTGCATGGAACTGCAGCTGGAAAACCCCAGCTACGTGATGCTCAACCAGCAACGCAACGGCGCCAACCCGCAGACCCACCGCGACACCACCGCCCCGGAAATCCTGCGTGCCTTCGCTGACCGGCGTGTCGATTATTTTGTCAGCGGCATCGGTACCGGCGGCCATATCACCGGCATCGGTGAAACCCTCAAGGCCGCCTGGCCGGCCCTGCGCGTGATGGGCGTGGAGCCGGAGGAATGCGACCTGCTGAAAAACCAGCACGCGCCGCACCATATCCAGGGCCTGTCGATCGGGTTGATCCCGAGCATCCTCAACCTGGACGTGATCGACGGCATGCTCAAGGTCTCGCGCCAGGCATGCATCGACATGATGAAACGCATCATGCGCACCGACGCCATCAGCCTGGGCCTGTCCTCAGCCGCCAATATGGTGGCCATCGCCCAACTCGCCCCCGAACTACCGCCCGAAACGGTGGTGTTGACCATGGTCTACGACAATGCCGACAGCTACCTGCCCAGTTTCGAATAACCGGTTTTCCAACCATCCAGAATGCGGGGGTGCCTCCATGAGCGGCTTTATCGACATGCAACAGCTGCACGATGAGTTACTCACCCACCTCATCAAAACCCTCACGCCCACGCAGATGAAGCAGCTGGAACCGCACCTGGCACCGCTGATCCAGAACGCCGCACAGGCGGTAGCCGAGGACCTGATCGCCTATGCCTACCGCGACCCGGCGTCGCGCGGGCGGGGCGAACTGATCCTGGAGTCCTATGCCTCGTTCAAGGCCGTGCTGTTTTATCGGCTTGCCCACCTGGTATGGAATTTCCCCGACCGGACCAACGGCGTGTTTTCGCGCATTGCCCTCAAGCTCAGCAACCAGGGCAAGATCCTTTCCGGCGCGGAGATTCACCCGGCTGCGCGCATCGGCCGGCGCTTTGTGCTGGACCACGGCTACGGCACGGTGATCGGCGAAACCTGCGAAATCGGCAACGACTGCTACATCCTCTGCGGCGTGACCTTGGGCGCCCGCGGCATCGCCAACAACCCGGACGGCAAGCGCCACCCGCGCCTGGGCAACAACGTCGAAGTCGGCTCCGGCGCCCGCGTACTGGGTTATGTGACGATCGGCGACAACGTGTTTATCAGCCCCTCGTGCGTGATTACCCAGGACGTGCCCGCCGGTACCAAGGTCAAAGTGGTGAACCAGATCCAGTTGCAAAAAAACGATGAATCGGACCACAGCAACTACCTCGGTGCCTTCGCCCTCGATGAGCGCCTGCACGTGGTCGGTGAGATCAGTACCAGCCACAAGGTCACCGTACTCGACGCCGACTTCCACCCCCTGCAAGGGCTGATGCTCGAACCCACGGTGAAGGAACGCCATCACCTGCAATTTCGCCTGCATCGCGTCGAAACGGCCGACCACCTGCCGCGCCTGCCATTGAACCTCAAAGTCTGCGGCCCGGAATTCGAAATCACTTTGCTCTCCCCCCCTGGCTTGAGCGCAATGGTGCGCCACTTGCTGCAAGCCAGCCCACTGATCGTCGGAGGATGAACATGTCCGTGCACACCATGGAAACCCTGGCGCTGTTTGACAGCGCGCCCTACCAGAACGCATTCAACGCCCGGGTGATTGCCGTCAGCGAGCACGGCATCGCCCTGGAGCACACGCTGTTCTACCCAACCGGCGGCGGGCAACCGGGTGACACTGGCCACTTCACCCTGGCGGATGGCACGCGCGTCGACATCACCGGTACCGTGCGCGACGCCGAAGCGCGCTCGATCATCTGGCATCAGGTGGAAAATTGCCCCGAGCCATTGGTTGCCGGGGTGCAGGTGGAGGCCAACCTCGATTGGGAACGGCGCTACCAGCACATGAAGATGCACACCTGCCTGCACCTGCTGTGCTCGCTCATCGATGCCCCTGTGACCGGATGCAGCATCAGTGCCGACAAGGGCCGCCTGGATTTCGACCTGCCGGAAATGACGCTGGACAAGGACAGCATCACCCGCGACCTCAACGCGCTGATCGCCCAGGCCCATGAGGTCAAGACCCTCTCGATGCCCGCCACGGAGTACGCCACCCTGCTGCAGATCACCCGCACCCAGGCGGTCGCGCCGCCGGTGATCCAGGGCTCGGTACGCGTGATTGAAATTGGCGGGATCGATATCCAACCGTGCGGCGGCACCCATGTGGCCAACACCGAGGAAATCGGCCGGGTGTTCTGCGAAAAAATCGAGAAGAAGAGCAAACACAACCGCCGCGTGATCCTGCGGTTTGAATAACAGCTGAGCGGCTGGGGTGCTCGCGCCCCAGTCTCAGTTCGTACAGGAAACTGACAGCAAAATTGACGCGCTTGTAACATTCAGAAACGTACAATTCCTCCAGCATCTTCTTGATGCCCCTGACTCATGAACAGCACCCGTGCTGTTCGGTAGGTCATTCGTGCAGCGGCTACGCTCACTCCCATTACGCCCACTCTGAACCTGAACGCTGCAGGACTGACTGCCTATGAACAAAGTGTTCCGTCACTACATCCCGGCGTCCACGCTACGTCTGCTCCCCAATCGCTGGGACCTGGTCGCCCTGCCGTTGGTCATCGGCTTTTTACTGTTTTTTTCCATCACCGCCCGGGAAACCTGGGCCCCCATCGCCACCCTACAAAGCGAAGTCATTTCCCTCGACCCGGCCAACCTGCCGGAATACGCCATGCGCACCACGCTGCGCATGCTCGCGGCAATGGCGGCGGCGCTGGTGTTCACCCTGCTGTACGGCACCCTCGCGGCCAAAAGCCGACGTGCCGAAAAGCTGCTGGTGCCGGTGCTGGACATCCTGCAATCGGTGCCGGTGCTCGGCTATATCTCGTTTACGGTGACGTTCTTCCTGCTGCTGTTTCCCGGGCGCGTGCTCGGCGCGGAGTTCGCCGCGATCTTTGCGATCTTCACCAGCCAGGCCTGGAACATGACGTTCAGTTTCTATCAGTCCCTGCGCATGCTTCCTCATGACCTGGTCGAAGTGTCCACCAACCTGCGGCTGTCCGGCTGGCAGAAGTTCTGGAAACTCGACGTGCCTTTCGCCATGCCGGGGATGGTCTGGAACATGATGATGAGCATGTCAGGCGGCTGGTTCTTCGTGGTTGCCTCCGAGGCCATCACGATCGGCGACAAGACCATTACCCTGCCAGGCGTGGGGTCGTACCTGGCCCTGGCCATCGCCCAGAAAGACCTGCACGCCGTAGGCTATGTGATCCTGGCGATGATCGCGGTGATCCTGATCTACGACCAGTTCCTGTTTCGCCCGCTGGTGGCCTGGGCCGACAAGTTCCGGATGGAAACCACCGCCTCACAAGGCGTCGCCCCGCAATCCTGGGTGTTGAACCTGATCCAGCGCACACGCGTGGTCCAACGTATCCTGCGCCCGATAACCCGTACGATCAGCCGCCTGGGCAACAAACGCTTCGCCTTGCCGCGCGGCACGCTCAAGGCCATGCCCGCGGCCAGTGCCACGAGGTCCAAGGTGATCGACTGGGTATGGGGCTCATTGATCGCCCTGCTGACGGCCTACGCGCTGTACCACATCGTGCGCTATGTCGGCACCGAGGTGACCCTCGCCGAAGTCGGGCATGTGGTGGTACTGGGGCTGATTACCCTGCTGCGTGTCGTGGGGCTGATCCTGATCGCCTCGCTCATCTGGGTACCGCTGGGGGTGATGATCGGCCTACGACCAAAGCTGGCGGAAAAAATCCAGCCACTGGCGCAGTTCCTCGCGGCGTTCCCGGCCAACCTGCTGTTTCCGGTCTTTGTCATTGTGATCCTGCACTTCCACCTCAACCCGGACATCTGGCTGAGCCCACTGATCGTGCTCGGCACCCAGTGGTACATCCTGTTCAACGTGATCGCCGGCGCCAGTGCCTTTCCCAATGACTATAAGGAAGCCGCCGCCAACTTCCGCATTCGCGGCTGGCTGTGGTGGCGCAAGGTAATGTTGCCGGGCATCTTCCCGTACTACGTCACCGGCGCCATTACCGCCTCGGGCGGGGCATGGAACGCCAGCATCGTTTCCGAGTACGTATCCTGGGGCCAGGACAACGTGGTCGCCCATGGCCTGGGCGCCTATATCGCACAGACCACCGCGGCCGGCGACTTCCCGAAGATCGCCCTGGGCGTGGTGGTGATGTCGATCTTTGTGGTGGCTTTCAACCGCGCGGTCTGGCGACCGATGTACGCCATGGCTGAAAACAAACTCCGCTTGAACTGATGGGATTCGCTGTGATGACTACCCGCCCCGAACATGCTGCCGACACCCCGGAAATCTACTCGCTGAAAAACGTGAACCGGGTGTTCGGCAAAGGTAAGGATGAACTGCAAGTCCTCAGCGGTGTGGACCTGAGCCTGCACGAAGGCGAAATCGTCGGCATGCTCGGCCGCTCCGGCTCCGGTAAATCCACGCTGCTGCGCATCATCGCCGGGCTGATCCAGCCGTCATCGGGTGAAGTGCGCTACCACGGCGTACCGCTGACCGGCCCGGCCGAAGGCGTGGCCATGGTGTTCCAGACGTTTGCGCTGTTCCCCTGGCTGACCGTGCTGGAAAACGTGGAGGCCGGCCTGCAAGCCTTGCAAGTCGAACGCAAGGAAAGCCGCAGGCGCGCGCTGGCGGCGATTGACCTGATTGGCCTGGACGGTTTTGAAAACGCCTACCCACGCGAGTTGTCTGGCGGTATGCGCCAACGCGTGGGCTTCGCCCGTGGCCTGGTGGTCAACCCGACCTTGTTGCTGATGGACGAACCGTTCTCGGCGCTGGATGTGCTCACCGCCGAAACCCTGCGCAACGACCTGCTGGATTTGTGGAGCGGCAAACAACTGCCGATCAAGTCAATCCTGATCGTGACGCACAACATCGAAGAGGCGGTGCTGATGTGCGACCGCATCCTGGTGCTGTCGTCCAACCCCGGCCGCGTGGTCGCCGAGATCAAAGTGCCGTTCGCGCACCCGCGCAATCGGCTGGACCCCACCTTCCGCCAAATGGTCGACGACATCTACGCCCTGATGACCGACAGGCGCAGCGCCGATGCGAGCCGGGGCATACCCGAGCTGAAAATGGGTAGCCTGCTGCCGGAAGTGTCCACCAACCTGATGGCCGGCCTGATCGAAACCCTGGCCGCCGAACCCTACAACGGTCATGCCGGTTTGCCGACCGTCGCCGAACGGCGCTTGCTGGAAGTGGACGACCTGTTCCCGGTGGCGGAGATGCTTGAACATTTGGGTTTCGCCGAACTCAAGGGCGCCGACATCACGCTTACCGATGCTGGCAAGCTGTTCGCCAACTACGGCACCCAGGAACGCAAAACCCTGTTCGCCGAGCATTTGATTCAACACGTGCCGTTGGCCGCGCGCATTCACCAGGTGCTGCTGGAGCGCAGCGGGCATCGGGCGCCACGGGTGCGCTTCGAACAGGAGTTGGAAGACTCGATGACGGAAGCGTTCGTGGAGAAAACCCTGGAAAGCGTGGTGGCCTGGGGGCGGTATGCGGAGATTTTCTCCTATGACGACCATACCGAGACGTTCAGCCTGGATGATGTCGAAGGCAGTATGTAACTTTCAACTCCAGCACAATTCCAAATGTGGGAGGGGCGGTGCGACGATTCGACTTGCCCCCGATAGCAGTGTGTCAGCCAATACATCGGGGGCTGACATACCGCCATCGGGGGCAAGCCCCCTCCCACATTTGATCTCCTGTGTTAGTGGGATCTCCTGTGTTTTTTAGATCACGAACAGGTCCACGAACCGATTGACCGGTGTCGCTTCAAGCAACGCCTGGTCTTTGCACAATGCAAAAATCTCCGCGCTGCGCTGCGCGGTAAACCGCGTGGCCAGGTTGGCCTTGAACTTGTCTTCCAGCAACGGAATGCCGTCTGCGCGGCGACGGCGATGGCCAATCGGGTACTCCACCGCCACCTGCTCGGTGTGGGTGCCATCAGTGAAGAACACCTGCACCGCATTGGCAATGGAGCGCTTGTCGGCCTCCAGGTATTCGCGGCTGTAGCGCGGGTCTTCGACGATGACCATTTTGTCGCGCAGTTCGTCGATGATCGGGTGGGCTGCGTGGAACTCATCTTCGTACTGCTCGGCCACCAGGTTGCCGAACGCCAGGGGCACCGCGGTCATGTATTGCAGGCAATGGTCGCGGTCGGCGGCGTTGGCCAGTGGGCCGACCTTGGAGATGATGCGAATCGCCGACTCATGGGTGGTGATCACGATGCGCTCGATCTGATGCAGGCGATCCTTGACCTGCGGGTGCAAGGTCACCGCCGCTTCGCAGGCGGTTTGCGCATGGAACTCGGCAGGGAAGCTGATCTTGAACAGCACGTTTTCCATCACATAAGTGCCGTAGGGCTGCGACAGGCTGAAGACGCGCTTGTCTTCGGGCTTGAGCGCCAAGTCCTTGTTGGTGTGGCTGAACAACACGTCGTAGAACCCCCACTGCGGCGCGCTCAGCACCCCGGGAATGCCCATCTCACCGCGCATGGCGATGTCCGCCAGGCGTACACCACGACTCGACGCATCTCCCGCCGCCCAGGATTTACGCGAACCGGCGTTGGGCGCATGGCGGTAAGTGCGCAAGGCCTGGCCGTCGACGAAGGCGTGGGACAGCGCTGCCAGCAGTTGTTCACGGTTGGCCCCCATCAGCTTGGCGGTGACCGCCGTGGAGGCGACTTTCACCAGCAGCACATGGTCGAGGCCGACGCGGTTGAAGGAGTTTTCCAAGGCAATCACGCCCTGGATTTCGTGGGCCATGATCATTGCGTCCAGCACCGCGCGCAGGGTCAGCGGTGCCTCACCATTGGCCACGCGCTTTTGCGAAAGATGATCGGCCACGGCGAGGATGCCGCCGAGGTTATCCGAGGGGTGCCCCCATTCGGCGGCGAGCCAGGTGTCGTTGTAGTCGAGCCAGCGCACGAGGCAACCGATGTCCCAGGCGGCCTTGACCGGATCCAGGCGGAACGACGTGCCCGGTACCCGCGCGCCGAACGGCACCACCGTGCCTTCGACGATGGGCCCCAGGTGCTTGGTGCACTCCGGGAAACGCAAGGCCAGCAGACCGCAGCCGAGGGTGTCCATCAGGCAATTGCGCGCGGTGTCCAGGGCGGCCGGGGAGTCGATGCGGTAGTTGAGGACGTAGTCGGCAATGTCCTGCAAAACCTGGTCGTAATCGGGGCGGTTGTTCTGGTCGACGTTGGTGCTCATGGCAGTACTCCGAAAATGGGTTGGGGTCAGTCCTCGGGCTTACGGTTAGCGAAAGCAGGTCTTGGGTGCCTGCCTTTTGGAATAGAGATCCCCCTGTGGGAGGGGGCAAGCCCCCTCCCACATTGGAAGTGTGCAGGGTTTTAGAACGCGTCGCCTGGGATGCGCACGAAACCTTCCATCAGCACCCGGGCACTGCGGCTCATGATGGCTTTCTTCACCACCCATTCGCCGTTCACCTGGGTGGCTTCAGCGCCGACGCGCAACGTGCCGGACGGATGCCCGAAGCGCACGGCATTACGCTCGATGCCGCCCGCGGCGAGGTTGACCAAGGTCCCGGAAATCGCCGCTGCCGTGCCAATCGCCACCGCTGCGGTGCCCATCATGGCGTGGTGCAGCTTGCCCATGGACAGGGCGCGCACCAACAGGTCCACATCGCCGGCCTTGATCGCCTTGCCGCTGGACGCCACGTAATCGGCAGGCTTAGCCACAAACGCCACCTTCGGCGTGTGCTGGCGCTGGGCGGCTTCGTCCAGGTGCTTGATCAGGCCCATGCGCAACGCGCCGTAGGCGCGCACCGTCTCGAACATCGCCAGGGCCTTGGGGTCGCTGTTGATCGCGCCCTGCAGCTCGGTGCCGGTGTAGCCAAGGTCTTCGGCGTTGATGAAAATCGTCGGGATGCCCGCGTTGATCAGCGTCGCCTTGAAGGTGCCGACACCCGGCACCTCCAGCTCGTCGACCAGGTTGCCGGTGGGAAACATCGAACCGCCGCCGCCCTCTTCTTCCGCCGCCGGGTCCATGAACTCCAGCTGCACTTCGGCGGCCGGGAAGGTCACGCCATCGAGCTCGAAATCACCGGTCTCCTGCACCGCGCCGTCGGTGATCGGCACATGGGCAATGATGGTCTTGCCGATATTGGCCTGCCACACCCGCACCACGGCAATGCCGTTGTGCGGTATGCGCGCCGGGTCGACCAGCCCGGCGCTGATAGCGAACGAGCCCACCGCCGCCGACAGGTTGCCGCAGTTGCCGCTCCAGTCGACAAAGGGCTTGTCGATGGAGACCTGGCCAAACAGGTAGTCCACGTCGTGATCGGCACGGGTGCTCTTGGCGAGAATCACGGTCTTGCTGGTGCTCGACGTGGCACCGCCCATGCCATCGATCTGCTTGTCATAGGGGTCGGGGCTGCCGATCACCCGCAACAGCAAAGCATCGCGGGCGGCACCCGGCACCTGCGCCGATTCGGGCAGGTCCTGGAGCCTGAAAAACACGCCCTTGCTGGTACCGCCACGCATATAGGTGGCGGGGATCTTGATTTGCGCTACGTGTGCCATGGTTATCCTCTTCAGACGGTCGCCGCCGATTCCAGGAAGTCTTGGGCAAAACGTTGCAACACGCCGCCCGCCTCGTAGATCGACACTTCTTCGGCGGTGTCCAGGCGGCAGGTCACCGGCACTTCGACACGTTCGCCATTCTTGCGATTGATCACCAGGGTCAACTGCGCGCGCGGGGTGCGCTCGCCGACCACGTCATAGGTTTCGCTGCCGTCGATGTGCAGGGTGTGGCGGTCGGTGCCCGGCAGGAACTCCAGCGGCAACACGCCCATGCCCACCAGGTTGGTGCGGTGGATGCGCTCGAAGCCTTCGGCGGCAATCGCTTCCACGCCAGCCAGGCGTACGCCCTTGGCCGCCCAGTCGCGGGACGAGCCCTGGCCGTAGTCGGCGCCGGCAATGATGATCAGCGGCTGCTTGCGCTCCATGTAGGTTTCGATGGCTTCCCACATGCGCGTGACCTTGCCTTCCGGCTCGATGCGCGCCAGGGAACCCTGTTTGACCTTGCCGTTCTCGACGACCATCTCGTTGAACAGTTTCGGGTTGGCAAACGTGGCGCGCTGCGCGGTCAGGTGGTCGCCACGGTGGGTCGCGTAGGAGTTGAAGTCGACCTCCGGCAGGCCCATTTTCGCCAGGTATTCGCCTGCGGCGCTGTCGAGCATGATCGCGTTGGACGGCGACAGGTGGTCCGTGGTGATGTTGTCCGGCAGCACGGCCAGCGGGCGCATGCCCTTGAGTGGCCGCGCCCCGGCCAGTGCGCCTTCCCAGTACGGCGGACGGCGGATATAGGTGCTTTGCGGGCGCCAGTCATACAGCGGCGCGACTTTCGGGCCGGTGTCTTCGTGGATCGCGAACATCGGGATGTACACCGCGCGGAACTGCTCCGGCTTGACCGAGGCCTTGACCACTGCGTCGATCTCTTCGTCAGTCGGCCAGATGTCCTGCAGGCGGATTTCCTTACCATTGGCATCGAGGCCCAGCACGTCCTTCTCGATATCGAAACGGATGGTGCCGGCAATCGCATAGGCCACCACCAGCGGCGGCGAAGCCAGGAACGCTTGCTTGGCGTACGGGTGGATACGCCCGTCGAAGTTGCGGTTGCCCGAAAGCACGGCGGTGGCGTACAGGTCGCGGTCGATGATTTCCTGCTGGATCACCGGGTCCAGTGCGCCAGACATGCCGTTGCAGGTGGTGCAGGCAAAGGCCACCACGCCGAAACCGAGTTTTTCCAGCTCATGGCCCAGGCCCGCGTCTTCGAGGTACATGGCCACGGTTTTCGAACCCGGTGCCAGGGACGACTTGACCCACGGCTTGCGTTTCAGCCCCAGCTTGTTGGCGTTGCGCGCCAGGAGGCCGGCGGCGATCACGTTGCGCGGGTTGCTGGTGTTGGTGCAGCTGGTAATGGCAGCGATGATCACCGCGCCGTCAGGCATTTGCCCCGGAACTTCATCCCACTGGCCGGAAATGCCCTTGGCGGCCAGGTCACGCGTGGCGACACGGGCGTGGGGGTTGCTCGGGCCGGCCATGTTGCGCACGACGCTGGACAGGTCGAAGGTCAGGCCGCGCTCGTATTTCGCGCTCTTGAGGTCGTCCGCCCACAGGCCGGTATGACGCGCGTACTGCTCGACCAGGGTGACCTGTTCGTCTTCGCGGCCGGTGAGTTTCAGGTAGGCGATGGTCTGCTGGTCGATGTAGAACATCGCCGCTGTCGCACCGTATTCCGGGGCCATGTTGGAGATGGTCGCGCGGTCGCCCAACGTCAGTTTCGATGCGCCTTCGCCGAAGAACTCCAACCAGGCACCGACCACTTTCTGTTGGCGCAGGAACTCGGTCAGCGCCAGCACCATGTCGGTGGCGGTGATGCCGGGTTGCAGCTTGCCCGTCAGCTCCACGCCGACGCTTTCCGGCAGGCGCATCCACGAGGCGCGGCCAAGCATGACGCTTTCGGCTTCGAGGCCGCCGACGCCGATGGCGATCACGCCCAGCGCATCCACATGCGGGGTGTGACTGTCGGTACCGACACAGGTATCGGGGAAGGCCACACCGTCACGCACCTGGATCACCGGGGACATTTTCTCCAGGTTGATCTGGTGCATGATGCCGTTGCCCGGCGGGATCACGTCGACGTTCTTGAAGGCTTTTTTGGTCCACTCGATAAAGTGGAAACGGTCTTCGTTGCGACGGTCTTCGATGGCGCGGTTTTTCTCGAACGCGTCCGGGTCGAAACCACCGGCTTCAACGGCCAGGGAGTGGTCGACGATCAGTTGCGTCGGCACCACCGGGTTGACCTGGGCCGGGTCGCCGCCTTGCAGGGCGATGGCATCGCGCAGGCCGGCGAGGTCGACCAGGGCGGTCTGGCCAAGGATGTCGTGGCATACCACGCGTGCCGGGAACCATGGGAAGTCGAGGTCGCGCTTGCGCTCGATCAGTTGGCTCAGGGACGCGTTGAGGGTGGCAGGGTCGCAGCGGCGCACCAGGTTTTCCGCGAGCACGCGTGAGGTGTAGGGCAAGGTGGCGTAGGCGCCTGGGCGGATGGCATCGACCGCCGCGCGGGCGTCGAAATAATCCAGGCGGCTGCCGGGGAGCGGTTTGCGGAATTCAGTGTTCATCGTCAGGACTCGGTCACGGTATAGGTTGCTGCGGGAACCTGCCTCCTGTAGGAGCGAGCTTGCTCGCGAAGGTCGTCAACGATAATGCGGGCATACTGAATGATCGCGATGCCTTGACGTTTTTCGCGAGCAAGCTCGCTCCTACAGAGAGCAGGATTACACCTGCAATTCAGCGACGTTCGATTGGCACGAACTTGCGCTGTTCAACGCCGATGTACTCGGCGCTTGGACGGATGATGCGGTTGTTGGCGCGCTGTTCGAACACGTGGGCGGCCCAGCCGGTCAGGCGCGAGCACACGAAGATCGGCGTGAACAGCTTGGTCGGGATGCCCATGAAGTGGTACGCCGAGGCATGGTAGAAGTCGGCGTTGGGGAACAGTTTCTTTTGTTCCCACATGGTCTTGTCGATAGCTTCGGACACTGGGAACAACACCGTGTCGCCCACTTCGTCTGCGAGCTTTTTCGACCAGCCCTTGATCACTTCATTGCGCGGGTCGCTGTCTTTGTAGATCGCGTGGCCGAAGCCCATGATCTTGTCCTTGCGCGCCAGCATGCCGAGGGTGCCTTCGACTGCTTCCTCTGCCGAGCCGAAACGCTCGATCATTTCCATCGCCGCTTCGTTGGCGCCGCCGTGAAGCGGGCCGCGCAGCGAGCCAATCGCAGCGGTGACGCAGGAATACAGGTCGGACAGGGTCGACGCACACACCCGCGCGGTAAAGGTCGAGGCATTGAATTCGTGTTCGGCGTAGAGGATCAGCGACACGTTCATCACCTTGACGTGCAGCTCGCTCGGTTTTTTGCCATGCAGCAGGTGCAGGAAGTGGCCGCCGATGCTGGGCTCGTCGGTCACGCAGTCGATGCGCTTGCCGTCGTGGCTGAAGCGGTACCAGTAGCACATGATCGCCGGGAAGGCGGCGAGCAGGCGGTCGGTGACGTCGCGTTGCACGCTGAAGTCTTGCTCGGGCTCGATATTGCCGAGGAACGAGCAACCGGTGCGCATCACGTCCATCGGGTGGGCGTCGGCGGGGATGCGCTCCAGGACTTCCTTGAGCGCTTGCGGCAGGTCGCGCAGCTTGCTCAGCCTGGCGCTGTAGGCGGCCAGTTCGGTCTTGGTCGGCAGTTCGCCGTAGAGCAGCAGGTAGGCCACTTCTTCAAACTGCGCATCGGCCGCCAGTTCGCGCACGTCGTAGCCGCGATAGGTCAGGCCGGCACCGGCCTGCCCCACGGTGGACAACGCCGTCTGCCCGGCAACCTGGCCACGCAGGCCGGCGCCACTCAGTACTTTTGCTTCAGCCATGTCTGTTCTCCAATCTTGTATTTAATCTTGTATTTATAGAGAGGCGCGTTCGTTACTTCTTCGCGGCGAACAGCGCGTCGAGCTTCTGCTCGAAGGTGTGGTAGTCGATGCGATCGTAAAGCTCCATGCGGGTTTGCATGGTGTCGATCACGTTCTGTTGGGTGCCGTCGCGACGGATCGCGGTGTAGACGTTCTCGGCGGCCTTGTTCATGGCGCGGAAGGCCGAGAGCGGGTACAGCACGATGGAAACATCGGCAGATTTCAACTGTTCGACGGTGTACAGCGGCGTTGCGCCGAACTCGGTAATGTTAGCCAGGATCGGCGCTTTCACCCGGGATGCGAACAGCTTGTACATCTCCAGTTCAGTGATGGCTTCCGGGAACACCATGTCGGCGCCCGCCTCGATGCAGGCGGCGGCACGCTCCAGCGCCGACTCCAGGCCCTCGACCGCCAGGGCATCGGTACGCGCCATGATCACGAAGCTGTCATCGGTGCGCGCATCCACGGCGGCCTTGATGCGGTCGACCATTTCCTGCTGGGACACGATTTCTTTGTTCGGACGATGCCCGCAACGCTTGGCGCCGACCTGGTCCTCGATGTGGATGGCGGCAGCGCCGAACTTGATCATCGACTTGACGGTACGCGCCACGTTGAACGCCGAGGAGCCGAAGCCAGTGTCCACGTCCACCAGCAAGGGCAGGTCGCACACGTCGGTGATGCGGCGCACGTCGGTCAGCACGTCATCCAGGCCGGTAATGCCCAGGTCCGGTACGCCCAGGGAGCCGGCAGCCACCCCGCCACCCGACAGGTAGATCGCCTTGAAGCCCGCGCGCTTGGCCAGCAGCGCATGGTTGGCGTTGATTGCGCCGACCACTTGCAAGGGCTGTTCGCTGGCAACCGCGTCACGGAAACGCTGGCCTGGAGTGGTGTTGTTATTGGAACTCATGACTCACCTCGCTGAGTGGCTGTCTGGGGAGCGCCGTCGGGAAAATGACGGGCGATATTGCGTTTGGATGCACCGATATGGCGGCGCATCAACAGTTCGGCCAGTTCACCGTCGCGATCGGCAATCGCGTCAAGAATGCGGTGATGCTCGGCAAAAGCCTGGCGTGGACGATTGGGGGTGGCGGAGAACTGGATGCGGTACATGCGCACCAACTGGTACAGCTCGCCGCAGAGCATTTGGGTCAGGGTGCGGTTACCGGCACCTTGAATGATCCGGTAGTGAAAATCGAAGTCGCCTTCCTGCTGGTAGTAGCCCAGGCCGGCCTGGAACGCCTCGTCGCGTTCATGGGTGTGCAGCACCTGGCGCAGCTCTTCGATTTCCGCATCGGTCATGCGCTCGGCAGCCAGGCGGCAGGCCATGCCTTCGAGGGACTCGCGGATCTCATAGAGTTCGATCAGCTCGGCGTGGCTCAACGACACCACTCGCGCGCCCACATGGGGTACGCGCACCAGCAGGCGCTGGCCTTCCAGGCGGTGGATCGCCTCACGCAGCGGGCCGCGACTGATGCCGTAGGTGCGCGCCAGCTCTGGCTCGGAGATCTTGCTGCCGGGGGCGATCTCGCCCTTGACGATGGCGGCCTGGATACGGCGGAAGACGTTTTCCGACATCGTCTGGGATTCGTCCGAGGGCACCACCGGGGCTTCCGCTTGCTCGAGCATATTGTCGACACCTTTAAAAGCAATGTGGCAAAAACTAGCCAATCAGCCCCAGATAGTCAAAGAATAAATGCACATTGTCGACAATCGTCTAATAACCAGCCCCGCACGCGCTTGGGGCATGGCCGCCTGCCAGCGCTGGCGTCAGAAAAGCATCATGTTAGAATGCCCGCCGCTTTTGCCTGACATCACTGGATGAAACGGCGCACGAGGGAGCTTGCGCAGCAATGCCAGTCGCCTTGAATTGAACATCGCACTGCACCGCCTCAGGATCTATGAGACTCAAGCCCTTCCTTCTGATATGCCTATTGTTCGTACCGGGACTTATGCCGGGGCTAAGCGTTGCCGCCGAAAAGACCGTGTATGGCCTCAACGAATACGCCAAGCTCGCCGGTATCGACCTGGAAGTCGCGGCCAAGCTCGACACCGGCGCCAAGACCGCCTCGCTCAGCGCCCGCGATATCAAGCGTTTCAAGCGCAACGGTGAATCCTGGGTACGCTTCTACCTGGCGATCGACGCCGCCCATTCCCACCCCATCGAACGCCCCCTGGCCCGCGTCAGCAAGATCAAGCGTCGCGCCGGTGACTACGATCCCGATGAGGACAAGAACTACACCGCCCGTCCGGTGATTGCCCTGGATATCTGCATGGGCAGCGCTTTACGCAGCATCGAAGTGAACTTGACTGACCGCAGCGCCTTCCAATACCCACTGCTGATCGGCTCCGAAGCCTTGAAACGCTTTGATGCGCTGGTCGACCCCAGTCTTAAATACGCAGCAGGCAAACCCGCCTGCGCCGCCGACGCTCATACCGCCGAGTAAACCGAATGCGCTCTCTCACCCTGCACCTGAAAATCCTCATCACCCTCTTGGTGGTGCTCGGTATTTCGGTCACCGCCTACCAGATCTTCGTGCTGGGCATTCCTGTTACCGAGGACGCCACCGACGACTTGTGGAACATCGACGCCAAGGTCGAGTTCGTCGCCAACCCGAAAGACCCGGTGAAGATCCAGATGTTCGTGCCGCCCCTGAGCCGCGACTTCGTCAGCCTCAATGAGAGTTTCATCTCGAACAACTACGGGGTGAGCGTCAACCGCATCGATGGCAACCGCAAGGTCACCTGGTCGGCACGCCGCGCCAAGGGCAACCAGACCCTGTATTACCGCCTGGTGCTGACCAAGCGCTACAGCGGCGAGAAGGTCAAGATCAAGGGCCCGACCTTCCGCGACAGCATTGCCGTGGAAGGCCCGGAGAAAATCGCCGCCGAAGCCCTGCTGGCGCCGATCCGCCAGCACTCGGCCGACGTCGAGACCTTTATTACCGAAGCGATCAAGCGCACCAACAACCTCAACGACGACAACGTCAAGCTGCTGCTGGGCGGCGACCCGTCGACGCCGCACAAGGCCAAGATCGTCGAGCTGCTGCTGTCCATCGCCCACGTACCGGTGGAAAAGGTCCACACCATCCGCCTGGTCGCCGACCAGCCGCAAACCCCGGAACTGTGGCTGCGCAGCTTCAATGGCAATGACTGGCTGTACTTCAACCCGGAGACCGGCGAACAGGGCCTGCCCGCCGACCGCCTGCTGTGGTGGACCGGCGATGAAAACCTGATCACCGTCGATGGCGGCAAGAAAGCCGTGGTCACCTTCAGCCTGAACAACAGCGAAATGAACGCGATTCGCCTGGCCAAGCTGACCGACGAAAATACCGACGCCAACTTCCTCGAATACTCGCTGTATGGCCTGCCGCTGCAAACCCAGCAAACCTTCATGATCATGGTGATGATCCCGATCGGCGTGCTGGTGATCCTGATCCTGCGCAACCTGATCGGCCTGCAGACCCTGGGCACGTTCACCCCGGTGCTGATCGCGCTGGCGTTCCGCGAGACGCAGCTGGGCTTCGGGATTGTGCTGTTCACGATTATCACGGCATTGGGCTTGTCCCTGAGGTCGTACCTGGAACACTTGAAGCTGCAAATGCTGCCCAGGTTGTCGGTGGTGCTGACCTTCGTGGTGGTGCTGATCGCCGCCATCAGCCTGTTCAGCCATAAACTGGGCCTGGAGCGCGGTTTGTCGGTGGCGCTGTTCCCGATGGTGATCCTGACCATGACCATCGAACGCCTGTCGATCACCTGGGAAGAACGCGGCGCCAGCCATGCGATGAAAGTCGCGATCGGCACGCTGTTCGCCGCCTCCCTGGCACACATCATCATGAGCGTGCCGGAGCTGATTTACTTCGTATTCACCTTCCCGGCGATCCTGTTGATCCTGGTGGGCTTCATGCTGGCCATGGGTCGCTATCGCGGCTACCGCCTGACCGAACTGGTGCGGTTCAAGGCCTTCCTCAAGGCTGATTCGTAATGTTCGGCTTCTGGAAGACCTGGAAGGCCCTGGAAGCGCGAGGGATCATGGGCATCAACCGGCGTAACGCCGACTACGTGCTCAAGTACAACAAGCGCAGCCTGTACCCGATCGTGGATGACAAGATCATCACCAAGGAACGGGCCATGGCGGCCGGCATCCATGTGCCGGAAATGTACGGGGTGATTTCCACCGAGAAGGAAATCGACAAGCTCGACGCGATCATCGGTGGGCGCAGCGACTTCGTGATCAAGCCGGCCCAGGGCGCCGGCGGCGACGGCATCCTGGTCGTCGCCGACCGTTTTGAAGGGCGCTACCGCACAGTGTCCGGCAAGATCATCAGCCATGAGGAAATCGAGCACCAGATTTCCAGCATCCTCACCGGCCTGTACTCCTTGGGTGGCCATCGTGACCGCGCGCTGATCGAGTACCGCGTGGTCCCCGACCAGATTTTCAAGAGCATCAGCTACGAAGGCGTGCCGGATATCCGCATCATCGTCTTGATGGGCTACCCGGTGATGGCCATGTTGCGCTTGCCGACGCGTCAGTCCGGCGGCAAGGCCAACCTGCACCAGGGCGCGATTGGCGTGGGTGTCGACCTCGCCACCGGCCTGACCCTGCGCGGTACCTGGCTGAACAACATCATCACCAAACACCCCGACACCACCAACGCGGTGGACGGCGTGCAACTGCCCAACTGGGACGGCTTCATGAAGCTCGCGGCCGGCTGCTACGAGCTGTGCGGGCTGGGTTATATCGGCGTGGACATGGTGCTGGACCAGGAGAAAGGCCCGCTGATCCTCGAACTGAACGCACGGCCGGGGCTGAATATCCAGATCGCCAACGACTGCGGCCTGACCCTGCGCACCCATGCCGTGGAGGCGCGCCTGGAAGCGCTGAAAGCGGCCGGTGTGACGGAAACCCCGGAAGAGCGGGTGGCGTTCGTACAGGAAATGTTCGGGCATATTCCGCCCGTCGAAGGCTGACGCGGCCTTACATCTGTCTATCCCCGACATCCCCCCTAGGAGCAAATCCTACGGGGGACTACAATCCCCTCCCCCACGCCAACAGCTGATCCACCCCCGCATGTCGACCTGCTCCGTACACCCGCTGCCCTACCGGGCCAACCCCGCCGAGTATTTTGCGGCGATTCGCCATGCGCCAGGCGCAGTCCTGCTGGACAGCGGCAGGCCCGTGGCCGAGCGCGGGCGTTATGACCTGCTCAGCGCCTGGCCGCAAGTGACACTAACGGTATCGCCTGGTGAAAGCGGCGCAGACTTCCTGCAGCGCCTGCGGGAAAGCCTGACCCAGCTGGGTGAAGCGAGCATACCCGCTGGCTTGGAACTCCCGTTTGCTGGCGGCCTGATCGGCTACCTGAGCTACGACTTCGGCCGCCACCTGGAACAGATGCCGCACCTGGCCGCAGACGATTTGCACCTGCCGGATGCGCGTTTTGGCCTGTATGCCTGGGCGCTGATCAGTGATCACCAGGCGCGGACCAGCCAGTTGGTGTTTCACCCGGCGCTGGCAGTCAGCGAGCGGCAACGGTTGATCGCGGTGTTCAGTCATGGCGTTGTCGACGGAGCAGCCACGTTCAAGCTCCTGGGCCCCATGGCCCCTGACCTGACCGCCGAGGCATATCGCCAGGCGATCGTACGCATTCAGGATTACATCCAGGCCGGTGACTGCTACCAGGTCAACTTTGCCCAACGCTTTCGCGCACCGTGCCTCGGCGATCCGTGGGCGGCCTATTGCGCCCTGCGCGAAGCCTGCCCGACGCCGTTTTCCGGGTTCCAGAGCCTGCCGGATGATGGCGCGGTGCTGAGCCTGTCGCCGGAACGGTTCGTGCGTATCAGCCAGCGCCAGGTCGAAACCCGCCCGATCAAAGGCACTCGCCCTCGTGGCTTGACCCCCGAAGCAGACGCGGCGAATGCCGCCGAACTGCTGGCCAGCCCCAAGGACCGCGCCGAAAACCTGATGATCGTCGACCTGCTGCGCAACGACCTCGGCCGCACCTGCCGCACCGGATCGGTAAGCGTGCCGGAGCTGTTCAGCCTGGAAAGCTACCCCAACGTGCACCATCTGGTCAGTAGCGTCATCGGTGAATTGGCCGACGACAAAGATGCCTTGGACCTGATCGCCGGCAGCTTCCCCGGTGGCTCCATCACCGGCGCACCGAAGATCCGCGCGATGCAGATCATCGACGAACTGGAGCCGACGCGGCGCGGCTTGTATTGCGGTTCGCTGGTGTACCTGGATGTGCGCGGCGAAATGGACAGCTCCATCGCCATTCGCAGCTTGCTGGTCAAGGATGGTCAGGTGTGCTGCTGGGGCGGCGGCGGGATCGTCGCGGATTCGCAGTGGCAGGCGGAGTATCAGGAGTCGCTGACCAAGGTGCGGGTGTTGTTACAAACACTGGAAAGCCTGTAGCGCGCAGTTCCTTCCTGGCTCTCAGACGCAGAGCCGGGCAGTAGAAAAAACCTGAATCAGACCCGCAGTAGACGCAGTTGAACGTCGGAGGATAGCGTCCGGCGTCAACCGTCCACCCGCCGTCTGTGAAGGATCACATGAAGCGACTGCCTACCCTTCAGGAAATATTTCCGAGATTGCATCTCCTCTCAATCGCACCTACCATCTCCCAAATTGGGAGGTTGCAGCGATGCGGATAATCGCTCTATCGACCTTACGAATATTCTGGGAAAACCAACCCGCCTATATCGATGCAAAAGCGCCGCTTATTGAATTGTATCGGCATATGGAAAAGGCAATTTACCCGACGCCACAAGCACTCAAGGCAGAGCTCAGGACCGCGAGCATTCTCAAAGGTGGCAGGGTTGTATTCAACGTGGGCGGCAACAAATATCGAGTGATCATGGCGATCGATTACCAGCGACAGCTTGGGTTCATACGGTTCGTAGGAACTCATGCGCAATACGATCAGATCAATGCGGAGACCGTATGATGAACATCAAACCGATACATTCCCGAGAGGACCTGACCACTGCGCTTGCGCGCGTGGAGCAGATATGGGGAGCGCAACCAGGCTCGCCAGAGGGTGATGAGCTGGAAGTCCTCGCAATACTCATCGAAAAATACGAGACGCAGCACTATCCCATCCCCCCGTCGGACCCGGTGGAAGCGATTAAATTTCGCATGGAACAGCTAGGCATGACGGCCCGGGATCTTGAGCCTTTCATCGGGACGAGCGGACGTGTATCCGAAGTGCTGAATCACAAGCGCAAGCTGAGCTTGTCGATGATCAAGCGACTGCATGAAGGCTTGAGTATTCCTTATGAGCGATTGCTTGCAGAGGGCTGACAGGAACATAGGCAGTGGCTTTACCCGTCCCATCAGCCCGGCCGAAAAAATTAAAGGCTCAACAGCCGATTCGAAGCCTTGATGAACTCTTTCTTCAAATCTTCAAACGTATGCACCGCGGGGAATTGCGGGAATTCGCGGATCACATTCTCTGGCGCATGGAACAGAATCCCACGGTCGGCCTCACCCAGCATGCTGGTGTCGTTGTAGGAATCGCCGGCCGCGATCACGCGGTAGTACAGGCTCTTGAACGACAGTACCGACTGGCGCTTGGGGTCTTTCTGGCGCAGCTGGTAGCTGATCACACGGTCGCTGTCGTCGGTGATCAGGCGGTGGCACAGCAAGGTCGGAAAGCCCAACTGGCGCATCAACGGCTGGGAAAATTCGTAGAAGGTGTCGGACAGGATCACTACCTGGAAGCGCTCGCGCAGCCAGTTGACGAACTCGATGGCGCCTTCCAGCGGCTTGAGCGTGGCGATCACTTCCTGGATATCGGCCAGCTTGAGCCCGTGTTCATCGAGGATGCGCAGGCGTTGCTTCATCAGCACGTCGTAGTCGGGAATGTCCCGGGTGGTCGCCCGCAGGGATTCAATACCGGTTTTTTCAGCGAAGGCGATCCAGATTTCCGGAACCAGCACCCCTTCCAGGTCAAGACAGGCAATTTCCACAAGACACTCCTAGTTATATTGTTCAAGTCGAGCGAGCAAAAGGACTGCCGAACTCTAGCGATTCAAGCCCGCCGCCGCAACGCGGGACGGATTTTGATACCATCGCTCCCCTATAGAGCGCTCAGCGCCATTGACCTGTAGGAACCGTCCTGATGAACCAAGCCTTCGATGTCGTTGAACTCGCCGCGACTTATGCCAACAAGTCTGCCCAGGACATTCTCAAGCTGGCGTTCAGCCAGTTCGGTGATGACCTGTGGATTTCCTTCAGCGGTGCCGAGGATGTGGTGCTGGTGGACATGGCCTGGAAGCTGAACAAGAACGTCAAGGTGTTCAGCCTCGACACCGGCCGCCTGCACCCGGAGACCTACCGGTTTATCGAGCAGGTGCGCGAGTTCTACAAGATCGATATCGAACTGATCTCGCCGGACCAGAGCAAGCTGGAACCCTTCGTCAAAGAAAAAGGCCTGTTCAGCTTCTACAAGGACGGCCATGGCGAATGCTGCGGTGTCCGCAAGATCGAACCGCTACGCCGCAAACTCTCCGACGTGCGCGCCTGGGCCACCGGCCAGCGCCGCGACCAGAGCCCCGGCACCCGCAGCCAGGTGGCGGCGCTGGAAATCGACAGCGCCTTCTCCACCCCGGAACGCACCCTGTACAAGTTCAACCCGCTGGCGCAGATGACCAGCGAAGAGATCTGGGGGTACATCCGCATGCTGGAGCTGCCGTACAACAGCCTGCATGAGCGCGGGTTTATCAGCATCGGGTGTGAACCGTGCACCCGCCCTGTACTGCCGAACCAGCATGAGCGTGAAGGCCGCTGGTGGTGGGAGGAAGCCACGCAGAAGGAGTGCGGGCTGCACGCTGGGAATATCATCAGCAAGGCTTGAAGTTGATGCTGTAAAAAAATGCCCCCGATTGCGATGGATCAGTCAGCTCAATGGTTACTGACACTCCGCTATCGGGGGCAAGTCGAATCGTCGCACCGCCCCTCCCACATTTGGTTTGTGTTGAGCGTTAGAAATGTACACATACATGTAACCATTGGTGCCATTTATGTGTGCAATTTCTCTTCATGCGCACCATAACGTAACACCTCCCCCCTCCCCTCGGTTGGTCTGGCGAATCGCACGCTGACAACGCAAAAATAAATAGCTGTTCAATCGGTCAATTTATATTTCTTCAAATTCAGCCAGTTATTTAACTCACCTATAAAAACGAAATTAGCCAGGGCTTTCATAGATCCAAAACTGGCACGCATGTGGCTTAAGTGTAAATACGCTTTGTATACAATAAATACAAAACCTACATACACTTTGCAGTCTGCAGCTTCCCTGCAGATGTGCTGGAGCCTGCCGGAATGCGTACAAGTCTCTCGAACAACATCGCACTGGATCTGCCCTCCTCCGCCCTGAACCCCGAGGCTGCCGGCCCCGGCCCGCTGGTGCTCAGCCCGCGCCTGCACAACAAAGACCTGGCACCCACCAAGGTCGAAGGCCGACGCTGGGGGCGCTACAGCATCTTTGCGCTGTGGACCAACGACGTGCACAACATTGCCAACTATTCATTCGCCATCGGCTTATATGCGTTGGGCCTGGGTGGCTGGCAGATTTTGTTATCCCTGGGGATAGGCGCGGCGCTGGTGTACTTCTTCATGAACTTGTCGGGGTATATGGGCCAAAAGACCGGCGTGCCGTTTCCCGTGATCAGCCGCATCAGTTTCGGCATTCACGGGGCGCAGATTCCGGCGTTGATCCGGGCGGTGATCGCGATTGCCTGGTTTGGTATCCAGACCTACCTCGCATCGGTGGTTTTCCGCGTATTGCTGACGGCGATTCATCCGGGGTTCGGCGACTATGACCACAATTCGATCCTGGGTTTGTCGAGCCTGGGCTGGGTGTGCTTTGTGACCATCTGGTTCGTGCAACTGGTGATACTGGCCTACGGCATGGAAACGGTGCGTCGCTACGAAGGCTTCGCCGGGCCGGTCATTTTGCTGACCGTCGCGTCGCTGGCCGGGTGGATGTACTTCCAGGCCGACGGCCACATTGCATGGTCGATCCGCGAACCGCTGAGCGGCGGTGAGATGTGGCGCAATATCTTTGCCGGTGGTGCGCTGTGGCTGGCGATCTACGGCACGTTGATCCTCAACTTCTGCGACTTCGCGCGCTCGTCGCCGTGCCGCAAGACCATCCAGGTCGGCAACTTCTGGGGCCTGCCCGTGAATATCCTGGTGTTCGCCGCGATTACCGTGCTGCTCTGCGGCGGGCAGTTCCAGCTCAACGGCCAGGTGATCGAGAGCCCCACCGAAATCATCGCAGCCATCCCCAATACCTTCTTCCTGGTGCTGGGCTGCCTGGCGTTCCTGATCGTCACCGTGGCGGTGAACATCATGGCCAACTTCGTCGCGCCGGCTTTTGTGCTGAGCAACCTGGCGCCCAAGTACCTGAACTTCCGCCGCGCCGGTTTGATCAGCGCCGCCGTGGCGGTACTGATCCTGCCGTGGAATCTCTACAACAGCCCGTTGGTGATCGTGTATTTCCTTTCCGGCCTGGGCGCGCTGCTGGGGCCGTTGTACGGGGTGATCATGGTCGATTACTGGCTGATTCGGAAAAGCCAGGTGGACGTGCCGCAGCTGTATAGCGAAGACCCGAATGGCGTTTATTACTACAGCCGTGGCGTGAATATGCGCGCGGTAGCAGCGTTCATTCCTGCGGCGGTGATCGCCATCCTGCTGGCGCTGCTGCCGGGCTTTGCCAGCGTCTCGCCGTTTTCCTGGCTGTTTGGCGCCGGTATTGCAGGGTTGCTCTACCGGGTGATCGCCAAGCGCCAGCCGTTCTATGCCGATGTCAGCGGTGAAAGCATTGCAGTCGATAACGTCAGTCATTAAACAAGGACCTTCCATGCGCATCCTCGTGGTCAACGTCAACACCACCGAATCCATTACCGAAACCATCGCCCAACAAGCGCGGGCCGTGGCGTCGCCAGGCACCGAGATTGTCGGGCTCACCCCCTACTTCGGGGCTGAATCGGTGGAGGGCAATTTTGAAAGCTACCTGGCGGCCATCGCCGTCATGGACCGGGTGATGGCCTATGACCAGCCCTTCGATGCGGTGATCCAGGCCGGTTATGGCGAGCATGGCCGCGAAGGCTTGCAGGAGTTGCTCGACGTGCCGGTGGTGGACATCACCGAAGCGGCGGCCAGCACGGCGATGTTCCTCGGCCATGCCTACTCCGTGGTGACCACCCTGGACCGTACGGTGCCGCTGATCGAGGACCGCCTGAAGCTGGCCGGGCTGTACCAACGCTGCGCCTCGGTGCGCGCCAGTGGCATGGCGGTGCTGGAGCTGGAAGAAGACCCATTGGCCGCCATGGAAGCCATCGTGCGCCAGGCAGAGCTGGCGATCCGCGAGGACAAGGCCGAAGTGATCTGCCTGGGCTGCGGCGGCATGGCCGGGCTGGATGAGCAGATTCGCCAACGCACCGGGGTGCCGGTGGTGGACGGGGTAACGGCAGCGGTGACCATTGCCGAATCCCTGGTGCGGTTGGGGTTGTCGACATCGAAGATCAGGACTTACGCGACGCCACGGCCGAAGAAAGTCATTGGCTGGCCGACCCGGTTCGGCCACTGAAGATTAAAAGTGGGAGGGGCGCTGCTCCGTTTCAGATTGCGCTGAACTGCAGGCCCAGGCCCTGCCCCACAAACTGCTCGAGGATGAAATCCACAAACGCCCGGGTCTTGCCCGGCAGCAGTTTGTGTTCGGCGTAGTAGATGGAGATGTTGCCGTCATCGACGTACCAGTCGGGCAACACCCGCACCACCTCGCCACTGTGCAGAAACGGCACCGCCATCGGCATGCTTACCAGCGCGATACCCAGGCCTTGGGCGCTGGCACAGCAGGCGGCTTCGGAGTCACTCATGGTCATGCCGGGCTTGAGCTGCAGCGGGCGCTGTTCGCGGGCCAGGCTGGTCAGTTGCCAGGAGCGCACGCGGCCGGTTTGCGGTGAGCGGATGAGAATGCCGCTGCACCGCGACAAGTCTTCGGGCAGCAAAACCGCTGGGCGTTGCGCCAGGTAATCCGGCGATGCCACCAGCACCCGATGGGCGGGGGCCAACTTGCGCGCCACCACGCCCTGGGGCAGTTCAAAACCACCGCCGATGGCGGCATCGAAGCCCTGGCCGATCAGGTCGACCTGGCGGTTATCGAAATGCCAGTCCGGGCGGATATCCGGAAAGCGCTGCATAAACGCCCCCAGCAGCGGCACCACATAGCGGTTGCCAAATACGGTGCCCATGCTGACCTTGAGCGTGCCCACCGGCCGCCCTTCGGCGCTGGCCAGGTTGGCCACGGCGTTCTGGATGGTGGTGAGGCTGCCGCTGACCTCTTCGAGGAACAGCTTGCCGGCTTCGGTCAAGGCCAGGCGGCGGGTGCTGCGCTGGAACAGACGCACACCGAGGCGCACTTCCAGTTTGGCGACGCTTTTTCCTACCGCTGCCGGGGTCAGGCTCAAGTGCCGGGCCGCTTCGGCAAAGCTGCCGCCTTCGGCGCTGCGCACAAAGCATTCGATACTTCCAAAGCTCTCCATATCGCCCACTCTAAACTTTTGGTTTACACAGACTATAGCAATCACCGTCTACCGGCATGGACAGGCGAGGTCGATACTCGGTCCCATCAACAAGGCATACCGCCTTGGACCCTTTGGAGATCGACATGACCACCCACAACCTCAGCGGCAAAGTTGCCTTGATTCAAGGCGGTTCCCGTGGCATCGGCGCTGCCATCGTCAAGCGCCTGGCGGCGCAGGGCGCAGCCGTCGCGTTTACCTACGTCAGCTCGGCCGCCAAGGCTGAGGAACTGCAAAACGATGTGCTCAGCACAGGCGGCAAGGCCCTGGCGATCCACGCCGACAGTGCCGATGCGGCAGCGATTCGCAATGCCGTGAATGCCACCGTCAAAGCGTTTGGCCGCCTGGATATCCTGGTGAACAACGCTGGCGTACTGGCCATTGCACCGCTGGAAGACTTCAAGCTGGAAGACTTCGACCAGACGTTGGCGATCAACGTGCGCAGTGTGTTTATCGCGACCCAGGAAGCCGCCAAGCATATGGGCGAAGGTGGCCGGGTGATCAACATCGGCAGCACCAACGCCGAGCGCATGCCGTTTGGCGGGGGTGGGCCATACGCGATGAGCAAGGCCGCGCTGGTCGGTTTGACCAAAGGGTTGGCGCGAGACCTGGGGCCACGTGGGATCACCATCAATAATGTGCAACCGGGGCCGGTGGACACCGATATGAACCCGGCGAACAGCGAATTTGCCGAGAGCCTGATCGGGTTGATGGCAGTCGGGCGTTATGGGCATGTGGAAGAGATTGCCAGCTTTGTGGCGTATCTGGCCGGGCCTGAAGCCGGGTATATCACCGGTGCCAGCCTGACTATCGACGGTGGGTTCAGCGCCTGATTTTCTGAAGCCCTGCAAAACCAAATGAGGGAGAGGGAGCGACGATTCGACGTGTTCCCTCTTCTCAATAAAGTAACTTATTGATTTTTAAGTATTAAATCTTTCACTAAGCGACCGTTTTTTTGTGGTGAGCGGGCTTGTTGTGGCGAGCGGGCTTGCCCCGCGTTGGGCTGCGAAGCAGCCCCAAAACCTGGCGATTCAATATGCCTGGATAAACGCGGTAGCCTTATTGGGGCCGCTTCGCAGCCCAACGCGGGGCAAGCCCGCTCGCCACAACAAGCCCGTTCACCACAACAAGCCCGCTCGCCACAATAGCCCGCTCGCCACAGAGGCAGTGGGCCCTCCCACCGTTTGATCGTGGTGAATCAGGACATTGGCGGCAAGCCATAGGCCGCCAGGTCAAAGTCCGCGAGTTTGCGGATGATCTGGTCGGCGTGGTGGTACTTGCTGTCGGCCATGGCTTCATCAGGCACGGCGATGGCGGTCATGCGCGCGGCTTTTGCAGCGGTGACGCCGAACGGTGAGTCTTCGAACACCAGGCAGTCCTGTGGCGCGATACCCAGGCGGCGGGCGGCGGTGAGGAAGATGTCCGGCGCAGGTTTGGCGGCACCGACTTCCGGGTCGTCAGCGGTGACGATGGTGCCGAACAGGCTGAACCACTCGCGGTGCAGGGTGGTTTTATGGCCAAACGAATTGCGCGACGAACTGGTGCCCACGGCAATCGGAATATTGTGCGCCTTCAAGTGCCGCACCAACGCCTCGGCACCGGGCATGCCCAGGGCCCTGGGGAACCGCTCGCTCATCAGCGGTTCACGGATTTCGAGGAATTGCGCCGATGTGATCGGCAAGTCCAGCGCCTTGACCACGTAGTCGGCCAGGTCCTGGGCGCCTCGCCCGATGATGTGCTGCTTGATCCCCCAGTCATAGGTACGGCCGTAGCGTTCGGCGATGATCTGCGTCACTTCGGTGTAGATGCCTTCTGTATCCAGCAGCAAACCGTCCATATCGAAAATGACGGCCTTGATCGGAGCGGCGGTACGCGGTGCATTCATCACTACAGATCCTTGGGGGAAGGACTAAAAGGATTCAGCACAATAACGGCCCCCCTTGCCAGCAGGCAACCCTTTAGACTGTGGGGCCCTCCTTTTGAAGTGCCCGTGATGCTCTACCGTCTGGCCGCCGACAGCCTGGTGCTGTTCCATCTGTCCTTCATTGTGTTCGTGCTGTTCGGCGGGTTGCTCGCCCTCAAGTGGCGCGGGGTGCTGTGGCTGCATGGACCTGCGGTCGCCTGGGGCATTGCGGTGGAGGTGTTCCACCTGCCGTGTCCGCTGACCCGCTGGGAAAACCTGTTTCGCCACCTGGCCGGGCAAGACGGCTATGGCGGTGGCTTTATCGAGCATTACATCCTGACGCTGATCTACCCCGCCGGCCTGACGCCGAACATTCAACTGGTGTTGGGCGCCGTGGTGGTGCTGGTCAACCTTGCGGTGTATGTGCGCCTGACCAGGCGGGCGTAGGCAAGCAACCCAAGCCCTCCAATGTGGCCTCTACTGCCTGCTCCAGCGGGGTGTGGGGCTCGTGGCCGAGGGTCGCCAGCAAGCGCTGGTTATCCAGGCGCAACGGGGTGTGCCACAGGTAGCGCATCTCCTGCATCTCGCGCACGGTCACGACAAAGGGCATCGCCAACGTCAACAGCCACCAGGGGAACGCGCCGACCTGGGGTTGCTGGCCTGTCCGGCGCAACACCACGCGCTGGATCGCCTGGGTCATCTGCGTGCCATCCGTATCCACATGCCCGGCCATATGAAAACAGGCGAAGGCGTCGAGGGTCGCGCGGCGCTCGATCAACTCCAACACGGTACGCGCCACATCCGGCAGGTAGGCCCATTGATGAGCCACCCCAGGGGCACCGGGATAGCTGACGCGGCGTACGGGTTTGCCGGGTTTGACCAACCCTTGGGCAAACCAGTTATTGGCCAGCCGGGTACCGAAAAAGTCACCGGCGCGCACGATCAACACCCGGGCGCCCTGCTGGGACGCCTCCCGTAAACGTTGCTCAAGCTGGACCCGGATCGTGCCCTTGCGAGTCTGCGGGTGCTGGGGCGAGTCTTCGTGCAACACGGGAAACGCATCCGGCCCGAAGTTGTAGACCGTACCGGGCAGTACGATGGTGGCACCTTCGGCGATGGCGGCGGCGATGCTGTTGTCGATCATCGGCAGCACCTGCTCGGCCCAATGGCGGTAGCCCGGCGGGTTGACCCCGTGGACGATCACCGCGCAACCACGGGCGGCCGCGATCACCGCCGCGCGATCAAGGGCATCGCCCTTGAGCCAGGTAAGGGCGGGATTCTGGCGACGGGCCTTGTCGACATCCCGGGTCAACGCACACACCTCCCAGCCCGCCGCGCTCAACTGCCGCGCCACTTCGCCGCCAATGCCACCGGTGGCACCCAATACCAGAACCTTGCTCATCATCCTCTCCCACAGTGGTTGGTGAGGCCATTGTGTGCGCGGCCCTGCTATAGATAAATTGCCGAAGACCATCCAGTCGCTATACATTTATGCATGGCATCAAGCATTGGATGGGAGCTTTACCGGTCGTTCCTCGGGGTACTCAAGGAGGGGTCGCTGTCAGGGGCCGCGCGGCTGCTTGGCATTACACAGCCCACGGTCGGTCGGCACATCGCTGCGCTGGAAAGTGCCCTGGGCGTGGTGCTGTTCACCCGCTCCCCCACGGGCTTACTGCCCACCGCGGTAGCCCACACCTTGCGCGCCCATGCCGAAACCATGGAGCGCACCGCCGCCGCCCTTGAGCGCGCCGCGTCATCCCAGGGCGACGAAGTGCGCGGCGTGGTGCGCGTGTCGGCCAGCGAAGTGGTCGGCGTGGAAGTGCTGCCGTCGATCATCACGCACTTGCGCCGGCAGCACCCGCATCTCAAGGTCGAACTGGTACTGACCAACCGCCTCAGCGACCTGCTGCAACTGGAAGCCGACATCGCCGTGCGCATGGTGCGCCCAAGCCAGGAACAACTGCTGGCACAGCGCATCGGCCTGATCGAAGTCGGCCTGCACGCCCGCGACGATTACCTGCAACAACACGGCATACCACAGGTATTGAAAGACCTCACCGACCATTCGGTGATCGGCTACGACCAGGCCAACGCGTTTATCCGCAGCGTGGCCATCACCGGCTTCGAACGCAGCGACTTTGCCTTCAGCAGCGACAGCGACCTGGCCCAACTGGCCCTGATCCGCGCCGGCGCCGGTATCGGTGGATGCCAGGTGCAACTGGCCAAACGAGACCCGCGCTTGCGGCGCGTATTGCCGCAGGCCTTCGCGCTGAAACTCGACACCTGGGTGACCATGCATGAAGACCTGCGCAACAGCCCGCGCTGCCGGGTCACATTCGATGCCCTCGTGCAGGGTTTGCAGCGTTACGTACAGGATTGAGACAGCTTCACTGGTAAAGAATCAGACTCCCTCACTCCCTTCATAGACGCCCCCATGTCCGAAGCCTTCGAAGTCCCCAGCCCCCACGAAAAACACATCGAACACACCACTGAACATGCCCACGGACGCGGCGACAGTTTCGCCAGCCGCATCGCCGTGATGACCGCCCTGATGGCCACCTTGGGTGCCATGCTCAGCTACCAGGCCGGCTCCACCGAAAGCGAAGCGGCGATGGACAAGAACAACGCCGCCATCATCAAGACCGAAGCCGCCAACCAATGGAACTACTACCAGGCCAAATCCAGCCGGCAAAACCTGGCGGAACTGGCCACCCATATTCCTGGTGTGGACGCCGCGCACTACAAGGATGAGATCGAGCGCTACAGGAACCAGAAGGAAGAAGTGCGCAAGCAGGCCGAGAAACTCGAAGCGACCTCGAAAGCCTGGGATGAAAAATCCGAACAGGCACTGCACCAGCATCACCGCTGGGCCCAAGCGATGACCGCGATCCAGATCGCGATCTCGTTGGCGGCGATCACGTTGTTGACGAGGAAAGAGTGGTTGAAGCGGCTGTCATATACGGCAGCGGGTGTGGCGATGCTGCTGGGGAGCCTGGCCTGGTTGCATGTCTGAGGGGCATAAAAACCTTGCGAGTGCTGTCGCCCCCTGTGGCGAGCGGGCCTGTTGTGGCGAGCGGGCTTGCCCCGCGTTGGGCTGCGAAGCAGCCCCAATAAGGCCACCGCGTTTATCCAGGCATATTAAATCGCCAGGTTTTGGGGCCGCTTCGCAGCCCAACGCGGGCAAGCCCGCTCGCAACAACAGGCCCGCTCGCCACAGTAAGCCCGCTCACTACAACAGGCCCGCCACACAAATTCGGTCGTTTTATGCTTGAGAAGATTACGGCCTCGTTGACGCGTGGCTCATCAACCCCAGCAGGTGTTTTCGACAGAAAACGTCGTCGCACAGCCCCTTTGCGCTTTGGCTCTGCCTGCGAGTCGCTATATAGTTAAACGCATAACGCCTGATGCTATTCAACTCGAGGGAACACCGGTGTCCGCACACCCCAAAGAAGCCGTGGGCGCCGCCTACAGCATCGAATCCATGCGCTACGCCCAGGCCATGACCTGGCAAGCCATCGAACACCTCTCACAGCGCATCCGCCCTGGCATGCTCGAGTCCCAAGCGCGCGAACTGGGCAAGCAAGTGCTCGCCGACCTGAACATGCAACGCATCTGGCACCCGCTGCTGGTGCGCTTCGGCGCCAACACCCTCAAGACCTTCAAGCAACGCTCCGAAGGCGACCCGGTGCTGGGCGACAACGATATCTTCTTCATCGACATGGGCGCCGTGTGGCAAGGCCACGAAGGTGACGCCGGCGCGACATTCGCCACCGGCACCGACCCGGACATGATCGCCTGCGCCAGCGCCGCCAAGGAGCTGTTCGACCGCGTACAATCGCGCTGGAAAAACGACCAGGTGGTCGGCCTCGAACTCTACCGCTACGCCGAAGAACAAGCGCGCGCCATGGGCTGGCGGTTGAACCTGGACATCAAGGGCCACCGTGTCAGCGACTTTCCCCACGCCATTCATCGTGGCGGCGACCTGGGTGATTTCGAGCACTGTCCGAATGCCGGGTTGTGGATTCTCGAGATCCAGATCGCCCACCCGACCCAACCCTACGGCGCCTTCTACGAAGACCTGCTCGCCTGACCCTTCAAGGAACAGAAATGGAACGCTCAACCGAATTTCCCGTGCTGTTGTTTTCCTACGGCACCTTGCAGGACAAAGCCGTACAACTGGCTAACTTCGGCCGCGAACTGAGCGGCCATCACGACGCCATGCTGGGCTACTCGCAACGCTGGGTAGAAATCACCGACCCGCACGTCCTGGCCACCAGTGGCAAGACCCATCATCCGATCGTGGCGCCGACCCTCGAGCAAGGCGCCAGCGTCGACGGGATGGTGTTCCAGATCACCGAGCAGGAGCTGGCGGCGGCGGATGCTTACGAAGTGTCGGACTACAAGCGGGTATCGGTGGCGCTGGCCTCGGGCCTCACCGCGTGGGTGTATGTGCAAGCCTGACGCAGGCGCTTTTATTTCAATCTGTTACAGGAGCGATTAAAGTGTCGCCCCCGAGAATTGAATCTCGGGATTCAGCCCATGGAGTTACTCAGTGAAGTACGTCAGTAAAGTGGTTGCAGCAGCTGTTCTCGGTTTCGCCCTCGCAGGTTGCACCGGCACCGCCATCAAATCCCCGCAGTACGACAGCAATCAATACACCGTGCTGGGCCACAGCGAAGCCAGCGCCACCGGCATCATGCTGTTCGGCGTCATCCCGATCGGCCAGAACAGCCGTTTCGTGCGTGCACAGGATGCTGCCATCAAGGCAAAAGGCGGCGACGCGCTGATCAACACACAAGTACAGGAAAAATGGTTCTGGGCTTGGGTGCTGAGCGGTTACACCACCAACATTTCCGGTGATGTGATCAAGCTGAAAAAAGCGCAATAAACCTCACGTTGCTGTATTCGCCCGGGATTTAACCCGAGTGAGCGACGTATCATGGGCCAACCTTCCGAGGATGGCCCATGAACCTCAGTATCGTCTACGCACTCGCCGCCGCCGCGCTGTTCGGCGCCAGCACCCCGCTCGCCAAAAGCCTCGGCCTGGGCCTCTCGCCCATCTTGCTCGCCGGCCTGCTCTACCTCGGCAGCGGTATTGGCCTGAGTGCCGTACGCCTCATCCGTGATCGCGGCTGGAAACCCACCGGCCTGACCGCACCTGAATGGCCCTGGCTGCTCGGTGCCATCGCATTCGGCGGCATCCTCGGCCCCGTGGCCCTGATGTTCGGCCTTACCCGCACCACCGGCTCGACGGCCTCCCTGATGCTCAACCTAGAATCGGTACTGACCGCCGTCATCGCCTGGCTGGTATTCCGGGAAAACGCGGATCGACGCATCGTCCTCGGCATGCTCGCCATCGTGCTGGGCGGCGTCGTGCTGTCATGGCCCGAAGGCGGCGGCCCAAGCCACGACTGGACCGGCCCGCTGGCAGTAGCCGTGGCCTGCCTGTGCTGGGGGATCGATAACAACCTGACGCGCAAGGTGTCGGCGTCGGACGCACTGTTTATCGCCGGCGCCAAGGGGTTGATGGCGGGCCTGGTCAATTGCAGCCTGGCGCTTTATCTCGGCGCGCAGCTACCCAGTGCCGCGCAACTGGGGCCGATCCTGTTGGTCGGCTTCCTGGGCTACGGCATCAGCCTGGTCCTGTTTGTACTGGCACTGCGCGGGCTGGGCAGCGCGCGCACGGGGGCCTATTTCTCGACCGCGCCATTCCTGGGCGCCGCGATTGCGCTGCTGGCGTTGGGGGAGTCGGTGTCAGCGGCCTTCTGGATAGCGTCCGCGCTGATGGCCGTAGGGGTGTGGCTGCACCTGACGGAGCGGCACGCCCATGAGCATCAACATGAAGCGACTGAGCACGGGCATTGGCATGTGCACGATGAACATCACCAGCATGAGCATGGGTTTGAGTGGGATGCGAAGGTGCCACATAGTCATGTGCATATGCATGGTGCGATGAAGCATAGCCATGCACATTTTCCGGATGTGCATCATCGGCATAGGCATTGAAGAGGGGTTGGGGGGCGTGTGATCGGCGGTCTTTTAAATATGAGTCACGTACCTGTCCCAGCGCTGTCCCAGATGACTTTTTTCAGACGCAAAAAACCACAAAACCCCGACTTTCTATAGGAAAATCATGGGTTTGCGTTTACAGAATATGGCGATGAAGGAGAGATTCGAAAGTACCCGCTTGCAGTTTTCGAAACCAAGGCCCCGGTTTACAAGGGCTGCAGCCGGTGGGGCGCGCAGGATCAGTCTCATATCAGTCCCATGGGTTAAATGCACCAGGTTGCAGAAAATGGTCGGAACAGGCGTTTTGAGTGATTTATGTTGAGGCAGGGGAAAAAGGTAATTTTGGTAATGAGCCGTAAAAAATCGAATAAAGCTTAATAAAATCAGATAGTTGATGTAGTTTTATAGAGGTAATGATAAGGTAAGTAAGTGGTTAGAAAGTTACTTTCAGAGCTAGTAATGCCAGTGAGCCGCCAAACCCAGTAAAATCGGGGCTCGAACAAAATATTACCTCTGGTCGAAAACACCTTCGGTCATTATCTGGACCTTTGGTTGCGAATCAAGGCCAACAGCGTGGCGGCATCGAGCTACCGAGGCTATGCCAACAAGGCCGAAGTGCATGTGCGGCCGCGATGAGGCAAGGGCAAATCAACGCGATTGATTACATAGACCTGCAGGAATGGATTCAGGGCACCCTTTCCAAAACCCTCAAAAACAAGACCATCTACGACATTATCAGCAACGTGCGCCAGCTGTTGCGGCTCTACCGTACCCGCATGAAAGTCGCCCACGCCCCCACCGAAGGCTTGATGGTGCGACTGCCTGATCCCCAGGCGCCGGACCGGTTTACCCGGGCGGAAATCAAACAGATCCTGGAAACACCGATCACGCGCACCGATGAACTGCTGATGGTGCAATTCATGCTCTGGGCCGGCCCCCATGTGTCTGAAACTATTGCCTTGGCTTGGGAGGATGTCGACCTGGAACAAGGTACGGTGACCTTTCGCCGATCGAAGGTAAGCAGCGCCTATCGAGTCACCAAAACCCGGCGTTCGATGCGCAAAGTTCGTTTGTTGGCGCCCGCTTGGGATGCCTTACGGAAGCTCGATGCACTGACTCGAAAACGAAAAGCGGAAACCGTGGAGGTTGTTGAGAGGGACAACAAGACCGTACGCCGACACACATTGCATTTCGTGTTCTTGAATACCAAAAGCGGACTGCCGCACGCCAACGATTTTGTCGTGCGTGACCGGTTCTTCAAAGCTCACTTGCTCGCGGCAGGGGTGCTTTACCGCGGACCTGGCCAGGTCGGCACACATACGCCAGTCAGTTGCTGACCAACGGCGTGGCGTCGATCGACTGGATAGCCGAACAGATGGGACATACCAACGGAAACATGATTCGCCAACATTATGGGACGTGGATCAATGAAGATGAGCCGGATGTGGTGGGGATGCTGCAATTGGCTTTAAAACTCTCGCCGACCGCAGCTCTCCAGTGATCCAATAAAGCCTCTGCGCGAGCAACTCTGTTTTTCACGAAGAATTAACTAGCCCCTCAAATATCTTAAATGCAGAGGGGCCTTACTTAATTGATCAGAAATATGCGCACATTAAAATTAAAGCATTTACGAGCCTTGAATATTTCTTGGCAAATTTGATAGAGGCATCGGCAAGTCAGCCAAGGCAATTCTGCGATCCAGAATAAACTGACGAATTAAAGCTACAACCGAACCTAAAAACAGCCCGACCAATAAAGCAAACGCAAAAATTGTTAATTTGGAAACTCCCATAGGCCCAATCGGCTCTTGAGCTCGACGATCAATAGATACCAACTTCAGAGCACTCATATCAGTATTTATATTACGCAGTCGAGCTCTCTCAGCTCTCAAAGGCTCAATATTTTGTAAAAAAATGTCTTCATTTTTACGCTGATTGAGAACTTCAGCCTCACGATTAACCTCCAGCATCTTTAACTCTTTTCCAATTTCCGCAATACGCTCGCTTACGAAGTCGTTATCAGAACGTTGCCTTAACATAGCCCGCTCTGCTTCAAGCGCATCGGTACCCAAAAAATAAAGTGGCATGGTCTGATTATTTATTTCAGTACTTATAATTTGACGCCCCCCCCCTGTCGATGCGTTGGATATGGAGGATGGGGTCGACGGATACTTTATACCCATCGTTTTAGCAATTGAAATAGCTTCGGACAACTCAGCTATACGATTGGTCCGTATTACATCCAATTGCAGACGAAGTCCTGCTATCTCATCTTTTAGTTTGGCCCGCCTAACATTGTCATTTTCAAGTAACTGGGCAATTTTAGATTCTTTATCAGTCTCATAATTTGAGCGAGCCGCACTTAGTTTACCTTGTACCTCTGCGAGCCGATTTTTTACGATAACCTTTAAGTCAGCACCAATCTCCTGACGCTCCATTGCTAGAGCATAATCAACAAAACCGTTAAGTATAGCAACTCCATCTACGCCATCTAGATAACGCATATCCAGACCAATGTAACTGCTAATCTCTGTTTTTTTAGGATCGGGAAAAACCATACTTATAGAGTTAAGATTAAAAAACTCAAAGCCTTGTTCGAGAGTCTGACCTGGCTTATTAAAAGCTTCAAATAGCTCTGGATGAGACTTAAAGAAACCAAACCGAGCTTCGTAAGAGTCCAACCGAGCAGCAACCTTATTCAGAGCTTCAGTGGGAGGCAGTGTATATACTTGAGATCGATTGAGTGCATCTAAATCATTGATAGCCGTGGGTCGTAACAAGGAGCTAACCGTGTACTCTTTGGGCATTGATAAAGCAAAGACCAACCCTGTGATTCCAGCAAACACTGTGAATCCTAAGACCAAAAATCGTTGTTTCCATATGTTATGAAAAAGCGCGACTAAGTCTACTTCATCTGATGCCATTATTTGGCGGGTATCTGAGAGATTACTCAAACTCGATTCATCCTGAATATCGATACTACTGAGAGAGGGCTTGCGCTTCTTGTGTGAGACGAGATCAATACTAGCAACCTAGGAATGATGATCAGCCTCAGGTTAGCGTTAGCATCCTAATCTTAGGGGGCTACCCTTGCAACTGAGTCCCAAGGCCCGCCGCCAGCTTAGGACAAAAAAACAGCCATCTGTCCCAAATCTGTCCCATAAGGCCTTTTTTGAAAGGTCAAAAAGCACAAACCCCCAACTTTCTCTTGGAAAATCAGGGGTTTGTGTTTGTAGAATGTGGCGGTGAAGGAGAGATTCGAACTCTCGATACAATTTCTTGTATACACACTTTCCAGGCGTGCTCCTTAAGCCACTCGGACACTTCACCGTATCTCGTCAAACCAGTTCAGTCTGTCGAGGCGCGCTAATGTAGTCGAAAGCCTTTCTGATGGCAAAGGTTTTTTTCAGAATTTTCATGCGGTTAGGGGGTATGTCGGCGTGGGGGCGGCGCAGGAGGGTGATTGTGCCAATCTCAGGCACTGATCGCGAGGGTCTACCCTGGCTGCTGTGCCCTGCCCTAGGCCGTCTGCCGTCGGGTATACGGGAAAAGTCTGACTGGGTAGTCAGTCATGGTGCTTTACCAGGGCGGGCGTGGTGGGTAACGTCTGCTGCATACGTCTATAACAAATCCTACAAGGAACCGCGTCATGAGTGAGTTGATCTCCTACCACCTCGAAGACGGTATCGCCACACTGACCTTGAGCAACGGCAAGGTGAACGCCATTTCTCCAGCGGTGGTCAGCGCATTTAACGAAGCGCTGGATCAGGCAGAGAAAGACCGGGCGGTGGTGATCATCACCGGTACACCGGGGATTTTGTCGGGTGGCTACGATTTGAAGGTGATGACGGCCGGCCCTAAAGAGGCTATCAGCCTGGTGACGTCGGGCTCGACGCTGGCACGTCGCCTGTTGTCGCACCCGTTCCCGGTGATCGTCGCTTGCCCAGGCCATGCGGTGGCCAAGGGCGCGTTCCTGCTGTTGTCGGTGGATTATCGGATTGGTGTCGAGGGCCCGTTCAGTATCGGCCTGAATGAGGTGGCGATCGGCATGACCATGCACCATGCGGGTATCGAACTGGCGCGGGATCGTCTGCGTAAGTCGGCGTTTCATCGCTCGGTGATCAATGCCGAGATGTTTGACCCGCAGGGCGCGTTGCAGGCCGGCTTCCTCGATAAGGTGGTGGCGCCGGAGGAGTTGCACGCAGCGGCGCTGGAAGCCGCACGGCAGTTGAAGAAGCTCAATATGAACGCGCACAAGCACACCAAGTTGAAAGTGCGCAGTGGGCTGCTGGAAGCCTTGGACGATGCCATCATCCAGGATCAGGGTCATATCCTCAGCTAATCGCCTACACCTGCTGCACCAAAGCCCGACCTTGAGTCGGGCTTTTTCTTACAGGCATATCCGAATCATCCCTCACCGCTCTAGACAGGCTCTGTCAGCACTTGTTGAAACATGTACTTAAACATCGCCTATCTCCTTCCTATTTAGGCGCAATTGCCGAATTCAGTGCACATCCGTACACTGCGCCCACTTTTGTCTCGATGAGCCGTATCGATGCTTTTTCTGTTGCGTATGTTGTTGATGGGTCTGCACTTTATCGCCGCCGGTGGGCTGGGCGTGCTGGTGGGAATCTGCCGACCGTTCAACCCGGACAACAGCCGCCTGTGTGCCCGCCTGTATGCACTGCCGGCCATGTGGATCTTGCGCCTGAACGTGAAGGCCGACGTGGACTCGTTGCGCAACAAGCCCGGTACGTGCGTGATCATCGCCAACCACCAGTCCAACTATGACTTGTTTGTGCTCGGCACCGTGGTGCCGCACCGCACGGTGTGCATCGCCAAGAAAAGCCTGAAATGGGTGCCGTTGTTCGGCCAGTTGTTCTGGCTGGCGGGCAATGTGCTGATCGACCGGGGCAATGCATACAAGGCACGCCGGGCGATGCTGACCACCACCCATACCTTGCAGCACAAGGACACGTCGATCTGGGTATTCCCGGAAGGCACGCGTAACCTGGGCAGTGGCCTGATGCCGTTCAAGAAGGGCGCGTTTCATATGGCGGTGGCCGCGGGTGTGCCAATCGTGCAGGTGTGCGTGAGCAATTACGTCACCCATATGCGACTGAACCGCTGGAACAGCGGTGATGTACTCATACGCTCATTGCCGCCGATTCCTACCATCGGCCTGACTTCGGATGACATCCCGGCGTTGATGCAGGCGTGTCATGCGCAGATGGATGAGTGCATCAAGGCAATGGACCTGGAACTGCAAAGTGCCGCAACAATAGAACTCGCTTCAAGCTAAGCTGCCCAACACCTGTCCTCCTAATAAGAAGTGATCAGCATCATGGGTAGAGTTGTTGCGGCCGCTGTGTACAGCGCCGGAAAGAAAGTTACTGATATCACCCTTGACGAAGGCGCGGCCTGGGCCGCCAAACCCGGTCACTTTGTGTGGATCGGCCTGGAAGAACCCAACGCCCAGGAGCTGGCCAACCTGCAACGCCAGTTCAACCTGCATGAGCTGGCCATCGAAGACGCCCTGGAAAAACACAGCCGCCCGAAGCTGGAAACGTTTGGCGACGCGCTGTTTATCGTCACTTACTCACCGGTGCGCGAGAACGGCAAGCTGGTGTTTATCGAGACCCATATCTTCGCCGGCAACGGCTACATCATCACGGCGCGCAACGGCCATTCAGCGTCCTACGGTTTTGTGCGCCAACGCTGTGAGGCGCGGCCGTTATTGCTGGAGCATGGGGAGGATTTTGTCCTCTATGCCCTGCTGGATTTCGTCACCGAAAACTACCAGCCAGTGAGCGAGGCGATCCACGCCGAGATCGATGAGCTGGAGCGCAACGTGCTGTGCAGCTCGCTGAGTGAGCGCGATATCCAGAACCTTCACGGCCTGCGTCGTGATGTGTTGCGGCTCAAGCGCTATGTGGCGCCGATGGTGGAGATCAGCCAGGAATTGCAGAAGTTGAGCTTCCCGTTTATCGACAAGAACATGCGCCCGTATTTCCGTGACGTGCAGATCCACGTGACGCGGCAGATGGAAGACCTCACCACCCTGCGCGACATTGCCAGCCAGACCATCGAGATCGGGGTGTTGCTGGAAGCGTCGCGCCAGAGTGTGGTGCAACGCAAGTTCGCCGCGTGGGCAGCGATCCTGGCGTTCCCCACGGCGGTCGCGGGGATCTATGGGATGAACTTCCAGAACATGCCCGAGCTGCAGTGGCACTACGGCTATTTCGGGGTGTTGGGGTTCATCGCTTTAGGCTGTACCGGACTGTGGGCCAGCTTCAAGCGCTCGGGCTGGCTTTGACCTTGGCCTCGGGCTTGTGTGCCACAAAGCGCATCATCCATTCCGCCACGGTGACGCCGTGGTGGTCGCGTTCGAGGCTGGCCACGCCGTTGGTGTAGACCTTTTCGCCCAAGGTTGTCTGAAGTATCTCCAGCAGTTCGCGGGAATAGTCGTGGACAAATTCCGGGTGTCCCTGGAAGCACAGCACCTGGTCGCCGATGTGATACGCGGCGAACGGGCAAAAATCGCTGGAGGCAATGACCGTGGCATTTTCCGGCAAGGTGGTGACCTGATCCTGATGGCTGATCAATAGCGTTAGTTCAGGCACCTCCGGGCTCATCCAAGGGGCCTTGGCGTCGAGCTTGTAGTCGTGGATGCCCATGCCCCAGCCCTGGCCGGCGCGCTCGGTCTTGCCGCCCAACAGCAGCGCCAGCAATTGGTGACCGAAGCAGATGCCCAGCAACTTGTCGCCGCGCTGGTAGCGTTCGAGCAGGTAGGTCTTGAGGGTCTGGATCCAAGGGTCGGTACCGAAGGAGTCGGCTTTGCTACCGGTCACCAGGTAGGCGTCGAACACTTCGTCGTCCGAGGGGTATTCACCCTGCACCACGTTGTACACGACAAATTCGGCGGGAATCGGCTGCTTGGAGAACAGGCGCTTGAACATCTGCCCGTAACCTTGGTACTGATCGATCAAGCCTGGACGCAGGATATCGGTTTCCAGGATGCAGACGCGTAGCGACATAAAAAATACCTGACACGGCGATGGGAATATTGAACACCCCAAGAGCCTGCCTTGAAATACCCCTCCAAGGCAAGCCCCGCAGGATGCTCTTTGTGGGAGAGGGGCTGGCTCCCGGCAGCGGTGATCCAGCCACTGTATTCTGTGACTGATGCTCCGCTATCGGGGTGTAGCCCCCTCCCACAGGTTGATCACCGAAATACTTCACCCCGCGCCGCTTTCTCCAGCAGCAACGCCGGCGGCGTAAAGCGTTCACCATATTGCTCGGCCAGGTAGCGCGACCGCGCGATGAAGTCGTTCAAGCCGTACTGATTGATAAACTGCAACGCGCCCCCGCTCCACGCCGCAAAGCCAATCCCGAAGATTGACCCCACGTTGGCGTCCGCGGTGGACATCAACACGCCCTCCTCCACGCATCGCACGGTCTCGATGGCCTGGATAAACAGCAAACGGTCGCGCACATCCTGCGCTGGAATCTGCTGGTCGGCTCGCTCAAAGCGCGCCTTCAACTCAGGCCACAAATGCTTCTGCCCGCCCGCCGGGTACTCGTAGAAACCGCCCCCCGCCGCCTTGCCCCCGCGTTTGTACTCGTTGACCAGCAGATCAATCACCACCGTCGCCGGATGGGTCGGCACGGTTTTACCTTCGGCTTGCAGGTCTTTGGCGGTTTGCTGTCGGATATGGCTCATCAGGCTGAGGGATACCTCGTCGGACACCGCCAGTGGCCCCACCGGCATGCCCGCCTTGCGCGCTTCGGTCTCGATCATCGGCGCGGCCACGCCTTCGCCGAGCATGGCGATGCCTTCGTTGGTAAAGGTGCCGAACACCCGCGAGGTGAAGAAGCCGCGGCTGTCGTTGACCACAATCGGGGTTTTCTTGATTTGCAGGACGAAGTCGAAACCACGGGCCAGGGTTTCTTCCGAGGTATGGGCGCCCTTGATGATCTCCACCAACGGCATCTTGTCCACCGGGCTGAAGAAGTGCAGGCCGATAAACTTGCCTGGGTCGGGCACGGCCGTGGCCAGGCCGCTGATGGGCAAGGTCGAGGTGTTGGAAGCGATCACCGCGTCGCTGCCGACCACGCGGTGCGCAGCGGCGCTGACCTTGGCCTTGAGGTCGCGGTCTTCGAACACCGCTTCAATGATCAGGTCGCAACCGCCCAGGTCGGCGTCATCCTGGGTTGGATGAATGCGCGCCAAGATGCTTTCCCGCTGCCCGGCGGTCAATTGCCCACGGCTGACCTTCTTGTCCAACAACGCAGCCGTGTGCGCCTTGCCCTTTTCGGCGGCGGCCAGGCTGATGTCCTTGAGCACCACGTCAATGCCTGCGCTGGCGCTGACGTAGGCGATCCCCGCCCCCATCATGCCGGCGCCAAGCACGCCGACCTTGCGTGTCACATAGGTGGCAAACCCTTGGGGCCGCGAACGGCCGGCGTTGATTTCATTGAGCTGGAACCAGAAGGTGCCGATCATGTTCTTCGCCACTTGCCCGGTGACCAGCTCGGTGAAGTAGCGGGTTTCGATCAGGTGCGCGGTGTCGAAATCCACCTGGGCACCCTCCACGGCGGCACTGAGAATGTTCTCCGGAGCCGGGAAGCAGCCGTTGGTTTTGCTGCGCAGGATCGACGGTGCGATGGCGAGCATTTGCGCGACTTTCGGGTTCGACGGCGTACCACCAGGGATCTGGAAAGTCTTGGTGTCCCAAGGCTGTTTCGCCTCAGGGTTGGCGAGAATCCAGGCGCGGGACTTGGCCAGCAGCTCATCGAGATCCGCCGCCAGTTCATCGATCAAGCCGGCTTGCAGCGCCTGTTGCGGCCGCACTTTCTTGCCTTCGAGCAAATACGGCAGGGCCTTTTCCAACCCCAGCATGCGCACCATGCGCACCACCCCGCCGCCGCCCGGCAACAGGCCCAGGGTGACTTCCGGCAGCCCCAGTTGCACCGACGGGTTATCCAGCGCGACCCGATGATGGCAGGCCAGGCAGATCTCCCAGCCACCGCCAAGGGCCGCGCCGTTGATCGCGGCCACCACGGGTTTGCCGAGGGTTTCCAGACGGCGCAGTTGCGCCTTCAACACCAGCACGCTGTCGTAGAAATCCTTGGCGTGGGCCTTGTCGACCTTGATCAGTTCATTGAGGTCGCCACCGGCGAAGAATGTCTTCTTCGCCGACGTGACGATCACGCCGGCAAGCGTGTGCTTTTCCGCTTCCAGGCGCGCAACGGTGGCTGCCATGGCCTCACGGTACACGGCGTTCATGGTGTTGGCGCTCTGGCCGGGCATATCGAGGGTGAGCACCGCGATCTGGTCCTGGCCTTTTTCGTATCGGATAGCTTGGGTCATGACAATTCCTTGGGCTCAGAGGCGTTCGATAATGGTGGCGATGCCCATGCCACCGCCGACACACAGAGTGGCCAGGCCGTAACGCTGCTGGCGCACCTCCAGCTCGTCGAGCAGGGTGCCGAGGATCGCGCAGCCGGTGGCGCCCAGCGGGTGGCCCATGGCGATAGACCCGCCGTTGACATTGACCCGGGCGGCGTCGATGCGCATGTCCTTGATGAACTTGAGCACCACCGAAGCGAAGGCTTCATTGACCTCAAACAGGTCGATGTCCTCGACCCGCAAACCTGCCTTGGCCAAGGCCTTGCGCGTGGCCGGTGCAGGGCCGGTCAGCATGATCGTCGGGTCGGTGCTGGTGACCGCCGTCGCCACGATGCGCGCCCGCGGCCGCAGGCCCAGTTCACGGCCCTTGGCCTCGGAACCGATCAACATCAAGGCGGCGCCGTCGACAATGCCGGAGCTGTTGCCCGGGGTGTGCACATGGTGGATGCGCTCCACGTGGCTGTAGACCCGCAGTGCGGTGGCATCAAACCCCATCTGCCCGATCATTTCGAAACTGGGCTTGAGTTTGCCCAGCCCCTCGAGGGTGGAGTCGCCACGGATAAACTCGTCATGGTCCAGCAACACAATGCCGTTCTGGTCCTGCACCGCGATCAGCGATTTGTTGAAGGAACCGTCTGCGCGCGCCCTGGCCGCTTTCTGCTGGGAGTGCAGGGCGAAGGCGTCGACATCCTCACGGCTGAAACCTTCCAGGGTGGCGATCAAATCCGCGCCAATGCCTTGGGGCGTGAAGTGACAGTGCATATTGGTGTGCGGGTCGAGCACCCAGGCGCCGCCGTCACTGCCCATGGGCACGCGGGACATGGACTCGACGCCGCCGACCACCACCAGGTCTTCAAAGCCGGAACGCACTTTCATCGCGCCGAGGTTCACCGCCTCCAGGCCCGAGGCGCAGAAGCGGTTGATTTGCACGCCGGCGACGCTGATGTCCCAGTCGGCCACGAGCGCGGCGGTCTTGGCGATGTCGGCGCCCTGGTCGCCCACCGGGGTGACGCAACCGAGGACGATGTCATCGACCTGATGCGTGTCGAGGTCACTGCGCCGGGCCAGCGCCTTGAGTAACCCCGCCACCAGATTCACCGGCTTGACACTGTACAGGGCACCCTCGGCCTTGCCTTTGCCACGGGGCGTGCGTATCGCATCAAAGATCAAAGCTTGGGTCATGACGTCCTCGAACCATTGCGCTGTAGTGCCCTTACCTTAGGCCCGATTGACACGGTTTCAATGACGGATGCGCTCATAGGTTTTGACCCCCACGCTCGGACGAACGGTAGGGAGCTACAGGATTCGCCTGATTAATCGTTTTAGCGGTCTAGCCAAGGCATTGGCGCCAAGATGGCGATAGGCCTCATAGCGTTTTAATCAGTAACTGCGATTAGCTGATATGAAATGGATCTAAGCCATGCAGAACGAGGGCTCTAAGGTTCAATCAGTAAGACGTTGCTGCCGGGTTTTGCTGGAGCAACTGTAAGAAAAGCGACACGTCACGTTGCGATACTGACCTACACCGGCACGCATTTGACGCTCAGGAATAACAACAAAAGGCAGTCAGCCATGTTCAAGCACACGAAAGTACGTCAGGCGGGACTTATTCTGTTCGCCACCACACTGATTCTGATCCTGCCCAACCTCACCAAGGTTATTGGCTGACGAATCACATGCCCCATTCTGTACATCAGGATTGCAGTTTTTGGCAGCACCTGTCGGGACATTGCTTATAGCGGTCCTGCCAGGAGCTGCCGTTTTGCGTGCGCATTTGCGCTATCGTAGGTTCCATCCCCCTTTCGTCCGGACCTCTCTCTTGAAACCGTCGCTAGCCTTCCTCGCGCTGCTCCTGGCCCTGCCCGCCTCGGCCGCGCAACTGACCATTGAACTGGACCACGCCAGCAGGACCTGGCAGACCGCCGAGCTGCTCAAGCTTCCCGAGGCGCAGACGGTGCAGATCGTTGATGACGTGTCCTACAAACGCAACATGACCTATCGCGCAGTGCCGCTGGCGGCGCTCCTACCGGGCCTCAAGCCGGAAAACCATCTGCAAGCCGTGGCCCTTGATGGATTCGCCGCTGAACTGACGGCCGCGCCGTTGTTGCAAAAAAGCGGCGCCCGCGCCTGGCTCGCGGTGGAAGACCCCGCTCACCCATGGCCCGCGCTGGCCGACGGCAAACCCAGCGCCGGGCCGTTTTACCTGGTGTGGACCGACCCGCAGGCCGGGCCTATCAGCCCGGAACAGTGGCCGTTCCAGGTTTCCGCGATCAAGCAATTGAAGACCGTGGCCGAACGTTTTCCCGCGCTGTTACCCGACCCGAAACTGGCGGCCGATGACCCGGTGAACCAGGGCTTTGCGCTGTTCCAGAAAAACTGCCTGGCCTGTCACCGCCTCAATGGTGGCGGCGATGCGCAGGTAGGGCCGGACCTGAATATTCCCTACAACCCCACCGAGTATTTCAGCGGCGATTTCCTCAAGCGCTATATCCGCGACCCGCAGAGCCTGAGGCGCTGGCCGCAGGCAAAGATGCCAGCGTTCGCCGTCAGTGTGTTGCCGGATAACGAGCTGGCGTTGTTGGTGGGGTATTTGAAGCATATGGCCGGGCGCAAGCAACAACCCTGAATCTACCCAATCTCTGTAGCAGCGGATGTGCTGTGGCGAGCGGGCTTGTTGTGGCGAGCGGGTACTTTGTGGCGAGCGGGCTTGCCCCGCGTTGGGCTGCGCAGCAGCCCTAAAACCAGCCATCCCGGCCATATCTGATACACCGCATTCTGCTTTATTGGGGCTGCTTCGCAGCCCAACGCGGGGCAAGCCCGCTCGCCACAACAAGCCTGCTCGCCACAACAAGCCCGAAGCCCGCTCGCCAGAGGAGGTAGACCGGTGGAAGCGGACTACTGCTGCTGGACTGAGATCACCGGCGTCGGCGCCACGCTCACCTTGGCATGCATCTGCTCATGCCCACCGCCACGACGCATGCCGCGCACTGGGCAGGCGTCGAGGTAGTCCAGGCCCACGGCCAGTTTCAAATGCCGTTCGGGGCGGGCCAATTGGTTGGTCACGTCAAAGCTGTACCAGGCGTCATCCAGCCAGGCTTCGGCCCAGGCGTGGCTGGCCAGGTGGGTGCTGTCTTCGGTGTACAGATACCCCGACACATACCGCGCCGGAATCCCCAGGCTGCGTGCGCAGGCCAGGAACGCGTGGGTGTGGTCCTGGCACACGCCCGCCCGGCCCGCGAAGGCCTGGGCGGCGCTGGTGTCGACTTCGGTGGCGCCCGGCGTATAGACCATCGACTGGTTGAGCGCATGCATCAGGTCGATCAGCGCCGTACGGTCGCGACGCTGGTGGCAGTGCTGTTCGGCAAAGCGGCGCAGGGCGTCGTCGGGTTCGGTCAGGCGGGTACTGCGCAGGAACGGAAAGGCCGATTGGCTTTCGTGCTCGGCCTCGCGCAGTTCGTCGATATCCACCTGGCCACGGGCGCCAATGATGATGGCATCGTGGGGTTCGTCCAGGGTCAGCACATGCAGGATATTGCCGAACGGGTCGACCTGGGCACGCACCGGGCGTGGCAATTCCAATTGCCAGCTGAGTACGTGCTGGCGCTCGCTATCGTGGGGCGTAAGGCGCAGGTACTGGATGCTCGCGCGAACCTGGTCGTCATAGTGGTAAGTGGTTTCGTGACTGATGGAGAGTCTCATGCCGCCTCCAGGTAAGAACTGTAGATGGCGTCGCCCAACTGGCGAACCAAGGGGATAAAGTCGGTCAGCCAGGCGTGCAGGCCTTCCTCGAGGATTTCATCGATGGCGGTAAAGCGCAGGCGCGCGTCCATCTCCGCGGCCAACCGCTGGGCCGGGCGACCATTGAGGCCGGGCAGGCTGGCAAGGATCTGGTCGATCTCTTCGCTGCAGGCCCGCAGTGAACGCGGCACATCGGCGCGCAGCAGCAACAACTCCGCCACTTGGCGCGCGCCGGGGGCGTCCCGGTAGATCTCGGTATAGGCCTCGAACGACGACAATGCGCGCAGCAAGGCACTCCACTGGTAGTACGCGTGGGCCGTGCCATCGGTGACTGCTTCGGCCTGGTCGCCGGCCATTTCATAGCGCGCATCCAGCAGGCGCAGGGTGTTGTCGGCGCGTTCGATAAAGGTGCCCAACCGGATAAAGCGAAAAGCGTCGTTGCGCATGATGGTGCCGTAGGTCGCGCCCCGGAACAGATGGGAACGCTCCTTGACCCATTCACAAAACCGGCTCATGCCGTAGCGGCTCAAGCCCTGCTGGGCGATATCGCGAATATCCAGCCAGGTGGCGTTGATGTTTTCCCACATGTCGGCGGTAATACGCCCACGCACCGCATGGGCACTGGCCCGCGCGGCGCCCAGGCAGCTGTAGATGCTCGCCGGGTTGGCGGCGTCCAGGGCAAAGAAGTGCAACAGGCGCTCGGCGTGTAATTCGCCGTGGCGTTCGTGGTAATCGTCCAAGGTGCCGGTGATCAACAACGGCATGGCCAACTCATGCAAGCCGTCGCCGCGCCCGTCCTGGGGCATCAGCGACAACGAATAGCTGACATCGAGCATGCGCGCGAGGTTTTCCGCGCGTTCCAGGTAGCGCGACATCCAGTACAAATCCGAGGCAGTTCTACTCAACATGGCATCAGTCCTCAACCACCCAGGTGTCTTTGGTGCCGCCGCCCTGGGACGAATTGACCACCAGCGACCCTTCGCGCAGGGCCACGCGGGTCAGGCCACCGGGCACTACGCGGGTCTCCTTGCCGGAGAGCACGAAGGGGCGCAGGTCAATATGGCGCGGCGCAATGCCGTTTTCGACAAACGTCGGGCAGGTGGATAAACACAAGGTCGGTTGCGCGATATAGGCGTGGGGCTTGGCCTTGATGCGCGCGCGGAAGGCTTCGATTTCCGCCGCCGTGGACGCCGGACCGACAAGCATGCCGTAACCGCCGGAGCCTTGGGTTTCCTTGACCACCAGGTCCGGCAGGTTGGCCAGCACGTGGGACAGTTCGTCGGGCTTGCGGCATTGAAAGGTCGGAACGTTCTTCAGGATCGGTTCTTCATCCAGGTAAAAACGGATCATCTCGGTGACGAAGGGGTACACCGACTTGTCATCCGCTACCCCGGTGCCGATAGCATTCGCCAGCACCACATTGCCGGAACGATAGGCCGCCAGCAGGCCGGGCACACCGAGCATGGAGTCCGGGTTGAAAGCCAGCGGGTCGAGAAATGCATCATCGAGCCGTCGATAGATCACGTCTACCGCCTTGGGCCCGTCGGTGGTGCGCATGAACACGCGGTCATCGCGCACGAACAGGTCGGCGCCCTCCACCAGCTCCACCCCCATTTCCCGGGCTAAGAAAGCATGTTCGAAGAATGCGCTGTTGAAGCGCCCCGGCGTCAGTACCACCACACTGGGGTTATCCAGGGGGCTGGAGCTTTTCAGGGTGTCGAGCAGCAAGTTGGGGTAGTGATCGATTGGCGCAATGCGCTGGGCGGCGAACAGTTCAGGGAACAGGCGCATCATCATCTTGCGGTCTTCGAGCATGTAGCTGACACCGCTCGGTGTACGCAGGTTGTCTTCAAGCACGTAGTAGGTGCCGTCACCATCGCGTACGAGGTCGACCCCAGAGATGTGGGAATACAGATCGCGATGCAGGTCCAGGCCCTGCATGGCCAATTGGTATTGCTCGTTGGCCAGCACTTGTTCGGCGGGAATAATCCCGGCCTTGATGATGCGTTGATCGTGATACAGGTCGGCGAGAAACATGTTCAGCGCCTTGACCCGTTGAATACAGCCACGTTCGACAATCCGCCATTCACTGGCGGGAATACTGCGGGGAATGGTGTCGAAGGGGATCAGGCGCTCGGTCCCCTGCTCGTCCCCATAGAGGGTGAACGTGATCCCGGCGCGGTGAAACAGCAAATCGGCTTCGCGCCGGCGCTGCGCCAGCAGTTCAGCAGGGGTTTCAGCCAACCAACGGGCGAACTCGCGGTAGTGAGGGCGGACCTGCCCTGCCCCATCGTACATTTCGTCGTAATAAGTGCGGATCATGCCGAACTCCTTGTCACCCGGACGCAAGAACCATCGCAAGGCCCGTGCCAGCGGCATAAACACTTATAAATCAAGCCGTTGAATTAATAGAAGCGCCATGTCGCACCTTCCTGGTGCGCAGAACGCCCGGCGTCATGCCCATTGCTTCATCACAAGGCGGGCTTTGACTATCAACAGCATAGCCAGAGTTGATTTCACTGCCCGGCCAAGCCTGCGGATAATCGTCCCCATCGGCTGAACAGGATGCGTCCTGCCACGTCAGCGAACCGCTCTTCCCTTTAGGCCACCTTGCTCGGGTGGCTTTTTTTTGGTGCCCAAAAAACACGCGCAAGTTCCGAATAGTTTTATTGGCGCCCAAACAAAATCGGCCGACCCAAAAGGTCAGCCGATACACTTCGCTGCTCATAAAACCTGACTACATGATGGAAATTTACATGGGTAAGCCACGCACCTCCTGCTTGACCCCCCATCCCTCGATGATCCCGCCCAAGGGCTCGACCACCGCCTCAAAGTCCTGCTCGAAGTCTCCTATGCCGTCGTAGGTTGCAAACATGATCTTGCTCAGTTCCAAGTACCAGGCACCATCGTCGCGCGCGCTGACCTGGGCATTCAGCGATTCGCCACGAAATTCACCCGCAGCCCTGCGCGCCCTCTCCTCATCCGGGAAAATGGCGTAGAACTCGATGGGGTGGAACCGTGAAAAATCGAACCCGCCTTCTTTCATACGGCGCAGAACGTTGGTGCTGATGTCTTCTTGATAGGCTGTGCTCATGAAACGTCCTCCTCAGACCGATGGATAGACTTTCCGTGCTTCCCCAAGCCCGCGCCCTACTGGCGCGGGGCTACGGCAATCACATCACCTGGGGCAATGACATCACCGCTGGAAAACAAGCATGTAGCTGACAAGACCAGACCTTAGCGATTCATTCGCTGATCTCGCTTGCAGAGTAGCGCGAAGCTATCACCTCCACCAGAGGCGCTTGAAAGGCATACAGGAAATGTTCAGACAGCAGGAGAGATGTCGAGGATCTGGATACTGTTCTGGTCTTTGAGGATCTTGACCGTGGGCTCGGGTTTACGACCTTCCAGGTCATTGAGGTTCAATTCGGCAGCCACTGGCACCAGCTTGTTACGAATCATGTGCGCAGCGTCTTCGAGGCTGGGCTTCTGTTCGCAGGTGAACTGCTCCACGGACTGCACGCCGTGATCATCAACGAAAGTAATCTGCCACTTTTGCATCGGTGCCTCCTCGATAAAACCCATGTGTGGGCTTACCTCTATCTGGACCTTGAGGGCCTGGCAAACGTTCCACTCAAGGTCGGAGGCACCGGATCAACTGCGCTTACTGCTCAGCGCGTTCCTTGAGGGCTTTCAAGGTGTTGAACGGGGCGTCGACCACGAACTTGTTGGCCAGCCACGAAGGCACGCTGCCGCCTGGCTCGGTGTGCACCTGGTAGGTGACTTCGGTTTCATTGGCGTTTTTGGGCACCAGCTTCCAGTAACCCTCCACCTGGGCGACGCGTACGTAGCCCTTCACTTCCGGCTGGTAGGTCGGCACTTCCAGCAGCTTGCGAGTCACGCTACCGTCGGCGGCCGTGGAGGTGGTGATTTCCAGAATGGAATCGCGGTCGGTCACCGGGAACGGTGCCTTGAACTGGGTATAGGTCCAGCTCTTGTCGCCTTCCTTCTTGAGCAGTTTTTGCGATTTGCACTCATGAATCCATTTGCAGGCGCCAGCCACGTCTTCCTGCAATGCCACGATCTTGGCCACCGGCGCCTTGACTACGGTCACACCGCGATATGCCTTGTACTTGGAGCCGGCAATTTCGCTCAGCGACACCTTGATGCCGTCTTCGTCCTTGGCGACCTGCCAATCCTCAGCTTGAGCAGTAGCAGCAAACAACACCGTAAAACCGCACAACACAGCCATTCGTTTCAGCGAACCCATTGTTGTATTCCTTATTGTTGAAGTTCCGATAGTAAAGCCCATCAAGCCGCCGTCATCTGCTCCCACCAGCCGATCAACCGGATCGCATCGGCCTGGTCGGTGCCGCAGACCTCGATATCCGCCTTGAAATCACTGCACACCGCCGGCCGCTCCGGTCGGCCGAACAGCAGGCATAGCTGTTCGACCGACAGGTGCAGGCAGCGTTCGCCCGCGGGTTTGCCGTGGGGCATTCCTGGCAGCGGTGAACTGATGGAGGGGGCGATGCAACAGGCGCCACAGCCTTCACGGCATTTCATGACCAGCAGGTCCTCGACGACTCAATAGGGATGGCCGGGCTAGATTACGCCCTTAAACAGCCGTTTTAAAATGGTCTAACAGGGGTTTTTCGCAGAAAACAAAAGTGACCGACCAGTCTGCGACAGATGGTCGAGTGACGAAGTCACCTTTGACGGAAAGTCTACTGCTTGAACTCGAAATCCAGCGCGGCGCCTTCGACTTCGCGGCGCTCTTCGTTGCGCAGTTGCAGCCTCATCTCATTGCTGAGCAAGCGGCCGTTGATCTGGAACGCACTGTTATCGGATGGCTTTTCGCCAAACATCGGCGGCAGCAGAGGCACGTTCCTCGGCTGGGCCATGGTGCCAATGGGTTGCAAGTGCCTGACCATGTCCGAGGGTAAGGACAAGTCCAACTGTGCCGGTGGCAATTGGGTCTGAGCCACTTCGCGAGCCGACTTGGACTTGCTCGAGACCGGCGCACGTTTTTTCGTCGTGGCCGCTTTCTTCTTGGCCTGCGCGGTTTTTTTCGCAGGTGCCGGCTTTTTCGCAGGGGTCTTCTGCTCGGTGCTGACTGCGGGTGCGGCTCCCGGCACAGGGGTCGCCGCCAGTACAGTGCCGACGTTGCCAAGGCTTAAGAGGCTAATCACCAAAAAGGCACGAAAAATAGAGGTCATATCGCCAACAGCATTAACGGCAGAGGGCCATATGCTCGCTTGTTGTGCGCGGCATGACAAGCGCGGTGATCAGCCGGCGATCGGTACCGCCCCATTTGGGCGCCTAAAAACCGGCTGCGGTTTCCTGGCACAACTGGCTGGCCAACATCCCCAGGGTCATCAGTGCGCGCTCTGCCTCGCGGTTCCACGGCGTGCCGCAGTTCAAGCGAATACAGTGGTTGAACTGTTCGGTGTTACTGAAGATCAGCCCCGGGGCGATGCTGATGCCCTGTTGCAGGGCACGTACATGCAGTTCCTGGGTATTGACCCGCCCGGGCAAACTGACCCACAGGATAAAACCGCCGTTAGGCCGGGTCATCTGCGTGCCTTCGGGGAAATACTGCTGGACCGCCAGCTGGAAAGCGCTGAGGTTCTTGCGGTATTCCTGACGGATGTAGCGAAGGTGCCGGTCGTAGCCACCGTTCTCCAGGTACGCGGCGACGCCCATCTGGGTGACACTGCATGCCGAATGGGTGCTGAACATCTGCAGGCGCTGGATTTCCTGCTGGTATTTGCCGGCGATCATCCAACCGATGCGCACACCGGGGGACAAGGTCTTGGAAAAACTCGAGCAGTAGATCACCCGATCCAGACGGTCATAGGCTTTCAGGGCCTTGGTGCGACCCAGTTCGAACATCAGCTCGCCGTAGATATCGTCCTCGACGATCTGGATATCGAAATCCGAGGCCAGGCGCAGCAACTGTTTCTGTCGCTCCTCAGGCATGGTGCCGCCAAGGGGGTTGCTCAGGCGCGTGGTCAGCACCAGGGCCTTGATCGACCATTGGTTGGCTGCCAGTTGCAGGGCTTCCAGGCTCATGCCTGTGGCCGGGTCGCTGGGGATCTCGATAACCTTGAGGCCGAGCAGGTCGGCCAGTTGCAACAAACCGTAATAGGTCGGCGATTCGGCGGCGATCAGGTCGCCTGGACGGGTCAACACGCGCAACGACATCTGCAACGCGTCGACGCAACCGTGGGTGATCACCACTTCGGACGGGTCGACCACCACGCCGGCATCGCGCATGCGGATCGCCACCTGGCGACGCAACGGTTCGAAACCAGGGCTGAACATATAGCTGAACGCGCGTGGGCTCTGGAAGCGTGTGACCTTGGCCAACTGCTGGTGCAGCGCGCGCACTGGCAGGTAATCGACACTCGGCACGGCGGCGCCCAGCGGGAAGACGCCTTCGCGACGTGACTCCACCAACACCTGCTGGATGATGCTGCTACGGGTGACCAGCCCCGGGCGCTCGACCCGCGCGATATCCGGCGTAGGCGCCGTGAGCGCGGGCGTCTGGTGCACGTAATACCCGGACTGCGGGCGCGCGCGGATCAACCCCTGGTCTTCCAGGTTGGCGTAAGCCTGCAACACCGTGGCGTGGCTGACATTCAACTGGGAGCTCATCTTGCGCACCGAAGGCACGCGCTCGCCCGGCTGATAGACACCGCGCCGGATATCCTCAGCCAGTTGCTGGGCGATACGTTGGTAAAGCAACAGATTGGTCATGACGCAGCACTCGATTTCACGGGTATTTTATTTTTGTGTGAAACATACCGGCACAGTTTAGAAGTGTACGGGGACAGTTGCCACAATAGTCGAGCGCGGACCGCAGTGACAGCAAAAACTGTGAGGGTGTACCCCAAACAAATATGGGAGGGGGCTTACTCCCGATGACGGGGGTTCAGTCAACAGTTTCGCTGACTGACACGCCGTCATCGGGGCAAGCCCCCTCCCACATTTTTGAACGGCGCAACGCTTCAGCGAGCGGCGCCCAACTGGCCTTTGGCGTCGGAGAACACGATTTCCACCCGACGGTTCTGCGCGCGGCCTCGCTCGGAAGCGTTGGCTTCCACCGGGTACTGATCGCCGTAGCCTTCGACCTGGATGCGTTTTTCGTCGATGCCCAGGTCGACCAGCACGTCCGCCACCGATTGCGCGCGGTCGCGGGACAGTTTGAGGTTTTCCTGCTCGCCGCCCGTGCTGTCGGTGTAACCCTCGATGCGCACCACGCGCTTGGGGTTCAGTTGCAGGAACTGCACGATCTTCAACACCGTGCGGTTGGCCGAGTTTTTCAGCTCTGCTTCACCGGTGTCGAACAACACATCCCCCAGGGTCATCACCAGGCCCCGATCGGTCTGGGTGGTGGCCAGGCTGGCGATCTGTTCTTCGAGCCATTTGCCCTGTTGCTGCACGCTGATCAACTTGCTTTCACGCAGGGCCAGCTGCAAGCGCTGGCGTTCCAGTTCAAGCTTGGCGCCGCGCTCCTGGTTGAGCGCCTGCTCGGTGTGTTCGCGGGCGATCGCGCTATAGCGTTGGCTAAGATAAGCGTAATGCACCACGTCGGCACCGCTGCCCCAATAGCTGGACAGGCGATCGGCACGGGCGAGGGATTCACCGGCGCGGATCACGTCTTTGGGCGCAAAGCGCAGCACATTCGCGTCTTCCTTGACCTTCTGGAAATCGCTGCCCGCCTGTTGCAGGGCCAGTTCGCCATTCGGGTGGCTGGCACAGCCGCCCAGCGCCGCGCTGCCCAGCAGCAATACACAGCTCAAACCACGGATCATCGGGCTCATTGGGCTTCTCCCAACTGCAATTGCTTGCGCAAGCGGGTGATGCGGGTATTGAGCACGTTGAGTTGTTCCTGGCTCTTGCGGGTCAGCACGTGTGCTTCGGCGAGGCGCGCATCCAGCTCGGCCTGTTCGGCCTGCATGCGCGCGTCCTTGTAGGATTGGTCGGCCATATCGGCCTTGGCCTGGGCGAATTTGTCTTCGGCCAGTTTCAGTTCGGGCGATTCATCGGTGTTGGCACCCACGGCGTTGGCTTGTTCCAACGCTTGCTGGGTGAGGCGTATTTGTTCATTCGGCGCAGGATCGGCTGCACATCCCGCCAGAGCAACGACGGCGAGGGCCGCTAAAAGAGGTCGAAAAATCACTGGAAATCCCTACTGTGTTGGGGTGCCGACGGGTTGTTGCAATTGCGCTTTCCAGCGCTCGAGGTTGCGCTGTAGCGCAGCTTGCGTCACACCAGACCCGGACAATTCTGTCATCTTTTTAGCCAGCTGTCCGCGCAGCCACGGATCATTGCAGGCCGAGTTGTGGGAAATCGCCAGGTACAGACCGGGCTGGTCGACGGGAACGTCGCGAGCGACCAGGTCATTGCTCATGCCCAAGGTCTGGGCCATGGCCATGCCCGAGTAGCGTCCGGCCAACACATAGTCCACCTCCCCTAACAGCAGTTTCTGGAACGCCGGGGTCAACGTGGGCATGCGTTGCAGGCTCAGTTGCTGGCTGGCGAAGGTTTCAAAGTCGCGGCTCAATCGTGCCCGTTCCGACACTGCACCCTGGTGACCGTGCAGGTCGGCCGCGGTGGTATAGGCCAGCTTTGAGTCTTTGCGGGTCCAGACCAGGTAATCGGTCTGCACCAGCGCCGGGTGGATGTAATCGAGGTTGTTCAGCTCACCCAGGTTCAACGGGGCATCGGCAAGGAGGTCCATGCGCCCGCTGCGCACTTCATCCAGGGCCATGGAGCGCTTGCCGCCGTAGAGCAGGTCGATTTTCAGCCCGAGGTCCTTGGCCACCTGTTGCAGCACATCGGCGGTGGCACCTATCAGGTGCGTGGGGTCCTGGGGATCGCGCCAGAGCAAAGGCGGCGCATCCGGGCTGCCGGTGATCACCAGGCGCTCGCATTTACCGGCGGCAAGCGCCAGGCCTGGCAGCAGCGTGAAGCCCAGCAGTACGGCCCAGGGGCGCAGTTCCATGGCGAGGTTCTCCGTAGGATTATTGTAGGAGCGAGCTTGCTCGCGAAAAACGTTAGCGATGGCGCGCATCCTGGATGAACGCGGTGCTTGTGAGTTTTTCGCGAGCAAGCTCGCTCCTACCGTGTTTTGGGGTATTCAAAAAAAAGCCCGGTCCAAAGACCGGGCTCTTTATAAGTGAAGCGGCTGGATTAGACCAGCTTCTCCAACTCAGGTACGGCTTCGAACAAGTCCGCCACCAGGCCGTAATCGGCCACTTGGAAGATCGGTGCTTCTTCGTCCTTGTTGATCGCAACGATCACTTTGGAGTCTTTCATACCGGCCAAGTGCTGGATCGCGCCGGAGATACCGACGGCGATGTACAGCTGTGGCGCAACGATCTTGCCGGTCTGGCCGACCTGCATGTCGTTGGGTACGAAACCTGCGTCGACGGCTGCACGGGAAGCGCCGACCGCCGCGCCCAGCTTGTCGGCCAGGGCGTACAGGTGCTTGAAGTTGTCACCGTTCTGCATGCCACGCCCGCCCGATACGACGATCTTGGCAGCGGTCAGCTCAGGGCGATCCGACTTGGCCAGCTCTTCGCCAACAAAGCTGGAAGTGCCAGCGTCGTGGGCAGCGGCGACGGCTTCAACGGCAGCCGAACCACCTTCGGCAGCCACTGGGTCGAAGCCGGTGGCGCGCACGGTGATGACCTTGACCGAAGCGTTGGACTGTACGGTTGCGATGGCGTTACCGGCGTAGATCGGGCGCTTGAAGGTGTCGGCGCTTTCAACCGAGATGATCTCGGAGATCTGGTCAACGTCCAACTGCGCAGCAACGCGCGGCAGGATGTTTTTGCCGTTGGAGGTGGCGGCGGCCAGGATGTGGCTGTAGCCGGCACCCAGCTCTGCGACCAGAGGGGCAACGTTTTCAGGCAACTGGTGCGCGTAGGCGGCGTTGTCAGCCAGCAAGACTTTGCTCACGCCAGCGATTTTCGCAGCGGCTTCAGCCACGGCGCCAGCGCCAAGGCCTGCAACCAGCACGTGAATGTCGCCACCGATTTTTGCGGCAGCAGCCACGGTGTTCAGGGTGGCCGGAGCCAGCACCTTGTTGTCGTGTTCAGCGATTACCAAGATAGTCATTGTTAGATTACCTTCGCTTCGTTTTTCAGTTTCTCGACCAGTTCAGCCACCGACTTGACCTTGATACCCGCGCTGCGTGCAGCCGGCGCTTCGACTTTGACGGTCTTGTTGGTGGAGGCAGTGGAAACGCCCAAAGCATCCGGAGTCAGCACTTCGAGAGGCTTCTTCTTGGCTTTCATGATGTTCGGCAGGGACGCGTAGCGCGGCTCGTTCAAACGCAGGTCGGTGGTGACGATGGCCGGCAGTTTCAACGAAACTGTCTGCGCGCCGCCGTCGATTTCGCGGGTGACAGCCACGCTGTCGCCGCTCACTTCGACTTTGGAGGCGAAGGTGCCCTGGCCGTAACCGGTCAGCGCAGCCAGCATCTGGCCAGTCTGGTTGTTGTCGCTGTCGATGGCCTGTTTGCCAAGGATCACCAGTTGAGGCTGTTCCTTATCGACAACGGCCTTGAGCAACTTGGCCACGGCCAGGGAGGTCAGCTCTTCAGCGGACTCAACCAGGATGGCGCGGTCGGCACCCAGTGCCAGGGCGGTACGCAGCTGCTCTTGAGCAGTGGTCGGGCCGATGGAAACCACGACGATTTCAGTCGCAACGCCTTTCTCTTTCAGGCGTACAGCTTCTTCCACAGCGATTTCGCAGAAAGGGTTCATCGACATCTTGACGTTAGCGAGGTCGACGCCGGAATTGTCCGCCTTGACGCGAACTTTCACGTTGTAATCGACAACGCGTTTGACAGCTACAAGAACCTTCATGGATTCCTCGTTACTCTCCGGTGAAAAGAAAGTCGCCTAGGCGAACCTGGCGGTTGATGCTCATCGGCACACAAGGGCACCTCCAAAAACGTCGGCGAATGACACCGCGACAGGCCAGTGATGACCGTTCGTCAGTGGTGACTGGGAGGTCATTCTTTCTCGCGGCGTGTAAACTGCGCGCCATCTTTTGCACGCGCGTCACCCGTTTTGCCTTCGCCCTGCTTTTGGACGTGCTCTTGAAACCTACAGTCTGCCTACGCTAAGCGCAAAACCGACCGTATATTGACCGGAACACCTATTCTGGTCAATACGGCAAAATGGTCAGTCATAAGCCGCGTTGCTTTGATTTACCTAGCCTCCAAGCAATTCAAACAAACGTTTGTATTGGACGCTGGGAGTGGTGTAGATATAATGCGCCACCTAGAGAGAAAGGTGGGTCATACCCTGCTGTTTAAAGCAGCGATGACGGTTATGACACCTAACCTCCACCCATTAGAAAAAAAGCCTGTTGAGCCTTGAGTAGGAGATAGCCTGTGGAACGCGAATACATGGAATTCGACGTGGTCATCGTCGGCGCTGGCCCGGCGGGCCTGTCCGCCGCCTGCCGACTGAAGCAGAAGGCCGCCGAAGCCGGTAAGGAAATCAGCGTCTGCGTGGTCGAAAAAGGCTCCGAAGTCGGCGCTCATATCCTCTCCGGCGCCGTGTTCGAACCCCGCGCCCTGAACGAACTGTTCCCGGACTGGAAAGCACTCGGCGCCCCGCTCAACACCCCGGTGGTGCGCGATGACATCTATGTACTGCGCAGCGCCGACACCTCGACCAAGGTGCCTGACTTCTTTGTGCCCAAGACCATGCACAACGAAGGCAACTATATTATCTCCCTGGGCAACCTGTGCCGTTGGCTGGCCCAGCAGGCCGAGAACCTTGGCGTGGAAGTCTACCCAGGCTTCGCCGCCCAGGAAGCGCTGTTCGACGAAAACGGTGTGGTGCGCGGCATCATCACCGGCGACCTCGGCGTCGACCGCGAAGGCCATCCCAAAGAAGGCGTCTACACCCCAGGCATGGAACTGCGCGGCAAATACACGCTGTTCGCCGAAGGCTGCCGCGGCCATATCGGCAAGCAACTGATCCAGCGCTTCAAGCTGGACAGCGACGCCGACGCCCAGCACTACGGCATCGGCCTCAAGGAAATCTGGGAAATCGACCCGGCCAAACATCAGCCTGGCCTGGTGGTGCACACCGCCGGTTGGCCGCTGGACATCATGAGCAACGAGAACACCGGTGGCTCGTTCCTCTATCACCTGGAAAACAACCAGGTCGTTGTGGGCCTGATCGTCGATCTGTCCTACAGCAACACCTTCCTGTCGCCGTTCGATGAGTTCCAGCGCCTCAAGCACCACCCGGTGCTGGCCCAGTACCTCGAAGGCGGCAAGCGCATCAGCTACGGCGCCCGCGCCCTGGCCAAAGGCGGCATCAACTCGTTGCCAAAAATGGTGTTCAAGGGCGGCGCTCTCATCGGTTGCGACCTGGGTACCATGAACGTGGCCAAGATCAAGGGCAGCCACACCGCGATGAAGTCCGGCATGCTCGCTGCCGACGCCGTGGCCGAACGCCTGTTTGCCGAATCCGAAGGCGGCGACGAACTGACCAACTACGTCGACAGCTTCAAGGCCAGCTGGCTCTACGAAGAACTGTTCGCCAGCCGCAACTTCGGCCCGGCGATGCACAAGTTCGGCCCGATCATCGGCGCCGGCTTCAACTGGTTCGACCAGAACATCCTGGGTGGCAAGATGCCGTTCACCCTGCACGACACCAAGCCCGACTATGCGTGCCTCAAGCTGGCCAAGGACTGCCAGAAGATCGACTACCCCAAGCCCGACGGCAAGTTGAGCTTCGACAAGCTGAGCTCGGTGTTCATCTCCGGTACCAACCACGAAGAAGAACAGCCGTGCCACTTGAAGCTCAAAGACCCCAGCATCCCGCTCGGCACCAACCTGCCGCTCTACGATGAACCGGCGCAACGCTACTGCCCGGCTGGCGTGTATGAAGTCGTGACCAAGGAAGATGGCGAGAAGCGCTTCCAGATCAACGCCCAGAACTGCGTGCACTGCAAGACCTGTGACATCAAGGATCCTTCGCAGAACATCACCTGGGTCACGCCGGAAGGCTCGGGCGGGCCGACTTACCCGAATATGTAAGCCAAACGAGGCTCCCAAACGGGAGCCTTTTTTATGGAATCAAACTCGATCAACTGTAGGAGGGGTTGCCCCCTTCCCACAGTTGGATTGTGCTGTTGCCTGACATGACTATGCAGCCCGCTCTTCGCCGGGGTTGCGCTCGAAGTAGCGTTTGTACTCGCGGCTGAACTGCGACGTACTTTGATACCCCACGCTATGCGCCGCCTGCGCCACCCCCATGCCTTCCACCAGCAATAATTGCTGGGCCTTGAGCAAGCGCAAGCGCTTGAGGTACTGCACCGGCGACAACAGCGTGCAACGTTTGAAATGCTCATGAAACGTCGACGCGCTCATGTGCGCATACCCCGCCAGCGTCTCGATATTCAGTGGCTCGGCGAAATGGGCATGCAGGTGATTCAACGAGGTGGCGATTCGCGAAAATTGCCCCTGCTGTTCCACCAACGCGCGCAGCACATCGGCCTGTGGCCCGCGCAGTGCGGTGAACAATAATTCCCGCACCCGCGCGGGCCCCATGATCCGGCTCTCCAGCGGATCATGCAGGCACTGCAACAGCCGTTCGACGCAGCCGCGCATCGCATCGTCGAGCACCACCGAACTCATCGACTCCAAGGTCTGCGCCGTCGGCGGCGGACCGGCCTGCATGCCCATGGCCATCACCAACTCCCCCAGCACCACCCGGTCAATCCCCACCGTCACACCCAGCAACGGCGCACCGGGCGCCAGGGCGAAGGTCTCGCACTCGAACGGCACCGGCATCGCCTGGATCAGGTAATGCCCGGCGCCGTACTCCAGGGTGCGCGGGCCCAGGTAGGCGACCTTGCTGCCTTGGGCCACGAACATCAGGCTCGGCTCATAGATCTGCGGGCCACGTGCCACATCGCAACTGGCGCGCAGCACTTGCACACCAGGCAGGTGGGTCGGGGAAAAACCGTCGCAGGACGTCAGCCCCTCAATCAAGGAAACCAGCGTGGCATTGGCGTCGAGATGGCGGGTCAACAACATGGCAAAAAACTTCGCGAAAAAGGGATGGGAACATCATCGCAGGTCTGGCGACACATAGATCCAAACCCGGGGCACTCCCGGAGGAATAGGCATGAGACTCGGAGCAATCGCCATGGCCGCACCTGGGGGTGGCGCGGAGAATGGCCCGCCTCATCTGTCACTGCTTCTGCGAGGTTTTCTCCATGTATACCGCCATCGGTTATGCCGCCCAATCGGCCACCACTCCCCTCGCCCCCATGTCATTTGAACGCCGCAGCCCGCGCGCCGATGACGTGGCAATCGAGATTCTCTACTGTGGCGTATGCCATTCCGACATCCACCAGGCCCGCAACGAATGGGGCATTGCCGTCTACCCGCTGATGCCGGGCCATGAGATTGTCGGCAAAGTCACCGCCGTCGGCACCAGCGTCACCGCGCATAAAGTCGGCGACCTGGTCGGCGTCGGTTGCATGGTCGATTCGTGCCGCCACTGCGACGCGTGCCAGGCGGACCTGGAGCAATACTGCCTCGAAGGCCCGACCATGACCTATGCCACCCCGGATCGGGTCGATGGCAGCAACACCATGGGCGGCTACTCCGACAGCATCGTGGTCAGCGAACATTTCGTGGTGAAGATCCCGGCCAAGCTCGACCTGGCCAGCGCCGCACCGATTCTCTGTGCCGGTATCACCACCTATTCACCACTCAAGCACTACGGCGTGAAGGCCGGCGATAAAGTCGGCATCCTCGGCATGGGGGGGTTGGGCCACATGGGCATCAAGTTCGCCAAGGCCATGGGCGCTGAGGTGACCCTGTTCACCCGCTCCGCGAGCAAGGCCGAAGAAGGCCGTCGCCAGGGCGCCGACCATGTGATCGTGTCCACCGACGCCGCACAGATGAAAGCCGCCGCCGGGCACTTCGACTTCCTGCTGGACACCATTCCGGTGCAACACGACCTCAACCCCTACCTGGATGTACTGCGCTTTGACGGCGTGCACATCCTGGTCGGCTTGATCGAGCCGGTAGATCCGCCCGTCAACGCCGCCAAGCTGGTGCTGGGTCGTAAAGTCCTGGCCGGCTCGCTGATCGGTGGCATTGCCGAAACCCAGGAAGTCCTGGATTTCTGCGCTGAGCATGGCATTACCTGCGACATCGAAATGCTCGATATCCGTCAGATCAACGAGGCCTACACCCGCATGATCGCCGGTGACGTGAAGTACCGCTTTGTCATCGACATGGCGACCCTGAAAGCCTGATCAGGCTTTCGCGCCCAACTCCGCAGACAGCCGGGCTGCGACCTGTTTGATCACAGGGATCAGCTCGGCCATTTTCTCCAGTGGCATGTAGGGCACGGTACTGGCGATGCTGATGCCGGCGACGATACGCCGGCTGGCATCGCGCACCGGTGCCGCCACGCAACGGATCGACGGTTCGTTGTCTTCCAGATCGAACGCATACCCTCCCGCCACGTATTCACACATGCGCTGCTCGAACTGCGCCCAGGATTGCTCCGGGTGCTGCGGCCACTGCTGGCTCTTGCCGCCCTGCGGAAAACTGGCCTGGTACAGGCGCTGCCACTCCTCGGCGGTGTCATCCAGCAACATCGCCTTGCCGACCCCGGTCCGCGCCAACGGCATGCGATGACCCACCCGCGAGCGCATTTCCGGGCCGTAGCGGCCAGGGTTCTTGTGCAGGTAGAGCACGTCGTCGTCTTCACGGATGGCCAAGTGAATGGTGTCACCGGTGAGGGCCGACAGTTCGTCCAGGTAAGGCACGGCCAGGCTGACCAACGGCAACTCTTCGCGCGCCTGGAACCCCAGCTCGATCAGCTTCGGCCCCAGCAGGTAACCCACTTGCGGCACCACGCGCAGGTAACGCTCGTCCACCAGGCAACTGGCCAGGCGGTGCGTGGTGCTGCGGGTGGTGCCGATGCGCTTGGCGATCTCCTTGAGATCCCGCGCACCCGCGGCCACCGCTTGCACGACGCCCAGGCCACGCAGCAGGGTCTGGGTGCCGGTGGGGGCGGCGTCTTTGACGGGGGTGTGGGCGGTTTCCTGCATATCGGGCCTATTGGGAAGTACGAAAACGGCGCCATTATGGCAAATGCTGAACGCGAACACAGCGTCGATCCAAGTGTGGGAGGGGACTTGCCCGAATGCCGTTCAGCTAAGGCTTTTTTGTAGGAGCGAGCTTGCTCGCGAAGAACTCACAGGCGCCGCGTTGATTCAGGAAACACGCGTGATCGTTGACGTTTTTCGCGAGCAAGCTCGCTCCTACAGAAGGCGATGTACGCTTAACTGAACGGCATTCGGGCAAGCCCCCTCCCACAGGGGGCCTGAGGTATTCGGTCTAGCGCTGCTTCATGCGGTCGATGATGACCGCCAGCAACAGGATCGAACCGCGGATCACATACTGGTAGAAGGTATCGATATTCTTCAGGTTCATCGCATTCTCGATGATCGCCAGGATCAACACCCCGGCAATCACGTGGCGAATCATGCCGATGCCACCACTCAACGACACCCCACCCAGCACACACGCCGAAATCACCGTCAGCTCGAAGCCCTGGCCGATCATCGGCTGGCCCGAGGTCATGCGCGAGGCGAGGATCACCCCAGCCAACGCGCCGATCAAGCCGTGAACGGCAAAGATGATGATCTTGGTGCGGTCGACGTTGACCCCGGCGAGCAACGCCGCTTCCTGGTTACCGCCAATGGCCATGGTGTTGCGCCCATAGGTGGTGTAGTTGAGCAGCCAGCCGAAGAACACAAAGCACAGCACGGTGATAATGATCGGCACCGGCACGCCCAGCAATTGGCCGTTGCCGAACACGAAGAAGCGCTCGTCCATCACCCCCACGGCCTTGCCGTTCGAGAAGATATAGGCCAGGCCGCGCACGATCTGCATGGTCGCCAAGGTCGCGATCAATGCATTGATGCGCAACTTGGCGATCACGATGCCGTTGATCAGCCCCACCACCAGGCCCATGGCCAACGCCGCGGACACGCCGAGCACCACGCTGTCGGTGTCGCGGATCACGATCCCCGCCACCACGCCGGCGCAAGCGATCACCGAGCCCACCGATAAGTCGAAGTGCCCCGAGGCCAGGCAGAACAGCATGGTGCACGCCGCAATACCCACGGTGGAAATCGCCAGGCCCAGACCGCGCATATTCAGCGGCGAAAGGAAATTGTCGATGAACAGTGCGCTGAGCACAAAGATGCTCAGGGCTGCCAACAGCATGACCCAATCATCGAGAAACTTGCGCTGGTTGAAACCCGGCCAGAAGCCCTTTGCAGTTTTTACCTGAGACATACCCAAACCCTCTTATTCTTCAAGCCCGCGAACGCGGGAGAGCCAGTTGCAGCAGCCGTGCTTCATCCGCTTGATCGCGGGTCAATTCGCCAGTGAGGGCGCCTTCGCTCATCACCAGGATGCGGTCGGAGATGCCCATCACTTCCATCAGGTCGCTGGACACCACGATCACCGCAATACCGCTGGCCGCCAGGTTATGGATGATCTGGTAGATCTCCGACTTGGCGCCGATATCGATGCCTCGCGTCGGTTCGTCCAGCAGCAGGACCTTCATCGGCATCGACAGCCAGCGACCCAGAATGGCCTTTTGCTGATTGCCGCCCGAGAGGAACATGATTTTCTGCTCCGCGTTCGGCGTCTTGACCTTCATCGCCTTGATCTGGTGGTCGGCGTTGCCGGTTTCCCACTCGTCACGCAACAACCAGCCGAACGATGCGTGGGCACCACGGGCGCTGATGTTGATGTTCTCCGCGACGCTGGACAGCGGAATAATGCCTTCCTTCTTACGGTCTTCAGGGCACAGCAACACGCCGCCGGCGATGGCATCGCGCGGTGAACGCAGTTGCAGCGGTTCACCGCACAATTGCAACTGCCCGGCGCTGCTGCGTTCCAGCCCGCTGAGCAGGCGCAACAGCTCGGTCCGCCCGGCGCCGACCAGCCCGAACAGGCCGAGGATCTCGCCCTTGTGCGCCGCGAAACTCACCGGTTCGCGCAGGCCAGGGCCGAGCAGGCCGTCGACCTTCAGCGCCACATCACCGCGCTCACGCGGGCGATAGTCGTAGATGTCCTGGATATCGCGACCGACCATGCACGTCACCAGTTGGTCGTGGGTCAGCGCACTCATGTCGTCGAAGGTGCGCACGTAGCGGCCGTCCTTGAACACCGTCACCGCGTTGCAGATGCGGAATACCTCTTCCATGCGGTGGGACACATAGAGCACCACTTTGCCCTCGTCCCGTAGGCGTCCGATGATGGTCATCAAGCGGTCGATTTCCCGGGCGGACAAGCTGCTGGTGGGCTCGTCGAACGCAATCACATGGGCGCCGCGGGACAGGGCCTTGGCGATCTCCACCAGTTGGCGCTGGCCCAGGGACAGGCGCCCGAGCTTCTCCTCGGGGTCGATTTCATCGGCCAGGCCCTTGAGGCAGGCCAGGGCCTGCTTGCGCAGCAGGCTACGATTGACCACGCCGAAGCGCGACGGCAAATGCCCGAGGAACAGGTTTTCCGCGACAGTCATTTCCGGTACCAGGTGCAGTTCCTGGTGAATCACCGCGACGCCGCTGGCGATGCTGTCGGCGGCGCATTTGAAATCCATGGCCTGCTCGCCGATATGCACCGTGCCGCTGCTGGGAATATAGGCCCCCCCGAGGATTTTCAGCAGGGTCGACTTACCCGCACCGTTCTCCCCCATCAGCGCATGCACCTGGTGCGGACGCGCTTCAAAGCTAATCTGCGCCAGCGCCTTGACCCCGGGAAATTCCTTGCCGATGCCGTCGAACCGCAGAGCCGCCCCGTTCATTTCCACAACCCTATTTTGCTCAGTTCAGCCTTGAAGTTGGCGCGGGTGATCAGCGTCACGTTATCCAGGGCGGTAAACTTGGCCGGCTCAGTCCCTTTGGTTACCCACTCGAACATCGCCGTGGCCGTTTTATAGCCGGAGGCATCCGGGCTCAACAGCATCGAGCCGTAGAAACCGGTGTCGGATTTTTTCAGTTCTTCGATGGCGTCGGTGCCGTTGATGCCCACGCCGATCACGTTCGCCGCCTTGAAGCCGGCGCTTTCGGTGGCGCGCACGCCACCGAGCACGGTGCTGTCGTTCATACCGCCGATGATCAGGTTTTTCGCGCCACGGGGCAGTTTGACCAAGGCGGAGTTGGTGGAATCCATGCTACCGGGGACGTCGAGGGTTTTCTGTGCGCTGAACAGGATATGGTCGGCCGGCAACCCGGCGGCCTTGAGGCCCTCCACCGAACCGTCGGTGCGTTTCTTGCCGGTTTCCAACTCGTCAAAGGTGTTGATGACCGCGTAAGTGTCCTTCCAGTCCCAGTTGCGCTGCTTGGCTTGCGCAGCCATGGCTTCGCCCTGTTTCTGGCCGATCTTGTAGGCGTCCAGGCCGACGTAGGGCACGTCTTCCATGGGCTTGCCCTTGGCGTCGACAAAGCGGTCGTCCACCGCCAGCACTTTCAGGTTATTGAGCTTGGCCTTGGCCATGATTGCCGGGCCCAGGGACACATCCGGCGGGCAGATGACAAAGCCCTTGGCGCCATTGGCGGCCAGGGTGTCGATGGCCGAGAGGGTTTTCTCACCGTCCGGCACGGCGATCTTGATCACGGTAAAGCCCTGGTCCTTGCCGGCCTTTTCGGCAAAGGCCCATTCGGTCTGGAACCAGGGTTCCTCCGCCTGCTTGACCAGGAAGCCGATCTTCACTTCTTCGGCACAGGCCAATGCGCTGAAGCCGCTTAACGCAATAGCGGCGGCGAGAACGCGTATTCCTTTTTTCATGAATGGCACCTCTTGTTGTTATTGGGGCGGCGACGTCTAGTCGTGGTACATCACGGAGCGCCCGCCATCGATCATCAGGCAGGTGGCGTTGATAAAAGGCGCCTCGTCAGTGGCCAGGAACAGCGCGCTCATGGCCACCTCGATGGGCTGGCCGATACGCTTGGGCGGGTGCAGGTCGAACGCGCGCTGGCGCTCGGCATGCGGGTCGGGGAAGCCGTTCCAGTAGTCGACGTTGAGCTGGGTCTCGATATAGCCCGGCGCGATGGCATTCACGCGGATGCCCTTGGGCGCGTACTCGATACCGAGGGCGCGGGTCAGGCCGAGCAGGCCGTGCTTGGCGACGGGATAGGGAAAGCAGCCGGGAATGATGTGGCTGGAATGGGTGGAAGCGATGTTGATGATGTTGCCGAGGCCCTGCTCGATCATGTGCGGCAACACTGCGCGGCAGCCGTACCACGCGCCGTCGAGGTCGATGGCAAAGCAGCGGCGCCAGTCTTCGTCGGTCATTTCCAGAGGGTCGCGGAACACATTGACCCCGGCACAATTGACCAGCACATCCACGCGGCCAAAGCGCTCGATGGCCACATTGACCAACGCCTGCCACTGCTCCTTGGACGTGATGTCGACGGGCTGTGCATGGATTTCGGCGCCGCGTTCACGCCAATGGGCAGCGACAGCCTCGACCTTTGCGCCCTGGATATCCGCGATCACCAGGCGCGCCTGCTGGGCCTGGAAACAGGCAACGATCGCCTCGCCAATGCCTTGGGCGGCGCCAGTGACGATCACCACCTTGTTTTTCAGCCGATCGCCGTAAGTCGGCTCGGGTACGGCGGGGAGTGACAACGGTTGTGCCTGCATCGCTTCACCTGTTTTATTTTTGGTAGTGAGTGCTGATGCCGCCGACTATAAACCCGAAAGCCGAAATATCTCAATATATAAATTTACATCCCACATAGTGAGCATAGATATAAAAAAACCGGCCTTGCTGGCCGGTTTACGAGGGGTATCAGCCCTGGGCGAAATCCCTCAGGGCATCACCTTCCATCCGATAGCGCACCCACTCCTCCTGCGGCTGGGCCCCGATGGACTTATAGAAGGCAATCGCCGGCTCGTTCCAATCCAGCACGCTCCACTCAAAGCGCCCGCACCCGTTGTCGCAGGCGATCTTCGCCAGGTGGCGCAGCAACTTCTTGCCCGCCCCGCCGCCGCGCTGCTCCGGGTTGATGTAGAGGTCTTCGAGGTACAGGCAATTGCTGCCCAACCAGGTGGAATAGCTGAAAAAGAACACCGCGAATCCGATTGGCAAGCCGTCCCGCGAGCAGATCAGGCCATGGGCAGTAGCGCCCTCGCTGAACAGGCTGCGCTCGATATCCACCACACTGGCAATCACTTCATGCCGGGCCTTTTCATACTCGGCAAGCTCGGTGATAAACGTCAGGATCTGTGCAGCATCGCTGGGCACGGCGGGGCGAATCTCAATGGTCATGGGCGAACCTTGGGCAAATTCAAAGGCCACATACTAAGACGGTTTCATCACCGATTGCAGTGCAATTTCAATCGCGACTACCCTGTTGGCCCACCGCCTGATGAGAAGCCCCATGCCCTTCGCGCCCCTGCCCGACCTCGCCGCCACCTTACTGCCCCATGCCCTCGGGCCTTCGGAAGATGGCGCCCACGATCTGTCGCACCTGCAGCGCGTATGGCACAACGCACGCTTGATTCAGGCGCAGGAAGGCGGTGATCTGGAGGTGTTGCTGGCGGCGGTATTGCTGCACGACTGCGTGGCCGTCGAGAAAAACTCACCGTTGCGCTCGAAAGCCTCGCAGTTGGCCGCCGACAAGGCGGCGCAGACGTTGCAGTTGCTCGGCTGGCCCGCCTCCAGGGTCGACGCCGTGACCCACGCCATCGCCACCCATAGTTTTTCCGCTGGCTTGGAGCCTCGGACCCTGGAGGCCGAGATCACGCAGGACGCCGATCGCCTCGACTCCCTGGGCATGATCGGCGTAGCCCGCACGTTCTACACCGCCGGGCGCATGGGCAGCGGTTTGTATGACCCGGCCGACCCCACGGCACGCCACCGCGAGTACGACGACAAACGTTTTTGCCTGGATCATTTCCAGACCAAATTATTGTCGTTGGCCGACGGATTTCAAACGCCGACCGGCCAGCGCCTGGCACAGGCCCGCCACCATCGGCTCAAGGGATTCATGGAGACGTTTATCGAGGAGATCGGCGCACTGTAAACCGGCCTTACTCCGTTGCCGGCTAACGCAAGCACCACCAACCACAGAACAATCCGCCTGGGCGTGCGTGGTAAAAATCGGCCATAACTCCAACGACCCCAAGGCTTGCCCATGCACTCCACCTCACCGGTGGGCGGAAAATTGTTCGCCCTGTTTTGCCTTGCCAGCTTCCTATTGTCGCTGTCCTACGGTTCAACCTTTTTGCTGTCGTTGCTGATTCATTCGCGCGGTGGGAACGAGCACGACGCGGGCAGTGTGATTTCCACGGCGATGCTCAGCACGTTCGTGGCGGTGGTGCTCTCCGGGCACTTGGCCGATGCGTGGGGAGCGGCACGGGCCATCGCGGGGATGGGCGTGTTGCTGGTACTTGCCTGCCTGGGTTTTGCCCTGACGCCAGGGTTTGGCCAGGGCTTGATGCTGTTCGGGCTGGCCCTCGGATTGGGCTGGGGCGTCTTCTATACGCTGGGCCCGATCATCGTGACCTTGCTGGTAGAACCCAGCCAACGCGCCAAGTACTTTGCGCTGCTGTCGGGCAGCATGTTGAGTGGCATCGGCTCCGGCCCCTTGCTCGGACGCGCCACCGCGGCACTGGACCTGCCCCTGACGACCGCGTTCTATATTGCCGGGTTGGCCAGCCTCGCCGGGGTTCTTGTTTTCTGGCGATTGGGCGCCGCGCTCAAGCATCGGGAAAATGCCCCGGCTTCGCGGATTTCCCTGGCCGCCAGCCGCCGGGTGCTGTCTTCCAAGGCGGCGTTCGCGATCCTCATGGTCGGCCTGGGTGGCTGCGTATTTGGCGGGCTCTCATCGTTCCAGACCAGCTATGCCGCCGCGCATGGGTTGGACTACTCGCTGTTCTTCGCGGGGTTCCTGAGTGCAGCGATCACCAGCCGCCTGTTGATCGCCGGCTTCGTGGTCAAGCTGGATGCCTATCGGGCTGCCTGTGTGTTATCCGGGATCATGCTCGGTTCGATCGCGCTGTTCGCCTTTGGCGTGAGCGGCAACCTCAGCTATCTGCTGGCGGCGGCCACGCTGGGAGTGGGGTACGGCCTGACGTATTCCGTCATCAACGGGCTGGTCGCCCACGAAGCGCCGCCCGGTACAACGTCCCAGGCATTGCTGCTGTTCAGCCTGGCCTACTTTGTCGGCGTGTTTGGCTTTCCCTGGCTGGCGGGCAAGATCATCGTCGAATTCGGGCTGTCGACACTGATGCTGGGCGTACTGATCATCGCCGCGCTGAACTGGCTGATCACCGTTGCACGCTTGATCGAGCGCCGTCTCTCGGCACATAAAATCTTACAGGTGAGCTGATACCGTTCGTCGCCACCGAGGCACGAACCCACAAACTGGGCGGACCAATCAAGGGTAAGGACATCAATCATATGGAGACACCCTCATGAAGAATTCCACGTTTGCCGCCCTCGCCCTCACCGGCCTGCTGTCCGCCGCTTCGCTGAGTGCATTGGCCGCCACCTCGTCCACCGGCAAGACCGATCCTGTGGGCAGCCCGCCCAGCCCTGCCACCCAGGAATCCCAGGATTCGATGGGCACCGGCCTCGACACCAACGGGGGTGCAATCATCGACAACGGCGCCGACCCGCGCACCAAAGGCAACGACACCCAGCGCCAGGCCCCGGCCGCCGTCGGTAACGGCAAAATGGGCCCATCGGTCAATCAGCCGACGATCAACAAAGGCGACGACTCCAACATCCCAGGCGCCCCGAAACAGCCTGCGCCTTGATGCATCGGTAGCAAGACCAACACCCGATCATTTCCCAGTGAAGAGGTATGCATGAACGTCGATAAAAACCTTGAACAAGAAGTCCTCACCCGCCTGCTGCACGCCCACCCGAACGGGTTGGGCAAGGAGGTGCTGGATAATTACCGCGGTGAAAAAGTGGTCGCCAGTGTCTTGGCGCTCCTGCAAGACCGCGGCTTTATCAAGGATGGGCATGTGACCACCGATGCTGCCGGTGACTATGCGTTGAACCTGCCGATCAAGCTGACCGCGTCGGGCGTGGAAGAAGCGCGAAAGCTGGAAAGCCAAACCCGGCAGTAATGGCTTTTATCTGACCTGGCCCTGATCCAAGGGCCAGAAGGAATATCGCGATGCGTCGTGGAAGCAATGTTCACCGCTGAACAGAAGCGCTAAGCGGCGCATATCGAAGAATATCGGCCCGTCTGTGGCGAGCGGGCTTGCCCCGCGTTGGGCTGCGCAGCAGCCCCAGCAAATCCACCGCGATCCTACCCGCGGGATCTCGGTCGATGGGTTTAGGGGCCGCTTCGCGCCCCAACGCGGGGCAAGCCCGCTCGCCACAACAAGCCCGCTCGCCACAACAAGCTCGTTCGCCACAACAAGCCCGCTCACTACAACAAGCTCGTTCGCCACAAAAATCCGGGCGTTCAAGGGAAAGACTAATTCTTAAAAATCAATAAGTTACTTGATCATTGATCAGAGGGTGCTTGCCCATCTTTGAGTGCATGGTCATTCAGCGAGTAGCGCGTCAACCTCGGCAGTGCCTGGAGACGTCGCAGGTCCCCAGCGGGTAACCGCCAGTGCCGCCGCCGCGTTCGCGCGGCGTGCCGCCACTGCGGGCGCCAGGCCCATGGCCAGACCGGCCATGAACACGCCCGCGTGCGCATCCCCAGCGCCATTGCTGTCCACCGCCCGCACCTTGAAGCCCGGCACGTGCTCAACCTCACCCGCGCGCCCGACCCAGCAGCCATTCGGCCCGTCACGCACGACCAGCAACGTTTCGGCGGGCAGGTGCTGACTGAGCGCGGGCAACGCGGCGGTGATATCCGCCGCACCGGTAAACGCGAGCGCTTCGGGGCCATTGCTGGTCCAGATATCGATACGCGGCAACAATGCGCTCATCAAGGCCGAGCCCGGCGCCTTGACCAGAGGGCCCGGGTCGAACACCACCACGATTGCGCGTGGCAGTGCCAGCAGCCAGTCGATCAGCGGCTGTGCCTTGCCCTCAAGGAGCAGGCTGTAGCCACTGACATACACATAGTCGTCCGCCTGCGGCGTTACGGCGGCCAAGTCCTCGGCACTCAACTCGCCCTCAGCGCCGATATGGGAGATGAAGGTGCGTTCGGTGGTGGCTTCCGTGAGAGACACGCACAACCCGGTGTCTTTGCCACCGCTGGCCGCCAAGGCCATTTCAATACCTTCGGCCTGCATGGCGGCACGGGCCTGGTCGCCGAAGCGGCCGTTGCCATGACGCCCCAGGTACACCACCGGCAAGCCATTGCGTCGCGCCGCCGCCATCACATTGAACCCGCCGCCAGCCTCGAAGCTGGCCGAGTGCGCGAGCACGTCGCCACCGGTGGCCGGCAGTTTTTCCAGGGACATGACCAGGTCGACGATGACCTGGCCAGTGTGCAGCAATCTAGACATTGGGGCTCTCAACTAAAGCCGGACGACGGTCAGCCGCGCCGCCGAGTACCGCGTAAATGCCGCCGGCAACCAGGAAGGTGACGATCCAGCCCAGGCCGTTGTGGCCCAGCCAGGAGTCGGACAATGGCCCGGCGAACCAGATGTTTTGCGCAGTGGTACCGATCGTGGTGAAGCTGAAACCCAGCACGATCGCCACGGCCCAGGCGCCGAACGCCCGCCATTCCACGCCACCGCGATACCAGTAGGCGCTGCTTGGGCTCACGTCCAGCAAATCCTTGGGGCTGTAGTAGTGGCGATGGATCAGGTCGACCACAAAGATCCCGACCCAGGCGGTGATCGGCACCGCCAGCAACGAGATAAAGGTGATGAACGGACCGTAGAAGCTGTCGGCGATCAGCATGAAGTAAATGGAGCCGGCGAAGATCGCCACGATGTCGACGATCACCGCATGCACGCGCTTGACCTTCAGACCGAGGGTCAAGGTGGTGAGGCCGGCCGAATACACCGACAAGTTATTCGACAGCAGCAACCCGCCAAACGCGGTGATCAGGTACGGCACGGCCATCCAGGTCGGCAGCATGTCGCGGATCGCGATGATCGGGTCGGTGGCCGAGGCCAGGTCATGGTTGCCCACCGACAGCAGGCCGCCGAGGGTGATCAGCAGCACCAGCGGAATGCCGGCACCAAACGCTGCGGACGCCACCAGGCGCACGGCCTTGACGCTGCGGTGCTGGTAGCGCGACATATCGGCACCGGCGTTGGCCCAGCCGATACCGGTACCGGCAGCCATGGTGCCGATGCCGATCATCATCGCGCTCATCGGTGCCGGGGTAGCGTTGAACACCGCGCTCCAGTCGATGGTGGCGCAGAGGAAACCGCCGACCAGGATGTTCAAGGCACCGAATACATAGGTGGCCCACTTCTGGATCACCAGCAAGGTAGCGTGGCCCAGGCCGGAAACCGACAGGGTCAGCAACACGAAAATGGCGATGAAGATCAGGGTCAGCAGCGGCGCACTTTTCGCCTCCACCGGCGAGCCGAACAGGATCGAACACAACGAGAGCAGCACGAAGGCGGCGGTGGTGGTGTTGACCGTTTCCCAGCCCAGGCGTGACATCAGCGAGACCAGGGTCGGGCCGATATTGCCGCGTACGCCGAAGATCGCGCGGGACAGGGTCAGGCTGGGCGCACGCCCACGGCGGCCAGCGATGGAAATAATGCCCACCACCGCGAAGGAACCGGCTGCGCCAAGGATCGCAACGATGATCGCCTGCCAGATAGCCAGCCCACGAAACGCCACCAGGGTCGCGCCCAGCGGCAAGCCGAGAATGCTGATATTGGCGGCGAACCACACCCAGAACAGTTGCAGCGGATGACCGTTGCACTCGCCTTCAGGGACCGGTTCGATGCCGCGTGTTTCCAATTGCCCAGCGCTTTGGCTGGAAGAGATGCTGCTCATGAGGGGTGCTCCTGGTGCCTGTATTGTTGTGGTTGTGGCAGATGCTTAAGGTCGATCGACTCTCGGTCTTCCTGACTCGATGAGCTCACAGTGGGAGCGCGCTTTCTGTCAAAGCATCGGGGCGGATACACCGCTGACGCGAGCAGGCCCGCTCCCACCTGTTTGTTTGCGGCGCTTACCGAATGGTCAGCAGCCCCTGCACCAGCGCCTGTAGATCCAGGCCATTGACCCGCTTGACCTGTTCGATCATCGCTTCAGGCCAGCACTGCATGCCCAGGCACGCCCCCAACATGGCCCCGAGCATCGCGGCGATGGTGTCGGTATCGCCCCCCAGGCTGGCGGCCAGGCACAGGGCTTCAAATGCGTTCATTTCGCCCGACGCCACTTGCTGCGCGAGGGCGAACGACACCACCACCGACTCCTGGGACGCGACGGAGGTGCCGATCAATTCATAGAGCAGGTCGGCGAACAGCGCCTTGTCGCCACTGCCGACGCTCAAGGTCCGCGCCCAACTGATGCGCGTGGAAATACGCCCGCCCGCAATCCAGTGGCCATGGCTTTCGGCTTGCTGGGCGAGCTGGGTGCCGATGTTCAACGCTTCGCCCAGGTCCACACCGTTGATGCCCGCCGATACCACGGCGGCCACCGCCGCCGCACTGGAGATGCCCAGGGTGGTGTTGTGGGTAACCTGGCACGCCTGGATCACCGCCTGGAGAAACTGCGCCGGGTCGCGCACATCGGCGGCGATGCCCACCGGCGTGATGCGCATCGCCGCGCCATTGGTGGTGCCGTAGCGTCCGGCTTCTTCCGGGGTGTGCCCGGCGAGGATCATGTCGATGGCGCGCTTGGTCGAAGGCCCGAGCAAATCCTGGGAGCCCTTGGCACGCATCACCGCTTCCCAGTCGATCAGGCGCTGGGCGAGCACAGTGGAGTCGATCTTGCCGTGGCCTTCCACCAGCAACTCGCCGACCAGAATCGCCTGTTCGGTGTCATCGGTGATGGAGCCAGCGGGCATGTTCGGCGCGATGGGCTGGTTGGCGTCAGCATCTTCCAGGGCAGTGATCGCACCGAAGCGCGCCTTGACCTGTTCACGGCTCAAGGATTGGGTGGGCATGCCCAAGGCATCGCCCAGGGCCAGGCCATAGAAAGCGCCAAGAGCGCGAAGCATCGGGGTCATTTCGACGTTCCAAACTGCAGGTGCAGGCGAAAGTGCAGAGGGTCGAGCAAGCTTTCGACGTGCTCCATGAAGCGCTCGCGACGGTCGTAGGTGGTACGCGAAGCCTTGAGAAATACCGTGCCTGCCGGACGACCGAGCAATTCGGCGTCTTCCTCGCTCAGGGGCTCGGCGCCGATCCACTGGTCGCCCTCGGCGCCGACATAACCGTAGGCGGCCAGGGTGATGGTCAGGGAGTTGTCGATCAGGCCCACACGGGGCAGGCTTTCCAGGCCACCGGTCGCCGGCATCAACGAGCGTTCCAGGGACACGGCGGTGCCGTCGGTGGTGCGCCGACGGCGGTCGAGGGCAATAAATTGATCGTTGCCGAAACGGCTGAGCAGGTCCGCGCGGGTCACGGCTTCGAAGCGCAGGATATCGGTGGTCACCAGCGCGCCCGTGTCGGCCAGGGCCTGGGCCCAACCGCTGCGCTGGTCAAGCACCATGCCGTCAAAGGTGACGATGGAACCCACGCCACTCTGGGTGGCGATGTAATTACGGCGCTTGAGCTCGGCCAGGGCCTCACGCAAGGTGCCACGACTGACCGCAAACTCTTCGGCCAACTGGTGCTCGCCCGGTAGCAGGAAACCGTCGGCCATCACCCCACCCTCGATACGGCGGATGAGCTCGTCGACGACGCGTTTTTTCTTATCAAATCGAACATGTCTAATCATGTACAAATTGATAACCGAAAGCGCCCGATCACAGCAAGCGAATTATTTCAAAGGAATGAAAAAACCGCCCTCAGGGCTCCCGCCCGATACGGAAAAACTCCCCGCCGCTCCACACACCGAGCCAGTTCTGACCGTTGATCGGACGGCTCACGGCCAGCTCCACCAATTGGTAGAACACATTGCGGTGAATCAGCGCTTCGAGGTTGGTGCGCACACGCAGATAGGGGGACGGTTCTTGAGTGTCGGGGTCGATCACTACCCGCAGCGGGTGTTCGAGGCCAGCCTCGATTTGATCATCGACGTTGGTGGTAAAGCGCAACACCTGGCTTTCGCCCTGCCCTTCGACATCCAGGGTGACCGCGACAAAGGGCGCATCATCGACGCTGATGCCCACCTTTTCCACAGGGGTGACCAAGAAGTAATCGTCGCCATCACGGCGAAGGATGTTGGAGAACAACTTGACCATCGGCTTACGCCCGATGGGCGTGCCCTGGTAGAACCAGGTGCCATCACGGGCGATACGCATGTCGATATGGCCGCAGAAGTCCGGGTTCCACAGATGCACCGGCGCCGGCCCCTTGCCCTTGGGCAGTTGGGCCAACAGGTCATTGGCCTTGGCGGAATCGGTCATGGTGTTATCCCTCTTTTACGTGCTGGCCTTACTGGTCCCCCATGCCCAGCAGGCCTCGGGCGTACTGCGCCAGGGGCCGGGCAATCAGATCTTCGGGCTTGTTGTCGTGGAACGTCAGTAAACCGCCACGATTGCGAATACGTGCAGTATCAATCAAATACTGGGTGCTGGTCTCGATCAACATGATCTGGATCACACCGCTGTCCAGGCCGAGGCGGTCGAGGGCCTGCTGGTCGGTCCACTCATCGGCGTTGCCGATACGGTCATCCGCCGCGGCAAAACGGCAGTACAACAAGTAATGGGCACCGGCCGCACGGGCTTCGGCCATGGCCTGCTCAAGCCCTTCGGGCTGACGGGCGCGGCGCACCATGGGGAAGTATTCGACGAAGCCGTTGAAGGCTTCCTCGGCTACCACGTTCGGACGCGGATAGGCACTGCCCGGTGGCACGAAAGCGCCTTGGGCGATAAACACAAAGGAGTCCGGCTGGATGCGAACCGAGGCGGTACGGCGAGTATCGCTATGGTCGAGCAACCCGGCATCGCTCATCTGATAGCGGGTGCCTTCGGCCATATCGCTGACGGTCATGCAACCACTCAACGTCAACGACGCCAGCAACAAAACCAGACTACGCATCCTAATCCTCCAGAAGCCGGTGACGGAAAACCGGCGAATGGGCTCAAGATGCAGGTTCTGCGCCAGCTTGAGGGCAGCTCAAATCAAATGTGGGTGATGTGTCATCTTCGGGATAGCGTTAGCCGCCGATGATCTTCATGACCGTCGCGCCGCCGGAGAACGCGACTTCCTGTTTATCGCCCAGCGCCTTGACCAACAGGCCCTGCAAGGCCGGCAGCGCCTGGTGACGCGGCTTGTCCAGCAGGTCGCCGACGTAGTGCCGGTTGCTCGACGACAGGCAGCCATGCAGCCAACCGGTCGACGACAGCCGCAGCCGCGAGCAGGTGCGGCAGAACGGCACGCTTTCGTTGGCGATCACGCCAAAAAAGCCTTTGCCCGGCACTTCGTAGCGAACGGCCGTGGCGTCTACCGGTGCGTTGGCTTGCAGGTATTCATGGTGTTCGCCGATCAGGCCAAGCAGTTGCTGCAAGCTGACGAATTGCTGCAGAAACGCATTGGAGTCCTTGGCCAGGTGGCCCATGCGCATCAACTCGATAAAGCGCAATTCATAGCCACGCTCCAGGCAATAGTCGAGCAGGGGCATCACCTGGTCGAGGTTCTGCCCGCGCAACGGCACCATATTGACCTTGATCTTGATCCCGGCCGCGCGGGCCTGGTCCATGCCATCGAGCACGGTGGCCAGGTCACCGCCACGGGCGATGCTGCGGAAGGCGTCGGCGTCCAGGGTGTCGAGGGAAACGTTGATACGCCGGATACCGGCGTCCACCAGCAGCGGCAGTTTGCGCGCAAGTAACTGGCCATTGGTGGTCAGGCTGATATCACTGAGGCCCATCCCGCCCACGGCGCCCATGAAGGCTTCGAGTTTGGGGCTGACCAGCGGCTCGCCGCCGGTGATACGCAGGCGCTCGATACCCGCCGCTTCAATCAGATAGGCCACGCCACGGGCCATGGCCTCGGCCGAGAGTTCGTCCTGGGCAGCCACCAGCCGCTTGCCGTTTGGCACGCAGTAGGTACACGCGTAATTGCAGGCTGAGGTCAGGCTGATCCGCAAATTGCGAAAACGCCTGCCTTGACGATCAACGATCATGGATCACTCCGGCAGAGGATGATTCGGGGCGCGCTAAAAACTGACTGATAAATCAGCTTTTAGCAAGATCCTTGCCTGAGTATATTCCTGGGTTACTGCACCTGGCAGCAAATCATTACGTGGCAGGCGTTTCAGCGGGGGCGTGTGGCTGCTCGGTGCTGTGCTTGCGCTTGTTGCCCATGCGCACACCGATGTCCATCAGGAACTGGAAGAAACCTTCCTGATCTTCCAGCACATTGCTCCAGAACGGCGAGTGGTACAGCGCCACGGCGCCATGCACCAAGGCCCAGGCGGCACAGTAGTGGAAGTACGGCGGCACATCTTCAAGCTTGCCTTCACTGATGCGCCCCTTGATCAGCAGGGTCAGGCGTTCGAAGTTCGAGGCGCGGATCTTGTGCAGTTCCTCGACCATTTCCGGCACCTGGTGGCCCTTGACCACTTTTTCTTCCAGGCGGTCGAACAGGCGATAGCGCTGCGGGTCACGCATGCGGAATTCGAAATAGGCCCGGGACAGGGCCTCCTTGTCCTTGTCGACATCGGCCGAGTGCAGCAACTCGTTCAAGTCGCGCTCGTAGTCGAGCATCAGGCGCAGGTAGATTTCAGCCTTGGATTTGAAATGCTTGTAGATCGTGCCTTTGCCGATACCCACGGCATCCGCAATCATCTCGACGGTGACGCTGTCTTCACCTTGTTCGAGGAACAACTTGAGTGCAGTGTCGAGAATTTCCTGCTCACGGCGGCGAAACTCACGGACCTTACGGGGTTCTTTGTGCATGAGGAAGAGGTCTGCAGAGGTCGGTATTAGGGAGGGTTGCGCAGGGCCACGGATACGTGGCGATACGATTTACCCGATGCGAGGGATTATCCCGACTGAACGGTCGTTGGGCAACGTCTATGTGAACCCGTTGCGCACTTTACTTTCAGTCCGCCAACGATTTCATGCTTATCAGTCAGAAATAATACGCAACAACTACAGCTGGGCACCGGCTCAATGAGAACTCAAGCGAAGCGCACGTATTCCAAATCTGTTTAAGAAACGACCAGCCGCGACTGGACTGAATCGGATACTGATCAATACTTCAACTGTCGGCGCGACATCTCCCCCAAGTGAAGCGTCGACCTGGGTACCAACGGACCGCGTGCCCTTGTTTTACTCCTAATGGTCTTAGCCCGGATTCGCCCCCCCAGAACCCGGGTTTTTTTTGCCTGCGATTTGTCCGGCCCCGTTACCCGGCCACATGGGCCTGCGGGAACAGGCGCTTGAAGTTCGCAGTGGTCTGTTCGGCAAAGCGCTCATATGACTCACCGCGCAGCATCGCCAGGTAATCCGCCACATCCCGCACATACTCCGGCAGATTTGGCTTGCCGCGATGGGGGATGGGCGCCAGGTACGGCGAGTCGGTTTCCACCAGCAGACGGTCGACCGGTACTTGGCGCGCCACATCCCGCAAGGCATCGGCATTGCGGAAAGTCACGATGCCCGACAGGGAGATATAGAACCCCAGGTCCAGGGCGGCCTTGGCCATGTCCCAGTCTTCGGTGAAACAATGCAGCACGCCTGCCTGGGGGAGCGCGGCTTCGCGCAGCAGGGCCAGGGTATCGGCGCGAGCACCGCGGGTGTGGACAATCACTGGTTTGCCGGTCTGCCGGGCGGCTTGCAGGTGCAGGCGAAACGATGCCTGCTGCAACTCGGCGGCTTCGGGTTCGTAGTGGTAATCCAGGCCGGTCTCGCCAATGGCGATCACGCGCGGGTGGTTCAGCTCCCCCAACAGCCAGTCGAGGGCCGGGGCCTCACCGGGCTTGAGGTCCAACGGGTGGACACCCACCGAGCAATCCACATCGGCATAGCGATCGGCGAGGGCTTTGACGTCAGCGGCGTTGTCGGCACTGACGCCGATGCACAGGAAGTGCCCTACCCCGCGCTGGCGGGCGGCTTCGAGGGCGGCATCAAGGGAACCGCCATGCTGGGCAAGGTCAAGGCGATCAAGGTGGCAATGGGAATCTACGAGCATAGGAAATTACGACTTAAGTCACGGAAAGGGCCTGGCCAACGATACACCCGTCGGCCACGGAAATTAACGGCGGCCGAGCAAGCCGACCCACTGCACCAGCAGCGCTTCGAGCAACAGCACGCGGTTGAGGTTGGCCTTGCCGAGCACCTTCTGGCGCTGGGCGAGGATCCAGTCCTGGATATTGAGCACCTTGTCCTGGGCACTTTTCTGCGCCAGGTACTGCACCACCTTGCGCATGTCCGGCAGGCCCAGGCCCTGTTCATCCTGGGTCAACTGGTAGCGCAGGATCAGGCTCGACCAGTCGCAGAACCAGTCGAACAGCAGCAGCAAGGGGATGTCTTTCCAGGCGGCTTCGGCCAACTGAGTAGCGGACAGCTCCTGCTTGAGCAGTTTTTTCACGCCATCCACCACCAGCGCCCGTTGCTCGCGCACGCCCTGGGCGTGCAGCTTCACCGCTGCCAGGGGTGAACCGGCGGCCAGGGTCAGTAACTCGACCCGTTCGTCTTCGGCGCACTCCGGCAGCGCCTGTGCCAGCCACTGCAAGCTCATGGCCTCGCTCGGCAACGGGCACGCCTGCTGCACGCACCGGCTGCGAATGGTCGGCAACAAGCGGCTGGACTGGTGACTGACCAACAACAGCACCGTATCGCCGGAAGGTTCTTCCAGGCTTTTGAGCAAAGCGTTGGCGGCATTGATGTTCATTGCTTCCACCGGCTCGATCAACACCACCTTGCGCCCGCCCATCTGTGCGGTTTGCACCACGAAACCGACAAGGTCGCGGACCTGGTCGACCTTGATCGCCTTGTCGGCTTCCTCGGGCTCCAGCAGATAGTTGTCCGGGTGGCTACCGGCCTTGAGCAACAGGCAGGATTTGCACTCGCCGCAGGCTTCCAGGTTGACCGGACGCTGGCACAACAGGCTGGCCATCAGGCGTTCGGCGAGGGCGCGCTTGCCGATCCCCGCCGGCCCGTGCAGCAAATAGGCGTGGGCGTGCTGGGCACGGCCGGCCAACTGCTGCCAGAGGCTATCCTGCCAGGGGTAGGCTTCAGCCACGGGCGCGCTCCAGCAGTGTCGGCAACAAAGCGTCAATGGCCTGTTGCACCCGGGCCAGCGGCTGCGCGGCGTCCAGCAGGTAATAACGCGCCGGTTCAGCCTTGGCGCGCGCAAGGAATGCGCTACGCACCGCCTCGAAAAACGCCTGGCCTTCCAGCTCGAAGCGATCGAGGCGACCACGGGCACTGGCACGCGCCAGGCCGACTTCTACCGGGAGGTCGAACACCAGGGTCAGGTCAGGGCGCAAATCGCCCTGCACAAAGGTTTCCAGGGTGGCAATGCGCTCCAGCGACAAACCCCGGCCACCGCCCTGGTAGGCATAGGTGGAATCGGTGAAGCGATCACAAATCACCACCGCACCACGGGCCAGGGCCGGGCGAATCACCTCGGCCAGGTGCTGGGCACGTGCGGCAAACACCAGCAACAGCTCGGTGTCCGGGTTCATCTGTTCGTCACCTGGGGTCAGCAGCACCTCGCGGATACGCTCGGCCAGCGGCGTGCCGCCCGGTTCACGGGTCAACACCACTTCGATACCCTCGGCGCGCAAGCACTCGGCCAGGTAATCGCGGTTGGTGCTTTTGCCGGCGCCTTCCGGGCCTTCCAGGGTAATAAACAAGCCAGTCACAGGCAGTCCTTAGTCAGAGTCATTGCGGGCTTTGCGGCGCGACGGTGTCCGGTGCAGGCTCCGCCGGCGCTTGAGCTGGAGTATCGGCGGGGGGCGTCGGGTCTTCCGGCGGTTTTACCACCGGCGCCGGGCTGGAGCGATAATCGGCGCGACGCTTGAGCTGGAACTCACGCACGGCGGCATTATGCGCATCCAGGTTATCGGAGAAAATATGGCTGCCATCGCCACGGGCGACGAAATACAGGCTGCTGCCCGGCACCGGGTTCAGCGCAGCATGAATCGCCTCGCGGCCGACCATGGCGATCGGCGTCGGCGGCAGACCGGCCACCATGTAGGTGTTGTAGGGGTTGGCTTCCTTGAGGTGGGCGCGGGTCAACTTGCCGTTGTAGCGCTCCCCCAGGCCGTAGATCACCGTCGGGTCGGTCTGCAGGAGCATGCCGATCTTCATGCGGCGCACGAATACCCCGGCGATCTGCCCACGCTCTTCCGGTACACCGGTCTCTTTCTCCACCAGGGAGGCCATGATCAGCGCTTGGTAAGGGTCGGTGTACGGCACATCAGCGGCGCGCTTGCTCCATTCCTGAGCGAGTACATCGTCCAGGCGGTTGTAGGCTTTTTTCAGGAATTCGACATCGGTCATGCCGCGCACGAAACGGTAGGTATCAGGAAAGAACCGACCTTCAGGGAACACGCCGGGATGGCCAAGCTTGTCCATCACCTCGCTGTCACTCAGGCCCGAGAGGGTCTGTACGATCTTTTCATGCTTGGCCAGGGCCGAACGAACCTGGCGAAAATTCCAGCCTTCCACCAGGGTCAGGCTGTATTGCACCACTTCGCCACGTTGCCACAGGCCAATCAGGCCCTGGGCGGTCATCCCAGGCGTCATGCGATATTCGCCGCTGTGCAGCGGCTGTCCATCGAGGTTGAAACGCCAGTACAGGCGCAGCCAGAAGGCACCTTCGAGCACACCCTCGGCCTCCAGGCGATTGAAGGTACCCGTGGGGGTGGCCCCTGCCGGCACATCAAGCAACTGCTCCTGCGTCAGGTTCAGCGGCTGCTTCAGGGAGGAATCGAGTTTCCAGGCGGAAAACCCCAACAGCAACGCCGCCGAGAACACACCGATCAGCAGCAGTACAACCAGTTTTCGTATCAACTCAAATATCCAATAGTGCGCGAACAATGCCCTGCAGTTTACGGGTGAGCGGGCCAACCGACCAGCTCATCGCAGCACAGTCGCGCACCGGCCAAATGCCATAAACGCTGTTGCACACAAAGACTTCATCAGCCTGTTGCAACTGCTCAAGGCTGATATCAGCCACGGCCACCGGGATGCCCAGCGCTTGTGCCTGGGCCAGGACCTCGGCGCGCATGACACCGGCAACCCCGCAACGCGCCAGATCGGCGGTTAGTAACAAGCCGTTGCAAACCAGGAACAAGTTGCTGAACACGCCCTCGATGACGCGTCCGGACCTATCCAGCATCAAGCCCTCGGCATGCTCGGCGTCTTGCCATTCGGCGCGGGCAAGCACTTGCTCCAGGCGGTTGAGGTGCTTGAGACCCGCCAATAGCGGTTGTTCGGACAAGCGGGTGGCACACGGAAACAGGCGGATACCGTCGGTTCCATAGGCCGGGGGATAAGTGGCGGGCGGACTGCCCAGCAAGATCCGACGCACGGGAGCGCCGGGGTTGATGCCATAACCGCGCAGGCTGTCGCCGCGGGTGAGCATCAACTTGAGAACACCGTCGCCGAGGGCGGCGGCATAAGCCAGCACTTCGCTGCGGATCAGCGCCGGATCCGCAACCAGTTCCAACCGCCTGCAGCCCTCGTCGAGGCGGTGCAGGTGGCGGTCGAGCAGCACGGGCTGCCCGGCCTTGACGGCAATCGTCTCAAACAAGCCGTCGCCATAAGCCAGGCCACGATCCTTCAGGGGCACGCTGTCCGCTGGCTGACCGTCGACCCAGCTGTGCATCACTCGGCGAACCGGCGGAACACCAGGGAACCGTTGGTGCCACCGAAACCGAACGAGTTGGAGATCACCACGTCGATCGGCATCGGCTGTGCTTCGTGAGGCACGAAGTTCAGGTCGCAACCTTCGTCCGGCTCATCGAGGTTGATGGTCGGCGGAGCGACCTGATCCTTGATGGCCATCACACTGAAGATCGCCTCGACCGCGCCCGCCGCACCCAACAGATGGCCGGTCATGGACTTGGTAGAGCTGACCGCCAGCTTGTAGGCATGGTCGCCGAACACCGACCTGATGGCTTCGGCTTCCGCCAGGTCGCCAGTCGGGGTCGAGGTGCCGTGGGCGTTGATGTACTGCACCTGGTCCGGGTTGACCTTCGCATCGCGCAGGGCGTTGGTAATGCAACGCGCAGCGCCAGCACCATCGGCCGGTGGCGAGGTCATGTGGTAGGCGTCGCCGCTCATGCCGAAACCGATCAGCTCGGCGTAGATGGTGGCACCCCGCGCCTTGGCGTGTTCCAGTTCTTCGAGCACCAGGGCACCGGCACCGTCGGACAGCACGAAACCGTCACGGCCCTTGTCCCATGGACGGCTGGCACGGGTCGGTTCGTCATTGCGCGTCGACAGCGCACGGGATGCGCCGAAGCCGCCCATGCCCAGGCCACAGGCGGCCATTTCGGCGCCACCGGCGATCATCACATCCGCCTCGTCATAGGCGATATTGCGCGCCGCCATGCCGATGCAGTGAGTGCCCGTGGTGCACGCCGTGGCAATGGCGTAGTTAGGTCCCTGGGCACCCAAGTGGATGGACAGGAAACCGGAAATCATATTGATGATCGAGCCCGGAACGAAGAACGGTGAAATTCGACGGGGGCCGGAATCATGCAGCGTGCGACTGGTTTCTTCGATATTGGTCAGACCGCCAATACCCGATCCCATGGCGACGCCGATACGCTCACGGTTGGCGTCGGTCACTTCCAGGCCAGCGTTACGCACTGCCTGAAAACCGGCTGCCAGGCCGTATTGAATGAACAGGTCGAGTTTGCGGGACTCTTTGACCGAGAGATATTCCTCGACATTGAAACCCTTTACCGAGCCGCCAAAACGGGTGGAATAGGCAGAAAGGTCCGTGTGTTCGATCAGACCAATACCACTGCGGCCAGCCAGAATGCCCTGCCAACTGCTCGGCACATCCGTACCCAGTGGCGACAACATACCCATACCGGTGACTACGACGCGTCTACGCGACACAGCACTCTCCTTTTTCTTGATGACGACACTTTGCTTCAGAGCCACTTTTCATCAGAGCTAAAGAAAAAACCGCACGCCGTTACAGCAGTGCGGTTTTTCCCTGACAGCAAGCGACGACTACAAACTATTACGCCTGGTGGCTAGTAACGTAGTCGATAGCAGCTTGAACAGTAGTGATTTTTTCAGCTTCTTCGTCCGGGATTTCGGTCTCGAATTCCTCTTCCAGAGCCATCACCAGCTCAACGGTGTCAAGGGAATCGGCACCCAGGTCTTCTACGAAGGAAGCAGTGTTGATCACTTCTTCTTCTTTGACGCCCAGTTGCTCGGCAACGATTTTCTTGACGCGCTCTTCGATGGTGCTCATACCTTGTTTAACTCCTAATGGACAAATTCAGGCAGCTGGCCAGTGGGTAAGTGTATAGAAAGCCATTTCAGCTTTTCAACTGAAAGCTTCACCCTGTACCCCGTAGGCCACCTGCCTATAAATTAAGTTGCAGCTTTATAACGGATTTTAGACAGCTCGTATGACATTTTTTTGAAGCGATCCGTCACAATTTAACTCATGTACATCCCGCCGTTCACCGGGATTGTAGCCCCAGTCACGTATGCCGCACCGTCGGATGCCAGGAAAGTGACCACATTCGCGATCTCTTGAGCCTGGCCCAGACGGCCCAGCGGAATCTGCGTCAGCAAGGCTTCACGCTGTGCTTCCGGCAGTTCGCGGGTCATATCGGTATCGATGAACCCTGGGGCCACCGAGTTGACCGTAATCGACCGCGAGCCGACTTCACGCGCCAATGCACGGCTGAAACCTTCCAGACCGGCCTTGGCGGCTGCGTAGTTTACTTGGCCTGCGTTGCCCATGGCACCCACTACAGAGCCAATATTGATAATTCGGCCCCAGCGCGCCTTGGTCATGCCGCGCAAAACGCCCTTGGACAGGCGAAACAGACTGTTCAAGTTGGTGTCGACCACGTCGTACCACTCGTCGTCTTTCATGCGCATCATCAGGTTATCGCGGGTGATACCGGCGTTATTCACCAGAATTGCCGGCGCACCGAACTGTGCGGTGATCTCGGCCAGTACCGCAGCCACGGACTCATCGCTGGTCACATTCAGCTCAAGGCCAGTGCCTTGGACACCGTTTTCCTTCAAGGTCGCGGCGATACGCTCGGCGCCCGAAGCGGAAGTGGCGGTGCCAATGACAACGGCGCCCTGACGGCCCAGTTCCAGGGCGATGGCCTGGCCAATGCCACGGCTGGCGCCGGTAACCAGTGCAACTTTACCTTGCAGACTCATGCAGGCTTCTCCTAAGTTCGGGGATCAGGGGTCAGGCCAGTGCCGCGAGAGCGGCAGCGAAGGCATCCGGGGTATTGAGATTGGCGGTCGACACACCGTCGGCGCAACGCTTGTTCAGGCCAGCCAGGACCTTGCCCGGGCCGCATTCAACCAGCTCGGTGGCGCCATTGGCGGCCAGGGTCTGTACCGACTCAACCCAGCGTACCGGCTTGTAGAGCTGCTCCAACAGGTCGCGCTTGAGGGTCTCGAGATCAGGTGCAACCGCCGCGCTGACGTTCTGCACCAGCGGAATCTGCGGCGCCTGCCAGTTGATGGCGGCGATGGACTCGGCAAACCGCTCGGCTGCCGGACGCATCAACTCGCAATGGGACGGCACGCTCACCGGCAACGGCAGCGCACGCTTGGCGCCACGGGCCTTGCAGCCTTCGATGGCACGCTCGACCGCCGCCTTGGCACCGGCGATCACCACCTGGCCAGGGGAGTTGAAGTTCACTGCGCTGACCACTTCGCCCTGAGCGGCTTCGGCGCAGGCCTCGATCACGACCGCATCGTCCAGGCCGAGGATAGCGGCCATGCCGCCCTGCCCGGCCGGAACGGCTTCCTGCATCAGTTGGCCACGACGCTCGACCAGCTTGACCGCCTCGCCCAGGGTCAGGCTGCCCGCCGCCACCAGGGCGCTGTATTCGCCCAGGCTGTGACCGGCCACGAATGCCGGGCGTGCGCCGCCTTCAGCCAGCCACAGGCGCCACAGGGCAATCGAAGCGGTCAGGATCGCCGGTTGGGTTTTATCGGTTTGATTGAGTTGCTCTTCCGGCCCCTGCTGGGTCAACGCCCACAGGTCGTAACCCAGGGCATCGGAAGCTTCCTTGAAGGTTTCCAGGATCAGCGGATATTGCGCGCCCAGCTCGGCCAACATGCCGAGGGACTGCGAACCCTGCCCTGGAAAGACGAATGCGAGGGATGTAGACATGTAACAAGCCCCTAAATGATCAGGTCGTCGGAAATGGTCGCTCCCGATCTTAAAATGAATGGTGGGAGCGCACGAAACTGACAGATTGGATGGTCAATTGAACTGGTCGGTCACATTTAAGCATTCCCGAGCCGATTCGCCTAAGGCAACAGATCCTCTAGACGGCCGTGCAAACGTTGAGGCAGGTTTTCCTGGATCTCGATAAGCGCACGCGCAATAGCGCTTTGGAAGCCCTGCACCCCCGCCGAGCCGTGGCTTTTGACCACAATGCCCTGCAAGCCAAGAAAACTTGCGCCGTTATGCCGCGCTGGCGCCAGGTCAGCCTGCAGGCGGCGCATCAACGGCAGCGCCAGGGCGCCCACCATGCGTGACGCCAGGCTCTGCTTGAACAACGCTTCGATGCGCATCGCGATCATGGTGGCCAGGCCTTCGCTGGACTTGAGCAGGATATTGCCGACAAAACCGTCGCACACCACCACATCCGCTTCGCCACGGTACAAACCGTCGCCTTCGACAAAGCCGATGTAGTTCAAGCCCCGCGCGCCCTGCAACAGGGTAGCGGCGAGCTTCACCTGCTGGTTGCCCTTGATGTCCTCGGTACCGATGTTCAGCAAGGCCACTCGCGGCCGGACCACACCCAGCGCTTCGGCGGCCACCGAGCCCATCACGGCGAACTGAAACAGGTGCTCGGCACTGCAATCGACATTCGCGCCCAGGTCCAGCAGTTGGCAATAGCCTTTCTGCGTCGGAATCGCCGCCACCATCGCCGGCCGGTCAATCCCCGGCAGGGTCTTGAGCACATGCCGCGACAATGCCATCAATGCACCGGTATTGCCGGCGCTGACGCAGGCTTGCACCTTGCCGTCGTGCAACAACTCAAGGGCTACCCGCATCGAAGAATCGGGCTTGCCACGCAGGGCCGCCGCCGGCTTGTCATCCATGCTGATGGTTTCGCTGGCTGGCGTAATCGTCAGGCGCGCGCGATCCACCGCCGGATGGCTGGCAATCAGTTCTTCAAGGAGGGAGGGTTGACCGACAAGGGTCAGGTGCAGCGAGGGTGTGGCAGCCAGGCTGGCAATGCAGGCCTGAACAATGCTGCGGGGACCGAAGTCCCCGCCCATTGCGTCAATCGCGATGACTTGAGCAGACAAGTGATTACTCGTCAGCGCCCTTGTCGATCACTTTACGGCCACGGTATACGCCTTCTGGCGATACGTGGTGACGCAGGTGAACTTCACCGGTGGTCTTTTCTACGGACAGGGTGCTAGCCTCGAGAGCGTCGTGCGAACGACGCATGTCACGGGCAGAGCGGGATTTTTTGTTCTGCTGAACAGCCATAATTGATTAACTCCTAAACGTTTGGGTCACGCTTTAACTGCGCCAATACACTGAACGGGTTGGACCGCGTTACCTCGTCCTCGCTCGGTTCGGGCTCGTCATCGAGGCCCGCCGGCTGCTGGCATTCTTCCGGATGATGAGCAGGCACAATGGGCAAGGCGAGCAGAAGCTCCTCCTCGATCAGTGCATGCAGATCCAAAGGATCTTCGCCCAGTTCCAGCACGTCATAACCTTTCGGCAACGACTGGGTATTCGCACCCTCCTTCACCACAGCATAACTGCACTCGCTGTGGATCGGCAGGGTGACCAGCTCAAGACAACGCTGGCAAACCATTTTGACCTCGGTGTCGATAAAGCTGTGGATTACCACAGATTTACGTTCATCTCGTTCAAAAACGAATTTGGCCTGCACCGTACCGACAGTGTCGGAAAGCGGGTCGCAGAGTCTCTCCAAATCGGCCAGCAGCAACTCACCTTGAAGGGAAGTGCCACGATCAGCCAATTTGCGCGGGTCAACGTGAGGTGGAATCGGGTCATTCAACATAGGCGCAGCATTATAGGGATGCCCCCAGCCATGTCAAAGGAAATTCAGCCCTGTGCGTCGGCCGGTCGCCCCGCTAGAATCGGCGGCTGCCTTGAGGAGACGTCCATGCTGCCTTTATTACTCGCTTCCAGCTCGGTTTATCGCCGGGAATTGCTGAGCCGCCTGCACCTGCCGTTCACCTGCAGCTCGCCGGATATCGACGAAAGCCACGCTGCAAATGAGTCGGCCACGGATCTGGTCAAACGCCTGGCCGAACAGAAAGCCCGTGCCCTCGCCGCCAGCCATCCTGGACATTTGATCATCGGCTCCGACCAGGTCGCCGCGCTGGAAGGCCGCATCATCGGCAAGCCTCACACGTTCGAAAACGCGCGCGAGCAATTATTGGCTGCCAGTGGCAAACGTGTCAGTTTCCTCACCGGCCTGGCCCTGCTTAACAGCGAGACGGGGCACTGCCAGGTGGACTGCATACCCTTTACCGTGCACATGCGCGAGCTGGATGCAGCGCGCATCGAGCGCTACCTGCGGATCGAGCAGCCGTATGACTGCGCGGGCAGCTTCAAGGCTGAAGGGCTGGGCGTGAGCCTGTTCCAGAGCACCGAAGGGCCGGACGCGACCAGTCTTGTCGGCTTACCCCTGATTCGGCTGGTGGATATGCTACTCAGCGAAGGCGTGCAAATCCCTTAAGAACGCTGCAAAACCCAATGCGGGACGGGCGACGCGACGATTCGACTTGCTCCCGACAGCGGTAATTCAGTCAGCTTATCTGTAGCTGACCCACCGCTATCGGGGGGCAAGCCCCCTCCCACCTCTATCGAAATCTCAGCGCAGCGCCGGGCCCTGGAAGCCCATGTAAAGCGCCAGCTTCTCAGCCACGCTGGCACCGAGCTTCTTGGAGAAACGATCAAACGGCGATTCTTCAACGGTGAAATCCACCAGGTCCTTCTCGCCAATCACATCCCGCGCCACCGAACTGGCACTGCCCAAGCCATCGATCAGACCCAGTGGCAATGCTTGCTCGCCCGACCACACCAGACCGGAGAACAACTCCGGATGCTCTTTATCCTTCAGACGATCCCCACGCCCCTGCTTGACGCTGGCGATGAACTGGCGATGAGTGGTGTCGAGCACGCCTTGCCAGAACTGGGTTTCATCCGCCTTTTGCGGCTGGAACGGGTCAAGGAACGCCTTATGCTCGCCCGAGGTGTAGGTCCGACGCTCCACCCCCAGCTTCTCCATGGTGCCGACAAAGCCATAACCGGCCGCCGTCACACCAATGGAGCCGACCAGGCTGGCCTTGTCGGCATAAATCTGGTCAGCGGCGCTTGCAATGTAATAGGCACCCGAAGCGCCGAGATCGGAAATGACCGCATACAGCTTGATCTCCGGATGCAGCCCGCGCAGGCGACGAATCTCGTCATACACATAGCCCGACTGCACCGGACTGCCACCGGGGCTGTTGATGCGCAGGATCACGCCCTTGACCTTGGGGTCTTCAAAGGCCGCGCGCAGGCTGCTGACAATATTGTCGGCGCTGGCGGACTCCTTGTCGGCGATCACCCCACGCACCTCGATCAGGGCCGTGTAGTGGCTGCCACGGGTGGCGCTTTTTTCCATGTCCATCAGCGGGCTGAACAGCGCCAGCATGCCCAGCAGGTAAACAAAGGTCAGCAGCTTGAAGAAAATCCCCCAACGCCGCGAACGACGCTGTTCCTGCACGCTGGCCAGGAGAGTCTTCTCCAACAGCTTCCAGCTTTTGTCATCGGCCTTGTCGTCACTGGCCTTTTCCGGTGCTTTCCACTCATCACTCATGCCAACTACCCCAGCAAAGACTTATTGGGCCCGGCCGAGCCAGGCCTGCAATTCAGAAAAATGATCGATCGTCAGCCTGGGCTCATATGGCTGCAACGCCTCGGCAGCCTGGGCGCCATAACTGACCGCCACACTGTCCATGCCAGCGTTGCGCGCCATCATCAGGTCGAAGGAAGCGTCGCCCACCATCAGCGCCTGGCGCGGCGACACGCCGCAATGGGCCAGGATCTGCTCAAGCATCAGGGGATGGGGCTTGCTGGCGGTTTCGTCAGCGGCGCGGGTGATGTCGAAATAATCTTCCCAACCATACGCCTCGAGCACCCGGTCCAACCCGCGACGGGACTTACCGGTGGCGACGGCCAGGTGATAGCCCTCGGCGCGAAAAGCGTCCAGGGACTGCACCACCCCATCAAACAGCGGCGACGGCTCGGCCTCCAGGGCCATGTAGTGATCGACGTAGTGCCCACGGAAAGCGACCAACTCAGCGTCAGCGATGTGCGGGTACAAGGTACGAATCGCCTCCGGCAGGCCGAGGCCGATAATGCCCTTGACCGCGAGATCAGTGCACGGCTCGAAGCCCGAGCGGTTGGAGGCAATGTGAATGGATTCGACGATCCGGCCAATGGAGTTGGCCAGGGTGCCGTCCCAATCGAAAATCAGCAGCTTGTAATCAAGGTGCGACACTCAAACGCTCCACGGTCTTGGCCCACATGTCATCGACCGGCGCCTGCAGTTTCAATTCACCGCCATCGGGCAGCGGCACGGTGAGCATATAGGCGTGCAGGAACAGGCGCTTGCCGCCCAGCTCCCGGATTTCCTTGGAGAAATCCTCGTCGCCATATTTGGTATCGCCCGCAATGCAGTGGCCCGCATGCAGGGTGTGCACGCGAATCTGGTGGGTACGACCGGTGACGGGCTTGGCTTCGACCAGAGTGGCGAAGTCACCGAAGCGGCGCAGCACCTTGAACAGGGTCAGGGCCTCTTTGCCCTCCTCGTCCACTTCGACCATGCGCTCGCCGGAGCGCAGGTTGCTCTTCTGCAACGGCGCGCGGACGCTCTTGATCGAACTGGCCCAGTTGCCACGCACCAGCGCCATGTAGCGCTTGTCCACGCCATCGCCACGCAGGGCTGTGTGCAGATGGCGCAACATGCTGCGCTTCTTGGCGATCATGAGCAGGCCGGAGGTGTCACGGTCCAGGCGGTGGACCAGCTCCAGCTCCTTGGCATCCGGACGCAGCTGACGAAAGGCTTCGATCACGCCGAAGTTCAGGCCGCTGCCCCCGTGAACCGCAATGCCGCACGGCTTGTTGATCACGATCAGCTTGCTGTCTTCGAAGACAATCGAGGCCTCGAGGCGCTGCAACAGGCCCTGGGCCAATGGCACGGGCTCGTCACGCTCAGGCACGCGCACCGGCGGCACACGAACGATATCGCCCGCCTGCAGCTTGTACTCGGGCTTGATACGGCCCTTGTTCACACGCACTTCGCCTTTACGCAAGATGCGGTAAATCAAGGTCTTGGGCACGCCTTTGAGCCTGGCCAGGAGAAAATTGTCGATGCGTTGGCCGGCATATTCCGGCGAGACCTCAAGCAGCTGGACGCTGGGGGTCTGGGGGGCGGTAGTCGTCATGGCGGCGATGATAACAATTTTTTATGGAATTGAAGCACTTAATCATTGCTGCTATAGTCGCGAACGCCGCCAAAAGCGGCCTGGACAGAGGACTAGCGGCAAACTGCCGGCCCTGACCATCGCAATTCATCAGGACGCGAGGCCGTCCTACGGGGCTTTCACCACCTTGGAAGGCCCGAGATTGTAACAAGCGCAGGTGACATGAGGCCTGAAGCGAGTGCAGAAAGCAGAGTGAATACTCGTCTTCTGCGCCGATATTTACGGCCAGTTCACAAAGTGCAGTCAGTCTTGGGACACACCATGGCGAATGCTTCGGAAACAACGCCTGTTAAGAGCTGAGTGAGAGCGCAGTCGCCCACACCTAGTCTTGTTTAGCCATGAGCGTGGACTCCCCATTGGAGAACACGGTAAATGCCAACCCGCTGCGGATTCTGCGCGCGGCAGCACCCGAATTATCAGGGATACGTGTAGGGTGGAGATGCACAACCGTCGGACCGTGTAGCACTAGGCTTATATATAGACGCTTCATCTCGTCCACAGTCGCCGGTTGATTCCTCCTCCTGACCTTAGCTTTTGTTGAAGTGGTGCCTTTGTCACCACCGCTAACAAGCAGGACGCGTCCGTCGCGATACCAGCCCAATTGGCCGGTTATTGCTGGACACTGGAGTGGCCAACCACTCTTGACGCACCTGACACCGACCGTGAGAAGTCGTGTGTGCCGAACGCCGTTTCCGGCAGCCCGGAAACCGACGGTACAACATGAAAAGAATGCTGATTAACGCAACTCAACCCGAAGAGTTGCGTGTTGCACTGGTAGATGGCCAACGCCTCTACGACCTGGACATCGAATCCGGTGCACGCGAGCAAAAGAAGGCCAACATCTATAAAGGCCGTATTACTCGCATCGAACCGAGCCTTGAGGCTGCCTTTGTCGATTTCGGCTCCGAGCGCCACGGCTTCCTGCCCCTCAAAGAAATTTCCCGCGAATACTTCAAGAAATCCCCTGAAGGCCGCGTGAACATCAAGGACGTCCTGAGCGAAGGCCAGGAAGTCATCGTCCAGGTCGAAAAAGAAGAACGTGGCAACAAGGGCGCCGCCCTGACCACCTTCATCAGCCTGGCCGGCCGCTATCTGGTACTGATGCCGAACAACCCACGTGCCGGCGGCATTTCCCGTCGCATCGAAGGCGAAGAGCGCAACGAACTGCGCGAAGCGCTGAACGGCCTGGTTGCACCGGCCGACATGGGCCTGATCGTTCGCACTGCCGGCCTGGGCCGCAGCAGCGAGGAAATGCAGTGGGACCTCGACTACCTGCTGCAACTGTGGACCGCTATCAAAGAAGCGTCCCTGGATCGTTCCGCGCCGTTCCTGATCTACCAGGAAAGCAACGTCATCATCCGCGCTATCCGCGACTACCTGCGCCAGGACATCGGCGAAGTGCTGATCGACAGCGTTGAAGCCCAGGATGAAGCCCTGACCTTCATCCGCCAGGTGATGCCGCAGTACGCCAGCAAGATCAAGCTGTACGAAGACAGCGTTCCGCTGTTCAACCGTTTCCAGATCGAAAGCCAGATCGAGACCGCCTTCCAGCGCGTGGTCGAACTGCCTTCCGGTGGCTCCATCGTGATCGACCCGACCGAAGCCCTGGTGTCCATCGACATCAACTCGGCGCGTGCCACGAAAGGTAGCGACATCGAAGAAACCGCCCTGCAGACCAACCTGGAAGCGGCTGAAGAAATCGCCCGCCAACTGCGCCTGCGTGATATCGGCGGCCTGATCGTGATCGACTTCATCGACATGACCCCAGCCAAGAACCAGCGCGCCGTGGAAGAGAAAGTCCGCGAATGCCTGGAAGCTGACCGTGCCCGCGTGCAAGTCGGCCGCATCTCGCGCTTCGGCCTGCTGGAAATGTCCCGTCAGCGCCTGCGTCCATCCCTGGGCGAGAGCAGCGGCATCGTCTGCCCGCGTTGCAACGGCACCGGCATCATCCGTGACGTTGAATCGCTGTCCCTGGCGATCCTGCGCCTGATCGAAGAAGAAGCGCTGAAAGACCGCACCGCCGAAGTCCGCGCGCAAGTGCCGATCCCGGTGGCCGCGTTCCTGCTCAACGAAAAACGCAACTCGATCACCAAGATCGAACTGCGCACCCGTGCCCGTATCGTGATCCTGCCGAACGATCACCTCGAGACGCCGCACTTCGAAGTGCAGCGCCTGCGTGATGACAGCCCGGAAGCCCACAGCGGCCAGTCCAGCTACGAAATCGCGGCTGCCGCTGCCGAAGTGGAAGAAGTGCAGCCTGCCGCCGCGACCCGCACCCTGGTTCGCCAGGAAGCCGCCGTGAAGACCGCGCCAGCCCGTGCCAATGCACCGGTTCCGGTTGAAGCCGCCGCCCCGGTTGCCGCGCCGGCCGCCCTGCCTGAACCAAGCCTGTTCAAGGGCCTGGTGAAGTCGCTGGTCAGCCTGTTCGCCACCAAGGAAGAGCCTGCTGCACCGGTAGTGGTTGAAAAACCAGCCACCGAACGCCCGGCTCGCAACGAAGAGCGTCGCAACGGTCGCCAGCAAAGCCGCAACCGCAATGGTCGTCGTGACGAAGAGCGCAAGCCGCGCGAAGAACGTGCCCCGCGTGAAGAGCGCGCACCACGTGAAGAGCGTGCGCCTCGCGAAGCCCGTGAAGACACTCCGGCCGTAGCCCGTGAAGAACGTGCACCGCGCGAAGAGCGCGCACCGCGTACCCCACGTGCTCCGCGTGAAGATCGCAAGCCACGTGGCGAACGTGAAGAACGTGTGCGCGAACTGCGCGAGCCACTGGACGCTGCGCCAGCCGTTGCCGGTGCTGCTGTTGCAGTTGCTGCCTCGACTGAAGAACGCCCGGCTCGCCAACCGCGTGAAGAACGTGCGCCACGTGAAGAACGTCAACCACGTGCTCCGCGTGAAGAACGTCAACCTCGTGCCGAGCAAGCCCCTGCCGCCAGCGAAGAAGAAGTGCTGACCGGCGAAGAGCAACTGCAGGAAGACGGCCAGGACAACGCCGAAGGCGATCGTCCACGCCGCCGCTCCCGTGGCCAGCGTCGTCGCAGCAACCGTCGCGAGCGTCAACGTGATGCCAACGGCAATGTGATCGAAGGCTCGGAAGAGACCGGCGAGAACGCAGAAGCCGCCACCAGCGAACCCACTGGCACCGAACTGGCTGCCGGCCTGGCCGTAACCGCTGCTGTTGCCAGCTCGGTCATCAGCGCACCTGCTGAAGCCCAGGCTCACGAACAGGCTGAACGCGCCACTGCCGCCGTCGAAGAAACGCATGCGGTAGAAGCGCCTGTCGCTGAAACCCCAGTCGTTGAAGCACCGGTTGTCGAAGCCACCACCCCGATCGAAGCCCCCGTGGTTCCGGAAGTGGAGGTTGCACCGGTTCGTGAAGCCCAGCCGGAAGCCGAAGTTACCACTACCGAGCCTGAAGCGGTTGCTGAGCCTCAGCCAGTGGTTGAAGCCCCGGTTGTCGAAGCAACGGCCCCGGCTGTGCGTGAAGTTCGCGAAGAACAGACCGCGTTCCAGTGGACTGCCGAGCCTGCCGCTCCAGTTGAAGTGCCAGCCCCTGCCCCTGTGGTAGAAGAAGCGCCGGCCCCGGTCGCCGAAGTGGTTGAAGCCGCCCCGGTTGTGGTTGCCGAGCCTGCGCCAGTGGTTGCCGAAGTCGCCGCGCCGGTGGTTGAAGCTGCCCCAGTGGTCAGCGCACTGACCGAAAACGGCCGTGCGCCGAACGACCCACGTGAAGTGCGTCGTCGCCGCAAGGAAGCTGAAGCCGCCGCTGCTGCCGCAGCCGCTGCCGCACCGGCTGTAGCCGAAGTGGTCGAGGCGCCAGCCCCGGTCGCTGAAACTGTGGTGGAGCACACTGCCCCTATCGTCGACGAGAACCCAGGTTCTGCTGACGAAGTGGTAGAGCATCATCCAAAGGCCTTGGAAGAAGAACACGAGCCTAAACCCTTCGTCTGATTCCATAAGCCAATAAAAAGCCCCGCCTGATCACTCAGGCGGGGCTTTTTTTTATGCGATCGGGTTGTGTCCAGCGAGCCGGCTGCCAGAAGGTCAGGCAGGCACGAAACGTAATGACGGTGGCACATCTACATCCCATAGCACGCCGGGGTCGTCCACGGGCACTTCCCGTACGCTGGCATGCGCAAACAGCGGTCGAGCCCCCCGGTCCCCCGTCAGCGCCATCAACGCTGGCCCGAGCGAACGCCCGAACATGACCGGATGCCCATACTGTCCAGCATGCACCGGCACACTGATGCCCTCCGCGTGCGCCACCACCTGCTCAATACTGCTCGGCAGGATAAACGGCATATCCCCCAGCACCACCAACCAACCGTCGCTTGAACGGCTGGCCGCCACCGCCGCCGCAAGGCTGTCGCCCATGCCCGCCGAGCGCAGCAGCACCACTTCGCAGCCGTAGCGCTGTGCCAAACGGATGACTTCAAGCCGATCCGGCGAGGTCACCACACAGCGTTTTGCAACGCTATCAGGCACATTCACCAACACCTGTTCGAATACCGGCCGCATCACGCCGTCCCGGCCAACGCACTGCGCCAGCAACTTGTCCTGATCAGCGCCGGCCGCAGCGCGAAAACGACTGCCCTGCCCCGCCGCCAGCACAATGGCAGTCACCATCACTCAACCACCGTCGACAGCGGCTTTTTTTGCACGGCCTCCACGCCGTTCTTGATCGCGACAATCTCTGCCATCAATGACAACGCGATCTCCGCCGGCGTGTGGCTGCCGATATGCAAACCGATCGGCCCGTGCAGACGCGCAATCGCATCGGCCGACAAACCAAGTGCCGCCAGGTTCTCACGGCGTTTCTGGCTATTGACCCGCGACCCCAGCGCGCCGATATAAAATGCACTGGAGTTCAGCGCCGTCAGCAGCGCCATGTCATCCAGGCGCGGGTCATGGGTCAGGCAGACGATGGCCGTGCGTTCGTCGGTCTGGATGTTCAGCACCGCTTCATCGGGCATACCCGGCACAAAGCGGCCGTGCTGCTCTTCCCAGCCATACACAAATTCATCCCGCGGGTCACAGATCAGCACTTCGAAATCCAGCAACCGCGCCATTTCCGCCACATAACGCGACAGTTGCCCGGCACCGATCAACAGCAGGCGCCAGCGCGGGCCGTAGATGGCGCGCAAACGCTGGCCATCAAAGCTCACCACGTCGGTCTTGTTCGCAGCACTCAGGCTCACAGCCCCCGTGGCCAGCTCCAGTTCGCGGGCGACAATTTCATGGGCCTCGCAGCGCGCCAGCAATTGGGCAACCCACTCCCACTCAATGACCCGCTCCTCGGTCAGGCGCAGGGTGCCGCCACATGGCAAGCCAAAGCGCGCTGCCTCATCCCGGGTCACACCGTAAGTCACCAGTTGCACCGGCGGCCCGTCTTCGGCCAACCGCCCATCCTGCAAGCGCGCAATCAGGTCATCTTCGATGCACCCGCCAGATACCGAGCCAATCACCACGCCATCGCCGCGCAAAGCCAGCATGGCCCCCGGCGGGCGCGGCGCGCTGCCCCAGGTCTGGACCACGCTATACAACACCACCCGTTGCCCGGCGCGACGCCATTCGAGCACGCTACGCAGGACGTTCAGATCCACACTGTCCATCAGGCCTTCACCTCCTGCCAGCCTTGCAGCTGGTAACGCACCGGCAGTTCGCGGATACGCTTACCCGTCGCGGCAAAGATCGCATTGCACAGCGCCGGCGCAATCGGCGGCACGCCGGGCTCACCGACCCCGCCTAATGGCACCTCGCCCTTTGGCGTGACCAGGTGCACGGCAACTTGCCTGGGCGCCAGGGACATGCGCGCCACTTCATACATATGGAAATTGTCCTGCTGGACCTTGCCATCCTTGAAGCTGATTTCACCCAGCACGGCATTCCCCAGGCCCATCACACAGGCGCCTTCGAACTGCGAGCGGATGCGCTCCGGGTTGATCTGCGGGCCACAGTCCACGGCAATATCGGCCTTGTGCACGATCAGGGTGCCATCACCCTGGACCTCTACCTCGATCACCGCGGCCACATAGGTGACGAAGCTGTAGTGCACCGCCAGCCCCAGACCTCGGCCCTTGGGCAAGGTGCGCCCCCAGCCCGCCGCCTTGGCTGCGGTTTCCAGCACACCACGCAGGCGGGCAGTGTCGATCGGGTAGCGCTCCGGGGATTCGCCGTAGTTCCACTCGTCACTCAGGGTTTTCGGATCGATCTGACGGTCAGGGCCAAGCAACTTGAGTTGGTATTGCAACGGGTCCTGGCCGGCCTTGTGCGCGAGTTCATCGACAAAGCATTGAATCGCAAAACCATGGGGGATGTTCGACACCGAACGGTACCAGCCAACCCGGGTATGGGCCGCCGCCTCTGGGTTTTCCAGGCGTACGTTAGGGATCGCGTAGGCCATGTTGGTAAAGCCCATGCCCAGCTCGAACGCTGCCTCATGGTTCATGCCCGGCGCAAACAGCGCAGTGATACTCGGGGCCACGGTGCGATGCAGCCAAGCGGACGGCAGGCCATCCTTGTTCAGGCCAGCCTTGAGGTACTCGGCGGACACGGTGTGGAAATAGGCGTTATGGATGTCATCTTCACGGGTCCATTGCACACGCACGGCCTTGCCGGGGAATGCCTTGGCCAGGATGGCCGCCTCGACGACGAAGTCCGGCTTGGACTTGCGGCCAAAGCCACCGCCAAGCAATGTGACATTGACGGTGACGTTATCGAATGGCAGCCCCAGGCGCTCGGCGATTCGTTCACGGGTCACCTGGGGCGCCTGGCTGGGCGCCCAGGCTTCGCACTGGCCGTTGTCGAAACGAGCGATGGCGACCATCGGCTCCATCGGCGATTGGGCCAGATGGGGCAGGTAATAAGCGGCCTCCAGGGTACTGTCCGACTCGCCAAGGGCCTGGTCGAGATTGCCAGTATTGCGCACCACTTTGCCCGGCTTCTGCGCGGCGGCTTCCAGCGTCTTACGGTAGTCGACGGAGTTGTAGCCGGCGTTGACGCCATCGTCCCAGACAATGGTCAACGCTTCACGGCCCTTGATCGCCGCCCAGGTGTTGCTGGCGATAACGGCGATCCCACCAAGGGGCTGGAACTCCGAGGGCAGGGGCCGGCTTTCGATTTCCAGGACCTTGACCACGCCCGGCACCTTCAACGCCGCACTGGCATCGAAGGACTTGACCTTGCCGCCGTACACCTTCGGCCGTGCAACGGTGGCGTAGAGCATGCCGTCGAAATGCACGTCAGCGCCGTAGACCGCACGACCATTGACGATATCGGCACCATCGATGGCCTTGACGCCCTCCTTGCCGATGTAGCGAAATTCCGACGGTTGCTTGAGGCGCAGGCTGTCTCGCGCCGGCACCGCCAATGCACCGGCAGCGGTGGCCAGCTCGCCATAACCCAATTCGCGAGCGCTCGGCTGGTGAATGACTTTGTGCAGTTGCGCCCGGCACTCGCCCACCGGAACGTTCCACTGTTCGGCAGCGGCCTGCTCCAGCATGGCCCGGACGCTGGCGCCACAACGGCGCATCGGCTCATACCAATGGCGCATGCTGCGCGAGCCATCGGTGTCTTGGTTGCCGTAACGCACCTCATCACCGGGCGCCTGCTGGACCTTCACATGGGCCCAATCGGCGTCCAGCTCATCGGCAACCACCAGGCTCAGGCTGGTGCGCACGCCCTGGCCCATTTCCGAACGGTTGCAGATCACGGTCACCGTGCCGTCGGTGGCAATACTGACGTAGACCTTGGGATCGTCGATCAGCCCATGGGGCATGGCGTCGCCGCCGTACTTCTTCACCGCGTCGGCGGCGAAGGCATCGGGCAGGCCCCAACTGGCCGCCACCACCAACGCACCGGTAGCGCCGACCCCTTTGAGGAAGCCGCGACGACTGAGGTTATTGAGGACGAAATCAGCCGGCAATGCGCTCATGCCTTGGCCTCCTGCAGGTGGGTGGCCGCCTGGCGGATCGCGGTCTTGATGCGGTTGTAGGTGCCGCAACGGCAGATATTGCCGACCATCGCTTCTTCAATTTGCGCATCGCTGGGGTTGGGATTGGTTTTCAGCAATGCCGTGGCCGACATGATCTGGCCGCCCTGGCAGTAACCGCACTGGGCCACGGCCGTGTCGAGCCAGGCTTGCTGGACCACCTGGCCGATGGGGTCGGTGTGCAGGTTGTCGATGGTGCTGATGGCCTGGCCCTTGACCGCGCCGATCGGGGTAATACAACTGCGGGCCGGCGCGCCGTCGATATGAATGGTGCACGCGCCACACAGGCCCATGCCGCAGCCGAACTTGGTGCCGTTATAGCCGGCAACGTCGCGGATAGCCCACAACAGCGGCATATCCTCGGTGACGTCCAATGAATGGTCTTGACCGTTGAGTTTGAGGGTAATCATGGGCACGCCCGCATAGTGACTGGGTTATGGGGTCGAGCAATCTGCCCACTTGAAGAAAGCGGAGTCGGTTGACGCAGATGGCTCAGGCTAATCGGGCTCTCTTGTGAAGATAAATCCTCACCGGGCCTTTGATAAACGAGGTTTATGAACGGATAAAAAAACATCCTTAGGGTGCTAAGTTAACTCACCATTAACAAAAAAGCCCGGCTGAGCATTGATGAGCACCACGCCTTGGGCCTGATCGCCAGGCACAAAAAAACCCATCCGAAGATGGGTTTTTCATACCGCGTGTCCGCTTACTTGATAACGGGAGCAGGGCCTTCAGCCACGCCCAGGTCGTCTTCTTCACGGGTGTCGGAGATACCGCGACCACCGGAAGCCAGTTCGACTTGCAGCTTGTCTTCGTCCAACTCCTTGACCCACTTGGCCACGACCAGGGTGGCAACGGCGTTACCGACCAGGTTGGTCAGGGCACGGGCTTCGGACATGAAGCGGTCGATACCCAGGATCAGCGCCAGGCCGGCAACCGGCAGGTGGCCCACGGCAGACAGGGTCGCTGCCAGTACGATGAAGCCGCTACCGGTGACGCCCGCAGCGCCTTTGGAGGACAGCAGCAGCACCAGCAACAGGGTGATCTGGTGGGTGATGTCCATGTGGGTGTCAGTCGCCTGGGCGATGAACACGGCAGCCATGGTCAGGTAGATCGAAGTACCGTCGAGGTTGAACGAGTAACCGGTCGGGATCACCAGGCCAACCACGGATTTCTTCGCGCCCAGGCGTTCCATCTTGATCAGCATGCGTGGCAGTGCGGACTCGGAGGACGAAGTACCCAGGACAATCAGCAGCTCTTCACGGATGTAGCGGATCAGTTTCAGCACGCTGAAACCGTGGGCGCGGCAGATGGCGCCAAGCACCACGACCACGAACAGGACGCAGGTGATGTAGAAGCAGATCATCAGCTGGCCCAGTTGCACCAGCGAACCGACACCGTAAGCACCGATGGTGAACGCCATGGCGCCCAGGGCACCGATTGGTGCGAGCTTCATGATCATGTTGATGATGTTGAACATCACGTGGGCGAAGCGATCGATGAAGTCCAGCACCGGCTTGCCATAGGCACCCAGGCGATGCAGGGCGAAACCGAAGATCACCGAGAACATCAGCACTTGCAGGATGTCACCGGTCGCGAACGCGCCGACGATGGTGTTCGGGATCACGTTAAGCAGGAAGCCAACGATGCTCTGGTCTGCACCGGCAGTCACGTAGGCAGCGACTTTCGAAGCGTCCAGGGTGGCCACGTCGATGTGCATGCCGGCGCCCGGTTGCACAACGTTCACGACGACCAGGCCGATCAGCAGGGCGATGGTGGAAACGATTTCGAAGTACAGCAGCGCATAGCCGCCGGTCTTGCCCACCGATTTCATGTTTTGCATGCCAGCGATACCGCTGACAACGGTGCAGAAGATGATCGGGGCGATGACCATTTTGATCAGCTTGATAAAGCCGTCACCCAGTGGCTTGAGGGCCACACCGGTCTGCGGGTAGAAGTGACCGAGCAAAATACCGATAACGATTGCAACGATCACCTGGAAATACAGGGATTTGTACAGTGGCTGACGAGTCGTCATTGCAAAGTTCCTCAATCGTCCCGTGTGGCAAATATCCGCCATTGCCCACGGCACTTGAATTGCGAACCCTCCTGCACTGGAGGGATTTGTTGTTTGCGAGGCCTGTAGGACCAAGCCTGCGCTGTCATCCTTATCGCAAACGCCGTGCCACTTTGCTGAAAATCCCCACAGGCCTTTAGACATCAGGGCCCGAGGGATTCCAGCGTAATCGGGGGCTGGGCCGGAGGTGGCGGATTTCCGCCCACCCGTCCAATCCCGTCCTACAATTTGGCGGATATCCGCCTTGTTGCTCCGTCAGGGGGTGGCTACCATCCGCCACTCCATGGACGAGGCCCCTTCATGCGTGAACGTACCATCGCCAGTCACTACGCCCGAGCCGCCCTCCGCGGTGCGCGTCGGGCCGGTTACGACTACACGGGCCTGTTGCTGCAGGTGGGCATTACCCCGGAACTGCTGAATGAACCTCGCGCCCGCATCGCGCCTGAGCAATTTACCCGGCTGTTGCAAATGCTCTGGCGCGAGCTGGATGACGAATACCTGGGGTTCGCCGAAGGCCCAAGCAAGCGCGGCACCTTCGCCATGATGTGCCATGCCCTGATCCACTGCCGCACCCTGGAGAAGGCTCTGGAACGCGGCTTATTATTTTATAGCCTATTCCCACAAGGTCCGCGTTGGCGGCTGACGCGTGATGGCGAAATGGCGCATTTGAGCCTGGATGATTCCCAGCTCTGGGACCCGGACCACTTCCTCAGCGAATGCCTGTTGGTCATCTGGCATCGCCTGGGCAGTTGGTTGATCGGCCAGCGTATCCGCCTGCACCAGGCCACGTTCAGCTACCCAATGCCGGACCATGCCAGCGAGTACGACCTGCTGTTTCCCTGCCCCCAGGTATTTGGCGCGCCAACCAGCAGCCTGGTATTCCCCGCACGCTATTTGAGCCTGCCGCTGTTGCAGGACGAACGCACGCTCAAGCTTTTCCTCGAGCGCTCCCCGGCTGATTTGCTGTCGCGACCCGATGAAGGCGACAGTTTGAGCAGCCAGATCCGACGCCTGCTCAGCCGCGACCGCACACCCTGGCCGGATCTGGAAGCCGTCGCCCAGCACCTGCATATCAGCCCGCAGACCTTGCGTCGGCACCTGCGCGAAGAAGGCTGCAGCTTCCAGGCGCTCAAGGATGAGTTACGTCGGGATATCGCCATCTACCACCTGGGACGCGCGGACTTGTCATTGCAGGAGATCGCCGAGCAGCTGGGATTTTCCGAGCCGTCGGCGTTTCATCGGGCGTTCAAGAAGTGGACGGGATTGACACCTGGAGCCTATCGGGCCCAGGAAAGTTAGAAGATTGTTTGTTGTGACAAGCCCCAATGTCAGTCAGTTAAGGAGGAACACTGCAACGGTGGCGAGCGGGCTTGCCCTAATGCCGTTCAGTTAAGGCTTTTTTGTAGGAGCGAGGGGGACGCCTAGTTCTTGCTCGCGAAAAACTCACAGGCGCCGCGTTCATTCAGGAAACACGCGTTATCGTTGACGTTTTTCGCGAGCAAGCTCGCTCCTACAGAAGGCGATGTACGCTTAACTGAACGGCATTAGGGCAAGCCCGCCTGCCACAAAGGATGCCTTAACCACGGCTAGCCGATCACACGGCCGGAAAGTGAATCCTGAAGGCCGCCCCACCCAGTGTTGAATCCCCCAGGGTCAGGCGCGCGCCGTAGCTTTCGATGATGTCCTTGACCACCGCCAAGCCGATGCCCTGCCCCGGATGCTGACGGTCCAGGCGCTCGCCCCGTTGCAGAATCCGCGCACGCTGGTCCGGCGGTACGCCGGGGCCGTCATCTTCGATACACAACTCGGTGCCCTCCAGACTTTCCACCAAACTGATGCGCACCTCGCTCAGGCACAGGCGGTAGGCGTTTTCCAGCAGGTTGCCGAGTAATTCGAGCAACGCGCCCTTTTCAATCGGCACATCGCACTCTGGGGGTAAGTCGAAGGCCACCGTGACCCGCTTGTCGCGGTACACCTTGCCCAGGGTGTCGCACAAGCTTTGCACCACCGGTTCCAGACGCACCTGATGGCGCACCAGGCCGCTTTTGCGCAGGCTGGCGCGCTGCAATTGGTAGCTGATCTGCTGGCTCATGCGCTCGATCTGCGATTGCAGGACCCTGGCCTGGTCGCGGTCCTCAGGGCGCTGGGCCATGTCTTCGCTCACGCCCTGCAACACTGCCAACGGGGTTTTCAGGCTGTGGGCCAGGTCGTCAAGGGAGTCGCGGTAACGGGTGCGTTGTTCTCGTTCGCTGTGCAGCAGGCGGTTGAGGGAGCCCGTCAGGCGCAGCAGTTCGCGGGGGTGTTGTTCACTGAGGCTTTCGCGGGTACCGCCCTCGATCTGGTCCAGCTCCTGGCTCAGGCGCCGCAGGGCTTGCAGGCCCCAGGTCAAGCCCAGCCACAACAAGGTCAACAGCACCAGCAAGGCCGCGCCGAAGCCCAGGTAGAGGTTTTCGCGCAGGCCTTCGAGGGTCAGTTGGTATTCGCGCACCGGTTGCAGGGCGACGATACTGAACGCCGCGCTCTTGCCCCCCAGCAGCTTGACCTCCACGTCATAGACGAAGAACTCCTGGCCATTGGCTTCGCGAATCCGCGCAAATTCATTGCCGCGCCCGTCGTAGCGCGGCTTGTAGTTGATGTTTTCTTCACGGGTCGCGCGCGAGCGCCACACCAGGTGGCCTTCGCGGTCGTAGATATAGCCGAGCAGCCGGCTATCGGTCAGGTTGAAGCGTTCGTCCGGCAACTGCGCGGGCATCAGCAGGCGGTTGTTTTCGACCCGCGCCGCCGAAATCAAGGTGGTCACGTCCGAGGCCAGGCGCTGCTCGATGGAATCCTGCAGCGCCAGGCTGAAGGCGCCCTGCATGGCCGGCAACAACCCCAGCATAAACAGCACGGCCAAGGTCGCGGCCGCCAGCATCAAGCGCACACGTAGCGAGCGAATCAACGGCAACGCTCATTGAACAGGTAACCCAAGCCGCGCACGGTGTCGATCGGCTTGAACCCTGCCGTGCCTTCCAGCTTGCGGCGCAGGCGGCCAACCAGCACTTCGATGACGTTCGGGTCGCGCTCGTCGTCATCGGGGTAGAGCTGCTCCATCAAGCGGTCCTTGGCGACCACTTGTTGATGGTGACGCATCAGGTATTCAAGGATCCGATATTCATAGGCGGTCAGCGCCAACGGCTGCTCATCCAGGGACGCCTGCTTGCGATTGAGGTCCAGCAGCAACGGCCCGGCGACAATGGTCGACTGGGTAAAACCGCTGGAGCGGCGCAACAAGGCGTTCATGCGCGCCTCCAGCTCTTCGAACTGGAAAGGCTTGACCACATAGTCGTCGGCACCAGCCGCCAACCCCTCGACCTTGTCCTGCCAGTTGCCACGGGCGGTCAGGATCAGGATCGGGAAGGTCTTGGCCTGGCTGCGCAGTTGGCGGATCAAATCCAGGCCACCCATGCCAGGCAAGCCGAGGTCGATAATGGCCAGGTCATGGTTGAATTGCCCGGTCTGGTACAAGGCTTCTTCGGCATTGGCCACGGCCTCGACCACATGGCCGCTGTCGGTCAGGCGGGTAAACAGGTGATGACGCAGCAGCGCCTCATCTTCCACCACCAGCAATTTCATAAGGCTCTCCAAGGCAATTCAACTGTCCGACAGGGGGATATCATAGCGGCCCTGCAGGTCTTGCGGGCGCAGTTTAGTGCCATTGTACTCACCAGTCAGGCGACCATAGCCGACGCGATAAGCCGCCTGCGGGGTGGCAAGCCCCAGCGACTGGCCCCAAGGGGCGGACTGAGTGCCTGCATCTTCGAAGCTGACACGATGAATCAGGTTGCTGGATTTCTTGGTTCGCTCGCTACCGAATGCTGCAAAGGCGCTATCGGAGGCCTGGACCCCGGCAGTGGCACTGAGCATGGTCAACGCCAACATCAGCTTCTTGATCGCAGTCATGGTGCTACCTCATACGCGTTTGGGCTGTGGGATCCAGACTACGCAGGCGCCCCTGAACTCCCCCTGAACAGGCTCTGAACCTCACCTGAACCACTGTGGGCTATCCACTGGCGCACCAACTCGGCAAAATACCGCACATGACGCCCCTACCCGCTTGCTGCACCCCACTCGACGCCCATTGGCCGCTGCCCGATCCTTTGCCGGGCACGGTGTTTCTCAGCACGCGCTTCGACCCTGCCTTGTTGGCGCCGGGTGATTTCCAGCGCAGCGCGGTCCCCCCGCCGGCAAGCATCCAGCGCTCAGTGGCCAAGCGCCAGGCGGAGTTTCTCGCCGGCCGACTGTGCGCTCGCGCCGCGCTGCAACACCTTGACCAGCTGGATTGCGTCCCGGCCATCGGCGAAGACCGTGCGCCGGTCTGGCCAGGGCATATCAGTGGCTCCATCACCCACAGCACCGGGCATGCGGCGGCGATTGTCGGCCACAAGGCGCAATGGCGCGGGCTGGGCATGGACCTGGAAAATGTGCTGAGCCTGGAACGGGCAGAGCGCCTGGCCGGGGAAATCCTCACCGTTGATGAGTTGCAGCGCATGGCCGTGCTGCCCCGCGAGCAACATGCGCAGCTGGTCACCTTGACGTTTTCGGCCAAGGAGAGCCTGTTCAAGGCGCTTTACCCGATCGTGCAGAAGCGCTTCTACTTTGAGCATGCCGAGGTGCTGGAGTGGTCGGAGGCCGGGGCTGTACGGTTGCGCCTGTTGACGGACCTGTCCAGTGAATGGTGCCGCGGCAAGGACCTTACCGCGCAGTTCGTTGTGAATGAGGGGCAGTTGTTGAGCCTGGTTGCCATCGGCGCTTGATAGACCGCCATCGGGAGCAAGCTCCCTCCCACAGGGGAGCGCATTCCAAATGTGGGAGGGTCGATGCGACGATTCCACGGGCTCCCGATGGCGGGGTCAGGGTTTATCCTGATCCCTGGGCCAACTCAAGCTGAAACACGCCCCACCCAGGTTGTTGCTCTTGCTGATCAACGCCCGGCCGCCGTGCCAGTAGATAATCCGCCGGACAATCGACAACCCCAGGCCATGCCCGCCCGATGCACGGGTGCGGCTGTCGTCCAAGCGCAGGAAGGGCGTGAAGATGCGCTCCCAGGCGCTTTCCGGCACGCCGGGGCCATCGTCTTCCACATCGATGCGGCAGCGCACCTGGCCGACCTGATAACTGATCAACACCCGCCCCTGAGCATGCCGCATGGCGTTGCTCACCAGGTTTTGCAACGCACGGTGCAAGTAGCGCGGTTCGGCATCGACCCAGGCGTCATCCCAATGTGCCGATGACAGGCAAATACCCCGAGCCACATTGACCTGCGGACGCAGTGGCGACAATTCGCCGATCACCTGATCGAGCAGCGCATCGAGGTCGACCCGCTGGAAATTCAGCTCCGGCGCGCCCTGCTCCAGACGGGCGTAGGTGAGCATTTCGTCCACCAGGCCATCGAGGTCCTGGATATCGCTGTCCATGCCTTCCATATATTTGCGCCGGGCTTCGGGGCTGGCGGCGTCGCCAATCATCTCCAGGCCGAAGCGCAGGCGCGCCACTGGCGTGCGCAATTCGTGGGACACGGCGCGCACCAGTTCGCGCTGGATCGCCAGCAACTGCTGCAGGTGCTCGGCCATGCCATTGAACGCCGCAGCCAGGCGCCCGACCGAATCGGCACCGCGGGCGGGCACACGCACTTCCAGGTTGCCCTTGGCGATGCGCGTGGCCGCGGCTTCCAGGCCCTTGAGTCGTCGTTCGAGCTGGCGCACCAATAAATAGACGATCAGGCCGATCAGGGTCAGGCCGATCAGCGCGATCAAGATCAACCACTGTGCCGGGTACGGGTTCATTTGATACAACGGGCCGATTTCGAGCACCCAGGGCGTACCGACCATGCCGGCAAACACCCGGATCGAATCGCCCCCTTTGCCCAGCGCCATTACCGTATCGCCTTCCGCAACCCGGCGACGCTGGTCATCGTCCATATCGGCCTGGTCGAGGTTCATCAGGTGCATCTCAAAGCCAAAGCCCTTGGCTTCCTTTATAGCGGCCAAGCGTTGCGGCTGTTCGGCCACCGGGAAACGCACCAGTTCGTCGGCCAGCAGGTAAATCGTCGCGCGCGCCAATTGCTCGCTGATCTGTTGCACTTCGCCGGTCAGTACGAGTGACTCTTGCTCACTGACCAGGCGCAGCACCCGCGCTGCATGCGGGCCGGTCTGCTCCACCAGTACCTGGCCGCGTTGCAGGCGGTTGCGTTGGCTCAAGTCCAGTTGCGCCTCGCTGAGGGTGCGCAGTTCCAGGGGGATGCCTAACAACCGCTCCCACACCGCCAGGGCGCGCTGGCGCTCGATCGGGCTCATGGGTTGCAGGTTGTCGCCCATCAAGGCAAAGGTGCCGTGGGCCAGGCGTTCGCGGTACTGGCCGCTGCGCACTTCATTGAGCAGGTGCAAGGCCAGCACGCCCAGCAGCGCCACCAGGATCAGCGCCGCGCACATGCCGCCATAGATACGCAGGAAGATCGAATTCACAGCGGCATATCGGCGGCGGCTTCAGGAACGAACAGGTAGCCCTTGCTGCGGATGGTCTTGATCAGGCGCGGGTGGATCGGGTCGTCGCCGATTTTCGGGCGAATGCGTGAAATGCGTACATCGATGGAACGGTCCTGGCCGTCATAGCCGATGCCGCGCAGGGCGATGAAGATCTCTTCGCGAGACAGGATACGCCCGGCGTTCGCCACCAGCAGCCAGAGCAAGTCGAACTCGGCGCTGGTCAGCTCGATGCCGCCGTCGTGCAACCAGGCTTCGCGCAGGGCGTTGTCCACCACCAGCGGGCCGAATTGCAGGCGACGCTGGTTTTCCACCACAGCCGGTTCGGCCGGTTCGCTGCGCCGCAGCAGGGCCTGGATGCGCGCGAGCAACAGGCGCGGACGCACGGGTTTACAGACATAGTCGTCGGCGCCCATGTCCAGGCCCATGACCTGGTCCATGTCGTCGGTGCGCGCGGTCAGCATGAGGATCACCCCGTCGTAGCGCTCGCGCACCTTGCGACAAATGCTCAGGCCGTCTTCGCCGGGCAACATCAGGTCGAGGATCACCAGGTCGGGTTGCTCGGCGATGATCCGTGCCGCAGCCTGGGCGCCGTCGCTTTCCACCGACACCCGCAAGCCGTTGCTCTCCAGATAATCGCGGGTCAACTCGGCGAGTCGCTCGTCATCCTCGACGATCAGTATTTGCCAGGCTTCGTGCTCCACGGGTAATCCTCGTTGTTATTAAGGGATTGATTGGCCTGTTCGATCAAAGGTGGGAGCAAGCCCCCCTCCCACATGTTGATCTTCGCCAGCCACACCTTATTTGTAATGTTGTGAGGGCATAACAATGATCGATTGTAGCCATGCCCCAACCCTCAAACACAAGCCGGGAAATGCGTTCGGTGATCGAGTTTTTTTGTGATAGGGTTCGCGCCCTCAAAAATCCAATCGCACGTTTTTACCTTGGAATATTCAGTGACAAACGGCGTAATCCAGCAGTACTGCGGCCTACACGGGTGTTCCAAGTTTCATACACATTTTACTCACAGCGTTATCCACAGGTCTTGCGTTGCTAAGCCTCCAAAAACGCATTATCTTGTACCTCGGCGCCAAAAAAACCCTACATGTAGGGTTTTTAGCGAAAAGACCCAACACAAATCAGACGAGAAACTCAAGCCCTTTCTTGCTCCTGTTTGGTCTGACCCCTGGATTATTTGAAAGCCCAAACCGCTCAAGCGGATGGCAACCGTTTTCAAGCTCCAACAGCGCAAAACGGTACGGGTGTTGCAGTGCTTGAACCTGGCAACTGTCACCCACCAGGAATACGGCGAAGGGCCTTTGAGCCCCGAACCGAAGACTTCGGCATGGAAGCGGCGCAAACAGCTCCCTTCCTCCTGTCCCGAAGTTGTTATGCCAGGCCCAGGCCTGCTGTAAGTGCTTCAGGACGGAACGGTGGGCACCGTGATGGTGCCCAAATAAATATAGAAATGTGGAGACAACCCCCCATGCAAACCGACACAACTCGCGAGAACCCGCAGGGCTCCGTGCCGCAGGCCGCTGATTCGAATATGGATCTGTCCGCCACTGCACCTGGCCAACTGCGCGTGATCAAGCGTAACGGCACTGTCGTTCCTTACACCGATGACAAAATCACCGTCGCCATCACCAAAGCGTTTCTTGCAGTTGAAGGCGGCACCGCTGCTGCCTCGTCGCGCATCCATGACACCGTTGCCCGCCTGACCGAACAAGTCACCGCGACCTTCAAGCGTCGCATGCCGTCGGGCGGCACCATCCACATCGAAGAAATCCAGGACCAGGTCGAACTGGCCCTGATGCGTGCCGGCGAGCAGAAAGTAGCCCGCGACTATGTGATCTACCGTGACTCGCGCGCCAAGGAACGTGCCGTGCGCGCCCCTGCCGCCGATGCCGCCGTACAGGCGCACCCGTCGATCCGCATCACCCTGGCCGACGGTACCTTTGCACCGCTGGACCTGGGCCGCCTGAACACCATCGTCACCGAAGCCTGCGAAGGCCTGGAAGAAGTCGACGGTGACCTGATCCAGCGCGAAACCCTGAAGAACCTGTACGACGGCGTGGCCCTGACCGACGTCAACACCGCCCTGGTGATGACCGCCCGTACCCTGGTTGAACGCGAGCCAAACTACTCGTTCGTGACCGCGCGCCTGCTGATGGACACCCTGCGTGCCGAAGGCCTGGGCTTCCTCGGCGTGGCCGAGAGCGCCACCCACCACGAGATGGCCGACCTGTACGCCAAGGCCCTGCCGGCCTACATCGCCAAGGGTATCGAATACGAATTGCTGAACCCGGTCCTGGCCACCTTCGACCTGGAAAAACTCGGCAAGGCGATCAACCACGAACGCGACCAGCAGTTTACCTACCTGGGCCTGCAGACCCTGTACGACCGTTACTTTATCCACAAGGACGGTATCCGCTTCGAATTGCCGCAAGTGTTCTTCATGCGCGTGGCCATGGGCCTGGCGATCGAAGAAAAGCATAAAGAAGACCGTGCGATCGAGTTCTACAACCTGCTGTCGTCCTTCGACTACATGTCGTCGACCCCGACCCTGTTCAACGCCGGCACCCTGCGTCCACAGCTGTCGAGCTGCTACCTGACCACCGTGCCGGATGACCTGTCGGGCATCTACCATGCGATCCACGACAACGCCATGCTGTCCAAATTCGCTGGCGGCCTGGGCAACGACTGGACGCCAGTGCGTGCACTGGGTTCGTACATCAAGGGCACCAACGGCAAGTCCCAGGGCGTAGTACCGTTCCTGAAAGTGGTGAACGACACCGCCGTCGCCGTGAACCAGGGTGGCAAGCGCAAAGGCGCTGTGTGTGCCTACCTGGAAACCTGGCACATGGACATTGAAGAGTTCATCGAGCTGCGCAAGAACACGGGCGATGACCGTCGTCGTACCCACGACATGAACACCGCCAACTGGATCCCTGACCTGTTCATGAAGCGTGTCTTCGATGACGGCAAATGGACCCTGTTCTCGCCATCCGAAGTGCCGGACCTGCACGACCTGACCGGCAAGGCCTTCGAAGAACGCTACGAGTACTACGAAGCCCTCACCGAGTACCCAGGCAAGGTCAAGCTGTTCAAGACCATCCAGGCCAAGGACCTGTGGCGCAAAATGCTGTCCATGCTGTTCGAAACCGGCCACCCATGGCTGACCTTCAAGGACCCATGCAACCTGCGCAGCCCGCAGCAGCACGTGGGCGTGGTCCACAGCTCGAACCTGTGCACCGAGATCACCTTGAACACCAACAAGGACGAGATCGCCGTTTGCAACCTGGGCTCGATCAACCTGCCGAACCACATCGTCAACGGCAAGCTGGACACCGCCAAGCTGGAGCGCACCGTCAACACCGCCGTACGCATGCTCGATAACGTTATCGACATCAACTACTACTCGGTGCCACAGGCGCAGAACTCCAACTTCAAGCACCGTCCAGTCGGCCTGGGCATCATGGGCTTCCAGGACGCGCTGTACCTGCAGCACATTCCTTACGGTTCGGATGCAGCGGTCGAGTTCGCCGACAAGTCCATGGAAGCGGTCAGCTACTACGCGATCCAGGCTTCCTGCGACCTGGCCGACGAGCGCGGCGCCTACGAGACGTTCCAGGGTTCGCTGTGGTCCAAGGGCATCCTGCCGCTGGATTCGCAACAGATCCTGATCGAGCAACGCGGCCAGAAGTACATCGACGTTGACCTGAACGAATCCCTGGACTGGGCGCCGGTACGTGCCCGTGTGCAGAAAGGTATTCGTAACTCCAACATCATGGCCATCGCACCGACCGCGACCATCGCCAACATTACTGGCGTATCGCAGTCGATCGAACCGACCTACCAGAACCTGTATGTGAAATCGAACCTGTCGGGCGAATTCACCGTGATCAACCCGTACCTGGTTCGCGACCTGAAAGCCCGTGGCCTGTGGGACTCGGTGATGATCAACGACCTGAAGTACTACGACGGTTCCGTGCAGCAGATCGAACGCATCCCGCAAGAACTCAAAGAGCTCTACGCGACCGCTTTCGAAGTGGACACCAAGTGGATCGTTGACGCCGCCAGCCGTCGTCAGAAGTGGATCGACCAGGCTCAGTCGCTGAACCTGTACATCGCCGGCGCATCGGGCAAGAAGCTGGACGTGACCTACCGCATGGCGTGGTACCGTGGCCTGAAAACCACTTACTACCTCCGTGCCCTGGCCGCGACCAGCACCGAGAAGTCGACCATCAACACCGGCAAGCTGAACGCGGTTTCCAGCGGCGGCAACCACGGTGATGACTCGGTGCTCGCAGCGCCAGCCGGCCCGGCCCCCGTGCCAAAGGCCTGCGCGATCGACGAGCCGGATTGCGAAGCTTGCCAATAAGCTGAGCCGCTCCTGGGCTTGAACGCCCCGGATTGAAAAAGCCCGATAGACCCCGACTGCATAGGGTTTATCGGGCTTTTTGGTTTCCTCATGTACACCCCGCTGGGCACCTCCAGACGAACGCCACATACCCGCCCTGCACTTGACTGGTGAGCCCACCGGCCCCTGACCTGATCAGTGGCGAGGCGGATATGGTGCACGCCTCATACGCGTTTTACGCATCGTTACTTGCGTCACGGCATGTTTTCCTGCGCCCACAAAAAAGCCCCTCTTACGAGGGGCTTCTTGTGGAGCATGACCGCATCAGGTCATCTGGATGATGGTCTGCATGATGGTGCTCTGGGTGGAGATGGTCTTGGCGTTCGCCTGATAGTTGCTCTGGGCCTTGATCAGGTCCACCAGCTCGTTGGTCAGGTTGACGTTGGAGTTCTCCAGGGAGTTGGCCACGATCGAACCCAGCGTACCGGATTGCGGTGCGTCGTAACCCGGCTGGCCCGAGGCGAACGTCTCTCTCCAGGCGGTGCCGCCGGATGGCTGCAGGCCCTGCTCGTTGTTGAAGCTGGCCAGAGAGATCTGGCCGATGGCCTTGCTCTGCTGGTTACTGAAGGTGGCGAACAGCACACCGCTGCCGTCGATCTTCAAGCCGGTGATCTGGCCAGTGGCATAACCGTCGGTGACCGGCGGGTTACGGTAGCTGGCCGAGTTGTACTGGGTGATGTTGGCCATGTTGACGGCAATACCGCCGGCATTGGCAGCCGCACCGTTAGGCGTCCAGACACCATTGACCAGGCCGCCCGGCTTCCAGGTGGAAATAGTCAGGGTGGTATTGGACGTTGTGGCTGGCGGGGTGACGATCCCGGTGAGCTTGCCGGCGGTGTCAAACGACAACGTCGAGGCTACGGGCGCCGTGGAACCGGTGCCGCTGATCGGGGTGCCGTCAGGGTTACGCCCGTCAATCAGGGTGTAGGAGTTCCAGGTGTTGGAACCGGTTTTCACCAGGTACTGCACCATAGGATGCGCATTGCCCTGCGTATCGTAGAGCGTGGTGGAGTATTGAGTGTTGAAGCTGTCCGTCTTGGTCGGATCAAATGGGTGCAACGTCTGATCGATCGGCAGCTCGGACGAGTTCAGGTTACTGGTGGAGTCCACTTTGCTCGAAGCCTTCGGCGGCAGGTTCGACAGGTTCAATTGCAGGTCGGTCAGGCCGCCCTTGATGATCTTGCCGTCAGCATCCGCCGCATAACCCTGCAGGCGCGAGGTACCGGTGTTGTTGGTGATGTAGCCGTCCTTGTCCGCACGGAAGGCGCCGCTGCGGGTGTACTCCAGGGAGCCGTCGGTACCCTTCTGCACGAAGAAGCCGCCGCCCTGGATCGCCATGTCCAGGATGCCGCCACTGTTGTTGACGTCGCCCTGGGTGAACTGCTGGGACACTGCCGCCAGGTTCACACCGTTGCCGATGCTGTTCTGGCCGGTACCCAGTTTGGAGGCCGCGTAGATATCCGCGAATTCCGCACGGGACGATTTGAAGCCAGTGGTCGCGACGTTGGCGATGTTGTTGCCGGTCACGTCCAGTTGTTTGTTGGCCGCATAGAGGCCGCTAAGGCCGATGTTAAAAGACATGTTTCTCTCCCTCTGCCGTATTTAGCCGGCTCTATGTACCGATAGTCTGAATTTGCGACAGCTTGATGCTGCCCATGCCGCCCGCCAGGTTCAGCAGCATTTCGCCGCCGGTCTGGCTCAGGGTCACGCTCGTTACCGTTGCCGGCAGCGACGTGGCCAGGGCAACCGCATCGCCCGCGTCGTTCTTGGTGGTGGCATTGAAGGTGTAGGTGCCGGCTGGGGCGACCGCGCCGTTGTCGTCCTTGCCATCCCAGATAAAGCTCTGGTTGCCGGCAGCCTGGGCGCCCATATCGAGGGTGCGCACCACGTTGCCGTCCTTGTCGGTGATCTTGACGGAGACGTTGCCCACCGCCGAAGTCACCGCCACCGAACCGGTCATGCTCTTGCTCGTGTCCACGGTGGACTTGTCGGTCTGGATGACCACCGAACGCCCTACCAACGACGACGCTTGCAGTGCTTGCGACGAGCTGAAGTTGCTGGAGATCGCGTTGACCGAGTCGTTCAGGGTGTTGATGCCTTCCAGGCTGCTGAACTGAGCCAACTGGGCCACGAACGCACCATTGTCCTGGGGCGACAGCGGGTTCTGGTTTTTCAGCTGGGTCACCAGCAACTGCAGGAACGCATCCTTGCCCAGCGACTGGCTGCCTGTCGCCGCCTTGGTAGCGCTGTTAAGACTGCTGTTGTCCGTTGCGGTCTTGACCTTGGAATTGAAAAGGTCCTGGACTGCCGAGTTGTTTGACGTATCAACGATGGCCATTATTTGGCGCCCCTTATCACTGACCCAGGGTCAGGACCTTCTGCATCATGGTTTTGGCGGTGTTCATCATTTCCGCGTTGGTCTGGAACGAGCGGCTGGCGGAAATCATGTCGGCCATCTCCTCGACCACGTTGACGTTGGGGTAGTAGACATAACCCTTTTCGTTCGCGGCGGGATGGTTAGGCTCGTAACGTGCTTCGAGGTTGCTCTGGTCTTCGACCACGCCGAGCACCTGCACACCCTGGCCGGCGGCGTCCTGGTTCTGGAACAGCGAATCGCTGCCGCCGCTCTGGCCGCCCTGGAACATGGTGGCAAATACCGGGTGGCGGGCGCGGTAGGTCTGGTCAATGCTCGAAGACACGGTCTCGGCGTTGGCGATGTTACTGGCGACGGTGTTGAGGCGCGTGGTTTGAGCGCTCATGCCACTACCGGCAATATTGAAAACACTGGACAGGGACATGGCTTACTCTCCACGCAGGGCTGACATCAGCCCTTTGAATTTGCTGTTGAGCAGGGTAAAGCTGGCCTGGAAGTTCACCGAGTTTTCGGCATAGGCCGATTGCTCCAGCTGGGCGTCGACGGTGTTCTGGTCGATGGATGGCTGCATCGGCGTGCGATACAGCAGCGACTCGTCACCACTGCTCAGGCCTTGCGCTTCAATATGACGGCTGTTGGTCATGTTCAAGGCGAAGGTGCCGTTCTTGGTCTTGTCCTGCTGTGCTGCGAGCACGGCGGAGAAGTCCAGGTCCCGAGCCTTGTAGTTCGGGGTATCGGCGTTGGCAATGTTGTTGGCCAGGACTTCAGCGCGCTGGGCGCGGAAGCCCAGGGCTTGTTCATGGATACCGAGCGCTTTATCGAAGCTGATGCTCATGGCGGAAACCTTTAGGCTGACCTGCTGTGCGTTAACAGGGTTATAGCAAGGTGCATGCCAATCTTGTGAAAGCCCGGATATCAAGGGGTTGCGGGGAGCTTGCCGACGGCAATGCCAGAAAAGCGGCAACCGTTTTCCGCGTGACGCCAGTAAAGCGGCAATGGGGAGTTGCCGCTTTCTTCAACTTTGCCGCAAAAAAAATGTAGGAGGGGGCTTGCCCCCGATAGCGGTGTATCAGTGATAGATACATCAACTGAACCACTGCTATCGGGGGCGAGCCCCCTCCCACATTCTTTATTACTTGGCCTGGTAGATGATCCCCGGGCTGCACTGCACCATCTGGAAATGATCGGGCAGGCCGTTCAACGCTTCGGATGCACCGAGGAACAGGTAACCGCCGCGCTTGAGGGTGCCGTGGATACGCAGCAAGATGTCTTTCTTCACTTCGGCAGAGAAGTAGATCAGCACGTTGCGGCAGAACACTATGTCGAACTTGCCCAGGCTGGCGTAGCTGTCGAGCAGGTTGAACGAGCGAAACTCCACTCGGTTCTTGATCGGCGCCTTGACCGCCCAGCGCCCCGCCCCTTTCGGGTCGAAGTAACGTTGCAGGCGCTCCTGGGACAGGCCACGCCCCAGGGCCAGGCTGTCGTACTCGCCGGTCTTGCAGTTGGTGAGCATGGTGCCGGATAAATCCGTCGCCACAATTTGCGCACCGGCCTTCAGCTGGCCCATGTTGGTCCGCTCGAATTCATCGATGGTCATCGAGATCGAGTACGGTTCCTGCCCCGAAGAACAGGCTGCCGACCAGATGCGCAAGCGCTGGCCCGGGCTGGCCTTGATAGCCTCCGGCAACACTTTGCTCTTGAGCACCTCGAAGGGGTATGTATCGCGAAACCACAGGGTTTCGTTGGTGGTCATGGCATCGACCACCATTTCCTTGAGCCCACTGCGCGGCTGGCCCTGGATCCGCTGGACCAACTCACCCAGGGACTTGATGCCCTGCTGTTCCATCAGCTTGTTGAGACGGCTGGATACCAGGTATTGCTTGTTTTCACCAAGCAATATGCCACAGGCTTTTTCCAGGAAGACCCGGAACTGTTCGAAATCCAAATTACCCGTAGACAAAGATACCGCCTCTTAAATCGTGTGACCGCCAGGGAAAAAGCCCCTAGCCGTGATCTGCTGCCTTGATCCGGTCGACTACCCGGGATGCCAGGTCATCAGGGCGGAATTTGGCCAGAAAGTCGTCGGCACCGACCTTCTTGACCATCGCCTGATTGAATACGCCCGACAACGAAGTATGCAGGATGATATGCAATTTTTGCATGCGTGGATCGTTACGTATCTCAGCCGTGAGGGTGTAGCCGTCCATTTCCGGCATCTCGATGTCGGAGATCATCATCAAGAATTCTTCTTCAGGCTTCTTGCCTTCATCGACCAGCTTGCGCAGGTAATCCAACGCCTGGCGACCATCATTGAGCGCCACCACGTCCACGCCGACGGTTTGCAGGCAACGGGTCACCTGCTTACGCGCCACCGAAGAATCGTCCACCGTCAGTACGCGCAAGGAAATCGCCTTGTGCGCGGTATCGGCGTCCACCACACCGACCGAAATCGATTCAGAGGTGGGCGCCACTTCGGCGAGGATTTTCTCCACGTCGATAATTTCTACAAGCTGGTTGTCCACCCGCGTCACTGCCGTGAGGTAGTGATCGCGACCGGTGCCCTTGGGTGGCGGATGAATTTCTTCCCAGTTCATGTTGACGATGCGTTCCACCGAGCGCACCAGGAAACCCTGGGTCTTGGTGTTGTATTCGGTAATGATCACAAACGGGTTCTCGCGATCCTGCAGACCGGACGACCCTGTCGCCAAGGCCAGGTCAAGAATCGGGATGGTCGCGCCACGGATGTTGGCCACGCCACACACCACCGGACTGGACTTGGGCATGATCGTCAGCTTGGGGCACTGCAGCACTTCCCGCACTTTGAACACATTGATGCCGTATAGCTGCTTGCCGTCCAGACGAAACAGCAACAACTCCAGGCGATTCTGCCCTACCAGCTGTGTGCGCTGGTTTACTGAATCCATTACACCTGCCATGCCCAGACTCCTACGCTAAAACCTTCGGGGGTACGACGCGTACCCAATACTAAACGGCACGAGCTTTGCTATTTATTGGCTATGGACATTAAAACGACAGTTTCCCGACGCCTTCGCCTCCCACGCAGCCGCAGATTGCTCTGCGTCTCGATGGCGTTGCTTGCCTTGAGCCTGGGAACCACGGCCCGCGCAGATAACGTCACCTTGCCTGATCTACTTATCGGCGTCACTCAAGGCTTTCTTGAGTTCACTGTAGAAGATTATCTGGCGACCACCCAGACACCTGGGCGCTATGAAATCCAGGTCAACCAGCTAGACCCGCGCTTGCGCATGCCAATGTGCGACAAGGAATTGACAGCGTCCCTGGAAAGCCCCGCACAGCCTATCGGCCGTGTGACGGTGAAGGTTCGCTGCGAGGGCGCCGCGCCCTGGACCGTGTTTGTGCCAGCGCAGGTCAAGTTGTTCCGCGATGTCGTGGTGGTGGTAAGACCGTTGAAACGCACTGGCATCATCGGTTTCGAGGACGTGGCCTTGCGTGAACGCGACATCAGTTTGATCAACCAGGGCTATCTGACGTCGGTCGATCAGGCCATCGGGCAGAAACTTACCCGACCAATGGTCACCGATCAGGTCATTACCCTGGTCCATCTGGAGCAGGCCGAGGTGGTTCGCAAGGGTGACCAGGTGGTAATTTCCGCGAGCAGCGGCGGCTTGAATGTGAAAATGCCGGGTGAAGCGCTGTCCAACGGAGGCATGAGTGAGCAGATACGCGTCAAGAACCTCAACTCCAATCGTGTCATCAAGGCACGGGTGACAGCCCCCGGACAAGTCGAGGTTGCTTTATAGATCACTGGAATAGGACGCCAGCTTTTCCTACACTGTGTGCCAGATGTTGCGCGTGCAGGTTTATTGTCAATCGAGCCTAAAGTTTGTCCGGGTATGGCCGAAAACATGGCAAGCGTCCAAATACCCAGAGGTTTTTAATTATCATGGTCATCGATTTCAGTCGTTTGAATAACTCCCCGGCATTGCCAGGCACTACGCGCACCAGCGGCACCAAGGACAGCGTAGAAGCCAAGGCCCAGCCTCTGCCTGCCAAGACAGAACAGGCCAGCGCCAGCCAAAGCGGGGAATCCGTATACCTGAGCAATGAGGCTCAACAGTTGCAGAAGGTCACTGACTCGCTGCGCGACCAACCTGTGGTCAATAAAGCCCGCGTGGCCGAATTGAAACAGGCTATCGCCGATGGCAGCTATAAAGTCGACAGCAACCGTGTAGCCAGCAAGCTGCTTAACTTCGAAGCCGAGCGCTAGGCAAAGGCCTGCGCAGGGCTTTTGGACGCTTAAAACCAAGGCCAGCCATGCACCACGACGAAACCTTGCTTCAACTGATCATTGATGATCTGGCGCCGACGCAACAATTGCTCGAGCTGCTGAAAGAAGAGACCCTGGCCCTCTACGGCCGGGATATGCCGCTGCTGGAAGATATCCTGGCGCGCAAACAGTCGCTGATTGTCCTGCTGGAACAGCATGGCAAGAAGCGCAGCCAGATTCTCACCAGCCTGGGCCTGCCGGCCGATCACGACGGCCTCGCCCAACTGGCCAGCCACTCCTCGGTCGGCGATCAACTGCTGGCCCAAAGCAAAGAACTCAACCAATTGCTCAGCCAGTGCCAGGAAGTCAACCTGCTCAACGGCCAGTCGATCCAGCTTCAGCAAGCTACGACCGCCAACCAGCTGCGTATACTCCACGGCGGTGAGCCACCGGCGCTGTACAACGCCCAAGGCTCTACCTCACGCTTGGTCAAACCAAGCACCCGCAGCCAAGCCTGACGCCCGTTTTCGGCACAGCCTATCCAAGGCCCGCCACATACTGGCAAAATGCCGGTTCTTGCGTGTAGTCGTATTTTGTCTGGAGATGGAAGAACCGTGTTCAACGCCCTTAATGCGGAAGATGCTCCGCAGCCACCCAAGGTGCTCACCACGCCTCTGGAAATCGCCGGCACCTTGCGAATGCTGCAAGAAAGCCATGATCCGCTGATCATCACCTTCCACGAACGCAGCCAGCGCTTCCAGAGCTACCTGGTCGATGTCGATCGGGACAGCAAGACCCTGGCCCTGGACGAAATGATCCCGCGTGATGGCGAACGCCACCTTGAGAATGGCGAACCCTTCCGCATCGAAGGCTTTCACGACGGCGTACGCGTCGCCTGGGAAAGCAATGGCACCCTGACCATCAGCGAAAAAGATGGCCATCGCATCTACACCGGCGCCATGCCGGGCGAGGTGGTCTACCACCAGCGCCGCAATGCCTTCCGCGCGGCACTGAAGCTGGCCCAACTGGTCAATATCGAGCTGGGCGGCGAGAAACTCAAGGCCCCGGTCAGCGGCAAGCTGCTGGATATTTCCGCCACCGGCTGCAAATTGCGCTTCGAAGGCGATATCTCCGAACGCCTGCAGTTGGGCCAGGTCTACGATCGCTTTATCGCTGCCCTGCCGTTCGGCAGCATGACCACCTCCGTCGAACTGCGTTACCTGCATTTCGAAGAGAAGATCAACACCACCTTCGCGGGCGTGCGCTTCCACAACATGAGCGGCCTGGTACAGCGCCAGGTCGAACGATTTGTGTATCAACTGCAACGCGAAGCGCGACGCTTCGACAAGGACGACGACTTCTAAGTGTGAAGATCGCGACAAAAAAACGGGCAGACCCTTTCAGGATCTGCCCGTTTTTGCTTTCAGGGGCGTGCCCTGCTCAGGTCATGGGGGTGCTCATCCGGACCTATAGGTTCTGGCGGTCCTTCGAAAGGCGGCTCATCTGTCGGTGGTACCGAGTCGACTTCAGGCTCAGGCTCAGGCTCAGCAGCAGCTGTCTGCATCTGCTCTTGCACCACTTGCTCATCGACCCGCGGGTCAAGTGCAGCCACCAGCGGCGAACTGGACATGCTGTCAGGCATGGCCACGTGCTGCAGGGGCGCATCATCGACCTGATGCAGGTTGGTCACGGCTTTAGGACGGATACGCCACACCAGGATCAGCGCACACAGGCTGAAAAACGCGTACAGCATCTGACTGCCAAATAGTTTCATCACTACGCCAGCCAGCAACGGCCCGATACTGGCGCCGACCCCGTAGGTCACCAGCAACATGGCTGTCAGCGATACCCGCCGATCACCTTCAACGTGATCGTTGGAAAACGCCACCGCCAGCGGGTACAGACAGAACTGCACCAACGAACACAGGAACCCGGCCACGAACAGCACCTCCAACGGCACCTTGCTCAGGATGGCCAACGGTAATGCCGCAACCGCCAGACACAGGGCGAAGCAGCGAATCAACAACGCACGATCATAGCGATCTGACAGCCAGCCCAACGGCCACTGCACCACCAAACCGGCAAAAATGCAGCTACCCATGAACAGACCCACCTGCTCGGTAGTCAGCCCCTGCTGGGACGCATACAGCGGCGCCAAGCCGTAGAACGAGCCAACGATCAGCCCCGCCCCCAGCACCGTACTCAACGACTGCGGTACCCGCTTGATAAAGAAGCGCGGCTCCATCGGCGCCGGATGCAGCGGCGCCGGGTGAATACGCCGGGTCATGGCCACGGGTACCAGGCACAGGGCAAAGCACAGCGCCACCAGCATCAATAGCTCAAGGCCCAGCTGGGGATGCATCACCAGGATCAGTTGGCCCAACACCAGGCCCAGGTAGGACGCGATCATATAGCCACTGAACACCACGCCACGCTGCCTGGCGTCCGCCTGCTCGTTAAGCCAGCTTTCGATAACCATGTACTGGCACATCATCCCCAAGCCCACGATGACCCGCAGCACGATCCAGGCCGGCAGCCAGTCGATCAGGCCATGGCCCAGCACGGCTGCACCGACAATGCCCGCACAGGTGGCGTAGGCACGAATATGCCCCACCCGGCCAATCAGGCGATGCCCGATCTTGCCGCCCAGCACCAGGCCGAAATAGTTGGCCGCCATCAAGGCACCCACCCATAGGCTGTCGACATGGTCAGCCGCCAGGCGCAACGCGAGGTAAGTACTGAGCAGGCCGGAGCCGATCAGCATCATCAAGGAGGCGAAATAAAGGGCTCGAAAAGATTTCCAGATCTGGCGCATCGGCGTTCCGAGCGGCTCCTTGCAGTGAGGGTCAGGGCTACCGGCATGATAGTCCTGGGTTGTTGGGTCCGGACAGGCGCTACGCGCTGTTTCCGAGGATTATTTTGTTTAAATTGATTGGCAACAGCTCTGACGTTGCCGGGGGGCGTGCGAGGTACACCGTTAGCAAAAATACACGACGCACCTGCTGTGAACCTCGATCAGCGGCAAGGTTCGACCTGAGTTTGAAAAGACTCTACGCGCACAAAAAAGCCCCGCCAGCGTTCACTGTGCGGGGCTTTGAATCTGGTGTCCCAGGGCCGGTTCGAACGGCCAACCTTCCCCTTAGGAGGGGGATGCTCTATCCAATTGAGCTACTGGGACAAATGACAGCCGTCGCAGCGATGGGCGCTGCGACGGACGGCGTGCATGTTAACGGCCAAGGTCGGATTTGTCATGTCGTCCGTGGGCTTTTTGAGTGTAGGCGCATGCCTGCCAGAAAGAGCAGGGTTTTGCCTCGTAAAACCAGGGTTGCCGAAGCCATCGTGCAAAATGCACTACCCCAAAATGCCAGCATTGCAATTTGCAACCCTCAGCCCCCTAAAAATAGCCTCAAACCATTGATTTAATTGAAATAATAGTTTGGCACGGCATCTGCAATACTTCTTCGACAAAATCCAATTTGGCCCAGTCACCGACGGAGAACATGACCATGAACAGTGCCCTTCTGTTAGCCCTCAATACCGTGGCCCTGGCCGTATTGGTGATGTTCCACTTCCAGCAGTCGCCGACTACCGACGACGACGCCAAGGTGAGCCAGGCCATTCCACACCACCTGCAGCAACGCCCGCAATTGGCAGTGATGACGGCCAACCCGCAATCACCGGTTCGCCTGGCCCAGAGCACACAGGCAGCACCTGCATCCGAACACTGGGTATTCTGAGGAAGCCTTCATGTCCAAATCTGCCTGGCTGTTTCTGTGCCTGACCCTGGTAACCGGTCTGCTCGGCCTGGAAACCTCCTCCCAAGACGGCCAAACCATCGCCTTCATCGCCAGCGCCATGTTCGCCGGATGCCTGGTTCTGACCCTGATTGTGGGCCGCCGGATCAAATTCGATCCCGTGCTGCGCTGAAGCATCGCTCGCCTGCGTTTCGCCCTACCTTATGTCGCCTCGCCTAGTAAATCGGCAAATTGCCACTAGTCTTAAGATTAGGGGCAAAAGGCCACATTGCTATAGGATGTGCGCCCTCAAACCCTGTTGCGGCCTAGGCCTGCGGGAAGATCGCCGAATCTGATCTTCTGCAGGAAAGTTTTCCAACCAGTCCGCAAAAATGCAAATCAGTGCTGGCATAAAGCCTTTAGTCAGTTCAATATTTGTCACAGAATTGACGCCAAGGAACTGGCAAATCTGAGGCATGATGCGGCCTCTTTGCAATTCAGGTTGAACTTTGGTCGTGAGCCTTGTCTTAACACTCATCTTGCGGCCAATTCCAAAAACCGCTCCCCTGAACTAACCGGTTAAATATATGCGCCCATTGAAACAGGCAATTTATTCCAGCCGTACGGCTGACAAGTTCGTCGTACGTCTGCCAGACGGAATGCGGGAACGCATTGCCGAGGTGGCTCGCAATCATCACCGCAGCATGAACTCCGAAATCATCGCGCGCCTGGAACAGAGCCTTATTCAGGAAGGTGCGTTGGGTGAAGAGTTGAGCATGCGCCTGGACAGCCCAGAGCTGTCACTGCACGAACGCGAACTGCTGCAGCGTTTCCGTCAGCTCTCCCACCGCCAGCAAAATGCTCTCGTCTCACTTATTGCACACGATGTCGAGGCGGCCGCAGAAGCCGACTGATCTACCCCTGAAAGCCGAAGCCAGCCTTGTGCTGGCTTTTTTTTGCCTTGAATTTGGGAAGGGGATTATTGCTGGAGCAAACTGGCTTGCGCTGGAAGGGGAACAAGCCCCCTCACTACAACAAGCCAGCCAGGAAGGCGATCAAAGCAGGAAGATGGTTGCCAACCCCAGGAAGATGAAGAAACCACCACTGTCAGTCATGGCGGTAATCATCACGCTGGCGCCCATGGCAGGATCGCGCCCAAGGCGTGCCAGGGTCATGGGGATCAACACGCCCATGAGGGCAGCCAACAGCAGATTGAGGGTCATGGCGGCAGTCATCACCACCCCCAGGGACCAACTGCCATACAGCATGTAGGCCACAATACCAATCACCCCGCCCCACACCACGCCGTTGATCAGCGCTACCGCCAGTTCCTTGCGCATCAGGCGTGAGGTATTGCCGGTGTTCACCTGGTCCAGCGCCATGGCGCGCACGATCATGGTGATGGTCTGGTTGCCGGAGTTGCCGCCAATACCCGCTACGATCGGCATCAGTGCCGCCAAGGCCACCAATTTCTCGATAGAGCCTTCGAACAACCCGATCACCCTTGAAGCAATAAAAGCGGTAATCAGGTTGACGGCCAGCCAGGCCCAGCGGTTACGCAATGAACGCCAGACCGACGCAAAAATATCTTCCTCTTCACGCAGACCCGCCATGTTGAGGACTTCGGTTTCACTTTCCTCACGAATCAGGTCGACCATTTCATCGATGGTCAGACGACCGATCAGCTTGCCGTTCTTGTCGACCACCGGGGCAGAGATCAAGTCGTAGCGCTCGAACGCCTGGGCTGCATCGTAGGCATCTTCGTCCGGGTGGAAACTCACCGGGTCGCTGGCCATGACATCGGCCACTTTCTTCTCTGGGTCGTTGACCAGCAGGCGCTTGATCGGCAGCACCCCCTTGAGAATGCCTTCGTAGTCGACCACGAAGAGCTTGTCGGTGTGGCCTGGCAGTTCTTTCAAGCGACGCAGATAACGCAATACCACTTCCAGGCTGACGTCTTCGCGGATGGTGACCATCTCGAAGTCCATCAGGGCGCCGACCTGATCCTCGTCATAGGACAACGCAGAGCGCACTCGCTCACGCTGCTGGCCGTCGAGGGCCTCCATCAGCTCATGGACAACGTCACGGGGCAGCTCAGGCGCCAGGTCAGCCAGTTCGTCGGCGTCCATCTCCCTGGCTGCGGCCAGGAGCTCGTGATCGTCCATGTCGGCGATCAGGGTTTCGCGCACCGAATCGGATACTTCGAGGAGGATGTCGCCGTCGCGATCAGCCTTGACCAGTTGCCAGAGGGTCAGTCGATCGTCCAGCGGCAAGGCTTCAAGGATATAGGCGACGTCGGCAGAGTGCAGGTCATCGAGCTTGCGCTGCAATTCGACGAGGTTTTGCCGGTGAACCAGGTTTTCGATGCGGTCGTGATTCGGACCTTCCTGGCGGTGCGTGAGGTCTTCGACCACGCGCTGGCGCTGCAGCAGCTCGATGACTTGAGCCAGGCGATCCTGCAGGCTTTCTTGTGTTTTCTTTACTTCTACTTCGGTCATAGGCGAACTCCACTCCCAGCAGCGGGGCACGCCGGAAGGATCAATCAGTCAATTCATGATTGGTAAAACGGGATACTGAGTAACTACTGGGTAAGTCCATGGAGGTATTCCATAAGCCCCGGCGGGGCTGACGGGCGCAATGATACACCGCCCGGCCATTTTTAACGTCAAAAAACTGGAAAGAACAAGCGCTTGCGAGTCAAAGCTCAGCATTAGCCGCATCTATGAACTGCGACGACGCAGCCCGGGAGGAAAACACATGGGGCTGGAGAAAAAGAACACATTCCACATAAACCCCAGACGGCAAAAAGCCCGCACTAGGCGGGCTTTTTGTTTGTATGGTGCACTCGACAGGATTCGAACCTGTGACCGCTCGGTTCGTAGCCGAGTACTCTATCCAGCTGAGCTACGAGTGCAGATTGTGTTTTTAGACCAGATCACAACTGGTTGAAGCCGAACCACCTGCATTACTGCAACTGACTCTTAAATGGTGCACTCGACAGGATTCGAACCTGTGACCGCTCGGTTCGTAGCCGAGTACTCTATCCAGCTGAGCTACGAGTGCATTTGTTGCCGCGCATTATAGGCCGTTCAATCTCTATGTAAAGCGATTTTTTCGAGTAATTTCAACAACTTACCGATAAATCCAGATTGCAACGTACTAAGCAAATAATGGCGGAGAACGGGGGATTCGAACCCCCGACACCCTTTTGAGGTGTACTCCCTTAGCAGGGGAGCGCCTTCGGCCACTCGGCCAGCTCTCCGCAACACGGGGCGTATATTAACCACGTTCATCCCCGTTTGCAAACATAAAAAACGATAAAAATTAAAGGCTTGGTTCTTCGTCCTTCTCTTTCTTGATCCGCAGGTAGATTTCCTCGCGGTGGACCGCTACCTCTTTCGGAGCGTTAACCCCGATACGCACTTGATTGCCTTTGACGCCGAGCACGGTCACGGTGATTTCGCCATCACCAATAATCAGGCTTTCTGCGCAACGACGAGTCAGAATCAACATACCTTTCTCCTCACGCATTTCAGTTCAGGAACAACAGTCTGCAAAAAAAAGGCATTCGACCTACAACCAAAAGGCCGTAGCCCTACCTGCCTAAGTATTGTCGAGCACAGGTAAAAGAACATGGGCCCGACAAAAAAATGAAAGGCGCGGTAAACCGCGCCTTCCTGGCATTGCATCACTCGCCCTGTCGGGCCGGAGCGTCCAGCTCAAAAGCGGTATGCAGTGCGCGTACAGCCAGTTCCAGGTACTTCTCTTCAATCACCACCGAGACTTTGATTTCCGAGGTGGAGATCATCTGGATGTTGATGCTTTCCTTGGCCAGGGCCTCGAACATACGGCTGGCAACGCCGGCATGGGAACGCATGCCCACACCTACGATCGACACCTTGGCGATCTTGGTATCGCCGACCACTTCACGCGCGCCGATCTCGCTCGCGGTGTTCTGCAGGATACGTTCGGCCGCATCGTACTCGTTGCGGTGTACGGTGAAGGTGAAATCGGTGGTGTTATCGTGCGAAACGTTCTGCACGATCATATCGACTTCAATGTTCGCGCCGCTGATAGGCCCGAGGATCTTGAAAGCCACGCCCGGGGTGTCTGGCACGCCACGGATCGTCAGCTTGGCTTCATCGCGATTGAAGGCGATGCCGGAAATGATCGGCTGTTCCATGGATTCCTCTTCATCAATAGTAATAAGGGTGCCCGGACCCTCTTTGAAGCTGTGCAATACGCGCAGCGGAACGTTGTACTTGCCGGCGAATTCCACCGCGCGGATCTGCAACACCTTGGAACCGAGGCTGGCCATTTCCAGCATCTCTTCGAAGGTGATCTTGTCCAGGCGCTGGGCCACGGACACCACGCGCGGATCGGTGGTGTAGACGCCATCCACATCGGTGTAGATCTGGCATTCGTCAGCCTTCAGGGCTGCGGCCAGCGCTACGCCGGTGGTATCGGAACCGCCACGCCCGAGGGTGGTGATGTTGCCCTGCTCGTCAACGCCCTGGAAACCGGCGACAACCACGACACGCCCTTCCTTCAGATCAGCACGGATCTTCTGATCGTCGATCTGCAGGATACGCGCCTTGGTGTGCGCGCTGTCGGTGAGGATGCGCACCTGGCTACCAGTGTAGGACACCGCCGGCACGCCACGCTTATTCAGCGCCATGGCCAGCAACGCAATGGTGACCTGCTCGCCGGTGGACACGATCACATCCAGCTCGCGCGGCAGTGGTTGTTGATCGCCACTGATTGCCTTGGCCAGATCGATCAGGCGATTGGTCTCGCCGCTCATGGCGGACAGCACCACCACCAGGTCATCGCCGGCATCGCGGAATTTCTTAACCTTGTCGGCAACCTGCTCGATTCTTTCGACAGAACCGACCGAGGTACCTCCAAATTTCTGTACGATCAAAGCCATTTCTAAGCCGCCTCAGCCCGTAAAGGGGCGCCCAATAAACCAATCTTCCAGCAACCGAGCGAGCCCATGACTAGACCATGGGCCCGTTACCAGCGCCTTAAATACCTGCCTCGACAAACGGCACGGTCAGGGCCAGGGCCGCGTCCAGGGCACCAGCGTCTACACCACCGCCTTGCGCCATGTCCGGACGACCACCGCCCTTCCCGCCCACTGCCGCAGCGGCTTGCTTCATCAAATCACCGGCCTTGAGTTGACCGGTCAGGTCCTTGGTTACACCGGCAACCAGAACGACCTTATCCTCATGGACACTGCCGAGCAGGATCACTGCGCGGCCGAGCTTGTTCTTCAACTGATCGACCAAGGCCAACAACGCCTTGCCATCCTGACCGTCCAGGCGCGCTGCCAGGACTTTCACACCCTTGACGTCCAGGGCGGAAGCAGACAAATCGTCACCTGCCGCGCTGGCAGCCTTGGCTTGCAACTGCTCCAGCTGTTTCTCCAGCACGCGGTTGCGCTCGAGCACGGCGGACAGCTTGTCGATCAGATTGTCGCGGCTGCCCTTGACGAGCGTAGCCGCTTCCTTGAGTTGTTCTTCAGCCGCATTGAGATAGGCCAGGGCCGCAGCACCGGTCACCGCTTCGATACGACGTACGCCCGATGCCACACCGCCTTCGCTGATGATTTTCAGCAGGCCGATGTCGCCCGTACGGTTGACGTGGATACCGCCACACAGTTCCACCGAGAAGCTGCCGCCCATGCTCAGTACACGCACGTTGTCGCCATACTTCTCGCCGAACAGCGCCATGGCCCCCTTGGCCTTGGCGGTCTCGATATCGGTTTCTTCGGTTTCCACCGGGGTGTTCTTGCGCACTTCGGCGTTGACGATGTCTTCCAGGGCCTTGATTTGCTCCGGCTTGATCGCTTCGAAGTGGCTGAAGTCGAAGCGCAGGCGCTGGCTGTCGACCAACGAGCCCTTCTGTTGGACGTGCTCGCCCAATACCTGGCGCAGTGCAGCATGCAGCAAGTGAGTGGCCGAGTGGTTCAGCGACGTGGCGTGACGCACATCGGCGTCCACCTGGGCGTCCACTGGCGAACCGACGATCAGGCTGCCCGACGCCAATACACCGTGGTGCAGGAAGGCGCCGCCGGTCTTGGTGGTATCGCGTACATCAAAACGACCGGAGGACGCTTTGAGGAAACCGCAGTCGCCAATCTGGCCACCGGACTCGGCGTAGAACGGCGTCCGGTCCAGGACCACCACGCCGTCGTCACCTTCGTTCAAGACGTCGACCGACTGGCCGTCCTTGTACAGCGCAACGACCTTGGCCGCACCGCTGGTGGCCTTGTAGCCGGTAAATTCGGTGGCCACGTCAACCTTGACCAGGCTGTTGTAGTCCATGCCGAACGAGCTGGCGGAACGCGCGCGCACACGCTGGGCCTCCATCTCACGCTCGAAGCCTGCCTCGTCCAGGGTCAGGTTACGCTCACGGGCGATGTCGCCGGTCAGGTCCATCGGGAAGCCGTAGGTGTCATAGAGCTTGAACACCACGTCGCCCGGCACCACGCTGCCTTGCAGGCCGGCGAGGTCTTGCTCGAGGATTTTCAGGCCCTGCTCCAGGGTCTTGGCGAACTGCTCTTCTTCAGCCTTGAGCACGCGCTCGATGTGCGCCTGGTTCTGCTTGAGTTCCGGGAATGCATCGCCCATCTCGGCAACCAGGGCCGCGACGATCTGATAGAAGAAGCTACCGCTGGCGCCCAACTTGTTGCCGTGACGGCAAGCGCGACGAATGATACGGCGTAGCACGTAGCCACGGCCTTCGTTGGACGGCAGCACGCCGTCGGCAATCAGGAAGCCGCAGGAACGGATGTGGTCAGCCACCACTTTCAACGACGCCTGGTCTTCATTGGCACAACCAATGGCCTTCGCAGCCGCGGCCAGCAGGCTCTGGAACAGGTCGATTTCGTAGTTGGAATGAACGTGCTGCATCACCGCACTGATCCGCTCCAGGCCCATGCCGGTATCTACCGACGGCGCTGGCAACGGATGCAACACACCATCGGCGGTGCGGTTGAACTGCATGAACACGTTGTTCCAGATTTCGATGTAACGGTCACCGTCTTCTTCCGGCGAACCCGGTGGGCCACCCCAGATATCGGCGCCGTGATCGTAGAAAATCTCGGTGCAAGGACCGCACGGGCCGGTATCGCCCATGGTCCAGAAGTTGTCGGAAGCGTACGGCGCGCCTTTGTTGTCGCCGATACGCACCATGCGCTCAGGCGGCACACCGACTTGCTTGGTCCAGATGTCGTAAGCCTCGTCATCGCTGGCGTAGACGGTGACCCAGAGCTTTTCCTTCGGCAGTTTCAGTACGCCGGTCAGGAAGGTCCAGGCGAAGTTGATCGCATCCTGCTTGAAATAATCGCCAAAGCTGAAGTTGCCGAGCATTTCGAAAAAAGTGTGGTGACGGGCGGTGTAGCCGACGTTTTCCAGGTCGTTGTGCTTACCACCGGCGCGCACGCACTTCTGGCTGCTGACGGCACGGGTGTAGGCGCGTTTTTCCTGGCCCAGGAAGCAGTCCTTGAACTGGTTCATCCCCGCGTTGGTGAACAGCAGGGTGGGGTCGTTGCCTGGGATCAAGGAGCTGGAGGCGACACGGGTGTGACCTTGCTCTTCGAAGAAGCGAAGGAAGGCTTCACGGATTTCTGCGCTTTTCATTAGGTTCTTCCACGGAGTCTGCGGCCAAAGGCCAGTGCGCAACATCATCAGACGGAGCGACGGCAAAGGGCCGCATTATATCGGCCCTTTGCCGGTGGTACAGCGTGTTTATGTGATAGAAACAGTCAATTAGACGGTCTGCACGCTCATTTGCGCGAAAACTCGACGAATGTTTGCACGACCTGCTCGATTTGCGCCCGGCTGACATCCAGATGCGTGACCATGCGCAGACGCGGTGCGGCGCTCAATTTGACCCCGCGTTCAGCGGCAAAGGCTTTCAAGGCTTCGGCCCGCTCACCGATCTGTACGTAGACCATATTGGTCTGCACCGGCTCCACGGTATAACCGGCCTTGCGCAACTCCTCCCCCAGCCATTGCGCATTGGCGTGATCGTCGGCCAGGCGCTGCACCTGGTGGTCCAGCGCATACAGCCCCGCCGCCGCCAGGGAGCCGGCCTGGCGCATGCCACCGCCGACCATCTTGCGCAGGCGCCGCGCCTTGGCGATCAGCGCCGTGGAACCACACAACACCGAGCCAATCGGCGCGCCGAGGCCCTTGGACAGGCACACCGACACCGAATCGAAGTGCCGCGTGATCTCCCGCGCATCCACCTCCAGCTTGACCGCTGCGTTGTAGAGGCGCGCGCCGTCCAGGTGCAGGGCCAGGCCATGTTCACGGGTAAAGGCCCGGGCTTTCGCCAGGTATTCCAGTGGCAGCACCTTGCCCTGCATCGTGTTTTCCAGGGCCAGCAGGCGGGTGCGGGCGAAGTGGAAATCGTCGGGCTTGATCGCGGCCAGCACCTGGTCCAGGTCCAGGGAGCCGTCCGCCTGGACTTCCAGCGGTTGCGGCTGGATCGAACCCAGCACCGCCGCGCCGCCGCCTTCGTATTTATAGGTGTGGGCCTGCTGGCCGACGATGTATTCCTCGCCGCGCTCACAGTGCGCCATCAACGCCAGCAGGTTGCTCATGGTGCCGGTCGGGACGAACAACGCCGCAGGGAACCCCAGGCGCTTGGCCAGTTCGGCCTCCAGGCGGTTGACGCTGGGGTCTTCACCGTAGACATCATCGCCACTGACGGCGCTGGCCATCGCGTCGAGCATGCCGGGGGTGGGTTGGGTCACGGTGTCGCTGCGCAGGTCAATCACGGTCATGAAACAGGCCTCTGGCGGATTGGATAAGTCCCTTTGTGAGTGATTACTGCGGGCAAAGCCACGGAATATCAAGCCCCACTCGCATTCAATCGAATACCAACCAAACAAACCGATATAGGTTATCGATACAGCGATCGTGCAGTTTTTGAAAAACCATGTTAAAAACTCTCCGCCGCCAGGGTTCTGGTGGCAACGTTCTCAGGGCGGGGTGCAATTCCCCACCGGCGGTAATTGCGCGCAATGTGCATAGCCCGCGAGCGCTTGGCGCCTCGAACTGCTCACGCAGGACGGCGACAAGGTCAGCAGACCCGGTGTGATCCCGGGGCCGACGGTCATAGTCCGGATGAAGAGAGAACGGGATTGGCACCTAAGGGCCGCACGCTGACCGCATGCCTGCATGACTCAGCGGTTCGTACCCTTAAATCCCATTCGATTCATAACGCCCTGTTTTTTTCTTAAACAGGAGTCAGAACATGCAACCCACCGCAATCGACAGCAAAAGCAAAAACCACCACGGCGAGCGCGTCGCGTTTATCCAAGCCTGCTGGCACAAGGATATTGTCGACCAATCCCGTAAAGGCTTCCTCGCCGAAATGATCGCCCTGGGCTACCAGGAATCGGACATCGACTTCTTCGAAGTCGGCGGCGCCTTTGAAATGCCCCTGCACGCCAAACTGCTGGCCAAGACCGGCCGTTACGCCGGTATCGTCGCCGCCGCGCTGGTGGTGGATGGCGGCATCTACCGTCACGAATTCGTCGCCCAGTCGGTGGTCAGTGGCCTGATGCAGGTACAGCTGGAAACCGAAGTGCCAGTGTTCTCGGTGTCCCTGACCCCGCATCACTTCCATGCCGGCAGTGAGCACCACACGTTCTTCTACGAGCACTTCGTACACAAAGGCCAGGAAGCTGCGCGCACTTGCGCCGACACCCTGCACAAGGTGCGTGCGATCCGTCGCAGTGAGCCGCGGGCCCTAGCGGTCTAAGCAACACTGCAAAACAAAATGTGGGAGAGGCGGTGCGACGATTCGACTTGCCCCCTCCCACATTTGGATCCGGATACGCCTTGAGACCTATGCCAGGCCCACGTCCGTGGTCGGCACAATCAATATCCCTGCCCGCAAGCCATTCTTCACCTTCGGGTTGGGGAAGATGATGCGTGCACCCTCCTCCTCGATCACCCAGCGGGTCTTGGCGACGTCTTCGGCCAGCAGATAACCCTTTTCCAGTTCCGAAAAGTTTTCCACGTCCGCCGGCAGGTGCAGCAGGAACGCATCGCTGTGCTTGATGACTTCCCGCGACACGGCGAACAGTTTCAAGCCGTCCAGGCTGTCAGTCTCAGGCTCGCTGCCTTCGATGATCTGCGTGAGGCGCAGCTCCAGGCGGGAAACATTGACGCCCTGGTTCTGCCCGAACGGCCGCGCCTTGCCCAGCTCCAGGGTGAAGGCTTCGGCACCGAGTTGTTCGTAGGTAAAGGCAGTGAAGGTGATCGAGGTCTTGTTCTGCAACAGCACCGCCTGCATGCCGGCAGCGCTCAAGCGGGCCAGTTCGCGCCGCGAGTGCTGGCGCCCGTCCTTCCATGGGTAAAGGGCGAACTGCTCGATCTTCGAGCCGCGAATCGCAGTGTGCAGGTCGTAATGCAGGCGCGAACGGCCAGGCACGCTGAAAAAGCTGCGGGCCAGTTGCTCCAGCTCGGCGGCACGCATGGCCTCGGGGCCGATGTTTTGTTCATGACGGCCGTTGAACAGCCGGTTGACGTCCAGTTCGAGGTAACGTTCACCGCGGCGCATGGCCTCGGGGTTGCCGAACAGGAACAGAATACGGGTGCGGGGCTTGATCTGCCCACGGGCAATGCCATGCAACAGGCGGTCGAGCAATTCGATCGGCGCGGTTTCGTTGCCATGGATACCGGACGACAGCAGCAGGTCGCCGCCGTTGTCGCGGGCTTGCGGCGGGCGTACTTCGAGTGCGCCCTCGCTGAGCCAGCGCATCTGCACGCCGTCGACAGTCAGTTGAATTTTTTGCGCCGGTTCGCGACCGGCGAGGGTCAGTTCAAGCAGTTTGCCGAGGGCGAGCATACGCAGCTTCCTTAGTGGTTGCAGCCTGGGCCGTGGACGTGATCGTCATCATCACCTTCAACGTCGGCCGGTTCCATTTCCAGTTGCAGGCTCATCAGGTTGGTAGCCAGTGGGCGCATCAGCAGGTTGGCGTATTCGGAGTCGCCTTCTTCCACATCCACACCGATCAGCAGCTGGCCACGGCCGTCGTGCTGGATCCAGATTTCCTTACCCTGCCAGACCACGGCGACGCGGGTGCAGGAGGTTTCCAGCTGGGTGCCGTCGGTGTCTTCAAGGATCAGTTGCAGGGTGTCGGTGCTCATAAATAACTCTCAGCCGTACGGCGTTAATTGATCTGGAAAGGATAAACCGAGCCCAGTTTAAGGATTTGCGTCAGTTCATCCAGTGCCGTCCGGCACTCAAGCAGCAATTGCGGGTCAGCCAGGTCGGTTTCGCGCAGGCTGTCGCGGTAGTGCTTGTCGACCCATTGGGTCAGTGTGTCGTACAACGGCGCGGTCATGATAACCCCTGGGTTCACCGCTGCCAGCTCGGTTTCGTTCAACGCCACGCGCAAACGCAGGCACGCCGGCCCACCGCCATTCTGCATGCTTTGCTTGAGGTCGAAGACCTTGACTTCGCGAATCAACCCACCGGACGCCGTCAGGCCTTGCAAGTAGTGCCATACGCGCTCGTTGGCGCGGCATTCTTCGGGCACGATCAGCAACATCGAGCCATCGGCGCGGCTCAGCAGTTGGCTGTTGAACAGGTAGGAACGCACGGCGTCCTCGACACTGACCTGGGCGCGCGGCACGCAGATGGACTGGAAATTGCCGCCCAACCGGCCCAACTTGCCCTGCAACTCGGCAAGCATCTGCTCGGTATTGAGGAACGCATCCTCGTGGTAGAACAGCACTTCGCCGTTGCCCACCGCGATCACATCGTTGTGGAACACGCCGGCATCGATCACGGCCGGGTTCTGCTGGGCGTAGACCACGCCTTCATCTTTCAAACCGTGCAGCCGCGCAACGGCTTGCGACGCTTCCAGGGTTTGACGCGCCGGGTATTTCTGCGGGGCGGGGTAACGGCTGTCGAACGCGCTGCGGCCGTACACGAAAAACTCCACACCGGCCTGGCCATAGTCGCGGCAAAAACGCGTGTGGTTGGCTGCGCCTTCGTCACCGAACTGCGCCACGGCCGGCAGTGCCGCGTGGTGGGCAAAGTGTTTCTGGTCAGCAAACATCGCCCCCAGCACGCGGCTGGTCGTGGGGTGTTCGATGCTGCGGTGGTATTTGCAATTGAGGTTGGCGGCGGTGAAATGCACGCGGCCATCCGCAGTGTCGGCGCTCGGGCTGACGGTGGCGGCATTGGCCACCCACATGCTCGATGCCGAACAACTGGCCACCAGCAGCGGCATGGCGTGCTTGGCCGCCTGCTCGATCACTTGGGCGTCGCTGCCGCTGAAACCGAGGTTGCGCAAGGCGGCCACGTCCGGACGTTCCTGAGGCGCGAGCACCCCTTGCACGAAGCCCATGTCCATCAGCGCTTTCATCTTCTGCAAGCCCTGCAACGCGGCTTCCTTGGGGTTGGAAGACTGCTGGCTGTTGCTCTGGGACGCGACGTTGCCGTAGGACAAACCGCCGTAGTTATGGGTCGGCCCCACTAGACCGTCAAAATTGACTTCATAGGATTTCATCGGCGAGGCTCCACGAACATCTGTTTTTATAGGCTTCAAAAGTCTTCAACACACCACAAATCCAGTGTGGGAGGAGGCTTGCCTCCGATAGCTGACTGTCAGTTGATAAATCAGATGACAGACACACCGCCATCGGGGGCAAGCTCCCTCCCACAGTCAGATCAGTGTGATGCCGGGGGTTAGCGTGGCAGGCACCACCAGGCTCGGGGTCTCCAGCGACGCCACCGGGTACGCGCAATAATCCGCCGCATAATAGGCACTGGCGCGATGGTTGCCCGACGCCCCTACCCCACCAAATGGCGCGGTACTGGCGGCGCCGGTCAGCTGTTTGTTCCAGTTGACGATCCCGGCACGGCTTTCCAGCCAGAATTGCTGGTAACGCGCTTCGGAATCGGACAACAAGCCAGCGGCCAGGCCGTACTGGGTGTTGTTGGCTTCGGCAATCGCCGCGGCGAAATCAGCGTAGCGGATCACCTGCAACAGTGGGCCGAACAGCTCTTCATCTTCGCGCTCGGTCACCCCGGTGACGTCGATGATGCCCGGCGTCAACAAGGCGGCCTGCTCCTGGGGCTGGGTCATTTCCAGCAGGGCCACGGCACCATTGGCCAACATCAGCTCCTGGGCTTGCATCAAGGCTTTGGCCGCCGCCAGGGAAATCACCGAACCCATGAACGGCGCGGGTTGCTGGTCGAAGGCACCGACGCTGATCGATGCGCTGACCGCCACCAGGCGCGCCAGCAACGCATCGCCCCAGGCGCCTTCGGGCACCAGCAGGCGACGGGCACAGGTGCAGCGCTGGCCGGCGGAGATAAACGCCGACTGGATAATGGTGTAGACCGCCGCGTCCACATCGGCCACTTCATCCACCACCAGCGGGTTATTGCCGCCCATTTCCAGGGCCAGGATCTTGTCCGGACGCCCGGAGAACTGCTGGTGCAGATGGTTGCCGGTGCGGCTGGAGCCGGTGAAGAACAACCCATCGATGCCTGGGTTGGCCGCCAACGCAATGCCAGTTTCCCGCGCACCTTGCAGCAGGTTGAGGACGCCCGCCGGCAAACCGGCGTCGATCCAGCATTGCACGGTCAGCTCGGCGACTTTGGGGGTCAGCTCGCTCGGTTTGAACAATACGGTGTTACCCGCCAGCAGGGCTGGGACAATATGCCCGTTGGGCAAGTGACCCGGGAAGTTGTAAGGGCCGAACACCGCGACCACGCCGTGGGGCTTGTGGCGCAATACGGCGGTGGCGTCGCCCAGCGGGCCGCTCTTCTCGCCGGTACGCTCGCGGTAGCTTTGTACCGAGATGGCGATCTTGTTGGCCATGCTGGTGACTTCGGTGGCCGACTCCCACAGCGGCTTGCCGGTTTCTTCGCCGATGCAGCGGGCGATTTCATCGGCGCGGCTTTTCAGGGTATTGGCGAAGGCCTCAAGCACACTGATGCGTTCCTCCAGCGGGCGCCGGGCCCAGCCCGGAAACGCCTGGCGCGCCGCCTGCACGGCGGACTCAACCTGTTCGACGCTGGCGCCATTGCCGGCCCACAGCACTTGCTGGGTCACCGGGTTGCGCGATTCGAACAGCTCACCCTGGCCTGCCAGCCAGCTACCTGCGATATACAGCGAATTCATTATTTCGACTCCCGAGCAGCAGACAACGGTACGGCACGCACTTGATCACCCACTACCAGTTGCAGGCGCTTGGCGGTCAACGGATCCACCACCAGGGTGCCTGCCGCCAGGCGCGCCGGTGCGGCGGTGATGCGGCAGTCTTCGCGCTTGCGGTTATGGATCAGGAACGGCGTGGCGTCGTCACCTGGCGTGCCAATGGCCAACACCAGGGACTGGCTGTCGCGCACCGCACGAATCTTGCTGGTTTCACACTCCACGGCCGGGCCGGCGTCGAAGATGTCGACATAGCCCTGGTAGCTGAAGCCTTCGCTCTTGAGCATGCTCAGGGCCGGCTCGGTGTCCGGGTGGACCTTGCCGATCACGTTGCGCGCGTCTTCGGAAAGGAAGCAGCTGTACAGCGGGAACTTGGGCATCAGCTCGGCGATAAAAGCCTTGTTGCCCACGCCAGTGAGGTAGTCGGCCTGGCTGAATTCCATCTTGAAGAAATGCCGGCCCAGGCTTTCCCAGAACGGCGAACGCCCGGCGTCGTTGGACACCCCGCGCATCTCGGCAATGATCTTGTTGCCAAACAGCTGCGGGAATTCAGCGATAAACAGCAGGCGCGCCTTGGCCAGCATGCGGCCATTGAGGCCAGTGCGGTAATCGGCATGCAGGAACAACGAGCACAGTTCGGAATTGCCGGTGAGGTCGTTGGCCAGGAACAGCGTCGGGATCTCACGGTAGATATTCAGTTCCTGGGAGGCGCTGACGGTCAGGCCCACACGGAAGTTGTACCAGGGCTCACGCAGGCCGACGGCGCCAGCGATGGCGGAAATCCCCACTACGCGGCCTTCGTCGTTTTCCAGCACGAACAGGTAGTCGGCATCGCCGCGCCCGGCTTCGCCGCGAAAGGTTTTTTCCGCCCAGCCGACCCGGTGGGTCAGGCGCTCTTCGTTGGCCGGCAAGGTGGTCAGGCCGGTGCCGGTGCTGCGCGCCAGATCAATCAGGGCCGGTAAATCGCTGCTGCGTACGGGACGAACGATCATGCTATCTCCTCAAACGGGCCGCTTTGCAGCCACCCGCGAAACTCTATTTATACCGCTACCAGGCGCACACTCGCGCCGTCGCCGACACCCAGGGCTTCGGCCGCGGCCAAGTCCAGGGTCACCGGTTTGCCGGGGGCGTAATCCAGTTCCAGCATCACCGCGCGGTAGTCCTGCAACTGGCCGTTGCTCACCAGGTACTGGCGGCCGACGCCCTTGACCATTTCACCGATCTTCACCGGCACCACACGGCTCTGGGCGATCGAGCGAATCCCCGAGACCCGTGCGTGCAACGTCGGGCCACCGTCGAAGATGTCGATGTAATGGTCGGTCTCGAAGCCTTCGCGCATCAGGATGTCGAAGGTGATCTGCGCCCGCGGGTGCACCTGGCCCATGGCTTCCTGGGCTTCGTCCGGCAGCAGCGGTACATAGATCGGGTAATGCGGCATCAGCTCGGCGAGGAAGGTGCGGCTTTTCAGCCCGCACAGGCGCTCGGCGGCGGCATAGTTGAGGTCGAAGAAATTGCGCCCGATCGCATCCCAGAACGGCGAGTCACCGTTCTCATCGCTGTAGCCGACAATCTCGGTCACCACCGAGTCGGCAAAGCGCTCGGGGTGGCTGGCAACGAACAACAGGCGGCCACGGGAATTGAGTTCCGACCACGGCGAACCGACCAGCTCGGGCACCACGTAGAAGCTGGTGAGCAGGCTGTTGCCGGTGAGGTCGTGACACTGGGAAAGCACGTGGATCTTGTTGTGAATCTTCAGCTCACGGGAGGCGTGCACGAAGGTTTCGTTGCGAAAGCTGTAGAACGGCTCCGAGTAGCCGGCCGAAGCGACGATGGCCGAGCAGCCCGCCAGCTTGCCGGTCTCGGTGTCTTCCAACACAAAGAAATAGCTCTCTTCACCGTTGAAACTGACCTCGGCCGCGAAAGACGCTTCGCTGGCCGCGATCTTGTCACTCAGGCGTTCGACATCATCCGGCAAGGAAGTGACACCAATCGGGCTGTCCGCAGCCAGACGCTGTACCTCGCCCAGATCAGCCATTTGCGCGGGGCGCATCACCAGCATGGTGTCACTCCTTAACTCGAAAACTCATAGGGAAAAAATACCGGACAGGTCAGGAACACCACCTATCCTCTTGTGGGGCAAATTTCAATGTGGGAGGGGGCTTGCCCCCGATAGCCGTCTTCCAGTTGTTGCATCAGTGACTGATACACCGCTATCGGGGGCAAGCCCCCTCCCACATTTTTGACACGGTCCAGCCAGCAAAATGTGTCGCTATCAGGCTTGGGTCAGGGTTTTTACCGCACGTTCGAAGCGATCCAGGCCTTCGTTGATGTCCGCCTCGTCCACCACCAGGCTCGGCGCGAAACGCACCACGTCGGGGCCGGCTTGCAGGATCATCAGGTTTTCTTTCTCGGCCGCGTTGAACACGTCCTTGGCCTTGCCTTTCCAGGCGTCGCTCAACACGCAACCCAGCAGCAGGCCGAGGCCGCGCACTTCGGTGAAGATGCCGTACTGCTTGCCGATCTGTTCCAGGCGCGCCTTGAACAGGTCGTGCTTGGCGTTGACGCCAGCCAGCACTTCAGGCGTGTTGATCACATCGATCACCGCCCCCGCCACCGCACACGCCAGCGGGTTGCCGCCGTAGGTGGTGCCGTGGGTGCCGACCACCAGGTGCTTGGCCAAGGCTTCCGTGGTGAGCATCGCGGCAATCGGGAAACCGCCGCCCAGGCTCTTGGCACTGGTGAGAATGTCCGGCACCACACCGTAATGCTGGTAGGCGAACAGGTGGCCGCTGCGGCCCATGCCGGTCTGCACTTCGTCGAACACCAGCAGCGCGTCGTGGGCGTCGCACAGTTCGCGGGCGCCTTGCAGGTAGGCCAGCTCGGCCGGCAGCACGCCGCCCTCGCCTTGCACCGGCTCCAGCACCACGGCGCAGGTCTTGTCCGACACGGCGGCTTTCAGCGCGGCCAGGTCATTGAACGGCACATGGGTGATGCCGGTGATCTTCGGCCCGAAGCCGTCGGAATACTTCGACTGGCCACCGACGTTCACGGTGAACAGGGTACGGCCGTGGAAGCTGTTCAGCGCGGCGATGATCTCGTACTTCTCGCTGCCGAAACGGTCGAACGCGACACGACGGGCCAGCTTGAACGCGGCCTCGTTGGCTTCGGCGCCGGAGTTGCAGAAGAACACGCGCTCGGCAAAGGTGGCGTCGATCAGCTTGTGCGCCAGGCGCAGGGCCGGCTCATTGGTGAACACGTTGGAGACGTGCCACAGCTTGTTGGCCTGTTCGGTCAAGGCACCGACCAGCGCCGGGTGGGCGTGGCCCAATACGTTGACCGCGATGCCGCCGGCAAAGTCGATCAGCTCGCGACCCGCCTGGTCCCACACGCGGGAACCTTTGCCACGCACGGGGATGAAGGCAGCAGGTGCATAGTTGGGCACCATCACCTGGTCGAAATCGGCACGTTGCACCGGGGCTTGCTCAACGGACATCGGAGTCTCCTGAAGAGGAACGCCTGCCTGGAACTGGCGGGCGATGCAGGGATTGTAAGGACAGTTTTCAGTGCGGCCTTGTCGCCAAGCGACAACTTCTTATAGCGCCAACCCGCGATTTTCGCGGGTTTACGCCAATGCGACAAATAGCATCGCAATGGCGCAGTTTAAACGCTGGCGCGTCACAACGGCAGATGGTCAAGCCGGATAGCTGCAACGTAACGGGCGGCCGGTTATCTATCTACCCCCGATGGGCCCACCGAAATTGGTCTGCTCTCACGCCTGTTCATCACACCAAGGCGTCCCCCCCATGACCCAACCGACCTCATCCCTTCAACTCCCGGACCTGGCGGTTTATCGCGACCCGCACATGGACATCCTCACGCAGGCCGTTCCCGACTGGCTGCCCAACCTCTCCCCAGCCAGACGCACTGCGCTGAGCAACGTCCAGCCGGACCTCCCCGCGTGGTACAAAACCGCCACCCCTGAAGCCCATGACACCCTCAAAACCCTGGTGAGCGCTGCCTGGAAGGCGAAGACCGCGGTCGATCAGGCCATGGGCAACCTGAAGTCGCCGCAAGACTTCGCCGCCCCATTGCTCCAAGCGCGCCTCAAGCAACGCTTTGGCGTTGAGCCAGATGTCAGCGCCACCTACTTGCGCCTGTACATTCCCCAAACCATCCCCTGGTTCCCCGTTCGCTCGGGGGCGGCAAGAACCTGGACCGTTTCACTGGTAGACGCCGCCCTGCACAACTTTGAAGCGGGCGAAGTATTCGAAGCGTCATCCGGTTTCATCACCCAGCCCACCCGTACCGGTCAATTCGACAGCCTGCCTTCTCTCGACGCGCACATCGCGGTCGATCAGTTCACTGCCCTGTGCCGGGAACTGGACATCGGCGCCCAGTACCAGCGCTACCTTGAACAATTCTTTGATTTCAAAAACCCGGTGGCCGCAACCCGCCTGCGATTGAAGCTCAAGCAAAGCCAGGTGGCGGACTTGAGCGTCGCGTTGCAGATGGCCCGGATGAAAGGCGATCTGCCTGACGATCAGTCCTTCATACGCTTGCAACGCCTGCTCAACACCGACGACAGCCACAGCACCTGCTACCCGCTGCTGTGCTACAGCCTGAGCATCATGTCGACCACGCTGACCGGCATCGTGCTGTTTGCCGAAAACATTGGCAGTCGTCACCCGGTAGGTGTGATCGCCTATATCCCGGACGACCCCTACGCACCGCTCAAACAGTACCCCACACTCGCCGACTTCATGAGCGCATTGGGCAACCACCTGCGCAACGCCGAGTACCAACAGTTCTTCAGCCGCTTCGTCAATCACGAAGAGCGCGGCCCCTTCTTCGCCGACCTCAACCGCCGGCTCTCCAAGGTCACCTGGCACCCGCACACTCACGGCGACCCGCTGCCGTCCTGGCGTGAGACCCCCATCGACCATCCACACCTGGCGTTCCGCGCCAGCGGCATCAGCGGGGACCTGTTCAGCCACCTGTTCCAGGCAACGCTCAGCAAGGTGTTCAACGATGCCCGCGCCATGGCCGTGTCCACGGCAAGCGTCGATCAGAAAGTACGCTGGGAGCGCTGGGCCATCGTGCAAAAAGTCGCGTCGGCGATCCTGCAAATCGCAGCGTTCATCGTCGCCCCATTTGTCCCTCCCGTGGGCCTGCTGATGCTCGGCTACAGCGCCTATCAAATGCTCGACGACGCCTTTGAATGGATCATCGACTGGGCGGTGGGCGACGTGACCGAGGCATTCGGGCACTTGTTATCGTTCGTGGAGCAAGGCGTGGAACTGGGCTTGTTCATCGCCGGCGCGCCCATGGCCGCCGGCGCCCTACGCGCCTTGCTGCCCTCCGAAGCGGTGAAGTTTTTCAACCGCCTCAAGCCCGTCATGCTGCCCAATGGCAAGGCTCGGCTCTGGAAACCGGACCTCGCGCCCTACGCCCACGATATCCAACTGCCCAGCCACGCTTACCCCGGCCCAGAAGGGCTGCATCCCCATAACGGTAAAGATATCCTGCTGCTGTCGGACAAACCCTTCGTGGTACTGACGGATCCGAAGACCCAACAGCCCTACCTGAAACATCCCACCCGAACCAACGCCTACCGCCCGCCCCTGCTGACCAATGGCAAAGGCGCCTGGCTGAGCGAGCTGGATACCCCCTTGAGTTGGGACAGCGCCACGCTCATGAAACGCCAGGGGCCGAAAACGGCCGGGCTCAACGATGAACAACTGGCCATGGCTCGTCATATCAGCGCCATCGACGACGGCGCCTTGCGCAAGATGTACGTCAACCAGCACCGACCGCCCCCGCTGCTGACCGATACCCTTGAACGCTTCCAGATCGACCGGGCGCTGCAGGACTTCATCGACCAAATGAACAGCGATGACCCAGCGATTTACAAACGGGCCGATGCGCAAACCCAACTGCACCTGCTTGCCAACCTGAGCCTTTGGCCAAAAGCCAAGACGTTGCGCTTCCTCGATACCCAGGGCAAAACGCTCTGGGAACTGCCCGGTGAAAAAAACGCCAGCGTGGTGCAAGTACATGAAGCCCAATTGAAAAACGGCGACCTGCTGAAAACCTTGCTGGAAGCGCTGGACGAACCACAACGCAAAACCTTGTTGGGGGAAGCGTTCGGTGATCCGGTCACCTCCATGTCCAATCGGGCGCTCAAACTCAGGAAAAAACTGGGCGCACTGGCCCAATCGCATCGCCGCGAGTTGTTCGAGACCCGCTACCTGCTGCTCGATAAACCGGGCAACCCGCGCCAGCAAACATTGATCGACAACACGCCAGGCCTGCCACTCAGCGCAGCCGACGCCCTGCTGGAGAGCGCCAGCAGCACAGAACTCAAGGACGTCGACCAAGGTACCGTCCCGGCGCGCTTGACCCAGCTGGCTCAAGCGCTGCGCGACGAGGCACAGGTCAACCATGCCTATGAGGGCCTGTATCTGGATTCGACGGACGACCTGGGCACCCATCGACTGGCCTTGCACTCCCTGGAGCGACTGCCTGGCTGGTCAAAAAAAATACGCCTTGAGATACACGACCAAACCGGCATCCTCATGGATGCCATCGGCCCACCGAAGGCACGGATCAAGCGCACCCTGGTACGTTCCCCCGAAGGGCGATACACCCCCCAAGACAGCCGCGGCCCACTGTCTGGCGAAACAGACCTGTACACCGCACTCCTCCAGGCCCTCCCGGATGCCAGGCGCGACGCCCTGGGCCTGCACATCGGCCAAGGCCCGGCACTCAAGCAGGCATTGCGCAAGCATGCCTTGGAACGCCAACCCTTGCGCAGGCTGCTCGGCGCCCAGCCGGCCCACCCGCCCGCCGATAGCCGCACCCACCTGCGCTTGCTGGGCATGGATGCCTACCCGCCAGCGCCTGCGGGTCCGGCCGCACAACCCGACCTGCGGGGCATGGCACGGGAACTGTTTCCCGCCCACACCGACGAACAAATCGCCGATCTGATCGAGGACCTCAACAGACGTCCGGGCGGGGCCATGCCGATCTTGACCGCGCTACGCCTGGAATACCTGCAACTCGATCTCGACCTGGCCGCCTGGGTAGCCGACACCCCCAGGTACTCCGCCGACGCGGAGGTGAATATCAGCCACCAGGCACACAACGATGCGCGGCAAAATCGCCGCCTTTTCCGGCAGGCGCTGCTACGTGGCTGGCGCCGGGAAACCGAGGTTGACGCATACTTCGCCCCTCCTGCCCGTAACGGCCAGATGCTCAAACTTCCCTACCCCCTTTCCGGGGAGCTGCCGGCCTTGCGGGCAAACTTCGAACACATCTCCTACCTGGAACTCAAGGGCGATCAAACGGCCCTGAACGTCGATAGGTTTTTGCGCAGTTTCCCCAGGCTGCGTTACCTCAGCATCAGCAACGCTCAGTTGGGCGACCTACCGTTGGCCATCAACACCTCGCCCACCCTCAACACCTTGATTCTCAGCGAATGCAACATCACCCTGACGTCCGCGAGCCTGGCCAGGCTGACCGCCATGAACGCGCTTCGGACCCTGGACTTGTTCAATAATCCGCTGGAGCGGGTTCCCAGTGTCGAGAACATGGTTGACCTGCAGTTTCTGGACTTGTCCAGCACGGGCATATCCGCGATGCCTGCCGGCTTGCTCAGCCGACCGGCGCTGGAACTGGCGGTGCTCTCCAGCAACCAAATCACTCAAGTGCCGCCCGCGCTGTTTGAGCTGCCGGCCGATACCACCAAAACGTTCGACCTCTCCGACAACCCGCTGTCACGAGCGACCCTGGAGCAGACCAAGACCTACTACCAACGCACGGGCATCTATTGGGGGATCGACGCTTCAGACGTGGATATCCGCCAAGTCAAATCGCTGTTCCCTGACTTCAGCGTGGATGAAGTCAACCGCTTTATCTTTGGCCTGCCCGGGAATCTGGAAATGGGCCAGATCGAATTGGCACGATTGGAAACTGAATACGCGGGCCTGTCCGACGGGCTCGACACATGGGTCAGGCAAACCACGCTGCCCGAGGAGCAAACCCGGCGACAAGCGTTCAAACAGACACTCCAAGCCTGCTGGCGTCGGGAGGGCGAATTGGATGAGCAGAGCCTGCAGGTCATCCCCACTTACACCCTGGAAAACTCGCAACCCTTCGAGGGAGAATTCCCCCCTCTCAACAGCACGTTCAACCATGTATCGTCGTTGCGCCTGCAAGGGTCGGGGGCGCCGTTTCCGTTGCAGTCGCCACTGTTTTTCAAAGGGTTTCCTTCGCTCAACCATCTGGCTATCGAGCACTACGGGCTCAGTGATATCCCCGATGCGGTGTTCGATCTCCCCCAACTCTCGTCATTGCGCCTGCCCCACTGCCGCCTCACGCTGTCAGCCGAGAGCGCCGCATCACTCGCCACACTGGCCAACCTGGAGGAGCTGGACCTCAGTCATAACCCACTGGCTCGGTTCCCGGACTTTGCCCTGCCTCCCAGGCTTACCCGCCTCAACCTTCAAAAGACGGACCTGACGCAAATCCCCTCAGGCCTGCTGACCTCCGTCGAACGCAAGCGCATCGACTTGAGCGACAACCTGATCACCCAGGTTCCCGAGGTAGCGTTCACCTTACCCGCAAACGTAACGGCGGCATTCGACCTCTCGCGCAACCCGCTGTCCAGGTCGACGCTGATGCAGATCAAACGCTATTGCCAGCGCACCGGCGAACATTTCCAGGCCGACGCGCCCACGCCAATGCGCGACAGGATCAAAGTGCTGTACCCCACCTTTGCCGAAGGTGAAGCCAATCGCTTTTTCTTTGAGCTGCCAGGCGGCCTGGACGAAGCCGCGCCAGCGCTTGAACGCCTTGAGGCCGAATATGAAAAACTGCGCGCCGATCTCCAGCAATGGGCGCTGGACACTCCCCAGCGACACCCGATTCTGGATGTGCCCCTGGATGAGCAAACACGAGCACAGGATCAACTCAATCGCATGGCCTTCAAGACATTACTTGAAGACGCCTGGCGCCGCGAAACCGAACTGGATGACAACAACGGCAGCCTTGAGGTCACCCACAGGCTGGGGTTCGACGCCCCGATCCTGGGCGAGCTGCCAGAACTGAGCGCACGCTTTGACCACATATCGTCCTTCGAGCTCGATGGAGAGGGCACGACGACCCGGGTCGATGGCCTCCTCAAGTGCTTTCCCAAACTCAAAAGCCTGACCCTCTGCAAGCTCAGCCTGGGCACGATTCCACCCACGGTGTTTACACTGACCGGGTTGAATACCCTGAGCCTGACCGAGTGCGCTATCGGATTAACCCCCATCAGCGTCGACGCGCTGTCAGGGGTCACGAACCTGATGTATCTGGACTTGAGCGAGAACATCCTGGGCATCCCCCCCGATGTCAGTCACCTGACCCAACTGGAGTCGCTGTACTTGCAAGACACCGAGATCAGCGAACTACCACGAGGACTGTCCGCCTTGCCCGAGCTGCGCACCCTGGACTTGAGCGACAACCTGATCGAAGTGCTGCCCGCCGACTTTCTGGAACTGGCCTCGCCACTCGACCATACATCCGATTTGAGCGGCAACCCCTGGTCGGCGCAAAGCCTCAGCTACCTCAGGCAGTATTACCTGCAAACCGGCAACGACTTGGCAGTTGCACAGGCCCGCCTGGACACGCAGGGCAACCCGCTGGTCAGGCCCGCTTCGCCGGATAGCATGGAGGAATGAGGCGCGCCTGATCAGCCGCGCTCAGACGGTACCGACGACAACTCGAAAGGGCTGCTGCTGCGCCGTTGGTTGCGGTCTTCGCGAGGGGTGGCGCCGAAGAAGTTGCGGTAGGCGCTGGAGAAATGCGGCCCCGAGGAGAAGCCGCAGGACAGGCCGATCTGGATGATCGACTTGCTGGTTTGCATCAACATCTGGCGAGCCTTGTTCAGGCGCAGTTCCAGGTAGTACTGGCTGGGGACGCGGTTGAGGTATTGCTTGAAGATCCGCTCCAGTTGTCGTCGCGACACGCACACATGCTGGGCGATTTCATCAGTGGTCAACGGCTCTTCGATATTGGCTTCCATCAGCAACACCGCCTGGGTCAGCTTCGGATGGCTGGAACCCAGGCGGTTTTGCAACGGGATACGCTGGCGCTCGCCACCTTCGCGAATGCGCTCCACCACCAGTTCTTCGGAGACCGCACCGGCCAGCTCGGCGCCGTGGTCGCGGGCCAGTACCGCCAACAGCAAGTCAAGCACCGACATGCCACCGCAGGCGGTCAGGCGATCACGGTCCCAGTCGAACAGATGGCTGGTGGCGATGACCTTGGGGAAGCGCTCGGCGAAATCGTCCTGCCAGCGCCAGTGCACGGCGGCACGGTAGCCATCGAGCAGGCCCAGTTGCGCCAACGGGTAAACGCCGGCCGACAAGCCACCGATCACGCAACCGGCGCGAACGAGCTGCTTGAGCGCGGTGCTCAGTTGCGACGCGATCACGGTCGGCGGTTCGTCCGCCAGCAGGAACAGCTTCTGGAAGCCTTCGAGCTTGCCGGCCCACGGCTCGCCTGGCAATTGCCAGGCACCCTGGGTTGGCGGCTCGGCCAGCAGAAACGAGAGTTCGTAGACCACCTCCGGATGCACCCGTTGAGCAACGCGCAAAGCCTCCTCAGCCAGCGCAAGCGTGAGTGCTTTTGTGCTGGGCCAAATCAGGAAACCAATTTTGTGGGCGGTCATGGAGTGCTATCCGAAGCCTGTAACAGTAATAAAGACAAAGGCCAATGCTAGCCCGTAAACCAACACAAAGCTTAAAAACGATGAAGACCTGCTTTCCTGTAGGAGCGAGCTTGCTCGCGAAAAACCTGAGAACCCCACGGGGTATCAGGCTTCCCGCGTTACCGTTGACGATCTTCGCGAGCAAGCTCGCTCCTACAGGGGGGAGCAGCGGCCTTGATTATTTCAAGCTGCCGGACAAGAACTGCTGCAACCGCTCGGACTGCGGGTTGACCAGTACTTCCCGCGGGTTGCCGCGCTCTTCCACGATGCCTTTGTGCAAGAACACCAACTGGTTCGACACTTCACGGGCAAAGCCCATTTCGTGGGTGACCACCACCATGGTGCGGCCTTCCTGGGCCAGGTCCTGCATCACCTTGAGCACTTCGCCCACCAGTTCCGGGTCCAGCGCCGAGGTAGGTTCGTCGAACAGCATCACCTCCGGCTCCATCGCCAGGGCACGGGCAATCGCCACGCGCTGCTGCTCACCGCCAGACATATGGCCAGGGAACGCATCCTTACGATGGCCCACGCCCACCTTGGCCAGGTAATGCTCGGCTTTTTCACGGGCGTCTTTTTTCGACATGCCCAGCACATGCACCGGGGCTTCCATCACATTTTCAAGCGCTGTCATGTGCGACCACAGGTTGAAATGCTGGAACACCATCGACAGGCGCGAACGCATGCGTTGCAGTTGCTTGGGGTCGGCGGCCTTCATGGCGCCGTCCTTGTTGGCCACCAGTTTCAGCTCTTCGTTATTGAGCAGGATCTTGCCGGCGTGGGGTTGCTCCAGCAGGTTGATGCAGCGCAAAAAGGTACTTTTGCCCGAACCACTGGAACCGATGATGCTGATCACATCACCGGCCGCGGCGGCCAGGGACACGCCTTTGAGCACTTCATGACTGCCATAGCGTTTATGCAGGTCTTGGACTTCAAGTTTGTACATGCGGTCGGTTCTCACAAAAACAGGTGGTCAGTCGTTGAGCAAGCGCCCGTGACGCAGCGCTTCGCGCCCCGCCACCTTGGCCAGCCAGAAACCCGCTTGGGCATAACGTAGCCGTTCAACGGCAAACAACACCCCCGAGGTGCCCGCGCAGATCGTGCTCACGCGGTCTTCCAGGGGATCAATCACTTCAAAAATCGGCTCGCCCTTCTCGATCCAGTCCCCGGCTTTACGCAGGTAACTGATCACCCCGGCGTGGGGCGCGAACAGCAATTCGGTGCCTTCGAAGGGCACGCCTTCGCACGGTTCGTGTTGCGGCGCCGGCCATTCGCCCTGGATCAGGCCTTGTTCGGCGAGAAACGCGAGGATGCCTTCGGCGTGGAAGATCGCCTCGTCACGCCCCGTGTCCGCCTGGCCGCCCAACTCCAGGGTGGTCGCCAGGCAGGCCAGCGGGATCTGCGCCTCGGGGAAGGCACGAGACAAGCGCAACCACGGCAACGAGCAGGCTTCATCAAACGAGCTGCCACCGGAATCTTCCGCGAGCAAACCGACTTTCACATTCAAGTGCGCCGACAACGAACGCCACTGCGGCCAGTGCTGGGGCAGCGCGTACATGTGCAGCGCGGCTTCGGCGTCGCAGTGCAGGTCGAGGACGATGTCGGCGGTGCAGGCGTGGCCGAGCAGGATGCGCTGCATGCCTTGCAACTGGCTGCTCGGATCAGGCAAGGCGTTGAGCGCATCGGTCATCGCCTGGCGAATCATGCGCACATTGGCGTGAGGATCATCCCCCAGCCTACCTGTGAGCAACTCCGCCACCGGCTCGCTCAACTCAACGAAATCGCGGTTGAAATTCTTGCCGCTGCCCACCTCGAAACGGCCCTGGTGGCTGCCTTGTAACAGTTGGCCCAAGCCCATCGGGTTGGCCACCGGCACCAGCTCGATCACGCCGTTCAAGGCACCTTGCCGTTCCAGTTCGGTGAGGCGTTTTTTCAGCTCCCAGGCCGCACGCATGCCGGGCAACTCATCGGCGTGCAGGCTGGCCTGGATATAGGCCTTGCGCTCGCCGCCGCCGAAACGGAATACGCTCAGTTGGCGCTCGCAACCCAGGTGACCCCAGGGCAACAGGTGATCGATGCGTTCCATATCAGTGCTTCCGTGGAGCCAGGTAGCTCAGCCAGCGGCGCTCGGCCAACTTGAACAGGCGCACCAGGATAAAGGTCAGGCACAGGTAGAACGCGCCAGCGGTGATATAGGCTTCGAACGGCAGGTAGTACTGCGCGTTCACCGTGCGTGCGGCACCGGTGATGTCGATCAGGGTGACGATGGATGCCAGGCTGGTGGTCTGCAGCATCATGATCACTTCGTTGCTGTACTGCGGCAGTGCGCGGCGCAGGGCCGATGGCAACAGGATGCGGCGGTACAGCTTGTAGCGCGACATGCCCATGGCCTTGGCCGCTTCAATCTCGCCATTCGGAGTGGCCTTGAGGCTACCGGCAATGATTTCGGCCGTGTAGGCACTGGTGTTGATTGCAAAGGCCAGGCACGCGCAGAAGGTGGCGCTGGACAGCAGCGGCCACAGGAAGCTCTCGCGTACGGCTTCGAATTGGGCCAGCCCGTAGTAGATCAAGAACAGCTGCACCAGCATCGGCGTGCCGCGGATCACGTAGGTGTAGAGCCAGGCAATGCCGTTGACAATCGGCTGCTTGGACACACGCATCAAGCCCAGGGGCAAGGCGGCGAGCAGGCCGAAGAACAGCGACAAAGCCAGCAATTTCAGGGTGGTCACCAGGCCGCCGAGGTACAGCGGCATGGCCTCCCAGATGACGTTGTAGTCGAAGATCATAGATCAGCCGCCCTTACGCCTACCGAGTAGCGCTTCTCAAGATGACGCAAGGCCAGCAACGACACGCTGGTGATCACCAGGTACATCGCCGCCACTGCGAGGAAGAAGGTAAAAGGCTCGCGGGTGGCATCTGCCGCCTGCTTGGCCTTGAACATCATGTCTTGCAGGCCCACCACCGAAATCAGCGCGGTGGCCTTGGTGAGTACCAGCCAGTTGTTGGTAAACCCGGGGATCGCCAGCCGGATCATCTGCGGCACCATCACCCGGAAAAACACCTGGAAGCTGCTCATGCCATACGCAAGGCCGGCTTCGGCCTGGCCCTTGGGGATGGCCATGAAGGCGCCACGGAAGGTTTCCGAGAGGTAGGCGCCAAAGATGAAACCCAGGGTGCCGATACCGGCGGCCAAGGGGTTCAAGTCGATATAGTCGTCATAGCCGAGCAACGGCGCGACGCGGTTAAGCAAGTCCTGGCCGCCGTAGAAAATCAGCAGGATCAGCACCAGGTCGGGGATCCCGCGGATCACCGTGGAGTACAAGTCACCCAGCCAGGCCAACCAGCGCACCGGCGACAGGCGTAACGCGACCCCGATCAGACCCAGAACAATGGCCAAGGCCATGGACGACAAGGCGAGCTGAAGCGTCAACCATGCGCCATCGAGGATGACGGCCCCGTAGCCTTTCAACATGATTCAGGTCCTCGAAAAGGGGGATGAAAAAATGGCGCAAACCGCAGGAATTCTGTTGCTTGCGCCATTTCGGACAGACAGCTGCGATGAATTACTTGGCGTCAGCGCCGTAAATATCGAAGTCGAAGTACTTGTCCTGGATTTGCTTGTACTTGCCATTGGCGCGGATCGCGGCAATAGCGGCGTTGATGCGCTCCAGGTTTTCCTTGTCACCCTTGCGTACGGCAATACCTACGCCGTCGCCGAAGTATTTGACGTCGGTGAAGGCTGGGCCCACGAACGCGTAGCCTTTGCCGGCGTCAGTCTTCAGGAAGCCGTCCTGCAGCAGGGTTGCGTCGGCCACGGTACCGTCGAGGCGACCGGCAGCCACGTCCAGGTAGATTTCGTTCTGGGTGCCGTAAGGAACGATGGTGGCGCCTTTAGGCTCCAGGACTTCCTTGGCGAAACGGTCATGGATCGAACCGCGCTGCACACCGATCTTCTTGCCTTTGAGTTCAACCAGGCTGTCGCTGACCGCAGTGCCTTCCTTCAACACCAGGCGCGCTGGGGTCAGGTAGTAGCGGTTGGTGAAGTCCACGGACTTCTTGCGGTCTTCGGTGATGGACATGGACGACAGGATCGCGTCGATCTTGCGCACTTTGAGCGCCGGGATCAGGCCGTCGAACTCCTGCTCGACCCAGGTGCACTTGACCTTCATCTCTTCGCACAGGGCGTTGCCGATGTCGTAGTCAAAACCGACGATGCTGCCATCCGGCGCCTTCGAGGCAAACGGAGGGTAAGCCGCTTCGATACCAATTTTCAGAGGCTTGCCTTCAGCGAAAGCCTGCATGGACAGCACGGACAGCGCCAGGGCGCCCAACAGCACGAGTTTCTTCATCTTGGGACTCCATCGGTATAGGGCAAAACAGCAGTATGAGCCATGGCCCACGATGCGACTGAGTGAAACCGAATAGCGGTGCTGCGTCCTACGCGGGCTACACCTGCGACGACGAGCGAGTGATCGGCATTCTAACGACAGGCCGGAAGCCGATATTTCCTCAATGCGACAACAATTTACAGAAGCACCGAGAAAGCGGTTCCAGCACATTGACAGCCTCTGAATTTTATGCAGAGGCAAAAGACATTAAACCTATTGATACTGCAAATTGCGGGCCTATTATTCGCAAACCCTTCTGGCACGGCAAGTCTGGCGTTTAATCTTATTTCTGGGGGTGTCTAAAACGCGGTTTTTCAGGGCATGAGCGTAGCCCTTTGCCTCATGTTCGAGCATAGGGTTACACATTTAGAGGTGACAGTAACATTCAGAAACGTCCTACCAGGGAAACCGATATTTATTTGACTGGTGGAGATCCAAATGTGGGAGGGGGCTTGCTCCCGATAGCGGTAGTCAGTCACTTATTTGTGAGCTGACCCGGCGCTATCGGGGGCAAGCCCCCTCCCACATGGGATCCTCAGTGGTTTTGAGAGACCACAAAAAAAGCCCCACTCGGCATGCACCGAATGGGGCTCTTTCCCACCTACCCCGCGTTACGCGGCGTTCATGGTCTTGTGCGTCTCGATCAAATGCGCCACCACACTCGGATCAGCCAAGGTGGAAATATCCCCCAGCCCGTCGTACTCGGCCGTGGCAATCTTGCGCAGGATACGCCGCATGATCTTGCCCGAGCGCGTCTTCGGCAAGCCCGGTGCCCACTGGATCACATCCGGCGAAGCGATCGGGCCGATTTCCTTGCGGACCCAGTTCTTCAGCTCCAGACGCAGGGCTTCGTTCGGCTCTTCGCCGTTTTTCAGCGTAACGTAGACATAGATGCCCTGGCCCTTGATGTCGTGCGGCACACCCACCACCGCCGCTTCCGCGACTTTCGGGTGAGCAACCATGGCACTTTCGATCTCGGCGGTGCCCATGCGGTGGCCAGACACGTTCAACACGTCATCCACACGGCCGGTGATCCACCAGTAACCATCTTCATCGCGACGGGCACCGTCACCCGTGAAGTACATGCCACGGAAGGTCTTGAAGTACGTGTCGACGAAACGGTCATGGTCGCCGTACAGGGTACGGGCCTGGCCTGGCCACGAGTCGAGAATCACCAGGTTGCCTTCGGCAGGACCTTCGATGATGTTGCCCAGGTTGTCCACCAAGGCCGGTACCACGCCGAAGAACGGCCGTGCCGCCGAACCCGGCTTGAGCGCATGGGCGCCTGGCAGCGGGCTCATCAGGGTGGCGCCGGTTTCGGTCTGCCACCAGGTATCGACGATCGGGCAACGGGATTGACCCACGTTCTTGTAGTACCAGTCCCACGCTTCCGGGTTAATCGGCTCACCCACCGAACCGAGCAGGCGCAGGCTGCTGCCATCGGCGCCTTCGCAGGCGGCGGTGCCGGAGGCCATCATTGCGCGGATCGCGGTCGGTGCGGTGTAGAGGATATTGACCTTGTGCTTGTCGACGATCTTCGCCACCCGGGTGATATCCGGGTAGTTCGGCACGCCTTCGAACAGCAGCGTGGTCGCGCCATTGGCCAGCGGGCCGTAGACGATATAAGTGTGGCCAGTGACCCAGCCGACGTCGGCGGTGCACCAGAAGATTTCGCCTGGGCGGTAGTCGAACACGCGCTCGTGGGTCAGGGCCGCGTACAACAGGTAGCCGCCGGTGGTGTGCTGCACGCCTTTAGGCTTGCCGGTGGAGCCGGAGGTATAAAGGATGAACAGCGCTTCTTCGGCCCCCATCTCTTTTGGCGCGCACACGGTGCCCGCAACTTTCATCAGGTCTTCGTACCAGATGTCGCGATGCTGGTTCCACTTGATGCTGCCATTGGTGCGCTTGCACACAATGACTTTCTGGATGCTGCTGGTTTCCGGGTTGGTCAGCGCGTCGTCGACGTTGGCCTTCAGCGGAATTTTCTTACCGGCGCGGATGCCTTCGTCAGCAGTGATCACCACTTTCGACTTACAGTCGATGATGCGACCGGCCAGGGCCTCCGGCGAGAAGCCACCAAACACCACCGAGTGGATCGCCCCGATGCGGGCACAGGCCAGCATGGCGACCACCGCTTCAGGGATCATTGGCATATAGATAGTCACCACGTCGCCGCGGTGCACATCCTGGCCACGCAGGGCGTTGGCGAACTTGCAGACTTCTTCATGCAGCTCGCGATAGGTGATGGTGCGGCTCTCGGCAGGGTCATCGCCCTCCCAGATGATCGCTGCCTGGTCGCCACGCTCGGCGAGGTGACGGTCCAGGCAGTTGTAGGAAACGTTCAGGGTGCCATCAGCGAACCACTTGATGTCGACATGGTGATCGTCAAAAGAGGTCTGCTTCACCGCGGTGAAAGGCTTGACCCAGTCAAGGCGCTTGGCTTGCTCACGCCAGAAACCATCGGGGTTGACCACCGACTGCTGGTACATGGCCTTGTAGGTCGCCTCGTCGGTCAGCGTGTTGGCGACTGTTTCGGGGCGAACGGGGTACAGGGAAGCCGCACTCATCTTTCTTACCTCGGTGACATAGTTGTTGTTGTATGGCCCAGTTGTAGCCGGGGTGGGCCTATAGAACCATTCGACGATGGTAGTAACAAGACCCTACAAATTGCCCTGCTATCCCTCTACGGGCCTCTGGCCCGCGGCCTGCGTGGCTTGGCTGCCTGATGAAAAAACCTTTACCACGGGATTGTTACAAAAACCGCCAATAGTGTTTATCAAAAGCACGGGTATATGAATATAACCTGCGGGCCTAAAATCAACTCCGCCAACAAGGCACTGTGATTAACAACGTAACAGCCCCCACGAAGGCACGTTAATCCGAACTTACCAACCCTAAGTTACACACGTGGCCTCACAAAGGCCCCGTGACCCCTTTCGCCCTGAAGAAGGTAAATAGAGAAATGAAAGCTTTATTAGTTATGGCCCTCAGCAGCTTGTGCGCCACCGCCGCCCTGGCCGATGAGGCCCCGACTGAGCTGGCCGGCCAGAAAGCCCCGATTGTCGAGGACTACACCTACAGCACCAAGCTGGACGTGGCCAAAGTATTGTCCATGAGCACTATTCCAGAAGTTTGCGAAGTGGTACCGGTAAAAATGGAATATGAAGATTCCCAAGGTCAGCGCCACATTCTTAATTACAAGGTTATGGGCAATGGTTGCTCTAACGGATAAACACTTCGTTAGTTCAATTTGAACTTGATCTTGTTTGCCGCAAGAAATCGTTCTTGCGGCCAAGAACCGGCCTTTGACCCCCCGCAGACCAAATGTGGGAGGGGGCTTGCCCCCGATAGCGTCATCCGACGCACCTCTATTACGCTATTACCCCCTACGCCCCGCCCCCTGCATCCGCCCCGCAAAAAGCCACTCATCGCCCCTCAAAAAAAACCAACCCCAGCAAAGCCTTGCAAACACACGCTTTGGCCGAAAACCACGCCATTGCGGCCCTCCTCCGAGACCATCCGCCGCAACACAAAGTCGAATTTTTCCCTATAATGCGCGGGTAAATCGGGCCTGCAATATCCCTTTACACTGGGATGAAGAGCCAGACCTGAGCCTGCGCTGGAGCATGCACCTGTCGCTCCGCCTCTCAAGCCTCACGCAGAGCACCCGTGACCCTATTCCGTTTAATGCCTGCGCCAGCGGTTGCAACAAACGATTCCTTAAGATCCACCGCGGCCCGAGGGCCGTGTGAACACCCAACCATCCGGTTTCACACGGGCACCTTTGAGCCCTCACGCAGGAGACGACACGTCATGCTGAGCTGGGACGAATTCGACAAAGAAGAAGACGGCGAAGTAGCCACCAAAGGCGCCAACGCCGGCCACGCCACCGAAGCCAACATGGACCGCCTCGACGGTGCCGGCGCCGCTGCCGCCATCGAAGCCCGCGCCGTCACCGCCAGTGACTCCGCCGCCATCGTGCGCGCCAAGGCGGCCCTGGACAAACTCGACGTCGCCGAAGGCCTCGCCGAACTCGAAGGCGCTTCCGCCCGCGTCGCCGTTGACGAAAAACGCATGATCAACTGCCGCGCCGACCTCAACCAACTCGTGCCCTTCAAGTACGACTGGGCCTGGCAGAAGTACCTCGACGGCTGCGCCAACCACTGGATGCCGCAAGAGGTCAACATGACCGCCGACATCGCCCTGTGGAAAAACCCCGAAGGCCTGACCGACGACGAGCGCCGCATCGTCATGCGCAACCTCGGCTTTTTCTCCACTGCCGACTCCCTGGTTGCCAACAACCTCGTCCTGGCCGTGTACCGCCTGATCACCAACCCGGAGTGCCGCCAGTACATCCTGCGCCAGGCCTTCGAAGAAGCGATCCACACCCACGCTTACCAGTACTGCATCGAATCGTTGGCCATGGATGAAGGCGAGATCTTCAACATGTACCACGAGATCCCATCGGTGGCGAAAAAAGCCGCCTGGGGCCTGAAGTACACCCGTTCGATCTCCGATCCGAAGTTCGAAACCGGCACCGTCGACACCGACAAGGAACTGCTGCGCAACCTGGTCGCCTACTACTGCGTGCTGGAAGGCATCTTCTTCTACTGCGGCTTCACCCAGATCCTGTCCATGGGCCGCCGCAACAAGATGACCGGCGTCGCCGAACAGTTCCAATACATCCTGCGCGACGAGTCGATGCACCTGAACTTCGGTATCGATGTGATCAACCAGATCAAAATCGAAAACCCACACCTGTGGGATGCCGAAATGAAGGAAGAAGCGACCCAGATGATCCTGCAAGGGACGCAGCTGGAGATCGAATATGCGCGCGATACCATGCCGCGCGGTGTGCTGGGTATGAACGCGGCGATGATGGAGGATTACCTCAAGTTCATCGCTAACCGTCGCCTGTCGCAGATTGGCTTGAAGGAAGAGTACCCAGGCACGACCAACCCGTTCCCGTGGATGAGCGAGATCATGGACTTGAAGAAAGAGAAGAATTTCTTTGAGACCCGGGTGATTGAGTATCAGACGGGTGGGGCGTTGAGCTGGGATTGATTCCTTAACACAGCAACACCAAGAAGCCCTGACTTGTTCGGGGCTAATGAGATGGTCACCCCCACACCCTGCGAGGGCTACGCTTTCGCAGGGTGTTTTGTTTTTGGAGGCCATCATCATGAGCGAGTCAGCACTGATCGGGATCGATCTCGGCAAACATAATTTCCACCTTCTGGGCCAAGACAAATCGGGCCGCGAGGTGTTTCGCAAAAAGCTCTCGCGAGCGCAGATGATGCGGTTCTTCGGCAACTTGCCGAGCTGCGTCGTGGTAACGGAAGCCTGTGCCGGCTCTCACTTCATCGCCCGTCAGCTTGCGGCGATGGGGCATACGACCAAGTTGATTTCACCGCAGTTTGTCCGCCCTTTCGTCAAGGGCAACAAAAATGACTTTATCGACGCAGAGGCCATTTGCGAGGCGGCTTCCCGTCCGTCCATGCGCTTCGTTACGCCTAAAACCGAGTCTCAGCAAACCCTGTCTGTCCTGCATCGCATGCGCGAGTCGTTGGTGCATGACCGCACCAAGACAGCCAATCAGATGCACGGTTTCCTGCTGGAATTTGGCATCAGCCTGCCCAAAGGCTCAGCCATCATGAAGCGTTTGGCAGCTGTTTTGGCCGAGCATGAGCTGCCTGTGCGGCTGACAGTGCTGTTGCAACGCCTGCACGATCACTTCGTTTACCTGGATGAACAGATCAAGGAACTGGACAAACAACTGGCTTGCCAGCTGGCCGACGATGATCTGGGGAGCCGTTTGCTTAGCATGCCGTGTGTCGGTCCGATCACCGCCAGCCTTCTGGCTGTAGAAATGGGCGATGGCAAGCAATACCGATGCAGTCGCGATTTTGCGGCTTCAGTGGGCTTGGTGCCGCGACAGTACAGCACGGGCGGCAAAGCCAATTTGTTGGGGATCAGCAAGCGGGGTGACAAGCACCTGCGGCAACTGCTGGTGCAATGCTCCAGGGTTTACATGCAGAGGCTGGATCATCAGAAGGGGGCTTTGGCCGACTGGGTGCGAGCGCTGCTGCGCCGACGACACTCGAATGTGGTGGCCTGTGCCCTGGCCAACAAACTGGCGCGTATCGCTTGGGCGATAGCGGCTCACCATGCGCAATATGAAGCAGGGCCAGACGCCTTGAACGCCTGACCCTGCGGTTGTTGCAGTACCACAATTCACCCTTCAGGTTTTGCGATAGCTGAACAACGGATGACGTGAACGGCCTACCGGCCTGGCGAAGATCCTGACATAAAAATCGGCTTCAGAAGCCGACGGGCTTTTAAGGATCGTCAGGCGCGACTCTCATCGTGGCGCTGGGGCAAGCCCCAAACAGACGCCGGATAGATTTAAGCAAGCCAACCACATCGCCCGTTAATCAGTATTGCAAAAATGGGGGGGACCATAGATTTTTTATGCGAGTTCACTGACGCGGAGCTTGCAGCTGCGGTCGAGCCCTAAAAGTCCGCGCCTGGGTACTGAAAGAAGCCAAGGGCATCTGCGAAGGCTGCGGCTCTAACGCGCCGTTCGAGGTCGACGGCTTGCCATTTCTTGAAGTACATCACGTCAAGCACCTCGCCCAGAAGGGTTCGGATCGCATCACCAATGCTGTAGCCTTGTGCCCCAATTGCCATCAGCGTTGTCACCGGTCGACTGACCGGGAGGCTTTCACCGAGGGGCTTTACGCCAAGGTCGGAAGATTGGCACGGGAGTAAACTCCTGCTGTCACACCTGATGCACACTCAAAAAAATACTAGATAGGACCGAGGCCAACCCGTGAACCCAGACATGCTCGAAGCCGGCCCCGCTGACGCCAAAGTACTTTCCGTCTTTGACTTCGACGGCACCCTGACCCACCACGACAGTTTCGTGCCCTTCCTCAAGTTTGCCTTTGGCCCTGGCGAGTTTTATGGCCGGATGGTCAAGCTGGCGGTGCCTGGGCTGCGTTTTTTGGTGCGGCAGATCAGCCGGGATGAGTTGAAGGCGCAGTTGATCCGCACCTTTATGACCGGGGTGGAGAAGACGTGGGTGCAGCAGAAGGCCGAGGAGTATTGCCAGCGCAATTGGGCGCGGTTGATGCGCCCGGCGGGGGTGTTGTCGGTGGAGCATGAGTTGGGCTCCGGGGCGGAGGTCACGTTGTGTTCAGCGTCGCCGGCGTTGGTGTTGCAGCCGTTTGCGAATCGGCTGGGGATCAAGTTGATCGGGACTGAGCTTGAGGTGGTCGACGGGGTGTTGACCGGCAAGCTCACCGGGAATAATTGCCGCTGTGAGAATAAGGTGCTGCGGCTCGAGGCGGTGTATGGGGACCTGGGGGAGTATCGGCTGCGGGCCTGGGGCGATACACGCGGGGATCGGGAGCTGCTGGCGGCGGCGCAGGATGCGCATTTTCGGCATTTTCATGCGAAGAAGAAAAAGCGGGCTCGGTTGCAGCGATGATGCGGGTAATGGGGATCGGCTGGAACACCGAGTCGATGCCATCGGTGCCTCGCTAAAGCTCGAGACCTCCCACATTTGATTTCTGTGATCCGGTAGATCGGCGTTTGTCGTGAACGTTATGTCGTGGCTTTGAGGTCTACGCCCAGGGCGGTGGCAAAGGCTTTTACCAGCGGACTTCTTGGCGCGTTGTGGCGCAGGATCAGGTTGAAGACGGTGCTCAGGTGCACGTGTTCCGGGCACAGTGCGCGTAGGCGCCCTTCCCTCACCAATGGCGCGGCGTAGTGTTCCGGCAGGAAGCCGAGGAAACGACCGGTGAGGATCAGGATAGCGACGGCTTCGACTTGCGAGGCCGAGGCGGACTGGCTGTCGTAATTGACGAAGGTGGCCTTGTCGCGATGGATCGCATACCGATGGTTGACCACTTCATATTGGCGCAGCACCTCGGGGGTAATGTCGTTCGCGGTGAAGAGCGGATGTCCTACGGCACAGTAGGCGTGGGCCTTTTCTTCGTAGAGCGGGAAGTAGTCGAACTCTTCGCGGCGCTGGTACACGGGGACGATGCCGACAATCAAGCGCCCTTCCACCACACCGCGTTCAACTTCGTCCAATTGCGAGGCATGCAGGCGTAATCTTATTTTTGGTGATTGGCTATGTAAGTTGCCAAGCGCGGCAATCAGCGGTGAATTAACGTCGGAGACAGTGTTATCAATAACGCCCATACTAAGGTCGCCGATGAGTTCATTTTGCGCCGAACTAAGCTTGTCTCTGAAACTGTCTACCGAGGTAAATAACTCGATGGACGCTTGATACACCAACTTGCCTTCTTCGGTCAGCCCGAAGCCTTCTCGGCCCCGTGTGCACAGGCGCATGCCGATGCGGATTTCCAAGTCGGAGATCTGTTTGCTGATGGCCGCCAGGCCCACGTTCAGCTCGTTTTGCGCAGCGCTGAAGCCGCCAGCTTCGACCACGGCCATAAATACCCGCAGCAGTTTGAAGTCCAACCCACTGAGTTGCAGGGGCGGTCTTGTGCCGGGTTTTGGCGGTAGGTTTCCAGAAGTGGAAAGTGGAGTTTCCATAATACGCGTTGACCTCAAGTGCCATATTCAACAGGCTTCAACCCAATCCTTGAACATAGCCAGGCGGCGATAATGAACATAAACATCCGCCCTTGGCAACCTTGAATACGGCGCGCCAGACGCTGATTCAGTTTAGTTGAAAACCTTTTTTTACTGCCTCCGACTCTTCTAAAAACAAGCGTGAGGAATACCCATGTCCCAGCCCACCGACCGCCTTTGGGGCGCTCGTTTCAAGACCGGTCCGTCTGCTGCGTTGGCCGCATTGTCCCGTTGCCCTGAGCGCTATTTTCGCCTGACGCCCTACGACCTGGCCGGCTCCCGTGCCCATGCCCGTGAGTTGCAGCGCGCCGGTCTGCTGGATGAATCGGAGACCTTGCGCACCCTCGAGGCCCTGGACCGCATCGGTGAAGACTTCGCCGCCGGCCGCCTGCATCCCACCCTGGATGACGAGGACGTACACACCTTTATCGAACGCGTCTTGACCGAACGCCTGGGCGCATTGGGCGGCAAGCTGCGCGCCGGGCGTTCGCGTAATGATCAAACCGCCAACGATCTGCGCCTTTTCCTACGCGACCATGCGCGCACCATCACCACCGAGGTGTTGGGTCTGCAGCAGGCGTTGGTGGAACAGGCTGAGCAGCATGTCGAGAGCATCTGCCCCGGCTTTACCCATTTGCAGCAGGCGCAACCCATCGTGTTCGCCCATCACTTGCTGGCCCACGCGCAGTCGATGTTGCGCGATGTCCAGCGCCTGGTGGATTGGGATGCGCGTACGGCGTTGTCACCGTTGGGTGCGGCGGCGATGGCCGGCTCGGCGATTGCGCGACAGCCGGAACACTCAGCCAAGGAAATGGGCTACACCGGGCCGTGCGAAAACTCGATCGATGCCGTCGCCAGTCGCGACCATGTGGCGGAGTTCCTGTTTGTGGCGGGCATGCTCGGAGTGAATATTTCGCGGCTGTCGGAGGAGTTTTGCCTGTGGTCGTCGCGCCAGTTTCGTTGGGTGGTATTGGACGATGCCTACGCCACCGGCAGTTCGATCATGCCGCAGAAAAAGAACCCGGACATTGCTGAATTGGCCCGGGGCAAGGCTGGGCGGTTGATCGGCAACCTGACCGGGCTGATGTCGACGCTCAAATCCTTGCCGCTGTCGTACAACCGCGATTTGAGCGAGGACAAACACAGCGTGTTGGACAGCGTGGACACCTTGCTACTGGTACTGCCAGCGATGGCCGGGATGGTCGCGACCATGAAGGTCCAGGTGGAGGAGCTGCGGCGCCAGGCGACGATGGGCTTTACCTTGGCGACGGAAGTGGCGGATTGGTTGGCCACCCGTGGCGTGCCGTTCAAGGAGGCCCATGAGATTACCGGCGCCTTGGTGCAGGCCTGCGAGAAGCATGAGATTGAGTTGTGGGAAGCCTCGCCGGCAATGCTGGCGGAGGTGGATGCGCGGTTGACGCCAGAGGTGCGCGATTGCCTGACCCTGGAAGCGGCGATTGCGGCACGCAGTGGACGGGGTGGGACGGCGCCAGAGCGGGTGCGGGAGCAGATTGGGCGGTTGAAAACGGCATTGGCTGCTCAGCAGCAATGGGCCGACACCTACACCGGTTTCAGAATTTGAACACCTTCACCTTGTAGGAGCGAGCTCGCTCGCGAAGAACCCAGGAACACCGCGGGGCATCAGGTTTCCCGCGTTATCGTTGACGATCTTCGCGAGCAAGCTGGCTCCTACAGTGGAAGGCTGTGTACAGCATTTGGAGTAGAACCATGAACCAAACCCCGGCCGAGCGCTTGGAAGCTGAGCGTAAGTTGTCCGAGAACCAGTTCGATATCACGCAGTACGAGCACGTGCCACGTCGCTATTACGGGCGGATGTTTTTTGCCACCTTGATCGTGATCGTGTTGGCCGCGCTGTTGCGCGCGTTTGCCAATGGCCAAATCGAATGGTCCTACATCGGTCAGTTCCTCACGTCTGAGGCCATCATTTGGGGCCTGGTGAATACCATCGTCATGTCGATCCTGGCGATGGCGCTGGGCGTGGTGATCGGGGTGATCACGGCGATCATGCGCATGTCGGCCAACCCGATCCTGCGTTACGTGGCCATCACCTACACCTGGCTGTTCCGCGGTACACCGCTGATTTTGCAGTTGCTGCTGTGGTTCAACCTGGCGTTGATCTTCCCGGTGATCGCGATCCCCGGCCTGTTCAGCATCGACACCGTCGACCTGATGACGCCATTCGTGGCCGCCCTGCTCGGCTTGAGCATCAACCAGGGCGCCTACACCGCCGAGGTGGTGCGCGCCGGCCTGCTGTCGGTGGATACCGGCCAGTACGAAGCGGCCAAGTCCATCGGCATGCCGAGCCTGCAGGCGCTGCGCAGGATCATTCTGCCGCAGGCCATGCGGGTGATCATTCCACCGGTAGGCAACGAGTTCATCAGCATGGTGAAAATGACCAGCCTGGCCAGTGTGATCCAGTACTCGGAGCTGCTGCACAACGCGCAAAACATCTACTACGCCAACGCCCGGGTCATGGAGCTGCTGATCGTCGCCGGCATCTGGTACCTGGCGGTGGTGACTGTTCTTTCATTTGGTCAAAGCCGCCTCGAGCGTCGTTTTGCCCGCGGCGCCGGCAAGCGTTCGTAAGTCTGGGTTGAGGAGATTTGCCCCATGAGAAGCATCGTCAAGGCCGTCAACCTGAACAAGTATTACGACCAGTATCACGCGTTGCGCGACATCAATATCGAGGTCGAGCAAGGCGAAGTCATGTGCATCATTGGCCCGTCGGGCTCGGGTAAAAGCACCCTGCTGCGCTGCGTCAACCAGCTGGAAAAAATCGACAAGGGCGGCCTGTGGGTCGACGGCGAACTGGTGGGTTACCGCGTGGTCGGCAACAAGCTGCATGAGATGAATGAAGTGCAGATCGCGCGCCAACGCCTGGCCACCGGCATGGTGTTCCAGCGCTTCAATTTGTTCCCGCACATGACCGTGTTGCAGAACATCGTCGAAGGCCCGTGCCAGGTGCTCAAGCGCTCGCCCAAGGAAGCCACGGAGGACGCCCTGGAGTTGCTCGCCCGCGTTGGCCTGGCGGACAAGCGCAATGCCTACCCGGTGGAATTGTCCGGTGGGCAACAGCAGCGTGTGGCGATTGCCCGCGCGTTGGCGATGCGCCCCAAGTTGATGTTGTTTGACGAACCCACCTCAGCCCTCGACCCGGAACTGGTAGGAGAAGTGCTGTCGGTGATGCGCGATTTGGCCACCACCGGCATGACCATGATCGTGGTCACCCATGAGTTGGGCTTCGCCCGCGAAGTGTCCAACCGCATGGTGTTTATGGATGCAGGCCAGATTGTGGAAGCCGGCAGCCCTGAAGAAATTCTAATAAGCCCACAAAACCCGCGTACCCAAAGCTTTATTTCTGCCGTTCGCACTTAACTAAAAAACTAACGAGAACGCCCCCATGAAAAAATTGTTCATCCCAACGTTGCTCGCAGGCCTGATGGCCTCCACCGGTGTATTGGCGGCATTGCCGGCGGCAATCAAGGACAAGGGTGAGATCAGCGCGGCCATCGTGCCGAACTACCCGCCGATGGATTTCAAGGACCCGGCCACCAATAAGCTCACCGGCTTCGACTTCGACCTGGGCAACGCCCTGGCCGAGCGCCTGGGTGTGAAGATCAAGTGGCAGGAAACCGGCTTCGAGCAAATGCTCAGCGGCTTGACCACCAAGCGCGTGGACATCGTGCTGTCGGGCATGAGCGACACCGCCGAGCGCCAGAAATCCGTGACGTTCATCGACTACTTCACCAGCGGCCCGCAGCTGTACACCCTGGCCAAGCGTGAAGAGATCAAGGAACTGACCGACCTGTGCGGTAAAAAAGTCGGCACCAGCCGCCGCACCACCTGGCCGTCGGAAATTGCCGCGTGGAGCAAGGAAAACTGCGAAGCCGCGGGTAAGCCCGCCATCGTGGTGATCGGCACTGAAGGCTCGGCGGATGCGCGGGCACAGTTGCAGCAGAACCGCCTGGACGCGGCGATGCAGGGCAGCGAGACGATTCCTTATTTGATGTCGTTGGACAAGGGCAAGTACAAGCCGGTGGGCCTGGCGATTTCCAAGCAGTTCACCGGGCTGGGGATCGAGAAGAGCAACACCGGGCTGGTCACGGCGATCAGTGAGGCGTTGCAGGGCATGATCGATGACGGGACCTACGGCAAGATCCTGAAGAAGTGGGATCTGGAACAGGGTGCGGTCGAGAAGATCAGCATCAACGCCGGCCAGTAACCCGTCCCCACTGTAGGAGCGAGCTTGCTCGCGAAAAACCCGAGAGCACCGCGGGCAATCGGAAAGCCCGCGCTATCGTTGACGATCTTCGCGAGCAAGCTCGCTCCTACAGAACACCAAGGCACCTGACAAGGACATCCGCCCCACCGTGGCCACCTACTCCCTGGTAATCCGCCGCCTGATGATTTGCTCGGTGACCATCGTGGTCAGCCGCGCCATGACCAGCCCACTGCTGGCGCTGCTGCTGAGCACGCGCCTGGGCCTCAACCAGCAGGACATCGGCCTGCTGATGGGCATCGCGGTGTTTATCGCCACACTGCTGGGCCTGTATGGCGGCTACATCATCGACCGCCTGGAAAAGCGCAAGCTGCTGATCCTGGCCATGCTCTCCAGCGCCATCGGCTTTCTGTTACTGACGTTTGCCAGCAACCTCTACCTCACCACCCTGACCCTGGTCATCACCGAAGCAGCGTCAGCGCTGTTCCTGATCGGCTCCAAAGCCATCATCAGCGAGAACCTGCCGGTGGGCGATCGCGCCAAGGTGTTTTCCCTGCGCTATACCCTGACCAATGTCGGCTACGCCACCGGCCCGATGGTCGGCGTGGTGATTGCCGGCCACATGCAACTGGCGCCCTTCCTGATCGCCAGCGCGATTGCCTTTGGCAGTGTGCTCCTGATGATCGGTATCCCGCCGACGCAACGGGATGACAGCCACAGACCCTTGAGTTTTCTCAGTACCCTGCGCACCTTGCGCAGCGACCGCACGTTGATTCTGTTCACCAGCGGCAGCCTGCTGAGCACTATTGTCCACGGGCGCTATACGTTGTATCTGTCGCAGTTTCTGCTGGTGGCCTACAAGCCGGCCGAGGCGCTGAAGATTCTGTCGGCGGTGCTGGCGTGTAACGCCATGACCGTCATCGCGATGCAGTACCAGATCGGGCGGTTTCTCAAGCGTGAGCAATTGCGCTACTGGATCGTGCTGGGCACTTTGCTGTTCATGCTTGGGTTGATCGGCTTCAGCCTGGCCGACAGCTTGCTCACCTGGTGCCTGGCGATGTTTGTGTTCACCCTGGGCGAGATGATCATCTACCCGTCCGAGTTCCTGTTTATCGACACCATCGCCCCGGATGCCCTGCGCGGCAGTTACTACGGGGCACAGAACCTGGCCGCGTTTGGCGGGGCGATGAGCCCGGTGATTTGCGGGTATTTGCTGATCAACGCGGCGCCCACCAGCATGTTTTATGCCCTGGGCGCACTCACTGCCCTCGGCGGCACCCTGTGCTTCCTGAGCGGACGCCGCGTGGCGGCCAGCCCGCACATTTGATCGCTGCCACGGCTGATATTTGCGTAATATCCGGTTATCCCTCTCACGGACCCGAGCCTCATGAAATTCGACACGGCCTACAGCGTGAGTCTCGACGACAAGCTATCGATCTACGACGTACGAGAGCTGAACTTCGACGAAACCGCCGCGTACGACTCCGACAAGGACCGTTTCCTCTGCCCCAACGACGCCTGCCGCGCAGCCTTTGAAACGGGCAACGTGCTGGGCACGTACAACGCCAAGAACGTCAACTACCAGCGCACCCCGCATTTCAAGAACACGCCCAGCACCGAGCATATCGAGGGTTGCCGCTATGCCAGCAGCCACAAGCCGGCGGCAGGCGAAAGCGACGACGCGCGCGAGGACAACTTCCCATCGGAATTTGTCCTGACCCGGCGTACCTACGCGCGCATCACTCCGGTCGTCGACGCCGAGGGGCAAGCCCCGCAAGCACCCGCGCAAACACCTTCAGGCCGCCCCCCCGCAGCCGTCAGCGCCAGCGACGGCACCCCGGATAAAACCAGCGTGTTCGCCCACCCGGTGGAATGCTATGTGTCGAATATCGACCACAAGGATAAGCTCAAGGCGATGCCGCTGAAGATCGGCGAGCACAGCGCGACCTACTGGGCGTTTTTCAAGAAAATCGAGTACCTGCAGGACAACCACGGCCTGATCTACTGGGGCAAGATCAAAGCGATCAAGGACTACACCAGCAGTTTTCGCATCGACTTTGAAAAAAAGGTCTGGCTCGACAAGAAGCCCTATTCGGTCAACGTCTACCTGAGCAAGAAACTCATCGAGAACTACCGCAAGCGCAAGGCGTTCCTGGAGCAGATCAAGGCCGCGGCCAGCAGCGAACGGCCGCTGTATTGCTTCTTCTACGGGGTGACGCCGGCGCTCAAGCAAGTGCCGAGCAAGAAAAACCCGGAACAGACGTTCGGGGTATTCAGCGCCAATATCGAGAACCTGGACCACCTGATTATTCGGGAAGTGCCGATGCTGGAATAGCAGGTGGTTAAGAATCCAGTTGATGAGCGGTCGAAACAACTGTACAAAAACACAGTATAGTTTGCCTTCCCCGTCGAACCCTGGAGACAACCCATGTCCTCTCTGGCAATGAGCTCTTTCGTAGAACAGCAGATCGTCCTGCATCAATTCACCGCCAAGCACAGCGTCCAGGCCCGCGTGATGCTGGGTTGGAGCCGCGAAGACCTGTCCCGTCAGGCCGGCGTGTCGGTGGCGGCGATTCAACAATTCGAGAACAACGGCGACGTGGACGATGAAACCCGCCTGACCCTGGCGTTTCGCCTGGAGGCGGAGGGGCTGGTGTTTTTCCCTGGGTTTGCGCCGGGGTGGGGGATGAGGGCGCGCAGGTTTGAAACCGCACCCGCCGAGCCGGCCTCTAAAGGCATTATGTCGCGGCTGATGGGCTCAACTGCGGCAGCAATCGAGCCACCAACGCCTCAACCGAATGGTGCGTAGAGTCCAGGCGGGTCAGCCATGGAGTCGCCCCAGTCACACAGCGATTTAGAGGCCGGCGGTTTGCTCTTGCAGCAGGCCGATACGCTCATCCCGTGACCGGGCGACCGTGAACGCTGAATGCACCGGGCCTGCAATTGCAGCACCCAATGCATCCTGTATCACGCGGGGGTCAGGTTCAGTGGTTGGCGGTCATCTCAACCCCGCCATCGGTCATCGGCGGGGCGGGAGAGAAAGGCGTACCGGGGGTGAAAGCCGGCTCCCTGATCGCCTGCGACACCTGCTCATAGCCATGGGCAACGGACAGTAAGGTGGCCTCGCTGTTGCCCGAACCATAGAAATACAGCGCCGTAGGCATGCCTTCATCATCCATGCCGCTAGGGACTGAAATGCCTGGGTAGCCCGCGGCAGCAGTGAAGTAATAGTTATGGGACAGGAAATTCGACACGATGGCGTCGAGCTTGTGTGCCTTCAACGGGTTATCAATCGTTTGCTGGAAAATCGGAGTAATGGCCTCCCACAGGCTGTCGAGCTCCTCCTGCGGCACCTCCAGGGTGTTGATGAGTTCCAGAAGGTTCTGGTCCGGCTCGCCCGGCAGCCCGTTGCGTTTATTGAATGCGATCAGCTCCGATAGTGATTTGACCGGCAGGCCTTGCCTTCCCGCCAAATAGTCCTCGAGCTGTTTTTTAACGTCGGTAAACAACGCTTCGTTGTAGTCCCGGTAGTTGTCATCAGATATGCCTTCGTCCATTGGCCCCACTGGCACCAGGGTAGCGCCCTCGGACTTGAGCCGTTCAATCGCGTCCTCGAAGTGTTTTCTATCCGCGCGCTTCGCGGGGTCCTTGGCCTCCTCCGGCGTCAGCTCAGGCAATGGTGTGTAGCCAATGCGCTTGCCTTTCAAGGCATCTGGCGTGAGGCCCTCGGTGTACACGGTGGTCTCAGTCATGGCGTTGAGTGCCTCCGCCGCGTCACGCACATTACGTGTAAAAGTGCCCACCGAATCCAGGCGCGTACTGGTCATGACGCCCTCCGTGCTGACCAGGCCGGCAGTGGTTTTCATGCCGAAAACACCGTTATAGGCGGCCGGAGCAATAACCGAACCATTGGTCTCAAGCCCCAATGCCAGCGGAACATGCCCTTGGGCCACCGCCACCGCCGAGCCAGAACTCGACCCTGCCACCGGGCCACCAAGCCGATGAGGGTTGAGCGTCTGCCCACCTCGGGAGCTCCACCCATCTGCCGGCGCTTCGGAGCGGAAGTTGGACAATTCGCTCATGTTGGTTTTACCCACAATGACCATGCCTGCTTTCAGCAGCTGGTCCACGACCTTGGCATTTTTAGTCGCCGGCGCGCCCACCAGGGCTTTTGAGCCAGCACTCGTCTGCATATTGCCTTGGGTTTCAAACACATCTTTGAGTGCCACGGGGACGCCATGCAGATAACTGCGCACCTGGCCGTTGGCACGCTCCTGATCGAGCGCCTTCGCCTCATTCCTGGCGTTGCGGTTGATTTCTAAAAACGCGTTTCCCCCCTGGAGCCCCTGGTCAATATTGGCGATCTGCTTCAACGAATCCTTCACCAACGACTCTGAAGTGACCCCTGAGTGATTGGCCATATCCGCTGACATTTCATGGGCGCTCTTGTATCCCTGCCCAGGCTGTGTAAATGCCCGGTAAAGGTCGGCAGCCCATCCCCCGGACGAAGAAGGTATGAACATAAATTCCCCTCGATTGGACGGAACGTGCGAGCTATCGATTGATAACCCGGTACCAGTCTAAAAAGGGCGGTGCTTTCGTCCCCCAGGGTAAATCTTGCAGTCTCGTCCGATTACTCCACCCAAGGTGTGGGCTGTAAGGTGGCCGGTTCCTGTAACAGCAGGCGGTAGCTCTGTGCCAACGCCCTCACGTGATCACGCATCCAGTGGGCGCTATAAAACCAAAGCCTGTTGCCTTCTTCCAGCGGCTCGAAAAGCCCCGGGTAGCCACTTCTGCACGCGGCATGAAACGCGGCACTTCGCCCCTCGGACACCAGGGCATCAAGGCGATTCTCCGTCACGTGTCGATCGATTTCGTTGTGCATGCTGAATTGAAGGCTGTCGTCCACCTGCTCCGCGTCCAGCGCCACCAGTTGCGCCCCCGCCTGGCGCAACTTATCCAAGGCGCGAGCGAAGGAGGCGCTGTGTTCAGCGGGTTCGTATGCATCACCCCGTACATAGCGCCCGGCATACCCTATGCGCCAACCGGTCAATGCCGGTGCCGGGGTAAAAGCACTGTTGTTCAGTACCAGGGGGACTTCCACCATCACCGGCCCCGATGGGTCGACGCCACTTAACGCACTGAGCGATAACGCCGGGTCGCGTACGGTTTTCATCAGCGGGCCCGGCACGTCAAACCGGGGAGTGGGGACGCCGGTTCCCGCAGGCTCAGGTGTGTGAGCAGCGGCACCGAACGTGATGCCGCCCGCGCTGCCGCTCGGTGCATCAGTGGGAGGAACGGAGGGCGGGCAGGTCGCGCCCGAGGGTAACGCTTGCCCCGTTGGGCATGGCACGCATGGGCGCCAGTACTTCCTACACTTGTCTTCCATCAGAACCTGCCCCGAGAAATGAAATTCCCAGGGATCATCGCACCGTCGTCCGGCGCTTGTCGCAACCTCGAAACACCCTGAAAATTCCTTTTTCCAAGTGCGCCGACGTTCAGCCCACGGCGTGTTCCTCAACCGCTTGCGTCTCGACATCCAGCCACCACGCATGACCGCGTTCAGGCATGCTCAAACTGAACGCCTGGCCCATCGGCGGCGTGGTAATCGACACATTGCGCTCCCATGCCAGCGCCATGATGCGGTCGAAGGGTTCGTGCCAGGCATGGAACGCCAGGTCGAAGGTGCCGTTGTGAATCGGCAATAACCAACGGCCCTTGAGGTCAATGTGCGCCTGCAAGGTTTGCTCAGGTTGCATGTGCACATGGGGCCAGTCGACGTTGTAAGCACCGGTTTCCATCAGGGTCAGGTCGAACGGGCCGTAATGTTCGCCGATGCGCTTGAAGCCGTCGAAATAGCCGGTGTCGCCACTGAAAAAGATCCGACGCGCGCCGTCGATCATCACCCAAGAGCACCACAGCGTCTGGTTACTATCAAACAGGCCCCGCCCGGAAAAATGCTGTGCAGGCGTGGCGACCAAATGAATGCCGCCGACCTCCGTGCCCTCCCACCAATCGAGCTGCCGCACTTTACGCGCGTCCACGCCCCATTTGACGAGGATATCGCCCACGCCCAGCGGCGCCAGGAAGGCAGCGGTCTTGTCGGCCAACTGGATGACAGCCTTACGGTCCAGGTGGTCGTAATGGTTGTGGGAAAGAATGACCGCTTCCAAATCAGGCAGTTCTTCAAGAGTGATAGGGGGCTGATGGAAACGCTTGGGGCCAGCCCAACTGAAGGGTGACGCGCGCTCGGCGAACACCGGGTCGGTCAGCCAGAACTTGCCGCGCATTTTCAGCAGTACCGTGGAATGCCCCAGGCGAAATACGCTGTGGTCGGGGGCGGCGGACAGTTGCTCGCGGGTCAGCGGTTGCACCGGGATCTGCCCTACTGGCCGCGTGGTGCGCGGCTTGTGAAAGAGCATCTTCCAGAAAATACCCAAGGTTTTGGCAAAGCCGGCGTGCTGCACGGGGGCGCCGTTGCTGAAGCTTCCCGGAGCCTGTTCGGCAGGCTTGCGGGCGACGGGCGCGGGGTCGAGACGGGTTGAGATCGTGGCCATTCCAGAGTGACTCCTACAGACCGCTCATAAGTTACACTGCACAGTGTAGTTTCAAGATTGCAACAAAACCCGGAGCAAGTAAACTACCGAGTGTAATTTTCCTCCTAGAGCCGATCACTGCCCATGACTGCCCCCCAGCGCCTCACCGACCGCAAACGCGAAGCCATCGTGGCCGCCGCCATTGCCGAGTTTCGGGTCAACGGGTTCGAGGTCACCAGCATGGACAAGATCGCCGCCACCGCCGGAGTCTCCAAACGCACCGTATACAACCATTTCCCCAGCAAGGAAGAGTTGTTCGCCGAAATTCTCCACCAACTCTGGGCCAGCAGCGTCGCCCAGCTCGACGTCAGCTACGCCAGCGACCGTCCGTTGCGCGAACAATTGCGCGAGTTGCTCGAAGCCAAGATGAAGATGATGTCGGACGCCAATTTTCTCGACCTGGCCCGGGTTGCCATCGCCGCCACCATCCATTCACCGGAACGCGCCCAGGACATGGTCAACCGCCTGAGCAAACGCGAAGAAGGCTTTACCCAGTGGGTGCGCGCCGCCCAGCAAGACGGCCGACTCAGTTGCAGCGACCCGGCCTTCGCCGCCCACCAGATCCAGAGCCTGCTCAAGGCTTTCGCGTTCTGGCCACAGATCACGCTGGGCCAACCCACCCTTGATGCAGCCAGCCAGGCCAGGGTAATCGAGTCGGCCATCGATCTTTTCCTGGCCGGTTACGAAATCACTGCACAGCGCTGAAGCACTGGCCCCTCCCCACTGTTGCATAAGCGACATCCCTGGTCGTTTTTCGACGATTCCTGCACGGTCTCTCCACAAATGGCCTGGAAGGACACTGATTATTCCCACAGGAATAACTGACAATATTCACCGGACTTATCCGATCAACGGTTAATCGGGCAAACGTGCGTAGCCGTGTCAGTGAAAAACAGCTGAACCAGGAATTTATGGAAAACAGACGAGGCAAGGGGCTTTCATTTGCCAAGCGAATCTACAAGCCAAGGATCATCGGCCTGGGCATCGGTTGCATCAGCGTCATCGGCGCGCTGTATCCACTCACGATGCCGGGCTGGGTATGGGCGTTCCTGCTGTTCAATGGGTTTGCCTGGGCCCATGTGGCATATCAGCTGTCGACCCGCTCCCAATTCCCCTACCAGGCCGAACAGCGCAACCTGCTGTATGACTCCCTATCGGGCGGCTTCTGGGCCGCGGCCACACAGTTCACGCCACTGACAGCCGTGACCATCCTGTCGATGATGACCATGAACAACGTCGCGGCCGGAGGCCTACGCCTGTTCCTGCGCGGCCTGCTGGCACAAGTGGCGGGGGCGTGTGTGGCCTGGGCGCTGTTCGGCATCCGGTTCAACCCCGATGTCAGCCTGCTGCAGGTCTACACCTGCCTGCCGATGCTGACCCTCTATCCCATGGCCATCGGCATGGTCTGTTATCAACTGGCGATCAAACTGGCGGAACACAAACGTGCCCTCAGTGCCTTGAGCCGCACCGACAGCCTGACCGGCCTGCTCAACCACGGTTCATGGAAAGACCTGCTGCACCTCAAGTTCCATAAGTGCCAGTTGCAGCAAAGCCACGCCACCATCGCCCTGATTGATATCGATCACTTCAAGCAGATCAACGACACCCACGGGCATATCATCGGCGACGCCGTGTTGCGGCAATTGGGCCTGGAGCTGCGGCGCCACCTGCGCGAAAACGACCTGGCCGGCCGTTACGGTGGCGATGAGTTCTGTGTGATTCTTCCACAAATGTCGTTGAACGAAGCCGCGAAGGTCATGGAACACATGCGCGAAACCTTCAGCCGTTATCAGAACCCGCTGATCCCCGAATTGCGCGTCAGCCTGAGCATCGGCCTGGCGGACTTCCAGCCGCTCTTCACCGATGCCGCCATGTGGCTGAATGCGGCGGACCGAGCGCTGTACACAGCCAAAGATACCGGGCGCAATCGCGTCAATGTCAGCAATTACTTGATCGCCCATTCCGCCTGAAGACCTGATGCGGCAGCCCGTCTGACTGCCGCGACACCCCCGAATAGATAGCACAATGCCGCCATCCGTCCGCTAACCCAAAAAAGGCCCTGCCCTGGGTCGAACTTCTGGTCAGGCTGATCACTCTGAACCGGTTGTTCCACCCCGCTGTCGGCACAAGGAAGCTGACAATGAGCACGTCAACCGTGAGGCTAAGCGCCCTACGGAGGCAGGCGCATATTCATGGATACCCCAAGACGCTTGCTTACCCGAGCACCCGAACATGCTATTCAACGCGCATAAAAAAACCATCGACCTCCTGCAACATACCGTCGCGCAACAGGCCAGCCTGCTGAACGCCATCGAGCGCTCCATGGCAGTGATCGAATTCGACCTGCAAGGCACCGTGTTGCGAGCCAACGAGAACTTCCTCAAGACCTTGGGCTATCGCGCCGAGCAGATCGAGGGCCAACCCCACCGCCTGTTCTGCACCCCGGCATACGTCCGCAGCGCCGAGTACAACCAGTTGTGGTCGGACTTGCGCAACGGTCGATTCCAATCCGGCACCTTTGAACGGGTGGGCAACGCCGGCCAGTCGGTGTGGTTGGAAGCCAGCTACAACCCGGTACGCGACGACGCCGGCAAAGTGATCAAGGTGGTGAAGTACGCGATGGATGTCACCCCGCGCCTGCAGGCCGAGAGCGAAGCGGATGCCAAACTGGGCGCTATCGACCGCTCCATGGCAGTGATCGAGTTCAACCTCGACGGCACTATCATCACCGCCAACGACAATTTCCTGCAGCGCATGGGTTACAGCCTGGCGCAGATCCAGGGCAAGCATCACCGCCTGTTCTGCAAACCGGAGTTGGTCAACAGTTCGGCCTACAGTGAATTCTGGCAACGCCTGAACCAGGGCCAGTTGTTCAGCGGCCAGTTTGAGCGCGTCGATAAAAACGGCCAGACCGTCTGGCTGGAAGCCAACTACAACCCGGTACACGACGCCAGTGGGCGCCTGTGCAAAGTGGTGAAGTTCGCCTCCGACGTCACCGCCATGGTGCAACAGCACGCCGCCGACGCCGCCAGTGCAGCCCAGGCGTACCACATCTCCCTGAACACCCGGGACATCGCGGAAAAAGGCGCCGAAGTGATCCAGCAATCCGCCACTGGCATGCGTGAGATTGCCGCCGACATTGACGGCTCGTCGCAACTGATCGCCAAACTGGGCCAGCGTTCGCAGCAGATCACCGCCATCGTCAACACCATCCGAGGCATCGCTGACCAGACCAACCTGCTGGCGCTCAATGCGGCAATCGAGGCGGCGCGGGCGGGTGAACAAGGCCGTGGCTTCGCGGTGGTGGCCGACGAAGTACGGCAATTGGCGGCGCGCACCAGCGGCTCGACGACCGAGATCTCCAGCATGATCGCGATGATCCAGGACGAGACCCGCCAGGCTATCGACAGCATGGACGGCACGCGTGACCGCGCCGCCCAGGCTGTGGAGTTGGCCAACCGCGCCGGCACGGTGATCCTGCAAATTCGCGAAGGCACCAGTGAGGCGGTACAGGCAGTGAGCGCTTTTGCCAACGAACGCAGCGCCCACTGAATCGGCTCTGGGTTATTCATACGTCAGACAGGTCGCCAGGACTATAGTGAACGCCCGTCTTACCGTTGATGACCCGAGCCCACCATGACGCCAGATAAGCCTGAAACCACCCCCGTCGACCATCGACGTTTCCACCGGCGCCACGATCACCTGGCGCCGACCTTCGGCAACGACACCTTTGCGCTGAAGGCCGAAGCCTTCGCGCGCTTCTTTGGCACGCCGACCTTCCTCGGCGCGCAAACCGCGATCGTGATCTTGTGGGTGGCGCTCAACGTCAGCGGCATCACGCACTTTGACGTATACCCGTTCATCCTGCTCAACCTGGCGTTCAGCCTGCAATCGGCCTATGCCGCGCCGCTCATCCTGCTGGCCCAGACACGCCAGGCCGCCCGCGATAAAGCCCAGTCCGACGCCGACGCGCAGCACCGGGAAGCGCTGGCCGTGGCCAACGCCGAGCGCCAGGCCGAGGCCGCGCGGACCACCAAGCAACTGCTGGAACTGCTGGAACAGAACACCCGCCTGACGGAAATGACCAAGCAACTGACCGAGCGTATCGAGACCCTGACCTGCGAAATGCATGAGCACTTTGTGCGGAAAACCTAGCGCCCCGGCAACCGCAGGTGCTTCCCCAGCTCATCAAACAGCGTCACCACCGAACGCAACGCCCGGCAATCGGGACGCGTGAGCAGCCATAGCGCCGTGTCGTGCCCTGCCAGCACAGGGCCCAGCGGTTGCAGGTCGCCACCCAGCAGAAAGTCCGGCAACGCCGCCACGCCCAACCCCGCCCGCACCAGCTCGGTGACCGACAACATGCTGTTACAGCGATAACTGGGGCGCACGCCTGGCAAGTGCGCGCGGCGCCAGGCGACGGTGGGGTGATCGGGCAAAAAGTCATCCGGTGCGATCCAGGCCAGGTCGGCCAGGTCACGTCCTGCATGTCGTCGTGCAAAATCGGCGCTGGCACACACCCGATACGTCACGCTGCCAAGGCAGCGTCCTACCAGGTGTTCGGGCGGGGTCTTGGTCAAGCGCAGGGCGATGTCGGCATCGCGGCGGCTGAGGTTGGCGAAATCGTTCGAGGTGCTCAGTTCCAGGGTCAGTGCCGGGTAGTCCGGCATGAACTGCGCCAGTGCCGGCAGCAACAGGCCTTGCAGCACTGAGTCGGTGCAGGTCAGGCGCACCGTGCCGCTGATCACCTCGCCGCCCTGTTCCACGCCAATCCGCGCCGCTTCCAAGGCCTGTTCGGCGCGCTCGGCCTGCTGCGCCAGGTGGCTGGCGAGGCTGGTGGGCAAGTAGCCAGCACGGCTTTTCTCGAACAAGGTCTGGCCCAGCGCGGCCTCCAGGCGCCGTACTGCGCGGAACACCGTCGACACATCCACCCGCAGCAACGCCGCCGCGCGCGCCAGCGTGGCGCCGCGCACCAAGGCAAGGATCAGCGACAGGTCGTTGTAGTCGAGTCGATAGTGCGTGGCTGCATTGAGCATATGGGGAAATGCCAATATTGATTGCGTGAGCGCCAATCTATAGTGCGCCTCAGGACACCACAAGCCATGGGATGCACCCGATGAAAACCACCGCCCTGCACCTCGCCCTGATCGGCGATTACAACCCCGACGTTATCGCCCACCAGGCGATTCCCCTCGCCTTGCAACAAGCCGCCGACACATTGGGCCTGAAGGTTCACGTGCAATGGCTGGAGACGGACACCCTTGGCCCCCATCAACCGTTGCAGGGTTTCGATGGTTTCTGGTGCGTGCCTGCCAGCCCCTACCGCGACACCGACGGTGCGCTACGGGCGATCCGGTTTGCCCGCGAGCAACGTCGGCCGTTCCTCGGTACCTGCGGCGGTTTTCAACACGCAGTGCTGGAATACGCCCGCAACGTGCTGGACTGGGCCGACGCCGAACACGGTGAACTGGCGCCGAAGGCCCGGCGCGCAGTGATCACGCCACTGAGTTGCGCTCTGGTCGAGGCCTCTGACACGGTGCGCCTGGCGCCCTACACGCGCATCGCCCAAGCCTACGACAGCCTCGATATCGAGGAAGGCTATCGCTGCCGCTACGGCATCAACCCCGAGTTCGCCGACGCGCTGCTGGAAGGCAACTTGATTGCCAGCGGGCATGATTCGGCGGGCGACCTGCGCGCGGTCGAGTTGCTGGATCATCCGTTCTTCGTCGCCACCCTGTTCCAGCCGGAACGCGCGGCGCTCAAGGGCATCACGCCGCCCTTGGCGATTGCGCTGCTGAAGGCTTGCCAGGAGGTCTCGGCATGATCGCCAACACCCCCGTCCCGCCTTATTACGCCGTGATTTTCAGCTCACTGCGCACCGATGGTGATCACGGTTACGGCGAAGCCGCCGCCCGCATGCTGGAACTGGCGCGCGAGCAACCGGGTTTTCTCGGGGTGGAATCGGCCCGGGAGGATGGCCTGGGGATCACCGTGTCGTACTGGCGCAGCGAGGCCGACATCCTCGCCTGGAAGCAGCAGGCCGAGCACCGGGCAGTGCGTGAACAAGGACGCGCCACCTGGTACTCGGCGTTTCAGACAAGGGTGTGCAAGGTGGAACGGGCCTACGCATTCCAAGGCCAGTAACCTTCGTATCGCCTGGTTCTCTGAGGGGGCGGGCTTGTTGTGGCAATCGGGCCTGTTGTGGTGTGGAGGGCCTACTGTGGCGAGCGGGCTTGTTGTGGCGAGCGGGCTTGCCCCGCGTTGGGCTGCGCAGCAGCCCCAATTAAGAACGCTGCAGTGTGTCAGGCAGCTCTGGGGCTGTGTTTTGGGGCTGCTGTGCAGCCCAACGCGGGGCAAGCCCGCTCGCCACAACAAGCCCGCTCACCAGAGAAAGCCTGCCCACCACAACAAGCCCGCTGCCACGAAAAGCTCGCTTACCGCTTATGCCGTCTAGCTCACCAGGCTGCGTAATGCGCTGATCTGCGGAATCTCCACGCGCCGCATATACACACGCAGCGGTTCGCTGATGTTGATGCGGTCGTCGATATTCTGGTCCAACAGCAACTGGATACGTTCGCGCGACAGCGTCATGGTCTGCTCAGGGGCCGGCAACCAGACGAATTCCGCGGTAGGAATGATGCCGTCATCGGCCACGTCCATGCCGAAGGAGTCTTCGCTGAAACGTACGATGTATTGGCCGGTCTTGCGGTTCAGGCCGACAAATCCGCGGAGTTGATCGGCAGCCTGGCAGATAAGCTCGGAGGTGATGCGCATGGTAAACCTCACTGAAAAGTCCCACAGGGACTGGAAAGATGGTTTACACGCGTGGCAGAAAGGACTGCCCTCTAACGGGGCAGTTCGCAGCAAGAGTACTGCAATGTATCGCAAAAAAACCGAGAAAATTGGCGCGTGCGCACGTTAATGTCGGTTTGGTGATAGCGCCGTTCGCAATCAATTGTTAAAAAGGAGGCCTTCTCAAAGCTACCTCCACGAAAGGATTTCGCATATGCCTGTCACGTTTACCAACGGCCCGGCGCCCGCCACCCTAGGGGGCGTGCTGCTCGCCCTGATGCTCGGCATGGCCCCTGTACAGGCTGCCGACCCGATCAGCCCGGCTGAATTGGCAACTAACGAAGGCATTCCCCACCCCGCCGTGATCGCCCACCGTGGCGCCTCCTACGACGCCCCTGAATCCACCGCCGCGGCCTACAAGGTGGCGCGAGACCTGGGCGCCGACTACCTGGAAATGGACCTGCAGCGCAGCAAGGACGGCGTGCTGTTCGCCTTGCACGACAACAACCTGCAACGCACCACCGACGTGGCCACCAAATTTCCCGAGCGCAAGGACGCCCCGGCCAACGAGTTCACCTGGAAAGAACTGCAAACCCTCGACGCCGGCAGCTGGTTCAATGCCGCCTACCCGGATCGCGCCCGTCCCGGCTTCGTCGGCCTGAAAATCCAGAGCCTGGACGACATCATCAAGATCGCCGAAGGCAACCCGCAGCACAAACCCGGCCTGTACATCGAGACCAAGGAGCCCAAGCAATTCCCCGGTATCGAAGCCGACCTGAAGAACAAGCTGCTGGACAAAGGCTGGCTGAGCTCCGCCGGCTCCAAGCTGGGCAAGAGCAACACCGGCGTCGGCCAAGGCAAGGGCCGCGTGGTGTTGCAAACGTTCGAGACCGCCAGCCTCAAAGAGCTGCAGAAAGAAATGCCGAACACCCCGAAGATCCTGCTGTTGTGGGTGGGTGAAGGCAGCATCGAGCCTAAGTCCAAAGTCACCTTCGCCGAATCCGGCGAGCCGACCAAGGCGGCCTACTACGCCAAGCAAGAGCCGAAAGACTTTGCCGAGTTCGAAAAGTGGGTCGACGAAGCCAAGAGCCTGGGCGCCATCGGCACGGGCCCTTCGGCCGAACTGACGGCCCACGGCGACCAGAGTTACACCGACCTGGTCAAGCCTGAAATGAACAAGCTGACCCACGACAAGGGCCTGCTGGTGCACGTCTACACCGTGGATGAGCCCGTGGACTTCGAGAAAGTGATGAAAGCCGGCGTCGATGGCATCTTCACCAACCGCGCAGCCGAACTGCTGAAGTTCTACAAGCGCTGGCCGTCGTCCAGCGTGCAGGACCTGCTGAACGACTATAAGTACTGAGTGAGTCAGTTTGCCATTAAGGATGAGTTAAGTTGCGCTGGTTAATCTGGCGCCACTTAAACAGCTCAACAAAGAAGGACACACACGATGAAAACCCTGACTGCCCTGTTCGCCGCCACTGCCCTGACCCTGACCGCCGGCCTGGCCCAGGCGGATGTTCGCCCGGATCACATTGAAGGCCTGCTCAAGTCCGGTGCCGTGAAGCCTTTCGAGCAACTCAATGCCGCCGCGCTGGCCAAGCACGCAGGTGCCAGCATCACCGACACCGAGCTGGACCACAACAAAAGCGGTGTACTGGTCTACGAAGTCGACCTGACCGACACCGCCGGCAAGAAGTTCGAAGTGAAACTCGACGCCAAGACCGGCGCCGTGTTGGAAGACAAACTCGACACTTGAGTCAACCCTTGAAAAAACCGCGCCACCTTTAGGTGGCGCGGTTTTTTTATGGGCGTTCATCCATCTACCTGCTGGTCACTGCCCTTCATCGCCGCAACCATGACGGCCCGGAGCCGCTCAGCGCGCAGAGGGCGCAAGGCCGTTTCAGCCTGATCAGGCGCTCAGGCGCGCCGTCACCTCGTTCAACTCGCCGGACAAGCCGCGCAAGTTGTGGCTCGCCGCTTCGGTGCGCTTCACGTTGTCGAGGTTGGTCGTGGCCACGGTGGTGATCTGGGTGATATTGCGCGAAATGTCTTCGGCCACCGACGTCTGTTCCTCGGCCGCCGTGGCAATCTGACGGTTCATGTCGCGAATCGCTTCCACCGCCTGGGTGATGTGAGCGAGCATCGCGCCGGCCTGGGTGACTTTTTCCACGCTGTCATCACTGCACGACTGGCCCGTGACAATCGCCTCGGCCGCATCCACCGCACCGGTTTGCACGGCCTGGATAATCTGGTTGATCTCGATGATCGACGCCGCCGTGCGTTGCGCCAGGCTGCGCACTTCATCAGCCACCACCGCAAACCCACGCCCCGCCTCGCCCGCCCGTGCCGCTTCAATCGCCGCGTTAAGCGCCAGCAGGTTGGTCTGCTCAGCGATCCCGCGAATCACTTCCAGCACTTTGCCGATGCGCACACTGTCGGTTTCCAGGCGGCGAATGATCGTACCGGTGTTGAGGATTTCATCGCGCATCTGGCCGATGGTGGCGATGGTGACTTTCATCACTTCGCCGCCCTCGCGGGCTGAATGGTCGGCCTCATCGGCCGCGCGCGAAGCACTGGCGGCGTGGCGCGCCACTTCCTGCGCGGTGGCCGACATTTCGGTCATGGCCGTGGCCACCTGGTCGGTGCGATTGAATTGTTCATGGGTGCCGGTCGCCATCTGCCCGGCGATCGAGTTCAACTCGCCGCTGGCGTTGACCAGATCGGTGGCACTGCGTTGCAGGCGGCTGAAGGTTTCGGCCAAAAAGTCGCGCAAGGTATTCGCAGCAGCGGCCAGGTGCCCCAGTTCGTCTTGACGGCGGCTGGCGACGCGCTCGGCAAATCGACCATGGCTCAGTTGGGTCACGTAGTCGATCAGGCCACGGATCGGCAGGATCAGGTTGCGGTTGATCAACCACAGGCTGAACAAACCAATCAGTACACCGGACAGCAGCATGATCGCCAGGCCCACCAGTACCGTGCGTTCGGCATAGGCGCTGATGGCCTGGGATTGCTGGGTGCCTTGGGCCCGCAGGTCGCTGACCAGGGCGCTCATCTGCTCACTGGCGGAGCGGTCCACGCCCTTGACCGCCGTATCACCGGCGACCGGGTCGGCACCCGCGGCCACATAGGCATCACGGCCCTTCTGATAGGCGACGCCGAGTTGCTGGTGTTCCTGACGCAGGGTTTCAATACGCCGGCTAAGGGCCGGGTCGCTGTTGGTCTGGGTCACCAGCCGCGTCAGAATGCCTTGGACATCGCGCTGCCGGTCCTGGAATTGGCTCCAGTACTTCTCCAACTCCTGAGGCTGCTTGCCGCGCAACAGCACGTTTTTCCATTCCTGCACCTGCACCTTGAATTGCAGGTTGGCTTCATCGATCAACTGTGAGGTCAGCAACGGCCCTTCAAGCAAACTGCGATAGCTCTGTACCCCGCTGGAGAGGAAGTTGAAACAGGCCAGGGCAATCAAAAGCATCGCCAACAGGCTGCCACCGAGCAACGACAGGATTTGTGCTCTCAAAGAAGTTCGCAAAAGATTCATTGGGGGGAATTCTCGATACAAAGAAAATAGGGTGCATGCACGCCTCAACTTCCCTGTCATAAAAGGCACGCCTGGACGTAGGGTGCTTATGTGCTGGATCGGCTGTCCTAGACGCTTCTTGAGCCTATCGGACCGATGGTCAAAAAAGTGTCTTAATTATGCTCGCCCCCTTCAAACGGTCACAAAACTGTCAAATATCCTTGCAATGATTCGCCCACGCGAACCTGTGAAACGTCCTACAGGCGCTTTCTTTGCGAGCCGCCATGAACCACAGCATCGACCACAGCCACCAGGATCCTGATCTGTTTGGCTTGCTTTACGGTTTTCGTTTTCGCCCCGGTGAAAAGGGTGAGCAGATTGATTCAGCCACGGCCTTGCAAGCATTACAGCAACCGGGCGACCCGGAAGAATTCCTCTGGCTGCACCTGAACCTGGCCCACGCCGCGTGCGAGCGCTGGATGCAGGCGCATCTGGATTTACCGGAAGAGTTCTTCGAAGCCTTGCACGAAGGCTCGCGCTCCACCCGTATCGAGCACGTCGACTCGGCCTTGCTGGCGGTGGTCAACGACGTGGTGTTCAACTTCAGCAGCATGGTCTCGTCGGATATTTCCACACTGTGGGTGTGCGCCCGCAGCCGGCTGTTGATCAGCGCACGTCTGCAACCCCTGCACTCGGTGGATAAACTGCGTTCTTCGGTGAAGGCCGGCGAACGCTTTCGCTCGCCCTCGGAGCTGCTGGTACACCTGCTGCGCGACCAGGGCGAAGTGCTGACGCAGATCGTGCGCAAGACCAGCATCAGCGTCGACCATATCGAAGATCAGCTACTGTCCTCGCGCCTGTCCACCAACCGCGCCGAACTGGGGGCCGCACGCCGGGTGCTGGTGCGCCTGCAACGCTTGCTGGCGCTGGAGCCCGGCTCGTTATTGCGCCTGCTCAACCGCCCACCGCAGTGGCTGCAAAAGGAAGACGTGAAGGAGCTGCGCAAGTCCACCGAGGAGTTCGCGCTGATCATCAACGACCTGACGGCCCTGGGTGAGCGGATCAAGCTGTTGCAGGAAGAGATCGCCGCCAACCTCAACGAACAAAGCAACCGCACGCTGTTCACCCTGACCGTGGTGACCGTGCTGGCATTACCGATCAATATCATTGCCGGTTTTTTCGGCATGAACGTCGGCGGCGTGCCGCTTTCCCAGGACCCGGAGGGCTTCTGGATCCTGGTGGCGCTGGTCGCGACCTTCACGCTGATCGCCGGGCGCTGGGCGTTCCGCAAATTTTCAAACTGAAATGCTATCAATCACGCTGAACGCCCGGCATCTAGGGCTGTTGTGGCGAGCGGGCTTGTCCTAATGCCGTTCAGTTAAGCGTACATCGCCTTCTGTAGGAGCGAGCTTGCTCGCGAAAAACGTCAACGATAACGCGTGTTTCCTGAGTGAACGCGGCGCCTGTGAGTTCTTCGCGAGCAAGCTCGCTCCTACAAAAAAGCCTTAACTGAACGGCATTAGGGCTTGTCCCGCGTTGGGCTGCGTAGCTGCCACAGTCAAGAAGAACGCGGTGTATCAGCCACTCCGTGGCGGCTGGTTTTGGGGCTGCTTCGCAGCCCAACGCGGGGCAAGCCCGCTCGCCACAGGGCGATTTGTCAGGGGCTGAAAAGGTGCGTAGGTACCCATCCCTCCCAGATTGGCTCCCCTGCGTTTTATAGACCAGCGGCACACCCGATTACCTAAACAATGACCTGCGGCAGCATCGCTGTAACATTCTGCAACGAACATGCACGACATCCTCACAACACTGGATGCTCCGGCATGGCCACCCCTTCCCTGACTGCCTCCACGCATACGTCATCGATTGATACCCAACCCCGGCTCGACAAGAAACCCGGCCTGCTGACGGTGATCATCTTCTTTGCCGTGCTCGCCATGGGCCTGTTGTTCACCGCCTACAGCCTGATGCGCGACATGCACGAACTGGGCACCGTCGTTACCACCTGGACCCCGTTTCTGCTGTTGGGCGTGGCACTGTTGATCGCCCTGGGTTTCGAGTTCGTCAACGGTTTCCACGACACCGCCAACGCCGTGGCCACGGTGATCTACACCAACTCGCTGCCGCCGCAATTTGCGGTGGTGTGGTCGGGCTTTTTCAACTTCCTCGGCGTGCTGCTCTCCAGCGGCGCGGTGGCGTTCGGCATCATTGCCCTGCTGCCGGTCGAGCTGATTTTGCAGGTGGGTTCCTCGGCCGGTTTCGCGATGATCTTCGCCCTGCTGATCGCGGCGATCCTGTGGAACCTCGGCACCTGGTGGCTGGGGTTGCCGGCGTCTTCATCCCACACCCTGATCGGCTCGATCATCGGTGTCGGCGTGGCCAACGCCCTGATGCACGGGCGTGACGGCACCAGCGGCGTGGATTGGAGCCAGGCGATCAAGATCGGTTATGCCCTGCTGCTCTCGCCGTTGATCGGCTTCGTCTTTGCCGCACTCTTGCTGCTGGCCCTGCGTGTCTTCGTGAAAAACCGTGCACTGTACAAGGCGCCCAAAGGCGACACCCCGCCGCCCTGGTGGATTCGCAGCATGCTGATCGTCACCTGCACCGGTGTGTCGTTCGCCCACGGCTCCAACGATGGGCAAAAAGGCATGGGCCTGATCATGCTGATCCTGGTTGGCACCTTGCCGATGGCCTATGCGCTGAACCGCACCATGCCCGCCGAACAGTCGTTGCAATTTGCGGCGGTGGCCGAAGTGACCCAAGTGGCGCTGATGAAAAGCGCGCCGCAGGCGCTGGCCGGCGACCCGCGGCCGATCCTGTCGACCTATGTGACTACCAAGCAGGCCACGCCCGAGCTGATCCCGGCCCTCGCCGCCCTCGCCGGCCAGATCGGCGATGAAGTCAAAGGCTACGGCTCCCTGGCCAAAGTCCCCGCCGAAGCCGTCGGCAACGTGCGTAACGACATGTACCTGAGCAGTGAAACCATTCGCCTGATGGACAAGGACAAGGTCGGCCATTTCGACGCCGATACCCAGGGCAAGCTGCAACTGTTCAAGCAACAGATCGACAATTCCACCCGGTTTATTCCGCTGTGGGTGAAGATCGCCGTGGCCATCGCCCTGGGGCTTGGGACCATGGTCGGCTGGAAGCGCATCGTGGTGACCGTGGGCGAGAAAATCGGCAAGACCCACCTGACGTACGCCCAGGGCGCCTCGGCCGAGACCGTGGCGATGCTGACCATCGGCGCCGCGGATATGTTCGGGTTGCCGGTATCGACCACCCATGTGTTGTCGTCCGGGGTGGCGGGGACCATGGTGGCCAATGGCGGCGGTTTGCAGATGAAGACCATCCGCAATTTGCTGATGGCCTGGGTGTTGACGTTGCCCGCGGCGATTGTGCTATCCGGTAGCCTGTACTGGCTGTTTACCAAACTCTTCTGACACACCATCGATGCACAATGTGGGAGGGGCGGTGCGACGATTCGACGTGCTCCCTCCCACATTTGGACGTGTGCGGTGTCAGCTGTTGAAGAGCCCGGCCATCGCCTTCAGCCGTTTCTTGTACATCCGCCGCGCCTCCAGCGCCTCTTCCAAGGTCACCGCCACAAACCCCGCCCGCTGGTTCGGCTGCATCTGCCCGATCAGGTCCAGGTCGGCACTGATCACCGTGCCGATCATCGCGTAACCACCGCCGGATACCGCATCGCGGTGCAGCACAATCGGCTCCAGACCGGCCGGTACCTGGATCGAGCCAATGGGGTAGCAACTGTCGACGATATTCGACGGGTCAGACCCGGCCCCAAACGGCTGCTCCCGTGGCTGGAAGCTCAAGGCACTGCCGCCCTTGAAGCGATAGCCGATGCGGTCCGCTTCGGAACCCACCGTCCACGGTTCGGCAAAAAAGCTGCTTTTTGCCCCATCGCTGAGGCGTTCGTAATACAGCCCCGGCACCACGCGCAAGGTCACATCGCCACCGACCGAACGACGCAACGCCATCGGCAAACTGTTGCCCGCCCGCCCCTGTCCGCTGGCTGGGCCGATGGGCAATTCATCGCCGGCCTGCAAGCGCCGCCCATGGAACCCACCCAGCGCGCCGAGGGTGTAAGTGGAACGGCTGCCGAGCACCACCGGCACGTCGATCCCCCCGGCGACCGCCAGGTAGGCCCGGGCGCCCGCCTTCGGAAATTCAAAGCGCAACACCTGCCCCGCGCGTACAAGGAAGGCGGTGTCCTGATGCACCACTTCGCCGTCCAGGCGTGGCGACATCAGGGCGCCGCTGATGGCCACCAGCGCGTCCTGTTGAAACGCCAGTTCGGGGCCGATCAACGTGCATTCCAGCCCCGCCGCGCCGACCGGATTGCCCACCAAGTGGTTGGCCGCGCTCAACGCGTACTGGTCCAGCGCGCCCGACGGCGGGATGCCCAGGTGGTAATAACCTTCACGGCCCAGGTCCTGTACGGAGGTGGCCAGGCCGGGTTTGAGGACCTTGATCATGCCAGCGCCTCCTGCAGGGTTTTCGGGTAGCCGATGGGGTCGGCGAGAAACGCATCGAGGGAAAATTCCACCGGGCGGATGCGCAAGTCGAAACGCCCAGCGTCCACCTCGGCGACGGCCAGGTCGTAGGCTGTGCGGTCGATGGGTTTGAACTGCACGATATCGCCGGGGCGGAAGAACACCATGTGTTCCTGAAGGTAAGCCAATTGCTGCGCCGGGTCGTAGATCGGCGCCGGGGTTACGCCGAACATCTGATAACCGCCGGCGCCGCGTACCGAGTAGATGCAACCGAAACAGCCACCGTGGCCAAGGGTCAGCTTTGGCGTGTCGGTACGCGGGCGCAGGTACTTGGGCACCTGCAATTGCCGCGCGCGCTCGACCATCTGGAACATGAACGGCAAGCCCGCGACAAAGCCGACCATCGACACAAACCACGGCGCGCCACTGTGGGCGGCGATAAATGCGTCGACATCCGCCAGGCCATTGATGCGCGCGGCGTACTCCAGGTCGGTGCCGCTGGGGTCCTGGTGGCGATCGCGAAAACGCATCAGGGTTTCATGGGTCCAGGGGTCGTTGTACAGCACCGGGATTTCGATGATGCGCGTGTGCAAGGTGCGTTCGGCCACCGCCTGGGCTTCGGCGCTTTGCACCGCGTCGAGCAGCACATGGGGCGCGATGCGGTCGGGGTCGAAGCGAATCTGGAACGAGGCATTGGCCAGGCATACATCCAGCACGCCATCCAGGGCCAGGCGCTCCACGGCGCGGGTCACGGCCATGCCCTTGAAAAAAGCCTCCAGGGACATGCTGTCGCTGACCTCGGCAAACAGGTGTTCATCCGCGCCGAAGCTGTAGCGGATTGGGGATGTTTCAGCCATGTCTGTTCCTCTTGGAATCATTGTAGAAAGGCAGGCAAAAAAAAAATGATCTGTGGCGAGCGGGCTTGGTGTGTGAGCGAGTCAGTTGTGGCAAGCCCTAATGCCGTTCAGTTAAGCGTACATCGCCTTCTGTAGGAGCGAGGGGGACGCCTAGTTCTTGCTCGCGAAAAACGTCAACGATAACGCGTGTTTCCTGAATGAACGCGGCGCCTGTGAGTTTTTCGCGAGCAAGCTCGCTCCTACAAAAAAGCCTTAACTGAACGGCATTAGGGCAAGCCCGCTCGCCACATCAAGCCCGTTCACACACCAAGCCAACTGCCACACCCAGCCTGCTCACACCTCAAGCCTGTTCACCACAGCAAGCCCGTTCACTACCGCTATGCCAGCCTGGTCCAACGCTTCACGGGTGGCTTCCACCAGTTCCAAGGCGCCGGGGGTGTCGCTGTGCAGGCAGATGGAGTCGAACTCAATAAACAGGTCTTCGCCTTCTACGGTCCGCACCAGCCCCGTCTGACACGCACGCAGGACGCGGGCTGCGACAGTGGCCGGGTCCAGCGCACGTACGTGGCGGGTAAACACAATGGAGCCCGTGAGGTCGTACTCACGGTCGGCATAAAACTCGCGCACCACCGGCTGCCCCAGCTCCTTGGCCACGCGCCAGATCACCGAATTGGGCATGCAATACAGCAGCAACGTTGGCTCGATGATTTGCAGGTTTTGTACCAGCAGCCGCGCGGCTTCTTCGTCGCGGGCCAGGTGCATGTAGAGCGCGCCGTGCGGCTTGATATGTTGCAGCGTCACACCCTGGGCACGGGCGATTTCACGCAGGGCGCCCAGTTGGTAGAGCATGTCGTCGACCAGCTCCTGGGCCGGCGCCTGGATATGCCGACGGCCGAAGCCCACCAGGTCACGAAAGCCGGGGTGCGCACCAATAGCCACCCCCAGTTGCTTGGCGCGCGCGACGGTGCGACGCATGGTGCCGGGGTCTCCGGCATGGAAGCCGGTGGCGATATTGGCCGAGCTGATGTAGGCCATCAGTTCCGCGTCAACGCCGTCGCCAATGGTCCAGGGGCCGAAGCCTTCGCCCATGTCTGAATTGAAATCCACTGCCTGCATTGAGGTCGCTCCGCCAAAAGGTGATGCTCGAAAGTAGGCTGCGGCTTGACCCCTTGGGAAGATCTATTATCAGATGATCTATCTTCTGAAAATCAGATAAAGCTATGTCCCTGACCTTGCGCCAAATTCGCTATTTCGTCGCCACCGCCGAAATCGGCCAGATTTCCCAGGCGGCGATTCACTTGAACATCTCCCAGTCTGCCGTGACCACGGCGATCAAGGAGCTCGAAGCCCTGCTCGGCGTGCAGTTGTTCGTACGCTCGGCCCAGGGCATGAGCCTCACTGACGCCGGGCGGCATTTTCTCAACCGTGCCTATGTGATTGTGCGCAGTGTCGACGACGCACTGAACAGCCCCCTGCCCGACTACCGCGCCAGCGGCGTATTGCGGGTGGCAGCCAGCTACACCGTGCTGGGGTATTTCCTGCCGCACCACTTGCAACGCATGGAGCACTGGCATCCGGATGTGAGCATCGAGGTGTTCGAACAAGAGCGCCAGGCCATTGAGCAGGGCCTGCTCGACGGCCGGTTTGATATGGCCGTGGTCCTGACCGCCAACCTCACCCACCCGGACATCGTCTCGGAAATTCTCTTCAATTCGGAACGCCGCCTGTGGCTGCCCAGCCATCACCCATTGTGCGAACGTGGCGCCGTGAGCCTGGCAGATGTGGCCCGCGAGCCGTACATCCTGCTCACCGTCGACGAGGCCGAACACAGCGCCATGCGCTACTGGGAACAGGCCGGGCAAACGCCCCAGGTGCGGCTGCGCACCAGCTCGGTGGAGGCGGTGCGCAGCATGGTCGCCAACGGCAGCGGCGTGGCGATCCTGTCGGACCTGGTGCATCGGCCCTGGTCCCTGGAAGGCAAGCGCATCGAAACCCTGACCGTGACCGACCCGGTGACGCCCATGAGCGTCGGCCTGGCCTGGCACCGCGAACGGGCGTTTACCCCGGCGATGCAGGCGTTCCGCGATTACTTCCACGACGCGTTCCTGGCGCCGCAGCAGCTGTCGGCACGGCGTTAGAGTTGGTCTTGCAGGGTCGCGGCCAACCAGTCCATGAACACCCGCACCCGCAGCGGTAAATGGCGCTGCCCGGCATAGAGCAGAGACACGTCCAACGGCGGCGCCGGATAGTCCGGCAACACCGCCACCAACTCACCACTGGCCAACGCCTGCGCCATGCCCAGGGCCGGCACCTGGATGATCCCGAAGCCGCCCAGGCAGGCCGACGTGTAGGCATCGGTGCTGTTGACCGTGACCCGCCCGGCCATGGGCAGGCGGTGCACCTTGTTGCCCTGCTGGTATTCGAACCCCATCGAGCGCGAACCCAGCGGGCGCACGTAATGCACCAGGTGGTGATCGGCCAGGTCGGCCAAGGTCTTCGGCACGCCGTAGCGTTGCAGGTAGGTGGCGCTCGCACAGTTGATCATCGGCAGGCTGCACAACCGCCGCGCCACCACGGACTGGTCCGGCTGCGCGCCCACGCGCAGCACGCAATCGAAGCCCTCGGCGAGCAGGTCGACCTGACGGTCGGTGCAGCTGATTTCCAGCTCGATCAACGGGTGCGCGTCCATGAAGGGCGGCAGGCGCGGCAGGATCAGGTCACGCGCCATCACGTTGGGCAGGTCCAGCCGAATACGCCCGGCCAGTTGTGCTTCCTCCTGGCGAAACAGCCCTTCCAGTTCCTCCATGTGCGCGAGCAGATCCTTGCTGCGCTCATACAACACACGCCCGTCCTGCGTGGCTTGCACCGTGCGCGTGGTGCGTTGCAGCAACCGCGCGCCGAGCAGTTCTTCCAGCGCCTGCACATGCTCGGACACCGTCGAACGCGGCAAGCCCAGGCTCTCGCCAGCGCCGGTGAAACTCGACAGTTCGGTGACGCGTACGAAGGTGCGCAACAGTTCGAGTTTGTTCATGGGATTGTTCGCCTGATCCGACCAGTGATTCCGATTCACTGCTGTTTATCACGTTATAGGCGCACAAATACACTGTGCGCCACCATCCCATCCAGAGGCATTCATCATGACCCGCAAAATCGCATTGATCACCGGCGCCAGCCGTGGCCTGGGTAAAAACGCCGCGCTGCACCTGGCGGCGCAAGGCGTGGACATCATCGGCACTTACCACAGCAAAGCGGAGGAAGCGCAGGCTTTGGTCGCGCAGATCGAACAATTGGGTGGCCGCGCGGCCATGCTGCAACTGGATGTCAGCCAGAGCGCGAGCTTCAGTCAGTTTGTTGGCGAAGTGGCTGGCGTGCTCAAGGATGTGTTCGCACAGGAGCGCTTCGATTTTCTGATCAATAACGCGGGGATTGGCATTCACGCCAGCTTTGCCGAGACCACCGAAGCCCAGTTCGACCAACTGGTGGCGATCCAATTCAAGGGCCCGTTTTTCCTGACCCAGCAGCTGTTACCGTTAATCCGCGACGGCGGCCGCATCCTCAATGTGTCCAGCGGCCTGGCGCGCTTCAGCCTGCCGGGTTACGCCGCCTACGCGGCCATGAAAGGCGCGATGGAAGTGCTGACCCGCTACCAGGCCAAGGAGCTGGGTGCACGTGGCATCAGCGTCAACATCCTGGCCCCGGGCGCCATCGAGACCGACTTCGGCGGCGGCGCCGTGCGTGACAACGCCAGCCTCAATGCGATGGTCGCCAACAACACCGCTCTGGGCCGTGCGGGCCTACCGGATGATATCGGCGGGGCGATTGCCAGCCTGCTCGCCGACGGCAGCCACTGGATCACCGGCCAGCGCATCGAGGCGTCGGGCGGCATGTTTCTGTAGGAACTTCTCGCGCAGCACGTCATAGCCCCAGTGATACACATAGGTGTACGGCAGGAAAAACAGCAGTACACCTATGTCGAGGATAAACGCCTGCACCGGGCTGATATTCAGCCAGGCGGCAATCAGCGGCACACACACTAGAATCAAGCCCCCTTCAAACATCAAGGCATGCAGCCCCCGGGTCCAGGCGTTGTTGGCCAGGTGCCAGCGCGTCTTGAGGCGGTCGAACAGGCCATTGAAAATCACGTTCCAGGTCAGCGCCAACAGGCTGATCGCCAGGGTGACCATGCCCATTTCCAGGGCCGGTTTATCCATGATCCACGCCAGCAACGGCGTGCAAATCAACAACGCCAGGGCCTCGAAACCAATGGCCTGGCACACACGTTCAGTAATCGACTTGGTAGGGTTCATAACCCGGCTCCGTGAGTGACGATGGTTGCCATCATTACCCCTTGGCTCGATACTTCATAACCAATAACCATCGATCAAGGCGATAGTCATGGCCTCTAACGAAGTGTTGCAGGCATTTGTCCAGGCGGCGACCCAAGGTTCGTTCTCGGCGGCGGCGCGCAAGCTCGGCAAGAGCCAGTCCACTGTCAGCGCAGCGGTGGCGAGCCTGGAGATTGATTTGGATGTGGTGCTGTTTGACCGCAGCAGCCGCAAGCCGACACTGACGCCCGCAGGCCATGTGTTGTTGCAACGCGCCGAGCAGGTGCTGGAGGCCAGCAGCCGGCTGGAGTTGGCGGCGAGTCAGTTGGCCCAGGGGTTGGAGCCGAAGCTGAGTATCGCCATGTCCGATACCTACCAGTCCGACCGTTTCGAGGTCGCCCTTAGCGCGTTTGAACAACGCTACCCGGACCTTGAGCTGGAATGCCTGATCGCCGAATGCGAAGACCTGATCGCCCTGGTCCAAAGCGGGCGGGCGCAGATCGCGTTTATTGAACAACAGGACGTGTATCCGCCGGACCTGACCCGCGCGCCGGTGGACGAGCGCACCGAGATTGCCCTGTTCGTGTCACCGAAGCATCCGCTGGCGGGCCTCGATACCCTCACGGCGCACGCCCTGCAACAGCACCGCGAATTGCGCCTGGCAAGCATCATCAACCCGAACGAAACCCGCGCCAACGGCCGCTTCTGGTCGGCCCCCAGTTATCTGATGCTGCTGGAGATGGCCCAGTTGGGTTTCGGCTGGGCGCCGATTCCCCGCTGGCTGGTGGAACGCTTCGGTGGCGGGCAACTGGTCGAACTCAAGGCACGCGGCTGGCCGCGTTCGGTGGCCGTGGATGCACTGTGGTCCCGTCACCATCCTCCGGGGCCGGCGGGGAGTTGGTTGTTGGGGAAGATGTTGGAGTGAGATCTCCCAGACAATGAAGATCACATGTGGGAGGGGGCTTGCCCGCGATAGCGGTGGGTCAGTCACCTAATACAGTGACTGACACCCTGTTATCGGGGGCAAGCCCCCTCCCACATTTGGATCTTCATTGCTTGGGGGAATCGAGTTCGGCCAGGCGGTGTTCGAGGAAGCGTTTTTCAGGGATCTGCTGGGTCAGTGACAGGGCGGTTTCATAGGCCCTGCGGGCCTCTTCCACCCGTCCCAACTGCCGGCAAAACTCGCCCCGCGCCGAATGCGCCAAGTGGTAATCCTGCAACTCCCCGCGCGCCAGAATCGCCTCCACCTGCTGCAAGCCCGCCAACGGTCCATCGCGCATGGCCACCGCCACGGCGCGGTTCAATTCAATGACTGGCGAAGGCACCGCCCTGAGCAATACATCGTAGAGCCCAATAATCTGCGGCCAATCCGTTTCCCCGGCGCTGCGTGCCTCGGCATGCACCGCCGCAATCGCCGCTTGCAGGCAATACGGGCCAAAACCCCGCTGGGTCAGTGCCTGTTCCACCAGCGCGCAACCTTCAGCCATCAAGGACGTATCCCACAACGAACGGTCCTGTTCATCCAACAGCACCAGTTCGCCGCTGGCCGAGGTGCGCGCGGCGCGGCGGGATTCGTGGAGCAGCATCAACGCCAGCAAGCCCAGGACTTCCGGTTCGGGCAGCAATTGGGTCAACAAGCGACCGAGGCGGATGGCCTCACGGGTCAGGTCTTCGCGGGTCAGGTCCGCGCCCATGGACGCCGAGTAGCCTTCGTTGAACACCAGGTAAATCACGCGCAGCACACTGTCCAGGCGTTCGGGTAATTCGGCCAGGGACGGCACCTGATAGGGAATCTTCGCCTCGCGGATCTTGCCCTTGGCCCGCACGATGCGTTGGGCGATGGTGGTGGGCGTGGCCAGGAAGGCGCGGGCGATTTCTTCGGTGGTGAGGTCGCAGACCTCACGCAAGGTCAGCGCCGTCTGGGCGTCGGCCGCCAACGCAGGGTGGCAGCAGGTGAAGATCAGGCGCAGACGGTCGTCTTCCACGTCTTCCTCACTCCAGTCAGCGGCTTCCAGTGCGTCGGCCTGCGCCTGCAACAACGGGGTAAACCGGGCCTGGCGGCGCAGACGATCGATGGCCTTGAAGCGTCCGGTCGATACCAGCCAGGCGCGTGGGTTGCTCGGCACACCGTCTTGCGGCCAGCGCTCGACCGCGACGAAGAACGCCTCGTGCAAGGCTTCTTCGGCGAGGTCGAAATCCCCCAGCAAACGGATCAGCGTGGCGAGGACGCGCCGGGACTCACTGCGGTAGATCGCCTCGATGGGAGGCGTCAATCGCGCATGCCCTGGGTCACCAGCGCCACCAGGCGGTCCAGGCTCTGGCCCCAGCCGTCGTGAAAGCCCATGGCTTCGTGGGCCTGTTTGTCTTCAGCGCTCCAGTGCATGGCGCGAGCGGTGTAGAGGGTCTTGCCGTCTTGCTCCTCAAAGGTGACTTCAGCGCTCATGAACGGCTTGCCCGAAGGTATCCAGCCCGGCATGAAGGCATCGGTGAACACCAGGCGGTTGGGCGCGTCGATCTCCAGGAACACGCCCTGGGTCGGGTACTCGCTGCCATCCGGTGCGCGCATCAGGGTGCGGAACAGGCCACCAACCCACAGGTTCATTTCACACTCGGGGGTGGTCATGCCGTGGGGCCCCCACCATTGTTGCAACAGGGCAGGTTCGGTCCAGGCGCGGAACACACGGCTGCGTGGCGCATCGATCACGCGGCTGATGGACAGCTCAAATTCGGCAGGTTGCTTGGGCATGGGATAAACCTCCTGAGTCTTAGGGTTGTTGGAGTCAGAGATTCAATTCGCGCACGGGGCGCACTTCCACACTGCCGACCCGAGCGGCCGGAATGCCACCGGCCACCTGGATCGCTTCATTCAAGTCCCGCGCCTCGATCAGGTAGAACCCGGCGAGCTGCTCCTTGGTTTCGGCAAACGGCCCGTCGGTAATCGACAGCTTGCCATTGCGCATGCGCACGGTGGTGGCCGTGCTCACCGACTCCAGCGGCTCGGCGGCGAGCATGCGCCCGCTGGCCTGTATCGACTGGGCGTAGGCGAGACACTCCGGGTCTTTGGGGCTGTCTGGCGAAGTGTGCAACAGCTGTTCATTGCTGTAGATCAGGCACAGGTATTTCATGGCGTTCTCCGTTTTCGCAACGACTGACTATAGTTCGCGGCGCTCAAGGTTTCAGGTCGAACAGTGCCGTGCCGCTTGCCATGTCGAACGGCGCCGACCAATGCTCATGCACCACCTTCCAGTCGCCGTTAAAACGTTGATAGCCGGCCGTCACCCGCATCCAGCAGGCCTTCACTTCACCGTCCGGCCCGGCGCCGCCGCAGTGGGCCAGCCAGTGGGCGAATGCGCTGTCCTGGGACTCGACGATACGCAGTTCGTGGAACTCGAAAATGCCGGGGCCGGGGCAGTGTTCCATGCACGCTTCCCAGTGCGCACGGTAGGCCGCCTTGCCTTTGAACTGCAGAGCGCTCACGGCATCGAACGAGACGATATCGTCGGCGTAATAGCTGACAATCTTATCGATATTCCGGGAAAGTACGGCTTGCTTCCATTCTTCGATCAGGGTGTTGATTGCGGTACTCATGGCGATACTCCTTCGGGTTGGAAAATCAAGGAAGACACCCTTAGTCGAACGGCCTCCGGGCAAATCGACAGCCCGTTGAAAAATAATTTCGTGCCGCACAAAACCGCTAGACTGCGCCCTTCTTTGCAGCCGTTCGGACGCCCCGATGCAAACCCGTCTTGTCGCCTACGAGGCGCTGAATGCTGTGCAACAACAGCAAGTCGGCGCCCTCGAAGTTCATCCTGAGCAGTTGCCGTTTTGCGGCGACATGTATTGCGCACTCAACACCCTGCTGGTCAACCCAAGCCCAGGCGTCAAAGGCTTTGCGCTGCTGGCCGACGAGCGTCCGGTGGCGTTCCTCCTGCTCAAGCGCCCGCCCTGCCTGCCGCACTGGGCGGATGAACACAGCGCCACGCTGCATGCGCTACAGGTGGATCGGCAGCAGCAGGGCCGGGGCTTTGGCAAGGCGTGTTTGCAGGCGCTGCCGGCGGCGGCGATACAGGCGTGGCCGCAGATCAAGGCGCTGGAGTTGTCGGTGGACACGGACAATGTAGCGGCGATGGGGCTGTATCTGGGCGCCGGATGGGTGGACAGCGGGGAGGCGTATCAGGGGCGGGTTGGGTATGAGCGGAGGTTGAGGTGGGTGTTTGGTCGATGTGGTGTTGGCCTGCTTTAAATGTCACGTATAGATAACTTACCCGATAAAAAGTAATGAATATGCGACATGAATACTTCAGTTATCGCTCAGCAACCCGACAGCCAAGTTCGCGCCATGCGTCTTAACCATGGCTCTGCCGAGGGGCTGCGCAGCAGCCCTATTCAGCGCTGCCGCATTCTTCCGGGTGAACCGCAGCGGTAGGTTTTGGGGCCGCTGCGCAGCCCAACGCGGGGCGAGCCCGCTCGCCACAGAGGGACGTGTTCAGCCTGCCGGTTACCTGAGTTCCACGGGCAACCAGATCTCCACCGTCCCCGTGCCCTTGCGTACATCGAAATCCGCGCTGTAGCGCTCGAAATCCGCCCCGGCCACCTTGTAGCCCGAGTGCGGCAACCACTCGAACATGATGCGCTCGTAGGTCTGCTCCAGTGCCTGCACCGGGCCATAGTGCGGGAACACGGCGTAGTGGTGCGCAGGCAGTTCGACGAACTCGAAGTTGCTCGGCACATCGCCTTTGGACGGCACTTCCACCCCCGCCATGTAATCGAACTCACCGTGGCTGGGGTTATGGCAAACGCCGTAGGACACACCGTCGACGCGTTTCTTGATGTGTTTTACGCTGTCGTCAAACACGCCCCACAGCTTGGGGATATCGCCCGCCGTGGCCTTCGAATAACGCCCTTGCACCCCCGCGATTACCAGGGCTTTGCCGTCTTTCATGCGCGGCTCTAACGGTTGTGTTATCTGCTGATCCATCTGAACAGTCTCCTTCTTATGAGGGAACAAACCCATATCGAGTATAGGGGTATATCCGCGCTGTACTCCATGCAGAAAATTTCCCTACGCATCTGGACAACTGGCCATCATCGACCGTATTGTCTGCCCCGCAGGCCACCGCAGTGGCCAACGTCGCTCGGACGGTTCCGGGCGCTTACGTACTCCGAGGCAACAATGGCCGACCAAGGTTCGCCGCGCCGCTTTGCGCGCATCGATCGACTCCCCCCTTACGTGTTCAATATCACTGCCGAGCTGAAGATGGCTGCGCGTCGGCGCGGCGAAGACATCATCGACTTGAGCATGGGTAACCCCGACGGCGCCACGCCTCCCCATATCGTGGAGAAAATGGTCACCGTCGCCCAGCGTGAAGATACCCACGGCTACTCCACCTCCAAAGGCATTCCACGTCTGCGCCGGGCGATTTCACGCTGGTACAAAGACCGCTACGACGTGGACATCGACCCCGAGTCGGAAGCCATCGTCACCATCGGTTCCAAGGAAGGCCTGGCGCACTTGATGCTGGCCACCCTGGACCAGGGCGACACCGTACTGGTGCCCAACCCGAGCTACCCGATTCATATCTACGGTGCCGTGATTGCCGGTGCCCAGGTGCGTTCGGTGCCGCTGGTGCCCGGCGTGGACTTCTTCGCCGAGCTGGAACGGGCGATTCGCGGCTCGATCCCCAAGCCGAAGATGATGATCCTGGGCTTCCCGTCCAACCCCACCGCGCAGTGTGTGGAGTTGGATTTCTTCGAACGGGTGATTGCGCTGGCCAAACAGTACGACGTACTGGTGGTGCATGACCTGGCGTACGCGGACATTGTCTACGACGGCTGGAAAGCCCCCTCGATCATGCAGGTGCCTGGGGCAAAGGATATTGCGGTGGAGTTTTTCACCCTGTCCAAGAGCTACAACATGGCCGGCTGGCGTATTGGTTTCATGGTCGGTAACCCGGAACTGGTCAACGCGCTGGCACGGATCAAGAGCTACCACGACTACGGCACCTTTACCCCGCTGCAAGTCGCCGCGATTGCGGCGCTGGAAGGCGACCAACAGTGCGTCAAGGACATCGCCGAGCAGTACCGCCAGCGCCGCAATGTGCTGGTCAAGGGCCTGCATGAACTGGGCTGGATGGTCGAGAACCCGAAGGCGTCAATGTACGTCTGGGCGAAGATTCCCCAAGCCTATGCCGCCATGGGCTCGCTGGAATTTGCCAAGAAACTGCTGCAGGAAGCCAAGGTGTGCGTGTCGCCGGGGATCGGCTTTGGTGAGTATGGCGATGACCATGTGCGCTTTGCACTGATCGAGAACCAGGACCGGATTCGCCAGGCGGTGCGCGGAATTCGCGGGATGTTCCGGGCGGATGGGTTAGTACCGAAAACCGGCGCCTGACTCGGTCAACATGTGGGAGGGGGCTTGCCCCCGATAGCGGTGGGTCAGTCACCAGATGCAGTGATTGACCCCCTATATCGGGGGCAAGCCCCCTCCCACATTTGATTGGGTTTTCACCCTGGCCTTGTGGTGTGTCTGTTAGACCACCAACGACAGCAACATGATAAAGATCAGCGCCACCACCGACAGGATGGTTTCCATCGCCGTCCAGGTCTTGAATGTCTCGGCCACGGTCATGTTGAAGTACTGCTTGACCAGCCAGAAGCCAGCATCGTTGACGTGAGACAGGATCAACGAGCCCGCCCCGGTCGCCAGTACCAGCAGCTCGCGGTTGACCCCTGGGATCATCCCCACCACCGGCACCACAATGCCAGCACCCGTAATGGTCGCTACGGTCGCCGAACCCGTCGCCACACGAATCACCGCCGCCACCAGCCACGCCAGCAAAATCGGGTTGATCTGCGCGTTGACCGCCATATGGCCGATCACGTCACCCACACCGCTGGTCACCAGCATCTGCTTGAAGCCACCACCGGCACCGATGATCAGGATGATCGCGGCGGTCGGCGCCAGGCTGGCGTCGAGCAGCTTGAGGATTTGTTTGGAGTGGATACCCTGGCGATGGCCAAAGGTGTACAGCGACAGCAGCAAGGCCAGCAGCAAGGCGCTGATCGGGTGACCGATCATGTCCATCCAGTTGCGCACCACGTGGCCTTCGGCCAGGGCGATGTCGGCGAAGGTTTTCAGCAGCATCAGGAACACCGGCAGCAGCACGGTGATCAGGGTGATGCTGAAGCTCGGCAACGTCTTGTGCTCCGACTCGCGGGCCAATTGGTCGACCAGCTCCTGGGACGGGTTGCCGGGAATGTACTTGGCAATGAACGTACCGAAGATCGGGCCGGCAATGATGGCCGTCGGCAGTGCGACGATCAGGCCATACAGGATGGTCTTGCCGATATCCGCGCCAAACACGCCGATGGCCAGCAGTGGACCCGGGTGCGGTGGCACCAGGCCGTGCACCGCCGACAGGCCGGCCAGCAACGGGATACCGATCTTGATCAGCGACACGCCGGTACGGCGCGCAACGATAAACACCAACGGGATCAACAGCACAAAGCCGATCTCGAAGAACAGCGGAATGCCCACCAGGAACGCGGCGAACATCATGGCCCACTGGACCTTTTCCTTGCCGAAGGCGCGGATCAAGGTCTGGGCGATCTGATCGGCACCGCCGGATTCAGCCATCATCTTGCCGAGCATCGTACCCAGCGCGAGGATGATGCCGACAAAGCCAAGCACCCCGCCGAAACCGTCCTGGAATGCCTTGATGATCTTGTCCACGGGCATACCCGAGGTCAGGCCGAGGAAGCCGGCCGCGATGATCAGCGCAATGAACGGGTGAACCTTGAACCGGGTAATCAATACGATCAGCCCGATGATGGTAACGACTGCATCTAACAGCAGGTACGACTCGTGGGACATGCCAAACATGGGGGGTCTCTCCTGTTTGTTGTTGTTATTAAAACGGGTGTTGAATTTCCTGCCGGGGATAGCGCTATCTTGTCCGGCAAAAAATTATCGGGTTGGTTCAAAACCGTGTTGCAGCCACCAGGCGTTGGTCTGCTCGGCCAGCGCCTCGACGCTGTCTTCGCTGGCGTTTAGAGCCAGGGTCAGGGGCTCGCCCTTGGGCGATTCAAGGGTGGCGAACTGGCTGTCTATGAGGCTGGCCGGCATGAAATGGCCGGGGCGATGGGACACGCGGTCGGCGGCGACTTCACGGGTCAGTTCCAGGAATACAAAGCCCAGGCCAGGCGCGGCTTCGCGCAGGTGGTCACGGTATTTCTTTTTCAGCGCGGAGCAGGTGAGTACCGGGTGTTCACCGGCTTTGAGCGAGCGGCGCAGTTCATCGCACAGGATGTCGAGCCAGCCGGCGCGGTCGTCGTCGTTGAGGGGGTGGCCGGCGCTCATCTTTTCGATGTTCGCGGCGGGGTGAAAGCTGTCGCCTTCAATGGCCGTGGCACCGTTCAGGCGGCACAGGGCCTCGCTGACGCTGGTCTTGCCACAGCCGGCAACACCCATGATGACCAGGGCGGTAACAGGTTGACTCATGGAACACCTCAGGACGCAGATAGCGCTACCTTTGCACGCTGTAAGGCGAGTGCAAAAACAGGCTTTTCCCGCGCCGTCTTGTCATTTTTATGGAGTGACGCGTGCATCCGCTCCAATCATTTGAACCGGATCAGGCAACCCAAAGTTCAATAATTTGCAGCCTTTTGGAGACAGCGCTACCTTAGTGCCTCGATTTTTGTTTGGCAAGCCGCCTGATGACCTCTAAGAACGATAAAAATACCCGCACCACCGGTCGCCCTACCCTCAATGAAGTCGCCCGCCTGGCCGGCGTCAGCCCGATTACCGCCTCGCGCGCGCTGCGCGGCATCAGCACCGTGGCCACCGAACTGGTGGAAAAAGTGCAGCGAGCCGCCGCCGAACTCAACTATGTGGTCAACCCCGCCGCCCGTGCCCTGGCTTCGGCCCAGAGCCATTCGGTGGTGGTGTTGGTGCCGTCGTTGTCCAACCTGCTGTTTATCGAAACCCTCGAAGCCATCCATCAGGTACTGCAGCCCAAGGGGTTCGAAGTACTGATCGGCAACTCCCATTACTCGCGCGATGAAGAAGAAAACCTGCTGCGCAACTACATGGCCTACCAGCCACGGGGGTTGCTGCTGACCGGGTTCGATCGCACCGAAAGCGCGCGACGGATGGTCGAGGCCAGCAATGTGCCCTGTGTGTACATGATGGATCTGGACCCGAATGCGGGCGTGAACTGCGTGGGTTTCTCGCAGTTGGCCGCAGGTGAAACGGCAGCGGCGCATTTGCTCTCCCGTGGGCGCAAGCGCCTGGCCTATATCGGTGCGCAACTGGACCAACGTACCCTGCTGCGCGGCGAGGGTTTCCGCCGGGCGTTGCAACAAGCAGGGCTGTACGACCCGGCGCTGGAACTGCTGACACCGCGCCCTTCCTCGGTCGGCCTGGGTGGCGAGCTGTTCCTGCAATTGCTGGCGGCGCACCCGGATGTGGACGCGATCTTCTTCGGCAACGACGACCTGGCGCAAGGTGCGCTGCTGGAAGCCCTGCGCCATGGCATCAACGTGCCGGAGCGCGTGGCCGTGCTGGGCTTTAACGACCTGCCAGCGTCGTCTTTCATGGTGCCGCGCTTGAGCAGCATCAGCACCCCCAGGGAAGCGATCGGTCGACGTGCGGCGGAGCATTTGTTGACGATCATGGCGGGTAACAAGATCGCCAAGCCGGTAGTGGATATGGGGTTTGAATTGCAGGTGCGGGAAAGCACGTAGGACGCCTGTAGGATGAGGCTGACATTGCGGTAAGCGCCTTGCCCGGTTGCCTACGCTTACGTCAGAATCCGCCGGCTTGTGCGCTTGAGGGGTGATCTTTAAGGTTTGCCGGTCGCTGAATTTCTCGGTGATCGGGTTTAGTAGCCTGAAGCTCTCCACACATATGCATAAGCCAACCATGGTGGCTGTGCGTAGGGCGCCTTCGGGTGCGCCGGGTTTGTGTGGGATTACCGGTCTACTAACCTGCGTACAGCTGCCACCCATTCGTTTAGTAGCGATTAGGGTGTTGGCACAGCCAGGTACTTCAACCATGCAAAGCGTCAATCCCCCGACTACGCTGTTCACGCTCATCCCCGATGTCCCCACCGAAACCCTGCTGATCAACAGCTACGAAACCGTGTGCTCCGTCAGCACCTTGCTGCTCGACCTGTCTGATGACCTTACCGGCAAACACCGTGATGTTGCCCTGGCCATTCACCAATTGAGCGAACTAAGCGTGTTGCTGGTGGGCAAAGCCATGGACCAGCACGCACCACGCTGCTAAGGCCCTACTGGATAAAAATGTGGGAGGGGGCTTGCCCCCGATTTCAGTGGGTCAGCTACAGACAGGCTGACTGACTCACCGCTATCGAGGGCAAGCCCCCTCCCACATTTTTTAACCGTGCCTACTTGGCCCCTGCTAGATTAACCACTCTCCACCGCCAGGAAAGCACCATGGGACACTCACTGAAAATCTTGGGCCGTACCTCGTCGATCAACGTGCGCAAAGTCCTGTGGACCTGCCAGGAACTGGGCATAGACTACGTGCGCGAAGACTGGGGCATCGGTTTCAAACCCACCCAATCCGCCGAATTCCTGGCCCTGAACCCCAATGCCCAAATACCGGTACTGATCGATGACCACGGTGTGCTGTGGGAATCCAACACCATCTGCCGCTATTTGGTGAACCTCTACCAACGCCACGACCTGCTGCCCATCGAACCCGCACCGCGCGCGCGGGTCGAGCAGTGGATGGACTGGCAAGCGACCGAACTCAACCCGTCCTGGGGCTATGCCTTCCAGGCGCTGGTGCGCAATAGCCCCGACCATCAGGACCCGCAACGCATCGCAGCCGGCGTGCAGGCCTGGAACGACAAGATGGGGCTGCTGGAACAACAGTTGGCTAAAACCGGCGCCTACGTGGCCGGCGATGATTTCACCCTCGCCGACATCCTGATCGGCCTCTCGGTGCATCGCTGGCAGATGACGCCCATGCAGCGGCCGCCCTACCCGGCCATTGCGGCGTACTACCAGCGGCTCAGCCAGCACGCCGGCTTCAAGACCTTCGCCCTCGACGGTCACAATTAAGCACAAGGACGAGCACGTGAAAGGATTCAACGTACTGCTCACCGGCGCTTGCGGCAGAATCGGCAAGACCTTTTTCGAGGCTTCGAAAGACCGCTACCGTTTCACCCTCACTGACCGCGTCGCGCCGGATTTCGACCTGGGTGACCACCGCTTCGTACACGCCGACCTTAGCGACCGCTCCACCCTCACCGCCCTGCTCGAAGGCATCGACGTGATCGTGCACCTGTCGGGCATCCCCCACGCCAGCGCGTCGTTCGAGGAGTTGCTGCCCAACAATATCCTCGCCACTACCTACCTGTTCGAAGCCGCCGTGGCCGCAGGCGTGCAGCGCCTGGTATTTGCCAGCAGCGCCCAGACCATCGAAGGCTACCCGGTAGACCGCCAGATCACTCCCGGTATGCCCGTGCTGCCTGCCAACCTGTATGGCGTGAGCAAATGCTACGGCGAGGCGTTATGCGGTTATTACGCAGCGAAAACCCCGCTATCGACCATCGCCCTGCGCATCGGCGCCTTCGAATTCCCCGAGGCCCATGACCTGCGCAACGCCCGCGACCTCAGCGCCTGGCTTAGCCCCCGTGACGCGGTGCAATTGCTGCAACGTGCAGTGGAAACAGCCGGCGTCAAACACCTGATCGCCCATGGCATCTCCAATAACCGCTTCAAGCGCCTGGATTTAAGCGAAACCACGCGCGTGCTGGGCTATCAACCGGTGGATGACGCGTTCCAGGCCTTTGAAATTCCGATCACCTTCTGAGCACACGCCATAAAACCTTGAAACACCACGCCGACGCGCAATAAATCAGCGAATCGGCGTGCCATCGCGGGCAACTTCACAAGCGGCGATTTCCGTTAGCAGGCTAAGATTCCACTTCACTGCCCCTGGAATCTGCCCCATGTCGACACTCACTGCCTCTGCCACGGACGGCATCGACCCGGTCCGTGCCGCCCATATCAGCGCGCGCATCGACCGCCTGCCGGCTGTCGCCAGTATCTGGCGCCTGGTGGCGCTGCTGTCGATTGGCGGTTTTTTCGAGCTGTATGACCTGTTCCAGACCGCCTACATCAGCCCGGGGCTGATCAAGGACGGCATCTTTGCCACCGGCAGCGGCGGTGTATTCGGCTTCTCCGACCAGGCCGCGTTCGCCTCGGCGACCTTTCTTGGCCTGTTCCTCGGGGCCAGCCTGCTCAGCCCCATCGCCGACCGCTTCGGGCGCCGGGCGATCTTCACCTTCGCGTTGATCTGGTACACCGTCGCCACGGTGTTGATGGGCATCCAGACGTCCGCCCTGGGCATCATCTGCATGCGCTTCCTGGTGGGCATCGGTCTGGGCATCGAGCTGGTCACCATCGACGCTTACCTGTCGGAACTGGTGCCCAAGCGCATGCGTAGCTCGGCGTTCGCCTTTGCGTTTTTCATCCAGTTCCTGTCGGTGCCGGCGGTGGCCTTGATGTCGTGGTGGCTGGTGCCCCAGGCGCCGTTCGGCGTCGCCGGCTGGCGCTGGGTAGTGCTGTCGAGTGCAGTGTTTGCGCTATTTATCTGGCAACTGCGCAAGCGCCTGCCGGAATCACCGCGCTGGCTGGCGCAGAAAGGTCGTTTCGGCGAAGCCAGTGCGATCATGGACAACCTCGAAGCCCGCTGTCAGAAGGATTACGGCCAGCCGCTGGATGAGCCCGAACCGGAAACCGTCAGCGTGCAAGGCAGCGGCCGCTTTGCCGATATCTGGCAACCCCCGTACCGCCGCCGTGCGTTGATGCTGATTGTGTTCCATGTGTTCCAGGCCATCGGTTTTTTCGGCTTTGGCAACTGGCTGCCGGCGTTGCTCTCGGGCCAGGGTGTCAGCGTGACCCACAGCTTGCTCTACGCCTTTATCATCACGCTCGCCTACCCCTTGGGGCCGTTGTTGTTCGTGAAGGTGGCCAACCGCTTTGAAAACAAATGGCAGATTGTTGGCTCGGCCATGGGCGCGATGATCTTCGGTAGCCTGTTCGCCCTGCAGACCACGGCGGTAGGGTTGGTAATCTGCGGGGTGATGATCACCTTCTGCAATGCCTGGTTGAGCTTCAGTTATCACTCGTACCAGAGCGAACTGTTCCCGACCAATATCCGCGCGCGGGCGGTGGGGTTCTGTTATTCGTTCAGCCGCTTGTCCACGGTGTTCAGCAGCCTGTTGATCGGTTTTATCCTCGAACACCTGGGCACTCCGGGCGTGTTGGCGTTTATCGCCGGCAGCATGTTGATCGTGATGATCACCATCAGTTGGTTCGGACCGCGTACGCGCAATCTGGCGTTGGAAAATATCGCCCACTGACGGCAACGATTGGCCGTCGACGGGACAACTATTGCCGCGACGGCCGTGCGCGCCCCAGTAAAACCGGGGTGATGCTGCCCGGCACGCTAATTGCTCCTCATGAGGCACCGTACATTTCCCCAGGTGAACCATCATGCTGGTTAACAACAACACTCAAGCCGTATCAACCGTCCAACAGCTCAAGCGACCCGATATGGACCCCGCCAACGCCGCTGCCAGCACGCTATACAGCGGTGCCCTGCAAGCGGCGCAGCAAAGCGTGACCGTGCCAGTTGTACAGAAGGCACTGGACAAGGCCAACGATCGCATCGACGAAGCCTTCGCCAAGACCCGTGTGCAGTTGCAAGCGAGCACGGCAGCCACTCCGGCGACCACGGATGTACCCGCCGCCGGTTCCACCACCAGCAGCGCACGCGCAGACTTCACCGATTACATGAGCAAAACCCCGGCCGAACGTATCCGCGAGCAGTTACTCAAGGAGCAAGGGTTGACCGAGGAACAAGTGCAGGCCATGCCCCAGGAAAAACAGGATGCGATCGCCAAGCAGGTGGCTGAGCGCGTGAAAGTACAACAAGAGCAGCAGGTAGCGGCGAAGACCGCGGCGCCCCAGGCACAGTCGGTGAAAGACACCCTCGCGGCGATCTAAGCAACCGCGCAAGGCAAACCCTGTCTGCGACTTGGCGCTGTCATACAGCAAACCGGCCCCCTGATGGCAAGCGGGCCGGTTCCCGATCGCTGAGTGTCAGTCTCAACCTTGGGCGACTGATCCATCGCCCCCTGGTGGATTCAAGCGCATCAACGTTCAGCCAGCATCTTCAACAACGCGGCGGCGGCGGCCGAAGGTGGGCGGTTGGGTGAACCGACCAGGGCAAACTCGCGGTACCGCGGCGCTGTCAGCGGCATCACGCGTAAACCCTGGCGCTCGACCGGCAGGGCCATCTCCGGCACCAGCGTCACGCCAACGCCTTCGCGTACCAGGCTGAAGGCGCTGCTCCATTCGCGGACTTCCACGCGGATATCGCGCAGGGTCAGCCCTACCGCGGCGCCCAGGCTGCGGGCATTGGCGCTGCAACCACCGGTGGCAAGCACGAAGGCTTGTTCGAACAGTTCCTCAAGACTTACGCTTGCATCGGCCGGGCGTTGTGCCAGTGGATGGTTCGTCGGCAGCACTGCCATCCAGCAGTCACGGCCCAATATGGTGGCCTGGCGCTCGGGCTTGGGGTTGAGCACCACGCCCAGGTCGATCAGGTCGGCCTCGAGCAGGGTCAGCACCTCGTTATCGGTAACATCCAGGGTGGTGACGTCGATACCGGGATATAACTGGCGGAAACGTTGCAAAAACGGCGTCAGAAAGGTCGCGAGCACCATGGGGAAACTAGCGATGCGAATCGTCCCCCGCAGCATGGGCCTGGCCTCATCCACAGTACTGCGAATCGCCTGCAAGGCCCCGAGCATCACCCGCGCCTGCTCGATCACACTCAGCCCCAGGGCGGTGGGCAAGGTCTTGCGCGGCTCGCGGGTAAACAACTGAGCACCCAGCGTCGCCTCCATGCCAGCCATGGCCTGGCTGGCGGCGGACTGGGTCATGCCGACATGTCCGGCGGCGGCGGTGATGCTGCCGTGATCGGCCACCGCCACCAGCAGGCGCCAGTGCATCAGGTTCATCATGACAGTCGCTGTCCTTATGGCAGGGATCCGAAGGTTTAATTTTACGCAAGGTGCCACGGCGGTGAGACTGGCGCAAATTCAACGGAGCTGTCACAGATGAAACTGTATTTCTTCCCCAATGCCTGTTCCCTCGCCCCCCATATCGTGCTGCGCGAATTGGCGCTTCCGTTCGACCTGGTGCGCGTGGATAACCAGGCCAAAACCACTGCCGATGGCCAGGACTTCCTGCAGATCAACCCCAAGGGCTATGTGGCAGCGCTGCAACTGGACAACGGCCAGGTGTTGACCGAAGCCAGCGCGATCCTGCAATACCTGGCCGACCTCAAACCCGACGCGGGCCTGGCCCCGGCCAATGGCAGCTGGGAGCGCGTGCGCTTGCAGGAGTGGCTGAATTTTATTGCGACTGAAATTCATGGTGGGTTGGCAGTGTTTTTCAACAATGCGATTCAGGGCGAGGTCAAAGCCTCGTTCCAGGCCACGCTGTTCAAGCGCTTCGCGGTGCTGGTGCAGACCCTGGAGCACCAGGATTACCTGTTAGGCGCGCACTATTCGGTAGCGGATGCCTACCTGTTCGTGGTGCTGCGCTGGGCGGGGTTTCACGCCATTGATCTGGGCAAGTGGCCGGCGCTGGCGGCGTTTCAACAGCGGGTGGGCGAGCGGCCAACGGTCATCGCCGCGCTGGCCGCCGAAAATTCATGATCTGAAATAGACGCCAGTGTGGCACCGGCTCGCCTGCAATGACGGGGGGGCTGCATGCGGCACAGAGGCCGTGCGCTGTTCCGGTAGAGGGGGCGTGCGGCAGCTCAGAGCAGGTGTTTCCTGCTCTGTGCAATGAGGCGGGAAAATCTGGCAGATCATTGGGTTATAAGTTTGTCACTCAGTGACCGAACAGACCTGTGTCGGTTTTCTTGGCTTTCTTGTCGGCGCGTTTTTCGTCGGCGGTTTTTGCCGGTTTCTTCTTCGCGGCTTTCTTTGAATCCATACCTTTGGCCATGATGCGTGCTCCACTTACAGGGGATGTAACACTGGGTATACCACCTATTGCCCTACAGAAGGCGCTTATAATCCCCGGCCCGTGATTACGCTGCCTGAAGACCATGCCCGAGTTGACCATCGATCTGCTGGCAGAGCCCCTGTGGCCGCTGCTGAACAAGTTTTATCGCAGCCACCAGTCGTCGATGAAGGCGCTCAAGGGCGGACGTCTGTGGGTGGCGCGCCGCCGCGAGATTGTCGCCGGCCTGTGCCTCACGCCCGTGGTTGGCGGGCAATGGTTGACGGGCGTGTTTGTCGACCCGGCGTATCGCGGCCAGGGTCTGGCAGCCCGCTTGATCGGTGCGGCGGTGGCAGATGTGGAAGGCACAGTGTGGCTGCTCTGTCATCCGGAGCTGGAAGGCGTTTATCAGCGCATGGGCTTTACCCAGGACACGCTGTTGCCGCAATCCCTCAGCGAACGACTGGTGCGCTACAAGCGTAACAAGCCGATGATTGCGATGGGCTTAGAACCTTTGGTGAGGTCGACCTCGGATAATGTGTGATCGGCCGACACTGGGCCCATGCTAGCCTCGACGGCACAGAAGCCCTCTACAGGATGATCATGAAAACGACGCTTGCAGCTCTGTCCCTCACCGCCCTCCTCGCGCCAACCTTCAGCCTGGCCGCCGACGCGCCGATTACCGCCAAGCAATACGCCAGTGTGCTGGCCGGCAGTTGGCGCGACCCGGCCAACAGCGCGCGTGACGTCTATCGCCATCCACAGCAGACACTTGAGTTCTTTGGCCTGGGCGCCCAGCAGAGGGTGATCGAGATCACCCCAGGTGGCGGCTGGTACAGCGAGATTCTCGCACCGCTGCTCAAGGACCACGGGCACTACATCGCCGCCGTGCAGGCCCCCAGTGTGAGTGCCTACGCGCGCACGTCGGAAGAAAACCTGAAAAAGAAATTCGCCGCCGACCCGGCGCGCTATGCCAAGGCTGAAGTGGTCGAGTTCGATCCCAAGGCCCCGGTGTTCGGCAAACCCGCTTCGGCGGATGCCGTGCTGACGTTCCGCAATGTGCATAACTGGGTGTTGGCCGATACCGCCGAGGCCACTTTCAGCGGGTTCTACAAGGTGTTGAAACCGGGTGGCGTGCTGGGGGTGGAAGACCATCGCGCCAAGGACGGCGCAAACCTTGACGCCATCAAGGACAGTGGTTACCTGACCACGGCGCAGGTGGTGAAGCTGGCGACCGATGCTGGGTTCAAACTGGCCGGGCAGAGTGAGGTCAACGCCAACCCGAAGGACACCAAGGACTATGCCGGCGGCGTCTGGACCTTGCCGCCGACGTTGAAGCTGGGCGAGCAGGATAAGGCCAGGTATGTGGCGATTGGCGAATCGGACCGGATGACGTTGCGGTTCGTCAAACCAGCCAAATGATCTGACTCACCGCCGCCCCCATGTGGCGGGGGCAAACCAGCCCCTTCCACAGGGATTTGTGGGTATCGGCGAGGTTATTCGTCGGCCGTCGGATCCATGTCCGGGAACATCACTTCGATAAACCCGAACTTGCTGAAGTCGGTGATCCGCGACGGGTACAGCCGGCCGATCAGGTGGTCGCATTCATGCTGCACCACGCGCGCGTGGAAGCCTTCGGCGATACGTACGATCGGCTCGCCCTTGGGGTCGAAACCTTCGTAGCGAATCTGCTGGTAACGGTCTACCGCGCCACGCAGGCCGGGCACGGAAAGGCAACCTTCGTAGCCCTCTTCCAGTATCGGGCTCAGCGGTGTGATCAACGGGTTGATCAGGATCGTCTGCGGTACGGCCGGGGCGTCCGGGTAGCGCTCACTGCTCTCGAAACCAAAGATCATCAGTTGCAGGTCGACGCCAATCTGCGGTGCGGCCAGGCCGACGCCGCCGACGTGTTCCATGGTCTGGAACATGTCGTCAATCAATTGCCACAGCTCGGGGCTGTCGAACATTTCCGGCGGGACCGGTGGCGCGATACGCAGCAGGCGTTCGTCGCCCATTTTCAGGATTTCACGGATCATCGATCAGACTTCGTCAGGGGTGGGCTTGGAATGGTCTCGGCCGAGGCCAGAGACGTGCTGTTTCTCACTCACGTGGGTGTGTGCATCGAATGCCTTTTCGCCGGGGTCCTTGCCTTCGGCGGACATGTGTTCGATCACGGCATTCATCTCCGCACCGAGCAACAACACGGCAGCAGAAATATAGAAGTACAGGAGCAGGACAATGATTGCACCGATACTGCCATACATGGCGTTGTAGTCGGCGAAGGTCTTGACGTAGTAGCCAAAGCCCAGGGACGCGACGATCCACACCACCACCGCCAGCACGGAACCTGGGGTAATAAAGCGGAATTTCTGCTCGACGTCGGGCATCACGTAGTACATCAGGGCCACAGCGAACATCAGCAGGACCACGATCAGCGGCCAGCGCAGGATGGTCCACAAGGTGACCACGAATTCCTGCATACCGATTTGCCCCGCCAGCCACTCCATCACCTGCGGCCCGAGCACCATCAGCGCGGCGGCGGCCAGCAGCATGCCGGCGATGCCCACGGTGTAGAAAATCGACAACGGAAACCGCTTCCAGATCGGCCGCCCTTCGACCACGTCGTAGGCGGCGTTCATCGCGCTCATCATCAAGCGCACGCCGGCCGAGGCGGTCCATAGCGCAATCACGATACCCACCGACAGCAGGCCGCCCTTGGATTGCTGCAACTGGTCGATCACCGGGTTGACCTGCTCCAGGGCCTGGGGCGGCAACACCAGTTCCGACTGCAGGCGCAGCCAGGTGAAAAAGTCCGGCAGGTGCAGGAAACCGATCAAGGCAATGAGGAACAGCAGGAACGGAAACAAGGAAAACAGCATCTGGTAGGCCAATGCCGAGGCGTAAGTCGACATCTCGTCGTTGACGAATTCCTTGACCGTGCGCACCAGCACCGTGTGCAGCTTGAGGCCATCGAGTACCGGAAAAATCATAGCGTCTCCTTTCGCCGCAAAAAGGTTGAGTTCAGGGGCGACTCAGGGGCCGTTTTCTACATCAAAGTAGCCTATCTGGCGACTTTGAAACAATTTCAAGAATTTAGTTGCACCGCCGCACATAAAAACGGCCATCCGTGGATGGCCGTTGGGCTGAATGAACACCGCCAGCGATTCAGGTTTACTTGGTCGCTTTTTTGACGGCGTCCTTGGTGTCGCCGACGGCTTTCTGCACTTCGCCTTTCTTTTCCTGAATGACACCTTCAGCACGCAACTTATCGTTGCCGGTCACTTTGCCGACGCCTTGCTTGATGTTGCCGACAGCTTCGTTCGCGACGCCTTTTACCTTATCCGATGTGCTGCTCATGGTATGCCTCCGAAAGAACAATCAAGGGTTTTGGTCATTACCTAAAGATTGACCCGGGGCTGTTCGGCAGAGTTTCAATTATTTTTCGGTGGGCATTTCATCGCCATGCGCAGGTTTGGCTTTATGTTTTGCGGCCAACCCACGAGAATGCGCGGCACATTCAGGCTATAACGCTGAATAACAGATCCCGTAGGAAGGTTATGAAACTCAATAAAGCACAGGCCATCGCCCGCAGAAACCAGGAACTGGGCGGTGCCGTTCTCGGCGTCAACAACTGCCATTTCACCGACCTGGACCGCAAACGCAATATCTGGTGGTTCGACTTGCCGGTGGCGCGGATTGCCGTGGGCCAGTACGAGTGGATTCACCTGTTGATGCACAACGCCGAGACCGACCAGTTGCTGCACCTGAAGGTGCCGACGGTATTCCTGCGTGAAAAGCTCGAAGGGCTGGTGGTGCGCAATGCGGGCAAGCGCAAGCCGGAGATTACCCTGGAGCTGAGCGCGGACAAGGATTCGTTCCTGAAGGATGTGCGTCCGGCGGGTGCCGGTGTCAACTTCGCGCAGTTCGCCCTGTAGGAACGCGGTCAAAAAAAATGTGGGAGGGGGCTTGCCCGCGATAGCAGAGTGTCAGTCACTGAATCTGTTGACTTCACACCGCCATCGGGGGCAAGCCCTCTCCCACATTTGGGTTACGTTACTTTTTAAGACCGAGTTTCTTCAGCTCTTCATCGCGCAACTCACGACGCAGGATCTTGCCCACGTTGGTGGTCGGCAACGCATCGCGGAACTCCACGGCCTTGGGCACCTTGTAGCCGGTGACATTGGCGCGCATGTGCTCCATCACCTGGTCCTTGGTCAGGGTCGCCCCCGGCTTGACCACGATGAAGATCTTGATGTGCTCCCCGGATTTTTCGTCCGGCACGCCGATGGCCGCGCATTGCAGCACGCCCGGCAGGGTCGCCAGCACGTCTTCGAGTTCATTGGGGTAGACGTTGAAACCGGAGACCAGAATCATGTCCTTCTTGCGGTCGACAATGCGCATGTAGCCGTCCGGCTGGATGATCGCGATGTCACCGGTCTTCAGCCAGCCTTCGCTGTCGAGAATCTCCGCGGTGGCGTCTTCGCGCTGCCAGTAGCCCTTCATCACCTGCGGGCCCTTGACGCACAGTTCGCCGACTTCACCGAGGGCCAACTCGACGCCGTCATCGGTGATGACTTTGCACAGGGTCGACGGCACCGGAATGCCGATAGTGCCAATCTGGATGTTCTGGATCGGGTTGACCGTCGCCACCGGGCTGGTCTCGGTCATGCCGTAGCCTTCGCAGATGTTGCAGCCGGTCACGGCCTTCCAACGCTCGGCCGCCGCCAGTTGCAGGGCCATGCCACCCGACAGGGTGACTTTCAGTGCAGAGAAGTCCAGCTTGCGGAAACCTTCGTTGTTGCACAGCGCCACGAACAACGTGTTCAAGCCGACAAAGCCGCTGAACTTCCACTTCGACAGTTCCTTGACCATCGCCGGCAGGTCGCGCGGGTTGCTGATCAGGATGTTGTGGTTGCCGATCAGCATCATCGCCATGCAATGAAAGGTGAACGCGTAGATGTGGTACAGCGGCAGCGGGGTGATGAGAATCTCGCACCCTTCATTGAGGTTCGACCCCATCAGCGCCTTGCACTGCAGCATGTTGGCCACCAGGTTGCGGTGGGTAAGCATCGCGCCCTTGGCCACGCCGGTGGTACCGCCAGTGTATTGCAGCACGGCCACATCGCTGCTGGCCGGGCTGGCATCGTTGACCGGTTGGCCGTGGCCCTTGGCGAGCACCTCGTTGAACTTGATCGCCTTGGGCAAGTGATAGGCCGGGACCATTTTCTTCACGTACTTGATGACGCTGTTGATCAGCAGGCGCTTGAACGGCGACAACAGGTCGGCAACCTCGGTGACGATCACATGCTTGACGGCGGTCTTGGGCACGACCTTTTCCGCCAGGTGAGCCATATTGGCCAGGCACACCAGGGCCTTGGCGCCGGAATCGTTGAATTGGTGTTCCATTTCCCGCGCGGTGTACAGCGGGTTGGTGTTGACCACGATCAGGCCGGCACGGATAGCGCCGAATACGGCGACCGGGTATTGCAGGACGTTGGGCAGTTGCACGGCGATACGATCGCCGGGCTTCAAGTCGGTATGCTGTTGCAGGTACGCGGCGAACGCGCCGGACAATTCGTACAATTCACCGTAGGTGATTGTCTTGCCCAGGTTGCTGAAAGCCGGTTTGTTGGCGAAGCGCTGGCAGGACTGTTTCAGTACCGCCTGAATATTTGGATACTCGTCTGGATTGATGTCTGCAGCAATCCCGGCGGGGTACTTATCCTTCCAAAAGTCTACGTTCATGGAAGCCCACTCCTCAGCGACGCGAATTCATCATCGCATTTGATGCGATTATTATTGGTGTATGTTTTTTTAGGTGAGTCTGGCGCGTTCAAGCAGGCCGAGAGGTCACAAAGCGCGCCGAGAGTAGCAGCTTTGCCAAGGGCCGACTAGATCCAAAAGAGGGCCCTACAGTCATAATCATGACTGTCCTACAATATTTGGTCACACTCTAAACAAGGGTGAAATCACCCAGCAAAAGGCTCTGGAATAGGCCCTTCAAGGCGATAAACAGCAATGTGGGAGGGGGCTTGCCCCCGATAGCAATGGTTCAGCCAACACATTTGGTGACTGATACATCGCCATCGGGGCAAGCCCCCTCCCACATTGTCGAGCCCAATTCCAATCAGGCGATATCGCGCAACTCACGCCGCAAAATCTTGCCCACCGGTGTCATCGGCAACGACTCGCGCAGCACAATATGCTTGGGCACCTTGTACCCCGTGAAGTTGGTCTTGCAGTAGCTCTTCAACTCTTCAAGGCTCACGCCCTCGGCCCGCGCCACCACGAACAGTTTCACCGCCTCCCCCGTGCGATCGTCCGGCACGCCGATCACCGCGCAGTTGGCCACCGCCGGGTGGGCCATCACCACGTCTTCGATTTCGTTCGGATACACGTTGAAACCCGAGACAATGATCAGGTCCTTCTTGCGATCCACAATGCGGATGAAACCATCGGCGTCGATCACCGCAATGTCGCCGGTCTTGAGCCAACCCTCGGCGTCCAGGGTCTCGGCGGTGGCGACCGGTTGCTGCCAGTAGCCCTTCATCACTTGCGGACCTTTGATACATAGCTCGCCGCGCTCGCCCAGGGGCAACTCGACGCCCTCTTCATCAATCACCTTCATCGCCGTGGCCGGCACCGGGATACCTACGGTGCCCAGACGAGACTGCTTGCCATAGGGGTTGGTACTGGCAACGGGGGAGGTTTCAGTCAGGCCATAGCCCTCGCCGATTGTACAGCCCGTGATCTGCTGCCAGCGTTCGGCCGTGGCCTTGATCAGCGCGGTACCGCCGGAGTTGGTGAGCTTGAGGTGGGAGAAATCCAGGCTCTTGAAGTCCGGATGGTCCATCAGTGCCACGAACAGCGTGTTGAGCCCCAGCAACCCGGTAAAGCGCCAGTTCTTCAGTTCCTTGATAAAGCCGCCGATGTCGCGCGGGTTGGTGATCAGCACGTTGTGGTTGCCGGAGACCATCATGCACATGCAATTCGCGGTGAACGCATAGATGTGGTACAGCGGCAGCGGCGCGATCATCACCTCCTGCCCTTCCTTGATCAGCGGATGGCCATCTTCGCCAATCTGCGACATGCACGCGCGCACCTGCTGCATATTGGCCACCAGGTTGCCATGGGTGAGCATCGCGCCCTTGGCCAGGCCGGTGGTGCCGCCGGTGTATTGCAGCACGGCGATATCGTCGAGGCTCACCGGATGGCGGATCAGACCCTGCCCCGCGCCCATGCGCAACGCGCGCTTGAACGACACCGCACGCGGCAGGTGATAGGCCGGCACCATCTTCTTCACTTTGTCGACTACGGTGTTGACCAACCAGCCCTTGGCGGCGGGCATGAAGTCGCCCATCCTGGCTTCGATCAGGTAGTCGATCTCGGTATCAGTGCAGACCTCCTGCACCCGCGCCCCGAACAGATTGAGGTAGACCAGGGCACGAATGCCGGCGTCCTTGAACTGGTGGCGCATCTCGCGCGGGGTGTACAACGGGTTGGTGTTGACCACAATCAGCCCGGCGCGCAGCGCACCGAACACCGCAACCGGGTAGTGCAGCACGTTGGGCATCTGCACCGCGATGCGATCGCCGGGCTTGAGGTCTGTGTGCTGTTGCAGGTAGCCGGCGAACGCCGCGCTCTGGCGTTCAAGTTCGGCGTAGGTCAGCGTGATCCCCATGTTGCTGAACGCCGGACGGTCGGCAAAAGCCTTGCAGGAACGCTCGAAGACTTCGATCACCGACTTGTAGCTGGTGAGGTCGATGTCATTGGGGACACCCGCCGCGCGTTTGTCATTCCAGAAATCAGGTTGCATTATTCTTGTCCTCTTACCTGAGTGTGTCCGGCCGCTGCAGCTATAAAAAGCGTGCTGCTATAGAAAGCGGAGCTTTGGGGACGTTAGCAGTAATGGCCAAACAGGCAAATACAGAACTGAGCTTCATTAATTGCGTGAATCTTCCTACAAGGGCTTGCACAGATCAGCCGCAACCCTCGGGATGAGCTATACACTGCAACGACCCTGAGCAAAGGAACCGCCATGAACCACACCACCTTCTGGCTGACCGCGAATGACCGCAGCCGCCTGTACGTCAACCAGTGGCTGCCCGACGGCACGCCCAAGGCCCTGGTGATGCTGTCCCATGGCATGGCCGAGCACAGTGGTCGCTACGCGCGCCTGGCCCAGGCCTTGTGCGGCGCCGGCTACGGCCTGTATGCGCTGGACCAGCGCGGCCATGGCCGCACCGCTGACGAAGGTACGCTAGGGTTGTTCGCCGAGCAGGACGGCTGGAACAAGGTGGTGGGTGACCTGGCCAGTCTCAATCAGCATATCGGCCAGCACCAGCCGGGCCTTCCGATCATTTTGCTGGGGCACAGCATGGGCAGCTACATCGCCCAGGCCTACCTGCTGCACCACAGCGCCAGCCTGGACGGTGCGATCCTCAGCGGTTCGAATTTCCAGCCGGTGGCGCTGTATCGCGCAGCGCGAATCATCGCCCGCGCCGAACGCCTGCGCCAGGGCCCGCGCGGGCGCAGTGCATTGATTGAATTCCTGTCATTCGGATCGTTCAACAAGGCGTTCAAACCCAATCGCACCGGTTTCGACTGGCTCAGTCGCGACCCGGTTGAGGTCGACAAGTACATCCATGACCCGCTCTGTGGTTTCCGCTGCACCAACCAACTGTGGATCGACCTGCTGGGTGGCTTGCAGCAAATCAGCAAAGCGTCCAATCTCGCGCAGATCGATCCCGGCCTGCCGATCCTGGTGATGGGCGGCGAATGTGATCCGGTGAGTGAAGGCAAGCGTCTCAAAAGCCTGGCCAACGCATTGCGCGAGGCCGGCTGCCGGAACCTGCAACTGACTATCTACCCACAGGCGCGTCACGAAGTGTTCAACGAAACCAATCGCGACGAAGTCACAGCGGATGTGCTGACGTGGCTCGACCAGGCCTTGAGTTTGCGCAGGCCAGCCCGCTGCGAATAATTTTTCCTTTAAAATCATCCGTTTAAATTATCGATTAGCCACAGGATGCACCTTTAGATGACCCAGGTAACCAACACCCCGTACGAAGCCCTCGAAGTTGGCCAGACCGCCAGCTACAGCAAGACCGTCGAAGAGCGCGACATCCAACTGTTCGCCGCGATGTCGGGCGACCACAACCCGGTGCACCTGGATGCCGAATACGCCAAGGCGACCATGTTCAAGGAGCGTATCGCTCACGGCATGTTCAGCGGAGCGCTGATCAGTGCGGCGGTGGCCTGCGAGCTGCCTGGGCCGGGCACGATCTATATCGGCCAGCAGATGACCTTCCAGAAGCCGGTGAAAATCGGCGATACCCTGACCGTGCGTCTGGAAATCCTCGAGAAGCTGCCTAAGTTCCGCGTACGCATTGCCACCCGTGTGTTCAACCAGCGTGATGAGCTGGTGGTGGATGGCGAAGCCGAAATCCTCGCACCGCGCAAGCAGCAGGTAGTCACCTTGACCGAACTGCCGCCGATCAGCATCGGCTGATAGCCATTTCAGAGTCAGCACAATGCAAATGTGGGAGAGGGCTTGCTCCCGATAGTGGAGGATCAGTCATTGAAATATCGACTGATCTTCCGCTATCGGGGGCAAGCCCCCTCCCACAATTGTTACAGCGCAGGGCTTACGACTGAGCGCGAGCCTGGTTACGCAGGGCTTTCACCTGGTCGTGGTTACGTTGCACGCCGTGGAACTGACGTTCAACCAAGTCACGAATGCCCAGCAAGTTGTGCTTGTTGATCTTCTCGATGGCTTCTTTGTAAGCCTTCAACGCGTGGTCTTCACCGCGCTCGGCTTCGTTCAGCACAGCCTCTTCATCTTTACCGGTAACCATCGACTTCACGTCGACCCAGCCACGGTGCAGGGCACCGGCTACGCTACCGGAATCTTCTGGGTCACCGCCCAGGGCACGCACGGCCGTCTTCAGTTCGGCGGCGGCAGTGGCGCAGTCAGCGGAGCGCTTGGCAAACAGAGCCTTGAGTTCTGGGTGCTTGATATCTTCAGCGCATTCCTTGAAGCCTTTCTGGCCGTCGATGCTGGTCTCGATCAGGTCGTTGAGTACGGAGATGGATTCTTTGTTGATGTCGGTCATTTTTCAATTCCTTAGGCAGGTGAAGAAGGGTTGCCTTAGTGATTGCAGCGCCCGTGCCAGTTTTTTAGAAAATACTTTTATGTTTATTTTCAACAACTTAAAAATATTTGAACCATCTGTATGTACGTTATTTGCATGATCTGTCATTTGGCCTTCATGCAGAATGCCTGTATTTTCCAAGGTCTCGACGCAAACGCCTGAGCCTTCATGAACCCCGAAAAACTCGAACTGCTGATCACCCGCGAAATGCCCTTCGGCAAGTACAAGGGACGCATCATCGCGGACCTGCCCGGCCCGTACCTGAACTGGTTTGCCCGTGAAGGTTTCCCCCACGGCGAACTCGGCGGCCTGCTGGCCCTGATGCAGGAGATCGACCACAACGGCTTGTCCGAACTGCTGGAACCGCTGCGCGCCAAACACGGCAAACCCGCCCCTCGTCATTAGGAACCTATGCCATGCCATGGAATGCAGATAACGAAACCCACTGGCTGGCCATCGCCCAGCGCTATGCCCTGGAGCCAGGCCCGATCAACCTGGAAAACGGCTACTTCGGGCGCATGAGCCACGCGGTGCAAGCGCAGTACCTGGAGCACGTGGCGTTTATCAACCGCAGTAACGCAGTGCATGTGCGCCAGCGTTTCGAGCAGGGCGAGAACGAGACGATCCGCCGCCAACTGGCCGAGCTGATCGATGCCGACCCCGAAGCCGTCACATTCACCCGCAATGCCACCGAAGCGTTGCAGTCGTTGATCCGCAACTACAACCGCCTGCAACCGGGCGATCAGGTGCTGATCAGCGATCTGGAGTACGACACAGTGAAAGGCGCCATGCGCTGGCTGGCCGGCTACAGAGGGGTGGAGGTGATCGAAATGTCCCACGCTCATCCGGCCAGTTTCGACAGCTTGGTGCAGACCTATCGTGATGCGTTCGAGCGCTACCCGCGCCTCAAGCTGATGGCGCTGACCCACGTGACCCATCGCACCGGCCTGGTGATGCCTGTCGAGGCCATCGCCAGGGCTGCACGTGAGCATGACATCGACGTGATCCTCGACGGCGCTCATGCACTGGGCCAGATCGAGTTCAACCTCGTCGAGCTGGGCATTCAGTTCGCCGGTTTCAACCTGCACAAATGGATCGGCGCGCCGCTGACCCTGGGGTTTCTCTATATCGCCCCCGAACGCCTGGCTGACATAGATCCGGACATGGGCGAGTTCCACTACCCCGCCACCGACGTTCGTGCACGTACGTCGTACAGCACGCCAAACTTTCCGGCACTGATGACCTTACCCCTGGTGTTTGAAGAGCATCGCGCAATGGGCGGCGCGAAAGCCAAGGGCGCCCGGGTCAATTACCTGAGGGATTTGTGGGTGAGCCGGGTACGGCCGTTGCCGGGCATCGAGGTACTGACGCCGGACGATCCACGGCTGTATTGCGGGATTACGGCATTCAAGTTCATTGGCCGGGATCAGCAGGTAATGGCGGACCGGTTGCTCAAGGACTTCAACCTGTTTACCACCACGCGTGTCGGAGCGTCGTTCGGTACCTGCATTCGGGTGACGCCAGGGTTGCTGACGTCAGCGGCGGACATCGATGTGCTGGTCAACGCCATTACCGAGCTAAGCAGCGATTAAACGTGGGAGAGGGCTCAGTTTTTTGCAGGCAAAAAAAAGCGGTACACCGACCAAGTGCACCGCAAAAATGCCGTCAAGCACAGCAACAACGATTCGGTAAATCAGATCAGTCCAGCAGCGCCAGCGCCTCGGCGGTGACTTCCTGGATACGCGCCCAGTCGCCGTTCTTGACCCACTCCGGGTCAAGCATCCAGCTACCGCCCACGCACATCACGTTTTTCAACGCCATGTAGTTCTTGATGTTGGCCGGGCCAACCCCGCCGGTCGGGCAGAATTTCACTTCGCCGAACGGGCCGCCCAGGGCCTTGATGGCCGCTACACCGCCACTGACTTCGGCCGGGAACAGCTTGAAGCGACGATAGCCCAGGCCATAGCCTTCCATGATGCCCGAGGCATTGCTGATGCCGGGCAGCAGCGGAATCGGGCTGTGCACCGAGGCTTCCAGCAGGTCGCGGGTAATGCCAGGGGTGACGATAAATTGCGAGCCTGCCACTTCGGCCGCTTCAAGCATGTGGCGGTCGAGTACGGTGCCGGCGCCGGTGCACAGCTCAGGGCGCTGCTCGCGCAGGACCTGGATGGCCTTGAGGCCGAACTCCGAACGCAGGGTTACTTCCAATGCGGTCAAACCACCGGCGGCCAGGGCATCGGCCAGGGGCAGGATGTCCTGTTCACGGGCAATGGTAATCACGGGCAGGATCCGCGCCTTGGCGCAGAGGCTGTCGATCAGGGCAACTTTATCCGCCATGGACACGGTCGGTTGAGGGCTTTTCATAGCGGCTGATCCTTGGCTCATGGGCACCAGTAAATCTCTAAAGTAGGTTGCAAAAACGCGCGAATCGGCATGGCAGCAACGTCGTCACTGGCCAGCGCGGCGCTCAAGGTGGTCAATTTCGAACTGCCGGAGATCGACAGCACGGTGTAGTTGGCCGTGGCCAGCAGCGCGCGACTCATGGTCAGGCGCTGGTGCGGCACGGTCGGCGCCAGCATCGGCCAGCAACGGCGGGTACCGTCGGCCTGCAGGGCTTCGCTCAGGTTCGGGCTGTTGGGAAACAGCGATGCGGTGTGGCCGTCATCACCCATGCCCAATACCAGCACATCAATGGCTGGCAGTTCGGCCAGCAGGCGATCGGCCTGCCGGGCAGCGTCTTCAAGGTTGGCGGCGGCGCTGTACAAGCTGAGGAACTTGGCCTTGGCTGCCGGGCCTTGCAACAGGTACTGCTTCAACAAACCGGCATTGCTGTCGGCATGTTCCACCGGCACCCAACGCTCGTCGGCCAGGGTGATGGTGACCTTGGACCAGTCCAGGCCCTGCTTGGCCAGGTTCTGGAAAAACGCCACGGGGCTACGGCCACCGGACACCACCAGGGTCGCTTCGCCACGGGCACTGATGGCCGCGCGCAGTTGTTCGGCCACGTCATTGGCCAGGCCGTCCGCCAGCAGCGCGGGCGTACGGTACTCATGGGCAGTGACGCCCTGAGGCAGTTTCAATTCAGATATCGCCATACCATGACCTCCCATCCCGCGTGATCAGTGCAATCGAGCTCATCGGCCCCCAGGACCCCGCCGCGTACGGCTTGGGCGCATCGCCGGACTTCTTCCACCCGGCGATCAACTGGTCACACCACTTCCACGCGGCTTCGATTTCATCTTTGCGAACAAACAGGTTCTGATTGCCGCGCATCACTTCCAGTAACAACCGCTCGTAGGCATCCGGGATACGGGCGCTGCGGTAAGTGTCGGAAAAATTCAGTTGCAGCGGACCGCTGCGCAGTTGCATGCCCTTGTCCAGGCCCTGCTCCTTGGTCATCACCCGCAAGGAGATCCCTTCGTCCGGTTGCAGGCGAATGATCAGCTTGTTGCTGATCTGCAGGCGCTGCTCAGGGGCGAAGATATAGTGGGACGGTTCCTTGAAGTGGATCACGATCTGCGACAGCTTTTGCGGCATGCGCTTGCCGGTACGCAGGTAGAACGGCACCCCGGCCCACCGCCAGTTACGGATATCGGCGCGCAGGGCAACGAAGGTCTCGGTGTCGCTCTGGGTGTTGGAGTTCTCTTCTTCCAGGTAACCCGGCACCGGCTTGCCAGCGCTGTAGCCAGCGATGTACTGGCCGCGGACCACCTGGGTAGTCAGGCCATCCGGGCTGATCGGTGCCAGCGCCTTGAGCACCTTGACCTTCTCGTCGCGGATACTGTCGGCGGACAGGTCGGCGGGCGGGTCCATGGCAATCAGGCACAGCAGCTGCAACAGGTGGTTCTGGATCATGTCGCGCAGTTGGCCGGCCTTGTCGAAGTAACCCCAACGGCCTTCGATCCCGACCTGCTCGGCCACGGTGATTTCCACGTGGGAAATGTAGTTCTGGTTCCACTGGGTTTCGAACAGGCTGTTGGCGAAACGCAGGGCGATCAGGTTCTGGACAGTTTCCTTGCCCAGGTAGTGATCGATACGGTAGGTGCGGTTTTCCGGGAAAAACTGCGCCACGGCGTCGTTGACCTTACGCGAGGATTCCAGGTCCGAACCGATGGGTTTTTCCAGCACCACCCGGGTATTTTCCGCCAGGCCGACCTTGGACAGGTTCTCGCAAATCGCGCCGTACACTGCAGCCGGCGTGGCAAAGTAGGCAATCAGGCGTTGCTCGGTGCCGGCGATTTCAGCCAGGGCCACGTAATCGTCGGCTTTCATGAAGTCGACGTGAACATAGGTCAACCGCGCGAGGAAACGCTGGGCGACGCTCTCGTCCAGTTCCTTGCCGACGTACTTGCGCAGTTCTTTTTCGATATGGGCCAGGTGCTGTTGCTCGGAACCGGCTTCACGGGCCAGGGCCAGGATGCGCGTGTTGTCGTGCAGCAGCCCGGCGCCATCGAGTTGATAGAGGGCAGGAAATAACTTGCGCAGCGCCAGATCACCCAAGGCGCCAAACAGGGCAAAGGTGCAGGGTTCTACGGTTATCGAAGGCATGATGTTTGTTCTTTTATCAAGTTAAGCTACAAATACCTTTTTTCAAGGCATCACTCAAGGAAAAATGTAGTAATAACCACAACATTTTCCCGAAATACGCATTCCGAGTGGTGGTGTTCAGCTACCCTCAGTAGGATAGGCCACCGCAAAGGGCTACTCGTCGGTGAGTTGCCGCCCTTTATTTGCATCGTCGCCCGAAGGAAAGACTGAATGGACCGCGTGCGAAATCTTCTGGAACAGATCCGGAACCGCCTCGAAGAACTGAACAAGGCTGAGAAAAAAGTCGCCGAGGTCATCCTGCTCAACCCGCAGCAGGCGACCCGCTTCTCGATCGCAGCCCTCGCCCAAGCCGCCTCGGTCAGTGAACCGACGGTCAACCGTTTCTGCCGTTCGTTCGGCGTCAGCGGTTACCCTGAACTTAAATTGCAGTTGGCGCAAAGCCTGGCCAGTGGCGCAGCGTACGTCAGCCGCGCCGTGGAGGCCGATGATAACCCTGAGGCCTATACACAGAAGATCTTTGGCAGCGCGATTGCCTCGCTGGACGCCGCCTGCCAGGCCCTGGACCCGGCCTTGATCAGCAAGGCCGTGGATTTGCTGATCCAGGCCCGGCAGATCCACTTCTTCGGCCTCGGCGCGTCGGCGCCGGTGGCCATGGATGCGCTGCACAAGTTCTTCCGCTTCAACCTGGCGGTGACCGCCCACGCCGACGTGCTGATGCAGCGCATGATCGCGTCAGTGGCGCATACGGGCGAGCTGTTTGTGATCATCTCCTACACCGGGCGCACCCGCGAGTTGGTGGAAGTGGCGCGCATCGCCCGGGGAAATGGCGCGTCGGTGCTGGGTGTGACCGCCGAAAACTCGCCGCTGGCCAAGGCCAGTACGGTAAGCCTGAACATTCCGCTGCCGGAAGACACCGACATCTATATGCCGATGACCTCGCGGATCATCCAACTGACGGTACTGGATGTGCTGGCGACCGGCATGACCTTGCGCCGTGGCGTGGATTTCCAGCCGCATTTGCGCAAGATCAAAGAGAGCTTGAACGACAGCCGGTATCCGGTGGGGGATGAGTTCAACTAGGCCTGCCTTTGTGTTGGCTGTACTGGCCTTATCGGGGGCAAGCCCCCTCCCACATTCGACTGCATTCCCCTGTTGAAACCCGGTCAATTGTGGGAGGGGGCTTGCCCCCGATGAGGCCACCCGCAACACCGCTAAACGCCAGCCCTGGCCTGCAAACTCAAATGCGCCCTCTCCCCCGGCGCCAGGCTCGCCCCGGCCATCGCCGACTCCACACAGACAAACCCCGACGCCTCGTTGAAACTGACGCCCAATAGCGGCCGGCTGCCGGGATGCCATACGACGGTGTCGGCGCTGTCACCGGTGTCGATGCACAACTCGCGCTGCCAGGCGTGATCCTTGAGGTGCAATTCGCCCTCATGCTGGAACACCCGCTGGCATCCGCCATCTACCCGTAGTTCACCTTCCTGCTGGCAAACCTGGCGGTTGAGCTGGTCATAGCCTTGGGCCCCATCGAGTCCAGACAGCGCTATCTCACCGACGTTGCCGATACGCCAATAGGCATGCAACGCATGGCTCAGTTGGCACGGCAGTTCGTCCTGGTGCTCGGTGCTGAGGCGCAGTTCCAGGGCCTCGCCCAGGTGCGCATGCAGGTCGACCTGCCAGTCGCATAACTGCAACTGCCAATGCAGGCGTACGCCGTCGTCGTCGCTGGCGCTGTCGAGCAGCTTCCAGTCGATCAGCCGCGCCCAGCCATGGGAGGGCCAGGCGTTCTCGCTCGGGTGGCGTCCATACCACGGCCAGCACACGGGCACACCACCACGGATGGCGCCGACCTGCGGCCACTTGGCCGCGCACCACAGCCAGGGTTTCTGGCCGCGGGGTTGGAAATGCAGCAATTGCGCGCCCTGACGACTGAACACCGCCTGACACAGGGGATGGTCGATCACCAACACATCGCGCATCTGGAAGCGTTCCCAGGCAAACACCGGACGCTCGCGCAGGGATTTGAAAAAGCGTTGGAGCGGATGCTCATGCATGTGCCACGGTCCTGAATATCGTCACAGTGCCACCCAAAAAAAAGCGGATAGCCATGGCTACCCGCAAAATGCGCACAGAGAGAAGGAGCTTATCGCAACAGCGTTAGAACGTAGACTGAATTTTCAGGCCAGCCACCAGCGCGTTGTCGACTTTATCCACGCCGCCCGGTTGGACAACGTATTGCAGGTTGGGACGCACGGTCAGCCAGTTGGTGACGTGGAAGCCGTAGTTGATTTCGAAGTTGTACTCGGTTTCGCGAATAGGCGTGTACAGCGGATTGTCGTAATCACTCACACCATTGGCGACGTTAAGCAGTTCGGCGTTTTTCTTCACGTCATTGTTGACGTGCAGGCGCGCAGCGCCAATGCCGACGTCATCTTTTGGACGCGCGTCGAATGGGCCTTTGTACACCAGCATCAACGACTGGTAGTTATCGACCAGGTTGGTTTCCTTGTCGTGGAAGGTCGCGTTGGCTGCGATGTTCAAGCCACGGGAAGCGTCGCCGTTATGGGTGGTGAGTTGCTGTTGGGCAACGAACCAGTAGCCTTTCTTGCTGCTGCGGGTACGGAAGGCGGCGCCAGTGGTAGCAGCGTCGTTGCCGTTGACGTCTTCACGTACGTCCGCGGCATCGGCGGCGCTCTTGTAGTAACCCACACGGTATTCGCCCGGCAGGTTGTTAACCTTCGGCGACCAGACCAATTCCACCGGAATCACGGTACCTTTGGTGCCGCTGCCGCTGAGCTTGAAGCCGTTGCCGTGCTCCAGTTGCGATGGGTTCTGGTTGTAGGCACCGATTTGCGCATACAGCTCAGGCGTGATGTTGTACTTCACGCGGATCGCGGCCTGGGCAACCGGCCAGTTGTACCAGGTATTTACATAGTTACCCACTTGCGAGCCGCAGAACGACAGGTTCTGGAAGTCGCATGGGAAGGTGTTGAAGTCTTCGCCTTCACCGAAGTAACCCAGCTTCACGTCCAACTTGTTGTCGAACATCTGGTGCTGGATCCAGAACTGGGTCAGACGCACCATGTGGCCGCGACCGTAGACTTCCATCGACGAACTCAGCGTGCCGGCACGCGGGTCGCCAATGCGGTCGTTGGAGATGTTCTGGCCATTACGGTTAGTCAGCTGGATCTTGGCCTGGGTGTTATCCCAGCCCCACAGCTTTTGCAGGTCCAGCGCTACGCCCAGACCGAACTGGTCGGAGTAACGGCCGGTTTTGTCGTCGTTATAGCCGCCGTGCAGGTTGGCGCCCATTTCCCCTACGTAGTCAGCCTTGATGTCGATACCTTGCTCGATCAGCTTGGTACGCTCACCGCCCCAATCGCCGGTCATCCACTTGGAATCGGCGCTGAATGCATCGGCCGCCATCGCATTGGCGGACAGTACAAGGGCTGCTGCTGCTGACAGTTGGCAGATCAGCCGAGTGTTGTTGTGTTGCTTTTTCATCCCTACATCCTCGTCTTTATTGTTATTAAACTGTTTTTATCTAACGCGGGTTACTTTTTTTCATCTAAAACAACAACTTATCTACTTCAGCGACCTTTGAATTGGGCCACATTGTCCGCATGCCCCTGTGCGGGCAATGAAGAAGCAGTGCCGAGGCGCTCGCCAGTGTTGGCGTCGAACAGCAATACCTTGGATGGATCGAATTGCAGTGTCAGGGTCTCGCCCACCTGCGGCGCCACATCAGGCGCCAAACGGCAGCAGACCTTGGTGTCATTGAGCTGCACAAACACCAGTGTGTCCGGCCCGGTCGGCTCGGTGACCTGGACCTCGGCACGAATGCTCGATGAACCATTGCCCTCACCCGCCGCCAACACGATCTGCTCCGGGCGCAGGCCCAGAATCACATCACGGTCTTCCAGACCGGCGTCGTTCATACCCAGCGGCAATTCACAACGCGCCTGGCCGCTGTCGAGCAGCGCCACCAGCCCCCCGTCCTTGCGTTTTAGGCGCATAGGAACGAAGTTCATTGGTGGTGAACCGATAAAGCTTGCCACAAATAGGTTAGCAGGGTCGTTGTAAATTTCTTTCGGCGTGCCAAATTGTTGGATGATGCCGTCCTTCATCACCGCCACTTTATCGCCCAGGGTCATCGCTTCGATCTGATCGTGGGTGACGTAGACCGTGGTGGTTTTCAGGCGCTGGTGCATCAGCTTCATTTCGGTGCGCATCTCGACGCGTAGCTTGGCGTCGAGGTTGGACAGCGGTTCGTCGAACAGGTAGATCTTCGGGCGACGCGCCAGGGCACGGCCCATGGCCACCCGCTGTTGCTGGCCGCCGGACAATTGGCCCGGCTTGCGGTTGAGCAGGTGCTCGATCTGCAGCAGCTTGGCCACACGGGCCACTTCGGCGTCGATGTCGGACTGGGCCATCTTGCGAATCTTCAGGCCGAACTCGATGTTCTCGCGCACGCTCATGGTCGGGTACAGCGCGTAGGACTGGAACACCATGGCGATGTCGCGATCCTTGGGGCTCATGCCGCTGACATCCTGGTCACCGATCATGATTGCGCCGCCGGTGATGGTCTCCAGGCCCGCGATGCAGTTCATCAGCGTGGATTTACCACAGCCCGAGGGACCGACCAGGATCAGGAATTCGCCTTCCTTGATCGACAGTTCGATGTTCTTCAAGGTGTCGGGCAGGCCGGCGCCATAGGTCTTGTTTACATTGCGAAGTTCAAGCGTAGCCATGATTACCCCTTGACCGCGCCGGCCGTGAGGCCGCGCACGAAATACTTGCCTGCGATCACATAGACCAGCAGGGTCGGCAGCCCGGCGATCATCGCCGCCGCCATATCCACGTTATATTCCTTGGCCCCGGTGCTGGTGTTGACCAGGTTGTTCAGCGCCACCGTGATGGGCTGGGAGTCGCCGCTGGAGAACACCACGCCGAACAGGAAGTCATTCCAGATCTGGGTGAACTGCCAGATCAGGCAGACCATGATGATCGGGGTCGACATCGGCAGGATGATCAGACGGAAGATGGTGAAGAATCCTGCACCGTCCAGTCGCGCCGCCTTTATCAGCGCATCGGGAATGCTGACGTAGTAGTTACGAAAAAACAGCGTGGTGAACGCCAGGCCGTAGACCACGTGCACAAACACCAGGCCGGTGGTGGTGCTGGCCAGCCCCATCTTGCCGAGGGTGAACGAGGCCGGCAGCAAAACGGTCTGGAACGGCAGGAAGCAGCCGAACAACAGCAAACCGAAGAACAACTGTGAACCACGGAAGCGCCAAAACGACAGCACATAGCCGTTCAACGCGCCGATGGCGGTAGAAATCAACACGGCCGGCACGGTGATCTTGATCGAGTTCCAGAAGTAACCGTCGACGGTGGCCCAGGCCTTGACCCAGCCGATGCCGGTGACCACGGTTGGCCAGCTCAGCAGGTTGCCGGTACTGATGTCTTCCGGGGTCTTGAAGCTGGTGAGCAGCATCACCACCAGCGGTACCAGGTACAGCAGTACCGCGAGGATCAGCACCGCATAGATCGCGATGCGACTCAGGCTGATGGCAGGTTTGGAGGCGAGACTAGTCATGACGCTTGGTCCTCAGCTCGGAATACAGGTACGGCACGATGATCGCGAGGATCGCACCGAGCATCAGGATTGCACTGGCCGAGCCCATGCCCATCTGGCCACGACTGAAGGTGAACGAGTACATGAACATCGCTGGCAGGTCGGAGGAGTAACCCGGGCCGCCAGCAGTCATCGCTGCCACCAGGTCGAAACTCTTGATTGCAATGTGTGCCAGGATCATCACCGCACTGAAGAACACCGGACGCAGGCTTGGCAGCACCACGCTCCAGTAGATGCGCGGCATGCTCGCGCCATCGATCTGCGCGGCACGGATGATCGACTGGTCCACGCCACGCAGGCCGGCCAGGAACATCGCCATGATAAAGCCAGAGGCTTGCCACACTGCGGCGATCACCAGGCAGTAGACCACGCGATCCGGGTCGATCAGCCAGTCGAGACGGAAGCCTTCCCAGCCCCAGTCACGCAGGAGTTTGTCCAGGCCCATGCCTGGGTTGAGCAGCCATTTCCACGCCGTACCGGTGACGATCATCGAGAGCGCCATCGGGTACAGGTAAATGGTGCGGATAAAGCCTTCGCGACGAATTTTCTGGTCGAGGAAAATCGCCAGTGTCACGCCGATCACCAAGGTGATACCGATAAACATCCCGCCGAAAAGGGCCAGGTTCTTGCTCGCGACCCACCAGCGATCGTTGTCGAACAACCGCTCGTATTGCGCAAGGCCCGCCCATTTGTAGCTCGGCAGGAACGTAGACGTCGTGAACGACAGTACAAACGTCCACAGGATGTAGCCGTAGAAGCCCACCAACACGATGAACATGCTGGGCGCCAGCACCAGTTTGGGGAGCCAGCGCTGCAGTGCATCGAACGGCGAGGCTTTGCTGAACACAGCAACAGAACTCATGGGGAAATCCAATACAGGAAAAAAGGACTACAGGAACAGGCCTTGTGAGGGGTCAGGGGGCCCCCTCACAAGGTCAACCGTTACTTGGCAGACTTGATCGCAGCGCCGAGTTTCTTGGCGGTGTCGGCCGGGTCGGCTTTCGGGTCGTTGATGTAGTTGGTCACGACATCAAAGAACGCACCTTGCACGGCCAGGGTGGTGGCCATGTTGTGCGCCATGCTTGGCTGCAGGCCGCCGGTCTTGGCGTCGGCCAGGAAGTCCTTGGCCGCGGTCTGGGCGCAGGAGTCGAAGCCGAGCTTGTCCATTTCATTGAGCATGTCGGTACGAACCGGGATCGAACCCTTGTTGATGCTGAACACCTTCTGGAAGTTTTCACCCAGCACGACCTTGGCGATGTCCTGCTGGCCAGCGGCAGTGCCTTTGTCTTTCTGCTTGAACACCGCCAGGGAGTCGATGTTGTAGGTGAAGGCCTTGTCGGTGCCTGGGAAGGCTACGCACTCGTAATCCTTGCCGGCGACTTTCTTGGCAGCGGTCCATTCGGACTTGGCCCAGTCACCCATGATCTGCATACCGGCCTTGCCGTTGATGACCTTGCCGGCCTCGAGGTTCCAGTCCTGGCCTTTGCCGTCGACGTCCATATAGGTCGCGACTTTCTTCAGCTCGGTCAGGGCCTTGACCATCTGCGGACCGGTCAGCGCGCCGTTATCCAGGTCGACCAGGGCTTTCTTGTAGCCATCGGCCCCCATCACCGATAAGACGACGGCTTCGAACACGGTGCTGTCCTGCCAAGGCTGGCCACCGTGGGCGAGCGGGATGAAGCCCGCGGCCTTGAGCTTGTCGCCGGCTGCGTAGAATTCTTCGAGGGTGGTCGGGTTCTTGGTGATACCGGCTTTCTTGAAGACGGCCGGGTTGATCCACAGCCAGTTCACGCGGTGGATGTTGACCGGTACGGCGACATAGTCACCGTCGAACTTCACGGTATCGGAGACTTTCTTGTCGAGCAGGGAGTCCCACTTTTCTTCTTTCGCGACGTCTTTGAGTACGTCGGTATCGAGCAGGCCAGTAGACGCCCATTCCTGGATGTCCGGGCCTTTGATCTGGGCAACACCTGGCGGGTTGCCAGCCACCGCGCGGCTTTTCAGCACGGTCATGGCTGTGGCGCCACCGCCACCGGCAACGGCGCCGTCTTTCCAGGTGAAACCATCTTTCTCAACTTGGGCCTTCAGGACATCTACGGCCGCTTTCTCACCACCGGAGGTCCACCAATGCACAACTTCAACCGTCCCTTTCGAGTCGGCGGCAAAAGCACTGAGGGGAAACAACGAGGCGACGGAAATAGCGATGGCGAGGCGATTAATCGCGTTCATCTGAGTACCTTTTTTTTGTTGTTATGCATGCAAGTCTGGAGCTTGCGCTGCACGGAGTTTAAACAGGGATGTTGCAAGCGCAGGTAACAAAGGGATGCACAAATGTCACCATCTGGTGACATAGCACCCCTCTGCCAAGGCGCTGGCCATGCTTGGGGACAAGGGCAGTGCAGGCAGCACTACCGCTTGCCAGGCGTGATACAGGTCCGGTTTGCCACCCCATATCCGACTGCTGGGCTGGTTATGCGGGCTGAGTTCGTGGTGCCAACTGCCATGGGCTCGATCAATAAAATGGGTGTCACAAAACTCCCAGAAGCACCGGTACCAGGTTTCATACTGCAACTCGCCGGTACGCTTGAGCAAAGCCTGGGCGGCGGCGCTGGCTTCGGCGTGGGTCCAGTGCAGGCGCTCGCGCACTACCGGGCGGTGGTTCCAATCCAGGGTGTAGACGATGCCGGGGGCACCATCCACCGCCCATGCAGACTCGCAGGCACTGGCGAACAGGCCTTTGGCGGCGGTCAACAGCCAGCCCGGCGTGGCCAGGCCGGCTTGCAGGCGTGCGGCTTCCAGGTGCAACACCAGGCGAGCCCATTCGAAACCGTGGCCAGGGGTGATGCCGTAGGGGCGGAATCCGTCAGCGGGGTTGTCTTCGTTGTAGTCGAGCAAGGGTTGCCACTGGGCGTCGAAATGCTCGATCACCATGAATTGGTTGCCGGCGGCGTGGGTCTGGATCACACGCTCGACGATACGCAAAGCACGGTCCAGCCAGCGGGTATCGGCGGTGACATCGGCCAGGGCGAGAAACGCTTCGGTGGCGTGCATGTTGCTGTTGGCGCCGCGATAGGCTTCGACGCTGCTCCAGTCCCGGGCAAAGGATTCGAGCATCACGCCCTCCTCCTCACTCCAGAAGAACTGGTCGATGATAGAGACGGCATCGTTCAGCAAGGTTTGCGCACCGGGTGCACCCACCGCCACCGCCGAGCTCGCGGCCAGGGCGACAAAGGCGTGCAGGTACGCGGCCTTACCGGTGTTGCCATCCAAGGCGCGAGGGGCGGCGAACCAGCCACCATGTTCGCTATCGCGCAGCGGGCCACTGAGCGCGGCGACCCCATGTGCGACCAGCTCGGCATAGCCCGGTACGCCCATGGCGTGGGCCATGGCGAAGCTGTGGGTCATGCGAGCGGTGTTCATGGTTTCGGCCTGGGCATTGGCTGGCAACTGGCCTTGATCGTCCAGGTTGCCAAAGCCTTCAGGCAAGCGGGCGGCCTTGGCGAATGACAGCAGGCGCTGGCCTTCGTTGGCGAGCCAGGCGTGATGGGCAGGTGCGTTCAGCCAACTGCTGGCAGGCAGTGGTTGCGTGGTCATGGGTAGCCCTTTTTATTTTTTATGGGATGGGCCCGAGTCTAAACAAGGGCGGGACGAGGGCAAGTAACGAAGGGGATGGGAAATGTCACCGGATGGTGACATTCACACCACTGAGTTGGCTATGGGGAGCGGGCAAGCCCTAATGCCGTTCAGTTAAGCGTACATCGCCTTCTGTAGGAGCGAGGGGGACGCCTAGTTCTTGCTCGCGAAAAACGTCAACGATAACGCGTGTTTCCTGAATCAACGCGGCGCCTGTGAGTTTTTCGCGAGCAAGCTCGCTCCTACAAAAAAGCCTTAACTGAACGGCATTAGGGCAAGCCCGCTCGCCACACGCAAGCCCTCGCCACAGGCACACTCAGGAGCGAGTGTTACTGGATGAGTGGCGTGACAGCCGCCGGCGCATTGAGGCGCTGATTCAGGTTTTGCACCTGGCTCTGTAAGGTCGTGATATTGCGGGTGGTCTGGATGCGGAACACGTCGAACTCTTTGTTGGTCGGCGCATCGCTATTGGCTGACTGGTTGTCCTGGGCGCTCTTGAGGACCATGACATCCTGTTCCAGCCGGGCGACGGCGGCGCTTGGGTTGCCCTGTTTCTTCAAGGCCGCCACGTCGGCGGCCAGCTCCCTGATCTCGGTATCACGCTTGCTGGCATCGACCTGCGCCGCCTTGAGGGTCGCCACGGCATCGGTCAGGGCCTGCACCTGGCCTTGCAGCTTGGCGTTGGCGGTCGACAGGTCGGTGGTGCTGGCGGTCATTTGCGCCAGGCGCTTGTCCAACTCGGTGGCCTGGCCGGCCACGCCCACTTGCTGCTTGCTCTGCTCCAGCAACTGGGTTTCCAACTGCTTGATCTGCAGTTTCAGCGCTTCGCTGCCGTTGTTCACGCTGGCCTCGCTGGCCACCACCTTGCCGGAAATATCCTGCAGGCGCCCCGCCGCTTCTTCACTGATGCGCGCAAAGCTTTCCTGGGTGGCGACCAATTGCTGGCCCATCAGGGAAATCTGCTGGAAGCTCCACCAGGCCAGGCCGGCAAAGGCGATCAGCAGCGCACCGACCAGCGCCCACAATGGCCCGGTGCTGGCGCTCTTGACCTTGACCACGGGGGTACTGCGCGAGCGCACGGACGTGGCGGGAGTCGGCACGAAATCATCGTCATCCCCGATGTCGGCCCGCAGGCTGGGAACATTGTCAAAATCGTCATTAGCATCGTTACGCATGAATCAACCTTGAATCGGTGAGGGAGCTACCTGGAACGCCGAGCGACGGGAGTATAAACCGCAGTCCCGCTGCACTGATCGACCCGGAACCCGGAATTCGGTTCCCGATGTGTTGCTGGTTATGAGCTTACTTCAAGTCAGGGTCCTGGGCTTTCCACCAACTGCAGAACTCGTCGAGGGCCGCCCACAGGCTGACCTTGGGCTCGTAGTCCAGATAATGCCTGGCCCGGCTGATGTCGAGGGTGAAATTTTTGTTCATCACCTGCATGCCCAGGCGCGACAACGCCGGCTCGGGGCGCCCGGGCCACATCGCACAAAACGCCTCGTTCAACGCCGCTACGCTGTAGGACAAGCCATACGACCGGTAACGGGTAACCTGAGGCATCCCCATCTGGCGCATCACGTAGTTCACCACATCCCACACCGGCACCGGCGTACCGTTGCTGATGTTATAGGCCTTGCCCAGCGCCGAACCGGTGGCGAGCAAGCCGCTGAGCAGCGCTTCGTTGAGGTTGTGCACGCTGGTGAAGTCGACCTTGTTCAGGCCGTCGCCGACGATGGCCAGGCGGTTCTTGCGCTGCATTCTCAGCAGGCGCGGGAAGATGCTCATGTCGCCGGCGCCGGTGACAAAACGCGGGCGCAGGGCCAGCACTTCGAGGCCGAACTCCTGGGCGCCGAACACCTTCTGCTCGGCGAGGTACTTGGTGGCGGCGTACGGGTGCTTGAAACGCTTGGGCACCTGCTCTTCGGTCAGCCCGAGGTGATCGCGCCCGTCGAAGTAGATCGACGGCGACGAAAGGTGCACCAGGCGCCTGACCCGTTGCTTGAGGCAGGCTTCGACCACGTTTTCGGTCACCAGCACATTGCCTTGATGGAAATCCTGATAACGCCCCCACAACCCGACAGCGCCGGCGCAATGCACCACGGCTTCGACATCGCGGCACAGGTCGCGCACCAGGTCGGCGTCATTCAAATCACCCTGGATAAACTCGGCGCCGCGCCGTACCAGGTGTTCCACACCTTCGGCGCGCCGCCCGTTGACCCGTACGTCCAGGCCCTGCTCCAGGGCGAAACGCGCAAAGCGCCCGCCGATGAAGCCGCTTGCGCCGGTGACCAGAATTTTCATGTATTACCCCGTGTTCTTTCGTTTTTCATCGCTGCTGCCTTGACGCCTGCCATCACTCCAACGGCACCAACCATTGACCACAGGCCTGAGCCAGATGGTCGGTCAATAAGCCCAGCAGTTGCCCGCCACTGCGCCAATGATGCCAGTACAACGGTACATCGATGGGCTTATCTGGCAATAACTCAAGCAACACGCCCTTTTGCAACTGGTCGCGCACCTGCAACTCCGGCACCAGGCCCCAGCCGAGCCCGGCTTCAGTCAAGCGAATGAAGCCTTCGGATGATGGGCATAAATGATGTTCAAAACCGCCTTCTACTCCAAGAGAGGCCAGGTAACGGTGTTGCAGGAAATCATCAGGGCCGAACACCAAGGCGGGCGTGCGCGCCAGTTCATCGGCACGCACGCCTGCCGGGAAATGCCGGGCAATAAAGGCCGGGCTGGCCAACGCCCGATAGCGCATGGCCCCCAGCAACAGGCTGCGTGCACCGGCCACCGGGCGTTCGCTGGCACAAATGCAAGCCGCCACTTCGCCGGCGCGCATGCGTTTGAGGCCAACGGTCTGGTCTTCCACCACCAGGTCCAACAACAAATGCTGCTCGGCGCAAAACTCGCTGACGGCCTCGGCCCACCAAGTGGCGAGGCTGTCGGCATTCAGGGCGATACGCAGGCGCTCGGGCATGCCCTCTTCGTCCAGTGCCGGCACCTGGCTTTGCAGGTCACGCTCCAGCAACCGCACCTGCTGCACATGGTTGAGCAGGCGTCGGCCGATATCGGTGGGTGTCGGCGGCGTAACCCGCACCAGCACCGGCTGGCCGACCCGCGCTTCCAGCAATTTGATGCGCTGAGAGATTGCCGACTGCGACAGCCCCAGCACCTGTGCGCCGCGTTCGAACCCGGCCTGTTCCACCACCGCCGCCAGGGCGGAGAGCAATTTATAGTCGAACATCAGTTTCTCTAATGAGCGATCAGCAATATTGGTTTTTCTTATACAACTCGCCCCATGAGAATAGCCAGCATTGCTTCTCTCTTTAAAAGGAACCTCACATGGCTGGCGAAACCGCCCTGGCGACCCTGCTGCGCAGCATGAGCCCGCAGTTGAACACGGGTGAGTATGTGTTCTGCACCCTGCCCGACCACCGTATCCCTGCGGGTTGCGAGGTCATCGGCAGCTTTCGCGAACCGCAAGGCCTGACGTTGATCCTGGAACGCCAGCAAGCCGAACTGGCCGGGCTGCCCTTCGACTATGTGGCGGCCTGGATCACCTTGAATGTGCATTCGGCCCTGGAGGCGGTGGGCCTGACCGCCGCCTTCGCCGGCGCGTTGGGCAAGGCCGGCATCAGTTGCAACGTGATTGCCGGGTATTACCACGATCACCTGTTTGTCGGCCATGCGGATGCCGAACGCGCCATGGACGTACTACGGCATTTGGCGGCGAACGCGGAGTAAACCCTATGTGGCAAAGCTATCTGAATGGCCTGTTGGTGGCCCTGGGCCTGATCATGGCGATCGGCACGCAAAACGCATTTGTATTGGCGCAGAGCCTGCGCCGTGAACATCACCTGCCAGTGGCGGCATTGTGTGTGGTGTGCGACGCGATTCTGGTCGCCGCCGGGGTTTTCGGCCTGGCGACGGTGTTGGCGCAGAACCCGCTGTTGCTGGCAATTGCCCGCTGGGGTGGGGCGGCGTTCCTGCTGTGGTACGGCACCCTGGCGTTGCGCCGGGCGTTTTCCAGACAAAGCCTGGAGCAAGGCGGCAACCTCAAGGTGCGTTCATTACGCGCGGTCATGCTCAGTGCCCTGGCGGTGACGCTGCTCAATCCCCATGTATACCTGGACACGGTGTTGCTGATTGGCTCGCTCGGCGCGCAGCAGACCGAACCCGGCGCCTACGTCGCCGGCGCAGCCAGCGCTTCGTTCCTGTGGTTCGCCACGCTGGCGCTCGGCGCGGCCTGGTTGGCACCCTGGCTGGCACGCCCGGCAACATGGCGCCTGCTGGACATGCTGGTGGCCGCGATGATGTTCAGCGTCGCTTATCAATTGATTGCTGCATGACGAATATTCCAAAACGCTCTGGAACCTCTATCCCACACAGTTGTTGCGTGGTTTTGCCGTACCCCCGGTGCTATGATCCGGACCCTGCGCCGCAAAGAGTACAAACTCCCCGGCGCTTGTTTGGCCGCCCGTGATCGGCCTTGCGCTCACCGCAACTGACCTGATTAGGAGAATCATCATGGCTTTCGAATTGCCGCCGCTGCCCTACGCACACGATGCCCTGCAGCCGCACATCTCCAAGGAAACCTTGGAATATCACCACGACAAGCACCACAACACCTATGTCGTGAACCTGAACAACCTGGTGCCTGGCACCGAGTTCGAAGGCAAGACCCTGGAAGAGATCGTCAAATCCTCTTCGGGCGGTATCTTCAACAACGCCGCTCAGGTCTGGAACCACACCTTTTACTGGAACTGCCTGGCGCCAAACGCCGGTGGCCAACCGACCGGCGCACTGGCTGAAGCGATCAACGCTTCGTTCGGTTCGTTCGACAAGTTCAAGGAAGAGTTCACCAAGACGTCCGTCGGCACCTTCGGTTCCGGTTGGGGCTGGCTGGTGAAAAAGGCTGACGGTTCCCTGGCCCTGGCCAGCACCATCGGCGCCGGCAACCCACTGACCAGCGGCGACACCCCGCTGCTGACCTGCGACGTCTGGGAACACGCTTACTACATCGACTACCGCAACGCCCGTCCAAAGTATGTGGAAGCGTTCTGGAACCTGGTCAACTGGAAGTTCGTGGCTGAGCAGTTCGAAGGCAAGACCTTCACTGCCTAAGCAACCCTTGCAGTAGAAAGAGCCCGGCAATTGCCGGGCTTTTTTACGGGCGCAGGATAGACAGGCCATAAGCACGGGAACCCAACAACAGAATTCGCCACACAAGCGATAGGAGGAATGAACCTCTTAATCAAGTGTGAGGAATGACGATGGATCCGATATCGGGAGCAGGTGCAATCTCAATGATAATGGGCCTTCTGGGGACGGGGATGGATCTGGCAAAAGACGCAATGGACATGGCCAATAAAGCAATGGACACAGCCGGCGACGGCGCGAAGATCGGCGGCGAAGAGCAACAGCCACAGGGTCCGATTAGTTTTTAAGACACTCTGCGAATAATAAAGGCGCAGCTCCTCCGCTTTTTTCCCAGTAGGGCTTGCAGCGCCTGCCCCTCTCCTCGTCCACTTCAGACAAGCCATGAGATAACCTGCCATCTCTCGCGTTTATCCAGCCAAAACGTCGATTGGGCGCTTGCTCTTAATGTCCCTTTGACTGCCCTCACCAGATTGCCAATACTCATGGCATATTGAAGGCCACCCGCATGGAACAAGGAATGACCCTTTGAAGCTGGAACTCAAAAACAGCTTGTCGGTGAAGTTGTTACGGGTTGTGCTGCTGTCGGCATTGATCGTGGGTGTGGCGCTGAGCGTCGCGCAGATCGTCTTCGATGCCTACAAGACACGCCAGGCCGTGGCCAGTGATGCCCAACGCATCCTCGATATGTTTCGCGACCCCTCGACCCAGGCCGTCTATAGCCTGGACCGCGAGATGGGCATGCAGGTGATCGAGGGGCTGTTTCAGGACGACGCGGTGCGCATGGCCTCCATCGGCCATCCCAACGAAACCATGCTCGCGGAAAAAAGCCGCGCCATGCAGCAGTCCCCCAGCCGCTGGCTGACCGACTTGATCCTCGGCCAGGAACGCACATTCACCACCGCCCTGGTCGGCAAAGGCCCCTACAGCGAATATTACGGCGACCTGAGCATCACCCTCGACACAGCCACCTATGGCCAGGGGTTTATTGTCAATTCGGTGATCATCTTCATTTCCGGTGTGCTGCGCGCCCTGGCCATGGGCCTGGTGCTGTACCTGGTGTACCACTGGCTGCTGACCAAACCGTTGTCGCGGATTATCGAGCACCTGACGTCGATCAACCCCGACCGGCCCAGCGAACACAAGATCCCTCAGCTCAAGGGCCACGAACGCAACGAACTGGGGCTGTGGATCAACACCGCCAATCAGTTGCTCGAATCCATCGAACGCAATACCCACCTGCGCCACGAAGCTGAATCCAGCCTGCTGCGCATGGCCCAATACGACTTTCTCACCGGCCTGCCGAACCGCCAGAAACTGCAGGAGCAACTGGACAAGATCCTGATCGACGCCGGCCGCCGGCAGCGCCGCGTGGCCGTGTTGTGCGTGGGCCTGGACGACTTTAAAAGCGTCAACGAGCAGTTCACCTACCAGGCCGGCGACAAATTATTGCTCGCCCTGGCCGACCGCCTGCGCGCCCACAGTGGCCGCCTCGGTGCGCTTGCCCGCCTCGGCGGCGACCAGTTTGCCCTGGTGCAGGCCGATATCGACCAGCCGTACGAAGCCGCTGAACTGGCGCAAAGCATCCTCGATGACCTGGAAGCGGAATTCGCCCTCGACCATGAGCTGATCCGCCTGCGCGCCACCATTGGCATCACGTTGTTCCCGGAAGACGGCGACAGCACCGAAAAGCTGCTGCAAAAAGCCGAACAAACCATGACCCTGGCCAAGAGCCGCTCGCGCAACCGGTACCAGTTCTATATCGCCAGCGTCGACAGCGAAATGCGCCGTCGCCGCGAACTGGAAAAAGACCTGCGCGACGCCCTGAGCCGCGACCAGTTCCACCTGGTGTACCAGCCGCAGATCAGCTATCGCGACCACCGTGTGGTCGGCGTCGAGGCATTGATCCGCTGGCAGCACCCGGAGCATGGCCTGGTACCGCCAGACTTGTTTATCCCGCTGGCGGAACAGAACGGCACCATCATCCCCATTGGCGAATGGGTGCTCGACCAGGCCTGCCGGCAACTGCGCGAATGGCATGACCAGGGCTTCACCGGCCTGCGCATGGCGGTCAACTTGTCCACCGTGCAGTTGCACCACGCCGAGCTGCCGCGAGTGGTCAATAACCTCATGCAGATCTACCGCTTGCCGCCGCGCAGCCTGGAACTGGAAGTGACCGAGACCGGCCTGATGGAAGACATCAGCACCGCCGCCCAGCACCTGCTGAGCCTGCGCCGTTCCGGTGCGCTGATCGCCATCGATGACTTCGGGACCGGTTATTCATCCTTGAGCTACCTGAAAAGCCTGCCCCTGGACAAGATCAAGATCGACAAGAGCTTCGTTCAGGACCTGCTGGACGACGATGACGATGCAACCATCGTGCGCGCCATCATCCAGTTGGGCAAAAGCCTGGGCATGCAGGTGATCGCCGAGGGCGTGGAAACCGCGGAGCAAGAGGCCTATATCATCTCCGAAGGCTGCCATGAGGGTCAGGGCTATCACTACAGCAAACCGCTGCCAGCGCGGGAATTGGCAGCTTATTTGAAGCAGTCCGAGCGCAATAACGCAGCCATTCTTTGAGCCGATAAAACAATACTGAATATTTCCCTCGTTTAAGCCTTTACACAAAATGCAAATCTTTCGCATTATGTTGCAGTTTTGCGCGGCCCCGCGCGCCCTATTAACAACCGAAGCAGGATGTTCGCCATGATTCGTATGCCCCTGGCCACCGCCAGTCTGCTGGCCATTGCCATTTCTCTCGCCGGTTGCGGCGAAGGTAAAGACAAAGCCGCTGCGCCCCAGGCGCCGACCCCGGCTGCCAGCACTACCGCTCCAGCGGCTGCCACCCCTGCCGGCCAGGTCGACGAAGCAGCCGCCAAGGCTGTGGTCGCGCATTACGCCGACATGGTATTCGCGGTCTACAGCGACGCCGAATCCACCGCGAAAACCCTGCAGACCGCGATCGACACCTTCCTCGCCAATCCGAACGACCAGACCCTGAAAGCCGCCCGTGCCGCCTGGGTCGCTGCACGCGTACCGTACCTGCAGAGCGAAGTGTTCCGCTTCGGCAATACCATCATCGACGACTGGGAAGGCCAAGTGAACGCCTGGCCCCTGGACGAAGGCTTGATCGACTACACCGACAAATCCTACGAACACGCCCTGGGTAACCCAGGCGCCAACGCCAACATCATTGCCAATACCGAGATCCAGGTGGGCGAAGACAAGGTCGACGTGAAGGACATCACCCCGGAAAAACTCGCCAGCCTCAATGAGCTCGGCGGTTCCGAAGCCAACGTCGCCACCGGCTACCACGCCATCGAATTCCTGCTGTGGGGCCAAGACCTGAACGGCACCGGCCCAGGTGCCGGCAACCGCCCTGCATCGGACTACATGACGGGCGACGGCGCCACGGGCGGCCACAACGAGCGTCGCCGCACTTACCTGCGCGCCGTGACCCAACTGTTGGTCAGCGACCTGGAAGAAATGGTCGGCAACTGGAAACCCAACGTCGAAGACAACTACCGCGCCACCCTGGAGGCAGAACCTGCCACCGACGGCCTGCGCAAAATGCTGTTCGGCATGGGCAGCCTGTCCTTGGGCGAACTGGCTGGCGAGCGCATGAAGGTTTCCCTGGAGGCCAACTCGCCGGAAGACGAGCAGGACTGCTTCAGCGACAACACCCACAACTCGCACTTCTATGACGCCAAGGGCATCCGCAACGTCTACCTGGGCGAATACACCCGAGTCGACGGCACCAAGATGACGGGCGCCAGCCTGTCGTCGCTGGTGGCCAAGGTCGATCCGGCGGCCGATAGCGCCCTGAAGGCTGACCTGGCCGCGACCGAAGCGAAGATCCAGGTTATGGTTGATCATGCCAACAAGGGTGAACATTACGACCAGTTGATCGCTGCCGGTAACGACGCGGGCAACCAGATCGTGCGTGACGCCATCGCTGCGCTGGTCAAGCAGACCGGCTCGATCGAAGCCGCTGCAGGCAAGCTGGGCATCAGCGACCTGAACCCGGATAACGCTGATCACGAGTTCTGATCCGTGCCGTGTTGAATGAGGCGACCTTCGGGTCGCCTTTTTTTTGCGCTATCTCTTCTACCACAGACCCCATGTGTGAGGGGGTTGCCCCCGATGGCGATGGGTCAGCCGGTACTTCCTTCACTGACAGGCCGCTATCGGGGGCAAGCCCCCTCCCACAGTTGACCTGCATCGTCTCGACGGCCCGGTTTACATGCCCTGCACCCCAGGTAGAATGGCGCCTCTCTCCTTTCACCCGAGTTCAATTCATGGCGTTGCCGACCCTACGCATCATCGGTTTCATCATCGGCATCTTCCTGATCACCCTCGCGATCGCCATGGTTGTGCCCATGGCCACCCTGGTGCTGTTCGAGCGCACCCAAGACCTGCCCTCGTTCCTGTGGGCCAGCCTGATCACCTTTGTCGCCGGCCTGGTGCTGGTAATCCCCGGGCGCCCGGAGCATGTGCACTTGCGGCCCCGAGACATGTACCTGCTGACTGTCAGCAGTTGGGTGGTGGTGTGTATCTTCGCCGCGCTGCCCTTTTTGCTGACCCAACACATCAGCTACACCGACTCCTTCTTCGAAAGCATGTCCGGTATCACCGCCACCGGTTCCACGGTCCTGAGCGGGCTGGACAGCATGTCGCCGGGCATCCTGATATGGCGCTCGCTGCTGCACTGGCTCGGCGGTATCGGCTTTATCGGCATGGCGGTGGCGATCCTGCCGCTGCTGCGCATCGGTGGCATGCGCCTGTTCCAGACCGAATCCTCGGACCGCTCGGAGAAGGTCATGCCGCGTTCGCACATGGTGGCGCGGCTGATCGTGGCGGCATACGTAGGCATCACCATCCTCGGCAGCCTGGCGTTCTGGTGGGCCGGGATGGGCTTGTTCGATGCGATCAACCATGCGATGTCGGCGATTTCCACCGGCGGTTTTTCCACCTCCGATGAGTCCCTGGCCCACTGGAAACAGCCGGCCGTGCACTGGGTGGCGGTGGTGGTGATGATCCTCGGCAGCCTGCCGTTCACCCTGTATGTCGCCACGTTGCGCGGCAACCGCCGGGCGTTGATCAAGGATCAGCAGGTGCAGGGGCTGCTCGCCTTGTTGTTGGTGACCTGGCTGGTGCTCGGCACCTGGTACTGGTGGACCACCAACCTGCATTGGCTGGATGCCCTGCGCCATGTGGCGCTGAACGTGACGTCGGTGGTTACGACGACGGGCTTTGCACTGGGGGACTACAGCCTGTGGGGCAACTTCTCACTGATGCTGTTTTTCTACCTGGGCTTTATCGGCGGCTGCTCGGGGTCCACGGCGGGCGGAATCAAGATCTTCCGTTTCCAGGTCGCCTATATCCTGCTCAAGGCCAACTTGAACCAACTGATTCACCCGCGCGCGGTGATCAAGCAGAAGTACAACGGCCACCGCCTCGACGAAGAAATCGTACGCTCGATCCTCACGTTCTCGTTCTTCTTCGCGATCACCATCTGCATGATCGCCCTGGCCTTGTCGCTGCTGGGCCTGGATTGGATGACCGCCCTGACCGGCGCCGCCAGCACCGTGTCCGGCGTAGGCCCGGGCCTGGGAGAAACCATCGGCCCGGCCGGCAACTTCGCCAGCCTGCCGGATGCGGCCAAGTGGATTTTGTCGCTGGGCATGTTACTGGGCCGGCTGGAGATCATTACAGTCTTTGTTCTGTGTATTCCTGCGTTCTGGCGTCACTGACCGTCGAGGTTTCCAACAGACGCGCCCGGTACTCGCCGGGCGTGCTATCGAACCAGCGGCGAAACGCGCGAAAGAAGTTGCTCGGGTCAGCAAACCCCAACAGGTAGGCAATTTCCAGCAGGGTCATGCTCGGCTGCGCCAGGTATTGCTCGGCCAGTTCGCGACGGGTGTCGTCGAGCAAGGTCTGGAAACTGGTGCCCTCCTCCTGCAAACGCCGTTGCAAGGTGCGCTGGGACAGGTGCAGGGTCTGGGCCACCACTTCGCGCTTGGGCTCACCCTGGGGCAACAGGCGGCACAGTACCTGCCGAGCCTTGTGGGTCACACGGCTTTCCGAGAAGCGCGCCAGGTATTCACCGGCAAACCGATCATGCAACAGCGCCATGGCCTCGTTAGCGGTGGGCAGCGGCGCGTCCATGTCGGCGCGCTCGAAGATCAACGCGTCGTAGGGCGCGTCGAACTCCAGTGGGGCATGGAACGCTTGCCTGTAGGGCGCCAGGTTCGCGGGCTGCTCGCCTTGCAACAGCACCTTGCGCGGTTGCAGGGTGCGACCGGTCAGCCAGCCGCACAATGCCAATGCACAGGCCAGCGACGCTTCGGCGCTTTGCCGGGTCGGTGGCAGGTGATCGCCATGAACCGTGAGGATCAGCGCATAACCTTCGGGTAACAGGCGGAAACTCAGGTCGGCACTTTCGGCAATGATGCGCTGGTAACGCACCAGGCGCATAAAACCTTCGGCCAGGGTGTTACTGGACATCAGCGCATAGCCGGCCACATGGAACGACGCCGGGCGCACCACCTTGCCCATGTTCAGGCCGATCGCGGGGTTGCCCGATAACTCAACCGCGCGCTGCCAGAGCCGCGTCATGGAGTCTTGCGGAAAACGCGCATCGGGATCGTTGAGGGCGGCGTAGTCCAGGCCCAGTTGCTGGAACAAGGCATGGCAATCCAGGCCGTCCATTTCCAATGCCTTGACTATCCCCATCGCCCAGCTTGCAGAAGTTGTTCGTTCGCTCATGGCGTCTTCTTAAAAAAGCAGGCTCAACCAGCAGCCAGGAAGCCAAGGATACTAACCTGTAGAGGTTAATTCAGAGCCCGCTAATAGCAAGCCCTCCAGCCAGATCATTTTGGCTGGATGGGGTCTCATAGGGCCTGTTGGGGCCCGCAATGCCAACATTATGACAGCTTGTCATTTCTCACGGCGTCCTGCCGAACGAACACAATCCCATAAAAACCATCGTTTGGTATAAAGTAACCAACCCAAATCATAAGGACATGCGCTATGAACCTGAATTCAAAAACCGTAAAGCTGCGCCTGGTCGAAGAATCGGATGCAGAGTTCATCGTAAGCCTGCGGATTGACGAAAAGTACAACAAGCACCTGTCTGCCGTGACTGGCGATGTCGACGCCCAGATAAACTGGATTCGCCGCTATAAAGAAGACGAAGCCAATAAGCAACAATTCTACTTCATTATCGAACGCCTGGATGGCGTGCGGTGTGGGACCGTCCGGATCTACGACTTCGTAGGCAATTCATTCAGTTGGGGCAGCTGGATACTCAACGAGCAAAAGACGCGTTACGCCGCTATCGAGAGTGCATTCCTGGTTTACAGCTTCGGATTTGAAGAGCTTGGATTTGAACGGTGCCACTTCGAAGTTCGCAAAGGAAACGAGCGTGTGATCTCGTTTCACGAAAAAATGGGAGCGGCAAAGACCGGCGAGACTGATCTTGAATATCTCTTTGAGATAACAAAGTCAGCCGTGTATGAATCGCGCGCCAAGCTACAGAGCAAGCTGTGACCTACTTGTAAATCGCGTCATAGGCCTGCTCGCAGGTCACTCCCCGGCTGTGGCTTTGATCAGCAAATCCTGCCAGGTCGCCCGCTCGCTGGTCAGCGCGCTTGAGCACGTCGGCAAGCACCATGACGGCACGGGTAGCTGCCGCGCTTGCGGCGGCAGTGCAGGAATGGCTGCCGGCTTGACCGACTGCGAGTCGAGCGGCAAGGTTGTCTGCCGCCCCGCGCAGGCTGTCAGCAGAAGCGCGAGCGGTAGCAGCATCACCAACCGCTTGATCGATCGCATGTTGTCCATCTTCCGTCACCTTGTCGAGTTTGAGTTGCCATGCTTGTTCTTTGTCGCGCGCGGCGGCCTCGTTAACGGCTTTTGCCGTAGCGTCATCCGTATCGCGGGCACTCCACTTGGCCTGCCAGTCGTCATTTGTGACGGACACCCCATGGTGATAGGCGCCATACAGCACGCCCAGGGCCAGAAGCACCGCGGCTATATAAGGAATGGATTTCAGCAGGATCGTGTTCATGCCAACACCTTCAGCGCAGTGTTGTAGAAGGCGACGCGCTCGGCCAAGCCGTTGATCCCACCATTGATGCGACGGGTGATCATCTCGAACGAGCCAGAGTCAGCCAGTTTGTTCAGGTCGCGGGAGTTCCAGAACCAGGCCGCAGACTTAGCCGCCAACTCGGCCTGCTCCAATAGCTCTGGTGTGCGTAGCAGGCGGTCGTCGCCGAACAGCGCCTTACTGCACGCCAGATAGTTGTCATGCCCTGTAATCTGGATCAGCCCGCGCCCGCGGTACTTCTGCCCGTCACCGTCGGCCTCTGGTGTATTGCCCAGCCGCTTCGCCAGGGTGCCAGTGTCGTACTTGCTCAGGTACTGATCGCCGCCCAGCTCGCGCACATACAGGAACTGGCCCGACTCATGGCCGACCTGGGCGATAAACGCCGCCATCCGGAGCTTGGTGTTGATCTGGTACCGCTGCATGGCCAGGTTCAGCGCAGATGCAAAAACACCGGCATTGCGGCCGGCGTTCGGGGTGATCTGCAGCAGTTGCTGTGCTGTGATTGGCATGTCAGATCGCCTTGTAGAAGTTGATTTTCGTGGTCATGCCTACAGGCTCGCCGTCCGTTCCGGCGTCGTCCGGCTGCACCTTGAAGCCCAGGCGTATTACAAAGGCCCGCGTCTCGCTCCACTGGTGCACCAGATAGAACCCATACCAGTGCTTCCCACTGTTCTCGGTAGTCACAAACTGCCAGCCAGCCTCGCCTGGGTGATCGCGGACGGTGTAGTCGCCGACATAGGTGATCGTGCTGCCCTTTATCGGCGCCTGCCACAGCTTGACGAACCGCATGTTGTTGACCGGGTTCCGTACCGCAGCCCACCACCACATCGCCATGAACGAGTCGACCTTCCAGCCGAAAGGGGTGTTCTCAGCCCACCAGCCGCGCCGATCACCCTGAAGGCCGTCGTAGTCATTACCGAACAGCCATGCCCAGCGCGGAAGGCTCACGATTGCGCGGCCATCACTCTTGCTGATGTCGTCAACCCTGAACGGGATAGCGGCTGCGACCACAAGCAGGCCGACTAGGTCGGTGACAATATTGCAGGCAAGCAAAAACACCCACTGGCATATCGCCCTTGAGATTTTGAGCATGGTCATCTCCAAAAGAAGCCCAAGGCGCAGCAGCCCCGGATTGTATTGCTTGATTTATTAACTTGAACTATTAAACAATTACGATGCCGGTTTTTCTGGCCAGACCGGATTAGTAACAGTGAGATCAACCGCTTTTAAAGCGCGGTAGTAAGCCTGCCAAGCTTTGGCGATTAATGCTTCTTCGTCTGTGGCATCGCCAAGCTGGAGAGACACCAAGATAGGCGCCATAACCCTCGATGCTTCATCAGTTCTTGCAAGCTGCTCGTTACCATTCCGCATAACGACCTGCTCGTGCGTTGGGACAGGATGCAGATGCGCTTCCAGCGCCGCGCCAACAAGCGGCACCATGTCAGCACCATACCCCATAGCGATCTGACTCTCGTCATATGCGTATACGAGCCCGTCAATAGGGTTTGTAAAATACAAGTATGTATCGTTCATATCATTTCTACCCATTTGCTAATGGTTGCGCCGCCGGTAAGGCCCACTTTATAAGTCTGCCCATTCCCCACAAGGAAGCTTACCGGAGCCGTCGCCCCAGAAGTTCCGAGGTCTCCAGTGTAGACAATGGTCGAGCCAACCGTGACCGTGACCGTATCTACGCCAGGCTGGGTGGCTATGGAGACAACCACGAGAATCGGAAAGTTATTTGAGTTTGTGTAAGTGGTGCCGCCCACTCGCGAGCCGGTGACATCGGAGTATGTCCTGTTGTAACCAGCAGTCATCATCAGGGCGTTATTAATTTTACCCTGAAGGCGTAGCGGGGTTACTGCTTTTGTCGACTCGGTTCCCGCCGAAACCTCTTCGGAGGTCGCTAAGAAAACTAGGCCGCGAGCGGTCTCGCTTGCGGCAATTAAATATGACTGAAGCTCTTGATAGACAAAGTTTGTATTTGCCAATCTCGCACTATTGTCGTGTAGTGGAGGAGTTGAGTTTGTGCCAGGCGTCCCGGTGAAAAATGGGCTGTTGATAGGTGCAAAAGAGGTAACATCTATTGGTAACTGGTCGAGAATTACCAAATCAGTGCCGTCGTACTCAACGTCTGCGAGCTGGTTGGCTGCGAACACGGCCGCCACCTTGGCACCGGTGGAGTCGTATTGCTTGATGCTCTTGGCGCCTTTGCCGGAAACGTTGATGGTGTCTGTGCCCGTGCTGTTTTGGCTGAATTTCACACGGAGTCGCAAAGGTGCCGAGTACGCAGAGATTGACGGAGTCGGAGTAAGAGTTAGTGCTCCAGCGCTTCCCGCAGTCGTAAATGCAGTTCCGGACTGAAGCTGCTTCAAGACCTGAAGTGCGTCGAAGAACTGCGACGCACCCACGGCATCAACAGCGCCATTGGCTGTAACGCCTGCAGCACTTAGAAGCGACTGAAAGAAACCTTCTTTGTCGTTCGCCCAGTCTTGCTCAAGATATGATCCGTCTTTGGCGTTCGGTGCAGTCCTGTTTTTGAATGATCCCAGCGGGTATTCGGAAGATGGGTTGTTGAACCGGTTTGGGTACCGCTCGTTAAGCTTCAGCGACATGTTAAGCCCCTATATATCCTGCAAATTCTGCGTCTTCGTCACCGAACTCAGCATCCATATCGCCGAACTCGACCATTCCGAACCCCTCAAGGAATCCGTTAAATCTCACCGATTGCGGCTTAGGAACCAGTCCTGCATTTAGCAGTGCGAACCGCTCAAGATTGGTTATCTGACCGTAGAACTCGATGCTGAACGACATGTCCTCGCCGTCGGTGACGCGCAAGACCTCCGCCTTCGGCAGGAGAAAATTCATGCCGTCGAGGATGTTCTCGATCGTGGCGTCGCCATTGTTCTTGATAATCTTGGCTTTAATGACCAGTCGATAAAGGTCATCCGATAGCTGTCCGTCTTGATCAACCGTCAGGGCGCTGAACATCGCGCCATCGTCGCCAAACTCATCGCCGTCAGTGAGATCAAATAGCCCAGGATTCATTGGGAATGCGCCAACGAAGCTACGCGGCGCCACGACGATCCGGCCGATTACGTTCAGTTGCTCGCCGAACGAGTTATCAATGTCGTAGCTCTTGCGCACGGCCTCAGCGGCATCCTCGATGCTCCCGCCGAGCCTCTTGGCGATCGCATACCAGGCGACTGCCTTGGGCTTGTCTCGGTATTGCGCGTAAATGCGGTCTGGGATGTTCATCAGGTGATCACTACGGTGATGTTGCTCTCCGTCCACCGGGATATCTGGTTGTAGGCGATGACAGCGTTCGCCTGGACGCCATTGAGGCTTGACGAAGGAAAGTCGACGTAGCTGTTGCCGTATGCCCCGATGACCTTGTTGACCGGCGTGAAGATCGTGCTGAACGGCACGGTCTCGCCAATATCAAATCCACTGATCTTGAAGCCCACGTCGGCCGGGATCAGATCGCCGGCCGCGTACTCCATCATCGCCTCCTTGATGAGCTGGTCGGCGTTGGCCGGGAGCGTTCCGTCGTTGACGACGTGAATGACCGGGAGCATGTCCACGTAGATTGGCCGGCTGGCGCGGATCACCTTCTTGTTGGTCGGGTATTTTGGAGATGTAACCTCGACCTCGAACGGCGTGCCGGCCTGGTACAGCAGAGGGCCGGGGTTCTTCTTCAGATAGATCGCCATGGCGATATCTTCATTGGTACCGCCGTCGACAATCACCGCATACGATTTTCTTGGTAGGCCGTGAGGGTTGTCGACTGATACGGCTGAGCTATCGGTGTCGTTCTCGTAGATCTTGACGCGGCGCACGCCAGGAACTGCGTACAGCTCGCCGTAAGTGGAGTCGATCTGGTTGTTGCCCGGTTTGCCCACGGCCGTCGCGCGGGTGACGCGCAGCTGCTCGTCGCGCTGGCCGTCAGTGCCTGGTGTTGCCGGAGCGGCGTTTGTAACGCTGGCCAGGCCTGCCACCACGTCCACGATGCGAGTAATAGTGCCGGCGTCAGCCTGGGTAGGCCCGACGACTGTGCACGTCGCGTTGACGGTAGCCGAACCCAATGAGTCGGCGGTCACAGCCTGGTCTGTCGTCCAGCGGCTGCCTGTGGTGACCGACTCGAAGCGGTTGCCTGCCTGAATCGGCGTGCCGGGAGTAGCGGTGATGGTCAGTTGCACGCTGGAGCGCGACCCGCCAGATCGGATGGTGCCAGTCAGCGAGCAGACAATGTCCAAGTCGCTACCCTTGGCCTTGTTCGGGTCTTTCGAGTTGTAGGCCTGCTGCAGCGTCTCGTCGAGCGCGTAGAAGATCTCCGAGTCGTGCGCCATCTTCAGGCCGTCGGGCGTAGAAGGGTCCAGGTTCCACAGCGGATCAATATCCAGGTAGAACTGGCGCTCCTGGGCGAACCAGTCGTTTTGCGTCTGTAGCACGTAGCCGGTCGAAGTCAGGCTAGCCATTCAGTGTTACCTCTACCAAACCGAACTCAGTGAGAGCCCCAGCTGTCACGCCGTAGGTGCGATTGTTGATGTTGAAGTCGGCGGAAAATCTGGTGAGGCGGATCACGCCCTGGGTGTTGGCGATCCTGGCTCGTAGCGCCGCCTCAGCGGTTGATAGACTGGTGAACTTGCCCAGAATCTGCTCGTACCACGGCGTGCCGTCGGTGATGTCGCGGAAGTACTCACCAAAAAATAGTCGCAGCCGGGTCAGCACCGTCTGCGCAACCTCGGACTGCCCGGTGATGAATTGTTGGCCGCGCGTCACGATGTCGCCGTTGTCGTCCAGTCTGCGAACGGTCATATAACTGGAACTCCGCTTGTCCCGGAGCCCGGGGTTACACCGCTATGGCGGTGCGTATTGAGGTTTACGCCGGCGGCGGTGATGACGTTGCCGTCCGGCGTGATCTTCAGGCCGTTAATCAGGAAGGTACCGTCCGCCTGCAACTGAAAGCTGCCGGCGCCGTTCTGCATCAGGGTTGTGCCGTCGGCCAGTACGTTGAACCTGGCCACCCCGTTGTCCATTGAGATGCTGTTGTCGTTCTTCAGCCAGACGAATTGGGTGCCGGCCTTGTTGCGCATGCGCACGCCGTTGTTCTGGAAGTTCGGCAGCACATTGGGCTTAGACCTGAACCCAGGAAGGAACATGGCGTCCTGCATGTTGTGGAATCGCCCGATTGGATTTGCCGCCACCCCGCCGCTCTGAACCCACCCGTCAATGCAGCGCTGAGAGAACAGGATGTCCCCCTCGCAGCCATCATCAATCTGGTATTCGACGCAGTAGTCACCGCCGGGGAAGTAGACCGGAACCTCGATGATTGGAGGTATCGTGAACTCGGCACCGTTGATGTCGACCCTCAATATCCCTGGCTGCACCTGGGCAAGCTGCGTGACTGGGTCGAAGGTCCGGACGTGCCCAGGCAGCGAAGTGCAAACGCCTTTCATCACCTCGCGAAAGGCGTCGCGCATCATCTTGGCCTGCTTGGTGCGGCCTTCTTGTTTGAGCATTTCCCGCTCCAGCCTTTGTCGTAGGCAATAAAAAACCCGCCGAAGCGGGTTTGTTAAATTTCATGATGCCGGTTCTGATTTATCTGACGTTTCCGAACCCGTCGGTCAGTACGCCTTTTTGGCTGTACTGACTGTTAATGAGATTGCCAATCTTGGCGTCAACCTGGCGCAAGCTGGATAGCATTCCTTTGGTGGGTCCGCCACTCAGCGATTTGCAGCCCATGCGCGCCAGGTAAAGGTCGTGCTCTCGAATCGATACAGACATGGCATTGTAAACCTCCATGTTCCTTGACCTTAGAGCCAGCGTAACAGCGCCCGCTCCGTACAAAGGATCATTGGCCACATTCACGACTCCAGAACCAGAGCTCAGCGCGGTGTCGACATAGTTGTACATCTGCCGACCATCGCACTGGCCGCCATCATCAGCTAGAGCGATGAATGGCAGCATTACTGCTGCGGTGAGGATAATCAGACTTGGCTTCAACATTTAAGGGTACCGGCGAGGCTTTGGGTATTGCTCGGAAATGTAGCAGATCGCCAGCGCAAGTCCTTGACCAGTCGTCATCGCACGAACTGCTGCCCCCGCATGTAGGAAGTGTTGACGGAGGCAACGGCCTCGCCACGGGTGATTATCCCGTTACGGCTCACGTCCAGGCCTGAGTTGGCTGCGTACTCACGCTGGTAGGGGCCGGTGTCTCGCTCCCACATTACGTATGAGTCTGGGCGCCCTACCGCTGCCGGCCATAGAACGGCCAGGTAGGCGTCTCCCAGGTTGCGGATGCGGCCTGAGTAGGGCTTGTAGTAAGCCTCCACGTAGTCGAGCTGGCGCACAGCGGTCATGCGGGCGAGCTGGGCGGTGGATGTACCAGCCTCACGCGCAGACGCCTCCAGGAACTGGATAAGGCCTGTTGCGGTGCTACCTGGGTTGCGCGCGGCCGGGCTGAACGTGTAGCCGGTCTCAAATCCCATCACGGCCATGAGCCAGTTGGGATCGAACGACACCCGGTCGCATATCTCACGCACCTTCACCCGGAACGCCTGGTCGACCCTGGCGCCCCAGATCAGCTTTCCGTTTTGCTGGGTTGCGATTTCGGTAGCTGCTGGCGCGGTACCGGCGCGCAGGCCGTCGATCTCGGTTCGCCACAGGTCGCTGTGCGAATCACCGGAGTGCTTCATGGCGAAAATGTTGTACTCGCCGTTCGCACTGGCGTCACCGCTCAGTTCGGACACGAAGAGGTTGCCGGTGTTGAAGGTGGCGAACTCGCTCTCTACGTCGATCTTGCCGTTGATGCGCAGCGCTGGGTTGAGTTGCACCGCCACGAAAACGCCGAGGCCGTCTGGCCCACGGGAGACCTCTGGGATGCCGATCATTCCGCTGAACTGGTCCACCTTCACCATCGTGGTGGTGCGCGGCATGTTCGGCTTCGTGACAACGATCCGCCCGCGGTCCTGCATCCATTCGAATTTGTAGGCGTATGCCAGGTCGGTCATGGCTTGTGGGATATCACCATCCACCACCAGACCGGACGATAGTGGCTTCGCATCGGCAAACTGAGCGTTGTCGATATCGATCGGCAGCGGCCAGGCAGCGGCCAGGGCGCGGAGCACTTCCTCGACTCTGGTGCTGATGCCGAATGACAGCTGGGCCGACGCCCGGTCAACTGCCGGCTGCCCGGACCTGCAGATCAGACGAGTAATGATCTCCGGTGCGCCTGGCTCCCGCTCCCGCAAGGTGTTGGTCACGAAGCCTGTAAAAATCGCGTCTACGTTGTCGTTGTACCCAGCGCGAAGCACGATGCTCGAGCGCTGGGCGATGGCTGAGCCCTTGTTCATGTTGTAGAGGCGGATGTCGGCGAACGACAGCGCGTCACCGGGAGAGATATCAATGTTGAACTGGATGCGGAACTGCCGGCGACCGGACTGGAGCCCAATGTACGGCTGGCCGTTCACGTCAATCGACCAAACACGCTCTCTCATGTTTCCACCAGTGGAGGTATCCAGACGAGGAAGTTATCGATGCCCAGGTTATCGAGGGTCACGTCTTTGCCGGTGAACACCATCTGCCCGATACCGGATCGGTAGCTCTGGATGATGTCGCTGCCAGGCTCGAGCATTGCACCGGCCACGATGCGGCTGCCGTCACGTAGCAGGTTCATGGACCAGGCTGGCGCATCCAGGTAGGAGATAAAGTCAATTTCAAAGTCGATCAGGTTATCGCCAAGCTGCACGCCGAACCGCTGGTGGGCATTGGCGGACCCGGCACGCAGTGGGATTGTGTACATTAGGCGACTCCGTCAAGAATTCCGTTAACCGACTTTACAACGCTGTCGGATGCCTCTTTGGCTATCGCCTGCCCGCGGTTGATTGCGCGGGTTAATGCCGACTTTGATGGGTCACCATCGCGAAGCTGGCTTTGCGTGCACTGGTAGTCTCGGCCAATCCGATCAAGATCAATCACCTCCTGCATCTCGACTACAAACTCAAGGCCGCCCTCGTTGCGCGGCTCCTTGGTTCTGGAGAGGCGCGTGATGGCCATGTTCTTGAGCAGGATGTCGCCGGCGTCGATGTCAAACGGATCGTAGGACTGCATCAGCCAGATCAGGAAGTCGAGGGTAGTGCTTGCCCTTGTCTCATCGCTGCCGGCCAGCCAGCCAGCCGACAAGCCAGCAACCGTGGAGACGATTGGGTTGTCGGTCAGATTGGAAAGCGCGCCGCCGAGGAAATCCGTCAGTTGAACCTTGACCGGGTTGTTGCTGATAGCGCCGGTCATGGTCCACTTGAAGGGATTCAGGATTCGGTGATCCGATATCCTCACCCCCGACTCAATCGGGATGGAGGTAATCGTAACCGTAGCCTCGAACGTGTCTTCCAGAACCGCATCGAACGAGTAGCCAGCAATGGTCGGGGCCTTGCGCGTGAAGATGTTGATAATGCTCACGGCTATCGCTCCGTTGTGGTCTTCAGGTCGCCCAGCGTTTCGTAGTTTTGGCGCTCGTTGACCTGGTTGATCTTGGTTTCAAGGGCCTGGCCGTCGAGCTCGAGAGTGATGCCGAGTTGGTTTTTAACGTTGATCGGTGCGCGGGCCAGCACACCCGCAAGCGCCTCAGCCGACGCCTGGCGGTCTTCGTCCGGCGTGGTACCGCTGGCAGGTGGCATGCTGTCAGATGCCGACCGGTCCCGATGTTCCAGGTAGTCGATATCCTCCTGCGATCGAATAACTTGCCCGGTGTACTCCTGCGGCTTTTCGTACTTGGCCCCGCTCCAACTCTGCGTGCCGTTTCCGTCGCCGCCAAACATGAGTTCCATCGGGCCTTTGATCCTCTCCAGCCCCGTGGCGCCCTTAAGCAGATCATCAAATCCCCGAGCTGCATCACCGTATCCCGGCACATACTCATTCAAGGACCGGTTGAGCAAGTTCGAGCCGATAGCGCCGCCAGTAATTGCAACGCCAGCTGTCCCAGACTTGCTGATCAGGCCGCCCAATGAGCCAAGCCCGAGCTTTGCAAGTGTCGCGCCAACAACGGCAGCAACGGATGAAGCACCAAGCGCAGCAGTAGCCGCGGGGTTGTCCGAGGCGTAATCAATCACACCGCTCACGTTGTCGCGGTGTTCCTTTAGGAAGTTATTGAGCGCACCACCCGCACCAATCAGGCTTTTCATGAACTTTTCAGATAACTCATTGCTGACGCCGTCGATGATCAGTCCAAACTCTGCTGAGTTCTCGGCGAGCTTCCTTGCGTTATCGGTCAGTTGGTCGACGCTTCCGGTCAGCGAGTTGGCCCGCTTCATGGTGTCGTCCAGCTTCTCTACGCCGCCGGCCAGCGAGCGGAATACACCGTCTGACAGCCCGAGCGAGCTTTGAACCTGGGCGCGCTGCCCCTCGTCCAGCTTGGGAATCATCTCCGCGAGCGCGCGCATGAACTCTTCGCCAGTGCTGGTCTGATACAGCGAACTGACATCAATGCCGGCCGTTGCCAGATCATTGATTGGTCCGGCATCACCCTTTAGGCGAAGGTTGTTTTGGATTTCCTCGAATCGCTTCAGGGTATCGACGGCATCCTCTGCGTCCCCACCCATCAGCTTTAGGGCGTTGCCATAGTTGTACACGGCGGCTTGAGACGTGCGCAGGTTCTGCGTGGACATGGCCAGCTTGTCGACCTTGCCCGCGACACCAACGATAGCGCCAGCAGCAGCACCAAACGCACCAATCAGGGATGCTGAAATGCCAAGGGCTCCAGACTTGATGCCATTCAGGCTGGCGTTGATCTTCTTGTCGCCCTCTTCAAGGGCCCTGGTGTCATAGCCGATGCCGATCAGGAATGACTTCAGAACTTTGCTAGCCATTCTTCACAGCCTCGTATTGATCCCACAGTTCGTCCATCGCCTGATTAAAGCGCTCCACGCTCGCTAGAGAGTGGGTGCCGTCTTCAAGCTGGGCCCAGGTGCAAAGCGGAGGGCAAACCCCGACAATCCCGACACATGGGCGCATCAGGAACCAATTTACTGCGCTGCGCTTTCCGCGCCCGGCTGCCTTGGGCTTTTTTCGCCGCTTGGCAGCCAGTCGAAAAAATCGGACAGGTTCCAGCGCAGAAGCTCGGCCAGCAGTTGGTTGTACTGCACCATCTTGCCGCCGAAGTCAGCGACGGTGACGGTGCGCTCTGTCCCGTTGATGAACACCCGGGTCATGAGAATCTGCACGGCCTGGGCCTTCGCATCCTGGCGCATCGACATGAACATCGAGCAGATCACCTTGTCATCGACCTCAATGCCGGCTTGCGCGGCGGTGGCGAATCGCTCCAGCACGGCGCCGGACAGCAGCGACATCAGGCGGTCCTGATCGACAGCGCTGGCCATGGCGGCGTTGTACTGCACGCCGCCAACGGTGAATGATTTAACGCTCATCTATCAGCCCCTTGTCGCTTCCCAGATATTGAAGTGCATCGTGAACTGGTCGTCCGTGATGGTGGAGCCGGCCCGGCCGCGCTGGCCGTCGTTCGCGATGATGCCTTCAGAGCCAAGCGCCGTTTCCAGCGTGCCGATCTGGGTGAAGGTCAGCGTGATGTTGGCGTTCGAGTTCATCAGCCCCTGCACGTATGCGGAGTCGGACGAGCCCGGGTTGAGGTAGACGTTCACCTCGCGGCCCGGGTTTTGGCGGTCGAGGCGCACGGCGTTCCCACCCTGGCCCCGGCGCAACTGGCTGCGCGGGTCGATCGGCGCGTCCGTGTACGGGGTAGCGGTTTCGCCCCAGTCCTGGATCTGCCGGCCATTGATGGTGACGACTGTCAGGTCGTTCGAGAAATTACTCAGGCTCATGGGTCACCTATCAATAAACGTCGAGGTCGACATCAACAATGCGGATGGAGCCTTTGCGGAATAGTCGGATACGCAAAGGAGCTGCCTTGTGGTCATCCCGATCAACATCTGAAAGGTCAAGAATTTCCTCAGGCTTGGTCAGGATCTCGAAGCCAAAGGTGTACTTCTCAAGACCATCATCAGGATCGGTGTAGTTGCGCGGGCCGAGATAACCGTTGCCGACAAAGGTCCGAAGGGTTGCGCGCGCAGAACCGATCAGCGTTGCCTGGCCAGCAGGGTCTTGACCCAATTTGGTCGGCTGATTTGCCGTCGTGTTGTAGAGGGATGTGCGCAGGAAGTTGATGCACGCATCAAGATTCACAACGTCGTCAATGGTCTCCCCATAGGTGCTATGGGTGTTGGTATTGATCCATCGACCCACGTCTTTCGAGCCCTGATTGTCCACTTCCGTGTAGAAGGCGACGTTCTTGGACTTGCTTTTCATGGTCGTATAGGCCGTACCGCTTAGAGATTCAGCGATCACGCCTGGAGATTTCTTGTACTCGCCGTCAATGGTCGAGTTGTCGGCGCTGTAGTTCACGGCAGCGAAGTGCTTGGCCAGGGCCGAGCCTGAGTAGGCGTCAGTGGCGTGCGCGGCAGTGAATGCGTGACGGAAGCCGGCAGAAGTCAACTGAGTTGCAATATCGTCAACATCAGCCGGGTCGCGAATCTCGCCTACCGATGCGCCAGTCTGGTTGTCGATGAACATGCTGGTGTTGTCTTCGCACCATTGGGCGATTGCCAGCACGTCCGCCTTGACCGCCAGAACTGGAGCCGTCCACATGGTCCAGTACCACCAGGTGATGTTCCGGGCCTTGTTGAGCGTGGCAGCACGGGTAGCGTCGGCGGTGGCCGCACCCCAGACTTGAATCTGGCGGGTTGCCGGAGTGCCGCCAAGCCAGCGCTGAGCCGCCTTGTACGTCTCGGTGGTGTCGGCGAAGTCTTCAGACAGCGCGGGAAGCGTGAAATAGGTCCGGTATGTGTCCGGCGCGAAGCCCACCGGCAGCTCAAGCTGCGGAGCGAACAGCATGGCGCTGGCAAAGTTCGCATTACCAAGGCCTGCCGGGCTGATCCTGGCGTTGATGCGGATGATTTCTGAGGCGGGGTAACTCATCTCGAGCGCTCCAATGATTTATGCGGGGTCAATTTCGACGGTGAAGGTCTCAATGACCCGCGCCTTTTCGTTCTGGAGCGCCACTTCGACGCTCAGGATGTTGTTGATAGCCGGAAGGCTGCTGGTCTCGTACATCAGGCGGATGGTGATCTGCGCCCGCTGCTCGAAGTTGGCCGATTGCAGGCTGGTGAGGTTGTTCACGGCGTCCGTGCTGTTCCAGCCGATCTTTGCCCTGAGCAGCATCATGCTCACATCGGGGCGCTTGTTGGCTTGCTTCAGGCGCTCGGCGTACATCAGCGCCTCGCCGCGATAGAAGTTGATGCTTGCCGAGCACATGATCTGCGCTCGGACATCAACCTCGACCTGATCCCCTGCTATGTCGCGCGACACGATGTTGGCCTGGCCGCGCTCACTGATGGACTGCCTGGGCGTGATCGTTGCGTATGCGCCCTTGGGCGCCGGCATGCTGCCTGGCCCGACCTGATCCGCCAGGATGCACTCAGGCACACCGGTCGCCAGCATCACGATCGGGCGCAGCTTCTTGAATAATTCTTCGTTGGTCATGCTGGGCCGCCTGACTGGTCGTCAATGCGCATAACGATGACTTTGCAGTAGTCGCGCCAGTATCGGTTGTCGCACTTGACGGCCTTCCACTGCTGGCCGAGAAACGTCCATGTCCCGGTCTGGTCGATCAACTGCATCTCGCCCTGGTTGATATAGATGCGGCGCACGTCGGTGATCCGCTCGCCGCCCTGGCGGATGAAATCCACTTCCCGGTCACTGGCCTGTTGGATGTTGACCGTGTAGGGCTTCGTATCGGTCGTGCCGGGAACCCATATGCCTTCGACATACTGACCGTCCACCGAGACAGTGCGCGATGCCGGAACACTGACGAACGTGTCATCAACGTGACCGGCCATGCTCAGCGTGCTGCTCATTCCAGTCCCTCCGTAACGGGTCCGATAGATACTTTGTGCGTGACTGACTGGCGCATGTGCCCATCAGCAATCAGCGGGTTGGAGCTGCCTTTCTTGCGAATGGTCGATGCGGCGTTTGGCGGGGTCTTCAGTTCGGTCATGTAGACCTTCACCGCGGCCGCCGCGACCACGCCGACAGCCTCAAGGATCTGATCCATCGATTGTCCGGCCTCCATGCCATCCTGAATGGTCAGCAGGACCTCTGGCGTTGCGCTCGACACTCCCGGCTCAAGCCATGGCCTAGCCGGGATGTTGATGGTGTGCGCCTGGGTCACGCCCAGTTCCATGTATCCCTTGCCCGTCTTGAGGAAGCGAACCTCATCGCGGTCGGCAGCAGCCTTGCTGGCGTAGCCGTAGGACGTTCCGCCCGGGTGTTTGATGTCGGCGCCGAACTCGTTGATCGCGCCGAGACTGGCCATGGTCAGGTCGCCTGACTCGACATCGCCGGCCTCCTCATGAATGCCGACAGTTACGACCTTGTCTGACCTCAGCGCCGCAAGTTCCTTGGACAGTTCGTCCTGCAGCTCCTGAAAGCCTTGGATGTCGAGGGTGATCATTTAAACCGCCTTGGCACCCATGCCTACGCGACGACGCAGTCGCAGGAACTGAACGCCGTAGTTGGTGAGGGACAGCCAGTCGTTTTCGGTTTCCTGAATGGCGCCGACCCGGTATGTCACTGACTCATCGCCAATCGACTTGGCAGCCACGTTGAGGCGTGCGGTCGACGGGATATTTGTCGGGTCAGTGGCGCCAAGACCGGTCGGGTACGTGACCGATAGCCAGTGCGCGGCGAAGTAGTAGAGCCCGCGGCGCTTGAGGTTGTGGCATTCATCCTCGTAAGCGCCCCAGCGGCTGCTACCGGTTTCGCAATCAGCCTCGCACAGGGATTCCTGCACCACGGCATCGGGCCACTTCGTTGTGTCCGTGAATGCGAGCTGAACCGCCCGGAATGAGGCGACAATTTCGGGCGTGATTTGCATGCGTTCACCTTGAATGAGTGGGCGCCAGGCGCCCGGGTGTTACTTCTTGCTCTTTGCAGGCGCTTGCTCTGCTTCGCCGTCTTCCAGATCATCGGCGCCAACACGGCGCAGGTCACCGTTTTTCAACAGCGCCTTGACGAAATCGATCTTGGCGGCCTCATCCGGTACTTCGACGGGTGGGTTTTCGCCCGGCAGGATCGGGTAGCTGGTCTCTTTTTCGCCGACCAAGTGGTTGATGGTGATCAGTCGTGCTGCTTCGTTCTTCAGGAACATGTCGAATCCTCTTTGGGTTAGAATTGGGAGGCCCTTGGGTATTCACCGGCCGATTTCGCCGGACACATGGAATCCCTCTTTTTAGAAGGCATGTCATGGGCCAATCATGGCGAATGGCATATCGACCATGTGATCCCACTAAGCGTATTGATCAGGCGCGGAGTAAGCAGCCCAGCAGTGATCAATGCGCTTTCAAACTTGCAGCCGTTGTGGGCTGAAGACAATCAGCGAAAATCAGCAAGGATTCAATAAAAAAGGCCCGTTCGGGCCTTTTTCATATAACCAATCAATCAAAATTGATCGCGATAAGCCCCTGCAAATACATAGCGGAATTCAACGCCAGAGCACTTGTATTCACACGGAATACTAACCGTCAGGTTATGGAACTGCGGGGCCAGGGAGCGCCACGGGATCGGCACCTGCATGCCCAGGTTCTCGTCGTTCAGCTCATAAGCGACGATGCGGTCCTTGTTGCCGTTGGACACGCCGGCGGCGGCCAGCTGGGCAGCAGACAGTTGCAAGCGGCTGAAGATGTTGATCGGGCGACCGGTCAGCGCGGTGAACTGGTTGTTGGTGCGGAAATACTCGAGGATCGTCTTGTCGGTGATGGTGCCCATACGCTTGTTCGAGATGAACGCGAAGCGGGCGGCATCCAGGATGATCGTGTCCGGGACGTGAACAGTGGCCGAGTTGATGTAGACATCAACCAGGATCTTATTCAGGTCGGCGACGATCTGGTCACCGGTGGTGGCCGCGTTGTACCAGTCGAGGGTGGAGTTCGACAGCGCCAAGTTGGGGTTGTTGAACAGGCCGGTCATGTTGCGAGCGGCGTCACCGAAGTAAGCCACACGCTGGGTGTGCTCCTGGGCGCCACGGAAGGCCAATCGCGCTTTGGTGGTGTCCAGCGGAATGCGCAACTGCTGCGACTTGCGCAGCTCATCCAGGCTGTAGCTGTACTTGTTGCCCGCGTAACCGATCGGTACGGACGACTTGTTGGCAGACAGGGTTACATCCGGCAGGTCGTCAGCGCTGGCGCCGATGAACTTGCCCAGTGTCACGCCGTCGTAGCTGATGTAGTCCCAGCTATCCACCCACTCAGGGAGCGAGGTATCGACCGGGATCAGCTCGTCGTAGTTGATGGCTGCGTACTTGGCCTCGTAGATACGAGCTTCCAGGTTCGCCAACTGGCTGATGTAAAACGCCAAGCCGTCGTCGAGGGTCGGCAGACCGTCGTTGAAGGTCACTTGATAAGCATCGCGGCCAATCTGGTGCGCAATAGCGGCATCGATGGCTACGACGATTTTTTTAAGCTGGGTCATGTCGATTAGCCCCCGATCTTCAGAGAAATTTTAGCCAGCGCGCCGGCGCCGGCGGAGCTGACCCATTTGGCGTTCGGGATCAGAACGGCCAGGGTTGCAGCAGCGCCGACCACGTTCGAGAACTGGCCCTGGTTGGTGCCGGTGCCGTCGCCGATGACCAGATACACCGGGTCATCCTTGGCGACTGCGACGCGGGCGGTCACCCACACAGGCGCTACGGTCTCGACCGACATATCGCGCTTGGCGACTGCGCCGACCACATCGGTAGCGGTGTAGGCACGGTTCAGTTCGCGCTTAACGATGCCGATGAACTGGGCCGCAGTGGAGCCGGCCACAGGCAGCTTGGCGCCGTCGTCACCATCGGTAACAACGCCCAGGCCGAACGCGATGTTCACGGTGCCCTTGTTGACTTTGGAGACGGCGTTGGACAGTTCGCCGTCGGCGACCATACCTGCGTAAGCGACGCCGTGATTGAGTGCGTTACCACCTTGAACAGCCATGGTCAGGCTCCTTTCTGGGGTTGTTTGTGGGCGCCCGACAGCTTCTGCTTGTGCTGCTGGTATGGGGTCGGCGCGGCGTCGGCGGTCGCCGTGGTGGCTGCGCCGTCCTTAGCCAACTGCATGAACTGGGCGAAGAGCGCGGCAGTGTCACCAGTAGCGGCCTTGGGCTTCTTCTTGCCTTCTTCGTCCATGTCGTCTTCGTCAGGCTCTTTCTCAGCCTCGGCGTCGAAGGCGCACTCGACATAACCGGCAGACTTGTCGCCCCACGCCATTTTCGGACGCTTGACGGCCAGCGCGGCGCGCTTTATCTCGATCACATCGAGGCTGTCGCAGGTGAACGAGTCGCCGGCGATCTTGCGGGCCAAGGCCTGGGTGCTGCCGATCAGGACGACGCGAGCATTGATCGCCTCGTCGCTCGAAGCCTTGCGGGCCTCGGCCAGATCTTCGGCTGCCTTGTCAGCGGTTGCCTGGGCCTTGTCAGCCAGTACCTGTGCATCGTTTGCCTTCTTGTTCAGGCGCTCGAAAGCGTCAGTGATCGCGACAGCGGTTGCCGCGTCTGACACTTCGACCGAGCTACCTGAGTCCAGCGTGACTTTATGGGTCATGTTGCTCTCCGGGGTGTGGTCAAAAACGCGAGCATTGGCGCCCGCCCTTGCTCTTTCTACGATCGCGACGTGATTTATCTTGATATCGCGCTGGATGTAGTCGTATGTCTGGCCGTCCTCGGTCACCCCTGGGGTTTCGTCGTAGACAGCGGTGTATCCGGCGGACAGTTCGCACTTTCCGCCAATGATCTCGTCGATGGTCTTCTGGTCTTTGACGATCAGGTCGCAGATCACGAAGTCGCCATCACGGCGCCCAGGGCCGCGCACTACGCCGACGGCGACACCCTTGTAGGTGGCAGCGGTGACCAAGGAATGCGGGTGGTTGTTCGTAACGTCCGAAGCGTCGTAGGTGCCGAGCGAGGCGTCGCTGAACACCTCATCTTCAGGCCGGTACACGCGGACAACCCGCATCGGGTCGCCATCGAGACCAAGCTCGCGGGCCAGGTATTCCTGAATCCCCGTGCGGGCAACCCGGCCCGGAACCTTGAGGAACCCCTCGTCGGTGTACTCTCGCTGGGTAATGCGATACCCGGCCCGGTCGAAAACCGTGCATTTCATGTTGCGGCCTCGCGGGATGGATGAATTAGCGAAGAACGCCCGGCGCTGTCTTGCCTGCGTCTTGGTTGGCCTTGACCTCGCGGGCGCTCACTGGCTCCGCGATGCATCGGCAGGAATAGTCAGACCCAGGCTTGATCGGGACACCCTTGTCGCTCAGCGGAAGGTTGTCCCAGCGGTAAACCCCTTTGCCGTAGGCGGTGACCTTGTTGGCGATCTCGTGATGGCGGTGCCGAACACGCTGGTCGTCCGAGTCACGCCATCTGAAGTACTCGAAGCCGGCACCCTTCTGCTGCTTCTCGGCCAGCTCGCCCTGAATCTTCGATGTCTGGTCGCGGGCGATCATCTTGGCGCGGCGCTGGGTCACCCCGAACTGCTCCTGCAACGCCTTCTCGATGTAGCCAGGCCGCATACCGGAGCGCATGTTCGCCATCACCAGCGTCTGCACCTCTTCCAGATACTTGGCGGGGATTGACTTGATCAGCTGGGCGTTCTGTTGGGCCGAGGCCTTCAGGTAGTCCTGCATGACGCTGTTGCCGCTGTACACGTCGATGCCGGCCGACTTCTTCAGGTCGCGCTCGGACTTCTTCAGCGATGACTGGACGAACTCGCCGGCTATCCTGCTCGCGCCAGCGCTGACCCTTTCGTTTTGCCACTTGCTGAACAGGAACGACATTGCGTTGCTGATTAGGTCAGACCAGGCGTCAGTCGTGGTAACCGCGTCCTGCGTGTACTCCGGCGCCAACTGGCGAACCAGCGGCATCACCTCCTTGGCGATGTCCGCTTTGATCTGCTTGACCAGCCGCTGCAGCTTGGCGTTGTACTGGATGCCGATCATGCTCATGGTCATTCAACCTTGTCGTCGTCATCCACCGGGTCATTGAACATGGTCAGGTCCTCATCCTCTTCCAGCGCGGCGATCTTCTCGTCGTTGAACTGGTAGAGCTCTTCGGCCTGCAGGCGTCGCATGATCTGGCTTGGCAAGACGATGCCGGCGTCCTTGTACAGGATGTCGGTCTCGGCCTTGGCCTTGTTCGCCGTAGCGATCTGCACCGCGTCAGGCTGCTGGAATGGGTTCCAGACGTAGTTGAAGTCTTCGAGCCAGCGGCCGGTCGCTGACCGCACCATCACCTCATCAAGCTGACGAAGGCCTGGGTCAATCTGAGTCAGGCGCTTCGAGGACAGCGAGTTGAAGTAGTTGTCCATGTCCCCTTCGCCGGTGGCGTTGAGGCCTTTGGCGGATGTGCCGAACAGCCGGGTGAGCGGGATGTCCGCCGCGCCGCTGATCCATGTCATGAGCGTGTCGAGCACCGGCGCAACCCCGGACAGGTCCAGGGTCTTGCGGTCGTAGGTCTCTTCACCGTCCAGCAGCGCCAGATTGATTGAGGACTTCATCATGCTGAACAGGGCGTAACGCGCCGTGATGGCGTCGTCCTGATCGCTCGCCAGCTCATCGGAGAGCCCGTTGCGCTGGATGATGTCGACGTTCGCTTCCTGCATCAGCTCGGCAATGCCGTCCTTGCTGGCTACGATGTCCATGACGTCGTCGAGGCACTTGCGCAGCTCTGAGTCACCCCAGCCCTGCGTCTGTGCGCGCTGGCGCCGTGGCAGCTTGGCGCCAGCAAACCGGGCGAAGTGCGTCCAGTGGATCTGCTGGGCGCCGGCGGAGATGGTGTAGAACTCCGGCTGCAGGTAGTTCGCGGCCAGGATGTTCGACTGGTTCATGTTCATCGCCGTCATGTCGAAACGATCGATCACCAGCAGGCGGTAAAGGTCGCCCTTCTTGATCTTCTCCGGCCTGAGCGGCTTGGTCAGGTCCTGATTGGTCAGCATTAGGATGCCGGCGCCACCGTACAGGCGCGCCCAGCTTGTCGCCTCGCTCACCATGGCAGGCAGGTTCAAACGGTCTTCTTCGGCCCGGATCACATCTGCGTCGTCGCACTTGAGGGTGCGCCACTCGCGGGTCATGTCCTCGGCCGGGTAGTCCACGATCGCCCGGGCAAGCCAACTGGTTTGGTAGGCCGCGTCGAGTTGCTGGAAGTTGTTCAGGAAGCCGTATTCGAACTGGTTGTGCGACCGCTTGGCCTTTTCGGTTCCCAGGCCGGACACTACGTTCACCAATCCATCGGCGGTCTGTTTCGTGCCGGCCTTATATTCAACCAAGGCCCGAGTGAGGGCCTTGCCCAGCTTTTTGGTTGCTGGCGCTTGGCCCTTCTTACTCATGGGGTCACCAATTTGGTTATAGGAGGTCGCGGATCGATCGCTTGCCTTTGATGTAAACCTCGGACAAGGCGTCGATCATCACGTCTGTCTGGTCGTCGTACTTGTGGCTGTCGTCGGCGGTGAAGGATGCGACCTCACACACGAACTCGTAGTTTTGGCTGTCGTCGTACGGCAGGCAGACCAGCTTGGCAGCGTGGAAGCCTTGAACGTCCAGGGCGCGGGTCAGCTTGTCGCGGTCCCGAGGAACTGGCGTAACCTTGAGCGGCAGGCGCTTCTCCATCTCCTGGATCAGGCCGGTACCGCTTGATTTGTCCTCGACGTAGACCCGACGCAGGATGCCGTTGGCCTTCCCGTTCTTGGCCCAGGCGCCTTTGACGAACGCCTCGAACTCACGGCGTAGCGTCTTTGCGTCCATCCGCCCGCGCTTCATGCCAACGCGGTAGATGCGGCCCTCGGCGACGCCCCACTCCGCGAACACAGTCCAGTCATTCCAGGTGTTGGTCTTCTGGGCGGTATCCGCAGTGATGAAGCGGTAGTCGAACTTCTCCGGCAGCGGCAAGTCCGCCCCAGCATCCACGTCGCCGTAGTACTGGAAGTCATCAGCCGAGAATATCCCGCCGTCCAGCGTGTCGGGGTCTTGCATGTACTGGCTGCTGAAGGTGTACGGGTGAGCCGTGCGGAGCGCGATCAGGTCATGAACGCTTTCCTTGGCCGGCCAGTACGACCAGTAGCCGTCTACCTGCTCAGACCCGCACACGCTCTTGATGCAGCGCTCGCGGATGCCGTCAGGCAGTGAGTCGATGTAGTCCTGATTGACCAGGGCCGGGATCTTGATGTGCAGGTCGATCTTCAGGCCCATGCCGCCCGACAACAGGAACGCGGTCGAGTCGTCGATGTGGCCGCGCTGCTGGATCGCTACGAACGGTGTGCCGCTGTGCGCCTTCCGGCTGCGCAAGGTGTTCACCAGGCGCGTGTGCGATTTGCGGCGCTTTGCCTCGCTGAACAGATCGTCGATCTTGTCCCAGTCATCCGCCTGGATGTGGCCGCTGTACTCGTCGCCCATGTAGCCGCCACGGACACCGGTGATCTGTCCGCCACTGGAGCGGCTGAACAGTTGGTGTACGCGCTTCCCATCCTTGGCGAGCGTCCAGTCGTCTACCTTGTCCTTCTCAATATCGAAGGGGTAGAACTCGCGAAACTCAGCAGACTTGACCAGGGCGCGGCTGCGCTCGCTGTTCTCGTCGACCAGGCTCTTGGAATAGCTGGTGTTGAGGATTCGCACCCGGCGGTGCTTGACCATCGTGTAGACCGGCAGGTGGACGGACCAGAATTCGGTCTTGGTGCCGCCTGGCGGTATGTTCACGACGATGTTCTGCGCGTCACCTGCAAGCATCTTGCGGGCGGCGTAGTCGAAGTAGTGGTGGTGCCAGTTCGTTCTGAAGCTGTCGCCCTGGGTGATGTTAAACCACAGGCTCGTGAAGGCCAGGGGGCTATGCTCGCCCGCCGCGACCAAGGCGGAGCGCTCAGCGTGGCTCAGCGCGTCCCACTCGATCGGTTTGATAGCCATCAGTCAACCAGTTTGTCTACCAGCGCGGCGATGAGCGATGAGTCGACCGGCGCCTGGCCTGTATTGCTGCCTGGAGCCCTGTCGCCTTCCGCCTCATCAAGATTGAATGCCTGGCGCTCAAGCATGACGAGCGTCTTCAGGGTGTCGGCCAATTCCTTCATAGTCTTGGTGCGATTCGGGAGCCCGCTCATCTTGCTGGCCAGCTTCAGGACATCGGCCATTGCATCGCCGTCGTCGTGATCGCCATCCTTCAGTTGAGCAATCAGTTCCTTGATCGTGCCCTGCTCATCAGTCAGCGCTTCCAGCTCATCCAGCAGTTTGTTGGTGAGCCGGCGAGACCTTCCAATGTCAGTCCGATGCGCAATCCGGACATCGGCAATAACCTGAGCGTTTGCATCAACGATGCCTTTCTCGGTTAACACCCGCTCCTTGTTAACCTCGGTGTTAACCACCTGGCTGTTAACCAGTGCATCAGCCTTTGCTTTGATCTTCCCTGCGAGGTCTCGCGTCCATCCGTCACGCTTGGCGCGCTTGTGGATGGAGACATGGGACACGGTGCAGGTTGTTGCGATCTCTCGCACTGACAGCACGCCAGCCCTGTAGAGCTGCTCGATGCGCTCCCAGTCGGTGGGCTGCTTGTCGGTCATGTCTTTACTCTTGCTCTGCTGGCTTGGCGATCAGGTAATCGAACTCGGCGAAGATGGCAACATTCTGACCACTGGCATCCTCGATATGCAGCACGCCGCAATCGACATATGCGCGCGCGCCATTGACCGACTCAATTCGGTGCCCGCCATCAACCGAAACTTCATAAACCTTTTCCATGCTCTATCTCCGCGCCACGTTTTCTAATGCGCCAAATCGTGGCGCGGATTAATCGACCTTGCGACCTGGCAACTTGAAGTCAGTCACCCGGTCAGCAATTGACCGGATCTTCTCCACGCCCAGGAAGCCAACCCAGCCGCCTGCGAAGGTGGCCATGCTCTGGGGCAGACCGAAGAAGTCCAGGCCGCTGATGATCGTCAGCGTCAGGCCGCCGCAGATAGCACCCTCGACCAGCATCTGGCGCCGCGTGCCGCCACCATAGGTGATGCGCAGGACAGCCATGATGCAGGACAGCGCAGCCGCATAGAGGATTGGCGAATGCTGGCTCAACCACGCAAGCGCTATCGCCCATGTGTCTGGTTTGTCTGGCATGTTGGACATCTCGGTTCCTCCCCGTCAGGGAGTTATGGATATGACAGGCCATGACCTGCGGAATAGATCAGCCCCGGCGGCACTCCCAGCTCAGAGCGAAGGGTGTGGCGGGGCCGAAAACAAGAAGGCCCCGATCAATGTCGAGGCCCTGAATAGGTGCGCGTGTCTTCCCACGCTGCCAGCCAAAGACCATCACGGCGTCGACACCCAAGTGCATCGATCTCGCCGTTCCTGTCTCGCGCCACCCTGAAAGCGTGTTAGGTCATGGCGCGCGGGCTGCCGGTGTTTTTCCGTAGCGCTGCACTACCGGCTTATCGACGTCTAGGCCTTCCCGAGGGCTGTCCTGGCTACAGGTGAAACTACAGATTCTTTTTGTGGATCCGCCAACCCATGGCGACACCGGGATGCAAATACTCGCCGGTGCGTGGATGGCGCGAGAAGTCGGTCTCGCCAACTTGGCGTGCGACCGCCTCCCATGCCGTTCTGGCGCGCTCCAGCAGATTGCCTTTGGCTTTCAGCTTCACGTACACCTCCAGAAGGTTGAATTCAAGGCAATAAAAAACCCGGCGCAGTGGCCGGGTTTTCTTGGATCGGTGATCAAGTTGCCGAAGGCAAAATTATCATGATGGCGCTAATATGCCACCAGCCGCACGGGAACGCAATAGGCCCTCATGCGGCCTCGCGCATTTCGTAAATTACCGCCGCCACCGGGCTGAGTGCCCGCCGGTCCAGATCCTCGCAGCAATCGAAGATCAGTTGCAGCATTCCGCCCCAATCCCGCTCCCAGTTGCATGACTCCAGGCGCACACCGTAGAACTGCCACATCCACTCCCTGAACTTCTCGGGATTGGCGAACGGGTCTTCGTTGGCCGACTGGCCACCCTGGTGCATGTACTGGTACCGACGCATGACGCCCTTCACCACATACTCCAGCTTCTCCCGCTTGGCTGCCGTCATGCGCGGTGACTTGCTCTGCACCACCAGGAATACCACTTCCTCGGCTGCCTCGCGGATATCGTCACTCTGCTCGGCGGCGTACATGAAGTCGCCGAAGACTCGGATCTGCGGGTGTAGCCGAGCGATTGCCGACTGGATATGCCCAGCCAGGGCGCCGTGGACTGCGTGATTCGCCGTAGGGCCACGCTCGGTGTTCTGCACCACCACGCCCAATTGCACAACATCAGAGGTCTGGCCCGGGGCCGGGTTGTATTTGCAGTCATGCCACGCCTGGCGCGCTGAGTTGATCTTCATGCTGCCTCCCCCTTCTTCAGCTCTCTGGTCTTTGCCCGGTACTTGGCCTTGATGGCTTCGTCTGCAATCGGCCTTTGCCGTCCTGGAGTGATAAGCGCCTCAATAGGGTCCCATCCAGATCGAACCCTGCTGATGATGGTATTTTCAGTAACCACCGCCCCATCCGTCCTGGACCACTCGGCAGCAGACATGGTCACGCCCTCGATGGTTATGGCTACGGCATTGCTACGCTCGTGCTTGTGATTGGTTTTGCGAGGAGGTGGCAACGGCTTGCGGCCGTTATGTGTGATTTTTGGCGCGAACACAGCATCGAAGTCGCTCATGCCGGATTTCTTCCGAAGGATTATCGTGTTACCAGAGACTTTTACCTCCGGCTCGCGACTCCATTCCTGTGGCGTTTTAGAAACCCCATCGATAGTGATTTTGTGGTTTTTGGAAAGCTCGCATTGCTCTGGGTAGTCTCGCCATGTATTGCAACGCGCACAAAGAGGCCTAAGGTTGTCCTCCCTGTTGTTCTTTACATCGCGATCCTTGTGATCGATGTGGCAGGTCTTCCAATACAGATCGATTCCGCACAGCTCGCAGTCAGGTAGCGTGTCTCCGTATTTTGCGAACATGACGGCCCGATGCTCAGCCACATAACCCTGGCTATCTCTCAGCGGGTGATCTGGCTCGTACAATCGCTGGTAACCCTTTCCAGGCATGGTCACCCGGTAAACCCTGGAATAACCCAGCTTCTTCCGCTTCTTTTCAAGGACCAAAGAGAAATCACCATTGCGGCGCTTGCGGTGGTAGTGCATCTGACAGAGCTGCAGGCCTCTGTACATAACCGAGCGACCGCATTCTTCTACGCAGCATTGCATTGGATTCGAGCCTCCAGGCGCAGGCACTTTTTTGTAAAAACTGCCTTGATACGTTTCAGGTATGGAATGTCGTGCCGAGCTACCGAATGGTTGCTTTCAAGCCAATCGACCTTGTTCTGACCTATTTTTTCGATGAGCTTCGGCCTATAGCCGGCAATGTTTCCGCTCAAGTGGTTATTGCAAACGGAGCAGGCGCGATTCATGTTCCAGAGGTTGTATCTGATGTGAGGTGCCGCCCCAACGCTGCGGAAGTGAGAGCAATGCCATTGGCCGCCCCAGGTCGCCGGTTTGTTGCAGCTGATGCAGCCCAGATGAGCATCACGCAACCGAACGTAGCGGTTCATGACCGTTTGGGCCTCTTTGGCATGATCCGCCCGGGTCTTGAGCGCCTCTTTGCGCACCTTGATGTCCCGGCGCCCTACTTCTGCCAAGGCCTTCCCGGCGATCGCCCGGCCTTTCTCCGACTGCCCGTGAGCAATGGCGCACTCGATCTCACCGCATACAGCTTGGGAGGCACGGACGGGCACGAACATCACCCGACAGGCTGGGCAGCGCTTACGCCGAGCGCCGCCTGAATTGAGCGGGGTTTTGCGCTGTAGTGGGGTGCGCTTCATACAGCCTCCTTGGCTTTCTGCTGCTCTGGAGCGAAGTCTCCGCGCAGGGGCATCAATTCCGATGGACGATAAAGCCGATTATCCTCACCAGAGCCATCGGTGAGGCGGCACTGCCATGCACATTCTCGAATGCGAAAACGGCTACCCGTTTCTGCCTCGACTAGGACCGATCCAGCGGCATGGAACACATCAAGCTCTACCTGCGTCATCGGTGGCCATCCCATGCGATCGCGTAAGGTAAGCGCCAGGTCGCCCGGCTTGAAGTTATGACTCATGCGGCCCTCCTTTCGCCGTAGATGGCATACATCAGGTCGTCGGGATGAGGGAGCAAGAGCTGCAGGTGTTCGGCGCAGTACGCGTCCAGGCGCTCCAGATACTCGGTCATCTCGGCGATGGTGAACTTGCGAGTCTTGGCGCGACCCACGCGGTATTGGGTGCCGTCGGGCAATTGGACCGGATGAACCTCGGCAGGCCACAGCTTAGACACGAGGATCTCGTGCCACTCTTCTGAGCTGGCGAGCTGGCCGAATGAATCGCGCAGGTGCGACTGGATGAGACCGTTCCACATCCACAGCAGCTTGTTCTGGGCATCGCTGCGCTTGCTGCGGATTTCGACGATAGTCAGCTTGCGGGGCTTGGACAGATCGAGCGCAGTCAGGTAGCCGATCAGGCGAGTTCGGTCGGATTCGTTGCGAAGCATGAGGTCGGTCATGACTGCTCTCCCTGGCCCAGGGCGACGCGACACCCGGCCACCTCCGCCATATCGCGGTCGTACTCCCGGCGGGTCACAGGGTGCATGTCGTCCGGCAGTTGTCCGCCGAACTTCTGGAGCATTTCGCCGTGCAGGGAGTCGGCGCACTCGGCCAAGGCATTGCGCAGCTTTGAGATGACCGAAAATATCTCGACCGGCAGGTGCTTCATGAAGTCCAGGGTGCATTCGACCGAAACAGCAGCACCGCAGGAGGTCGCGCTATCGCTGATGATCTGGCGCAGCGCCCCCACCTCAGCCTTCAGCTCAGCATTCACCCGCTCGTAGGCTTCGTAGCCGGTGCGTAGGCCGGCGACTTCGGCCTTGAGCGCTTCAACCTCCTGCCACAAGCGGTCTGCAAGTGGGTCATGCCAGCCTGGCATCTTCTGCAAGCTGCGCATGTGCACAGCGAGCTCGGTAGATGATTGCTCTCTGACGTAGGTCATGGCTTCACCTCAAACAGCTCAGGATGTAGTTGGCGTGCTGGACCTGCCATCCAGGGGCGCCGAATGACTACGTGGAATCTCCACGCCCAAATCGATAAGTGATTCGCCCCTCGGCTACGCATAAAGCTCCTGCATGCCTGATAGCGCCATGGCAGGAAGGTGACCTTCAGAAGGCAAGACTTCGGCAGGGCCTTGTGCTTGACCGTTGCGTCGTGTGGCATCGAATGAATGTTCATGACTTCACCTTCAGGCCGGCAGCTTCTAGGACATCAACAACGTCACGCTTGCCTTGGCGATGGCCTTTGGCGTAGTCGCTTTGGGCGTCTGCGTATTCGCATTTTTCGGGAAGTTTGATCACTATCGCCCCGATAGCGGCATCAGCCTCGGCCCACACGGAATGGTCGGCGCCAATGTCCTCAAGCTCCATGTCGCACCGGTCTTCTTCTTCGCGGCGGATATTCCAGATTGCTCTCGCAACCGCTTCACGCATCTTGTCGGTCATGTCCGTTGCTCCGCTGCTTCTGCGATCAATGCCATGCGCTCCAGGCGCTCGGTGGCCTGGCTGGCGAGATTGGCTAAGTCCGCCTCATCCACTACCGGCATGCACACGAAACGGATTCCGTGCTTGACCATGGTGTTCGCCATCTCAAGGGATTGGCGTAGCTGTGCTGGGTTTGCTCGTTTCATGTCCGCTGCTCCAATTCCTGGGCTTGCTTGATCAGTAGTGCGCGGCGATCTGCCAATTCGTTGGCCGCGGCAATCCGCATTTCGGTTTTTCGTTCGGCGCTGGCCATTCGCATTTCCATCATTGAGTTCTTGACCAGTTCCAGCTTCTTGCGCAGCACAGGCGCTGGCTGAGTGACGTTGCCAGTCAGCAAGCCGGCAATGGCGCGACCGTCTTCGGTGATCGGCTCAATGCTCAGGTCGGCGAGGTACTTCTGGGCGTGTTCGCGAGGAATGCGCTTCAGCTCCATTGCCTTGGTTACCGCCTGGATTCTGCGGTTGGCGTCAAAGCCCACAGAGACGTGCCAGTTCACAGGCTTGGCATCCTCTCGGGATTGGCCGACAAACCGCTCATACGCGCTGATGAAGGCCATCCTGGCGCCAATCTTGTCCCCGGCATCGAGCACAGGCTTGGCAGCGGCCAGGGCCAACTGGATTTCATCGGTCAGAACCACGGTTTCGTATTCGTCGTTGGTGGTCATAGCGATGGCCCAGGCTTCGTCCTTGCCTGGACGGCCGTCGGCGGCCTGGACGCGCTGGAGGATCGCGGCAAGGGTCAATTTTCCAGTGACTTCGCGGCGACAGGCCCACAGTGCGTTGGCGATCACGTCCATAGGGTGCTCTGCCAGGTCTTCAGCCATCAGCTTGGCGGCCGGCGCGCTCAGGGTTTGCCCAAGGGTTTCAGCAGTGGCGCAGATGGCCATGCTCAGTTCAGCGGTTTCGGCGTAGGAAAGCATTGGGCGCACCTCCTTCGAGAATGCTGCGGCTGGCTTCCTGGGCGGCGCTGATGTTGGCCTGGGTGTTCTCCATCTGGCGGGCGGTTACAGCATTGACCTGACGCCCGGTGAGCCACTGCGTGCGGATGCCCTCGGCGCGCGAGACCAGCAATCCGAACTCGTGCGAGGCGCGAATGAAGAACGAGTCGTTGATCGTCACGTAGAACGCGGCGACACCCGGAGCCTCTTCAGCCCCGAGACGCTGAACAAGTTGGGCAACCTGCCCATTGACCTTGGCGTTGCGCACCGGCTCCACTCCATAGCGCTCAAGGTAAGCGATGGTGTAGGCGTCCCAGGTGTTGGTGTTGGCAATCTGCGCGTCGGTCTTTTGCTTTTGCTTCGGCTTCAGAACCTTGATGTTCGTCGGCGCCGGAGCCTTGGCGACCGGCAAGGTTTTTGAATCCGGGTTCAGGACATCAGGAATCAGTGAATCAGGAATCAGAAGATCAGAATCAGAAGAGAGGGAATCAGCCCGAGTCGTACCGATAATTTCGGAACGAGTACCGAGAATATCGGAAGTGATACAACCGTCTGAAATAGAAGGGATTTCTGAGTCCTTCTCGTTCTTGTGTGGGTTCTGGTGTTTGGTGAAGTTCACGACCTCGATGTAGGCCTTCCCGCTCGCCGTGTACCGAACGATGAAGCCTTTGTGCGCCAACCAGTGCAGCATCGCGTCAACGTCGGCTTCGCGGTAAGGGAAGATTTCGGCCTTGATGCGCAGAGGGCGATCCTCAAGACGGCCCTCTTTATCAGCCAGCAGCCATAGACCCTGGAACAGAAGGGTACATAGGGGGTGTCCAACGCCGAGTATCTCATTGGTGAACAGCGCGGGTTTTATGTTGCGTGCGCGGGCCATTACGCGGCCTCCTTGGTCTTGGCAGGCCGGTATGCGTTGAGAGCCCGCAACGCGGTGTGGTGACGACGCTGGGCGTTGTACTCGGTCTTCTTGGCAGCGCGAACACGCTGGAACTGCGCCTCGGTGAAATCCATCACAGGAAAGAAGGCGTCGTTGTAGGGGTCGAACTTCCCATCAGGTCGGCCATGGGCTCGGAAGTAGGTGTCGTACAGCGATCGCAATTCAGCCTTGAGGGCCTTTTTAGTAGTCTGCGCCTGGAACAGCTCAAGGGCTGTCAGGGCTGCGCGCTCGATCAGTTGCTGGTAGGTCATGGGCTTCATAGTCAGAACTCCAGGCGCTTGATTTCGGAGAGAAGAGCCCGGCTATGGCGCTGGATGTAGATCTGGCTGAGCTTCTGCTTGCGGGATTCGAAGTCCATGCCCACGTCGATAAGGGATGCATTGACGCGCTGCAAGTGTTCAATGCAGCGGATCTCGCAGGGAGTGAGGTGGTCGCGGATCGAATCGGTTGGGCTGATGCAGTGCGCCGCCCGGTACGCCTTGGAAGGCATGCCCAGGGCAATGCGGTTGATCAGGTCGAATTCATTGCTGAAGTGGTAGTGCTTGGTTTCTTTACCGGCGGCGAGACGCCCGTGCTTGATCGCGTCAGTTAGCGCTGGAGCCTCAAGACGAGCACGCTCCCTAGCCTGCTTCCCCTCGACAAGCTGAATATGACCGATGACGACAGCGTCGAAGGTGCGGATGACGTGCAAGTGGAATCGAGCATTGACCCACATTGCATAGGCGTAGATCAGCTCCTTGACCACGTAAGTCCCGCCGCTGCGCCCCTCAATAGTCACCACAGGTAAACTACCCGGATTCTGGGTAGTTAATTCATCGAACATTTCCGTGAACGATTCGGTTGCCATGTACTTGCCCGGCTCTTTGGTGCGCTTGTTCGCGCCATCCGCCACCGCCGCCTTGTGTAGGTCATTCAGGCAATACCGACCTTCAAGGTCTTGCTTGATTTTGACGCCGCCGAGACTAAGGGCCATTGTCCGCGCCACGTTTTGCGATTGCAGAAAACGTGGCGCGGATTCGTTGGTGTTGACGACTGATTGTGGAATAGGCATTATTCGCTCCAGAACTGATTTGTATGTGCTGCACGAAAAGCCACCCTTGCCCGGTGGCTTTTTTGTGCGTCCGATTTACTGCTTGGTTGTTTCATTGGCAGATCCTCAATAGTCCCTGAGGGGCTAATCAGCCCTTGCGTCCTATGGAAGCGACGTTGCTCCGGCTTTTTGGTGGGCGCGTCATTCGATCTAGCGCCTCGTTCATGATCTTGGTGGTCAGCTGTTCGGTTGTGATGCCGTTCGCTTTGGCTAACAGCTCCAGTTGCGATTGGCCTTTCCCGTCAAGCCAGACCTCCAATGGTTTTCTTTCAGGCACAGGGACTCCTTGGCAACTTCATGCCACGTCTGTTTTCGCGTTAAGCTCTTCCATCATCTGGTTCAGGCCGCGCTCGAGGATTTCCCGGGCGAGTACTGCTTTCTGGGTCCGCTGGAACCTGGCCATGGCGGTCAGCAGGTCGTCGGCCACCTCGTCGAGGCGGACCTTTGTGGGTTTGTCGTGCATGTGGCTTGGGTCGAAGTGCATCGTTTTTGCTCCTTTGAGCATGCAAGGTGAATTAAGCGGCTTGAGTAGCAGTGTTCTTGGCGGCTTCTTCGCGATCAGCCAGCAGCAGCTCAATGGCTTTGCCGGTGCTGTAGCCGACCATCGTCCCGCTGGTTGCGCGGGAGATCGTGGCCTGCGTGGTGCCGCACTTCTCAGCTACTTCTGTCTGCGACAGCCCGAGCTGGAAAAGGCGATTCAACATCTCTTGAACTGTCATGACGGGAATCCTATGAGGTTTTGCATGACAAATCATACGAATAAGTATGAGTCCATGCAATAGAATTCGCATAACCCGTATTCGTATAATTGGTGAGCAATGGATATCGCTGGGCGCTTGCGCGCAAAAATGGCTTCTCTTGAGATGAGCGAGAGTGAGCTTTCGAGGCGGTGCGGTGTTCCCCAGCCAACCATCAACCGCATTCTTTCCGGTGAAAGCAGCAGTCCACGCAAGAGCACTGTCGAGCCGCTGGCCAGGGCCCTGAAAGTTTCGCCTGACTGGCTTCTATTTGGAGGCGATGACTCCAGATCTAACGGATCTCCCAGTGAGGCCGACTATGCACTCATCCCCCAATACAAGGCGCACGGCTCGTGTGGCGATGGATACCTGAACGACCACGTCGAGGTCACCGAGGGCCTGGTATTCAAGCGGGACTGGCTAGCGCGCATGAAGGCCAAGCCTGAAAACCTGCGCATTATCTACGCCGAGGGGGATAGCATGGAGCCCTACGTGTTCGAGGGCGATGTCGTGCTGTTTGATAGCTCAAAGACCGAGCCAAAGGATCGCCAGGCCTACGTCATCCGACGACCAGATGGTGGGATCAGCATCAAGCGCATGATTCAGCAGATGTCCGGGGCCTGGATGATCCGTAGCGACAACGGTGACAAGGCCAAGTACCCGGACGAAATGCTGTCGGAGAACGCTTTGCACGAGATTCCCATCTTGGGGCGCGTCATCTGGCGTGGCGGCGAGATGTAGTACCAGCCACATAGCCATTCACTAATAGAGCCTGCCTTGTGCGGGCTTTTTTACGCCCATGAAAAATATTATGCAAAAACGTATTGACGACTGTTATGAGGATTCGTATAGTTCATCCATCGAGTCACCCAACAGGGACTCGCCAGGGCCTCACAGCCCGCCGCTCTTTAGTCGCACAGCTTCACCCTTGCCGGATCACCACCGGCCCAGATTCAAAGGCAGCGATGAACCGGCCTCAACGGTTCAGAGGGTTGGCAACTGACCCGGGTGTGCAGCGTAAAGCACCAGAAGCAGTTATCCGGCGGACAGAGTCGCGGTCGGAGTTAAGGAAACACCCACAGATTTCCTCGATGACCTTGGCGACAGGGTCATCCGGGAAACCAACTGCCCGGAGGGCAAGACGATGGCCTACTACAAAACAAGCGATGCCGGTGTTCTGGCGGCTTGGAAGGCGTACAGAGAAAGCGCGGATCGTTTGCAGGTGCTGGGCGAAGAGTTCGCCAAGCGCTTCATAGGCGCCACCGCACTGTTTCAGACCAGCATGCACAGCGGCCGTAACTTCTACGGCCTGAAGTTCAGTCCGCCAATGCCGCAGCCACTGTGGACAAAGCCAGACCCGAAGGCAGATAGCTCGCAGTTCCCGCGTTCAAGTCTGCCGCCGGGCACCAAGGGTGAAGAGCGCAAAGCGTTGAAGCTTGAGCTGGAAAAGCTTCAGGAGGAATTCAAGGCTCATAAGCCAAAGGATAAAGCTGACCTACAGCCATTCCTGGATGCGATGGGGCTTGGCGGTGGTTCGTTGTTCTTCTCCAGCTACAAACATGTGGTAACGCCTGACTGCATTTACGTCAGCACATCCGCCAAACCCAATGGTGTGATGACCGAAATTCTCGGCAGCGAGTACGAAGCCGCTGAAGCCGCGAGCAACTAAACAACCAGCGCCACGACAGCCTGTCGTTAACTGCCCGATCCTCTCTATGAGAGCGCATCGGAGATTGATCTGGTTGCGACGGAGGTTCGCCCTCGATGGCGGATCGACGGATTGGGTCAGATCAATCTTCGATGCGGACGAGAACACACCGCGAAAGCGGCCCCCTGCATCAACCGTACGGCGGTATAGACCGCGCCGGATAGCGTAACCGGCAAGCAGATGAATGCCCAGGCTGATGGGCAGCGTGAACGATCAGGTGGCCTCTTGCTGGTCAAGATCACACCTGCGTTAGGCGCGAAAGGAAACAAGTGAACCCTTGTACGCGCTGGAGGGTAGCCGCCAGCAACCCGGAGATCAGCACCGGGCATCTGCATCACCCATTCAACAGGTAGCCACTGCCTTCCCAGTGAGCGAACAACGGAGGGCTTCATCATGGACTAGCCAATAGCTGCCCGACGCCTCATGCGCCCGGCAGGCTTGTTACATACGAAGGTAAAAGCCCGGTTTCGACTGGGCTTTTTTACGCCTCGCCTCTACCCGTCAGCACTCCCCGGCACCCATCGGTAAACAGCCGTGCGTGAGTGTTGAGCGAATACAGGTGAACCAAACAACTGAGGTATCAGCAATGAACGACGAAGACAGCCAGTCAGCACTCAGCGCGATTTCGCACCACGCGGCCCAGTGCTTCCAAACGATTTGGGATCACGCGATCCAGCCATCTGTTCTCTACCGCCCAAAGCTGAGCATTGATGGCGATCAGTGGTGCGCGCTGTACGGCGAAGACCTGCAGTGCGGCGTTGCAGGTTTCGGTGCTTCGCCCGAGCTGGCCATGTTCGACTTCAACAAGCAATTCACCAAGAAGCTCGCGGCCTAACCGGGTGAACCAACGAATGGAGAGAGTCATGAGCAAGATGATTGAGATCGAGGTGTCAGGCCCGACAGGAAGCGGAAAGAGCCACGTTATGGCCGTCATTCGAGCTGCGCTGCTGGCTGAGTACGGCGCGCGCATTCAAGTCGCGTCGTACGACCTTGCTGAAGAATCCGGCCTGAACGGCGATGACCACTCCAAGTGGAATAAGCCGCGTTGTAAAGAGACCGTATTCGTGATTCGCGAAACGAACCTTTCCTAGCGTCAAGTACTGGAGATCGCAATGGCCCGCACTTATGAATACTGGATGGTAAAGGATGGCGAAGATATTTCCATCAAGCTGACCGTCGCTTATTTCTCGGCCCGAAAAGGAAATTTCAGCTCCCAAGCCGCCGATCCCGATGAGTACTTCGGACATTGCGAAATTAATTGGGAGTCGAAAGACGACACCAGCTTCATGACTGAATCTGAGATCGCCTCGATGGAGGAATGGCTTGTGAATGAGCATTCCGAATATCTGGCTGATCAAGACTACTACGACTAACCCGCCACCTTGGAGGTGACCATGAGCGCAGTATTGAAATTATGCCAGGAGCGTTACGACGCTCAGTTGCCTCCAGAGGTCAGCGAGGCGAACCCGGAACAGGAGTGGCTGGAACACTCGGCGGAACAGTTGGTGTGCGGCATAGACATCAAGTGGAAGCGCCGCTACGGCAGGCTGAAGGTTGTTACGTTCGACCGGTACTGCACGTACCTGCAAGGCATCTTGAATCAGCGCCAGATCGACGACCTGGACGAGCGCGACTCGTTCGCACGCCTGTTTCTGTCGGCAATCCTGGGAAGCCAAGGCGACTCACGCGGCTACGCTGCCGACTTGATCGGCCAGCAACACCCCATCGAAGCCGCTGAACGGATCGCCATGGACCTGCTCAGGCCATACGCCGACGACGCGGTGGCAGCAGAGCGGGAAGCGGCCGAGGACGACGTGGATGGTGACCTATGAGCGCGCACATCCTAATCGACGAAGCACTCGAAAGCCTCATGCATGCAGCAAGCACGCGAGAGGAGGCCGTGATTGTTCAGCGGATGATCGCCCAGTTCTTGATTGACGAAACGATCACTCTCAAGGAATTCGACCACTACTGCGCACGCCTAAACAAGCTCTCGCGCAAGGAGGCTGCATGACCACTCCAGTTGTAAAATCGCTGGTCGACGAGCAAATCGAAGAACTGCCAGCCGACCGCATGATTCTGGCCTTCACTCACACCAAGTGGCTGGGCGCCCTTTCGCTGGCGCATGACGCTGGCATCCCGAACGTGCATGCATGGAGCGGCCGGGCCTGCATGTGTGGTGAGTGGACAGTGGCTTATGAGGTGAAGGCGTGAGCATCAGCGAAGACTCAGTGCCGCCATTCAAGGCCTGGCGCCTAACCCCAAAACGGCAAGCTTCACCTGTGCAAATCGTTAGTACAGAGCGGTGGGGGAACAGAACAGTGTTCGTCACCAGCCGGCGAGGAACGCTTTACGCGGGTGACCTCTGGAGCGACGAAAAGCATCTTCTACTTCATGTTCAGGAATGGCTTGAGATTCGAAAGGCCACGCTGAAAGCGGAGTTGGCAAGTGTTGAGCTGCGCGAACTCAAGACAAATCAGCGCCTTCGCGAGCTGGCCCCATGACCACCCACCAGCGGCACCGGCGCCGCGCCATCCGCTGGGCCTTCTTCATCACCGGCCTGATCTTCTACGCCGTCCTGTTCCTGGGCCCCGCTATCGGCGGCCTGATAACCGAATAACCCCCAAACCTTAAATCGCTGCGAGCATCGCGGCAGGGAGTCACCGTGTCCGCACAACAGCAAGTCATCACCATCGACGACATCAGCGCAGACAACGCGCCGGCCATTTACGTAGCAGGTGGCCTTAGCCAGTTCTTCGAAGCGGTGAAGGCCGAGGTTACCACCGAAGTTCCTGATCTCAAGACCGCCAAGGGCCGCGCTCGTATTGCCAGCCTGGCCGCAACCGTCAGCAAGTCCAAGGCTGCTGTCGAGAAGCCTGGTCGCGACTACCTCAAGCGCCTCAAGGAAATGCCAAAGGTCGTCGAGGCTGAGCTGCGCGAGTTTGTCACCAAGATGGACCGCCTGCGCGACACAACCCGCCAGCCCCTGACCGACTGGGAAAATGCCGAGCAGGCCCGCAAGGACCGGCACGTCGACAACATCCAGGCCATCAAGGACATGGAAGTGTTTGGCGCAACGCCGACTGCAGCTGCGGTGGCGCAAGTGATTGTCCAGCTGGAAGCCATCGAGCTCGGCGATTCTTGGGAAGAGTTCCTTCCGGAGGCCGCCCAGGCCAAGGACCGAACCCTTTCCTTGTTGCGGGCCATGCAAAACGAGCGCACCCAGTACGAGGCCGAACAGGCCGAACTCGTAAGGTTGCGCGCCGAATCAGAAGCGCAGGCCCAGCGAGACCGTGACGCTGCTATCGCCCAGGCCGCCGCTGATCAGGCCCGCCGTGAAGCAGCTGAGCGTGCTGAGACTGAGCGCTTGGCCGCCGCCCGCCGAGAACAGGATCTACTTGATCAGGCCGCCGCCGCACAGCGCGCCGCCGCTCAAGCCGTACTGGATGCCGAGGCCGCCGCCGAGCGCCAGCGCATGCGACTTGAACTACAGGCCGAGCAGGCCCGTGCAGCAGCGGCGCAGGCCGAGTCAAGCCGTCTGTCCGCCGAACAGCGCGCCGAGCAAGATCGTGCCGCCGCAGCGCAGCGCCAGGAGCAGGCAGTCGAGCAAGCACGCCAGAACGAACTGGCACGCCAGGCCGCAGCCGTAGCGTTCGAACTGGAGCAGGCCCAGGCCCGCGAAGCTGATGAAGCGCATCGCCGCGCAATCAACCGTGCAGCCCTGGACGCCTTTATTGCTGGCGGCATGCCAGAAGAGTGCGCCAAGCAGGCCGTTAAGTTGATTGCCCAGCGCAAGATTCCAGCCGTATCCATTTCCTACTGAGGTCGCCATGAGCCAAGCCGTCGCAACAATCACTCAGGACATCTACGGTGCGCGCAATCAGTTCGCCAACGTCCTGACCGACCGCTCGCTGAACTTCGAGCGCGAGGCTGAATTCGCCATTCAGGTGATCACCTCCAGCGAGTACGCCACCAAGATCGCCGTACAGAACCGGCAGTCAGTGGTCAACGCAATCACGAACATCGCCGCCATCGGTATCAGCTTGAACCCTGCGAAGAAGCAGGCCTATCTGGTTCCTCGGGACGGCAAGATCTGCTTGGACATCAGCTATATCGGTCTGATGGACCTGGCCATGGCCACTGGCGCAATTCGCTGGGCCCAGGCCGAGCTGGTTTATACGGCTGACTCCTTCGCTCTCAACGGCTTCGACAAGCCGCCGACCCACTCATACAACCCGTTCGCAAAGGATCGTGGCGAGGCTGTCGGCGTTTATGTGGTGGTCAAGACGGCAGACGGCGACTACCTCACCGAGACGATGAGCATCGACGACGTGAACGCGATCCGTGACCGTTCAAGCGCTTGGAAAGCATGGATCAGCAAGAAGTCATCCTGCCCATGGGTTACCGACCCGGGTGAAATGGCAAAGAAAACCGTGGTGAAGCGCGGCTACAAGTATTGGCCGAAGACGGAGCGACTTGAGCAGGCCATCCATCACCTGAACACCGATGGCGGCGAAGGCCTCGCATCGATTCAAGGCTCGGCTCCAACCGACCCTGAGATGGTGAACGACTGGATTGATTTGGCTATGCGCGCCGGAAGTCTGGAGTCACTCGCCGAGGTTTACCACAACGGCACGGCCGCGATGAAGCAAGCCAAAGATGCTGCTGGTCACGCCCGCTTTAAGGCGGAAGTGACCAAGCGCAGCGAAACCCTGAAAGCAGCAGCCGAGCCAATCGAAGGTGAAGCTGAGGAGGTGTTAGATGGAACAGCGTAGCGCTGAATGGTTTGCGGCAAGGCTGGGCAACGTCACGGCCAGCCGCGTCAAGGATGTGATGGCCAGCGGGCGCGGCGGCGCACCTTCTGCCACTCGCAAAAATTACATGATGGAGCTGCTCTGTGAGCGCCTGACCGGACAGCAAGGCGGTAGCGACCTTTCGCGCAACGCTGCAGTACAGCGCGGCGTCGAGCTTGAGCCGTTCGCCTGCATGGCCTACGAGGCTGATAAGGGTCTGATGGTGGAAGAGACCGGGCTTGTCATGCACCCCAAGATCCAGGGCTTCGGTGCATCACCAGATGGGCTTGCAGGTGATGATGGCGTTCTTGAAATCAAGTGCCCGAACACCGCAACCCACATCGCGACGATGCAGTCAGGCAAGCATGACCCTCAGTACGAATGGCAGATGCTGGCCCAGATGGCTTGCACCGGCCGCAAGTGGGCCGACTTCGTGAGCTACGACGACCGCTTGCCTGAAGAGCTTCAGTACGTTTGCTTCCGGTACGAGTTCGACTTCAAGCGAGCCCGCGAGATGGAATCCGAAATCACGGCATTTCTGGAAGAGCTGGCCGACCTTGAGAAGGAAATGCGGGAGCGGATGAGGAGCAAAGCAGCATGACCTACGTCAGCAACCACCTAAGCCTGGTAGAGCAGCACCGCCAGCACGCCGACTCAATATCGGAACGCACCGCGCAGTTCCTGGCTGCCGGCGGGAACGTCGCCCAGGTGCCAAGCCTGGCGGGCAATCCGATCCCTCCCAAGCGATCCGCGAAGATTGATCCCGAAACCATCCTCAAGCGCCGAAAGCCAGCCATCACCAGGGCTGAGCGTAACGCGCTGCGCAAATTGGCGGAGGCATTATGAGCAAGCGTAAGCCTCACAACCTGCAGGCGCGCATCGCCCGGTCGTGCCGGTCACTCCTGACATCCAACCATGTCGCGGTGGTGAACATTGATCCCAGCGGCCGCCAGGGCATGATCAATTACAAGTCACTCAAGAACATTGCGCCGGGGAAGATCGGCCAGGCCGTGTGCGGCATCCCTCACCGCTGGACGATCTACATGAGCGCAATGTGCATTGACGCTCGCGGCGACCGCTACAGCAAGTCGGTGGAACTGGCACCGGACGGGGTTTACCTGTCCGACCACCTGGAAGACGTGATCGAGCATTGCTACATGAAGCTGCGCGCCGAGGCCAACCAAAGCCAGATGGTGGCCTCCGGCTGGATCGCCATCCCCGACACTCTGTCGCTGGACGAGGAACACGCCGCGCGAATCTTCGAAGCGGTCGGTGCTTGGCGCCAGGTGAAGGTCGATTCATGCGCCGCATAGCCCGCACCCAGCAACGCAAACGTCAAACCTGGCTCGCACTGCCGGCCAGCGGAATAGAAGAGGTAGGCCATGGCAGCCGAACAGAAGGAACGCACGGCCAAGCTTGCCGAGAGGCGGCAGGAGCTGGGCGAGCAGGAGTTGCGGCACACGGTACAGCCCGGCATACGCAAGATGCTCAACGAAATGATGGCCTGGTATGGCGTCGAGGAAGTGAGCGAGGCGGTGCAGTTGTTGGTGATGAACGCCAAGCCTCAAGAAATACCGCCGGCACCGCCCAGGCAGCCCGGAAAGTCTGAAACGATCCGCCACTACTTCCGCCAGGGTATGCGCGACCGGCTGGCCGAGCTCGCATCAGGCCTGGGCGAGACGAAAGACGCCAAAGCCATCGAGCGAGTGATTGCACATGCCTACTCGCTGAGCGTCGACCAGTGCGCTGCGTACTTCTCAATTCCGCGCCACGCTTTAGATGTATCTGAAAACGTGGCGCGCAAATTACGGCAAGCAGGCTTTGCAGAAGCGCTACAGATGAACGCCGAAGACGACTGCGACAACGACTGATCCGGCTCCATGCCGGTGACCCGTAATACCCCAACCCAAACCAAATTGCCACCACCGGACTCCGGAGGGCGGCGCTTACCCGGAGTAACCCCATGACCAAGCAAGCACAGCAAACAGTACTCGCCGCCGAACTCCCTGAGCGCGGCCAGCCTCTGGCCGGCGGCGTGTTCGTTACCCGCTACTGGCTCAACGGCATCGAGCGCGCCCTGATTCTCCTGCCTGACGAACTCGGCGGGCCGTGGGGCGAGTATGGCGTCGAGATCAAGGGCGCCGGCAGCTACAGCGATGGCGAAGCCAATACCCGCGCCATGGCTGAGGCCGGCAGCGTGATCGCCATCAAGGCCCTGGAGCTGGATGGGTTCATCCCGTCCTCCCTGGAAGGCCAGCTTTTGATGGCTGCCAAGGCTGATGGCCTGGTGGAGCTTCGCGAAGACCGCTGGCACTGGCTGAGTTCGCAGCGCTCCGCCTACACCGCCTACGGCATGGCCTTTGAAGATGGCTGGCTCTACCACTACGTCAAGTTCAGCGAGCGTCTCGCGCGCCCTGTCCGCCGTATCTATGTCACCTCCTGAGGACTGAACATGACTGAAGAGCAATGGCGACGAGTATCGGATTGGCCGGACTACGAGGTAAGCAGTCACGGGCGGGTCAGGCGCGGCTCTCACATCAAGAGCCACTACTTCGACAGGAAGGGGTATCCGAAAGTAAAGCTTTGGAACAGACAGGTTTCCAAGGGCTTCCTGATCCACCGCTTGGTCGCCATTCACTTCATAGGGCCTATCCCGGACGGCCACATTTGCCGCCACCTGGATGGCGACAAAACCAACGGTCGCGTCGGCAATCTTGCCTATGGCACGCCGACCCAGAACGAGGCCGACAAGAAGCTCCACGGGACCGACGGCACAGGCGAGCGACACCCGGCGGCGAAGCTGACCGAGGCACAGGTCATTGAGATCAGGTCTATGTTCAAACCGCATAGCCGAGAGTTCGGCGGCGTCGTCTTGGCGAAACGGTACGGGGTAACTCAGGCGCTGATCAGCGCGATTGTATGCCGACGGATCTGGAAGCACGTGGCATAACCCAGCAAACAGCTACTTCGTCCTGCTCAGCCAGGCAAGCCACAGTCAGAAGGATCGTGCAGCACTCGCCCGAGTCGTGCTGAAGCGCGGCAATAGCGTCAATGCCGACCTGACCAAGACCTTCAAGAAGCAGTAACTCCCCCACTCCACTGCCCGGGCATGGCCCGGCAAGGACTCCCCATGCCTACAGAAAACCGAAATCACCCTGAAGACCATGCCGCTATCGAGCGCCTGCACCAGAACTATGTGGGCAAGATCGAGCGATTCTCCGATGAGCTGATGACGTTTCAGGACGCGGCCTACGCCATGGGCCTGGATCGCGGCAAGAAGCTCGCCAGCAAGCCACGCGTAACCCTCCAGGCCGCACGCGCCAACCGTGTGTACGTCGCCGGACCCATGACGGGTATCGCTGACTTCAACTACCCGGCGTTCAATGCCGTCGCCGACCAACTGCGGGCCCAGGGCTACGAAGTCGAAAACCCGGCAGATCACGGCATCGTCGAGGGCGCCCAGTGGGCCGACTATATGGCCTACGATCTGACCCGCCTGGGCCTGTGCGGCGTCATCGTGCTGCTTCCGGACTGGGAGAAATCGCAAGGCGCCCGCCTGGAAGTCCTGATCGCCGAACGCCTCGGCATGACGGTTGTGAATGCCCATGATCTGGTAACGAGGGAGATCGCGTGATGAGCAAGCCAATTCAAACGGTTGAAGAACTGGACGCGGTGCTGCACTGGCGCGGCAAGCACGCGCTAGCGATCAAAGAGCGAGACGCCCTGCAACAGCGCCTGACCGCAGCGGATGAGCGGGCGGATCGTCTTGAATTGGCTCTCAAGTTTTATGCCGATGGCGATCATTTGCTCCTTGCCGATCCTGATGCCTGGGACACTTGCAGTGGCGAGCCTGTCAACTTTCTGCATGACGACGCTGGCACTGCATCTGTCGAGGATGGCTCAATTGCCAAGGTCGCACTCAAGCCAGCAGAGGGTTGTGGCGATGCCTGACGTAGCCGCTCTGTTCGTTCAACCTGACGGGTGCTACGCCAATGACCCATCGATCGATGCGTGGCCGGAATCCAGGGATGCCAGGAGATACAGCGGGTGCTTGCCAGTTGTGGCGCATCCGCCTTGTCAGCTTTGGGGGCCGATGGCTGCCGTCAATTTCAAGCGATGGGGTGGTGAGCACAACCGCCCAGGCAATGACCATGGTTGCTTTGCTTCAGCTCTCGCTTCGGTACGTGCAAACCGTGGTGTTCTTGAACATCCGAAAGCAACTCGGGCGTGGGCTGCGCACGGCCTTACCAAGCCAGTCGCCATCGGATGGCAACCGTGCGGCGAAGGCTGGGTTTGCGAGGTCTGGCAGTCCGCGTACGGCCACAGGGCCAACAAAGCAACTTGGCTCTACTTTGTTGGCGAACAGAAACCCTTCGAACTTGACTGGTCACGCCCTCAAGGCACCCACCAGATTGGTTTCAAGGACCAGCGCGGGAAGGCCGCGAACAAGCCGACGCTTTACAAGCGCGAGGCAAATGCTACGCCGCCAGCGTTCAAAGAGGTTTTGCTTCAGCTGGCCAGATTCTCGAGGATCAAGCCATGAAAGCCCAACTCCCCGCCTACTGCTGGTGCCTGCTGGCACTGGCACAACTGATTTGCTGAGGTGATTTATGAGTGATGTTCAAATGATGCAAGGCGACTGCCTGGAGCTGATGAAATCCATCCCGGATGCGTCCGTGGATATGGTCCTTTGCGATTTGCCGTACGGCACTACAGCTTGCAAATGGGACAGTGTGATTCCATTCGAGCCGCTCTGGACAGAGTACAGACGCATTACTAAGCCGAATGTGGCAATCGTTCTAACGGCGAGCCAACCATTTACCACGGCGCTCATAATGAGCAATTTGGAATGGTTCAAATACCAATGGGTGTGGGAGAAGGACAAGGGGAGCAACTTCGTCCAAGCCAAGAACATGCCAATCAAGTTCCATGAGGACATTTGCGTATTTTCCGAGGGGTCGACGGTGCACGCTAGCCAGTCGGCCAGGCGGATGCCGTACAACCCTCAAGGGCTCGTAAAAGTGGATAAAAAGTGGTCGCGTCCCAAGAAATATGAGAATGGGCACAATATGAGCCGCGAGAGCCATAAGCTAGAGCGCACGATTGAGTTTGAGAACTACCCTCGCAGCATCGTCAAATTTAGCAATAGCGACAACCGTGAACGCGGCCTTCACCCAACCCAAAAGCCCGTAGCCCTTATGGAGTACCTAATCCGCACCTACACCAACGAAGGCATGACCGTTCTCGATAACTGCATGGGCAGCGGAACCACTGGCGTTGCGTGCGTCAACACTGGCCGAAAATTCATTGGCATCGAGATGGATGAAAAGTATTTTCAGATCGCGAAGGATCGGATCGAGGGCGCCAAGCCATGACCACCAACCAAACGATTGACGGCGTGCCGCGTGACTGGCTGCAAGAGTGGGCACTTGAACTTGTCGAGGCCGCGCAGGATGGCGGGCAGATGTCGAATCAAGTCGAGCACCTTCTCGAAATCCATTCCAAGCCGTAACCCCTCCCCCTTCAAAGTCAGCCGCTATAGCGGCAAGGACGAACTCGCCCATGAAAAGAACAGTCGTGCTCACCGGAAAAGCAGTCGTGAACTTCCGAAAGGTCATTGAGAACGTCGATGACGACGAGGTGGAGGAACTGCTGGCAAGCAATGACCACCGTGAATCGCAGATTGACGACGATGATCTGCTCGATATCGATTGGATCCATGACGACGTGGATATCAAGGTTACGCCATGATCGCCACCCTCTGGTTCGCCTACGTCTTCATCTACAAGGTGAATAGCTCATGACCTGTATTCGAATTGAGCACGGATTCATATGCCTATCACCGTTCTACCGCTTAAGGCTTGGTGATGGAACTTGCGTTTTCATGGCCTGGCACAACTACCTCGGCCCCACCTTCTACCGAGATCGGAATGAGCGGCGTGAGCTGGACGACTGGTACAAAAATCCGCTGATCTGCATTGCACTCGACTGGTTTTGCAAACGCGGCCATCGCGCCTAACCCCAATCCCCCTACATGCCTGCCGGTGAGCGGCGGGCGAGGATTTCTGCATGCCTGAATTTACGCTTCATCTAGGAGATTGCCTGCAAACAATGCGCGCAATGCCAGATAACTCAGTCGATAGCATTGTTACCGATCCACCCTATGGATTGTCTTTCATGGGCAAAAAGTGGGATTACGACGTGCCAGCTGTTGACGTGTGGGCCGAATGCCTGCGCGTGCTAAAGCCAGGCGGTCACCTTCTCGCCTTTGCCGGTACCCGCACGCAGCATAGAATGGCCGTCCGTATCGAGGACGCCGGGTTCGAGATTCGCGACATGATTGCTTGGGTGTATGGGTCCGGCTTTCCGAAGTCTGGAAACACAGCATTGAAGCCCGCTCTTGAGCCGATCACCATGGCGCGCAAGCCACTGATTGGAACCGTCGCAGCCAATGCGTTGAGGTTTGGTACAGGCCCTCTGAATATAAATGATTGTCGGGTAGAGCCCACAGGCGAGAGTCGTCAGCGATCGGGTGATGAGTCGCAGGATCGGCGATACACCGAGAAGGGAGGCACAAACTTCGCCGCTAAGCCGGGAGTTCGTGGTGGCGATCCTGCTGGTCGATGGCCAGCCAATCTGATCCATGATGGTAGTGCGGAGGTTGTGGCGATGTTTCCGCAAGCTCCAGGCCAGCAAGGTGACTTGAAAGAGACTGGTCGCGCCAGGCCAAGCTCTGGAAGGTTTGGAGACATGGCGCCACCTGTAGCGCATAAGGCCCGTATTGAGGCAGAAAAGAGCGCATCACGATTCTTCTACTGTGCCAAGACCAGCAAGAAGGATCGCGGCACGGACAACACGCATCCGACCGTCAAGCCTACCGAGCTCATGGCGTACTTGCTCAGACTTGTAACTCCTCCTGGCGGTACCGCGCTCGATCCTTTCATGGGGTCAGGCAGCACAGGGAAGGCGGCCATGCGCGAAGGTTTCCGGTTCATCGGCTGCGAGATTGACGAGCAGTACGCTGCGATCGCCCGAGCGCGAATCGAGCGCGAAGCGGGCCTGCATAAGTCCCGCAAGTCGGAAACAGATCAGATCGACCTTTTCGCTACCGCATAAACCATCCCACACCTTCTGCCGCCCAGCGCGGCAAGGACACCAAATGACCATCAATTCAGCGCGGCCCGGAATGGGCCGTGGGAGCGAGCTATGAGCGGGCCAGTCAGATACAAGACCGTCGAGCAATTCTCGCGAGAGTCTGGCTATACACCGGATGCCATCCGAACCAAAATCCGTGACGGCATTTGGCCGAAGCACGCCGTCTGGAAGAAAGCGCCGGACGGTCGGGTACTTATAGATGTTGAGGGGTATTACTCATGGGTAGAGATGGGGGAGGCGTCCGCGCCGCGTCTGCAAGTAGTATCGAGATCACATTCCAATACCAGGGCGTCCGGTGCCGCGAGAGGGTCCAACTCAAGCCCACCACCGCTAACCTGAAAAAGGCCGAGCTGCATAAGGCCGCAATTGAACACGCCATCCTCGGCGGTACATTTGATTACGCCAAGACATTCCCAAATTCAAAGAAGGCCCTGGCTTTCAAAACGCCGGAGGATCGGCAGAATCTGGGCGTGTATCTGCTTGAGTGGCTGGATAAGAAAAAGGCTCAGCTCAAATCCAGCACAGCCGAGCACTACCGGGAGATGATCGCCGGTCGGCTGATCCCGATGTTCGGCCACCTTTCATTGGGAGAGCTTTCCCGAAAGCACGTCAGGGACCGGCTCTCGCAGTACAAGGTTGGCAACAAGACGATGACCAACCTGCAGAGCTGCTTGCGGTCGTCTCTTGATGATGCGGTAGAAGATGAGATCTTGGAGATCAACCCGATGGTCGGGTGGAACTACAAAAACCGGGAAGAGCTCAAGGAGGACGATGATGTCGATCCGTTCACCGTCGAGGAACAGGAAGCTCTTCTGGCTGCGACGCCGCGGGATCAGCGCGCACAGATGATCTTCTCGTTCTGGACAGGACTTCGCCCGAGCGAGCTTATTGCTTTGGAGTGGGGGGATGTCGATTGGATTGGCGGATCAGTTCGCATTGTTCGCGCCAAAACGCGAGCGGCGAATTCGCCGGAGACACCGAAAACCGCGAGCGGCCGTCGGACGGTGAAATTGTTGAAGCCTGCCCTGGATGCTCTGACCCAGCAGAAGGCTCTGACATTTTTGGCGGGGGGAAGGATATTTTTGAACCCGCATAGTGGCGAGCCATGGGAAGAGTCTGGACGCATTAGAAAGCTGCTCTGGCTTCCAGCGATGAAGAAGTCAGGAGTCCGCTACCGCAGGCCGTACCAAACTCGCCATACCTACGCGTCAATGATGCTTTCTGCCGGAGAGCATCCGATGTGGGTGGCGAGTCAGATGGGACACAAAGATTGGACCATGATCGCAAGGATTTATGGTCGCTGGATGCCTTCGGCGGACACCGGGGCAGGCAGCAAGGCAGAGGCTCTTTTCGGAGCTAATGCCAAGGTTATGACAACATCACCTCTACAGGCCGCAATTTACGCGACTGCGACCAAGGATACTAAAGTGGCATCTATTGTCACTGGCTGTTACCACTGATCACTCTAGACTCAAATAAGCTCCCCGCCGAACATCTGTTGGGCGGCATAACAATCAAAGGGCCGCCCGTCGTGCAAAACATCAAGCGATTCAACAGCTTTGCCGAGTTCTACCCCTATTATCTGGCGGAGCACGCCAATAGCACGTGCCGGCGCCTGCACTTCATCGGGACCACGCTGGTGATTGGCTTTTTGGCGTATGCGGTGGGCAAAGGCTCCCTGGGCCTGTTGCTGGCGGTGCCCATCGCCGGCTATGGCTTCGCCTGGGTGGGCCACTTCTTCTTCGAAAAGAATCGGCCGGCGACCTTCCAGCACCCGTTCTACAGCCTGCTGGGGGATTTCGTGATGTACCGCGACATGATCCTCGGCAAGGTGCCGTTCTAGCCGTGCGGCCTCTTGTCACTTGCGTAAAAAAATCAAGGCTCGCACATCCGTCGATATAAAAGTCTTTTTGTCATTTACAGTGCTGTATCCTGCCAAGGCTTTTTGAGAGCGCGGAATCACCTGCGATTGAAAACCACAGACCTTGCGAGGAGCGACGACGATGCACGAGATACCTAATCTCCCCTTCCCAAGCCTGCACGAAACTGAGCAGCCAACCCCGCAGCAGGCCAGCGCGAAGCAGCCTGAGGCCAAAGAAGCAAAACCAGTCGACAGCAAAAGCCAGGACTGACGCCGTACCAGACCGTGTGGAAAGCGCACCTTTGAGCGCTTTCCACACTGCCTGAATTGCCCGAGATCCCCACCATGACCGATACCCCTCCCGACAGCCGCGACACCGCCGTGCTTGATACGGCCTTGCAGATGGTCGACGTCTGGAACCGCCTCAGCGCGGACAAACAAGCCGTTTTGCTCAAGCGCTTCGGTACCCAGGAAAATGCGCTGGCCGCCCTGGTCACCACCCAATTGCTGGCCCCCGCTCGAGCCTGAGGTCTTTTTGATCTGAGGTTTTTGCGTTTTACCGCCCTGCGCGGACCAAAGCCCCGGTATCATTAGCAGCCTATCTTTACCTGCTGCGACAGTGGACCTCTCCCATGCCAGATACCCAGCGCCCCATGGCGGTCACGCTGCAAGTTGTTTCCATCGTGTTGTTCACCTTCATCGGCTACCTGAACATCGGCATCCCCCTTGCCGTATTGCCCGGCTATGTCCACAGCGAACTGGGCTATGGCGCGGTGATCGCCGGGCTGGTGATCAGCGTGCAATACCTGGCCACCTTACTGAGCCGCCCCTACGCCGGGCGCATCATCGACAACCTGGGCAGCAAGCGTGCGGTATTGATCGGGCTGGTGGGCTGCGGCCTGAGCGGCGTGTTCATGTTGCTCGCAGCCTGGTTTTCCAGCCTGCCGGCCTTGAGCCTGGGCAGCCTGCTGATCGGCCGCCTGGTCTTGGGCAGTGCTGAAAGCCTGGTCGGTTCGGGCGCCATCGGCTGGGGCATTGGCCGTGTGGGCGCGACAAATACCGCCAAGGTGATCTCCTGGAACGGCATCGCCAGCTACGGCGCGCTGGCGGTCGGCGCACCGTTGGGGGTGCTGCTGGTCAGTCATCTCGGGTTGTGGAGCATGGGGGTCAGCATCATTCTGCTGGCGGTCATCGGCGTCGCCCTGGCCTGGCCCAAGGAAGCGGCGCCGATTGTGGCCGGGGTGCGCCTGCCGTTCATGAACGTGCTGGGTCGGGTCCTGCCCCACGGTTGCGCGCTGGCCCTGGGCTCCATCGGCTTTGGCACCATCGCCACCTTTATCACCCTGTACTACACCACCCAGCACTGGGATAACGCGGTGTGGGCCTTGAGCCTGTTCGGTGCCAGCTTTATCGGCGCCCGCCTGTTGTTCGGCAATTTGATCAACCGGATTGGCGGCTTTCGTGTGGCGATCGCCTGCCTGTCAGTGGAGATCCTTGGCCTGTTGTTGCTGTGGCTGGCGCCGGATGCCCACCTGGCCCTGGCTGGGGCGGCGTTGAGCGGCTTCGGCTTTTCCCTGGTGTTCCCGGCGCTCGGGGTGGAGGCGGTCAACCTGGTGCCCGCGTCCAGCCGGGGTTCGGCGGTAGGGGCTTACTCGTTGTTTATCGACTTGTCGCTGGGGATTACCGGCCCGCTGGCCGGGGCCGTGGCGGCAGGCTTCGGCTTCGCCTCGATCTTCCTGTTCGCCGCCCTTGCCGCCCTGGGAGGGTTGCTGCTGAGTGTCTACCTGTACCGGCAAGCGCCCAAGGCCCGTGAGTCGCGCGGCGCCTAGAAATCGACCTTGCCGCGCCCGGCCTTGATGCTGCCGCGTTTGGTCTTGGATTCCAGGCGGCGCTTCTTCGAACCCAGCGTGGGCTTGGTGGGGCGGCGCTTCTTCTCGACCTTGGTGGCGCTGAGGATCAACTCCACCAGGCGCTCCAGCGCATCGGCGCGGTTCTGCTCCTGGGTCCGATATTGCTGGGCCTTGAGCACCAGCACCCCTTCGCTGGTGATCCGACTGTCACGCAGCGCCAGCAACCGCTCCTTGTAGAAATCCGGCAACGACGATGCTGGAATATCAAACCGCAGGTGCACCGCGCTCGACACCTTATTGACGTTCTGACCACCGGCGCCCTGGGCGCGGATGGCAGTCAGCTCGATCTCGGCATCGGGTAGCTGCACATTATTGGATATCACCAGCATCGATCAAAAACCTTAGGCAACGGACACGCCCAACTCGGACAACAACATCAACAACAAGGACGCATGAACATGAAAATACTATTGATCATTTTGCTCGGCACCTTATCACTCATTCAAACGCCACTGTCCCTTGCAGACAATACCAATGGCAAAAACCTCTATTCACAGCGATGCGCCATGTGCCACGGGCCAGACCTCAAGGCAACGGGGCCGTTGGCCAAGAAAAGCAACCCACCCACACCTGACCTTACAACCCCGGCCTTCAAAAAACGGCTGGCGGCTTATCCGGGCGTTATTGTGTCTTCGGTCATACTCCGCCCGAATGGAGACCTGATCCCAAAAACGCTGCGCGAGAATGGGGTGAAGGTCGCGCCGCATGCCTGGAACGTCAAGGACTTGCGCGACTTGAACGAATACATGAGCGGTGTGATTTCAAAAAGTTGACGACTTCAACATTCAAAAACCCCGCGCCCTGAGTTCCCGACAGCGGAATACAGGGTGCGGGGTTTTCTTTAGGCGTGCGCCTGTTTACTTCAGTGTCGCACTCGCTGCGCTCAACGCGGCTTCAGCACTGCGCTTGTTCTTGATCCCGTAACACAGCGCCATGAACGCGACCCACACCGGGATCGCGTACACCGACACCTGGATCCCCGGAATCATCAGCATGATCACCAGGATAAACACCACGAACGCCAGGCAGACGTAGTTGCCATACGGGTACCACAACGCCTTGAACAGCGGCACCTGGCCGGTGCGATTCATGTGCTGGCGGAACTTGAAGTGCGAGAAGCTGATCATCGCCCAGTTGATCACCAGCGTGGCCACCACTAGGGACATCAGCAGCTCCAGCGCGTGTTGCGGGATCAAGTAGTTCATCAACACTGCCACCAGCGTGACCGCCGCCGAAGCGAGGATCGAACGCACTGGCACGCCGCGCTTGTCGATCTTCGCTAACACCTTGGGCGCATCGCCCTGCTCGGCCATGCCCAGCAGCATGCGGCTGTTGCAGTAGGTGCCGCTGTTGTACACCGACAGCGCCGCCGTCAGCACCACGAAATTGAGGATATGCGCGGCGGTGTTGCTGCCCAGCATCGAGAACACCTGCACGAACGGGCTGCCGCTGTAGGCATCGCCGGACGCGTTGAGGGTCGCCAGCAGGCTGTCCCACGGCGTCAGCGACAACAGCACCACCAGGGCGCCGATGTAGAAGATCAGGATGCGGTAGATCACCTGGTTGATGGCCTTGGGGATCACGGTGCGTGGCTGGTCGGCTTCGGCAGCGGTGAAGCCGAGCATTTCCAGGCCGCCGAAGGAGAACATGATAATCGCCATGGCCATCACCAACCCGCCGACGCCATGGGGGAAGAAGCCGCCATGTTCCCACAGGTTGCTCACCGAGGCTTGTGGGCCGCCGCTGCCGCTGACCAGCAAGTAACTGCCCAGGGCGATCATGCCGACGATGGCCACCACCTTGATGATGGCAAACCAGAACTCGGCCTCACCGAAGACTTTGACGTTGGCCAGGTTGATCAAATTGATCAGCACGAAAAACGCTGCCGCCGACACCCAGGTCGGGATCTCCGGCCACCAGTAATGCACGTACTTACCGACAGCCGTCAGCTCCGACATGCCCACCAGAATGTACAGGATCCAACAGTTCCAGCCCGACAGGAAGCCGGCGAAACCGCCCCAGTACTTGTGGGCAAAGTGGCTGAAAGAACCGGCGACCGGCTCTTCGACAATCATTTCGCCGAGCTGGCGCATGATCATGAACGCGATAAAGCCGCAGATGGCATAGCCGAGGATCATCGACGGGCCGGCGGATTTGAGCACCCCGGCCGAGCCCAGGAACAGGCCGGTACCGATGGCACCACCGAGGGCGATCAACTGGATATGCCGATTTTTCAGGCCGCGTTTCAGCTCGCCTGAAGAAGAATGGGGTCCACTCATGAAAAGGGTCTCACGCAAGGTTTGATGATGTTGAATGCACGTTGCTGGCTTGAATTACCGACTCAAGCAGCACCGCTCAAACCCCAGCGCAGGCACCAGGAGTACAGCGTCGTTCTAACGGTCATGCGTCACCTGTTTGTTTTTATCTGTGACGAAATCGAACCCGACTGGCTCGTGGCCAGGCGGAATGATCAGGGCGAGTCACCCTGAGGTCTTGGCCATTTGCGTGGTTACGCAAGGGGGTCACAGTAAAACGCGGCGCATTGTACACCGCTCGACAGCTTCGGGAGGCCGTCGCAGAGCGTGCGCGACAATCTGTCAGGTATTCCTTACAGCTTGGCGAGGCTGAGAAATGCCCGGCCAATATCGTAAATTTATTGTTACACCGCGGAAACCCAGCGTTACAGGCACGCTTATCCGTCATTCAGCAGAAAATTGTCGCCAGGAAATTGCTGACCTGTCGTGTCAGCTAGCCAACTGTTTTTTCTGAATAAATCGACGCCCTGAAAAAACAGAACAAAAAATGCAAATGAAACCGTGTCAATAAATTTTTTGCATTACCAAACACTCTCACCTAGGTTCTTTCACTTGCCCAGCGAAGCCGCTGGCAAGCCGTTCTCAAACAACGTCCTCTAGGAGATACACCATGCAAGCACTGGAAAAAGACCTGGAAACCGAACTGCAACTTGACGATTGGTTTGAAGCACCGACCCACGAGGCAGCCGTTGAAATGATGCAAGCCGACGCCGTTGTGCCCTTTGGCACCGCGATGTGGCCTTTCTAACACGCGGCAGGCATCCGGCAGGTGCTGTGCACGGCACCTGCCCCCTTACCCAAGGCACAGAAGGACATACGTCATGGACAAGGCCCGCGCCGTCGAACACTTTCTCTACTACCTCGCGCATCACCCGGCCCTTATCGGCCTGAGCCGCCCGACCGTGTTACTGGGCCATACCGAACGCTACGACGCCATTGCCCAGGCCATCACCCACGGCAGTGCCGCCCGTTTTAACTTCCAGCTACAACGCCTGGACCTGGCGCCCAGCCACCACCTGGCCCAGGCCATCGAAGCCTGCGACCTGTACCTGTTTCTGTACGACTCCTCGACCTTGCCCAACCCACGCGCCGAAGGCCCGGACTTTATTCGTGCCTTGCATGAGGTCATGGCTGAACACTGGAAGAAATCCCTGCTGTTCAAGGATTACGGCGACTATTTCTACGACACCTTCAGCGTCGAACCGCAGCGTATCGCCGACCTCAATGCCACGCTGATCCGGCGCATGTCCCAGGCCACGGTGCTGAGCTTTACCGACGAACACGGCTCGCGCCTGGAAGCGCCGCTGAGCAGCATCAAGAAGTGGACCAATATCAACGGTATCGGCAACCACGACCTGGCCCCCGGCGAGATCGCTACCCACAGCGAGGCGATCAATGGCCAAGTGCGGTTCATGGGGACCTTCCTCAGCACCATCCCCTTTGCGCGCAAATACGGTGTACTGCAATCACCCTTGGAGTTGTGGATCGAGAACTCGACCATCTGCAGCGTGGCCAGTGACGTGCCGGGGCTCGCGGAGGATTTCAACAAATACCTGAATGCCAACCCCTCCAACCGCCGGGTGGAAGAGCTGGGGATCGGCACCAATGAGGGGGTCAAGGATCTGTACGCCCGCAATGCCGGGTTCGAGGAGCGTCATTGCGGCTTGCACCTGGGCTTGGGCGGCGGGCAGAAAGGCAGCCATCACCTGGATCTGATCTTTGCCAGTGGGGTCTTGACCCTGGATGACAAACCGGTGTTTGACGGCACGTTCGCGTTCTGAGCACCGACCTTGAAAAGGATGAAGATCCAAATGTGGGAGGGGGCTTGCCCCCGATAGCGGTGCATCAGTCGCCGGATTGGCAAGCTGATACACCACTATCGGGGGCAAGCCCCCTCCCACATTTTTTGCCTGTATTCCAAGGCAAAAAAAAACGCCAACCCTAGGGTTGGCGTTGGTGTGCAGCGCTTACATCACTGCGGCTTCTTGCGACCAAACCCCGGACGCTGACCAGAACCCGCAGGAGCGCCACGGCGCTTGCCCGACGGCTCGTCTGCGACCAGTTTCAGGCCCGGGCGCTTTTTCGGCGCTGGCTTGGCTGGGCGTTTGGTGTTGGCGCTGTCGGCCGGACGATCCGATGGCGCACCGCGACCGGCCTCACCGCGATTACTGCGACCACCAGCAGGTGCTTCACCACGGCCTGCCGGGCGCGGTGCGCGTGGTGCACGCTCGCCTTCCTGGCGCGACGGAGCCGTTGGGCGGCGCTCGCCTTCAATCTGCGGCTCACGAGAAATACGCCCGCCGGTTGCCGGTGCGTTCAGTGCCGGGCGCAGGGTGCGCGCAACGCGCTCGGTACGGGCCACAGGGCGCGACGATTTACGCTGCATACGCTCGAGCTTGTCTTTGCTCTTGGCGTTCATCTGCGGCATGGCGACCGGCGTCAGGCCAACTTCGGCGCTGAGGATGTCGACTTCGTACTGGCTCATTTCGCGCCAGCGGCCCATTGGCAGGTCGGAGTTGAGGAACACCGGGCCAAAACGCACGCGCTTCAGGCGGCTGACCACCAGGCCCTGGGATTCCCACAGGCGACGGACTTCACGGTTACGACCTTCCATCACCACGCAGTGGTACCAGTGGTTAAAGCCTTCGCCGCCTGGAGCCTGCTTGATGTCAGTGAACTTGGCCGGGCCGTCTTCCAGTACCACACCAGCCTTGAGGCGTTCGATCATCTCGTCGTCGACTTCACCGCGTACACGCACCGCGTATTCACGGTCCATCTCGTAAGACGGGTGCATCAGGCGGTTGGCCAACTCACCGTCGGTGGTGAACATCAGCAAGCCGGTGGTGTTGATGTCGAGGCGGCCGATATTGATCCAGCGGCCTTCTTTGGGCTTTGGCATCTTGTCGAACACGGTCGGACGGCCTTCCGGGTCGTCACGGGTGCAGATTTCGCCATCGGGCTTGTTGTACATGATGACGCGGCGTACCGATTCGGCAGCCTCTTCACGCTTGATGACCTTGCCATCAATGGTGATTGCATCGTGCAGGTCGACGCGCTGGCCAAGGGTGGCCTCTACGCCGTTGACCTTGATGCGCTTCTGGGTGATCCAGGCTTCGACGTCGCGGCGCGAGCCCACGCCGATACGTGCCAGCACCTTTTGCAGTTTTTCGCCTGCTGGGCCGATTTCCTGGCTGTCGTTCTGGTCTTTGTCGTTCATCTTAAGCACCTCCCGGTGGGTCGATTCAGGCGTGGCCTGAAGAGTGTTGAAAGCGGGGCTTTGGCCGAATACGTCGGCAAAGGGTCGCGAATCATACGCGCATGCTGCGCGTTGCGCATCAGAGACTAGTCGATAAGCGCCAGGTCAGTGGTCTTTCCGCCGACCGGTGGTGCCCAGGGCACCACAGAACCCATGTGGGAGGGGGCTTGCCCCCGATAGCGGTGGTTCAGTGAAGGACATTGAGACTGACACACTGCTATCGGGGGCAAGCCCCCTCCCACATGGGGCGTGTCAGTCTTCTAGCTGGCGTCGCTCGTTCTCGATGGCTTCGGCCAGCGCGCGGGCTTCGTCTTCTTCATCGCTCAACGGCGGTTGTTCGAGGGCGGCGACGGCGGCCAGGAGTTTTTCCCGGGCTTCGGCGACGCCGAGGATGTCTTCCTCGGCCTCGGCCTCGGCCTCTGCTTCAGGTTCAGGTTCAATTTCGACTTCGACCACCGGCTCGGTTTCGACGTTTACCTGGGCGTCCGGTTCGGATGCGCCGTCACGCAACAAGTCGTCGAAGTCGGTCTTGATGCCCTGCTCCATGTCGTCCAGTTCCAGCAACAGGGTGTGGAAGCTGGTTTCGTCCTTTGGCTCCTCCGGCTCGGCGGTGGCATCGGCCAGTTCCTGCAGGCTGGCCGGAACCGGCACGTCGTCGAAGTCGAGCACCGGCTCGGCTTCCATCTCGCGCAGTTCGGCGAGCGGCGGCAAGTCGTCGAGGTTTTTCAGGTTGAAGTGGTCGAGGAATGCCTTGGTAGTGGCGAACATCGCCGGCTTGCCGGGCACATCGCGGTAGCCAACGATGCGAATCCACTCGCGCTCCAGCAGCGTCTTGACGATATGGCTGTTGACCGCCACGCCGCGCACGTCTTCGATTTCGCCCCGGGTAATCGGCTGGCGATAGGCAATCAGCGCCATGGTCTCGAGCATCGCGCGGGAATAGCGCTGCGGGCGTTCTTCCCACAAGCGGCCGACCCACGGGGAAAACTGCTCACGGATCTGCAGGCGGTAACCCGACGCCACTTCGCGCAGTTCAAAGGCGCGGCCATCGCAGGACTTGCGCAAAATCTCCAGCGCCTTTTTAAAGACCGGGGGTTCAGGGCGCTCGGCTTCTTCAAAAAGTTCGAACAGGCGCTCCAGGGATTGCGGCTTACCCGAGGCCAGGAGAAAGGCCTCCAGCAACGGGGCCAGTTCGCGGGGTTCAGTCAGATTCATCGATTCAGCTCTTTATTCGGCTCGCGCCCGCACGTGGATAGCCGCAAAAGGCTCATTCTGGACCAACTCGACCAAGGACTCCTTGACCAGTTCGAGGATCGCCATAAAGGTCACCACCACCCCCAGGCGCCCTTCTTCGGCTGTGAACAGCTCGACAAACGGCACGAAGCCACCGCCCTTGAGGCGTTCGAGCACGTCGCTCATCCGCTCGCGGGTCGACAGGGCCTCGCGGCTGACCTGGTGGTGTTCAAACATATCGCCACGGCGCAGCACCTCGGCCATGGACATCAGTAACTCTTCCAGGCTCACGTCCGGCAGCAATTTGCGCGCTCGGGCCTCCGGGGCGTCCAGCTTGGGCACCAGCACATCGCGGCCCACGCGGCTGAGGCCGTCGATGCCTTCGGCGGCGGCCTTGAAGCGTTCGTACTCCTGCAAGCGGCGGATCAGTTCGGCACGCGGGTCGTCCTCTTCAGCCTCGACGGTTTCCGAGCGCGGCAGCAGCATGCGCGACTTGATCTCGGCGAGCATGGCAGCCATCACCAGGTACTCGGCGGCCAACTCCAGGCGCACCGACTGCATCAGCTCGACATAGCCCATGTACTGGCGGGTGATTTCCGCCACCGGAATGTCGAGGATGTTGATGTTCTGCTTGCGGATCAGGTACAGCAGCAAGTCCAGCGGGCCTTCGAAGGCGTCAAGGAAGACTTCCAGGGCGTCCGGCGGGATGTACAGGTCCAGCGGCATTTCCATGACCGCCTGGCCGTACACCATGGCGAACGGCAGTTCCTGTTGGGCGCCGGCCTGGCTGTCGACGGTTTCCACGGCCGACATTCAGGCCTCGACCATAAACGGAGTCGGGTCACCGCAGCCGACACGCACCACTTCCGGCTCGCCGTCGGCCAGGTTGATCACGGTGGAGGCTTTGTTGCCGCCATAACCACCGTCAATGATCAGGTCGACGTGTTTTTCCAACAGGCGGCGCATTTCGTAGGGGTCGTATAGCGGCTCGGCTTCGCCGGGCAGGATCAACGACACGCTCATCAACGGCTCACCCAGCTCGGCCAGCAGGGCCAGGGCAATGGGATGTTCCGGCACGCGCAGGCCGATGGTGCGCTTCTTGGGGTGCAGCAGCAGGCGCGGCACTTCGCGGGTGGCGTTGAGGATAAAGGTGTAGGGCCCCGGCGTGTGGGCCTTGAGCAGGCGGAAGGTGCCGGTGTCGACCTTGGCGAACAGGCCCAATTGGGACAGGTCGCTGCAAATCAGTGCGAAGTTGTGGTTCTTGTCCAGGCCCCGCAGGCGCCTGACACGCTCGACCGCGTTCTTGTCGCCAATCTGGCAACCAATGGCGTAGGACGAATCCGTTGGATAGATCACCACGCCGCCGGCGCGGATGATCTCCACAGCCTGCTTGATCAGGCGCGCCTGGGGATTTTCCGGATGAATCTGGAAGAATTGACTCACGTGTTCTACCTGTTCAGACGGTGGCAGTAATGGGGTCATGCTTGAATCGCCCCCACAAGAGCGGCAAGTCTTCCGGGACGGGGCGATACTCGCCAATCTCGGACCAGCCGCCTGGGCCATGAAAGTCACTGCCGGCACTGACCAGCAGACCAAATTCGCGGGCAAGAATCGCCAGGCTGCCAACCTGTTCGGCGGGTTGATGCCCGTTGACCACTTCAATCGCGTGGCCGCCCGCACCAATATAGTCGCCAATCAGCTTGCGGCGCTTGCTGCGGGTGAAATCGTAATGCCAGGGATGTGCCAGGCTGACCCAGGCCCCGGAGGCCCGCAGGGTCTCGACGGTGTCTTCCAGGGTTGGCCAGTGTTGCTTGACGTCGCCCAACTTGCCGGCGCCCAGCCATTTGCGAAAAGCTTCGGCGCGATCCCTGACAAACCCTTCACGCACCATCCAGTCGGCAAAATGCGGACGGGCCGGCGCGTTGCCGCTGTCACCCAGTTCCTGCTGGATGGCCCGGGCGCCGTCGAGGGCGTTGGCCATGCCTTTAAGGCCGAGCTTGCGACTTATTTCTTCGGACCGCAGCCAACGGCCATCGTGCAATTGGGCGATGGCCTCGACCAGCGCAGGGGCTTTTTGATCGAAGCCATAGCCCAGCACATGAATGGTGGCGCCCCCCCAGGTGCAGGACAATTCCACGCCGTTGACCAGTTGCATGCCCAGGGCATGCGCCGCCTCGCGGGCTTCATCGAGGCCTTCGAGGGTGTCGTGGTCGGTCAACGATAGGACTCGCACGCCTTTTTCAAACGCACGCGCAACCAGTACCGCGGGCGCCAGGGCGCCGTCGGAGGCCGTGCTGTGGCAGTGCAAATCAACATTCACGGGGGAGTGTAACCTCAAGTCAGCTGGCGCTTTCGCTACCAAGGATGTTTGTTATTATGCCGCCACATCCAGCTTCTGGCTCTTACTGTGAAACAATTCATCGACTTCATCCCGCTGTTGCTGTTTTTCATCGTTTACAAACTCGACCCCAGGGTCATCGATCTCGCCGGCCATGAGCTGACCGTCGGAGGCATCTACAGCGCCACCGCGGTGCTGATCATCAGCTCCATCGTGGTCTACGGCGCCATCTTCATCTCCCAGCGCAAGCTGGAAAAAAGCCAATGGCTGACCCTGGTGGCGTGCCTGGTCTTCGGTAGCCTGACCCTGGCCTTCCACAGCGAAACCTTCCTTAAATGGAAAGCCCCGGTGGTGAACTGGCTGTTTGCCCTCGCATTCATCGGCAGCCACTTCATCGGGGATCGCCTGCTGATCAAGCGGATCATGGGCCATGCATTGACCCTGCCGGAGCCGGTCTGGACCCGCTTGAACGTGGCCTGGATCGTGTTTTTCCTGTTCTGCGGCGCCGCCAACCTGTTCGTGGCCTTTACCTTCCAGGACTACTGGGTCGACTTCAAAGTGTTCGGCAGCCTGGGCATGACCGTGCTGTTCCTGGTCGGTCAGGGCATCTACCTGTCGCGTCACCTGCATGACACCGAGCCCACCACGCCGAAAACCGAGGATTGACATGCTCTACGCCATCATTGCTACCGATGTTGCCAACTCGCTGGAAAAACGCCTGTCCGTGCGCCCGGCCCATGTCGAGCGCCTGAAAGTGCTGCAAGCCGAAGGCCGCATCGTGCTGGCCGGCCCGCACCCGGCCGTTGACAGCAACGACCCGGGCGACGCCGGTTTCACCGGCAGCCTGATCGTCGCCGAGTTCGCTTCCCTGGCCGACGCCCAGGCCTGGGCCAAGGCCGACCCCTATGTCGCTGCCGGCGTCTACGCCGACGTCGTGGTCAAACCGTTCAAGCAAGTCCTGCCTTGATTCGGGTCGCGCCGAACCTAATCGGTTCGGCGCACTCCTATTTGCTCATTATTCTCGGTAACCTGCCGACAACGTTCTGAATATTCGTGTGGAATCAGGAGTTCCGATGCGCTTACGTCAGTTGTGTCTGTTGGCAGTGTTAATGATCGGGGCTACGGCCCACGCTGAAGAAACCTCGAACACCGGCAGTTCTACGCCCCTGTCCTTGAGTGCCGGCAGCCAGATCACCGAATTGCAGCAACGTTTGAAAGAAAGCGAACGACTGCGCGAAGAACTGAGCAAGCAACTGCAAACGGCCGATGCGGCCCGCGAAAGCGCTCAACTGAGTCGCTTGCGCCAAGAGAACCAACGCCTGGTCCAGCAACTCAAAGAAACAGAGGGTGGCGGCTTGACCCGATGGCTGACCGAGCAACAGCAATGGTTCGTCACCGGTGGGGCCGTCGCGCTGATCGCCTTGCTGTGCGGGATCTTCGCCAGCGGTGGACACCGTCGTCGTCGACAATGGCTAAATTGAGTGAGTCATGAGCGAGCTGCTACTGATAGATGATGACCAGGAGCTCTGTGAGCTGCTGACCAGTTGGTTGGGCCAGGAAGGCTTCCAGGTACGCGCCTGCCACGACGGCTTGAGCGCCCGTAAAGCATTGGCCGACAGCGCCCCAGCGGCGGTGGTGCTCGATGTGATGCTGCCCGACGGCAGCGGCCTGGAGCTGCTCAAGCAATTGCGCAACGACCACCCGGAGCTGCCGGTGTTGATGCTCTCGGCCCGGGGCGAACCGCTGGACCGTATCCTCGGCCTGGAACTGGGTGCCGACGATTACCTGGCCAAGCCCTGTGACCCCCGCGAATTGACTGCCCGCCTGCGCGCGGTATTGCGCCGCAGCCACCCGGCGGCCGTGTCGACCCAGCTTGAACTGGGCGACCTGTGCTTCAGCCCGGTGCGCGGCGTGGTCAGCATTGATGAACAGGAATTCACCCTCACCGTCTCCGAAAGCCGCCTGCTGGAAGCCTTGCTGCGCCAGCCCGGCGAACCGCTGGATAAGCAGGAACTGGCGCAGATCGCCCTCGGCCGCAAGCTGACCCTTTACGATCGCAGCCTGGACATGCACGTAAGCAACCTGCGCAAAAAGATCGGCCCGCACCCGGACGGACGGCCACGGATCGTGGCGCTGCGCAGTCGCGGTTACTACTACAGCCTCTAACCCCCCCGCCCCTGTAGGAGCGAGCTTGCTCGCGAAAAACGTCAACGATAATACGGGCGGCCTGAATGCCCGCGCTTATCTTGCGTTTTTCGCGAGCAGGCTCGCTCCTACAGGGTTTTGTCAGTTCGCGACAAAACCCTCTTTACCCAAGCTTTACCCACACCTGACCGCCGCTGACCTTGATCTCCGTAATCTACTCACATCCGGACTCACCGGAATAGAGACAGGAGAATCACCATGCGCAAGACCCTAATCGCTCTGATGTTCGCCGCCGCCCTGCCGACCGTTGCCATGGCCGCGATGCCCGAAGGTCCAGGCCCGATGGGCGGCCCTGAAGGCCACATGATGGGTGGCCCGGGCCACGGCGGTGAACACGGCCCGCGTGGCAAGGGTGGCCCATTCAGCCAGCTGGATTTGAGCAAGGAACAGCGCGAGCAGATCGGCAGGCTGATGGGTGACCAATGGCACGCTCGCAAAGACCTGGTCAAAAAGTACCTGGACAAACTCCCGGCCGCTGACCAGAAAGCCATGCAGGATGAAATCGCAGCCGGCAGACAGAAAACCCAGGCCGACATCCGTGCCGTGCTCAAGCCCGACCAGCAGAAAAAATTCGACGAAATCGTCAAGAAGCAAGAACAGCGCCGTGCCGAGTGGAAGGAATTCCAGGCCTGGAAGGCGCAACAGCCGCAAAAAGCGCAATAATGCGTTAGCGTCACTCCCCCAGCCCAGTGGCTCACGCCACTGGGCTTTTCCTGTTTGAGGGTTTCCTGTGCGTTCATTGTTCTGGCGCATCCTGGCCAGTTTCTGGCTGGCCATCGCCTTGGTTGCCGGGCTGTCGATCCTGCTTGGGCATATGCTCAACCAGGACGCCTGGATTCTCAGCCGCCATCCCGGCCTCAATAACCTGGCCGAAGAGTGGACCCAACTCTACGAAACCCAGGGCGAGGACGCCGCCCAAGACCTGCTGCAACAGCGCAAGCGCCAGTACCACATCGACGTGCAAGTGCTCAACGAAAGCGGCGAGCCCGTGGTGCGCGGCACCTTCCCGCGACGCGCCGCCGCCTTCGAGGCCCGGCAGAACGACAGCAAGGACGGCCACCTGCCCTGGCGGCGCCTGACCGCCGAGTACACCAGCGAAAAAACCGGTGACACCTACCTGCTGATCTACCGCATCCCCCACCCGGAGTTGGATGCCTGGCACCGTAACAGCCTGTTGTGGCCGTTGAGCGCACTGGCGATCGCGCTGGTGGTGCTCACGCTCTTCAGCCTGTTGGTGACACTGTCCATTACCCGCCCCTTAAGCCGCCTGCGCGGTGCGGTGCATGACCTCGGCCAGGCCACCTACCAGCAAAACAGCCTGGCGCAACTGGCCAACCGCCGCGATGAATTCGGCGTGCTCGCCACCGACTTCAACCGCATGGGCGCACGCCTGCAAAGCTTGATCGGCAGCCAGCGCCAATTGCTGCGCGACGTGTCTCACGAACTGCGCTCGCCCCTGGCCCGCTTGCGGATCGCCCTCGCGCTGGCTGAACGTGCCAGCCCTGAGGAACGGGAAAAGCTCTGGCCGCGCCTGACGCGTGAATGCGACCGCCTGGAAGCGCTGATCAGTGAGATTCTGGTGCTGGCCCGGGTCGATGCCGACAACGCCAGCGCCGAGGAGGTCGACCTTATCCCGCTGCTCAAGACCCTGCAAAAAGACGCCCAGCTCAGCGCACCGGACCAGGTGGTGCAACTGACGGCCGACGCCGACCTGCATCTCAAAGGCTGGCCGACCATGATCGAACGCGCGGTGGATAACCTGCTGCGTAATGCCCAGCGCTTCAACCCACAGGGACTGCCCATCGAGTTGCAGGCCCAACACCAGGGCGAACGCATTCTGATCAGCGTGCGTGACCATGGCCCTGGCGTCGACGCCGAGCACCTGAGCCAGTTGGGCGAACCGTTCTACCGCGCGCCCGGCCAGACTGCGCAGGGCCACGGCCTGGGCCTGGCCATTGCCCGTCGCGCCGCTGAACGCCACGGCGGCAGCCTGATCCTGGCCAATCACCCCGACGGTGGTTTTATCGCCAGCATTGACCTGCCGCTGGAACCGGGAGTTGTCACACCGATGTGAGGATCTTCTATAGTGGCCCTTCTCTTACGGAGGGCCTTTGATGACTGACCTGCTGACTCCCATCCAAGCCGCACTCGATCTGCCGCAAACCCCGCTGCCCCTGACCGAGGCCGGCGCCCTGCCCTCGACCTTCGCCGTGACCGACCTGGCCAGCGCCAGCATCGGTGCCGCCGGCCAAGCGGTCGCCCAACTGATCCAGCAACAGACCGGGCGCCTGCCCAGTGTGAGCGTGGACCGACGCCTGGCCTCCTTCTGGTTCTCTTCCTCGATTCGCCCAGTGGGCTGGCAAGTGCCGCCACTGTGGGACCCGGTGGCCGGCGACTATGCCAGCGCCGATGGCTGGATTCGCTTGCACACCAACGCGCCCCATCACCGTGCCGCCGCCGAACGCATACTGGGCAAGGTCGCTGACCGCACCGAAATGGCGAGCAAGGTCGCCGCGTGGAACGCCGCCGAACTGGAACAGGCGATTGTCGAGGCTGGCGGTTGTGCGGCGCAGATGCGCACCCGTCAAGCCTGGCAAACCCATCCGCAGGGGATGGCGGTGAATGCCGAGCAGTTGGTGCAGCGCCAGACCTTCGCAAGCCCCCATGCCAACCCCTGGCTCGGCTCGGTAGCGCGCCCGCTGGGCGGGATCAAGGTGCTGGACCTGACCCGCGTCCTCGCGGGCCCCGTGGCCAGTCGTTTTCTCGCGGGCCTGGGCGCCGATGTGCTGCGCATCGACTCACCCACATGGAACGAACCCGGCGTGGTGCCGGAAATGACCCTGGGTAAACGCTGTACACGCCTCGACCTGAAAAGCCTCGAAGGCCGGCAGGTGTTCGAAAACCTGCTCAAACAAGCCGACATCCTGATCCACGGCTACCGTGCCGATGCCTTGGAGCAACTGGGTTACACCGCTGTTGAGCTGCAAACCATCGCGCCCGGCCTGATCGATGTGAGCCTCAACGCCTACGGCTGGAGCGGCCCATGGCGCAATCGTCGCGGTTTCGACAGCCTGGTCCAGATGAGCAGCGGCATTGCCGAGGCGGGCATGGCCTGGAAACAGGCGGATAAACCAGTGCCGCTGCCGTTGCAGGCGCTGGACCATGCCACCGGGTATTTGATGGCGGCCAGTGCGATCCAGGCGTTGCGCGAGCGCTTGAGCACGGGCCATGGCGGTTCGGCGCGGTTATCGTTGGCGCGGACAGCGAAGTTGCTGGTCGATGCGGGACAGGTGCCAGAGCAGCCGGCGTTGCGAGCCGAAGAACCGGACGATCAGGGTCAGGTGGTGGAACAAACAGCCTGGGGTCAGGCCCACCGTTTGCTGGCGCCACTGAGCATTAGCGGCACGCCGGTGCAGTGGGATTTGCCGGCTGGGGAACTGGGCTCACACCGGCCTCAGTGGTGACTTGAAGATCGCCATCGGGGGCAAGCCCCCTCCCACGCTCGAGCGCATTTCGAAGGAAATACTCAGTCATCCTGTGGGAGGGGGCTTGCCCCCGATGAGGCCAGCACAGCCACTATCAATCCCCGACCCAGCAATGTCCGCAAATGCCGCGCCGATAGAAAACCCACCATGGCCGCCCTGTCATCGGGCGGCTGATACGCCAGCCTCACAACGACAACACCCCGCTATACAGCCCGTACGCCGCCAACCCCGCACCGGCGATCACGCAGCCGAAAATGCCTTTTTCCACATGGCTGAACAAGGGCTGGCCCTGCTCGCGCTTGGCCAGCGCGAACAGAATCACCCCAGGGGCATACAGCAACGCCGAGAGCAGCAGGTATTTCAAGCCCCCGGCGTAGAGCAGCCACACGGCATAGCCCAAAGCGATCAAGCCAATCAGCAGGTCCTTGATGCGATGGTGCGGGGCGCCTTCATAGGTTTCGCCGCGCCCGCTCAGTAGCACCGCGTAGGCCGCCGACCACAGGTACGGCACCAGGATCATCGACGAGGCCAGGTAAATCAGGGTGGTGTAGGTGCTGTGGGAAAACAGCGTAATCACCAAGAACAGCTGGATCATCACATTGGTCAGCCACAGCGCATTGACCGGCACCTGGTTGGCGTTTTCCTTTTTCAGGAAGGCCGGCATGGTCTTGTCATGGGCAGTGGCGTAGAGGATTTCCGCACAGAGCAACGCCCACGACAGCAACGCGCCCACCAGCGATACCGCCAGGCCGATGCTGATCAGCAATGCGCCCCAGGGGCCGACAATATGCTCCAGCACGCCGGCCAGGGATGGGTTCTGCAATTGCGCCAGTTCCGGCTGGCTCATGATGCCCAGGGACAGCAGGTTCACCAGCACCAGCAGCGCCAGCACGCCAAGAAACCCGATCACGGTCGCGCGGCCCACGTCCGAGCGTTTCTCCGCCCGCGCCGAATACACGCTGGCGCCTTCGATACCGATAAACACGAACACCGTCACCAGCATCATGTTGCGCACCTGGTCCACCACGCTGCCGAATTGCGGATTGCCCAGGCCCCAGATATCACGGGTGAAAATATCCGCCTTGAATGCCACGGCAGCGATCACGATAAACAGCAGCAGCGGCACGATCTTCGCCACGGTGGTGATCTGGTTGATGAACGCCGCCTCCTTGATCCCACGCAGTACCAGGAAATGCACGGCCCATAGCAACACCGACGCGCAGCCGATGGCCACCGGCGTATTGCCCTCTCCGAACACCGGAAAAAAGTAACCGAGGGTGCTGAACAGCAACACGAAGTAGCCGACGTTGCCCATCCACGCACTGATCCAGTACCCCCAGGCGGACGAGAACCCCATGTAGTCGCCGAAACCGGCCTTGGCATAGGCATACACCCCGGAATCCAATCCCGGTTTGCGATTGGCCAGGGTCTGGAACACGAACGCCAGGGTCAACATGCCCACGGCGGTGATGCCCCAGCCGATCAATATCGCGCCCACTTCGGCGCGGGCGGCCATGTTCTGTGGCAGGGAGAAGATCCCGCCCCCCACCATCGACCCCACCACCAGGGCAATCAGGGCACCCAGCCGAAGTTTTTGGACCGGTTGAGACATGCAGACTCCTGAATCAATAACGTTTGAGCTGACAACCGTGCACTCAACTAATTAACTCAGCGAGTGTAGCGTTTATTAAAGACCGCGATAAAACTGCCACGCTCATAACTCAAGGGCATGACAGTTTTCTTAGTTTAGGCTTATTTAGAATTTAAATACGACGAATACTTTGTCGCCTCCAAGCTACTTATCGTCGCCTTTTGGAAAAGTTTGCACATTCAGAAAAAAGGACTAGCTTCAAACGTCCACGCATTGCACTAAAAGATTGACCACACCGCACAGATCGCTCTGGAAAGCGCCTTTGCGAAGAAAAGTGCTGCCCGCGGCTTTTCAGCCTAAGTCATTAATTCACAATGGAATGTGCCAATGATGTGATCTGAGTCAGCTGTTTGAATAGCGCACGGAATTATTCTGTGGTCTCTCTTCTCCTGCATTGGAGTTATGCAATGTCTGAATCTGCCGGAAAACTTCGACTCGGTGCACTGGTTGCACTTGTCGTGGGTTCAATGATTGGCGGCGGGATCTTCTCCCTGCCGCAAAACATGGCGGCCAGTGCCGATGTTGGCGCTGTCCTGATTGGTTGGGTCATCACGGCCGTGGGTATGTTGACCCTCGCCTTCGTGTTTCAGACGTTGGCCAACCGCAAACCCGACCTCGACGGCGGCGTATATGCCTACGCCAAGGCCGGGTTTGGCGACTACATGGGGTTCTCGTCCGCCTGGGGGTACTGGATCAGCGCCTGGCTGGGTAACGTCGGCTATTTCGTGCTGCTGTTCAGCACCCTCGGTTACTTCTTCCCGATCTTTGGCGAGGGCAACACCCCGGCCGCGGTGATCGGCGCCTCGGTCCTGCTCTGGGCCGTGCATTTCCTGGTACTGCGCGGGATCAAGGAGGCGGCGTTCGTCAACCTGGTGACCACCGTCGCCAAGATCGTGCCGCTGGTGCTGTTCGTGTTGATCGCCGTGTTCGCGTTCAAGCTGGACATCTTCACCGCTGACATCTGGGGCCTGAAAAACCCGGACCTGGGCAGCGTGATGAACCAGGTGCGCAACATGATGCTGGTCACCGTGTGGGTGTTCATCGGCATCGAAGGCGCGAGCATCTTCTCGGCGCGTGCCGAAAAACGTTCGGATGTGGGCAAGGCCACCGTGATCGGCTTTATCACCGTGCTGCTGTTCCTGATGCTGGTGAACGTGCTGTCCCTCGGGATCATGACCCAACCGGAACTGGCCAAGTTGCAGAACCCATCGATGGCTGCCGTGCTGGAGCATGTCGTGGGCCACTGGGGCGCCGTGTTGATCAGTGTCGGCCTGGTTATCTCGCTGCTCGGTGCGTTGCTGTCGTGGGTGCTGCTGTGTGCGGAGATCATGTTCGCCGCCGCCAAGGACCACACCATGCCGGAGTTTTTGCGCCGCGAAAACGCCAACCATGTGCCGGCCAACGCCCTGTGGCTGACCAACGCGCTGGTCCAGTTATTCCTGGTGATCACGCTGTTTTCCGCCAGCACCTACCTGTCGCTGATCTACCTCGCCACCTCGATGATCCTGGTGCCTTACCTGTGGTCCGCTGCCTATGCGCTGCTGCTGGCGGTACGTGGCGAGACTTACGAAAACGCCGCGGGCGAACGCAGGAAAGACCTGGTCATCGGCGCGATCGCGCTGATCTATGCGGTCTGGCTGCTGTATGCCGGCGGCACCAAATACCTGCTGCTCTCCGCCCTGCTCTATGCCCCTGGCGCGATCCTGTTCGCCAAGGCCAAGCATGAACTGGGCAAACCGATTTTCACCAACGTCGAGAAGCTGATTTTCGTCGCAGTGGTCATTGGCGCCCTGGTGGCCGCCTATGGGCTCTACGCCGGCTTCCTGACTATGTAATTGTTGCTCACTGGAGGATCTGTAATGACCACGGAAAAAGTGAAGTACGGCGTACATTCCGAAGCCGGCAAACTGCGTAAAGTCATGGTGTGCTCCCCAGGTTTGGCCCACCAGCGGCTGACCCCCAACAACTGTGATGAATTGCTGTTCGATGACGTGTTGTGGGTGGCCCAGGCCAAGCGCGACCATTTCGATTTCGTCACCAAGATGCGCGAGCGGGACATTGATGTGCTGGAAATGCACAACCTGCTGACCGACATCGTTGCCAACCCCGAAGCCCTGGACTGGATCCTGGAGCGCAAGATCACCTCCAACACCGTCGGTCTGGGCCTGGTCGATGAAGTCGGTTCCTGGCTGCGTAGCCTGGAGCCACGCAAGATCGCCGAGTTCCTGATTGGTGGCGTGTCGGCCGATGACCTGCCGAGCAGCTTCGGTGGCAAAACCATCGAGATGTTCCGCGACTTCCTCGGCCACGCCAGCTTCATTCTGCCGCCGCTGCCCAACACCCAGTTCACCCGCGACACCACTTGCTGGATCTACGGCGGCGTGACGCTCAACCCGATGTACTGGCCGGCGCGACGTCAGGAAACCCTGCTGGCCAGCGCCATCTACAAATTCCACCCCGAGTTCACCAACGCCGACTTCCAAATCTGGTATGGCGACCCCGACCAGGAACACGGTGCCGCCACGCTGGAAGGTGGCGACGTCATGCCGATTGGCAATGGCGTGGTGTTGATCGGGATGGGCGAGCGCTCGTCCCACCAGGCCATCGGCCAGTTGGCGCGCAACCTGTTCAAGAACAAAGCCGTGGAACGGGTGATCGTTGCCGGCCTGCCAAAATCCCGCGCGGCAATGCACTTGGACACCGTGTTCAGTTTCTGCGACCGCGACCTGGTCACCATCTTCCCCGAAGTGGTCAGCCAGATCGTGCCCTTCACCCTACGCCCTGACGAGAGCAAGCCACACGGCATCGATATTCAACGGGAGAAAACCAACTTCCTCGAAACCGTGGCCGCAGCGCTCAACCTCAAGGCCCTGCGGGTCGTCGAAACCGGCGGCAACAGCTTCGCTGCCGAACGCGAGCAGTGGGACGACGGCAACAACGTGGTCGCCGTGGAGCCGGGCGTGGTCATTGGCTACGACCGCAATACCTACACCAACACCCTGCTGCGCAAGGCCGGCGTGGAAGTCATCACCATCAGCGCCGGTGAACTCGGCCGGGGCCGGGGCGGCGGCCACTGCATGACCTGCCCGATCATCCGCGACCCTATCGACTACTAACTTTCAAACCTTGGCCGCCGCTCATAAGGCGTCGGCCCAGGGGATAACCTGAACAGAAGGAGATCCACCATGGCTTTCAATATGCGCAACCGCAGCCTGCTGTCGCTGATGCACCACACCACCCGCGAACTGCATTACCTGCTGGACCTGTCCCGCGACCTCAAGCGCGCCAAATACACCGGCACCGAGCGTCCACACCTGCAAGGCAAGAACATCGCGCTGATCTTTGAAAAAACCTCGACCCGCACCCGCTGCGCGTTCGAAGTGGCAGCCCACGACCAGGGCGCTCACGTCACCTATATCGACCCGGTGTCGTCGCAGATCGGCCACAAAGAAAGCATGAAAGACACCGCCCGCGTGCTCGGCCGCATGTTCGATGCCATTGAATACCGTGGCTTCGAGCAGGAAATCGTCGAAGAGCTGGCCAAGTTTGCCGGCGTGCCGGTGTTCAACGGCCTGACCGCTGAATTCCACCCGACCCAGATGATCGCCGACACCCTGACCATGCGCGAACACAGCGACAAGCCGCTGCATGACATCAGCTACGCCTACCTGGGTGACGCACGCTACAACATGGGCAATTCGCTGCTGATGATCGGCGCCAAGCTGGGCATGGACGTGCGCATCGGCGCGCCAAAAGCCCTGTGGCCCCATGAAGATTTCATCAAGCAGTGCCAGGCCTTTGCCGAAGAAAGCGGCGCGCGTATCACCATCACCGAAGACCCAAAAGAAGCGGTCAAAGGCGTGGACTTTATCCACACCGATATCTGGGTCTCCATGGGTGAGCCGGTGGAAGCGTGGGACGAACGTATCGAGCAACTGCTGCCGTACCAGGTCAACACCAAGATGATGAAAGCCTCGGGCAACCCGCGCGTGAAGTTCATGCACTGCCTGCCGGCGTTCCATAACAGCGAGACCAAGGTCGGCAAGGACATCGCCGCGCGTTATCCGAACCTGGCCAATGGTGTGGAAGTGACTGAAGAAGTGTTCGAGTCGCCGGCCAACATTGCCTTTGAGCAGGCGGAAAACCGCATGCACACCATCAAGGCGATCCTGGTGTCGGCACTCGCGGATATCTAAACCCTGCTGCGATCCCACTGTAGGAGCGAGCTTGCTCGCGAAAAATTCAAGGGCACCGCGTTCATTCAGGATGGGCGCGTTATCGTTGACCTCCTTCGCGAGCAAGCTCGCTCCTACAAAGGATTACGAGCTCTAGAAGGATTGCATTATGCGTATCGTCGTAGCCCTGGGCGGTAACGCCCTGCTCCGCCGTGGTGAACCCATGACAGCGGACAACCAACGCATCAATATCCGAATCGCTACCGAACAGATCGCCAAGATCCACCCCGGCAACGAGCTGGTCATCGCCCACGGCAATGGCCCGCAGGTCGGCCTGCTGTCGTTGCAGGCTGCGGCCTACACCAGCGTATCGCCCTACCCGCTGGACGTGCTCGGTGCGGAAACCGAAGGCATGATCGGCTACATCATCGAACAGGAACTGGGCAACCTGCTGGACTTCGAAGTACCCTTCGCCACCCTGCTCACCCAGGTCGAAGTGGACGCCAACGACCCGGCCTTCCAGCACCCCAGCAAGCCCATAGGCCCGGTGTACTCCAAGGCCGAAGCCGAGCAACTGGCCGCTGAAAAAGGCTGGGCGATCGCCCCGGATGGCGATAAATACCGCCGCGTCGTGGCCAGCCCGCGGCCGAAACGCATCTTTGAAATTCGCCCGATCCAATGGCTGCTGGAAAAGGGCAGCATCGTGATCTGCGCCGGCGGCGGCGGTATTCCAACGATGTATGGCGAAGACGGCAAGCTCAAGGGTATTGAAGCGGTCATCGACAAAGACCTGTGCTCATCGCTGCTGGCATCGCAACTGGAAGCCGATTTGCTGGTGATCGCCACCGACGTCAACGCGGCGTATATCGACTTTGGCAAACCGACCCAGAAGGCTATCGGCCAGGCCCACCCGGATGAAATGGAAAGACTCGGTTTCGCCGCCGGCTCCATGGGGCCCAAGGTGCAAGCAGCCTGCGAGTTCGCCCGCCAGACTGGCAAAACCGCAGTGATCGGTTCACTCTCCGACATCGAAGCCATCGTCCAGGGCAGTGCCGGCACACGCATCAGCACGGCAACACCTGGCATCACCTATCTGTGAAGTAGAGGAGATACGCCTATGGCCACCTTTGAACCCGGTCACTTGCACGTTGAACGTCACGCGCTGAATACCCAGGACTACAGCTACAACCTGTGTATTGACTACGAAATCAGCCAGGACCCAAAGGAAGGCAAGGGCATGCTGTTCAAGCTGCACGGCTCGGTGCAGGGCAAGGACCTCAAGGAAGAGTTCTTCCTGCCCAAGGACCAGGCCTTCGACTTTGCGCGGCATGCGATGAACATCGCGCAGAAATACGGCATGCCGAAGATCGCCGTGTTGAATGGATCGATGCACAAACAGTACGACCAGATGTTCGAGGATGTACGGCATCAACTGGATGTGAAATCCGGCGATCCGATCAAGCCTGAACACTTGGAATAACCCGGTTGCACTGACACAACACTGCTCAAAATGTGGGAGGGGGCTTGCTCCCGATGGCGGTGGATCAGCTGACTGACACACCGCCATCGGGAGCATGTTGAATCGTCGCACCGCCCCTCCCATATTTTGATCTCCATCCGCGCCAAGGCATACTTGCCGCCTCTCGCTCCCCAGAATTGTTAGCGCCCCATGCGTATCCACGTCAGCTTCATCGACCGCGTCGGCATCACCCAGGAAGTCCTGGCCTTGCTCGGTGGGCGCAATCTCAACCTGGATGCCGTGGAAATGGTGCCGCCCAACGTCTACATCGACGCGCCGACCCTGAGTGCCGAAGTCCTCGAAGAGTTGCGCGATGCGCTGTTCAGCGTGCACGGCGTCCAGTCGGTCACCGTGGTCGACATCCTCCCCGGCCAACGTCGCCACCTGCAACTCGACGCCCTGCTGGCGGCCATGACCGACCCGGTACTGGCCCTGGACAGCGCCGGTACGATCCTGCTGGCCAACCCGGCGTTGATCGCCCTGTACGGCCGCGAGCCGGCCGGGGAAAGCATTGCCGAGCTGTTCAATGACCCCGCGTTGCTGGACACCTTGCTGGAACAGGGCTTTCGTTTGCCGTTGCGCGAAATCAACGTCAACGGCCAGACCCTGTTGCTGGATGCCACCCCGATCACCGATGCCGGCGCCCTGCTCACGCTCTATCAGCCCAACCGCATCGGCGAGCAATTGTCTGCGCTGCACCACGACCATGCCGAAGGCTTCGATGCACTGTTGGGCGAGTCCCCGGTGATCCGCACCCTCAAGGCGCGCGCGCAGCGGGTGGCCGCGCTGGATGCACCGCTGTTGATCCAGGGCGAGACCGGTACCGGCAAGGAACTGGTGGCCCGTGCCTGCCATGCCATCAGTGCGCGGTACAGCGCACCGTTCCTGGCGCTGAACTGCGCGGCGCTGCCGGAGAACCTCGCCGAAAGCGAACTGTTCGGTTATGCCCCCGGTGCGTTTACCGGCGCCCAGCGCGGTGGCAAGCCGGGGCTGATGGAGCTGGCCAACCAGGGCACGGTGTTCCTGGATGAGATCGGTGAGATGTCGCCGTACCTGCAGGCCAAGTTGCTGCGCTTTCTCAACGACGGCAGCTTTCGCCGGGTCGGCGGTGATCGCGAAGTGAAGGTCAATGTGCGCATCCTCAGCGCAACCCACCGCGACCTGGAAAAGATGGTCAGCGAGGGGACTTTTCGCGAAGACCTGTTCTATCGGCTCAACGTGCTCAACGTCGAAGTGCCGCCCCTGCGCGAGCGCGGCCAGGACATCCTGCTGCTGGCGCGCTACTTCATGCAGCAGGCCTGTGCCCAGATCCAGCGACCGGTGTGCCGCCTGGCGCCCGGCACGTATCCGGCGCTGCTCGGCAACCGCTGGCCGGGCAATGTGCGGCAGTTGCAGAACGTGATCTTCCGCGCAGCTGCCATCTGCGAAAGCAGCCTGGTGGACATTGGTGACCTGGATATCGCCGGCACCTCGGTCGCCCGCCAAAGCGATGGCGAGGTCGACAGCCTGGAACAAGCTATGGACGATTTCGAGCGCAACCTGCTGGAGAAGCTCTACACCAGCTACCCCTCGACCCGTCAACTGGCGAGCCGCCTGCAAACCTCCCACACCGCTATCGCCCATCGCCTGCGCAAGTACGGCATCCCGAACAAGCCCTGAGATGGGCTCTGCTTACTGCAGGCGCAAGCTTGCTGGCGAAAACCCCAAGGGTGCTGCGTTCATCCAGGCTGCTTGCGTCATCGTTGACGATCTTCGCGAGCAAGCTCGCGCCTACAGGGTCGCGTTTCAAAAAAGGGTCTGAGAACGACATCCACTGTACTGAAAGCGCTACAGTGGAACGATATCGCTACAACCCTGTTTTTTACGCGCCATGCAAGGCTTTGATCCACATAGGCTTTTTTTAGACCGCCGGACTGTAGCGAAATCGCTACAGGCAAAACGCATAACGTCATAACCCATTTTATTAACCTATTGATTTGTAACGAATTAATAACATTGGCCGCAATATTGCTAAGCAACTCCCCATTATTCCAATCCCGTCCACCAGACGAATCTGGCCCCGAGGAGTTTCCATGAGCGAGTTGCGTTTCACTGAAGATCACGAATGGCTGCGCGCCGAAGCTGACGGCAGCGTCACCGTGGGTATCACCGCTTTCGCGCAGGACGCGCTGGGTGATGTGGTTTTCGTGCAACTGCCAGAGTTGCAGGCCTACGCCAAGGGCGCCGAAGCGTCCACCGTTGAGTCGGTCAAGGCCGCCAGCGGCGTGTACATGCCATTGGACGGTGAAGTGCTGGAAGTGAACGACAAGCTCGACGGCAGCCCGGAACTGGTCAACGAAGACCCGATGGGCGAAGGCTGGTTCTTCCGCTTTAAACCGGCCGATGCCGAGGCTATCGCTAAACTGTTGGATCAGGACGCGTACGACCGTCTGATCAAAGCCAACGCCGAAGCCTGAGGAGCGCGCCATGAGTATCAACCTGAGCACCGCCAACGAATTCATCGCCCGCCATATCGGCCCGCGCCAGGACGATGAGCAGCAGATGCTCGCCAGCCTGGGTTTTGACTCCCTGGAAGCCTTGAGCGCCAGCGTGATCCCGGAAAGCATCAAGGGCACCAGCGTGCTTGGCCTGGAAGACGGCCTGAGCGAAGCCGAGGCACTGGCCAGGATCAAGGCGATCGCAGGCAAGAACCAACTGTTCAAGACCTATATCGGCCAGGGCTACTACAACTGCCATACGCCGTCGCCGATCCTGCGCAACCTCCTGGAAAACCCGGCCTGGTACACCGCCTACACCCCGTACCAGCCAGAAATCTCCCAAGGCCGCCTGGAAGCGCTGCTGAACTTCCAGACCCTGATCAGCGACCTCACCGGCCTGCCGATCGCCAACGCCTCCTTGCTCGACGAAGCCACCGCGGCCGCCGAAGCCATGACCTTCTGCAAGCGCCTGAGCAAGAACAAAGGCAGCAATGCCTTCTTTGCCTCGATCCACAGCCACCCGCAAACCCTCGATGTGCTGCGCACCCGTGCCGAGCCATTGGGCATCGATGTGGTGGTGGGCGATGAGCGCGAACTGACCGACGTCAGCCCGTTCTTCGGGGCACTGCTGCAATACCCGGCCAGCAACGGTGACGTGTTCGACTACCGTGAACTGGCTGAACGCTTCCATGCCGCCCATGCGCTGGTGGCGGTAGCCGCCGACCTGCTGGCCCTGACCCTGCTGACCCCACCGGGTGAGTTCGGCGCCGACGTGGCCATTGGCAGCGCGCAACGCTTCGGCGTGCCGCTGGGCTTCGGTGGCCCGCACGCGGCGTACTTCTCCACCAGGGATGCGTTCAAGCGCGATATGCCGGGGCGTCTGGTCGGTGTATCGGTCGACCGCTTCGGCAAGCCGGCCCTGCGCCTGGCCATGCAGACCCGCGAGCAACATATCCGCCGCGAGAAAGCCACCAGCAACATCTGCACCGCCCAAGTGCTGCTGGCCAACATCGCCAGCATGTACGCCGTGTACCACGGCCCTAAAGGCCTGACCCAGATCGCCCAGCGCATTCACCACCTGACCGCGATCCTGGCCAAGGGCTTGACCACCTTGGGCCTTCAGGTTGAACAAGCCACCTTCTTCGACACGCTGACACTGGCCACCGGCACTCACACCGCCGCGCTGCACGACAAAGCCCGCGCCCAACGCATCAACCTGCGGGTCGTGGACGCTGCGCGACTGGGCCTGTCGCTGGATGAAACCACCACCCAGGCCGATATCGAGACCCTGTGGAGCGTATTGGCCGACGGTAAAGCCCTGCCGGACTTCGCCGCCCTGGCGGCCAGCGTCGACAGCACCCTGCCCGCCGCGCTGCTGCGCCAGTCGCCGATCCTCAGCCACCCGGTATTCAACCGTTATCACTCGGAAACCGAGCTGATGCGCTACCTGCGCAAGCTGGCCGACAAGGACCTGGCACTGGACCGCACCATGATCCCGCTGGGTTCATGCACCATGAAGCTCAACGCCGCCAGCGAAATGATCCCGGTGACCTGGGCTGAATTCGGTGCCCTGCACCCCTTCGCCCCAGCCGAGCAAAGCGCCGGCTACCTGCAATTGACCTCTGACCTGGAAGCCATGCTCTGCGCGGCCACCGGGTACGACGCGATCTCCCTGCAACCGAACGCCGGTTCCCAGGGTGAGTACGCCGGTCTGTTGGCCATTCGCGCCTATCACCAGAGCCGTGGCGAAGCCCGTCGCGACATCTGCCTGATCCCATCGTCGGCACACGGCACCAACCCGGCCACCGCCAACATGGCCGGTATGCGCGTGGTCGTCACCGCCTGCGATGCCCGGGGCAATGTGGATATCGAAGACCTGCGTGCCAAGGCCATCGAGCACCGCGAACACCTCGCCGCGCTGATGATCACCTACCCGTCCACCCACGGTGTGTTCGAGGAAGGCATCCGCGAAATCTGCGGGATCATCCACGACAACGGCGGCCAGGTGTACATCGACGGCGCGAACATGAACGCCATGGTCGGCCTGTGCGCACCGGGCAAGTTTGGTGGCGACGTGTCCCACCTGAACCTGCACAAGACCTTCTGCATCCCCCACGGCGGTGGCGGCCCGGGCGTCGGCCCGATTGGCGTCAAATCGCACCTCACGCCATTCCTGCCGGGCCACGCGGCCATGCAGCGCAAGGAAGGCGCGGTGTGCGCAGCGCCTTTTGGCAGCGCAAGCATCCTGCCGATTACCTGGATGTACATCAGCATGATGGGCGGTGCGGGCCTCAAGCGTGCGTCGCAACTGGCGATCCTGAATGCCAACTACATCTCCCGTCGCCTGGAAGAGCACTACCCCGTGCTGTACACCGGCAGCAACGGCCTGGTAGCGCATGAATGCATCCTGGACTTGCGCCCGCTGAAAGACAGCAGCGGCATCAGCGTGGATGACGTGGCCAAGCGCCTGATCGACTTCGGTTTCCATGCACCGACCATGTCGTTCCCGGTCGCCGGCACCTTGATGATCGAGCCCACCGAAAGTGAATCCAAGGAAGAACTGGACCGCTTCTGCGACGCGATGATCGCCATCCGCGAAGAAATCCGAGCGGTGGAAAACGGCACCCTGGACAAGGACGACAACCCACTGAAAAACGCCCCGCACACCGCGGCGGAACTGGTGGGCGAATGGAGCCACCCATACAGCCGTGAACAGGCGGTGTACCCGGTAGCTTCGTTGATCGAAGGCAAATACTGGCCACCGGTTGGCCGGGTCGACAACGTGTTTGGCGATCGCAACCTCGTATGCGCGTGCCCTTCGATCGAGAGCTACGCGTAATCAAATGTGGGAGGGGGCTTGCCCCCGATGGCAGAGTGTCAGTCACCAGAACTTTCTACTGACCCACCGCTATCGGGGGCAAGCCCCCTCCCACACTTGACCGCGTATGACCTCAAGAACAATAAGAAACCGGAGAACAACTCATGTCGTTAAGCGTGTTCGACCTGTTCAAGATTGGCATCGGCCCCTCCAGCTCCCACACCGTCGGCCCTATGCGCGCGGCCGCTCGATTCGTCGAGGGCCTCAAGCGGGACAACCTGCTGAGCGCCACCGCCGGCATCAAGGTGGAACTCTATGGCTCCCTCGGCGCCACCGGTAAAGGCCACGGCAGCGACAAGGCCGTGCTGCTGGGCCTGGAAGGCGAACACCCGGACACCGTGAACACCGAAACCGTGGCCGCACGCCTGGCGCAGATGCGCAGCGACGGTCGCTTGAACCTGCTCGGCGAACACAGCATTGCGTTCAACGAGAAAGAACACCTGGCAATGATTCGCAAACCCCTGGCCTACCACCCCAACGGCATGATCTTTCGGGCCTTTGACGCCGCGGGTATCCAGATTCGCAGCCGCGAGTACTACTCGGTCGGCGGCGGGTTCGTGGTGGATGAAGACGCCGCCGGCGCCGACCGGATCGTCGAAGACACCACCCCCCTGACCTTCCCCTTCAAGCACGCCAAGGACTTGCTTGGCCATTGCGCCACCTACGGGCTGTCCATCAGCCAGGTGATGCTGACCAACGAAAGTGCCTGGCGCCCTGAAGCAGAAACCCGCGCCGGCTTGCTGAAGATCTGGCAAGTGATGCAGGACTGTGTGAGCGCCGGTTGTCGCAACGAAGGCATCTTGCCGGGCGGCTTGAAGGTCAAGCGCCGCGCCGCTGCCCTGCATCGCCAACTGTGCAAGAACCCCGAATCGGCCCTGCGCGACCCGCTGTCGGTACTCGACTGGGTCAACCTGTACGCCCTGGCGGTCAACGAAGAAAACGCCAACGGCGGCCGCGTGGTCACAGCGCCCACCAATGGTGCCGCCGGGATCGTGCCGGCAGTGCTGCATTACTACATGCGCTTTATCCCGGGCGCGAATGAAGACGGCGTGGTGCGCTTCCTGCTCACCGCCGCCGCCATCGGCATTTTGTACAAGGAAAACGCGTCGATCTCCGGGGCCGAAGTTGGCTGCCAGGGCGAAGTCGGCGTGGCGTGCTCCATGGCGGCCGGCGCACTGTGCGAAGTGTTGGGCGGCAGCGTTTCCCAAGTGGAAAACGCCGCCGAGATCGGCATGGAACACAACCTCGGCCTGACCTGCGACCCGATTGGCGGCCTGGTACAGGTACCGTGTATCGAGCGCAATGCCATGGGTTCGGTCAAGGCGATCAATGCCGTGCGCATGGCCCTGCGCGGCGATGGGCAGCACTTTGTGTCCCTCGACAAGGTCATCCGCACCATGCGCCAGACCGGCGCCGACATGAAAAGCAAATACAAGGAAACCGCCCGTGGCGGTTTGGCGGTCAACATTATCGAGTGCTGACGCCCAACTGCGCGCCAGTACGTTTTTCAGGAGCTGAATATGTCCACCGAAACCCTGTTGAAAACCCCATTGCACGCCCTGCATATCGAGCTGGGCGCGCGCATGGTGCCTTTCGCCGGCTATGACATGCCGGTGCAATACCCACTGGGCGTGATGAAGGAACACCTGCACACCCGTGAACAGGCCGGGTTGTTCGACGTGTCCCACATGGGCCAGATCCGCCTCACCGGCGCCAATGCCGCCAAGGCCCTGGAAACCCTGGTACCGGTCGACATCATTGACCTGCCGGTGGGCATGCAACGCTATGCCATGTTCACCAATGACCAGGGCGGCATCCTCGATGACCTGATGGTCGCCAACCTGGGTAACGACGAGCTGTTCCTGGTGGTCAACGCCGCCTGCAAGGACCAGGACCTGGCGCACCTGCGTGCGCGGATCGGCGACCAATGCAGCATTGAGCCGCTGTTCGAAGAACGCGCCCTGCTGGCCCTGCAAGGCCCGGCTGCGGTGAAGGTACTGGCTCGCCTGGCACCTGAAGTCACGCAGATGACCTTCATGCAGTTCGCCTCCCTGCGCCTGCTGGGCGTGGACTGCTGCGTGAGCCGCTCGGGCTACACCGGCGAAGACGGCTTTGAAATCTCGGTGCCGGCCGCCAACGCCGAAAGCCTCGCACGCAGCCTGCTCGCCGAAACCGAAGTACAGGCGATCGGCCTGGGTGCGCGTGACTCGCTGCGCCTGGAAGCCGGCCTGTGCCTGTACGGTCATGACATGAACACCGACACCACGCCGATCGAGGCCAGCCTGCTGTGGGCGATCTCCAAGGCCCGTCGGGCTGACGGTGCACGTGCCGGCGGCTTCCCGGGCGCCGATCGCATCTTCACCCAGCAGCAGGCCGGCGTCAGCCGCAAGCGCGTAGGTCTGCTGCCCCAGGAGCGCACACCCGTACGTGAAGGCGCAGAGATCGTCGATGAACACGGCACCGTGATCGGCAGCGTATGCAGCGGTGGCTTTGGCCCGAGCCTGGGCGGCCCACTGGCCATGGGTTACCTGGACAGTGCATTCATCGCGCTGGATACCCAAGTCTCTGCGCTGGTGCGTGGGAAAAAGGTACCTCTTCGTGTAAGTAAAATGCCATTTGTGCCGCAGCGTTACTATCGTGGCTGATTGACTGTTCCTATAAGTAACGCGGTTGCGTTAATGTGCACTAATCTGTAACGCAACCGCCATAAAACAGTGCAGCAACGATAGTCTTTGTTAAAGGAATTAACCTATAACAAGTGACCCATTCTATCGAATAAGTCGCTTCCACATTATTCAACGAAGTGTCATGAGGCCAAGCAAAACCTGGGCTTTTGGCAGGGCTTGTTTTTTCTGCATTAGTTGTCGTAGAGTTTGTCCACTGTGTTTGCATGGGTCGCTTGGAACCTGACCTGGGCAGTAGCCAAAGCTTGCTACAACCCGTTCGACGTCTCTTACTTTCCTGCAACCCAGCCCAGTACTCTTTCATGCGAAGGGGCTGTCATCAATTTTTAGCGTCAAGGAAATAAGAAAATGTCTGAACGTAAGAGCGGTACCGTCAAGTGGTTTAACGACGAAAAAGGGTTTGGTTTTATCACTCCAGAAAGCGGTCCGGATCTGTTCGTACACTTCCGCGCTATTCAGGGCAACGGCTTCAAGAGCCTGAAAGAAGGCCAGAAAGTGACTTTCGTTGCTGTGCAAGGGCAAAAAGGCATGCAAGCTGATGAAGTGATCGCCGAAGGCTGATACTTCCCTGCGACAAAAAGCCCCTGATGTCACCATCAGGGGCTTTTTTATGGGCGCCGCAGGGGCATTGCCCCGTAAAATGCATTTTTTCTCCAGAGAGCCCTGCCATGTCAAAACCCCTGCTGAGCCCCCAAGGCGAGTTCCCCGCCGTTGGCCTGGGCCGTCGCCTGGCAGCGATGTTCTATGACTTCCTGTTGTGCACCGCACTGCTGATCGTCACCGCCTTCCTTTACAAACTGGTGTGGATCGCATTCGTGGGCGAAGCGAAAATGCGCACTCTCACCGAGTCCGGCGCGCTGGACGGCGACCCGCTGCTGTCGACCATTCTGTTCTTTGTGCTGTTTGGCTTCTTCGCCAAATTCTGGACCCATTCCGGGCAGACCCTGGGCATGCAGGTGTGGGGCGTGCGCGTACAGAACGCCGACGGCTCGCGGATCAGCCTGTGGCAGGCGCTGTTACGCTTTGTGGTGTCGATTGCGTCGTGGTTGTGCGTGGGGCTGGGGTTTATCTGGTCGTTGTTCGACAAGCAGAAACGCAGCTGGCATGACATCTACTCGGATACGCAGTTGGTGAGAATTCCGAAGCAAAAGAAATAACTCCCTGCCTGCTGAAATCAAAATGTGGGAGGGGTTTGCCCCCGATAGCGGCTCTACATTCAATATTTCTATTGACTGACACACCGTCATCGGGGGCAAGCCCCCTCCCACATTTTTAACCGAGCTCGCTTCGTTTCAGGCGTTACCGGCCAGCTTCAGGCGCGCAGCCTGAGTGAAATCCAGCATGCGCTTGAGCGGCCGCACCGCCTGCGGGATCACCGAAGGCTCGACGAAGATCTCGTTACTGCCCTCACGCAGGCACTGCAAGGTGCGCTCCAGCGTATTCATCGCCATCCACGGGCAGTGTGCACAGCTGCGGCATGCCGCGCCGTTACCGGCGGTAGGCGCTTCGACGAAGACCTTGTCCGGGCACAACTGCTGCATCTTGTAGAAGATGCCGCGGTCGGTGGCGACGATGAAGGTCTTGTTGGGCAGACGCTGCGCCGCGGCAATCAACTGGCTGGTGGAACCCACCGCATCCGCCAACTCGATCACCGACGTCGGCGACTCCGGGTGCACCAGGATCGCGGCGTCCGGGTACAGCGCCTTCATATCTTCCAACTGCTTGGACTTGAACTCTTCATGGACAATGCAGGCACCGTCCCACAACAACATGTCGGCTCCGGTCTGGCGCTGGATGTAGGTACCCAGGTGCTTGTCCGGGCCCCAGATGATGGTTTCGCCGTTATCCATCAGGCTTTCGACGATTTCCAGCGCACAACTGGAGGTCACCACCCAATCCGCCCGCGCCTTGACCGCCGCCGAGGTGTTGGCATACACCACCACAGTGCGCTCGGGGTGCTGATCGCAGAACGCCGAAAACTCATCCACTGGGCAACCCAGGTCGAGGGAGCACGTGGCTTCCAGGGTCGGCATCAGGATGCGTTTTTCAGGGGTAAGGATTTTGGCGGTCTCGCCCATGAAACGCACACCGGCGACCAGCACGGTCTTGGCCGGGTGGGCGGCGCCGAAGCGTGCCATTTCCAGGGAATCGGAGACACAGCCGCCGGTTTCTTCGGCCAGGGCCTGAATCACCGGGTCGCAATAGAAGTGAGCGACCAGCACCGCGTCCTGAGCTTTCAGCTCGGCGGCGATGGCGGTACGCAGGCCAGCCTCTTCATCGGCACTGAGGACCTTGGGCTGCTTGGCGTCGAGGTGGGCTTGAACCAGTAGGCGTTCGGAAATTTGCGTCATGTTCGCAAGACCTGCAGGCGCAGTTGCGCGAAAGTCGAGTGTACCACCGGCTCTGGAGCCCTTCGGGCGCCGCCGGACGAAGTGAGGGTGTTCATCAAGCACGGGTTAAAGTGAAGCTGGGCAAGGCTACAGAATATCGAATGGTTTCAAAAGCCTAATCTGGCGCTCGAGGCCGTGATAAGCGGGTAAAAAAACGGGAAACACCATCGCTGGTGTTTCCCGTTTTTTTATCTCGCTCAACGCCGACAGGGTTGATTCAGGCCAGGCGACAAACGTCAGAAGCGGTACGCGACCGAGACACTGGCCTTGCTGTTACAAAAACTCGTCAAGGGCCGCATAAGCCGACCGCAGGAGGGCGAGAATCGCCTCCTCGACGGGGGCGTATGACTCGACATCTCACGGACGGCGCATGACACATCGACTTTTTCACAAGACAAAAAAAAACCCGGAAATCCTCACTTGCGTGGGCCTTCCGGATTTTCTAAACCGCCAAAAATGGTGGGTCGTGTGGGATTCGAACCTACGACCAATTGGTTAAAAGCCAACTGGTTTTCAGGTCTCGAAACCAATTGGTTATGGGTCAGAATCTACCCGATTTTCGATGCAGCCTCTAATGAATTCACATTAGAGGCTCTAAACCATGAAAATCACTGCGGTCGTTTCGACCAAAGGCGGCGTTGGTAAAACCACCATTGAGGCCAACCTCGGCGCATTCTGCGCGGACGCGGGCCTTCGCACCCTCCTAATCGATCTGGATCCCGCCCAGCCTTCGCTTTCCTCGTATTACCAATTGGTCGAGGAAGCTCAGGGCGGCATCTATGACCTGCTCGCGTTCAATATCACCGACTCCCTCAAGATCATCTCCAGCACGACGATTCCTAATCTGTCCCTGGTGATCTCGAACGACGTAAATAACCAATTGAACAGCTTGCTCCTGCAGGCACCGGACGGCAGATTGCGACTGGCCAATCTGATGCCGGCATTCGAAGGCCATTTTGACCTGGTACTGATTGACACCCAAGGTGCCAGATCGGCCATGTTGGAAATGGTAGTTCTCGCGTCTGACTTGGTCATATCCCCTCTTCCACCCAACATGCTCGCCGCACGCGAATTCAGCCGTGGAACCATGCAGATGTTGGATGGCCTCCGTGCATATGGGCGCCTGGGTATGAAAATTCCTCCCGTGCGGATCGCAATTAACAACCTTGATCAAACCACCGACGCGCAGGTGATCGAGCAGTCAGTCCGCGAAATATTCCAAGACAATGAAGAAATCAGCGTTTTGGACAGCATTATTCCCACTGCAGTGGTGTTTCGTAGCGCTGCGTCCCAAGGCGTTCCAGCACACCGCCTGGAATATCGCCAGCCTTCCAACCGCAAATCCCCAGCAGCCCTAGTCGTCATCCGGCAATTGGCCATTGAGCTCTTTCCAGAATGGCGCGAGCGCTTCGAGGCCATGACCGAAGATAGGGTAGCCAAATTGGTGAAGGAGGATCGTTGAGATGGCGAAGCCCTCGATCACCGATGCTCGCAGTATTACTGCAGACGTCATCCTAGAGATTGGCAAGTACTACAGCGCTCAACAATTGCGCAGCTTGCAAGCCAAGCTAAGTGGTACCGCTCGTGACATCCACTCCCTGACAAGCGGAACACATTTACCCGGCCGCATTGGTGCTCATTTGAGCTTTGAACAGCGTCAGCTTTTGCAGGACGCTGCGAAGCTTATTGAGTCATTGAATTCGAACATAAAGCACGCAAAGGAGAAGCGCGGCCGCGACGAAAGCATGGCCAAGCGGCGTCAACAAGCACGAGATGCAGAGGCTAAGCGACTGGTAGCTGAAACATATCTGAAACCTTTTGTTCCTGACCCAGCTGCTCTGGAACCTCTCCTGGAGATTCTTAAAACAGCGCTGACGCTCAATCGCGCAGACGTTTTCAGGAATGGTTATTCCCCTGGTGAGTTCAATCTCAGGCTCCGTGATTACCTGTCGCCTGCCCGCACACGAAAGCTCATTGGCTGGACCAGCCCAAGTGCGTTCTGGATAAGCACGGTCCTCTCTCTGCGTAATGACGTTGCGCACTCTATTGAACAGGAGATTTCTTACGACGATGGCTCCAGTGTCCAGGACCGTCTCAACGTTCTGAAACAGAAGGTTTTGGACTGTCGCGCCCAGGTTTATCTCTCAGCGGATGAAGAGGAAACACTGCGACTTTGGTCAGAGGCGCTCTCTCCTCGTGCCCAGCAGGAAGGGGGTGAGTGATGGATAAGCAAAGAGTTCTTGAAAAAGTTGCTAAATGCTTTGCACTGGCCAACTCCAACGGTGCATCGCCGAATGAAGTAGAAACAGCGCTTCGTCAAGCCCGAAACCTGATGAAGCAGTACAACCTCGAAGCCATCGAGGTTGCGGCTCATACGGTTGATGAAGCGAGCGTTGCCACACATACCCGCCGGGCTCCACAAGATTGGCTTCACCTGCTCGCTCAGACGTGTGCGCGAGCGTTCGATTGCCAACACATTGCCTACTACAACCCTTTACAGGGCTGGTCCTTCAAGTTCCTGGGCAAAGGTATTTCGCCAGAGCTCACTGCACACGCGTATTCCGCACTGCTTCACCAATTGGTGGCAGCACGCCGTGAGCATGTAGCCCAACAAAAGCGATGCCAACTGAAAACCAAGCGTCGTCGCGGCGCTCTGTTTGCCGAAGGTTGGATAAACGCCGTGAGTTACAAAGTGGCTCAATTCGCCGGCTCTATGGACAGTGAAGCAAGCGAAGCTATCAGCGCCTACTTGGAACACCACCATCCAATGCTGAAAACCTTCGAGATCCAGTCCCGTGAAGCCAAAGGCCACGATACCGGGTCGCTAACCGCAGGTTGGAATCAAGGGCAAAACGTTCGGCTCCACCACGGTGTAGTGAAAACAGGCTACACCGCTCTCATTTCCGGAGGTGGGCAATGACACGTCAATGTCTGTCCCCTCTGGCTAAGGCTACCTTGGAGCATGCGCGCTCCCGATTGGGTTTTGTGCCGGTTCAAAAGCATCATATTTGGAGTGAGGCTGAGGAGCGCATGCTCATTGCCCGCTATCCCAACGAAACGACCCAGGCTCTGGCCGATGAAATCGGACTCAGCGTCTATCAGGTCTATGCCAAGGCCAAACGCCTTGGCATATCCAAGAGCGCTGAATTCCTAAGCAGCAATCTCTGTGGCCGATTTGATGGTAGCTCAGGCACGGACCACCGCTTTGCCAAGGGCATGACCCCTTGGAACAAAGGCGTCAAGGGACTCCCCTCAGTCGGCCGCATGGCAACAACACAGTTCAAGGCAGGAAACCGGCCCGAGAACTGGCTCCCGATTGGCAGCCTGCGCACAACACCAGACGGGTATCAACAGCGAAAAATCACTGACACCGGCTACCCACCAGTTGATTGGCAAGGTGTGCACATCCTGCTGTGGGAAGAGCACTACGGTCCCGTGCCCATCAACCAATGCGTGTGCTTCAAGGACGGTAATAAGGCCCATATCGCTCTCGACAATCTAGAGCTGCTCACACGAGCGGAGCGTATGCGCCGCAACACCATCCATCGCTATCCGGAAGAGCTGAAGTCCGCCATTCGCGCCATCGGCAAACTCAAGCGCACCATTCGTGAGGCTGAACATGAAAAACAAGATTGAGGATCTCCGTAACCACCTGTTCGCCACTATTGAAGGCCTGCTGGATCCAGACAAGCCAATGGAGCTAGATCGCGCCAAAGCCGTGGCCGAAGTTGCGCAGGTGATGATCAATTCGGCCAAGGTCGAAGTGGCGATGGTGAAGGCTCTGGACGCGGTTAGTGGAAGCGGCTTTATGCAGATTGGTCAGGAGCCCTTGAAATGAACCACCTCGACCTCTCCCCCCCCCACTCCGTCGAGGCAGAACAAGGCGTATTAGGCGGGCTGCTGCTCGACAATAACGCCTGGGATCTCGTCGCAGACAAGCTGGAATACTCGGATTTTTTTCGGCACGACCATCGGTTGCTGTTCGGGACTATTGCCAGCCTGGCCGACAAAGCCATTCCATTCGATATCGTGACCGTACATGACGCATTGGAGAATCCCGACGAAGCGGGTGGCCTCGCTTACCTCGGCGAATTAGCCAAAAACACACCGTCAGTGGCCAACATAGAGCACTACGCATTCATCGTACGTAACCGCTCTCAGCTCAGGCAGCTCATGACCCTGGGCTACCAGTGCTCTCGCGAAGCTACAGATCCGCAGGCCGACGCCACGGAAGTTCAGGAGTCCATCGAGCAGCAACTCTTCGCCTTGGGGGAAGGTAAAAGCGCGTCGGAGTTCGTCAACATCAACAAGTGCCTGACGGCGGTCGTCGAGCAAATCGATGAGCACTTCAATGGTGATGTAGTGGTGACCGGCGTGCCTTCAGGTCTGGACGATCTGGACGAGATGACGTCTGGTTTCCAGGAAGCCGACTTGATCATCCTCGGCGCACGTCCGTCGATGGGTAAAACATCTCTGGCCTTGAACTTTGTGGATACAGCGCTGCAGGCAAAGCCTGATCGTACGGTCCAGGTTTTCAGCATGGAGATGCCCGCTAAAGCGCTGCTCTATCGATTGATGGCCATCCTTGGCCATCTCGACCTTGGCAAGCTATTGAAGGGCAAGCTCGATAACGAAGACTGGCCAAAACTGACCGCCGCAGTTTCGCGCATCAATAGCTACGGTGAGCGCTTGGTCATAGACGACTCATCAGGTCTTACACCTGGTGCGATCAGGGCCAAATCCCGCCGTGCGGCTCGCCGGTTCGGCCACCCGAGCCTGATCCTTATCGATTATCTGCAGCTCATGCGCTGCCCAGGTCAAGAAAACCGGGCGAATGAAATCAGCGCTATCTCCCAAGCACTTAAAGCGCTGGCCAAGGAGATGAACTGCCCTGTAGTCGCTCTTTCTCAGCTCAATCGTGAACTGGAACGCCGCCCGAACAAGCGCCCTATCAACGCCGATTTGCGTGATAGCGGCGCCATCGAACAGGACGCGGACCTGATCATGTTCGTGTACCGCGACGAGAAATATCACCCGGAGACCGAACACAAAGGCATTGCAGAAATCATCATCGGCAAGGCTCGTAACGGCCCGACCGGAACGGTGCGCACCGCCTTTATTCCACACCAAACCCGCTTTGCAAATCTCAGTGCCAGCAGTGGCTGGCAAGGGGTTCAGCCATGAAAAATACTCCCGCTATCTCTCATTGGTGCCGTCATTGTGACGGTCACCATCCGATACATCAGGTGAGTGGAGTTGTACCGGCCTCCCCTGACGGTGAAGTGGACGTGCTGATTTGCCCAACCTGCAATAGCTATGACATCGAGGAGCTTCTGGAGGTGTCAGATGCACAGTAACGTCTCCCTTTTCCCAAGCATTCATGCCGGTGCCGGGTTCGAAGCCTCGGCCGTGGTTCACGCTCATAAAACGGGGATCAACCCCGTTGAACTGGACGCTCTTGCTCAATCGATTGGTCGCCTTGCTCGTGACCACAGCACAGTAGTCCCGTTGAGTATGCGAGGCGATCTTCTGGAGTTTCAGGAACTCGGCTACATCGAGGTATCCGAAACAGCAAGCTCAACGCTTACCGTCGAACTGCTCTGCGCAGGTGCGTTGCTCTCAAGCTACTTCTGGTCGGTTTGGGTTCCCCGTCATCTCCAAAGCTGCTCGTTGAAAGTGGCTGTGATGTCCCACCTGCAACATCCAGAGCCAGTTCAACACTGCAGCGTTGTATTCCGCGTGCCAGGCGCACGTGAAGCAACACGTCAATTTCTACATGAGTTGGGTACCAAGTTTCCTGGTGATCAGGCTGAAATCATTGCGATTCAGGCCGGCAACGTTCTGGCAGACAAGGATGTTGACCAATGACCGTCAGCCGTTTACGTGGACAGCACGAGAACCTTCGCTATTTGGTGGAGTTTGCTGAGGCTAACGGCTGGACCGTCTCTCGAACTCACGGTGGCCACATCAAATTCACCAAAGCTGGGCTTGGGTCCATTTACACCTCGTCGACCTCAAGCGATCACCGCTCAGGCCTCAACGCTAAGGCCCGACTTCGTCGCGCTGATCGGACTCAACCTCAACGTACTCAGGAAGCCATCTAATGCCTATTCGTCATTGCATCGTTCACTGGATCGACAAGAAGCCCGACGGCACACCTGCGGTCCTGGATGCCAGCCAACACGAATTGGCGAAGTCGCAAGCCCTAGAAAATATGCTGTCCGACTTCAACGAAGCCTACAACGCAAAACAAGGTAAAGCGTGGGGCTTCTTCCATGCAGAGTCCGGCGCATACCCTTTCAGTGGCTGGCTAAAGATGTACTTCGACGGTAACCAGGGCTTCACGCAGTTTAGCCTGGAGGCAGTCGAGCACCTGCAACGATTGATGGAAGAGTCAAATCTGTCCACGGGTGGCCACGTTCTATTCGCGCACTATCAACAAGGCATGACCGATTATGTGGCGATCGCCATGCTGCAACACAGAGAAGGCGTCATGGTGACGGACGATTTGGACGTATCCCCATCGCGTCACCTAGACCTTGGCCAACTGCACCTGGCAGCGCGGATCAACGTGTCCCAGTGGCAGAACAACAAGCAATCCAAGCAATACATCTCATTTATCAAGGGCAAGAGCGGCAAGAAGTTTTCGGAGTACTTTCGCGAGTTCATCGGCTGCCAGGAAGGCGTCGACGGCCCGGGCGAGACCCGCACCCTGCTCAAGGCTTTCAGCGACTTCGTTGAAAGCGAAGACCTGCCGGACGAATCCGCACGCGAGAAAACCAAGACCCTGGTGGACTATGCCAGCAGCCAGGCCAAGCTTGGCGAGCCCATTGGCTTGGAAGAACTGTCGAGCTTGATTGATGAAGATCGGCCAAAAGCGTTTTACGACCATATCCGCAACAAGGATTACGGCCTGTCGCCGGAAATCCCGGCGGATAAGCGCACCCTCAACCAGTTCCGCCGTTTCACCGGCCGCGCCGAAGGCTTATCCATCAGCTTCGAAGCGCACCTCCTGGGCGACAAGATCGAGTACGACGAGGCTTCAAGCACGCTCACCATCAAAGGTTTGCCTACCCAACTCAGTGATCAGTTGAAACGTCGCTGAACATACCCCTGCCCGATAAGTAATGGAGAACGCTATGAGCAATGAAACCAAACGTCAGCTCGAAGAAAAATTCGTAGTCCGCCTTCCGGACGGAATGCGCGAGCGAATCGCACTGCAGGCACGTGAAAACACCCGGTCAATGAACTCGGAAATCGTTCACCGCCTGGAAGCGACCGCGGGGCTTGAAGCCGCTTTGGATCGAGCCCACAAGATCATTGACCAACTGATGGCTGCAGCTCCGGCCAATGAGCAAGCTGGGGCAAGAGTATGAAACCGTCATTGGCACAGACTATGAAAGAAAAGCTGCAGCTTCCTGGATTTGAATCCAAGTCGCCAGCTGCTGCTCGCTTGAGCGACCCCATCGTCGACACACCGATGTTGCTGACATTGGACGATACGCTGCCGTATGACGAAAACCCACGGACCACGCGCAACCCTAAATACGACGACATTAAGGAGTCGATCCGTCAGCGTGGCTTGGATACGCCACCGCCAGTGACCCGTAAGCCTGGTGAGGAGAAGTTCCGAATCCGGAACGGAGGCAACACTCGCTTGGCGATTCTCAACGAATTGTATCGTGAGACTGGGGACGAGAAATTCTTCAGGTTCCACTGCCTGTTTCGTCCATGGGATGCAGTCCGGGGGGAGATTATTTCTCTCACCGGGCACTTGGCCGAAAACGATCTGCAGGGGCAACTGCTGTTCATCGAGCGGGCAATTGGTGTCGATAAGGCAAGAGCGCTATATGAGGAGGAAGCAGGCGGATCGATATCTCAAAGTGAACTCTCTCGACGTTTGAAAGCTGACGGGTATCCGATCTCTCAGCCCCACATCAGCAGAATGCAAGATGCTATTCGCTACTTGCTTCCTGTAATTCCTGCAATGTTGTACTCCGGCCTCGGATTTGATCGAGTTATAAAACTGTTAGGTTTGAGAAAAACCGCCCTTCAGTGCTGGGAGCGTAATTATCAGCAGCATGGAAACGAGCTGCCTCTTGAATTCGAAACAGTCTTCCAAGATGTTCTGTCTCAGTTTGAGGGAGATGCCGAAGAGTTTCTGTTTCAGCGCTTCCAGGACGAGTTGATAGCTCAACTGCAAAAGCCACTGAATCTCGGGTACGAGAAAATCCTGCTGGAGATTACCCAGAATCAGGACCAATTGCGCAGATCCACACCGATACTCGAACTGCCTCAACCCAGCTTAACCTTGGGTGGTATTCCGCAGGGTGTTAGCTCGACCGAGATCGGTAACCCTCCCTCTCAAAATCCGGCACAACAGTCGCCCGCCCCCCAAACCGGGGGAGCGATTCAAACCAACACAGCACAACAAAAAAGCAAAGATCCAATCAAACCGCAGGTTACGCCACCTCCATTGGCGCACATGAGTCTCGAAGAGCAAAAGAGTCGGCTGGACGGGCACATTGCGAGTCCAGTGACGACTTCGGCAAGGGTCGAAAAGATGAAGCGCGAAGTCGCGGCGCTTGATGGGGAGATTCTGCCTGACTTCGCGGCCAATGCTTTGGTGGCCATCCCGGTTCAAGCCGGTGGACTGAATCCCATTTCTGACCTCTGGTACATCGAACGCGAGATCGATAATCCCGTCACCCTGCGTCAGCATATCGCTCAGTTGGCACGGGAAGTTGCGACCACAGTCAATGCACCTGGTGAATTCCTGGACCTCGACGGAGGGGTGGGCTTTAGCTATCGACATCCAACTGAAGACGTCGAAGTCACCGCTACAGCCCAGCACACTTTGACGCTGCTCCAATCATTGAGCGGCTCAATCGCCATCGCGCTGAAGATGATTCAGCAACAGCCTGAACAGGCTGGTTCACTTGCCGATTTCGAATTTGCTGCAGGTCTCGGCCAGATCCTATTGGGTCAGCCCTATGCCAAGGATCAATCTCCAGAGAACACGAATCGTCTGAGCGATGGCGCGCTGGTGAAGCTCTTTCGAATTATTCGTCTCGCAAGACGTTTGATCGACTTAGAAATCAAGTCAATGGCCAACAACAATCCGAGTTCACCTAGCTGATTGGGTCGATGGCAGGGAGAGAGTCGTATGTCCAAAACACCTATCAATGAAGCCATCCTGTCTCAGGTGCTGCACCACATGCGCAACGGCCAACTCCGTCGCTGCATAGAGATGGGATTGGAGCCCGAAATCTTGGCCCAGCTTCAACAACCTTCGGTGCTGAGCTTGCTGCTTAACACTCCCGTTTCCTGGTGCAGTGTCACGATAGATGGAGACATGGTGAAAAAGCTTCTGACCGGGGCTCAACGATCAGACGAGGAAGTGCGCATGATTGAACGTGCTCTTCGACTCGGGGCAACGACACAGATGCTGCAACAGTTCTTTGGCTTATCCCCCCAGGATGTTGCCCTTCAACGCCTGGTGATTGGCGTAACAGCACGCCGTGGCCGGTGGCGAGAGTTTAGCGAAGAGATGGATGCTCAGCTTTGGTACCGCTGGACCCATCTGATGAAAGAGCATCAGGTTGAGCTGGATGACAGCCTGGCGTTGCTGGACGTGGCCATGCTGGTGGCAGAAGAACTCAATGCTCCACAGGGCGCCGACTCAATTGAAGGCACGGAAAACCTCAGTTTAGCGATAATCTGGCACCGCGTTCAGTCATGGATCAGAGACGGCCTTTATCCGCCTTCGCATCCAAGCGCTGGATTTACAAAAGGTTTGAAGCTGGTGTCATCGGCCAACCATCAGTTGGCCCTACCAGTAGTTACACTGGGGCAAGGTGACAACGACCTATGAAGTTGTCCCGGCTCCCCTTCTCGACACTTCTGGACTCTGCATCAGGGCATCTTGAGGCTCATCTGCGTCAGAAAAAAGAGTCGATGCCCCCGGGGATTGAGGGCTCAGCGCCCTACTCCGGCATTATTTTCAGCGGTAACCCTCATGAGACAGTTCCTCGTCGATTGCTTCTGGATGATCGACTGTCTCCGCTTGAACGAAACGCCTGGCAGGTATTTCGCCTACTGATCAATGACGACGGCCTGACGGCGTTCCCCACCTATGAGCAGCTACGGCCATACCTGGGCATGCTACCCGGCAGACCGGCGTCCCGTGAAACGGTATCAAAAGCCTTGGTCACCCTTCGCCTGACTCGCTGGCTCAGCCTCGGTCGTCGCGTGCGTAATGACCTCAGTGGTCAGGTTCAAGGCAACGTCTACCTTCTTCACGATGAACCTGTAACGCCTGGTGAAGCGCTGGAGTTCGACAAAGACTATCTGCAGTTACTCGCTCAATCGATGGAGCATCAGACCAAGGCGATTCGTGAAGTTGCTGAAATAGCCTGGAAGGAGTTCGCCGCAGATCCGGAGGTTGGTCAGCGATTACCGACTCGGTTGAACATCATCGAAGCTCGCTTGAACAGTCAGCCATGGGTTCAGGCAACAGCCCTTCAGCCTTTGACTGCTCCCGAGTTCGGAATCCGAACTCAGCAAAATATAGCTGCCTCCACACTGAGTTCGGAATCCGAACTCAGTGAATCCAGCGGTAAGCGAATCGCTTTTGAGCTGAGTTCGGAATCCGAACTCAGCCGTAAATCACTGAGTTCGGACTCAGTTCGGAATCCGAACTCATATAGTACGTATACAGATACAAACAAAGATGTTTGTAAAAGCTCTGTACATGTACCGCCCACGTCAGATGACACGGCTGCAGACCTCCTGGATGCCCTGCACCGGCTGCCCACGGATCAGAAACAGAGTGCCCTTGTGGCGTTGCAGAAAGTCCCACCAGAGGTGAAGCCTGCGCTCATCAAGCAATGGGTGCACCGTTGTGACACGGGAGGCGTTCGAAACCCTTTTGGGTATCTGATGACGCTTGTCGCCACGGCGGTACGAGGTGACTTCAACAGCAATTGGAAGCCAGACGACAAACCACGTCTCAACCACATGAACACGGGTAGCCCGTCGACGGGCTCAAGCACCGTTGAAGTTGCTCAACCGGTGAAAGCGATGGTGACTCCACGCAATCCGGAATCGATACAAACCGCCAATCAAACACTGAGCGAGATGCTGCACCTGCTAAAGCCCAATCGGAGCACACATTCATGACTCCGGACGGAAATGTCAGTCAGCCAAGCTATGCCGCCCGCATGGCGCTGACCAGACTTGATACCGGTTATGGCAGAGAGCTGAGTGATTCGGGCCGAATCATTCAACCAGGATCCCAGGTCAGCGGCATAGCCGAGCTGAGTGTTGCTGCCCGCAACACCCAGCCAGGATTCGATATCGGTGGAGGCATTCAGCCAAGTGATGCGGCCCGCATCACCCTGACAGAATCCGTAATCTGTGGTGGCCGTCGGCTGAGTGCTGTGGCCCACACCACTCACCAGGGATCAGATACTCCAGGTGGCAACTCAAAGCTATGTGGGCCACATAACTACCGGCTGGATGATGCGGCCCGCATCACCCTGACAGAATCCGTAATCTGTGGTGGCCGTCGGCTGAGTGCTGTGGCCCACACCACTCACCAGGGATCAGATACTCCAGGTGGCAACTCAAAGCTATGTGGGCCACATAACTACCGGCTGGATGATGCGGCCCGCATCACCCTGACAGAATCCGTAATCTGTGGTGGCCGTCGGCTGAGTGCTGTGGCCCACACCACTCACCAGGGATCAGATACTCCAGGTGGCAACTCAAAGCTATGTGGGCCACATAACTACCGGCTGGATGATGCGGCCCGCATCACCCTGACAGAATCCGTAATCTGTGGTGGCCGTCGGCTGAGTGCTGTGGCCCACACCACTCACCAGGGATCAGATACTCCAGGTGGCAACTCAAAGCTATGTGGGCCACATAACTACCGGCTGGATGATGCGGCCCGCATCACCCTGACAGAATCCGTAATCTGTGGTGGCCGTCGGCTGAGTGCTGTGGCCCACACCACTCACCAGGGATCAGATACTCCAGGTGGCAACTCAAAGCTATGTGGGCCACATAACTACCGGCTGGATGATGCGGCCCGCATCACCCTGACAGAATCCGTAATCTGTGGTGGCCGTCGGCTGAGTGCTGTGGCCCACACCACTCACCAGGGATCAGATACTCCAGGTGGCAACTCAAAGCTATGTGGGCCACATAACTACCGGCTGGATGATGTGTCCCGCATCACCCTGACAGGAACCGTGATCTGTGGTGGCCGTCGGCTCAGTGCTGTGGCCCACAACACTCAACAGGGATTCGATACTCCAGGTGGCAACTCGAAGCTATGTGGGCCACATAACTACCGACTGGATGATGCGCACCGCATCACCCTGACAGGATCCGTAATCTGTGGTGGCCGTCGGCTCAGTGCTGTGGCCCACAACACTTACCAGGGATCCCGGATCGCTGACGGCAGTCAGACAGACAATGTTGCTTCTCTCCTTCTATATATAGACGCCTCAACAAATCCCCTTCCGTCTGACTATGGATTTAATGCTGCGTCCGTAGCAGCCCAATTGCAGCATGGCCATGTCAATCCTCTTTCCAAGGAATAACTGCACCATGGCTGACAATTACCGGCTCAATATTGGCTCACTACGCAGCGATGTGAAGCTCACCCTTCACACCCATCATGCTGCACGGATCTGGATGGGACGCCCAAAAAACGATCTCAAGGTCGGCATCATCGGATTGTCGGGCTTCTGCACTGTAGTCAACCGCATGTCACGTGGCGCCCAGCAGGATGATCCGTATTCAGACTGGTGGATGATCCAGCTTGAAGAGAAGATCCACGATTCAAAGGAGGCACTCAAAACCATCGAAGATCGTCTCGATACAGCCATGGCTTCCCTCCCCCCGGCCATCAGTATCAGCGAGAACCTGTCCATCCAGCCTGTCAGCCTCCCTCTATACATCGCCAATCCACTCGGCTTCCAAGCCGTGTACCTACTGACCAACTACGACGAAATTGTCAGGCGCATTTTGCTGGCCCAGCACGTCGGTCTGGTCGGTCGTCACGACATGGAAACTTGGATCGATGAAGGCGCTGCCGTGCTGCGCAGACTTTTTGGTCTGGCCCAGATCTATAAATACTCCGGCGCTGCACGCGATGACTTCGCCGCCAACAATGCCAAGGCTGAAGCAGCCCGCAAAATGTATGAGCGTTACGGAGAACTGCCGCAGGACATCCTGGAAGGCACCCGCCGCTCCAACTTTGCTCCCCCCATCATTCGCGGCCAACAGCAATCCGAGGCGAGTGATCACTTTGATGATGCCGAGGAAGGCTGATGGTCATGGGCCAGACGTCCTCAGAAGACGGCGTGCTGCAACAGACCGCCTTCCGACCACTGCAACAGGATGCCTTCCAACGACTGCAACAGGCTGCCTCACTAAAAGGCCTTTTAAAGCCTTTTAAAGGTAAGGGGGAGTTGAGCCAATTTGCCGATCTATGCCGGGTTCAAGAATCGGAATTGAAAGCACTTGCCCAGGAAGTGCTGAGCCAGGCTCGCCGGTATCCATTCACCCTTGTGCCAGTTCGACTGACAGAACAGAACACCCAGGCCGGAACCCAATTTCTGAGATGGCAGCAGGTGACGGACCGCCGAATGGGCGTCGGTGTTTGGGCAGACATGATGGGTTCATCCAGAACACCAGAAATCATGCTGCAGGACTTGTACGCAATGGAACTGCAGCGCATCACGCTGAACATGCAAATGAGCCTGATGCACTCAATTGCCAAACAGGCCGCCGATTGCGCCGAAAAAATGGGCCAGGCAGAGGCCGTGTACACCGCTCGACTGCAGAAGCTCACCAATCAAACGCAACATCCATAACCTCGGAGAATACTCATGTCCACACCCGTACAAGGCTGGGAAGGCAATATCGGCTCCACCCCGGAATTCAAAGAGTTCGCCAACGGCAACAAGGACCCACGGAGGCTCATGCGGGTCAACGTCTACTTCGACAACTCGATTCCGGACGGTAAAGGCGGGTATGAAGATCGTGGGGGGTTCTGGGCGAACGTCGAGTGGTGGCACAAAGATGCTGAACACTACTCGCACCTGTTTCAGAAGGGCATGCGCGTGATCGTTTCCGGCCGAGCCGTAATGGATCGCTGGGAAAAAGATGGGGAGGAAAATGCGGCTCTGAAGGTTCAAGCCTCGCGGGTCGCCATCTTGCCGCACAGGATTGCGAGCGTGACCCTGTCACCGTCGCAGGGCCAAGGCAGCCCGTCACGTGATCAGTCCAGTCCGCAACCTGCCCCTGATTTCGACGACTACCCGGACCCCGACCGTCCGTTCTGATTGCAGGGGCTTAATTTTGGCCCCCCAATCGTTAAGCTCGTGGTGGAGGGAAAAACATCAACGTCTTTCCCTCCCCAATCGTGAAGCCTTAAGGTGTATGACAATGCGGGACGATGATGAGGTGAGGTGTCCAGATGGCTGGCTTCTGGTAGCAGCGGATCACCCCACGTTGGGACGGCTGTACTGGCGGTACTGTGATGAGAGCGACGTCAACGCAGCAGACTTCTACGGTATCACCGACAACATTCGACTCGCCTCCTGGATAAAAGCTGGTTGGCGTGATAAAGACGTCTGGGCTGATGACTACAGTGACATGAGCTCATTCGTTGCACGAAGATTCATACAAGAGCTTTTGAACCCTGATCGCTACGACACCAACTATTTCGAACTTTTCAACTGGGATGATGAGTCTGAGGATCTTGAGCTTCATGGCGATTTACACGATTTTCAACGACGAAGTGGTCAGTCCGTTGAGTTCTTCGTGCATTGGCTAAGGGCCACCAATTGGTTCGACATCCCGGCACCTGGCTGCAACACCCTCCCGTAAAAAAATCGCGCCAAGCGCGGATCTGCTGGAAGATGAATTTGAGCATCGTGGAGCAACCGGCATGGGTGATAACGCTTTCTTCCCTACAGCCTCTGACAGGCGACGGTGCAACAATCCTCACCTGACGGTTTTTGCCACTGGTGCGGCCGCTGCGCGGAAAGGGCTACGGGTGTATGACTGCCCTTACCAACATCCCGCTATGCGTGCGTCTTGGCTAAAGGGCTTTGCCCAGGCACAGCAGCTCTCGCTGGACCTATAGCCGCTTAATGCCCTCCCCCGCGCATTGACCATTTCCTATTGAAGCCCTACCTGCCTGAGGCAACAGTCCCACTCTGATTATTTGAGAGGGACACACCGTGAAGCTATTGATCATCGAGGCACCTGGTAAGCTGAAAAAGCTCCAGCCAATGATGAAGAAGCTACGCCCAGGCGAAGACTGGCAGGTGGTTGCCAGTGGTGGGCACATCCGCGACCTGCCGGCCAAAGGTCAGGACGACAGCATGATCACCACCGGAGTACGTAAAAACTACACACCGGTGTACGAGATCCTGGATAAGAGCGGCAGAGCCGTCAAAACGATCAAGGCCGCAGCGAAACAGGCCAGTGAAATTTACCTCGCAACCGACCCTGATCGTGAAGGTGAAAGCATCAGCTGGCACATCCAGCAGGTACTGGCGGTCAAAAACTACAAACGCATTACTTTTAACGAGATCACTCTCAAGCGCGTTGAAGAAGCACTGGCCAATCCACGACAAATCGATCTGAACAGGGTTGCCTCACAGGAATGCCGGCGTGTTCTGGATCGCCTAGTGGGTTACCTAGTGACCCAAGAGTTGCGGCGCCTGATGGGCAAACCTACTTCCGCTGGCCGCGTTCAATCACCCGCCGTGTTTCTCGTGGTCTTGCGCGAACGCGAGATCCGCAACTTTCAGGTGATCAATCACTTTGGCGTGCGTCTGTTCTTTGCCGACGTGAGTCGGGGCACCACTTGGTATGCCGAGTGGCAACCGGTACCGGATTTCGCAAGCAAGGACTTCCCCTACGTTCAGGATATCAACCTGGCCCAACTCGTCGCCGGCACGCGCAACATCGTTGTCGAGTCCTGCGAGGATCGCAAGGCCGAGCGTCATCCTCCCGCACCATTCATCTCCTCGACCCTTCAACAAGCTGCTAGCAACGCCTTGAAATGGGATCCGGACAAAACCATGCAGGTGGCCCAGCGCTTGTACGAGCAAGGCGTGATCACTTATCACCGGACGGACAACCCCAATGTCCCAGACGAAGCCATGGAGGATATTCGAACGGTGGCCAACGCTCTTGGATTGAACGCCGTAGATGAACGGCGCACGTTTAAAGCGGCCGAAGGCGCGCAGGAAGGTCACCCTGCCATTACACCGACCTATTGGTCCGAAAGATCCGCCGGTGAAAAAGATGACGAACTGGCCCTGTACAAGTTGATCTGGGTTCGGGCGTTGGCCAGCCAGCTTGAGGCCGCTATCTACGACGTGCGTACTGCGAAACTGCTCGCTGTTGGTCCAGGCGGCAAAGCCCTGCGCTTCACTGCATCGGGCAAAACACTCTGCCATCCGGGATGGATGAAGGTGCTCAAGGGCGATGATACGGATGAAGAGGAAGACGCAGAAGCAGACAACCCTGTGCCAGCGCTCACTCCAAAACAGATTCATTCGGTCCACAGCGGCGAACTGCTGAAGAAGAAAACTCAACCACCGTCACGCTACACCAAGGCCAGCCTGATCAAAGAAATGGAACGGCGCGGTATCGGTCGTCCAAGTACGTTCGCCTCCATCTTGAAGAACATCACCAGCAAAGGACTGATCGAGGAAAAGAGCCGCAAACTGGTACCGGCGCCTCTGGGGGAGGAAACGATCGCGAAGCTCGAAGGGTTCTTCAGTTTCGTGGAGCTGGATTTTACGCGGGAATTGGAGCGCGACCTGGACAAAATCGCCCAGGGCCAAGACACCTACGGCGCCGTCGTTGCACGTCTGCATAAGCGCCTGGAAGAGGAACTGTCTCAGCAACGTGGTATGCCAAGTGTGCCAATGGCGTCAGCTCCACGCCCAGCCACAGCCGGTGGCGCTTTCAACTGTCCCAAATGCAATCAGCCTCTCGCAAGGCGTCAGAAAAAAGGGGACGGCGGCTATGACTTCTGGGGCTGCACCGGGTACAGGTCCAACGGCTGCAAAGTCAGCTTTCCCTCACTGAATGGCAAACCAGACTTCGATAAACCCAGAGGGGTTTAACTCTTACTACCGAGAGCATAATTCACTGCTAACGGTGTTATGCATTAACGCTGGAACCTACCTCTTCCGTACCTGACATTCCTCTGCGAATAGCGGAGGAGGTCACGGGTGAGCGAACAGAAAAGACAATCGGTGTTGGGACTGCGCATCTTAGCGCCGAAGCTGGAAAAGTTCTCAGATCGCCAGATTGAAGTGGCCCAGACTTGGGCTTTGCATTTTCAGATCTCACCTTCCCTCCTGACCTCGTTCATCGAGCACTACCTCAACTCTAATGTCCACTCCCGCTGCTGGTGTGTGGCATGGGACAGTACCAATGCTCAAACGCGCCAGGTTCTGGCCAGGATCGGCAACCAGCTTCAGTACTTCGACGGCCAGCAATTAATGGCCTGCAAGATCGTAACTAAAGATCGCGTACATAAAAAAAAGCCGTCCGTCCAGGTAGCCCAGCAGCTGCTGCTGAGATTTAAGGGGCGTTGGTTTGCTGATGTGCTTCTGACGTCGTTTTGCAAGTCTGCACGAGCGGCAGCAGTTGCGCTCGCGGTTGAGGATCTGGGTAGTTTTATTCGCAAAGGCTCGGATGCGTCGGTAAGCAACAATCGTTACTTCAACCCGCGCACGCAGTTTTACTTGAAACAGATCGGCAGCACGCTGAAGCAGTATTGCCAGTGCCTGGACCAGGAACTTCTATTCGCTATTCGTTCAGCGCAGTGCCCTTCCCCAAAGCTCTATAACTGGCTGGCTCAAGGGGACCGCGTACGTCGACTACAAGCCCTCAAGGTTCAACCGGTGCTAATCCCTCTCTTAGTTTTGGCCAACCAATGGCCTTGGCCATGGGACGAAGAGCAAAAGATTTTCCTGGAAAGCCCATGGGATGAACTTCAAGAGTTTCGACCTATCTTGCGCGACGACGACTACTGCGTGGAATCCAGGGAATGCCTAGTGGGCCGTATCACGGACGCTGGCCTCCCCCTGAACGACATCTTGGCATGGCTCTTACAAGCTCCAAGAACATCAGTTCGGTACTTGGGCCAACAACGCGTTTTTGATACCGGCAGCGCATTGACGCGAATAAGCCGTGAAGGTCCGGATACTCCGTGGCATCGATTGCTGCTTGGAGCAGCAATGGTCAACCGCCGCCCTTCGACTAAGACGCACTGGAAAACCTTTTTTGCATTGCTGGATAAGATTCCCTATCAACTTTTGGAGCAGACAAAAGACTGGAGCAGGTTGTTCTCAGGATGTCCGACAGAGTGGTCCAACCCTGATTGGCTTCAAATTGCTGATAGGCTGCAAGATCTGAATGATGTTTTTAATAGCGTTGATGAAAGCGACGGACCCGACGCCCGTGACGCACTGCAAAAACTCAAAAGCTTCATAGGTACTGCTACCTATCACCAGATCGCCAACTTAGTGGATGGCTTTCACCTGGCACTGATAGACATACGTGAAGCTCTTGATGCCGCAGATCCCCAAACAAAAGCGGACTCTTCAACGCCCTGGAGGACGCTGCTTAATTCGAACGACACACTTCTCGTAAGCCCGAATGGGCTGCAAATTGTCGAGCTGAAATGCCCAGCGGACCTTGATGCAGAACATCGAGCGCTAGGCCATTGCATTGATGGTTACGACTACAGCGCTTATCGAGGCAACTGCCGTCTTTTTTCAGTACGCGAAAACGGACAATCATTGGCCTCTGCCGAAATCCAAATGGATGAGAGTGCCTGGGGCAAGACACCGGCAAAATTGACTTCTAAACACTTGGTCACGATACAGCTGAGAGGGCTCCGCAATCGCACACCTAGGTCGGGCTCAAGGGTTGACCGGGCTTACCAATGGTTTTGGGCAAAGATCAAATCAGGTGAGATCGAGGTCAACCTGGAATGGCCCGACCACACACTATCCATGCCCCGCTATACAAATCGAAACCGGAAAAAGCTGCACGCTCAAGCGTGCACAGAATGGATCAACCAGCGTTTGAGTAAAACATGAGCCGTCCGCGCCTTTTGAATAGTCGGCCCCATCTGGTCGAGAAGGTTATTTTCGACGGTTATGACTTCGGGATTCTGCTGCAGTACGTCGAGGGGGCCAACCGCCTGTTTCTTGAGCGTGATGGGTTCTACATACGCCGTGCGGAGCATCCTCAACATCGCTACTGGCGAATGCCCAAGGGTAAATTGCTGGATGACCTGGATCTGCTCTTCCACCGTCTGATGGAGTTGACGGAAGGCCGTTTCAACGAGAGCTGGCAGACCTTCTCTGCAAAGCTTGCAGCAGCACAACAATCACCAGACCGGCAAGCATTCACCTGGGGTCTAACGTTTCGAATTGCTCCACTGGCTCAGGGCGGCATTCTGCTGTCGGGCGACTATCACCCTGGAGCCGTCGCGGTATCTCGACGTATGCACGGCGTGTTCCTTGGCCAGTCGAAGTCTTGGCGCATTGATTCGACCGCCGAACTGGTGCGTTCCAACCTCATTCTTGAGTTGGGGCTTTCTGAAGATCAGTTTGAGATCCTGGACACCGTGCAGGAGCTGCTGACCGACGGATCCATTGTTCCGGCCGATGAAGTCACCCGCATCAGCCTCGGAGGTCCGCCGCAAGAGCGCGCAGCCCCAATCGGAAATGAAGAGGTCTCAACAGACGTTTACCTTGCCGCTGTGCCATCCATCGAGCGGACCGAGTTCACTAGCGAGCAAATCGACCAGGCGTTGACGGGGCATTCATTGCTGGACCATCAACCGGCAGGCATCCGGCATCTGCTGCAACGGACTAGCGCTTTACTTGCAGATGATATGGGCCTTGGGAAAACGCGCCAGGCCATCATCGCTGCCGCAATTCGAGCGGGAGACAGCCCCATCCTCGTCATCACCTTGTCGACTCTGATCATCAACTGGCAACGTGAAATCCAGATGGTGTATCCCGAAGCCAGAATAGGCCAGCAGGTCTTCGATCCCTCGTTGCAGTGGACCATCATTAACTACGAGCGCTTGGGCGACTATGTCCTGCAGGCCGGCCATTTTGAAGTGATGATCATCGATGAGGCTCACCGCCTGAAAGAGCCCACCGCAGCGTGGACACGCCATGGCTTCGACATTGCCGCCAAGGTGCCCAATCGCTATTTGTTGACTGGTACACCCGTCCTGAATCGAGAGTCAGAACTTCACACGCTATTGCGGCTTTCCGGCCATCCCGTTGGGAAGCTGTCACTCAAAGAGTTCTGCGAACAGTTCGCCGGCAGCCCAGAGTTTCGCAAGAACCTTCGAGAGGCGATTGGCGACTGGATGCTTAGGCGCCGCAAAGACGTGCTCACGGAGCTCAAGGGTAAGCAACGGCAGACTTTGCCGGTAGAGCTGTCAGTCGAGGAGCGTCGTGAATACGACCGGACACGCCTTGAAGACAGACCAAGTCTTGCCAGGCTAGGCTCACTGCGCCAGTTGCTGGAGCAGGTGAAAGTTCGGGTCGTCATGGAGCTGCTGTGCGAACTGGATGTGGAAGACAAAGTCATCCTGTTCTGTGAGTTCAAGGACACCGTCAGCACGCTGCGTGCTGAGTGCGAACAAGCCGGATACGGCTGCGTTACCGTGGTAGGCAGTGACTCCCTGGGCAAACGCCAAAAAGCGATCGACCGTTTTCAAAGCGATCCCGACACCAGAGTGTTCGCAGCGACCACCTCTGCCGCTGGTACCGGAAATAATCTAACTGCTGCCAATTATGTGATGTTCCTGGGGCTGCCCTGGACGCCAGGACTACAGGATCAGGCTGAGGATAGAGCCTACCGGAATGGGCAGCTACGCATGGTTGTGGTGAAAATCCCGCTGGTGGAGAACACCATTGATCAGATGCTCTGGCAAATGCTGCTTGATAAACGCCAACTGGCGAGTGACCTAATCGAGCCCGATGCAGCGGCCAAAACTAGATCCGAACTGCTGACTTACTTGTAAGCAATTCAGTAGGCTTTCTCCAAGACTGAATATCACAATGTTATTGGCAGACAGCTTGGTTTAGCGCTCGCATAAAAACCCTAAGACTCAGTTCTCTATTTCCTGCTGCGTCGTCAATGACTGGCTGTCACTGTGCCTCCATCATCAAAGGGGGCCTTTCGGCACATGATCAGGCACTTCACCACACTCTCCCTGCTCGCACTCGTTGCCAGCTGCGCAACCCATACGCCACAGACGCCTAAACCGGCGTTTGATAGCAGCCGTAACCCGGACATGTTGACGCCGGACCTCTACCCCAGCGGCGCCGTGCCTGAAAAAGAGCCCGTCGTGCGCTACGGCCGTTACACCCTGGTCAGTACCTTGCCTGACTCGGGTCAGCGTGACCTGATGGCTCAGATCATTGACATCAGCATTCCTGCCAACATGCACCCCAATGTACGCGATGCTATGCAGTACGTCGTGGACCGTTCCGGATACACGCTGTGCTCGCCCGACACCGGTCACGTCAACATCCTTTACACGCGTCCACTCCCCGCGGCCCAGTACAAGCTTGGACCCATGACACTGCGCAATACGCTGCAAGTACTCGCTGGTCCGGCCTGGCAGGTGAAGGTGGACGAAGTGAATCGCCAGGTTTGCTACGTGCTGCGACCTGGTTACCAGCTCCCGGAAACATCGCGCACTGCTCCAACCCAAGTGGCAGCCATCTCCGTACCTTCCACTCCATCGACTGCAGCTACTCCGAAAAACACTACCATCGGCGAAACGCCCAGCACCGTTGTGGTCGCCACCGTACCCTCACCGGCGCCGATCAAAACTGCTACTGCAGCACCTGCAACTGCAACCCCAGTATCTACCCCAGCAGTGCCCGCCAAGGATGGCCCTATTACGACCTTATCCGGGAAAACCACATCGAGCCCGGCAGTCGCCTCGCCGCTTAACGCTTCCACCACTCAGCCTGCAAGCATTGAGAAGTTTGGAAACGTTGCCCCAAGTACCTCAGTCGCGTCAAAGCCTGCTCTCGCGGTGGTAACCGCTCCAAAGCCGCTGGCCCAGATATGGACGGCGACCACTGGCTCAACACTTCGGCAAACCGTGGAAGCCTGGGCAGCAAGGGCTAAGTGGACGCTTATCTGGAAGGTCGACGACTTGGATTACCCGATTGATGCACCGCTTCGATTCGAAGGCAGCTTTGAGGATGCTATCAAAGAGATCTTTCCGCTGTACGACTCAGCCCCACGGTCATTCATCGTAGACGGCAGCCCGGCACCACAGCAGGTGGTTTACATCGCAGAGAGGAAAAAATGATGACTGTACGCCTCTGGATTCGAGGCACAGCCTCATTACTGGTCATGGCTCTGATCAGCGCCTGCTCGCTGCAGCGCGTGAATGAGTCGGCCAGCCGTGCCGAAAACGACGCAGCGACCGCCTCCCAATACAGCCGTTTCTTGCGCAATCAGCAACAAGAGCCGGCACGCGAAACCGTCGTTTTCAGCGACAAGCCATGGGTCTCAAAACAACCCCTGGTCGCCAAGCGCGGTTTGCCGCTGGCCATGGATTGCGACATTACTTATCGCCCTTCTTACAACGTTGGGATCGCAGAGGTCGCGAACTACATCACCAGCGAGTGTGGCGTTCCAGTCATCGTGGCTCCAGATGCGATCGATCCAAGCGTCCTGTCCATTCGCAATCAAGGTAACGCAGGATCTAATTCGCCTCCGGTTATGGCCTCGCCGGATAACCTGTCCAGTTTCATGCCAGCCGGTGTCATCGGCACCATGCCGAGCAACGCCCGATCTTCGGGTATGGATGGGTTCTATGCACCGCGTACATTCCCAATTAAGTACAGCGGCAAGCTTTCTGGTTTGTTGAATCAGGTGACCGCTCAACAGGGCCTGGCATGGAACTATTTATCCGATGATCGCAGCGTGCACGTCACCTACTTCGATACCAAAACGTTCGATGTCTGGGCCTTTGGTGATGATCAAGTCATCGAAAGCACCGTGAAATCCGGTTTGCTGACATCCACTGGCAGTGGCAGCTCAGGAGGGGGTGGCGGATCTTCATCATCAGGCGCTTCGGGCGAGTCTGGCAGCAACCAGAGCACCACCGTCTCAATCAAGACATCGCTGATCGGTGACATTGAAAAGAACGTCCAAGCGATGCTAAGCCAGCAGCCGCAGGGTCGTATGTTCCTTTCCCGGTCTACTGGGACCTTGACGGTAAGCGATCGCCCAGAGGTTCTTTCCAACGTTTCGAAGTACTTGACCTCCCTTAACCGCAGTATTACCCGCCAGGTGCTATTCAATGTCAAAGTCTTTGAAGTAACCCTCACCGACAAGGATCAAACAGGCCTAGATTGGTCTGCGGTTTACACTAATCTGAGCAGCAAGTGGGGCTTTTCCCTAAAAAATGCCACAACTGGAATTACCACTAATGCGGTCTCCAGCTCGTTCAATGTTTTAGATACCTCCAAGTCACCTTGGGCTGGCTCGAATCTGATCATTAAAGCGCTATCTGAACAGTATCGAGTTTCAAACATCCGTTCGCCCTCGATCACAACTTTGAATTTACAGCCTGCACCTATCCAAGTCGGTAACGTGCAAAGCTATATTGCCTCAAGCTCTACTACCACAACGGCCTCGGTCGGATCGTCCACATCACTGACTCCCGCAACGATCACCAGCGGGTTCAACATGATGTTGCTTCCTCGCATTATCGACCAGGACAACCTGCTGCTGATGGTCACTTTGAGCATGAGCAGCAAACCCACCTTCACCCCGTTCACCAGCAACGGCTCCAGCGTTCAGACCGTCGATTACGACACCAGGAACCTGTCTCCCAAAGTCAAATTGCGCAGCGGCCAAACGTTGGTTCTGACCGGCTTTGAGGAGAACAGCGAAAACGCGACCAAGTCCGGTGTCGGTGATCCTGGATTCTTCGGCCTGGGCGGTAGTCGCATCCGCAGCACGGATCACAACGTGCTGGTCGTGCTGATAACACCTGTTGTTGATAGCGACACTGCAAGCCCTAGCGCCCTGAGTATTCCTGCAGCCAATGATCCGTGGGGCTCTTGCCCCAGCCCTTTGCTGCGTTGCAGCGCATTTAAGGGGTAATTCATGGTCGCGGAAATCGCAAAAAGCACACGCTCTGCACGGGTTCAGGTACTGCTGCATAGAGGGAAATCGTTCGTCACGGGCCTACGCTGGCATCCATTGGGCAGCGTCACCGGCCACATGAAAGAAGCACGGCAGTACGGCCGTGAACACCAGTTAGATATCGTCGCCATTCGCAGGACACCGGCCATCATCCAGGCCGGTTTCGTTGCGCGCAGTGACGAAGTCACAAAAGGCATGTACTCCCTCGCAGCGACGCTCGCTGGTCAATTGGGAGACTCGTGGATTGCGGCCTGGAGAACGGACGCTGACCTCGACCAATACGCCCTTGTCGCTGTATATCAAGGAGGTGTGATTTCTGGATGCGACATGATCGGCACCGGTGCCGAGGTTCGTCGTAGAGTCGTTCAGCAACGCAGTCGCGGCATCAACTTCGACCAAGAGTACCTGCCCACAGAGTTTGAAATGGGTGGTCAACCACTGGACGTGGAAGAGCTACTGCAACCCTCGCACCTGAAACGCGAATACCGGCTTCGACCACTTGTCTTTGGGCTGTCCAAAGCAGAGTTGGTGCAACTGACGATTGTTGGTGCGCTGATCGCTGCCGGCATCATCGCTTGGGTTCAATGGCAGAGTCATCAGGACCGGATTGCCAAAGAAGCAGCTTTCCAGGCCGAACAACTTCGCCTGGCAGAGTTAGCCAGGCTGCAGCAAGAGTCTGGCGTCGAACAGCTGCCCCAGGCGTTGGAGCACCCTTGGGCTAAACGCCCTTCTGTCGACAATTTTCTGGAGCAATGCAGCCGCGTTATTTATCAACTGCCGCTTTCTATTGCGGGATGGGAATTCACAGACGCGCTTTGCAACGGCGCCCAGGTGGTTTCCTCATACAAGCGTTCCGGCAACAGCACAGCTGACAACCTCATCAAAGCAACCCAGGGACATTTCCCAGGCGGGCCAGCCTTTGACGAAAGCAAATCTCTGGCGCTCCTAAAAATCGACATATCGCTACCTGCTGCTGGTGACGAACCTCTCAAGGCGACTGATGACATGTTGGCGAACTTGTCATCGTGGCTACACAACTTTTCGCAAGAACCCACATTTAAGGAAATCCCTGTGGTGGTTCCAGTAAAGCCCGCAGTGCCAGGCCAACCTGCGCCACCTCCACCGCCACCTCCTCAGTGGAGACAGTTTGAGGTGCGTTATGAGACTGGAATAACGCCGCTGGACGCTCTCACGGGTGCACCCGCTCAAGGCCTACGGTTGAGCGAAATAAAGACCAAATATGAGACTGGCCACCTTCGTTGGACAGTGACAGGTGACCTCTATGCGAAATAAAACTGTGCGTTTTCTCTGTTCGGCAATTGCTATCGCTCCATCACTGGGCTGGACGGCAGAAGCCAATCTCTCAGGCATCAATGTCGGGGAGCTGGCTACCGTTCAGAGTCAGACAATTCTATTTAAAGCCCAAGCTGAGAGAGCAGCAGCTGAGCGGTCAATCAATGGCGAAGACAACCATTCAACCGCTCAGTCTCCAGCCTCATTCGTCCCTCAAGGCCTCCTCCCCCCCCCTATTACCGCCACACGCGCTACCGATACCCAGCAAGAACTGCCTGTCGTTAAAGCCATATTCGGCTCCGCAAGGCGGCTGCGTGCCACTTTGCTCTACAGCAGCGGATTTGAAGTGGACGCTGACGCCTCGTCGCGGGAACTCCCAGGAGGCTACCGCGTGGCGAACCTCACCCTGGATAGCGTGACACTTGAACGTGATGGCAAGCGCTTCCCGCTCGGGTTTTCCAATATTCCACCGGGAAGCGCCTCCAGTAGTAGCAACCCGGTCTCCAGTAGTATCCCGTCAGCCAGCACGCTGCCCGGGTTTATCCAAGGACAGCGGTGAGGGTACGAGCCAATGACGACTTTGACTGAAATACATACTGAAGCGGAACCAGTTCTCGATGAAGCCGCTGCCGCGCTGCTGAATTCACACCAGCAATTGCTCACCGCGCCTGGCGGAGCTTTCGAGCTTAGACCGGAGTTACGTCAGCTTTGCGCATTGACCAGCGATGGAATTCTGTATGTGTCCGCCCAGCACCAAACGGATGCCTATGTCATGGCATTCGAGGATGAGTTAGAACACAAGAATCATCAGTTTGAAGTCAAGATCTGCCCGATGAGCACGATCAAGGCGCTCTACCAGGCGAATGACGACGCCAATGGCAGAGCCCTCTCGACCACCGAGACAAAACGCCAGGCGCAGGTGGTGCAGCTGCTAGGCAAAGCCCATCGGGATAATGCCAGCGATGTTCACTTTGTGGTGGGTCACGACATCACCAGGATCTTCTTTCGCATCCACGGACTGTTGTGGGAGGCGGAGCAGCATCAAAGTCAGGTGGGCCTTGAGCTCTGCTCATCCCTCTACAACAGCATGTGTGATGTTGCGAAAGACCACTACCAGCCACAAGTCAGCCAGGACGCACGTATAAAACGATCCTACGTGGATCAACTTGGTCTGTTCGGTGCCCGGGTTGCCACCAGGCCGCTCGTAGAGGGTCCTTTGATGGTTCTGCGTCTGCTGTATGACGACAAAACCAAAATGACCCTTGAGGCTCTCGGTTTTCTCCCCGAGCAAATTGAGGCGTTTAGCCGTATCCGCAGCTTTCCTTATGGCGTGAACTTGGTTACCGGCCCCACAGGATCCGGCAAATCTAAGACTCAGCAGGTCAACCTGAACCTGCTCTATGAAGAGTGCGGTGGCACAAAACACATTTTGACCATGGAGGATCCGCCCGAATATCCAATCATGGCCAACCAGTCCCCTTTGGGCTCAGGAGAAACCTGGAGCGACGGCATCACCAACACGATGCGCCTCGATCCGGACGTCCTGATGTATGGGGAGATCAGAGACCTGGCCTCGGCCCAAGCGGCTTTCCGTGGTGGGATGACCGGGCACTTGGTGTCCTCCACATTGCACACCAATAACTCAGTGGCAGGGCTTCAGCGGCTAATCGACATGGGGGTAGACCGCTACCTCGTGACAGATCCCGCACTGATGACCAGCATCGTCAATCAGTCCTTGCTTCCCGTGCTATGCCCTCACTGTCGTGTACCTGCCGCTGCTCATCTGGACCAGCTCAACGGTGCATTGGTGCAACGCCTGCGCGGCCTGGACGCGGTCGACCTGACCTACCTCAAAGGTCCTGGGTGCCCACACTGCAAAGGTTTGAGTGTCGTTGATCGTACGGTAGCCGCGGAGGCGCTCATCACCGACAACAATTTCATGCACGTTTTTAATAAAAAAGGGGCCAGTGCAGCACGTCGTTACTGGGTGAAGGAAATGGGCGGTATCACCAAAACTGCCCACACAATCCTCAAGCTCAAACAAGGATTGGTAGATCCACGTCACGCCGAAATGATGGTGGGGCCGTTGGACTTTGACCGGCAAACCCTGGAGCTCGCCCATGCTGAGTGACGTCAGAGCGGTGCTAAACCGCTGGGCAGAAACCTTCTACGCCAAACAGTTCGGCAAGAACGAGCGAATTCAATTTTATGAAAGCCTTATGGGCATCCACGGGGATGGCGTTTCACTTGAAGATGCCCTGAATACTGTTGCGCGGGCATTCAGTGATAACGGCCAGAAACGCCACCCTGTATCGATTGCCTGTCGTGAAATCGCGCAATCGGTCAAAGGAGGAAAGTCGTTCAGCGTGTCATGCGAAGGCTGGGTGCCTTATGACGAAAACTCACTGATTGCTTCCGGAGAAGAGACCGGCAACCTGGTGCAGGCCTTTAGGGATTGCGTGAGGATTATTGAAGTACGCCAGAGGATCGGCAAGCTGGTGGCCTCAGCCACGGTTTACCCTTCGGTGGTGTGGAGCGTTATGGCAGCACTGCTGTATGTGATCGCCGCGTGGATGGTGCCCTCCATGACACGTCGGTCTAACCCCGAAGCTTGGACGGGTGTACCGGCGTTTCTCTACGCCCTATCGAATTTCGTGACCCACTACGGACTGGTGACCCTGATCGCGGTCGTCATCTTCATCCTGGTATCGATCTTCACCCTGCCGGTTTTTTGCGGACTTCAGATCACGGCCGCCAGCCCGTCATGGAAGCTACAGTTGAACAAATTGCTCCAGGTCCTGAGAGTCCGAGCAGAGCGCCTTCCCCCTTGGTCGGTCTACAAGGCGCTTCACGGTTCCATCTTTTTGCTCAACATGGCCGTGATGTTGCGCTCAGGCATCAACCAGCTCGACGCATTGAAGTCGCTGCAGCGCAACGCATCTCCATGGCTCAAGGAACGGTTGAGCGCCATTCATTACGGTGTCAGTGCCGGCAAAAACTTCGGTACCGCCTTGAAACTTGCTGGCCATGAATTTCCAGACCCAATGGCCATGCATTTTCTTGAAGTGCTCGCCACCCGCAAAGGCTTCGCCGAGTCGATGGAAAGGTTTTCCAACCGTTGGCTGGAGCAAACGCTCCAGCGTGTCGAGGCCATCGCGAAATCGCTTATTGGGGTGTCCTCGATGGCCATGGGAATCATGATGATTCTGGTGGTGATCGGCATCTTCCAGTTGGCCGGCAATGTGACAGAAACGCTTAAATAAACCCAAATGAGGTCGTAAAGATGAGAACAAATACCCGCCAAAACCAACGCGGATTTCTTTCCCTGGACGGGATGTTCTGGCTGATGCTGATCGCCGTGGCACTCGGTTTTATCGTGTTCATGGGGTACAGAACGTTCGGCAGCTCGGACGTCACCATTGAACAGAGCAACCTGGGAACCTTGCTGAGCAATACCAAAAGGCTGAAAAGCACAACCGGGTACGCAACAGCCGGTACCAACCTGGCCCCGTCCTTGATCAACCTGGAGGCCACGGGTGGTATGAGCATTAATGGCAACGCCTTATCCAACCGTTGGAACGGAGCCGTTACTGTGACCAGTAATGGTATGACCTTCACCATCACCGAATCCAACCTTCCAAAGAATGCCTGCATCACGCTTGCTTCCAACATGGCCAAGGACAAACAGACCACGACGGCGATCAACGGTGGTACTGCCATTGCCGGCGAAATCACAGCGGTAGCCGCTGCGACCAGTTGCTCATCGGATGCCAATACCATCGCCTGGACTTCATACTAAGGAGCGCCGAGTGAGCGTTATCTCCGAAGCTCAGTTCGTCGACCTGTATCTGGGCGATGGTTTTGCGGACGCTAAGGGTCTCCCTGGACAAGCGCGAAGAGTTGAGGCGCCCTTAGAATGGCGGGCTGATCTAGAACGAATCCGTCAACTATGCGCAGAGAAGTACGCCGCGACCCTGGATCCGGAGTTTGCGCTGCTCGAAGATGGCGTTGTCCTTCGAGTCACACAGTTGATAGACGTAAACAGCAAGCCGGTTTTTGTCCTCAGCAAGTCGTCGGTTCAAATTCGTCCGCTGGACATGCTAGGCCTGCCCGATCACATGCAGAATGCTCTGATGAGCGACACGATACGCGGCCTAATCTTCATCTGCGGAGAGATGGGTGCAGGGAAAACCTCAAGTGCTGCATCCCTTGTTAAAGCCCGCCTTGAGGCTTGGGGCGGCATCTGCCTGGCGGTAGAGGATCCACCCGAACCATTTCTACATGGTAGGCATGGAGAAGGTCGGTGCATACAAGTTCCTGTTTCCAGGCGTATGGGGGGCTACGAAGAAGCCTTAGTCCTTGCTCTGCGAACGAGGGCGGACTTTCTGTTTGTGGGTGAGGTACGTGATGGGCCAACTGCTGCGCAAGTCATCCAGGCCTCAATCAACGGTCATCTCATTATCTGTACTGGCCATTCCGGCAGCGTCACGCATGGCATTGAACGCTTAGCAGCCCTAGGCCAGCCCTTGTTGAAAAACGCCCGAGAGCTGCTTTCCAAAGGCCTGGTGGCTGTCATTCATCAGTCATTGTCCATGGATAGTGACGGGGGCCGGCGTTTGACGCTTCAAAGCCTGCTCTTTACGGGCGAGGACGGGCCTAGCATCCGCGAAAAAGTCCACTCAGGAAAGATCACCCTGCTCGGCCAAGACATCGCAAACCAATCTTCGCGGAGCCTCTGGAATGACCAGTAAGAATAAACAACAGGGCTTCTTGAGCCTGGATATGGCAATCGGGTTGCTCGTATTTGGTGTCGTGGTGACCTTGGCGATGGTTTGGCAAATCAAACAAATGGATGCCCAGGATTATCGAATTGCGGCCGATCAACAGCGCACTATTTCAGAGGCCCAGGCCAAGTACCTGAAAGACAATTTCAACGTAGTGCTCGCCAACGCGTCGGCGACCGTGCCAGTGCAAATTACGGTGCCGATGCTCATCAACTCTAATTACCTGCCTGCGGGTTTCAGCTCTACCAATGTTTTCGGGCAGACCATCCTAGGCCTTGCCCGTAAACCCAATCCTAATCAGCTGGAAGCGATTGTGGTTACTACGGGCGGACAGACGCTTCCAGAAATGGGTGTGCGTGCCATTGCTGAAAACCTTGGAGGACCTGGTGGTTTTATATCTACAACCAACCCTAACGTCATTCAAGGCATCCGCGGTGGCTGGCAAGTCGCGCTGAGTAATTACTCCATTACACCTGGGCCAGGCCACACTGCCAGTGCACTGTTTCTCATGGACGGCGCCTTGGCCAACGATTACTTATATCGAAATGCTGTGCCAAACCATCCTGAGCTCAACACGATGAATACTGACCTTGGTATGGGCAACCACAACATTAATAACGCAGGGAGCATCTCCGCCTCTGGCAACGTTACGACTGGTGCCGACGTGACAGCTCGCAACGTCACAGCCACCGCGAATGTAAACGCGGCGACCGCGAACGTCACGGGCGAAACCTACACGGGTGGATGGTTCAGAACTCGGGGCGACACTGGCTGGTACAGCGAAAAATGGGGAGGTGGTATCTATCAGAACAGCCCCGATTGGGTCCAGGTGTACAACGACAAAAACTTCTCAACCGGCGGCCAGCTCTGGGGTGGAAAGATCACTTCAACCGGCAAAATAACGGCCTACGATCGTATTGCCACCAACGAATATGTCTCGGTAGGTGGGCTTGCAACCGAAGGTACAGCGTGCAGTGATCGCACACTTATCGCAAAAAGTGCTGTTGGCATAATCTTATCATGTCAAAAAGGTGTTTGGACTGCAAACAATGGGTGGGAATTTAAATTAATTCAAGGAAGTTGCCAGGCTCCCTACAAGGGAAGTCTAACTTGCACACTCGGCGATACAAGCTGGAAATCGTGTTCCCTTACCGGCGCACTCGGCGTTGGAGACAGTGAGGTCGGATACATCTTTCGCAATGATAGTGGGTGGTTTCTCAACACATCTCGCCTTACTTGGCCGGGACTCTTTTATTGGAGTTGCTTCAAATAATTCAACATAAACGCTCTGCCATTGAGCGCAATGTACGATAGAGAAGTGTGATGAAGAATAATTTGGAGAATGGTGCTCAATATAGTCGAGATGAGCTGCAAAGCTGGTTCGAGACTAGAAGTAGAATATGCTCCACTCCTTTATGGAGTAAGGCACTGCAAGGAAGAGAGACATTTGAAGTCGGCGCTTACACTTACAGTCTCAAACCTACGGCAAATGATAGGTATCTGCTTACCTACGTAGAAACATCCACGATGATTGCTTCCAAGCTACAATCTCGACGTAAAATTCGATTACGCCGACTTCTTTTGACTATAGGATTACTAGTAGCCGTCTTATCCACCTGCGCATATTTTTTGCTGTAATCGTAGGACACAAGCTTTTCACAGTTGATTCAAGGGGGACCAAACGATGACCTTACAATGGGCTATTCTCATGATACTGGTCATCGTCACCGGTATGTGGGCAGAAGATCGATACCAGACTCAAGCAGTTTCGGAATATGCGACGCTTGATTCACTCAGTAGAAATTTTTTAACTTATCGGTCAGCTGCTGCAGGATTTGCACAGTCCAACCCAGGCTTTAGCGGCATACCCAGCGATTCAGTTCTTAACCTACCGCTTTGGTTTGTCAAACCTTCAGGCGTTTCTTCCTTCATTAATGGTGGCACAGCCTACACCTTTTACAACGACACGGCGCCGGCAGGGATGCCATCGACGCTGGTCGATCTGACTCAGTCGACTACCGTTGGTGTAAATCGCGCGGGAGTGCTTGTCTCCCCGAAAGCGGGAGTGACCGGTATCCCCATTCCATCTGTTGTACCCGACGGTGCCGTCACTGCAGTGAACTGACCAAAGCCCAGGTCAACACTGGCTATGTTGCATATCGCCCAGCCTAACAACATAATGCACGCAACAACGTTTCCACCCCGTTGGCTACTGGCGGTCATCAGTAGCGCCCGGAGATGCGGTTCGCCTCATCTCCATCCCCAAAGCACGCTGAGCTCCGGGAAGGGCGTGCGGATCTGGTTCAAAGCTCTCCCTGTGTCTCCCTGTTCAAGCCAGACACGCAGCCGTCTAACTCGTGAATTGCGAGTTCAAAGGCACATAGAGCTTTGTTGAGGTTCGAAGCACAGTAATCTCAGGGCCACACTGGTGTTGTGGCCCATATTTTTTAAAGCTCACACAAAGGGTAGCCTGATAATCTTGCGAAGGATTATCAGGCTACCCTTTGGTAGCTGCTTTTCCCTGCCGGTGGCCCGCCGGCGAAACGCAGGGCTCCCTTTGTGCGCGGATGCGTGCCTTATGTTTGCTGGCCTCAGCCACGATAATCGGCCAGGTGTAGGAAGTGAGACGTTCAGATCACAGCCCAGGGATCGATGACGCCTTTATCCCACACAGGTGGTATTTTTTTCTGAAAGACGCTTAGTACTACATCCGAGAGTGACTGTTGACCCAGCTACTCTCGGTAGCTTCTCCTGTAAAATTCGATCTGCTTTGACCTCCCCGAAATATCCCTCCCCGCTTGACACATCACTATCCCCCCTTCGATGATATGTACGTGTTTTGCTGACGTCGTCGGCATCATGCCCAGGCAACCAGGATCTTCAAGGTTGCGACACGTCAATCGTGTTGATTCGCCCAAGACCGCTGAGCTTCTGGTAGCGCGGTCGGTCGACAATCGTCGATAGAAGCATCTGATGTTACTCACCTCGCGGGGAATCACTTCCCCGACAGGGCCAGTGCTTTCTCCGCATTTCAACCTGCAGGAGAATCACCATGTCCAAACTCACTTATAACTTCGGTTTTGCACTCGGCGTTGTTGCCCGAGAGTTTTTGCGTGCCATGAAGAAGTCGAACATACGTCCAGCAGATCAGCCACAGGCAAAGTCTCACGTCCAGCTTCCACCACCCTGCATTTCTGACAGCATGGTGCGTGATATGGATCACTTGCCAGCCATGGTCCGTGCCAAAGGTGTTGATCTGAATCTTTGGTACAACGCTAATACTCGTGTGGTCGAAAAGCCGGCACGCAAACCGCGCTCTCGAGGCAAGGCTCAACAGCTGACACCAGCTGTTTGCTAAACCTCTCCTCATTCACCCCAGCAGGGAATCCTCCCGCTGGGGAGGCTTCTCTGAATTTTTCACATGGAGCTTGACAACCAGCAATAGGCTTTTCATGCTGTACCCATGTATAGCTGACGTCGTCAGCAACATGCCCATGTAGTCTGGATCCGAAAGACTACGATGCGGTTTACCGCATTGATCCACTCCTAAGATCGCCATAGCTTCCGGTAGCGCGATCAGTCGACTCAGTCGATGGAAGCACCTTTCCCACCCATGACGGGCCTTTCCCGTCAGGGCAGGCCTCTCAATTTTTGGAGGTCTGATGAAAACCGAACTGGCTCTCTACCAAGCGCTGATTTCGATCAACGTTCCGGAACAGAAAGCAAACGCTGTAATTGATGCTTTGGAGGCTGATATGTTTTCACGTTTGGCCACTAAATCTGACATCGCAGCTCTTCGTACTGACCTGTCAGCTGATTTGAGAACAGAGATATCTCAACTTGAGGTTAAGTTGACTATTCGCATGGGCGTCATGATGTCAGCAACCGCTGGTGTGATGATTGCCGCTATGAAACTCATGCTGCACTAAGCTCCACTGTCTGCTCTACCCACCCTCGCGGGGAATACTTTCCCCCAAGGGCGAAGTGTTTCTCCGCTTTCTGCTATTTCGAAATTGGAGAATCACCATGAGCACTACTCAAACCAACGAAACCAAGTTTTTCGACCTGCACACCACTGGTATTGGTTATCTCAACCGTATTCGTGAAGTGAAACCACGCGGCAAAGGCAAGCCATTCATGGCTGTCACTGTTGCTGCATTACGCGGTTCGTCTGACGACACCGAGTACTCCTACATCGACTGCAATGTCGTCGGCGCCGAAGCTGAAAAGCTGATTCGTCGTAGCCAAGCTGCTGTTGATGCAGGAAAGAAGGTCCTTGTGAGCTTCCGTATCGGTGACATCTGGACCGACTGCTTTATCTATGAAAAGGGCGATAAGAAGGGTCAACCTGGGGCAAGCCTCAAAGGACGTCTTCTTTTTATCGGCTGGATCAAGGTCGATGGCGATACTGTCTACCAAGCCAAACCGAAAGATTCTGCTGAGCCCCTTCCTGCCCAGGATCGTGCTGCTGTAGATGACTCGGATGACAACGGCCAAGGACAGCCAGATCCTGAACAACGTCAATCAGCATGATTGAAATCATGGCGCCCCCTGGGCGCCTTTCAATATTCATATCGAAGGGAACGCCTCCCTTCGGGATTGGTGATTTCCGAACGCTGGAGATAAACCATGATGATGAATCCTCAACGACTGCCGCTGCTGACCGAAATCGGTCTTTTAGCTGCTCAAGCTAGTGTTTACAGCAGGTTGGATAAGCTACTGCCGAGCAACCCGACACTCGATCCCGATGAAGATCCGCGCTACACCCTTACTACTGATCTTTGGTTAGAAGTACTGGATGGGGTGATCACATTGGCAAAGATGGACCATCGAGATGAATTCAATCCCGAAAACAGCCCAATGTTGTCGGAGTTCGGACTTCTCAAGGAATATCGAAGGGCTCGTTGGGAGTTGGAAGATGAGCTTGTGCACCCCGAATACTACTAACCCGCCAGGAAACACTGGCTGACTCTCAAGCTGATTCCAAATCAGCATAAAGACCCATCGGGAAACCATCTCCCGAACGGGCCAGGTGGTTTTCGCACCTGGAGATTTACATGCTTACCACCAATAACCTCGTATCGTCTGACTTGCTCAAACTTCCGGTCGTTCTTACGCCTCGGGCCTGGCAAGAAGCGGTGCATATCGAAAACCCACAGGATGTATCAGTTATCAGTAACCGATTGGGCGATGTAGTCCTGGAGGCCTACCGTGAACTGCATATGCAGCCTGACTGTACACAAATCCATTTCGGGCTCTATCGATTGCTGCCTGCCGGCGACAACTCGGATCGAGTCTGGCTGGACCTAAAACTTGACCGCATAGAATCGCCACCAGGTTCATTCTATCTGTACATCTCACTCAAGGAGGAAACTCATACATCCTGCCCATAAACCTTTCTGAACTCACTGCACCACCCCAAGCCCGACACTGTCGGGCTTTTTTCATTGTGCGAGTAATGCACGTAGCCTTACACCCATGCAGTGTGGAGCTGCCCATGATCAACATCCCAGGCCAACTGGCCATTCGTACCATCAGCGGCCGTAACGGCGAGTTCAACGTCGGACGACTATCAACTTCAATAGGCGAGTTCGTTATCAAAGACGCGCTTCTCGACCAATACGATGAAGGCAAATACAGAGGCGATTTCCTCATCACAGAAATACGCCCCTCGTACTACTCAACCGCTGGACGGTTAGTGGTTGAGATCCGGGCCAAGCTCGAAAGCATGAGCCTCGACGACGTAGACAACTTGACGGCGGAAGACGCTGCCAAGCTTTCACCAAGCGAGCCAGATCCCATAGATGAAGAATCATCTTCAACTCAAACAAAGCCTGCGCGACAGCGCAAAACGCTACCCTTCACGACGGCTGTAAGCAACGTCGATAAACCGTCATCACCAGAGGACGCCCCCTTTGGGATGCCACTTCCCAGTTCGGAAAATGCCACAGAGCTAGACGCGATTCTGTTTGGCACGATCTGGCCACTGGGGGATGCGGTAAAACTTGACACCACCGTTGACCGTCAGCGCCTACGTCATCAATGCACTCGCCTCGGCGAGCTTGGCTATGTGCTGGACTTCAAGCAACAAACCTGGAACTGCCAATCTCCCACCTTGCGGGAGCTCCACCACCAAGGAAGCACTCCATGAATCCGACTTTTTCAGACATCGGTGAGCACACTCTGCTGACCGTCGAAGACCAAATGACCAACAACGAAGTGTCCGATGATGACGAAATGCGCGAGCACTTCATCGAAATCGGACTGATAGAAACGCAAGCGAACGCTGCCTTACAACTGCGCCCTCTGTACCGGGTCAACCTCTACATGATAGGTCAGTCGCCGTTGTTCCAGGGCGACACGACCACAAGCTTCGATCCACACACCCGCTCATTCAAGCGCGATCGATAACCCACCAACCATTAACCCCGAGGGGCAGTGTCCTGCCCCTTCTGGGCGGGGCCTCCCTCCGATCCGGAGGATGCTCAATGTCCACACCTTCTCTCACACGGCTGTATCAGGTTGACGAATGTCCTGACCTTTACGTCGATGCTTTCGTCTGTGATGAACAACGCAACCTAGTGTTTTTCTCGGCTTGGGGACGTGACACGGCACTGCAGGAGTTCTTGGCCAGACTGACCCTCGGCTCCGCTGAAAACGGTCTGGACCAGTTTCATATCGTCGTCGACGGCCGGAGTCTTCCTGTCTTCCCCAACGTCGACCTGCTGGAAAAACGAACCACCCGGCAATTTCGCGGGACGTTATTCGGCAGCCTGGTACACCTTTGGCTGTTCGACCGACGTTGCGCGCAGCCCGACCGGGCCAATCACTTCTCCTACGCCCTTCTACAGGACGGGCAATCGCCTCATCAAAAGCTGTGGCCCCTGGTCATGGATACATGCCCATTACCGCTGCTACCGCATTGGCATAACCCAGTTATGGAAGTGCTCACCCAATACGACATGTTGCAGCCCCTACCCGGATCGTTAGGCGCTATCTCGGCCTGGCGTTTGTCGCTGCAGCTCGACGTTCTTGAACCCGCCCTGGGCGATCTGATTCGCCAAGGGCATCTCTCAACCCACGCTCACTTTTGAGCCTTGATTCAGGAGCCCCATCATGGCCTTGATGTTCCCACGCTTGGCACGCAACTTCGCTCGCAATGGCTACTACCCTACCGACGAAACGACTCTGGAACGGACCCTGCAGGCATTGGCCCCCTCTCCCACCGGCAAAATGCGGATCTGCGATCCATGTGCCGGCGAAGGGGTTGCCCTGGCCGAAGCAGCACATTTTCTTGGGCGAGACCGCACAGACACATTCGCAGTTGAATACGACCAGGAGCGTGCTGCGCATTGCAGGACGCTCCTGGATCGTGTGCTGCATAGCGATCTGATGGACACCATGATCAGCCGCCAGGCCTTTGGCTTGCTCTGGCTTAACCCGCCCTACGGTGACCTGGTCGCTGACCATGCAGGTGCCTCACAGTACCAAGGTAGCGGTCGCCGGCGTCTGGAGAAAATGTTCTATCAACGGGCGCTTCCACTGCTGCAGTACGGCGGGGTGTTGGTGTTCATCGTTCCACACTATGTGCTGGACGACGAACTCTGCAGTTGGCTATGCAATCACTTCACTGAACTGCGGATTTACAATGCCGCTGATCCAACCTTCAAACAGGTGGTGATATTCGGTATACGAATCCGCCGCCAAGACCTGGCTCGACCGCAAGAAGTCAAATACGTACGCGCACGCCTTCAGGCGATTGGCGCCGGGACGTTGAATGCAGAAGTGTTACCTGAGAGTTGGTCTTGGGAGCCCTATAGGGTCCTGTCGTCGACCAGCGAACTGGAGCACTTCTATCGCATCAGCCTCGAACCGGAGCAGCTAAGCGCTGAAGTCAAACAGCTTCGCGGCATGTGGCCAGACTTCACCCTGCACTTTGGTCAAACGGGTGTTCAACCACGACCACCAGTACGTGAGCTGTCCCGGTGGCACTTGGCATTAGCCCTGGCTGCCGGCGCAATATCGGGCGTCGTTACCTCGAAGTCCGGGCGAGTGCTGGTGCTCAAAGGCGATACTTACAAAGACAAGGTTCGCAAGACCGAGTTTACCGAAGACCAGGACGGTAACGTTTCTGAGGTAAGGATCCTGACCGATCGTTTCGTGCCTATCATTCGGGCATGGGACATGACGCCGGGATCTGCCAACCAAGGACGCGTTATCACCATCACCTCTTCGGCGGATCGACAACCTGAAACTGACGAGCCGATTGCACCGGCGGTCTCGGACACCACCTCACGCGTGACGTTTGAAGCTGGACAGTTGGTACTGACCCAATCGGTACACCACCTGGTGGAGCACGGCCATCTCGACCCAAGCACCTACTTGCGACGGCATTTCTCCGGTGACTGGGGAGAGCTGCCCCAGGAAGACTGGAGCAGTAACCAACGAGCCCTGGCTACTGGAGAGCGTCTGTTCTCTAGCTACGACATCGACGCCGAGGATGAAACCCGGCTCTGGATCATCACTGAAGCCGACCGAAGCGTAACAACCTTGTTGCTGCCATCGGACTACTGACCCGCTACCAATAAGGCATTCCCTTATCCAAACCTCAGGGTATTCACCATACCCCTAGGGGTGTCGTGCATGCCCTGTTTATCCTTCCAGGAGAAACAACCATGAACGACCTATCACATACCCCACTTTCACCACTTTCCATCGGTTTGACCGAATTCATCGACGAGTTCGGTGATGAGCTGCTGGACTCACTCAACCGATCAAACCCACCGGTCTACGCCGGTCACATCAACCCAGCACGGCAACGGGTGATGGATGAACTCAAACGTCAGCCCTTTTCAGCTCAGGCCGAAGTGGTACAAGCCGTTGCAGCGTTATTGTTGGATCGTAACGAGCAGGCTGCAGTGATCAACGCAGAGATGGGCACTGGCAAGACCATGATGGCCATCGCTGTAGCCGCCGTCATGCACAAAGCCGGCTATCGCCGCACCTTGATCGTTTCGCCTCCACACCTGGTCTACAAGTGGCGGCGAGAGATTCTCGAAACCATCCCAGACGCACGCGTCTGGGTACTCAATGGACCTGACAGCCTGGTCAAGCTGCTCAAGCTGCGCGACCAACTGAAAGAGCCTTACGACGGGCGGCAGGAGTTCTTCATCCTCGGGCGCGTGCGCATGCGGATGGGGTTTCACTGGCGCTCGGTGTGTTGGCCACGTCATGTGGGGGGCGCCCATCACCTTGCAGGTTGTCCCGACTGCGGACGGCTGCTGGAGGATCAGGAAGGCAACCGGCTAACCGTCGAAGAGTTTCACCAAGAGGAACGCCGTCGTAGCTGCCCTCATTGCCAAGGCCCACTCTGGACGCTGATGCGCCCAGGCAAAGCTGAAAGCGGAACACGCCGAGCAACCATCTTGAAGTCAATGTGCCGGATTCCGACCATTGGCCCGGTGCGCGCTGACAGACTGCTGAACGACTTCGGGGAAGACTTTCTCGCCTCGATGCTGATCGATAACGTCAGCGAGTTCATCAACCTGATGGACGCTCAAGGCAATTTCATCTTCAGCGACCGTCAGGCCAAACGCATGGAACGTGCCATGGCCAACATCGAGTTTGGCTTTGGTGAAGGCGGTTACCAACCCACGGAGTTCATCAAGCGCCAGTTGCCTGATGGGTATTTCGACCTACTAGTGGTGGACGAAGGCCATGAGTACAAAAACAGTGGTTCTGCTCAGGGCCAGGCCATGGGCGTACTGGCAGCTAAAGCACGCAAGTGTGTTTTGCTGACCGGTACGCTTATGGGCGGCTATGCCGACGACTTGTTTTATCTGTTATTTCGGATCCTTACCCGCCGCATGATCGAGGACGGTTATCGACCAAACGCACGCGGCAGCATGGCCCCTGCGGCCATGTCGTTCATGCGGGATCACGGCGTATTGAAGGATATCTACACCGAGCGAGATAACGAGTCACACAAAACCGCCAAGGGAAAAAAACTCTCGGTGCGAACGGTGAAGGCCCCAGGCTTCGGTCCAAAAGGCATCCACCGGTTCGTACTGCCGTTTACCGTGTTCCTGAAACTCAAAGATATCGGTGGGAACGTGTTGCCGGCGTACCAAGAGGAGTTCATCGACATCGCCATGTCTGCAGAACAGGCTTCAGCCTATCAGCAGTTGGCAGGAAAACTGACCCAGGAGCTTCGTCAGGCACTGGCACGCCGAGATACGACCCTTCTGGGGGTTGTACTCAACGTATTGCTGGCCTGGCCAGACTGCTGTTTCCGGCCGGAGATTGTCAAACATCCACGCAGCAAGGACACGCTGGCTTTTGTGCCGTCGATCTTTGCAGATGGGCAACGTATGCCCAAGGAACAGGCACTACTCGACCTCTGCCTCACGGAAAAAGCCAAAGACCGCAAAGTCTTGGTCTACACCGTGTACAGCGGCACTCGTGACACCACTTCACGTCTCAAACGGTTGCTGGAACAGGCCGGGTTGAAGGTGGCGGTGTTAAGGGCGTCAGTCGATACCGCCAGGCGCGAGGATTGGATTCTCGACCAGGTAGATCGTGGGATCGATGTGCTGATCACTAACCCGGAGCTGGTTAAGACCGGTCTGGATCTGCTCGACTTTCCGACCATCGCGTTCCTGCAGACGGGGTACAACGTGTACACCCTTCAACAGGCAGCTCGGCGGTCTTGGCGGATTGGGCAGAAGCAAGCCGTGCGGGTGATTTTCTTTGGCTATGCCAACAGCTCTCAGATCACCTGTCTGCAGCTGATGGCCAAAAAGATCGCCGTGGCGCAAAGCACGTCGGGAGATGTTCCTGATTCGGGCCTCGATTCGTTAAACCAGGATGGGGACTCAGTTGAAATGGCACTTGCAAGACAATTAGTTGCTGCATGACTGTATGGCCACCTCCGGGTGGCCATTTTTATGGACATAAGATGTGATTCATTGATGTCTTGCTACAACTTTCGAAAACTATGCATCCCGGAAAATCTATTTCCTACTGCACCTAATACGCGGGTTTGAGAGGGTGTCTTCGCTTTTGCGCGAGGACGCTCATGAACCTACCACGCCCTTCTCGAACCACTGTGATACTCAGTCTCTGCCTCATCGCCCTGACGGGCATGTTGGCTTATGAACATCATCAACTGTCCCTACTCAGAATCAGCATGTCTACGACTGCTGATAAAGAATCCCTGGATGCAATGCTGACGCGACTGAGCAAAGTCGATGAACGGCTGGACACTGTGGATGGCAAGCAGTGGGTCAGCAACGATGACTTCCGCTCCGGACAACAAGCGCTGTCAAATCGGATCGATGCCGCACAGGCCTATGCGAAGCAAGCAACCGAATCAGTGCAGGATCTCTCCCGTAATGCCGCGTCTTCTGGTGAGCTAGTGGTGCTCAAGGCAAATGTCGAATCGCTCGATGGCCGTGTTCACGAATTAAGCCAAGCCCAGACCAAGCAACCTGCAGTTCCTCCGTCCAAGCCCAAAGCCGCTGTCCGCAAGCCTCGTCCCGCCCAGAAGCCCAATACCAGTGTTATCACACCACAAGCGCCGCCCTTCACCATCGTCGGTATTGAATACAGGGGCGGTGAGCGTTTTTTGTCTGTAGCACCTCCTGGCAGCACGCAGTTAAACCAGATCTACCTCATCCGACCAGGTGATGCCGTGGCGGGTACGGCCTGGCGCCTTAACGGGCTGGACGGCAAATCCGCACGTTTCGATGTGGCCGGAACGCCGCAAACCATAACCGTCGCGCAATAGGACCTCCTTTATGTATGGCCTTCGAACACTCTCAAAGAAAATGAATGCTTCAAACGCCTCGTTGATTATTGGCTTGGCAGCCATTGTGCTGGCTTATGGTTGCTCAGCTGCTCCAGGGCCTTCAACGTCCATCACCAGTACGCAGAACAGCGAAACCCAGAACTCTTCTCAAGGGACCAGCCAGACAGAACTGGCCCGCGAGTGGGGATTAACACCCCAAGAGTGGAGTCGCTATCGCACCGTCATGGAAGGTCCCCGGGGCATCTATTCACCAGGACTGGATCCTCTGACTGCACTGGGTATCGAAGCTAAATCAGCGGAAGAACGCCGGCGTTACGCTGAACTGCAGGTGCAAGCTGAACGGCAACGTATCGACAAGGAACTGGCTTATCAAAAGGCCTATGACCAAGCCTTCGCTCGCCTATACCCCAACGAAAAAGTCATTCAAATTTCAACAGAGCCGCTGTCTCCTAAAATTTCCGGCGCGACAAATGCTCTAAAAGGCTCAGGTCGATTAGCTGTTTTTGTTCAAGACAGTTGCACCAGTTGTATTGCCCGGGTGAAGGACCTTCAGGCTCAGAAACAACCCTTCGATCTGTACTTCGTGGGCAGCCAAGGTGATGACGAGACCATCCGCCGTTGGGCGATCCTGGCTGGCATCGAGCCAACCAGCGTACGCAGCCGCCAGATAACACTGAATCACGATGCCGGCCGCTGGCTTGGCCTTGGGCTCGGCGGCGAGCTACCTGCTGTGGTGCGCGAGGTGAATGGGCAATGGCAGCGACAGTAGTACGCGCCGTATTGGCTGGCTGTTTTATGTTGGCCGCGGCGTTGGCCAACAGTGCGGAGGTTCCTCCACCGGCCTATCAATTGATTGCCCTGCCTGCCGGCGTTCCGTCCGAGGTGCTCTATTCCGTCGCACTGCAGGAGAGCGGTACGCGACTACGCGGCCAAATAGTGCCCTGGCCATGGACATTGAATGTCGCCGGCGCCGGCTACCGGTTTGCGACCCGAAGCGATGCGTGCAGGGCATTGATGCTTGCGCTTCAAACCGCTGGTCCCAGTCGGGTCGACGTTGGTCTAGGTCAAACCAACATAGGTGCCAATGGCCACCGTTACAGCTCTCCCTGCGAAGGTTTGGATCCCTATAAGAACCTCTCGGTTACCGCCCAGATCCTGGCAGAACAAAAAGCCAAGGGGGGTGACTGGATCACTGCCGCCGGCCGGTACCACCGACCGGCTGGAGGTGAACCTGCCGCACGCTACCGCCGTGCCTTTGCCAAACACCTTAGCCGCGTAACCGGTATCAACCTGATGGCGAACAACCCATGAAGAGAATCTTAAGCTTAATGCTGTTGCTGTGTTCGATCTCGCCCATTGTGGCGAATGCCAGCTCATTGATTGTGGTGGAAGACCGTGGCGGCGTTTCCGCCCTGCCCTACTACCAAGACCTGGTCCCGGAACCTACCGGCCAGTCTGCACCGTTAGAAAACATCGGAGTGCGCGGTCAAGGGTCGTTTCCAGTGCGCTCAGACCGACTGACACCTGGAGAACTACAAGGCCGGGTAATCAATGCCCCGGGTCTGCAACCACTGTTCTTGGTTGGCGACGATGAGCTGTCTAGAAACTGGCTTTCACAACGCCGCGATCAACTGCAGCAACTACACGCAGTCGGAATCGTAGTGAATGTGGCCAGCGCCGAACGCTTTGCCGAGGTGCAGCGTTGGGCGGATGGTCTTCAGATGGTCCCAGCCCCCTCGAATGACCTGGCGCAACGTCTTGGAATCAAGCACTACCCGCTGCTCATCACTGCAACAGCCATTCAGCAATAAGAGGCAAGGATGCCACCACCTCAGTCACTCACCGTGGTGATCAGACAACCGGAAGACCCGCGAACATGCCAGCTCATCTTGGAGCAAGTGAGGTATGTGGTCTGGCTGTATGGCGGTCGTGTGACCTCGACAGAACAAGGTGATGCCATCGCAATGTGCTTGAAATTAGCTGATCGATTGGCTTCACACGAGATATCACAAGTTAGCCAGGAGCTGGACGAACAGTTCCCATTGAAAACCCCCTAGCTATAGAAGGCTCCAACCATGGCTGGTTCTTTCACCATTGAGGCATTGCTTCGTCCTGCCGTCGAGCTTTACACGGTCTGTGTCTGCGCCGCTGCAGCACTGCTCTGTATTTTTGCGCCCTGGGCCTTTGCACTGACTCCCTTATTTGGAGCGGTTTCCGCCTTTGGCTTTTTGATTCTTGGATATGTGCGCCTGAGACAGGCTTTGGTTGTATTGCGGTATCGACGCAATATTCGGCGTCTCCCCCACTACACCATGACCAGCAAGGACATGCCGGTCAGTAATGAACGCCTGTTCATCGGTAAGGGCTTTCGCTGGACTCAGAAACACACCCAGCGGTTGATGGACACCTATCTGCCCAAATACGCCGAGTATGTCGAGCCAACCTCGATCTATTCCCTGGCACGGCGCATCGAGGAGCGGCTGGAGTTCGCCCCCTTTCCACTCAGACTCCTGACCAAAGCCACCTCATGGAACGTAGCGATTAACCCGGTGCGGCCACTGCCGCCAGTGGGTGGATTACCGCGTTTACACGGTATAGAACCCCATGAAATTGACGTTAGCTTGCCGCTGGGTGAACGGGTTGGTCACTCCCTGGTGCTGGGTACGACGCGCGTGGGCAAGACCCGCCTGGCGGAACTGTTTATCACCCAGGACATCAGACGCACCCGTAGCCGAAGCCGGTCTCGGCGCCGCGTTCAGATGGGTCGACGCGTTCAGCCAGTCCATCGTAGCCAGCGCACAGCGGCACAAAACGAAGAGATGAACCTTGATCGGGAGGTGGTGATTGTCTTCGATCCTAAAGGCGATGCCGACCTTCTCAAACGCATGTACATCGAATGCATGCGTGCCGGCCGACTGGACGAATTTTATGTGTTCCACCTGGGTTGGCCTGACTACTCTGCACGCTACAACGCCGTGGGCCGCTTTGGCCGTATTTCCGAAGTGGCGACCCGAATAGCGGGTCAGCTATCAGGAGAAGGTAACTCAGCAGCGTTCCGTGAGTTCGCTTGGCGGTTCGTCAACATCATCGCACGTGCCTTGGTGGCCCTCGGCCGTCGGCCAGACTACGAGCAGATCCTCAAGCACGTGACCAACATCGATGCGCTTTTCATCGAGTATGCACAGAAGCACTTTGCCGAACATGATCCTAAAGCCTGGCAGACCATTGTCGAGCTTGAGGGCAAGATCGATCGCAAGAACCTCAGTTTCGCCATGAAGGACCGTCCACTGCGTGTAGTGGCCTTGGACATGTACTTGACTCAGAAGCGCATATCGGACCCTGTAATGGAGGGTCTGCGATCAGCAGTGCGCTATGACAAAACCTACTTCGACAAAATCGTTGCCAGCCTGCTGCCGCTGCTGGAGAAACTGACCACAGGACGCATTGCTGAGCTGCTATCGCCTGACTACATGGACCTTGAGGATCCGCGGCCCATCTTCGACTGGATGCAGGTAATACGTAAACGAGCGGTGGTCTACGTGGGACTGGATGCATTGTCGGATACCGAAGTGGCTGCGGCCGTTGGGAACTCCATGTTCAGCGACCTGGTGTCAGTCGCAGGTCACATCTACAAGTTCGGTATCGACGACGGTTTGCCCGGCGCCTCCGGCGCCAAGGTGGCGATTAACGTGCATGCCGATGAGTTTAACGAACTCATGGGCGAAGAATTTATACCAATGATCAACAAAGGCGGCGGCGCCGGCATGCAGGTCACAGCCTATACCCAGACCATGAGCGACATTGAAGCCAAGATCGGTAACCGGGCCAAAGCTGGCCAGGTCATCGGTAACTTCAACAACTTATTTATGTTGCGTGTGCGCGAGACCGCCACTGCCGAGCTGCTGACCAATCAATTACCCAAGGTTCAGGTGTTTACCAGCACACCGGCTAGCAGCGCCAACGATGCAATCAACGGCAAGACGGCCTTCACCTCCAACACCCACGACCAGATCCAAAGCGTCAGCGTGCCAATGATCGAGCCGGCGCATGTGGTTGCTCTGCCCAAGGGACAATGCTTTGCCCTGATCGAAGGCGGCAACCTCTGGAAAATCCGTATGCCGTTGCCGGCAAGTGATCCCGACGAGGTGATGCCTAAGGATCTGCAGGCCCTGGTTGAAGGAATGCGTAAAGGATCAGGAACCAACAGCGAATGGTGGCAAGCGCCGGGATATCAGTCACTAAGCGAATCGCTACCCGAAGACCTGGTCGACGATTTCCGCCTTATGGCCAACGACGACAAAGTCGCTTAGCGTAAAGGAGCAAAGCGATGGCCGATATCGCGGAAAAAGCCCAGCAACAGCAGGAAGGGCAAAAATCCTTTCTGGGCATGGTGATCTCAGCGCCCTTCCACTTTCTGGGGGTGATGTTCGGCTCACTGCTGGGCGCCATTCTCGTTGAGTGGCTGTGCATGTACGTGTTTTGGCATGATGCTGGATGGAGGCACGCCCAGCAGATGTTTGAGCATGAACTAGGCTGGCTGTCCCAGGACTTGTTACATAGCGTTGTCATCAAAGAACCGGGGCGCACCGCAACCTGGCTGGCAAAAACGACCTATGATTGGCTGATGGTAAAAAGCGGCCTGCAAGACAGCATTAACTCATTGACCCAATACGCTCGCTCCACGTCGCCGCAGCACGCCGGCATGTTCGACCTGCGCTACGAACTCGGTCGGGTCATGATCAAGTTCCAGGATTACGGCTTGGCCATGCTTTATACCGTGCTCACCTTTTGCGTACGAATGGTCATCCTGACACTGACAATCCCACTGTTTGCACTGGCGGCGTTTACGGGCCTGGTGGATGGCCTGGTGCGACGTGATCTACGCAAGTTCGGCTCCGGCCGTGAGTCGAGCTACCTGTATCACAAAGCACGCGGAACCATTATTCCGCTGGCCATCGTGCCATGGACAATTTACCTGGCTATCCCGATCAGCGTCAGCCCCCTGCTTATTTTGCTGCCGTGCGCGTTGTTATTGGGCGTATCGGTTTACATCACTGTCTCCAGTTTCAAAAAATACCTCTAGGAGCTGCCCATGCAGTGGACACAAGAACAGCAGCCCATCGTCGATTCAACAGCAGAGAAGCTACTGGTCCAAGCCTTCGCCGGCACAGGCAAAACCACAACACTGGTTGGTTATGCCACCCACCACGCCTCGGTGAAAATGCTTTATCTCTGCTACAACAAACCCGTCGAGCTCGCAGCCAAGGGACGCTTTCCTCGCAATGTGGTCTGCAAGACGGCGCATGGCCTGGCCTACGCGGTCTATGGCAGCCAGTACGCCGCCAAACAGACCAATAACTTACGCCTTACCGATATCGCCAGGGCCATCAACACGCAGGACTGGGAGCTGGTACGAGATGTACTGAGTACGCTGAACAACTTCATGGCCAGCGCCGATAACGAACTCGGCCGCGGACACTTTCCAAGGTTTCAGGGACAACGAATGCTCACCAGCGCGCAGGAACGATTTCTGGACAATGCGCTGGCTGTTGCGAAAGCGATCTGGAACCGGATGATCGACCTCCAAGACACGGGAATGTCTATCACCCACGATGGATATTTAAAGCTGTATCAGTTGAGTAAACCTGACCTGAGCCAGCGGTTTAAGGCGATTTTGCTCGATGAAGGTCAAGACGTGAACCCGGTCATTGCCGACTTGGTAAGGATACAGCGCATCTGCAAAGTAACCGTCGGCGACCCTCACCAGCAGATTTACCGTTTCCGTGGTGCCGAAGACGCTCTCAACAGCGATTGGATGGCCGATGCAGAGCGTCACTACCTGACCCAGAGCTTTCGCTTCGGTCCAGCAGTCGCGCATGTGGCTAACATCATACTTTTTTACAAGGGTGAAACTCGAAAGCTGCAAGGGTTAGGCCCCAAAACCCAGGTTAAACGTGCGCTTCCTGAAGACCTACCGCATCGCACATACATCCATCGCACGGTTACCGGCGTCATAGAGAACGCGCTTAGCTTGGTAGCGAGCAATCCAAAGATCTATTGGGTAGGTGGCATCGACAGTTATTCATTGCGCGACCTGGAAGACTTGTATCTGTTCAGCCGCAACCAAAACCAAGCCGTGCAAAACCGTAAGTTGCTGCGCGATTACCGGGACTTCTCGCAATACGTTGAAATTGCCGAGGTGAGCCAAGACACAGAGATGCTGCGATCGATCAAGATCATCGCTGCCTATCCCGATCTGCCTCAGCGCATCCAGACACTGCGCGCTCGGTCAGTAGACAACGAGTTGGATGCCACAATCACACTGACGACAGGGCATAAAGCCAAAGGGTTAGAGTGGGACTTTGTCAGCCTGTATGACGACTTTAGCGCTGACCCTCTGTCCCCCGATATCGATCAGGGGCGTAAAGACGATGAGCTAAATTTACTGTATGTGGCCGTGACGCGTGCAATGAAAATTTTGGCGCTGAACTCGATGGTTTTGTCCATCATGCAGCGCTATGTTGACGCTAGAACACCCAGCACCTCACAACTGATGGATAACAGAATAAACAGTGACAATTCGGTGTCGAGCAGCTAAAAATGTTTGGCCCGTCCGCTCTTGGACTGATACCGATCACCCTGGATCAAGATGTCGGACGGGCACCTACCATAGAAAATGTACAGGGTTCTAAATCTCATTTCTTATTGGCATGACCTGGTGTTTTCGAAAATCTGGCGGCTCCACACACCGAGAGCATCGCCATGAGCCACCGGGCATTTGAATACCATACCGAATTCGCTCCTCTGTACTACCTCGTCCGAACCAAAAAGCTCCTCATGTTCAAGTCCGAAGAACCAACCACCGATCCAGACATTCAAGGATTTCTCCAGGATCCTAACCATCAACAGCGCCTTGTCCAGCTAGGCCGAGAAGGTTGGGAACTGATCAGCGTTCAACCCGTGGTCAGAGGTGAGGTCAAAGTCGGCAATCAAAATGCTCAAGGCTGGGCCTATGGCATCGCTTTACCGACGGGCTACCTGCTGTTCTTCAAACGCACTATTCAAAGCGATTGCTAGGCCCGCTATGGCCTGAAGAAATCCTTGCGCCCCTGAATATGGTTTTCTTGCGGCGACCATAAATAGATCACGGCAAGCTGACGGCAACAGGAATGACTTGAGCCCAGCCGTGATCCAGACACTGCGTTCCACCGCACGTACTCGCCGACTTGCCCTAACAGGTTTGATCGTACTTTCAGGATTCGGCCTGCCTATCTCCCATGCAGCGGCCGCTTCTGCTTCCGAGCAGGCGAACCTGGACGTGATGATCCGCCAGTTGAACGCCCTGGAAGACACCGCACGTCGCAGCGCACAAATTGCTGATGAGCCGGGTAAACGCTACTTCTTCGATTACCAGCGCCTGGCGGGCGACATCGCCCGAATCCGCCATGGCTTGGAGGGCTACCTGACGCCAAGCCGAGCCCAACCTCGCGATCCAGCCGAGCTTTCGGGCCAATACACCACCGAAGGTCGCAAGCCATGAGCATGAACGGTACTCAGGCGTCCGCCTTTCAAGCGGCGAGTGGCTTCCCGGCCTCGTCGAGCTACCTATTTTTCGTCGGCGTGGCCGTGGCCATCATTTTCGTGTGGGGGGCTTGGGCCGTCTGGAGCTGCTACCGGGGATGGGCCACAGGCAACCTTGACCGGACGATTGCTTCGACCTCTTTGGTTCGCATCCTGCTGCTTTGCATGATCCTCACAGCCTTTGTTCTCAGTTGATTTATTGGAGATTCGTTATGACTTTGCATCAACAAACGCGCCGCTTGCTGATCGGCATTATTGCACTTCCACAGTTGGCCATGGCTGCCCTCCCTCAATCTCAGCCGCCCACACGCGGCGAAGGCTCTAACCTGATGCAAACCATGCAGAACTACGCCTTTGATGGTTTTTCTCTGCTCGGTCTGATCATCTGCGCCGTCATTTTCAGCGGGGTAGCGTGGCATGCCTTCGGCACCTATCACGAAATTCAACTCGGCAAGAAGAAATGGGGCGATCTCGGTGCCACGGCCGCTGTTGGTGTGGCCATCTTGGGTGTCGCCATTTTTCTGATCACCAAGGCAACTAACATTCTTTAACGAGCCTTGGCCATGACAGAACTCTCTGACGATGGGACGCTAATTTTCCTACCGGTGCGACTGAACAATCAGCCGGTCATCATGGGCGGCCTCACTGCCGATGAAATGTGGGCAACCCTAGCGATCAGTGCCGGCTCAGGATTGATAATTGGGATTCTGGCAGCAATTTTGACCCATATCTGGGCGCTGATTATCGCCACCGCCATGCTCTTTGCGATCCTTGGGCTGACCCTCTCCAGCCGTTTTTTACGGCGTTGGAAACGCGGCCGACCGGACACCTGGCTCTACCGCCAGATGCAACTGAGCATTGCACGATATCTTCCTACCTGGAACAAGGCCCACCTGATCACACGCACGGGTGCGTGGACCTGCCGTAGAACGGGGGCTCAATGACTTATCGAAAAAAAGTGGACGCCCAACTGTCCCATATCAACAGCCTGCGCCTGGTCATTGGCCTGCTGATCGCCCTGGGGCTGTACATGGCCTATGGCTGGCAGAGCGCACCGCGTGACCTGACTGTTCATGTACCTCCAGATCTACGTTCAGGTAGCACCCGTAAGTGGTGGGATATTCCACCGGAGACGGTATACGCCTTCGGGCTGTACATTTTTCAGCAGATGAACCGTTGGCCCGTTGACGGTGAAACCGACTACGAGGACAACATTACCCGCTTGGAAAGCTACCTGACGCCCAGTTGCAAAGCTTATCTGCAAAAAGACTTCGAACTGCGCCGCAACAGTGGGGAGTTGCGCAAACGCGAGCGCGGTGTATTCGAGATTCCTGGCCGAGGAATTGACGATAAATCAGAACAACATATTGAGCAGCACAGCATCAACGACTGGACGGTCAACTTGGATATCACCGCTGACGAGCACTACGGCGGAGAACGCGTGAAACGGGCACTAGCGCGTTATCCGCTGCACATCATCCGATACGACATTGATCCCGAGAAGAATCCTTTTGGACTCGCCTGGGACTGCTACAGCAGTAACCCTCAGCGCATCGAAGTCTCCGCAGAACCTGCCCGGTCGGGAGGCAAGTGATGATGCGTCGACTGCTGATTATCGGGTTGCTCATGCTCAACTTCTTCGGCATGGCCAACGCCGTCGAGATCTTACGCTGGGACCGAATTCCACTGGCACTGCCCTTGATCGCCGGCCAGGAACGCATTGTTTTTGTCGACCAAAATGTTCGAGTGGGTCTGCCCCGGAATTTGGTTGATAAGCTGCGCGTCCAGAGCACCGGTGGCGCACTGTACCTTCTGGCCAAAGAACCCATACCTCCGACTCGCCTGCAGCTCCAAAATATGAGCAGTGGCGAAATCATGTTGGTGGATATCATCGCTACAGAAGGTAAACCAAATCAGGCCGCGGCCGAGCCTGTAAAAATTGTTTCCGGAGAAGGTCCCTTGCCTCGTTACGGGCAGGCTAGCTCAAAGCCGACGAGCAGCCGCGCTCCGGCCCCCACGTCGGAGCCCAACGTTCAAGACGAGGATCCGCCGACTCCGCGCCGTGAGACGCCTCTGCCTGTGGTCATGACGCGCTATGCCGCGCAGATTCTCTATGCCCCTCTACGCACCGTTGAACCCGTGGATGGTATCGCCCAGGTCAATCTTAAGCGGGGCCTTAACCTCACCACTTTGCTCCCGACGTTGCCGGTCGAGGCCTCTGCATTAGGAGCATGGCGGTTAGACGACTACTGGGTGACGGCAGTGAAACTGCGCAACACCAGCACTCAGCACCTTGCACTGGATCCTCGGGAGCTGATGGGAGACTTCATCACGGCGACGTTTCAGCACCCTTACCTCGGCAACAAGGGTGATGCAAGTGACACCACAACGGTCTATCTGGTGACACGCGGCCATGGCTTGGCCGAATCGTTACTGCCGGCGGCCGTCAGCCAGATCGATCCGAAAGGAGGTCGCCGTGAAGAGTAATCCCCTGGTCAAATTCCTAGTCATCCCTTTCGCGATCCTGGCGTTATTTGTGGTGGTCAAACTATTCAGTAAGGACAGTTCTGAGAAACAGACTCAGGCTCCAGAAACGCTCGTGCTCAGTACGGGTGAAGCTAAAAAGCTTGGCGTTGACGGCGATACCCCCGGCGACACGCTTCGCACCATCGTCGTGGAAAGCAGACAGCTCAAAGACCAGGTCTCCAATGCGTTGAAGAACAATGATGAGCTGAAGCAACAAAACCTTGATCTACAAAGACGTTTGCAGTCGATCAACGACAATGTTGACAGCAAGCTGCAAAACGCCCAGCAAACAATGAAACAGGAGTCACAACAACAAAGCCAGACCATCCTGGATACGCTGCAGCAGCAATACAACACACTGAGTAACAAAGCTGCGAACGCAGGCTCTTCGAACGCTGATTTGCCGATCGGCTTTGGCATTCAGCCTGGTGATGGGCAGGACTTCAAAGGCGCGCCTGGACCGGATGTCGTCTGGATCGAGCCGCAGGACGCAACCCCTGTCGATATCAATGGAAAGCCCATCGCGGCCGGTTCCAATCAAACCGCCTCGGGATTCAACTTCCCAACCTCATTCGGCGAGTCAGTAGACCGTGGGCAAAATGCTCTGCGTACGGGCGCTCAGAACGTTGCGAGTGAGATCTCGCCACAGGAGGCCCGCAAACAGGTACGCAAGGTCTATACGCTGCCACAGAACTCCACATTGATGGGCTCTGTCGCGATGTCAGCTCTGATTGGCCGCGTGCCCATCGACGGTACAGTCAACGACCCCTACCCCTTCAAAGTGCTGATAGGTCCGGACAACCTCACCGCCAACGGTATCGATTTGCCCGACGTTGCCGGCGCCGTGGCCAGCGGAACAGCGTCCGGCGACTGGACTCTATCTTGCGTACGCGGGCAGATCAAAAGCCTGACTTTTGTCTTTAATGACGGCACGGTACGGACGCTGCCACAGCCACAAGAAGAAACGAATGGCAGTCAGAACAGCAATAACCAGAACAATGGCAACCAGAACACCATTCAGGGAGGTCTGGGCTGGATCAGCGACGCCTACGGTATTCCGTGCATCAGTGGCGATCGTAAAAGCAACGCCTCGCAGTACATCGGTTCCCAGGTACTGATTACCGCGGCCGGCGCCGGCGCTGCCTCCCTCATCAAATCTGATGGAAACAGCAGTTCATTTATAAATCCGCAGTCCGGGACCATCGGTTCTGTTGGCGGCTCGGGGAGTGATGCCATGGGCAAGATCATCGGCCAAGGCGTCAATGATGTCTCCAGTTGGGTGAACAAGCTCTACGGGCAAGCCTTCGCGGCAGTGTACGTGCAGCCCGGGGCGAAGGTCGCGGTGCACTTGGATCAGCAACTGACCATCGATTACGAACTCCAAGGCCGCAAGGTCAACTATCGCTCAGGAGCCCGTCATGCCTCGACTTCGCTTGACTAACTGCGGCCTCAAATTAGGTGCATACATCGTCATCTCACTCATTGCCTCGGGCTGCTCTACGAGCAAGGACGAACTACTCCCCCATGGCGACAACACGATGATGGATGTTTGGGATCAAGGTGCCAGTGGTTCAGGCAATAGCACGAGTAACCGTCAGTTGCTCGATGCACGACAGGATCTGCGTAGGCCTTTGCAACCTACCCAGACTGGGACCCTGGACGACACTGCCAAATTCACCCGCACAGCCCAAAACGAGATCTACAGCCAGTTTAAGCGCCTGCCCAATCCGGACCTGGTCATGTATGTCTTTCCCCATCTAGCGGGCTCAGACCCTGCACCAATTCCGGGGTACACAACAGTATTTCCACTGTACCAGCGCGTGCAATACGCCATGCCCGGTGAACGCACGGAGGCCTATTAATGAGGTTTTTTGAGCGGTTTAAAACACGACGTAGCTCAGACCGAGTCGAGCCGGACCTCGCCTCTAATGCTACCGAGCACGTCGACGTGCAGGCATCAGCGACTGAGTCTTTTGAGGCGGCGACCGAGCGGTATTTCGCACGCTTGGCTGCCATGGGCATTCCGTCGCCGAGTGACTGGCGTAACCCAAAGAAAAAACCAGCGACTACCGCTGACGTCGACCGAATGTACGACGTGAATCCCTCTTTCGTGGATCTTCTACCGTGGGTGGACTATCTGCCGGCGGAAAAAGCCATGCTGCTGGAAGATGGCGTGTCTCGTGCTGCGTTCTTCGAGCTGACACCGATCGGCACCGAAGGTCGAGATCCCGACTGGTTGCGCAAAGCCCGGGATGCCCTGGAAAACGCCCTGCAAGACTCTTTCGATGAGTTGGAGACCTCCCCGTGGGTCGTACAGTTGTACGCTCAGGACGAAACCAGTTGGGACAACTACCTGCAGCACCTGCACGACTACATCCAACCCCGGGCACAGGGCAGTGACTTCACTGAGCTTTACTTGAAGCTGATCAAGCAGCACCTGGAGGCTATTTCCAAGCCAGGCGGGCTATTTGAAGACACCAAGGTCAGCCAACTGCCTTGGAGGGGCCAGCAACGCCGTGTCCGCATTGTCGTCTACCGACGCACTCAGGGGGCACAAGCTGATGTGCGCGGCCAAGCACCTGCCCCCTACTTAAAAATCATCTGTGATCGTTTGGTAGGCGGGCTGGCGAACGCCGGCATTAAAACCCATCGCTTGGACGGTCACGCTATACGTCATTGGTTGATTCACTGGTTCAATCCACGGCCTGACCATCTCGGCCCTGCCGACGCTGATATCCGCCGTTTCTATGAGGTAGTTTGCAAGCAGATGCCGGCAACGGAGGAAGGCGAGTTGCCGCTGGCCAGCGGGACCGACTTTTCGCAAAACCTGTGTTACCGCGAACCGCTGTCGGACACAGAGAAAGGCTTGTGGTACTTCGACGGTCTGCCCCACCGCGTGGTGATGCTCGATCGTCTGCGGGAAGCGCCCAAGACAGGTCACCTGACCGGTGAAACACGTAAGGGTGGTGATGCGCTCAACGCGCTGTTCGACAAAATGCCGGAGGACACCATTCTCTGTATCACCCTCGTGATCACTCCGCAGGACATACTTGAAGGCCACTTGGAGCAGCTTTCACGCAAGGCCGTTGGTGACACCCAAGCGTCAATCCTGACCCGCGAAGACGTCGCTGTCGCCCGCCAGTTGCTTGGTCGCAAGCACAAGCTGTACCGGGGAAGCGTAGCGTTTTACCTACGCGGGAAAGACGACTTGGAGTTACAGGAGCGCAGTTTGCAATTGAGCAGTGCCTTGCTAGGAGCGGGCATGGAACCTGTGGAGCCTCGCGATGAGGTTGCCCCTTTAAACTCGTACCTCAGATGGTTGCCCGGCAATTTTGATCCCAATGAGCGCAAAGCACTTGAGTGGTACGCGCAACTCATGTTCGCTCAACACATTGCGAACCTGGCTCCCGTCTGGGGACGGTCGACCGGAACCGGGCACCCAGGCATCACGCTGTTTAATCGTGGGGGAGCACCGATCACCTTCGATCCGCTGAACAAGCTGGACCGCCAGATGAATGCGCATCTGTTTATCTTCGGCCCTACAGGTTCAGGAAAGTCGGCCAGCGCAACGAATATCCTTAGTCAGATCGTTGCCATCTATCGGCCGCGACTGTTCATCGTTGAGGCCGGCAATAGCTTTGGCCTGCTGGGAGACTTTGCCAAGAAGCTCGGATTGACGGTCAACCGTGTCCGGCTCGCTCCTGGATCTGGGGTTAGCTTAGCGCCCTTCGCCGATGCTGAAAAACTCATTGAGCCGACCGCGAACGTCAAAACGCTCAAGGCTGATGACCTCGAGGCCTCGGACGAACACCTGGCAAGCCAAACCGAAGACGAACAGCGCGACATCCTGGGAGAGATGGAAATTACGGCCAGGCTGATGATCACTGGCGGGGAGGATAAAGAAGATGCGCGCCTTACCCGAGCAGATCGCAGTGCCATCCGCCAATGCATTCTCAATGCAGCACAGAAATGTGTAGCGGAACAACGCATCGTGCTCCCTGAAGACATCCGTGAGGCACTGCGAGAGATGGGGCATGAACCGGGTATCCCAGCCGCTCGAAGCTCACGCTTCCTGGAGATGGCGGAAGCCTTGTCCATGTTCTGCATGGGCACTGAAGGCGAAATGTTCAATCGCCCTGGTACGCCATGGCCCGAAGCAGACATCACTATTGTCGACTTGGCCACGTATGCCCGAGAGGGCTACAGCGCTCAGATGGCCATCGCCTACATTTCGCTGCTCAACACCGTCAATAACATTGCCGAGCGGGATCAATTCAAAGGCCGCCCCTTGATCTTCTTCACCGACGAAGGCCACATCCAGTTGAAGGTTCCGCTGCTGTCCCCCTACTCCGTCAAGATCACCAAAATGTGGCGAAAGCTGGGAGCCTGGTTTTGGATGGCCACTCAAAACGTTGACGACGTACCGCCAGAGGCATCGGCCCTACTCAACATGATCGAGTGGTGGATCTGCCTGAATATGCCGCCTGATGAGGTGGAGAAGATTGCACGCTTTCGTGAACTGACCCCAGCTCAGAAGTCGATGATGCTGTCCGCACGCAAAGAAAGCGGGAAGTTCACCGAGGGCGTAGTGCTGTCCAAAAGCATGGAAATGTTGTTCCGGGTAGTTCCGCCTAGTTTGTACCTGGCCCTGGCCATGACAGAACCGGAAGAGAAGAAGCAACGCTACGACATCATGCAGGCCAAAGGCTGCAACGAGCTCGACGCGGCCATTGAAGTTGCCGCAACGCTAGACCGCTATCGCGGTATCGAACCTCACATCATCACTTTTCCCGAGCAAGTCACGGCCTTGGAGCGCCACGTATGAGAACACTGAATTCCTTGACCCAGAACCTGATTGAAAGTCTGACCCAGTTGCTTGAACAGCCCGGTGAGGATGCTTTACAGGCTTTGGAGGTTTGCGCCCCCGTCCTGATAGAAGAACTGCAACAGGTCTTGATACGTGCAGTGGACCGTCGTGACATCGAGTCCCAGCTTCAAACGGTGTTGGCCAACTGGCTTCGGCAGCACCCGCAACCCGAGAACGCGGAGAGCGCGCTTCTTGAAGCCCTGCGCAAACAAGCGCTGCTGTCATCGAAATCCGCGGCAGAGGCTCAGACCTGATGCGTCTTAGTAGGCGATGGGCAATTCCAGGTCTCGTTTTGGCAGGCGTATCGTTGGTATGCCTTGCCCTCATTAAAAGCGAGGCACAAATACCACAGCACACCGGACCTTGGGTGTTGGGGCCAGCCGATGCTCGCTGGACTGTGACAGAGTTTGCGGATCTTGAATGCCCGTATTGCAAGATCTATACACCGGCTCTGAAAGCCTGGGTTCAGAAGCAGAAGAGCGTGAACTTGCAGTGGCACCATCTGCCACTGGATTTTCACGGTTCGGCCGCGATAAACGAAGCCAAAATCGTCGAGTGCGCTGGAGAGCTGGGTGGCGCGCTGGCATTCTGGCAAGCCGTCGACCAGGTCTTTGAACGAACCCGTAGCAACGGCCTAGGCTTTAATGGTCAGTTGGACGTCAACGACGTTGGTCACCAGGCACTGATGGCCTGTGCTGCAAACAATAAACAGATCTCTCTACGCATCAGTCGGCAGGCAGAAGATGCGATGAAGTCTGGGGTCACAGCGACACCCACTGTGCTGATTAGAGACAACAAAACCGGCAGGTTTCTAAAACTGGAAGGCCCTGCCGATGATGTGATGTTGCTGTCGGCAATTGACTTGTTGATTCAGAAAAATAACTAGTTGCGCACCTTATTTGCCCCATGTACACACGCGGCCGGCAACTGCCACTCATGTGCGAAAGGTGAAATGTTGGTTGTGTCGAGCCCAGGCGATTTAAACGACCGCCCACGCCGGCGTATAGAGTAGAGCGAGCCAACCTGCAGCAGCCTGGTACGGACCAAAGGAACAAGCGCTGCCTTCCATAGTTGACAAGTGCTTCAGGTCGTTTGCCGCATACGATGCAGGACGCAGCAGTTTTTTGTACCACATACACAAAGCCCACCTTTCGGTGGGCTTTGTGTGTACTGTCGTACATCCCTCGGCGAAATCAATCCTGCTGTAGGTTGACTCCTATCCAAGTGGTTAGTGGAACAATAGTATGGCTAAATGACGGCTTCGTCAACTTCGGCCCAATTTCATGTCTTTCACGTCGCCTGATCTTGCCAAGCAGACTGCCCTTTCCATGCCAAGGATGGGCACCTACTTGACCGCTTGCAGCAACAAGCCTTCGCCGCTGAGCGCCGCCATCCACTTATACGCTTGGAACGCAGCGATTTCGGCTGCTTTCATCCATCCTCTTCATTTCTGTGAGGTTGTGGTCCGAAACGCCGTATCTGAAGCTTTGACTGCTACCTATGGCGCTCACTGGCCCTGGAGCCAAGGTTTTTTTCTGAGTTTGCCTGACCCAGGTGGTTCAGCGTTTAAGCCGCGTCAAGCTCTGTTGGCGGCCAGGCAGAAAGCAGAACAAAGCGCTGGTGGTAACCCGCCGTCTGCGGACAAGGCGATTGCCGAAATGAGTTTTGCTTTCTGGGAGTCCATGTTTACTGCGCGTTACGATCACGGGCTCTGGGATAACCATCTTAAGCGCCTGTTCCCACACGCTCCGGCTGCTCTTCCTTATCACAAGCTACGCGCGGAAATTCGAAACGCCTTGGAGGCGACCCGAAAATTTCGCAATCGCATTGCCCACCATGAGCCCATCTTCGCACGCCAACTCGCGCAGGACTACGCGCTGATATATAGGGTCGTCAGATATCGCTGCGACCAGACTGCTGCCTGGATGTCCCAGACTCAGACGGTCAATGCGGTGTTGGCTACCAAACCCTGACGATCACATCGCGACTTTCATCCGGTCTGCCGGGTACTGACGCATGAACTCCATGCTTTCGCCTGCAGGCGCTTTAAGCCAATCGCCGTAAAGTCCCTGGGGCAGGATCACCACCATGCGTTTTTCATCCTCGGGCTTGTGGTAGTTGCGAATGAACGGGTGATCATCCGCATTGATGGTCAGCATGGTGAAGCTGTGAACAGTCTCCCCGGTACCGGGATTGCGCCACTGCTCCCACAGGCCGGCGATGCCCATTATCTCACCGTCTGCCCGCGCAATACGCGTGGCGATCGCCTCTCCTGATCGCCAGTCGGGCTCATAAATGGCTGCGGCCGGGATAATGCAGTGCTGCGCTTTTCGCCAAGCAGTGCGGAACGACGGTTTTTGACTGGCCGTCTCTGATCGGCAGTTGTAGGTGCTGCGCACGATTTTCGTGTCCTTGCTCCAAGTTGGGATCAGCCCAAACGCACCTTGCAGCACTTCCATCGGCGCCGGCGATTCGTCGTCGACGTGCTCCGCACGGCGAATGAAAGGCCCGGTGTAGCCTGGGTACAGGTCCAGCTTGCCCTGTTCAAACGGCTCAACGCCAAATATCTCGGCCACCCGATCCGGCGCCGGTGCCTCATAATGACTGCACATACACACACTCCTTCCAGATCCTGACGCCTCAATTGGCGTTGACCGTCCACAACTGGTCAAGCCGGGTGGTGTAGCTCGGACTCATCAACTCACGGCGCATCGCCCAGGCCGGCGCCGCCGGCACAGCCGCGGCGCGCAGCGTACCGCGTCCCCACCGGTTGTTGATTTCGTCCAGGACGCTCATCACCTTGTCGGCCGCGGCCGGTTGCGTGTGCGCAAACAGATCATCGGTGAACTCACCCGGTTGACGCAGATCCATCAGCAACACTTCGGCCTTGCTGTATCGGAACCCAGGACGGAACAGGCGTTCCACAGCCTGCGTAGCGGCTTTGGTGATCAAACGCACGTCATTGGTGGGGTAAGGCAGTTCAACCAACACGCCGTTAGCGTAACGGGCTTCATCGGGGTTAAACATGCCGGTGCGAATGCTCACGCGGATCTTCTTGCACAGCGAATGCTGGGCCCTGAGCTTTTCCGACGCACGCTGCGCGTAGGTGGCCACCGCCTCTTTGATCGGCTCGATGGTCTCCAGGCGCACGCCGAACATTCTGCTGCAGCAGATCTCCTGCTTGGCCGGTGCGGCCTCTTCCAGGGCCAGGCACGAAGTGCCGGCGAGCTCGCGCACCGTTTTCTCCAGGACAACGCTGAATTTACGCCCGAGCAAGACAGGATCAGCCTTAGCCAGGTCCATGGCGGTGTGAATGCCCAGGGCCTGCATATGCGCCGTCATGCGTCGACCAATACCCCACACCTCTTCCACGGCGGTGTTGCGCAATACCCAGTCGCGTTTGAAGGGGTCGCACAGATCCACGACGCCGCCAGTCTGCGCCTGCAGGCGTTTTGCGGTGTGATTGGCCAGTTTGGCAAGGGTTTTGGTGTGGGCAATGCCCACACCCACCGGAATTCCGGTGTGTTTTAGGACCTTGGCACGGATCTTTCGGCCAAATTCGGTGAGGTCCCCGGGCATGCCGGAGAGGTCGCAAAATATTTCGTCAATCGAATATACGGAGGATTCGCTAACCATAGATTCTATTAATGTCATTACGCGCTCTGATAGCTTACTAAAGCGCGTAATTGCTGCTAAACGCCACGATGCCATGCCGACGCAACACATCCTTGATTTGAAAATACGGGGCTCCCATTTTCACGAATGGCTTGGCGTCATAGCTGCGCGCGATAACTGCTGAGTCGTTGTTAGAGAGAACTACGATTGGCGTGTTGGCTAGGGTCCGGAAGCGATGCAGTCCACCAGTGCGAACACCGGGCCCCCAAAATGCAGCCCACTTTTCACACTCATGTCGAGCGCTCGTGGTCACGCACGCTGTAATTGACCACACCCCAAATCACCAGATCGTCACCTTCCATCACGTATCTGGGCGGAAACTTGGGATTTTCGGCCATCAACACCACTTGGCCATCTCGATGGTGCAAACGCTTGCACACGCACTCGGCATTGAGCGCCGCAATGACGATGTCGCCATGCCGCGCCGTTTTGCTTCTGTCGACGATCACCAGGTCACCGTTGAAAATACCGGCACCCTGCATGCTGTGCCCAGAAATCTTGGCCAGGTACACGTGCGGTGCCCTGATTTCGAACAGCTCATCCAGCGATATCAACCTTTCGAGGTGATCCGCTGCCGGCGATGGAAAACCGGCAGACACCTGGGAGGAATACAGTGGGAGTGATACGCCGCCACTGGCAATGGGACCAAGAAGGGTCACGCTCATAAACCTGGCCTGAACAAATAACTGTATGGATACACAGTTAACTGCGCCGCGGAAGTCGCGTCAATTTGAGCCGACCAAATCCCCTCCGACCTGAATTGAGCCCTGCCGAAAACCCATACTACTCGAACTCCTATTTCTTACTGCACTCAACGCGGCCATCCGGTTTCCTGTACCTGAACTCACTTTAGGTACGGTGCGATGCCCCATATCCATAAGCCTTCCCCCACGACGAAGCATTGGCTTGCTTCCATGGCCTTCACGTTCCTGTCTGCCACAGCACACGCGGAAACGTGGGTCATCACTGATCAGGCACATCCTGTGTCCGTACCTACTGGCGTGCGCATCATTCGTCTCGACGACCAGCAACGCCTCGAAGAGCTGCTGTCTCAACAGCTTCCTAACGATCAACGCCAGGCTGAAGCAACCATTCAACGTTACTTAGCAACCCCAGCCGGCAAACGTCTTCAAAGCGACCTGGTTCAAGCACAGCAGGGCATTACAGATGCCTGGAGTGTGGGGGTTGAAAAAATCCCCGCAGTTGTCATCGACCGCCGCTACGTTGTGTACGGGGAGGCGGACGTGGCAAAAGCCATAGCGCAGATTGATCGAGCTAGGAGCCTGTCACGATGAGACGCTCACGCTTAGCGATCCGCCCACTGTCACTGGCCATCGCCTTCAGCTTGTCCTTCAGCGCATCAGCTGCGATCACTTCGGCCACAATCATTGCTTCGACGCTGTCGCCGACCTGTCTGGAATACAAAGTCGTCGGCATTTGCTATTGGCTGCTCTGCACACCCTTCGGCTGCAAGGTCAAAACTTCGACCAAGGTTCGTCACTACGTCCCGGACGCCGTGGTGTCTGCATACTCAAATACGGGGATGAACCCCTGGATAGAGATGTCGCCTCTCGGCACACCTAACCCGATGGCTCAAGCAGGTAACGATGGCACCACCAACCACGTCGCCGAAAACAACATGATCAAGTTCAAGGAAGCCGACGTGATCGGCCATCCTGGTGGTGCGGCACTGAGTCAGTTCGCCAGCGCCTCTGGCTATGTCTGCAAAGGCGCAACGTTACCACTTGTCCCCTACTTCCTCAGCACCCTGGACCCCATAGCCTGGCGGTACGGCGTACCTGAAGCTGTATACCCCGAGGCGCTTATCCCAGGGATGCGTGAGGTCGGTAGCCTGCTCACTGCAAGCAGCTGGGGGAATGTCTACCCCCGTAGCGGCTTTCTCAACCAGACCGATGACTACAAGACCGGTGCCGTCATTGCACAACGTGCAGGCGATGTGACCACTCGCCTCGGTCAAGTTCACGTCTACCTGCCGATGCTCGCCCTTCCCTATCCAGGTTACTGGCCAGCGGGACCACTGCGCGAAGGTGACGCCTCCACCGGCAAATGGCAGGAACTGACCCCGGTGCTCAATCCCACCTGCGCAACATTTCCTACCATCGGACCCAACATCGATGCCCAGGACGGTGGCTACGCCTGGGCGCTTTGGCGCCCGTATTCGTGCTGCCAACGTCGTGGCCAGACTTTCCTCGGCAGTACGGACTTCCAATGAACTTCAGCGACCGGAGCACTACATGAAACTCACCCCCTTGGCGATCTGCCTCATCTGCTGTTTTAGCAGCGCAGTAGCGCAATCTGCTGACCCAATCAACGTCTCCTCCTCTGGCAGCGTCATTGGTGACGACGTGCTCTACAACATCGGCGGGGGGAACGCCGTGACAATGGGGAGCGCCGGCAACATGGACAGTATTTCCGTCGGCGGTGGCTGGAACAACAATCTGGTCTGCGGAAACATGAGCATGAGCAATACCCTGCAGAACCAGTTGAATGGTGCCACCTCTGGATTCCAGAACATCATGAGCTCGGTGGTACAGAACGCCACCAGCGCCGTCGCCTCGCTGCCAGCCTTGATCCTCCAACGCGCAAATCCAGCGCTGTACAACCTCATCACGAATGGCATCTTGCAGGCTCGATTGGACTTTGACCGGTCCAAAGGCACATGCAGGGCCATTGGCGAAAAAATGGCGGATATCGCCGGCAATCAAATGGGCTGGGGCAAGCTCGCTGAAGGTCAAGCAATGAGCCAGGCGCTGACGTCCAACACGGACGCAGTGTCGGCTGTGGAGCAGGTCGAAAAGAAAGGTGGCAACGATGGCGTCACTTGGGTTGGGGGTGATCGAGCAGGAGGTTCCGGCCAGAAGCCAATCCGCATTGTCGGTGACGTCACCAAAGCGGGTTACAACCTGCTGAACAAACGCGCGGCCGGCGACACCGGCTCGATCAGCAAAGACAACTGCAACAACGGCATGGTCTGCAATGTCTGGTCATCGCCCCAAGAAGCGACCACATTCGCCAATCGCGTGCTGGGAGAACAGCAACAACAAACCTGTGACAGTTGCCCTAAAACGGTGACAGCAGCAGGTGTGGGCCTCACGCCGCTGATCCAGGAAACATACGACACCAAGCTTAAAGCACTACAGGAGCTGCTGACTGGAAGCAAAAGTCTATCGGTCGAAAACCTTGAGGCTGCAAGTAGCAACTCTCTACCCATCACCCGTGGTGTTGTGGCGGCTCTCAAGGATGAGCGAGATCAAGACGTACTCGCTCGCAGACTTGCCTCTGAAGTCGCACTGTCCGACGTACTGGAGAAAGCCTTAACCCTTCAACGCACCTTGATGGCAGGTAGCCGAGAACCAAACGTCGCCGCTAACGACCTGGCTGTTCAGGCAGTCGGTCAACAAAGCTCGTCGCTGCAACAGGAAATCAGCAATCTGAAGATGGAGCTGGACATGCGTCAGCAGCTCGCGAAGAACTCACCACTCACAATCATTGAACGTGGCAAAGCTCGGGCAGAAGACTCTCGCGGGGTGTTTCCAGGAGATCCAGAAACGGATCGCCTGAATCAGTTGCAATCACCTGCCAAGAGCAAATAGTGAGGTAGGCCATGACTGATATTCAAGATCCTGTCACCTTCCCCAACCGCTCGCTGACTCGACGAGTCGGGCGGGGCATTCTATTTGCGCTAGGCACTCTGCTTGTAACTACCGCCCTCGTAGTGCTACTCAGCGCCTTCTTGATGAGCGTGTTCGACAGTGCTGAGCAATGGCAAGCATGGCGTGTCGACAACTACTGGCCGCTCTTCACCTGGCGACTGATGCTTTATATCGCGTTGACGGTTGCCTGGCTCAAGCTCAAGGCTCGTTTGCCACAATCCAGGCGCAAAGGCTTGCTGAAGATCGAGGTCATGGTGGTTTTATTGTTTGTCATGATCGAACTGAGCAAAGCTTTTCTCCCTAGTGGAGGCATCCAATGACGCTCTACACCAATGACTATCTGGAGTACTACCTCACGTTGGTGGGTTGGATCATCAACAACGGCATCTGGGACATGATTTCAGACACCGGCCTGTTCGCTCTGCCCTTCTGCATAATCGTGATTCGAGAATGGCTCAAGGTCCGTGGTGAAGGGGCTGATGAGGGTAACAAAGGCGTTCTGTCACTGGCCCGAATCGAGACCAACATCTATGTTGGCTACGTCGTCGTCGCATTCTTCGCAGTCCCTGCCGTCAATGTGAGCTTCGATACCTTGGCGTTCGATCAAAGTAGAGCCCAGCAATGCCAGTACAACTTACCCAAACCAGCTGACACGGGCTGGAACACGACATTTAGCTCTTTGGCTGGAAAGAGTGCGCAGATGCCAATGTGGTGGGCATTTATGCATGCGTTGTCAAAAGGGTTGACCAGCGGGGCGGTCGCAGCCATCCCTTGCGGGACCGACCTGCGACAAATGCGAATGGACGTAAACAACACCAAGATCAATAACCCATTGCTGGCACAGGAAATCGGCGACTTTACTCATGACTGTTATGGACCTTCACGCGCCCGCCTCTTCATGCGTCAACCAGACATGGGCACGAAAGCCAATGATCCCCAGTTTTTGCAGGATCTTAGTTGGATCGGCTCACACTTCTTGCTGAACACTTCGGGCTACTACGACACGGACTACTCCAAGACACCCAGAACGTCCTGGCCATACAACGCTTCGCGTGATGTGGGGTTGCCACAAGTGAGCGGAGGTGGAGGATATCCAACGTGTAAACAATGGTGGTCCGATAGCGGAGTAGGCTTACGAGATCGTATCAAAGATCAAGTTTCACCTGACCTCATGACAAAAATGCTTGGTTGGGCGAAGTGGCTGTCCCAGGACGAAGTGACCGACTCGCTTGTTCGGCAACTGGTCTCGCCGTCGAACCAGGTGAAAGGAGATGTTTATACAGACTACGGTGGGCAAATAAACGGGACGGTGTGGAATGGCGCAGCTCGCGCAGCCGGCACTCTTGGAGTTGCGCTGGGATCCATGGCCTACTTCCCGGCTATGGACATGGTTCGTCAGGCCTTACCAATGGTTATGGCGTTTTTGAAGATGGCGATGGTGATTTGCATCCCGCTTGTACTGATCGTCGGCGCTTATCAGTTGAAAGTAGCCATGACCATGACAGTGGTTTTTTTTGCGCTGATCTTCGTGGACTTTTGGTTTCAACTGGCACGGTGGGTAGATACAACTATCTTGGACGCCCTGTATGGAGCAGGCTCACCCCATTTGTCATTTGATCCTGTCATGGGATTGAACGCTACGACTCAGGATGCAATCCTGAACTTCGTGATGGGTTCGATGTTTATCATCCTGCCTTTGTTCTGGATAGGTGCACTTGGGTGGGCGGGTATTAGCGCCGGGAATGCGCTGGAGGGTCTATCGAGAGGTACTAATTCTGTAGAAAAAGCTGGGGCCGAGGGTGGTGAGTTTGCTAAAAGCAAAATCAAATAACTCGGACATTACGCTGCTTTTCAGCTTCAGCGTTTCAAATCCTATGAAGATAATTAGTTTAAAAAATTATCTTCATATTTTGCGTGAAACAATGGATTATTTTGATTCCCTAGAGAGTATGGGTCATTGTCATATTCAGATTGGAAGGGCTTATATACATTCGTAGATACCACAGCCGGACGAGGGCCTCCCCCTAAGACAACCGCTAGCAAAATTAGACCAACGGTTAAAGCCGCAATGACGGCATGAGCCAACCATACCCAGGAATATACAGCCAATGCGATTAGGGCAAGACGTTTGACCCACCGTAAAGTGCGGTTCTCGCTGCACCAAACGGCGCGCACCGCACGACCAAGGCTATAGCCCAAGCGGCTTGCAACGGTCTGTGAGGTGTTCACTGTCATCATGCTTCTCCTGGCCAACCTTAAACTGGAGGCGCTTTGACATTATTTATAATCCTGATTTCACGTTGCCGCAAGACCAATGGATAAACGGATGCTCCGTCATGAGTTCGCGGACGCCCTACTCCCACCCACCGCAAAATGGCCCAAAAGGGTAAATGGTCTCTAAAAGCGAATGGAATGGTTCACAAGGGTAAAAGCCCTACCCGAAAGGGCTTGCTACGCAAAAAGGTCGTCGCCCTCACCAGCTGTTAGTCGCAATTCCTGGAGCGACACTCAATAAAAAGGGTTCGGAACCTCGTCGTGCAACTGTTCTGCGCAGGCGAAGACACCTGGAGCGTCACACTGATGGCGCAACGCCTCTCGAAATACCCTAACGCAGCCGGTGACCTTTTCCCATTGAAGTAAACCCACCAGATAGCGGAAAAGCCAGTCCATGATTCATTGATGGAGTTGGTGATGTTCTCATTTTTCCACCGCAGCAAAACCTTACCTGCTGCCGCCCCTTCACCAAACGGTTTTCTGAAACCTGCCCAGGGACAGGATTTGCTGGCGACGCCACGGCGTCAAAAATTGCTGGAGAACATCTGGCAGCGCGCTTCGTTATCACGCTCACAGTTTGTGGAGCTCTATCGTCGCCCACTGGAGCGCTACGCAGAGTTGGTCCAGCAGCTCCCTGCCTCGCAGAACCACCACCATGCACACCCAGGCGGCATGCTTGATCACGGCTTAGAGATCGTCGCCTATGCGTTGAAGATTCGACAGACCTACCTCCTCCCCATCGGTGCACCACCGGAATCTCAATCGGCCCAGGCCGAAGCGTGGACTGCCGCAGCTGCTTATGGCGCTTTGATTCACGACCTCGGCAAGATTGCCGTCGACGTGCACATCGAACTGGAGGGAGGTAAAACCTGGCACCCATGGCATGGCCCAATCAACCGCCCTTATCGCTTTCGCTATGTGAAAGGACGCAACTACCAACTTCACGGAGCCGCTGCCGCACTGATCTACGCGCAGATCCTTTCCTCGGAAATCCTAGACTGGCTCAGCGGCTTCCCCGAAGCCTGGTCGCAACTGATCTTTGTGCTGGCCGGCCAGTATGAGCACGCCGGCATATTGGGCGAGATTGTGGTCAAGGCCGACCAAGCCTCAGTCGCGCAGGAACTCGGCGGTAACCCTGCTCGTGCGTTGTCAGCGCCAAAACAATCCTTGCAACGTCAACTGGCGGACGGTTTGCGCTACCTGGTGCGTGACACGTTCAAACTGAATCAGCCTGATGGCCCCTCAGATGGGTGGCTGACACAAGAGGCTCTATGGCTCGTCAGCAAACCGATTGCCGATCAACTACGCGCTTACTTGCTGACCCAAGGCGTTGAAGGTGTACCCAGCTCGAACGCGCCCTTCTTCAACATGCTCCAGGACCAAGGTGTTATCCAGACCAATGCCCAGGATAAGGCCATCTGGAAAGCAACAATCGACAACGGTCGTGGCTGGCGAAATACCTTCACCCTGCTCAAGCTTTCACCCTCACTGATTTGGAGTGATCCCAACGAACGGCCCACCGTTTACGCAGGCACCCTTGAGGTTGAGGCTGGCAATGCAGTGGATGAGCTGGCGGCGCAAAGTCCCAGCGCTGCTCCAGTGAAAAGCTCACCTCAAGCGGCTGAAGCTAATGCTGCACCAGCGCCATTAACGCCGGCACTAACGGCATCCGCTGATACACCACAACGCCCTTCGGATGATCGCGCTGAATTTGACGCGCTACTGGCACTTCTAAATAATGTCAATGAGCCACTAGGAGACACTCAAAACAGTCCCTTGTCACCAATACAGAGCGCGTCGTCGAAACCGGATGATAGAGAGCCCCTTCACTCTCCTAACCCTGGAAGCGTGCCTTTACCAACTGATAAAGAAGTGATCGCAATGCCCAGCAACACCGAGCTCGGCCAGGGATTCGTTGAATGGCTTAAACAAGGGATCGCATCTCGAAAAATCATTATTAACGACACCAAAGCACTGGTACATACCGTAGCCGGGACCGCTATGTTGGTGACGCCAGGAATATTCAAGCGCTACGTTCTTGAGTTCCCCCACATTGAACAGCAAGCCAAAGCACAGCAAGTCAACGCTTGGCAGTTGGTGCAACGCAGTTTCGAGAAGCAGAAGCTTCATCGAAAAACCCTGAAGAGCCTGAACATCTGGAACTGCGACGTAATCGGCCCTCGCAAATCAAAACAGCTGAAGGGTTACTTACTATTGGACCCCCTCACGATTTTCTCAGAAGTACCTCTCGATAACGCAAGCCTTTCTTTAAAGTTAGAATCAATGGAGCCCCAACAATGACCACCGCCTTGCAACTTACGGAGGAATATATATTTGCGCGCGACCTTCGGCCAGCATCTACAAAGACTTATCTATCCTCAGCTAAAGCGATGCTCGCCCATTTCGGGGCTACCCCAATCGAACAGATTGATCATCGGTCGATCCTCGCGTGGCGAAAGGAGTTTCTGGCAAACGGTAAGGCAAAACGCAGCTGGAATACTTATTCGAGCCACCTACGTACAGTATGGAAATATGCGATAAAGCATGAAATGCTTAAACATACGACGGTCAACCCATTCAAAGAAACCTGTGTAACTCCCCCAAAACGCCCTAGCAAAATACTTGATGCAAATTTAATTCAAAGATCTAGGAATTGGCTCGAAACGCTAGAGGCAGAAGAACGCTGCGCAAATGAGCGCAGCCAAGTAACACCTGCTTGGTTTTGGCTTGCTGTGTTTGAGGTTTTCTATTACACCGGCATACGACTCAATGCTTTATTGCATTTGCGCTACAAAGACGTCGATCTTGATAAGCAGATGATTCTAATCCGTGGTGAAACAGAAAAAACACATCGAGAGTTCTCTGTGCCCATCATGGAAGGTCTTGCGCCCCACCTAAAACTAATTATGGATAAAGCGAAGCGCGCTAGCTTCACCTCAGATGACCAATTGTTCAACGTAAACCGTTTTTCAATGCATTACCGTGGGCGAGTAATGACGTCGGATCAGGTCGAAGCAATGTACCGTAAGTTAACCCAAAAATTTGGAGCCCGAATTACCCCCCATCGTTTTCGTCATACCTTAGCCACAGATCTGATGAAAGAACCAGATCGCAATATCCATCTCACGAAAAATCTGCTGAATCATTCAAACATCGCGACGACGATGAGCTATGTCGAGGTCGACTACAGCCACATGCGCACGGTCTTGCATGAGCGTAGCGTGATGCAAGGGGCATTAAAGCGTATCCGGCGCGAAGACTCGAGCGGAGCGTCACCACGATCATATGGGACGGTCAGAAGGCTAGATGGACCAACTGTGAAGCTGCCCTCTTCCAAAGCCTTAGAAGAAATAGCTATAGCCATGGAACTGTCGACGAATCCAACGCTTAAGCAAGCTTTGAATCACGTAGCTAATTACCTTGGTGAAATACAGGAACCTCAGAGCGCTCAGGAACATCCGCCTGGAGAAATGAATACCCTAGCTGCTCTCATGTCTTCTGCAATCAGAAGGCCAAGCATGGCATCAGGGTATTCGAGCGCTGCATTAGCGAGACCAACCAAATTATCACCATGACTACCGATCAGGGTTAAGCGCGCCGGCGGAGCAGCAGCGCCCTACCGCTTACAAGCACGTATCGCGCATGCCAACGTCGCGTTGGTAGAGGCATCTGCGCGCAAAAAATATGAACGCACAAAAAAAAGGCAAAAAAAGACGCCTAAAAGGCGTCTTTTTAGCGGAAATGGTCGGGGTAGGGGGATTCGAACTCCCGACATCCTGCTCCCAAAGCAGGCGCGCTACCGGACTGCGCTATACCCCGGCATGTGCAACGAAAAGCCGTTGCACATTGACATCATGCGACAACAAAACTACTGTTTGCCGCAGACGGCTGCATGTCGATCGAGTAGATACTGCTCAACTCCGCCCTACTTAACACACATCCGCTTTGAAAATGGTGGGTCGTGTGGGATTCGAACCTACGACCAATTGGTTAAAAGCCAACTGCTCTACCAACTGAGCTAACGACCCGCTGTGTGGTGGCGCGTATAATACTGATTTCTAAGGATTATTCAACACCTTATTTGAAATAAATCAGAAATAACGCGTTGGGTCCGTAATTCCGGCCGCTTGGAAGCCCTCAGCACGCAGTCGGCAGCTGTCACATTTCCCGCAAGCACGGCCGTCATCGTCTGCCTGGTAGCAGGAAACAGTCAGCGAATAATCGACGCCTAGTCCTACGCCAGCCTTCACAATATCGGCCTTGCTCAGGTTTTGCAGCGGCGCCAGGATGCGAAAGCCCTGCCCTTCGACACCGGCCTTGGTGGCCAGGTTGGCCATGCGCTCGAACGACTCGACGAACTCCGGGCGGCAATCCGGGTAACCGGAGTAATCCACCGCGTTGACGCCAATAAAGATGTCGCGGGCATTCAGTACCTCTGCCCAGCCAAGGGCCAGGGATAGGAATACGGTGTTGCGTGCTGGCACGTAAGTCACCGGGATACCTTCACTCGGCGCTTCCGGCACATCGATGCTGCTGTCGGTCAGGGCTGAGCCACCAATGCCGTTGAGGTTCAGGCCAATCACCTTGTGCTCGGCCACGCCCATCTCACGGGCAACACGGGCAGCAGCGTTCAGCTCGGCGCGATGGCGCTGGCCGTAGTCGAAGCTCATGGTGTAGCAGGTATAACCTTCAGCCTGTGCCATGGCGACCACGGTGGCGGAGTCCAGGCCACCGGACAACAGGATGACAGCGCGTTTTTGAGCAATCGTAGGTTCAGTCATTTCAGCGTCCTGGCTCGTCGTTCCAAAGATATTTATGCAGCTGCAATTGCAGGCGCACTGGCAGGTTATCAGCCACCACCCAGTCGGCGAGGTCGCGTGCGTTCAGGTCGTGGTGGCTCGGCGAGAACAGCACCTCGCCCGCGCGACGGTCCAGGCCATACTGGATCAGCTTGGAGCTCGCCCAATCGTAGTCGTCGCGGGAACAGATCACGAACTTGACCTGGTCGTTGGCCGTCAGCAGATCGATGTTCTCGTAGAGGTTGCGATGCGCCTCTTTGGAGCCTGGGGTCTTCAGGTCGACCACGCGGCTTACGCGCGGGTCTACCGCGGAAATGTCCAGGGCACCACTGGTCTCCAGGGACACTTCGTAACCGGCGTCACACAGCTGCTTGAGCAGGGGAATGGCATTTGGCTGCGCCAGCGGCTCGCCACCCGTCACACAAACGTAGCGCGGTCGATAGCTGGCAACCTGCTCGAGGATGTCATCGAGGGTGCGCACGGTGCCGCCACTGAAGGCGTAGGCGCTGTCACAGTATTGGCAACGCAATGGGCAGCCGGTCAGGCGCACAAATACTGTGGGCAGGCCAGCGGTGCGCGTTTCACCCTGTAACGAGTAAAAAACTTCGGTGATACGTAATGTGTCTTGCATAGTCGCCACGGGCGTAACAGCTAAACAGGCTGTCCGCCTCCGTCAGGCACTTCAAGGAATTCCGCCAACGCGTAAACCCCAGGAAGCGTGTTTCATAAAAGGGCGTGGATTCTAACGAAAAAACCCGCGCCAGGCGCGGGTTTCTTCCAAACGGGCTGCATCGCTTACAAGCGTTGCAGATCGCGCTGGGCCAACTGGGCAGCGGAAGTACCCGGATACTGGGCAACCACCTGCTGCAGAATGCCTTTGACCTTGTCGGTATGACCCAGGCGGCGTTCTACGTCAGCGAGTTTGTACAGCGAGTCCGGCACCTTGGCGTGCTTAGGGTAGAGTTGGCTGACCTTGGCAAATGCCTGGCCTGCCCCCTGCAAATCACCCTTTGCCAGGTTTACCTCACCCAACCAGTACTGGGCATTGCCTGCGTACTGACTGTTTGGGTAACGACCGAGGAATGCGGTGAAAGCCTTGCTGGCCTTGTCGAAATCCTTGGCTTTGATCAGATCGAAGGCGGCATCGTAATACAGCTTTTCCTTCGCCGGATCACCCGGTTCGCTGCTGGCGGCAGGGGCTTGGCTGGCGGCCGAGGCCCCTGCTGCTGCACCACCGGCGGCGGCACTGGGTGCGCCACCGGTAGAAGAATTATCAGGAGTTGCGGCAGGTGTAACGCCGGCTCCAATACGTCGGTCAAGATCCTGATATCGCTCCAGGCCTTCTTGCTTCAGCTGGTTCACTTGGTTCTGCAAAACCTCAATGGCGCCTTGTTGCTGCGACAATTGATCCTGCATGCGTTGCAGCTGGTTGAACAGTTCGCCCTGTGCCGAGGGGGCTGACGTAGCCGCCCCCCCAGCATAGGCGCCGTTCGTGCCATAACCCGCTGGCGGATAAGCACTTCCGCTATTGTTATAGCCAGAGTTGCTATCGACCACAGGAGCCGCAGCCCACACCGAGAGCGGCGCGAGGCTGAGAGTCAGTACAGTTAGAGCACGACGGCACGTTCGCATGACGAATTACTTACGCAGTTCGACGCGACGGTTTTGAGCCCAGGACTGCTCGTCGTGGCCAGTAGCAACTGGACGCTCTTTACCGTAGGAAACCAGTTCCAGTTGGCCTGGAGCAACACCTTGCAGTACCAGGTAGCGCTGAACGGCTTTCGCACGACGCTCGCCCAGAGCCATGTTGTACTCACGAGTACCACGTTCGTCAGTGTTACCTTCCAGAACAACGCGAGCGCCGTTAGCTTTCAGGTCTTTCGCGTGAACGTCCAGAGCGCGCATGGCTTCTGGTTTCAGGTCCGAACTGTCGTATTCGAAGTAGAAAGTAGTGATTGCGCGCAGAGCAGCTTCTTCGCTCAGGGAGCCGTCAACTGCACCAGTGTTAGCACCGTAACCAGCGTTTGGATCAACAGCTGCGCCTTCACCGGCATTGTCGCCGCCTTTAGACGAGCAACCAACGGCTACGGACAGAGCCAGAGCCAGAGCAGCAAACTTACCAAACTTCAGCATTTCCATCGTGAAACTCCTAATGAACCCCAGTGTGTTAAGCAAATCTTTTTGTAGCGCCGCGTCAGTTCAGGTAAGGGGACCAGGATGGTTCTCTGACTTCGCCTTGTGCGGTAGGAAGCGGGAGCCTTACGCGTCCATTAATGGACACGAGCATCAAGACTCCCCGGCCCTGCTGGCGGGTGGCGTAGATTACCATGGTGCCGTTGGGCGCAACAGTGGCTGACTCATCAAGGTTGGTATCTGTAAGGATTTTTACGGTTCCGCGCTGCAAATCCTGGGCCGCAACCCGGAAATTAGTGAAACCATCCTGACGGTGAATCATCACCAACGTCTTTTCATCAGCCGAAAGCTTCGGATTGGCGTTGTAGTTACCGATAAAGGTCACGCGTTCCGCGCCCCCACCGCCAATGCTCGATTTGTAGATTTGTGGCTTGCCACCGCGGTCGGAGGTGAAATAGATGGTCGAGCCATCTTTACCCCAGAACGGTTCGGTGTTGATACCTGGGCCGCTGGTGACGCGAGTGATCTGGCGCGAAGCCATGTTCATCACGTAGATATCCGGGTTACCGTCCTTGGACAGTACGAATGCCAGGCGCGAACCATCCGGCGACCAGGCAGGTGCACCGTTGAGGCCTTCGAAGTTGGTGATCTGCTCACGACGGCCAGTATCGATGTGCTGGACGAAGATACGCGGACGCTTCTGTTCGAAAGACACATAGGCAATACGCTTGCCGTCCGGCGCAAAGCGCGGCGACAGGATCGGCTCCCGGGACTGCAGCAAGGTCACGGCGCGCGCACCGTCGTAGTCCGAACGCTGCAACGTGTAGCGAGTGTTGTCTACAGAGAAACGTTCAGCAGTGACATAGAGCATGCGCGTCGAGAAAGCACCCTTGATACCGGTGAGCTTTTCAAACGACTGGTCCGAGATGTAGTGGGCCATGTCCCGCAGTTGTTCGGCGGTGCCCGACACGCTGCCGGTCAATACCTGCTGCTCGGTGGCCACGTTGAACAATGTGTACTGGATCTGCAGGCGACCGCCGGCAGGCTGGATGTTGCCGACCATCAGGTACTGGGCACCCACGGCCTTCCAGTCACGGAAGATGACTTCGCTGGCCTGGGTAGGCTGGCTGATCATGTTGCCTTTCGGAATCGGCGCGTAGTAACCGGAGTTGCGCAGGTCGTCGCTGACGATCTGGGCCATGTCATCCGGCAGCACGCTGCCGCCCTGCCAGCCGAACGGCACAACCGCGATCGGGGTGGCCCGATCGCTACCGCTGGTGACCAGGATGTTCTTTTCATCCGCCGCCGCTATCCCTGCCATACAGCAAATAACGACAAGCATTCCTCGAAGAAGGTTTCTCACAAGGCTAGATCCTCAGGTGTGAATGTCATCTTGAATGAACGATAGGGAGCGAAGTCGCTTGGTTTCATTCCCTGCATCTCGGTCAACCGGCCAATGTTCTTGACCGCGGCAACCGCCGAACTGTCGAACGAACCGTCACCACTGGACTTGGCCACGCTGACCGAAGTCACCGTACCGTCCGGCAACATGCCGATCTGCAGCACTACTGTCATGCCTTTGCGTGCCGAAGGTGGACGTGTCCAGCCTTCTGCTGCTCGTGCCCGAATCAGGTCGTCGAAACTGCCCGCGACTTCATCACCACGTTCATCGGCCAATGCTTGCTGACGCTGAGGCGTGTCGGAAAGCAAATCTGCCAAGGCCTGGGCCTTTTTGTCTTCGGCGGATTTACGCGCTGCTTCCTGGGCCTTTTTCTTGCTGGCGTCGGCGGCAGCTTTCTTCTTCGCGTCGTCGGCGATTTTCTTCTTCGCCTCGTCTGCTTCAGCTTTTTTCTTGGCGTCTTCGGCGGCTTTCTTCTTCGCGTCCTCGACTATCTTTTTCTTGGCGTCTTCAGCGGCCTTTTTCTTGGCCTCTTCTTCGGCTGCTTTTTTGGCTTCTTCTTCAGATTTTTTCTTGGCTATATCAGCCAATTGTTTCTCTTCAGCTTTTTTAGCTTCGGCAGCTTTCTCGGCTTTCTTGGCTTCATCAGCCTTTTTCGCCTCGTCGGCCTTCTTCGCTTCGTCAGCCTTTTTCGATTCCTCGGCCTTTTGAGCCGCCTCTTCTTTCTTTTGTTCCGCAGCAGCCTTCACCGCTTCCTGCTCGACCTTCTTCTGTTCCATCTGCTCGACTTCAGTCTGGCGCGCAGCCGACTTCTGGGCCTCACCCGCAATCTTCTGATTGGTCTGGGTAGTGGCCTGACTTTTCGATTTCAGCTGATACAGGGTCGCCTGCACGATCGGCTTGGCTGGCGGCAGGTCCGGGGTCATGGCAAAGCTGACGAACAACATGCCAAACACCAGGACATGCAGGGCAATTGCCCAGACGCTAGGCCAGAAGTAGCTTTCCGAGGCGGACGGCTCTCGCTGTTGGTGCATCAGGGCGCCTCGGTAATCAAGCCAACGTTGCCGACGCCGGCCTTCTGCAGCCCGCCCATGGCGCCCATGACGGAGCCGTAGTCGACCGATTTGTCACCGCGGATGAAGACTTGGGTGTGCTTGCCGCCTTCGTTGCCGGAGCGAATGATCTTGGTCACTGCGTCGGTCATCGCCGGCAAGGTCAGGGCCTTGTCCTGCTGCTTCTGGGTATCGACTTCGCTGCCAAGGTTCCAGTAGTAGGTCTTGTCAGCCTTGATCGAAATGGTCAGCACCTGGGTGTTGTTGTCCTGGGGCAAGGCTTCGCTGGAAACCTTGGGCAGATCAACTTTCACACCCTGGTTGAGCATCGGCGCGGTCACCATGAAGATCACCAGCAGCACCAGCATCACGTCGATGTAAGGCACTACGTTCATCTCGGCGACCGGCTTGCGCTTGGTTCGAGCTCGAGTGATTAAAGCCATCGGGGAGTACCTGCTTATTCTTCGCTGGTGTGCACTTTACGGTGCAGGATCGCCTGGAATTCATCGGCGAAGGTGTAGTAACGGCTGATCAAGGTCTCGCCGCGCGCGGCAAAACGGTTGTAGGCAATTACTGCGGGGATAGCGGCGAACAGGCCGATCGCGGTGGCGACCAGGGCTTCGGCGATACCCGGGGCCACGGTGGCCAGGGTCGCTTGCTGGGCCTGGGCCAGGCCACGGAACGAGTTCATGATCCCCCACACGGTACCGAACAGGCCGATGTACGGGCTGACGGAACCGACGGTGGCGAGAAACGGCAGGCTCTGCTCCAGCTTCTCTTCTTCGCGGGAGATGGCCACGCGCATGGCACGGGCCACGCCTTCCATGACCGCTTCCGGGTCAACGCCTGGCTGCTGGCGCAGACGGGAGAATTCCTTGAAGCCGGCGCGGAAGATCTGCTCGACGCCCGAATCCGGATCTGGGTTGCTGCCGGCCTGGCGGTAGAGCTTGGACAGGTCGATCCCCGACCAGAAGCGCTCTTCGAAGCTCTCCAGGGCACGTCGACCGGCACGCAGCAGGTTGCTGCGCTGAAAAATCATGACCCAAGAGGTAACCGATGCGGCTACCAGGATCAGCATCACCAGTTGAACCACGACACTGGCATTACTGACCAGGCTCCACATGGAGGAATGGTCGACGACGGTAGGTTCCACGCTAAATCTCCTGCTTTGATTGTTTACCCGCGCCGCTCACGGCGGCAAAGGCCGCACGTAGAGTTTCGGGAATGGCCCGAGGTTTCAAACTGTTGGTGCGTACACACGCCACCAGGAACTGCCCCTCGCAGAGCAGCGTTGCATCCGTAGCCCGCCTGACCTGCTGCTTGAACCGCAGGCTGGCACGGTTCAATTCGATTACTTCAGCGCTGACCAGCAGTTCGTCGTCCAGTCGCGCCGGCGCGTGATAGCGAGCCTCGCTGGAATGCACGACGAATAACAGGTCATCCCCTGCCAGCTGGGATTGGGCAAAGCCCAGCTCCCGTAGCCGCTCGGTTCGAGCCCGCTCCATGAACTTGAGGTAATTGACGTAATACACGATACCGCCGGCATCGGTGTCCTCGTAATAAACGCGACAGCGATGTGCGAACGACTGATCCCCGTTTTGCGCGCGCATACTCTAGTGCTTACTCCTCAGGTTGCCAATCCGGCTTAGCAACTGTTTTTTCATTCTCGCTTTTTGCGTTCGAGAATATTTCCAGTGACTGAATGACGACACCAGCCACTAGGACAGCACAAACCTTGAATAAATCGATCCACGTGGTCTTTTTAATCGTCCACTGCATCCAGGAATTCGTCTACCACGGGCATCTCACCCAATCGTGACGGAATGTTTAACCCGAAGTGCAAATAGGCATGGCGCGTGACCACCCGCCCCCTTGGCGTGCGCATGATGTAGCCCTGCTGGATCAGGTACGGTTCCAGCACATCTTCAATGGTATGGCGCTCTTCACTGATGGCCGCGGCCAGGCTGTCTACCCCCACCGGGCCACCGTCGAACTTCTCGATCATGGTCAAGAGTAGACGTCGATCCTGGTGATCGAAGCCATGCTCGTCCACATCCAGCAGGTTCAAGGCCAGGTCGGCCACCGGCTTGGTGATATGCCCCTTGGCCCGCACCTCGGCAAAATCACGCACGCGGCGCAGCAGACGGTTGGCAATACGTGGCGTGCCCCGGGCCCGACGGGCGATTTCAAACGCGCCTTCCGGATCCAGGGGCAGGCCGAGAATGCCGGCCGAACGGCTGACGATGGTCGCCAGGTCTGCGGTGCTATAGAACTCCAGACGTTGAACGATACCGAAACGGTCTCGCAGCGGGTTGGTCAGCATGCCCGCACGCGTGGTCGCCCCCACCAGGGTGAATGGCGGCAGGTCGAGCTTGATCGATCGGGCCGCGGGGCCTTCGCCGATCATGATGTCGAGCTGGAAGTCTTCCATGGCGGGGTACAGCACTTCCTCGACGATCGGCGACAACCGATGGATTTCGTCGATAAACAACACGTCATGGGGTTCAAGATTGGTCAGCAGCGCCGCCAGGTCGCCAGGACGCTCCAGCACCGGGCCGGAAGTCGACTTGATCGACACGCCCATTTCCTGGGCAATGATGTTGGCCAGGGTGGTTTTACCCAGCCCCGGCGGGCCAAAGATCAGGGTGTGATCCAGGGACTCGCTGCGCCCGCGCGCGGCCTGGATGAACAACTCCATCTGCTCGCGCACGGTAGGCTGGCCGATGTAGTCGGCCAGGCTCAGGGGCCGGATGGCACGGTCCTGGATTTCTTCGCGGTCACGGGGGCCCGTGGCCGCGATCAGACGATCAGCTTCAATCACTTAAATCATTCCCTTCAGGGCTCGGCGGATCATGTCTTCGCTGCTCAGGTTCTTGTCCTTGATGGCCGACACCGCCTTGCTCGCCTCCTGCGGCTTGTAGCCCAGGGAGATCAGCGCGCTGACGGCATCGCTTTCAGCGCTGGCCACCTGGCCTGCCGGCATATCCGGCTGGTTCGGCACCAGAGCGAACATGCTCGGCACCACTTCCCAGGCCTTGAAGCGGTCCTTGAGCTCCACCAGCAGGCGCTCGGCGGTTTTCTTGCCCACGCCCGGCACCTTGGTCAACGCCGAGGTGTCCTGGGCCGAAACGGCACGCACCAGTTCGTCCACTTCCAGGCTCGACATCAACGCCAGGGCCAACTTCGGCCCCACGCCATTGAGGCGAATCAGCTCGCGGAAGAAGTCGCGGTCGCGCTTGCCGATGAAACCATAGAGTAGTTGCGCGTCTTCGCGCACCACCAGGTGGGTGTGCAGCGTTATGGGTTCACCGACCGACGGTAGGCGATACAGGGTAGTCATGGGCACTTCCAGCTCATACCCCAACCCGTTGACATCCAGAATCAGGTGCGGCGGCTGTTTCTCAGCCAGGGTGCCGCGCAAGCGTCCAATCACGGTTCAGATCCTTAAAGCGTGGGGTCAGATCGAGGCCTGACCGGAAATAACGATTGCGCTGATGCTATCAGAGACGCAGGCGCCCGCCACGACTGCGTGCCGTCCCCAAGCCGTGCGGTAGCAGGCTGGAGCGCGTGTGCGCATGGCAAATGGCAATGGCCAGGGCGTCGGAGGCATCGATCTGCGGTTTTGAGGTGAGCTTGAGCATGTGCATCACCATCATCTGCACCTGCTCTTTATTCGCCGCACCCGTACCAACCACTGCTTGCTTGACCTGGGTCGCGGTGTATTCGGCGATTTCCATGCCTTCCTCGGCACCGGCCACGATGGCAGCGCCACGGGCCTGGCCGAGCTTGAGGGCCGAGTCGGCATTCTTGGCCATGAACACCTTTTCGATGCCCATGGTCACTGGCCCGTAGGTCTGGATCACTTCACGCACGCCGCGATAGACGATCTGCAAGCGCTCAGCCAACTCGCCCGCGCCGGTACGAATACAGCCCGAGGCGACATAGACGCAGCCACGCGGGGTGTGTTGCACCACGCCAAAGCCGGTAATGCGCGAACCGGGGTCGATACCTAGGATTAAAGTCATAAGGCCTGCAGGTCGGGTAAACACAATTTTTGATACAGGGAGGCCCAATGTGGGAGGGGACTTGCCCCCGATGGCAGTGTGTCAGTTATCTCTCAATCGACTGAACCACCGCTATCGGGGGCAAGCCCCCTCCCACATTTAAAACTACATCGCCCTTCAGCCTAGCTGTTCGGCTACAGATTCAGGGATGTCGGCATTCGAATACACGTTCTGCACGTCATCCAGGTCTTCGAGCATATCCAGCATCTTCAGTACTTTCTGCGCGCCGTCCAGGTCCAGCTCGGCGCTGGTGGTTGGCAGCATCACGATTTCCGCGTCGGTACCTTTGAAACCGGCCGCTTCCAGCGCGTTACGCACGGCGTAGAACCCGGCGAACGAGGTGAACACGTCAATGGAGCCGTCTTCATTGGTCACCACGTCGTCGGCATCCGCCTCCATTGCCGCTTCCATCAGCGCATCTTCATCCACACCCGGTGCGAAGGAGATCTGCCCCTTGCGCTCGAACAGGTAGGCTACCGAACCGTCTGTGCCGAGGTTACCCCCGCACTTGCTGAACGCATGGCGCACCGCCGCCGCGGTACGGTTGCGGTTATCGGTCATGCACTCGACCATCACCGCCACGCCACCCGGGCCGTAGCCTTCGTAGGTAAGCTCGACCATGTCGTCGGTATCGGCCGCCCCGGCACCACGGGCCACGGCGCGGTCGATGATGTCGCGGCTCATGTTGGCGCCGAGGGCTTTATCCAGCGCCAGGCGCAGACGCGGGTTGGAGCCTGGGTCACCACCGCCCTGGCGGGCAGCGACCGTCAGTTCGCGAATCCACTTGGTGAAGATCTTGCCTTTCTTGGCATCCTGACGCTCTTTGCGGTGCTTGATGTTCGCCCACTTGGAATGGCCAGCCATAACACAACTCCGAAATTCTCTAGAAACCTTATCAACCCCGCCCCAGGCGGGATGCAACCCTTGTAACGCAAAGGCGCATCCGAAGATGCGCCTTTTTGACCGCGTAAAACCTTATCGCGCTTTCACGCAGCAGCCTTACTCAGCCTTCGGCGTCTCGCGCAGGCGAATGTGCAACTCGCGCAGTGCCTTGGCATCCACCACACCCGGCGCCTGGGTCATGACGTCCGCAGCGCTCTGGGTTTTCGGGAACGCGATCACTTCACGGATCGACTGGGCGCCAGTCATCAGCATCACCAGGCGATCCAGGCCGAAGGCCAGGCCACCGTGCGGCGGCGCGCCGTATTTCAGGGCGTCGAGCAGGAAGCCGAACTTCTCTTCCTGTTCCGCTTCGTTGATGCCCAGCAGGCGGAATACCGCTTGCTGCATCTCTTTGCGATGGATACGGATCGAACCGCCACCCAGCTCGGTGCCGTTCAGCACCATGTCGTAGGCACGGGACAGAGCGCCTGCCGGGTTGGCTTCCAGCTCTTCAGGAGAGCACTTCGGCGCAGTGAACGGGTGGTGCAAGGCGCTGAAGCTGCCGTCGTCGTTCTCTTCGAACATCGGGAAGTCGACGACCCACATCGGTGCCCACTTGCAGGTCAGCAGGTCGAGGTCGTGGCCCAGCTTGATCCGCAGCGCGCCAAGGGCTTCACTGACGATCTTGGCCTTGTCGGCGCCGAAGAACACGATGTCGCCGTCGACCGCACCAACGCGATCCAGGATCACATTGAGGTTGGCTTCCGGGATGTTCTTCACGATAGGCGACTGCAGGCCTTCAACACCCTTGGCGCGCTCGTTGACCTTGATATACGCCAGGCCCTTGGCACCGTAGATACCGACAAACTTGGTGTAGTCGTCGATCTGCTTGCGCGGCATGCTCGCGCCACCAGGCACACGCAGGGCGGCGATGCGGCATTTCGGGTCGTTGGCCGGGCCGCTGAACACCTTGAAATCGACATCTTTAAGCTGGTCGGCCACGTCCACCAGTTCCAGCGGGTTACGCAGGTCTGGCTTGTCGGAACCGTAGCGGCGCATGGCTTCTTCGAAAGTCATGTGCGGGAATTCGCCGAATTCCAGGTCCAGCACTTCCTTGAACAGGTTGCGGATCATTTGTTCGGTGATACCCATGATCTCTTTTTCATCGAGGAAGCTGGTCTCGATGTCGATCTGGGTGAATTCGGGTTGGCGATCGGCGCGCAGGTCTTCGTCACGGAAGCACTTGGCGATCTGGTAGTAACGGTCAAAGCCGGCCACCATCAGCAGTTGCTTGAACAACTGCGGCGATTGCGGCAGGGCGAAGAAGCTGCCGGCGTGGGTGCGGCTTGGCACCAGGTAGTCACGCGCGCCTTCCGGGGTAGCCCGGGTGAGGATCGGCGTTTCGACGTCGAGAAAGCCGTTCTCGTCCAGGAAGCGACGGATGCTGGTGGTCATGCGCGAACGCAGGCGCAGCTTCTCGGCCATTTCCGGACGACGCAGGTCCAGGAAGCGGTAGCGCAGGCGGGTTTCTTCGCCGACGTCGGAGTATTCGTTAAGCGGGAACGGCGGGGTTTCCGATTCGTTCAGCACTTCCAGCTCGTAGCCCAGCACTTCGATTGCGCCGGACGCCATGTTCGGGTTCACAGCCCCGGCCGGACGCAGGCGTACCTTGCCGGTGATCTTCACGACGTATTCGCTGCGCACGCGGTCGGCGGCGGCGAAGCTCTCGGCGCGGTCCGGGTCGAACACCACCTGGGCCAGACCATCACGATCACGGATATCGAGGAAGATCACCCCGCCGTGGTCGCGGCGACGGTGAACCCATCCGCAAAGGGTGATTTCCTGACCATCCAGGGTCTCGTTCAGTTGGCCGCAATAGTGGCTGCGCATCATGGTAGTGGTTTCACTTCTCGTAATTCGAAATTCGGTGGAGGCCTGCCTCGTCACCGCACAGTTAAGCAGGGGACGGATAATGCAGGAGCCCGCGCGTAGAGTTCAACTCAGTCTGCTTTGTCGCCGCCGGCCAGATTCTTCTTCGAGCCGGTCTTGAAATCGGTCTCGTACCAGCCGCTGCCACTCAGGCGGAAGCCCGGCATGGACAACATCTTCTTGAGTTCAGGCGCCTGGCAGGCCGGGCAATCGACCAACGGCGCTGCGCTGATCTTTTGAATGGCTTCCAACTGATGACCACAGGAAGCACATTGATAGTCGTACATGGGCATGGAGATGTCTCGGCGATCAGATCGTTACGCGCTACGCCTGCCCAACGGATCAAGCCCCGGCATTCGCAGCAAAGCGCGGGATTATATCTGGTAAATCGAGGCAGCGCAGCCGGCTTTCTGCCCGAAGCCAGGCCCGCCCTGGGGCAGGCCTGGCCACGGAACCGCAAGATTACTCAGGACTCAACGGTGCGCTGCAGCCTTTTAACAGGTGAACCACGCACACGACCCTGACCAGTCCACTGAAGTTCTTTACGCCTCCATACCGCAAATGCACTTCCCGATCGACGTAAGACAGCAATGCACTGACCGAACAGGCATTGAGCCTGGCAATCTCCGTGAGGATATTCCAATAGATCTGCTCGAGCCGCAGACAGGTGGAAAAACCGTTGAGCCTGACCGATCGGGACAACGGCCTGGCCAATCCCATATCGAACCCCCTGGAGAAGGGATCGACCTTTATCTTCTGAAAACCACCCGTTTCCATCACTCCACTCACCGCTCCACGTGACATACACCTGACACTCCGTTGCCAAACAACAGCCCATGGGTTTCTCCCATTGGGCGATAGGCCTATAAAACAGCAGGAAGACAGGGGCAGCCAGAAGACGGAGAGTCGATCATCGTAGGAGAACGCCAGGAAGCGCGGGGAAACCCGCGAGCGGCGTCGGGACGACGCCACTCGAGGTCGATGGTTACTGGTTTTCGAGCAGGGAACGCAGCATCCACGCGGTTTTCTCGTGAACCTGCATGCGTTGGGTCAACAAGTCGGCCGTTGGCTCGTCACTGACCTTGTCGAGCAGCGGAAAAATGCCACGCGCGGTCCGCGTGACCGCTTCCTGGCCCGCAACCAATTGCTTGATCATCTCTTCTGCGCTCGGTACGCCTTCTTCTTCCTTGATCGAAGAAAGACGGGCATAGATCGAATAGGCACCCGGCGCCGGAAAGCCCAGGGCACGGATACGTTCGGCAATGGAGTCCACCGCCAGCGCCAGCTCGTTGTACTGCTCCTCGAACATCAGGTGCAGCGTGCGGAACATGGGGCCCGTGACGTTCCAATGGAAATTGTGGGTCTTCAGGTACAGTACATAGGTATCGGAAAGCAGTCGCGAAAGCCCATCGACGATGGATTTACGATCTTCTTCACTGATACCGATATCGATTGCCATGTTTATCCCCTTCAATTGACAAGCATTCATTGATCAGGTGCAGGACCACTCTAGCAAGAGTCCCCACCTTGTGCAGCCCGGCAGCACCAGGCGACGTGCGGCAATTCGCCCCGCGCGGGCGCACCGGCCTGTGACAAGCAAGGCTTTGCGCCCGACAGGCGATTTGCCTGATAGCGATAAAAAAGCCTGCAAACGTCTAGGACAAGCGTTTGACGCAGAAATGCCACACCCCTTGCAATGCCTGGAAATGCTTGATTTGAGTAGGCACAGCCTTTGCTGTTAAATAGGCAGCGTGTCGCTGCCGTTATTTTCTTCGGCCAGCGCATAGGCTGATACCCGTGCACGTGCTCAACGCCTCCCATTGTTCAGAAGCGAACCGTGCCAGTCAGCTCTTCCTTGTGATCCGTCTTAACGTGAGTTAATCAAAATGTTGAAAATCGTCCACCTGCTAACGGGCGTTGCAGCTTTGCTGCTGTCCTTTATCCCGAGCCTGCAGCCTGAAAGCCTGCCCTACCTGCAACAACATGACGCTCTGTACCTGGCCTTGTTCGGCCTTCTTAACCTGACGCTGGCGCCCGTGATTCCGTACTGGAACAAAGGCATGCGTCATCAACTGCAAAACCTCGTCAGTGCGCTGTTGGTGCTGACCGTTGTGGTCCAAACTCTCACCCTCCTGGCACCCATGCCTGAAGTCGGCGGCCACCCGGCCATCCTGCTCAGCCTGGTCATTGCGCTGGTCGCCATCGTTCTTCACCTGGCCATCAGCTTCTACCGTTCGTCCCCTGCGGCCGCGTCGCAAAACTACGACATGACCAATCGGGATACCGGGACCGTCAAGTGGTTCAACACGTCCAAAGGCTTCGGCTTTATTTCCCGCGATTCGGGCGACGATATCTTCGTCCACTTCCGGGCCATCCGTGGCGAAGGCCATCGCGTTCTGGTCGAAGGTCAGCGTGTGGAATTCTCCGTCATGAATCGCGACAAAGGCCTGCAAGCCGAAGACGTGATCGCTGCCCTGCCACGTCGCTGATTTCAGCCCGCGCTGCAAAAAAAAAACCGCGATCCAGCTAGGCTGGATCGCGGTTTTTTATGCGCGACTATTAAGGGTGGGCCAATTAATAGTGAGGCGGTGGAGCCTCCTCTTCGGAGGTTTCGAACTGGCCGCCCATTTCTTCCTGGCGCTTGAGCAGCGCCGCCATCTGAAGCTGCAGGCGTTCAACCGCGCGCTGCTGGGTCACCAGGATATCGTTGAGCGTCTCGATGGTGTCGTCCTGGAAGGCCAAGCGGCTTTCCAGGTCCGTCACACGGTCTTGCAGATCCATGGTTCAGTCCTGCGCAAAAATAAAGTCGGCAGGCAACAACTCACGCATGCGCGCGCGAATAGCCGCTACCTGTTGTTCAGTGTACGGCTGCGCCGGATGCTTGCCCCAAACCGGAGCCGGCCATGCCGCGTCATCGCGCCTGCGTACGATCACATGCACGTGCAACTGGCTGACGACGTTGCCCAGCGCACCAATATTCATCTTGTCGGCCATCAAGCCTTCGTTGAGCAACTGCGCCAGGGCCGTGGTTTCTTCCCATAGGATTCGTTGATCTGCGACATCCAGCTGAAACACTTCGCTGATACCGTTGATACGCGGTACCAGAATGAACCATGGGTAGTTCGAGTCATTGGACAGCAGCAGGCGGCACAGCGGGAAATCCCCGAGGGCCAGTGTGTCTTGTTGCAAGCGTTGGTCTAAGGCGAACACCACGGGCACTCCGTTCGGCAGGTCAAGTTCAGGTACCCAGCATACCGTTGATTGTTCGCGGCTTCACGGCGAATGCAGGAAGCGTCGGCACGGTCCGACAAAAAAACCTGCACCTTTTCGAAGCAAGCGAATATATGAGCTACGCTAGAACGGGCCTCACCGGAACGCACCAAAATGACCCACTTGTGCCTCAAAGAGATCCGCCAAGTACCCACTCATCGGGGTGAACCGGTAACGTTTTGCGCAGGCACAGGTTTTTTGTACCACCGCACTGATGTCATGCGCGGCCGTCAAGACCAAACCAAAGGGCGTAAAAAGCCCGTGCTTATGCGGTTTTTACAGGGCAGTAACGATTTTCACGAAAAAATGACATTCAGTTACCGATTTGGGCGCGCTTGTTGCATTCACACCCATATCGTCGGCAACGACACCCGTTCGGAAGCAGGTGTTTCGCGAAAAGAACAACAGCGTTTCAATGCGAATCAAGGAAGACTCCAAACTATTGAAGGGTTTGAAAACAGCATTGAAGTTGTCAGTCCAGTTACATTCGGACTGTGAATTTGCGACATGGAGCTAGCAATTTACGACAGCCTCGTAAAGAAGCTGAAAGGATAGTTGGACAAGTATCGTCAATACGGTCTGCGTGATATAACTTTACGCCGACACAAAAAAGAAAGAGCCGCCCAGATAAAAATACAGGTGGGACGGCAGTACTCTTCCTAAACCAAAGGAGCAAATCACGATGCGCGTGATGAAGTGGAGCATGATCGCCCTGGCTGTTTCAGCAGGCACCTCGCAGTTCGCAATGGCGTCCGCCCAGGACGATTCCAAGGGCTTTATCGAGGACAGCACAGCCAGTATCCTGACTCGTACCCTGTACTTCAGCCGTGACTTCCGTAACAACGCGCCAGGCACTCAAAGCCGTCGCGAAGAAACCGGTCTCGGCTTCCACGGTCTGTTCAGCTCGGGCTACACACAAGGCACCATCGGTGTCGGTGTCGATGCCATTGGTTTGCTGGGCATCAAACTCGACAGCGGCAAGGGCCGTGCCGGTACCGGCCTGTTCCCTAACGGCTCCGACGGTCGTGCGCAGGATGATTACTCCAAGGGTGGCGCAGCCATCAAGTTCCGTATTTCCGATACGGTCCTGAAAGTGGGCGACCAGTACACCACCGCCCCGGTATTCGCATCCGATGACAGCCGCCTCCTGCCAGAACTGCCACAAGGTATCTCGCTCACCAGCAACGAGATCAAGGGCCTGAAACTGGAAGCCGGTCACTTCACCTCGATCGTTGCCCAGGACCACACCTACAAGGACAGTATCGCAAGCTCCGAGCCTGGTACCGGTACTGGCCTGCGCGACGCCAACTTCGTAGGCGGCGTGTACTCCTGGACCCCAGAGTTCACTACCAGCCTCTACTACTCGAAAGTGGAAGACTACTGGAAGAAACTCTACGCCAACGTGAACTGGACCCACGCGCTTAGCGATGATCAGTCCCTGGCTGTCGACTTCAACATCTACAGCACCAAAAGCGACGGCGCCGGCCTGCAACGCGCAGAAAAAGACGGCACCACCAAGCTGGATAACCGTGCCTACAGCTTGCAGGGCGCCTATACCCTCGGCGCTCACACCTTTACCCTCGCCTACCAGAAAGTTAGCGGTGACGGCGACTACGGTTACGGCGTAGACGGCGGCGGCACGATTTTCCTGGCCAACTCCATCGCCCGTTCCGACTTCAACGCTGAAGACGAGAAATCCTGGCAAGCTCGCTACGACCTGAACATGGCCACCTTCGGCGTGCCAGGCCTGAGCTTCATGACTCGTTACGTCAACGGCAGCGGCGCCAACACTGGCACCACTTCGAACGGTAAAGAGTGGGAACGCGACATCGAAGCCAAATACGTGATCCAGAGCGGCCCAGCCAAAGACCTGAGCCTGCGCGTCCGTCAAGCGACCTATCGTTCGTCTGACGGCGTGTACTACGGTTCGGCGTCGATCGACGAACTGCGTCTGATCGCGCAATACCCGCTGAACATCTTGTAATTAAGCGTTTGATTACAACGATGACTTAAGGCTTCGGCCTTAAACAAAAAAAGCCGCCCCTCTGCTAGCCAGGGGGGCGGCTTTTTTATTGCAGTTTTACTTCAGCGAATAAATAACTAGCAAGCTAACTAACGAGATTAAGCTGACACGTTTAACCTGACCTTTCGGCCAAGTTAAACATGACGCTTTCGCTTACTTCGGCGCAGCCTCTTGCATGACTCGTATAACTCGCTGCGGAAATGGAATATCAATCCCGGCTGCCTTTAAACGGTCACGCGACAGTTCATTAAGCATGAACACTACATCCCAATAATCCGGGGTATTGGTCCAGCAACGCAGAGAAACAGTGATTGAGCTGTCACCCAGGGTCGACACCACGGCAACAGGCGCAGGGTCAGCCAGCACGCGCGGATCTTTCGCCAGCTCCAGCAGCACTTCGCGGGCTTTTTGCAGATCGGCCTCGTAATCCACCCCCACATCGAACACCACCTTGCGGGTCGGCTGACGGTTGGTGTTGGTGATAATGCCATTGGACAGGATGCCGTTCGGCACGATCACGGTCTTGTTGTCGCCGGTGCGCAGCACGGTGTGGAAGATCTGGATGCTGTCGACGGTACCGGCGGTGCCCTGGGCTTCGATCCAGTCGCCGATACGGAACGGACGGAACAACAGAATCAGCACCCCGCCGGCGAAGTTGGCCAGGCTGCCTTGCAATGCCAGGCCGATGGCCAGGGTAGCCGCACCGATAGCCGCGACGAACGAGGTGGTTGCCACGCCGATCATCGAGGCCACGCTGACGATCAGCATGACTTTCAGTGCAATGTTCGCAAGGCTGGTGATGAAGTGCTGCAGCGCCAGGTCCGCGTTACGCATGGCCAGCAGGCGGCCCACTCGGTGGGTCAATACGTTGATCAGCCACCAGCCAATGGCCAGGGTGATCACCGCCAGCAACACCCGGCTGCCGTATTCCATGATCATCGGGATCCACGACTGCGACGTCTTGATCAAGTGATCCATTTCAGCGTTTAAATCCATGTAGCTTCTCCTGTGTGGCGGATGTGCGGCTTATTGACGGCCTAGAAACACAAATGAGCCCAGTAGGGCTCAAGTGCAGGCGTGGGTTCTGGGGCGTGGGACGTCGAAAACGCCCGCAGGTTCCCCGAAGTGCCATCAGTCGCGGAAGTTATTGAACTGCAGCGGCATGTCGAATGTCTTGGCGCGCAGGGCCGCGATTGCCTCTTGCAGGTCGTCACGCTTCTTGCCGGTGACACGTACCTGCTCACCCTGGATGGCAGCCTGGACTTTCAGCTTGGCATCCTTGATATGGGCGACGATCTTCTTCGCCAGCTCCTTGTCGATGCCTTCCTTGAGCACGGCTTCCTGCTTCATCAGCTTGCCGGAGGCGTAGGCGTCCTTGACTTCAAGGCACTGCACGTCGATCTTGCGCTTGACCAGGGCCAGCTTGAGGATCTCGATCATCGCTTCCAGCTGGAAATCGGCTTCAGCGGTCAAGTTGACAGTCAGTTCCTTTTCCTTGAATTCGAAGCTGCCCTTGCCTTTCAAGTCATAGCGGCGGTCCAGTTCCTTGACGGCGTTCTCGACGGCGTTGGTGACTTCGTGTTTGTCCAGTTCGGATACCACGTCGAACGAAGGCATGTCATTTCTCCAATATAAAGGGCGGGCTCAGTAAAGATGGAGCGCGCCGAGCTAAAATGCCGGGGCATTATAGCGGTTCTTTCGCCCCATTCACCGTGGGCGCCCCTACGGAGCACAAACTGATGTCGACCCCTTGGCACATTCTCGGCGCCGGCAGCCTCGGCACACTCTGGGCCACCCGCCTGACGCGCGCCGGCGTGCCCGTGAGGCTGATCCTGCGCGATGAGGCGCGCCTGGCCAGCTACCAGGCGGGGCCAGGGCTGACCCTGGTGGAGCAAGGCGTAGCACACACCTACCCTGTGATCGGCGAAACACCCGACAGCCCCGGGCCGATTCATCGTCTGCTGGTGGCGTGCAAAGCCTACGACGCCCAGGGTGCCATCGCCCGGTTGCAGCATCGACTGGTACCGGACGCCGAACTGATCCTCTTGCAAAACGGCCTGGGCAGCCAGGACGCCGTCGCGGCGCAACTGCCCCAGGCGCGTTGCATCTTCGCCTCCAGCACCGAAGGCGCGTTTCGCGACGGCGACTGGCGCGTGGTATTCGCCGGGCATGGCTACACCTGGCTGGGCGACGCTCAGCACCCCACTCCACCGCTATGGCTGGATGACCTGCAGGCTGCGGGCATCCCCCACGAATGGAGCACGGACATCCTCACCCGCCTGTGGCGCAAACTCGCGCTCAATTGCGCGATCAACCCGCTGACGGTGCTGTACCAATGCCGAAATGGCGGCCTGCAGGCACATCAGTGTGAAGTCGCGCCCCTGTGCGCCGAACTGAGCGAGCTGCTCGAATGCTGCGGCCAGCCTGCCGCCGCGCAAGATCTGCACAGTGAGGTAGAGCGAGTGATCCAGGCCACGGCCGCCAATTACTCCTCGATGTACCAGGACGTGGCCAACGCGCGGCGCACCGAAATCAGCTACCTGCTGGGCTATGCGTGCCAGGCGGCCAACCGTCATCAATTGGTCCTGCCGCACTTGCAACAGGTACAGATGCGCCTGGTCGAGCAGTTGATTGCACGCGGATTGCCCAGCGACTGAGGCACGCGCTACCCTGCCCACTTGTCTATTACCTGTGGAAAACTGATGCCACTGCGCCAGCGTCTCGAAAATCTCCCGGTGGGGCAAAAGCTGCTGGCCGCCCTACTGGTGCTGCTGACCACTGTATTGCTGGTGGCCAACCTGACCTTTATCAGCGCCGCCTACTGGATTTCCCAGGAAAGCATGGCGCCCCAGGCCTTGCAGGCCATCGGTCGGCTGGTGTCCAACCCGGCACTCGCCGCCGAAGCCTTGGAATCTCCAGCCAAGGCCGACGCCCTGCTCAATGAACTGACCAGCTATTCGCCGCTGCGCGCCGCCGCACTGTACGACGGCGAAGGCAACCGCCTGGCGCAGATGCAACATGGCGACCGCCTGCACTTGCCGGACAGCTACCGGCATATCGAGGCCTGGCGGGTCACTGAATTCCGCAGCAACCAGGTGATCACCCTGCCTCGCGCGGGCCAGCCATCCGGGCATTTGCTGCTGGTGGCCAGCAGTGAGCTGCCGGTGGCGTTCTACACCGGTACGCTGACCGCCAGCCTGGGTATCCTGATTTTCAGCGTACTGCTGTGGCTGGTCATCGCCCGGCAGATCAAACGCTTGATCACGCGCCCCATCCATGAGCTGGAAGAGCTGTCCCGCCAGGTCACCCGCGAAGAGAACTACGCCCTGCGCGCCGGCCGCGGCAACCGCGATGAAATCGGCAGCCTGGCCGAGGCCTTCAATACCATGCTGTCGCGTATCGAAGCCCGCGAACAGCAGCTCAAGCGCGCGCGGGACGACTCCCAGGCCGCCTATTCCCAGGCCCAGGGCCTGGCCGAGGAGACGCGCCACACCAACCGCAAGCTGGAACTGGAAGTCCAGGTGCGCAGCAAGATCGAGAAAAAACTCACCGGTTTCCAGAATTACCTGAACAGTATCATCGACTCCATGCCGTCGGCGCTGATCGCCCTGGATGAGCAGCTCTATGTCACCCAGTGGAACCAGGAAGCCAGCGCGCTTTCCGGTACGCGCCTCGACGAAGCCTTGAACCAGCCGATCTACCTCGCCTTCCAACCCCTCAAGCCATACCTGCCGCAAATCAAGGCTACCGTCGAGCAACACACGGTGGAACGCATCGAGCGGGTCACCTGGATCAAGGACGATGAGCCCAAGCATTACGCCCTGACCTTCTACCCGCTGACGGGCGGTGCCGGGCGCGGCGTGGTGATCCGCATCGATGACATCACCCAGCGCCTGTCCCTGGAAGAAATGATGGTGCAGTCGGAAAAAATGCTTTCCGTCGGCGGGCTCGCGGCCGGCATGGCCCATGAGATCAACAACCCGCTGGGAGCGATCCTGCATAACGTGCAAAACATCCGCCGCCGCTTGTCGCCCGACCTGCCTAAGAACCTGGAACAGGCCGAGCAGGTTGGCATCGACCTGGACACGGTCAACCGCTACCTGCAAAGCCGCGAAGTGCCGCAGCTGCTCGACGGCATCCAGCAAGCCGGCGCGCGGGCGGCGAAGATCGTGACCCATATGCTCAGTTTCAGCCGCCGCAGCAATCGGCAAATGGCGCCTTGCGACTTGCCGGCCCTGATCGACCAGGCCGTGGAAATTGCCGGTAATGACTTCGACCTCGCCATCGGCTTCGACTTCAAGGGCCAGGCGATCATCCGCCAATTCGACCCGCAACTGGGCCCGGTGCCCGGCACCGCCAACGAGCTGGAGCAGGTGTTGCTCAACCTGCTGAAAAACGCAGCCCAGGCCATTCACCTGCGCGGGGACGATCGCGAGCCGGGACGCATCATCCTGCGCACTCGCCTTAATCCGCCCTGGGCCGAAATCCAGGTGGAAGACAACGGTATCGGCATGAGCGAAAACGTGCGCAAACGCACGTTCGAGCCATTCTTCACCACCAAGGAGATCGGCCAGGGCACCGGGCTTGGGCTGTCGGTGTCGTACTTCATCATCACCAACAACCATAAGGGCCAGATGGAGGTGCACTCCACCCTGGGCCAAGGTACCTGCTTCACCTTGCGCCTGCCCCTGGCGGGCAGCCAATTGTCCCCCGCTGAACTTACCCAACTGGAGCACTGACCATGGGCTTTCGCCTGTCGAAGATTTACACCCGTACCGGCGACCAGGGTGAAACCGGCCTCGGCGACGGTCGCCGCGTGCCCAAGGACCACCCACGGGTGGAAGCCATTGGCGAAGTCGATACGCTGAACAGTCAGTTGGGGTTGCTGCTGGCGTATCTCGAAGCACTCGGCGGGCAGCATCCAGGCTTACAGGACGTGATCGAGGTGCTTACGCCTTGCCAGCATCGATTGTTCGATCTGGGCGGCGAGTTGGCGATGCCGGAGTACAAGGCACTGAATGCGGCGGAAGTTGATCGGCTGGAAGCAGCGATTGATCGCTGGAACGAGGAAGTCGGACCGCTGGAAAACTTTATCTTGCCTGGTGGTTCAGCGCTGATTGCCCAGGCCCATGTATGCCGCAGCCTGGCGCGCAGTGCCGAGCGGCGCTGTCAGCATCTGAATGCTGTCGAGCCGTTGGAAGGGGTGGGGTTGGCGTATATCAATCGGCTGTCGGATTTGCTGTTTGTGGCGGCGCGGGTGATTGCCAAGCGCCAGGGTGTTGCAGAAGTGTTGTGGCAGGCGGCGGCGAAGCCGCACTGATGATGATTCGGTGACTGATTGGGCCTCATCGGGGTGCCCCCTCCCACATGTTGATCACATTCCAAAGTTGGAACTCGGTCGAATGTGGGAGGGGGCTTGCCCCCGATAGGGCCCTTCAGAGCACCATCAAAGCTCAGGCCAGAACGCCCGAATCCCTGCGACACCTTGAGCGCCGGCTTCCCACGCCTGCTCCCGCTGCGCAGGCCCAACCCCGCCTAACAGAAACACCGGTTTGCTGAACCCACGGATCAACTCTGCCGCCAGTTCCCAGCCCAACGGTTGGGCATCAGGATGGGTCTGGGTCGGCTGCACGGGCGACAGCGTGACAAAATCCACGTCCATCATTTCCGCCAGCGCCAGTTCTTCGGCGTTGTGGCAGGAAGCCGCCAGCCAACGATCCTTGGGCAGCGGGCGGCCCTTGCTCGCGTATTTGCGCAGTTGCGCGGCGGTCATGTGCCAGCCGGCCGCCGGAAAATCCCCCAGCCATTCAAACGGCCCCTTGAGCATCAACTGCGCCTTACCGGCGCACAGCCCCACTGCGTCCACCGCAAGGTCACGGTACTTGGGGTCATAACCGTTGGGGGCACGCAACTGAACCAGTTTGACGCCACCGGCAATGGCTTTCTGGATACCACGCAACAATGTCGGAGTTTCCAGCTCGCCCGGGGTGATCAGGTATTCGGCGGGCAGGCGTGCGGCGGCAACGATCGGCGCATTGGCTGCCGGAAACTCATAGTTGAGCAAGTCCCGTTGGGCCACCCACGCCAGCGGCTGCCCTTCAGCACCATGGGGCTCGCCGGTAAAGGCCGAGACTTCCCAGACATCCAGCAACACCTGCTTGTCCGGGTAGTCATGCTGCACCTTGATCAGTGGCCGCGCCGTGGTGACCTGGATACCCAGCTCTTCCTGCAACTCGCGGGACAGCGCGGTGGCGACCGACTCGTCGGCCTCCACCTTGCCGCCAGGAAACTCCCAGAGACCGCCCTGATGCTGGGTATCGGCGCGGCGCGCCAGCAGGATCCTGCCATCGACGCCGCGGATCACCGCTGCTGCTACATGCACTCGTTTCACGCCACTGTCTCCCTTACAAGCCTTGAGCTGCCCTTTGCAGGAGCGAGCCTACTCGCGAAAAACGCCCAGGCACCGCGTGCATCCAGAATGTCCGCGTTATCGTTGACGTTCTTCACGAGCAAGCTCGCGCCTACAAGGTAACGTTCGTTTTCAGGTGCGGTATTCCGCATTGATCTTCACGTATTCGTGGGACAGGTCGGTGGTCCAGATGGTTTCGCTGCAGTTACCACGCCCCAGTTCGATGCGGATGGTGATTTCTTCCTGCTGCATCACCGCCGAGCCCTGGGCTTCGGTGTAGGTCTCGGCGCGCGCGCCACCGCTGGCGATGCATACGTCGCCGAGGAACACGTCGATCTTGCTCACATCCAGATCCGGCACGCCGGCACGACCGACGGCGGCGAGGATACGCCCCCAGTTCGGGTCGGAGGCGAACAGTGCAGTCTTGATCAGTGGCGAATGGGCCACGGTATAACCGACATCCAGGCATTCCTGGTGGTTGCCGCCGCCGTTGACTTCAACCGTGACGAACTTGGTTGCGCCTTCGCCGTCACGCACGATGGCCTGGGCCACGTCCATGCACACTTCGAACACCGCCTGCTTCAATGCAGTAAACAGCGGCCCGTTGGCTTCGGTGATTTGCGGCAGGTTGGCTTGGCCAGTGGCGATCAGCATGCAGCAATCGTTGGTGGAGGTATCGCCATCAATGGTGATGCGGTTGAACGACTTGTTGGCGCCATCCAGGATCAGGCGTTGCAGCACATCGCGGGAAACTTTGGCGTCGGTGGCAATGTAGCCGAGCATGGTGGCCATGTTCGGGCGAATCATGCCCGCACCTTTGCTGATGCCGGTCACGGTGACCGTCACGCCTTCGTGCACGAATTGGCGGCTCGCACCTTTGGGCAGGGTGTCGGTGGTCATGATGCCAGTGGCGGCGGCCGCCCAGTTATCCACAGACAGGTCATCCAACGCGGCTTGCAGGGCCGCTTCGATTTTTTCCACGGGCAGCGGCTCGCCGATCACGCCGGTGGAGTACGGCAGTACCTGGCTGGCGTCCACGCCGGTCAGTTGCGCCAGCTTGGCGCAAGTGCGGGCGGCGGCGACCAGGCCAGGTTCACCGGTGCCGGCGTTGGCATTGCCAGTGTTGGTCAACAGGTAACGAATCGGGCCGGCCACGCGCTGCTTGGCCAGGATCACCGGCGCGGCACAGAAGGCGTTGAGGGTGAACACACCAGCGACGGTCGAGCCTTCGGCACAGCGCATCACCACCACATCCTTGCGCCCCGGGCGTTTGATGCCGGCCGAAGCGATACCGAGTTCAAAACCGGCAACCGGGTGCAAAGTGGGCAAAGGACCAAGACCAACAGCCATGAATGCGCTCCTTAAAAATAGGTGATGTCTGTGCCGTCGCGTTCGACGGTAGGAATTAATGGCAAAACGCCGCGACGGCTGATGCCGGTCGCGGCGCGGGGTGTTGCAGCGTCAGGCGAAAATCTTAGTTGATTTCGCCGTGGCAGTGTTTGTACTTCTTGCCCGAACCGCACCAGCACAGCTCGTTACGGCCCAGCTTCTGCTCGTTGCGCACGGGGGTCTGGGCCAGGGCCACATCGACCTCCTCGCCCAACACCTCAGGAGCCTCGAGACCTGGCGCTTCGTCATGCTGGAATTGCATGCGCGCAGCCAAGGCCTCCGCTTCCTGGCGCAGGCGAGCTTCTTCCTCGACCGGATCTTCGCGACGCACCTGGACGTGGGACAACACGCGAATCGAATCGCGCTTGATCGAATCCAGCAGCTCGGAGAACAGCGTGAACGACTCGCGCTTGTACTCCTGCTTAGGGTTCTTCTGGGCATAGCCACGCAGGTGGATGCCATGACGCAGGTGGTCCATGGTCGACAGGTGGTCTTTCCACAGGTCATCCAGCACGCGCAGTACGATTTGTTTTTCGAAAGTACGCAGGGCTTCGGCGCTCGCCTGCTCTTCTTTCTCGTTGTACGCGGCCAGCAGCTCGGTCATGAGCTTCTCGCGCAGGGTTTCCTCGTACAGGTGGTCGTCTTCGTCGAGCCATTGCTGGACCGGCAAGTCAACACCGAAGTCGCTCTTCAACGCAGCTTCCAGACCGGCAACATCCCACTGCTCAGGCAGGGACTGTGGCGGAATGTGCGCGCTGACGGTGGCGTTGAGCACGTCCTGGCGGAAATCGGCAATGGTCTCGCCAATGTTGTCGGCGGCCAGCAACGTGTTACGCATGTGATAGATCACTTTACGCTGTTCGTTGTTGACGTCATCGAACTCGAGCAGTTGCTTACGAATGTCGAAGTTACGACCTTCTACCTTGCGCTGGGCCTTCTCGATGGCGTTGGTCACCATGCGGTGCTCGATCGCTTCACCGGACTGCATGCCCAGGGCCTTCATGAAGTTCTTCACCCGATCCGAGGCGAAGATACGCATCAGGCTGTCTTCCAGCGACAGGTAGAAACGGCTGGAACCGGCGTCACCCTGACGACCGGCACGACCACGCAGCTGGTTGTCGATACGGCGCGACTCGTGGCGCTCGGAAGCGATCACCTGCAGGCCACCGGACTCCAGCACCGCCTGGTGGCGTTTCTGCCAGTCGGCCTTGATCTGGGCGATCTGCTCAGGGGTCGGGTTGTCCAGGGACGCAACTTCCACTTCCCAGTTGCCGCCCAACAGGATGTCGGTACCACGACCGGCCATGTTGGTGGCGATGGTCAGCGCGCCTGGGCGGCCGGCCTGGGCGATGATCTCGGCTTCTTTTTCGTGGAACTTGGCGTTGAGGACCTTGTGCTCGATGCCTTCCTTATTGAGCAGGTTGGACACATGCTCGGAAGTCTCGATGGTGGCGGTACCCACCAGGATCGGACGACCCTGGGCCATGCCGTCCTTGATGTCATTGATGATCGCCGCGTATTTCTCTTCGGCGGTCAGGAACACCAGATCGTTGAAGTCTTTACGCGCCAATGGCTTGTTCGGCGGAATGACCACCACCGACAGACCGTAGATCTGGTGGAATTCGAACGCTTCGGTGTCGGCGGTACCGGTCATGCCGGACAGCTTGTTGTACAGACGGAAGTAGTTCTGGAAAGTCGTGGACGCCAACGTCTGGCTTTCAGCCTGGATGTTGAGCATTTCCTTGGCTTCGATGGCCTGGTGCAGGCCTTCGGACAGACGACGACCCGGCATGGTACGGCCGGTGTGTTCGTCAACCAGTACGACCTGGCCGTCCTGGACGATGTATTCGACGTTGCGATGGAACAGTTTGTGGGCGCGCAGGCCAGCATATACGTGGGTCAACAGGCCCAGGTTGTGTGCCGAGTACAGGCTTTCGCCCTCGGCCAGCAGGCCGATCTGGGTCAGCATGTCTTCGACGAACTGGTGGCCGGCTTCGTTGAGTTCGACCTGGCGGGTCTTCTCGTCGATGGTGAAGTGACCTTCTTTGGTCACCACGCCTTCCACTTCCTCGATGTGCTGCTCCAGGCGCGGGATCAACTTGTTGATCTCGGTGTACAGGCGCGAGCTGTCTTCGGCCTGGCCGGAGATGATCAGCGGGGTACGGGCTTCGTCGATGAGGATGGAGTCGACTTCGTCGATGACGGCAAAGTTGAGTTCACGCTGGAATTTTTCTTCCATGCTGAACGCCATGTTGTCGCGCAGGTAGTCGAAGCCGAATTCGTTGTTGGTACCGTAGGTGATGTCGGCAGCGTAGGCCGCGCGTTTTTCTTCCGGCGGTTGGAACGGCGTCACGACACCGACGGTCAGGCCGAGGAATTCATACAGCGGGCGCATCCAGTTGGCGTCCCGGCGGGCCAGGTAGTCGTTCACCGTCACAACATGTACGCCCTTGCCGGACAGTGCGTTGAGGTAAACACCCAGGGTCGCCACCAGGGTCTTGCCTTCACCGGTACGCATTTCGGCAATCATGCCTTCATGCAAGGTCATGCCGCCGATCAACTGGACGTCGAAGTGGCGCATGCCCATGACGCGCTTACCGGCTTCACGGGCAACCGCAAAGGCTTCGGGGAGCAGCTTGTCGAGGGTTTCACCTTTGGCTATGCGGGCCTTGAACTCTTCGGTCTTGGCGCGCAATTGCTCGTCCGAAAGGGCAACCATCTGCTCTTCGAAGGCATTGACCAGCTGCACCGTCTTGAGCATGCGTTTGACTTCGCGCTCATTCTTGCTTCCAAAAAGTTTCTTTAACAAAGGCGCAAACATATCGGCAGGTTCTTCCACACATAGGGATGGAGGGCGCACCGTGAGTGGCCCGAGCAGCCCTCACGGCCGCATGCGAACGCGCATTCTACCCGGAATCGTGGGTGAGGAAAGTGGCGTTGTTCCCCGATGCTGGCATGGTGCTGTGAGAGGGCTTGTTTAAAATAAGGGCTTTTGCTGGAACTTCAACCCATGGAGCCCAGAAGTTATCTATTGATTTCACGGGTAAAGCCTCGCCAATGCATTGCCTGGGGGTGCCTGGGCGGATTCTGCTAAGATGGCCGCTCTGTTACTTTAGGTGTCTAATCATGGCATTTCGCCCTCTTACAGCCCGCGCGCCCAGCGTGTTGCTTCGCGAAGCCAAGCCGTTGAAAGCCATCTTTGGCCATGCGCAACGCTTGGGCCATTTGCAACGCCTGCTTGAAACCCAACTGCAACCTGCCGCGCGGGAACACTGTCATGTGGCCTCCTGGCGCGAAGGCAACCTGCTGCTAATTGTCACAGATGGCCATTGGGCGACACGCCTGCGCTATCAGCAAAAACGCCTGCAACGGCAATTGATGGCCTTCGATGAGTTCGCCAGCCTGACGCGGATCCAGTTCAAGGTGCAACCGCCAACCGTGCAGCAAGGCGCGGTCGGGCACACAATCAATTTATCGGTGAACGCGGCCGAGACCATTCAAGCCACGGCCGACGGCATCAGCGACCCGGGCTTGCGCGCGGCACTGGAGCGCCTGGCCGCGCATGCCAAGCCCAAGCCCTGATCCGTTATTTGCGCTTGCTCCCCCCCAGTAAAGACCCCAACAAGCCCCGCACCAATTGCCGCCCCATCTGATTGGCGGCTTGCTGCATGGCGGACTTGAGCGCCTTGCCCGCCGCGGTCCCCAGGAACGCACCGGCCTTATCGGTAAAGCTCGGCTCCTGGGCTGCAGGCGTGGACGCCTCGGCAGGCCCCAATTCCTTGCGCGCCATCAGTACTTCATAGGCCGACTCTCGATCAATCGGCTTGTCATAACGGCCTTGCAACGGCGAACTGGCGACCAAGGCGGCACGTTCACCGTCACTGAGCGGCCCGATCCGCGATTGTGGCGGTGCGACCAACACGCGCTGGACGACTTCCGGTGTGCCTTTTTCCTGCAAGGTACCCACCAATGCCTCGCCCGTACCCAACTCCGTCAGGACCGCCAAGGCATCGAACGCCGGGTTGGGGCGAAAGCCGTCCGCCACCGCTCGCAGGGATTTCTGCTCCTTAGTGGTGAACGCACGCAACCCATGCTGGATACGCAGGCCCAGTTGCGCCAGCACCGCATCAGGCAAATCGCCAGGGGACTGGGTGACGAAATACACCCCGACCCCCTTGGAGCGAATCAATCGAACCACTTGTTCCAGGCGGTCCTGCAAGGCCTTGGGCGTGTCGGCGAATAATAAGTGGGCCTCGTCAAAAAACAGCGCCAGCAGTGGTTTGTCCGCATCGCCGCGTTCCGGCAGCTGCTCAAACAACTCCGCCAGCAGCCACAGCAGAAAGGTCGCATAGACCTTCGGCGCGTCATGCACCAGGCGGCTGGCGTCCAGCAAATGGATGCGTCCGCGTCCGTCGCTGGCAGGCTGCAAAATATCCTCAAGCTGCAGGGCCGGCTCGCCAAACAAGGCTTCGGCACCCTGCTGCTCCAGCACCGCCAGGCGCCGCAACAATGCCTGGCTGGAACCCGTGGTCATCAGCGCGGCATCTTCCCCCAGCAGTTCCGGGTGATAGCGTAGGTGGTTGAGCAGCGCCTTGAGGTCCTTGAGGTCCAGCAGCAACAGGCCTTCGCGATCTGCCACCTTGAATGCCGCGTAGAGCGCCGACTGCTGGCTGTCCGTCAACTCCAGCAGGCTGCCGAGCAACAGCGGGCCCATTTCGCTGATAGTGGTGCGCAAGGGATGACCAGACTGGCCATGAATGTCCCACAGCGTGACCGGATACGCTTTGCTCGTGTAATGAAGAAAGGGCATGCCGGCGATGCGTTCGGCCACCTTGCCCTGCGGGTTCGCCGCAGCGCCCAGGCCACAGAGGTCACCCTTTATATCGGCGGCAAATACCGCCACGCCCGCATCACTGAACGCCTCGGCCAGGCGTTGCAGCGTGACGGTCTTGCCCGTGCCGGTGGCGCCAGCAATCAACCCGTGGCGGTTGGCCAGGCGCATGGCCTGGGCGATGGGCTGGTCGTCGGGACCGGCACCAATAAGGAGCTGCGAGGAATCAGGCATTTCGTCACCTATGGTTAATCTTTCGTGCCGCCAGTCGATACAGACAGATGTGAGACCCACAAAGTCTAAAAATAGGTCAGATAGTTCCTACAGGGACCCACAGAGCTATCGCCAAGAAGTATCACACCTTTTTTGACACTGCCATTTTGCGCCTCCCACAAGGACGCGCTTCGGATATAAAGACCTTAGCGGACCCTTCAAGCCATGAATAAAAATCTGCGTTTCAGCCATAAAATCCTGCTTGCAGCCTCCCTTATCGTCATTGCCGCCTTCGCGCTGTTTACCCTCTACAACGACTACCTGCAACGCAACGCGATTCGCGACGACCTGAATAACTACCTGCATGAAATGGGCGATGTCACCGCCAGCAACATTCAAACCTGGCTCACCGGGCGCATTGCGCTGGTGGAAAACGCTGCGCAAAACATCGCCATCAATCCCGAACCAAGCGTGGTTGCCAGCCTGCTGGAACAGAAAGCCCTGACCTCTGCATTCATGGCGACCTACGTGGGCGACAGCAAAGGCGCCTTCACCATCCGTCCCGACACCAAGATGCCGGACGGCTTCGACCCGCGCGTTCGCCCCTGGTACAAAGGCGCCCAGAACAGCAACGGTTCGACCCTGACCGAACCCTACATCGATGCCGCAACCGGGCAATTGATCATCTCCATCGCCACCCCCAGCGCCAAGGGCAGCCAGAGCATCGGCGTGGTCGGCGGCGACCTGAGCCTGCAAACCCTGGTGGACAACATCGCAGCCTTGAACTTCGGCGGCATGGGCTATGCGTTCCTGGTCAGCGCCGACGGCAAAGTGTTGGTGCACCCGGACAAAAACCTGGTGATGAAGACCCTGGCGGACGTCTACCCGACACACACCCCCAAAATCAGCGGTGATTTCAGTGAGGTCCAAGCCAATGGCAAAGACAACATCGTGACCTTCACGCCAATCAAAGGGCTGCCATCGGTGAACTGGTACCTGGGTATTTCGGTGGATAAAGACAAATCCTTCGCCATGCTCAGCGAATTCCGTACCTCGGCCGTCATCGCTACCGTCATTGCCGTGGTGATCATCATCGCCCTGCTGGGCATGCTGATTCGCGTCTTGATGCAACCGCTGCACGTGATGACCCGTGCCATGCAGGACATCGCCGACGGTGAGGGTGACCTGACCCGCCGGCTGACCATCCAGAACCACGACGAGTTCGGCATCCTGGGGAATGCGTTCAACCGCTTCGTGGAACGCATTCATACATCGATTCGCGAAGTGTCCTCGGCCACCGAGCACGTCAACGAAGTGGCCCTGCGGGTGGTCAGCGCCTCCAACTCGTCAATGGTCAACTCCGACGAGCAGGCCAACCGTACCAACAGCGTTGCCGCCGCCATCAACGAGCTAGGGGCCGCGGCCCAGGAAATCGCCCGCAACGCTGCGCAAGCATCCAACCAGGCCAGCGATGCGCGGCAGTTGGCCGAAGACGGTCAACAGGTGGTTGATCGCAACATCAAGGCGATGACCCAGCTGTCCGCGATGATCAGCACTTCAAGCAGCAATATCGAAGCACTTAACAGCAAGACGGTGAATATCGGCCAGATTCTTGAGGTAATCACCAGTATTTCCCAGCAAACCAACCTGCTGGCACTCAACGCCGCCATTGAAGCGGCGCGTGCTGGGGAAGCCGGACGCGGGTTTGCGGTGGTCGCCGATGAGGTGCGCAACCTCGCGCATCGCACCCAAGAGTCGGCGCAGCAGGTGCAGACCATGATCGAGGAGCTGCAAATCGGCGCCCGAGACTCGGTCAGCACCATGAGCGAAAGCCAGCGCCACAGCCTCGACAGTGTGGAAATCGCCAACCTGGCCGGCGAACGCTTGAACAGCGTGACCCAGCGCATCGGTGAGATCGACGGGATGAACCAGTCCGTCGCCACCGCCACCGAGGAGCAGACGTCGGTCGTGGAGTCGATCAACATGGACATCACCGAGATCAATACGCTTAACCAGGAAGGCGTGGAAAACCTGCAATCAACCCTGCGCGCGTGCTCGGACCTGGAACAGCAGGCGGCACGGCTGAAGCAACTGGTGGGTAGTTTCCGCATCTGACAGGCAGCCCTCTCGCTCGCGATAGCGCAGCATCAGTCGGTGACGTATTGACTGAACCACGGCTATCGCGAGTGAACCCGCTCCCACACTGACGCTGTTCAAACTCGATCGCACCGTGCATCCCCAATCTCGATCGAACATCTATCCTTACCTCAGGTCCACGTTAGGAGAGCAACGGATAGGAGGGATGTTCATCGTGCACATTGCGGACATAACCATGTTCTACGCCCCTGCCAGCGGTGGCGTACGCACTTATCTCGACGCCAAGCATCGGCGTCTGGCGCTCAAGCCCGGCATTCGCCACAGCCTTTTGATCCCCGGTGCGCACTTGAGCGAACAGGATGGGATCTTCAAGGTGCCGGCGCCTGCCCTGCCCTTCGGCAAAGGCTATCGCTTCCCCCTTCGGCTCGCGCCCTGGCGAAATGTCCTGCATGACTTACAGCCCGATCTGATCGAAGTTGGCGATCCCTACCTGACCGCCTGGGCGGCACTGGATGCGCGGCGCCAGCTGGATGTGCCGGTCATCGGCTTCTACCATTCCGATTTACCGCTGCTGGTGAGCAACCGCATGGGGCCTTGGTTTACCCCTAACGTCGAGGCGTATGTCAGCAAGCTCTACGGCAATTTCGATCGGGTATTGGCGCCGAGCCAAGTGATGGCCGACAAGCTCATCGGGCTTGGGGTCAGGAATGTGTTCGTGCAGCCGCTGGGTGTCGACCTGCAGACCTTCACGCCGGCCGTGCGTGACCCCGGCTTGCGCGCCGAACTGGGGATTGATGAAGACACCCGCCTGCTGATCTTCGCCGGGCGAGGTTCCAAGGAAAAAAACCTGCCGGTGCTGCTCAAGTGCATGAAGCGCCTGGGGGATGGCTACCACTTACTGTTAGTGGGCTCTGGCATGCCGGCCAGCGTACCGGACAACGTCACGGTGATCGATGGGTTCCGCCCCGCCCTCCATGTCGCCCGGTTGATGGCCAGTGCCGACGCGCTGCTGCATGCCGGAGACCAGGAAACCTTCGGCCTGGTGATCCTGGAGGCCATGGCCTGCGGCATCCCGGTCGTTGCCGTGGCGGCCGGTGCGTTCACTGAGATTGTCGACGAGCGCTGCGGCCTGCTCTGCGCGCCCAACCACCCCAAAGCGATGGCCGATGCCGTGCGCGAGTTGTTCGGCACCGATAGTCGGCGCCTGGGGGAGCAGGCACGACGCCATGTCGAACAGCATTACGCCTGGGACACGGTGGTCGATAGCCTGCTGGGTCATTACTACGCGGTGCTGGGCCGCCACAAACCGATGCTCGCCCATGGTTGAGCGCTCGGTTTTACTGGTGCTGCACGATGTCGCGCCGCACACCTGGACCGACTATCGCCCATTCGTCGAAGCTGTCGACGCCTTGGGCGCCGTGCCGATGACCTGGCTGGTGGTGCCGGACTTTCATCATCGTGACGCCCTGGCCGCCCACACTGATTTCCGACGGTTGCTCGACACCCGCGTCGCCAAGGGCGATGAACTGACGTTGCACGGCTACTACCATTGCGACGATCAACCGCCACCGCGCTCGCCAAAAGAGTGGTTCATGCGCCGGGTCTATACCCATGAAGGCGAGTTCTACCAACTGCCCCAGGTCCAGGCCTTGCAGCGTATTACCGATGGCATCGAGGTGTTCCGACGCAATGGCTGGCCGCTGCAGGGTTTCGTCGCCCCTGCCTGGCTGATGAGCCAGGGCACTCGCCAGGCACTACGCCAATTACCCCTGAGCTACACCAGCGACCCGCAGCACCTGTATCGCCTGCCCGACTTCACCGCGCTCAATGCGCCGGGGCTGGTGTGGAGCGCGCGCAGCGCCTGGCGCCGTGGCTTGTCCAAAGTCCTCAGCGACCGACGTGAGCAACACTGGCAAACAGCCCCGGTCATTCGCCTGGGGTTACACCCGGTGGACATGCGCCATGAGTTTTCCCGCCGTTATTGGCTGGACACCCTGCAACGCCTGTTGAACGCCGGACGCACCCCACTGACCAAGGCCGCGTGGCTGGCGATGCAACCGTGAGCCGATTGATCTGGCTGTTGCTCGCCCTGCTGGTCGCGCTGGTGATTCCCGTGGGATTGGGGGGCAGCGAAACCATAACGCGCCTTCGGCAATTCCCCTTGCCGCTGCTGTTGCTGATGTTTGTCATGATTGTCCTGTGCTGGCTGATCAACAGCCTGCGCATCCGCTTATTGCTGGGCATGCACCGTGGCCGGTTGGGGCGACTTAAATGCCTTGGGGTGGTGATCTCGACTGAGTTCGCCATGTGCGCCACACCCGGTGGCAGCGGTGGGCCGCTGACCTTGATGGCCTTGCTGGCACGCCACGGTATACGCCCGGCCCACGGCAGCGCGGTATTCGCCATGGACCAGTTGAGCGACTTGCTGTTTTTTCTTTGTGCACTGGTGGGGATCGCGTTGTACGCGCTGTTCCACAGCCTCAATCCACGCCTGGAATGGTTGCTGGGGCTCAGCGCCGTATCGATGACCGGGGGCGTTGTCAGTTGCCTGCTCATGGTGCGATTTCATCGGCGCCTGATTCGCCTGATAGGCCTGGCACTCAAGGCCCTAAAGGTTCGGGCCACGACACGGCGGCGCTGGGCACGCCGGCTGCTGCATTTTCTAGCGGCATTCAGTGACACGCTGAAACTGCCTTGGCACACATTGGTGGCAGTGTTCGCGCTGACCAGTCTGCATTGGCTATTGCGTTACAGCGTGCTGTACCTGGCGCTACGCGGGCTGGGCGGCGATGTGCAGTGGGCCTGGAGCTTCCTGATCCAGATGCTGTCTTTGACGGCGGGGCAATTCAGCCTGTTACCGGGCGGTGCCGGCGCGGCGGAACTGACGTCGGCGGCCTTGCTGGCGCCCATGGTGGGCAAATCCACCGCCGCGGCGGCGATTTTGATCTGGCGGGCGGTGACCTATTACTTCTATCTGTTGGCCGGTGGGCCGGTGTTTGTGCTGATGGTTGGCAAACCACTGCTCAAGCGTCTTTTTCAGGGTAAGCAGGTTGCTCCTGCAACTGCTCCCATAACTGGGCAGCCCCTGGGAAGTCCGTACCATCCTCGGCATCCAGCGCATCCGGGTCATAGCGACTCAGACACCCCTCGCCCAACGTAGCGGGCGCCTTGGATGTGGCTTTATCGAGCGGGTCGGTCATGGGCTTGTCCTCTTATGCCGATCAATAAAAAGGGCCTGCGACGATTTAACGCCCAGGCCCTTCTTTGTTCAATCAAAACACGATGATCAGAACACGACCGTCTTGTTGCCGTGCACCAGCACGCGGTCTTCCAAGTGATAACGCAGGCCACGGGCCAGCACCATCTTCTCGACGTCGCGGCCGAAACGCACCATGTCTTCAATGCTGTCGCTATGGCTGACACGCACCACGTCCTGCTCAATGATCGGGCCGGCGTCCAGTTCCTCGGTCACGTAGTGGCAGGTTGCGCCAATCAACTTCACACCACGCAGGGAAGCCTGGTGATAAGGCTTGGCACCGACGAACGACGGCAGGAAGCTGTGGTGGATATTGATGACCTTGCCGGCGTATTCGCGGCACAGGTCCGGTGGCAGGATCTGCATATAGCGCGCCAGTACCACCACATCAGCGTCATGCTGCTTGACCAGGCGGGAGACCTCGGCGAACGCGGGCTCCTTGTCCTGTGGGTTGACCGGTACGTGGTAGTACGGGATGCCATGCCACTCGACCATGCTGCGCAGGTCGTCATGGTTGGAGATCACACAGGCAATCTCACAGTCCAGTTCATCGCTGTGCCAGCGGTGCAGCAAGTCAGCCAGGCAGTGGGATTCGCGGCTGGCCATCAGCACCACGCGTTTTTTCTGCTCGGTGTCGGTGATGCGCCAGGTCATCGAAAACTCTTCGGCGATCGGCGCAAACGCCTCACGAAAAGCTTCAAGACCAAAGGGCAGCGTATCGGCACGAATTTCGTGACGCATGAAGAACCAACCGCTGAGATTGTCCGAGTGATGGCTCGCCTCGGTGATCCAGCCGTTGTGGGAAGCCAGAAAGTTACTGACTTTGGCAACGATGCCAACCCGGTCCGGGCAAGCTATCACCAGCCGAAAAGTGCGCATTAGGGGGGAACTCCAGAACTTCGCAAAGGCCGCTATTCTAGCGATTACGCAGAAAAACTGCAGTATTCCTTGAGGCTTATTCTGACAGCCCGGCCTGGCCACAGCCCTTAATAGCGTAAGGTTTTAGCACTGCTATATGAAGATGCATGGGCAAGCACGTGCAGTTGCGAGGGAAATTAACGAGATTATCTATAGCCGTGCCCTCTACTAATTAACTCAATTGCATCGCTTTGCCACAAACATTCAAAGTAATTCACATAAATGCATTCTTAAATGTTTACTTGATGAAATTGCCTGACTATTATTGGGCCACTATCCCTGTCAATCAGCGCTCTACATAAGGTAGTCCACATGTCTCTGATCAACGAATACCGTGCCACCGAAGAAGCTATCAAAGAACTGCAAGCCCGTTTGAAGAACCTGTCCCAAGACGACAAGCTGCAAACCGAGCTGGAATTCGAAGGCAAACTGCGCACCCTGATGGGCGAATACTCCAAATCCCTGCGTGACATCATTGCGCTGCTGGATCCAGAATCGAAAGTTAAAGCACCACGTGGCGCCGTAAAAACTACCGGCACCAAGCGTGCTCGTAAGGTCAAGCAATACAAAAACCCACACAACGGCGAAGTGATTGAAACCAAAGGCGGCAACCACAAGACGCTGAAAGAGTGGAAAGCCAAGTGGGGCGCTGACGTGGTTGAAGGTTGGGCTACCCTGCTGGGCTAAGCCTTGCCAGGCTTGCGCCTGATACGCGACACATTAAAAACGCCAGCTTGCTGGCGTTTTTTATTGCCTGCAGATTCTGCAATTAGCTGACTACAGCTTCAAGCGCGCCGCTAATGCATTGGCAAACTCCTGCCATTGATCGAGCACCTGGCATTGAAACGGCGTAGCACTAACAGCCAACTCCTGGCGCGCCTGATTAAATGCTTCCAGGGTATTGGGGGCGCCCCATTGTGGATCGCTCAAACGTTGCTGACAGAAGAATTGCCAGCGTTGCTGCTCCTCACTGTTCAAGGTGTCAGGAAAGTTACGCGCTCGGTAGCGGAATAATAATTCCGGCAAACGCTGATCATCAAATGGCCACTGCTGGCTCGCTAATTGCGCAGGCTCTGCCGCTCGCACTTGCTCGCATAAACGACGATCACGATCACCGATAAAACCATCGTAGAGCTGCTGCTCCGGGTCGGTCACCGGTGCAAACTCTTCATCCGCGTAAATCGCCGCCAACTTGTCGCGCCAAACTTCCTGTGCGTCAGTTAGCCGCAGCGCACGCGCCTGATAAGCGTCCATATCCAATTGCAGCCGCGCACGGTCTTGGGCACGCAGCACGTTCAACGGTGCGACCACTGGACAGCGGTTGATATGCAACAACTTGAGCGGCACCGGCAACTCGCCTTCGGCCAGTTCATCACGGCGAGTATAGAGGCGTTGGCGCAAGGTCTCGGCGTCCACGTCCAACAGGCCCTGCGGGTCGAGCCCGAGGTCGCAGACGATCAGCGCATTGCGATTGCGCGGGTGCCAAGCCAGGGGCAATACAACCCCCAGATAATGGCGTTCGGCAGAAAAACGCCCGGAGATATGCACCATCGGTTGCAGCAGGCGCACCTGGTCCATCACCCGCTGCTTGCTGCGCAGCTGGAACAGCCAGTCGTACAACTTGGGCTGTTTCTCGCGCACCAGCCGGGCCAGGGCAATGGTGGCGCGCACATCGGACAAGGCATCATGGGCCTGGCCATGCTCGATGCCATTGGCCTCGGTCAAACGCTCAAGCTTGAGCGTGACACGCCCATCCTGCTGGGGCCAGGTGATCCCTTCCGGGCGCAGCGCATAGGCGGTTCGCACCACATCGATCAAATCCCAGCGACTGTTCCCGCCCTGCCATTCACGCGCATAGGGGTCGAAAAAGTTGCGATAGAGGCTGTAGCGCGTCATCTCATCGTCAAAGCGCAGGGTGTTGTAACCAGCGCCACAGGTGCCGGGAGCCGCCAGTTCTGCATGCACCCGAGTCATGAAGTCGGCTTCGGCCAAGCCCTTTTGCGCCAGGATGCCCGGGGTAATGCCGGTAATGGCGCAGGCCGCCGGGTGAGGCAGGATATCGTCACTGGGTCGGCAATACAGGTTGACCGGTGCGCCAACCTCATTGAGGTCGAGGTCAGTGCGGATACCCGCTACCTGAAGGGGGCGATCGCTGCGCGGGTTGATGCCGGTGGTTTCATAGTCGTACCAGAAAATGGAGGTCACGGGCTGTTCCTGTGCTGAAGATCGACAAAGTCTAGGCGCTGCAAGGCGTTCGGGGCCAGCGCTACCTTAACGGTACAAACACCCAGAAAAACCTTGAATGGTTGCTTCCACCGCCGACACTGCTAGCATCCGTGTCTTCCAACTGCCCTGCACTGCCAAGGATCGCGATGCCATCAGCCCCATTGGATACCCGTTACCAGATCGAGACCCCGGAGGGCATCGACCTGCCCTTGCGCCCGGCCGGCCTGCTGCCACGCGCGCTGGCCTTTGCCTTCGACCTGGGCGTGCGCGGGCTGTTCATGGGCATCCTGCTGGTGCCTTTGGCCCTGCTCGGCAATATCGGCATAGGCCTGGGTTCGCTGCTGCTGTTCCTGGTCAGTTGGTGGTACATGGTGCTGTTTGAAGTTCTCAACCAGGGCTGCTCCCCCGGCAAGCAAGTCATGGGCCTGCGCGTGGTACAGGACGACGGTACGCCTGTTGGCTGGTCCGCTTCGCTTATCCGCAACCTGCTGCGCTTTGTCGACATGCTGCCTTTCGGTTACTTTCTCGGCGCCATCAGTTGCCTGCAACATCCTCATTTCAAACGACTGGGCGACCTGGCCGGCGGCACGCTGGTGATCTACCGTGAACACCCCCTGGCTCGTCCACAGGTGCCCCCGGCGGCGGCCCTGCGCCTGCCCTTCGCCCTGGAGCTCAGCGAACAACGTGCGATCCTGGGTTTCGCGGAACGCCAGGGCCAACTGTCGGCTGAGCGGGTACACGAACTGGCCTCAATCCTTGCAACGCCCCTGCAAGTATCCCCGGCTCGCGCCGTGGAGCAGCTCAATGGCGTGGCGCGTGGCTTACTGGGGCCGACATGAAGCAGAGCCTGTTCGAAAGTCGTCATCAAGCACAATGGCAAGCCTTCGCCGAGCAACTGAAGCAGTTGGAGCAAGGCAACGCCAAGGCCGGTGATGCGGCCGACTTCCCTCATCAATATCGACGCTTGTGCCAACATCTCGCCCTGGCCCAGGAGCGTGGCTACAGCAGCTACCTGGTGGACCCGTTGCAACAGCTGGCACTGCGCGGCCACCAACAGTTGTACCGCCATCGCAGCCAGTTGGGGGCTAACCTGTTGAGTTTCGTCCTGGCCGACTTCCCTCGGCTGGTGCGTGAACAATGGCGTTTCGTATTGATCGCCAGCCTGCTGTTTTTCGGCAGCCTGGTGGGTATCGCGCTGCTGGTGTACCTGTTCCCCGAGCTGATCTACAGCATCGTCAGCCCCCAGCAGGTGGCCGAGATGCAAAGCATGTACGACCCCGATGCCAGTCGCCTGGGCCGCGTCGCCGACCGCGCCTCCAGTGAAGACTGGATGATGTTCGGCTACTACGTGATGCATAACATCGGCATCGCCTTCCAGACCTTTGCCGCCGGCTTGCTGTTCGGGCTGGGCAGCGTGTTTTTCCTGATTTTCAACGGCCTGATCATCGGCGCCGTCTCCGGGCACCTCACTGAAATCGGCTATGGCCAGACTTTCTGGTCATTTGTCATCGGCCATGGCGCATTCGAACTCAGCGCCATTGCCCTGGCCGGCGCGGCGGGCTTGCAGTTGGGCTGGGCGCTGATCGCTCCCGGCCGGTTGACCCGTGGCGAGGCCCTGCGGCTGGCAGCGCACAAAAGCGTGCAGATGCTCTGCGGTGTCATGGCCTTCCTGCTGATCGCAGCCTTTATCGAAGCCTACTGGTCATCCATTACCTCGGTCGCTCACTGGGTGAAATACCTGGTTGGTGCCGGGCTCTGGCTACTGGTGGCCGCCTACCTGATCCTTGCCGGACGGACTCATCATGCGCCTGAGTGATGCCAGCGTCGTGATTCGTCCCCGTACGACCTGGGAAGCCATGGACCTTGGCGTATTAATGGCCCGGGAACACCGCCTGTTGTTAATGGCCAGTTGGGCCATCGTCACCCTCCCGGTGTTCATCCTGTTGACCGCACTACTGTGGCAATCCCCGTCCACGGCCATATTCCTGTTCTGGTGGTTAAAGCCCGCCTTCGACCGCCTGCCATTGCATATCCTGTCCAAAACCTTGTTTGGCGAGACGCCCAGCCTCAAGCAGGCCGTGCGCCAATGGCCGCGACTGCTCAAGGGCCAGTTGCTGGCCAGCCTGACCTGGCGGCGGTTCAGCCTGAGCCGCAGCTTTGTGATGCCGGTTAGCCAACTCGAAGGCCTGGATGGCCCGGCACGCCAAAAACGCCTGGGTGTATTGCAGCAACACAACGCCGGGGCCGCACGCTGGTTGACCATCCTAGGCGTGCATCTGGAGATTGGTCTCTGGTTTGGCTGCATGGCGCTGTTCTATCTATTGATTCCACAGCAGCTTGAACTGGCCTGGGACTGGCAACGCCTGGCGCTGGCGGGCGATTCAGAAGGGCTATGGCTGGAGCACCTGGGCAACGCCTTCTATGCGCTGATCCTGGTGTTCTGGGAACCGATCTACATCGCTTGCGGCTTCAGCCTCTATCTCAACCGCCGCACCGTGCTGGAGGCCTGGGACCTGGAGCTGGTATTCCGCCGCCTGCGCCAACGCTTGAGCAGTGTCGCGCCATTGCTGTTGCTGGTGGCCGGGCTGATGTTGCTGCCGTTCAGCCCACAGGCCCTGGCAGACAACGCCATATCACCCAAGCCACTGACGCCCCAGGCCTCCAGCCAATCGATCAAGGCGCTGCTGGACGTGCCCCCCTTCAAGAACCCGGAAACCGTCACCCACTACCGTTTTGGCGAGGATAAACCCGTCGTCAAAAACAAAGAGCACGGCGACGGCAAGCTGCCGGCCTGGCTCCAGGCGCTGCTGGACAATCTCAACAGCGATACCTTCAAGCCCGTCGCCCAAGCCCTGGAAGTGCTGCTATGGAGCTTGCTGGCAGGTAGCGTGGCCCTGCTGATCTGGCGCTATCGCGATTGGCTGCGCACGTTTGTCAGCCGGCAAGTGCCACCCAAGCCTGAAATCACCAGGCCGGTGCCGTCGCAATTATTCGGCCTGGAACTGGCCACCGAAACCTTGCCAGACGATATCGCCGCTACCGCCGAACAACTCTGGGCCACCCAACCACGGGAAGCCCTTGGCCTGCTGTATCGCGGCCTGCTCAGTCGGTTATTGCACGACTTCGACCTGCCGCTGAAAAGCGCAGACACCGAGGGCCAGGTCCTGGCTCGCATTCATCTTTTGCAACAACCGCAACTGCTGGCCTTCAGCGATGATCTGACCCGTCATTGGCAGAACCTCGCCTATGGTCATCGCCTCCCACCGGCCTTGGCACAACAGCAACTGTGCCGAGATTGGCGCGCCCTGTTCAACGCGGGGGCCGCATGATGAAACAACCGTTATTGTGGGTGGGGCTGCTGCTGGCATGCCTGTTGGGAGCGGGCGGCTTGTACGCGTGGCAGAAGGCTATCCCGTATGAGCAAGTAGTGGATCGCGGTCCATCGCCGGAGGCGCTGGCCAATCCCTACCTGGCAGCCGAGCATTTCCTGCGCCAGCAAGGCCTGTCGGTGGGGCATGCCAACGGCCTTGATCGGCTTGACGACTTGCCAGCCAAGGGCCACAGCCTGTTGTTGCTAGGTGAGCGCAGCAACATGACCCCACGCCAGGTGGATCAACTGCTGGCGTGGGCCAGGTCCGGCGGGCACCTGTTGGTGGTCGCCGAAGCACTGTGGGATGAAGAGACCGGTAAGAGCGGTGACTGGCTGCTCGATCGCCTGCACATCCACCAGACATTGAGCGATGACCCTGAAGCCCCCTCCCCGGCCCCCAAGAAGAAAACGCCGGACCTGACCAAGCTCTATGTCGACAATGAAACCGCTCCGGCCTATTTCAGCTTCGATACCGACTTCAATCTCACCGACCCCAAGCATGTCGCGCAGTTTTCCGCCAACAGCGCCAGGTCCAGCCACCTGATGCAACTCGACCTCGGGCAAGGCAATGTGACGGTGGTCACTGACAGCGACCTGTGGAACAACGCGAACATCGGCAAGCACGATAACGCCTGGCTGCTGTGGTACCTGAACCAGGGCACTGACGTGACCTTGCTGTTCAACAGCGACGTGGACGATCTGTTCACCCTGCTGCTGCGCCATTTCCCCCAGGCCCTGGTCGCACTCGCCGCGCTGCTCATCCTGGCACTCTGGCACGCCGGCATGCGCCAGGGGCCGATCCAGGCGCCCGCCCCCAAGGCTCGCCGACAATTGCAGGAGCACTTGAAGGCCAGCGCCGATTTCCTCATGCGGCGCAACGGCCAAGGCACGCTGCTCCGTGCCTTGCAGCGCGATATCCTGCGCGCCGCCCGGCACCGCCACCCCGGTTTTGAACACCTCGACACCGAAGAACAGTGGCGGGTCCTTGAACACCTGACACGCCAACCCTCCCACGTCATCAATCAGGCCCTCGGCCCACTTTCGGCAAAACGGCTTTCCAGCGCCGATTTCAGCCGTCAGGTGGCATGCCTGCAAACTCTCAGGAATGCCCTATGAGCGACTTTCCAACGGCCACGGCCCTGACCAGCGAAACCCTGCAACTCGCCAGCCAGCAGGCCCAGTCCCTGCGCATTGAACTGCGCAAGGCGGTCATCGGCCAGGATCAGGTAATCGATGACGTACTCACTGCGCTGATCGCCGGTGGCCATGTGCTGCTTGAAGGCGTACCCGGGCTGGGCAAAACCCTGCTGGTGCGGGCCCTGGCCCGTTGCTTTGGCGGCGATTTCGCACGCATCCAGTTCACGCCGGACCTGATGCCCAGCGATGTCACCGGCCATGCCGTGTACGACCTGCACACCGAACAATTCAAACTGCGCAAGGGGCCGCTGTTTACCCACTTGCTGCTGGCCGATGAAATCAACCGCGCGCCAGCCAAGACCCAGGCAGCGCTGCTCGAAGCCATGCAGGAGCGCCAAGTCACCCTTGAGGGCGAGGCCTTGCCGATCGGCCAGCCGTTCATGGTGTTGGCGACCCAGAACCCCATCGAGCAGGAAGGCACCTACCCGCTGCCCGAGGCCGAACTGGATCGCTTCATGCTCAAGGTACGCATGGACTATCCCGACTCCCGGCAGGAACTGGACATGGTGCGCGAAGTCACGCGTTCGTCCCGGGCCGACATGCTGGATGTCCAACCGCTGCGAGTCGTGCTGCAAGCCGGGGATGTACTGAAGTTGCAGCAGATAGCCAGTGAGCTGGCGCTGGACGAGCAAGTGCTGGACTACGCCGTGCGCCTGGCCCGGGCCACCCGCAGTTGGCCGGGGCTGACCATCGGTGCAGGTCCGCGCGCCTCCATTGCCCTGGTACGCGGTGCCCGTGCCCGGGCCCTGCTGCGCGGGGGCGAGTTCGTCACCCCGGACGACATCAAGGGCTGCGCCTTGGCGGTGCTGCGCCACCGGGTTCGTATCGCTCCCGAACTGGATATCGACGGACTGGAGGTGGACCAGGTGCTCAAGCAACTGCTGGACCAGATTCCGGCGCCTCGCCAATGAGCCGTCCATGAAGCCGACTCGTCTGCTGTTGAGCTGGCTCGGCGTGCTGCTGGGCTTGAATATCCTGCTGGGTACGGCGGCAGCGTTGCAGCTCAAGCTACCCACCAGCCTGCATTCAGTCGCCTGGGGCCTGCTGCTGGCGCTGTTGCTGCTGGCACTACTGGACGCAGCTCGCCTGCACCGCCGCCCCTCCGTGCGGGTACAACGGCAGATGCCAGGCAGCCTGGCGCTGGGCCGCTGGGGAGAAGTACGCCTGAAACTCGAACATGATTACCCACAGCCGCTGACCGTACAGGTGTTCGATCACGTCCCCGACGGCTTGAGTGTGGAGAATATGCCCCAGTCCATCGAACTGCGCCCGGGCGAATGCAGTGAATTGGGCTATCGCCTACGCCCTTTGCGGCGCGGCCATTTCAGTTTCAGTCAATGCGAGATACAGCTGCCCAGCCCCTTGGGGCTGTGGGCCGCACGACGCTTTACCCAAGCCAGCGATGCCACCCGCGTCTACCCGGATTTCGCCCGCCTGTATGGCGCCCAGCTATTGGGTGTGGATAACTGGCTGAGCCAACTGGGAGTGCGTCAACGCCAGCGACGGGGGTTGGGCCTGGAGTTTCACCAGTTGCGCGAGTTCCGCGAGGGCGACAGCCTGCGGCAGATCGACTGGAAGGCCACCGCGCGCCAACGCACGCCGATTGCCCGGGAATACCAGGACGAGCGCGACCAGCAGATCGTGTTCATGCTCGATTGTGGCCGACGCATGCGCAGCCAGGATGCCGAACTGTCCCACTTCGATCACGCACTCAACGCCTGCCTGCTGCTCAGTTATGTCGCCTTGCGCCAGGGCGATGCGGTGGGCCTGTGTACCTTTGCCTGCGACCAGCCGCGCTACCTGGCCCCCGTCAAGGGCACCGGCCAGTTGAACCTGTTGCTCAACGCCGTATACGACCTGGACACCACCCGACGCACAGCCGATTACGAGGCCGCAGCCAGTCAGTTACTGGCGCGGCAAAAACGTCGGGCATTGGTCATTGTGGTGACCAACCTGCGGGATGAGGACGATGAGGCATTACTGACAGCGGTCAAGCGCATCGGCCGACAGCACCGGGTGATGGTCGCCAGCCTGCGCGAAGACGTACTCGACCAATTGCGCCAGTCGCCGGTGCAAACCTTGCCCGAAGCGCTGGCCTACAGCGGCACCGTCGACTACCTGAATAAAAGGGACGAACTGCACGAACGCTTGAGCGCCCACGGGTTGTCGGTACTGGATACACCACCCTCAGGGCTGGGGCCGGCCTTGGTGACACGTTACCTGGGCTGGAAAAAAGCCGGCGTCCTGTGAAAGTCACACACGCCCCAACGTGGATAGCCCGACCTAAGCCGGGCGTGCAGCAAGTAGTGTCTAGGCAGAAGCCTGCAGGGGATCGAAGCTGAAGTAATGCAATAAGGCGTTGATCAGAAGACTGTACTCTGGCGACGCATCAACCACCCTGAACCCGGAATCATAGTGCTGCGGGTTGACGTCCTCATGGCTCCATAAACAGGCAGCTGTAAGGTCAATGGCCTGAAAATCGCCGTCGGCCGCAGGAATCTTCAAGCGCAGCTCGAACTCTACGTCGACCATCATCGGCAATTGGCTGATCAACATCAGCCCATCTTCGGACACGTTACCCAAGTAGCCAATGGGTTTGTCCGTCAGCCGGTTGAACACTTGCAGGAAACAAGACAACTGATGTCGCTCAATCCGTCGATCAGTAAACATGATGAAATCGCCATCCATTGGCCATGACTCTGGCCTTACCAGTGATTCGGAACGGCTAATGCAAGGCCGCTCTCCCTGGGAATCGGTGCGACAACAGCAAGCGCCTTGTCACTCTACGGCTGCCAATCCCAAGCATTCCATCCGTATGAGTACAAACTTGTACAAACGGACACTCAAAGAATAGCCCAAGACTGGCGACGGGCCAGCTATAGAATGACAAATATCATCACAACGAGGCCGGACGTGGCTGCGCAACGCTCGCGCCGGGGTAATGCCCGAGTTGCTGCAGGGTATCGAGCCGGGCACGGGCCCGATAAGCGTACTCACTGGACGGGTACTGATTAATGATGAACTGATAGGTCTGCACCGCATCGACAAACAGCTTCTGCCGCTCCAGGCATTGCCCGCGCAACATCGAGACCTCAGGTTGCACATAGCGGCGGGTACGGCTTTCACGGTCGACCTGGGACAATTCCAGGGTCACGCGTTCACAGTCACCGACCCCGTACGCACGGTAGGCGTTGTTCAAATGGTGGTCCATCGACCAGCGGGTGCAGCCGGTAACGCTGACGGCCAGGGCAGCAATGAGCAAAATTCGCATGGGGGTTCTCCTGTCTTGTGCAGTGTATCGACCCCTGGTCGAAAATCTTCAAGGATGTTCATTTATTCAATCGAAGCGAAAACAAGCGAATGCCCGATAAGTAGTGCAAACGAACAATGACTACAACCAAAGAGCATAGTAGCCTTCCTCAGCGCTTGAACTCAGGAGTCTGTGCATGTCCGTCCGTCGTACCAAAATCGTCGCCACCCTTGGCCCGGCCAGCAACTCGCCGGAAGTCCTCGAACAGCTGATTCTGGCTGGTTTGGACGTTGCCCGTCTGAACTTCTCCCACGGCACTCCGGACGAGCACAAGGCTCGCGCCAAGCTGGTGCGAGACCTGGCCGCCAAGCATGGCCGCTTCGTCGCATTGCTGGGTGACCTGCAAGGCCCGAAAATTCGTATCGCCAAATTCGCCAACAAGCGGATCGAGCTGAAGATCGGTGACAAGTTCACCTTCTCCACCAGCCACCCGCTGACCGAAGGTACCCAGGAAGTCGTCGGTATCGACTACCCGGACCTGGTCAAGGACTGCGGCGTCGGCGACGAACTGCTGCTGGATGACGGCCGTGTGGTCATGCGCGTCGACACCGCTTCCGTCACCGAGCTGAACTGCACCGTGATCATCGGCGGCCCGCTGTCCGACCACAAGGGCATCAACCGTCGCGGCGGTGGCCTGACCGCCCCGGCCCTGACTGAAAAAGACAAGGCCGACATCAAGCTCGCCGCCGAAATGGAAGTGGATTACCTCGCCGTATCCTTCCCGCGCGACGCCGCCGACATGGAATACGCCCGTAAGCTGCGCGACGAAGCCGGCGGTACCGCCTGGCTGGTGGCGAAGATCGAACGCGCCGAAGCCGTGGCCGACGACGAAACCCTCGACGGCCTGATCAAGGCGTCGGACGCCGTAATGGTTGCCCGTGGCGACCTGGGCGTGGAAATCGGTGACGCCGAGCTGATCGGTATCCAGAAGAAGATCATCCTGCACGCACGCCGCCACAACAAAGCGGTGATCGTGGCGACCCAGATGATGGAGTCGATGATCCAGAACCCGATGCCGACCCGCGCCGAAGTGTCCGACGTAGCCAACGCCGTGCTCGACTACACCGACGCGGTGATGCTTTCTGCAGAAAGCGCCGCAGGCCCGTACCCGCTGGAAGCCGTCCAGGCCATGGCGCGTATCTGCGTCGGTGCTGAAAAGCACCCGACCAGCAAGACCTCCAGCCATCGCATCGGCAAGGTCTTCGAAAGCTGCGACCAGAGCATCGCCCTGGCGGCCATGTACACCGCCAACCACTTCCCAGGTGTTAAAGCGATCATCGCCCTGACCGAAAGTGGCTACACGCCGTTGATCATGTCGCGCATCCGTTCCTCGGTGCCGATCTACGCGTTCACCCCCCACCGTGAAGCTCAGGCTCGCACGGCGCTGTTTCGTGGCGTGTATACCATTCCGTTCGATCCGGCTTCGCTGGCACCCAACGAAGTCAGCCAAAAGGCCATCGACGAGCTGGTCAAACGCGGCGTCGTAGAGAAAGGCGACTGGGTCATCCTGACCAAGGGCGACAGCTACCACACCACCGGTGGCACCAATGGCATGAAGATCCTGCACGTTGGCGACCCAATGGTCTGAGTGATCGGTTGAAAAACGAAAGCCCCGCCATGTGAATGGCGGGGCTTTTTTGTCAGTTAAAAAAACATTCACGGCCCATTGTCTACTGTCAGCTCTACCCGTAGACGCCGCCCACGAACAGGCGCCCAATCGTGTGTGCGGTCAGACCTAAGGCATATACCGCACCTGCCGCTCTATTCAATTCAAGCCGTGTGGAAAGAGCTGAAGTACCCAATAGCAGGCTGGTGGTGGCCGGCGTCTCGGGAGTTGCTGGCAATCGCGTTGCCAGCATGGTGAGAATTTTCGGCTACTGATGTTCTCGTTTTTCCAGAAAGGGCTCCTCCAGGCAGGCACGGCTGAGGTCGTGCCTGCTCTGCCTGATGAGCCTTACTTCCTTGAAATAACCTCCGACAAGGCTGCGATCGCTTCAGAGGATTTCAGGCGCTGGACAAACAACGCGCCCTCCTCCTCGATCACTCGCCGCAACTGCTCACGGTCCACACTTTTCATCAATTGCTTGGTGACTTGCACCGCACCCGACGCCAGGGTGTCAAAGCGTTCGGCGATTTCTCGCGCCTTGGCCAAGGCGGCTTCGCCACTGCCCAGCGCCTCGGTGGCAATGCCCCAAAGGGCCGCCTGTTCGCCTGTGAACTCCTCCCCCAGCAGCAACAATTCAGCCGCCTTCGCGTGCCCCAGCAAACGCGGCAGGATCAGGCTTGACCCAAATTCGGGACACAGCCCCAGATTAACGAACGGCATGCGCAAACGAGCATCGCGACTGACGTACACCAGGTCGCAGTGCAGCAGCAGCGTCGTACCAATGCCCACCGCTGCGCCCGCCACCGCGGCGATCACTGGTTTGCGGCAATTGAGCAGGCTTTTCATAAAGTGGAACGGTGGGCTGTCGAGGTCGCTGGGCGGCTGTTCAAGAAAGTCGCCGATGTCGTTGCCGGCGGTAAAACACGCGTGGCTGCCCTGAATCAGCACGGCGCTGATGGCGGGGTCCGCGTCAGCCTGCTCCAGGGTTTCGGCCAGCTGCGTGTACATGGCGCGGGTCAGGGCGTTTTTCTTGTCGGGGCGGTTGAACTGCAGGGTCAGCAACCCACGTTCGCGCTGCTGCAGGATGGCGTCGGTCATGGTCAGTCTCGCGGCTGTAGAATTCAGCGCTCAACCACGGGGCAGGAACACATCGGCCAGCAGTTGATTGCGCGGCAATCCCGCCAGGAACAGGCGCTTGGAGAAGGCCTCGACGTTGGCGGGGTGCCCGCAGAGTAAGGCCAGAGTTTGCCGCGAAACAAGCCGCAGTTGCGCCAATGCCTGGGCTTGCTCCGCCGCGGTCCATAGCTCCACCGTCAGGTTCGCATGCTGCGCGGCCAGCGCGGCCAGGGGTTCGGCCAGGTAATGGCCACTGGCATCATGGGCGAGATGAATCACGCGGATAGCCCCCTGGTGATTCTGGCGCAACGCCTCGCGCAGCACGCCCCACAACGGGCCCATACCGGTACCGGATGCCAGCAGCCACAGCGGCTGGGTTTGCCAGGCGGGGTCGTATTGCAACGCGCCGCCGCGCAGTTCGCCCAGGCGCAGGCGGTCTCCGACACGCAGCTGCCGAGCGGCATCGCTGAACGCGCCAGGCTGGCGACACTCGAGATGAAACTCCAGGAATGGATCTTCCTGGGGCAGGCTGGCCAGGGAGTAGGGCCGCGCCACCTGCCCCGCCCACAACACCAGATGCTGCCCGGCCCGGTAGCGCAGGCCGCGCTCCGGTTGCAGGCGCAAGCGCAGTACAGTCGTGTTCAGCCAGTCAGCGCCTACCACTTCGGCCGACAGACCGTCGCGTGTCGGATCGTACGCTTCGACCCGCAAGTCCGCCGTCACCTGGCACTGACAGGCCAGGCGCCAGCCATCCTGGCGCTGTGCCGGGCTGAGGGCGTCGGGTTGCTTGTCCTCGACGTCGCCCTGGCATCGCACCAGGCATGCATGGCAACTGCCGGCGCGGCAACTGTAGGGCACGGCGACGCCGGCCTGGTTCAGGGCATCCAACAGATTGCTGCCGGTGGAGACCGACCAGTGGCGTTCGCCGACGTGCAGTTCAGGCATACAAGGACTCAAACATTGCGAAGATTGCTAACGATAACGCGGGCAGCATGACGAAACGCATTTTTGTGGCAAGCGGGCTTGCCATAATGCCTGTCAGCCAAGGAGGAACACTGTAACTGTGGCGAGCGGGCTTGCCCCGCGTTGGGCTGCGAAGCAGCCCCAGAACCCGCCGCTGAGGAGTGCCTGATACTCCGTATTCCGATTGATTGGGGCTGCTGCGCAGCCCAACGCGGGGCAAGCCCGCTCGCCACAACAAGCCCGCTGCTGTTTGCTCGTTCTATCTCTTAACTGACAGGCATTCGGGCTTGCCACAGAGTTTGACCATCGTCGGGTGTATCGGCCACCACGCCGGGTTATACTGCCGCGCCTTTTTAGCGTCGCGCCAACAATACCTGCTCTTCTTGGCGACGCGCCTTGGAAAGGTGGTTTCAGCCGACCGATGCACTTCACTGAAGCCACCTTTATTGAATGTTCCCTTATAGAGGAGCGCGACTCATGACCGTGATCAAGCAAGACGACCTGATTCAGAGCGTTGCCGACGCCCTGCAATTCATTTCCTACTACCACCCCGTTGACTTCATCCAAGCGATGCACGAAGCCTATCTGCGCGAAGAATCGCCAGCGGCCCGCGACTCCATCGCGCAGATCCTGATCAACTCGCGCATGTGCGCCACCGGCCATCGCCCGATCTGCCAGGACACCGGTATTGTCACCGTGTTCGTGCGCGTGGGCATGGATGTACGTTGGGATGGCGCCACCATGGGCCTGGACGACATGATCAACGAAGGTGTGCGTCGCGCCTACAACCTGCCGGAAAACGTCCTGCGTGCATCGATCCTCGCCGACCCGGCAGGCGCGCGCAAGAACACCAAGGACAACACCCCCGCAGTCATCCACTACTCCATCGTCCCGGGTAACACCGTGGAAGTGGACGTGGCGGCCAAAGGCGGTGGTTCCGAGAACAAGTCGAAGATGGCCATGCTCAACCCGTCCGACTCGATCGTCGACTGGGTGCTCAAGACCGTTCCGACCATGGGCGCCGGCTGGTGCCCACCGGGCATGCTCGGCATCGGCATTGGCGGCACCGCCGAGAAAGCCGCGGTGATGGCCAAGGAAGTGTTGATGGAATCCATCGACATCCACGAGCTGAAAAAGCGCGGCCCGTCCAACCGTATCGAAGAGATGCGCCTGGAGCTGTTCGAGAAGGTCAACCAACTGGGCATCGGCGCCCAGGGCCTGGGCGGCCTGACCACCGTGCTCGACGTGAAGATCATGGACTACCCGACCCACGCCGCTTCGCTGCCGGTGTGCATGATCCCCAACTGCGCCGCCACCCGTCACGCGCACTTCGTGCTCGACGGTTCGGGCCCGGCATCGCTGGAGGCGCCACCGCTGGACGCCTACCCGGAAATCGTCTGGGAAGCCGGCCCTTCGGCCCGTCGCGTCAACCTCGACACCCTGACCCCGGAAGACGTGCAGAGCTGGAAGCCGGGCGAAACCGTGTTGCTCAACGGCAAGATGCTCACCGGTCGCGACGCCGCGCACAAGCGCATGGTCGAGATGCTGAACAAGGGCGAAGCCCTGCCGGTGGACCTCAAGGGTCGCTTCATCTATTACGTCGGCCCGGTTGATCCTGTGCGCGAAGAAGTGGTTGGCCCTGCCGGCCCGACCACCGCAACGCGGATGGATAAGTTCACCCGCCAGATCCTCGAGCAAACCGGCCTGCTGGGCATGATCGGCAAATCCGAACGCGGCCCGGCCGCCATCGAAGCGATCAAGGACCACAAGGCCGTGTACCTGATGGCCGTCGGCGGCGCTGCTTACCTGGTAGCGCAAGCCATCAAGAAGTCGCGTGTGGTGGCTTTCGCCGAACTGGGCATGGAAGCGATCTACGAGTTCGACGTGAAAGACATGCCGGTCACCGTGGCGGTGGACAGCAAGGGCGAATCCGTCCATATCACCGGTCCTGCCATCTGGCAGAAAAAGATCAGTGAAAGCCTGGCGGTGGAAGTGCAGTAAGCACTTTCCCCGCAAGGATAAAGGCGACTGCGGCGATAAGCCCGGTCGCCTTTTTTTCTGACTGCCGATTGCCCTTTGGCAATCGAGGCGGTCACGGGCGACCAGGCGTCCTGTGGCAAGCGGGCTTGCCATAATGCCGTTCAGTTAAGGCTTTTTTGTAGGAGCGAGCTTGCTCGCGAAGAACTCACAGGCGCCGCGTTCACTCAGGAAACACGCGTTATCGTTGACGTTTTTCGCGAGCAAGCTCGCTCCTACAGAAGGCGATGTACGCTTAACTGAACGGCATTAGGGCTTGCCACAACAAGCCCTCTAGCCACCGTAGCCTCTCCCACCACAAGATCCAGGCAGCTCATGCTATGGTGCTCCCCCTTACTGTGCCTGTTCATCATCGTATGATCGTGATCCCTCGCCCACTGCGCCTGACCTTCTATTCCCTGCTCATCATCGCCGGTGCACTGCTGGCCGCGGCCCTGGCCACGCGCCACGCCGAACGCGTGGCCCTGGTGGACGATGCCGCCCGCGCCAACCAGCAACTCGCGTTGTACGCCAACTCCCTGCACACCTTGATCGAACGCTACCGCGCCCTGCCCGCCGTACTGGCCTTGGACTCGGAAATGATCAGCGCCTTGAAAGGTCCGCTGGATGCCACCACCCAGGACATGCTCAACCGCAAACTGGAACGCATCAACGGTGCCGCCCAGTCTTCCACCCTGGAGTTGATGGACCGCACCGGCCTGGCCGTGGCCGCCAGTAACTGGAACCTGCCCAGCAGTTATGTCGGGCACAACTACGCGTTTCGGCCTTACTTCAGCCAGACCCAGAGCCAGGGCGCCGGGCGCTTTTATGCGGTCGGGGTGACCACCGGGGTGCCGGGGTACTTCCTCTCCAGTGCGGTGCTCGATGAACATGAGCAGTTCCTCGGCGCCATGGTGGTCAAGCTGGAATTCCCCGAGCTTGAACGCGAGTGGGCCCAGGGCAATGACCTGCTGCTGGTCAGCGACGCGCGCGGTATCGTGTTTATCGCCAACCAGCCCGGCTGGCGTTATCGCAACCTGAGCCCGCTGTCGGCCAGCGACCTGGCCGAACTCAAGGCCACCCGCCAATACGACAAAAAACAATTGCAGCCCCTGGAAACCCAGGCGTTGCAACGCTTCGACGACAACAGTCACCTGATGCGAGTCAACGGACCTGACGGCAACGCCAACTACATCTGGGAATCCTTGCCGCTGAAGGCCGAGGGCTGGACCCTGCACCTGCTGCGCAAGCCCCAATTCGCCTTTGAAGACCAACGCAACGCCGGCCTGGCCGCCGCTGGCTCATGGCTGGCGCTGGTGTTCCTGGTGCTGTTCCTGACCCAGCGCTGGCGCCTGGCCCGCTTGCGGCAGCGCAGCCGCGAAGAGCTCGAACAGCTTGTGGAGGAGCGTACCCAGGCGCTGCGCACCGCTCAGGACGGCCTGGTGCAATCGGCCAAGTTGGCGGCGCTGGGGCAGATGTCTGCCGCCCTCGCCCATGAAATCAACCAACCGCTGACCGCCCAGCGCATGCAATTGGCGACCCTGCGCCTGCTGCTTGACCACGGCCGTATAGACGATGCCTACAAGGCCCTGACCCCACTGGACGATATGCTCACACGCATGGCCGCGCTGACCGGCCACCTCAAGACCTTCGCGCGCAAGAGCCCCAGCGGCCTGCGCGAACGCCTGGACCTGGCCACCGTAGTCGATCAGTCTCTGCAGTTGCTCGACGCGCGCCTGCGCGATGAAGGCATCGGCACCCTGCTGGACCTGACCCGCCCCGCCTGGGTACGCGGCGATGCGATCCGCTTGGAACAGGTACTGATCAACCTGCTGCGCAATGCCCTGGATGCGATGGCGAACAAGCCGCGCAAACGCCTCGAAATCCACCTGCACGCTGATGAGCAGCTGTGGCGACTGACCGTCAGCGACAGCGGTGGCGGCATTGCCGAAGAACACCTGAACAGCGTGTTCGACCCCTTCTTCACCACCAAGCCGGTGGGAGACGGCCTCGGGTTGGGGTTGGCGGTTTCCTACGCTATCGTGCACGAACTGGGCGGGCGCCTGATCGCCGGCAACCGTGGCGACGGCGCCGTCTTCACCCTGACCCTGCCTATCGCACTGGAGACACCCGACCTATGTTGAATGCGGTGATTGTGGTCGATGACGAAACCAGCATTCGCACGGCCGTCGAGCAATGGTTGAGCCTGTCGGGATTTGAAGTGCAGCTTTTCAGCCGTGCCGAAACGTGCCTGGCGCAGTTGCCCAAGGATTTTCCCGGGGTGATTCTGAGCGACGTGCGCATGCCCGGGCTCAGCGGCCTGGAGCTGCTGGCCGAAGTGCAGCGCCGTGATGCCGACTTGCCGGTGATATTGCTCACTGGCCATGGCGACGTACCGATGGCCGTCGAAGCGATGCGCGACGGTGCCTACGATTTCCTGGAAAAACCCTTCAGCCCCGATGCGCTGCTCAACAGCCTGCGCCGCGCGCTGGACAAACGTGGGCTGATTCTCGAAAACCGTCGCCTGCATCAACAGGCCGACCACCGGGAGAAACTGGAGAACAGCCTGCTGGGGGTGTCCCGAAGTTTGCAAAACCTGCGACGCCAGGTGCTGGACCTGGCGACGTTGCCGGTCAATGTGCTGATCCGTGGCGAAACCGGTAGCGGCAAGGAAATGGTCGCCCGCTGCCTGCATGATTTTGGTCCTCGGGCGAAGAAGCCGTTTGTGGCGCTCAATTGCGCGGCGATCCCAGAGCAGCTGTTTGAAGCCGAGTTGTTCGGCCACGAAAGCGGTGCATTCACCGGCGCCCAGGGCAAGCGCATCGGCAAGCTGGAATACGCCCACGGCGGCACCCTGTTCCTGGATGAAATCGAAAGCATGCCCCTGGCCCAGCAAGTGAAATTGCTACGGGTGCTGCAGGAGCAAAAGCTGGAGCGGCTCGGCTCCAACCAAAGCATCCACGTCGATTTGCGCATCATCGCCGCCACCAAGCCGGACCTGCTGGAAGAGGCTCGCGCCGGGCGCTTTCGCGAAGACCTGGCCTACCGGTTGAACGTCGCACAACTGCGCCTGCCACCGCTGCGTGAGCGCCGCGAAGATATTCCCTTGCTGTACGAGCACTTTGCCCAGAGCGCCGCCGAACGCCTGGGCCGCAGTGCCGAGCCATTGAGCGGCCCGCAACTGGGACGCCTGCTCAGCCATGACTGGCCGGGCAATGTGCGCGAACTGGCCAACGTCGCCGAACGTCAGGTCCTGGGGCTGGGCGATCCGGAACCCGAGGGCATCGAGGTCGGGCAATCGCTGGCGGCGCAGCAGGAGGCGTTCGAGGCGCACTGCCTGAAAGCCGCGCTGGCGCGGCACAAGGGCGATATCAAGGCGGTGCTGGCCGAGTTGCAACTGCCGCGCCGTACCTTCAATGAAAAGATGCAGCGCCATGGGTTGGTGCGGGAGATGTTTCTCTAGGCGAATCCTTGTGTTGACTCGCAGGCCGCTATCGGGGCAAGCCCCCTACCACATTTTGATCTGTGAACACGCTCAAGTGTGGGAGGGGGCTTGCCCCCGATGAGGCCTGCAGCGATAAGCGGATTTCCGCTCACCCCCCTTAAAACCATCAGCGACTTTCCGCTCAAAAAATCCGCCAAAACCCTCTAGACCGGGCGTTCATCCAGCTGGCACAGCTCCTGCTATAGCTCGAACCAGGCTGCGTTCGCTTTGCTCACGCCGCTCCATAAAAACAACTAGATGAAGGATCCTTCAATGGATAACTCCAACGCCCTGCCTCTGGGGTCGGCGGCCGCGCCGACAAAAGAGCGCACCACTTCCAGCCGGATCAAGTCGATTTTCAGCGGCTCTGTCGGCAACATGGTCGAGTGGTACGACTGGTACGTCTACGCCGCTTTCTCGTTGTACTTCGCAAAAACCTTTTTCCCGAAAGGCGACACCACCGCCCAACTGCTCAATACCGCCGCGATCTTCGCCGTGGGCTTCCTGATGCGCCCGATCGGCGGCTGGCTGATGGGCCTGTACGCCGACAAAGTGGGGCGTAAAAAGGCCTTGATGGCCTCGGTGTACCTGATGTGTTTCGGCTCGCTGCTGATTGCCCTGAGCCCGAGCTATGAAGTCATCGGTATCGGCGCGCCGATCCTGCTGGTATTTGCCCGTTTGCTGCAGGGCCTGTCGGTCGGGGGCGAATACGGCACCTCCGCCACCTACCTCAGCGAGATGGCAACCAAGGAGCGTCGTGGTTTCTACTCCAGCTTCCAATACGTGACCCTGATCTCTGGCCAGCTCATCGCTCTGGCCGTACTGATCGTGCTGCAACAATTGCTGACCACCGAGCAGTTGTATGCCTGGGGCTGGCGCATCCCGTTCGCCATCGGCGCCCTGTGCGCGGTCGTGGCGCTGTACCTGCGTCGTGGCATGGAAGAAACCGAGTCGTTCACCAAGAAGGAAAAAGCCAAGGAAAGCGCAATGCGCACCTTGATGCGCCACCCCAAGGAACTGATGACCGTGGTCGGCCTGACCATGGGCGGTACCCTGGCCTTCTACACCTACACCACCTACATGCAGAAGTACCTGGTGAACACCGTCGGCATGAGCATCTCCGACTCCACCACCATCTCGGCGGCCACACTGTTTCTGTTCATGTGCCTGCAACCCCTGGTCGGTGGGCTGTCGGACAAGATCGGCCGTCGGCCGATCCTGATCGCATTCGGTATCCTCGGCACCCTGTTCACCGTGCCGATCCTCACCACCCTGCACACCATCCAGACCTGGTGGGGCGCGTTCTTCCTGATCATGGCGGCGCTGATCATCGTCAGCGGCTACACCTCGATCAACGCGGTGGTGAAGGCCGAGCTGTTCCCGACTGAAATCCGCGCGCTGGGCGTGGGCCTGCCGTATGCACTGACCGTGTCGATCTTCGGCGGTACCGCTGAATACATCGCGCTGTGGTTCAAGAGCATTGGCATGGAAACCGGTTATTACTGGTACGTGACGGCCTGTATCGCGGTGTCTCTGGCGGTCTATGTGACCATGAAGGACACCCGCAAGCATTCGCGGATTACCACGGACTAACCGCTGGATGCAGTAGAAAATGTGGGAGGGGGCTTGCTCCCTCCCACATTTGGCATCAGGACAACTCTGCCACTTCGCGCCGCACATAGCGCCGCTGTGCGTACGACGCCCCGACAATCATCACCACCAGCACCGCCGCCAACACCGCCGACGAACCGATGGTGCCGAAGTCCAACCCGCCCTTTTCGTGGGGCTTGGTCAGGAAATCGCCCAGGGTCGCACCAAATGGCCGAGTCAGCACGAAGGCCACCCAGAACAACAACACCGACGAAATCCGCGTGAAGTACTTGAGCGCCACCACCGCTGCGATGGTGGAGCCAATCAACAACGCGCCACCGGCGAAGCCGAGCCCGGAATCATCCGCCAGGAAGTCGCCCAGCGCGGTCCCCAGGGTGTTGGAGAACAGGATCGCCATCCAGTAGAACAACTCTCCCCGGAAGGTCTGCACCTTGTTCACGTTCAGCGAGTCGCCACTGAGGTGCCACAACGCAAAGATGATCATCAAAATCACGATCAGGATCATCGACCCCGTGGCATAACCCAGGCCCAGGCTGCGGTCCATGAAGTCCGACATGGTGGTGCCGGCAGTGCTGGTGGACAGGATCACAATCCAGTACAGCACCGGGTTGTAGGCTTTCGACCAGAGTTGCGTCACCAGGGTAACCAGGAACACGCTGATCAGGATCATCGAGCTGATGGCGTAGCCAACGTTCAGGGTCATCGACAGCAAGTCCCCGGCGGTTTCGCCCAGGGTGGTTGCGCAGATTTTCATGACCCAGAACGCCAGGGTGATCTGAGGAAGTTTGTTCATTGGGGGGCAAGGCTCCGAAGCTTCAGTCTGTCAAATAGCCGACTTATAGGGGGTGTCGACGTTGCGCGCAGACTGAACGGGGCGCTGTGAAAAATAGGTGGGCGTTGAATGAAAATTCCATAGGGCCAATGGAAATTCACTGCCGTGAATTGCACTATGGCTACCTTCCCGAACCCCGCAGCAGGAACCCCGGCCATGCCTGACGATATCTATTTCTACGAACCCGCCAACGGCCACGGCCTGCCCCATGACCCGTTCAATGCCATCGTCGGTCCACGGCCGATTGGCTGGATCTCCTCACACGACAGCGACGGCCGCCTGAACCTGGCGCCCTACAGTTTCTTCAACGCGTTCAACTACATTCCGCCGATCATTGGTTTTTCCAGTGTCGGGCGCAAAGACAGCCTGAACAATATCGAACAGACCGGCGAGTTTGTCTGGAACCTGGCCACCCGCCCGTTGGCCGAGCAGATGAACCAGAGTTGCGCGGCGGTAGGACCAGAGGTGAACGAGTTCGAGTTGTCCGGGCTGACACCGGTGGCTTCGAAGATCGTGAGCGTTCCGCGGGTGGGCGAGAGCCCGGTATCGTTCGAGTGCAAGGTCACGCAGATCATCCAGCTGCAACGTGCGGACAAGCAACCAGTGCCAAGCTGGCTGGTGCTGGGCGAGGTGGTCGCGGTGCACATTGCCAAGTGGCTGCTCAAGGACGGGATCTACGACACCGCCGCCGCCGAGCCGATCCTGCGGGGCGGCGGCCCGGCGGATTACTTCCAATTGGGCCCTGAGGCGCTGTTCAAGATGTATCGCCCAGGCGCCACCAAACCCTGACTGAAATACAGTCAAAAAAAGGGGGGGGCTTGCCCCGATGGCAATGGCACATTCAACATCTTTGTTGACTGTCACACTGCTATCGGGGGCAAGCCCCCTCCCACATTAGATTGTCGGCGTTGTTCAGCTGGCGGCGCTCGCCCAGGTCAGTTGACCCTCTTCATCAACATCGATCAACCGCTCAAGCTGCACGGTGGCCGCATCATCGGCGTCGGAGGCCGTCTTGAACGTCTGCCCATCCAGGATCTTGTGAAATTTCGGGGCGCCCATGCCATCCAGTGCCTTGACGGCGACGGCAGCGCTGTAGGCCCCTTCACCCGGTACTACGGCGGAAACGGCTTCGTGGTGGGCAAATTGTTTACGTGCCATGTTGCAGGTCCTGGCCAATGGAAAAGTTGGCCATTCTAACCATTAACCGGCCAGTTGCAGGTACTCACCGTAGGCGTTGGCGGCGGATGCATCGGTGAAGGTCTGGAAGTCCATGCTGCGCACCACCATGTCGTTCAACAATTCGGTGAAGAGCATCAGGGCCGGCGAACTGAAGTAAGCGCTCATTGCCTGCTCGCTGCTCCAGAAGCCGGAGACCAACCAGACATCGGGGTCGACCTGGGAATGCTGCAACGAAAATTGCAAGCAACCCTGAGCCTGGCGGCCCGGTTCGATCAAACTGCTCAAGCGTGCACCGAGTTCGGTGCTGCACCCGCTGCGGGCGCGGATAAAGGCCATATGGCTCGCGGGAATGGGGGTGGACATATTCGACTCTCCCGTTGAGAAGTGATGCTCGGCAAGCACTGTGAGGGTGTGTTGCCACAGGATCAAAGATAGCGGCGCAATGGTGAGCGCGGTTAGTCGATTCCTGCCGGCTTATTGCACAATCCTGCGAAAAGCGTAGAGAAGGACGCTCGGCCCGCCGGTTTATTCCGTGGGCAAACGCCTTGTTTCAGGGAGATGACAGCCCCTACGCTTGCCTGATTCACGAAAGGTCGCAGGATCAGGCAAGGATTGTGCAGAATCGTCGTAACACTGTTTGAAAAGCGGCCGCTAAGCTGAGCCCATCAAAAAAGCATGCAGAGGACGCCTCATGTCGTCGCCAGAACATCAGTCCATGCCCCTCGATGCCGAGACGGAAAAACAGCGCGCCGAGCTGGCGAGTATCGTGCATCGTCATACCTGGGAAGACGGCTCCTATGGCACGGCGATTACGTCACTGTTCTTGAACCGCCACAACACGCCGCGTGACTTCATGCCGGTGCTGGTGGAACCGGCGTTGTGCATCCTCGCCAACGGCAGCAAGGAAGTGCGCCTGGCCGACGAAATCTTTGCCTACGACCCGCTCAACTACCTGGTGTTCTCGGTGGCGATGCCGGTGGCCGGGCGGATCATCGATGCCACGCCGGAAGATCCGAACCTGTCGGTGCGCATCAATATCGACCCGGCGCAGCTCACGGCCTTGATCGCCGAAGCCGGCCCCATGGGCGTGCCCACGCGTCCGACATCGCGCGGGATGTATGTGGACCGCATCGACCCCCAGTTGCTCGACGCCGTGCTGCGCCTGGCGCGCCTGCTGGATACCCCGAAAGACATCGCCATGCTCGCGCCGTTGATCAACCGTGAAATCCTCTACCGCTTGCTGCGTGGGCCGCAAGGTTATCGGTTGTATGAAATTGCCGTGGCCAACAGCCAAAGCCATCGGGTCAGCCAGGCGATCAAGTGGCTCAACGGCAATTACGAACAACCGCTGCGCATTGATGACTTGGCCAAGGAAGTGAACCTGAGCGTCTCGACCTTGCACCACCGCTTCAAGGCAATCACCGCCATGAGCCCGCTGCAATACCAGAAACAGTTGCGCTTGCAGGAGGCCCGGCGCCTGATGATCGCCGAAGGGCTGGAAGCGTCGGCGGCCGGGTATCGGGTGGGGTATGAAAGCCCGTCGCAGTTCAGCCGGGAGTACAGCCGGTTGTTTGGGGCGCCGCCGCTGAGGGATTTGGCAAGACTGCGCCAGAGCGTCTGAGCCAATGAAGATCAAAATGTGGGAGGGGCTTGCTCCCTCCCACATTTGATCGGCGCTGTTTGCTAATCCAGGGTTCGGGGGAGTTGTAACGTGACTCGCAAGCCGCCTTCGCGCAAGTTCTGCAAACTCACCTCGCCGCCATGGCTATGGGCGATATTGCGCGCAATGCCCAGGCCCAAGCCGTAGCCCTGCTGCTGGCCGGCAAGGCGGAAGTGCGGTTCGAAGACTTGCTCCAGACGCTGTTCCGGTACGCCGGGACCTTCGTCATCCACGTGCAGGATAAATTCCGCGCCATCGTCCTCGATGTGCAAATGCGCGTTCTGCCCATACTTCAAGGCATTGTCGATCAGGTTGCCGATGCAGCGCTTGAGCGCCAGCGGCTTACCCGGGTAAGGCGCCAAGGCATAGCCGTCCAACGTGACGCGGCCGTTGCCGTTGGGCGCCACATACGGCTCCACCAGGCATTCGAGCACATGATTGAGGTCCACCGGTTCGATGTTTTCGTGGATGTCGGTGTCTTTCACACATTGCAGCGCGCCTTTGACCAGCAACTCCAACTCATCCAGGTCGCGGCCGAACTTGGTTTGCAGGTTCTCATCTTCAAGCAATTCAACCCGCAGGCGCAGGCGGGTAATTGGCGTGCGCAGGTCGTGGGAAATGGCGCTGAACAACTGGCTGCGTTCGGTCAGGTAACGGCTGATGCGTTCGCGCATGGCGTTGAACGCACGGCCTACCTCCACCACTTCACTGCCGCCGCCTTCGGCCACCGGCTCCACGTCGGCGCCCAGGGACATATCCCGCGCCGCCCGTGCCAGGCGCTTGAGCGGCCGGCTCTGCCAGTGCACCAGCAGGCCGATGAACAGCAGTAAAAAGCCACTGGTCAGCACGATAAACCACACCTGCTGAGACGGCAGGCCCTGTTCTTCGAGACTGGTGTAGGGCTCGGGCAACAGCGACGCAATGTACAACCATTCGCCGGGGGCGAGTTGGATCTGGGTGACCAGTACCGGTGGATTCACCGGCTCCAGGGTCAGCGCGTAATGCGCCCAGGAGCGGGGCAGTTCATCGAGCTTCAAACCGGCGTTGAAGATGCGCAGGTCTTCGGCGCTGACGAACTCCACCGAGATATGCACGTCGGCGCCCAGGGTCTGGCGCAGCACTTCGTCGACCGCTTCCAGCACCGCTTGCTTGCGCGGGGTCTGCGGCAATATCGCCATGTCCAGCGGGCGATCGTTGAGGGTGACCACAAACCGGGTGCCGCCCATGCTGCGCAACTGGTCGAGCACCAAGGGGCGGTAAGCCACCGGCAGCGAACGGAAATAACTCACGCTCGCGGTCATCGAGTGCGCCAGGCTGCGGGCGCTGGTGACCAAGCCTTCGAGCTGGGTGGCGCGCAATTGCGAAACCCAGATCACGCTGGACAGCGCCTGGGCGAACAACACCGCGAGCAAAGTCAGCAGCAGCATGCGCCCCAGCAACGAACGCGGTACCGGGAAGCGCCGGCGACGCTCGGTCAGGTGTTCAGTGGGCATTGCCGGCAACCACGCTGGCTGCCAGTTGATAACCGCTGCCACGCACAGTGCGGATCAGCCTCGGGGGTTTTTCGGTATCGCGCAGGCGTTGGCGCAGGCGGCTGACGGCCATGTCGACGATGCGGTCCAGCGGCATCAGGTCACGGCCACGGGTGGCGTTGCCGATGGTGTCGCGGTCGAGGATCTGTTGCGGGTGATCGAGAAACAACTTGAGCAAGGCAAAGTCGGCACCGGAGAGAATCACCTCTTCACCGTCCACATGAAACAGGCGGTGGCTGATCATGTCCAGGCGCCATTCATCGAACACCAGCACGTCGCCATTGCCGCTGCGCTCCTGGCCAAACTGGCAGCGGCGCAACAGGGCCTTGATGCGCGCTTGCAACTCGCGGGGGCTGAAGGGTTTGCCGATGTAGTCATCGGCGCCCAGCTCCAGGCCGATCACGCGGTCGGCTTCGTCGGAACTGGCCGTGAGCATAATGATGGGCACCTGCGCCTGGCGCGGGTGCTGGCGAATCCAGCGGCAAAGGCTGAAACCGTCTTCGTCCGGCAGCATCACATCAAGGATAACCAGGTCGCACGGCGCTTCGTTCATCGCCTGGCGGAACCCCGCGCCATCCGGCACGCCACGCACCTGGAAGCCGGCACGACTGAGGTAGGTTTGCAGCAATTCGCGGATTTCCTGGTCGTCATCGACGAGGAGAATCGATTTACTGATTACGCTCACGGGGTCCTCCTTGTTGTTATGGGGGTGTTATTGATGGCCTCATCGGGGGCAAGTCGAATCGTCGCACCACCCCTCCTACATTGGAATACGTTCCAAATGTGGGAGGGGCTTGCCCCGATGAGGCCATCAGTCCCTATGCAAACGCCTGTTCCAGTGCGACGCCAGCCCCGGTCAACCCGGAATACGGCGCGGTCACCAACCACACCGGAATACCTTTGAAGTAGTCGCTCATGCAGCCTTTGTCGCTGAAGCTTTTGGCAAAACCGCTGTGGATAAAGAAGTCGGCAAACCTCGGTATCACACCGCCCACGATGTAGACGCCACCGCGACCACCCGTGGTCAGCACGTTGTTACCCGCGACCCTGCCCAGCCAGATGCTGAACTGATCCAAGACTTCCATCGCCACCGGGTCGCCGGCCAGGCCTGCCGCCGTCACGGCTTCAGGAGTTTCCAGCACCGGGGTGTGGCCGTCCACGGCACAGATCGCCCGGTACAGACGCGGCAAACCGGCGCCACTCAAGACGCTTTCGGCGCTGACATGGCCGATCTCATTGTAAATGTGCTGCCACAGCTGGGCTTCCCGCGGGCTGCTCAGGGGCAGGTCGACATGACCGCCCTCCCCCGGCAACGCGGCCCAACGGCCGCCGCCCAAGTCCAGCAAGGTGCCGACACCCAGGCCGGTGCCCGGGCCGATCACCACCGCCGGGCGCAACGGCTCCGGCGTGCCTTCGCAGACCACGCGGAACTCGTCGGGCTTAAGGCGGGTCATGCCCAGGGCCATGGCCGAGAAATCATTCACCAGCAACAGCTCATCCACCTGCAAAGCCCGGCAAAACGCAGTCTTGCTCAAACGCCAGTGATTGTTGGTGAATTTAAATTCATCCCCGCTCACCGGACCGGCCACCGACAGGCACACCGCACCGATGTCGCCGATTTCCAGGCCTTCTTCCTGGAGATAGACCTTGATCGCGTCTTCAGGGCTCTTGTGATCCGCCGTGGCATGCACACGAATCGAATGCAGGGCCTGATCCCGCCACAACGCAAAACGGGCGTTGGTACCCCCGATATCACCGACCAGCGCAAGCTTCACTTAAGCGTCTCCAGGGCAGAGGTAAAGGCGCTGGCGCCTTGCTCTGCGGAGCTTGCGGCCAAGCGCATAAATGCAAACAGCTCGCGACCGGCCCCCACGTTATTGCCCAACAGGCCCGTGGCTGGCGCGCGCGCTGCAAATTCTTCGGCGTCCACCTTAAGCTCCAAGGTGCCTTTCACGCCATCCACACGAATGATATCGCCATCGCGCACCCGTGCCAGCGGCCCGCCGCTCTGGGCTTCGGGGTTGACATGAATCGCGGCGGGGATCTTACCCGACGCGCCCGACATACGCCCATCTGTCACCAACGCCACCTTGAAGCCACGGTCCTGCAATACGCCAAGGAACGGCGTCATCTTGTGCAGTTCCGGCATGCCGTTGGAGCGTGGCCCCTGGAAGCGCATCACCGCGACGAAGTCTTTTTCCAACTGGCCGGCCTTGAACGCATCGGCCAGGTCCTGCTGGTCCTGGAACACCACCGCCGGAGCTTCGACGATCTGGTGCTCCGGCGCCACGGCGGAGACTTTCATCACGCCACGGCCCAGGTTGCCTTCCATCACGCGCAAGCCGCCTTCCGGGGAGAACGCACGGGCCACCGGGCGCAGGATGGCTTCATCGAGGCTTTCGATCGGGCCATCGCGCCAGATCAGCTCGCCGTCGACCAGGAACGGTTCCTGGGTGTAGCGGCTCAGGCCCTTGCCGGCCACGGTATTGACGTCTTCGTGGAGCAGGCCGGCTTCCAGCAGTTCGCGGATCAGGAACGACATGCCGCCCGCCGCCTGGAAGTGGTTGATGTCGGCCTTGCCGTTTGGATACACGTGGGACAGGGTGGGCACCACCTCAGAGAGGTCGGCCATGTCTTGCCAGGTCAGGATGATCCCCGCCGACATGGCGATGGCCGGCATATGCAGGGTGTGGTTGGTGGAACCGCCCGTGGCGTTGAGGGCGACGATGGAGTTGACGATGGATTTCTCGTCGACGATCTCACCGATTGGCGTGAAGTTGCCGTTCGCCTTGGTCAAGCGCGTGACCTGATGGGCGGCTTCGCGGGTCAGCGCATCGCGCAGCGGCGTGTACGGGTTGACGAACGAGGCGCCGGGCAAGTGCAGGCCCATCACTTCCATCAACAGCTGGTTGGTGTTGGCAGTGCCGTAGAAAGTGCACGTGCCAGGGCTGTGGTAGGACTTCATCTCCGATTCCAGCAGCTCTTCGCGACTGGCCTTGCCTTCGGCGTAGCGCTGGCGCACATCGGCTTTCTGCTTGTTGGAGATGCCCGACGGCATGGGCCCGCCAGGAACGAAGATCATCGGCAGGTGGCCATAGCGCAGTGCGCCCATCATCAGGCCGGGCACGATCTTGTCGCAGATGCCCAGCATCAGCGCCGCGTCGAACATGTTGTGGGACAGCGCTACCGCCGTGGACATGGCGATCACTTCACGGCTGAGCAGGCTCAGTTCCATGCCGGGCTCGCCTTGGGTCACGCCGTCGCACATGGCCGGGGTGCCGCCGGCGAACTGGCCGACCGAGCCGACTTCGCGCAGGGCTTTCTTGATCTGTTCAGGGAAATGTTCATACGGCTGGTGCGCCGAGAGCATGTCGTTATATGACGAAACAATTGCCACGTTGGCGGCGTTCATCATGCGCAGGCTATTTTTATCTTCGGTGCCGCAACCGGCCACGCCATGGGCAAAGTTGGCGCATTGCAGCTTGCCGCGCATCGGGCCGTCGCTGGCTGCGCCGCGAATGAGCGCAAGGTATGCCTCACGGGTTGCACGACTGCGGGCGATAAGCCGTTCGGTGACCTCAAGAACGCGGGGATGCATGTGTAGAACTCCAGGCTAACGGATGTGGCGACCTGAGTGTCTATGCTGATCAAACGCCCGCAGCACATGGGATGGCAGGGAGTCGTTTAAATCATCGGACCAGTTGATTCAGGTCACTCGTTGTAGATTGAACAAAATATTGCCACTAAAAAGGCTTGTTTTCTATTTTTATGCGAATAATCTTGTAATTCTTACAACAAATCGACGACAGGCACTTTCCAATGACTCTTCGAATCGCAATCAATGGTTTTGGCCGTATCGGCCGCAATGTCCTGCGCGCACTGTATACCCAAGGCTACCGCCAGGATTTGCAGATCGTCGCCATCAATGATTTGGGCGACAGTTCGATCAATGCCCACCTGCTCAAATACGACACCGTACACGGTACTTTCGAGGCAGAGGTCGCCCACGATCAGGAAAGCCTGACCGTCAACGGTGACCGGATCGCCGTCAGTGCCATTCGCAACCCGGCCGACCTGCCATGGGCCGCGCACAAGATCGACGTGGTGTTCGAATGCACCGGCCTGTTCACCGACCGCGACAAGGCGGCCGCCCATATTACCGCTGGCGCGCGCAAGGTAATCATCTCGGCCCCGGCCAAGGGCGCGGACGCTACCGTGGTCTACGGCGTGAACCATGACATTCTGCGTCAATCCCACCAGATCATCTCCAACGCCTCCTGCACCACCAACTGCCTGGCGCCGGTGGCCCAAGTGCTGCATCGCGAGCTGGGCATCGAAAGCGGCTTGATGACCACGATTCACGCCTACACCAACGACCAGAACCTGACCGACGTCTACCATACCGACCCGTACCGGGCGCGTTCGGCCACCCAGAACATGATCCCGAGCAAGACCGGCGCCGCCGAAGCGGTTGGCCTGGTACTGCCGGAACTGGCGGGCAAACTGACCGGCATGGCCGTGCGGGTACCCGTGATCAACGTGTCGCTGGTGGACCTCACCGTACAACTGAAGAAAGAAGCCAGCGCGGAAGAAGTCAACGCGCTGCTCAAGGAAGCCAGCCAGCACTCGAAAATCCTCGGCTACAACACCCTGCCGCTGGTATCCAGTGACTTCAACCATAACCCGTTGTCGTCGATCTTCGACGCCAATCACACCAAGGTCAGCGGCAAATTGCTGAAGGTGCTGGCCTGGTACGACAACGAATGGGGCTTCTCCAACCGCATGCTGGATAACTGCCTGGCGCTGTGCAACGCCGAATAACGCCTGTGTTCAGGCGGGGCTTGTTGTGGCGAGCGGGCTTATTTTGGTGAGCAGGCTTACTGTGGCAAGCGGGCTTATGCGGCAAGCAGGCTTATTGCGGCAAGCGGGCTTGTTGTGGCGAGCGGGCTTGCCCCGCGTTGGGCTGCGTAGCAGCCCTAATAAGAACACCGCGTTTTTCCAGGCAAAACGCGGCGGCAGTTTTTGGGGCTGCTACGCAGCCCAACGCGGGGCAAGCCCGCTCGCCACAAAAGCGCGCGTCTGCCGAGTTCACCGTGTTGCAGCAAAGTGCCACTTGCCATTTGCATTGATGATAAGCATTATCATTAACTGCCAATCGGTCAGGTATCACTGTGAGCCTATCTCGCTTCAACCATGTCTTTCTCAGCCAACGGCTGATTCTGCTACGCACCTTGCAGCGGATGGTGAATAACCCCAGCACCGCCGAAGACCTGGTGCAGGAAACCTACCTGCGCGTCACCCGGGCCCTGAGCGAGCGGCCGATCGACCACCTTGAACCCTTCGTCTACCAGACCGCCCGTAACCTGGCGCTGGATCACTTGCGCTCGCGCAGGGTCCAGGCCCGCACGCTGCAGGAAGATGTGCCACTGGACATCCTGCAAAGCGTCGCTGCCCCCATCAGCACCCCCGAAGACGCCACCCAGGCCGAACAATTGCTCGAACACTTGAGTGTCAGCCTTGGCCGGTTGAGCGCGCGCCAGCAGCAGATTTTCATCCTCAGCCGCCTGCACGGTTGCAGCTACCAGGAGATTGCCGATCAGTTGAACGTGTCCTTGAGCACCGTGCAAAAGGAACTGAAATTGATCATGGCCATCTGCGTAGGTGTGGCCGAACGGCTGGATCAGCCTTAAGCTTCATCCGACAGAAATGTCGACCAAGGCTGTAGAAAAGATAAACAAAACGTGGCGAAGACCCGAGGCACACCGTGATGGACCCGAATAACCTGCGCCCCCATGAGCTGGCGGATGAGGTGTTGCAAGACCCGGCTATGGACCAGGCACTGGACTGGCTGATCGCCTTGCAGTGCCCGCGGGCCGGGCAGCAGGCCGAGTTTGAAGCGTGGCTGGCCCGCGACCCGGCGCACGTCCACGCGTTCGGGAAGGCGCAGGCTGCCTGGGGTGGCGCTCCCGTACACAGTGCCGCGGTGGCCCTGGCGGCGCCACGCAAACCCAGCGCCTGGCGTCGCCTGCAGCCGCATTGGAAACCCTTGGCCACCGCTGCCGTGTTGCTGCTGGGGTTGTTCAGTTTCAGCAACCTGCCCGTGCGCCTGCAGGCGGACCATCTCACCGTGGTAGGTGAGCGCCAGCGCCTGCAATTGGACGATGGGTCGAAAGTACTGCTGAATACCAATTCGGCGTTTTCCAGCCGCATCGAGGACCATCAGCGCATCGCCCGCCTGTACCAGGGCGAGGCGTTTTTCGAAGTGCTACCCAGCCGCGGCCTGCCCCTGGAAATCGACGCCGGCCCCGTCCGCGCCAGCGTGCGCGACACGGCCTTCGCCGTGCGCTACCTCAATGGCGAAGCCCAGGTGCAAGTGCAGCGCGGCGATGTCGACCTGAGCACTACCTTCGACGACGCCCGTGTGCGCTTGAGCGCGGGCGAAAGCATCCGTATCGGCCCCAAGGGCTTTGGGCCGCCCGCCAAACTCGATGCCAACAAAGACCTGGCCTGGGTCCAGGGCCGGCTGATTTTCGAAAACTGCCCGATGAGCGAAGTGCTTGCCGAATTGCGCCGCTATTACCCGGGCTGGATCGTCAACACCAACGACAAGCTCGCCAGCATCGCCGTCACCGGCAATTACCGCCTCGACCAACCGCTGGACGTGGTGCGTTCCCTGGCGCACATCACCTCAGCCAAGCTGTCGGAATATCCGGCGCTGGTGATCTTGAACTAAATGAGAATTATTTTTACTCGATAGCCTGCGGCAGTACGTCTCGTCTTAGCCAATGCAACTGATTCCTATTTGGAGCGGTTCGCAACTATAAGACTCGTACCTCCGGAGCGCTCTCGATGTCCTCTCGTTTCAACCGCCGGTCTTCTTCGCCCGTGCTGTCCTTGCTGACCGTCGCCATCCTGCTGGCCGGTGCGCCCGTGATGGCCGCCACGACCACCGAGCCCGTTGCCCGCAGCCACGGCAACTACCGTTTCAGCATTGAGCAGCAGCCGCTGGTCTCGGCCCTGAATGCCTTCACCAGCGTGACCGGCTGGCAAATCGGCCTGCCGGCGGAGCTGGGCCAGGGTGTATCGTCCCCTGGCGTACACGGTGCGCTGTCACCGGAAAAAGCCCTGGAGCGCTTGTTGGTGGGGACCAACCTGAGCTACCGCAAATTGGGCAATAACAACATCGTGCTGGAAAAGCGCGTGGCGGGCAGCACGTTGAATCTGCAACAGGTGACCATCAGCGCCACCCGTAATGAGCAGGACATCAACAGCGTACCGAGCACCGTCAGCGTGCATGGCCGCGAAGAGCTGGACCGCCAGAACGTCAACACCATTCGCGAACTGGCGCGCTACGAGCCCGGCGTCTCGGTGGGCGGCGCAGGCACCCGTTCCGGCAACGCGGGCTACAACATCCGTGGCATCGACGGCGACCGCATCCTCACCCAGGTGGATGGTGTCGAAGTGCCGGACAACTTCTTCAACGGCCCCTACGCCAAGACCCGTCGCAACTACGTCGACCCGGAAATCGTCAAGCGCGTGGAGATCCTGCGCGGACCGGCCTCGGCCCTGTACGGCAGCAGTGCCATCGGCGGCGCGGTGAGTTACTTCACCCTTGACCCGGATGACATCATCAAGCCCGGCCAGGACGTCGGCGCCCGTCTGAAAACCGGCTACAGCTCCGCCGACGAAAGCTGGCTGACCTCCGCCACGGTCACCGGCCGTATGCAGGACTTCGACGGCCTGTTGCACCTGAGCCAGCGCAATGGCCATGAAACCGAATCCTACGACGGCAACAACGCTACCGGCCTGGCCCGCACGGGCGCCAACCCGGAGGACGCGCGCACCACCAACGTGCTGGCCAAGTTGGGCTGGAATTATGGCGATGACAACCGCCTGGGCGTGACGTATGAGAAGTACAAGGATGATCGCGACGTCAACCTGAAGAACGCGGTGGGCGGCCCGTTCATCGGCGGCCGAGGCTTCAACCTCTACCGTGATCGTCGCGGTAACGACACCATTACCCGTGAACGTTTCGGCCTGGAAAACAGCGTTGCCCTTGAGTCGCCGATTGCCGACCGCATCAAGACCAGCCTCAACTACCAGATCGCCAAGACCGACCAGACCACCGCCGAAATCTATCAATCGGGCCGTCGCGTCTTGCGCACCCGCGACACGCTTTACGAAGAAAAACAGTGGGTTTTCGACGCGCAGTTGGACAAAGCGTTCAGCCTCGGTGAGACCGATCACCAAGTGACCTATGGCACCACCCTCAAGCAGCAAAAAGTCACCGGCTCGCGCGAAGGCAGCGCCACCTGCCTGGTCGTCGGCAGTGGTTGCACGGCCGTGGGCGCGCCCAGCCCAATGGCCAGTGACAGCGTGAATAAATCCAGCGACTTCCCGGACCCGACCATCAACACCTATTCGCTGTTTGCACAAGACCAGGTCACCTGGGGCAGGTGGACCTTCCTGCCCGCCGTGCGCTACGACTACACCCAGCTCAAGCCCAAGCTGACCCAGGCGTTCCTCAATACCGTAAACCCCACGGGGGCCGACCCCGTGAGCGACCAGGAAAAGACCTGGCACCGCGTGACGCCCAAGTTTGGCCTGACCTACGCCCTGACCGATCAATACACCTGGTTCGGCCAATATGCCGAAGGTTTCCGTACACCCTCCGCCAAGGCGCTGTACGGCCGCTTTGAAAACCTGAACCTGGGCTACACCGTCGAGCCGAACCCGGACCTCAAGCCGGAAACCAGCAAGGGTCTCGAAACCGGGATTCGCGGCAAGTTCGACGCGGGTTCCTTCGAGATCACCGCGTTCTATAACAAGTACCGCGACTTCATCGACGAAGACAACGCCGTTGTCGGCGGCACCCTCGAACAGTTCCAGGCCATCAATATCAAGCGCGCCACCATCAAGGGCGCGGAAGCCAAAGGCCGCCTGAACCTGGATGCGTTCGGTGCACCTCAGGGCCTGTACACCCAAGGTTCGGTGTCCTATGCCTACGGTCGCAACGACGATAACGGCGAACCGCTGAACAGCGTCAACCCGCTCAAAGGCGTATTCGGCCTGGGCTACGAGCAGGACAACTACGGTGGCCTGCTGAGCTGGACCCTGGTGAAAAAGCAGGATCGCGTCGACAGCAGTACCTTCCACGCACCGGACGGCGACACCAGCGGCCCCTTCAAGACCCCTGGTTTCGGTGTCGTCGACCTGACCGCCTTCTACAAAGTCACCAACGACGTGACCATCAATGGCGGCCTCTACAACCTCACCGACAAGAAGTACTGGAACTGGGATGACGTGCGCAGCTACGACAGCGTGGGTGAAGCCGCGGTGACCGGCCCTGCCAACCTCGACCGCCTGACCCAGCCCGGTCGCAACTTTGCGATCAACGTGATCTGGGATATCTGACAACACCCGACTCACCTCGTCGAAATGTCAGCGACGAGGTGAGGATTTTTTACTGTGCCGCGTCTTCTTGTTCGTCTAGTTGATAACAGCTCTCTTCAGGGCAACAGGCGCTCCCCTTCTCAAGGACTTTTTCATGACCGCTTCTCCTACCGCAGAACGCCCAAGCCTGCGCTCCCAACGCCTGAACCAGATCACCCACGCGCCACATACCCGGCTCGACGCGCTGGTGAAGGCACATGCACCGTTTGAATCCCAGGCCAACTTCGCGCGTTTCGTGGTCGCGCAGTACCTGTTCCAGTCGGAACTGGTGGCGCTGTACAACGATGCCGCGCTGATCAAGATCATCCCCGACCTGGCCGAACGCTGCCGCGCCGAAGCGGCCAAGCTGGACCTGGCCGACCTGGACACGCAAGTGCCTGCACCGGTTGCCGGCGCGGTGAACAACCCGAGCAAGGCCGAAGCCCTGGGCTGGCTGTTCGTGTCTGAAGGCTCCAAGCTGGGCGCGGCGTTCCTGATCAAGCGTGCCGTGGGCTTGGGCCTGAGCGAAACCTTCGGGGCTCGCCACCTCGGTGAGCCGGCCGGCGGTCGTGCCGAAGGCTGGAAGCGCTTCACCCGTACCCTCGACGCGCTCGAATTGAGCGCCGAAGAAGACGCCGCAGCGGAAAAAGGCGCGGTGGATGCGTTTGTGCGCTTCACCGTGCTGCTGGAACAGGCGTACGCTAGCGCCCCTGAACTGGCCTGATCCCCCAGATTGAAATGCGGTCGACATGTGGGAGGGGGCTTGCCCCCGATAGCAGTGCATCAGCCAACAAATAGGTAACTGACCCACCGCCATCGGGGGCAAGCCCCCTCCCACATGTTGATCGCATTTCAGTGCGGACTTCTTTGTAAACCTTCCCCCAGAAAAGCTTCACCATGACCGGCAAAACCCAATCCACCTCGAAAATCGCGCAGATTCTCTTCGGCCTGCTGGCCTACGTCAGCCTGGGCATCGGGCTGGTGGCGATTGTCGTGCCGGGTTTGCCCACCACCGAATTCATCCTCCTGGCCGCCTGGGCCGCGACCAAAAGCTCGCCACGCCTGAGTGCCTGGCTGGAAAACCACCGCCTGTTCGGACCGATCCTGTTCAACTGGCGCAACGGCAAGATCATCACGCGCCGGGCCAAGTTCAGCGCCACCGTCAGCATGCTGCTGTGCGCCGGGCTGATGCTGGTGATGCTGGATCACGGCTGGCCGGTCTACCTCGCAATCGCCGGGATGAGCCTGGGCAACCTGTGGATCTGGTCACGCCCCGAACGGCTCGCACAGCCCGTGTGACGCCGACTGTAGCCGTTTTCCTACCGCTTATCGCCTACCTCTCATGAATTGATTTGTTACGCCGATGTTTCAGACATAGCGCTGAATGGAATTGGCCTGAATTGCTTGCCCTCCAACACGTTCATTCGCGAGTAAGCCTATGTTCATCAGCCTCTCCATCCGCCTGAAAATCGTGCTGTTGTCCGGCCTTTGCCTGCTGGGGGTGATTGCCCTGGTCGTCAGTATCAATATCTACAACACCACCCAGAACGATCAGTTGGTCAGCGATTCAAGCTCACGAATGCTCACTGCCAGCGTGGAACAACTGCTGCAGGCCAAGGCCGGGGAGCAAGCGGTACAGTTGCAGAAGACCTTTGGCGATAGCCTGGTGGCCCTGACCGCCCTGGCCGACCAGATCAAAGACCTGCGCAACCTCGGGACCAAGCGCTCCCTTGAGGCCGGCGCCCTGCGTGAGGAACTCAACCAGAGCGTAAAAACCGCCTTCGAGCGCAACAACAAGGTGCTGGGTTTCTGGCTGTCGTTCGAACCCAACGGCCTGGATGGCAAGGACAGCGAATTCATCAATGACAAGGCCCGTGTGTCCAACGAAAAAGGCCGCTTCTCCAGCTACTGGAGCCGCGCCGGCGGCGAGGGCTTGAACACGATCATGGTCGAGGATGACCTGAACAAGACCACCCTCACCCTCAACGGTACGCCCTACAACATCTGGTACACCTGCCCACGGGACACCCGTAATACGTGCCTGCTGGACCCGTATGAAGATACGGTGGGCGGCAAACCCATGCTGATGACCACCATCGCCCAGCCACTGATCGTGGACGGTAAAATGATCGGCGTGGTCGGTGTCGACATCGCCCTCAACACCCTGCAAGCCGCCACCGATGCCGCGCAGCACGACCTGTTCAACGGTGCGGCCCACCTGGAGATTCTCTCCAGCACCGGTCTGATTGCCGCCTACAGTGGCGAGCCGGCCAAGATCGGCAAGAACCTGATCGATACCCTTGGCGCCGAAGGCAAGGAAATCGTGCAACTGCTGGCCAGCGATAACCGCATGATCCGCGAACAGGACGGGACCATTCGCGCCGTGTACCCGGTCAAGCCGATTGCCGACGCCAAAGCCTGGGGCATCGTGATCAAGCTGCCCAAAAGCGTGATGCTGGCCGATAACGTCAAGCTGCAAGCGTTGCTCGACGACGCCCAGGCCAGCGGCACGCTCAAGGCCTTGCTGGTGGCGGCGGCTGCCGGTTTGCTGGGCCTGCTGCTGGTCTGGCTGACCGCCACCGGCGTGACCCGCCCGATCAACAGTGTGGCCGCCATGCTCAAGGACATCGCCAGCGGCGACGGTGACCTGACCCAGCGTCTGGCCTACGCCAAGAAAGATGAACTGGGCGAACTGGTGAACTGGTTCAACCGCTTCCTCGACAAGCTGCAACCGACCATCGCGCAAATCAAGCAAAGCATCACCGAAGCGCGCGGCACGGCTGACCAGTTCTCGGCCATTGCACGCCAGACCAGCGAAGGCATGCAGGTGCAATTCCGCGAAATCGACCAAGTGGCCACCGCCTCCAACGAAATGAGCGCCACCGCCCATGACGTCGCCAACAGCGCCTCGAATGCCGCCAGTGCCGCACGCGGGGCGGACCAGTCGGCGCGTGAAGGCATGTCGATCATCGAGCAAAGTACCCGCGACATCACCACCCTCGCTGAAGAAGTCAGCAAAGCCGTGAGCGAAGTCGAAGCCCTGGCCGTCAACAGCGAGCAGATCGGTTCCGTACTGGAAGTGATCCGCAGCATTGCCGAACAGACCAACCTGCTGGCCTTGAACGCCGCGATTGAAGCCGCACGTGCCGGGGAAAGCGGGCGAGGGTTTGCGGTGGTAGCCGATGAAGTGCGCAACCTGGCCAAACGCACCCAGGACTCGGTCGAGGAAATCCGCCTGGTGATCGAACGCATCCAGAGCGGCACCCGAGGAGTGGTGGCGACCATGCACTCCAGCCAGCACCAGGCCCAGAGCAACGCCGGGCAGATCCATCAGGCAGTGCAGGCCCTGGGCAAGATCAGCGACGCAGTGACGGTAATCAGCGACATGAACCTGCAAATCGCCAGCGCCGCCGAGCAGCAGAGCGCGGTGGCCGAAGAGGTCAATCGCAACGTCTCGGCGATCCGCAGCGTGACCGAGACCCTGACCGAACAGGCCACCGAGTCGGCGGCGGTCAGCAGCCAACTCAACGCATTGGCCAGCCAGCAGATGAAGTTGATGGATCAGTTCAGGGTTTAAAAAACACAACAGGACCCATGTGGGAGGGGGCTTGCCCCCGATGGCTGAGTGTCAGTCAACTTATCTATAAATGACACACCGCTATCGGGGGCAAGCCCCCTCCCACATTTGGATCACACTTGCTTGCCTTAAAGACCGGTCCAGGCGCTGACAAACTGCGTCAGGTCTTCTTTAGCTGCCGTACGCGGCGGATTCTGCGGTGTACCCAAATAGAGGAAGCCAATCACTTCCTCATCCGCCGTCAGCCCCAGGCCCTTGGCCACGTGGGCCGAGTACGACAACTCACCCGTGCGCCACACCGCACCAATCCCCTGGGCATAGGCCGCCAGCAGAATGCCGTGGGCTGCACAAGCCGCCGCCAGCAACTGCTCCGATTTCGGCACCTTGAAGTGTTCCTGCAGGCGAGCAATCACCACCACCACCAGCGGCGCGCGCAACGGGCCATTCTGGGCCTTGTCGATCAGCGCTTGCGGTGCGTCGGGGTCCTGCAGGCGCGCGGCTTCGGCCAGCAACGTGCCCATCTGCTCACGGGCGGCGCCTTCGACAGTCAGGAAACGCCAAGGGCGCAACTGGCCATGGTCGGGCGCACGCATGGCGGCGGCGAACAGCACATCGCGCTGCTCCTGGGTCGGTGCAGGCTCCAGCAAGCGCGGCACGGAAACACGGTTGAGCAAAGCGTCGAGAGCCTGCATTGGCCACCTCCAGAAAAAAATGTGCGGTCATTCTAACGGGAATGAATCGGGATGCCATCAAACGATAATTGCTCTTATTCAAACTGCCCCGCCCTGTTAGACTTTGCGACCTGATTTTCAGCCTTCGTCCGGGAAACTCGATGTTCCGTCCGCTATTCCGCCTGTCTGCCGCATTAATGGCCTTGAGCCTGACCGCGTGCGACGACGCCCCGCACTTCACCCAGGCCGAGCCCGGTGAAGCACGAGCCGGCGGCGCGACGACGGTGAATAAACGCGACCAGAACGCGTTCTCCCTGCCCTCGGCCAACCTGGCGCCGACCCGTCGCCTGGATTTCAGCGTCGGCAACAGTTTCTTCCGCAGCCCCTGGGTGATCGCGCCCTCCACCACCACCGCGCGCGATGGCCTGGGCCCGCTGTTCAATACCAATGCCTGCCAGAACTGCCATATCAAGGACGGCCGTGGCCACCCACCGTTGCCCGATGCGCCGAATGCGGTGTCGATGCTGGTGCGCCTGTCGATCCCGGATACGCCGCCTTACGCCAAGGTGATCGAGCAGCTCGGCGTCGTGCCCGAACCGGTCTACGGCGGGCAATTGCAGGATATGGCCGTGCCTGGGGTGGTGCCGGAAGGCAAGGTGCGGGTCGACTACACGCCGGTCAATGTGACGTTCAAGGACGGTACCGTGGTCGAGTTGCGCAAGCCGGACCTGCGCATCACCCAGCTCGGCTACGGGCCGATGCACCCCGATACGCGTGTTTCCGCGCGTATCGCCCCGCCGATGATCGGCCTGGGGTTGCTCGAAGCCATCCCTGATGCGGATATCCTGCGCAACACCGACCCGAAGACCGCCGCCAAAGGCGCCATCGTCGGCCGGGCCAATTGGGTCTGGGACGATGCCCAGCGCAAGACCGTCCTCGGGCGTTTCGGCTGGAAAGCCGGGCAACCCAATCTCAATCAACAAAATGTTCACGCATTTTCCGGTGATATGGGCCTCACGACCTCCCTGAGGCCCTTCGATGACTGCACCGACGCCCAAGTGGCTTGCAAACAGGCGCCCAACGGCAACGGCCCCGATGGCGAACCCGAAGTCAGCGACAATATCCTGCGCCTGGTGCTGTTCTACACCCGCAACCTTGCCGTGCCCGCACGCCGCGACGTCAATGCGCCGCAAGTCCTGGCCGGGAAAAACCTGTTTTACCAGGCCGGTTGCCAGGGCTGTCATGCTCCGGCCTTCACCACGGCGGCCAACGCCGCCGAACCTGAACTGGCCAACCAGGTGATCCGCCCCTACAGCGACCTGCTGTTGCACGACATGGGCGAAGGCCTGGCCGATCACCGTACCGAATTCAAGGCCAGCGGCCGCGACTGGCGCACCCCGCCGTTGTGGGGCATCGGCCTGACGCAAACCGTCAGTGGCCACACCCAGTTCTTGCATGACGGCCGCGCCCGCAACCTGCTGGAGGCCGTGCTCTGGCACGGCGGTGAAGCACAGGCGGCGCAGCAGCATGTGTTGTCCTTCAATGCCGAACAGCGCGCTGCGTTGCTGGCGTTCCTGAACTCTTTATAAGCGTCACCCCCATTACAGAAGGGAGCTCGACATGTTCCGTCCCAAGTTGTTGTTCACCAGCCTGGCCGCCCTCGCCCTCGGCGCCTGCTCGCCTCAAGACCCGCAAGCCGTGACCTCGGCGGCGATCGCCAAGCAAGTGATCCTGCCAACGTATAGCCGCTGGGTCGAAGCCGACCGTCAACTGGCCGTCAGCGCCCTGGCCTACTGCCAAGGCAAAGAAAGCCTGGATACCGCGCGCGCCGACTTCCTTCACGCGCAAAAGGCCTGGGCCGAGTTGCAACCGCTGCTGATCGGCCCACTGGCCGAGGGCAACCGTTCGTGGCAGGTGCAGTTCTGGCCAGACAAGAAAAACCTGGTGGGCCGCCAGGTCGAGCAACTGGTCAGCACCCAGCCACAGATCGATGCGGCCACCCTGGCCAAGTCCAGCGTAGTGGTGCAGGGCCTGTCGGCCTATGAATACATCCTCTACGACGCCAAGACCGACCTCGCCGACGACGCGCAGAAAGCCCGTTACTGCCCGCTGCTGGTGGCGATTGGCGAGCGCCAGAAAGCCCTGGCCGAAGAGATCCTGGCCAGCTGGAACAGCACCGACGGCATGCTCGCGCAGATGAGCAAGTTTCCGAACCAGCGCTATGCCGACTCCCACGAAGCCATCGCCGACCTGTTGCGTGCGCAGGTTACCGCCCTGGACACCCTGAAGAAAAAACTTGGCACCCCGATGGGCCGCCAGACCAAGGGCATTGCGCAACCGTTCCAGGCCGATATGTGGCGCAGCCAATCCTCCCTGCAAAGCCTGGAAGCCAGCCTGGCCGCCGCCCAGACCGTATGGGTCGGGGTCGACAACAAGGGCCTGCGTGGCCTGTTGCCGTCAGCGCAGAAGCCATTGGCCGACAAGATCGACGCCGCCTATGCCGCCGCCCTGAAACTGTTCGCCAGCAACCAGCACACGCTGAACGAACTGTTGGCCGATGACGCCGGCCGCCAGCAGCTTAACGATATCTATGACAGCCTCAATGTCGTCCACCGCCTGCACGAAGGCGAACTGGCCAAGGCGCTGGGCATCCAACTGGGCTTCAACGCCAACGACGGTGACTGATGATGCTCAGGCGACAAGCTTTGGCGATGGGTAGCCTGCTGCTCAGCGCAGTGACGTTGGGTGGCTGGACGTTGTTCAAGCAGAAGGACAAGGGCCCACTGCTGCTGTCGGCACGCGATGATGCAGACGGCAAGCACTACGCCGTGGGCTATCGCCTGGACGGCCAGCGGGTGTTTGCCACCCAGGTCGGCCAGCGCTGCCACGACATCATCAACCACCCGACGCTGCCGATAGCGCTGTTCGTCGCCCGTCGCCCGGGCACCGAGAGTTACCTGATCGACCTGCGCAACGGCGCGCTGCTGCAAACTGTCACCTCCCATGCCAATCGCCACTTCTATGGCCATGCGGTGATCCACAAGAGCGGCGACTGGTTGTACGCCACCGAGAACGACACGTCCGACCCCGGCCGTGGCCTGCTCGGTGTCTACAGGTTCGAAGGCGAGCGCCTGGTGCACAGCGGTGAGCTATCCACCCACGGTATCGGCCCGCACCAGGTGTCGTGGATGCCCGACGGCGAAACCCTGGTCGTCGCCAACGGCGGCATTCGCACCGAAGCCGAAAGCCGCGTGGAGATGAACCTCAATGCCATGGAACCGAGCCTGGTGCTGATGCAGCGCGACGGTACGCTGATCAGCAAAGAAACCCTCGGGCAGCAGATGAACAGCGTGCGCCATATGGGCATCGCCAATGATGGCACCGTCCTTACCGGGCAACAGTTCATGGGGCCGTCCCAGGAGCGTTCCGAGTTGCTGGCGATCAAGCGCCCAGGGCAACCGTTCGTGGCGTTTCCAGTGGCGGATGAACAGTTGCAGGCAATGGGTCATTACACCGCCAGCGTCGCGGTGCACAGTGAGTTGCGCCTGGTGGCATTGACCGCCCCACGGGGTAACCGCTTCTTTATCTGGGACATCGACAGCGCTGAACTGCGCCTGGACGCTCCGTTGCCGGACTGCGCCGGTGTCGGGCCGGTGGCGGATGGGTTTGTCGTCACGTCAGGCCAAGGCCGTTGCCGCTTTTACGATTGCCGCCAGAAAGAGTTGCTAGCAAAACCGTTGGAGTTGCCGGCTGGGCTCTGGGATAACCATCTCCACCTGATCTGACGCCGCTCTCGGCAGAATGCTCACATACCCGCTGGCGGCACTGCCTGGCGGGTATATTCCTACAAGAAGCAGAAAGGCTTCCTTCTTCTGATAGCTATATGCCCTTCATCCAAAGGGGATTTTTCGGCTTACCCGCCCCTACGGCCCTAATAACAATCGACGCCTTCGTCATTGTTACCCAAGGAGCCATCTATGCCTGGCCGCCGCATGCTCGCGATGCTTGGTGTCGTTCTCGTCGTGGTATCGATGCTAGCGGGCTACAAAGCGTTCTGGATCAACCAACAACTGGCACGTCTGAATGCCCCCAAGCCGCCCGCCAGCGTATCGGTGGCACCGGTCGTCACGCAGCTCTGGCAGCGCCAACTGCCGGCGGCTGGCAGTCTCAAAGCGCTTAAGGGAATCGATCTGAGTATCGAAGTGCCTGGTGTCGTCACGCAGGTGCATTTCGAGTCCGGACAAGCCGTTACAGCCGGGCAATCCTTGTTGCAATTGGAAAACCAGATGGAGACGGCCCAGCGGGACATCGCCCTGGCAAACCGTAGCCTGGCCCGACAGAATTTCGAGCGCGGCCAGATGCTGGTGGACAGTCAGGCGATCTCAAAAGGTGAGTTTGATCGGCTCTCCTCCGAGTTCAATCGACACAATGCGCTGGTCAAGCAGTACACCGCAGCGCTGGAAAAGAAACATATCACCGCCCCTTTCAGTGGCACCATCGGCATTCGCCAGGTCAATATCGGCGACTACCTGCAAAGCACGGCAGTGATCGCAAGCCTGCAAGACACCAGCAGCCTTTACGTCGACTTCCACGTACCCGAGCAAGCGGTCCAGTTCATTGAAATCGGCCAATCAGTACAGGTTGAAGTTTCTGCACGCCCCGGGCAGCACACCCTTGGCCTGGTCAGCGCCATCAACCCCATCGTCGATGACAGTACCCGGAATGTCAGGGTCCGGGCGACCCTGCCCAACCCGCACAACCGTTTACTGCCGGGCATGTTCGCCAGTTTGCAGGTGCAACTGGCACAGCCAACGCCGCAGGTCGTCGTTCCTGAGGAGTCAATCAGCTATAGCCCTGCTGGCCAGTATGTCTATGTTGTATCGCCACACGAGGCTGCCCCTGAAACCGCCGGTACGGTACTGACCGCCGAACAACGCCCGGTAGAGACCGGCGAGCGGCGCAATGGCCAGGTGATCATCACCAGGGGGTTGGCGCCCGGTGAACAGGTGGTCACCGCGGGCCAACTCAAGCTCAAACATGGCGCCCCCGTCATCGTCAGCGCCGACAGGAACCTGTCGCCGCACGCCCCGCTCTTCTCTGGCGACAACGGTGCCGCACCATGAGATTTACCGATCTGTTTATTCGCCGCCCGGTACTCGCCATGGTGGTCAGCCTGTTGATCCTGTTGCTGGGGCTGCAGGGCTACCACCAATTACCCCTGCGCCAATACCCGCAAATGGAAAATGCCCAGATCACCGTGACGACCCTGTACCCGGGAGCCAACGCCGAAACTATTCAGAGCCTTGTCACGCAGCCACTTCAGAAAAGCCTGGCAGGCGCTGAAGGCATCGACTACATGAAGTCCACGAGCCGCCAGAATGTCTCGGTGATTACTCTGCACAGCCGTACCGGCGCCGACAGCGATCGCTTGTTTACCGAGTTGCTGGCCAAGATCAACGAAGTGCGCAACCAACTGCCCCGCGAGGCGCAAGACCCGGTACTGAGCAAAGTCGCGACGGATACGACCGCCTTGATGTACCTGAGCTTCTCCAGCAATACGATGAGTAGCGCCCAAGTCGCCGACTACCTGCAACGGGTGGTACAACCCCGACTGTCGACGCTGCCCGGCATGGCAGACGCAGAAATCATCGGCAATCAAACCCGCGCCATGCGCCTGTGGCTGGACCCCATCAGGCTCGCCGGCTTCGGCTTGAGCGCCAGCGACGTGAGCCAGGCCGTCAATAGCTACAACGTGCAGTCGACAGCCGGTGAGGTCACGGGTGCCTATGTCGTCACCGGCGTCCATGCCAATACGCTGCTGCGCACGGCCGAGGATTTCGAGGCGATCACCTTGAAAAGTACGAATGACAGCCAGGTTCGCCTCGGTGACGTGGCACGGGTGGAGATCGGGGCGGAAAACTACAACAGTTTCAGTTCATTCAATGGCATGCCTGCCACCTATATCAGCATCAAGCCTGCACCGGACGCCAACCCTCTTGAGCTCGGCGAGCAGGTGCGTGAGTTCATTCTCGCGCTGCAATCACAGCTGCCGCCCGATCTGGCGGCCGATATTGCCTTTGACTCCACGCAGTTTATCCAAGCCTCCCTCGACGAAGTCGTGACCACGCTGCTGGAGGCCGTACTGATCGTGGTGATCGTGGTGTTCCTGTTCCTGGGCACACTGCGCTCGGTGATTATTCCCATCGTCACCATCCCCTTATCCTTGATCGGGGTGATGTTTTTCATGCAACTGATGGGCTATTCCATCAACGGCCTGACGCTGTTGGCCATGGTCTTGGCCATCGGGCTGGTGGTGGATGACGCCATTGTGGTGATGGAAAACATTCATCGGCACATTGAAAATGGCTGGCCCCCCTTCAAGGCCGCGATCATAGGGGCTCGGGAAGTATGCGCCCCGGTCATCGCCATGACGATTACGCTCGCGGCGGTCTATGCCCCCATCGGTTTTTTGCAGGGGCTGACGGGCTCGCTGTTCAAGGAGTTTGCCTTGACCCTGGCCGGGGCCGTGGTGATATCCGGCATCGTGGCACTGACCCTGTCACCGATGATGTGCACACTGTTGCTACGCAAGGGGAAGCCTTCCCAAGGGTTCGCACTGACGCTGGATCGCATTTTCGAACGCCTGAAACAGCGTTATCTACGCCTCCTGCAAGAGGTGCTGAATGCACGCCCGGTCGTACTGGTGTTCGCTATGATCGTTCTGCTCCTGATCCCGGCGATGCTCATGTTCACGCCTTCACAGCTGGCGCCGGATGAGGACAAAGGCGTTGTCTTTATGCTCACCCAAGCGCCGCAAGCCTCCAACCTCGCCTATTTGAACGCCCACACCAAGGACTTCACGTCGCTGTTCGAGACACTCGCCGAGTATCAGGGGTCGTTCCAGATCAACGGCCTGAACGGCGCGCAATCGGGCATCGGCGGCTTCCTGCTCAAACCCTGGGGGGAACGTGAGCGTACTTCGATGCAGATACTGGAACAGTTGCGCGAGAAACTGGACAGCATTCCCGGCCTTCAGGTACTTGCCTTCAACCTGCCCGCCCTACCGGGCACCGGTGAAGGCCTGCCCTTCGGTTTCGTGATCAGTACGCCCGGCGATCATCAGTCACTGCTCGATGTAGCGGAACGGGTCAAACAACGCGCCATCGACTCAGGAAAATTCGCTTACGTCGACATCGACCTGGCCTTCGACCGGCCAGAAGTCGTGATCGACATTGACCGAAACAAGGCGTCACAGATGGGTGTTTCAATGCAAGACCTGGGGCTGACCTTGTCGACACTGCTGGCGGAGACAGAAATCAACCGATTCAGCATGGATGGCCGTCATTACAAAGTGATTGCCCAAGTCGAACAAGCGTTCCGAAACACGCCAGACTGGCTGAACCACTACTACGTCAAAAACGCCAAAGGACAGTTGCTGCCCCTGTCCACGCTGATCACGGTGTCCGAACAGAAAGCACGACCACGCCAGCTCAATCAGTTCCAACAAATGAACTCAGTACTGATCGCGGGTTTCCCGATTGTCAGCATGGGCGACGCCATCGACACCCTGCGCGACATTGCGCAAGAGGAAGCCCCACCCGGTTTTACCTTTGACTACAGCAACGCCACGCGTCAGTTCGTTCAGGAAGGCGGCGCGTTATGGGGCAGCTTTGGCCTGGCACTGGCGATCATCGGCCTGGTACTGGCCGCCCAGTTTGAGAGCTTTCGCGACCCACTGGTGATTCTGGTCAGCGTACCGCTGTCGGTCTGCGGGGCGTTGGTCGCCCTGTTCCTGGGATGGTCGAGCCTGAACATCTATACACAGATAGGCTTGGTCACGCTGATTGGCCTGATCAGCAAACATGGAATCCTGATCGTCGAATTCGCCAACCAGTTGCGCCGAGAGCAGGGGTTAACGATTCGCGAAGCTGTCGAACAAGCCGCCGCTACGCGTCTGCGTCCGATTCTGATGACCACCCTCGCCACCGTCCTGGGCGTCGTGCCGTTGATCCTGGCCAGCGGTGCCGGGGCGGTCAGCCGATTCGATATCGGCCTGGTGATTGCCACCGGCATGTCCGTGGGCACCCTGTTCACCTTATTTGTACTGCCCTGCATCTACACCCTGCTGGCAAAACCCGGAATGCTACCCGGCAGTATCTTACCGCTGCCGGTGTATCCCTCACCCTTCGGAGGCTACGGCCGGCTTGAGATCCTTCCTCAAGCGCCGCCGCTACTCGGCCATGCGCTGCCGGCCCCCCTGCCAGGCCTGTCAACATTGCCAGCGGCCCCCCCTGGGAAAGACGGAGTAACGTTTCGATTCGTCGGCCCCAATCCGTCCAAGGAACCGGAAGGTGCCATGCCGACGCAGGTTGATCGTAGGGGGTGTGGTGCGGCTGATCGCCCTGCCACGGGCGGATTACACGGCCTTTTCTATCTACCTGCTGATCCCGGTCTTTTCCAGGCCCAAACCGCCAGAGAGTGTCCTCGTGGCGATGGCCGTCGAGCAGCCCAGGCAACCACGCTGACCATCAGTGAGTACACGGAAGGCCTTGAAGGGCGTGAACCTGAGTCTGGTGATTGCGCAGGCAATCAAGGATATGCAGCTCGAGTCCGGGCAGATAGTGAAGAGCCGCCAACCGCGGGTACCACTCGATAGCGCCGTCGAAAGCACCGCCACAGCCAAGCTGGTTGTGCTTCGCGCAACGCGCCATGCCTGGTGCACACCCCAAAAAAAAGGGCCTCGCATCGCAAGGCCCTTTCCGGGGGTTTCAATCGTTTCAACTTTGCGGCCTCATCCCTTGAGACATTCCAAACATAAACAGCAGTAACTCGTGGTCAGGCTTGACCGCCACACTCGCCTTGGCGACGCGCGGCAACAGGCATTGCCCGCCGCTTTGCACCGCGCTGAGTACTTGTGTGCGAGGTTGTTCCCAGGCGACCAGGGCCAAGGCTGCAATGCCCAATGCCCCCACCAGGAACAGACCTCGTGCTATTTCTAGCTTCATTTGGTTAAACCCTTGATAGCGCTGCCAAACGCCGTCTCGTAAAAGTAGCTGAGTTTTTCCCAGTCGCTATCGCTCCACGACGAATGGCGGCGCAATTGCAGCATATCGTGGGACGCTGCCCGATAGGCGGTCAGGCGCTGGCGACACTTTTCAAAATCCAGCAATGCCACTTCCACGGTGGCCGAGTCGCCTTCGCCGGTGACCCGCGCAAAAATGTGCTTGATGTACAGGCAACCATGTTGCCAGCGCCCCTTGTGCATACGCGCCAGGGTTGTCGCCACTTCCTTGAGCAGGCGCTCATGGACTACTTCGCCGTACTGTTCACGGCCACCGGCGGCGTACCACTTTTCGATTTCATCGAAGCCATCCAGCGAAGCGGTCACCAACAATGCCTTCCATTGGTGCTCCGGATCACGACGTGCCTCGCAGAACACCATTTCCGGTACGCGCACATTCAGCAAGCGCAGGCCCTTGAGGGCATCGCGCTCGCGCAACACGGTGGGACGTCCAAAAGGATGCAGCCAACTGCGGTAGATATGCCCGGTCTGACGTTTGCTGTAGAGCAAGCGCCCATTGGGGCCCACCACCCGCTGCACACCACTTTCACCACCGCGCCGACGATTGGGCTCTTCGACCCATTCGCCCTGCTGGCGCCAGAAATAATCAAATCGCTCTTCGGGAGCTACGTGACTGCCTGCTACGCACTCAACTGCCATCCTGTTACCTCTTGCGCAATACGTACACCCGCCACATGGCGTAGAGCGGGATGAAGTCCAGGGATTCCTGAACACGGAAACCGGCCTGCTCAAACTCTGCCTCAACAGTAGCAGCCGGTAACACAAATCGGTTTTGGTAACCTTCCTGCTCACCTTTCTTACGACGTTTTACTTCGGCACGCTTACGTTTCCAGGCCTTGAAGTTGCCATCCACCCACAGCGAGATGATCACGCTGTCGCGGGTTACACGCTGAAATTCGCGCAGTATCGCCAGCCTGTGCTCAGGATCACCAATGTGATGCATCAAGCGCATACAGAAGATGCTATCGACCGAGTTATCGGGTAAATCGATATCGAAGGCAGATGTCTGCAAGGGTCGTACCCGTTTGACCACGTCCGCCGGTTGCGCGTGCATCGCAACCTTCAACATCGACTCCGAATTGTCGGCACCGATAATCACGCGGTTGGGTTTTTCGGCCAGCAGCGGCCAGAAGCGCCCAGCCCCGCAAGGCAAGTCCAGAACCAGCCCCGGTTCACCGGCCATGGCCAGTGCGCCGCGCGCCAATTGCTCGTCACGTTTGTGGGACAACCGGCGAGCCAAATTGTCCTGATGCTTGAGCAAATAATTCTGCGCATGCTGATCGTCGTATTTTTCAGAAAATTCGAGCTTGATCGGGGTAGGCATCGCTGATCTCCAGTTACTGATGCCTACAACCTTAGGCAGCTAACTGTGATCAACAGGTCAACCAAGTGTGAAAAACTTGTCCTGTCCAATCTCATACATTTCAAAATTTTACAGATACAGTCAGTAGCACGGGGCCATCTTCGCCGAACAGCGGGGAATCTGCCGCAGCATAGCGGCAGGGTGGGCGGTCAAGGTTTGACCTGGCTCAACTCGACATGAAAGCGGCAACCGTTGGGTTCCATGGTGCTCAGGCTGACGCTCCAGCCCTGGTTCTCACAGATGCGCTGCACCAGGGACAAGCCCAGGCCAAGGCCTTCGCCGCGCTTCTCGCTGCCACGCACAAAAGGTTCGAACATCGCCTCGCGCTTGTCTTCGGGAATGCCAACACCGGAATCCTCCACCACGAAACCACTGGGCTCCAGCGTGAGGCGGATAAAGCCCCGTTCGGTGTAATGCAGGGCGTTGCGCAACAGGTTGCCCATCACCGCGTGCAGGAAGGTGGTGTTGTAGCGGGTGTCCAGGGGGTTGCCCGGTTGATAGATCAACTCCAGCCCCTTTTGCTCGATAGGTTCGCGCCAGATGCCCAGCAAATCGTCCGCCACCTGGGTGAGGGTCACCCGCGGCGACATGGTGGCATCGTTGTGCTGGGCGCGTGCCAGCATCAGGAAGGTCTGGACCAGCTCGCGCATTTCTTCACAGGCCCGTGCGATGCGCAGCACCTGGTTACGGCCGCGCTGGTCGATGGCCGGGTTTTCCAACAGCAGTTCGCAGGAACTGGCCAGTACCATCAAGGGTGTGCGCAACTCGTGGCTGACATCGCTGGTGAACAACTGCTCACGGGACAATGCCTGGCGCAGACGGCCCAACGTGGCATCAAAGGCCACTGCCAACTCGCCCACTTCATCGGCGGCATAATCCGGCGCCAAGGGCGGCGCCAGGCCGAGCAACTGGTCGCGATGGCGAACCTGGCGCGCCAGTCGCACCACCGGGGCCATGACCTTGCGGGCCAACACCCAGCCGAGGAAGACTGCCAGTGCCAGGCTGAGCACGAAGCCCACCAGCACCACGGCAAACAACACGCGCTCACGTTCCTCGAAGTCACTCTGGTCTTGCAGCAGCACATAGCGCCGGCCATCCACCACTTCGACCATGGCGTGATACGACAGCGCCTCGCGGAACACTTCATGGAACCCCGGCTCCAGGTGCCGCAGGTCCTTGGGTAGCTCAAAGTCCCCGCGCCCGCCGCTGAAATAGAACAGCTGGTCCGGCTCGGGTCGGTGGCTCCAGTCTTCGACGCTGTCCATCAGCAGCAGGCGCTGCAGATCGCCGCCCAGGCCAGCCGATATCAGCTTCTCTTCCACCAGGTGCACCGTCGCGACGATGCCCATGGCGAAGGCCCCCGCTACCAATGCGCTCATCAAGGCAAAGGCGATGATGATGCGCTGGGCAAGGCTCTGCTTAAACTCCATCACGACCCTCGGCCAGGCGGTAACCCACGCCGTGCACGGTTTGCAGCAATGGCTTGGCGAACGGTTTATCGATCACCTGGCGCAACTGGTGGACGTGACTGCGCAGGCTGTCACTGTCCGGGCAATCGTCGCCCCACAGCGCTTCTTCGAGAATTTCCCGACGCAGCACGTGAGGGCTTTTCTGCATCAATACCGCCAGCAGCTTCAGGCCCACCGGGTTGAGTTTGAGCAGGCGCCCTTCGCGGGTGACTTCCAGGGTATCGAGGTCGTAATGCAAGTCGGCCACCTGCAGGGCCCGCCGCCCACCACCCTGGGCACGGCGCAGCACGGCTTCAATGCGGGCAGCCAGCTCCGACAGGGCGAACGGCTTGAGCAGATAGTCATCGGCGCCGGACTTGAAGCCCTGCAGCCGGTCATCCAGCTGGTCACGGGCGGTGAGCATGATCACCGGCGTATCACGCCGCGCGTCTTCGCGCAGGCGTTTGCACAGGGTGTAGCCATCGATGCCAGGCAGCATGATGTCGAGCACGATCAGGTCGTAATGCTCGGTGGCGGCCAGGTGCAGGCCCGATAAACCGTCCTGCGCGCAGTCCACGGTGTAGCCCTTGAGGCCCAGGTAATCCGCCAGGTTGGCCAGAATATCGCGGTTGTCTTCAACCAATAAAATTCGCATGGGCAGTGTCTCCGTACTTTCGTGACGACCGTGTTGGCTCGCGCAGCTTAAGGCCAAGTGGGACGCAGGGATAGAGCTGAGGGGCGCGTCGATAAAGGTTTTCAACCGATTAAATAAACCAACGAGTTTTTCACTATAGCTTCACAAACTGACTACAGTGTCAGGCCGAAGATCGCCACCCATTGATATAAGGAAGATGACATGGGGTTTCTCAAAACAGCGCCTATGCGCTATCTGCTGCTGGTAACGGGTACCTGGCTGGTTATTTTCCTGCTCACACGCAGTGTGCTGCTCGTCACTCACCTGGATGAAGTCGGCGGCAATCTGCTGCCAGTGTTCGGCGTGGGTTTGCTGTACGACCTGGGTTTCCTGACCTACGCCGCCCTGCCCTTGGGCTTGTACCTGCTGCTGTGCCCACCGGCGCTGTGGCGTCGCCGCGGTCACCGTTGGTTCCTGCAAGCGGTGCTCACCATCAGCGTGTTTGCAATGCTGTTTACCTCAGTGGCCGAATGGCTGTTCTGGGATGAATTCGGCGTGCGCTTCAACTTTATCGCCGTCGACTACCTGGTGTATTCCAACGAGGTATTGAATAACCTGCTGGAGTCCTACCCGATCGGCAAGTTGCTCAGCTTGCTGGCAATGCTCGCCATCGTGCTGAGCCTGGCCTTGCGCAAACCGTTCAATGCCGCGCTGAACGCACCACTGCCGCCGATGCGTGGCCGCCTGCTGAATGCCCTGGCGTTGCTGGTCGTCGCCGGTCTGAGCCTGCAACTGATCAGCCAGGACAGCCCACGCGCCCAGGGCGGCAATGCCTACATGAACGAACTGGCGAGCAATGGCCCCTATCAGTTCTTCGCCGCGTTCCGTAACAACGAGCTGGATTACTCGCAGTTCTATAAAAGCCTGTCGACCGACGTGGTGGCCAAGCAATTGCGCGCCGAACTCAGCGAACCGAATGCCCGTTTTATCGGCCAGGACCCGCTGGATGTCCGCCGCGCCATCACCAACCCAGGCACGTTGCGCAAACCCAATATCGTGCTGGTGACCATTGAAAGCTTCAGCGCCAAGTACATGGGCAGCAATGGCGACGGGCGCAACCTTACGCCCAACCTCGATGCACTGCGCCAACAAAGCCTGTATTTCAATAACTTCTACGCCACCGGTACCCGCACCGATCGAGGCCTGGAGGCGATCACCCTGGCGATTCCACCGACGCCCGGGCGCTCTATCGTCAAGCGCATTGGCCGTGAAAGCGGTTTCGCCAGCCTGGGCCAGCAGCTCAGTGCCATCGGTTATGACAGCGTGTTTGTCTACGGCGGCCGTGGCTACTTCGACAACATGAACGCATTCTTCAGCGGTAACGGTTATCGCGTGGTCGACCAGAGCAGCGTGCCCGAATCGGAAATCTCCTTCAAAAACGCCTGGGGCATGGCTGACGAGGACCTCTACAAACAAACCTTGAAGCTGGCTGATGCCGACTACGCCAAGCAACAGCCGTTCTTGCTGCAACTGATGACCACTTCCAACCATCGCCCCTACACCTACCCGGACGGGCGCATCGATATCAAATCCGGCAATGGCCGCGACGGCGCAGTGAAGTACACCGACCACGCCATCGGCCAGTTCCTGGAAGCTGCACGCCAGAAACCCTGGTTCGATAACACCATCTTCGTGTTCGTCGCCGACCACACCGCCGGCAGCGCGGGCAAGGAAGACCTGCCCATCATCAACTACCAGATTCCGCTGTTCATCTATGCACCCAAGCTGATCGACGCCCGGGAAAACGCGCAACTGGCCAGCCAGATCGACCTCGCGCCAACCCTGCTGGGCCTGATCAACCTGAGCTACGAGTCAACCTTCTTCGGCCGCAACCTGTTGCAAGACAACCCATTGCCACCTCGGGTAGTGGTCGGCAACTACCAGCACCTGGGGTTATTCGACGGCAAGGACCTGGCGATCCTCAGCCCACGCCAGGGCCTGCGCCGCCACGACCAGGCCCTGGGTGAGAGCCAGGAACTGCGGGTCGGCAGTGATGATCCGCTGATCCAGCGCGCGATTACCTACTACCAGGCCGCGAGCTACGGCTTCAAACAACAGTTGCTGGGCTGGAGGGCACCCAAGGACGAGGCCCCGGCACTGAGCACGCGCTAACCAAAACGTCCCGTACCGCTGAGTACGGGACTTTTTTCCAGGGTTCACCATGCCATCCACCTCTGCAGTGCCGGTTTCCAAACCTCTCAATTTCTGGCTGTGCCTGGGCATCCCCGCCGTGGCTGCGCTCCTGATGCTGTTGCTGGAGCTGACATCGCTGGACATGGACCTCGCCAAGCGCTTCTACAACGCGGCGGACGGCGGCTTCATCGGCCGCTACAGCTTCTTCCTCGAAGACATCCTGCATGACCGCGCTAAACAGCTGGTGATCCTGTTTTCAGTGCTGGCAATTCTGGGGCTTATCGGCACGTTCATCCTGCAACGGCTCAAGCCGTACCGCCGCGAGCTGGTGTGCCTGGTGCTGTCCCTGGGCCTGGCCACCGCCTTCGTCTCGCCGTTGAAAACCATCACTGCCGTACAGTGCCCCTGGAGCCTCAAGGAATTCGGCGGCCAGGAAACCTATAGCGAACTGCTCAGCCCACGCCCACCCACCGACAAACCCGGGCGCTGCTGGCCGGGCGGTCATGCGGCTACCGGGTTTGCCCTGTTCGCCTGGTTCTTTGCACTACGGGATCGGCGGCCGCGGATGGCGCGCAAGGCGTTCATCTTTGCTGTTGCGCTGGGTAGCGTTTTTTCAGTGAGCCGCATGCTGCAAGGCGCGCACTTCTTTTCCCATAACGTATGGACGGCGATTTTCTGCTGGCTGATCTGCCTGGGGCTGTACTGCCTGTTGCTCTATCGGCCATCACGCGTTGAGGCGGCAAATACTCAGGCAGTGAATCCGTAGACCGGCTCATTCACTCAACCGCCGGCGTTTCCTGAGGGCCATAAAAAATCTATGGTCCCCCCCATTTTTGCAATACTGATTAACGGGCGATGTGGTTGGCTTGCTTAAATCTATCCGGCGTCTGTTTGGGGCTTGCCCCAGCGCCACGATGAGAGTCGCGCCTGACGATCCTTAAAAGCCCGTCGGCTTCTGAAGCCGATTTTTATGTCAGGATCTTCGCCAGGCCGGTAGGCCGTTCACGTCATCCGTTGTTCAGCTATCGCAAAACCTGAAGGGTGAATTGTGGTACTGCAACAACCGCAGGGTCAGGCGTTCAAGGCGTCTGGCCCTGCTTCATATTGCGCATGGTGAGCCGCTATCGCCCAAGCGATACGCGCCAGTTTGTTGGCCAGGGCACAGGCCACCACATTCGAGTGTCGTCGGCGCAGCAGCGCTCGCACCCAGTCGGCCAAAGCCCCCTTCTGATGATCCAGCCTCTGCATGTAAACCCTGGAGCATTGCACCAGCAGTTGCCGCAGGTGCTTGTCACCCCGCTTGCTGATCCCCAACAAATTGGCTTTGCCGCCCGTGCTGTACTGTCGCGGCACCAAGCCCACTGAAGCCGCAAAATCGCGACTGCATCGGTATTGCTTGCCATCGCCCATTTCTACAGCCAGAAGGCTGGCGGTGATCGGACCGACACACGGCATGCTAAGCAAACGGCTCCCCAGATCATCGTCGGCCAGCTGGCAAGCCAGTTGTTTGTCCAGTTCCTTGATCTGTTCATCCAGGTAAACGAAGTGATCGTGCAGGCGTTGCAACAGCACTGTCAGCCGCACAGGCAGCTCATGCTCGGCCAAAACAGCTGCCAAACGCTTCATGATGGCTGAGCCTTTGGGCAGGCTGATGCCAAATTCCAGCAGGAAACCGTGCATCTGATTGGCTGTCTTGGTGCGGTCATGCACCAACGACTCGCGCATGCGATGCAGGACAGACAGGGTTTGCTGAGACTCGGTTTTAGGCGTAACGAAGCGCATGGACGGACGGGAAGCCGCCTCGCAAATGGCCTCTGCGTCGATAAAGTCATTTTTGTTGCCCTTGACGAAAGGGCGGACAAACTGCGGTGAAATCAACTTGGTCGTATGCCCCATCGCCGCAAGCTGACGGGCGATGAAGTGAGAGCCGGCACAGGCTTCCGTTACCACGACGCAGCTCGGCAAGTTGCCGAAGAACCGCATCATCTGCGCTCGCGAGAGCTTTTTGCGAAACACCTCGCGGCCCGATTTGTCTTGGCCCAGAAGGTGGAAATTATGTTTGCCGAGATCGATCCCGATCAGTGCTGACTCGCTCATGATGATGGCCTCCAAAAACAAAACACCCTGCGAAAGCGTAGCCCTCGCAGGGTGTGGGGGTGACCATCTCATTACCCCGCCTGCATCGCTGCAGGCGGGGTTTTTATTAGCCGGGTAAGACTGGCTTACATCATGCCGCCCATGCCACCCATGCCGCCCATGTCTGGCATACCGCCGCCAGCCTGGCCTTCTTTCTTCGGTAGATCAGCGATCGCTGCTTCGGTGGTCAGGATCAGACCGCCGATGGAGGATGCCGCTTGCAGCGCGGAACGAGTCACCTTGGTAGGGTCCAGGATGCCCATTTCGATCATGTCGCCATACACGCCAGTCGCAGCGTTGTAACCGTAGTTACCTTTGCCGTTCTTGACTTCGTTGACCACTACGCTTGGCTCGTCGCCGGAGTTCGCAGCGATCTGACGCAGCGGAGCTTCAACAGCACGACGCAGCACAGCGATACCGACGTTCTGGTCAGCGTTGTCGCCGGTCAGGTCAGTCAGGGCTTCCAGAGCACGGATCAGCGCAACGCCACCGCCAGGTACCACGCCTTCTTCAACGGCTGCGCGAGTTGCGTGCAGGGCGTCTTCAACGCGGGCTTTCTTCTCTTTCATTTCAACTTCGGAACCCGCGCCAACCTTGATCACTGCAACGCCGCCGGACAGCTTGGCCAGACGCTCTTGCAGTTTTTCACGGTCGTAGTCGGAGGAAGTTTCGGCCACCTGGGCGCGGATCTGAGTGATACGCGACTGGATGTCCTGGTCTACGCCAGCACCGTCAACGATGATGGTGTTTTCCTTGGAGATGGTCACGCGCTTGGCGCTACCCAGGTTTTCCAGAGTGGCGCTTTCCAGGCTCAGGCCGATCTCTTCGGAGATAACGGTACCGCCGGTCAGGACGGCGATGTCCTGCAGCATGGCCTTGCGACGGTCGCCGAAGCCTGGAGCCTTGACGGCTGCAACTTTGACGATGCCACGCATGTTGTTTACAACCAGCGTCGCCAGGGCTTCGCCTTCAACGTCTTCGGAAACGATCAGCAGTGGGCGGCCAGCTTTGGCAACGGCTTCCAGCACTGGCAGCATTTCGCGGATGTTGGAGATTTTCTTGTCGACCAGCAGGATCAGCGGGCTGTCCAGCTCGGCAACCATGGTTTCTGGCTTGTTGACGAAGTACGGGGACAGGTAGCCACGGTCGAACTGCATGCCTTCAACAACCGACAGTTCGTTTTCCAGGCCAGTGCCTTCTTCAACGGTGATCACGCCTTCTTTACCGACTTTTTCCATGGCTTCGGCAATGATGTCGCCGATGGAGCTGTCGGAGTTGGCGGAGATGGTGCCTACCTGAGCGATAGCCTTGGTGTCAGCGCAAGGCTTGGACAGTTTTTTCAGCTCGGCGACGATAGCGATGGTCGCCTTGTCGATGCCGCGCTTGAGGTCCATCGGGTTCATGCCGGCAGCGACGGCCTTGTAGCCTTCGTTGACGATTGCCTGAGCCAGAACGGTGGCGGTAGTGGTGCCGTCGCCTGCGTCATCGTTGGCACGGGAGGCAACGTCTTTGACCAGCTGCGCGCCCATGTTTTCGAAACGGTCTTCCAGTTCGATTTCTTTAGCGACGGAAACGCCGTCCTTGGTGATGGTCGGAGCGCCGAAGCTCTTCTCGATGATCACGTTACGGCCTTTCGGGCCCAGGGTCGCTTTTACTGCGTCAGACAGGACGTTGACACCAACGAGCATTTTCTTGCGGGCGGAATCGCCGAATTTAACTTCTTTAGCAGCCATGATCGATATTCCTTAAATACTTTGTAGTAACGGGAAAATGAGCGGGGAAATCAGTCTTCCAGAACGGCGAGAATCTCGTTCTCAGCCATAACCAGAAGGTCTTCGCCGTCGACTTTCACAGTGTTGCTGCCGGAGTAAGGGCCGAATACGACTTTGTCACCGACTTTAACGGCCAGCGCACGTACGTCACCGTTTTCCAGAGTCTTGCCTGGGCCTGCAGCGACGATCACACCGTGGTTGGCTTTTTCAGCAGCCGAACCTGGCAGAACGATACCGCCAGCGGTTTTCTTTTCTTCTTCGCTGCGACGGATAACGACGCGGTCGTGCAGAGGACGAAGCTTGCTCATTGTCGATCTCTCCTAATTGTGTTTTTCATCGGCCGGTGTCAGTACCGGCAGGTTAAATCCGGCGGTGCCGGTCGCGGTTCGCTGGGCGAAACGCGGAAGTCTGTCTGGTGTCGCCACCAGAAACCTTGCGGTGACCGTTACATAAGGGCGCATCAGCTGATTACAAGGGGCGTGGAATGAATTTTTTTGCGTTTGCCAGTCCAGAAAAGCAACACGGCACCCGAAGGTGCCGTGTCGGTGAAGCGGTTATTTGCTGTCGCGATGCTCGAACTCGCCTTCGATCACATCACCTTCGCGCCCCAACGGCTGGCGTGGAGCCGGGCCGCCACGGGGTTGCAGGTCGTCGGCAAACGCGCGCTGGCGAATAGCAGCCTCTTCGGCGCGCTGGCGCATCTTGCCGGCCAGCAGCTTGCGGGTGAAGGGCAGCAACATGACCAGGCCGACCACATCGCTGATAAAGCCCGGCAGGATCAATAGGCCACCGGCCAAGGCCATCATCAGCCCTTCGAGCATGGTCTGGGCCGGCAATTCACCACGATTCAGGCTTTCACGGGCACGCAGCGCCGTGGCCAGGCCGGCGACGCGCAGTACCAGTACGCCGAGCATCGAGCCGAGAATGATCAGCAGCAGAGCCGGGAAAAACCCGATCGCACCGCTGACTTGAACGAATACGAACAGCTCCAACACCGGGAACAGCAGAAAGAGCAATAAAAAAGGGCGCATCAAATTGTTTCCTCAACGCAAGAATGCCTTGCCAGTCCACCTTAGATGACGTCGCCATTTCGTGAATTCAAGCTTCAGCGCTGGCTTTTTTCGGCCAGACCTCGGCGTGAGCCAATAAAACCAAGGCCTCGCGCACTTGTGTCGGCGTGTTGCAAGGCTCGGCAAAGGGCAACCAGTGCAGGGCATGGCCGATACGCAGGTGCATGCCCTCGCTGTCGATGCCGGCCAGTTGCGCAGGCTCGTGGTTCGGCAGGCCGGCCAGTTCGACGTAATGCGCGATAGCCTTGGCGTGATCGCTGTTCATGTGCTCGATCATGCTGCGCTCGGCCGCACCAAAGAACGGATTGGCCAAGGTCAGTTGGTCGACCCAGTGAATTGCGCCAAACCCGCCGATATAACGATGGCGTACCGGCTTGAGGACCCAGAAGTCGAAATCGTGGGCCTTATGGTAGTTGGCCGACTCGGGGAAGTAGCGGTAATAGCGTTCGGCCGCCGCTTCAATCGCAGCGCCCTCCTCCAGCTTCTCGGCTTCGGCCAGGCAGGTCAGGCGCCCCACCGCCTGCACATCATCCGCTTCGCGCTCGCCGACCAGCAGTGAACACTTGGGATCTTTCTGCAGGTTGTGGGTGTGCTGGGCAATCCGGCTGATCAGGATCAGCGGCCGGCCTTCTGAGTCCAGGCAATAGGGCACCACCGAACCAAAGGGAAAGCCGGGCATGGCCTTGGACAATGTGGAGAGAGCCCCACGGTATTCCTTGAGCAACAGCTCTCGGGCGTTCTTGGCAACGTGCGCGCTCAACGTATGACTCCTCGGGTATTCGGCCGCCCTGGCCTATGGGAATGGATCTCAACCCAAGGTAATCAATATCCGCACAGGTTGCCAGCGGCACCCCGGCGGGCGGGTTCAAGCTGATTACCAGGCGACGCCAAAGCCTGCGGTGTAGCGGGTCTTGCTCAAGCTGCTTTCCGACTCGCCGCTGATAATGTCGCGTTCAGCCTTGAGGTTGAGCGAGGCCCACTCGGTGACTTTGTAGCGCAGGCCCATTTCCGCATCGAGGGAATATTCGGACGGGCCGCCGATGGGCTTGCCGACTTCGCCGTTGGTGAAGAACTCGACCGTCTTGCCGACCAGATAGCGGTTGTAGTTCCACTTCATGGCCAGGGAATAGAAGTTGTCCTTGCCGCCATCGGAGTATTCGTAATCGGTGCGGTTGACCAGCGACCCCAGCGAGAAAGCCCCCAGCTCATCATCCCAGAACTGGTAGCCCGGGCCGGTGCCCACGGTGCGTTGACGGGACAGGTCTTCAACCTTGTCGCGCTTGTAGGTCAGACGCCCCTGCCAGAACCAGTGCTCGGTCAGGAAGCGGTCGAGGTCGTACTCCAGGGCCCAGTTGTCGGTGGTGGTGACGTCGTCCTGGAACTCGCGGTTGTATTCGCCCTGCCCCGTGTGGCGCCATTGACCATGGCGCGCGATGGTCTTGAAGTCGATGTCGTAGTCATTGGTGTCTTTCTCGGCACGCCTGTAGTCCAGTGCCATGTCGACATTGCCTTTCCATACCAGGTCTTCGATCACCGGCTTGGGCTTGATGATCTGCTGGATGCTCGCCAGTTCGACGGTCTTGGGCGCCTCGCCATTGGCCAGCACCACCTTGCCGTCATCGGCGGCCTTTAACGATTTGGCTTTCTCGCCGGTATAGGCATCCTGCTTGACCAGCAACTCCTGGTCACTCTCCAGGGTTTTCACCTGCTTCCAGTCCACCGGGATCGCGCCCGCGTAGTCAGTCTGGATCAGCAGCTTGCCACCGTCGAAGACTTTGATCTTGCCAGTCAGGCGGTCACCGTTCTTCAACCAGACGGTATCAGCCAGCAAGGGCGCGGAAGCGCTGAGAACAGCAAGGCACAGCAGGGTTCTGGGCAACATAAGCGATTAAGGAGCTCAAGATTGGCGAAAAAGGACGAATATCGTATTAGATAGCTACGACTGACTCGGGGATCTATATTGAGTTCAATACTCATCCGCATACTTATCAGACGCTTCTTACAAAACGACCCAGGATCCGAACGGATATACCCCCAGTGAACCCACCCAATGAAGCCCCGCAAAGCCCCGCCGAGATGCGCCGCACCGCGCTTTACTTGACACTGGCGCAAGTACCCGAAGGTTGTGTGGTGAGCTACGGTGAACTGGCCCACCTCGCCGGGTTGGGGCGTGCGGCACGCTGGGTCGGACGCACGCTCAGCCAGTTGCCGCAGGACACTCGCCTGCCCTGGCACCGGGTGCTGGGTGCCGGCGGTCGGATAAGCCTGCCAGTGGGCAGTGCCTCAGGCGACGAGCAACGTGCGCGTTTGCGCAGCGAAGGTGTCACTATCCTGAACAATCGCGTGGATATTCAGCGTCATGGCTGGCGCCCGGTAGAGCACAGCGGTTAGAGTGCGCGCTTTGTTTCCGTGAATCTGAGGCAGACTCCAGCCCATGCCCCGTAAAACCTGGCGCGCCGCGCTCGCCGCCTATGCCAGCCCCTCGACGTTAGTGCTGTTGTTGCTCGGCTTTGCCGCCGGCTTGCCTTACATGTTGGTGTTCTCGACGCTTTCAGTATGGTTGCGCGAGGCCGGTGTGGCCCGCGAGACCATCGGCTATGCGAGCCTGATCGGTTTGGCGTATGCCTTCAAATGGGTGTGGTCGCCGCTGCTCGACCAATGGCGCCTGCCGCTGCTCGGCAAACTCGGACGTCGTCGTTCCTGGCTGGTACTGGCCCAGTCGCTGGTGATCCTCGGATTGATCGGCATGGGGTTCTGCGACCCGCAGAAACACCTGTCCTGGCTGATTGCCATTGCGGTCGTGGTCGCCTTTGCATCGGCCACCCAGGATATCGCGGTCGACGCCTATCGCCTGGAAATCGCCGATGACAGCCGCCAGGCAGCCCTGGCGGCCAGCTATATGTCCGGTTATCGCATTGCCGCCCTGCTGGCCACGGCGGGTGCGCTGTTCTTCGCCGAAGGCTTCGGCTCCACCGGTTTCAACTATAAGCACTCGGCGTGGACCGGCACCTATGTCCTGTTCGGCGTGCTGATGATCCCGGCGCTGCTGACCACCCTGTTCATGCGCGAACCCAATGTGCCATTGCGCACCCAGTTGCAGGCGGGGCGCTACAGTTTCGTGCATCAATTGGTGTCGGTGTTCGTGCTGATCGTGCTGCTGGTGTCGGTACCGGCCATGTTCACCCAGCTGTACAACACCGATTTCGCCAGCGTGCTGTTTCACGGCGTGAGCCTGTGGGAATTGCTGATGGAAGACCGCGCCTTCCTGCGCGCCATCCTGTACATCACCCTCACCGCGTTGTGCCTGTCGGCCATGGGCCGTCGCGGCCTGGCGCCGGTGCTGACACCGGTCAACGACTTTATCCTGCGCTACCGCTGGCAGGCGTTGCTGCTGCTCGGGCTGATCGCCACCTACCGCATGTCCGACACGGTGATGGGCGTAATGGCCAACGTGTTCTACATCGACCAAGGCTTTACCAAGGACCAGATCGCCGGGGTCAGCAAGATCTTCGGCCTGATCATGACCCTGCTCGGCGCCGGCATGGGCGGCCTGCTGATCGTGCGCTTCGGTATCCTGCCGATCCTGTTTATCGGCGGCGTCGCCTCGGCCGGTACCAACCTGCTGTTCGTGATGCTCGCCGACATGGGCCCGGACCTGCAGATGCTGATCTTCACCATCTCGCTGGATAACTTCAGCTCGGGCCTGGCCACCTCGGCGTTTGTCGCCTACCTGTCGAGCCTGACCAACCTCAAGTTCTCCGCCACCCAATATGCGTTGCTCAGCTCGATCATGCTGTTGCTGCCACGCCTGATCGGCGGCTATTCGGGGGTGATGGTAGAGAAGTTCGGCTATCACAACTTCTTCCTGATCACCTGCGTGCTGGGTGTACCGACGCTGCTGCTGATTGCGCTGCACTGGTACCAGGAGAATCGGCGCATTCGGTTGAGCCCGCCCGCCGAAGACTGACAGAGCCACCCCCTGCAGGAGCGAGCTGGCTCGCAAAGAAGTCACAGACACCGCGTTTATCCCGGTTTCCCGCGTCATCGTTGACGATCTTCGCGAGCCAGCTCGCTCCTACAGGCAGCCCAACATTCTGATGCCTGTACGGCGGCAGTTTGCGCCCGTACAATCCCAAGTCATTTCAAGTTCAAGCAACCGACAACGGCCTACCATGCGTACCAGTCAATATTTGCTCGCCACACAGAAAGAAACGCCTTCCGATGCGGTCGTGATCAGCCATCAGCTGATGCTGCGCGCCGGTATGATCCGCAAGCTGGCCTCCGGCCTGTACACCTGGCTGCCCATGGGCTTGAAGGTGATGCGCAAGGTCGAAGCGATCGTTCGCGAAGAAATGAACGCCGCCGGCTCTCTGGAAGTGTTGATGCCGAGCACCCAACCGGCCGAGTTGTGGCAGGAATCCGGGCGCTGGGAAGAGTACGGCCCTGAGTTGCTGCGCTTCAAGGATCGGCATGGCCGCGACTTTTGTGCGGGCCCGACCCACGAAGAAGTGATCACCGACCTGATGCGCAACGAGTTGAGCAGCTACAAGCAACTGCCCCTCAACCTGTACCAGATCCAGACTAAATTCCGTGATGAAATCCGCCCACGCTTCGGCTTGATGCGTGGCCGCGAGTTCATCATGAAGGACGCGTATTCGTTCCACGCCGACCAGGCTTCCTTGCAGGTCACCTACGACCGCATGCATACCGCCTACTGCAACGTGTTTACGCGCCTGGGCCTGAAATTCCGCCCGGTTGAAGCGGATAACGGCTCCATCGGCGGCGCCGGCTCCCACGAGTTCCACGTACTGGCCGAGTCCGGCGAAGACGATATCGTGTTCAGCAACGGTTCCGACTACGCGGCGAACATCGAGAAAGCCGAAGCCGTGCCACGGGAAACGTCCCGTCCAGCCCCGGCAGAAGAGCTGCGCCTGGTCGACACCCCGGAGACCAAGACCATTGCGGCCCTGGTGGAAAAATTCAATCTGCCGATTGAAAAGACCATCAAGACCCTGATCGTGCATGCCGAAGAAAAAGGCAAGCTGATCGCCTTGGTCATCCGCGGCGACCACGAACTCAACGAAATCAAAGCCGCCCAGCAACCTGGCGTGGCCAGCCCGCTGGTCATGGCCTCCGATGCCGAACTGCGTGACGCCATTGGCGCCGGCGCCGGCTCCCTGGGCCCGCTGAACCTGCCACTGCCGATCATCATCGACCGTTCGGTCGAGCTGATGAGCGACTTCGGTATCGGCGCGAACATCGACGACAAGCACTACTTCGGCGTGAACTGGGAGCGCGACCTGCCAGTACCGACCGTGGCCGACCTGCGTAACGTGGTGGCCGGCGACCCAAGCCCGGATGGCAAGGGCACCCTGGAAATCAAACGCGGCATCGAAGTCGGGCATATCTTCCAGCTGGGTAACAAGTACAGCAAGGCGATGAAGTGCGAAGTGCTGGGCGAGAACGGCAAGCCGATCACCCTGGAGATGGGTTGCTACGGCATTGGCGTTTCGCGCGTGGTTGCCGCTGCGATCGAGCAGAACAACGACGAGAAAGGCATTATCTGGAGTGACGCCCTGGCGCCGTTCCAGGTGGCCCTGGTGCCGCTGCGCTATGAAACCGAGCAAGTCCGCGAAGCCACCGACAAACTGTATGCCGAACTGACGGCAGCCGGTTTTGAAGTGTTGCTGGACGACCGCGACAAGAAAACCAGCCCGGGCATCAAGTTCGCCGACATGGAACTGATTGGCATCCCGCACCGGATCGTGGTCAGTGACCGCGGCCTGGCCGATGGCAATCTCGAATACAAGAGCCGGACCGAAGCCGAAGCCCAACCGTTGCCGGTGGCTGACGTGCTGTCTTTCCTCCAGGCGCGTATTCGTCGCTGAAAACCAGATCAAGAGAAGTCATGTTCAAGCGAAACACCAGAGCCCTGGGGGGCGCCGCCTTGTGCGGCGCCCTGCTTGTCAGCGGCTGCGCCAACCAGATGTCGCAACGCAGTGAGCACGAGGAGCGGGTCGAGCGGAAATTGCTCGACCACAGCCTGCAGATCGATGTCGGCGAACCCAAAGTGCTGGAGCTGCCGCAACGCCGGGTTCGCATTCATGAGCAGAAGACCTTCGAGGTCACCGAGTTCGAAGTCACCCGTCGTTACGACCGCTACACCCCTTACCAACCCTGGCGCAAACTCTATGAGATGCCCTTGGGAGCAGTTGCCCTTGTGGCGGGCGCGGGCGCGAACGTGGCGAATATCTTTGCCCTGGGGCACTTGCCCACCAGCATGACCCATGACTGGCTGACCTACGGCGTGGACGGGCTCAACCCGTTCATGAACGTGCAATCCCATGGCCGTGCGCAACAGAACCTGGCGGGTATTGATGAAGTCCAGCGCGACAAGCGTGTGGAATATTCGAGCCTGCCCTGGAGCGAGCGTCCGGTACAGGTCACCGCCGGCCGGCAAGTGCATGAGCTGACCACCGACCGTAATGGCGTGCTGCGCCTGAACCTTTTGGACAGCCCGTTCGCCGAGCAGGACTTGAACCGCATCACGACCTTGAAGATCAGCGTGGAAGATGGCCAGGACGACGTGCATTCGGACTCGACCCTGGCGATCAGCAACACCCTGCGCGGCAAGCTGCTGGAAGCGCATGCCCTGATCTACGACGACCTGGAAGATGACGAAGTCAGCCAATGGGTGCATCGGGTCAAGCGCCTGTCGGAACTGGGCCTGGAAGAAGAAGCCAGCGAGCTGGAACAAAGCCTGATTGAACTGACCCGCAATGATCCGGAGTTGCAGCAGGAATTCCTGCAAGCGCTGACCAAGGATGCGGGGCGCTTGGTGGCGGATCCCGGCGCACGCTGATACTTCGGAAACGCTTAGATCTAAATGGGTGAGGGCAAGCCCGAATGCCATTCAGTTAAGGCTTTTTTGTAGGAGCGAGCTTGCTCGCGAAGAACCTCAACGATAACGCGTGTTTCCTGAATCAACGCGGTGCCTGTGAGTTATTCGCGAGCAAGAACTATGCGTCCCCCTCGCTCCTACAGAAGGCGATGTACGCTTGACCCTCCCACATTTTGTTCCCGGTTTCTACCAAGAGAACTCTAACTGTTCGTTGCCACCACTCAGGTCGAGCAACCGCACCCCAATCCCCAGCAACCGCACCGGTTTGCCACCGCGATTGAATGCCTGGGTCATCAGCTGTTGATAACTCTCCAGGTCCCGCCCTGCCCCGGCCTGCTCCAGCGTGGTCTGGGTAAAGTCATGAAACTTCACCTTCACGAACGGCTTGCCCGCGCGGTAACTGCTGTCGATGCGCGCCATGCGCCCGGCCAGGGTTTCCATCAGTTCGGGGAGTTTCGCCAGGCAACTTGAGAGATCTGGCAGGTCAACATCATAGGTATTTTCCACACTGATCGATTGCCGGCGGCTGTCATTCTGCACCGCACGCTCATCAATCCCACGGGCCAGGCTCCACAGCCGTTCACCAAAACTGCCAAATTCGCGCACCAGTGCCAGCTTGTTCCACTCGCGCAACTGCAAGCAGTCTTCAATGCCCAGGCGCGCAAGCTTGTCCGCCGTCACCTTGCCAACGCCATGCAGCTTGCTCACGCGCAACTGGGAGACAAAGTCTTCGACCTGGTCGGGGGTGATCACAAACAGGCCGTTGGGTTTCTTCCAGTCGCTGGCGATCTTGGCCAGGAATTTATTCGGCGCCACCCCGGCGGACACGGTGATGTGCAGTTGGTTGGAAACCCTGCGGCGAATGTCCTGGGCGATACGCGTGGCACTGCCGCCAAAGTGCGGGCTGTCAGAGACATCCAGGTAGGCTTCATCCAGCGACAGCGGTTCGATCAGGTCGGTGTAGTCGCGAAAGATCGTCTGGATTTCCTTCGACGCTTCTTTATAGGCATCCATGCGCGGCTTGACGATGGTCAGGTCCGGGCAGAGCTTCAGGGCATGGTGAGAGGACATCGCCGAGCGCACGCCATAGGCCCGCGCTTCGTAGTTGCAGGTGGCAATCACACCACGCCGATCGGCCGCGCCCCCTACCGCCAGCGGCTTTTGCGCCAGGCTCGGGTCATCGCGCATCTCGATGGCGGCGTAGAAGCAATCACAGTCGACGTGGATGATTTTGCGCTGCGTCATATAAAGGGTGTAGTTCAACGGGTGGCCAGTATCGCACTCACCCCTGTATATAGCACCAGTAGTTTGATTCTTCCGTCTGAGCGGTAGGAAAAATCCAAGGTGAATTTATTTTTTCAATCGAAATTGTCCACCCAATAGAGCTGAAACCCTCAGCCAGACTGGGCCCGAGCGTACCGAGCTACGCGCTTGGAGAGCTAAGCAATTGAACCACAAGCGCTTTTCTTCAATTCACAGGTTGACACACCCGCGTTCCTCTGTAGAATGCCGACACACAGACGCGGGATGGAGCAGTCTGGTAGCTCGTCGGGCTCATAACCCGAAGGTCGTCGGTTCAAATCCGGCTCCCGCAACCAAACATCAAAAAAGGCTACTCGAAAGAGTGGCCTTTTTTGTGCGTGTCTGTTTTGTGTCTGTATGAAAATTGTAAGACAAAAAAATCTTTACTCATCGCGCACTTACCTTCCGCGGTCGACCTCCCCCCTCTCATTTCACACTTATTTGACCCATCGGCCCATTAACGGTTGACACCTCGCCGCTGGACTGTAGAATGCCGCCCACAGACGCGGGATGGAGCAGTCTGGTAGCTCGTCGGGCTCATAACCCGAAGGTCGTCGGTTCAAATCCGGCTCCCGCAACCAAACATCAAAGAAGGCTACTCGAAAGAGTGGCCTTTTTTGTATCCGGTGAAAAAGCTCTTCTGAAACAATGGCATGGCATCTTTCATGAAACCGTATAGGGTTTATAGAGTCCATTCCATTGCACACTATGCTTAATCCTCTACGACCAATGGCCGCAGTCGCCGCCCCCGGCGATACGCGTTAATATTTGTAATTATTTTGTCCATAGGGATTGGTAACTTGGCTGGATACCTCCATCCTGTCGCGCACAATCCACGAGGTGATTGATGCGCGCCAACTCGTCTGAACCACAAGACTCCGTCACAGCAGAACAACCGATCACTCCCACCCGTTTGCGCTGGCTGGATCTGTTGAGCAAATATCGCCAACCCATCGGGCTGGCAGTAACCTTGTTGCTGTTTGCAATCGCCCTCGTCGCCTGCCGCCACCTGCTGCTGGAGCTGGACCTCTACGCCCTCCACGACTCGATCCTGGAAGTGCCCAAGCCTTCACTGCTCGGCGCATTCGCCGCCGCCGTCGCCGGTTTCATCATTCTGTTGGGCTATGAGTTTTCCGGCGCGCGCTATGCCGGCGTAAAACTACCTGCCAAGACCCTGGCCCTCGGCGGCTTCACTGCCTTTGCGATCGGTAATGCCATTGGCCTGTCGATGCTCTCGGGCGGTTCGGTACGCTACCGTTTATATGCACGCCACGGTATCGGCGCTTCAGAAGTCGCTCATATGACCGTGTTCGCCAGCCTGGCCCTGGGCTGCGCCCTGCCGCCGCTGGCTGCATTGGCCACTTTGAGCAACTTGCCTGCTGCGTCCACCGCCCTGCATGTATCGCAAGGTTTGCTCGGCGCTATTGCCGGTGCCGTGCTGCTGTTGTCGGCCGCACTGTGCATCGGCATTTATCGCCGTCGCCTGCCGGAGCAACCCTACCCGGACAACCTGCTGGTCAAAGTGGGCCGCCGCACGCTGCGCCTGCCCGGCCGACGCCTGACGTTCCTGCAACTGATCATCACCGCGCTGGATGTCGCCGCCGCCGCCACCGTCCTTTATATGCTGCTGCCGGAAGCGCCGCCCTTCGGCCCGTTCCTGCTGGTGTACCTGCTGGCCCTGGCCGCTGGCGTGCTCAGCCATGTGCCGGGTGGCGTGGGGGTATTCGAGGCCATCCTGCTGGCCGCCTTCGCCGACAAACTGGGGGCCGCCCCCTTGGCCGCCGCCCTGCTGCTGTACCGCATGATCTACGTGGTGCTGCCGCTGCTGATCGCCTGTGTGTTCCTGCTGGTCAACGAGGCACAGCGCCTGTTCCAGACCCAACAGAGCCTGCGAGTGGCCTCGGGCCTGGCGGCGCCGGTGTTGGCCGTACTGGTTTTTTTGTCCGGCGTGGTCCTGCTGTTTTCCGGCGCCACGCCCGAAATCGACTCGCGCCTGGAAAACATCGGCTTCCTGATTCCCCACCGCCTGATTGACGCTTCGCACTTCGGTGCCAGCCTGATCGGCGTGCTGTGCCTGTTGCTGGCCCAAGGCCTGCGCCGCCGTTTGTCCGCAGCCTGGATGCTGACGATGGTGCTGTTGCTGACCGGCGCCCTGCTTTCACTGCTCAAGGGGTTCGACTGGGAAGAAGCCAGCCTGATGACCATGACCGCCGTGTTGCTGGCCATTTTCCGGCGCTCGTTCTACCGGGCCAGCCGCCTGACCGAGCTACCGTTCTCGCCGCTCTACCTGGTGGCCAGCGTATGCGTGCTGGGTGCGTCGATCTGGCTGCTGCTGTTCGCTTATCAAGACGTGCCTTACAGCCACCAACTGTGGTGGCAGTTCACCCTGGATGCCAACGCCCCACGCGGCCTGCGCTCGCTGCTGGGTGCCGCCGTGCTGCTGGTGATCGTGTCGCTGACCTGGCTGCTGCGCACGGCGCGCCCGGTGATCCACCTGCCGACCGCGGAGGAGCTGGAGCGTGCCACCAAAATCCTGATGGCCTCGTCGCAGCCCGACGGTGGCCTGGCACTGACCGGTGACAAGGCGCTACTGTTCCACCCCAACGACGAGGCCTTCCTGATGTATGCCCGTCGCGGGCGCAGCCTGGTGGCCCTGTACGACCCGATCGGCCCGACCCAACCCCGCGCCGAGATGATCTGGCAGTTCCGTGACCTGTGCGACATCCACCATGCGCGCCCGGTGTTCTATCAGGTGCGGGCGGAGAACCTGCCGTACTACATGGACATCGGCCTGACCGCGATCAAGCTGGGCGAAGAAGCCCGGGTCGACCTGAAACGCTTTGACCTGGAAGCCAAGGGCAAAGAGATGAAGGATTTGCGCTACACCTGGAACCGTGGCACCCGGGACGGCCTGTCCCTGGAAATCCATGAACCCGGTACCGCACCGATGGACGAACTCAAGGTCATTTCCGACGCCTGGCTGACCGGCAAGAACGTGCGGGAAAAAGGCTTTTCCCTGGGCCGCTTCAGCGACGACTACCTCAAGCACTTCCGTATCGCGATCATTCGCTTCGAAGGGCACCCGGTAGCCTTTGCCAACCTGCTCGAGACCTACAACCACGACCTGGCCAGTCTCGACCTGATGCGCGCCCACCCGGACGCGCCAAAGCTGACCATGGAATTCATGATGGTCGGCCTGATTCAACACTATAAGAGCCACGGCTATGCCCGCTTCAGCCTCGGCATGGTGCCGTTGTCGGGCCTGCAACCGCGACGCGGTGCGCCGCTGACCCAACGCTTGGGCTCAATGGTGTTCCGTCGTGGCGAGCAACTGTATAACTTCCAAGGGTTACGCCGCTTCAAAGACAAGTTCCAGCCTGACTGGGAACCCCGTTACATGGCCGTGCCCGCGGGACTTGATCCGCTGGTTGCACTGGCCGATACCGCCGCCCTGATCGCGGGCGGCTTGACTGGATTGGTGAAACGCTGATGATTCGACGCTCCTGGCGGTATGTATTGGCCTTTGTAGTGCTGCTCGCCCTAGTCCTGGGTGGCGGCTATTGGTACTGGAACCGCCCTGCCCCGCAGCCGACCCTGGAACAACTGCCCCAGGCCGACGGCTCGGTGATGACCCGCGTGACCCCGGCCGGTACGGCGAAAGCCCGGGTCGCCGTGGCCGTGATGGCCGACGAAACCCTGACCGACAGCCAACTGATAGCCCTGAGCCAGGGCGGCAAGGCACAGATTGTCCAGGTGATCCTGCCCAAGGACGACTGCAAGCTGCAGGAACAAGCACTGCAAGGCGCCCTGGGCCAGCTCAATGGCCCGGCGACGCTGGTCAGCGGCATTGGCCCTGGCGCCGCCCTCGCCTGGCGCTGGCTGGCCACACAGAACGACGACAAGGCCAATGCCATTTCCGTCGGCTTCGCCCTGGTGCAGGAAGGCTGCAAGGACCCGCTGCCGAAAACATCCGCCCATGGCAACTGGCTGGTCGCATGGAATGACAACCCCGACGATGAAAGCGCCAGTTTCGTCCGCGACACACCGCGCGCCACCACCAGCATCAGCGACTACGACATTCACTACCCGCAAGTGCTGAACAACGAACTGCGCAAGCAACTGGTGGGCTCGGACAACGGCGGCCTGGCGATTCCCGTCGTGGAAGTGCCGGCAGGCCAGGCCAAGGACACCGTGACCCTGTTCCTGTCCGGCGATGGCGGCTGGCGTGACCTGGACCGCGACGTGGCCGGCGAGATGGCCAAGATCGGCTATCCGGTCGTAGGCATCGACACCCTGCGCTACTACTGGCAGCACAAGACCCCGGAACAAAGCGCCAAGGACCTCACCGAGCTGATGCAACACTACCGGCAGAAGTGGGGCACCAAGCGTTTCGTGCTTACCGGTTATTCGTTCGGTGCCGACGTCCTGCCAGCGATCTACAACCGCATGCCGGAAAACGAACAGCAGCGCGTCGACGCAATCATCCTGCTGGCGTTCGCCCGCACCGGCAGCTTTGAAATCGAAGTAGAAGGCTGGCTGGGCAATGCCGGCAAGGAAGCCGCGACCGGCCCGGAAATGGCCAAGCTGCCGGCTGATAAAGTGGTGTGCATCTACGGTGCCGAAGAGGTCGACGAGAGCGGCTGTACCGACAAGACCGCCGTGGGCGAGGCTGTGAAGCTGCCAGGCGGGCATCACTTCGACGAAAACTACCCGGCGCTGGCCAAGCGTTTGGTGGATATCATCGTCAAGCACCAGGCCAAGGCCGAATAAACCCGAGCCTTACACAAATCAAACTGTGGGAGGGGGCTTGCCCCGATACCTGAGTGTCAGTCAATAATGCTGTGACTGACCTACCGCTATCGGGGGCAAGCCCCCTCCCACAGTTGTTTTGCGGTGTTAGTAAAATCTAGCGCGGCTCGATGTGGGCAATCATCAGTTGCACGGTTTCATTCCCCCGAAACTCGTTCACGTCCAGCTTGTAGGCCAACTCCACCCAACGCACCGTCGGGTTCGGCCACACTTCGCGGTCCACTCCAAACGCAATGCCATCAAGCTTCACCGACCCGCATTCGGTCTTGAGCACCACTTTCAGGTGTCGCTCCCCCACCACTCGCTGCTCCACCAACTGGAACACGCCGTGAAACAACGGCTCGGGAAAGTGCTGCCCCCACGGCCCGGCATGCCGCAACGCGCGGGCCAGTTCGAGGTGAAACTCCTCAACCGCCAGGGTGCCATCGGACAGCAACCGGCCGGTGAGGTCTTCTTCGCGCAATTGCCGACGTACTTCAACGTCAAAGGCTTCGGCAAACAGGGGAAAATTCGCCTCGGGCAGCGTCAGCCCCGCCGCCATGGCATGGCCGCCGTACTTGGCGATCAGGTTCGGATGCTGGCTGGCGACTACCGCCAGGGCATCACGGATGTGGAAGCCCGGCACAGAGCGCCCCGAGCCCTTGAGCAGGCCATCACCGGCGTCGGCGAAGGCAATGGTCGGGCGGAAATAACGCTCTTTCATGCGCGACGCCAGAATACCGATCACCCCTTGATGCCACTCCGGATCGAACAGGCACAAGCCATAGGGCATCGAGTCCACCGGCAAGTCCTTGAGCTGGGCCAGGGCCTCGCGCTGCATGCCTTGCTCGATGGATTTGCGGTCCTGGTTCATACCGTCCAATTGCGCAGCCATTTCCCGAGCCGCAGCAAAATCGCTGGTCAGCAGGCATTCGATACCCAGGCTCATATCATCCAGGCGCCCGGCAGCGTTCAACCGGGGGCCGAGGATAAAACCCAGGTCGGTGGACGTGATGCGCGCCGCATCGCGCTTGGCGACCTCGAGAATCGCCTTGATCCCTGGCCGCGCACGACCGGCGCGAATACGTTCCAGGCCCTGATGGACCAGGATGCGGTTGTTGGCGTCCAGCGGTACAACGTCAGCGACGCTGCCCAGGGCGACCAGGTCGAGCAACTCCCCAATGTTCGGCTGCGTTTTGTTCTCGTACCAGCCCAAACTGCGCAAGCGCGCACGCAGGGCCATCAGCACGTAGAAGATCACGCCTACGCCGGCCAATGCCTTGCTGGGGAACTCACAGCCTGGCTGGTTCGGGTTGACGATGGCGTCCGCCGCCGGCAATTCATCCCCCGGTAAGTGGTGGTCGGTGACCAGCACCTTGAGCCCCGCCGCTTTCGCCGCCGCCACGCCCTCGACACTGGAGATGCCGTTGTCCACCGTGATCAACAACTGCGGCTCGCGCTGCAGGGCGACGGCGACAATTTCCGGGGTCAGGCCATAGCCGAATTCGAAACGGTTGGGCACCAGGTAATCGACATGGGCCGCACCCAGCAGCCGCAGGCCCAGGGTGCCCACCGTGCTGGCGGTGGCACCATCGGCGTCGAAGTCGCCGACGATCAGGATGCGCTGGCGTTGCTGCAATGCAGTCACCAACAGGTCTACCGCCGCGTCGATGCCCTTGAGCTGCTGGAAGGGAATCAACCGCGCCAGGCTTTTATCCAGCTCCGCCTCGGACTGCACCCCGCGAGCGGCATAGAGGCGGGTCAACAGCGGTGGCAGTTCACCCAGGAAGGGCATGACGGCGGGTAATGGGCGAGGATCGATACGCATGGGGTGACGGGAGCTTCTCTGCTGATACAACGGTTAAACAACACGGCTTAAAGCGGCACGGGTCAGTTGTGGGAGGGGCGGTGCGACAATTCGAATGGCTCCCGGCAGCGGCGCAACAGTGACTGCAACTTGACCGGCGCCAGCGTCATCGGGAGCACGCCGCCTCCCACATTTTTCAACCGCGTTCGCCGACCAGCCATTGCAGTTGCACTTCGTGCTGGCCGCGGTCATCAGTCACGAAGATCGTGCCTTCACTGATCATCACGTCCCACTTGATCACGCGCGGCATGTCCTTGGCCAAGGTCTCGAGGACTTCCTGCGGCACGGCAGCGATGTGCACGTTCTTCATACTTTTCGCCGCCGGCACCACCTTGCCTTCCCACACGCGCAGACTGCCATAGGCGAGCAAACTGGTACGTTCGGCGCGGCGCGAGCACCAGGTCAGGCGGTCGACATCGGGCTGGCCGACTTCGATCCAGTGTAAAACCCGATCATCCAGGCTTTTTTCCCACAGGGCCGGCTCGTCTACATCCGAGAGGCCACGGCCGAACGACACCTGTTCGCTGTACCACAGCGCGTAGGCCAGCAGGCGCACGGTCATACGCTCTTCGGTTTCCGACGGGTGGCGGGCGATGGTCTGTTTGACGCTCTCGTACACCGAGCGATCGAGGTCGGTGAGGTTGAGTTCGAATTTATAGGTCGTGGACGGCTGGGCCATGAACGGGCTTCTAGAGACAGGGAAAGGCGGCCAGTCTAACCGATGGCGAGGGCATTCAACGAATCCTGCGCTGCATCATCCTTATCCCTGGGCCACTCGCCTATGTTAAAAGGCATCACACCACTGCCCTGCGCTTGAAAGGATCATCATGTCGTTTAATGCCAAACCGCTTGCCGGCCTGAAAGTCATCGAACTCGGCACCCTGATCGCCGGCCCCTTCGCTTCACGCATCTGCGCCGAGTTCGGCGCCGAAGTGATCAAGGTCGAGTCGCCGGATGGCGGCGACCCGCTGCGCAAGTGGCGCAAGCTGTATGAAGGCACCTCGTTGTGGTGGTTTGTGCAGGCGCGCAACAAGAAGTCACTGACGCTGAACCTCAAGCATCCGGACGGGCTGGCGGTCCTCAAACAGTTGCTGGCAGACGCCGACATCCTGATCGAAAACTTCCGTCCCGGCGTCCTGGAAAAGCTCGGCCTGAGCTGGGAAACCCTGCACGCACTGAACCCGAAGCTGGTGATGGTGCGCCTCTCTGGCTTCGGCCAGACCGGGCCAATGAAAGACCAGCCAGGGTTTGGCGCGGTGGGCGAGTCCATGGGAGGGCTGCGCTATATCACCGGCTTCGAAGACCGCCCGCCGGTGCGTACCGGGATTTCCATCGGTGATTCGATTGCCGCCCTCTGGGCGGTGATCGGTGCGCTGATGGCACTGCGTCATCGCGAGGTCAATGGTGGGGTCGGCCAAGTGGTGGATGTGGCGCTGTACGAAGCGATTTTCGCCATGATGGAAAGCATGGTCCCCGAGTTCGACGTGTTCGGGTTTATCCGCGAGCGCACCGGTAACATCATGCCTGGCATCACGCCATCCTCGATCCATACCAGTGCGGACGGCAAGCACGTGCAGATTGGCGCCAACGGCGATGCGATCTTCAAGCGCTTCATGTCGGCCATCGGCCGTGAGGACCTGGCCAACGACCCGGAACTGGCCAGCAATGATGGGCGTGATGGCCGCCGCGATGAGCTTTACGGGGTGATTGATCGTTGGGTCAACGCCTTGCCACTGGAGCAGGTGGTGGAGCAGTTGAACAAGGCCGAGGTCCCCGCCAGCCGCATCTACAGTGCTGAAGACATGCTCGCAGACCCGCAATTCCTGGCTCGGGAGATGTTCCTCAAGGCGCAACTGCCGGACGGCAAGGACTTCAAGATGCCCGGCATCGTGCCCAAGCTGTCGGACACGCCCGGCAGTTGTGAATGGGTCGGGCCGAAGCTGGGCGAACACAACAACGAGCTGCTCCAGGCGCTGGGCTACGATGCCCTGGCAATCACCCGTTTGCATGAGGATGGCGCGATCTGATGACACGTCGCGTCCAGCGCTGGTTCATTTGCCTGTGTCACGTCACCTTGATGGTCGGCGGCTGGCCGGTATCGGCCAACGCCCAGGATACGCTGGTCTGGTTGTTGCGCGACCTGCCACCGGTGACCATCTTCGAAGGCCCGCGCAAGGGGCAGGGAGCACTGGACCAGTTGCTGCCCATGCTCGCCGAGCGCCTGCCGGAATATCGCCATCAGATCCTGCACGTCAACCGCGCCCGGGGCACGCAAATGCTGCGCGAGCCGTCGTTCACCTGTGACCCGTCACTGCTGTGGACACCGGAGCGCGCCAAGTACGTTGTTTTTTCGACCCAGGCCTTCGTGACGGTGAGCAATGGCGTGATGATCCGCCGGAGCCAGCAGGAGGCCATGGCGCCCTTCATCAACGACGGTCAGTTCGACCTGCAGGCTTTTCTCGACGCTCCCAACACCCGGCTTGGCGCCACCGCAGAACGCAGCTATGGCGCCGTCATCGACGAGCGCCTCAAGCACGCCACCGCGCACAAATTGGCGCTGCACTACGGCAACGATGCATTGGGCAGCCTGTTGCAGATGCAACGTCTCGGCCGCCTGGAAGCGGTCCTGGGCTATTGGACGGAGATCCGCTACCACGCCATGCAACAGGGGATTGACCCACAGGAGCTGATGTTTTTCCCGATCAAGGGCGCCGCGCCTTACCAACGCACGCACATCGGTTGCTCGAACACCGCCCTCGGCCGCGAGGCGATCGAACGCATCAACCAGGTACTGCGTGACATCCCTCTGGAACAGGTGCAGCAGTCCTATGCTTCATGGCTGGACCCGGTCACCCGGGAACACTACCTGCGCGACAACCCAAGCTTTTTCCAGGACTCGCCCATGCCCTGACAAATCGCGGGCAAAAAGAAACCCCGAGGAGTGGGGAGACAACTCGGGGTTAAACGTGGCCTACAAAAAGACCAGTACAACAAGACACAAACACCGGAGCACAATGTTTGCTCTTACTGTTACGAAATCTGACTCGTCATAGCGTAGGAAGGTTCCGAAGAAAAATAATTCTTCATGCCAACACCCCACTACGGGTCTGGGCGGCGTTACGCAGGGCCGCGATCACCGACGGTTCAAGACGCCCCTCTGCGATTTTGAGATCGCGCAGCAGGCAATCCACCACATCCACCAGAGCGCGCTTGTCAGTCAGTTGCGCACGGTCGACTTCACGTTCGACCACGATGGCGCCAGCAGGATTCTTCACGGTCACCAGGCACTCGCCCTGCGCACCAGAGGCGGTCAGCGTAACCTGATAAGGGCTCAGTGCTTCTTCGAGCAATAGGCTGATACTTTCCATCTCGATCACCACTCAATAGTTCGGGAACAATCGGTTCAACGGGAGCTGCATCTATCCTAAGTGACTGGATGTAACGTAGGAAAGTTCGCTTTTTCGTCGTTATGGGGGTTTCGGGGAGTGACTAGAACCAGCATGCGCTTGCAACATGACAACCAAAAAACGGCGCACATGACTGCTTACGCAATGGGCGGCTGTTTTGGGGTTTCCGACGGCTGTGACCGGAGGTGAATCCTATCTCGGTGAGCGCTGGTCACGCTGCCACGCAGGTAAAGCGCATGTCAAAAGGCCCATATTCCGAAGGATAAATACGATGGCAGAACAAAATGAACAACAGACAGCGACAGACAGGATGCACGCCGAGGTATCCCGTATTTTTGCTGAGATAGCACGCATGAATGCAGAGCAAAACAAACTCCACGCAGAATCCCTGAAGATAACCTGTGAGACGTTCTGGTACCCGGTGGCTATCGCGACCGGCTTCTATGCCGCTGTCGGCACAGTCATAGTCGTCGCCCAGAAACTATTCTCGTAACACTTGAGCGGGCCCGCCAGAAACGAAAAACGCCGCTGACCCAAGGAAGGGAAAGCGGCGTTTTTGTCTTCGTGATTTGTCTTACAAAGGCTTGCCACGATTACCATGCTGGCTGACAAACGCCTGCATCGCCTTCAAATCATTCGGCAGCACTGTGCAACGCTCTTCACGCTCGAACAGGTCGGCCAGATGCTCCGGCAGTTCCAAAGCCTTGCCAACGCCCGCCTTTTCCACCGCTTCCGGGAATTTGACCGGGTGGGCGGTGCCCAGGATCACCATCGGGATATCCAGGCTGCGACGGCATTCACGCGCAGCCTTTACACCGATGGCGGTATGCGGGTCCAGCAGTTCGCCGGTCTGGGCATAGACTTCAGCGATGGTTTCGCAGGTCTGTGCATCGTCCACCGCAAGGGAGTCGAACAGCTTGCGGGTTTCGGTCCAGCGCTCTTGATCGACGCTGAAACCACCACCGCTCTTGAAGCTGTTCATCAACTCAGCCAGCGCAGCCCCGTTACGGCCGTGCATATCGAACAGCAGGCGTTCGAAGTTCGACGACACCATGATGTCCATCGACGGCGACAGGGTGGCGTGCAGGGTTTCCTTGACGTACTGGTTGCCGCTCATGAAGCGGTGCAGGATGTCGTTGCGGTTGGTGGCGACGATCAACTGGTTGATCGGCAGGCCCATGTTGCGCGCGAGGTAGCCGGCGAAGATATCGCCGAAGTTGCCGGTCGGCACCGAGAACGACACCGAACGCGCCGGGCCACCCAGCTGCAGGGCGGCGTGGAAGTAGTAGACGATCTGGGCCATGATCCGCGCCCAGTTGATCGAGTTCACTGCCACCAGGCGCGTGCCCTTGAGGAAGCTCTGGTCAGCGAAGCTGTTCTTGACCATTTCCTGGCAGTCATCAAAGTTGCCTTCGATGGCGATGTTGTGGATGTTCTCACCGAAGATGGTGGTCATCTGCCGACGCTGCACCTCCGACACACGCTTGTGCGGGTGCAGGATAAAGATATCGACGTTTTCGCAGTGTTTGCAGCCTTCAATGGCCGCCGAACCGGTGTCACCGGAAGTAGCGCCGATGATCACCACGCGCTCGCCGCGCTTTTCCAGCACGTAGTCCAACAGGCGACCCAGCAGTTGCAGGGCAAAGTCCTTGAACGCCAGGGTCGGGCCGTGGAACAGCTCAAGCACCCACTCGTTGCCATTCAGTTGGCGCAGCGGGGCGATGGCGCTGTGGGAAAACACGCCGTATGTCTCTTCCAGGATCTTTTTGAAATCCGCATCCGGGATGCTGCCGGTAACGAACGGGCGCATCACCCGGAATGCCAGTTCGTGGTACGGCAGGCCGGCCCAGGAAGCAATTTCTTCCTGGGTGAAGCGTGGCAGGTTCTCCGGCACGTACAGGCCGCCGTCGGTGGCAAGGCCTGCCAGCAAAACGTCTTCGAAATTCAGGGCCGGTGCCTGGCCGCGGGTGCTGATGTAACGCATGACTGGCTCCTCTAAAACATTCTCGAACAGGGGCCGCCGCACACACGGGGCCCCTGGAACAAATCGGTTAGTTCAAGTGTTCGACGCGAATCCGCACCACCGGGCCCACGACGCCCTGCAAGGCCTCCAGAGCGGTGATGGCATCGTTGATGCGCTGCTCAAGCACGCGGTGGGTCAACAGGATCATAGGCACCTGGCCGTTCTGTTCCTCGACTTCCTTCTGCATGATCGACTCGATGTTGATGCCGCGCTCCGACAGGATGCTGGCGACCTGGGCCAACACGCCCGGATGGTCCTTGGCCTGGATGCGCAGGTAGTAGGCGCTTTCGCATGCCTCGATCGGCAGGATCGGGTGGGCCGACAGCGAATCCGGCTGGAAGGCCAGGTGCGGCACGCGGTTTTCCGGATCGCTGGTCATGGCGCGAACCACGTCCACCAGGTCGGCGATCACCGACGAAGCGGTCGGCTCCATGCCGGCGCCGGCGCCGTAGAACAAGGTGGAACCGGCGGCATCACCGTTGACCATCACGGCGTTCATCACACCGTTGACGTTGGCGATCAGGCGATCGGCCGGGATCAGCGTCGGGTGTACACGCAACTCGATACCGGCCGGTGTGCTGCGCGCCACGCCCAGGTGCTTGATACGGTAGCCCAGGGCTTCGGCGTAGTTCACGTCGGCCGTGGTCAGTTGGGTGATGCCTTCGGTGTAAGCCTTGTCGAATTGCAGCGGGATACCAAAGGCGATGGACGCCAGGATGGTCAACTTGTGCGCCGCGTCGATGCCCTCGACGTCGAAGGTCGGGTCGGCTTCGGCGTAGCCCAGGGCCTGGGCTTCAGCCAGCACGTCTTCGAAAGTACGACCCTTCTCGCGCATTTCGGTGAGGATGAAGTTACCGGTGCCGTTGATGATGCCGGCTACCCAGTTGATACGGTTGGCGGACAAGCCTTCACGAATGGCCTTGATCACCGGAATACCGCCGGCCACTGCGGCTTCGAACGCGACAATCACGCCCTTCTCGCGGGCCTTGGCGAAGATCTCGTTGCCGTGCACGGCGATCAGCGCCTTGTTGGCGGTGACCACGTGCTTGCCGTTCTCGATAGCCTTGAGCACCAGCTCGCGGGCCACGGTGTAGCCGCCGACCAGCTCGATGACGATATCGATTTCAGGGTTGGTGGCCACGGCGAAGACATCGTTGGTAATCGCAATACCGGTCGTTTGGAACTGAGGCTTTGGCGAACGCGTGGCAATTTGCGCCACTTCAATCCCACGCCCTGCACGGCGGGAAATTTCTTCAGCATTACGCTGAAGTACGTTGAAGGTACCGCCACCGACGGTCCCTAACCCACAGATGCCTACTTTGACCGGTTTCACTGAAGAACTCCCCATGAAACGGCCGACGCTAGGTCGGCCGTGGAAAACAGCCGCACAACTGCGGCTTTCAATTGATGACCCGCTGATCGTTCAACGGGCCATGATCGTCAAAGGTTCGACGATACTGGTTTACTTGGCACTCAGTGCCAGTTTGGCAACTTGCGGTGCCGGCTGGTAGCCCGGAATCACTTGACCGTCAGCCAAAACGATGGCCGGTGTACCGTTCACGCCAATGGATTGGCCGAGGGCGAATTGCTTGGAAACCGGGTTGGCGCATTTGTCCGCCTTGATTTCCTTGCCATCAACCATCTTGTCCATGGCCGCTTTCTTGTCGGCTGAACACCAGACGGCTTGTAACTGCTCGTCACCCGGCGAACCCAGGCCCTGGCGCGGGAACGCAACGTAGCGCACTTCCACACCCAGCTTGTTCAGCGCAGGCACTTCGGCGTGCAGCTTGTGGCAATAAGGGCAGGTGGTATCGGTAAACACGGTGATGTGGGTCTTGGTCTCGCCGATGGCTGGGTAAACCACGGTTTCAGCCACCGGAATCCCGTTGATCAGCTTGGATACACCCAGGCGCTCGGCTTTCTCGGTCAGGTTGACCGGCTTGCCATCCTTGAGCTGGAACAGGTAGCCCTGGACGATGTACTGGCCATCGGCACTGGCGTACAGCACACGGCTGCCCTTGAGCTTGACTTCGTACAGGCCGGCCATCGGGCTGGCGCTGATGCTTTCGATCGGCGTATCGAGCTGCAAGTTGGCCAGGCTCTTGCGAATGGTCTGCTCGGCAGCGTCATCGGCGACGACAAACGTGGAAACCAACGCAATGGCTGCGGCGGCAATAATCTGGGTCAAGCGCATGGGAACTCCTGAAGGCAGATGCAGGGACGGTGGGCAAGCACACCGATCTAAAAACACGGGCCTGCAAACACAGGTCTGGGCCGTCCCCTTTGCTAACCGGCAAAGCCTACCACAGTTGGGCCGCAGGGCAGCCCGTGGCCTGATAAATTGGCGGTTTTCAACCACGCGGATGGTGCTTGGCGTGCATATCCTGCAAACGTGCCCGCGCCACATGGGTATAGATCTGGGTTGTGGATAAGTCACTGTGCCCGAGCAGCATTTGCACCACGCGCAAATCCGCACCGTGGTTGAGCAAATGGGTGGCGAACGCATGGCGCAAGGTATGTGGCGACAAGGACTTACCGATGCCCGCCACCTTGGCCTGGTGCTTGATGCGGTGCCAGAAGGTCTGGCGGGTCATCTGTTCGCCGCGCTGGCTGGGGAACAGCACATCGCTGGGGCGCCCACCGAGCAGTTCGCCACGGGCATCGCGCATGTAGCGTTCAACCCACACAATTGCCTCCTCCCCCATCGGCACCAACCGTTCCTTGCTGCCCTTGCCCATCACCCGCAGCACGCCCTGGCGCAGGTTGACCTGCTCCAGGGTCAGGCTGATCAGCTCGGTCACCCGCAGGCCGCAGGCGTACAGCACCTCGAGCATGGCGCGGTCGCGCTGGCCGATGGCCTCGCTCAGGTCGGGCGCGGCGAGCAAGGCATCCACGTCGGCTTCAGACAGGGATTTGGGCAAAGGCCTACCGAGTTGTGGCATATCCACCTGCAACGTCGGGTCGAGGGCAATGAGCTTTTCCCGCAGCAAGTAGCGATAAAAACCACGCACACCGGAAAGGAAACGCGCAGTCGAACGGGGCTTGTAGTTCTGCTCCAGACGCCAGGCCAGATGGTCAAGGATCAGCTCGCGGCCAGCATTGATCAGCTCGAGGTTTTTTTCCTGCAACCAGCCGTTGAACAGCGCCAGGTCGCTGCGATAAGCCTGACGGGTGTTGTCCGAAAGGCCTTTCTCCAACCAGAGGGCGTCGAGGAAGCGGTCGATCAAGGGGTGGTCGATGGCAGGCATGGTGACTCAGGCAGGTGAAGGTGATGTCGGGTAGATCCTATCGCGCGCAAGCCCACTCCCACAGTTTTTTGTGTCTTACTCGATTGCGCGAACCGCAGCGATCAACTGTGGGGGCAGGTTTGCTCGCGATAGCCGCCACGTAGTCCCGGATTTTCAACAAATTCCAGGCACAAAAAAGCAGCCCGTAGGCTGCTTTTTTCTGCATCGGGAAGCTGGACTTAAGCCAGTTTTTCCTTGATGCGAGCTGCTTTACCGGACAGGTCACGCAGGTAGTACAGCTTGGCTTTACGTACGTCACCGCGACGCTTAACGGCCATGCTGTCGATTTGCGGGCTGTAGGTCTGGAAAGTACGCTCTACGCCAACACCGTTGGAGATTTTACGAACAGTGAAAGCACTGTTCACACCACGGTTACGCTTGGCGATTACCACGCCTTCGAACGCTTGCAGACGCGAACGGTCGCCTTCCTTCACTTTCACCTGAACGACAATGGTGTCGCCTGGGGCAAAGGTAGGGATCTCTTTGGTCATCTGCTCTGCTTCGAGTGCAAGGATGATTTTGTTAGTCATGCTGTGCTCCTAAGGTAAGTCGTCGGACCTACCATCGATACGTTGTTAACTATCGTCCCGCGCGAGGATGTATTCCTCGAGCAGCTTCTTCTCTTCTCCAGAAAGCGAGCGGCTTTCCAGAAGATCGGCGCGTCGTTCATAGGTCCGACCAAGGGACTGCTGTAAACGCCAACGCCGGATGTGTGCGTGATTGCCACTTAGCAATACGTCGGGAACACGCTGATCCGCATACACCTCCGGACGGGTGTAGTGCGGGCAATCCAGCAAACCATCCGTGAAGGAATCTTCCTCCGCAGAGTCCGCATGCCCTAAAGCTCCAGGCAGCAGTCGTGTAACCGCATCTATCAGGACCATCGCCGGCAGCTCACCGCCAGACAGGACATAGTCCCCAATCGACCACTCTTCATCGACATGAGCTTCAATAAAACGCTCGTCAATGCCTTCATAGCGACCGGCAATCAGGATCAGTGCTTCCTCATTCGCCAGTTCGCGTACCGCCGCCTGTTTCAGCTGACGGCCTTGAGGGGACAGGTAAATCACCTTCGCCTTCTCCCCGGCGGCGGCCTTGGCCTGAACCAACGCGTCTTCCAGGGGCTTGATCTTCATCACCATGCCCGGGCCACCGCCAAATGGGCGATCGTCCACAGTGTGATGTCGATCCGTCGTGTAGTCTCGCGGGTTCCAACAGGTCAGCTGCAACAGCCCCTGTTTCACCGCCCGACTGGTGATGCCGTACTCGCTGATGGCGGAGAACATCTCGGGAAACAAACTGATCACTTCAATGCGCAAATTAGCCACGCTTAGAAGTCCGCGTCCCATTCCACCTTCATCTCGCCCGCTACCAGGTCGACAGCCAACACGCATTGCTCGGTATAGGGCAACAGGCGTTCGCGATCATCCAGGCTGCCAGCGCAAGGCTTGACCACCATTACATCATTGGCGCCGGTTTCCAGAAGATGATCGATTTTCCCGAACAATTGCCCGAGTTGATCGATAACCTTCAGACCTTCCAGCTGGTACCAGTAGTACTCGCCATCGGTCAATTCAGGGAACAGGTTGCGCGGCACGCAGATCTCATAACCAGCCAGAAGACGAGCTTCTTCACGATCATCAAGACCCTTGAGCTTTGCGACCAGGAACTTATCGCTCCCGCGTCCACTGACCAGCTCGACCTGTTTCACACTACCTTCGCGCTTGAGCGTCCAGGTCTTGTACTGCAACAGGTTTTCAGTCGGATCAGTAAAGGAATACACCTTCACTTCGCCGCGAACGCCATGAACAGAATAAATCTTGCCGATAACGATCAAATCATCAGCAACAGCTGGCGTCGCGTTCATATTGCTCAGGCTGCGGCCTTAGCCGAGTCCTTCAACAACTTGGCAACACGCTCGGAAGGCTGTGCACCAACGCTCAGCCAGTAGGCTACGCGCTCTTGGTTCACGGACAGACGAACTTCTTGACCACGAGCAACAGGGTTGAAGAAACCAACCTGTTCCTTGTGCGAACCGTCGCGCGGGTTGCGGCTGTCGGTTACGGTCAAGTGGTAAAACGGGCGCTTTTTGGAGCCGCCAAGGGCAAGACGGATTGTTAGCATGTGAACATCGTTCCTGTAGTCGGTGCTGCAAATCTAAATGCACAGCGGGCATAGGTGCCCGAAAGGCCGCATATTCTAAGGAATATCCGGACTTTTGCAAATGTCTTTTTCTGGCGCCTATCAGCGTGCCATTCAGATCTGCTATAGAGCCGTCGGTTAAAACGGCGAGTCAGCGCCCGCCAATCGCGGGTTTGCTGGAGATCCCACGTCCCTGTGGGTCGGAGCAGGAGCTGGGCTCCCGCTCGAAATCTTTACATCTTGGGCATGCCGCCGCCGGGCAACATACCGCCCATGCCGCGCATCATCTTGGCCATTCCGCCCTTGGCGGAGAACTTCTTCATCATCTTCTGCATCTGCTTGTGCTGCTTGATCAAGCGACCGATGTCCTGCACCTGGGTGCCGGAACCCATGGCGATCCGACGCTTGCGCGAACCGCTGATCAGCTCAGGGTCGCGGCGCTCGGCCGGGGTCATGGAGTTGATGATGGCTTCCATCTGCTTGAACTGCTTCTCTGCCGCACCCTGGGCGTTGCCCATTTGCGCCAGGTTCACACCGCCGATATTCGGCAGCTTGTCCATCAAGCCGCCGAGGCCGCCCATGTTCTTCATCTGCTGCAGCTGGTCGCGGAAGTCTTCGAGGTCGAAGCCCTTGCCCTTCTTCAGCTTCTTGGCCAGTTTATCGGCCTTGTCTTTATCGAGGGTCGCTTCGGCCTGTTCAATCAGGCTGAGCACGTCGCCCATGCCGAGGATACGCGAAGCGATCCGCTCAGGGTGAAACGGCTCGAGCGCGTCGCTCTTCTCGCCCATACCGATGAACTTGATCGGCTTGCCGGTGATTGCGCGTACCGACAGCGCGGCACCACCACGGGCATCGCCGTCGACCTTGGTCAGGATCACGCCGGTCAGCGGCAGTGCATCACCAAATGCCTTGGCGGTGTTGGCCGCATCCTGGCCGGTCATGGCGTCGACCACGAACAGGGTCTCGACCGGGTTGATCGCGGCATGCAGCGCCTTGATCTCGCCCATCATCTCTTCATCGATGTGCAGGCGACCAGCGGTATCGACGATGACCACGTCGATGAATTTCAGTCTTGCTTCTTTAATAGCCGCATTGGCGATGTCGACCGGCTTCTGGCTCAGGTCGGACGGGAAGAACGTCACGCCCACTTCGCCCGCGAGCATTTCCAACTGCTTGATGGCCGCCGGACGATAGACGTCAGCCGACACCACCATCACGGATTTCTTCTTGCGCTCTTTAAGGAAGCGCGCCAGCTTGCCGGCGGTGGTGGTCTTGCCCGCACCTTGCAGACCGGCCATCAACACGACGGCCGGTGGCACGGCGCTGAGGTTCAGGTCTTCGTTGGCCGCGCCCATCAAGCTTTCGAGCTCGGCCTGGACGATCTTCACAAAGGCCTGGCCCGGCGTCAGGCTGCGGGACACTTCGGTGCCGACCGCACGCTCCTTGACCGAGTTGACGAAGTCCTTGACCACAGGCAAGGCGACGTCGGCTTCCAGCAACGCCATGCGCACTTCGCGCAGGGTGTCTTTAATATTGTCCTCGGTCAGCTTGGCCTTGCCGGTAACGTGGCGCAGCGTCTGCGAGAGACGGTCAGTCAAGTTTTCAAACATGCGCGATCCTTTCAGGCCCTATTCATCGAAATGCATTGGTAGACCGAGGTAATGACGGCCCAGGCTGTGGTAAATCGCTATTAAAAACAGCGCTCGGCGAGCCTGCGGCGTGGGCAGGTCGCGGATTATAGCGAAGACTGCGCCTGTGCACACCCGCTGTCTGGCCTTGGAGTCTTTCGTGGAACGCAGGGGTATGCCAAACTCAGCGCCTTTCGGGCTTGCCTAACAGGATTTATGCTCCCTTTGTCACCCAGTTTGCTACCCAGTCTCGCCGCCGCCTTCTTATATGCCGCTGCGACCCTCTATCAGGGCACCCGCCTGGCCAAATGCGCCAAGGCCGACAAGCGCCTGTTGTCCGGCCTTGGCGCCCTCGCCTTGGTGGCACACGCCGCGAGCCTGTTCACCCACCTGATGACGCCGGTCGGCCTGGGCCTGGACTTTTTCAGCGCCGCCAGCCTGATTGCCGCTGCCGTGATCGCCTTGACGCTGATCGCCTGCGCACGTATCCCGGTGGAAAACCTGCTGGTGCTGTTGTTCCCCCTGGGCCTGCTGACGGTGTTATTGGCGCAGTTCGCCCCCACCGGCACGGTGCAGGTGATCGATGAAGAGCCAGGCATCCTCGCGCATATCCTGTTGTCGATCCTCGCCTACGGCATGTTCACCATCGCGGTGTTCCAGGCTTTGCTCCTGCTGCTGCAGGACCACCAGCTCAAGCACAAGCACCCCTTGGGGCTGATCAAGAACTTCCCGCCGCTGCAAACCATGGAAAGCCTGCTGTTCGGTTTCCTGTGGGCCGGCTGGACCCTGCTCTCGCTGTCATTGATCTCTGGCTGGCTGTTCGTCGAAAACCTGTTTGCCCAGCACCTGGTACACAAGACCCTGCTGGCTTGCCTGGCCTGGGTAGTGTTCAGCGTGCTGCTGTGGGGCCGCAACCGCCTCGGCTGGCGCGGGCACAAGGCGATCCGTTGGACCCTGGCCGGTTTCTGCCTGCTGATGCTGGCCTATTTCGGCAGCAAGCTGGTTCGCGAATACATCCTGCATATCTGACGGGCAGCGATCATGGACAACTTGCCCCTGGGGCCGATGCTCGCGGTAATCGCCCTGCTGGTGTTATGGGCGGCGCTGTTTACCGCCATTGAAGCCGCACAGCAACACTTGCTGGCCCTGCGCCCCGGCACGCGCCAGGGTGACAAGGCCGCTGCCCGCCTGGGTTTTCCCCGCCACAGCCTGATCCTGTGCAATAGCCTGTGCCGCGCAGCAGTAGTGGTTCTGTGCACGTTGCTGGCGATGTATGCCTGGGCGCAAAACGGTCCCTGGCTCGGCTGGCTGATTTCCTGTGCCGTGCTGCTGATATTGGCCGACTACCTGCCCCGCGCGCTGGCCACCCGCCATCCGCAAGCAGTGCTGGGCTTCGGCAACACACTGCTGGGCGTGCCACTGAAAATCGTCTATCCCTTCGCCTGGCTGCTCAACGGCATCAGCCTGCTATTGCTGCGCCCCTTTGCGCGCAAGCCCGGCATCGTGAAAAAAAGCGACGAACCACTGCCCGACCATGATGACGAACCCGAGGCCGAGACCGAAGGCAACCGCCCCCCTGGCCTGCCCGGCATCCACGCGCTGGACAACATCACGGTCAACGACATCCTGGTGCCGCGCAGCGAAGTGGAGGGCATCAACCTGGATGACTCGCTTGAAGCGATCATCGAGCAATTGCGCAACTCCCAACGCACCCGGCTGCCAGTGTTCCACAGCGATATCAACCAGGTCCAAGCCGTGCTCAACACCCGGCTGATCCAGCACCTGCTGCCGGATTCCAGCCTGACCAAGGAAGCCTTGCTTGCCGCTTGCTACGAACCCTACTTCGTCCCGGAAAGCACGCCGCTGCAACTGCAACTGCTGAACTTCCACAAGCAGCAACGGCGCTTGGGCATGGTGGTGGACGAGTACGGCGAAGTGCTGGGCATCGTCACCCTGGAAGATATCCTCGAAGAAATTGTCGGCGAATTCGAAAGCGAACACAGTGTGGACAACCCGCATATCGAAGCGCAGGCGGATGGCCGCTATATCATCGACGGCGCCGCATCGATCCGCGAACTGAACAAGAGCCTGGCTTGGCACCTGCCCAGCGACGGTCCCAAGACCCTCAATGGCCTGGTGACTGAAGCACTGGAAACCATTCCAGATTGTGCCGTATGCCTGAAGATCGGCCGCTATCGCCTGGAAATCCTTGAGACCGAGGATAACCGGGTGAGCAAGGTGCTGATCTGGCACACCAGCCGCGTACCCGTCGCCGCATAGCGTCCTGACTCAACGCATTCGAATGTGGGAGCCCCCCCTCCCACAATTGATCTGCCGCGATTGGCAGATCGCGCGCCCCCTTGTTGTATCGCCGGCCCCATTCCTATAATCCCTGCGGCTTACCCAAGCCCCGCCCGACCGCGTGCTATCCGCACTGAGCGCGTCCGGCACCGCTGCATCGTGTCTGACCGGTGTTTGCTCCCATCCCGAGCCGCTCCGCGCACTACCCTGATCCAAGGGGGTTCGACCCAATAATAATCCGCGTCCAAACGCGCAACGACCGTCAGGGATACCTCCATGAGCACCACCTATAACGAGGCCGCAACCGCCGCCCCGACCAACTCGACCGCCCGCGTTGCCACCGCCAGCATCGTCGGCACCGCCATCGAGTTCTACGATTTCTATATCTATGCCACCGCGGCGGCACTGGTGATCGGCCCGGTCTTCTTCCCGCAGTCGTCCGGTACCGCGCAGATGCTGGCGTCGTTCCTGACCTTCGGTATCGCGTTTATCGCCCGCCCGCTGGGTTCGGCGCTGTTCGGCCACTTTGGTGACCGTATCGGCCGCAAATCGACTCTGGTGGCCTCGCTGCTGCTGATGGGGGTGTGCACCACGCTGATCGGTTTGCTGCCGGGCTATGACAGCATTGGCGCCTGGGCGCCGATCCTGCTGTGCGTGCTGCGTTTCGGCCAAGGCCTGGGCCTTGGCGGGGAATGGGGTGGCGCCGCATTGCTGGCCACCGAGAACGCGCCCAAGGGCAAGCGCGCCTGGTTCGGCATGTTCCCGCAACTGGGCCCATCGATCGGATTCCTGGCGGCCAACGGCTTATTCCTGATCCTGGCCATGAACCTGAACGACGAGCAGTTCCGCAGCTGGGGCTGGCGTATCCCGTTCATCCTCAGCGCAGCCCTGGTGATGGTCGGCCTGTATGCACGGCTGAAACTGCACGAAACCCCAGTGTTCGCCAATGCCGTGTCCAAGCAGGCGCCGGTGAAGGTGCCGTTGGTGGAGCTGTTCAGCCAGCATTGGCTGCCCGTCCTGCTGGGCGCCGCGTCGATGGTGGTGTGCTATGCACTGTTCTATATCACCACCGCGTTCTCCCTGAGCTATGGCGTTTCGACGCTGGGCTACAGCCGCGAAACGTTCCTTGGGTTGCTGTGCTTCGCGGTGCTGTTCATGGGGCTGGCGACACCGCTGGCGGCGCTGGCCAGTGATCGATTCGGGCGCAAGCCGGTGCTGATCGTCGGCGCGATCCTGGCCATCCTGTCGGGCTTCACCATGGAGCCGCTGTTGACCCACGGTTCGACCTGGGCCGTGGCGCTGTTCCTGGCGTTGGAGTTGTTCCTGATGGGGGTGACCTTCGCCCCAATGGGCGCGCTGCTGCCGGAATTGTTCCCGACCCGCGTGCGTTATACCGGGGCTTCGGCAGCGTATAACCTGGGCGGGATCGTCGGCGCATCGGCGGCACCGTTCTTCGCGACCAAGCTGGTGGCGATGGGTGGGCTGAGTTATGTCGGCGGGTATGTGTCGGCGGCAGCGTTGCTCAGCTTGATTGCGGTGCTGTGCCTGAAAGAGACGCGCAATAACGATCTGAATCGCGTCGTCTGATAGATCGCTATCGGGGGCAAGTCGAATCGTCGCACCGCCCCTCCCACATTTTGACCGCATTCCTACAGATTAAACGCGGTTAAGTGTGGGAGGGGCCTTGCCCCCGATGCTTTTAGAGCTCTACAACAACCGCTTGGGAAGCACGGGTCGCCTTAGCCCGAGCCGCTTCAATCGACTCATCCCGCGCCAGCGCCACGCCCATGCGGCGTTGGCCATTCACTTCTGGCTTACCAAACAGACGCAACGCCGTGTCCGGCTCGCTCAAGGCGGCGCCGAGGTTGGCGAATGCGGTCTGGGTCGACTGCCCTTCCACCAGGATCACCGCCGACGCCGAAGGGCCGAACTGGCGAATCAATGGAATCGGCAGGCCCAGGATGGCGCGGGCGTGCAGTGCGAATTGCGACAGGTCCTGGGAAATCAGGGTCACCAGGCCGGTATCGTGCGGGCGCGGCGACACTTCGCTGAACCATACCTGATCACCCTTGATGAACAGCTCCACGCCAAACAGGCCACGGCCACCCAGGGCGTCGGTTACGGCCTTGGCTACGCGCTCGGACTCTGCCAGGGCGATCGGGCTCATGGCCTGAGGCTGCCAGGATTCCTGATAGTCGCCTTTCTCCTGACGGTGGCCGACCGGCGCGCAGAAAGTGGTGCCGCCGATATGACGCACGGTCAGCAGGGTGATTTCGTAGTCGAAGTCGATAAAGCCTTCAATGATCACCCGGCCTTTACCGGCACGCCCGCCTTCCTGGGCGTAGTCCCAGGCTTTCTGCACGTCGTCGCTGCTGCGCAGCAGGCTCTGGCCCTTGCCCGAGGAGCTCATCACCGGCTTGACCACGCACGGGAAGCCCAGGTCCTGCACAGCCTTGCTGTAGGCTTCGAAGGTGTCGGCGAAGTGGTACGGCGAGGTCGGCAGGTCCAGCTCTTCGGCGGCCAGGCGACGGATACCTTCGCGGTTCATGGTCAGCGACGTGGCGCGCGCGGTCGGGATCACGGTGAAGCCTTCGGCCTCCAGCTCCACCAGGGTGGCGGTGGCGATGGCTTCGATTTCCGGCACGATGAAGTGCGGTTTTTCCGCCTCGATCACTGCACGCAGGGCGGCGCCGTCGAGCATGTTGATCACATGGCTACGGTGGGCAACCTGCATGGCCGGCGCGTTGGCGTAGCGATCCACGGCAATCACTTCAACGCCCAGGCGTTGCAGTTCGATTACCACTTCCTTGCCCAGCTCACCGCAGCCACACAGCAAAACGCGGGTCGCGGTTGGCGACAATGGAGTTCCGATTCGGGTCATCTCAGGTCCTCAGGGGAGCGGATCATGGGGAGAAAGGCCGGCATTTTACATGAACTGTAAAAATTGGCCTCAGTTGGCGACGGCGCGCTTGCGCAGACGCCAGGCCATGATCAGCCACACCACGGTGACCCCAGCGAATTTCGACGCCAGGGCGGTGCCCACCACCGCTGGGGTCAGAGCGCCGATCAAGCCGAAAAAGATAAAGGTATCGAGGGGAATGCTCAGCGCCGAGCTGATCCACAGGCGGTCATGGAGCGGGCGCCTGGTGATGCTGAACACCAGCCAGTCGATGCACTCGGACACCGCGAACGCCGTGGCACTGGCCAGGGCGATGGACGGATCGGAGGTGATATACGACAGCACCAGCGCCGCCAGCATGGCGAGGATCGCGCCATGACCGAAGCGGGTTTGCACCATGTCGCGCAGGATAAACACCAGGCCGCCCCAGGCAGACCAGATCACATCCAGATGCGGCGCGGTGGAGAAGGCAAAGTTGATCAGCACGACGCTGCTGATGTAGGCGATCAGGAAGAGCATGGGGCGAGGGACCTGTGAACAAGGGGCACAGGGTACTTCACATTTTGAAATATGTCGTCTGGGAGGGCCTCATCGGGGGCAAGCCCCCTCCCACATTTTGACCGCATTTCTACAGATTAAACGCGGTTAAGTGTGGGAGGGGGCTTGCCCCCGATGGCGACCCATCAGGCGCCGGATTTACCAGAAGCCATAAACACCAACCCAGCCGCCACCGCCCGCTCATGACACAAGCCCAGCACCACCCGCCGCTCGGCATTGTCCATGCGACTCCAACGCGTAATTTCATCCACCGTGCGCTGGCAACCGGTGCAGAGATCGTCATCGTCCAATGCGCAAATGCTCACGCACGGCGAGGCGACAGGGCGTTCTGCCGGGTTCATTCTGCCTGCTCGACCAGATCCCGCGCATAACGCTGGGCGTTATGCACATAGTGCGCAGCGCTGGCTTCGAGCATCTTCTTCTGAGCCTCGGTCAACTCACGCACCACTTTGCCCGGCGAGCCCATCACCAGCGAGCCATCGGGAATTTCCTTGCCTTCGCCGATCAGCGAGTTGGCGCCAATGATGCAGTGCTTGCCGATCTTCGCGCCGTTGAGGATCACCGCGTTGATGCCGATCAGGCTGTAGTCGTCGACCGTGCAGCCATGCAGCATGGCGTTATGGCCGATGGTCACACCGGTGCCAAGAGTCAGCGGGTAGCCCATGTCGGTGTGCATCACGCTGCCGTCCTGCACGTTGCTGTTCTTACCGATCAGGATCAGCTCGTTGTCGCCGCGCAACACCGCGTTGAACCAGACGTTGGCGCCCTCCTCCAGCCTGACCTTGCCCACCAGCGTGGCATTGGGAGCCACCCAGCTGTGTGGATGCGTCTCGACGCGGGCGTCGCCCAAGCGGTATTTCATGGTTTTTCCTCACGGCTTGCCATTGGAGACGATGGCTTAAGTATTGATGAAGCTCTTGGGTGGGTGATGCAGGCTGATATTGGCATCGTCATAAAGCAGGTTGATCAGCTCGACAATCATAATGGCCGTAAGCCCCCAGATCTTGTATTCGCCAAACCGGTAGCTCGGCACATACCAACTGCGCCCTTGGTAGTCGATACGGTGCGTATGCTCGCGAGGGTCCTGGCGGAAAAAATCGAGCGGCACACTGAAGACAGCGGCGATTTCGGCGTCGTTGGCCAGGTATTCGACGTAATCGGGGATCACGCCCACATACGGGGTGACGCGAATGCCATGCAGGGAAATCAGTGGGCTCAAGGGGCCGATCACCTCGACCAGGCCAGGCGGCAGGCCGATTTCTTCTTCGGCCTCGCGCAAGGCGGTAAAGATCAGGTCCGGGTCTTCCGGATCGCGGCGCCCGCCAGGAAACGCGACTTCGCCGCCATGGGTCGACAGGCCGCTGGCGCGCAGGGTCAGGATCAGCTCAGGTTCGTCACTGCGAGTAATCGGCACCAGCACGGCGGCCTCGGGGAAACGCCCGTCGGTTTCCAGCGTATGCGGCGTGTGATTGCTTACCCGGCGAAGTAGCTCGTCCAGCATGAGTCATCTCGATCTGTTGGCTACCTTGCATCATGCACCAAAGCTGCCGGGCGCCCAACCCCAAAACCTGAGGGCTGTCGCGAAACGACAACTTGCAGGGCCCTGCCGCCCACGCCAAGATAGACGCACTTTCCAGGAACCCCAGCATGAACTTCTGCAGCCAGTGCGGTAAACCGGTCACCCAACGCATTCCCGAAGGCGACGCACGCCTGCGCTTTGTGTGTGATCACTGTCAGACCATTCACTACCAGAACCCTAATATCGTTGCCGGTACCGTGCCGGTGTGGGGTGAGCAAGTGCTGCTGTGCCGCCGTGCCATCGAGCCACGCCTGGGCTACTGGACCTTGCCTGCGGGCTTCATGGAGAACGGCGAGACCGTGGAACAGGCCGCCATGCGCGAAACCATGGAAGAAGCCTGTGCCCGCGTGCGCAACCTGAGCATCTATACGTTGATCGATGTACCGCACATCAGCCAAGTGCATGTGTTCTATCGCGCCGAGCTGATGGACCTGGACTTTGCCGCCGGCCCCGAGAGCCTGGAAGTCAAACTGTTCAACGAAGCCGATATCCCGTGGTCCGAGCTGGCGTTCCGTACCGTCGGGCGGACCCTGGAGTATTTCTTTGCCGACCGTCGGCAGCAATCATTCCCGGTGCGCAGCGAAGCCATACCGCCGCTGTCCAAGCCCGCCCAATAACAATCCTGCCGATCGTCGCCAAAGGGAAGTCGTTTTAATGCGTTGGTTGTTTGCTTTGCTCTGCCTGTCGTTCGCCACGTTGTCGCCGGCTTCCACCCTGGAAACCCTGGGCGGCAAAACGGTCGAGAAAATCCTGGTCCTCAAGTCCGCCCATCAGTTGCAATTGATCAATGACGGCAAGCCCCTCAAGACCTATCGCATTTCCCTGGGTAAAAACCCCAAGGGGCCCAAGCTGTTCGAGGGCGACCGTCGCACACCGGAAGGCCTCTACTGGATTGACTGGCGCAAGACCAGCGACAGCTACTACCTGTCGATGCACATCTCCTACCCCAATATCAGTGATTCTGCGCGCGCCCGCCGCGAGGGCGTGAAGCCCGGCAGCATGATCATGATCCACGGCACGCCCGACAGCGAAGACTACCCGGAGCAGTTGTTCCACACCCTGGACTGGACCGACGGCTGTATCGGCATGCGTAACGTCGATATGCGTGAAGTCTGGAACCTGGTCAAGGACGGCACCCTGATCGAGATCCGGCCGTAGCCTTCGACCGTTGGTAGATTAATTAAAAAAATTTCCTGCCCTCGGCAGCGCCTGCCGGTGAATACCAGTTCACCCCGCGGGCTGCGCAGCTCTGCGCGTCCAAAAGACCTCTCTAATACCACTTGATACCATGCACCATTAGCATGCCCTGAAACCAGTGCCCGCACTGTTTTGGCAGCATTGACATGGTATTTAAGTGGTATTAATTTCCGGCCATTACCGGGCGACAACACTCCAATAACCGCATCGGAAACCTTAACGATGAACCCCATCCTGACGCTGCGCCCCGACGGCAAACAATCCACGCCGCTGTACCTGCAATTGGCCCGCAACCTGGAAGCGGCGATCCATGCCGGCCAGTGGAAATCCGAACAGGCGCTGCCATCGGAACGCGCCCTCAGCGAGCAATTGAGCATTTCCCGGGTCACCGCCCGCAAGGCACTGGAAGTGTTGTTTACCCAAGGCCTGATCCGCCGCAGCCAGGGCTCTGGCACCTTCATCACGCCTCGCCTGGAGCAACCGCTGTCGCGCCTGTCGGGCTTCAGCGAGATGCTGCGGCTCAAGGGCTTCGTACCCAGTTCGCAGTGGCTGGAACGCGAAATCACCCCGCCGACCCACGAAGAGCTGATCCGCCTGGGCCTGTCACCGACTGACAAAGTGGCGCGGCTCAAGCGCCTGCGTAAGGCTGATGACACGGTAATGGCAATCGAAATGACCGCCATGCCCGCCTCGGTGCTGCCGCACCCACAAGCCATCGGTAACTCGCTGTACGAATACCTCGAAGGCATCGGCAAACCCATCGTGCGCGCCTTGCAGCATATCCAGGCGATCAATGCCTCGGACGAGTTCGCCACGCTGGTCGGCATTGCTCCAGGCACCGCCATGCTGCTGATGACCCGTGTCGGCTACACCGCCGACAACACGCCGATTGAAATCACCGACACCTACTGCCGCAACGACTACTACGACTTTGTCGCCGAGCTTCGACGTTAGAAAGCCGCGTCGATATGACTTTGCCGCGAATGCGGCCTTAGAGAACTGCCCATGTCCGAAGACAACATCCTGACGCCCCACGGCTGGATTCGCGGCCGCGTGGTCCATGAACACGGCAAGGTCGTCGCCATTGAAGGCGCGCCTTGCGACCCGGCCGACAACGACCTGCCCTACCTGCTGCCAGGCTTTATTGACCTGCACGTCCATGGCGGCGGCGGCAAAGACATCATGGAAGGCATCGACGCGTTCGAGACCATCACCGGCACCCACGTGCGCTTTGGCACCACCTCGCTGCTGGCCACCACCATGACCGCGCCGGTCGAGGAAATTTCCCGCGTGCTGGGCGATATCGGTACCTATAGCGACAACCGTCCAACCGGCACCGCCCGCGTATTGGGTGTGCACCTGGAAGGTCCTTACATCAACCCAGGCAAACTCGGCGCGCAGCCCAACTTCGCCCACACCGCATTGATGGCGGAAGTGGAAGCCTACCTGCGCCTGGCGCCGATCCGCGTGATCACCATCGCCCCGGAAATCGCCGGGCATGACAGTCTGATCCGCGCCCTCAGTGCACGTGGTGTGCGCATGCAGATCGGCCACACCCTGGGCAGCTATGAAGAAGGCGTCGCCGCCCTCGCCGCTGGCGCTACCAGCTTCACCCACCTGTACAACGCCATGAGCCCGCTGCATCACCGCGAGCCTGGCATCGTGGGGGCCGCGCTGGCCCACGCACAGTACGCCGAACTGATCCCGGACTTGCTGCACGTCCACCCTGGCGCCATGCGCGTGGCCCTGCGTTCGATCCCGTGCCTGTATTGCGTCACCGACTCCACCGCCGCCGCCGGCATGCCGGACGGCGAATACAAGCTGGGCAGCCACACCGTGACCAAATGCCTGGGCGGCGTGCGCCTGGCCGACGGCACCCTCGCCGGCAGCACCCTGACCATGGACCAGGCGCTTCGCAACCTGGTGAAAATCGGCCTGCCCATCAGCGAAGCCTCACAACGCCTGTCGCAATTTCCCGCGGACTACCTCGGCCTGGAAGAACGCGGGCGCCTACAACCCGGCAGCTTTGCCGACTGCGTGCGCCTGGACCGTTCCCTGCACCTCACCGACGTCATGGTCGAAGGAGAAGCCATTGTCTTCCAAAATGCTTGAAGAGGCCTTGGCCTCCTGTGACGCCGTCGCGGCGCAGTTGCAACGTCTGAACCCGCGGCTGGAAGAGGTCGCCGGCCGCCTGCGCCGCCAGCCGCCGCAAGTGGCGATGACCATAGCCCGTGGCAGTTCGGACCACGCCGCCAGCTACTTCGCCTACCTGGCCATGCAGCACGTGGGCATTCCGGTGGCGTCGTTGCCGATGTCGGTGGTGACCTTGCTGCAAGCGCCCTTGAAGGTCAGCGGCCAGGTGACTTTCGGCTTTTCCCAGTCCGGCCAGAGCCCGGACCTGGTCGATAGCCTGCGCCTGCTGCGCAAACGCGGCGCCTTGAGCATTTCGCTGGTCAACGCCGAAGACTCGCCGCTGCAAGCCGCTTGCGAGTTCCACCTGCCGCTGTGCGCCGGGCCGGAACAAAGCGTGGCCGCGACCAAAAGCTTTATCGCTACCCTCAGCGCCAGCGCGCAGTTGATCGGCCACTGGAACCAGGAGGCGGATTTGTTGCAAGCCTGCCACGCGCTGCCCGATCACCTGCGCGAAGCCGCCAGGCAGGATTGGACGAAAGCCATCGACGCCCTGCGCGGCTGCCAGCAATTGATGGTGATCGGCCGTGGCGCCGGGTTTGCCATCGCCCAGGAAGCCGCGCTCAAACTCAAGGAAACCTCGGCGATCCAGGCCGAAGCCTTCAGCAGCGCCGAAGTGCGCCACGGGCCGATGGCCTTGATCGACGAAAACTACCCGCTGCTGGTGTTCGCCCCCCGCGGCGCCGAACAACCGGGATTGCTGAGCCTGGCCGCCGACATGCGCCAACGCGGCGCCCGCGTATTGCTGGCCGCGCCGGACGATATCGCCGAACGCGACCTGACCTTGAGCCGCGCCGAACACCCGAGCCTGGACCCGATTCTGGCCATCCAGAGTTTCTACGTGATGGCCGCCGGCCTGGCGGTCGCCCGTGGAATGGACCCCGACCAGCCACGCCACCTGAGCAAAGTGACCCGCACTCACTGAGTCGATTGCTGCGTTTTCCTGATGAGTACCGTGCCCATGTCCAACAACAATAATCAACTGACCCTCAGCGCCCCGTTAAGCGGGCCGGTGCTGCCCCTGGGCAACGTTCCCGACGAAGTCTTCGCCAGTGGCGCAATGGGCGACGGTATTGCCATCGACCCCCTGAATGACTGCCTGCATGCGCCGTGTGACGGGGTGATCATCCATGTCGCCCGCACCGGCCACGCCCTGACGATTCGCACGGACAACGGCGCCGAGTTGCTGCTGCATGTGGGTATCGACACGGTGGAGCTCAATGGCGAAGGCTTCGCGCTGCTGGTCAAGGAAGGCGCCCGTGTCAGCCAGGGGCAGGCGTTGGTGCAGTTTGACCTGGACCGGATTGCGCGCCAGTGCAAAAGCCTGGTCAGCCTGATCATTCTGACCAATAGCGATCGCTTCGCGCTGACACCGCTGGCACTCAATACAGTCAAGGTCGGTGAACCGCTGCTGCGGGTGAGCCTGCGCTCAACGGCCTCGACGCAGACGGCTGTGGATAACTCGGCCGCAGAAGCCAGCGCCAACGTGCGCATCACCCACCGCGGCGGTTTGCATGCGCGCCCAGCGGCGTTGATTCGCAAGACCGCCCAGGGGTTCAGCAGCCAGGCGCAGTTGCATTTCGCCGGCAAGTCGGCGGCGTGCGACAGCCTGATTGGCTTGATGGGGTTGGGCATTGGCGAAGGCGACGAGGTTCGCGTCAGCTGTCGTGGCAAGGATTGCGAGGCGGCGTTGCAGGCATTGGTCGCCGCACTGTCAGTCGCCATCAGCGCAGAACCTCACGCGCCGGTAACCGCCACTCCACGTCGTGCGAATACTGAAACCGGTGTACTGCAAGGGGTGTGCGCAGCACCGGGCCTGGTGTGCGGGCCACTGTTCCGGTTGACCGGCATCGAGTTGCCGGCCGATACCGGTAACCACCGCGCCGACGAACAACTGCAACGGCTGGATGCGGCCCTTGAGCACGTGCGCGGTGATATCCGCCAGACCCTGGCCCACGCCCGCCAGCGCAAAAATGCCGAAGAAGAAGACATCTTCGCCGCCCACCTCGCCTTACTGGAGGATCCGGCCCTGCTGGACGCCGCCACCCGCGCGATCGAACACGGCAGCGCCGCCACCCACGCCTGGCGCGATGCAATCCAGGCGCAATGCGCGGTCTTGCTGGCCCTGGGCAAGCCGCTGTTTGCCGAACGCGCCAATGACCTGCGCGACCTGCAACAACGGGTGCTGCGGGCGCTGTTGGGTGAAGCCTGGCATTTCGAATTGCCCCCTGGCGCCATTGTCAGCGCCCATGAACTGACCCCTTCAGACCTGCTGCAATTGAGTGCACAACAGGCGGCGGGCATCTGCATGGCCGAGGGTGGCGCCACCTCCCACGTCGCGATCCTGGCCCGGGGCAAAGGCTTGCCGTGCGTGGTGGCATTGGGCGCCGACGTACTCGATGTGCCACAAGGCCAACGGGTGGTGCTGGACGCGGCCAACGGTCGCCTGGAACTGGCCCCCAGCGAGGCGCGCCATGCCCAGGTGCATCAGCTGCGTGACGCACAGCAACAGCGGCGCCAGCAGCAACAGGCCCAGGCCCAATTGCCAGCACGCACTCGCGATGGGGTGGGCATCGAAGTCGCCGCCAATGTCGCCTCCAGCGCCGAAGCCCAGGTGGCGTTTGAAAACGGCGCCGATGGCGTCGGCCTGTTGCGTACCGAATTCCTCTTCGTCGACCGCCGCACTGCGCCGGACGAACAGGAACAGCGCCAGGCCTACCAGGCCGTGCTGGATGCCATGGGCGACAAGTCGGTGATCATCCGCACTATCGACGTGGGCGGCGACAAGCAGCTCGACTATCTGCCACTGCCGGTGGAGGCCAACCCCGTGCTCGGCCTGCGCGGCATTCGCCTGGCCCAGGTGCGCCCCGAGGTACTCGACCAGCAACTGCGTGCCCTGCTGCAAGTCAGCCCGCTGGCGCGCTGCCGCATCCTGCTGCCAATGGTCAGCGAAGTCGACGAACTGCTGCACATCCGCCAACGCCTGGATGAACTGTGTATGGCACTGGAGCTGACCCAACGCCCGGAACTGGGGGTGATGATCGAAGTGCCCGCCGCCGCGCTGATGGCCGAACAACTGGCCAAGCATGCGGACTTCTTGTCCATCGGCACCAATGACCTGTCCCAGTACACCCTGGCCATGGACCGCGACCACGCAGGTTTAGCTGCGCGGGTGGATGCTCTGCACCCGGCGCTGCTGCGGCTGATCGCGCAGACTTGCGCGGGCGCGGCCCAGCATGGGCGTTGGGTCGGCGTGTGCGGCGCCCTGGCGTCCGACCCCTTGGCGACTCCCGTACTGGTTGGCCTGGGGGTCAGCGAACTGTCCGTGAGCCCGCCGCAAATCGGAGAAATCAAGGACCGCGTCCGTCACTTGGACGCGGCGCAATGCCGGCAACTGAGCCAAGGGCTGCTCGACCTGAGCAGTGCCAAGGCCGTTCGCCAAGCCTGTCAACACCACTGGCCGCTGAGCTGAAAACAACAAGAACAGGGAGACACGCCATGTACCAATACTTTATCGAAGGCCTGCAACGGCTCGGCCGCGCGCTGATGCTGCCGATCGCGATTCTGCCGATCGCCGGCCTCTTGCTGCGCCTGGGTGACACCGACCTGCTCAACATCGCGGTGATGCACGATGCCGGGCAAGCGATCTTCGCCAACCTGGCGCTGATCTTCGCCATCGGTATCGCCGTGGGTTTTGCCCGCGACAATAACGGCACCGCCGGGCTGGCCGGCGCGATTGGTTACCTGGTCATGGTCTCTACCCTCAAGGTGATGGACTCGACCATCAACATGGGCATGCTCGCCGGTATCGCCAGCGGCCTAATGGCGGGCGGGCTGTATAACCGCTTCAAGGACATCAAGCTCCCGGAGTACCTGGCCTTCTTTGGCGGGCGACGCTTTGTGCCGATTGTCACGGGCTTCAGCGCAGTCGGCCTGGGCGTGATCTTCGGCCTGATCTGGCCACCGATCCAGCACGGTATCAACAGCTTCGGCGTGCTGCTGATGGAAAGCGGCAGCCTGGGCGCGTTCGTGTTCGGCGTATTCAACCGCCTGCTGATCGTCACCGGCCTGCACCACATCCTCAACAACATGGCCTGGTTCGTATTTGGCACCTTTACCGACCCCGTGACCGGCGCGGTTGTCACCGGCGACCTCACGCGCTATTTCGCCGGCGACCCCAAAGGCGGCCAGTTCATGACCGGCATGTTCCCGGTGATGCTGTTCGGCCTTCCGGCTGCGTGCCTGGCGATGTACCGCAATGCGTTGCCGGAGCGGCGCAAGGTGATGGGCGGGATTTTCCTGTCGATGGCGCTGACTTCGTTTCTGACAGGTGTCACCGAGCCGATTGAATTTGCGTTCATGTTCCTCGCACCGTTTCTTTACCTGATTCACGCAGTGCTTACCGGCCTGTCGATGGCCGTGACCAACATGCTGGATATCCACCTGGGCTTTACCTTCTCCGGTGGGTTTATCGACATGGTGCTGGGTTGGGGCAAGTCCACCCATGGCTGGTTGGTGTTCCCGGTTGGGTTGGCCTATGCGGTGATCTACTACAGCGTGTTCAACTACTGCATTCGTCGGTTCAACCTGAAGACGCCAGGGCGTGAAGATATTCAAGTCGTACAAACCGAAGCGATGACAGATAACCAGCGGGCCACCGCTTATATCCAGGCCCTGGGTGGTGCAGAGAATTTGCTAAGCGTCGGCGCCTGCACCACGCGCCTGCGCCTGGATATGGTGGATCGCAACAAGGTCGTGGATGCGCAACTCAAAGCTCTGGGCGCCATGGCTGTGGTTCGGCCCGGAAATGGCGGGAGCTTGCAGGTGGTAGTCGGGCCGATGGCCGATAGCATTGCCGATGAGATTCGCTTGGCGATGCCGGCGTTTGTTGCTGCAAGTCCAGCGGGCGTTGCAGCTGTGGATAAGCCGGTTGCGGTGAATGCGGAGGACGCCGAGAAATGGCTGACAGCCTTGGGTGGCCGAGGGAATGTGCGTCAGCTGGAAGCGATGGCGATAACCCGGTTGCGGGTGGAACTGGGGGATGATTCGGTGTTGTCCGAAACTCAGCTTGTGGCGCTTGGATGCCAAGGTATTACTCAACTCGACAGTGGTGTTTGGCACTTGCTGATTGGTGCCAAGGCGTCGGGGTTGGGTGAGGCGCTGGAGCGGTTGGTCAGTGGTCGGCAGATTGGGGCGGGGGCGTAGTTGATCTTTGCCTGTATGGGCCTCATCGCAGCATGGGTATCTACACAACTTAGGCTCAACGCTGCCCCCCCCGGCAGACAGGGCTGTTGTGGCGAGCGGGCTTGCCCCGCGTTGGGCTGCGAAGCAGCCCCACTAAGATCACCGCGCTGTTTCAGATAGACCGCGGACTGAGGTTTTAGGGCTGCTGCGCAGCCCAACGCGGGGCAAGCCCGCTCGCCACAGGGAGAGTTCTCAAGGTCTGAAAGTTGCGTAGATACCCATGCTCATCGCAGGCAAGCCAGCTCCCACAGTTTGAATGTATTCGCAGATCAACAATGTGGGAGCCGGGCTCGCCCGCGATAGGGCCTGTTCAGGCAACAAAAAACCCGCTGGCCAAACTGGCCCAGCGGGTTTCTTGTTTTTACAGCCGGCGAATCAAAAATCCGCCAACTGCCACACCTCATACGCCGGTGTTTCATACGGATGGCTGAGCTTCAACGCCGCCACAGCAGCCACGATCGACTCATCGGCCACCACCAGCTCAACCTTCCACTCTTCAACCACTTCAACCTGGCCCACCTGCCCGATAAACGGCTGGCTGCCGTCCAACGCGCGGAATTGGCCCTGGCCCAGCACTTGCCAGGCGCAGCTGTCGTAGTCGCCGATGCGCCCGCCACCGGCTGCGAAGACGGCGGTCTTCACCGTCTCCACATGGCTGTCGGGCACAAAGAAGCTGAGCTTGTACACCGCCTTAGTTCACCCACACGCGAGCGTTGCGGAACATGCGCATCCAGGCGCCGTCTTCGTTCCACTCTTCCGGGCGCCACGAGTTCTGCACCGCGCGGAATACACGCTCCGGGTGCGGCATCATGATGGTGACGCGGCCGTCGCGGCTGGTGAGGCCGGTGATCCCGCGCGGCGAGCCGTTCGGGTTGGCCGGGTAGTTTTCGGTGACCTTGCCGTGGTTGTCGACGAAACGCATGGCCACGCAACCGGACAGGTCGGCTTCCAGCAGGGCTTCTTCGCTTTCGAACTCGGCATGGCCTTCACCGTGGGCGATGGCGATCGGCATGCGCGAACCAGCCATGCCTTGCAGGAAGATCGAGTTGGACTCCTGTACCTGCACCATGGCAACACGGGCTTCGAACTGCTCGGAACGGTTACGCACAAAGTGCGGCCAGAACTCGCTGCCCGGGATCAGCTCATGCAGGTTGGACATCATCTGGCAACCGTTGCACACACCCAGCGTGAAGCTGTCGTTGCGCTCGAAGAAGCCTTGGAACGCGTCGCGGGCACGGCTGTTGAACAGAGCCGACTTGGCCCAGCCTTCACCGGCACCCAGGACGTCGCCGTAGGAGAAGCCACCGCAGGCCACCAGGCCCTTGAACTCGTTGAGGTCAACGCGACCGGCGAGGATATCGCTCATGTGCACGTCGATCGCGTTGAAGCCGGCGCGGTCGAACGCGGCCGCCATTTCGACCTGGCCGTTGACGCCCTGCTCACGCAGTACGGCGACTTGTGGACGAATGCCTTTCTTGATGTACGGCGCGGCGATGTCCTGGTTGACGTCGAAGCTGAGCTTGGTGCTCAGGCCCGGATTGTCTTCTTCCAGGATCAGGTCGAACTCCTGCTCGGCGCAGTCGGCGTTGTCGCGCAGGCGCTGGATCTGGTAGCTGGTTTCCGCCCACTGGCGTTGCAGCAGACGGCGCTGGCCTTCGAAAACGGTGTCGCCATTGAAGACAATGTCGATCTGGCCGTTGTTGATCGGCTGGCCGATCACTGCCACGCAATCGCCCAGGCCGGCGGCGCTGAACTGTGCAAGTACGTCCGGGGTCGCGTCCTGGCGCACCTGGATCACGGCGCCCAGCTCTTCGTTGAACAGGATGCCGTTGATTTCAGAAGCATCCTCGGCAACGCTGTCGAGCACCAGGTTCAAGCCGCAGTGACCGGCAAACGCCATCTCTACAACGCTGGTCAGCAGGCCACCGTCGGAACGGTCGTGGTAGGCCAGCAGGTGGCCGTCGGCGTTGAGGCCCTGGATCACGGCGAAGAAGGCCTTGAGGTCTTCGGCATCATCGACGTCCGGCGCATGCTTGCCGAGCTTGCCATGGGTTTGCGCGAGGATCGAGGCGCCCATGCGGTTCTGGCCACGGCCCAGGTCGATCAGGATCAGGTCGGTGGTGCCCTTGTCCATGCGCAGTTGCGGGGTCAGGGTCTGGCGGATGTCGGTGACCGGTGCGAAACCGGTGACGATCAGCGACAGCGGCGAAGTGACGCTCTTGTCGGTGCCGTCTTCGTTCCAACGGGTGGCCATGGACATGGAGTCCTTGCCCACCGGAATGGTGATCCCCAGTTCCGGGCACAGCTCCATGCCGACCGCCTTGACGGTGTCGTACAGGCGCGCGTCTTCACCGGGGTGGCCGGCAGCGGACATCCAGTTGGCCGACAACTTGATGTCGGACAGTTTGCCGATGCGCGACGCCGCGATGTTGGTGAGGGTTTCACCAATGGCCATGCGTCCCGACGCCGGAGCATCCAGCAGGGCCAGCGGCGTGCGCTCGCCCATGGCCATGGCTTCACCGGTGTAGACGTCGAAGCTGGTGGCGGTGACGGCAACGTCAGCCACCGGCACTTGCCATGGGCCGACCATCTGGTCACGGGCCACCAGGCCAGTGATGGTGCGGTCGCCAATGGTGATCAGGAAGCTTTTGCTCGCCACGGCCGGGTGGTGCAGCACGCGTTCGATGCTGTCGGCCAGGTCCAGCGTGCTCGGGTCGAAATCATCGCCCAGCTCGGCTTCACGTACGGCCGAACGGTGCATGCGCGGGGCCTTGCCCAGCAGCACTTCGAGCGGCATGTCCACCGGGCTGTTGCCGAAGTGGCTGTCGGTGACCGTCAGTTGCGGCTCGGCAGTGGCTTCGCCAACCACGGCAAACGGGCAGCGCTCGCGCTCGCAGATGGCCTGGAAGCGCGCAAAGTCTTCAGGGCCGACGGCCAGTACGTAGCGTTCCTGGGACTCGTTGCTCCAGATTTCGTGCGGGGCCATGCCCGGCTCGTCGTTTGGAATGTTGCGCAGTTCGAAACGGCCACCGCGGTCGCCATCGTTGACCAGTTCCGGGAAGGCGTTGGACAAGCCACCGGCGCCGACGTCGTGGATGAAGCTGATCGGGTTCTTGTCACCCAACTGCCAGCAACGGTCGATGACTTCCTGGCAGCGACGCTCCATCTCTGGGTTTTCGCGCTGTACGGAAGCGAAGTCGAGGTCCGCCGAGCTGGTGCCGGTGGCCATGGAGGAGGCAGCACCGCCCCCCAGGCCGATCAGCATCGCCGGGCCGCCGAGGACGATCAGCTTGGAACCGACCAGAATCTCGCCTTTCTTGACGTGTTCTTCACGGATGTTGCCCATGCCGCCGGCCAACATGATCGGCTTGTGGTAGCCGCGCACTTCATCGCCACGCGGGGTGGTGATGGATTGCTCGAAGGTCCGGAAGTAGCCGGTCAGTGCCGGGCGCCCGAATTCGTTGTTGAACGCGGCGCCGCCCAGCGGGCCTTCGATCATGATGTCCAGCGCGGTAACGATGCGCTCCGGCTTGCCGTATGGCACTTCCCACGGCTGTTCGAAGCCCGGGATCTGCAGGTTGGACACGGTAAAGCCGGTGAGGCCGGCCTTTGGCTTGGCGCCACGACCGGTGGCGCCTTCGTCGCGGATCTCGCCGCCGGAACCGGTGGCTGCGCCCGGGAACGGGGCAATCGCGGTCGGGTGGTTGTGAGTCTCGACTTTCATCAGGATGTGCACCGGCTCCTGCACCGCGCCGTACTGGCGGGTCTCGGGGTCCGGGAAGAAACGGCCGGCGACGCTGCCGACGATGACCGAGGCGTTGTCCTTATAAGCCGACAGAACGCCTTCGCTGTGCATCACGTAGGTGTTCTTGATCATGCCGAACAGGCTTTTTTCCTGGCTTTCGCCGTCGATGTCCCAACTGGCGTTGAAGATCTTGTGACGGCAGTGCTCGGAGTTGGCCTGGGCGAACATCATCAGTTCGATGTCGTGCGGGTTGCGCTTCAAGCCGTTGAAAGCGTTGACCAGATAGTCGATCTCGTCTTCGGCCAGGGCCAGGCCCAGTTCGGTGTTGGCCTTCTCGAGGGCGGCGCGACCGCCGCCAAGCACGTCAATCGCGGTCAGCGGCTTGGGCTCGGCGTGGCTGAACAGGCCGGCAGCCTGTTCCAGCTGGCTGACGATGATCTGGGTCATGCGGTCGTGCAGGCTGCTGGCGATAAGCTCGGCTTCGGTCTCGCTGAACTGCCCGGCGACATAGAAGGCAATCCCGCGTTCCAGGCGCTGGATGCTCGTAAGGCCGCAGTTGCGGGCGATATCACTGGCCTTGCTCGACCAGGGCGAGATGGTGCCGAACCGTGGCAGAACCAGGAACAAGCGGCCGGTCGGCTCTTGAACGGGAACGCTTGGGCCGTACTTCAGAAGGCGTGCCAGCACTTGCTGTTCGTCGGCGGTCAAGACGCCGGTAACGTCGGCGAAGTGAGCAAATTCAGCATACAGGCCTGTAACAGCTGGAACCTTCTGGCTCAGTTGCTCAAGGAGTTTGCTGTGGCGAAAGGCAGAAAGGGCAGGAGCGCCGCGCAGGATCAACATCTTCGGGACAGCCTCGGGAAGGGGGTGTGCTTTGAGGCCGTGCATTCTAGCGTAAACCGCCGCCAACGGCACCCGAAACGCTACTGGTGGCTGCTGCCGAACGTCAGTTGGCACCGATTGCACGCTATCCGTGGCATTCCGCGCAGTTATTTTAACCGTCACAATCACTCGCCAAGCCACGTTTCTGCGGGTTGCAGCACAGTTTTGCCGGCGCTAGCAGACAAGTCCCACGCTGTCGAGATATGGCGCCGTGGGCCGTTTGCGTATACTGCGCAGATGTTCTCCCCTACTGCTTTGCGCCCGCGGTGCGCCAAATGGCTCATCGCAACCGGACTCTTCCTGATGCTCAGCGCCTGTGTTGATAAACCCAGCACGCTCGAGCGAATCAAGGAGGATGGCGTATTGCGGGTGATTACCCGAAACAGCCCGGCCACGTATTTCCAGGACCGCAACGGTGAAACCGGTTTCGAATACGAACTGGTCAAGCGTTTTGCCGACGACCTGGGGGTGAAGCTGGAAATCGAAACCGCTGACAACCTCGACGACCTGTTCGGCCAGCTGGGCAAACCCAACGGCCCGGTCCTGGCTGCCGCCGGCCTGGTGAGCAGCGAGCAGCGCCTGAAGCAGGTACGCTTTTCCCACCCGTACCTGGAAGTGACCCCGCAGATCATCTATCGCAACGGCCAATCGCGCCCCACCAACGCCGCGGACCTGGTGGGCAAGAAGATCATGGTGCTCAAGGGCAGCACCCACGCCGAACAACTGGCGGAGTTGAAAAAACAGAATCCTGCCATCGAATACGAAGAGTCCGACGCCGTTGAAGTAGTCGACCTGCTGCGCATGGTCGACGAAGGCCAGATCGACCTGACCCTGGTGGACTCCAACGAAGTGGCGATGAACCAGGTGTACTTCCCCAACGTGCGCGTGGCGTTCGACCTCGGCGATGCCAGCCACCAGAGCTGGGCCGTGGCCGCCGGCGACGACAACAGCCTGCTCAACGAGGTCAACAGCTACCTGGACAAGGTCGGCAAGAACGGCACCTTGCAGCGCCTGAAAGATCGCTACTACGGGCACGTCGATGTGCTCGGCTACATGGGCGCCTATACGTTTGCCCAGCACTTGCAGCAGCGCTTGCCCAAGTACGAGAAACACTTCAAGGCCTACGCCAAGGAAGAAAAGGTCGACTGGCGCCTGTTGGCGGCCATCGGCTATCAGGAGTCACTCTGGCAACCGGCGGTCACCTCCAAGACCGGCGTGCGCGGGCTGATGATGCTGACCCAGAACACCGCCCAGGCCATGGGCGTGTCCAACCGCCTGGACGCCAAGCAAAGCATCATGGGCGGCGCCAAGTACCTGGCCAAGATCAAGGATGAGCTTGACGATGATATCGCCGAGCCGGACCGTACCTGGTTTGCCCTGGCCGCTTACAACGTGGGCACCGGGCATCTGGACGACGCGCGCAAGCTGGCGCAGAAGGACGGCCTGAACCCGAACAAGTGGCTGGACGTGAAGAAGATGCTGCCGCGCCTGTCGCAGAAGCAGTGGTACAGCAAGACCCGCTACGGCTATGCCCGTGGCGGCGAGCCGGTGCACTTCGTGGCGAACATCCGGCGCTACTACGACATCCTCACCTGGGTAACTCAGCCACAGCTGGAAGGTAATCAGGTGGTCGAAGGCAACCTGCATGTACCTGGGGTGAACAAGACCAAGCCGCCGGAAGAGAACCCGCAGCTGTAAACCCGATCATCCAGCCCCCCAAGCCCATGTGGGAGGGAGCTTGCTCCCGATGAGGTTCGATCAGCCACAGACAAGCTGACCGCCCCCTGCTACCGGCACTCCCACCGCTCGTTCGCTACTGGCCCTGGAGGCCGGTGAGCAGATGTACCGTGCCTCCCGCCAACACCATCACGCCCGGCACTCCAGCCGCCTTTAACGCCGCCACATCCACCCGCGCCGCGTCCTGCAGTTGCACGCGCACCCGCGTCAACGCCACGCGCTGTTGCGTCTTGAGATTATCCGCACCACCGAGCGCATCCAGCACATCGGCCGACAACAGACTCGGTGTCGACGGCGCTACCGTCTCGGCAATCAAATCCGGGGTCAGGGCTTTCCAGAACGCCCGCTGCAATTTCTCGAACATGCTCAGTGCTCCACGACAGGTGAGGTTTCAACGGTGGCCGCGTGATACAGGCGCAAGGCCTCGCGCACTTGGGCGGCCTCTTCCAGGCCCAGTACCTGGCGGGCGATGATCTGGCAGTCCGCCAGGTCCAGCTCGCGTACGGTGGCCTTGATGGTCGGGATCAGCGGCACACTGACAGACAACTCATCCACCCCCAGCCCGATCAATACCGGCACGGCCAAGGCTTCGGACGCCAACGCCCCGCACACGCCCACCCACTTGCCGTGGGCATGGGCGGCCTTGACGGTGGTCGCGATCAGGCGCAGCACCGCCGGGTGAAAGCTGTCGGCCTGGCCGGCCAGCCGCGGGTGGTCGCGGTCCATGGCCAGGGTGTATTGGGTCAGGTCATTGGTGCCGATCGAAAAGAAATCCACATGGGGCGCAAACACATCCGCCATCAACGCCGCAGACGGCACCTCGATCATGATGCCCAGCTTCGGTAGCTCGGTGAGCCCCAGGGCCAGCGCTTCTTCTTCGAGCATCTTGCGCGCCAGGTGCAACTCGGAGAGCAGGCTGACCATCGGCAGCATGATATGCAGGCGTGCAAAACCGGCACTGGCGAGGATCGCACGGAACTGTTCGCGCAGCAGCTCGGGACGCTCCAGGCACAGGCGAATACCGCGCAACCCGAGGAACGGGTTGGTTTCGGCGTCCATCGGCACATAAGCCAAGGGTTTGTCGCCACCGACGTCCAAGGTGCGCACCACCAGGTTGCGCTCGGCGCCCAGGGCACGGGCGATGGCCGTGTAGGTGGCTGCTTGTTCGTCAGGGCCCGGCGCACGGTTGCGGTCCAGGTAGAGGAACTCCGAACGCAACAGGCCGACGCCTTCGCCGCCAAGGGTCAGGGATTGCTCCACTTCCTGCAACGAGGCCACGTTGGCGGTGACTTCGACGTGATGACCGTCTCGGGTGGTGGCGGGCAAAGACGCCTGCGCCACATCGCGTTGATGGCGAAGCACCTGCTGCTTGCGGGCGGCTTCCAATTGTTCGATTTCGGCCAGGTCCGGGTCCAAGTGCAGTTCGCCTTTGTCGGCGTCGAGCAACACCTGCTTGCCGTTGGCCAACCCCAGTACCTGGGCCGAAACACCGCAAATGGCCGGCAGGCCAAGGGCGCGGGCGAGGATCGCGACGTGGCTGGTCGCGCCTCCGCCGACGGTGACAAAACCCAGCACTTTGCGTGTATCCAGGCTGGCAGTCTGCGAAGGGGTCAATTGCTCAGCGATCAGGATTGCGCGCTCCGGCAAGTCCCAGGCGTTGTCCTGAATGCCCAGGATCAGTTTCAGCACGCGCTGGCCAACATCCGCCAGATCTGCCGCACGCTCGGCGATCAGCGCATTGCCCAGCCCCTGAAATAGCTTGACGGTCGCCAGCGTGGCACTGTTCCAGGCAAAGGCGGCGCTTTTGCCTTCAGCCAGCAGGCTGTGAGCGTGTTCCAGCAAGGTCGGGTCTTCGAGCAATTCTTGATGGGCGCGGAAAATCTCTGCCTGGGCGCTGCCGGCGGCCTTATCCCGAAAAGCCTGCAATGCCTCGGTGGCAGCCAGCAGGCCACGCGCCAAAGCGGCACGTTCAGTGGCTTCACCCGTACCTTGTTCAGGGATGCTCAGCTCAGGCTCAGTCACTTGAGCGACCTGACCAAACGCCGAACCCGGCGATGCGCACACGCCTCGCAGCAAGGTCGCCGAGGGTGGCGTAACGACCGCTTCAGCCACGCTCGCCACCCCCTCGCCACAGCCTTCAGCCAACAAGGCCACCAGCGCAGTGATCGCCACTTCGGCATCCTCACCCGCCGCACTCACCTGCAAGGTGTCGCCGTGCACGGTTTGCAACGCCATGATCGCCACCAGCGATTTGGCGTTGGCGCTCTGGGTTTGCTTGTGCAGATAGATGCTTGCGTTGAAACCTTTCGCCGCCTGGGCGAACACCGCCGCCGGGCGGGCGTGCAAACCATTGGCATTGGGCAAGGTCAACGGCTTGGAGAACAGCGCATCGCCCTCCTCTTCGTCCACTGCGTCAACGGCTTCACCTGGGGATAACTGCAACAGCGGTTGGCCGACCTCCACAAGATCGGTTGCCAACACGCTAAACGGCTCGCCACTGACCACCAGCATCAAGGTCAGCAGGCTACGGGCGTTGAGCGCCACGTAGTCGGCATCGAATTCGATCAGCGGTTGCCCGGCCTCCACCCGCTGGCTTTCCTCGACCAATCGGGTAAATCCCTTGCCTGCCAGGTTCACGGTGTCCAGGCCGATGTGCACCAGCACCTGCACGCCATTGTCATCGGTGATGCTGACCGCATGCCCACTGTCCTGGATATTGCTGATCACCCCGGCCAGTGGCGCGCAGAGGGTCTGCGAGGTGGGGTCGATACACAGGCCGTCGCCAATCAGGCGGCTGGAGAATACAGGGTCGGGCACCTTATCCAGCGCCAGCAGCACACCCGACACGGGCGCCAGCAATTCCAGGGGTTGAGTTGCGGTCATGACTTCACCTGCTGTTTTGTTCTGTAGATATCCGTGTGGGCGGAGGCTTGCTCCCGATGACGGTGTACCAGCCAATAAATGCCTATCTGAAACACCGCTATCGGGGGCAAGCCCCCTCCCACATTTAGTCCCTGTGCACCCGAAGGCTCATTTCCACCAGTATTCGACTTGCACGCCGACGTTCGAGCCATGCCGCGCAGTGCCGTAGGCGCCGGTGTCGGACAACGCCGAACCCGCCGCCAGTTCATTCGCCGCACGCTTGGCCGCGTCGTTCCAACTGGCATAGGTGTAATACAAACGCACCTCCGGCCGCGCCCAGAAATCCGGGCCTTTGGGCGACCAGGTCGGGGCGAAGGTGAACTTGCTCAGCTTGCGCGTGCCACCGCTGGCATCGACCTGATCATGACCGAGTTCGGTGACCAGCTTGAACTGCTCGCTGATCGCATAGGCCGGGCGCACGCCGACGGACATCCAGGTCTGGTCCTGGCTGCCGGGGCGGATATCTTTCTGGTACACCGCCTCGATCTGCCCGCCGAAACGCGGGGTCACCTGCCAGTCGAAAAACTCGACGGCGCGATAGCTTTTGCTGCTGTTATCCAGGCCGGTATTGCCGGTGTAGCCCAGGCCGGTGCCAGGACCTTCGCCGTACTGCAGGGCGAATTTGTTCTTGCCGCCCAGGAAAGCCTTTTGTACGTGCTGCGCCGTGATCGCCCAGCCACTGTTGGTATCGCGCCCGCCGGCCTTTTCGATGTAGCTCAAGCCCAGCTCCAGCTCGCCACCGGGGTTGGTCTTGAAGCCCGCGACGTTGAAATCGTGACGGGTGGCGTATTCCTTCTGGTACAGGTTGTCCTTGCGCGAAAGGGCGTAGCTGTATTTCAAGTCGCCAATCAGCACGTCCTCGATACCGCCGCCCGTGGCGCTCTGGTTCCAGTAGTAGAAGTCGGAGATATGGATGTCATTACGTTTGTAGTAACGCCGCCCGGCCCACAGCGACCCGCCGTTGAGACTGGGCAGGTTCGACCATTGCGCATACATCTGCGGCATGCGCGCCGAGCCGTTGTTTTCACCCTGGAATTTAAGGGCGCGGTCGTATTGGTTGTACAGGGAGGCCATGGCGTCGACGCTGAGCACCGAACCATCGTCGAGGGTCAGCAGGTCCTGGCGCAATTCCAGTTCGGCGTACTGCTCGCATTCGTTGCCCAAGCGGTATTTGGTTTGCGCGCCCGGCAGTTGGAAACACTGCTGCTTGCCACTGCCGGTTGAAGTGCCCACGCCACTGCGCAGGTAACCGGCAAATTCCAGGGCCTGCGCGCCGAATGGCAGGCTCAGGCACGATGCTACTAGGCCCAGCTTTATTGTTGTTTTCATGAAGCGCTCCGATATTTTTATTATGTTTTTAACGCGTCCCCGCGCTCCCACACGGGGTTTACAACGGGTCTCAGTCCTTGAGGTGCAGCACAAAGGATTCGTAGGGGCGCAGCACGACTGTGCGGGTACGCATCGGGCAATCGGGGTAGTTGCTGATCAGCAGGCGTTGCTCGGTGCCCCCACTGATCACGTTGCCGGGCAGTTGGATCTCGCACGGCTGGCCGTAGAAGTTGTTCAGCACCAGCAACCGCTCGCCATGACCTTCGCGCAGGTATGCCCAGACCTGAAGGTGGTCTTGCAGCAACGGGCGGTAAACGCCCTCCTGAATCAGCGGTTCATGGCGACGCAAGGCGATCAGCGCGCGGTAGTGATGCAGCACCGAGTCCGGGTCATCCAGTTGCTGCTCGACATTGATCTGCGCCGCATTGGCCGGGATACCGATCCACGGCTCGCCCGTGCTGAAACCGGCATTCGCCTGGTTGCTCCACTGCATGGGCGTGCGCCCGTTATCGCGGGACTTCTGCATGATCGCCGCCATGCTCGACGCCTCGGACTCCCCCGCATCGCGCTTGAGGCGGAAGATGTTCAGGGTCTCGACATCACGGTAGTGCTCGATCTTGTCGAACCCTGGGTTGGTCATGCCCAGCTCTTCGCCCTGGTACACAAAGGGCGTGCCCTGGAGGAAGTGCAACGCCGTGGCGAGCATCTTGGCCGAGACCACCCGGTGTTCGCCGTCATCGCCAAATCGCGAGACCACTCGAGGCTGGTCGTGGTTACACCAGAACAGTGCGTTCCAGCCGCCACCCGCCTGCATGCCGAGTTGCCAATCAGAGAGGATCTGCTTGAGCTGCAGGAAATCAAAGTCGGCGCGCACCCACTTCTGCAAGTTCGGGTAATCGACTTTCAGGTGATGAAAGTTGAACGTCATCGACAGCTCTTTGGACTCCGGCCGCGAGTAGCGGATGCAGTGTTCCAGGCTGGTGGACGACATCTCGCCGACGTTGATCAGGTCATGGCCCTCGAAGACTTCGCGGTGCATTTCCTGCAGGTATGCATGCACGTTCGGGCCGTCGGTGTAGAAGCGACGGCCATCGCTGTTGTCTTCGGGGAAATCGGCGGGCTTGGAGATCAGGTTGATCACGTCCAGGCGGAAACCGCCCACACCCTTGTCGCGCCAGAAGCGCATCAGCTTGAACACCTCGGCGCGCACCTTGGGGTTGTCCCAGTTGAGGTCGGCCTGGGTGTGATCGAACAGGTGCAGGAAGTACTGGCCGGTTTGCGCTTCGTATTCCCAGGCTGAGCCACCGAACTTGGATTCCCAGTTGTTCGGCTGGTCGCGCCAGATATAGAAGTCACGGTACGGGTTGTCGAGGCTGCTGCGTGCCTGCTGGAACCACTCATGCTCGATGGAGGTGTGATTGACCACGATGTCGAGCATCAGCTTGATGCCGCGCTGGGCTGCTTCGCTGATCAGCAGGTCGCAGTCGGCCATGGTCCCGTAGCTGGGATCGATGGCGTAGTAGTCGCTGATGTCGTAGCCGTTGTCGCGCTGCGGTGAACGCAGGAACGGGGTGATCCACAGGCAGTCGACCCCCAGCCACTTGAGGTAATCGAGTTTATCCACGATACCCAGCAGGTCACCGGTGGCGTTACCCGCGTGGCTGTGGAAGCTTTTGGGGTAGATCTGGTAGATCACCGAGTGTTGCCAGTCTTGCATGGTGGGTTCCTTCAGTAGAGTTTTTTGCAGGCCTCTCGGGCCTCATCGGGGGGCAAGCCCGCTCCCACATTCAAAATGCGGAGGGGCTTGCCCCCGATAGCGGTAGATCAGGCAACCCTGTATCCAGGCCGCACGATCTTCATGCTCAACGCGCAGGTCAAAACAAACGGCACGACCATCGCGATGACCATCCCGATCACAAACATCGGAATGGCGCTCGGCACGATCGAGATAAACCCAGGCAGGCCGCCGCCCCCGATGGCCGAGGCCTGGACCTTGTTCAACGACAGGAAGATGCTGCCCAGCGCCGAACCCAGCAGCGCGGCATAAAACGGGAATTTGAAGCGCAGGTTCACGCCGAACATCGCGGGCTCTGTAATGCCGAAGTAGGCGGAAACCGCTGAGGTCGAGGCCATGCTTTTGTCCCGCGCATTACGGGTCATGTAGAACACCGCGAGCGCGGCGCTGCCCTGGGCCAGGTTGGACATGACGATCATCGGCCAGATAAAGGTGCCGCCCTGGGTGGAGATCAATTGCAGGTCCACGGCGAGGAACATATGGTGCATGCCGGTGATCACCAGCGGGGCATACAGCAGGCCGAAAATCGCCCCGCCCAGCATCGGCGCCAGGTCAAAGAGGGTGACCACGCCTTCGGTAATCAGGATGCCCAGGTGACGGGTGACCGGGCCAATGATTGCCAGGGCCAGCACACCGGTAACGACGATGGTGGTGATCGGTACGACGAGCAGTTGAATCGCATTCGGCACCCGCGCCCGCAGCCATTTCTCGATGACGCTCATCACATAGGCCGCCATCAGGATAGGCAGGATCTGCCCCTGGTAACCCACTTTCTCGATCTTGAACCAACCGAAAATATCGAAGTACGGCAGGCTCTGGCCATCCAGCCCGGCGACCGCCTTGCCGTAGTTCCAGGCGTTGAGCAGGTCCGGGTGCACCAGCATCAGGCCGAGCACGATGCCGAGGATTTCACTGCCGCCAAAGCGCTTGGCCGCCGACCAGCCCACCAGCGCCGGCAAGAACACGAACGAGGTGTTGGCCATCAGGTTGATCAGGCTCCACAGGCCATCCAGGTTCGGATAGGCCTCCAGCAGCGTCTTGCCCTCGATGAACATGCCCTTGGCGCCCATCAGGTTGTTCACGCCCATCAACAGGCCGGCAATGATCAGCGCAGGCAGGATCGGCATGAACACATCGGAGAACACCCGCACCAGGCGCTGCATGGCATTGGTCTTGTCGGCGCCCTTTTTCTTGACGTCGGCGATGGTGGCGGCGGCGAGGCCGGTCTGTTCCCGCAGCGCGGCATAGACTTTTTCCACTTCGCCGGGGCCGATCACCACCTGGAACAGGCCCCCGGTGAAAAACGAGCCCTTGACGAGGTCAACCTGGTTCAAGGCGCTGCTCTTGACCCGGCTCGGGTCCTTGAGCGCCAGGCGCAGGCGAGTCACGCAGTGGGCAGCTTGCTCAAGGTTGTCGCTGCCCCCGAGGTTCTCGAGAATCTCGCGGGCAATGTTCGAATAGTCGTGGCTCATGCTTGGTTTCCACTTTGATTTTTTTATTTGGGGGCAGTCATTGGCAGCACGCCGAGAGCAAACGTACTCGTACAGACGAGTTAAAGCAACAACTCGTCTGTACGAGTTACATTTTGTTTGTTTTTTCATGGGCTCTACACCGTCACGCGCCACAGATATCCAAGGGCCCAATGGACAAACACCCCCCGTGCCACTAAGGTTCCTGCCTTGAACGCAAACCCGGCACAGAGCCATCCCCATGAGCAAATACAACCAGATCTATACCGATCTGCTTGCCAACATCACCACTGAACGCCTGCAACGTGGCACCCGTCTTCCCTCCGAAACCGAATTGATGGATGCCTACCAGGCCAGCCGTGGCACCGTGCGTCGGGCCATCGAGCAGTTGCAGGAGCGTGGGTTCGCGCAAAAAATCCACGGCAAGGGCACTTTCGTGTTGTCGCCCAACCCCATCGAGTTCCAATTGGGTGGCATCGTCAGCTTCCACGAAACCCACGCCGACCTGGGCGACGACGTACGCACCGAAGTGGTCGAGTTCACCCAGTTCCCACTGGAAGGCTCATTGCAACAACACATCGAAGCCGAACCCGGCACCCTGATCACGCGGATCAAGCGCGTCCGGCGCATCGGCGGCAAACGGGTGATCCTCGACATCAACCACTTTGTCGCCGACCTGATTCCCGGCCTGGACCGCGACATCGCCGAGCAATCGATCTACGCGTTCATCGAGCAGACGCTGCAGCTGCAGATCAGCTATGCGCAACGCACCATCGAAGCCCTGCCCCGCAGCAAAGACGACCAGGCGCACCTCGACCTAGACGGTCAGAGCCATGTGATTGTGGTGAGTAACCAGACGTTTTTGCAGGATGGGCGCCAGTTCGAGTACACCGAATCGCGGCATACGCTGGATAAGTTTTACTTTTCGGATATTGCCCGACGGTAAACAGATACCAGAAACACAAAACCCCGGACATGGCCGGGGTTTTGTTATTCAGCGCTCACCTGCTGCCGCAGCGTCACTTCCACTCCAATTATGAACCATGAAATAAAATATATAAAAATCATATAGTTATATGATCACGTACGAATGACGCCTTGAAAAGTGCCATTTCTATCAGGAAGGCCGCTGCAAGCCACCCCACCGTTGATATGATCCTTAACAAGTCCTGACGTGTGCCGTTGCGGATTACCCGTCGACGACAAATCGGTATGGACAGCAGGGCCTCTGGATCGGCCAAGTCGTTTCCCGAGGCTCGTGGCTACGTGCCAATTTGGGATACGGATGCGGACGACCTGCCTCCTATGCTTAAGTCGAACTCATCGCCCCTGAGGACGACCATAGAGCACTCGCCTTGTCTTCAATGGCGACGAGCGCAGTAAGGATGTGAAATGGATAAGTCGCAGGAAGTTGACGAGGTAACCCGGCTCACAGCGCACGCGCACAGAGTCTTACAGAGTGGTGCGCTCGGTAAATCGCAACAGATCATTCGTCTTTTCGAGTTTCTCCTCGAACGATCACTGACGGCGACCGCAACGAAAGAAATCGAGATTGCACTAGTCGTGTTTGGTAGACCCGCCAGCGTGGATCTCGCGGCTGATGCAACGGTTCGAGTGCATATTCATCGGCTGCGAAAAAAACTCGATGCGGCGCCAGCCGATGAGCGTGGCGAGCGGCTTATCCTTCCGCGTGGCGAATATCGTCTGGTCGTCGCTGTTCCCGATGAGCAAGACAAATACTCCGGCCATGTGCACCGACGTTTCCTTGATTGGCGGTATTTTGCCGTCGCGGCGCTTTTCCTCACGCTCAACGCAATATGCTGGCTCTGGTTGGCAGGGAAATCACCCAGTGATTCGCGTATCGAGAGCATTCTCTGGAGTGGTATCACGAAGAATCTGGCTCCGCTATTAATCGTTTCCGGTGATTTTTATGTATTCGGTGAACAGGGCGCTGACGGTTCTATTCTTCGTATGGTCGCTGATTCCACCATCGCTTCCAGCGAGGATCTGAATAACTACAAACAACAGATGCCTGTGCCCGGCCAAAGGTATATCGATATGAATGCCCATCACTTGCCGAGTGGGCTCGCATCAGCCCTGGTTTCGGTGATGCCAATCATGGTCGCAACCAGGCCTGGAAATTCAAGCCTGATCAAGGATGTGACCACATCACGTTTCACCAATGAAATGCTGAGCGATCACGATATTGTCTATGTTGGTTTACTCGACACGCTCGGCGATCTGCAGGAGCCGTTTTTTGATCTTTCCGGGTTTTCGCTGTCGGCCAGCGGCGATACCCTTGTGGATCGAGCGAGCGGGGATAAATTTCAATCTGATTGGGCCGAACCGTCCACTGAAAGAATCATGCGTCGTGACTATGCGTACCTTGCTCGCTTTCCGGGACCAGCAGGAAATCACATCGTCGTCGTTGCCGGCATCATGGATCCCGCACTGATTGAAGCAGCGAAAATTGCATCGGACAGTGCCGAGCTGAGTCGCTTGAAGACCGTGCTAGGGAATAGCGACGCCTTCGAAGCGATGTATGAGGTGCGCACATTTGGTCCGTCGAGTGTATCGGCAGAGTTGCTGATCGCACGCCCACTTGACGTCGGTCAGATGTGGCGTACGAGGCAGGCGTCGCCTCCCAGTGGCAAGGCCATGCCAAGCCCTGGCAAGCCAGACGAGGCAGCTCAATAGAAGCTGAGCGCCAGACTCTTTTACGAACCTGTCCCTATCCCGGACAGGGCTGCCAACCGCACGCGGTTAGCTCCTTCTGGAGCGAAGAGCCAGGCTAAAGGAACCTGAGATGGGGCAAGGCAATATCGCCCGTCGTCTCGTAGCGAAGCCATTGCTCGTTCCGAGACGGGCTGGGCACCGTGCCTACGTGCGTGGCCTGACGTGGGCATCCGCTTCGCCTGGTGCCGACGTCTCCCATCAGGGTGTGCGGGAATGCTTTGCGCAAAAAGCACATGGCCTGCATGGGGTCTCGGCAACGGCGCCTGAACCGGCATGCAGGCACATTTAATCTGCCCTGCTGATTACAACCTGTGTTGCTGGAAATTTCTCAGGGGTAGACCTACGCAATCTCCACGAACATATGCGCCTTGTCGCGCCGGACCTTTTCGAGTTTCACCAGCCAATCGCTTTCAGTATCCCGGTAGCCCAGGGCCAAAAGAACGGAACTGTTCAACCCCTGTTCGGGAAGCTTCAGAAGTGCATTCACTGCCTGGTTGTCGAATCCTTCCATGGGCGTGGCATCTACGCCCAGTTCAGCTGCCGCTACCAACGCGAATCCCAAGGCGATGTAGCACTGTTTGGACGCGTGGAAATACTGCTGCTCCTTGCTCATGCTGCCGAAAGAATCGAGCAGCGATAGCCGGTAATCATCGGTGACACTGGCAGGCAGGTTACGTATTTTGTTGCTGTATTCAAAAAACCCATTGATCCGCTCAGGTGTGTATTCATCCCAGGCAGCAAAAATCAACAAGTGGGACGCTGTGGAAATTTGCTGTTGGTTGGCGCAGATCGGCTGCAATTGCGCCTTCAACTCGCGGTTAGTGATGATTAACACCTTGAAAGGCTGCAGGCCCGAACTGCTGGGGGCCAGGCGTATGGCTTCCAGGATCGGATCAATTTTTTCTTGCGCGACCTTGTCGCCGTTGTAGCTTTTGGTTGCATAGCGCCAATGAAGCGTGTCTTTCAATGCCATGATGATTCCCTTGACGGAATTGAGCCAGCGATTGCCTGGCGTGCTTTACGCTCTAGATACTTGCCCAGTGCTCCGTACCCCTCACGGATTCGGGCTCTGCCCGTCCTTCAAGTGACGCCAGAGGGTTTTGAAAGGATCGATATAGAACCCCCTCAGGGTGTTGTGCGGATTGTTGGCACCATATTCTTCGTCGTTGCATCCCCAACGCCAGCTCTCGCCCTTCTTGGGCAAGTAGAGTGTTCCGAACATCCAGTCCCAGAGCGTCAGTACGACTGCGTTGTTCTTGTCCCAGTGATGGGGCTCCATACTGTGGTGAAGGTTGTGCATGACAGGGGCCAAAACGATCCGGTTCATCCACCCGTAGGAGATCGGCAAATGGACGTGAGAAAACACATCGATAACGAAGAAGCAGATGTAGGCCGTTGTGGTGACGGCAACCACCATGCCTGGGTGGATTTGACTCCCCGTTGCATAAAGCACCACCCCCGTAAAGGCCCCGCCGACCACCGCCGGGATAATATTGAGGCCAAAGAACTCGATGGGGTGCTGGCGGAATAGCGTCCAGGGCGTCAGTGTCTCAGCGGTATGGTGAGGCTTGTGCAGATGCCACATCAGTGCATTGGTATGGCACCAACGATGTATCCAATACCCCACGAAGTCGACACTGAGGAAATAAGTCAGGAACTGAACGGAGACGATCAGCCAGGTTGACGTCATCAAGGGGGCCCGGACACCGAATTCAGCGGTGAAATAAGCGCCTACATTGTCAGCAATGGCGATGCCATTGACGGCGAAGACGCCGACCAGGGGAAAACCGAGCATCAGCAGGATGATACCGTTCCACATATCCACGCGAGATGAGGGGTTGTCATATTGCTCTTTGGGAAAGGCTGCATTGGTTAGAGAACGGAGGGTCAGGGGGCTCTGCCACTTTTGCGAGATGATGAACATCACCGCGAGGACTGAGACAAACAGAGGAAGGCCCCAGGCCCATAGACTTATTATTTCCAGTGTCGGTTCATAGAACGCGACAATTGAGTCCCAGATCTCATACATCGTCATCGTAAGTACCTCGCCATTTATTCTTTTGTTTTTGTTTTGAGGCCATGGATAGCCTCGCGCTGTCTTTCCGTGCAGGCCCGGTCGGGAGTCTTATTTCAACGGGCTATATGGATACTGCCCATGACAGACTGCCCAAGATAAGTTGGGTAACGGTTAATTAACGGTACGTAACAGGTTATTTTCAGAGAGGTTTTCTCTAAAAACATCATTTGAATCAGATAGATAGTCTTAGGGGCATGCTGGCAGAGCCGTTACCTATTCGCCGAGCGTGTCAGCCGCCCGAGGTCCGTCCAGGCACCCTCTGGTTCGAGGGGCAAGGATTGGGGGCGCCGCCTGATGGATAGAGCGGAGGCTTTCCTATTTCAACACCACCAGAACATATGACTGGAAACCACTGAAGCACACCGCGCGAGTGGTTTTTATCAAAGCCTCGGCTGGTAGCCCGTGGAGAACCTACCGGAAGGTGATATTCGCTTTGGAAAGTACCGGCATAATCATTAAAAGAAGTATCGACCGGACACTTACGCTTATTCGGCGTCAGCTTAATCACGCAAGATGCGTTCGGCGGGCAAGAGACTACAGAATCCGGCAAATGCAACAATCAAGTATTGCCACTTGAAGCGGACGCTATAAAAAAGAACATTCGGAGATTAACAGTGTGAGCGAGCGGATATTGAAATCCCGCGCCAAGGCGCGGGATTTCGGGGAACGGCATCATCAAGAGCGCGTGGGGATCACTCCCACTCTATTATCGATAATAAATAAATACCCTTATAAATCAATCGTTAATCGCTACGATTAAAATCTATGCCACATTTAATACCATGCCAAGAAAACCTGATTTTATAAGTTCTGTTTAGGGCGTAACTGGGCCAAAACCCTACTCGTCATAAAGCAAGGCGCCTGATACTCGAATTGGACATAATTAGAATTTGTGAGCCACCGGGAGCTACCTTCATGAACCGATATGAGCCAGCCGAGCCTCGCTCCCCGCTGCCAGAGCTGACCCAGCTTCTCACGCCCGGCACATTGGGGTTTTATACTCATGTCGAATGTACAGAGCTGTTCGCCAGCCGGCCCGATCATGAGGACATCATCAATATCTTCACGCTCCTGATTGCCGAGGAGCAACCTGATCTCGAGCCAGCGGCTGCCTACTTTCTGACGCCGAAACCCATTCGAATCAAATCGCTCAATGGCTGGAGTTTTGGCCTCCGCCGTTACACTGCACTGATCGACACCCTCATTCCGGCTCTCACAGCTTTGGAGGCGGGGGAGGGATGGAGACTCTCGGGCGATGAACTCGGATTTGGCGAGCTTTTGCCGATGCCCGCACAGTTTGTGCCGCCAGATAATGGTGCGCAGGTCCCATGGAACAAACTCCTCAAAAACAACTTCTGGACTGGTTCGCATCTGCTTGAATGGGCCGATCATGGCAAAGAAGCACTGAAGCCGTTCTTCGCAGATCCTCGCCGCTTGCAAGAGCTATCAGTGCAGGTCGAAAAACACATCCCACTCCAACTGGCCACAATGTCAGATCGGCTCGGCAACCTGACAGTCCAACTTCCGGTCACTGTGCTAATGGCGAAATTTCAGCAGCTCCAAGACGGGAATTTTCAGGTCGAACACGCCTGGCATCCTAAAGCCACTCCACGCTCCTTGATAGCTGTCTGCGAATTGGAGCATGACGAAATCCTCACAGGCTTTGCTTCAGCAAGGCTACAGGAAAGGGTAACCCCACTTCCTATGCGTGCTGGCAGAGGACTATATCGGGGCTTCATCTGGGCCGAACAGAGCAGCACGCTCCTCGTCGCCTCCGGACCAGGTTCTTTTATCTCAACCATCTCATTCAATATGCGCTCTCTCGATCCGGAGCCACGCACTTTTTCGGTCAAAAATCCGGATGGCAGTAGTGACCTTCGGCGAGTAGGTATGACTTCGTTCTCCACTCATAGCCTCATCGGTGATCCTCAGCCAGACGACAACGGGGGATGGACAGCGAAGCGAATGTACACCGAGCAAGCCAACAAGCTCGCTGCCGAGCGCCGTTTTGTTCAGTATCGACCAACCCAAGACGATGGAACCGCAGTCCGCCGAAAGGCACTGGATGACATTCGAGCACTGATCGTTGCTTACAGCGAAAAAGGTGCCTGGCTATGGGATCCATATCTGTCAGCCAAAGACCTACTCGAAACGCTATTTTACTGCCCCTACCATGGAGTGGACCTCCGCGGTCTGACAACTGCCAAAGCTGGCTCCACCGACGAAATCCGCCAAACACTGAATGAATGTCAAAGCAACTGGCGGGGCCTGAAACTTGAACTTCGAGTACAGAAGGGCATGACAGGATGGGACTTCCACGATAGGTTCCTGATCTTTCCATCTGGCCCAGATGGGGCAATGGCTTGGTCGCTCGGCACCTCGGTAAACTCCGTGGGCTCGGCGCACCACATCCTTCAGAAGGTCGACAATGCTCAGCTTGTGGTGGATGCCTTCACCGACCTTTGGGAGCTACTCGGCGGACAGGATCACCTTGTATGGAAAAGGCCGCAATGAAGCTTTCGGATGTTATTGTCGCGGCGATGGCGAAAGCCACGCAATTTGGGCCGATTGAAGTCCCAGATGCGCTTGTTACGGTAATCGAAGCGCAATCCGATCCTCTTCAAGCTATTTCCGAGTGGGACGCCAGTAACGACATATTTGAAGCGATCCGGTCTCAATTTGCTTTCGTAGATTTGCTCCGACGTGGCGCACCCGCCAGCGGTGAGGATTTCGACAGGCTCACCGGGCTGTTCCGATGGATTATTCAAGCAGGCGCCGATTGGAGCATCAGCGCTGATCCGCGCCGTACCCGACTAGTCGCCCTATTCGTCGTAGGACAATTCACAACGATGGGGGCAAGTTTCTGGGCTATCGTGCCAAATGATTTCAGGCCTAACGATGAATTGCTCTCTGCGCTCGAAAGCATGATCGCAGGTATAACAATGAGTTTCACGACTCGTGGTTTATCCGCGCCTATCTGGGAGTCAGAGGCCGTAGAACGGTTTGAAAAGGCTGATGCTGAAAGCGATTGGATCGGAATCGAACTAGGCTGGCGCATGATAGAAGGCGGATTTTTTCCGGGCACTGCCATAGTTCAAGCTGCCCAATGTCTCGACAGATTTGCCCCCCAGCGTTTGATCGTGGCCGTCTCGGGGCTAAGGCAGACGGCATCTATCATGAGTGTCGTGCTATCGCTCAACGCCAACGCGGCACTACGTCTCGGCTCTGGATCGTCCAGCCCTCATGTCCAGTTCGCGACAACTTATATATCTGTGTCAAACATGGCTAACAGGGAGCCACTTGGTGAAACTTGCGAGAAATTTTTGATCCAGATACTGGAACGTGTGTCGAAAGATGCGCCGCGTTGGGCTGCCTGGATGCGCGTGTTCAACTTGTTCCCTTCGCGATTTCCAGAATTACAGACTTGTCTCGGATGCGTTCTTGCTGGTGCGAACGACACTGCCCTTGAAGCCTATGTTGATGCGGTAAGCCTGCACTGGTCTGGTCAACAAACTCGATTTTCAGTTGCGAATTGTCTCCGAGCATTCAGGGACATGGCCGAAGTCAAGAAGCGGAAGACTATGTGGAATTTCGCTTATCAGCGTTGGACGTCTTGGGGGTTCGGTCTGCACGGGAGTACTGAGAACCTTATTAAGATTTCTCGCTGTGAGTTGGATTACGCTTTAGTAGGTTATGCCGTCGAATGCCTCGACGATGCCCAGCGACAGCACATGTTAGCCTCACTGACCACGAAACTTCAGACCGTGGAAAACAATTGGCACCCCGGGATCATAGACTGTCTCTCTGAGTGGTACGCAGTGCTATCGGAGATGCAGCCTCTTTTCTTGGCAATGAGTGTCGCAGGTACAGAAGCCGATTGGATCGATAAAGAACCCACAATGCGATTACCATTTGATCCAGATAAAGAAGCCTATGTAACCCTCAAGTACGGCAGACCTCAAATCGCCTAAGCCGCACTGATGAATGACTCAGAGCTTACGAAATTGTTAGCACAAACCAAGACCCAAAACCCCCGGCACATGGCCGGGGTTTTGTTATTCAGCACTCACCTGCTAACGCAGGCTCACTCGAACATAAACAATCATAAAAAACCAATATAAATCATAGTTTTATTTTGATCGTTTCTGCTGATACCACGAAAAACACCATAAACGAAAACCTGTTTTCACAAGCATTGCATCATTCATGCGATGTCATGATCGGCTGGGGAATTGACCCGCCTGCCAATACCGCACTGATCCTATATTGACTCAAGATCCAATACCGGAAAGTACTCGCAGACCAGGAGTTACGGTCAGCGAAATGTTGGTAAATGGACCAATACTTCATAAGCTGAAACACGCTCGCCTATGGGAATGACTGAACGTGCTGGACGGCAATCAAACATTGCATAACCGCTATGAGGATGCCGGGGCCGCTTGCAAACCCTTCTAGAGCGACTCACCCTACGGCGTCTCACACTTATCCGAGTCAACCCATAAGGAAGAACGCCATGTTCACGAGGAGCCTGTTGCTGAGTTTTTGCGCTGTGTTACTGGTTGGCTGCACGGGAAGGGGCTTTCAACCGCCGGCTCCGGATTACACAAAATGGTACAAGGAGGGCGTATCGCAGACCGGGATCGTTGCTGCGATGCGTGCGTGCGGATATACCAATGTTGATGGCGCAGGAGACAGGTCGCCAATCGATGTGAGGTTAATGAATTTCTATTGCATGAAAGACGCAGGCTACAAACGCAAAGATAACGTGGACATGTGCAAGCTCGGTCGTATTGGTGAGTCTGCGGTGTGTGACGGGCGCCGGTAATCGGGCACAGTCCGGGGCACTCATGGACATGGAGAATGTGATGTTGCTGACTCGAAATCAGTGGTTGGGCCTGAGCCTTCTGGTAGTAGTTGGGGGCTGTACCCCTTTTCAACCGCCGCCAGGGGACTACACCCAATGGAAAAAGAAGGGCGTCTCCCAGCAGGGCGTCGATGACGCAATGCGGGCTTGCGGGTATACCAATCTTGATGGCGTTGGCGACAAGTCGCCGATTGATGTGGTGCTGACGCGCTTCTACTGCATGAAGGATGCGGGTTTTATCCGCACGGACGATCTGGACCTGTGCAAGCTAGGCCGCATTGGCGAATCGCCGGTGTGCGACGGCCGCCGTTAACCCATCACCAAAAGGACACAGGGAATGAACAATCTACGCAACGGACTGTATGGTGCCGCATTGGCCCTGGCGGCAACAGCGCTGGGCGGTTGCGCCTCCTCGGCCGCGATCACCGGCGAGCCTGGGGTAAACATGGGCGACAGCTATCAGAAGGTGCTCGAGGTGGTCAGCCGCAACAATACCGTGACCAAACAGGTCGATGGCCAAGGCTTCCGGGCGGAGGGTTACTCAGCGATGTTCAAGGATTGTCGCGTCAAATACTTCCTGTTCCAGGACGCCGATGGTTTGCAGCGCGTGAGCTATGAGCCGGCGCCACATCTGTCGGTCAACCAGAACTGCCGCCAGCCTTAACTTCCCCCTACGAGTCGATGCCTGATGAGACTGTTGCCTGTAATCCCCGCCGTGCTGCTGCTAGCGCTGGGCGGCTGCGGCCAAGTGGCGAACGTGCGTTCGCTGTCCACCGGCTACGTGCCCCCGCAGGGCGGCGAGACCGCGCGTATCCGCCTGCTCACCGACGGCCTGGTGCGCGCCGTGCCGGGGCGTGATTGCCTCGACTGGAACGTGCCCGGCGCGGGGGTGATGGCGTCGGCGAAACCCGGCTTCCCCGACCATAACGGCGAAAACCTCGGCATTCCCGGACCGATCTTTTCGTGGGCCGGTGCGGTCTCGTCGGAGCTGGTGGTGCCGGCGAACAAGCCGATCGCGTTCCATTACCTGGGGCGCCTGCAATATTCCCGGCAGTGTGCCAAGACCATGACCTTCGTGCCTCGGCCTGGCGTGGACTACATGGTGCAGGCCACCATGTCGGCGGACTGTTCGTTCCAGCTGGATGAATTGGAGGCGGGCGGCAAGCAGTGGGCAATGGTCCAACCGCAGCCAGCGGGGAAGGTGTCGATGTGCAACGCGATTGATAACTTCTAGCCGAAATCTACGCGGGTTAGCTTCACCAGATCCACCAGTTCCTGGAGCTGTGCCTGCATTTCTTCGTAGATGGCCATCGTCTTTTCAGTGGATTCAGTCGTGTTCTTTAGACCTGATCAAGGCTGCCAAATTTGGCATGACATTGGCATCAAGGTGGTCCTGCATTCGCTGGCTCAGATGGTGCTCGTTGGGAAGATCAATGTCCTCTTGACTCGCCCATTTCCGCAAAACGCCCAGCAATACCATGCTGACGGTATGACCATCTTCCATGTACTGGAGCAGGAAGGCCTTTAGCCTCCCCCGTCCTTCATCGGTATGCAGGTCAAAACCGCCGGGCACATCATGTAGCCGATGTGCGATCACGTTGCGATACTGGAGGAAGCGATCCAACTTGTCGTCGAAGGTGGGATGCAGATCAACCCGCTTCCGCAGTGCTTTAAGCAGTTGTCCCAGAGTGGCTTTTGAATGTCGCTCAAGCAGGATCTGAAGCTGTTCCACTGTTTGCAGTGGCTCGCCGTGCAAAGGAAACGTTAGGCAATTGCACAATAGGTGCTCAACACTCTGCCCCGCGATCACCGCAAGGCCCAATGTCTTCAACACATCGTCCTGTACAGGATTGTAGCCAGTTTGCGCTTTATCTTTCATGAACATGTCATTCCTTGATGTGCTGGAGGCGAAAAGTGGAATCGTTCTACAGCCAAAGCCCGCGTTGTTTATATTTCATGGTCATCAGTTCCTAGATCAAATCATCATCGGCTGAGAGGGAAACTCCACCAAGGCATCCATCGCGTGGAAAAGACATGCTCCATAGATGAAATGGAGTAGCCCAGACTCCTGTCCAGCTCTAATGACTACACCGACAAACAGGTGAGGGTCTCCAGATACGAAGACGGGAGATCCGCTCAATCCATCGATATCACGTCGAGCGTCGAATGCTCGTTTCTACCTGGGCGTGCCAGGGCGAGTTGATGTGGCCTTCGGCTTTACCGAGCCATCCCGAAGGCGCATCGAGACCGAGCAAACTTTACTGTGAGGCTCACAACCCACGGCGTAGCGATGAAGCTCGGCGCGCTTATCAGCGCGACCGGAGGTATGCACTGGAGTATGAGGATTTAATCGCAAAAATCTGGTCCCAAGGAGCTGCTGTTTTCCCGAGGTGGGATATAGAGACATGGGCTGAGGTCAGGAAAACGGCCTATAGCCAGCTCCAGATACTCAAGTCACCAACAAGCTCGGTGGATGAGTTGCTGAATCAAGGCATTACCAACCAGGCTGAAATTGCCCGCCAACTTGGCGTATCACGCCAAGCAGTATCTGCGGCCATCAGACGACGAGCTCGAAAGCAGTAATCATCATAAGATCGAAAATGTTAACTTCACTCTTTGCCGACGTTGCTTCGACGTGGCCGACTAAGTGTCCACTCGTCAATCATATCCGCCCAATCCTGCAACATCGCCCGACGCTGATCGCGGTATTCAGCCTTGTTGTAAACGGCCCTTACGCCCTTCTGCTCATGCGCAAGGCACTTCTCAATCCAATCTGAGTTGTAACCAGCCTCATGCAGCAGCGTGCTCGCTGTGCGCCTCAAATCATGCGGTCCGAACTTGCTCAGCGACTGCCCTTCTTTTTGCGCAAGCCGGTAAGTCAGCGTCAACACCTGATTGATCGTCGCGGTGCTCATTGGCAAATCAGAATCGTACCGGGAGGGAAAGACGTAGTCTGAACCGCCAGCAAACGTCTTCAATGCAATGAAGAAATCCAAAGCCTGCTGAGATAAGAACACCAAATGAGGATTGCGGCGCTTCATCCGCTCTTTCGGAATGGTCCATAGGGCTTCGCTGAAATTGATTTCGTTCCAGGTAGCGTTGGTCAATTCACTTTTACGAACCATGGTCAGCAACAACAGCTTAGCGGCGACTCTCACGGATGAGGCGGTGCCGATGCGGTCCAGGTATTGATACATCAACGCGATTTCGTCAGGTCCTAAAGCGCGGTCACGTGGCTCGAATTTAGCGATGCTTGCAGGACGTACCAGATCCGCCGGGTTCTCGACCTTCTGGCCACGCTCTATCGCCCATCGGAACACCTGCATCACAATCTCGCGGGAGTGCACAGCCGTGGCTGGAGCTCCACGCTCCACAATTGCATCAGTCAGCGTTCGCAGATCCTCATGATTGATTTCCACCAGTTTCTGATTACCGAAGTGCGGCTTTAGCTCGCGCTCGTAAACCGACCGGCGCATGTCACGCGTCGAGTCAGCCATCTGATACCCACGCAGCCATTTCTCAGCCCACGCATCAAATGTCTCTGCCCCTTTGGTGCGTGCCTTGGCACGTGCTTTCTCTTTGGCAGGTGACTTACCCGCCGAAACCATCTTTTTAGCCTCGCCCAGGCGCTCTCTGGCTTCCGCAAGTGTGATGCCACCCACGCCATAACGACCGAACGTGATGGTCTCCTGACGGCCATTGATTGAGTAGTTGTAACGAAATGAGATGGAACCGGCAGCAGTGACGGCCACGTACAGCCCGTCGCGGTCGTTCACCTTGTAGAGTTTTTCTTGCGGTTTGAGGTTACGCAGCTTGGTATCGGTCAGCATGGCAGTTACGGATCCCATGGAAAAAATACCATGCTCAGAAAAGCACTCATGCACCAAGATAAAACCCAATGAAACCGGGCTGATGATGAGATTTGATACCATGCCCTTCCCTACTAGGGCGACATGGTATCGAGCACCGAACATGGCATTTGGCTCAGTCAATGCCCTGTACCATGCCATACAAACACGGTGCTTGGCGATGCACAAAGCTGCCAGAATTTGCCAGACCCAAAAAACCAAAAGCCCGCATTTACGCGGGCTCCAGGGCACTTCTTGCTAGTTGGTGCCGGACAATGCCGGACGTCCCATCATTCCCACTCAATCGTCGCCGGCGGCTTGCTCGACACGTCATACGTCACGCGCGAGATGCCTTCGATCTCATTGATGATACGGCCGCTGACAGTTTCCAGCAGTTCGTACGGCAGGTGTGCCCAACGAGCGGTCATGAAGTCGATGGTTTCCACGGCACGCAGGGCCACGACCCATGCGTAACGACGGCCGTCGCCGACCACGCCAACCGATTTCACCGGCTGGAACACCACGAATGCCTGGCTGACCTTGTGGTACCAGTCGGCCTTGCGCAGTTCTTCGATGAAGATGTGGTCGGCGCGACGCAGCAGGTCGGCGTATTCCTTCTTCACTTCACCGAGGATCCGCACGCCCAGGCCCGGGCCTGGGAATGGGTGGCGGTAGACCATGTCGTACGGCAGGCCCAGTTCCAGGCCGAGGCGGCGGACTTCGTCCTTGAACAGTTCACGCAGCGGTTCTACCAGCTTGAGGTTCATTTCCTCAGGCAGGCCACCCACGTTGTGGTGGGACTTGATCACGTGGGCCTTGCCGCTCTTGGCGCCGGCCGATTCGATCACGTCGGGGTAGATGGTGCCCTGGGCGAGGTACTTGATGTTGTCCAGTTTGTTGGACTGGGCATCGAATACGTCGATGAAGGTGCGACCGATGATCTTGCGCTTCTTCTCCGGGTCGGACTCGCCGGCCAGGTTGTTCAAGAATTGATCTTCAGCGTTGGCGCGGATCACCTTGACGCCCATGTTCTCAGCGAACATGGCCATCACTTGCTCACCTTCGTGCAGGCGCAGCAGGCCGTTGTCGACAAACACGCAGGTCAGTTGGTCACCGATGGCCTTGTGCAGCAGCGCGGCAACCACGGAAGAGTCAACGCCGCCGGACAAGCCCAGCAGGACGTTGTCGGTGCCGACCTGGGCGCGCACCTGGGCGATAGCGTCTTCAGCGATTTTCGACGGTGTCCACAGGGCTTCACACTCGCAGATGTCGAGGATGAAGCGCGACAGGATGCGGCCGCCTTGCTTGGTGTGGGTCACTTCCGGGTGGAACTGCACGCCGTAGTAACGACGCTCGTCACTGAACATGCCAGCGATCGGGCAACTTGGGGTGCTCGCCAGGATGTGGAAGTCCTGCGGCATCTTGGTGACCTTGTCACCGTGGCTCATCCATACGTCGAGGCCGAACAGGCCGTCGGCGTCGATGTGGTCTTCAATGCCGTCCAGCAGTCGGCTCTTGCCGACCACGTCGACACGGGCGTAACCGAACTCACGCAACTCGGAACCTTCAACCTTGCCACCCAGTTGCTCGGCCATGGTCTGCATGCCATAGCAGATACCGAACACGGGCACGCCCAGGTCGAATACGGCTTGTGGGCAGCGCGGGCTGTTGGCTTCGTGCACGGACTCGGGGCCACCGGCGAGGATGACGCCTTTCGGTGCGAATTCGCGAATCGCTTCGTCATCCATGTCGAACGGATGCAGTTCACAGTACACACCGATTTCACGCACGCGGCGGGCGATCAGTTGGGTGTACTGGGAACCGAAATCGAGGATCAGGATACGGTGGGCGTGAATGTCGAGGGCCATGAGATCAGTCTCGTCTAATGAATCAGAAACAACTCGGGGCTGAATAAGACAGCCCCGGTTACTTAACTATTTGCTGGAAGCATCAACCTACGCGGTAGTTTGGCGCTTCCTTGGTGATCTGCACGTCGTGGACGTGGGATTCGGCCATGCCGGCACCGGTGATCCGCACGAACTCAGGCTTGGTGCGCATTTCTTCGATGTTGGCGCTACCGGTGTAGCCCATCGAGGAGCGCAGGCCGCCCATCAGTTGATGGATGATGGCGCTCAGGGTGCCCTTGTAGGGAACACGGCCTTCGATGCCTTCCGGTACAAGCTTCTCGGCGCCTGCCGAGGAATCCTGGAAGTAACGATCGGAAGAACCTTGCGCCTGGGACATGGCGCCCAGCGAACCCATGCCACGGTAAGCCTTGTACGAACGGCCCTGGAACAGTTCGATCTCACCTGGCGCTTCTTCGGTACCGGCGAACATCGAGCCCATCATCACGCAGGAAGCACCGGCAACGATGGCCTTGGACAGGTCACCGGAGAAACGGATGCCGCCGTCGGCGATCAATGGAACGCCAGTACCTTCAAGGGCTGCAGCGACGTTGGCGATGGCGCTGATTTGCGGCACGCCCACACCGGCGACGATACGCGTGGTGCAGATCGAACCAGGGCCGATACCGACCTTGACGGCATCCGCGCCCGCTTCGGCCAAGGCCTTGGCGGCAGCGCCGGTGGCGATGTTGCCGCCGATAACCTGCACTTCAGGGAAGTTCTGCTTGACCCAACGAACGCGGTCGATCACGCCTTTGGAGTGACCGTGGGCAGTGTCGACCACCACCACGTCAACACCGGCCGCAACCAGGGCCGCTACACGGTCGCCGGTGTCTTTACCGGTACCGACCGCAGCGCCAACGCGCAGGCGACCTTGGTCGTCCTTGCTGGCCAGCGGGTAAGCCTTGGCTTTTTCGATGTCGTTGACGGTCATCATGCCTTTGAGGGCGAATTTGTCGTCGACAATCAGCACGCGCTCGATGCGGTGCTTGTGCAGCAGTTCGCGCACATCGTTCTTGTCGGCGCCTTCCTTGACCGTGACCAGACGCTCTTTGGGCGTCATCACTTCGCGGACGGTGACTTCAAGACGGTTCTCGAAACGCACGTCACGGGAGGTGACGATGCCGACCAGGTCGCCATCATGCAGCACCGGAACGCCGGAGATGTTGTGCAGGCGGGTCAGGTCGAACAGGTCGCGCACGGTGGCGTCGGCTTCGATGGTGATTGGATCTTTCACCACACCGGCTTCGTAACGCTTGACCTTGCGCACTTCGGCAGCTTGCTGCTCGATGGTCATGTTCTTGTGGATGATGCCGATGCCGCCTTCCTGAGCCATGGCAATGGCCAGACGGGCTTCGGTGACGGTGTCCATGGCAGCGGAAACCAGGGGAATATTCAGCTCGATGCCACGGGTTAGGCGGGTCTTGAGACTGACTTCGTTAGGAAGTACCTCGGAATAACCGGGCACTAGGAGAATGTCGTCGAATGTCAGAGCTTCTTGGCTGATACGCAGCATCGCGGGGGCTCCCGAGCGGGAAAATGGAAGCGCGCCATTATACTCAGACACCCCCCAGGTCTCAATGTAAAACTCTGACATATTTGGGAATAGTGATAGAAGGGCTACAACTCGACTTTGACCCAACTCATCTTCTGATCCAACCAGTCGGCGAATTCATCGATAAAGCTCTGCTTGAACCCCGCCTCCGCCCAGTTGTTGAAGATGAACCCGAGGTTGGAAAACCCACATTCCTGGAGGAATAAAAAGCCATTGATGTCATCTTCATGCCCACACAACGGACAGGTGAAGTTGTCGGTGTGGCCAGGCATCCAGTCTTCCAGGCTTTCGAAGAGCGCCTCGCCGACTTCCTTGAGGCATTCCGGGCAGCCGGCCTCTTCGAGAAACCCCTTGGCGGGGGTATAGATGCAGCGCTTATAGATGATTTCCAACCCATTGACCGGCTCGTTGAACGGCAGCGCCTCGGGATGCAACACCACCGCGCGGGCGCCGTCGGCCAAGGCATAGGCCATGCGGTTGCCGGTGCGCCCGCAAGTGGTCAGCTCTTCCTTGACGATGTTCTTGCGCACCAGCCAGCGCACGATCGCCCGTGCGCGCGGTTCGTGGACCGGCAAGGTGGAGATTTTCGGGACAAGGATGCTTTGGGAGTTCATGAGAGTCCTGCGGTGTGGCTTCTGGCCTCATCGCGGGCAAGCCCGGCTCCCACATTGGAACGCAATCAACTGTGGGAGCCGGGCTTGCCCGCGATGACGCCCGGGAGGACGGCAGCTTAATCCCTGAAGAAATCAGGTCAAGTACTCAAATACCGTCCGATCAAAGCAATCCCACTGGCCAGCACCAGCCAGGTCACCAACCGCACAAACGCCTCGCGCGACATACGCATCGTCAGCCGACGCCCGCACCACAGCCCCAGGACCATCGCCGGCAGCAGGCACAACGCCAACATCAACAGCGGCAAGTCGGCGTACACCCCAGCAATCAGGAACAGGCTCAGGCGCACCACCGTGCTGCAACTGATCAGCGCACTCTGAGTGGCACGGGCCGCGTCCTTGGGTAAACGACTGTTCAGGTAGATCGCATATAAAAAGCCGCCACTGCCGAACAGCGCGCCAAACAGACCGCCGACCGTGCCCATGGGTATCGACCACCCCGCCGCCAGCTGCGCCGGCCGGGCTTTCACCGCCAGGCTGTAGATTGCGTAGGCGCTGATAAACAGCCCCATCAACAGCAACAACAGATCGGAATGCAGGTTGAGCAAAAACACCACGCCCAGGGTGCAGCCAATCGCCATGCACGGCAGCAGTCGCAATAACTCCGGCTTGTTCACCTCACGTCGCGATTGCAGGAGGTTGCCGAACGCCGCGACAAAATCCAGTAGCACCAGCAACGGAATGATCTTCGACAGTGGCATAAACACAATCAGGATCGGCCCCGCCACCAGTGCCGTACCGAAGCCGGCAATGCCAAACACGATATAGGCCACCGCGGTACCCAGGCCGATCACCAGCCAATCAACGCCGCCAAACGACCACTGACTCATCAGCTCAATCGGGCCCATGGGTTATTCCTTGAAAGAGATGGCTATCACTTTAGCCATCCGCGAGGGTTGCGACTAATATCTTCAAAGCCACTCACCCATCTCGAAAAGGCATGACATGTGATTTCCACTCGCCAACTGCGCTACTTCGTCGAGATCGCCGACAGCGGCAGTTTCAGCGCCGCCGCCGAGCGCCTGTTCATCGCGCAATCGGCCCTGAGCAGGCAGATCAAGGCACTGGAAACCCAGCTGCAAACCCCACTGTTCGAACGCACTGCGCGCCAGCCCAAGCTGACGGCCGCCGGCGAAGCCTTTTACCCACGGGCACGCAACCTGCTGGGCGAACTGCACAAGGCCAGTAACCTGGCGACCCAGGTCGGTAACGGCCAGCTCGGCACCCTGCGCCTGAGCCATTCGAGCACCGTGCCGATGAACGGTGCGCTGTTGCAAGGCATCAGCACCTGGCTGGAACGCTGCCCTGGCGTGTCGATGGATATCGCCAAACTGTCCTCCGAAGCGCAGCTGGAGGACATCGCCGACGGTCGCCTGGACGTCGGCCTGTTGCGCTTGCCGGTGTTGCGCCAACGTGAAGGGGTGCGCGTCGTGCCTTTATATACCGAGCGATTGCTCCTGGCGGTACCGCCGAATCACCCATTGGCGCGCAATGACGAGGCCGTCGACCTGGCCCAGCTCAAGGATGAGGCGTTTATCTCGATCCCCCACCCCCAGCGCGGCGGCCTGAGCTATCTCTCCGCCGAGCTGTGCATGCGCGCCGGATTTTTCCCCAAGGCCGCGCGGGTGATGTCGCGCAAAACCACGCAGTTGCAGTTGATCCAGGCCGGCTTCGGGATTGCCCTGCTACCAGAGTCCATGCAAGACATCGCCCCGGCCAGTCTGCACTTTTTACCCCTGGCCGACCCGGACTGCCTGAGTACCGTGGCGCTGGCCTGCCCCCAGGCGCCGAGCGCGCTGGTGGAGCAATTCTGTCAAACCTTGCACGAATGCCTATAAACTGCCGCCCATGATTAAAGATCCCTTTGCCCGTCTGGGCCTGGACCGCGAAGTCCTGACTGTCAGCCAACTCAACGGCCGCGCGCGGGTGTTGCTGGAGGACGTGTTCACCAATATCTGGGTCGAAGGCGAAATCTCCAACCTCGCCCGTCCGGCCTCCGGCCATGTGTATTTCACCCTCAAGGACAGCAGCGCCCAGGTGCGTTGCGCATTGTTTCGCAACAATGCCGCACGGGTGCGCCAGGCGTTGAAAGACGGCTTGGCGGTCAAGGTGCGCGGCAAGGTCTCGTTGTTCGAGGGCCGTGGCGATTACCAGCTGATCCTCGACACGGTGGAGCCGGCGGGTGACGGCGCGCTGCGCCTGGCCTTCGATGCCTTGAAGGAGAAACTCAGCGCCGAGGGCCTGTTCAGTGCCGAGCGCAAGGTGCCGCTGCCGGCCCATCCACGGCGCATCGGCATTATCAGCTCGCCCACCGGCGCGGTGATCCGCGACATCATCAGCGTGTTCCGCCGCCGTGCACCGCAGGTGCAATTGACGCTGATCCCCACGGCCGTGCAGGGCCGTGAAGCCATCCCGCAAATTGTGCGGGCATTGAAGCTGGCTGACGCGCGCGGCTTCGACGCGCTGATCCTGGCCCGTGGGGGTGGTTCGCTGGAAGACCTCTGGTGCTTCAACGAAGAGGCTGTGGCGCGGGCGGTTGATGCCTGCGTGACGCCGATCGTCAGCGCCGTCGGCCACGAGACCGACGTCTCCATCAGTGACTTCGTGGCTGACGTCCGCGCGCCCACGCCTTCCGCCGCAGCCGAACTGCTCGCGCCTGACGCCAGCAACCTGGTCCGCCAGGTCGAAAGCCTGCATCGTCGCCTGGTGATGCTGATGCGCAACCGGCTGACCCACGACCGCCTGCGCCTGGAAGGCATGGCCCGTCGCCTGCGCCACCCCGGCGAGCGTCTACGCCAGCAGGCACAGCGCCTGGATGACCTGGACATGCGCCTGCGCCGCGCCTTCGAACGCAGCCTCAATACCCGTCGCGAACGTTTGATCCGCCTGGAAACCCGTCTCGCCGGCCAACACCCTGGCCGCCAATTGGCCCTGCTGCGCCAGCGCCTGGACAGCCTCGCCGAACGCCTGCCCCGCGCCATGCGCGAGGGGCTCAAGGCGCGCCGCCTGCAACTGCAAAGCCAGGTGCAGACGCTGCATGTGGTCAGCCCCCTGGCGACCCTGGGCCGTGGCTACAGCATCCTGCTGGACGAGCGCGGCCAGGCCATCCGCAACGCGGCACAAACCCAAACAGGCCAGCGCCTGACCGCACGCCTCGGTGAAGGCCAATTGCAAGTGCGGGTGGAAGACAACCACCTGACGCCCGTTACCCTTTCGCTTCTGGATTGATCGATGCCACGTCTATTTAGCCTGTTGATGCTGCTGTGCCTCACCGTTAACGCCCAAGCCGACAGCTATATCACCCGAACCCTGAACAAACCGGTGCCGGGCGGGGTTGCCGTGGTCGAACTCGGCCCTTCAGCCACCGTGCCGAAAGCCACGTACCAGGGCAAACCGGTACTGGTCGTGAAGGAGCAGGACAACTGGCTGGCGATTGTCGGCATTCCGCTGACGGTCAAGCCGGGCAATGAACGCATCAGCAGTGGCGGGCGCAACCTGCCGTTTATCGTCGGCTACAAGCAATACCCGGAACAGCACATTACCTTGAAGAACAAAAGCCAGGTCAACCCCGACCCGGTGCAGCTCAAGCGCATCGAAGCCGAACTCGCCGTGCAACTCAAGGCCTACCGCAGTTTCAGCCCGACCCTGCCGAGCAACCTGGTGCTGGACAAACCGGTGAACGGCCCGCTGTCGAGTAAATTCGGGGTGCGCCGTTTCTTCAATGGTGAAGAGCGCAATCCCCATTCCGGCCTGGACTTTGCCGTACCGGCCGGCACGCCAATCAAGACACCGGCGAACGGCAAGGTGATTCTGGTCGGCAACTACTTCTTCAACGGCAACACCGTGTTCGTCGACCACGGCCAAGGCTTTATCAGCATGTTCTGCCATATGTCGAAGATCGACGTGAAGGTGGGCCAGCAACTGGTACGCGGCGCAGTGGTGGGCAAGGTGGGCTCGACGGGCCGTGCGACCGGGCCGCATATGCATTGGAATGTCAGCCTCAACGATGCCAGGGTCGATCCGGCGATCTTTATCGGCGCCTTCCAGCCCTGAATGGCTCAATTGCGCGCCCGATAATCGGCGCGCAATTAAAAATAGGCCAAGGACAGATTCCAACCATAAAATCTCGTTTCACGCGCCAATAGAAGAACTTCTCTCAATTTTTATCGACTGCTTGCCATCTTTCACCCCTGAGGTTAGGGTTGGGCTTATGAAAACCTCTCACACCCTCATTCAGCTCCGCCAGCACCGCAGCCTGTGCCTCGTCAGCGCACGACTGCCAGGCTGAATCGATCTGCCTCGTCTTTAGCTTTATCCCCAAAAACAGTTCTACGGCAGGCCGCCTTTTCTCGGCCCCTACAACAAAGGATTTCCCGATGAGCATGCTCAAAGACCCGTCTTCGAAGTACCGCGCGTTTCCGACCATCGATATTCCGGACCGCACCTGGCCATCGAAAACCATCACCACCGCGCCGATCTGGTGCAGTTCCGACCTGCGCGATGGCAACCAGTCGCTGATCGAACCGATGGACGCGGTGAAGAAGCTGCGCTTCTGGAAGACCCTGGTCGCTGTCGGCGTGAAGGAAATCGAAGCCTCGTTCCCGGCCGCATCGCAAACCGACTTCGACTTCGTGCGCACCCTGATCGAAGACAACCACATCCCCGAGGACACCACCATCCAGGTGCTGACCCAGGGCCGTGAAGACTTGATCGCACGCACCTTCGAATCCCTGCGCGGCGCCAAGAAAGCCATCGTGCACTTGTACAACGCCACGTCGCCGTCGTTCCGCCGCATCGTGTTCAACCAGGACAAGGACGGCATCAAGGCCATCGCCGTCAACGCAGCCAAGCTGTTCGTCAAATACGCCGCCCAGCAGCCGGAAACCCAGTGGACCTTCGAATACTCCCCGGAGACCTTCAGCGCCACTGAGCTGGAGTTCGCCAAGGAAGTCTGCGATGCCGTGATCGAGGTGTGGAACCCAACGCCCGAGCACAAGATGATCCTCAACCTGCCAGCCACTGTGGAATGCGCCACGCCGAACATCTATGCCGACCAGATCGAGTGGTTCGGTCGCCATATCAACCGTCGTGACAGCGTGATCATCAGCCTGCACACCCACAACGACCGTGGTACCGGCGTCGCCGCCACCGAGCTGGGCCTGATGGCCGGCGCCGACCGCGTCGAAGGCTGCCTGTTTGGCAACGGCGAACGTACCGGTAACGTCGACCTGGTTACCGTGGCACTGAACCTGTACACCCAGGGCGTCAATCCTGAGCTGGACTTCTCCGACATCGACGGCGTGCGCAAAGTCGTCGAAGAGTGCAACCAGATCCAGGTACACCCACGTCACCCGTATGTGGGCGACCTGGTGCATACCGCGTTCTCCGGCTCTCACCAGGATGCAATCCGCAAGGGCTTCGCCCAGCAGAAACCCGACGCATTGTGGGAAGTGCCGTACTTGCCGATCGACCCGGCCGACATCGGCCGCAGCTACGAGGCAGTGATCCGGGTGAACAGCCAGTCGGGCAAAGGCGGCATCGCCTACCTGCTGGAGCAGGAATACGACATCAGCCTGCCACGTCGCATGCAGATCGAATTCAGCCAGGTGGTACAGGCCGAAACCGACCGCGTGGGCCTGGAAATGACCGCACCGCAGATCTACGCCTTGCTGCAGCGCGAATACCTGCAAGCCAACACCCCGTATGCGCTGGTCAGCCATCGCCTGCAGGAAGAGAACGGCAACAGCACCGTGGAAGTGGAAGTCTCGGGCAAAGGCCAGGGCGAAACCAACCTGCGTTGGCAGGGCAAGGGCTACGGCACCCTGGAAGCACTGGTCGCCGCCCTGCCGATCAAGGTGGAGATCATGGACTACAACGAACACGCGATCGGTGCAGGCACCAATGCCAAGGCAGCGGCCTACATTGAATTGCGCGTGAACGGTGAGCGTCCAGTGCATGGCGTGGGCATTGATGAAAACATCACCACCGCCAGCTTCAAGGCCGTGTTCAGCGCGCTGAACCGCTCGTTGAGCCAGCTGGAAGCGAAAGCGGCGTAAACCTTAGCGCCGTAATGCAGAAGGCCCCTGGGTGAGAATCCAGGGGCCTTTTTATTGAGTTTCAGATTGGGGTGGCCTGTCAGGGACTCATCGGGGGCAAGCCCCCTCCCACATTTTGAATGTATTCACAAATCAAAGTGTGGGAGGAGGCTTGCCCCGATAGCGGTCTATCAGACCAACTCAAAGGTATCGGCATCCAGGTTCGCCGGGAACCGCGTGCGATAAGCCGCCAGTTCAGCTGCATCGAGGCACACCTGGAACACCCCGTCCGCCTCCCCTGCGCTCAGCAAGGTCTCACCCTGGAAGTCCAGCACCTGGCTGTCGCCGGTATAAGCGAAACCCTTTCCATCCGTACCCACCCGATTCACCGCCGCCACGTAACACAGGTTCTCGATCGCCCGCGCCGGCAACAACCGGTTCCAGTGCAGACGCCGCGCTCCCGGCCAGTTGGCGGTGTACAGCAACAGGTCGGTGTCCTGGGCATCGCGGCTCCACACCGGGAAGCGCAGGTCGTAGCAAATCAACGGACGAACCCGCCACCCCTTCAGCTCGAACTGCACCTGGCGCTCGCCGGGCGTGTAGTGATGGTGTTCGCCGGCCATGCGGAACAAGTGGCGCTTGTCGTAGTGCAACACCTCGCCATCCGGCCGCGCCCATAACAGGCGGTTGCGGTGGCTGCCATCGGCGGCCTGGATGATCACGCTGCCAGTGATCACCGCACTGTATTTTGCCGCCTGGGCCTGCATCCAGTGATGGGTGGGGCCGTTTTCCGGCTCGGCGAGGGTTTGTGAGTCCATGGAGAAACCGGTGGTGAACATCTCCGGCAGCACTATCAGGTCGGCGCCCCGTGCCTGTTCCAGCAGCAGATCAAAATGCTCAAGGTTCGCCTGGCGGTCGTGCCAGGCCAGGGTGGTCTGGACCAGGGCGATATTCAGGTTCGGTAATACAGTCAGATCACGCATAGTTTTTCGGCTGCTTGCCGCAGCGTCTCCTCGCGTTTGGCAAAGCACAGGCGCACCAGGCGCTGGCCTTGGGGTGGGTTCTGGTAGAACACCGAGACAGGGATGGTTGCCACGCCGTGTTCGCGGGTCATCCACAGGGACATGGCGACGTCATCCAGGTCAGGACGAATACGGGAGTAATCCACCAGCTGGAAGTAGGTACCGGTGACGCGGGTAAAGCTGAATCGGGACGCTGCCAGCAGGTCGCAGAACAGATCGCGCTTGGCCTGGTAGAACGCTGGCAGTTCGTCGACGTGCTCCGGGTGTTCAGCCATGAAGTCGGCCAGCGCGTATTGCAACGGGGTGACGCCACAAAAATTGACGTATTGATGCACCTTGCGCAGTTCGGCTGTCAGGGCCGGGGGAGCGACCACATAGCCGGTTTTCCAGCCGGTGACGTGGTAGGTCTTGCCAAAGGAGCTGACCACGAAAGCACGCGAGTACAGCTCTTCGTGGGCCAGCACACTGATGTGGGGCACGCCATCGAACACCAGGTGCTCGTAGACCTCATCGCTGACCAGGTAGATATCGCGGTCGCGGATCAGTGCCGCCAACAGGTCCAGCTCGGCACGGCTGATCAGCGCGCCAGTGGGGTTGTGCGGTGTGTTAAGGATGATCATGCGCGTGCGGGGCGACAGCGCAGCCTGGATCTTTTCAAAGTCGAGGGTGAAGTCTTTCAGGTTCAATTGCACATGCACGCAGCGACCACCGGCCAGCTCGACCGAAGGTTCATAGCTGTCGTAGCACGGGTCGAACACGATGACTTCGTCGCCGCTGCGAATCACCGCCTGGATCGCGCAGAAGATGGCCGCCGTGGCGCCTGGGGTGATGGTCACTTCACTGTCGGCGTTGACCGTGGCGCCATAACTGCGGGCGATTTTGGCCGCCACTTGCTGACGCAGGCCCGGCAGGCCGGTCATGGGTGCGTATTGGTTGTGGCCACTGGCAACGTGTTTGCCCACGGCATCGAGCAAAGCCTGGGGGCCATTGAAATCGGGAAAGCCCTGGGACAGGTTGAGCGCGCCAGTTTCGGCAGCGAGTTGCGACATGGTGGTGAAAATGGTCGTGCCGACATTTGGCAGCTTGCTGTTGATCATCGGAGGCCCCTGCAGGTGAGCCTCAAGTTTTAAGCTGCCAGCCTCATGGGGTCAAGGCTCAAACCTGCGCGCACAAAAAAGGGCTCGTCGAGAGCCCTTTTTTCGACGACGAAATCAGCGCTTGTCGCGGCGCTTCTTGTCGGCCTTCTTGTGGTGAGTCATCAAACGACGCTTCTTGTTCACCTGACGGTCGGTCAGTGTGTTCTTGTTGCCTTCGTATGGGTTCTCGCCACCCTTGAACTCGATGCGGATCGGCGTACCGACCAGCTTCAAGACACGGCGGTAGGTGTTTTCCAGGTAACGCACGTAGGACTTCGGCACCTTCTCGATCTGGTTACCGTGGATCACGATAATCGGCGGGTTGGCACCACCCAAGTGGGCGTAACGCAATTTGATCCGGCGGTTGTTGACCATCGGCGGCGCGTGCTCGCCAACAGCATCTTCCAGGATCTGGGTCAGGCGGTTGGTTGGCCAACGGGTGACCGCGGACTTGAACGAGTTCTGTACCGAGGCGTAGAGGTTACCCACGCCTGTGCCGTGCAGGGCCGAGATAAAGTGGATATCGGCGAACTCCACGAAGAACAGCCGACGTTGCAGCTCGATCTTGACGAAATCGCGCTCGCTCGGCGTCATGCCGTCCCACTTGTTGATCGCGATCACCAGTGCCCGACCGGCTTCCAGGGCGAAGCCCAGCAGGTTGAGATCGTGATCCACCACGCCTTCGCGGGCATCCATCACGAAGATCACCACGTTGGCGTCTTTGATCGCCTGCAGGGTCTTCACCACCGAGAACTTTTCGACTTCCTCGTGGATCTTGCCGCGCTTGCGCACACCCGCGGTGTCGATCAGGGTGTACTTCTCGTCATTACGCTCGAACGGGATGTAGATACTGTCGCGGGTGGTACCGGGCTGGTCGTAGACGATAACCCGGTCTTCACCGAGCATGCGGTTGACCAGGGTCGACTTGCCGACGTTCGGGCGGCCGATGATGGCGATCTTGATACCGTCTTTTTCACTCGGGCCAGGAATGCGCTTGGCTTCCTCACCTTCGGCGACGATCTCTTCTTCGCCCTCTTCTTCCTCGGCGTCATCCTTAGGAAAATCGCGCAGGGCGATTTCCAGCATCTGGGTGATACCGCGACCGTGGGCACCCGCGATCGGGATCGCGTCGCCCAGGCCCATTGGGCTGAATTCGGCGCGGGCCATTTCAGGATCGATGTTGTCGATCTTGTTGGCGACCACGTAGGAACGCTTGTTGCGCTTGCGCAGGTGCTCGCCAATCATCTGGTCGGCAGCGGTGTAGCCCGCACGGGCATCCACCAGGAACAGCACCACATCGGCTTCTTCAATGGCCAGCAGCGACTGCTCGGCCATCTTTTCGTCCATGCCATGCTCGTCACCGGAGATACCACCGGTGTCGACAATAATGTAGGAGCGCCCTTGCCACTTTGCCTCACCGTATTGGCGATCACGGGTCAGACCAGACAAGTCGCCGACGATGGCGTCGCGAGTCCTGGTCAGGCGGTTGAACAAGGTGGACTTGCCGACGTTAGGTCGGCCCACCAGGGCGATTACGGGAACCATGCGGCTCTCCACTTCGTTATTTCAGAAAATACAAAAGCCGCTGCAAGGCAGCGGCTGGTGCTCGGGGCGGCATTTGAAATGCCACATACCCTGCCCGACACCGATTCCTGTAGGAGCGAGCTTGCTCGCGAAAAACCTGAGGACGCCGCGTTTATCCGGAAAAACCGCGTCAGCGTTGACGTCCTTCGCGAGCAAGCTCGCTCCTACAGTAAGCAATGAAGCAGGGCCGCCTGGGGGTAACCCCAAGCATAGTCAAACCTTTACTTGATGGTCAGGGCTTCCAGCTTGCCGCTGTTGCCAAACACATAAAGCATGTTACCCACGACCAGCGGACGGGCACGCAGGCCATCGCTGTCGATACGCTCACGACCTACAAAGCGACCGTCCACCTGGCTCAGCAGGTGCAGGTAACCTTCGAAATCGCCTACCGCTACATAGCTGGAGAACACTTCCGGTGCCGACAGTTGACGGCGAGCCAGGGAGTCATTGCTCCACAGCGCAGTGGTGGAACGCTCGTCGACACTTTCAACAGTACCGGACGCCAGGCTTACGTAGACGCTGCCAAACCCTTGGGCGACACCCGCGTAGCTGGAAGCATCACGCTGCCAGTTGATGCGACCGCTCTGAAGGTCCAGCGCGGCAACGCGGCCCTGGTAAGTGGCGACGTAGAGGGTTTCACCCGACAGCAGCAAGCCGCCGTCGATGTCCACGACGCGATCCAGCTCGGAACGACCTTGCGGGATAGCCACGCGGGTTTCCCACGCAGGTACGCCATTCTGGGTGTCCAGGGCGACCACTTTACCGGTCGACAGGCCTGCAACGGCCAGATTGTTGGTCACAACCGGACCACTGGTACCGCGTAGGGTCAACACCGCAGGGGTGCTGTCATACAACCAGCGCTGTGCGCCGGTGCTGGCGTCGAGGCCGATCACACGGTCGTCCTGGGTTTGCACCACGACGATATCGCCGTTGGTAGCAGGCGGTGCGAGGACTTCACTGGTCACGCGAGCGCGCCATTTCTCTTCACCGGTGCTGGAGTCCAGCGCCACGACTTCGCCCTTGAGCGTGCCGAGCATCACCAGACCGTAACCCACGCCTACGGCGCCGGACACAGGCAGTTCCAGGTCTTTCTTCCATTTCACGTCGCCGTTCATGCGATCCATGGAGATCACCACGCCGGTCACGTCAGCCGCCACAATGTTGTCACCGTCGATTGCCGGTACCAACATGTTGTAGGTTTCGCCCTGGCCGTCACCGATGGAGCGGCTCCATTGCTTTTGCAGGACGACTTCTTCCTTGAAGCTGGTCAGCTCGGCCGGAGGCAGTTCTTTTTTACTGTTGCTGCTGCAACCCGCGGCCAGAACGGCCAGAGCCAGCAATGCTGCATGTTTCCAACGGATCACGTCACGCATCCCCTTTGGCCAAGTCGTCGAGCTTGATTTGTAAGCCACCGACCGCCGCTTCATCAGACAGCGCCGCCTTGGCTTTTTGGTACGCAGCATTGGCTTCGTCGGTACGACCCAATTGGACCAACAGGTCCCCCTTGAGCTCTTCGCGAGTGGCTACAAATGCCTTGTCAGCATCGCCGTCGAGCAGTTCGAGTGCTTCGTCGGCCTTGTTCTGTGCCGCCAATACCTGGGCCAGGCGCTGACGTGCGATTTCACCCAGGGTCGGGTTGGTCGGCTTGTCGGCGACGGCCTTCAGTTCAGCGGCTGCATCGTCCAGCTTGCCGGTATCGACCGCGACTTTCGCGACGAACAGGCTGCCGTATTGGGCGTAGGTACTGCCGCCAAATTCGTTCTTCAGCTTGCTTGCCAGGTCAGCCACCTGTGCAGGATCGGGCTTGCCGTCCGGCGTAAGGGTGGTTTCCAGCAATTGCTGATAGAGGATCGAGGCGCCTTGGGATTGGTTGGCCTGATACTTGTGCCAGGCTTGCCAGCCGAACACCACCACTAAAGCCAGCAGGCCACCGGTAACCAGGGGCTTGCCGTTACGCTGCCACCAGTCCTTGAACTCGGCCAACTGCTCATCATCAGTACTCGACACCCCAATACTCCTTAATCGCTAAATTCGGCTGTTCGACAGCTTCAACCCTGCACGACGCAGGTGGCCAAGTGCGCGGCGAGCGCATCGAAGGCAATGTTCTGTTGCTCACCCTGGCCACGCAGGGGTTTGAAACCTATCACTTGCTGGGCCAGTTCGTCATCGCCGAGGATCAGTGCATACAGCGCACCGCTCTTGTCAGCCTTCTTGAACTGGCTCTTGAAGCTGCCCGCGCCGGCATTGACCTGCAGGCGCAGGTTCGGCAGCTGGTCGCGCACTTTTTCGCTCAGGGCCAGGGCAGCCAGTTCGGCGGCCTCGCCGAAGGCGCACAGGTACACGTCCACCTGACGGGAGATTTCTTCCGGGACCTGTTCCAGGGTTTCGAGCAACAGGATCAGGCGCTCGATGCCCATGGCAAACCCCACGCCAGTGGTCGGCTTGCCGCCCATCTGCTCGACCAGGCCGTCGTAACGGCCACCGGCGCACACGGTGCCCTGGGCGCCGAGCTTGTCAGTGACCCACTCGAATACGGTCTTGCTGTAGTAATCGAGGCCGCGTACGAGTTTCGGGTTGATCACGTAGGGGATACCCACCGCGTCCAGGCGAGCCTTGAGGCCCTCGAAGTGCGTACGGGACTCGTCGTCCAGGTAGTCGGCCATTTTTGGCGCGTCGACCAGTACGGCTTGCGTGTCGGCATTCTTGGTATCGAGGACGCGCAGCGGATTGGTCTTCAGGCGGCGCTGGCTGTCTTCGTCAAGTTTGTCCAGGTGGGCGGACAGGTACTCGACCAAGGCAACCCGGTAGCGGCCGCGAGATTCGCTGGTGCCCAGGCTGTTGAGCTCAAGCTTGACCGCGTCGCGGATACCCAGCAGGCCCCATAGGCGCCAGGTCAGCACGATCAGCTCGGCGTCGATGTCCGGACCGTCGAGGTTGAACACCTCCAGGCCGATCTGGTGGAACTGGCGATAGCGGCCTTTCTGTGGGCGCTCGTGACGGAACATCGGGCCGATGTACCACAGTTTCTGCGGCTGGCCACCACCGGTAAGGCCATGCTCAAGCACGGCGCGCACGCAGGCGGCAGTCCCTTCCGGACGCAGGGTCAGGGAGTCGCCATTGCGGTCTTCGAAGGTGTACATCTCTTTTTCGACGATGTCGGTCACTTCACCGATAGAGCGCTTGAACAGCTCGGTGAATTCGACGATCGGCATGCGGATCTGCTTGTAACCGTAGTTATCCAGCAGGCGCGCGACAGTGCCTTCGAAATAGCGCCACAGCGGCGTCTGCTCCGGCAGGATGTCGTTCATGCCACGTATGGCTTGCAGAGACTTGCTCACATCAAATCCTTAAATTCGTTCAATCAGCCGCGCGCGATCAGCGCTGCGTCAGCCGCGACCTTTTCGGCCGCTTTCTGGCGGATCAGTCTTTCGAGCTCATCCACCAGATTGTCATTCGTCAACTTCTGCGACGGCTTACCGTCGATATAGATCAGGTTCGGCGTGCCGCCGGTCAAGCCGATATGGGCTTCCTTGGCTTCACCCGGGCCGTTGACCACGCAACCGATTACCGCAACATCCAACGGTACCAGCAGGTCCTCGAGGCGCCCTTCCAGTTCGTTCATGGTTTTCACCACGTCGAAGTTCTGCCGCGAGCAGCTCGGGCAGGCAATGAAGTTGATGCCACGGGAACGCAAATGCAGGGATTTGAGAATGTCGTAACCGACCTTCACTTCCTCTACCGGGTCTGCCGCCAGGGAGATGCGGATAGTATCGCCAATCCCTTCGGCGAGCAGCATACCGAGACCCACCGCAGATTTCACTGTGCCTGAGCGTAAACCGCCGGCTTCGGTGATCCCCAGGTGCAGCGGCTGCACGATTTCCTTGGCCAGCAGGCGGTAGGCTTCTACTGCCATGAAGACGTCGGACGCCTTTACGCTGACCTTGAAGTCCTGGAAATTCAGGCGTTCAAGGTGCTCAACGTGGCGCAGTGCCGACTCAACCAACGCGGCAGGAGTGGGTTCGCCGTATTTCTTTTGCAGGTCTTTTTCGAGGGAACCGGCGTTGACGCCGATACGGATCGGAATCCCGCGGTCACGGGCAGCATCCACCACGGCACGCACGCGGTCTTCACGACCGATGTTGCCCGGGTTGATGCGCAGGCAATCGACGCCGAGTTCGGCCACGCGTAGCGCGATCCTGTAGTCGAAGTGGATGTCGGCAACCAACGGCACCTTGACCAATTGCTTGATACGGCCAAAGGCTTCGGCAGCGTCCATGTCCGGCACGGAAACCCGCACGATGTCGACGCCAGCCGCTTCCAGACGATTGATCTGGGCGACGGTAGCTGCGACATCATTGGTGTCGCTGTTGGTCATGCTTTGTACTGCGATGGGGGCATCGCCACCCACCGGCACCGAGCCGACCCAGATCTTGCGCGATACGCGACGTTTGATTGGAGATTCGCCGTGCATGACTATTGTCCCAACTTCAGGCGAGCGGTCTCGCCACTGGTGAACGGCGCCACGTCCACAGGCTGGCCGTTGTAGGCCACTTGCGCGCCACGGGCAAAGCCCAGACGCAGCGTCAAAGGTGGTTTGCCGCCCTGGTCGAGCGTGTCGCCCTTACGCTTCAGACCGCTGAACAGCACTTTGCCATTGCCATCGGTGAGCTGCGTCCAGCAATCAGCAACAAAGGTGATTTGTACGTGCCCGTCACCCGCGATCAACGCAGGTGTGGTGGGCGGCGAAATCGCTGGCGCCGCCGGGGCAGCTGGGGCGGTAGTCGCAGGAGCCTGGGCGGGAACAGCCGGTGCATGGGCCTGGGCAGCAGGCGCTACCGGAGTATGAGCAGGTACGGCCGGGGTACTTGGAACGGCCGGTGTAGCCGGAGCAGGTACTACGGCGGTTGCAGTGCCTGCATCCGGTATCGGTTGCTCGGTGGCGGGCGGCACCTGGGGCGCAGCCTGGCCTTCGACAACAGCCTGGTCTTCCGGCTCGTCGAGCGGGTGAATCTGGGTGGTGCCGTCGGCGCTCTCGACTTCGACGTGCTCCATGCTGTTACTGGCCAGGTCCTTGCCGCGCTGGGAAGTCTGGTCCTGCCACCAGAGGAAGCCACCACCGATGACGGCGATCAACAGTAACAGGCTGACAATACGCAAGATCGTGTGGGAAACCCGCACCGGCTCTTCGATGCGACCCAGGCCATGGACATTGCTGCCCTGGGAGTCGGTACCGGTGAACTGGTCGAACTCCTGGACCAGGACGGCCTGGTCGATGCCCAGCAATTTGGCGTAGGCGCGGATATAGCCGCGGGCAAAGGTATGCCCAGGCAGCTTGTCGAACGCGCCGGCTTCCAGGTTGCCCAGGGACGTGGTGGTCAAATTGAGCTTGAGGGCCACTTCTGCCAGCGACCAACCATTGCTTTCGCGGGCCTGACGCAAGGTCTCGCCTGGGTTTACGCGATTAGCTGCTACAACTTCCGGGTGCGCCGCTTTCATCATTGCTCCGACAGGTATTGCTGATATTCCGGGGTACCGGGATAGAGTCGTTCGAGTTGCTGGCCAAAACGTGCGGCCGTGTCGCGTTCTTCATGAACCGTCGCCAGGCGCACGCCGAGCAATAGACTACGTGCATTTTGCCCGCTGAGCAGGCTAAAACGCTCGTAATAGTCACGTGCCGGCACATAATGCCTGTCTTCGTAGGACAACTCAGCCATTTCGAGCAAGGCTCGTGGCTGGCGACTGTTCAGGTGCAGGGCTTTTTCCAACTGCTGGCGCGCGCTGTCGCGCAGACCGAGGCGCTTGGAGGTCACTCCCAGGTTCTCGAAAACGCGCGAGCGCTCAGGATAGAGGGTATCGGCGCTGGCTTGCTGGAAATAACGAGAAGCCTGGTCATAGCGTTTCTGCTCGAACAGAAAGCTGCCGTAGTTGTTCAGCAGCCGTGGGTCGGCAGGACGGGAGGCCAGGGCCTTGTTGAAATACTGGTCGGCCAGTTCAGGCTCGGCCTGGGCCTGGAACACCAAGGCCAGTGCAGCATTGGCGTCGGCATCGTCGCGGTCCAGCTCAATGGCCTTTCTCAACGGCACCTTGGCTTGCTCGCTCATGCCTTGGCGCAGGTAACCCAGGCCCAACTGAACATAGGCCGCTCGCGCCTCTTCACGGCCCTTGCCGGTTTGCAAAGGGCTGTCATGGCCCGATGAAACACAACCGGCCGCAAGACCGGTAACCAGCAGGAGCAGCGCAAGGCGCAAGGGCATAGAGATCCTCTCTCAGGTTCGATTCGCAGCGCTTTGCGGCATATCGTCGGTGGCACTCAGTTCGCGCACCGCGATATAACGTTCGCTGCGACGGGTGCGATCCAGCACCTGTCCTACCAATTGGCCACAAGCGGCGTCGATGTCTTCACCACGGGTGGTACGTACGGTGACATTGAAGCCCGCCTGGTGCAGTTGATCCTGGAAACGGCGGATGGCGTTGTTGCTCGGCCGCTCGTAGCCAGAATGGGGAAACGGGTTGAACGGAATCAGGTTGATCTTGCACGGGATGTTCTTGAGCAACTCGATCATCTCGACCGCGTGTTCGACCTTGTCGTTGATGTCCTTGAGCAAGGTGTACTCGATGGTCAGCACGCGCTTTTCGCCCAGGGACGACATATAGCGCTGGCAAGATTCGAGCAGCATCTTAAGCGGATACTTCTTGTTGATCGGCACCAATTGGTTACGCAATGCGTCATTCGGTGCGTGCAGCGACAACGCCAGGGAGACGTCGATGTGCTTGGACAGCTCATCGATCATCGGCACCACGCCGGAAGTCGACAGGGTCACACGGCGCTTGGAGATGCCGTAGCCCAGGTCGTCCATCATCAGGTGCATGGCCGCAACCACGTTGTCGAAGTTCAGCAGCGGCTCACCCATGCCCATCATCACCACGTTGGTGATGGCACGGTCGACGGTCGCCGGGACGCTGCCAAAGGATTTGTTGGCAATCCACACCTGGCCAATGACTTCGGCGGCGGTGAGGTTGCTATTGAAGCCTTGCTTGCCGGTGGAGCAGAAACTGCAATCCAGGGCACAGCCTGCCTGGGACGAAACGCACAAAGTGCCGCGTTTGCCCTGGGGAATGTATACGGTCTCGACGCAGCTGCCGGACGCCACGCGCACCACCCATTTACGGGTGCCGTCGCTGGAGATGTCCTCGCTGACAACTTCCGGACCACGGACCTCGGCAATGGCCTTGAGCTTGTCACGCAGGGCCTTGCTGACGTTCGTCATGGCATCGAAATCGTCGACGCCAAAGTGGTGAATCCACTTCATTACCTGACCGGCACGGAAACGCTTCTCCCCGATTGAGTCGAAGAATTTTTCCATTTCCTGTTGAGTCAGACCCAGCAGGTTGGTTTTTACAGTCGATGTAGTCATGGATTCACCTTCACTCTTAAGCCAATGCTTAGCGAGTGGTTACTTCAGTAGCTGCGAAGAAGTACGAGATTTCGCGAGCAGCAGCGGCTTCGGAGTCCGAACCGTGTACAGCGTTGGCGTCGATGGAGTCAGCGAAATCAGCACGGATGGTGCCGGCAGCTGCTTCTTTAGGGTTGGTAGCACCCATCAGTTCGCGGTTCAGAGCGATAGCGTTTTCGCCTTCCAGAACCTGAACAACGACAGGACCGGAGATCATGAAGGCAACCAGGTCGCCGAAGAAGCCACGAGCGCTGTGCTCAGCGTAGAAACCTTCAGCTTCAGCCTTGGACAGTTGCTTGAGTTTCGAAGCTACAACCTTCAGGCCGGCTTTTTCGAAACGAGTGGTGATCTCGCCGATGACGTTTTTTGCAACAGCGTCAGGCTTGATGATGGAGAAAGTACGTTGAACAGCCATGGTGTAACTCCAGAAACGGTAATTTACGAAAAATTAAACCCGCGAATTATACGCGGGTTCTTGGGTATTGCCTAACTGCGTAAGGGAGGCGTCAGTCCTGTTCTTCTTTCCAGGCTGTCTGAATAGCTTCCAAAACCTTTTCGCCACCGCGATCACGCTCATCGTCAAAACCTGGCAAGGCCATGACCATGTCACGCAAAGCAACAAAGTTCAGCGAATAGGGATCCATATCCGGGTTGCCGTCGGCCAACAGGATAGCGATTTCTTGCACATCAACCCATTTAAGACTCATGACACTTCCTTGAATCAGTGCGGCGCTTCGGCCGCATGGTTGAGGGAATATTTCGGGATTTCGACGGTGATGTCTTCCGTTCCGACCTTTGCCTGACAGCTTAGGCGAGAAGTCGCTTCCAGGCCCCAGGCCCGGTCAAGAAAGTCCTCTTCCAACTCGTCCGCTTCTTCCAGAGAGTTGAACCCCTCACGAATGATGCAGTGGCAGGTGGTGCAAGCGCACACTCCACCACAGGCACTTTCGATCTCGATGTGGTTGTCATGGGCAACTTCGAGGATGGACTTGCCGGTCTCAGCCTCAACAACCATACCGTCCGGGCAGTGCTCGGCGTGTGGCAGAAAAATGACCTGCGGCATTGATTATTCCTCGATTTCATTCAGGTTGCGCCCGGCCAGTGCGGCTTTCACCGTCTGATCCATGCGGCGGGCGGCAAAGGCGTCAGTCACCTGCGACAAGCGCTTGGTCTGTTGCTCGATGGCGTAACCATCGTTGCCTTTCATCAGTTCGGCCAGTTCCTGCATCTGCAGGTCGATGACCATGCGCTCTTCGGCATCCAGCAGGCGCTCGCCGTCGGCGTCAAGGGCGCCCTGCACCGCTTCGAGCAGGCGCTGGGCATCCACTTGTTGCTCACGCAGTACGCGCGCGACCTTATCGTCACCGGCGTACTGGAACGAGTCCTTGAGCATCTTGGCGATTTCGCCGTCAGTCAGGCCGTAGGACGGCTTGACCTGGATGCTCGCTTCGACGCCTGACGCCAATTCACGCGCAGCCACGCTGAGCAGGCCGTCGGCGTCGACCTGGAAGGTCACGCGAATCTTCGCGGCACCGGCAACCATGGCCGGGATACCGCGCAATTCGAAGCGCGCCAGCGAGCGACAGTCGCTGATCAGCTCGCGCTCACCTTGCAGCACATGAATCATCATGGCCGTCTGGCCATCTTTATAGGTCGTGAAATCCTGGGCGCGGGCAACAGGGATGGTGGTGTTGCGCGGAATCACCTTCTCCATCAAGCCGCCCATGGTTTCCAGCCCCAGGGACAACGGAATCACGTCGAGCAGCAACAGCTCGCCACCATCGCGCTTATTGCCGGCCAGGGTATCGGCCTGGATCGCCGCACCGATGGCGACCACTTGATCCGGATCGATTTCGGTCAGCGGCTGGCGGCCAAAAGCTTCGGCCACGGCTTCGCGAACACGTGGTACGCGGGTCGAACCGCCGACCATGACCACGGCGACTACGTCTTCCAGCTCGACGCCGGAATCACGCACGGCGCGCCGGCAGGCTTTCAGGCTGCGGGCGACCATCGGCTCGATCAAAGCATCGAAGGCTTCACGGGTCAGTTGGGCCGACCAGCTACCATAGGACACTTCAACCGATGCAGCATCAGTCAGCGCTTCTTTAGCAGCGCAGGCGGTTTGCAGCAGGTTGCGCTGCGCGCCCGGGTCCAGATCGGCGGACAAGCCGGCACTGGTGATGATCCAGCCCGCGATGGCGTGATCGAAGTCATCGCCGCCCAGGGCTGTATCGCCACCCGTGGCCAGTACTTCGAAGACACCGCCAGTCAGGCGCAGGATCGAAATATCAAAGGTGCCGCCGCCCAGGTCGTAAATGGCGACCAGGCCTTCGGCATGCTGGTCCAGGCCATACGCCACAGCGGCTGCCGTCGGCTCGTTGAGCAGGCGCAGCACGTTCAGGCCGGCAAGCTTCGCCGCGTCCTTGGTGGCCTGGCGCTGAGCATCATCGAAATAGGCCGGAACCGTGATCACCGCCCCGACCAGCTCGCCGCCCAAGGTGGTTTCTGCACGCTGGCGCAGCACCTTGAGGATATCGGCCGACACTTCCACCGGGCTCTTCGGGCCCTGGACGGTGTCGATGAACGGCATGTGGGACTCGCCACCGACAAAGCGGTACGGCAGTTGGTCGCCCAGCTGCTTGACGTCGGACAGACCACGACCCATCAAGCGCTTGACCGACAGTACGGTATTCAGGGGGTCGGTAGACGCCGCCAGCTTGGCCGACTCGCCCACTTCGGTGCGATCGGCGTGATAACGCACAGCGGACGGCAGGATCACCTGGCCATCGGCGTCGGGCAGCGGCTCGGACAGGCCGCTGCGCAAGGCAGCGACCAGGGAATTGGTGGTGCCCAGGTCAATCCCCACCGCCAGGCGACGCTGGTGCGGTTGAGGGCTTTGGCCGGGTTCGGCGATTTGCAGTAGAGCCATGGTAATCAGGTCTTATCTGTCTATCAGGCGTGCATCACGGGCAGCACTGGGTTAATCGTCGAGGCGCTCTTCTAGCTGGCGCACTTCGTAGGAGAGCTTGTCGAGGAACTGCATGCGCCGCATCAGGCGTTCGGCCTGTTCACGTTGCGCCGCATCATTCCAACAGGCTGCGAAGCTTTCGTTGAGCTCATCCTGGGCGGTTTTCAAACGACGCTTGAAGACCGCGACACCCGCCAGATCGGCTTCGTCCTGCAAGTCTTCGAGCTCTTCGCGCCACTGCATCTGCTGCATCAGGAAGTCCGGGTCGTGCACCGTGACTTCCAACGGCAACTCGCCACCATTCATCGCGAGCAGGTAACGCGCGCGCTTGGGGGGACTTTTGAGCGTCTGATAGGCTTCGTTGAGGCTGGCCGATTGCTCCAGCGCCAGGCGTTGCTCACGCTCGGAAGCGTCAGCGAAGCGGTCCGGATGCACCCCACGCGCCAATTCACGGTAGCGCGTGGCAAGCTGCTCGAGGTCCAGCCGAAAGCTCGGCTGCAGCTCGAATAAAGCGAAATGACAAGGAGTGCCCACAAATAGCCTCAGATGTTGAAGCTTTCGCCGCAGCCACATTCACCGCGTACGTTGGGGTTGTTGAACTTGAAGCCTTCGTTCAACCCTTCCTTGACGAAATCGAGTTCGGTGCCGTCCAGATAGGTGAGGCTTTTAGGGTCGATAATCACTTTCTCGCCGTGACTTTCGAACACCTGGTCCTCATCAACCACCTCGTCGACAAACTCCAGCACATAGGCAAGGCCGGAACAGCCCGTGGTGCGCACACCCAGACGAATCCCCTCACCTTTACCGCGCCCATCCAGGGAGCGTCGCACGTGCCGTGCAGCCGCTTCTGTCATGCTGATAGCCATCGTTGACTCCTTACTCGTCGCCAAATGCTTAGATCAAGCCTTTCTTCTGCTTGTAGTCGCGAACGGCCGCCTTAATGGCGTCTTCTGCGAGTACGGAGCAGTGGATTTTCACTGGCGGCAGGGCCAGTTCTTCGGCCAGTTGGGTGTTGCTGATCGTCACAGCCTCATCCAGGGTCTTGCCTTTCATCCATTCGGTCGCCAGGGAGCTGGAGGCGATGGCCGAACCGCAGCCGTAGGTCTTGAACTTGGCGTCTTCGATAACGCCCGCCTCGTTGACCTTGATCTGCAGGCGCATCACATCGCCGCACGCCGGAGCGCCGACCATGCCGGTGCCGACATCTGGGTCTTCCGCGTTCATCTTGCCGACGTTACGCGGGTTTTCGTAGTGGTCGATGACCTTTTCGCTGTAAGCCATGGTACTGAATCCTCACTCATCAGGGCCGCTCTGTAACCCTGTAGAAACGCCTGCGTTTTCCGCCACGTTCCTACAGAGCTGGGGTGGCGGCTTCTATAGTTAGTGTGCCGCCCACTCGATCTTGGAAATGTCGACACCGTCTTTGTACATGTCCCACAGCGGCGACAAAGTGCGCAGCTTATTGACGGCTTCGCAGACTTTCTGCGCCGCGTAGTCGACTTGTTCTTCGGTGGTGAAGCGGCCAAACGTAAAGCGGATCGAGCTGTGCGCCAGTTCGTCGTTGCGGCCCAGGGCACGCAGCACGTAGGACGGCTCAAGGGAGGCCGAGGTGCAGGCCGAACCGGACGAAACCGCCAGGTCCTTGAGCGCCATGATCAGCGACTCGCCTTCGACGTAGTTGAAGCTCAAGTTCAGGTTGTGCGGTACACGGGCGGTCATGCTGCCGTTGATGTACAGCTCTTCAAGGTTTTCGACCTGCTTGTAGAAGCGCTCGCTCAGGGCCTTGATGCGCAGGTTCTCGGCAGCCATATCTTCCTTGGCCACACGGAAAGCTTCGCCCATACCAACGATCTGGTGGGTCGCCAGGGTGCCCGAACGCATGCCGCGCTCGTGACCGCCGCCGTGCATGGTGGCTTCGATACGTACGCGGGGCTTACGGCTCACGTAGAGCGCGCCGATGCCTTTAGGGCCGTAGGTCTTGTGGGCCGAGAACGACATCAGGTCGACTTTCAGCTTCGACAGGTCGATATCGACCTTGCCGGTGGACTGAGCAGCATCGACGTGCAGCAGGACACCTTTGGAGCGCGTCAGCTCGCCGATGGCCGCGATGTCGTTGATGGTCCCGATTTCGTTGTTCACGTGGATCACGGAAACCAGGATGGTGTCTTCACGCAGCGCGGCTTCGATCATGGCCGGGGTGACGATACCGTCGGTGGTTGGCTCGAGGTAAGTGACCTCGAAACCTTCACGCTCCAGTTGGCGCATGGTGTCGAGGACAGCCTTGTGCTCAATCTTGGTAGTGATCAGGTGCTTGCCTTTGGTCGCGTAGAAATGCGCCGCGCCCTTGATTGCCAGGTTGTCGGATTCGGTGGCGCCGGAAGTCCAGACGATTTCGCGCGGGTCTGCACCGACCAGGTCAGCGACCTGGCGACGAGCGTTCTCCACCGCTTCCTCGGCTTTCCAGCCGAAAACGTGGGAGCGGGAGGCCGGGTTGCCGAAGTTTCCGTCGACCAGCAGGCATTCGCTCATCTTTTGTGCGACACGCGGATCAACCGGCGTGGTCGCTGAGTAATCAAGGTAAATCGGCAATTTCATGGACTTTCTCCTAAATCAGGCTGGCTGGCGTGCCGTTAGCTCTTCGGCTGTCACTCGACGGCGGACGCTTCAATCTTGTCCAGACGCGGCGCCTTGGTGTTGCAACGGCGCTGGTCCTGACGCTGGGCTACTTCTTGCACCTCACGGCGAGTCACAAGATCAGCCAAGCTGATACCACTCAAAAACTCATGGATCTGCAGGCTCAAGTCACACCACAAGTGATGCGTCAGGCAAGTGTCGCCGGCGTGGCAGTCACCCAGGCCCTGGCATTTGGTCGCATCGACGGATTCGTTGACCGCGTCGATGACCTGGGCCACCTGGATGCCCTGCATCTCGCGGGACAGTTGATAGCCGCCACCTGGCCCACGCACACTGGAAACCAGATTGCTGCGGCGCAATTTGGCGAACAGTTGCTCAAGGTAGGACAGGGAAATGCCTTGGCGCTCGGAGATATCGGCCAGGGACACCGGCCCAGTTTGCGCGTGCAAGGCCAAGTCAAGCATGGCGGTTACCGCGTATCGGCCTTTTGTAGTCAGTCTCATGGACAAGTACCAAGGTGTTTCAGAATGGGAGCAAGTATGCGATTCCCGAGTATTTAAGTCAACTATAAGACCTAGTACTTTAGTCAGGATTACCCGTAAAAAGGGCGCGCGAATCATAGCAGGATGGGGTGGGGACGAACAGCGGGAACAGGACCGGATGGGAATTGCTGGATCAACGGAGATCAAATGTGGGAGGGGGCTTGCCCCGATAGTGGTCTGACAGCTGACGAATGCGTCGACTGACCCACCGTCATCGAGGGCAAGCCCCCTCCCACAGGGGTTTTGTGGTGACGATGAGACTTCAGCCGGCCTTGCTTGCAGCTTCGTCCTTGATCTCGGCGAAGTCCTCTTCGCGCAGCTCAGGCAAGTCTTTCGCACAGTAGCTGCTGCCCAGCTCCTTCAGCGCGCCACACATGCCGTCCAACTTGCCGTCCACCGCTTGCAGGTGGTCAAGCAACTGGCCGATGGCGCGCGCCACCGGGTCGGGCATGTCTTCGCTGACACCGTAGGCATCGAAGCCGATCTTCTCGGCCATGGCCTTGCGCTTGGCTTCCTGCTCATCGCCCACTTCCGGCTTGACGATGATCCGCCCGGGAATACCCACCACGGTGGCGCCGGCCGGCACGGCCTTGGTCACCACGGCGTTGGAACCGACCTTGGCACCAGCCCCTACCGTGAACGGGCCAAGCACCTTGGCGCCCGCGCCCACCACCACGCCGTTCCCCAGCGTCGGGTGGCGCTTACCCTTGTTCCAACTGGTGCCGCCCAAGGTCACTCCCTGGTACAGGGTCACGTCATCACCAATCTCGGCAGTCTCGCCAATCACGATGCCCATACCGTGATCGATAAAGAAGCGACGCCCCACCTTGGCCCCCGGATGGATCTCGATCCCGGTCAACCAGCGACCGAAGTTCGACACCAGTCGCGCCAGCCATTTCCAGCCCATATTCCACAACGCACCGGACAGGCGGTGGATCCAGATAGCGTGCATGCCCGGATAGCAGGTCAGCACTTCAAAGGCATTGCGTGCTGCCGGGTCACGATGGAAAACACTCTGGATATCTTCTCGCAAACGCTCGAACATTTTTAATCCTTCCGCTTAAGAAGCTCGCCACGGGCCGCTTTCTGGGTTTCCGTGAGGATGCCACGCAATATATTCATTTCCGCTCGACTGACCGAGCTGCGCCCGTACAACCGACGCAGGCGCGCCATCAAGTGCCGTGGTTTTTCCGGATCGAGAAATTCGATGGCCACCAGGGTTTGCTCCAGGTGTTCATAGAACCGCTCCAGCTCGTCCATGGTGGCCAGTTCGCCACTTTTGGTCGACGCAACTTCATCCTTCTCGACCTTGCTCGGCTGGCCTTCAGCAGCCAGCCAGGCCATGCGCACCTCGTAACTCAGCACCTGCACCGCTGCCCCGAGGTTCAGCGAGCTGAACTCAGGGTCTGATGGGATGTGCACGTGATAATGACATCGCTGCAGCTCTTCATTGGTCAGGCCGGAGTCTTCGCGACCGAAGACCAGGGCGATTTCAGCGCCACCGACCGCCTCTTCCACCACTTTGGTCCCGCATTCACGCGGATCCAGCAGTGGCCACGGAATGCGCCGGTCGCGGGCGCTGGTGCCGAGCACCAGATTGCAGCCGACCAGGGCGTCTTCCAAGGTGGCGACGATCTGGGCACTTTCAAGGATGTCATTGGCGCCAGATGCACGAGCATCAGCCTCGTGGTGCGGGAACACGCGTGGTTCGACCAGCACCAGGCGCGTCAGCCCCATGTTTTTCATGGCTCGCGCCACCCCGCCGATATTGCCGGGATGACTGGTATTGACCAGGACGACACGAATGTTTTGCAGCAAGGGAGGCGCTCTCGGACACAGGAAAGGGGAGCAAATCTTACAGAACAGCCTAAGGTTATGCCATGAAAGCTCACGTCGTCCTTCACCTGAAGAAAGTTTCTGCTAGAATGCTCGGCTTTCTTTAACAACCTTAGGTGACACATCCATGCAGCCCATGCTGAATATCGCGCTGCGCGCCGCCCGCAGCGCCAGTGAATTGATCTTCCGCTCCATCGAGCGCCTGGATACCATCAAGGTCGACGAAAAAGACGCCAAGGATTATGTATCCGAGGTGGATCGCGCCGCCGAACAGAAAATCATCGACGCCCTGCGCAAGGCCTACCCGACCCACGGCATCCTCGGTGAAGAAACCGGCCTGCACAAAGGTAGCGGCGAAGGCGAAGACTACCTGTGGATCATCGATCCACTGGATGGCACCACCAACTTCCTGCGCGGCATCCCGCACTTTGCCGTAAGCATCGCGTGCAAATACCGCGGCCGCCTGGAACACGCCGTTGTCCTCGACCCGGTTCGCCAGGAAGAATTCACCGCCAGCCGTGGCCGTGGCGCCCAGCTCAATGGCCGCCGCCTGCGCGTCAGCGGTCGCACCAGCCTGGACGGCGCCCTGCTGGGCACCGGCTTCCCGTTCCGCGATGACCAGATGGACAACCTGGAAAACTACCTGGGCATGTTCCGCGCCCTGGTTGGCCAGACCGCCGGCATCCGCCGCGCCGGTGCAGCCAGCCTGGACCTGGCCTACGTGGCTGCCGGCCGTTTCGATGCGTTCTGGGAATCAGGCCTGTCCGAGTGGGACATGGCTGCAGGCGCCCTGCTGATTCAGGAAGCAGGCGGCCTGGTGAGCGACTTCACCGGCGGCCATGACTTCCTTGAAAAAGGCCACGTCGTTGCCGGCAACACCAAATGCTTCAAGGCGGTCCTGACGGCGATCCAGCCGCACCTGCCAGCCTCGCTGAAGCGCTAAGCGAGCGAGCACAAAAAAGCACCCCTCGGGGTGCTTTTTTTATGCCTGGGATTTGAAGACCAGTAGCAACACACAACAAATATGGGAGGGGGCCCCTCCCATACTTTGAACTGAACCAGGCTTTGGGATTACTGCTGGTTCTGGCCCAGGACGAGACGCCCTTCCTTGTCGACCGGAATTTGGCCGCCTGGATCACGGTCCATACGTACCGAGCCTTCCTTGCCATCCAAGGTGTAACGCACGTCGTACCCGACTACCTTGTCACTGATGTCGTTAACGGTGTTACAGCGCGTTTGCGTGGTGGTGTAGGTATCGCGGTTCTGCATGCCTTCCTGAACCTTGTTACCGGCGTAACCACCACCGACAGCACCGGCCACGGTGGCCAGTTTCTTACCATTACCGCCGCCGATCTGGTTACCCAACAAGCCACCAGCCAGCGCACCGACCACCGTACCGACGATCTGGTGTTGATCCTGCACCGGCTTCTGCCGGGTCACTGCGACGTCCTTGCAGACCTCGCGAGGCGTTTTAATCTGGGTTTTCACCGGCTGCACTGCCAGCACTTGCGCATACTCAGGGCCGCTTTTTACCAGGCTGTAGGTGGCAACAGCACCCCCGGCAGTTACACCGACAGCACCCAATACCGCACCAACCAGTAACGACTTGTTCACGTTGAACCTCCTGACCATCACAAACGGACCGAAAGATCCGCGCTATACCCAGCCTTGGAGCAAAAAAAAAGGCACGAGTTCAATACTCGTGCCTTTTTTGTAACAGCTGATCAACAAACGCCCATCAAGGACGGTCGTCGACCTCCTTGCCGGTGCTGGCCGGAGGGATCAGGTCTTCGCTGTTGAGGTTCAGCCAGATCAGTACCACGTTGGCGATGTAGATCGACGAGTAGGTACCCGCCAGGACGCCAATAAACAACGCCAGGGAGAAGCCCCACAGGTTGTCGCCACCAAAGATCATCAGGGCCGCGATCGCCAGCAAGGTGGAGATCGACGTCGCCATGGTCCGCAGCAGGGTCTGGGTGGTGGAGATGTTGATGTTCTCGATCAGCGTCGCCTTGCGCAGCACCCGGAAGTTCTCACGAACCCGGTCGAATACCACGATGGTGTCGTTGAGCGAGTAACCAATGATCGCCAGCACCGCGGCCAGCACGGTCAGGTCGAAGGTGATCTGGAAGTACGCCAGGATACCCACGGTCACGACCACGTCGTGGATCAGCGACACAATGGCGCCGACGCCGAACTTCCACTGAAAGCGAAAGGCCAGGTAGATCATGATGCCGACCAGCGCCATCAGCATGCCGAGACCGCCCTGGTCGCGAAGCTCTTCACCCACTTGAGGGCCGACGAACTCGACGCGCTTGACCGACGCCGGGTTATCGCCGCCGACCTTCTGCAAGGCTTCGGCGACCTGATGACCCAGTTGTGGGTCTTCGCCAGGCATACGCACCAGCAGGTCAGTGGTTGCACCAAAGCTCTGCACGATGGCTTCGTGATAGCCGGCCTTGACCAGCTCACTGCGCACCAGGGTAACGTCGGCCGGCTTCTCGTAGGTCAGCTCGATGAGCGTACCGCCGGTGAAGTCCAGACCGTAGTTCAGGCCCTTATGGAACCAGCTGAACAACGCCAGAACGGTAAGGAGCACGGTGACGCCGAACGCAATATTGCGAACGCCCATGAAGTTGATTGTACGTAACATGGCAGCCCCTTAAATCCACAACTTCTTGAAGTCACGCCCGCCAAAGATCAGGTTGACCATTGCGCGGGTCACCATGATGGCCGTGAACATCGAGGTAAAGATACCGAGGGACATGGTTACCGCAAAACCTTTGACGGGGCCGGTGCCCATGGCAAAGAGAATCCCGCCGACCAGCAATGTGGTCAGGTTGGAGTCGAGAATCGCGGTAAATGCCCGGCCGAAGCCTTCGTTGATTGCACGCTGTACGGTCATGCCGGCGGCGATCTCTTCACGAATCCGCGAGAAGATCAGCACGTTGGCGTCCACCGCCATACCCATGGTGAGTACGATACCGGCGATACCTGGCAGGGTCAGCGTAGCGCCCAGCAGCGACATCAGGGCCAGCAGCATCACCATGTTGCCCGCCAGGGCCACGGTGGCGATGATGCCGAAGAAGCGGTAGATGGCGATGATGAACAACGAAACGAACAGCATGCCCCACAAGGCTGCGTCGACGCCCTTGGTGATGTTGTCGGCGCCCAGGCTCGGGCCAATGGTGCGTTCTTCAGCGAAGTACATCGGTGCAGCCAAGCCACCGGCACGCAGCAGCAGGGCCAGCTCCGAGGATTCGCCCTGGCCGTTCAGGCCAGTGATGCGGAATTGAGCACCCAGCGGCGACTGGATGGTCGCCAGGCTGATGATCTTCTTCTCTTCCTTGAAGGTCTGTACCGGCACGTCTTTCTCGACGCCGTTGACCATTTGCTTGGTGTAGGTAGTGATCGGACGTTGCTCGATGAAGATCACCGCCATACTGCGACCGACGTTACTGCGCGTGGCGCGGCTCATCAGTTCGCCGCCGTGGCCATCCAGGCGGATGTTCACTTCAGGGGTACCGTGCTCGCCGAAACCGGCCTTCGCGTCGGTGACCTGGTCACCGGTAATGATCAAGCCACGCTCGATCTGCGCCGGAGGGCGGTTGCCTTCACGGAACTCGAAAGTCTCGGAAGTGGCCTTGGAAGCACCCGGCTCGGCGGCCAGGCGGAATTCCAGGTTGGCGGTTTTACCCAGGATACGCTTGGCTTCTGCGGTGTCCTGCACGCCCGGCAGCTCAACCACAATGCGGTTGGCGCCCTGACGCTGAACGATCGGCTCGGCCACACCCAGCTCGTTGACGCGGTTACGTACCGTGGTCAAGTTCTGCTTGATCGAGTATTCGCGGATTTCCGCCAGCTTGGCCGGGGTCATCGCCAGACGCAGCACCGGTTGACCATTGAGGTCGGCCGGTACGATGTCGAAATCGTTGAAGTTCTTGCGGATCAGCGCACGGGCCTGTTCGCGGGACGCTTCGTCAGAGAAGCCCAGCTGGATGGCACCGTTGAGCTGCGGGAGGCTGCGATAACGCAACTTCTCTTTACGCAGCAGGCTCTTCACGTCGCCTTCGTAGACTTTGAGGCGTGCGTCGAGGGCCTTGTCCATGTCCACTTCCAGCAGGAAGTGCACACCACCGGACAAGTCCAGACCCAGCTTCATCGGGTGCGCGCCAATGCTGCGCAGCCATTTTGGCGTGGTCTGTGCCAGGTTGAGCGCGACAACGTAGTCGTCGCCCATGGCCTTGCGCACAACATCCTTGGCCGGCAATTGGTCTTCTTGCTTGGTCAGGCGCAACAAGCCGCCTTTCGCATCAGCTGCCAACGTTGCCGCCTTGACCTGGATGCCCGCATCGGTGAGCGCCTTGCTCGCACGTTCCAGGTCAGCCTGATTGACCTTCAGCGAAGTGCTGGCGCCAGAGATCTGGATCGCAGGGTCATCAGGATAGAGATTGGGAGCGGAATAAATAAAACCGATCGCCAGCACCGCCAGGATCAGTACGTATTTCCACAGAGGGTATTTGTTCAGCATCACGCCGCCCGCTTATAACGCGGGGCGCCTTGCGCGCCCCGTCGATTGGTAAAGGTTGTTGCTTAGATCGCTTTGAGCGTGCCTTTAGGCAGCGTGGCGGCGATAGCGCCCTTCTGGAACTTCATTTCTACGGTGTCGGAGACTTCCAGGACCACGAAAGCGTCGGAAACCTTGGTGATCTTGCCGGCGATACCGCCAGTGGTCACGACTTCGTCACCTTTCTGCAAGCTGCCCAGCAGGTTTTTCTGCTCTTTGGCGCGCTTGGCCTGTGGACGCCAGATCATCAGGTAGAAGATGACCAGGAAACCGACCAGGAAAATCCACTCGAAACCACCGCCCATAGGGCCGGCAGCAGCAGGCGCAGCGGCGTCAGCCATGGCGTTAGAGATAAAAAAGCTCATTTAGCACTCCAGTTGCAAATAGTGAATCTTAGGGTCGGAAAACTCAGTCCAAGGGCGGCACAGGGAGCCCGCGCTTGGCATAGAAGGCATCGACGAAGGCGGCCAATGTACCCTGTTGAATAGCCTCGCGCAAACCAGCCATCAGGACTTGGTAGTGACGCAAATTGTGGATGGTATTCAACATGCTACCCAGCATTTCCCCGCACTTGTCCAGATGGTGCAGATAAGCACGGGAGAAGTTCTGGCAGGTGTAGCAGTCACAGGTGGGATCCAGCGGCGATTCATCATGGCGATGGAACGCGTTACGGATCTTCAGCACGCCTGTATCGATGAACAGATGCCCATTGCGGGCATTACGGGTTGGCATCACGCAATCGAACATGTCCACACCGCGGCGCACACCCTCTACGAGATCCTCCGGTTTGCCAACGCCCATAAGGTAACGAGGTTTTTCAGCGGGCATCAGGCCCGGCAGATAATCCAGCACCTTGATCATTTCGTGCTTGGGTTCGCCCACGGACAGGCCGCCAATGGCAAGACCGTCAAAGCCGATCTTGTCGAGGCCTTCCAGCGAGCGCTTGCGCAGGCTTTCATGCATGCCGCCCTGGACGATACCGAACAGCGCCGCGGTATTGTCACCGTGGGCGTTTTTCGAGCGCTGGGCCCAACGCAGCGACAGCTCCATGGAAATCCGCGCGACGTCTTCGTCAGCCGGGTACGGCGTGCATTCGTCAAAAATCATCACGATGTCGGAGCCCAGGTCGCGCTGGACCTGCATCGACTCTTCCGGGCCCATGAACACTTTGGCACCGTCCACCGGCGAGGCGAAGGTCACGCCCTCCTCCTTGATCTTGCGCATGGCCCCCAGGCTGAACACTTGGAAACCACCGGAGTCGGTGAGGATCGGGCCTTGCCACTTCATGAAGTCATGCAGGTCGCCGTGCTTCTTGATCACTTCCGTGCCCGGACGCAGCCACAAGTGAAAGGTGTTGCCCAGAATAATCTCGGCGCCGGTGGCGACGATGTCGCGCGGCAGCATGCCTTTGACGGTGCCATAGGTGCCCACGGGCATGAAGGCCGGGGTCTCTACCGTACCGCGCGGGAAAGTCAGGCGACCACGACGGGCTTTGCCGTCGGTGGCGAGCAATTCAAACGACATACGACTCATAGTTGTTCCTCTGGGCCGCGCGGCGCCGGATTACGGGTGATAAACATCGCATCACCGTAGCTGAAAAAACGGTACCCATTGTCGATGGCGGCCTGATAAGCGGCCATGGTCTGCGGATAACCGGCAAATGCCGACACCAGCATCAACAGCGTGGATTCCGGCAAATGGAAGTTGGTCACCAGGGCGTCGACCACGTGAAACGGCCGGCCTGGGTAAATAAAGATATCGGTGTCGCCACTGAACGGCTTGAGTACGCCATCGCGCGCCGCGCTCTCCAGGGAACGCACACTGGTAGTGCCCACTGCAACGACGCGCCCGCCACGCGCCTTGCACGCATTCACCGCGTCCACGACGTCCTGGCTGACCTCCAGCCATTCGCTGTGCATATGGTGGTCTTCGATCTTATCCACACGCACCGGCTGAAACGTGCCGGCCCCCACGTGCAGGGTCACATAGGCGCTCTCGACGCCCTTGGCGGCGATTGCATCCAGCAGCGGCTGGTCGAAATGCAGCCCGGCAGTCGGCGCGGCAACCGCCCCCAGGCGTTGCGAGTACACCGTTTGATAGCGCTCGCGGTCCGAGTCTTCGTCGGGGCGATCTATATAAGGAGGCAACGGCATATGACCGACGCGCTCCAGCAGCGGCAACACTTCCTCGGCAAACTTGAGTTCGAACAACGCATCATGGCGCGCAACCATCTCGGCTTCGCCACCGCCATCGATCAAGATCGTCGAACCCGGCTTGGGCGATTTGCTGGAACGCACATGGGCCAGCACGCGATGGTTGTCCAGCACCCGTTCCACCAGAATTTCCAGCTTGCCGCCGGAGGCTTTCTGGCCAAACAGCCGCGCCGGAATCACCCGGGTATTGTTGAACACCATCAGATCTCCTGGGCGCAAATGCTCAAGCAAATCAGTGAATTGACGGTGTGCGAGGGCACCGCTCACCCCGTCCAGGGTCAGCAGTCGACTGGCGCGACGCTCGGCCAAAGGGTGGCGAGCGATCAGCGAATCAGGGAGCTCAAAAGTAAAGTCAGCAACGCGCATGATGGGGTTCGTCTAGCAGGGCCGGGAAGTCTAGCGGAAATAGTCAAAATTGACCATGAAACGTGATTGACCAACGGTAATCTCATCTCTATACTTCGCCGCCATTGAGCCCTGATGGCGGAATTGGTAGACGCGGCGGATTCAAAATCCGTTTTCGAAAGGAGTGGGAGTTCGAGTCTCCCTCGGGGCACCATCTTAAAAAAAGACCTTGAAATTCAAGGTCTTTTTTTTCGCCTGAAGAAAAGTGGTTGCTGGCTTGCCTCAGCTGTCTTAGCCGCAATGACCACCACTCAAAGCGTTGGTATTAGGTAGAAAAGATTAGCGTTAGGATGAAGCTATCAAGTGACGAGCCAGTCTCTAAAATCAATGGCAAACTCCGCGACAGCTATCAATGACAGCAGCCTGGTCTCGACGAATAGCGGCGCTAAAGGAATCAAGCAGCAATGAGCACAAAGAACCCCATCAGTCGGCTGACGATCAAGGGATTTAAGTCAATCAAGAACCTTGAAGACTTCCGCCTGGAAAGCTTGAACGTACTGCTGGGTGCCAATGGCGCAGGCAAGAGCAGCTTCGTTGCTTACTTTCGTATGCTCAGCGAAATGATGGAGTCGCGCCTACAGACATGGACCACCCAACAAGGCAAGGCAGATCGAATTGTCAGCTTCGGGGTGAAGGAAACGACGAGGATCTTCTCCTACGTTCACTTTGGCCTTAACGGTTATGAGTTCGAGCTGGAGTCGACCGTTGATGGAGGGTTTGTTTTTGCCAATGAACGACTTTTTTTTGAAGGCCCCATGTATGGGTCTGAATGGATTCCCCTCGGCTCAGGACACCAAGAGGCCAAACTCAAAAAAGCGTTCGACGTAAAACAATTCCAAGCCCCTTACAAAAATAACGTCGTAGCGTACTGCTATGAATCGATTTCCAGCTGGAAGGTTTTTCACTTCCATGACACCAGCGAAACAGCAAGTGTCAAACGCTACGGCCCTGTTCACATCAACGACTACCTAAGGCCCGACGCCTCGAACCTGGCGGCTTATCTGCATCGCCTATCCACTGAGACGCCTGAAGTCTACGACCAGATCCGCAAGACCATCCAACTGGCGATCCCGTTCTTCGACGATTTTGTACTCCGTCCGGTGCGCTTAGACACACAAGAAGAACTGATCAATTTGCAATGGCGACAAAAGGACAGCGATTACACCTTCTGGCCCAGTCAACTCTCGGACGGCTCGATTCGTTTCATGTGCCTGGTAACCGCCCTCCTTCAGCCCGACCCACCATCGACGATCATCATCGATGAGCCGGAGTTAGGCCTGCACCCTTATGCAATCACTTTGCTGGGTTCGCTGTTACGGTCTGCCTCTACGCGAATGCAGGTGATTGTTTCAACGCAATCAGTCCCACTGGTAAACGAGTTCTCTATCGATGACTTGATCATCGTTGAGCGGGAAAAGGGAGCAACTGTCTTCAAGCGTCTGGACGAAAAAGCTTTCGAAACGTGGTTAGACGACTACTCAGTAGGCGAGTTGTGGGAGAAAAACATCTTGGGCGGGAGGCCGCGTAAATGATTCGAGTGCACGTCATTTGCGAGGGCCAGACAGAGGAGATGTTCATCAACGAAGTGTTGGCTCAAGCCTTTCACCACTTGGGTATTTACCTGATGCCAGCGCTGATCGGTAAACCAGGCCACAAAGGCGGCAACTTTCGCTTTGAGCGCCTGCTCAGCGATGTTGAAAAACGCCTGCTCGGCGACCGCCAAGCCTATTGCACCACGTTCTTTGATTTTTATGGTCTGCCCGAAGAGTTTCCTGGAAAAGCGAATGCCGCCGGCAAAAACTCCATGGATGAAAAAGCCGATTGCCTGCTAGAAGCCATGGTGGAAAGGCTAGCGATCGAATTAGGTGATGACGCCATGCGCCGATTCATTCCCTATGTGCAGATGTACGAATTCGAAGGTTTGCTTTTCAGTTGTCCACGGCGACTTGCCACGGGCATCAACCAGCCCAACCTTGAAGATCGGTTTATGCACATACGGAATGAGTTTGAAACGCCGGAAACCATCAATAACAGCCCGATGACGGCGCCGAGCAAAAGGCTTAAGACGCTTTATGCGGGTTACGACAAGCCGCTGCACGGCTCGTTGGCGGCCATTGAAATCGGCCTGCCAGCGATACGCGAACAGTGCAGTCGCTTCGATACCTGGCTAAGTGAAATGGAAGCTTTGCAGCCGGTTGCCTGAGGCGCCTGCTGGCGACACATTAAGGTAAACAGCACCATGGAATTGCAACTGGAAGCAGTCGCCTTGTTCTCGCACAAACTGGCCTATGAAACAGAAGGTGAGAGTCCGATACTGCGTGATGACCCGATCATGAGCGAATACGAGCGCGAGGTATTCGGGCTGTTGGTCCGCAACGGCGAGATCAATATCATCCAGCAAAAACTGGACGAATGCCTGGCAGTGGCACTCAGCTCCTTGGGCGGCGTGAATACCGTGATGGGTCGCGAGCTGCAACGGCTGACGTTGGATGTGCGCCAAGCATCGACACTGCACGAACTCAATGCCCCACTCAACGCACTCAAGGATTACCTGAAGGCGATCCAGTAACGTGCGGTTCAGCGACGCCCTTCCACCGCCATCCGCACCGCCAGCCCCATCAGCACCGACCCCATCAGCCAGCGCTGCACCACCTGCCAACCCGGTCGGGTGACGAAAAACACCGCGATGGAGCCGGCCATGGTGGCAATCACTGCGTTGACGCTCACGCTGATGAAAATCTGCGTAAACCCCAGCACCAGGGATTGGGTCAGCACACTGCCATGACCGTTCGGGTCGATGAACTGGGGCAGTAACGACAAATACATCACCGCCACCTTGGGGTTCAGCAGGTTCGTCACCAGGCCCATGGTGAACAGTTTGCGTGGGCTGTCCTTGGGCAAATCCCGCACCTGGAACGGCGATCGCCCACCCGGCCGAATTGCCTGCCAGGCCATATAGGCCAGGTACAACGCACCGCCGAAGCGCAGTGCGTCATAGGCAAATGGCACCGCCATGACCAAAGCCGTGATCCCCAAGGCCGCGCACACCATGTAAACCAGAAAACCCAACGCCACGCCGCCCAGGGAAATCAACCCGGCCGTGCGGCCCTGGCAGATCGAGCGGGAGATGAGGTAAATCATGTTCGGGCCGGGCGTGAGCACCATGCCGAGTGAAATAAGCGCATAGGCCAGCCAGCTGGACAGTTCGGGCATTGTTGGGCTCCTGGGGTGTTATTTTGTCGACGTGAAACATTTGGCCAAGGTTATAGGCTTGGACCCAATGGTAGGGCGTTCAAAATGCGCGCGTTAGATACAGATCCGCGAGCAAAACGGCATACACCACCGCACCACTCACCCAAGGCCAGGCCCATGATCGACTTCAACAACAAAGGCTTTTTCAAACTCAAACAGAACAACGAATACGCCGAACGCGTATCGGCCCTGCTGCTGGACGGCGAAGAAGTGATCGACGCCTACAAAGCCATGCGCGACGGCGTGGTCTTCACCACCAAGCGCATCATCGCGGTGAATGTGCAGGGGATTACCGGCAGCAAGAAGGACTTCACCTCACTGCCGTATAAAAACATCGTGGCGTATTCGGTGGAGACGTCCGGGACGTTTGATCTGGATTCGGAGTTGGAGATTTACTTCTCGTCGCTGGGGAAAGTGAAATTCGAGTTCACCGGCAAGACCTCGATCGTTGAAATCTCCCGGCTGATTTCCAAACACCTGTTGACTTGATCACCACACAAAAAAAGACCTTGGCCCCCAAGGTCTATCGCTGCCGAGACGCTATGAGTGGCGCGGGCGGTACTCAAACCTCACGCCACTTCCCAGACTTTGATAACCACTTCTCCATTACCGCCATCATCCAGGATGAGCGTTTCGCTCTTATCCCCCCAGAAGCTAATCCGCTGGTACCAATCCAGCCAGTTGCTCTCCAGGTCTTTCTGCTCACTGGAGCAAGAGATGACGACCTGGATTTTCAGCGTCTTTTCAGCTTTGGGTACCCACTTCGCCAACTTCAGCCGGTCATTGAGGATCTTGTTTCTCCATTTACTTTGGGTCCACGCATGCGCTGTCGCAACCTCAAGGAATACCTGCGTCCCCTCGTTTCCACAGACGCGCAGGTCCCCGAGAAACTTTGATGTGTTGTCCGCAAAAGACTGCTTGTAAGCAGGCTTGGGAAAGGCTTCGTAACCCCGGTCAACAAAAGCAGTAAAAATCTCCCAATTGACCCACTCTTCAAATGAGTAGCCGGTATGTGCAAAGCGGGTGACTTGTTTGGCTTTCGGGGCGAAGTGATCAGAGAGAATCTGGCAAAAGTCCTGCAGGGTCATAAGGTCTTCCTTGGGAGTAGTGATAGAGGGTGCCTCAACAACTGATTTACGCGGCTACCCCACGCATTGCTTTATCGTCATGAGGCTGGAAAACATGAAGAGTCGCCTCAAAGGTAGAAAAATACTCGTCAAGACTCGTCGCGTTTCAGCTGACTTTTCTCACGTACTTCATCGAACATTGCGAGTGTCAGGTTTCCGTTATCGTTAATAGGCTCACTCCCTCGCACAAGGAAGTGAGCCCGTCATGTCAGAACGCGCGTATCCCATCACCGAAGAAGAACAACTCAAGCAGCGCATCCTGAGCCGACAGCCGACGCCAGCACCCTATTTTCCGGCAATCGACATATTCGCCCCTCCCCCAGCGCCAACCTCGGCACCCGCCAAGCCAGCCGGTTGCGTGTTCACCAAACCCTGCAAGCTGCCCGACGGCATCATTCGCTACGCAAACCCCACCGGCTACGTACCGCTTGAGCTGATCAAGGACTACGGCCATTTCAGCCTGTTGGGCGGGCGCGAAGTCGGTACCCGGGGCGTCGTTGCCCTAAGCAAGATCAGCGGCAGCGCCCTGCCTGTTGGCCTGGGGCAGCTGGCGTTGCGCTCGGCAGTTCTGGAATCGACGGCGGCGGCTGCCGGCACGATGGCGGGGGGTCTGCTCGCCGGTCTGGTGGCGTTGGTGTGGCCATCGGAACTGGGCGATAGCGCGCTGTACAGCGAGGAACAATTGCGTTCGTTGCAAAAAGCGCGCTCGCAAATGCGTCTGCACATTGAGCAGGGCGAGGACGGCACCCTCAAGGGGTATGGGTTTTACACGGGCAACCATGCCGATTGGCAGATGATTGATGTGGTGCAGTTCCAACACCGTGGCGATCAATTCGTGGCGGATTTGGATGAGGGCGTGGAGCTGATTTGGACGCCCGCGGTTGATCCAAGTGACACGCTGGGTATTCCGGCCTTGGAGGCTGCGCCGCAAGCGCCGGTGATCTGGATTTACCCGCCGACGGAGAAGGCAGCGCAGATTCTGGTGAACCCGATTTATCCGTCGGAGTATCGGGATTTTATTCTGGTATTCCCGGTGGAGTCGGGGGTTCGGCCGCTGTATGTGGTGGTTAGTGTTAAGGCTGGGGATCACAAGTACCACAAGGCTCCTAATACGGAACAAATAACTGGCTTTGAAAGCCTGATAAAAGCAAAACCCATGACTCCCAGACAGGGAGGTGCCGGGCTGAGAGAGCGTTGGATTGAGGAAAAAGGCCGGAGGATCTATGAATGGGACTCGCAACATGGAGAGTTAGAAGTTTATCTAGCAAGTGATGGGAGCCATTTAGGTGCGTTCAGCCACATAACCGGCGAGCAGCTAAAAGGACCGAAAAAAAAACGAAACATCAAAAAATATCTATGAGGACCACATGGGGATAATAGTGAGATTGGAATGGTTCGACAGAACCACAGAGTGGCTACGCGGAACGGAGAACTCAGCGGACTTAGGAAACGACTACTCCGTTATTTCTAAACTTGGGCTGTCGGTAGACGAGGACGTCAATAACGGCATGTTTGAACTGCGGCGGGAATGGCTATCACTAATACAGACACACTTCGCTCATGAGATTGCTCTTTCAGAAAGCGACTACTTCATCGCGTTTGATTACGAAGATACAAACGAATAACGCAGACTTGGAGAATTCAGCTTCATGCGCAGACTGTCACTGACAAACAAAAAACTCCGCAACATCCCCAGGCACCTCAGAGCCCTGACCCGCTGGGCAGATAGCTTCGAAGGCTGCTTTTACGAAGAGTTACCGTCGCAACCCGACTACGTAAATGAAAGAATCCCCGTTATCGAAAATCTTGTGGAAGGTAATCAAACCACACCGAAAATCCTGGCGCATTGCGCTCAACAGTTGATCAAGGTTGCAGGCCACCTGGTTGAAGCACGATCAGACGAAGACCCTGAGTGCTGGGTTGTTGCCTGCATTATGGTCCCGGACATGTTCTCCAGCCGAGTCTGTGTCTACACCGACAAAGCCCGCTATCTCGGCCACACCCAACCCTTCGACTACGAGTACTTCCGCCAAACCCGTATCACCGGCCGAAGCCTTGCTCGTGAATGGGAGTTGGTCGTTCCGCCAGGCATCCACGAAGCTGGCTTTCACTTCATCCACGAGGACGAAAAAGGAAACGTTTTCGAATCAGAGCATTGGTACTTCGGCGAAGTCAGCACGACCGATGAAGACCCCGGCGGAGAGCGCTGGAAGTATCAAACCTTCAGGTCCTTCCAAGCGCAGCACTCGCATTTGTTCGGGCCGGCCATCTAACCCTCTTTCGCCTCACTCCCCTCCCCCCCAATCAACACCCGATTCGCCGGATCCGTAATATCAAACACCTGCTGCGCACACCCAGAACGGTCAAACTTGAACTGGAACTCCACCAGATACACCTTGGCCTTCTCCGGGCTGAACGTGCTCATCACCGGCCCGCAGCTGTAGTAAGCCCCGGTGCCCTGGCTGCGCGCCGAGCTGGACACGGTAAGTTTCTTGCCAGGATCCGCCTGGATCTCCAACTGTGGAAAACGCTTGAACCCGGCGCTGGCGACAGTCTGGTTGAGCTTGGCGATCCAGTTGAAGACCTTGCCTTCGCCGGTGTCCATCACGGTGCCAAGCGTTTCCGGGCGTTGGTCGGGGTCGCCTTCGCGGCGGATGGCGAATTCGACGGGGTTGGTGCCGCCGCTGGCCTTCATGATGACTTTGGCGTGGTCCGCGTCGACGGCCACGGTTTTCTGACGGAACTGGATACCGTCCTTGAGCAGGCTGGGCGATGAGTCACGTTGGTTCGATTGGCAGGCGCACAGGGCCAGGGCGAGGGAGAGCAGCGCGATTCGCTTCACGGGAGGATGTCCTTATCAGGGTGAAAGACGATGATAACTGGACCGGTGATTAAACAGAATGTTCCGCAGTGGAAAGTCCGCGATGCAGGGCTGCGGCCTGACAGGCTTACCGAGGTGATCCCATCGCGGCCTCGCCGGGGCTCGACAGCTCCCACATTTGATCTTCGTCGCGACTGACATTGCGTTCACACATTTCGCGTCAGCTCTCGTCAAACACCAACCGCGCGCACAACCCGCCTCGCTCACGATTATGCAGCGCCAACCGACAGCCGATCTTGCCGACGATCATCTGCACAATCGCCAGTCCCAGCCCTGCGCCATTGGCGTTGCCCTGGCTGTAAAAGCGCTCGAACAAGCGCCCGATTTGCGCCTCATCAATCCCCGGGCCCTGGTCTTCCACGCTCAAGCAATGGACGCCAATCACCACTTTCACCTCGCCCCCCAGCGGGGAGAAGTTGAGGGCGTTGGTCACCAGGTTCTGCAACGCAATGGCCAGCGCCACGGGGTCGGTCTCGACCCAGCACTCCTCGTTCCCTTCCAGCACCAATTCCACGTCTTTTTCCATGGCCAGCGGGGTCAACTCGGCGAGCTCTTCGCGCACCAACTCGGTCAAGTGCACACGGCTGCGCGTAGGGTTGTTCAGTTGCGGTTCGATGCGCGCCATTGTCAGTAACTGGCTGCCAATGCGCGTCGCACGATCGACCCCATTGACCAGAAAATCCAACGCCTCACGCCGTTGTTCTTCAGTGCCGGCGATTTGGGCGTTTTGCGCATGGATCCGCAGGATCGCCAGCGGTGTGCGCAGCTCATGGGCCGCGTCAGCGATAAAACGGCGTTCGCGTTCGAGCAGTTCGTCGACTTGGACCAACAACCGATTGAGCGCGGTTTGCATGGGCTCCAAGTCGCTGGGCAAGGGCTTGAGGTGCAGCGGCTGCAAGGTGTCGGTGTTGCGCCCGCGAATCTTGCGGGCCATGGCACGCAAGGGCTTGAGGCCCCAGCCGATCACCAGCCAGATCAACAGCGCCAGCAGCGGCACGCCGATCAGGGTCGGCCAGAGGGTGTGGCGCACGATGCGCTGGATCAGGTCCTGGCGAATGTCGTCGCGCTCGCCCACCCAGATCAGCAGGCCCTGTTGCGGGTCGGCGAGGAGGAACGCGCACCAGTCGTTGCCGTTGTCCACAATGTCATGGGCGCCGAGGGTAGCCGGTGGGGCCGCCAGCACGGGCGCCTCGGTGGAACGCACCAGCAACTCACCATCGGTGCGCCACACCTGGAAGGTCAGGCGGGTTTCATAGGGATGGGCAACGCCCTCCTCACCCACGCGGCTCATGGCCTGGTCAAACGCCTCATACAAGCGGTTCCAGTCCGCTTCGCCGGGGTCGCGTTGGCGCAGGACGCCTTGCAACAAGCGTGCGCTCTGGGCGAGTTGCGCGTCGTAGACTTCTTCGATTTCGTGGTGACTGTCGCGCAGCACCAACCAGCTGATCAGGGCGTCGCCGAGCAGGATCAGTACCAGGACGGGAACGAGGATGCGCGCGCGAACGGAAGTCATGGTTTGAGCACCAGCACATAGCCCACGCCGCGCACGGTGCGAATCAGCTCGGTGGATAACTTCTTGCGCAGGTTATGGATCAATACTTCCAGGGTGTTGCTCTCGACACGGTCCTGCCAGCCATACAACGCGCGCGACAGCCGCTCGCGGGTCACGACTTTGCCGGGGCGCACCATCAGTTGGTGCAGCAGTTGGTATTCCATGGGGGTGACGATGATGTCCTCATCCTGATAGCGCACTTGCTGGGTGGCCGGGTCGAGGCTGATGCCAGCGTGTTCCAGCATCGGTTGCGCACGGCCCTGGCTGCGGCGCAACAAGGCGCGCACACGGGCCTTGAGCTCCTCCACGTCGAACGGCTTGACCAGGTAATCATCGGCACCGGCGTCCAAACCGGCGATGCGCTCGGCGGTGCCGTCGCGGGCAGTGAGGATCAGCACCGGCAGGTCGTGCTGCTCGGCGCGCAGTTGCTGCAACAGATCCAGGCCATCGAGGCGCGGCAGGCCGAGGTCGAGCAGCAACAGATCGAAGCTTTCCGTGCGCAGGGCATGCAAGGCCGCGACGCCATCCTGCAGCCAGTCGAGGGTGTAGCCCTCAGCGCCCAAGGCCACCCGGATCCCTTGGCCGAGGGCACGGTCATCTTCGACAAGCAGCAGGCGCATAACGAATTCTCTGTAGGAAACGGCGGCATCATGCCGGGTTCTGAGCGGGGCTATTTCGGGAAAGATGTTACGACTCGTTGCCAACTAAGCTTGCACTAAGGTTGGTTTTGCACTGTGAAATCTCCCACAACTGCTGAGAGCTTTTCCATGCGCAAAATTCTCCTGCTGTCCCTGGTCATCGCCAGCCCCCTGGCCCTCGCCGGCCCGCAGTGCACCACCGCCGAGCGTTCGCAATGGCAAGACGAAAAGGTCTTCCAGGACAAGCTCAAGGCCGAAGGCTACGAGATCAGCAAATTCAAGGTCACCGACGGCAACTGCTATGAGATCTATGGCTTCGACAAAGACAAACGCAAGGTCGAGATCTACCACGACCCGGTCACCGGCAAAGCCGTGAAGACTGAGATCAAAGGCTGATGCCAGGCGAATCCCTGCGCCTGTGGGACCCGCTGGTGAGGCTGTTTCATCTGTCCATCGCCGGGGTCTTCGTTGCCAATTACTTCTTTAACGAAGCGGGCGACGACTGGCACGTCTGGCTGGGCTACTACGCCATGGCCTGGCTGCTGGTTCGAACAGTGTGGGGATTCATCGGGCCGCGCAGTGCGCGTTGGGCAGATTTCTGGCCGACGCCAAAGCGGCTCAATGCCCATGTACGCTCGCTGTTCAATGGCCGGCCGCACCACCGCCTGGGCCATTCGCCGCTGGGTGCGCTGGTGATGCTGCTGATGTTGCTGGCCCTGCTGACCATCGGCATCAGCGGTTTCCTGATGCAGGAAGTCGACGCCTTGTGGGGCGCCGACTGGCCGCTGCAGACCCACGAGACCGCAGCCAATCTACTGCTGGGCTTGGTGAGTGTGCATGTGCTGGCGGCGGTATTCGAAAGCATCCAGGTACGGGACAACCTGCCGTTATCCATGCTCACCGGTCGCAGGAAGCGCCTGCCGGATGAGCGTGCGCAGTAATCCTTTTCCCGACAGGTGCTCTATGCGCTCCGCTCTATTGATTTGCAGCCTGCTCGCGGTGTTTTTCGCCGCCTGGCAGAGCCATCCGCCCCATGTACTGGCACCGTTTGCCGAGGCCAGCCCGAACACCGCCAAAGTTGCGGCGCCCGCGCAGTACAGCAGCCGGTTCGTGTCCTCCCAGCTCACCGACTTTGTGCATTCCTCTTCCGTCACTGCCCTGCCTGGCGGCGACCTGATGGCCGTGTGGTTCGCCGGCTCGCGCGAAGGCGCCGCCGATGTGCAGGTGCGCACCGCACGCTTCGATGCACGCACCGGGGAATGGGGCGCCGAGCAGGTGCTGGCGACCCGGGAAAGCACCCGCGACGGCACCCAGCGTTATATCCGCAAACTGGGCAACCCGGTGATCGCCATGGCGCCGGACAAACGCCTGTGGATGTTTTATGTGTCGGTGTCGGTCGGCGGCTGGGCCACCAGTGCGATCAACGTGATGGTGTCGGACGACCTCGGTGCGAACTGGTCGGCACCGAGGCAACTGGTGACCTCGCCGTTCTTTAACATCAGCACCCTGGTGCGCGCCGCGCCGGTGTTCCACGCTGACGGCTCCATCGGCCTGCCGGTGTACCACGAGTTCATGGGCAAGTTTGCCGAGTACCTGTACTTGAGCGCCGATGGCGCAGTGATCGATAAATTCCGCATCAGCCGCGGCAAGAACTCCCTGCAACCGACCATCGTGCCGCTGGACGGCAAGCGCGCCATCGCAATGCTGCGCTACGCCGGCGACACCCATCACCGCGTCCTGGCCAGCCGCACCGAAGATGCCGGGCAGACCTGGAGCGAGCCCTATCCGCTGGAGCCGGCCAACCCCAACTCGTCGCTGGCGGCAGTCGGCACGGTGGACGATGGTTTGCTGGTGGCCCTCAATGACCTGCAAGACGGCCGCTTCAAGCTCAGCCTCTACGGTACCGACGCCCAGCTCAGCCAATGGCGCACGGTGGCGCAGTTGGACCAGTCTCCGGACCCGCTCGGTCAACCGTTCTCTCCCGAAGCTTACAAAGCGATCATTGGCGAAGGCTTCCGCGCCTCCAGCGGCGCCAAGCGCCTGCCCTTGGAAGAGCGCTTTCTCAGCAGCCTGGATTACCGCGTATGCAAACCCCGTGGTTGCGATTTCGAGTACGAGTACCCCTATTTCAGCCGCAGCCCGGACGGCATGTACCACCTGGTGTACTCATGGAATAACACCTTCATCAAACATGTCAGCTTCAACGAAGCCTGGCTGGAGGAGCGTCTCTGATGGTTTCTCTGTGGCAAGCCCATTTGAGTTTTGTGCTGCTGGGGTTTGTGGCGCTGTGCGCCCTGCGCGTCACCGCACCTTGGCGACCGTGGTTGCTGCCGGTGCTGGTGGCGGTGAGTTTTATCCCAGTCAACGAGCTGCCACTGGCGGCGTATGTACGCAGTTTTACCGATGACTTGGCGATCAGCACGTTGGTGTTGCTGGCGTGGGTGGGGCTGTGTCGATTGGGGGTGGTGCAGCCGCTCAGGCGCCCCCATCAGGTGCAGATGTTGCTGCTGTTTGGCCTGCTGAGCCTGGTGCTGTATCCGGCCACGTTGGGCCTGACGTATGTCGACCCGTACCGCTGGGGTTTCAACCCGCGGCCGATGATCGTACTGGTGGCGGCCACCGCCCTGTTGATGCTGTGGCTGCGGAATACGCTGGCGGTGTGGATGTTGGCGATGGGCACGTTGGCTTTTGCGTTACGGCTCAAGGCGTCAGAAAACTATTGGGATTATCTGGTCGACCCGCTCTTGGCGGGCTACTGCGTGGTCGCTGGACTCATGCAACTAAAACTGTGGGAGGGCGCTTGCTCCCGATGGCGGCGTGTCAGTCAGTACATCCGGCACTGAACGCCCCCCATCGGGAGCAAGCCGCTCCCACATTGGACTTGTGTTGTTTTAAACAATGGGAAAATAGATGAGTGCGTTGCAATCACGCCGCCTGCGCTATGGCGTGGGCGCGATCGGGTGGGTGTTTGTGTTGCTGGCGGCATTGCGGCTGGTGTTTGTGCTGGGTTTTTCCGGCCTGGATTTGAACACCCCGGCGCTGTTGGAAACCCTGGGTATCGGCCTGCGTTTCGACCTGCGCCTGGCGGTATTGATCCTGCTGCCGCTGGCCGTGCTGGCGTGGTTGCCGCGCTGGAACCTCACCACCCTGCCGGCCCTGCGCTGGCTGGCGCGCGGTTATCTGGCCATCGCACTGGCGGTGGTGGGGCTGGTCTACATCATCGATTTCGGCCACTACGCCTACCTCGGCGTACGTATCAATGCGACGGTGCTGCGTTACCTGCAAGACGCGCAAATTTCCCAGCAGATGGTGTGGGAAACCTACCCGGTGCTATGGATAACCGCCTGCTGGCTCGCGGCGGTGGCGCTTTGGGTCTGGGCGTTGGTCCGCCTGGAGCGGTTGACCCTGGATCGAGCGCCCACCGCCATCGGCAAGCCGGCACTGGCGGTGGTGAGTGTGATGGGTGTCGTCGCGGTGCTGCTCGCCCTGCTCGGGCGTGTCGCCCATCTCAACCTGGAAAACCCGGTCCCCCTGCGCTGGAGCGATGCATTCTTTTCCGGCAACAGCCAACTGGCCGCCGTGGGCCTGAACCCGGTGCTGTTTTTGTACGACACACTCAAGGTCGGCCAATCGCAGTTCGATGAAGCCCAGGTCCGCCAGTATTACCCGCAAGTCGCCCAGTACCTGGGCGTGGCCCAGCCCGATGCCCAGTCCCTGAGTTTCATCCGCGAACAAGGCGTGCAACCCTATCGGCTGGGCGGCGAGCAACCGCCCAACGTCATCTTCGTGATGCTCGAATCCCTCGGCACCAGCGCCGTGGGCGCCTATGGCAACCCGCTCAACCCCACACCGAACCTGGACCAGCTGGCCACACAAAGCTGGTTTTTCAAACACTTCTACGTCCCCGTCACCGGCACTGCCAAAACCGTGTGGGCCAGCATCACCGGTGTGCCGGATGTCACCCGTCAGGAGACGGCCACGCGTAACCCGCTGATCACTCGGCAACACACGCTGATCAATGCGTTCGAGGGGTACCAGAAGTTCTACATGATCGGCGGCAATGCCGGCTGGGCGAACATCAATGCACTGATCCGCCAGAGCATCGACGGCGTGCAGCTGTTTGAAGAAAGCCACTGGCGCTCGCCCCGGGTCGACGTATGGGGCATATCCGACCTGGACCTCTTCAAGGAAGGTGACGCGCTGTTACGTGCCGTGCCCAAGGGCCAACCGTTCTTCGCCTACCTGCAAACCTCGGGTAACCATCGGCCCTTTACGATCCCCAAGTTCAACGACGGCTTCGAGGTCAAACACCTGTCGCTGGAGCAAGTCCAGGCCGCCGGCTCGCGCAGTGTCGAGCAGTACAACGCCGTGCGCCTGCTGGACTACAACATCGGGCGGTTGATGGAGATGGCCAAGGCGGGCGGCTATTACGACAACAGCATTTTTGTGTTCTTCGGCGACCACAACACCCGCATCAGCCAGATCCCGCATATGGCGCCGGCTTTCGAGCAGTTAGGCTTGGAAAGCAATAACGTGCCGCTGCTGATCCACGCGCCCGGCCTGTCACCACGGGTCATCGAAGAGGCCGTCGGCCTGGCGGATCTGCTGCCCACGGTGGCCGGCATGGCGGGCATTCCTTTTCGCAACGGCACACTGGGCAGGGATATCCAGCAACCCGCACCGGAGGGCGAGCGCATGGTGCCGTTGGTGTTGCGCGAAGGCACATTCCCGATCATCGGTGGCGTAACCCAGGACTTCCTGTTGCAGATGCAGCACGACGGCAGTTCCCCCACCCTGCATGACCTGGCATCAGCGACGCCCCGTGACGACGTCGCCAACCAGCACCCCGAGGCCTTTCAACGCCTGCAGGCGCTGACCCGGGGGCTGCATGAGAGTGCGCGGTTGATGCTGTTCAGGAATGTGCGGGAATGATCACTGGGGTTGGAATGTCTCGAGGTAGGCCAGGATATTGTCGATCTTTTCCGGGTCACTGATGCCCCAGAAAATCATGCGCGTGCCGCTCACCACCTTCTTCGGCGCCTCGATATAGGCCGCAAGCTTGTCTCGGGTCCAGACCACGCCGGAGTTCTTCATCGCGTCTGAATACTGGTAGTCGGTGGTGGTGCCGGCGGGGCGGCCGATGATGCCGTTGAGTTCGGGGCCAAACCCACCGCGGGCCCCTTCGCCGATGCTGTGGCAACCGCCGCAGGTCTTGGCGAACAGCTTGCCGCCCGCCTCGGCATCACCGGCGGCATACGCCGAGCCCGTACTGAGGACCAGGGCGAGGGAAAGGAAGGCGTACTTCATGAGTGACTCCACATCGGACGGTACCGGTCATTATGCCTGCTTGTCAGGAACGCATGCCCATCCAGATCACCGCTTCGGTCCAGGCGGTGACCACGGGCGTCAACAGCCTGAACCATGGGTCACTCACATCAATCTGCGCCGCCGATTGGTCATGGTGGTGCTGCTCTTCAGCCACGATGGACGCAATGGCACTGACCGCCTGCGGGTCGATGTCACGTAGGGTGTGCAACTGATGAGCCAGGTGCTTGAGCACGACGCTTTCGACCGCGACGGTGGTGGTCATGATGGCTTTGCGGCCGCACAGGCCGGTGATCAGCCCCAGCACCAGGCCACCAAGCCCGCACAGCCAATAGCTGCGGCAACGCGGATAGCCGCGGCGCTGTAGTTCAGCCTTGAATACCGCCCGGTGGCGGCGTTCGTCGTCGAGAAACTGCGTGAGTTCGGCCACCAGGGCCGGGTTGAACAACCGCGCCATGAACCGTTGGCCACTATAGATGCAGATCGCACCGTGCTCACCCGCGTGGTCGACCTTGATCATGCGGTTGCCGAGGGTGTTGTCCAGTAAGGGCGAGGCGGGGGCATTCACGGTTGACGACCTTGTTCAAATGGCTCGGATATCGGGCCTGTCCCTGATTTTCGCGCAGGGTATCCTGGCGCAGGCACTCTGCGCCAGGCAAACGAGCGAACCTGGCCTGCCAGGCTTCGATTGACCATCCATCGCATATAAAACTTCCAATCGAACCTATTCGACCAGCGTCCACTCCACCCTACTGAACCCTGATGGTGGAGTAAGGATCATGGCTCAGCCATCGATTTTGGTATTGGAAGACGACGAGATCATTCGATCGTTGATGGTGGATGTACTGGAGGAATTCGGGGCGCTCGTGACCTCGTTTCCTTCGGCGGATGAAGGCATGATTTTCCTGGAGCGGGCCGATGACCGGGTGGACCTGATTGTCAGCGATATCCAGATGCCTGGCCTGTTGAACGGCTATGACTTGAGCCGCGTGGTGGCGCACCGTTGGCCATCCGTCCCGGTGGTATTGACCTCAGGCAACCGGGCCATGGCTTCGCAATTGGGCGCCAGCGTGAGGTTTTTGCCCAAGCCGTGGAGCACGGAGCACCTGCTCGAATGCGTGCAAACGGCCTTGACCCAACAGGAATCTTCCATGCACTAATAGCGTCGCGACATCACGTGTGCCGAACTTCGGCACCGGCATCGGGGTCATTAATGAGGCAGGGAGCGACTTTTCTGATCCGCTGGTCAGCACATTCGCCTTTCTCGTTCAGTTGACGGCCATCGGTTGTGTAGAATCGCCGCCCATTTCCACGCGTCATTCATGGTCGCAAGACCCACAGTCCGAGCTCACCGAATGCACTCACAGGCCCATGACGTAGATGCGCCCTCCTTACTCGAAGCGCTGCGGGCGGGCACTGCCCTGCTGCATGTCGTCCTCGAAAAGCGTCTGCCATTTTTCTCCGAGCGCCTGGATGCCCACTGGTACGAGCGCCTGCTCCGGGCGTACTACGGGTTTTATCGCCCGATGGAAGCCGCGTTGTACGACAGTGACTTGATCCCCGACGGATTCGACCAGGCCATGCGTGTGAAAACGCCCACCCTGGTCAGCGATCTTCACGCCCTGGGCTTGAGTGACGCTACCATTCATACCCTGCCGCCTTGTACAGACCTGCCCCGCCTCGACACTCCCGCTGCCTGCCTCGGTGCCCTGTATGTACTGGAAGGCGCGACCCTGGGCGGCCAGGTGCTGCGCCGGGAAATGGCTCAGCGCCTGGGCCTGGACGCGGATAACGGCGCTGCGTTTCTCGATGTGTACGGCGCCGAGACCGGTCGGCGCTGGACGGATTTTCTCGACTTTCTAGGCCGCCAGCCATTGGACACGCCCGCCAGACAGCGCGCGGTAGACGCGGCCCGTTCAACATTCAGCTGCTTTGAGCAATGGCTCGACAGCCAGGAGGTACTGCTATGAAACCCGAAGATTTTGAAAAGCTGCTTACCAACTGTGCCAACGAGCCGATCCGTTTTCCGGGGGCGATTCAACCTCACGGCGTGCTACTGACGCTGTCAGAACCTGAGCTGAATATCATCCAGGTCAGCGCCAACGTGGGCACCTTGTTCGGCCACGCACCCGAGACACTGCTGGGCCAACCCTTGCATATGCTGATCGGTGCCGAGCACGGCCAAGCCGTACAGGCCATGGCTGAGCACAACAGCTTTTTCGACGCGCCGCCGCTGCTCGTCAGCCTGAACGGCGCAGCGTTCGAAGGCCTGCTGCACCGTCACCAGGGTGTGCTGGTACTGGAGTTCGAACCGCACCTCAAGGATTTCCACCCACGGGCGCTGAATGGCCGCACCAGTGACTTGGGCAAGATGCTGCAACGCCTGCAATCAGCGAAAACCCTGCAAGCGCTGTACGAAATCAGCGTGACTGAAATCCAGGCCATGACCGGCTATGACCGCGTGTTGATCTATCGCTTCGAAGAAGAAGGCCATGGCCAGGTGATCGCCGAAGCATCGGCACCGTCCATGGAACGGTTCAACGGGCTGTTCTTCCCCGCGTCCGATATCCCGGAGCAGGCCCGCGAGCTGTACCGCACCAACTGGCTACGCATCATCCCGAACGCCGCCTACGAGCCGGTGCCACTGCTGCCCAAACTGCGCCCGGACAACGGCGAGCCCCTGGACCTGAGCTTCGCCACTCTGCGCAGCGTGTCGCCGATTCACTGCCAGTACATGCAGAACATGGGCGTGCTGTCGTCCATGAGCATCTCGTTGATGAAGGGTGACACACTCTGGGGCCTGATCAGTTGCGGCAATCGCGAACCGCTGCTGGTGCCCAATGAATTGCGCATCGCCTGCCAGACCATCGGCCAGGTGCTGTCGCTGCAGATCAGTGCCATGGAGGCCCTCGACCTGAGCCGTCAACGCGAAGAAAAAGTCGAAACGCTGGCGCTGCTCGATGCCGCCATGAAAGCCTCTGAGAACACCGTGTTCGATGGCCTGGCCCAGCACGGCCAATGGCTCATGGACCTGACCCTGTCCGGCGGCGTGGCGATCATCGAAGACAAACAACTGCACCGCTACGGTAACTGCCCGGAGCCGGCGCAGATCCGTGCGCTGCATCAGTGGTTGCAGGAAAGCGGCGAGCCGGTATTCGCCAGCCATCACCTGGCCTCGGTCTACCCACCGGCGGCGGCGTTTCAAAAGGTCGCCAGCGGGGTATTGGCCATGAGCCTGCCTAAGCCGGTGGACAACGGTGTGCTGTGGTTCCGCCCGGAAGTGAAAGAAAACATCAACTGGAGCGGCGACCCGAGCAAACCGCTGGACCTGGAAAACTCCGACGCCGGCCTGCGCCTGCGCCCACGCACCTCGTTTGAAATCTGGAAAGTGGAAATGGCCGGCATCTCCACCAAGTGGAGCCATGGCGACCGCTTTGCGGCCAACGACCTGCGCCGCTCCGCACTGGAAAATGACCTGGCGCGACAGGTACTGCGCGAGCAACAGGCGGTGCGGGCCCGTGATGAACTGGTGGCGGTGGTCTCCCACGATCTGCGCAACCCGATGACGGTCATCTCGATGCTCTGCGGCATGATGCAAAAGACGTTCAGCTCCGAAGGCCCCCACACCTCGCGACGAATTTCCTCGGCGATCGACACCATGCAGCAAGCCGCCGCGCGCATGAATGTGCTGCTGGAAGACTTGCTCGACACCTCGAAAATCGAGGCGGGACGCTACGTGGTCAAGCCGGTGGCGCTGGACGTTGGCCAGATGTTCGAGGAGGCCTACTCCCTTCTCGCGCCGCTGGCGCTGGAAAAAGGCATCGACCTGTCCTTCAACGCCGAGCCCGGCCTGCAGATCAATGGCGACCCGGAGCGTCTGTTCCAGGTGCTGTCGAACCTGATCGGCAACGCCATCAAGTTCACCCCGCGCCAGGGCAATATCGGCATCAGCGCCATGAGCAACGGTGAAGAAATTGTGGTCTCGGTACGCGACTCCGGTGATGGCATTGCACCGGAGCAGTTGCCCTATGTGTTCGACCGCTACTGGACCCAGACCGAAAACAATCCCACCGGCAGCGGGCTGGGGCTGTATATCACGCAGGGCATTGTCCAGGCCCACGGAGGAAAAATCGTTGCCGAAAGTGAGGTGGGGCGTGGCAGTGAGTTCCGTTTTACCGTGCCCAAGGTGATTGAAGGCACTCACACCTGATGCTTGAAGATCGGGGCCCGGACGGATGTTCGAACCTGCATGACCGAGCCATTGCGCTGCATGGCCATGGCTCGATAACGATCACCGGGTCATGTCTTGACGCAAGGCGTTTATAGGCCAGCCCTTTCCCTCTCTGTAGGTTCGATGTGCGTTGATCACGCTGATTCAACGCCCCGACAGAGCAGAGGTTTTCATGATCGATATCTTTTTTGGCTCTACCGCTAACTACTTCAACCCCCACCGGCAAGTCGAAGCCGCGCCTGAACCACAACGCCGACCGACGCAGCAGCAAACGCCGGAGCAGGAATCGACCACTGATACCCACAACCAGGGCACGCCCCGGCGAAACACTCGCTCTGGCAACCTGGAGAGCCTGGGTAACGGTAACGTGCTTTAAGCAGTAAAGAGAGGGGCCACTTTTACCGGCCCCTTTCCTTTGCTCGACATCCCGCCTTGACAAAAAAGCGACATCCGCTGGTTTACCCTTGAGGCCCTTTACCACCGAGCCGCTATTCCTATGCTTCAAGCTGGCACCCTGCCCGCCGTCCTCGCCGGCCCTATGCTGCGACGTCTCGAGCCCCAGCGCCTGGTGATGTGGCTGATGGGCAGCCGTGAACTGGCATTGACCCTCAAGCTGCAGGTTGCCGGGCAGACACTGGCGTTCCCACTGGCTCAAGCGCAATGCCAAGTCGTGCCCGTAGGGCGCCATGCGTTTATCCATTTGATCGACCTCCCACTGGCCGATGCCCTGCCCCAGGATGTGATGATCGGCTACGACCTGCTGGTCGATGGCACCGGCATTGCCGAGTGGGCGCCACACTTGCTGTATGGCAACGCCGACACCCCGGGTTTTGTCCTGCATAGCCGCATTCGCCAATTGGTGCACGGCTCCTGCCGCAAACCGCACCACCCTGCCGACGAAGGCTTGCTCTGCGTCGATCGCCTGCTGGCCAGCGCGCCCACGCCGGCGGAGCGCCCCGCGCTGTTGATGATGAGCGGCGACCAGGTGTACGCCGACGATGTGGCCGGGCCGATGCTGCGGGCGATTCACGCCTTGATCACATGCCTGGGCCTGTTCGATGAATACCTGGAAGGCGCGGTGGTGGACGACAGCGCCAGCCTCTATGGGCATCGCGCGAGCTATTACCACCGAGCGGACCTTTTGCCCGCGCTGGACAGCAACGAGACCCTGCGCGAACGCTTTTTTGGCGGCGTGAAGAAACCGATCTTCACCAGCAGCACTGCCGACAACCACCTGGTGACCTTCGCCGAAGTGATGGCGATGTATTTGCTGGCCTGGTCGCCCGCGCCCTGGCGCCTGATCACACCGCAGCCACCGCAACTGAGTGCCGATGAACAGCACCGGTATGCCCGAGAGCAGGTGCAACTCGATCGATTTCGCGATGGCCTGCCGGGTGTGGCACGGGTATTTGCCCATCTGTCCACATTGATGATCTTTGACGATCACGACATCACCGACGACTGGAACCTCAGCGCCCAGTGGGAAGAAACTGCCTATGGCCACCCCTTCTCCAAACGCATCATCGGCAATGCCCTGCTCGCTTACCTGCTGTGCCAGGGCTGGGGTAACCAGCCCGAGGTGTTTGACGCGCTGGTAGCGCAAACCCAGGCGTTGGCCGCCCAGGCGCGCGGCAACCACCTGGACGCCGCCGCCCAGGATGCGCTACTTGAAGCCCTGCTGAAATTCCAGCAATGGCATTACAGGCTGCCCACCACTCCCGCCCTGGTGGTGCTCGACACCCGCACCCGTCGCTGGCGCAGCGAATTCAACCTCAAACAACCCTCCGGCCTGCTGGACTGGGAGGCCTTGAGCGAACTGCAACAGCAACTGCTGGACCACCCCTCGGCCATCATCGTCTCGCCCGCGCCGATTTTTGGCGTCAAGCTGATCGAGACCGTGCAGAAGGTGTTCAGTTGGTGCGGCCACCCGCTGCTGGTGGATGCCGAAAACTGGATGGCCCATCGCGGCGCCGCCCAAGTCATCCTCAATATTTTCCGCCACTCCCGCACGCCGGGTAACTACGTGATCCTCTCGGGCGACGTGCATTACTCGTTCGTGTACGAAGTGCTGATCCGCCACCGCAACGCCGGCCCGAACATCTGGCAGATCACCAGCAGCGGCATCAAGAACGAATTCCCGCCACGCTTGCTGGAATGGTTCGACCGCCTTAACCGCTGGCTCTACTCCCCTCGTTCCCCCCTCAACGGGTTCACCCGCCGTCGCACCATGCAAGTGGTGCCGCATATCCCGGAACATGCCCAGGCCGGCGAACGTTTATGGAACTCAGCAGGCATCGGCCAGGTGTTTTTCAACGAACAAGGCCAGCCTGAAGCGATCTACCAGCACAACGCCGACGGGAAGCCTCGGACGAGGATGGTGGCGCCCAAATAATGGCCCATAGCCACACACTGGAGCCGTGCATCCGCCCTATTCAAAGCGTGCAAGGCCCGTTGTACAGTAGCGTCAGCCACGGAGTATCGGTGTCAATATCGCTGGTCCCAAGTGCCAGCCAACGCAGGGAGCGCACAGATGGACGATACACCTGGCAGCAATTCGTTGAGGAATGACTTTTCTGACCTCAACGCCGATATGTTGCATGCCGTCATGGAACTGGTCAGCGATGGCATTTGGGACTGGAACGCCAATACGGGGTTCGTCTACCGCAACCCGGGTTGGTATGAAATGCTCGGCTACCCCCCCCACTCCCTGGAGAACAGCGTGTTCACCTGGGAGAACATCATCCACCCGGACGATTACCCTCGCGTCATGGCAGTGTTTGATGACTACCTCCAGCGTCGGTCCCCCCATTACCAAATCGAGTACCGTTGCCGCAAAAAAGACGGCACTTACCTGTGGATCGAAGACCGTGGCTACATCATTGCGCGCAACCTCGATGACTCGGTAGCGCGGATGGTGGGCTCCCACCGCAATATCCAAACGCGCAAAAGCTCCATCGAGCAGCTCGAACGGCGCAATCAATCCCTTGAGGCCCTGGTGGCCGAGCGCACCCGCGAGCTGTCACGGGTCAATCAGCAACTGCAATTGCAATTGGAGGAAAACCGCTCCCTGGCCGAGCGTGACGCCCTGACCCGCGTCGCAAACCGTTATCGCCTGGAGAAAGTGCTGCTGGAGGAATGCGACCGGGCAGAACGCTTTCGTTTGCCGCTGGCCTTGGTCGCCATGGACATCGATGACTTCAAGCTGATCAATGATCGACACGGCCATGGCGTGGGCGACCAGACCCTCGTGCGGGTGGTGGAAGGGTTGGAAACCTGCATGCGCCAGGGCGATTTGCTGGCGCGCTGGGGCGGCGACGAATTTATCGTGGTACTGCCCAAAAGCCCGCTGGAGGCGGCGAAAGCGTTGGCCGAGCGCATCCGCCAAAGGATCGCGCAACTGCCCGCCGTGGGCGATTTCAACGTCACCCTGAGCCTCGGCGTGGTGGAGCGGCGTACGGGGGAACCGCCGACCGCCCTGATGGCTCGCGCCGACCAGGCGCTGTACCGATCCAAGGCGGCAGGCAAGGATATCGTGTCGGAATAACGCCCGAGGGCAACGAACCGGCTGCTCGGTGTTGAGCACATCGCACCGATCTCTATGTTGCCCGGCAGTATCAAGGGCTTTGCGGCGTTGCCACAAACGACCTTTTGGCAACAGCTCCTTCCGATTTGGAATGACCCGGCGACTTTATTTCGTTTGCCCCAGGGCCGGGCTCACGGCTTAGATAAAAACACGCCCAACATTGCCGAGTCCGAGATTCATGAGCCGCGAAACCATCAGCCAATCGATTTCCGTCGTCCACCCCATCAGCCTCAGCCACGGCAGGAACGCCGAGGTCTGGGACACCACGGGCAAGCGCTATATCGACTTCGTCGGCGGCATCGGCGTGCTCAACCTCGGTCATTGCCATCCGGCGGTGGTAGAGGCCATTCGCGACCAGGCAACGCAACTGACCCACTACGCCTTCAACGCCGCGCCCCATAGGCCCTACATTGAATTGATGGATCGACTGACGGCCTTCATTCCGGTGGACTACCCGGTCAGCGGCATGCTGACCAACAGCGGCGCAGAAGCGGCGGAGAATGCCTTGAAGATCGTCAGGGGCGCCACCGGCCGCAGCGCCGTCATCGCTTTTGACGGCGCCTTCCACGGGCGCACCCTGGCCACCTTGAACCTCAACGGCAAGGTCGCGCCTTACAAGCAAAAGGTCGGTGTCTTGCCCGGCCCGGTGTATCACCTGCCCTACCCCAGCGCCGACAACGGTGTGACTTGCGCCGAAGCACTCAAGGCCATGGACCGTCTGTTCAGCGTGGAAATCGACGTCAACGACGTGGCCTGTTTCATTATCGAACCGGTGCAGGGCGAAGGCGGTTTCCTGGCCCTGGATATCGAGTTCGCCCAGGCCCTTCGGCGTTTTTGCGATGAGAAAAATATCCTGCTGATTGCCGATGAGATCCAGTCCGGCTTCGGTCGCACCGGCCAGCGCTTCGCCTTCTCGCGCCTGGGTATCGAACCGGACCTGATCCTGCTCGGCAAAAGCATCGCCGGCGGCGTGCCGCTGGGGGCAGTGGTCGGGCGCCAGGCGCTGATGGACAACCTGCCCAAGGGCGGCCTCGGCGGCACCTACTCCGGCAACCCGATCGCCTGTGCCGCGGCGCTGGCCACCCTTGAAGTCATGACGGACGCACATTTACAGGTGTGGGGTGCACAGCAGGAAGCCGCGATCATCAGCCGCTATGAGCGCTGGCGCGCGCAGCGCCTGTCACCCTACCTGGGCCGTCTGACCGGCGTCGGCGCGATGCGCGGCATCGAACTGGCGCAAGCCGACGGCACGCCTGCGCCCCAGCAACTGACACAGCTGCTGGGCCTGGCACGCGCCGCCGGCTTACTGCTGATGCCCAGCGGCAAATCGCGACACATCATCCGCCTGCTCGCACCGTTGACCATTGAGCCGGCAGTGCTGGAGGAAGGCCTGGATATCCTCCAGGCCTGCCTCAAGCAACTGGACTAGTCGGGCGCATCCGCCGGATTGCCACCGTTGGGCCAGTCCTTGACCTTGTCCGGGAAGCCCAGACGCGGTTGGCCCGAGCAGTATGCGGCCACGTCCACAGCGGCCTGGTCCGACAACCCGCCCTGCCCGAGCGGGAAGTTCTCATGGAGGCCATCGGCATAACCACTTTTCAGCCCCTGACAAATCTCCCTGTGGCGAGCGGGCTTGTCCCGCGTTGGGCTGCGAAGCAGCACCAAAACCAGCCTCTACAGAGTGTCTGATACACCGCGTTCTTCTTTACTGGGGCTGCTACGCAGCCCAACGCGGGACAAGCCCGCTCGCCACAAGCCCGCTCGCCACAGGCCCGCTTGCCACAACACCGCTCGCCACAACAGCCCTATCTGCCGGACGTTCAGCGTTGAGTCAAAGTTGTGTAGATACCTGCCCATCAGCCGGAACCTGCCTTGACCTGATCCCCTGCCCCCCTGAAAATGCGCGACGCTTTTTTGTTCCGCTTACTGAAGTAGTGAAATTTCAATGTCCGATTCCTACACCGCAGAATCCGCCGAAGAATCCGTAGTCGCCTTGCAATCCAAAGCTGAATACGAAAACGCCATCAATCTTTCACAGCACCTGCCTGCGGCCAAGATCATCAGCGAGATGGTGCTGGACGCGTTCCACACCTCCAAGGAAAGCGACCAGATCCGCGAACTGCGCGTGGCGATCCGCCAGGCTCACGATGCCTTCGACGACGACAAAGCCTACGACCTGATGGGCCAGCTCAAGCAACTCAAGGACGCCGAGGCCGCCGATAACGCCGCCCTGGAAAACCTGAGCAGCCAGTTCTCGATCAGCCGCATCCTGTCCAGCTTCAAGGACGACCCGGAGTTCCAGGAGCTGGTCTACGGACTGGCCCTCAAGGTGCTGAACCAGTCCCACCAGGCCATCAGCAACCCAAGCGCCGGCAAGGGCAAGGCCGCACGGCCCAAGAAAGAAGCCGAAGTGTTTGTGATCAGCAAGGACGGCATCAGCGTCACCCTGCCACTGCGCACGCCACGCTCCAAACTGAATGTCGACCGGGCCGCGTTCGAGTTCCTGGGCTTCAGCTTTGTGGGTGAAGGCGACGAGGCCGAACTGGAGGTTGAGAGCTTTGTGGATAACTCCGGCGCCGAACAGCCGCTGAGCCGCAAGAGCGTGATAACCGCATTGCAGCAGCAGACAGCGTTTGATGGGTACAGCATCGCGCAGCAGTAACCTGAAGCCAAAAAGCCCCGCACGGTGTTGCCAATGCGGGGCTTTTTGTTGCCGATGATTCAGACGGTCGCCAATCGATCCACCATATCCGGAAACTTTTCAACCAGCCTGATCAGGAGTGCGGCCTGAGCATTGGGTTTGGATTTGTCCTGTTCCCAGTTTCTCAGCGTGCCGGGGCTCGTCCGTATGCTCCGGGCAAACACCGACTGTGACATATGCAATTTATCCCGCAGTGCCACGATCTCTTGGGCTGACACCTCAGGAACGGGCTTGTCCTCCACAGTGCTTTGCCGAAGAGTGATTTTGCCTTCTCGGTGAGCAGTCATGTCGCTAACGCCCTGCATCAACTCTGCAAACAGATCGCGCTTTTTCATGGGGTACCTCGTTTTTTCAGTTCGGCCTCTATGGCCTTTTTAAGTGCCTTCTCTTGATCGGCAGTCAAATTTTCCAATTCGTCTTTGTTGTAGATAGCAAACATCCAAAAGTGACCATCAGTGGTGAGCCAGTAGTAAATAACCCGTAAGCCACTACGCTTTCCTTTACCACGCTTGCCATCTGACCACCGTAGCTTGCGAAACCCTCCTGTACGGGGCATCACATCGCCAGCCAAAGGGTTCCACTGCATCTCGTTTTGCAGCAATCGATATTCATCATCCGTCAGGTAATGACCTACGGTGGCGGTAAACGATGAAGTCTCGAAGAAAATAGAACGCATGGGAAAACTATAGGCAACTTGCCTATAGTTTTACAAATCGAAATTCAGCTTTCTGACGAACTGCCCAAATGTCAGCCAAGAGGGTACGCCTGTTTAAACAGACGACATCTGCGCCGCAAACACCTCACGAAACCGCGCCATCTCGCGCTTGCTCCCCACCGTGACGCGTACCCACTGCGGCCAGTTCTTCCACACCCGTCCAATCAGCACACCTTGCCCGGCCAGCTTCTCGATCACCTGCTCGGCCGGTTGCTTCACATCGATCATAAAGCAGTTGCTCTGGGACGCCGTGCAGGTGAACCCACGGGCCTTGACCCAGGTAATGGTCTCCTCACGCCGTTGGGCATTGAGCGCCTTGCGTTGCGGCAACAGCTTGACGTCTTCCAGGCTGGCGCGCGCGCCGAGCAAGCCGGTGCCTGCCGGTACGTTGTCGCCGCCGAACACCGCGAGGCGCTCCAGCAGCGCCGGGGCACCGATTGCCAGGCCAATGCGGGCGCCGGCCATGCCGTAGATTTTCGAGAAGGTGCGCAACACCAGCAGGTCGTCGTGTTCCTTGACCCAACTCACGCAGCTGGGGGCGTCCGAGAAATCGATGTAGGCCTCATCCACCACCAACACACTGCCTTTGGGCTTGTCCGCCAGCGCCTTGCGGATGGCGTCGGTCGGGGTCATGGTGCCGGTCGGGTTGTTGGGATTACACACGTAGAGCATACCGGCCTGGGGATCGGCGGCGAGCATGGCGGGGATATCGTGGGCGTGCTCGGTATTGAGGTCCACCTCGCGCACCGGTGCCTTGCGCGACTCGGCCGCCTGGCGCGGCACCTCGTAGGACGGCGTGGCCATCACCAGGCCGCGGGTTTCACCGGTAAACGCCAGGACGGCATAGCGTAGCGCCGCCATGGAGCCGGAGAACACCGCGACCTGTTCTTCGGCAATCCCCTGCTGCTGGGCGAACAGCGCGGCCAGGCCGTACATGTGGCCGTAGGGATAGCGTCCGGCAGTGGCAATCGCCTCTCGCATCGCTTCGCGGGCAGCACCTGAAGGGCCGTAGGGGCTTTCGTTGTAGTTGAGCCGCACCTTGTCCGCCTTGGCCGGCGGCGGGCTGGCAACCGCCCAATCCAGGCGCCCCAACAAGGGCAGGGCCGCGCCCAGGGCGAGAAGGGAGCGACGACTGACGCTGACCATGGTGACAACTCCTTGTACGCGGGTAATGGATTCGCACGGCTCATACAGTGAGGTATGACGAGAAAGCCGCCAGCCGATTTAACCCGCGCCCAAGAAAAAGCCCCGCGCTTCTCACGAAGGCGGGGCTTGTTCACTGCTTGGAACCACTCAGGGCGCGTAGGTCAGCAACAACTCTCTCGGCACCTGGAAATCCAGGGACATCATCACGCTGAGCGCGGTGATGGTGAAGATCGAGAACACGAACAGCTTGCGTGCCCAGACGGTGTCGTCCACCGCCTTGTAGCCCGTCCAGGCCATGTACAACCAGTACATGCCCATGGCGGCGGCGACAGCGAGGTAGCTCATGCCGGCGTAGCCACTGAAGGTCAACATCAAGGTCGCCACGAGGAAGGCCAGGATGTAGAGCAGGATGTGTTTCTTGGCCACCTGGATGCCGCGCTTGACCGGAAGAACCGGAATCGACGCAGCCAGGTAGTCGTTGAAACGGAAGATCGCGATGGCATAGGAATGCGGCATCTGCCACAGGCTGAACATCACCAGCAGCACCAGCGCGGCCATGTCGAAGCTATTGGTCACAGCTACATAACCAATCACCGGCGGCATCGCCCCCGACAGACTGCCCACCAGCGTGCCGTGAACCGACTTGCGCTTGAGGTACAGGCTGTAGAGGCCGACGTAGATGACGAAGCCGATCACGGCAAACAGCGCCGCCAGCGGGTTGGCCACCTTGTACAACAACACCACGCCGGCAACACCCAGGACGGTCGCGAAGATCAGTGCCAGTTTCAGGGAGATAAGCCCCTGGACCAGCACGCGATTCTTGGTGCGTTCCATCTTGATATCGATGTCGCGGTCGATGCAGTTGTTGAACACACAACCGGAAGCTACCACCAGGGACGTACCGATCATTGCAGCCAGGAAGATGGCCAGATCGACATGTCCCTTGGAGGCCAGGAAGAAACCGCCTGCCACAGAAAGCACGTTACCGAAAATGATCCCCGGTTTGGTGATTTGGATAAAGTGCTTAAGCGACATCGGGTCTTACCTCACTTCGCCATCATGTAGGTGTGGATGCTGAACATGATCCACAGCGACAGACCAACCAGCAGAACGATCACCAGGCCTGCGAACACGAACGCAATCACGTTCTCACGCTGGGCCTCGGAGCGGTCCAGGTGCAGGAAGTACACCAGGTGAACCAGGACCTGAATGACCGCGAACGCCAGGACGATCATCAACGTGATCGACTTCGGCAGGGTTGGGTACATCACCAGGCCGAACGGGATCAGGGTCAGGATGACCGACAGGATGAAGCCGATAGCGTAAGACTTTACGCTGCCGTGGCTCGCATCATGGCTGTCATGGGAGTGTGCATTAGCCATTACAGAGTCCCCATCAAGTAGACGACGGTGAATACGCAGATCCAGACTACGTCCAGGAAGTGCCAGAACAGGCTCAGGCAGCTCAGGCGAGTCTTGTTGGTGTTGGTCAGGCCGTGCTTATTGACCTGATACATCATCACCGCCATCCACAGCAGGCCAGCCGAAACGTGCAGGCCGTGGGTGCCTACCAGCGTGAAGAACGCCGACAGGAAACCACTGCGGTGCGGGCCGTAGCCTTCGGAGATCAGCAGGTGGAACTCGTTGATCTCCATGCCGATGAAGCCCAGGCCGAACAGGAAGGTCAGTGCCAACCAGCTCAGTACGCCCTTCTTGTTGCCCTTGTAGAAGGCCAACATGGCGAAGCCGTAGGTGATCGAACTGAACAACAGCAAGGCGGTTTCGCCGAGCACGTAAGGCAGTTCGAAGATGTCGTGGCCCGACGGGCCACCCGCTACGTTGTTTACCAGTACCGCGTACACCGCGAAGATCGACGCAAACAAGATGCAGTCGGTCATCAGGTAGAGCCAGAAACCGAAGACGGTCATTGGCCCCGAGTCGTGGTGATGGTCATCGTGCCCATGGTCATCGACATGGGCGTGTCCAGCATTGGTCACTAAGTTCGACATGGTTTAAGCCTGTTCCAACGAGGTTTCGACACGGTTGGCCGGGATTTTCTTCTCGGCGACCAGACGAGCGTGCTGCTCGGCTTCGATGCGCTCGATCGTTTCGACCGGCACCATGTAGCCTTGATCATCACGTGCAGCGTGGACAATGAAGTAGCCGATGGTGCCCACCAGGCTCACGATTGCCAGCCACCAGATGTGCCAGATCATCGCGAAACCGAACACGGTCAACAGCGCGCCCATCACCACGCCAGTGGCGGTGTTGCTTGGCATGTGGATCGGTTCGTAGTGCTTAGGTTGCTGGTACGCAGTACCGTCTTCCTTGGCTTCGGTGAACGCATCGATGGTGGTCGCAGTAGGAATCACAGCGAAGTTGTAGAACGGTGGTGGCGACGAGGTCGACCATTCCAGGGTGTGGCCGTTCCATGGATCGCCCGACTCGCACATGTTCTGCTTGCGATCACGCACGCTGACATACAGCTGGATCAGCTGGCAGGCGATACCGACCGCGATCATCAGCGCACCGAACATGGCGACGTACAGGTACGGCACCCACTCAGGGTTGGTGGTGGCGTTCAGACGACGGGTCATGCCCATGAAGCCCAGTGCATAGAGCGGCATGAACGCGACGAAGAAGCCCGAGATCCAGAACCAGAATGCAGCCTTGCCCCAGCCTTCGTGCAGCTTGAAGCCGAACGCTTTCGGGAAGTAGAAGCTGAAGCCAGCGATGTAACCGAATACCGCACCGCCGATGATCACGTTGTGGAAGTGCGCGATCACGAACAGGCTGTTGTGCAACACGAAGTCAGCACCCGGGATGGCCAGCAGTACGCCGGTCATGCCGCCGATGGCGAAGGTCACCATGAAGCCCAGGGTCCACAGAACCTGGCTGGTGATACGCAGACGGCCGTGGTAGATGGTGAACAGCCAGTTGAATAGCTTCACCCCCGTCGGGATGGAAATCAGCATCGTCGCCAGGCCGAAGAAGGCGTTGACGCTGGCCCCCGAACCCATGGTGAAGAAGTGGTGCAGCCACACCATGAAGCCCAGTACCGAGATCGCGCCAGAGGCGTAGACCATCGAGTGGTGACCGAACAGGCGCTTGCCGGTAAAGGTCGAGATCACTTCGGAGAAGATACCGAACGCTGGCAGGATCAGGATGTACACCTCAGGGTGACCCCATGCCCAGAACAGGTTCACGTACATCATTGGATTGCCACCAAGTTCATTGGTGAAAATGTGGAAATCCAGGTAACGGTCAAGCGACAGCAGCGCCATGGTAGCGGCCAGGATCGGGAACGAAGCCACGATCAGTACGTTTGCCCAGGTGCAGGTCCAGGTGAAGATCGGCATGTCCATCAGTTTCATGCCAGGGGCGCGCATTTTCAGGACGGTGGCCAGGAAGTTGACCCCCGTCAGCGTCGTCCCCAGTCCTGATAACTGTAGCGCCCAGATGTAGTAGTCCACACCCACGCCCGGACTGTACTGAATGCCCGACAATGGCGGATACGCAACCCAACCGGTCTTGGCGAATTCGCCGACGCCCAGGGAAACGTTGATCAGCACCACGCCGGAAACCAGCAGCCAGAAGCTCAGGGAGTTCAGGAACGGGTAGGCAACGTCACGCGCGCCGATCTGCAGCGGCACTGCAAGGTTCATCAGGCCGGTGAAGAATGGCATCGCCATGAAGATGATCATGATCACACCGTGAGCGGTGAAGATCTGGTCATAGTGTTCAGGTGGCAGGTAGCCAGGCGAACCCTCGGTGGCCATGGCCAACTGGGTACGCATCATGATGGCGTCGGCAAAACCACGCAGCAGCATGACCATGGCAACGATGATGTACATCACGCCGATTTTCTTGTGGTCGACCGACGTCAGCCACTCGGTCCACAGGTAGGTCCACTTCTTGAAATAAGTGATTGCTGCAAACAGTGCCAGACCACCCAGCGCGATCATGGCGATGGTAATCATCACAATCGGCTCGTGGAACGGGACCGCATCCCAACTTAATTTACCAAACATCGTTTACTCCTCTGCCCCAGCAGTTGAATGCGAGCCCGTGTCAGAACCTTCAACCGCAGCCACTTCTTTCTTCTCGTGCTTGACCGGCTTGCCTGGTTTCATGCCTTCGTACTTGTCGACGATCTTCTGAAACAGGTCAGGCGTGTAAGCGGAGTACAGCGCGACAGGGTTGTTCTGGCTTGGTTTGGCAAGGGCTTCGTATTCAGCTTGATCAAGCTGTTTAGGTGCGGCCTTGACTTCGGCTACCCAGGCGTCGAAATCTTCCTGGCTCGTCGAGATCGCTTTGAATTTCATGCCGGTGAAGCCAGCGCCGCTGTAGTTGGCGGAGATGCCTTCCATTTCAGCTTTCTGGTTGGCGATCAGGTGCAGCTTGGTCTGCATACCTGCCATCGCGTAGATCTGGCCGCCCAGGGCTGGGATGAAGAACGAGTTCATCACGGCGTCGGAGGTGATCTTGAAGTTCAGCGGGGTGTGCTCCGGGAACCGGATCTGGTTGACGGTGGCGATACCCAGGTCCGGGTAGATGAACAGCCACTTCCAATCCAGCGCGACCACTTCGATATTGATCGGCTTGGCGTCCGATTCCAGCGGACGGTATGGGTCCAGCGCATGGGTGGACTTGTAGGTCACATAACCCAGGGCAATGATGATGAGGATCGGGACCAACCACACCGCGATTTCGATCTTGGTGGAGTGCGACCACTTCGGCGCGTAGGTGGCGCTGGTGTTCGACGCGCGGTATTTCCAGGCGAAGGCGAAGGTCATGATGATCACGGGGACCACGACCAGCAGCATCAGCAGGGTGGCGGTGATGATCAGGTTTCGTTCATCCAGACCGACCTGTCCTTTTGGGTCGAGCAAGGTCCACTTGCAGCCTCCCAGCATTAACATCATGCCAAGCAGCGGCAAAAAGCCTAGTAATCGGGGGTACCTGTTTTTACTCATCTCACGACCTCTAAAGCAGCTTGCGCAATGCAGTTGGGTTTTGATCGCCAACACTTCACCCTGCCAAGGGTTGGCATTTCTCTTCGATTGAATAAGAGCCTGCCCGCGCGCCCTAATCGGACGTGTCACGGACCTGCGGTGAGTTCTTATTCGATTTCGTGGTTAAAGGCCTTGTTACAGACCAATTCCATTTGGTGCGGATAGTTGAAAGGCTGCCGGAACCTGGGGTCGCACAGAGCCATCCATCTGCCCCTCGACCGCTCCAATGCTCAAAGTTTGAACAGCACCGGACATTCAGTGCGGGCGATTGTAGTTAGCTAGCGATGTATAAACCATGTCTTATAAAGAAATAATTTTTATTGATTCCAGCAACAATCCTTCACCAATATCGCAAAGGTTCGCGATCTTATCGCGTTCGATTCTCAACAAAAACCACAAAAATTGCCGTGTTATTGGGCAAAGCGCCACACCCCTCCGCCTCCACAAAGGCCTGCAAATCGCATCCAAGTCCCCATAAAACAAGGCATTCACAGAGCCCTCAAAGGCTTGGACGGCGCGACATTCGTGGGGTCGCCCAGACGACGAACTGACAGCATAAATTGACCGCCTGGCGCAAATTTATGCGACGGTTCAACGCGTCAGAAATGTCCTGCGACAGCTTCTGTGTGACAACATGTCGCACGCTGCCCGCCGTCAAAATTGTCCGGCGTCACTGTCCTTTCACAAATCCCTACACACAAAAACGCCCCGGCCTTCTTTCAAAAGGACCGGGGCGTTTTGGTCGATAGGCTCAGGCTGCGCGCTTGCGGTTCCGGTATATGCCCAGGGGCACCAGGATTACCGTCAGCACGAACGCCACCAGCGCCCATTGCGCCAGGGACAGGCCAAGGATCGGCGGGTAAGGCGTGCTGCAGAAGCCGTCGACCTGGAAGCCCAGGGGGAAGACCTTGGCCAGGGGCAGGTCGTCGACGATCGGTTGCAGCACATCGACGCCACAGCTGACTTGCGGGAAAAATTGGGTGTACACATGATGGCCAGCCGCCGCCACCCCACCGAGGGCGCTGAGTACCACCAGGCCTTCAAACAGCGTGATCGCGCCCTTGGTGCGCATCGCCGCGCCGATAAACGCAAAAATCGCAATCAACAGCAAGGCGTAGCGTTGCAGGATACACAGCGGGCAAGGCGCCTCGCCCAACACCACTTGCATGTATAACGCGCCGCCGATCAGCGCCAGGCAGATGATGCCCAGCAACACCAGAAAGCGCCGCTCCCTGCCCAAACGCATTTCGTCACTCATCTCCGTATCCCTTTGCCTGATTGTGGTTGGCCTGATGGCCGCAAGTTTACACACAGAGAGTGGTTTAAACAGAGAGGGGTTAACGGGGGATTAATCGGGAGGAATGGAGAACTGAATGTGGGAGGGGGCTTACCCCCGATGGCGGTGTGCCAGCCACCGATAAGCTGACTGATCCACCGCTATCGGGGCAAGCCCCCTCCCACATCTTGAGCAGTGTTGCGCTGGAGATGTTATTCCAGGGCCGCCGCCGGGCCGAAGAATTCATAGCGGCTTTGTTGATCAGGCACACCCAATGCCTTGAGGTGGCGCTTGATCGCCGCCATGAAGCCTTTAGGGCCGAGGAAGTAGGCATCCAGGTCGCGCTGCTCGGGCAACCACGCCGCCAGTTGCTCCTGGCTGAGCAGGCCGACCTTGTCCGCCGCCGGGCTCACGCCATCATCCTCGTCATAGCAATAGAAGCGCTTGAGCTGCGGGTGCTTGACCGCCAAGGCGTCCACCCACTCCCGAAACGCATGCACCCCGCCGTTACGCGCGCAGTGGATAAAGTGCACCGGGCGCTCGGTGGCCAGGGCGGCCTCGAGCATCGGCAGCGTTGGCGTGATGCCCACCCCGCCACTGATAAGCACCAGTGGTTTATCGCTGGCGGCCAGGGTGAACTCACCGGATGGCGGGAACAGGTCAAGGGTCGCCCCCACCTGCAACTGGTCGTGCAGGTAGTTGGACACCCGGCCACCGGCTTCGCGCTTGACGCTGATACGGTACTGGCCGGCATCGCTCAAGGCCGACAGGGAGTAATTGCGGCGCACTTCCTCGCCATCCAGGTGTAACGTCATGCCGATGTATTGGCCTGGCGCGGCCGCGAGAATCGGGGCGTTGTCCAGCGGCGCAAAATAGAACGACGTGATCTCGGCGCTCTCGTCCACGCGCTTGACCAGCTTGAACGGCCGCGCACCGCGCCAGCCGCCCGGCGCCTGGGCTTTCTCTTCGTAAATGGCCGCTTCGGCGCCAATCAGGATATCCGCCAACTGGCCGTACGCAGCGCCCCAGGCACTCATGACCTCAGGGGTGGCAATTTCGCTGCCCAGTACTTCGGAAATGGCACGCAGCAGGCACGCGCCAACAATCGGGTAGTGTTCCGGCAGGATCTGCAAAGCCACGTGCTTGTTGATGATCTTGGCAACCAGGTCGCCCAACTGATCCAACTGGTCGATATGCCGCGCGTACATCAATACGCCGTTGGCCAGAGCGCGAGGCTGGTCGCCGCTGGCCTGGTGGGCCTGATTGAACAGCGGGCGAACCTGCGGGTACTCGGAGAGCATCATGCGGTAAAAATGGGTGATCAGCGCTTCGCCGCCGCTTTCCAGCAAGGGCACGGTAGATTTGACGATGGCACGGTCTTGGGCACTAAGCATGGAGCCTCCTGGGCTTCTTTACTGATTGCCATGGAGTACTCAGTATTCGTGCCAACTAATAAAACGTTTAAATTCAATAGCTTAAATTACGCGTAGTCAGTATGACCTCCTACACCTTATAGTCATAAGGACTACAAGGAGTCATTATGACTGCGCAATCGCTGCTCACCACCCTGCTCCCCCTCGTCGCCGACCTGTCCCGCGAACTCCCCGAAGGCGAGCGTTACCGTCGCCTGTTGCAAGCCATGCGCGCCTTGCTGCCCTGCGACGCCGCCGCGCTGTTGCGCCTGGACGGTGAGTCGCTGGTACCGCTGGCGGTAGACGGCTTGAGCGCCGATACCCTGGGCCGACGCTTCAAGGTCAGCGAACACCCGCGTTTCGCCGTGCTGCTCGGCAGCCCCGGCCCGACGCGTTTCGACAGCGACAGCGAATTGCCCGACCCCTACGATGGCCTGGTGGACGGCCTGCACGGGCACCTCGAAGTTCACGACTGCATGGGCTGCCCGCTGTTTGTCGATGATCGCCCTTGGGGCCTGCTGACCCTGGACGCCCTCGACACGGAGCGCTTCGAGCGGGTCGAGCTCGACGCCCTGCAAGCCTTTGCCAGCCTCGCCGCCGCCACGGTCAACGTTGCCGAGCGCATCGAACGCCTGGCCCTGCGCGTGGAAGACGAACAGCAGCGCGCCGAAATCTACCGCCAGGCCAGCGGCCAGCAGCACAAGGAAATGATCGGTCAGAGCAAGACCCACAAGCGCCTGGTGGAAGAGATCAACCTGGTGGGCGGCAGTGACCTGACGGTGCTGATCACCGGCGAAACCGGGGTCGGCAAGGAGCTGGTGGCCCAGGCGATCCACGCGGCATCGTCCCGCGCCGACAAACCACTGATCAGCCTCAACTGTGCAGCACTGCCGGAAACCCTGGTGGAGAGCGAGCTGTTCGGCCATGTACGCGGCGCCTTTACCGGCGCATTGAACGAGCGCCGGGGCAAGTTCGAACTGGCCAACGGCGGCACCTTGTTCCTGGATGAAGTCGGCGAGTTGTCGCTGAGCGTGCAGGCCAAGTTGCTGCGCGTGCTGCAAAGCGGCCAGTTGCAGCGGCTGGGCTCGGACAAGGAACATCAAGTGGATGTGCGCCTGATCGCCGCCACCAACCGCGACCTGGCCGAAGAGGTCCGCAACGGCCGCTACCGCGCCGATTTCTACCACCGCCTGAGTGTGTACCCACTGCAAGTGCCAGCCCTGCGCGAGCGCGGGCGTGATGTGTTACTGCTGGCCGGCTTCTTCCTGGAGCAGAACCGCTCACGCATGGGCCTGGGCAGCTTGCGCCTGACCAGCGACGCCCAGGCGGCGTTGCTGGCTTATAACTGGCCGGGCAATGTCCGGGAGCTGGAACACTTGATCGGGCGCAGCGCGCTGAAGGCCCTGGGTAACTGTCGCGAGCGTCCGAAGATTTTGAGCCTGAGCGCCCAGGACCTGGACTTGCCAGGCGTCAGCGCGCCCCAGGTCGAAGCGCCAGCCGATGCCGCCCCCCTCGTCAGCGGCGACCTGCGCCAGGCCACCGAGCACTACCAGCGTCAAGTCATCAACGCCTGCCTGGAACGCCACCAGCACAATTGGGCCAGCGCCGCCCGTGAACTGGGGCTGGACCGCGCCAACCTCGGGCGAATGGCCAAGCGCCTTGGAATAAAATAGCCAGGTCAACGTTTATCAAATGCAAAATAACTTATTGATTAATAAGGATTAATATCTTTATCAAACGACCGAACTGTGTAGCAAGCAAGCTGCTGTGGCGAGCGGGCTTGCCACAATGCCAGTCAGTTAAGCGTGCATCGCCTTTTGTAGGAGCGAGCTTGCTCGCGAAAAACGTCAACGATAATGCGTGCTTCCTGAATGAACGCGGCGCCTGTGAGTTCTTCGCGAGCAAGCTCGCTCCTACAAAAAAAAGCCTTCACTGACTGGCATTGTGGCAAGCCCGCTCGCCACGTTAGCGGGACCGCCTACATTGTTAGACGGCGTTCGCCTTGAGGGCAGGGCTCACAGGCCTGGGCTTACGGAACACCAGCACATTCCCCAGCATCACCAGCACCAACCCCGCCAACGCCGGCACGGTCCACTGATACCCCTCGGCAAAGGCCGACACATTCAGCGCCACCACCGGGAACAACACCGTGCAATACGCCGCACGCTCCGGCCCCATGCGCCCCACCAACGTGAGATAGGCGGTAAAGCCGATCACCGACCCTGGGATCACCAGGTACCACAACGCGCCGATATACCGCGCACTCCAGTCCATTTCGAACGGAATGCCGCGCACCAGGCAGTAGGTCGCCAGCATCAAAGAACCATACAACATGCCCCAGGCATTGGTGGTCAACGGCCTGAGCCCGGCCTTCTGTTGCAGGCTCGACAGCATATTGCCGGCCGAGAAACACATCGTGCCGAGCAGCGCCAGGCCCAGGCCAAGCAATGTCTGTGGGCTGGCGGTATGCCCCACCAGTTCCGGCCAGAACAACAGGCCCAGCCCCAGCAAGCCAAGGGCACCGCCCATCAAGACATTGCGCGCCACGCGCTGGCCAAAGAACACCCGGGCATTCAGGGCGTTCCACAGCGTAGCCGTGGAAAACACCACCGCCACCAACCCGCTGGGGATCCATTGGCTGGCGGTCAGGAAACACATGAAGTTGACGCAAAAAAGGCACAGCCCCTGGGCCAGGCAGATCACGTGCCCGCGCCGGTTCATCACCTGCAACTTACGGCTGAGCAGCAACAGGGCAAACAGCACCAGCGCCGCCAGGCCGAAGCGATAGACGATCGACACGGGGATCGCGACAACGCCCAATTGCCACTTGAGGGCGATCCAGGTGGTACCCCAGATCAGCACGGTGAGTAAATACAGGAAAAGGTTCATGGCGGGCTCCGGTGGTTGAGCCACAGTGTCACCTTCAACCACGCACGGGCACTTGCACAATCTTGCGCTTTTGTCGGCCCGAGTGATCACAGCGCCAGCCCGGCGGAGTAGGATGCAAGGCGTCGGAGAGTACACACCATGCCAGCACTGGAATCCCTGCACGTCTTTCAAGCCCTCAACCGCTCGCCCAACGCACGCCTCGAAGCCTGCGCCGAGCTGGGTGACGGCGTGTCTGCGGCCCTGTGGAGCAACCATCACGACGCCCAGGACTACCAGGCGCCCAGTCATCACACACTGTCCTGCTACATCGGCGGCGGCACTGGCACCTTTCGCCGCGAGCAGCCGGGCACCAAGGGTGGGCCGGACAAGTTGTGCATCCTGCCGGCTGAGCACCAGTCGGCCTGGGTGATCAATGGTGAAATTCGCCTGGCCCATGTGTATTTCAGCCCGGAGCAATTTGCCCTCGGCTGCGTCACCCTGCTTGACCGCGAACCGCGCACATTGCAATTGCGGGAAAGCACCTTTCTCGAAGACCCCAGCCAGGCCCGGCGCTTTCACCAGTTGATTGCCCTCAACTGGCAAGAGCCTGCCGAGCGCCTGCTGACCAGCAGCCTGGCCCATGAAATGCTCAGCCACACCCTGCTCAGCCAGGTCGGCGTGCGCGATGGGCTGCACTTGAAGGGCGGCCTGGCGGCCCACCTGCGCCGACGCCTGGTGGAATACATCGAGCACCACCTGGAAGACCCGATCAGTCTCGGCCAATTGGCCGGGATGTGCGCCCTGTCGGAATATCACTTCGCGCGGATGTTTCGCCAAAGCTTCGGCTTGCCGCCCCATCAATACCTGCTGGCACGCCGCCTGGCCCGTGCGCAAACCCTGTTGCGCGGCGCCAGCCTGCCCCTGGGCGAAATTGCCTTGGCGTGCGGGTTCTCCAGCGCCAGCCACTTCACCCACCGCTTTCGCCAGGCCCTGGGCGCGACACCCGGGGAATATCGCCAGGCGTTCTGCGCCTAGGCCATCAAGCCCAACGTCTTGGCCTTGGCCACCGCCTGGGTGCGCCGCTCCACCCCCAGCTTGCTGTGGATACGCCGCGCGTGGGTCTTGACGGTATGCAGGGAGATAAACAGCCGATCGGCAATTTCCAGGTTGGAATTGCCCAGGGCGATCAGTTGCAATACTTCCAGTTCGCGCTGGCTCAGGGGGTTGTCCGTCGCGCTCGTCGCAGATGCCTGTGGCTCCAGGCCCAGTTCACTGAGCAGGCCGGGCGAACGCAAACGCAGTTCACGGATCGCCTGCTGCACCTGGCAGCGCGCCGCCAGCTCCAGGCCCGCCTGCAACGAGCGACGGGCCAACGCCCCGTCACCGAGTTGCCAGGCCACCTCCCCCAACACCAGCTGCAATTCGGTTTCCAGGCACAGCATGCCGCGTTGTCGGGTGGTCTCCAGCAATGCATTGAGCCGCGCGACCGGTTGGTCGGCACCGCCCAGTTTCACTTCCGCCAGCACCAACAGGTATTCCAGGCGCGGGATCAATTCCAGGGTGGCCGGCGGTGCCTGCTTGGCATTCGGCCCGCGGAAGTGACGCAGCACACGGCGCACCGCTTGCGCCGTCAACTCGGCGCGGCCCTGCTGCAACCAGAAATGCCCGCTGACCAATAGCAACACCGCGCGATACACCGTGTCCGGTACCTGGCGTTGTTGCATCAGGCGCTCAGCATCGCGCAGCTGGATAAAGGCCTGGGCGTAATCGCCGCGGTTGGCCGCCAGCAGCGCCAGGCCGAGGAAGCCGTACAACACGCGCTTGTCCTGGCTGTGCAGGCACATCGTCAAGCCTGTCTCGAAGCACTCGGCCGCCAACGCGTCCTGCCCCTGGCGCAACGCCAGGTGCCCACGGCGCAACGCGATGCGCCCCACCAACGGCCCAGCCTTGAGGTGTTGCTGCAGCAACATTGCCTGCACGCTCTCCAACAGGCTCTGCGCCCGGTACGGTGCACCGCGCTGTTCCAGCAACTGGGCGTGATCCAGCTCCAACAGCGCCTCCAGCAACAACGAGCCATGGGCGCGGGCCAGGCACAGCGCTTCGCGATTCAGGGCCTGGGCCACGTCCAGCTCGCCGCGCAGCAAGGCTTGCTGGGTCAACCCCGACAGGCACATCAGGCGCGATGTCCATGCACTGTCGGGCAAGGCTTGCAGCGCCTCGAGGAAATGCTCGCGGGAGCGTTCGGCATCGCCCCCCAGGTGCAACAACCAACCCCATTGCGCCTGCCAGCGCGCCAGCAAGTGCCGCTGCGCCGCCGCCGTGGGTTGCGGGGCGAAACGCGCCAGTTGATCGATGCATAACGCCGCCTGGTCGAAACGCCCGGCAAACAGCAACGCCGCCGTGACCAGCCCCACCAATTGCGCGGAACACAGCATCAGTTCATCGCCATGCTGCTCATGCAGGCGCAACAGCAGCACGGCGTTCTGTTGGCGGAACAGGTCTTCGAAACTGAAGTGCTGCAACAGGCTGACCGCCACTTCGTACTCTTCGGCCAACAGCGCCTGTTCGAAGGCAGCTTGCCAGTCGCTCTGGGCGCTGAACCACTGACAGGCGCGCCGGTGCCAGGAGCGCTTGGCCGGCCAGGGCTCATCACGCAGCAATCGCGCCAGCGGCGCAAACACCTGCAGCCAGTCGGTGGCATCTTCACAGGGCTGGATAAACGCGCCGAGGGCCTGCAATTCGCACAGGTAGTGCGCGCCATCACCAAAGCCGAACAGGTGCTCACACAAACTCACATTGAAGCGCGGCAGATGGGCCAGCACGCGCCAGGCTTCGGCCAGTTCCGCCGGCAAGGTGCTGAACAGTTCGTGTTGCAGGTAATCGAGCAAGGTCTTGTCGGGATGACCGTCGCCCAGCAGCGCGATACGCACCCCGGCGCACCAGCCGGCGCTGAAGTGCAGCACGTTCTCGAGCGTCTGGTCGGGCGCCTGGCTGAGCAGTTGCTGGATCTCCTCGGCGTTGAACCCCAACTCGGCACCGCTGCATTCCAACAGTTCATCATCGAGCAGCAGCCGGGGCCAGTTGCACACCGGACGCCGCCGCGCGCCCAGCCACCAGGTCAGCGCCGGGCTACTGGCACTGAGCAGGCGGTCGAGCAAGGCGTCCAGTTCGGGGGCGGGCAGGCGGCAGAAATCATCCAGGAACAGCCACGCGGGCGTCTGCCAGCGGCTGAGGTCCAGCAGTAGCGTGGCTTCGTCGGTAAACCCCAGGCCAAGGTTTTGCGCCAGGCGCTGGCAGAGTTCGATGGGGCTGAGCACGACACCATTGAGCGCCATCCAGTAAACCTGGCACCCCGCCGGCGCCTGCAACGCGCACTCGGCGAACAGCGCGCTCTTGCCACTGCCACCCGGCGCACACAACAACTTGACCCGAACCTGCGCCGCCAGCAACGGCTCGGCCAGGCGTGGACGCAACAGATGGTGGGCGGACAGCCGTGGCATGAATCCAGGACGGTCCAGGCAGCGTGTCATGGCGGTCATTGCTGCATCCTGCGTTTTTATTGTTATGCAACTTGATCCCTACCCTAGTCCTGTGGGCGGCGGTTGTTGAAGAAGTATTCAGCACACTGATTAATAGCCATGCACAAAACCCAATGTGGGAGGGGGCTTGCCCCCGATAGCGGAGTGTCAGCTACAGATAGCTGACTGATACACCGCCATCGGGGGCAAGCCCCCTCCCACATTGGGATTGCATTTCAAACAGGCATCAGCGCACGCCTTCAGACCTCAAGGCCGCCGGTGTGTAATCCGCCGCCTTCGCCGCGAAGCCGAACACGAAGCTGCTCTTCTCCTCGTTCTTCATGCCCAGGGCGATGTAGCGCCCGGCGATGATGTCGTACAGGGTTTCCACGGTGTACGCCGGCACCTGATGGTCGTAGTAGAACTGCGCATGCCCCTCGGCGACGCGCCACAACTGGCCACGGCCGTCGTAGTGATCCACCAGCGCCACCTGCCAGCTGTCTTCGTCGATGTACATGTGGCGCTTGGCATAGATGTGCCGCTCGCTCGGCTTGACGGTGCCGACCACTTCCCACACACGGTGCAGCTCATAGCGGGTCAGGTCCTGGTTGATATGCCCGGCCTTGATGATGTCGTCGTACTTGAGGGTCGGCGAATCGAGCTTGTAGCTGTTGTAGGGGATATACATCTCTTTCTTGCCCACCAGTTTCCAGTCATAGCGGTCGGGGGCGCCGGAGAACATGTCGAAGTTGTCGGTGGTGCGCAGGCCGTCCGACGCCGTGCCCGGACCGTCATAGGACACTTGCGGCGCACGCCGCACACGGCGCTGGCCGGCGTTGTAGATCCAGGCCAGGCGCGGCTCCTTCACTTGGTCGAGGGTCTCGTGCACCAGCAGCACGTTGCCCGCCAACCGCGCCGGCGCCGTCACCGATTGCTTGAAGAAACTCAGTACGTTGGCCGCCTTGGCCGCGTCGATATCCGGGATCGCCTGGGGCACCGCCACTTCTTCCTCGAAGCGGATTGGCGTGTAGCTGCCGTTGGTCTGCGGGGTGGCCTGGGTGATGATGCGTCGCAGGTTACCGCCGTGGTAACGGGTGATGTGGTTCCACAGCACCTCCACGCCATTCTTCGGAATCGGGAAGGCGTAGTAACGGTTACCGGTGAAGTTTTCCAGGCCGTTGCCGTCGTTGATCGCATGCACGTTCAGCGCGCTGCGCTTGATCGACTCGTAGATGTCCGGCGGCAGGTTCACCGTGCGGTGGCTGGGGTACACCGGGATCTTGTAAGTCTCGGGGTAGCGCTTGAACATCGCCACCTGGCCATCGGAGAGTTTGTCCTTGTACTTGTCCACCGTCGCGGCGGTGATCACGAACAGCGGTTTTTCGTTGGCGAACGGGTCGGCGAGGAAGCCTTTGCTGTCCACGGCACCGGCGTTTTTCGGGATACCGCCGGTCCAGGCCGGGATCGAGCCGTCGGCATTACCGGCTTTTTCCGCGCCGACGGGGGTAAGCGTGGTGCCGAGCTTGGCGGCTTCCTCGGGCGATACCGCGGCCATCACGTTGGCGGCCAGCAGACTGAGGGCCAATACGCCACATTGCAGAATCATCTTGCGCATAAAGTCGTCCTTATCAAACCGTGATCAGAAGTTCGCGCCGACGCTGAGGGCGAGGAAGTCGCGGTCGGTCAGGGTGTTGTAGTGGCCACCGAAAAAGTCGGTGTAGCTCAGGCTGGCGGTGTAGGTGTTGCGGTAGTCGGCATCGACCCCAATGCTGACCGCCTTGGCCCCTTCGTTGAACAAGCCGTTGGGGCCATAACCCTTGACGTCATGGGACCACGACAGGTTGGGCTTGAGGTTGACCCCGGCGAACACGTTGCTGTAGTCAAGGATCGCGCGGGCGCGGTAGCCCCAAGAGGTCGCGGTGACAAAGCCATCATGATCGCCCTGGTAGCCGTAGACGCCGTAGACCGAGTCACGGCCATAACGCAGCTTGCTCTTGGCTTCCAGGCCCGCCACGTAGGTGACGCCGGCTTCGCCCACCAGCGTCAGGCGATCGGCGCCCATCACTTGGTCGAAGAACTGCGTCAATGTGGTTTGCGCCTGGGTGACTTGCTTGCGGCGGTAACCGGTGTTGTCTGCACCCGCCGAGGAACTGATCACCGAGGTGCCGGGAGCGGCCGGGTTGACCAGGGCCAGGGTCAGGTCGGTGGTGTTCAACTGCACCGGTGCATTCGGCCGGTAGCTGATCTCACCACTCCAGGCGGTGCCGGTGGGCAAGGTGGTCGAGAAGCTGGCGCCGTAGAGCCGAATGTCTTCCGGGTATTCGAGGTAGTACTGGCCACGGCCAAGCATCACGCTTGAAGCCAGCGAAGGACGTAGCGCGCCCGGCACCAGAGGCAGCATGCCGCCCAAAGCAGTAAGCGTGCTCTGCCCTGCACTGGTGGTGCCGACGGTCGGCGTACGGCTGTGGTAGTTCATGAAGTACACCGCGTACTCGGTGTCGTCCCCCAGCCAACGCAATGCAGCGCCCCATTGGCCGCTGTCCCGGGCATCGCGGTCCTTGCCGCGTTGCACCACGATGCCTTCCTGCGTCACCTGGTAGCCTTGCCCGAACGCATTGGCCAGCGGCTGGAAGCCCGCCGCCGCCGCGCTGCCGACGGTGTAGTTGTTGTTGCAGCCGTGGGCCACCACATCGTTGCCAAAGAAGGTGCCGCAGTTATCCACCACGGTGTTTTCCCAGTTCAACTGGTAGAAACCTTCCACCGTCAATTGGTTGGTCAGGCTTTGGGAGGCGAACAGCATGTTCACCGGGATCAGCCCTTCCTTGATCTCCGCACCGGGGCGGCGGAAGGCCGAGACGTCGATGGGGTTGATGCTGTTGATGGAGTTGCCGATAAAGGTGCTCTCACCCCAGCTGACCACCTGCTTGCCCACGCGCACGTTGCCCGGCAGGTCGCCGATGGAATAGTTGTGATAGACGAACGCGTCCAGCAGCTCGTAGCCGGAAGAACGTGCGCCTTCGTCGCGATGGTGGTTACTGATCTGCTTGAACTCACGGTCTTCATCCTGCAGCTCGAAGTCGTACCAGTACTTGCCGCGCACGAACACACCGCTGTCGCCGTACTTGAGCTCCAGGTCATGAATGCCCTTGAAGATTTTCGAGAAGGTCTCGCCCTTCTTGAAGTTCAACCGTCCGTCATCCCCGGTCGACGCCTGGCCGGTACCGCCGTTGGCCACGCCCACCAGCTTCTTGTCGGCATCGCGCATGCCCCAGCTGGCGCCGACCGACAGTGAGGAATCGAATTGCCCTTCGATCTCGCCAATATTGAACGAAACAGCCTGTGCCTGGGCGCAGCAGCCCAGTGCAACCGCTGCAGCCAGCGCCTGTGGCGTGAAGATGGCGCGCATTGTTGTTTTTGTCATGCGTCTTCCCCGGTGAGTGACAGAAGGCCTCACCCTACTGCCGCCCAACGGGAGCGATAAGCGCACCAAGGAGGTATTCGTGTTGTCGCTCGAAAGGATGAATGGGCGCTCTGGCCGGGGTTTGGGCGGGGCCATGGATTGGATGGATGGCGGGTTATCAGGGGAATGGATGGGCGGCTTGGCGGCAGGACGGGCACCGCGAAGGTACTGTTGCTGATTCAGTAACAGTCCTTGTCACGAAGCGGGATTACTCATTTTGTTACAAGCGACTATTCTTACCTGGCTTTCAGGGCAAACAGCCCACTCCCGCAACCGGGAGACAAGCCAGACTTCGATAGATTGGTGCCTGTTTTCAATCTGTTACCGCTGTTCACTGACGTTGATTTATCGCTCCTTGATCCAACGTCTTACTTCGGCCGCTGCTTTGCAGCGGCCTTTTTTATGCCCGCAATAAAACGGGGCGCCCTCAGCGCCCCGTAGTATTTAATAACGATCACGTAATGATCAAAGGCTGAATTTCTGCAAATTGGCCATCATCTCCTTCAACGCCTCGATATTGTCCTTGGGGTGAGCGGCGCCTTCGAAGTCACAGATCTGCTGCCAGTGCGCGGCCACATCGTCCGGCGAGAACCCGGCCTCCGGGTCGAAGCCCACACCCAGGCTGCGCTCCCAGCGGGTCTTGCCGATCCAGCCGCCGCCGACTTCGAACAGCCCGGCGGTTTCCTGGCACGCCTCGCTGCCCAGGTACACCACCAGTGGGCTGACCAGTTCCGGCTTGAGACGCTCGAATACCTGCGGCGGGATCAAGCCTTCAGTCATGCGCGTGCCGCCGGTGGGCGCGATGGCATTGACCAGGATGTTGTTCTTGCGGCCTTCCAGGGCCAGGGTACGGGTCAGGCCATACAGGCCAAGCTTGGCCATGCCGTAGTTGGACTGGCCGAAATTGCCGTAGATGCCTGAGGTGGACGCCGTAAAGATCACCCGGCCATAGCTTTGCTCACGCAGATGAGGCCAGGCGGCGCGAGTGACTTTATAGGCGCCTTCGACATGCACGCGGTAAACCAGGTCCCAGTCGCTGTCGTCCATCTTGTGGAAGGTTTTGTCGCGCAGGATGCCCGCGTTATTGACCACCACGTCGACACGGCCGAAGACGTCCAAGGCGTTCTGGACGATTTTCTCGCCGTCGGTGACGGAATCATGGTTGGCTTCGGCAATGCCGCCAGCGTCGCGAATCTCGGCCACCACGCGGTCGGCCGCTGATGCGTTCGCCCCCTCGCCCTGGGTGGAACCGCCGAGGTCGTTGACCAGCACCCTGGCTCCGTGCCGCGCGAACAGCAGTGCATGGGCACGGCCCAACCCGCCGCCGGCGCCGGTGACGATCACGACCTTATCCTGGAACTGCACTGACTGACTCATACCAAACTCCAATGGGGACAATGGGAATGGGTCGAGTGTCAGGCACCGCGCTTGCAGTCACAATAAATACAGCCACGGCTGAATGGTGCGCGATAAGGCAGCAGGATGATCACCCGCCTACAAGGGGAAGCACCTCTCAGGAATAAGCCCTGCGCGGCGCCACTTGCCCAATCCGCTCGCGAAAGGCCAGATAATGCTTGAGCACCTGCACCGGCGCCTCGATCTGCGGGTAGTGGCCGATATTGGCCAACAATACCGTGTCGGCGTGGGGCACCAATTGCTGGTAGCGCTCGACCATGTGGGCTCCGGAGATCGGATCGATTTCACCATCGATCACGCGCAACGGCACCTCGCCGCGCTGCATCGCCTCCACCCACCGCTCACGCAGGCGCCGACGCTGGGGAATGTAGGCGATCAACTTGTGCAGGATGCGCGGGCCGTCGTTGCAGTTGATCAAGCTCCAGAAATCATCGAGGGCGCTTTCGCTGGGGAGGGTGTCGGGGCCGAAAATCTGGTTGAAGCTGTCGGACAAGGCGCTGCGCCCGAACGCGCGGCCGATCATCCAGCCCACGGGGCTGAGCAACAGTTTCTGTACCAGCGCAGCGCGATGGGTTTCGGGGAACAACCCGCCGTTGAGAAACACACAACTGGCCATCTGAAACCGGCCTTCGTAGTGCCGCGCCAGCAACTCCTGGGCGACGCTGTCACCGTAGTCATGGGCCAACACGTGCACCGGCTGCCGCACGCCCAGGTGTTCGAGCAGCGCCTGTTGCACATCCGCCTGTTCCAACAGGCAATAGGTGTGGTCCAGCGGCTTGGCTGAATCGCCAAACCCGAGCATGTCGCAGGCGATCACCAGGTTACGCTGGGCCAGGGGCTGCCACAGGTAATGCCAGTCCCAACTGGCGGTCGGGAAGCCATGGATCAATAGCAACGGCTCGCCCTGCCCGGCCACCCAGTAACGAAGGGTACGGCCGCGAAAGACGAAATCCTGGCCACGCTTGCGCCAGGCTCTGAGCGGGATCTCGGCGAGTGGCATCAGCTTTTATACCCGGGGTCTTGAAGCTCGAGTTTGCGCAGCAGCGCCGGCCAGGCCAGCGCGCCTCCCATGCCTTGGGCACTCTTTGTGACCGCCGCCGCCATTGCCTTGGCACCGGCAAGGATCTGCGGCGCGATGGTAATCAGTTCAGCCCCGCCATTTTGCGCCAGCACCTGGATATCGCAGGCGCGCTGGAAGATGAACATCATCAGGAAGGTATCGGCGATGGTGCCGCCACACGTCAACAGACCGTGGTTGTGCAGCATCAGGAAGTTGTTTTCACCGAGGTCCGCCTGCAAGCGGGCCTTTTCCTCATGGTTCAGCGCCACGCCTTCGTAGGCGTGATAGGCCAGGCTCGACAGCACGAACAGTGACTGCTGGCTGATTGGCAATACGCCCTGCTTTTGCGCGGCCACCGCGACACCGGCGGCCGTGTGGGTATGCAGCACGCAGACCACGTCATGGCGCACTTCGTGGATCGCGCTGTGGATGGTGTAGCCCGCCGGGTTGATCTCGTAGGGACTGTCCATCCGTTTGTTACCGGCCTGATCGACCTTGACCAGGCTCGAAGCAGTGATCTCGTGGAACATCAGCCCGTACGGGTTGATCAGGAAATCGTCGGTACCCGGCACCTTGGCCGAGATATGGGTGAAGACCAGGTCATCCCAACCATGCATCGCCACCAGGCGGTAGCAGGCGGCCAGGTCGACACGGGTTTGCCATTCGACGGCACTGACCTGGTCTTTGACGTTCTGTGGCAATGGTGCAGGGGCTAGGCTCACGGCAATGACCTCCTTGACACGTTTTTTATTATTTTTCTTGAGTGAAGGGCCAGTCTAGTCAGACCTCATGGCTGCCGTAGTTGCCTTGGCAGCCAGCTTGATGACCGAACGAGTCAGCACAGAGAATAGTTGAACTTTGTTTAATTGGCGTCAGAGAAGCGCCGCCAATAAAGGCGCGGCGAACAGGTTGAGCAACCCTGTCAACACCATCACCAGCCCCGCGACAGAGCCCTCTTCGCCGCCCACTTCATGGGCCCGGCTGACGCCCGCACCATGGGCGCCCACGCCAAATAACGCGCCGCGCGCCAGCGGTGTACGCAGCGGCAGCCACTTGAGCAACACGCCGCCGAGCATGGCGCCGAACACGCCGGTGAGCATCACGAACACCGCCGTCAGTTCCGGTACGCCGCCCAGGTCGGACGACACGGGCATGGCAAACGGTGTGGTGATGGAGCGCGGCACCAGGGACATTGTCACAGCGCTGTCCAGCGCCAGCGCTTTGGCCAGGCCGAACGAGGTGCCGATCGACGCCGCGCTGCCCGCGACCATGCCCAGCAACAGCGCCGGCCAATGCCGCGCCAGCAAGCGCCGCTGCTGCCAGATCGGCACGGCGAACGCCACGGTAACCGGGCCCAGCACCGCCATCAGCCAGTGGGTGTCGGTCGCGTATTCGGCGTAGGCGGTTTTCAGCGGTACGGCCACCGCCAGCAGCAGCACTGGCACCAGAATCAGCGGCGACAACAGGTAGCGGCCGGTTCGCCGGTAAATCCAGCGACTGAAAACATAGGTGCCCAGGGTCAAGGCCAGCCAGAACACCGGCATCAGTTCAAGCTTCATGGCGCAGCCTCCAACGGCACACCCATTCCACGGTGAACGCCGTGACCAGCATCACCGCCAAGGTGCTCAGGCCAATGACCAACAAGATGCGCCAGCCTTCGTTGCGCAGCAGACCACCGTAGTCCAGCAGGCTCATCAAGGCCGGAATAAAGAACAGCAGCATCTCGGCCATCAACACGCCGGCACCCAATTGCAGGGCTGCCGGCTTGACCAGGCCCGTGGCGAAGGTCGCCAGCAACAGGCCCAGGCCAACCACGCCGCCGGGGACTGGCCACGCCAGCCAGACGGCCAACTGGGTGCCCAGCAGGTAAATGGCCAGCAGCACGACCAGTTCGGTGAGTAAACGGCTGAAATGTTTGAAGCGGAAACGTTTCATGGGCTTTGGATCCTCGCAGGCCTCCATTTTAGAGAAGCTTCCCCCATCCCCACAGCGAATTGTTAGACTGCCAGCCATTCCAAACTGGAATCATGACTGATGGAATTCAAACAGCTGCGCAGCTTTGTCGAAGTGATCCACCGGGGTGGTTTTACCCAGGCCGGGAAAACCCTGCATATCAGCCAGTCGGCCGTCAGCAAGCAGGTCGCGCAATTGGAACAAAGCCTCGGCACGCCGCTGCTGGACCGCATCGGCTCGCAGATCCGCCTGACCGCCGCCGGCCAGGTGGTGCTGCAACGTGCCGAAGCGATGCTGCGCCTGCAAACCGAGCTGCTCAGCGAGCTGGACGACATGCACCAACTGACCCGTGGCGAACTGCGCCTGGGCCTGCCGCTGCTGGGGGGCGATACGCTGTTCGCCGGACTGTTTGCCGAGTACCGGCGGCGTTATCCGAACGTGACGATCCAGTTGCTGGAGGGCGGCAGTCGCAATATCGAGCAGGCGATCCTCAATGGTGAACTGGAAGTCGGCGGGAGCTTGAAGCCCAATGACCCGGCATTCGCCTGGCAGGCTTTCTGCGATGAACCGCTGGACGCGTTGCTGCCGATTGATCATCCCCTGGCGGAAAACGCCCAGGTACGCCTGGAGGAACTGGCCGACACGCCGTTCCTGATGTACCAGCGCAGCTTTGTGCTCAACGACCGACTGATGCAGGCGTGCCGGCAACTGGGTTTTACCCCGAAGGAAATCGGCCGCAGCGGCCAGGCAGATTTTCTCGCGGCGCTGGTCGCCGCTGGCCAAGGAGTGGTGTTGTTGCCCAGCGTGGTCGCCCGTGGACTGGTGCGACCGGGGGTGGTACGCCTGACGCTCAAGGCGCCGGACTACCTACGCTGGGACATTGCCTTTATCTGGCGCGAGGGCGCCTATCTTTCGAGAGCCGCGCAGGCCTGGCTGGCATTGCTGCGCGAATTCCCGGTCAACCGCGCAGTGCAGTGACCAGCTCGGTCAGCCATGGCTCGGCGTCGGTTTCGGGGGTGACGCTTTCGCTGGCGTCCAGGCGCAACATCGGCAGCACCTCACGCAGGCCCAGTTCGGCGAACAACTCGCGCATTTGCTCGCCGCCACCACAGAAGGTGTCGCCGTAGCTGGCGTCACCCAGGCCGATCACCGCACCGGGCAAGCCACGCCAGGCAGCGGGCAACTGGTCGCGAATAGTCGAGTACAGTGGTTGCAGGTTGTCAGGCAGCTCGCCCATGCCGGTGGTGGAGGTCACCGCCAGAAACGCCTCAGGGGCAAATGCCTGCACGTCCGCCAGGGTGGCGCGCGGGTTGTGCCAGGCTTCGAAACCGGCCGCGTTGAGGATGCCGGCGGCGTGGCGGGCGACTTCTTCAGCCGTGCCGTACACCGAGCCGGAAAGGATGGCGACTTTCATCAATCTGATCCTGTGGTTGAGCGAAAGCCTGGGATATTAGCAGCTGGCGCAAAATTTTCGGCGCACGCCGTGCAACATTCAAGGCATGTCATAAACTGCCAGTTCCACCCACAAGCCATGGACCGCTCAATGATTAACGCCCGACTGATGCAAATGGTGATCAACGCTTCCAACGACGGCATCGTTGTCGCGGAGCGTGAAGGCAAGGACAAGCCACTTATCTACGTCAACCCGGCATTCGAACGCCTGACCGGCTACACCCTGGATGAAATCCTCTATCAGGACTGCCGCTTCCTGCAATCGGGCGACCGCGACCAACCGGCCCTGATAGCCATCCGCGATGCCCTGGAACAGGGCGGTACCTGCCGCGAAATCCTGCGCAACTACCGCAAGGACGGCAGCCACTTCTGGAACGAACTGTCGTTGTCGACGGTGTACAACGAGGCCGACAAGCAGACGTATTTCGTCGGTGTGCAAAAGGACGTGACCCTCCAGGTCAAGGCCCAGCAGCGCGTCGCGCAATTGGAAGCCGAACTGGCCAGCGTCAAGGCCGAGCTGGCGGCGCTCAAGGCGACGAGCGGATCTAACAAAATTTAGAAAATACGGTCATTAAAGCGGATAATGGCATTTTAATACTTCCCCCCGTGGGCATGACCGATGCAACGCGACACGCTTCTGACTCAGGACGAACTGGATTTCATCCAGAACATGCAGCACAACCCGCAGCTCAACCTGCGGGATCCGTCGTCGAGCCTGACTGTCAACGGCGGTGCGCAGCTTCGCGACTTGCTCACGCGACTGGCCGCTCACGACCACGTCACTCTCCAGGCGCAATTCGATAACCAGCAACTCACCTTTCCCCTGCACCTGGTGGAAGATGAGTTTCATGCGGTGCATTTGCGCCTGGGCGTACCCAGCATTTTCGAAGACGGGCCGATGATCCGCCCATGGCGCCTGGCCCTGGAAACACCGGTAGCACTGGAAAACATCAGGGGAACACCCAGCGCACTCTGGGTGCATGAGGTGTCTTTCAAAGGCGTGTTGGTGGAGATTCGTGGCCGGCTCAGGCCGCCGAAAACCTTTTCCCTGTGGTTCAGCCCCTCGGGCTATGAACGCATTGCCCTGCGCGGCACCTTCGAGCGGGAAACCGCACGAGGCCTGTTTGCCTATCGCCTGAGCCAAGGTGACGTGGATGAAACTGAGCGCCTGCGCCAATTCATCCTGCACCAGCACCGCCTGGTCCACCCACAAATGCACGCCTGATATCAGGTATCCAGCCCGCCGCTGAGAAACTGTTGCAAGCGGCGCCGCATCAGGCGACCTTCATTGCCAAGACAGCCAACGGACGTGCCGGCCAGGTTGTCCTGGGCAAGATCCGAAGCCGCACCGGCAAGAAACAGCGGGCAATCCAGGGTCAACGCCAAGCGGTTCAAGCGCCCGGCAAAGTCATGGTTATGCGAGTAATTGGAGAAGAGGATCAGCGCCTGTGGGCGAGTCTTCTCGCAGACCAGTGTCAACTCGTCAAACGGCTGCCCCATGCCCAGCACTTTCACGGCCAGGTCATCTCGACTCATCAAGAGCGCCGCCACCAGCAACTCCAACTTACGGCACTCGCCAGCCATGGCCGCCAGCAATACCCGCGGCACGGGTGAAGCACACGCCAATTGCAGGCGCTCCAAGGCACGTACGCGCAGGAAGTTGTCGAAGAACAACCATTCGCTCGCCTGGCCGAAACGCCCCTCATGACGCAACAGCTCATTCCACAGAGGCATCAGAATGTCCTGGAACACCACGTCGAGTGGGTAGGTAGCCAGAACCTGCCCATACAAACGTTCCAGTTGACGGTCGTCAAAGTCGCTGATGGCCTGTATCAGCCGCGCCTGCCACTGCGGCCATTCGCCCTCTTCGACGACATCGCGCTCCGCACGAACGGCCTTGGCCTGCTGATCGTCGCGAGCGAGAATCTTGCCCACTTTGCTCACGGCTACGCCGCGCTCGATCCAATCGAGAATACGATGGACTGTCTCTATATCGCCCTTGGAATAGAGGCGATGCCCACTTTCAGTGCGCGTGGGCTGGATCAAGCCGTAACGACGCTCCCAGGCACGCAAGGTGACCGGATTGATGCCTGTCAGTCTCGAGACTTCACGGATCGGAAACAGCTTATCGGAAACCGTTGAATCCAGATGCGAAGCACTATCATGCGGAGCAGTAATCACGGGCATTTTTGACCAAAAAACCAACGTTAACTGGGCGCTCATTTAACGCCTTTACACCTGTCTTTTTCAAGTTCTCCGATTTTCGGACCAATGTCGCTGGTGTATTTGGGTAAAACGGGAATAATCCTTGCCTGTTTTTTTGCGCAGCCGCAACACCCCGCGACTACGCCTGTGTGCCACCTACCCGGTTCCGCACACCCGAATATTGGAGATACACAATGTCTACCTCACCCGTCACCCTGATGGTTGCGCGCCGCGTGGCCAAAGGGCGCTATGAAGAACTGATGGCCTGGCTGCGCGAAGGCGAGCAATTGGCCACCGATTTCCCCGGTTACCTGGGCTCCGGCGTGCTGGCCCCACCGCCCGATGACGATGAATTCCAGATCATTTTCCGTTTCGCCGATGAAACCACCTTGCATGCCTGGGAGTTCTCCGCTTCACGCAGCGCGTGGTTGGGCCGCGGCAGCGAGCTGTTTGCCGACCCGTCCGAGCATCGCGTGCGTGGCATCGACGGTTGGTTTGGCGCCGCAGGTGCGCGACCGCCACGCTGGAAACAGGCGGTAGCGATCTGGCTGGCGTTTTTCCCGGTGTCGCTGCTGTTCAATTTCGTCCTGAACCCGCTGCTCAGCGAGCTGGAGCTGGCTCCGCGCGTGCTGGTCAGCACCCTGGCCCTTACGCCGCTGATGGTGTACTGGTTCATCCCGCTGTCGACACACCTGCTGGCGAACTGGTTGCATCCCACACCGCCACCGCGCAAGGCCACCGAAGCCGCAGCGTGAATACAGGGGCGGCCGGTCGCTGGTATAGTTCCAACCTGCCAGCGATTCGAGCCTCCCATGACCGCACCAAACGCCCCCATCCTGATCACCGGTGCCGGCCAGCGCGTCGGCCTGCATTGCGCCCAGCGCTTGCTGGATGAAGGGCAACCGGTCATTTTCAGTTACCGCAGTGAACGCCCCGGTGTACACGCCCTGCGCGAGCGTGGTGCGATCGGCCTGTTTGCCGATTTCTCCAGCGAGGCCGGCATCCTGGCCTTTATCGCTGAACTCAAGAGCCAAACTGATAGCCTGCGGGCCATCATCCACAACGCCTCGGCCTGGGTTGCAGAAACCCCTGGCGACGAAAGCCGTGCCTTGACCGACATGTTCAGTGTGCACATGCTTGCGCCGTACCTGATCAACCTGCATTGTTCACCCTTGCTGCAACGTTCTTCACCCGCCGACATCGTGCATATCAGCGATGATGTCGTGCGCAAAGGTAGCCGCCAGCACATCGCCTACTGCGCCACCAAGGCCGGGCTCGATAGCCTCACGCTTTCGTTTGCCGCGCAATTTGCGCCGCGGATCAAGGTCAACGGCATCGCCCCGGCGATGGTGATGTTCAACGAGGGCGATAACGCGGCCTACCGCGCCAAGGTCCTCGCCAAGTCGGCGCTGGGCATCGAGCCCGGGCCCGAGGTGATCTACCAGAGCGTGCGTTACCTGCTGGACAACCCCTATGTCACCGGTACCACCCTGACCGTCAACGGCGGGCGGCATATCAAGTAAGCCGTTTGTGAGGATGTTGTATGACCTTATCCCTGCCCCACCATTACCGCGAGATCCTCAAGGGCCTGGGCGAAGACCCGGAACGCGAAGGCTTGCTCGACACCCCCAAGCGCGCCGCCAAGGCCATGCAGTACCTGTGTCATGGCTACGAGCAGAACCTCGAAGAAATCGTCAACGGCGCGCTGTTCGCCTCCGACAATGACGAGATGGTGATCCTCAAGGACATCGAGTTGTACTCGCTGTGCGAGCACCACCTGCTGCCCTTCATTGGCAAGGCCCACGTGGCCTATATTCCGACCGGCAAGGTGCTGGGCCTGTCAAAGCTGGCGCGCATCGTCGACATGTTCGCGCGGCGCCTGCAGATCCAGGAAAACCTCACGCGGCAGATCGCCGACGCCATCCAGGAAGTGACCCAGGCCGCCGGCGTGGCCGTGGTGATCGAAGCCAAGCACATGTGCATGATGATGCGCGGCGTGGAAAAACAGAATTCAACCATGAACACCTCGGTGATGCTCGGCGCCTTTCGCGAGTCGAACACCACGCGCATGGAGTTCCTGCAACTGATTGGACGGAGCAAGTAGCAATGCCACAACTTCAACCAGGCATGGCGCGCATCCGGGTCAAGGACCTGTGCCTGCGCACCTTTATCGGCATCAACGAGGACGAAATCCTCAACAAGCAGGATGTGCTGATCAACCTGACCATCCTGTATGCCGCCCAGGAAGCCGTGCGTGACAACGATATCGACCACGCGCTGAACTACCGCACCATCACCAAGGCGATCATCGCCCATGTCGAAGGCAACCGCTTTGCCTTGCTCGAACGCCTGACCCAGGAACTGCTGGACCTGGTGATGAGCAACGAATCGGTGCTGTACGCCGAAGTCGAAGTGGACAAGCCCCATGCGCTGCGCTTTGCCGAGTCGGTGTCGATTACCCTGGCGGCCAGCCGCTAACCTCTTGAATCTGCGTGAGCCCTATGAACGACCAACAACGCCTCGAACTTGAAGCCGCCGCCTTTCGCCGGTTGGTGGCGCACCTGGACAGCCGCAAGGATGTGCAGAACATCGACCTGATGAACCTCGCCGGTTTCTGCCGTAACTGCCTGTCGAAGTGGTACAAGGCCGAGGCCGACGAGCGCCAGATCGAGCTGAGCCTCGATGACGCCCGCGAAGTGGTGTACGGCATGCCGTACGCCGAGTGGAAAGCCCAATACCAGAAAGAAGCCAGCGCCGAGCAACAGGCGGCGTTTGCCCAAGGAAAAACCCATGACTGATTTGAATACCCTGCGCGCCAGCCTCAACAGCGGCGAACATGCCTTTGCCGATACCCTGGCGTTCGTCACTGCCGGTTATGACTACCAGCCGCAGGCCTTTACCAATGGCACCGTGGAAAACGCCGCCGGGCAGAACGAAGGTTCATGCAAGACCCTGGGCCTGGCGCTGCTGGAAGGCTTGAGCGATCAGGAAGCACTGCTGGCCTTCGGCGAGCATTACCGCTCGGTGGTGGCGACGCCCGAGGGCAGCGACCATGGCAATATTCGGGCGTTGATTGCCCATGGGTTGGCAGGCGTGAAGTTCGCCGCCCAGCCACTGACCCGCAAATCCTGAGTCAGATGTCGATCAACATGTGGGAGGGGGCTTGCCCCCGATAGCGGTGTCTCAGCTAACGAATACTTGGCTGAAAGACTGCTAGCGGGGGCAAGCCCCCTCCCACATTTAAATCGCACTCACAAAAAAACCGGCCTCGCAGCCGGTTTTTTTTTGCTCAACGGATTTAGAGCGAAGCGTTGCCCAAACCGTCGAGGTAACGCTCGGCATCCAGCGCCGCCATGCAGCCGGCGCCGGCCGAGGTGATAGCCTGGCGATAGACGTGGTCGGCCACGTCACCGGCAGCGAAGATACCTTCGATGTTGGTCGCGGTGGCATTGCCCTCACGGCCGCCCTGTACCACCAGGTAACCGTCCTTGGCGTCCAGCACGCCTTCGAACAGCGAGGTGTTCGGGGTGTGGCCGATGGCGATGAACACGCCGTCGACTTTCAGCTCGTCGAAGCTGCCGTCGTTGTTTTTCAGGCGGGCACCGGTCACGCCCATGTTGTCGCCCAGGACCTCGTCCAGGGTGGCATTGAGCTTGAGGATGATCTTGCCTTCAGCGACACGGGCATGCAGTTTGTCGATCAGGATCTTCTCGGCGCGGAAGGTTTCGCGGCGGTGAACCAGGGTCACGGTGCTGGCGATGTTGGCCAGGTACAGCGCTTCTTCCACCGCGGTGTTGCCACCACCGACCACGGCGACCGGCTTGTTGCGGTAGAAGAAACCGTCGCAGGTCGCGCAGGCGGACACGCCCTTGCCCATGAACGCTTCCTCCGAAGGCAGGCCCAGGTAGCGGGCGCTGGCGCCAGTGGCGATGATCAGCGCATCACAGGTGTAGACGCCGCTGTCGCCGGTCAGGCTGTAAGGCTTTTTCGAGAAGTCGACGCTGTTGATGTGATCAAACACGATCTCGGTTTCAAAGCGCTCGGCGTGCTCTTTCATACGCTCCATCAGCACCGGACCGGTCAGGCCGTGGACATCGCCCGGCCAGTTGTCGACTTCAGTGGTGGTGGTCAACTGACCGCCCGCCTGCATGCCGGTGATCAGCAGCGGCTTGAGGTTGGCCCGGGCAGCGTAGACAGCAGCACTGTAACCGGCAGGGCCGGAACCGAGAATAATCACTCGCGAATGACGGGTATCAGACATGAATCACTCCTATCGACCGCCCGGACCACAAGACGGCTGGAATAAAAAAGGGACCACGAAGCACTTGGGGAAGGCTTTCACTCGCAGACCCTGAAAAATAATGGGTGCAGCGTATCGAGGGAGGCAAGATTAAGGAAATACGGAATAACAATCCAGCTCATAGGTGGTCTCTATGCTGTCGACCCGATTAATCGACGCCTTTGTTACCGTTGATGTCGTCATACCAGCCGCGCTTTCGCCCTGCCGGCAAAGCCGGTAAGGTCGGCGCGTTCGTCATCCTGTTCGGAGTCCTCCATGCCCGCCCCCGCTCTTTCCGGTCCGCAATATTTGCGCGAAGGCCTCAAACTGGTCCTCAGCCCTGGCCTGCGCCTGTTTGTGCTGCTGCCGCTGGCGATCAACCTGGTGCTGTTCGTCGGCTTGATCTATTTCGCCGGCCATCAGTTCAGCCTGTGGGTCGACACCTTGATGCCGACCCTGCCCGGCTGGTTGAGTTTCCTCAGCTATATCCTGTGGCCCTTGTTCGTGGTGCTGGTGGTGCTGATGGTGTTTTTCACCTTCACCATGCTCGCCAATATCATCGCGGCACCGTTCAACGGTTTTCTCGCCGAGAAGGTCGAGGTCGTGGTGCGCGGCACCGATGACTTCCCGCCGTTCAGTTGGGGCGAACTGGTGGCCATGGTCCCTCGCACACTGGCCCGGGAAATGCGCAAGCTGGGCTACTTCCTGCCACGGGCCATTGGCCTGTTTATCCTGTCATTCATTCCGGTGGTGAACCTGATCGCCGCGCCGCTGTGGCTGTTGTTCGGCGTGTGGATGATGGCAATCCAGTACATCGACTACCCGGCCGACAACCACAAGCTGGGCTGGAACGAAATGCTCGCCTGGCTGCGCCAGAAACGCTGGCAGAGCATGAGTTTCGGCGGCATCGTCTACCTGGTGTTGCTGGTGCCGGTGGTCAACCTGTTGATGATGCCGGCGGCAGTGGCCGGGGCCACATTGTTCTGGGTACGCGAGCAGGGCGCCGAGGCGATGGCCACGCCAAAGGCAATCAAGTCATAAATCCATCATCTCAATGACACAATGACGACATGGCCCACGGCGACACTGTGGGTCATGACGACAGCTTCGCTTCACATCACCCTGATCACCGAAACCTTCCCGCCAGAGATCAACGGGGTGGCCAATACCCTTGGCCGCCTGTGTGACGGTTTGCGCGCACGCGGCCATCAGGTCGAGCTGGTGCGCCCACGCCAAGGCACCGATCAGAGCCGGACCAGCGACGACCAGTTGTTGCTGTGCCGCGGCTGGCCGTTGCCTGGCTATCCAGGCCTGCAGTGGGGGCAGTCGTCAATGCACAAGCTGCTACGACGCTGGACACGCCAACGCCCGGACGTGCTGTACATCGCCACAGAAGGCCCGCTCGGGTTATCGGCGCTACGCGCCGCGCGTCGCCTGGGGATCAGCGTGGTCAGCGGCTTTCACACCAATTTCCAACAGTACTCGAACCAGTACGGCATGAGCCTGTTGAGCCGCGTGGTCACGCACTACCTGCGCTGGTTTCATAACCGCTCGACCTTGACCCTGGTACCCAGCGCCAGCCAACGCCTGGAACTGGAACGCCGGCACTTCGAGCGCCTGGGGATGTTGTCGCGTGGGGTGGACAGCCAACTGTTCAACCCGGCCAAGCGCGATAACGCATTGCGCGAGAGCTGGGGCCTGGGCAATGACGATATTGCGGTGCTGCATGTCGGGCGCCTGGCGCAGGAAAAGAATCTGGGCATGCTCAAGCGTTGCTTCGATACCCTGCGCGATACTTATCCACAGCGTCGCCTGCAACTGATCGTGGTCGGTGACGGGCCGCAACGTGCGCTGCTGGAGCACGATCTGCCGCAAGCCATATTCTGCGGTACCCGGCGCGGCGAAGAACTGGCGCGCCACTACGCCTCGGGGGATCTGTTCCTGTTTCCCAGCCTGACGGAAACCTTCGGCAATGTGGTGCTGGAAGCCATGGCCTCCGGGCTCGCGGTGGTGGCATACGACCAAGCGGCCGCGACCCAGCACATCCGTCATGGTTACAACGGTGTGCTGGCGATGCCCGGCGATGAGGAAGCGTTCTGCGATGCGGCCAATTGGCTGCTGGAAGATCGTGAGCATTTACGCAGGGCACGTCTCAATGCCCGTCGGCATGCCAGTCACCAGGGCTGGCCGGCAATTATCGAGCAGTTCGAGAACCAGCTACGCGGTGTGTGCGGAGAACCTTTTGCTGTTCCCACCCTGCCTTACGTTCGTTGAACGATCGGCGAATGACGTCAGTCGGTTCGCCCTCCTGCCAGCCTAGCCCTTGAATAATGGCTTGCACGACATGACACCTACCAGATGAGGGGAGTACCCATGGAGCGCGCTCAAAAAAGAGGCAGGTCATTCATGATCGACAAACAATAGAGAGCCCGCTGGCAATCAGCGGGCGCCCAGCCTTTTACACCAGGCTCATCAACGCCTCACGACTGAACGGCAGGATGTCGCCCTCGCGGCCTTCGCGCACCTTCACTGCCCAATCCGGGTCCACCAGCAAGGCGCGGCCCACGGCGACCAGATCGAACTCATCATTGTTCAAACGCTCCAGCAGTTTTTCCAGACTGGCCGGTTGCGCAACCTTGTCGGTGTTGACCATAAATTGCAGGAACTCGCCATCCAGACCGACACTGCCGACCGTGATGGTCGGTTTACCGGTGAGCTGGCGAGTCCAGCCGGCGAGGTTGAGGTCGGAACCTTCAAATTCAGGCTCCCAGAAACGACGCGTGGAGCAGTGGAATATGTCCACGCCGGCGTCAGACAACGGCTTGAGAAATTCGCCCAGCGCCTCGGGGGTTTGCACCAGACGTGCGCTGTAGTCCTGCTGTTTCCACTGGGAGAAACGGAAGATGATCGGAAAGTCCGGGCCAACTGCGGCGCGGGTTGCCTGGATCAGCTCGATGGCAAAGCGCGAGCGGTTGGCCAGGCTGCCACCGTATTCGTCGGTACGCTGGTTGCTGCCTTCCCAAAAGAACTGGTCGACCAGATAGCCGTGGGCACCGTGGATTTCCACGCCGTCCATGCCGATGCGTTGGGCATCCTTGGCCGCCTGGGCGAAGGCGTTGATCACGTCTTTGATGTCTTGGGTGGTCATGCCGTGAACGACCACGTTGCCATCCTTGAGTTTTTCCATCGGGCCATACGCCGGCACGCTGGCATCAGGCTCAGTACCGATACGGCGCACGCTGCCCACATGCCACAACTGCGGGACGATCTTGCCGCCTTCGGCGTGCACGGCGTCGACCACCTTCTTCCAGCCGGCCAGCGCCGCTTCGCCATAGAAATGCGGAACATTCGGGTAGCCGTTGGAGGCCAGGTGACCGACCACGGTGCCTTCGGTGATGATCAAGCCCACGCCTGCGGCGGCACGGCGGCGGTAGTACTCGATGACCTTGGCGTTAGGCACGCCACCTGGGGAAAAAGAACGGGTCATCGGCGCCATGACCACACGGGTCGACAGCTGCAGTGCACCGAGCTGGAACGGTTTGAACAAGGCTTGGACAGGCATGGGAGCACTCCACGGGAGACGGGGTTTATGATGCGGATAATATGAGGAGTGCAAAGGGCTGAGTAGCACTATTGATCTGGGTGATTAAGGGATAAAAGTAGAAGCCCGCCGGTTGTCACCAACCTGTGGCGAGCGTGCTGTTCAAGCCAGGGCTTTTTCGATGGCCTGGACGACTGTCGGATCTTCCGGCGCGGTACGCGGCGAAAAGCGCGCAAGCACCCGACCATCCTTGCCCAATAGGAATTTCTCGAAGTTCCAAGTGATATCCCCTGGAAACTCGGCCCCCTCGCCCGCCAGCAAACGGTACAACTGATGACGCTCAGGGCCGTTTACATCGAGTTTGCTGCCCAGGGGGAAGGTCACGCCGTAGTTCAGGTCGCAGAACTCGCGGATTTCCTCTTCGGTGCCCGGTTCCTGGCTTGCAAACTGGTTGCACGGCAGGCCAAGCACGGTAAAACCCTGGTTCTTGTATTGCTGGTAGAGGTTTTCCAACGCCGCATATTGCGGGGTCAAGCCACATTTGGAAGCCACGTTGACCACCAGCACAACTTGCCCCTTGAAGGGCGCCAGCGCCAGCTCTTGTCCGTCCAAAGCTTTGAGTTTCAGATCGTGGAAAGCACTCATGACGAACTCCAGATATCCCATGTTCTTAGCATTGCGGCTGTTCGAGATTACAACCCGCAAGTCTGCAATCATAGACGCCGATTACAAAACTCGCCTGCGAACTACTGAGCGGTCGGCCACGGCAAAATCGGTATCGCGGTGACTGCGTTCTGTGGGCTGCCTTCGATCAGGCGGTCGCTGTAGACCAGGTACACCAGGGTATTGCGCTTCTTGTCGAGGAAACGCACCACCTGCATGGTCTTGAACACCAGCGAGGTACGTTCCTTGAATACTTCGTCGCCATCCTTGAGTTCACCCTTGAAGCGGATCGGCCCGACCTGACGGCAGGCGATCGATGCCTCGGCACGGTCTTCGGCCAAGCCCAGCCCGCCTTTCACGCCGCCGGTCTTGGCGCGCGACAGGTAGCAGGTCACCCCGTCGACCTTGGGGTCATCGAACGCTTCGACCACGATCCGGTCGTTGGGGCCGACAAATTTGAACACCGTCGAAACCTGGCCAATCTCTTCGGCCGAGGCCAGCAATGGCATGGCCAACAGCAGGCCGAGCAATCCCTTCATCACGCGCATCGTGTATTCCTTTCGTTTAAACCAGGATCAGGTTGTCGCGGTGCACCAGTTCCGGTTCCGCCATGTAACCCAATAGACCGACAATCGCATCAGACGACTGCCCAATGATTTTCTGCGCTTCCAGGGCACTGTAATTGGCCAGGCCACGGGCGATTTCGCGTCCGTCCGACGCCACGCACACCACCATCTCGCCGCGGCGGAAGCTGCCCTGCACCAATTTGACGCCCACCGGTAGCAGGCTCTTGTTGCCTTGGGACAGTGCCGATACGGCGCCATCATCCAGCACCAGGGTGCCACGGGTTTGCAGATGCCCGGCCAGCCACTGCTTGCGCGCCGCCAGCATGCCACGCTCGGGCGACAACAGCGTGCCGATGCGTTCACCGGCCTTGAGGCGATCCAGCACACGTTCCAGGCGCCCACCGACGATGATGGTATGGGCGCCGGAACGTGCAGCCAGGCGCGCGGCGCGCAGCTTGGTCTGCATGCCACCACGCCCCAGGGCGCCGCCAACGCTGCCAGCCACGGCGTCCAGCGCCGGGTCATCGGCGCGGGCTTCGTAGATCAGTTGGGCATCAGGGTTGTTGCGGGGGTCGGCGTCGAACATGCCGTCGCGGTCGGTAAGGATGACCAGCAAGTCGGCTTCCACCAGGTTGGCCACCAGGGCAGCCAGGGTGTCGTTGTCGCCGAAACGGATTTCGTCGGTGACCACCGTGTCGTTCTCGTTGATCACCGGGATGACCTTGAGCTCCACCAGGGCGCGCAAGGTACTGCGGGCGTTGAGGTAACGCTTGCGGTCTGACAGGTCGTCGTGGGTCAGCAGGATCTGCGCCGTATGGCGACCGTGCTCGGCAAAGCTGGACTCCCAGGCTTGCACCAGGCCCATCTGGCCGATAGCGGCGGCGGCTTGCAGTTCGTGCATCGCGCTGGGTCGCGCGGTCCAGCCGAGGCGGCTCATTCCGGCGGCAACCGCCCCGGACGAGACCAGTACCAACTCGACACCCGCCTCATGCAAGGCCACCATCTGCTCGACCCAGACGCTCATGGCTGCGCGATCGAGCCCCTTGCCATCCGCCGTCAACAGCGCACTTCCGATCTTTACGACCCAGCGCTGCGCACCTGTCACTTTGCTCCGCATCATCTTCAACCTTAGATAGAGGGCTGCACGCGACCCAGCGCCGCCCATAACGTTATTAGTGACTACAGGTATACCCAGATACCAAAACGCCGCTCCTGGGAGCGGCGTTCAAGTTTATCGCAACGGATCAGTCGCGCACGTAAATGATTTCCGGACCGTCTTCATCATCCACGTCTTCCTCGTCCCAATCATCGTCGCCGATGTCATGGACCGACTTCACGCCGCTGCGACGCAGGGCACGCTGGTCATCCAGAGCCTGCAGCTGGGCACGGGCTTCGTCTTCGATGCGCTGGTCGAGCTCGGCGAGTTCGGCCTTGAACACCGGGTCGGCCGCCAGGCGGTCGGCGCGGTCTTCCAGGTAGCGCATGATGTCGCGGGTCAGGCGCTCGGTGCCTTCTTTGGCGATGGCCGAGATCACGTAGACCGGACCTGTCCATTCCAGGCGATCGACGATTTCCTTGACGCGCTCCTCGTGCTCTTCTTCGAGGATCTGGTCGCATTTGTTCAGCACCAGCCAGCGATCCCGCTCAGCCAGGGACGGGCTGAACTTGGTCAGCTCGCTGACAATCACTTCGGCGGCGTCCGGTGCACTGGTGTCATCCAGCGGCGCCATGTCGACGAGGTGCAGCAGCAAACGGGTACGCGACAAATGCTTGAGGAAGCGAATACCCAGACCAGCACCATCGGAAGCACCTTCGATCAGGCCGGGGATGTCAGCAATCACGAAGCTTTTCCAACGATCGACACTGACCACACCCAGGTTCGGCACCAAGGTGGTGAACGGGTAGTCGGCGACTTTCGGCTTGGCGGCAGAGACCGAGCGGATGAAGGTACTTTTGCCGGCGTTTGGCAGGCCCAGCAGGCCCACGTCGGCGAGGACTTTCATTTCCAGCTTGAGGTCACGCTGTTCGCCCGGCTTGCCCGGCGTGGTCTGGCGTGGCGCACGGTTGGTACTGGACTTGAATCGGGTGTTACCCAGACCGTGCCAGCCGCCCTGCACAACCATCAGCTTCTGGCCGGCCTTGGTCAGGTCCCCAATAACTTCCTGGGTGGCGGAGTCGATGATCGTGGTGCCGACCGGTACGCGCAGTACCAGGTCTTCGCCTTTTTTACCGGTGCAATCGGTGCTGCCACCGTTGGAGCCACGCTCGGCATCGAAGTGCCGGGTGTAACGGTAGTCCACCAGGGTGTTGAGGTTTTCGTCGGCCATCATGTAGATGGAACCGCCGTCACCGCCGTCACCGCCGTTGGGGCCACCGTTTTCGATGAATTTTTCGCGACGGAAACTCATGCAACCGTTACCGCCGTCGCCTGCTTTTACTCGGATGGAAACTTCATCAACGAACTTCATAACAAAACGCCTCTCGCCGCACGGACGAGCTTAAGAAACCAAGACATAAGACTCTTGCAAAAATGAGCGCAGCGACCTCAATCAACGACCGCAAATCCAGCGCTTGAGCCCATTACAAACAGCTTTGCAAGAGACTCACCCCACAAACGAAAAAGCCCCGTCGCGAGACAGGGCTTTTCCAGCAACTACGTAATTATGCCGCGACGACGTCAGTCTTCGGGACAATGCTCACGTAACGACGACCGAAGGCGCCTTTTACTTCGAACTTGATCACGCCTTCGACTTTAGCGAAGAGAGTGTGATCTTTACCCATGCCAACACCGTAACCGGCGTGGAATTGGGTGCCGCGCTGACGCACGATGATGTTGCCCGGGATGATTACCTGGCCGCCATACATCTTCACGCCAAGGCGTTTGGCTTCTGAGTCGCGACCGTTACGGGTACTACCACCAGCTTTTTTGTGTGCCATGAGTCAATTCTCCTAGTGAGGAATTAGGCTGAAATTAAGCCTGAATACCGGTGATTTTGATCTCGGTGTACCACTGGCGGTGGCCCATACGCTTCATGTGGTGCTTACGACGACGGAACTTGATGATGCGGACTTTATCGTGACGACCTTGGGAGATCACTTCAGCCACAACGGTAGCGCCAGCAACAACTGGAGCGCCGATGTTCACGTCATCGCCATTGGCGACCAACAGAACGCGATCAAAGGTAACGGAGTCGCCGGTAGCGAGTTCCAGTTTTTCGATCTTCAGGTATTCACCTGGGGCGACCTTGTATTGCTTGCCACCAGTAACAATTACTGCGTACGACATGGTATTTCTCCGATAATCCTGCTCACCCAGCGCTTTATAAGAAGAGGTATTGGCTGGCATGGCTGCATGGGATGGACGTCCCGAATGCAATTGCGTAAGGCAGGTGCTGCCCAGGAAGTTCAGGGTGCGCGATTGTACGCAAGCCTTTGACGCCTTGCAAGTGGCCGTCTATCGTGCCTTGACACTCGGGGGTCAGGGTCCTAGCATGCCGCGCAACCCTTCTGGAGCGACTGTCGCTGATGCAACCCCAAGCTTTCTACCGCGCGGTCGCGGACGATTTTAGCGCCGTCGACGGCATCATCAAGCAGCAGCTGACTTCTAAAGTGCCGCTGGTCTCCAAAATTGGCGACTATATTACGTCGGCGGGCGGCAAGCGCCTGCGTCCTTTATTAGTGTTGCTGTGTGGCAAGGCCCTGGGCCGCGAAGGCGATGACCTGCGCCTGCTGGCCGCCACCATCGAATTCCTGCACACCGCCACCCTGCTGCATGACGACGTGGTCGACATGTCCGGCATGCGCCGTGGCCGTGAAACTGCCAATGCCATGTGGGGCAATGCGCCCAGCGTGCTGGTCGGCGACTTCCTGTACTCGCGCTCATTCGAAATGATGGTCGAACTGGGTTCGATGCCGGTGATGAAGATTCTTTCACAGGCCACGCGCATCATCGCCGAAGGCGAAGTGCTGCAGCTGTCGAAGGTTCGCGACGCCAGCACCACCGAAGAAACCTACATGGAAGTGATTCGCGGCAAGACCGCGATGCTCTTCGAAGCCTCGACCCACAGCGCCGCAGCCCTGTGCGAAGCGACTGCCGAACAGGCCGAAGCCCTGCGTACCTTTGGCGACCACCTGGGCGTGGCGTTCCAACTGGTGGACGACTTGCTCGACTACCGTGGTGACGCCGAAACCCTGGGCAAGAACGTCGGTGACGACCTGGCCGAGGGCAAACCGACCTTGCCGCTGATCTACACCATGCGCGAAGGTACGCCGGAACAGGCGGCCCTGGTGCGCAAGGCGATCCAGAAAGGCGGGATCGAAGACCTGGAAAGCATCCGCGCAGCCGTGGAAGCCTCGGGCTCGCTGGAATACACCGCACAACTGGCACGCGACTACGTGGCCCGTGCGATCAAGTGCCTGGAAGCCCTTCCAGCCAGCGAATACCGGGACGCCCTGGTGGAGCTGAGTGAGTTTGCGGTCGCGCGCACGCACTGACACCTGCAGACTCGGGCCAATGTGGGAGGAGGCTTGCTCCCTCCCACACTTAGTTTGTACTCCCCATCCAAGAGCGCGCCCTGCCTCACTGCAATTCCCTATATAATGTGCGACTTTTAGCCATCCTGACCTTTAAGGAGCTTTAGTGAGCACGTTGCCACCCTGCCCGAAATGCAATTCCGAATACACCTACGAAGACGGCGCACAACTGATCTGCCCGGAATGCGCCCATGAGTGGTCCGCCACAGGCGAGGCCGAAGCGGCCGGCGATGAAACCGTGAAGAAAGACTCTGTGGGCAACGTCCTGCAGGACGGCGACACCATCACCGTGATCAAGGACCTCAAGGTCAAGGGCACCTCCCTGGTGGTCAAGGTCGGCACCAAGGTCAAGAATATTCGCCTGTGCGACGGCGACCACGATATCGACTGCAAGATCGACGGTATCGGCCCGATGAAACTCAAGTCCGAGTTCGTTCGCAAAGTCTGATCCTGTTGCCTCCATCCCGCGCCCGCCGCGGGATGGCGTTTCGCCCTCCGCGTTGATCGAACGCAATACCCACACAGAAAAATCCACAAACCGCCAATAGGCACTTGCTATTCCACGAATAAGAATTATTCTCATTGAAACCCATCAAGGAGAACGACCATGACTTATTTGATAGATGCCTGGCTGGACCGTCCCCACCCTTACCTGCGAATCCTTCATCGGGAAACCGGAGAAGTCTGTGCCGTGCTGGAGGAGGAAGCGTTGAACGAACTGCAGGACCAAGGCGACCTGGACGTGAATGGCCTGAGTTCCAGTGAACCCGGTGTACTGAAGGAAGTGGTGCGTAACCTGTTTCTATTCTGCTATGCCCGGGCATTGCGCCCGACGACAGAGCTCAATGGCAAGTTTCATCCATGAGCAACCCTGCAAAATCCTGTAGGAGCGAGCGTGCTCGCGAAGAACGCACAAGCAACGCGTTCATCCAGGATGCCCGCGTCATCGTTGACGTGTTTCGCGAGCACGCTGGCTCCTACAGGTAATCAAAAGCAGGTCTTACAGAACGTCGAGCAGCTCGACGTCGAATACCAGAACGCTGTGCGGCGGGATGCTGCCAACGCCTTGAGCGCCGTAAGCCAGCTCGCTCGGCACGTACAGGCGCCATTTGCTGCCAGCATTCATCAGTTGCAGCGCTTCGGTCCAACCGGCAATCACGCCGCCAACCGGGAATTCTGCTGGCTGGCCACGCTCGTAGGAGCTGTCGAACACAGTGCCGTCGATCAGGGTGCCGTGGTAGTGCGTACGCACCTGGTCTTCACGGGTCGGCTTGGCGCCATCACCGGCAGTCAGTACTTCAAATTGCAGGCCGGAAGCCAGAGTGGTGATGCCATCACGCTTGGCGTTTTCAGCCAGGAAAGCCAGGCCAGCGCCAGCAGCGGCTTCAGCCTTGGCAGCGGCTTCGGCTTGCATGATTTCGCGGATGACCTTGAAGCTGGCGGCCATTTGCTCTTGGTCAACACGGCTTGGCTTGCCGGCGAACGCGTCGGTCAGGCCCGCCAGGATCGCGTCAAGGCTTACACCGGGTGGTGGGTTGTCGCGCAGTTGGTCGCCCAACTGACGGCCGATGCCGTAGCTGACGCGGGTTTCGTCGGTGGACAGATTAACTTCGGACATGAAGAGGCTCCGCTGTAGGGCAGCTGGTTTCCCGTACTACCCAGAACTAAAAGGGCCAGCAGACTAGCACAGAAAATGAGTGCGGGATGAGAGCCGCCGTCATGCCTGCCTGGGGCCGGCGCTCGGTTATACCGGGCTCCACGCGTCGGTTTGCAAATTAATCGTTTCAGTTTCCCGCCCCCCCGCCGATATGGCCTGAACACCTTGGCTGGCTCAAACAACAACACCGTCCAGCAGACAGACATCAACTTTGCGGAGCATTAGATGAACAGCTGGTTCGGTAACATCAGCGTCAACCTCAAACTGGGCCTGGGCTTCGGCCTGGTGCTTGTCCTCACCTCGATCCTGGCGCTGACCGGCTGGACCAGCCTGGGCAGCCTGATCGACCGTAGCAACTGGATGAGCGATATCACCCAGCTCAACGCCTCCCTGACCAAGCTGCGCATCGTGCGCCTGCAATACATGCTGGCCAACGGCGATGAAGCCGTTGCACAAAACGTACAGACCAGCCTGGACGCGTTCGCCGCCCAGCAGCAAAAGCTCCTGGACAGCTTCAAGAGCCCGGAGAACGTCAAGCTGCTCAATGAGCAAAAGGCTATCATCACGGCATATCAGCAGTCCCTGAACAAGATGCGCGAGGCCTACCGCAACGGCAACGCCGCACGCCAGGTAATGGGCGATAAGGCCGATATAGCTAACGCACAGATCGACGCACTGGACACCAACGTGCAACAGATGCCCGAAAGCCCGGAACGTTTCACTCAGTTCCAGGCCGTGACCCATGCCAAGCAAGAGTTCCAGTTGGCCCGCTACGAAGTGCGCGGCTATACCGGTAACGTCAACGCCGATACCGAAGCCCGCGCAGCGGCACAAATCGAAAAAGCCATCAGCGGCCTCAAGGGCCTTGGCGCAGCGTTCGGTACCAGCCAACAGAGTGCGCTCAGCGCACTGGAAAGCGCCCTCGGTGCCTATCGCAGCGCCGTGCAGAACTACAAGGCAGCCAATGCCAATATCGTCTCGGCACGCGCTGAAATGACCACCCAAGGTGCCGATATCGTCACCATCAGCGACAAGCTCTACGACATCCAGCTGGCTCGTCGTGACGCTGAAAGCGCCCAGGCCCGCAGCCTGCAATTGATCAGCACCTTGCTCGCCCTGCTGGTGGGCATCATCGCCGCCCTGGTTATCACCCGCCAGATCACCCGCCCGATCCAGGAAACCCTGGCCGTGGTGGAACGCATTGCTTCCGGCGACCTGAGCCACAATATCCAGGTCACCCGCCGCGATGAACTGGGCGTATTGCAACAAGGCATCCAGCGCATGGGCACGACCCTGCGTGAGCTGATCAGCGGCATTCGCGACGGCGTAACCCAGATCGCCAGCGCCGCCGAAGAGTTATCGGCCGTCACCGAGCAGACCAGTGCCGGTGTGAACAGCCAGAAGATCGAGACCGATCAGGTCGCCACGGCGATGCACGAAATGACCGCCACCGTGCAGGAAGTTGCACGCAACGCCGAACAAGCCTCCCTGGCCGCAGCCGATGCCGATGGCCAGGCCCGTGCAGGCGACAAAGTGGTGGCCGAGGCCATCGCCCAGATCGAACGCCTGGCAGCCGAAGTGGCGCGCTCCACCGACGCCATGGCGCACCTGCAACAAGAGAGCAACAAAATCGGCAGCGTGATGGACGTGATCAAGGCCGTGGCCGAGCAAACCAACCTGCTGGCCCTCAACGCGGCGATTGAAGCGGCGCGTGCCGGTGAAGCCGGTCGCGGGTTTGCCGTGGTCGCCGACGAAGTACGTGGCCTGGCCCAGCGCACACAGAAATCCACCGAGGAAATCGAAGGCCTGGTGGCCGGTTTGCAGAACGGCACCCAGCAAGTGGCCAACGTGATGAACAACAGCCGCAGCCTCACCGACAGCAGCGTCGAACTGACCCGCAAGGCCGGTGTGTCGCTGGAGAACATCACCCGGACGGTGTCGAACATCCAGTCGATGAACCAGCAGATCGCCGCCGCCGCCGAACAGCAAAGCGCCGTGGCCGAAGAGATCAGCCGCAGTATCGTCAATGTGCGTGATGTGTCGGAACAGACCGCCACCGCGAGCGAAGAAACGGCCAAGTCGAGTGTGGAACTGGCGCGCCTGGGTAGCCAGTTGCAGCAGATGGTCAGCCACTTCCGGGTGTAAGAAACCAAAAAGCCGCTTCGGTATTAACCGAAGCGGCTCCACTTCTCAGACCTTACAGGTCATCGAAGCTGTCCCGCAGGAATGTCCACACGTGATAAACACGTACGGCATTCACTACGAGGTTCCATGTACGTCGTGCAAACCTAGACATACTCGGCCCTCCGTGAGTTGGGCCTTACCTCCAGCACACTTACCGGAACACGTGAGCCTTTGGATGCACGTCAGTGCTCCTGTGAGGCGGCTGGGTTGATGGTCCTCCCGCATTAATCCGGCACGGATTGCAAGCCCGTGGCAGTCGGTCCAAAATTTGCGCGCGAACCCAGCCAACCTTCCTCACGATGAACGCAGAACGGGGGTGATGCTAGCTCAGCCACCTACGCCAAGGTGTTGCAAGTAACAGTTGATCACCCTCAAAAGTTGTTGCTGTTCTTTGCAATTAAAAACCAACAAAACCAGTTATCGTCAGCCCTTGTATAAAACCTTAAAGCAGCAGTAGTATCTCCAACACGTCAGTGCTCCTGTGAGACAGCAACCCCAGCCGCAAACTGGGATTGCAAAAAAAACCGCCTACCAAGGCGGTTTTTTATTACCTGCGATTTGCCTCTCAGCCCTCGCCTTCCTCAACAAACACCAGCCGATTCCCAAACGGATCCTTGATGCTCATCTCCCGCGAGCCCCAAGGCGTTTGCTCCACCCCAGGCTTGGCATACCGGTAGCCCTTGCCCACCAACTGCTGCTGGTACGCGTCCACCCCTTGCGCCTGAATCCGCACCGCCGCGCCCGGCGAAGCATCGCCATGATGCTCGGACAAATGCAGCACACACTCGCCCAATGACACCTGCAGGTACAACGGAAAATTCGCCTCGAAGCGATGCTGCCAGTCGACCTTGAACCCGAGGAAATCGACATAGAATCCTAACGCCTTGGCCTCATCGAAAATCCGCAGGATGGGAATGACTTTTCCTAAGTGCATGGCAACCGCTCCGTGTATAAGAGCGCCCACTATAGAGTCGAAAACCCACCCCGCAAATCCCCGCTGCGCGCCAAAAAGCGGCCCGGTCGCTGACCATTCGCCTGCCCCTCGCGGTAGCTCAACACGCCATTGACCCACACACCGTCAATGCCCTCGGCGGCGCGTTGCGGTTGCTTGAAGTCCGCCACATCGCGTATGCGCAGCGGGTCGAACAACACCAGGTCGGCCCAATGCCCTTCACGTATTTCACCCCGTTCGGACAAGCCAAATCGCGCCGCCGACAACCCGGTCATTTTATGTACCGCCGTGTGCAGCGGGAACAGGCCGACATCGCGGCTGAAATGTCCCAACACCCGTGGGAATGCGCCCCACAAACGCGGATGCGGGAACGGATCTTCAGGCAAACCATCCGAGCCGACCATCGACAACGGGTGCGCCAGGATCCGCCGCACATCCGCCTCATCCATGCCGTAATACACCGCGCCGGCCGGTTGCAGGCGCCGCGCCGCGTCCATCAGCGAGACGCCCCACTCACCCGCAATGTCCTGCAAGTCACGCCCGCCCATGCCAGGGTGCGGCGTCGACCAGGTAATCGTGATACGGAACGCATCGGTCACCTGCTTGAGATCCAGGGTCGATGAACTCGCCGCATAGGGATAACAATCACACGCCACCGGGTGGGTTTTCGCCGCCGACTCCAACGCTGCCAACAGCTGTGGACTACGTCCCCAGTTCCCGGCTCCTGCACATTTGAGGTGGGAAATAATCACCGGTATCCGTGCATGCCGGCCGATCAGAAAAGCCTCGTCCATCGCCTCCAGCACCGGTTCGAATTCGCTGCGCAGATGGGTGGTGTATACCGCACCGTAGGCCGTCAGTTCTTCACTCAGTTGCAGCACTTCATCGGTCTCGGCATTGAACGCGCTGGCATAGGCCAGGCCGGTGGATAACCCCAGTGCACCGGCGTCGAGACTGTCCTTCAACTGCACACGCATCGCGGCGATTTCACCAGCAGTGGCGGTGCGATGCAGATCATCCATGTGGTTGCTGCGCAGTGCCGTATGACCGATCAGCGCTGCCACGTTGACCGCCGGATGGGCGTTTTCCACTGCGCGGCGGTAATCGCTGAAACGCGGATAGGCGAACGCCTCGCGCTGCCCCAGCAGGTTCATCGGGTCCGGCGGATCACCGCGCAAACTGACCGGAGAAGCACTGATCCCACAGTTACCGACGATCACCGTGGTCACCCCCTGGCTCAGCTTGGGCAACATCTGCGGATGACGGATCACCACCGTGTCATCGTGAGTGTGTACGTCAATAAAGCCCGGTGCCAATACGCGGCCGGCGGCATCGAATTCATGCTCGCCATGGGCCGCTGACAAATCGCCAATCGCCGCAATACGCCCGTCGCGCATCCCCACATCCGCAACGTAGCCAGGGGTGTTGCTGCCATCGATGATCAACGCCTGGCGAATCAGCGTGTCGTACTTCATATCAGTCTCCAAGCGGCAGGCTGTCAGGGCCGCCGCGGTAATCGTCCAGGGCCAGCTTGATGCGGCGCAGGCGCTCCTGGTTGTCGTCCGGCATGGCCAGTGCCAGCTCGGTGGCGAGCAGGTCGATGGCCAACAGCATGCCGTAGCGCGCCGCCGTGGGTTTGTAGATGAAGCTGGTTTCGGCCGGTTGCAGCGGCAGCAACACATCGGCCAACTGCGCCAACGGTGAATCCGCCAGGGTGATGGCGATGATGCGCGCGTCGTAGCTGCGCGCCAGCGTCACCACGTCGAGCAATTCGGGGGTCAGGCCAGTGAGCGAACAGACGATCAGCGCATGTTCGGCCCCCAATGTTGCCGCCGTGACGCGCATCATCACCGGGTCATGGCACGTGGCAATCGGATACCCCAGGCGTACCAACCGTACCTGCAACTCCTCGCTGCACAGGCTTGAGGGGCCGCCCATGCCGAAGGCGTGGATCATCCGCACCTTGCCCAGCAGGTTGACCGCATCGACAAAGCTGGCTTGATTGAACCCCGACAAGTGCTGGCGCAACGTCGCCTCGATATCGCCGAGGATCTGGCGGTGAAACGCCGACTGTTCCGGCAAGCCCGCCGGGTCCAGGAAGCGGCTGCCGACACCGCTGGCCTGGGCCAATTGCAAGCGCAGGTCGCGCAAGTCCCGACAGCCGACACTGCGGGCAAACCGTGACAGGGTCGCGGTGCTGACCTCGGCCCGTTGGGACAACGCTTCCAGGCTGGCCGATGCAGCGAAGCCCACGTCATCCAGCATCAGCTTGGCGATACGGCCTTCGCCGGCGCTGAAGGAGGCCTGGCGGGCGCGGATCTGATAGAGGATGTCCATGGGGGCTCCGGGTTACAAAATACAGGACAGGCCGTACGTCAGACCGAAGGCGACCACTGAAATCAGGGTCTCCAGCACGGTCCAGGTCTTGAAGGTCTGGATTACCGTCATATTGAAGTATTCCTTGATCAGCCAGAAGCCGCCGTCGTTGACGTGGGAAAAGATCACCGAGCCAGCACCTGTGGCCAGCACCAGCAATTCCGGGTGTGGATAACCCAGGCCCAGGGCGACCGGTGCCACCACACCCGACGCCGTGGTCATGGCCACCGTGGCCGAGCCCGTGGCAACCCGCATCAGCGCGGCGAACAACCAGCCCATCAGCAGCGGCGACAAGTTAAAGGCATTGGCCAGGCCGAGGATCTCATGGGTGACGCCGGCATCCACCAGGATGCGGTTCAAACCACCACCGGCACCCACCAGCAAGGTGATGCTGGCGGTCGGCGCCAGGCATTCATTGGTGAACTTGAGAATCGACTCGCGGTTGAAGCCCTGCGCCAGGCCCAGGGTCCAGAAACTCACCAGGGTCGCCACCAACAGGGCGATCACCGAGTTGCCGATAAACAACAGGAACTGGTTGAACGCAGTGCCCGGCGTGGACAGCAGGTTGGCCCAGCCGCCGATCATCATCAGCACCACCGGCAACAGGATGGTGCCCATGGTCAGGGCGAAGCTCGGCAAGCGAGTGCGCGGTTCGCGGTCGATAAACTGGCGTTCCAACGGGTTTTCCGCCGGTAAGTGGATGCGCGGCACGATGAACCTGGCGTACAGCGGGCCGGCGATGATCGCCGTCGGGATACCGATCAGGATCGCATAGAGCACGGTCTGCCCGACCGATGCGTTATACGCCAGCACCGCCATCATCGCCGCCGGGTGCGGCGGCACCAGCGCATGCACCACCGACAAGCCGGCCACCATGGGCAAGCCGACCATCAGGATCGACACCCCGACGCGCCGCGCCACGGTAAAGGCGATCGGCACCAGCAACACAAAACCGACCTCGAAAAACAAGGGCAGCCCCACCAGGAAGGCAATGCACACCATCGCCCAGTGCGCATTGCGCTCGCCGAACCGGTTGATCAGCGTACGCGCCACCTGCTCGGCGCCGCCGGACTCGGCCATCATCTTGCCGAGCATGGTGCCCAGCGCCACCACCAGGGCGATATGCCCCAGGGTCTTGCCGACGCCCGCTTCGTAGGACCCCATGATGGTATCCGCCGGCATCCCGGCCATCAGTGCCAGGCCGATGGACACCAGGGTGATGACGATAAACGGGTTGAGTCGGTAGCGTGCTATCAGCACGATCAAAGCAATGATGGCGATGGCAGCGTATGCCAATAGCCCGAAGCCCGGTGATGCGGCCATGCGGTACTCCTCGGAAAGGGTCACGTCGAATAGGTTGTGAAACTCATAAATCATTACCGGGACTGACTTTCAATTTTTATGAAAGTAATTTTCGCGCAGGGATAAGCGCCGTCGCATTGGGACATGCCCAGCGCCAGTGCATGAAAATTCGGGGGGTGTTCTTACATGAAGATCAGACAACGCCGGAAACTCACCGAGCGCCATCGAGTCATAGAATGCGCACTCACTCATGCCCAGGAACCGACCATGATTCGCACCTCACTCGCCGCCAGCGCCGTGCTTCTCGCCCTGTGCGGCAGCGCTTCAGCCGCCGACAACGCCGCACTGAAGAAATGCATGGACAGCGCCAATACGACCGCAGACATGGTCAATTGCAACGCCAAGGAAGCCAAGGTGCAGGATGAGCGCCTGAACCGCGCCTACAAGACCGCCCTCGCCGCCCAGGAAGGCGCGCGTAAGCAACAATTGCAGGACGTGCAGCGCCTGTGGATCAAATACCGCGACGCCAATTGCGCCTTTGCGGGCAGCGCCACTGGCGGCACCATTGACCAGGTCAATGGCTCCGGCTGTGTGCTGGACATGACCCAGACCCGCGCCCAGGAATTGGAAGACCTGGTCGGGCCGTAATACACACCCGACCTCTGTAGGAGCGAGCTTGCTCGCGAAAAACTCACAGGCGCCGCGTTGATTCAGGAAACACGCGTTATCGTTGACGTTTTTCGCGAGCAAGCTCGCTCCTACAGGTGTGTGTGATCAATCGTGGTGAACCCTGGCACGCTTGAGCAGCTTCTTGCAGCGCTCGGACAAATGCAGCACCCGCAGATGCTTGCCGGCCTTGCTGTAGCGCTCGCGCAGGGTCATCAGCGCGGCAATCGCCGAGTAGTCGACAACGCTCAGGTGGCGGCAATCCAGGGTCACGTGCGCCGGGTCGTTGGCGGGGTCGAACTGGTTCAGGAACGGCGTGGTCGAGGCAAAGAACAACGTGCCATGCAGGCGGTAGAGCTTGCTGCCGTCGTTTTCCAGGTGTTCATCCGCATACAACTCCCGCGCCTGTTGCCAGGCGAAGTTCAGCGCTGCGATCAGAATGCCGCAGAGCACCGCCGTGGCCAGGTCGGTGAACACGGTGATCACGGTCACCGCGAGAATCACCAGCACATCATTGAGCGGCACCTTGTTGATCACCCGCAGCGACGCCCAGGCAAAGGTCTGCTGCGACACCACGAACATCACGCCCACCAGCGCCGCCAGCGGGATGCGTTCAATCAGCGGTGACAGAAACAGAATGAACAACAGGATCATTACCCCGGCAAACACGCCGGAGAAACGCCCGCGCCCGCCGGAACTGAGGTTGATCACGGTTTGCCCGATCATCGCGCAACCGCCCATGCCGCCGAACAGGCCCGAGACCATATTCGCCGCGCCCAGGGCCACGCTTTCGCGGTCCGGGTAGCCACGGGTCTCGGTGATTTCGTCGGTAAGGTTGAGGGTCAGCAGGGTTTCCAGCAGGCCGACCATGGCCATCAGGAACGCGTAAGGCGCGATGATGCCGAGGGTGTCCAGCGACCAGGGTATCTGCGGCAGCGCGAAGGTGGGCAGGCCACCGGCGATGTGGGCCATGTCGCCCAGCGTGCGTGTTGGCAAGCCCAGCAGGTACACCGCCAGGCCCACGCCAAGAATCGCCACCAGCGCAGGCGGCACGGCACGGGTGACGCGCGGCAGCAGGTAGACGATGGCCATGGTCACCAGCACCAGGCCGGTCATCACATACAGCGGCGTGCCGCTGAGCCAGCGTTCACCGCTCTTGAAATGCTCCAGTTGCGCCAAGGCAATGATGATCGCCAAACCGTTGACGAACCCCAACATCACCGGGTAGGGCACCATGCGCACCAGTTTGCCCAGGCGTAGCAGGCCGAACGCAACCATGATCAGCCCGCCCAACAACACCGTCGCCAGCAAATACTCCACGCCGTGTTGCACCACCAGCGCGACGATCACCACCGCCATCGACCCCGCCGCCCCGGAGACCATGCCCGGCCGGCCGCCGAACAACGCGGTGAGGGTGCAGATGATGAAAGCGCCGTAGAGTCCCATCAGCGGGTTGAGGTGAGCCACCAAGGCAAAGGCGATGCATTCGGGCAGCAACGCGAAAGACGTGGTGAGGCCGGCCAGTGCATCGGCGCGCAGTCGGGTGAGGTTCATGAGGTACCAGGGCATTGCGGGAGATAAGGCGGGGAATGGTACGGAATTGAGCGCGACGGGACCAGATTTTTAAGGCAGGCAACTCCCTGCGTTAAGTGGGCTTGTTGCAATGCCAGTCAGTTAAGGAGCAACACTGTCACTGTGGCGAGCGGGCTTGTTGTGGCGAGCGGGCTTGCCCCGCGTTGGGCTGCGAAGCAGCCCCTGTACATCCAGACAGAAATGCGGTGAATGGTTTTGGGGCTGCTGCGCAGCCCAACGCGGGGCAAGCCTAATGCCGTTCAGTTAAGGCTTTTTTGTAGGAGCGAGCTTGCTCGCGAAGAACTCACAGGCGCCGCGTTCACTCAGGAAACACGCGTTATCGTTGACGTTTTTCGCGAGCAAGCTCGCTCCTACAGAAGGCGATGTACGCTTAACTGAACGGCATTAGGGCTTGCCCGCTCGCCACAACAAGCCCACTGCCACAGTAAGCCTGCTGCCACAACAAGCCTGCTGCCACAGTAAGCCCGCGGCCACAACAAGCCCGCTTGCCATCAGTCAATGGCAGAAAACTCAGACCATCTCGTGGCGAATCCACTCCACCACCGACGTGCGCTTCGGTGCCCAGCCCAGCAACTCGCGGGCATGCTTGCCGCGCACGCGGCTGTTGGAGCCCAGGCCATAGTTGGCCATTTCATAGCCCCATTCGGCTTCAGCCTCGGCCAGTGGCCAATCCTGCGGCTTACCCAGGTTCAGGGCTTGGGCGATCGCGGTGGTCATGTCGATAAACGAGGCCTCGCCGCTTTCCACAAAGTAGAACGTCCCCGGCACATTCTTCGTCAGCGCCAGCAGGTACAGCGCCACCACGTCTTCAATGTGCACGTTGGACCAAATGTTTTGCCCCGTCCCCACATGGCGCACCACCCCACTCTTGCGCGCCTGCTTGAGCAAGCGCGGCAATTGCACACTGTCACGCTTCACGCCCAGGCTGTGGCCGTAGATCAGGGTGTTGCAGATCACGGCCGAATTCACGCCGTCGCGGGCAGCCGCCAGGACCAGGTTGTCGATGGCCACGCGTGCAGCCTTGTCGACGGTCGGCTCCGGCAGGTTGTCTTCGAAATAGATGACATCACTGGCCTTGCCGCCCGACGCATCGCCCACAATGCTCGAACCGCTGGTATGCAGGAATGGCTTGTTCGAGCCTTTCAGCGCAGCCAGCAGGGTTTCCACCGCGGCACGGTGGTCGCTGCTCGCGGCATTGATCACCGCATCGGCTTTGTGCGCCTGCGCGGTCAATACGGCGGCGTCATCGAGGGTACCGATCACCGGGTTGATGCCCAGGGCGGTCATTTCAGCCGCTTGCCCGGCGCTGCGTACCAGACCGGTAACCGTGTGGCCGGCCTTGACCAGGCCAGTGGCGATGGAACCGCCGATAAAACCGGCTGCGCCGGTAATGAATACGTTCATGGAGAGTGCTCCTGACGGGGTAAGTGATGGGTCCATTGTTACGGACTCATCCCTGCCGAATAAGCCCGCACCGCCCAATTCACTCTTGCGTGACGGTCACGAATCAGCAGGCATACCGCGCCAGCTTGGCTTGGATGAAGTCCAGGAAGCACTGGATGCGTAAGGCCAACTGCGAATTGCGGTAGAACACCGCATGGATCGGCTGGCGATAGCCACTGTTGAACGACTCCAGCACCGGCACCAGGCGCCCGGCATTGATGTCGTCGACGGTCATGAAGTTGGACAGGCAGCAAATGCCCTGTCCTTCCAGCGCCAGCTGCCGCAAGGTTTCACCGCTGGACGCCGCAATGCCGGGCTGGATCAGCCAGCGGTCACCTTCCACATGGCGCAGGGGCCAATGGTTGAGGGTTTCGGTCTGGGTGAAGCCGAGCAAGGTGTGGTCGGCCAGTTCGGCGACCGTCGTCGGCGCACCATGCTGCTTGAGGTAGGCGGGGCTGGCGAGGATATGCAGCGGCGACCAGCCGAGGGAGCGCGCATGCAGGGTGGAGTCGGCCAGGGCGCCAATGCGAATGGCGATGTCGGTGCTTTGCTCCAGCAGGTCGATGATCAAATCATCGCTGTTCAGCTCCAGCTGGATGTCCGGGTACAGGCTGCGAAACTCAGCGATGTACGGCACGATCCCATGCAGCATGAACGGCACGGCGGCGTTGATACGCAGGCGCCCGGCCGGATTTTTCTGGCGGGACGACAGGCGCTCCTCCAGCTCGTCCATCTGCGCCAGGATCAGCTTGGCCTGCTCGAAGAAGTACTTGCCCTCCTCGGTCAGGTCCATGCGCCGCGTGGTGCGGTTGATCAGCGTGGTCTCAAGCTTGGCTTCCAGGCGCGACAGCGTGCGGCTGACCGCTGACGGCGTCTGCCCGACCTGTTCCGCCGCCGCGGAAATCGAGCCGCACTCAATCACGCTGACGAAGATCTGTAGCTCATCGGATCGGGCTTTCACAGGCGGTCCTCATTATCGGTTCAGCGCAGCTTACACCGGGAGGTTGAACACCTGCGCCAGATGCTGCTCGTAGCGCGCCACATCGGCTTCGATGGCCGGGCGTTTCATCACGTCCACGCAGAGGAAGGTCGGCAGCCCGGTCATGCCGAGGAACTCGTTGGCTTTGTGGAACGGGAAGTACACCGCGTCCACGCCCTTGGCTTCGAAGAAGTCAGTCGGGTCGTCAAAGGCTTGCTGCGGGGCGTTCCAGGTCAGCGACAGCATGTACTGCTTGCCCTGGATGAGGCCACCGCTGCCGTATTTCTGCGAGGCGTCGGAGCGGGTGCGACCATCGCTGGCGTACAGGCTACCGTGGCCTTCGGTGAAGACTTCGTCGATGTACTTCTTGACGATCCACGGCGCGCCCATCCACCAGCCAGGCATCTGGTAAATGATCACGTCGGCCCAGAGGAATTTGGCGACCTCTTCGGCCACGTCGTAGCCGGCATCGATATGGGTGACTTTGACGTCGATACCGCCTCGGTCCAACACCGCCAAGGCGGTGTCATGCAGGGTGGTGTTGTAGCGGCCATCGGAGTGGGCGAACTTTTTGCCGCCATTGAGCAGGAGTACTTTTTTCATGGGAAGCGTCCAGAAGGTTGAAAATGTCTGGACGCAGACTATCGGCCTCGGCCCCTTGGAATAAGCCACCACTGAGCAAAATACTTTTGACCAGAAATCACGAATACCTCAATCATTGTTAACCGCTGATCAGCAGATGCCCGCCCAACAAGGCCATACCGATAAAAAACACGCGTTTGAACAACAGCGCACTGATGCGCTGGCGCACCACCTGGCCCAGCCACATACCCAGCAGCGCCGGCGCCAGCGCCAGCAACGAGGCACTGACTTCTCCACCGCCCAAGGTGCCACGCCAGGCCAATCCCGCGGCCAACGCGAGGGTCGACACGCTGAACGACAGCCCCAACGCCTGCACCAACTGATCGCGATTCAACCCCAACGCTTGCAGGTACGGCACCGCAGGGATCACGAATACGCCGGTCGCCGAGGTGATCACGCCGGTGACCAGCCCACACAGCGGGCCCAGCCAGCGCTCGGTTGGAGCGTTGACCTTGAACGTGGGCAGGAACAGTCCGCTCAGTGCATACGCCAGCAACGCCGCGCCCAACGCGCGCACCACCCATTGCCCGCCGTCCATTCCCAGCCACACCGTGCCCAGCCCGGTACCGAGGAAAATCAGCAGCAACATCGGCCACAGGCGCTTGAGCAAAGCACTCAGGTGCCCGCCGCATGCCAATTGCCACAGGTTGGTGACGGTCGAAGGGATGATCAGCAACGCCGCAGCCTGCGCCGGCAACATAGCCAGGCCGAGCATGCCCATGGCCACGGTGGGCAGGCCGAGACCGATCACGCCCTTGACGGTGCCAGCCAGCAGGAAGGTGCCGATCACCAGCAAGGTAAGGGCGGGGCCGAGGTTTTGGTAAAACGCGAGGAGGGTATTCATGGGCCGATTGTGCGACTTTTCGATAAGCTCGGAAATTCGCCATATACTGAGGCAGCCTCTTGTTTTGCATGAGGCTGAGGCCTCATCGGGAGCAAGCTCCCTCCCACACTTGGGCTGCATTTCAAATGAGGGAGGGGCGGTGCGAGGAGTCGACTTGCTCCCGATGAGGCCAGTCCTATCACCCGAGCAATCAGCCATGCACTTTGACCTGATCGACCTGCGCCTCTACCTGCACGTCCTCGACACCGGCAATATCACCGCCGGCGCGGCCCGCAGTCATTTATCCCTGGCCGCCGCCAGCGCGCGCATCCGGGCGATGGAGGCCTCGTTGGGCATCGAGTTTCTCGACCGTGGGCGTCGAGGCGTCACCCCTACGCCTGCGGGAAAAGCCTTGGCCCGTCACGCCCGCCTGCTACTGCAACAGGCCGAGCACCTGCAACAGGACCTCGCGGAATACGCCAACGGCGTCAAAGGCCAGGTGCGCCTGCTGTGCAACACCACCGCGCTCAGCGAATACCTGCCGGAACTGCTCGCGGACTTTCTGCGCGAACACCCCAACCTCGATATCGACCTGCAGGAACTGCCAAGCCTGCGCATCACCCAGGCCTTGCGCCAGGGCACGGCGGACCTGGGGATCATCTCCGACGCCGTGGACGCCCACGGCTTGCAGACCCTCGCGTTTCGCGACGATCCACTGGTGCTGATCATGCCGCTGGAGCATCCGTTGACGGCAGCCAGTACGGTGAGTTTTATCGACAGCCTGCATTACGACTATGTGGGCCTGGCCGCCCACAGCGCGCTGGCGGTGTACCTGGAAGAACAGGCGTTGCACGCGGGGTTTCGCTTGCAAACGCGCATCCGTGCCGAGGGCTTTGACGGGGTGATGCGCATGGTTGCACGCGGCGCTGGCCTGGGGATCGTGCCCCAGGCGGCGCTGGCCCGTTGGCCGTTGGAACAGCGCTTCAAGGCCCAACCGTTGCGAGAAGATTGGGCCTGTCGAACACTGCTGTTATGCGCGCGCTCGTTCGACCACCTGCCAGGTTACGCCAGGGCCCTGTTCGACGCCTTGGCCCTGCCCTTGCGGAAAAACCCGTAATACACCGCCGACAGGATCAGCAGGAACGGCACGCCAAATACCAACGTCACCTTGAACGCCTCGGTGAAATAGGTGGTGATCATCACCGCGCCCATCAGCAGCAAGGTGATCAACGCCCCGATGGCGTAGCTCACCCGTACGCTGGGGCCGGCATAGCCGACGGCGTTGCACGGTCTAACTGTTGTCACAGATCCCCTGTGGGAGGGGGCTTGCCCCCGATGACGGTGTGTCAGTCACTTAGATGTTTGCTGATCCACCGCTATCGGGGGCAAGCCCCCCTCCCACATTTTGATCTGCGTTATCTTCAGGTGACGCTGTGGCGGACTTTGAATTGCGGTTGGTCCCAGGTGCGGTTGTCGAGGATTTCACCGAGGATTTCCACGGCATCCCACACCTCGGTAAAGCTTGTGTACAACGGCGTAAACCCAAAGCGCATGATGCGCGGCTCGCGGTAGTCACCGATCACACCACGGGCGATCAACGCCTGGATCACCGCATAGCCTTCAGGGTGCTCGAAGCTCACATGACTGCCACGCCGGGCGTGCTCACGCGGGGTGATCAGTACCAGCTCATGGGCAGCACAACGGGCCTCCACCAACGCGATAAACAGGTCGGTCAACGCCAGGGACTTGCTGCGCAGGCTGGCCATATCGGTCTGTTCGAAAATCTCCAGCCCACACTCCACCATCGCCAGCGAGGTGATCGGCTGGGTGCCACACAGGTAGCGGGCGATGCCAGCACTCGGCGCATAGGTGGACTCCATGGCGAACTGCCGGGTATGCCCGAACCAGCCCGACAACGGCTGCCGCACCACATCCACCAACGCCGGGTTGACCCACACGAATGCCTGGGAGCCCGGGCCGCCGTTGAGGTATTTGTAGGTGCAGCCAATCGCATAATCGGCACCGGCCTGATGCAGGTCGATGGGCACCGCGCCCGCCGAATGGGCCAGGTCCCAGAGGCTCAGCGCGCCGCACTCGTGGCTCAGGGCGGTCAGCGCCTGCATGTCGTACATGTAGCCGGTCTTGTAGTTGACGTGGGTGAGCATCACCACCGCCACGTCCTGGTCGATGGCCTGGGGCAATTCGTCCGGGCTGTTCACCAGGCGCAGGGAATAGCCCTGTTGCAGCAGCTCGGCCAGACCCTCGGCGATATACAGGTCGGTCGGAAAGTTGCTCGCCTCGCTGACGATCACCTTGCGCGCAGGCGCGCGTTGACGCTGCACGGTCAACGCGGCGCTGAGCACCTTGAACAGGTTGATCGAGGTGGTATCGGTGATCACCACCTCACCGTCGCGCGCGCCGATCAGCGGTGCCAGGCGATTGCCCAGGCGCTGGGACAAATCCGCCCAGCCGGCGCTGTTCCAGCTGCGAATCAGGCCATTGCCCCACTCTTCGGCAATCACCGCCTGCGCCCGCGCCAAGGCCGCCACCGGGCGCGCGCCGAGAGAGTTACCGTCGAGATAGATCACGCCCTCCGGCAAGGCGAACTGACGACGCAGCGGCGCCAGCGGGTCCTGGGCGTCGAGGGCTTGGCAATGGCTTCGGGGGGTCATGGGCTGTCCTGGCTTTTAGGCTGAAGATGCTGCAAATAATGAACGAAGCTTTAGAGAATTTTCGTGCAAAGTGGTGGGTAACACGCTAATTAAGCTGTAGGAAATTCGAATTTAAACCGAAAATACGCGGATTTATGCCAACCATGATTCTCGACGCCACCGACCTGCGCCTCCTGCATTTCCTGCAACAGGATGGCCGTATCAGCAACCAGGAACTGGCGGAAAAAGTCGCGCTGTCACCCTCCGCCTGCCTGCGCCGCCTGCGCTTGCTGGAGAGCGAAGGCATCATCAGCGGCTATCGCGCGGTGCTGAATGCCGAGCAGTTGGGGATCGAGTTGGAGGCCATCGTCCACCTCTCCTTGCGCCAGGATGTGGAGGATTGGCATGAGACGTTTATCAAGAAGGTGCAAGGCTGGCCGGAAGTGGCCAGCGCCTACGTGATCACCGGCGCCAGCAACTACGTGCTACGGGTGCAGGCGCGCAACCTCAAGCACTTTTCGGACTTTATCGTGAACCACCTGAACCGCACGGCGGGGGTGATGGATATTCGCTCGGAGATCGTGTTGCAGAAGATCAAGGATCGGGATGAGGTGTTGGATCTGGTTGTGCGTAAGTAGGCCGACGATGCCTTTTGTAGGAGCGAGCTTGCTCGCGAAACAGGTACATCCAGCGCAGCGATGCGCCTGAAATACCTTCGCGAGCAAGCTCGCTCCTACAGGGGGCGTCTACTACGGCGTACGCGGCGTCGAAGACTTGTGCGAAGCGGCGCGCCTCCAGGCCTACGCCTCCAGGCTCGCCCACTTTCGCTACACCGAAGTCCTGAGCAACCCTTCGCCCGCATGGTCCGGCAAGCGTGGCTACCTCACCGAGCATTTTGACCTGGCCGAATTACGCGACAGATCGGCCGATATGTACGTGTGCGGCCCCCCCGCCAATGGTCGAATCCATCCAGCAATGGCTGGTGGATCAGGCACTTGATGGCGTTCAGCTGTATTACGAAAAGTTCACGCAGAGTAATATCTGACCCCTCAGCACTTCTGAGGGGCGGGTTCGGCGTGTAATCAACCCCGAGAAAAACAAGTAGAAGGGAATGTTAATGGCGGATGACATGGTTAACCCGGTAGGCCTCAAGCGTGGCCTGAAGAACCGGCATATTCAGCTGATTGCCTTGGGAGGGGCCATCGGCACGGGGCTGTTCCTCGGTTCGGCCGGGGTGCTCAAGTCGGCGGGGCCGTCGATGATCCTGGGCTACGCGATTGCCGGTTTCATCGCGTTCCTGATCATGCGCCAGCTGGGCGAGATGATCGTTGAAGAACCGGTGGCGGGTTCATTCAGCCACTTCGCGCACAAATACTGGGGCGGTTACGCGGGCTTCCTGGCGGGCTGGAACTACTGGGTGCTGTACGTGCTGGTGGGCATGGCCGAACTGACGGCCGTGGGCAAGTACATCCAGTTCTGGTGGCCAGAGATCCCAACCTGGGTCAGCGCACTGGTGTTCTTTGTCGCGGTGAACCTGATCAACACCCTGAACGTGAAGTTCTTCGGTGAGGCTGAGTTCTGGTTCGCGATCATCAAGGTGGTGGCGATTGTCGGCATGATCGTGCTCGGCTGCTACCTGCTGTTCAGCGGCACCGGCGGCCCGCAAGCCTCGATCAGCAACCTGTGGAGCCACGGCGGGTTCTTCCCCAACGGCGGCATGGGGCTGTTGATGTCCATGGCGTTCATCATGTTCTCGTTCGGTGGCCTGGAGCTGGTGGGCATCACTGCCGCCGAGGCCAGCGAACCGCGCAAGGTGATCCCGAAGGCGATCAACCAGGTGGTGTACCGCATCCTGATTTTCTATGTCGGTGCCCTGACCGTGCTGCTGTCGCTGTACCCGTGGGATCAACTGCTGCAAACCCTCGGCGCGTCGGGCGATGCCTACAGCGGCAGCCCGTTTGTGCAGATCTTCTCGCTGATCGGGAACGACACCGCCGCGCATATCCTCAACTTCGTGGTACTGACCGCGGCGCTGTCGGTGTACAACAGCGGCGTGTACTGCAACAGCCGCATGCTGTTCGGCCTGGCCGAGCAAGGCGATGCACCCAAGTCGCTGATGAAACTCAACAAGCAAGGCGTACCGTTGCGGGCCCTGGGTATTTCGGCGCTGGTGACGATGCTGTGCGTGGTGGTCAACTACGTGGCACCGAAAAGTGCCCTGGAGTTGCTGTTTGCGCTGGTGGTTGCCTCGCTGATGATCAACTGGGCGCTGATCAGCATCACGCACATCAAGTTCCGCAAAGCCATGGGTGAGCAAGGCGTGGTGCCGTCGTTCAAGACCTTCTGGTTCCCGTTCAGCAACTACCTGTGCCTGGCGTTCATGCTGATGATCATCAGCGTGATGCTGGCGATTCCTGGGATTCGGGAGTCGGTGTATGCGATGCCGGTGTGGGTGGGGGTTATCTATGTGGCCTACCGGTTGCGAGTGAGTAAGACGAAAGCGGTCGCCGCTGCGCAGTAATATCCATGTGGGAGGGGGCAAGCCCCCTCCCACATTTGATTGCGTTTACAGCGTGGAGCGTACCCGCCACAGCTCGGGGAACAGCACCGTGTCGAGCATCTTGCGCAGGTAACCCACGCCTTCGGTGCCGCCAGTACCCGGCTGGAAGCCGATAATCCGCTCCACCGTGGTCACATGCCGGAAGCGCCATTGGCGGAACGAGTCCTCCAGGTCGATAAACTTTTCCGCCAACTGATACAGGTCCCAGTACCGGCTTGGGTTGCGATAGACCTCACGCCATGCCGCCTCCACGGAGTCATCATGCACCGTGGCCGCCGTCGGGTCGCGCTCGGCACGTTGGGGATCAATCGCCAGGCCCGCCTTGGCCATCAGGTTGATCGCCTCGTCGTACAGCGACGGCGTGGCAATCGCCACCTGCAACTCCTGCAACAACTCAGGCCGATGGGCATGGGGCCGCAACAGCGCCGGGCTCTTGTTGCCGAGGATGAATTCGATCTCACGGTACTGGAACGACTGGAACCCTGATGACTGCCCCAGGAACGGGCGAATCGCCTTGTACTCCGACGGCGTCATCGTCGCCAGCACCGCCCAGGCGTGCACCAGTTGATCGAAGATCCGCGACACCCGCGCCAGCATCTTGAACGCTGGCGGCAACTCGCCCAGGCGCACGTGTTCGCGGGCGGCCTTGAGTTCGTGGAGCATCAGTTTCATCCACAGCTCGGAGGTCTGGTGCTGGATGATAAAGAGCATTTCGTTGTGGTCTGGCGACAGCGGGTGCTGGGCACTGAGGACTTTGCCCAGGTCCAGGTAGTCGCCATAGCTCATGGACTCGGAAAAATTCAGTTCGGCGTTATGCCATTCTTCCGGGGGTTGGTAATCAGCTGAGAAAGGACATTGGCTCATCGCGTGGGCTCCTTGAGCGGGCGGAGAATGGCACGGACCGGGCTGGCGTCGAGATGGGCAAACCGCAGGGGCAGCGCGATGAGTTCATAGTCGCCCTCCGCTACGTCATCGAGCACGATGCCTTCGAGAATCGCCATGCCATGGCGGGCCACGGCGTTGTGAGCATCCATGGTCTTGGACTGTTGCGGGTCCAGGGACGGGGTGTCGATACCGATCAGGCGCACACCGAGGCCGGCGAGCAGCTCGATGGTTTGCGGGGCGATGGCGGTGAAATTCGAATCCCACTCGGTCAGCGGGGCTTGTGGATAAGTGCGCAGCAACACGCGCTCGGGCAAGTTATCCACACGCCCGTCCAGTTGATGCGGCTGCACCAGCGCGCCGCTGTCCAGGCAATGCAACACGCGGCACGGGCCCATGTACACGTCCAACGACACTTCGCCAATCGGTGCACCCTGCGCGCTGTAATGCAGCGGGGCATCCACGTGGGCGCCAGTGTGCGGCGACAAGGTAATGCGCCCGACATTCACCGGACACTCCGGGCCGAACTGCCATACACGCTCTTCCTGGAACGGCGTATCCCCCGGCCAGGTCGGGGTCGCCGCGCTCAAGGGTGGGCTGATGTCCCACCACGTTTTTATTGGGTTCATTTCAAGGCTCTCGGTCGGTACTAAGGTGAATGATACGAGGGCCAGCTGTGAATTTTCTTGCGATTTCCTGCGCCAAGCCGGAAATATTTCGCACTTACTGCGAAGAAACGGCTTATTTACGCTCAGAAGTATCGCCTGGCCACAGAGGAGCGGCCACCAAGGATTAATGCCGGTCAGTTAAGCGTACATAGCCTCCTGTAGGAGCGAGGGTGGACGCCTAGTTCTTGCTCGCGAAAAACCTCAACGATAACGCGTGTTTCCTGAATGAACGCCGCGTCTGTGAGTTCTTCGCGAGCAAGCTCGCTCCTACAAAAAAGCCTTCCACACTGACTTCGCGATGCCTCAACCATCGGACTCCCTGCGCTTCTGGGCATCCCGATGTCGAGTTCAGACCACTGGCGCAACGCCCAAGGCCTTAGGGTGCATCTTTCCATTCCCCGCCTCGGAGTCATCCATGTCCAAGCCCATCACCGTACTGCGCGACACCCACCCACTGCCCGTCCTGGATGCCTGCAAATGGGAAAAGCTCGAAGGTGACCCGCACACCGTCAACCTCAACGCCTACACCAGCGAAGACGGCAGCAAGATCATGGGCACCTGGATCTGCACACCGGGCAAGTGGTATGTGGAATACGTGAAGTGGGAATACTGCCACTTCCAAGAGGGCTACTGCGTGATCACCCCGGAAGGCATGGAGCCGATCCACTTGCGCGCTGGGGATATCTTTGTGGTGGAACCGGGGATGAAGGGCACGTGGGAAGTGGTCGAGACGGTGCGTAAGTATTTTGTGTTTGCTTGATTCACTTCTACCGTGAACTGCTTTGCGTTGTGGCGAGCCGGTTTACTGTGGCGAGCGGGCTTGCCCTAATGCCGTTCAGTTAAGCGTACATCGCCTTTTGTAGGAGCGAGCTTGCTCGCGAAAAACTCACAGGCGCCGCGTTCATTCAGGAGACACGCGTTATCGTTGACGTTTTTCGCGAGCAAGCTCGCTCCTACAAAAAAGCCTTAACTGAATGGCATTAGGGCTTGCCCGCGTTGGGCTGCGCAGCAGCCCTAAAACCATCCCCCCCGATCCTTCTGAACGATCGCAGTGATTGGATTGGGGCTGCTGCGCAGCCCAACGCGGGGCAAGCCCTAGGGCTTGCCACAGTCAGTCTACTTACCACAGTAAGCGCAGCCCACACTACTTGGGTTTGCGGTAGCTGTTGATGATCGCCGAGAAGTCCTTGCCCCCTTCCCCACGCTGGCTCATCGATTGATACAACTGCTGGGCCACGGCGCCGAGGATCACCGGCTGGTGTGCCTGGCGCGCGGCTTCGGTGGCTAGGCCGAGGTCCTTGAGCATCAGGTCGGCACCAAAACCACCGGTATAACCACGGGATGACGGCGCCGTTTCGATCACGCCCGGCCAAGGGTTGTAGGTGTCGGAACTCCAGCAGCGGCCGGTGGAGCTGTTGATGATCCCCGCCAGCACTTGGGTGTCGATGCCCAGCGCATCGCCCAGGGCCATGGCTTCGCTGACGCCGACCATGCTGATGCCCAGCAGCAGGTTGTTGCAGATCTTGGCGATCTGGCCGGTGCCGACGTCGCCGCAACGCACAATGTTGCGGCCCATCCGCGCCAGCACCGGTTGCAGGGTGGCAAACAGTTCCGCGCTGGCGCCGACCATGAAGGTCAGGGTACCGGCTTGCGCGCCGCCAGTGCCACCGGAGACCGGTGCATCGGCGACAGCCACACCTTGCTTGGCCGCCGCAGCCGCAACATCGCGGATGGTCTGCGGGTCGATGGTGCTGCAATCCACCGCCGGCACGCCTTGGCCGATACCGGCTAAAACACCGTCTTCACCCAGCCAGACACTGCGCACATGGGCGGCGGCCGGCAGCATGGTAATCACCAACTCGGCGCCGGTAGCGGCATCCCGCGGTGAAGCGCTGATGCTGCCACCCAGCTCGGCCAATTCCTTGAGTACCGCCTGGTTCAGGTCGAACAGGTTCAGCCCATGGCCGGCCTTGATCAGGTTGCGGGCCATGGGCGCGCCCATGTTGCCCAAGCCGATAAATGCAATCTTCATGGTCGTCTCCCGAATCAGCGCAGGTTGATGGTGGTGTTGACGCCATCATTGACCGTGTCGTCGTCGAACCAGCGGCTGGTGACGGTTTTGGTCTGGGTGTAGAACTGCACCACTTGCTTGCCGTAAGGGCCCAGGTCACCCAGTTTGGAGCCACGGGAACCGGTGAAGCTGAAGAACGGCACCGGCACCGGGATCGGGATGTTGATACCGACCTGGCCCACATCGATTTCGCTCTGGAATTTACGCGCCGCCGCACCGCTCTGGGTGAACAGGCCGGTGCCGTTGCCGAACGGGTTGGCGTTGACCAGGGCGATGGCTTCATCGAGGGTGTCGACTTCCAGCACCACCAGTACCGGGCCGAAGATTTCCTGGGTGTAGATCTGCATATCGGTGGTCACGCCGGAGAAAAGGGTCGGGCCGACAAAGTTGCCTTGCTCGAAGCCCGGCACCTGGATGTCGCGGCCATCCAACTCCAGCTTGGCGCCTTCTTTCACGCCGCTTTCGATCAGTTCCAGGATGCGCGCCTTGGCGCGCTTGGAGATCACCGGGCCGACATCGGTTCCAGCTTCGCTGCCGGCATTGACCTTGAGCTTTTGCGCCAGCGCCTTGAGGTCTGGCAGCCACTGCCTGGACGCACCCACCAGCACCACCACCGAAGTGGCCATGCAACGCTGGCCCGCCGCACCGAAACCGGCACCGACCAGGGCATTGAGGGTGTGTTCGCGGTTGGCATCGGGCAGCACCACCGCATGGTTCTTCGCGCCCATCATCGACTGCACGCGCTTGCCGTGCTTGCCGGCCAGGTCGTACACATGCGTCCCCACGGCGGTCGAGCCGACGAAGGACACCGCCTTGATGTCTTTATGGGTGCACAGCGCATCTACCACATCCTTGCCACCGTGCACGACGTTGAGCACGCCGGCCGGCACACCGGCTTCCAGCGCCAGTTCCACCAGCAGCATCGTTGACAGCGGGTCTTGCTCGGAAGGCTTAAGGACGAAGGTGTTACCGCAGGCAATGGCCATGGGGAACATCCACAGCGGAATCATCGCCGGGAAGTTGAACGGGGTAATGCCGGCGCACACGCCGATGGGTTGGCGCAGGGTATAGGTGTCCACCCCCCCTGCGACGTTTTCAGCGAACTCGCCCATTTGCAGGGTGCCGATGGAACAGGCGTGCTCCACCACTTCCAGGCCACGGAAAATATCGCCTTCGGCATCGGCAATGGTCTTGCCCTGCTCGGCGCTGAGGACCCCGGCGATGCGCTTGGAATGTTCGCGGATCAAGGCTTGCAGCTTGAGCATGATGCGCATGCGCGCGCCGATGGGCGTCAGCTTCCAGGTTTGGAACGCTTGATGGGCGGCGTCAATGGCTGCGTTGACTTCATCGGCGGTGGCAAACGGGACTTTGGCCAGCACTTGCTGGGTGGCCGGGTTGACGATGTCTTGCCAGTGGGTGGTCTTGGACTCGACCCATTCACCATTGATCAGCAACTTGACCTGTTGCACGGAAATATCGGCAGATGCGTTCATGTGGTCTCCAATCTTGTAGTTATGCAGAGACAAGGCGCGTGAATCGCCTTGGTAATGAGGCGTTCGGACTGTTTTTGGAGTATAGATGTGCAAATCTCTAATAAGAACGCACATAAAAGCCGGTCCAATATGCAAAAAAACATCACATCACTGGGCTCCCTGAACTGGGATGACCTGAAGTTTTTTCTCGAGGTGGCCCGCACCCGCAAGGCCAGCGTCGCCGCCAAGCGCCTGGCGGTGGACTACACCACCGTGTCGCGGCGCATCAGCTCATTGGAAGTGTCGCTCGGCACCCTGCTGTTCGAAAAATCCCGGACCAGCGGTTTCGTACTCACCCCCGAAGGCCAGCGTTTGCTGGGCTACGCCGAGTCCATCGAAAGTACCCTGCACATGGCCTGCGAGCAGGTATCCGGCTCCGGCGTGGCGTTGTCCGGCCATGTGCGCATGGGCTGCACCGAAGGCTTCGGCAGCTTTTTCGTCACCCCGCAGTTGAGCCACTTCGTCGACACGTATCCGGCGATTTCGGTGGACATCCTGCCCCTGCCCCACTTCATCAGCCTGTCCAAGCGCGAAGCCGACATCGTCATCGCCCTGGAACGCCCGGAACATGGGCCGTACGTGTGTTGCAAGTTGTGCGACTACAAACTGCAGCTGTACGCGACCCAGGAATACCTCGACCAACACCCGCCCATCCAACGCCCGGCAGATTTGGCCGAGCATCCGTTTATCAGCTATGTGGATGACCTGGCGTTCAGCTCAGAGCTGCTCTACCTGGCAAACGTCGTACCGGGCGCCAGCGCCAGCTTGCGCAGTACCAGCGTGATCGCTCAGTACGTGGCGGCGCAGCAAGGGCGATCGATGGCAATATTGCCGTGTTTCCTGGCGGCACAGGACCCGCGCTTACTGCCGGTGCTGGGGGAGCAGATTGCGATTACGCGGCAGTTTTGGATGTATTGCCGTGAGGATCTGCGCAAGTTGAAGCGGATTACCTTGTTGTGGGATTACATCAGGCAAGTGACGGAGCAGAACCAGGGGTTGTTGATGGGAGAGACGCGGGAGATGCGGTTTGCCAGTCAGTAAGTCTGCAAGGACTCAGGTGGGCAAATCCTAACGAGGTCTGGGAGGGTTGCTCTCGATAGCCATGTGTCAGCCCGTCCCTCGGGTTCTGTCACTCCGCTATCGGGGGCAAGCCCCCTCCCACAGGTTGATTGCATTTCAGATTAACGCGGGTGAAGCCATTCAATCCGCGATCACCACGATCGACACCCGCCGATTTTCAGTGCGTCCCGCCGCCGTGTCGTTGGACGCCACCGGCTCGCTGCTGCCCAGGCCGCGCAATTGGATGTTTTGTTCTTTCATGCCCACGCCGGTCAGCACGGTCGCCACGCTTTTGGCACGGCGCAGGGACAGTTGCTGGTTGTAGGTTTCCTTGCCCGAGGCGTCGGTATGGCCGTCGATGCGCACACGTTCGATGCCGACGCCCAGCAGGGCCTTGCCGATGCGTTGGACGATCTCAGTGCTGGCGGGGTTGAGGCTCTCGACGTCGCTGCCAAACAGGACTTTGCCGGACAGGCCAAACGCCCAGCCTTCGTCGGTCAGTGCGAAACCTTGTTGCTTGAGCACGGCGATCTGCGCCGGGGTCAGCCCTTTGGGCGGGGCTGTCTGGCACCCACTCAGGGCCAGCAGCGCCACGAACAAGGTGATAAACAGAACGCGTACAGTCGAGAACAAGGGACTAACTCCTGTGATGAACATTGACGGCGGGGCGCTCCGGCTCCGCTGTTTGCTGGCCGCCCTGGGACAAGCGCTTGGCCTGGTACATCGCCGCGTCGGCGGCGTTGAGCAGGGCACCTGGGGTGGCGCCATGCTCGGGATAAATGGCGATGCCGATACTGAGTGAGGTCAAGACCTGGGTATTGCCCGGTACCGGGATCGGTATGTCCATGCTGGCAATGATTTTATCGGCGATGCGCTCGGCGTCTTCCAGCTTGTGCAGCGGCGAGAGCAGGATAGCGAACTCATCGCCGCCCAGGCGTGCCACCAGGTCGTCCTCACGCAATTGCGCACGCACACGCTTGGCGACGGCCACAAGCACGGCATCCCCTGCGGCATGCCCAAAGCTGTCATTGATCTCTTTGAAGCGGTCACTGTCGAGGTAAAGCACTGCCACCTGCTCCTTGCTCTTGGCCGCACTGCGCAGCGCACGAATCAGGCGGCCCTCAAAGAATGCCCGGTTGGGCAAGCCGGTCAGGCTGTCGTGGTTGGCCTGGTGGGCAAGGGTTTCGTTTTCGCTTTGCAGGTGGGACTGCCAGGCCTCCATCTCGCCGAGCAGGGCGTTGAAGTCGTTGCCCAAACTGTCAAGTTCGGCGATTTGTGCCGGTGGTACGCGGCGGTCGAAGTCGCGCTCCATACGGGCGGCGTGTGCCACTGCCGCGAGGCTGTGCAATGGACCGGTAATGCCCCGTAACAGGCGCCGTGCCAAATGCAGGGCGACCCAAGCGCTCAGCACGGTGCAAATCAAGATCCCGGCCAGACCGCTGAGCAGGAAACGCAACAGGCTACCGCCATGACCCGTCAGGTGAATGCTGCCAACGGTTCGCCCCTGGTGGATGATGGGTTGGCTGATGGGCTGTTCAAGCAGGGCGTGGGCCAGTTGCAGCTCGACCTTGGACAACATCCCTGTTTCCGGGCGTACCCATTGCGCCAACAGCCTGCCGTTGGCGTTGAAGACTTCAGCCTGGGCCACCTCTTCGGTGGACGCGATCAGGCTAAGGGCTTCGGTCGCCGCCGCGCTGTCGTTGAACACCACTGCGGCTTCTACGGTGTAGTTGATCGAGCGCGCGATCAAATGCAGGTTGTGCTCAGCGTACACTCGCAGCGCCAGCACACCGAGCAGGGTCAGCGACACACTGGCCAGGATCACCGCCACCAATGCCAGGATCAAGTGCCCCCTGCCGATCACGGAGCGCAGGGTCGGGCGTACTTTGACGGCTGTCATGGCGCGGCTGCTCGGCGGCGGGACAGTTGCAGCACACTGGGGTGAATGCGCACGCCGCTGCGTGCAACGGAGTCGAGGTTGACCTCGAACGACACCTGCTCGTCCTCCACTCGCAAACAGAACAGGCTGCCCACGGTGCACTGGTCGCCACCCTCGCTGATGCTGAGCACCGGGTGGCCGCTGAGCGAGGCAAACAATTGGCTGCGTTCATCGGCGCTGAGTTTGCCGATGTACACGGCGTCGCAGGCATTGACGATATCGGGATGGTCGGCCAACAGCCGCCGCACCACTACCGGACGGCCGGTGGCCTGGGTGGTGCCCTTGACCAGGTCGTCGGTGTATTGGGTCGGCCCGACGATGCACAGGCGCAGTTGCGCGGGCTCCACCGGCCAGCGTGCGTAACTGAGGATGCCGAGCACCACCTGGGTGACCGCCTCGGCGCGTTGATCCGCCGGACTGGGAGCCTGGGCAAAGGCCTGCGGGGCGAGCACGCACAGAAGCGCCACAAGTAACAGGCGTCTCCAGTTGAAACGACGCTCTGTGGGCGAGACGGCCACGTTCATGCAGCGATTCTCTAAGGTGTTTTCGGGGTGATGCCGCAACGATAGCACAGCGGCGGAAAATCCCGCGAAGAGGGGCCTTCGCGGGGGTGGCTATTTTTTCAGAAAACTCAAACGTCTGAATCAGAAATATTGCATGACCTATCAGTCAGTTTTTTCAGCCTCGTGCCCCAGTTCCAGCATCAACCCACTCAAGCGCTTGACCTTGCGTCGCACGGCTTCCTCAAACACGCCGCCGCGGGGTTCGATCAAGCTGAACCAACGCTTGGCGCGGGTGATGCCGGTGTAGATCAGCTCTTTGGTGAGCACCGGGTTGAGTGCCTCGGGCAGGATCAAGGCGGTGTGAGTGAATTCAGAGCCCTGGGATTTGTGCACGGTCATGGCATACACGGTTTCCACATCGTTCAGGCGGCTGGGTAGTACAAAACGCACACCGCCCTGGCCATCGTTCCGTGGGAAGGCGACACGCAGTACCTGAGGGCCACCGTCGCTTTCGGGCAGTTTCAGGGCAATGCCAATATCGCCGTTCATCAGGCCCAGGCCATAGTCATTACGGGTCATCAGTACCGGGCGGCCTTCGTACCATTGCTCGTCACCTTCGATCAGCCGCACTTTGCGCAAGGCGGCGGTGATGCGCAGGTTCAGCCCCTCCACTCCCCAGGGGCCTTTACGCACGGCACATAGCAACTGGAAGGCGTCGAAGGCTTGCAGCAGTTGCTGCGCCCAGTGGGTCCAGGCGTGATCTTCCCGCGGGGTGTCGAAGGACGGGCGCGCCGATTGCAGCAGGTTCAGATAATAGCGATAGCCTTCGGCGCCATCGCCCTGCCCGTCCAGCACCAGCCGCTCCAGAGCGTGGTCGTGCTCACCTTTGAGGCTGACGCAGAACAGGTCGCTGTGGCTGCGGGCGGCCAACAGCTGGCGGGCCTCTTCGGCGTTTTGCTGGTTGACCCAGCGCGCCAGTTGGCCAATACCGCTGCCTTCGCCAAAGCGTCGCGAGTAACGCAGCATCACCACTTGCTGGGCCAGGGGATGGTCGCCATCGAGGTCTTCCTGCAGGCCACTGGCGCTGAGGTCCTCGCCGCTGACGGCTTGCAGCCATTGGCGGGTTTCTGGGCTGTACCAGCCAGCCTCGGCGTCGCGGCACAGGTCACCGAGGACGGCGCCGGCCTCCACCGAGGCGAGCTGGTCCTTGTCGCCCAACAACACCAGGCGCGCATGGGGCGGCAATGCGTCGAGCAGGTTGGCCATCATTTCCAGGTCGATCATCGAGGCCTCGTCCACCACCAATACATCAAGCGGCAGCGGGTTGCCCTGGTGATGACGGAAATGCCGCGTGCCCGGTCGACTGCCGAGCAAGCGGTGAACCGTGGTGACCTGGGTCGGGATTTTTTCCCGCACGCTGTCAGGCACTTTCAGTGACAGCACTTGTTGGCTGATCGATTCGGTCAAACGTGCGGCCGCCTTGCCGGTAGGCGCAGCCAAGCGAATGCGCAGGGGCGTGCCGCTTTCCACGGCCGGCGCCTGCAACAAGGCCAGCAGACGCACCACGGTGGTGGTCTTGCCAGTGCCGGGGCCACCGGTAACGATGCTGAATGCACCACGGGTGGCCAGGGCGCAGGCAAGCTTTTGCCAGTCGATCATACCTTCCGGCACGGGTTGGTCGAACAGGCCATTCAAGCGCTGGGGCAAATCGGCGGCAACGGTTTCTGCGGTCGCCAGACGCAGGCGCAGGGCCGTATCGATGCGCCGCTCGTAGGCCCAGTAGCGCCGCAGGTACAGGCGCTTGCCGGACAGCACCAACGGACGACTCTGTGCTGCCTCGCTGCCATCCACCGCGAGGGCGACCAGTGGACTCGCGGCCAGGGTATGGCACCAATCGGCACCGTCCAGGCCGTCGAGCAGTTGCGAAGGCAGCAACATGGCGCCGGCTTGCAGGTCGCCTTCGGGCGGCAATGACAGGGCGAAGTCCGGTGCCTTGAGGGTTTCGAACAGGTCCAGGCACACGTGACCATGGCCCAGTTGGTGGCTGGTCAGCGCCGCCGCCAGCAACACCAGGGGATCGGCGTGCGGGTCGAGCTCGTACAGGAAACCGACAAAGGCTTTGTCCAACGCACGCAGCCAGCCGCGGTCAACCCAACGCTCCAGCAGTTGCACCAAGTCAGCGGCGCGGTTGAGGGGGGCCAAGGCCTCCAGCGGTAACGACGACAGGCTCATAGCAACACTCCTTGTTCCCAGGCGGGTTCGGCCTTGGGCGGTATCGATTGACCTTGGAAGAGCAAATCCAGGCCCTCGATCAGCTCCCGTGGAGGGCGGGTGAAATACGCCCCCTGGCTGGCGGCCTGACTGCCGCGCAAGAACAGGTAGAGCGCGCCACCGACATGGCGGTCGTAGTCGTAGCCCGGCAGGCGCGCCTTGAGCTGGCGGTGCAGGGCCAGCAGGTACAGTACGTACTGCAAGTCATACCGATGTTCGAGGATCGACAGCTCCATGGCCGCGTGGGTGTAGGCTGAGTCGTCGGGGCCGAGCCAGTTGGATTTGTAATCCGCCACGTAGTAGCGGCCGTCATGCTCGAACGTCAGGTCGATAAAGCCTTTGAACATGCCATTGAGCAGGACCGGCTCGGCGGCAACCCGCGAGACACCGTTGTGGGTGTACTGGCACACCAGCTTATCGAGGGCGAGCACGTCGACTTTATGACTGGCGAACCAGAACTCCATTTCGACCTGGTATTGCTGCAGGCCGCTGAGCGTGACCTGGTCGTTGTGCAACGGCAGCGCTGTTTGCAACAGGTGGCTCAGCCAACCGCTGAGGGTGACGATCCAGCCTTCCCAGTTACGTCGATTGCAACGCGCGCCCACGGCTTTTTCGATCGCCTCCGACGTCACGTTGAAGCCCTCCTCGCCCGCCCACTCCAACAGGCCATGGAGGAAGGTCCCTGGATTCGGGCCACGTGGGAAACGGTGAATGTCGCCGCCGGACGCCGCCACTTCACGCGGTGCATCAGGGTCGAGACGTTCGTCGTCGAACAGCTTCTGGGCTTGTGGGCTTTCCGGCGCTTCGAGGCTGGCGGCGCTCATGCTGTCACCGATGCGCAAGGCGCTGTAGGACGCGATCCACCAGCTTTCCGCCGCCTTGCGTTTGGGTAACAAGGGGGGGAGCAGCGTGGCTTCGTTGCGCGGCGGATGAAACACGCTGTCTTGCGCTTCGGGTACGTGGGTGTAGTGGATGGCGGGGCAGCCTTCCTGCAGATCCAGCAGCCAGCGCGCCAGGCCAGCAGATTCGCCCAGGGACGCGCCCGCGCCCAGCAAATAACCCAGCGCCGAAAGGTGCAGCACAGAGCTGCTGCTATTGCCGCGCTTGAGGTCGGCAATGCCCAGCCAGCAGGCGTGTTTGGCCCGGGTCAGGGCCACGTAGAACAAGCGCAGGTCTTCGGCCAGGCGCTCGTCATCGGCTTGGGCGATCAACGCGGCCGTCGGGCGCAGGCTGACCTGGGACTTGCCGTTTTCATCGTGGTAATGCAGCGGCAAGCGACTGCCATCCACCGGTTTGGCCGAACAGATAAATGGCAGGAATACCAGGTCGTATTCCAGCCCCTTGGACTTGTGGATGGTCACCACTTTGACCAGTTGCTCATCGCTTTCCAGGCGCAGGATCTGTTCTTCACCTGCTTGGCCGGAGAGCGCCAGGTGTTCGGCCAGATGGCGGATCAGGGCCTGTTCGCCGTCCAATTCAGACGCCGCTTGTTGCAGCAACTCACTGAGGTGCAACAGGTTGGTCAGTACTCGCTCGCCATCGCTGCGGGCCATCAGGGTTTGCGGCAATTTGAAGTCATGGAGCAGGCGCCGCAGCATCGGCAGCACGCCCTGGGTACGCCAGATCGTACGGTAGCCGCGGAACTGCATGACGCGGCTTTCCCACGCCAGCTCGTCCTGGTTCAGACGTTCCAGTTCAGGCAGTGACAGGTTCAAGGTGACGCAGGCCAGCGCTGCGCGCAACGGACGCTCGACGTCGGGCTCGGCACAGGCCTTGAGCCAGGCCAACAGATCATGGGCTTCCTGGGCGGCGAACACGGAGTCCTTGTCGGACAGGTAGACACTGCGCACACCACGGGCGGCTAATTCGCCGCGCACGGCTTGGGCCTCCTTGCCGTCGCGCACCAGGATGGCGATAGCTGAAGGCAGCACGCCGTTAACGCTGCCGTCTTCTTGCAGGAAACCCGCGTGACCTTGCTGCCCAGCGTTGAGCAGTTCAACAATCTGCGTGGCGCAGGCAGCGGCAAGTTGCTGGCGATAAACCACATTGGAAATCGGCTGATCGGTGGGCAGGTGCCAGAGCGTCATCGCCGGCAGCGTTTGGCCATCGACCTGCAATTGCTCCTTGCGCCCCTGGGACAACACCGGCTGGAACGGCACCGGGTTTTCGCCATCCGGCCCGCGGAACAGGAACGCGCCGCGGCCTTTTTCGGCACGCTGGAACACATGGTTCACCGCCTCGACCATCGCATGGCTGGAGCGGAAGTTGGTGCCCAGGGTGTGGTGACGACCAGTGGTGGATTGGCGGGCGCGCAGGTACGTGTAGATATCCGCGCCACGGAACGCGTAGATCGCCTGCTTGGGGTCGCCGATCAGGAACAGGCCACTGTCGAGGTGGTTTTCTTCGATGCGGTAGATGCTGTCGAAGATGCTGTATTGCACCGGGTCGGTGTCCTGGAACTCATCGATCAGGGCGACCGGAAACTGCTCGCGGATCACACTGGCAAGACGCTCGCCACCGTCTGATTGCAAGGCGGCATTGAGGCGGATCAGCATGTCGTCGAAGCCCATTTCGGCACGGCGGCGTTTTTCGTCTTCGAAGCGCTTGCCGACCCAGCCAGCGGCGTGTTGCAACACGGCGGCATCGGGGATTGGCAACGCATCGAGGGCGGCTTTGAGGCCGACCATGGCGTCGATACCCGGGTGGTGCGGCGGATCCCCCTTCCAGGCTTCGGCCATGCCATCGGGGGTCAGACGCGTGAACCCGGTGCCGATATCCAGTTGTTCGAGGGTTTCATCCGCGGCCCAGGCGCTGATTTTTTCGAACCAGGGTTCGAAGTAGCGGGCTTGCATCTTGCGACCATCGACGGCTTTGGCGGCGACGGCTTGCAGGCAGATGTCGCGCAACTCGGCGGCCCATTGTGGCCAGGGCGCTTTAAGCGCAACGAGGGCTGCTCGACGCTCTTGCAGGCAGGCGTTGATCAGTTCGGCGGGCTCACGATGCTCATCAGTGGGCCGCTCGCTGCCGAACAACGCACGTACTCGCGGCATCAGCGCGGCCGGCCCGCCCCAGTTGTTGCGCACCCAGTTGAGCGCATCGTCGTGCATCGGGTAGCAGAACAGCCGCCAATAGTCGCGCAGCACTTCGCCGAGCAGGTCACTATGGTCGGTTTCCAGGGTCTGGGTGAACAGGCTGCCACTGTCGAACGCATGTTCGCGCAGCATGCGCTGGCACCAACTGTGGATGGTCGAGACCGCCGCTTCGTCCATCCATTGCGCGGCGATATCCAGGCGATTGGCACACGCGGGCCATTGTTCGGGCAGATAGTGCTCGCGCAGCTCAGCGATCAGCGCATCCGGTTGTTTGATTTCATCGCGGAAGAACCGCGCAGCTTCGGCCAGGCGGATACGGATGCGTTCGCGCAGCTCCTTGGTGGCGGCGTCGGTGAAGGTCACAACGAGGATTTGCGGGGGCAGCAGTTCGCGGCCGAAGCCTGACTCGTCACCACCGTGGCCGAGTACCAGGCGCAGGTACAGGGCGGAGATGGTGAAGGTCTTGCCGGTACCGGCACTGGCTTCGATCAACTGGCTGCCTTTTAGCGGGAATGCCAAGGCCAAGGGTTTGCTGCTCATGCGCCGACCTCCTCGCTGTTCAGGGATCGCCAAGGGGCGTTGAGCAAGGGCCGATACAAGGTTTCACACCACCCTTCGAACTCTTCGCTGGCCATCAGGGCGGCGTAGTCGGGGAATTGGCGGGTGAGTGCCGGGGTTTCGCGACGTTCGCCATCGGTGGTCAGGCCGTCACCTTCGTAGGCTTTGCTGGCGGCAGCGTGAGCTTTGACCGGGTCGGTTTGGCCAAGCCAGGCGAAGGCGGTTTTGACCGCGATGGGCAAGGGTTTGCTCATGCCGATATGCCAGGCGAGCAACAGGTCGCCGAGGATGCCCTGGGCGCTGGATTTTTCCAGCGGAGCCAGCAGCAGGGTGTCATCACTGGCCACCAACCCGGTGCTCAATGGCAGACCGCAGGCGCAGGCGACCACGTGATTGACCCATGGGCGAATCAGGCGGTGCCACTTGCGCGTCTTGATCGAACCGATGCTGTTGGGGATGGTGGTGACGCTTAACAACCCGCCATCACTGCGTCGATGCAGGCCGCTGATCCAGCCTTCCAGCTGAATACCCTGATGCTCGAAACTGATCGGTTCAGCACCGGTGTGCGGGGTTGGCCAGAGGGCTAGAAGCTGTTGGTAGCGGCGTAACAAGTCAGGCAAAGGTTCGATCAGTTCGTTACGCAGACGCTCGCCGAACCCGACCATCGGCAGCAGGCCACTGCCTTGCAGGCGCAGGGCCTGGGCGTTGAGGGCCTGGTCGAAGTGATCGGGCTGGCTTAATGCGGCATTGAGCAGGCTGTCGCTCAGACTGTAGCGTTGCAGTGCGTCGAGGACGAAGGGTTCTTCATCGGCCAGCGGGACTTCGGCGGCTTCGAAAAAAACTTTCAGCCGTTGGCTGAAGAAATGTTTGACCGGGTTGCGAAGGAAGTCCTGCAGTTGGCCCAGGCTCAGGGGCTCTTCCTGCCGATGGGCCGCCAATGCCGCCGTGTCAGGGGTGGCCTCCGCGGCCTCGTGCAGCAGCTGCCACTCACGGGCGTAGCTGAACAACGGGTCTCCTTCGTGAAAATACCGGGCGCTAAAGGGCTGGAGCGGATGTTCCTGGGTCATCGCCTCAATAAGTGGCTGTGCAATATTGGCGTTATGCCAGCCATTGGCGATGTGGTCGCGCAGTTGGCCAATCAACACCGATGCAGGGCGATCGCTATTGTCGCGGATGCTGCGCCCGACCCAACTGATGTAGAGCTGGTCGCGCGCGGACAGCAGGGCTTCAAGCAGCAGGTAGCGGTCATCTTCGCGGCGTGAACGGTCGCCAGGGCGATAATCGCTGCCCATCAGGTCGAAATCCAATGGCGGTTGCGCGCGCGGATAATCACCGTCGTTCATACCGAGCAGGCAGACGAGCTTGAATGGGATCGCGCGCATGGGCATCAGGGTACAAAAATTGACAGCTCCGGCGAGAAAGCGCTGTGAGAGGCGGCCCTGGTCCAGACCGGCCAGCCATGCCTCACGAACGACAGTGAGCGGTAACTCGTCCTGCAGGCCCACGGACTCACAGGTTTCCAGCCAGGTTTCCCGCAGCTGTTCGAGCTGGCCCAGCAGGTAGTCGTCGTGCTCGCTGCCAGGCAGGAAGAATAGTTGCATCAAGCGTTGTAGACGCTCGCCCCATGCTTGAGGAGCAGCAGGTTGAGACAAGGCTTGATGGGCATCGCTCAGGGCATCGAGCAAGGCCACCAGTGGGCCAATCAAGGCAGCGTCGAGACCGCCGATTTCGTCATAAGGCTCGATACCGTCGCAAGCGGTGCCGGTGCCGACGGCGTAGCCCAGGAGCATGCGGCGCAGGCCGAAGCGCCAACTGTTTTGCTCCAGCTCATGGGGTAGACCCAGGCCGGCGCGTTGCTCGGCGTTGAGTCCCCAACGGATACCGGCCCCTTCGATCCAGCGGTGCAATGTGGGCAGGTCGCGTTCTTTGATAGCGAAACGTTCACGCAGGGCCGGGACGTCGAGCAGGTCGAGAATCTCGCTGACGGGGAAGCGGCTGTCTGGCAACTTGAGCAGATGCTCGACGGCGATCAACAACGGGTCGCGGCCGCGTTGTCCTTGGTCGGTGAGGGTGAAGGGGATGAAGCGTGGATCACTTCGTTCCAACTGGCCGAATACGGCGCGAATGTGCGGCGCATAGCTGTCGACGTCGGGGACCATGACGATGATGTCCCGAGGACGTAGGGTGGGATCGGCGCTGAAGCGTTGAAGCAGTTGGTCGTGGAGAATTTCCACTTCGCGCTGGGCGCTATGGGCGATATGGAAGCGGATTGACGTGTCGCGCTGCAGGTCGACGGCGGGCCAGAGATCGCGGGTTTCATTGAGCGGGCGCAGTTCGAGAATGTCGTCCTGGAGCTGGTTGAGCAATGTGGTGGGCTCGGTCTCGCTGAACAGGTCGATTCGGCCATCGCGGAAGGCGGCTCGGTAACTGTTGGGATCATCGTAACTGTCCAACAGGCTGATGTAGTCGCGGCCTTGTTTGCCCCATGCGGCCAGTAATGGATGGGCATGTTGGTGCAGGGACTGCGGGTCGATGGTCACCGGCATACCGGCCTTGCGCGCCTGGCGTTTGTATTCGTTACGCAGCAAGTCTTTGTCAGCGACGATGTCAGACCAATGATGGCGGCAGGGGTTATGCACGCACAGCAGGACCTGGCTGAAGCGGGCCAGGCCGGCAAGGGCTTCCAGTGCCTGCGCAGGCAAGGATGAAATGCCGAAAACAATGACTCGGGAAGGCAGGCCTGGGGGGGCTTGTTTCAGGCTATTGATGCGCTCGATAAATCGCTGGTGGACGCCGGCACGGCTTTGGGCCATGCCCTCCTCCCCGACATCCAACAGCAGCGCGCGCCATAATTCGGCTTGCCAGCAGTTGGCCGGATTCAGGGGTTTGGTTTCACCGCGACCATTACGTAACTGATGACGGCCCGCGGCCCAATCTTCCAGCCAGTCAGCACGGTAGACCTGATACTGGTCGAACAGGTCGGCCAGACGTTCGGCGAGTTGGTAGCGTTTACGTAGGTCCGTGTCGTGAGTCAGGAAGCGTTGCAGGGGCTCGAAGTGCGGTTGATCAATGAGCTCCGGGAGCAGGCGCATCAGGCGCCAGGTCAACGGGGCTTTGTCGAGCAGGGACTTGGGCGGAATTTCGTCACGGCCAAGGACCATCCGATAAAGTTGCCACATGAAGCTACCCGGCAGTTGCACATCAATGGCCGCCGCGATGCCGCAGCCCCCCATATCGTCATCTTCCGGATCTTCAGCCAGGGCCAATTTGAGCCATTGGGCGATGCCATTGCTTTGCACCAAGGCGATTTCGTTTTCCAAGGGTGCCAGTGGATATCGTCGCATCCAACTGACCACCAGGCTGCGCAGTTCGTCCAGGCGGTTGCCGTGAACCACCATGAATCCAGCGCTGAGGGACGTCGAGTCCGGCATAACGGCTTCCTTGGGAAAAGCAAAAATCGAGGGAGGGACTTTAGCACTGTGGGCAAATATTGGCGGTATCGGGATGCAAGAAGCGGGGGGTTTGGAGTGGGTGCGGTGTGCCCGAGGGTGCGCGTCAGCGTTGTCGTCCTGCATGAGCACGCTTGCGCCTGCGCTTTTCGATCGCCCAAAACAAAACCCCATCTGCTTTCGCAAATGGGGTTTCGGAATTTAATCTTGACGATGACCTACTCTCACATGGGGAAACCCCACACTACCATCGGCGATGCATCGTTTCACTACTGAGTTCGGGATGGGATCAGGTGGTTCCAATGCTCTATGGTCGTCAAGAAATTCGGGTACTGAGTCGTGGCCAGTTGGCCTCGCTTCAGCAAATTGGGTATGTGATAGCTTTCGGTGTTTTGTGAACTTCGAACTTTCGGTTCGTTTCGTCTTCACACACCGCAATCTGGTGCCTTTTCAGGTCAGCAAATTGCTTGGGTGTTATATGGTCAAGCCTCACGGGCAATTAGTATTGGTTAGCTCAACGCCTCACAGCGCTTACACACCCAACCTATCAACGTCGTAGTCTTCGACGGCCCTTCAGGGGACTCAAGGTCCCAGTGAGATCTCATCTTGAGGCTAGTTTCCCGCTTAGATGCTTTCAGCGGTTATCTATTCCGAACATAGCTACCCGGCAATGCCACTGGCGTGACAACCGGAACACCAGAGGTTCGTCCACTCCGGTCCTCTCGTACTAGGAGCAGCCCCTCTCAAATCTCAAACGTCCACGGCAGATAGGGACCGAACTGTCTCACGACGTTCTAAACCCAGCTCGCGTACCACTTTAAATGGCGAACAGCCATACCCTTGGGACCGGCTTCAGCCCCAGGATGTGATGAGCCGACATCGAGGTGCCAAACACCGCCGTCGATATGAACTCTTGGGCGGTATCAGCCTGTTATCCCCGGAGTACCTTTTATCCGTTGAGCGATGGCCCTTCCATACAGAACCACCGGATCACTAAGACCTACTTTCGTACCTGCTCGACGTGTCTGTCTCGCAGTCAAGCGCGCTTTTGCCTTTATACTCTACGACCGATTTCCGACCGGTCTGAGCGCACCTTCGTACTCCTCCGTTACTCTTTAGGAGGAGACCGCCCCAGTCAAACTACCCACCATACACTGTCCTCGATCCGGATAACGGACCTGAGTTAGAACCTCAAAGTTGCCAGGGTGGTATTTCAAGGTTGGCTCCACGCGAACTGGCGTCCACGCTTCAAAGCCTCCCACCTATCCTACACAAGCAAATTCAAAGTCCAGTGCAAAGCTATAGTAAAGGTTCACGGGGTCTTTCCGTCTAGCCGCGGATACACTGCATCTTCACAGCGATTTCAATTTCACTGAGTCTCGGGTGGAGACAGCGCCGCCATCGTTACGCCATTCGTGCAGGTCGGAACTTACCCGACAAGGAATTTCGCTACCTTAGGACCGTTATAGTTACGGCCGCCGTTTACCGGGGCTTCGATCAAGAGCTTCGCGTTAGCTAACCCCATCAATTAACCTTCCGGCACCGGGCAGGCGTCACACCCTATACGTCCACTTTCGTGTTTGCAGAGTGCTGTGTTTTTAATAAACAGTCGCAGCGGCCTGGTATCTTCGACCGGCATGGGCTTACGGAGCAAGTCCTTCACCCTCACCGGCGCACCTTCTCCCGAAGTTACGGTGCCATTTTGCCTAGTTCCTTCACCCGAGTTCTCTCAAGCGCCTTGGTATTCTCTACCCAACCACCTGTGTCGGTTTGGGGTACGGTTCCTGGTTACCTGAAGCTTAGAAGCTTTTCTTGGAAGCATGGCATCAACCACTTCGTCATCTAAAAGACAACTCGTCATCAGCTCTCGGCCTTAAGATCCCGGATTTACCTAAGATCTCAGCCTACCACCTTAAACTTGGACAACCAACGCCAAGCTGGCCTAGCCTTCTCCGTCCCTCCATCGCAATAACCAGAAGTACAGGAATATTAACCTGTTTTCCATCGACTACGCTTTTCAGCCTCGCCTTAGGGACCGACTAACCCTGCGTCGATTAACGTTGCGCAGGAAACCTTGGTCTTTCGGCGTGGGTGTTTTTCACACCCATTGTCGTTACTCATGTCAGCATTCGCACTTCTGATACCTCCAGCAAGCTTCTCAACTCACCTTCACAGGCTTACAGAACGCTCCTCTACCGCATCACTTACGTGATACCCGTAGCTTCGGTGTATGGTTTGAGCCCCGTTACATCTTCCGCGCAGGCCGACTCGACTAGTGAGCTATTACGCTTTCTTTAAAGGGTGGCTGCTTCTAAGCCAACCTCCTAGCTGTCTAAGCCTTCCCACATCGTTTCCCACTTAACCATAACTTTGGGACCTTAGCTGACGGTCTGGGTTGTTTCCCTTTTCACGACGGACGTTAGCACCCGCCGTGTGTCTCCCATGCTCGGCACTTGTAGGTATTCGGAGTTTGCATCGGTTTGGTAAGTCGGGATGACCCCCTAGCCGAAACAGTGCTCTACCCCCTACAGTGATACATGAGGCGCTACCTAAATAGCTTTCGAGGAGAACCAGCTATCTCCGAGCTTGATTAGCCTTTCACTCCGATCCACAGGTCATCCGCTAACTTTTCAACGGTAGTCGGTTCGGTCCTCCAGTTAGTGTTACCCAACCTTCAACCTGCCCATGGATAGATCGCCCGGTTTCGGGTCTATTCCCAGCGACTAGACGCCCTATTAAGACTCGCTTTCGCTACGCCTCCCCTATTCGGTTAAGCTCGCCACTGAAAATAAGTCGCTGACCCATTATACAAAAGGTACGCAGTCACCCAACAAAGTGGGCTCCCACTGCTTGTACGCATACGGTTTCAGGATCTATTTCACTCCCCTCTCCGGGGTTCTTTTCGCCTTTCCCTCACGGTACTAGTTCACTATCGGTCAGTCAGTAGTATTTAGCCTTGGAGGATGGTCCCCCCATATTCAGACAAAGTTTCTCGTGCTCCGTCCTACTCGATTTCATGACTAAGAGATTTTCGCGTACAGGGCTATCACCCACTATGGCCGCACTTTCCAGAGCGTTCCGCTAATCTCAAAGCCACTTAAGGGCTAGTCCCCGTTCGCTCGCCACTACTAAGGGAATCTCGGTTGATTTCTTTTCCTCAGGGTACTTAGATGTTTCAGTTCCCCTGGTTCGCCCCTTACACCTATGTATTCAGTGTAAGGTAACCATCTTATGATGGCTGGGTTCCCCCATTCAGACATCTCCGGATCAAAGTCTGTTTGCCGACTCCCCGAAGCTTTTCGCAGGCTACCACGTCTTTCATCGCCTCTGACTGCCAAGGCATCCACCGTATGCGCTTCTTCACTTGACCATATAACCCCAAGCAATCTGGTTATACTGTGAAGACGACATTCGCCGAAAATTCGAATTTCTCAATTAAGAGAACTCACAAATTTTACCTTAGCCTGATCCGTTACCAGTGAAAGTAACGTTCAGTCTATCTTTCTATCACATACCCAAATTTTTAAAGAACGATCTAATCAAAGACTAGAAATCAACATTCACCATCGCAGTGATGGAATGCTCATTTCTAAGCTTTCAACGTCTAGAAGCAGTAGTGGTGGAGCCAAACGGGATCGAACCGTTGACCTCCTGCGTGCAAGGCAGGCGCTCTCCCAGCTGAGCTATGGCCCCGTATTTCTACAGGCGTTTCCCACACAAAATTGGTGGGTCTGGGCAGATTCGAACTGCCGACCTCACCCTTATCAGGGGTGCGCTCTAACCAACTGAGCTACAGACCCAATTTCGGGCTGCTTCTTTATCGTCTTCTTCAATGAATCAAGCAATTCGTGTGGGAACTTATGGAGCAGCTGATGTCGTCGATTAAGGAGGTGATCCAGCCGCAGGTTCCCCTACGGCTACCTTGTTACGACTTCACCCCAGTCATGAATCACACCGTGGTAACCGTCCCCCCGAAGGTTAGACTAGCTACTTCTGGTGCAACCCACTCCCATGGTGTGACGGGCGGTGTGTACAAGGCCCGGGAACGTATTCACCGCGACATTCTGATTCGCGATTACTAGCGATTCCGACTTCACGCAGTCGAGTTGCAGACTGCGATCCGGACTACGATCGGTTTTGTGGGATTAGCTCCACCTCGCGGCTTGGCAACCCTCTGTACCGACCATTGTAGCACGTGTGTAGCCCAGGCCGTAAGGGCCATGATGACTTGACGTCATCCCCACCTTCCTCCGGTTTGTCACCGGCAGTCTCCTTAGAGTGCCCACCATAACGTGCTGGTAACTAAGGACAAGGGTTGCGCTCGTTACGGGACTTAACCCAACATCTCACGACACGAGCTGACGACAGCCATGCAGCACCTGTCTCAATGTTCCCGAAGGCACCAATCTATCTCTAGAAAGTTCATTGGATGTCAAGGCCTGGTAAGGTTCTTCGCGTTGCTTCGAATTAAACCACATGCTCCACCGCTTGTGCGGGCCCCCGTCAATTCATTTGAGTTTTAACCTTGCGGCCGTACTCCCCAGGCGGTCAACTTAATGCGTTAGCTGCGCCACTAAGAGCTCAAGGCTCCCAACGGCTAGTTGACATCGTTTACGGCGTGGACTACCAGGGTATCTAATCCTGTTTGCTCCCCACGCTTTCGCACCTCAGTGTCAGTATCAGTCCAGGTGGTCGCCTTCGCCACTGGTGTTCCTTCCTATATCTACGCATTTCACCGCTACACAGGAAATTCCACCACCCTCTACCATACTCTAGTCAGTCAGTTTTGAATGCAGTTCCCAGGTTGAGCCCGGGGATTTCACATCCAACTTAACTAACCACCTACGCGCGCTTTACGCCCAGTAATTCCGATTAACGCTTGCACCCTCTGTATTACCGCGGCTGCTGGCACAGAGTTAGCCGGTGCTTATTCTGTCGGTAACGTCAAAACAATCACGTATTAGGTAACTGCCCTTCCTCCCAACTTAAAGTGCTTTACAATCCGAAGACCTTCTTCACACACGCGGCATGGCTGGATCAGGCTTTCGCCCATTGTCCAATATTCCCCACTGCTGCCTCCCGTAGGAGTCTGGACCGTGTCTCAGTTCCAGTGTGACTGATCATCCTCTCAGACCAGTTACGGATCGTCGCCTTGGTGAGCCATTACCTCACCAACTAGCTAATCCGACCTAGGCTCATCTGATAGCGCAAGGCCCGAAGGTCCCCTGCTTTCTCCCGTAGGACGTATGCGGTATTAGCGTCCGTTTCCGAACGTTATCCCCCACTACCAGGCAGATTCCTAGGCATTACTCACCCGTCCGCCGCTCTCAAGAGAAGCAAGCTTCTCTCTACCGCTCGACTTGCATGTGTTAGGCCTGCCGCCAGCGTTCAATCTGAGCCATGATCAAACTCTTCAGTTCAAACATCTTTGGGTTTTTAAGAAACCCTAAACTTGGCTCAGCAATCGTTGGTTACATCTTTGATTTCTCGCGGAGTAACTTGTGATGCTGATAATCTTGTTGACTATCAGTCTGACTCCACAAGCACCCACACGAATTGCTTGATTCAGTTGTTAAAGAGCGGTTGGTTAAGATCTTTCGTCTCAACCGAGGCGCGCATTCTACAGCAGCCTCATTTGCTGTCAAGTGATTATTTTCAGAAGTTTTCAAAGTTTCCTTTGTAACTTCAACCACTTGCGCTTCCGATCTCTCGTTAGCGGGAGGCGAATTCTACAGCGTTACACGCTGCTGTCAACACCTCTTTTTCTCCGCTTTCGACCGAGAGGATCGAAACGTTAATAGAGCCAAACGACACTGCTCTACCAACTCCTTCTGGGCTTCGATGAACTGAAGCAGGTCGCTGTCGAATCTTGCGTAACTCTTTGTTTACCAAGGAGTTTTCCGTTTCGACTGCGCCGGAAGTGGGGCGAATTATAGACTTCCAGAATCTGCCGTCAAGCGTTAATTACGCTTTTGTCGCAGAAGGTGCTTTTTTCGCAATAAGGCGGGGAATTCGACGGGCTACTGGCGGTATCCGCAATACGAGAAGCAACGCGCCAATAGCCGCATAGATAGACCACTCTTTCAGATCGGCCCGTACAATCCACAGCATGTGCAGTAAGCCGAGCCCGAGAATCACGTACACAAGGCGATGCAGCTTCTTCCAACGACTACCTAGCCGGCGTTGACTATAGCGATTCGAAGTAACTGCCAGCATCAGCAGAGAGAGGAACCCCAACGCACCTACAATAATGTAAGGCCGCTTGCGCAACTCCACACCCAACTGCGACCAATCAAGGCCCAGGACAAATACGCAATACGCTGCCAGGTGCAGCACTACATAAGCAAAACACCACAACCCCAGCTGGCGGCGTACGACTATCCATCCCGCCCAACCGCTCAACTTCTGCAGCGGCGTCATTGCGAGCGTGATCAGCAGCAGGATCAAGGTCCCTAACCCCAACCGATCAACCAGCACCTTCCCTGGATCCGGCCCCAGAGCAAAGCTCCATGCTTCATATAGCCAGAACAGGGGCCACACCATGATGGACAGGAATACGCCGATGCGCCAAATCGGATAACGCATCAGTAGTTCTTCCGTAAATCGAGGCCGGTATATAAAGAGGCGACTTCATCCGAGTAACCATTGAACATCTGCGTCTCGCGCACATTCGGACTGAACAAGCCACTCGGCAGACGACGCTCCCGCGCTTGCGTCCACCGAGGATGGTCGACTGTAGGGTTCACATTCGCATAGAACCCATATTCGTCTGACGCAATGCTCTGCCACGTGGTATTGGGCTGCTCGCTCACCAGGCTGATTCGCACAATGGACTTCACACTCTTGAATCCATATTTCCACGGCACCACCAGACGCAAGGGCGCGCCATTCTGATTGGGTAGTTCTCGTCCATACATCCCCACCGCAAGGATCGCCAACGGATTCATTGCCTCATCCAGGCGCAGCCCTTCGACATAGGGCCAGTCGATCAAGGCGAAACTTGAACGCTGCCCCGGCATGCTCTTGGGGTCCTGGAGCGTTTCAAAGCGGATGTACTTGGCCCTGGAGGTTGGCTCAACCTGTTTGAGCAAAGCAGATATAGGAAAGCCAATCCATGGAATGACCATCGACCACGCCTCGACACAGCGCAGACGATAGATACGCTCTTCCAACAGGTAAGGCTTCATGAAGTCTTCCAGGGCATAACGCCCAGGCTTCGCGACCTCGCCATCAATCACAACACTCCAAGGCTCAGTCTTGAGTGACCCCGCATTGGATGCTGGATCCCCCTTATCCGTACCGAACTCATAGAAGTTGTTGTAGTGGGTCGCATCCTTGAACGGGGTGATAGCCTCGTCCTTTACCGTCACCGCCTGCCATTTCGTAGCAGTCAGTTTCTCGGCAAACCAACCTGGAGCCTTACCCGGCTCGACATCGGCATAACGCGCGGGTTCGCCAGCACTCGCCCAACGCGGCAGGCTACTGGCAGCAACACCCGCCAGCGCACCACCGAGCAAGCTGCGACGGGACAGGTAGAAGGACTCAGGTGTGACATCCGATTCGTGGCAATCGGACGCTTTAGGCAATTTGATTAACATGGCAACTCCGCAGCATTGGAGAACTGATGCACCAATAGACTGCGGAGTATGGGGGAAATTACATTAAGGCAACGTTTTGTCCCGACGCAGATGCAGCAGATACTGAATCGGGCCGGAGGCCGCATAGACAAGGAACGCCAGCAGCAGGATACGCGGCGGATCACTGAAGACGACCGCAAACACCAGCACCACCACCAGAATCGCAACGAAAGGCACCCTCCCCTTCAGGTCGAATTCCTTGAAGCTGTTGTACTTGATGTTACTGACCATCAGCATGCCGGCCGCCGCAACCATCAAGGCCACCAGGAACGACATCTTCGACCCCTGGATACCGTAGTCACTGAACGCCCAGACGATACCCGCCACGACACCGGCAGCAGCAGGGCTGGCCAGCCCAATGAAGTAACGCTTGTCAGCCTTACCGACCTGGGTATTGAAACGCGCCAGACGCAACGCAGCCCCAGCAACATAGATGAAAGCAACCATCCAGCCGACCTTGCCCATATCGCCCAGCGCCCAAGCGAACGCCAGCAACGCCGGAGCGACGCCAAAGGCCACCATGTCCGACAGCGAGTCATACTCGGCACCGAAGGCACTTTGGGTATTGGTCATACGGGCCACGCGCCCATCCAGGCCGTCGAGCACCATGGCCACGAAGATTGCGATGGCGGCAAAACCGAAGTATTTGCTCGCACTTGCGGCATCACCAGCAGCCAGGGCGCTTTGGGCACTCATGGAGTTGATGATGGAATAGAAACCGGCAAACAGGTTCGCCGTGGTGAACAGATTGGGCAGAAGATAGATGCCACGATGCCGGACCTTGCGGCCTTCAGCGTCATGCCCTTCTTCGACATGCTCATCGATCGGTAGCAGGCTTTCGGCGTCAGAAGCCTGGCTTGGCTCTTCGGGACGTTCGCTCATGGACTTTACCTTGCAACGGTGTGAAAAAATTCGACAAATACTTGCGGCGAGTGTTCGCCCGCAAACGATGCAGCTTTATACCAGAACCAGGCTCCCAAACGAAAAAACGCGGCCTAAGCCGCGTTTTCCCTTGATGCGTACGACTTAGTTCTTGGCTTTGTCGACGATCTTGTTGGCACCGATCCACGGCATCATGGAGCGCAGTTGCTCGCCGATGACTTCAATACCGTGAGCGGCATTGTTACGACGCTTGGCGGTCATCGAAGGGTAGCCGGTGGCACCTTCGCTGATGAACATTTTGGCGTATTCGCCGTCCTGAATACGTTTCAGGGCGTTACGCATAGCCTGACGGGACTCGGCGTTAATCACTTCCGGGCCAGTCACGTATTCGCCGTACTCAGCGTTGTTGGAGATCGAGTAGTTCATGTTGGCGATACCGCCTTCGTACATGAGGTCAACGATCAGCTTCAGTTCGTGCAGGCATTCGAAGTAGGCCATTTCCGGCGCGTAGCCAGCTTCAACCAGCGTCTCGAAACCGGCCTTGACCAGCTCAACGGTACCGCCGCACAGAACGGCTTGTTCGCCGAACAGGTCGGTTTCAGTCTCGTCCTTGAAAGTGGTTTCGATGATGCCGGTACGACCGCCACCCACGCCAGCAGCGTAGGACAGCGCAACGTTTTTGGCGTTGCCCGAGGCGTCCTGGTAGATAGCGATCAGGTCAGGGATACCGCCACCTTTGACGAACTCGGAACGCACAGTGTGACCCGGTGCTTTCGGCGCGATCATGATCACGTCCAGGTCGGCGCGTGGCACGACTTGGTTGTAGTGAATCGCGAAGCCGTGGGAGAAGGCCAGGGTGGCGCCCTTCTTGATGTTCGGCTCGATTTCGTTCTTGTACAGCGCGGACTGGAACTCGTCCGGGGTCAGGATCATGACCAGGTCGGCAGCCGCAACAGCGGAAGCAACGTCGGTCACTTTCAGGCCGTGGGCTTCAGCCTTGGCAACAGTGGCCGAGCCTTTACGCAGGCCAACAGTCACGTCAACGCCGGAATCTTTCAGGTTGCACGCCTGGGCGTGACCTTGGGAACCGTAGCCAATGATGGCGACTTTCTTGCCCTGGATGATCGACAGGTCACAATCTTTATCGTAATAAACTTTCATGAGGTTCCTCTATATATCCAGGCCGTGAGGCCATTCACTAATTTGGGTTAGATGCTGAGTACTTTGTCGCCACGGGCAATCCCGGTGACACCACTGCGTACGGTTTCCAGAATCGAGGCCGTCCCGATCGACTGGATGAAGCTATCCAGTTTGTCGCTCGTACCGGTCAGTTGAACGGTATAAACGCTGGCGCTCACATCGACGATCTGCCCGCGATAAATATCGGTAGTCCGCTTGATCTCGGCACGTTGAGCACCCGTAGCCTTGACTTTAACCAGCATCAGCTCGCGCTCGATGTGGGCACTTTCCGACAGGTCGACCAGCTTGACCACTTCGATCAGCTTGTTGAGGTTCTTGGTGATCTGCTCGATCACCTCATCGTGGCCAACGGTGGTCAACGTCAGGCGCGACAGGGTCGGGTCCTCGGTCGGCGCCACGGTCAGGCTTTCGATGTTGTAGTTGCGTTGCGAAAACAGACCGACAACACGAGACAGAGCGCCGGGTTCGTTCTCCAGAAGCAGGGAGATAATATGCCGCATGATTAAGTACGCTCCGTCTTGTTCAGCCACATGTCGCGCATAGAGCCGTCTTTGATCTGCATCGGGTAGACGTGCTCACTGGTATCCACCTGAATATCGATGAACACCAGACGATCTTTCATGGCGAACGCCTCTTCCATTTTCGGCTTCAGATCTTTCAAGTCAGTGATGCGCATGCCGACGTGGCCATAGGCTTCAACCAATTTGACAAAATCCGGCAGCGATTCCATGTAGGAATGGGAGTGACGGCTGTTGTAACTCATGTCCTGCCACTGACGAACCATGCCCAGCACGCCGTTGTTCAGGCAGACAATCTTCACCGGAAGACCATACTGCAGGCACGTCGACAGTTCCTGAATGTTCATCTGGATACTGCCTTCACCGGTGACGCACGCGACGTCAGTCTCCGGGAAGCTCAATTTCACACCCATGGCCGCAGGAAAACCAAAGCCCATCGTGCCCAGGCCACCGGAGTTGATCCAACGATTGGGCTTGTCGAACTTGTAGTACTGCGCGGCGAACATCTGGTGCTGGCCCACATCGGAGGTCACAAAGGCGTCGCCCTTGGTCACTTCGCACAGGGTCTCGATCACGGTTTGTGGCTTGATGATGCTGCCGTCGCCCTTGTCGTAAGGGAACAAGCCGCGATCACCGCGCCATTCGTCGATCTGCTTCCACCAGCTGGCAACCGACTCCTTGTTTGGCGTTTCGCCGATGTCCTTGAGCGCGGCGACCATTTCGGTCAACACGCTCTCTACAGGTCCCACAATCGGCACGTCGGCCTTGATGGTCTTGGAGATGGACGCCGGATCGATGTCGATATGGATGATCTTGGCGTTCGGGCAAAATTTGCTCGCGCCATTGATCACACGGTCATCAAACCGCGCGCCCACGGCCAGGATCACGTCGGCGTGGTGCATGGCAAGGTTGGCGGTGTAGCTGCCGTGCATGCCGAGCATACCGACGAACTGACGGTCCGTTCCCGGGAATGCGCCGAGGCCCATCAGGGTGTTGGTGACCGGCAGGTTAAGCAGCTTGGCCAGTTCGGTCAGCGGTGCAGAACCGCCGCCCAGGATCACGCCACCGCCCGAGTAAAGCACAGGGCGCTTGGCCGCCAGGAGCATTTCTGCCGCCTTGCGAATTTGCCCCGAGTGCCCACGAACAGCCGGGCTGTAGGAGCGCAGCTTGGCTTTCTTGGGGAATACGTATTCGAATTTCTCAGCCGGGTTGGTCATGTCTTTCGGGATATCGACCACCACAGGACCCGGGCGACCGGACTGCGCGAGGTAGAAGGCCTTCTTCATGACTTCCGGGATTTCCGAGGCATGCTTGATCATGAAGCTGTGTTTCACGATCGGCCGGGAGATACCGATCATGTCGGTTTCCTGGAATGCATCGGTACCAACCATGGTGCTAGCGACCTGGCCGGAAATGATCACCATCGGGATGGAGTCCATATAAGCAGTCGCAATGCCGGTAATGGCATTGGTTGCGCCTGGGCCGGACGTGACCAGTACCACGCCGGCTTTACCGGTGGCACGGGCATAACCGTCAGCCATATGGGTCGCAGCCTGTTCGTGGCGGACCAGGATGTGGGTAACAGCCGGCTCCTTGAACAGTGCGTCGTAGACATGCAGCAGAGCACCACCTGGGTACCCGTAGATATAGTCGACGCCTTCGTCACGCAAAAAGCGGACGAGCATCTCACCGCCAGATAAAAGCTCCACGTTGTTCACCTCTAAAACGCCAGAATACCGTCCGTTGAAAACCGACGGGTCTTAATAGGTTTACTTCTCAACAGAGCATGAGCGACGGTGGTCGCCGACTACGTCAGCACTGACTGAGCAAGTATTGGGATCGTCCCAAGTGTTGCGGGCTTTTCCCACCCAGCGCGAGGTAACGCGTTGCGGGTGTAACAGGTCGGCGCGGATGTGCGCCTCATGATCTGCTGAGCGGGCCTGCTTCTGGCAGTCCCGATACAGCGGACTTTGGATTCTTCTGTTTCAGGCCCTTCAAGTCAAGCAATAATTGCGCTTTTTTCCAACTAAGCGCATGAGAACGCAGAAGAAAGGCCTTTGAGGAGGGATAAAACTCGCCTGAATGTCGTCAAGCGGTAGAAATGTGCGCAAGACTGCCGGAAAAGCCGGCAGCCATGCAATTAACGAGCGTCGACGATCAATTGGTCGAACTTTTTCAGCGCATTGCGCAAGCCAAGGCTCTCAAGCGGGCGATCGGCGTAAACCATCTCCGCCATCTCCAGGATCCCTGATGCATTGGGCAATGGCAGATCCTGCTCGAGGATCTGCTTCATGCGCACCAGGAAGATCCATTGCAGCCACTGGTGAAAGTCCAGCGTATCCACCGAAAAGGGCTCGACACTGCTCAGAGCCTCAGCACTGGGGGACTTTTCGTCCCACCATCCCTGCGTGCGCAATTCGCGCTCAATCAGCAATAACTGTTCGGCAATTGCTGGAAAACGCGCATCCATCAGAGGCTGACCTTGGCTTTTTGCCGAGCCTGCGCAGCGCCGGCAGCATCACCTTGTGCGGCACGAGCATCACCGATCAAGGCCCACAGGCTGGCTTGCAGGTCAGGACGACCGTTCGCCAGGGTGAGGCCACGACGGGCGAACTGCTCGGCTTGCGGTGCATCGCCCTGGGCCATGCGTACCTGGGCCAGGCGATACAGCACTTGCGGTTCGCGTGGCGCTACGCGCTGGGCACGCTCGAGGCTCGACGATGCGCCATTCAGGTCGCCACCGGCCTGTTGCTGTTGCGCGGTGGTCAGCAACGCCAGCACCGGGCCATCCAGTTGCTCGTCAGCGGACAGGCCGCCGGCGCTCGAGGACGACGGAATACCGCTTGGCGTCGAAGGCATGTTGTAGGTGCCTTGGTTGATCGGTGCCGTTTGGATCGGCGTGGAATCAATCGGCCCCGACGTACTTGGGCCAGGCGTCCAAGGTTCCGCGCTGATCGGTGCCGCCGTTGCCGCGCCGGCACCTGGCACCATCACCACCACGCCCGAATCCTGTGGGACGGCCTGGGTTGCGGCTTGTACCGGGCGCTTGGTCACGGTCTGACGGAACCCGCCATTGGCCGAGATCCGGTCGTTATTGGAAACGGCCGTGCTCGAGTCCACCACGGGAATGGAACCGCGCTGCACGCTGGAGCAGCCGCCGAGCAAAGCCAGAGCTGTAATAGCTGGAATCCACCACTTGTTCACTTGAAACCCTCTTTGCTTAATTCATCCAGCCCTTGACCCAATCCATCACCGATTCCGCGTCAGCAGGGGCACTGCCACCGCACGCAGCACCGGGTGGTGGTTCGCTGCCGCGAATATACGGCATCTGCACCGCGCCCGGACAGTTGGCATCGGAGCCCTGGCCGGTATGCGGATCAATCCAGGCCTGCACGATATTGTCCGGCTGCGGCATATTCAGCGGCAGCGGATCAGCCTTGCGCATGAAACTGGTCCAGACTTGCAGCGCACCGGTCGCACCAGTAAACGGCGTCTTGCCATTATCATCACGCCCCAGCCACACCACGGCCAGCACATCCTGGCCAAAACCGGCGAACCAGCTGTCACGGGAGTCGTTACTGGTACCGGTCTTGCCGGCCAGCGTCAGGTTCGACGGCAGCACTTTATAGACAGAGCTGCCGGTACCTTCACGCATCACACGTTGCATACCGTTCTGGATCAGGTAGATGGAGCCCGCATCGAAACGCTGCTGTATCTGGAATGGATAGCGCTTGAGCGGCTCGCCTTCGGCTGTCAGCACACTGCGAATGCCGCGCATCGGCGTATTGAAACCACCGTTGGCGAGGGTCTGGTACATGGTCGCCACTTCCATCGGCGTCATCGCACCGGCCCCCAGCAGCATCGACGGGAAGGCCGGGAATTCACGGGTAATGCCCAGGCGTGCCAGTGTCTTGAGAACATTCGGCACCCCCACTTCAAGACCCAGCCGCGACGTGGAAATGTTGTAGGAATGCGCCAAGCCCTGGTACAGGAAGATCGTGCCATGGGAGCGGCGATCGAAGTTCTGCGGCGTCCACACCTGGCCATCGGCACCTTTGACAGACAGCGGGTCATCCGACAGCCAACTGGTCAGCGTGTATTTGCTCGGTTTTTCCAACGCCGTCAGGTAGACCGCCGGCTTGACCAGCGAGCCGATGGGGCGCACGGCATCGAGGGCGCGGTTGAAACCAGCGAAACTGGCCTGGCGACTGCCGATCATCGCCTGGACTTCGCCGGTTTCCGGGTTAGTCACGACCATGGCCGCTTCGACTTCGTCGGAGCCTTTACGGCCTGTCAGGCGTTTGAAGGTGTCGTTGACCGACGCTTCGGCCTTCATCTGCAGGATCGGATCGAAACTGGTGAAGATCCGCAGGCCCTCTTCGGTCAAGTCTTCGTCGCGGTAGTCTTCACGCAGTTGACGCTTGACCAGGTCGATAAAGCCAGGGAAGGAGCTGTCGGCCAGCTTGCCGCGAGTGGTCACACCCAGTGGCATTTTCTTCGCTGCGGCGACTTGTTCGGCCGTGGCCACGCCCTGCTGCTCCAATACATCGAGCACCAGGTTGCGGCGTTCGAGCGCACGCTCAGGATTACGACGCGGGTTGTAGTAGGAAGGCCCCTTGACCATCCCCACCAACAACGCAACCTGATGCAGCTTCAGCTCGGAGAGTGGCTGGCCGAAAAAGAACTGGCTGGCCAGACCGAAACCGTGCACCGCGCGCTGACCATCCTGGCCGACGAATACCTCGTTGAGGTAAGCCTCGAGGATTTCCTGCTTGCTGTAGTGCAGCTCCAGCAGCATCGCCATCATGGCTTCGGTCAGTTTGCGGGTAAGGCTGCGCTCGTTGGTCAGGTAGAAGTTCTTCACCAACTGCTGGGTCAGCGTACTGCCGCCCTGGGTCATTTTGCCGCCGGAGGTGTTGACCCAGATGGCACGGGCAATCGACTTCGGCGAGACGCCCCAGTGGCTGTAGAAATCGCGGTCCTCCACAGCGACCAGGGTTTCCAGCAGGTACGGCGGCACCTGATCAAGCTTGATCAGGATACGATCTTCAAGGTTCTTCGGGTAAATCCCGCCGATCATCAGGGGTTCCAGGCGAACCACCGGCAGTTTGGAGCCATTGAGTGACGACAGCTCGGCCACATAGTCGCCGGAAAAACGCACCCGCACCGGCTGGGCTTTTTCCAGGCCCTCATAGAACTGGAAGCCACGGGTATTCAAATCGACAGTGTTACCGCTGACGGCTGCCGCGCCAGGCCCGTTACTCACGGGTTCGCGGCGGTAGCCCAAGGCGTCGAGTTCGGTAAGGAAGTCATCCTTGCTCAGCTTCTGGCCGGTGAACAGCTCCAAGGGGCGGGCATACACCTTGGCCGGGATAGTCCAACGCTTGCCGGAGAATTTCTCCTGGACCACAGCGTCGAGATATACCGCGAAGCCGGCGAGCACGACGAGGCCCACAAGGCTGAGCTTGAGCGCCCAGCCCAGCCATGGGCGCAGGCCGCGGGAAGGAGGTTTTTTACGGGAACGGGGAGATCGGGATCGAGTCATGGCGGCGGATTATACGCACTTTATTGATGATCAACATGAGCCGGACAGCGGTTTGCACGACCGTGCGTAGCGGCCATAATGCCTGCCATGAATTTCCCAAGACTCTGAAGGATCGCCCGTGAGCCAGTCCCTGATCACCGCCCTGCAAAACCCGGCCCTATACCCCCATCCAGTCGAAGCGTTTCAAGTCATCGAGACCCATATTTCATGGGTGATACTGACCGGCCCCTACGCCTACAAACTGAAGAAGCCAATGAACTTCGGCTTTCTGGACTTCACCGACCTGAAGGATCGCGGTCATTTCTGCCGGGAAGAGCTGCGCCTCAACCAGCGCCTTACCCAAGATTTGTATCTTGAAGTGTTGCCAATTACCGGCACTGCCGAAGCACCGCAATTGGGCGGTGAAGGCCCGGTGATCGAATACGCGCTGAAAATGCGCCAGTTCCCACAGAGCCAGCTGCTCAGCACCCTGCAAGCCAATGGCGAGTTGACCAGCGCGCACATCGATGAAATGGCCAAGCAAATCGCGCACTTTCATCTCACGGCCCCCAAAGTCCCCCAAGATCACCCGGCCGGCACCCAAGACGAAGTGATGGCGCCCGTACGGCAAAACTTTGAACAGATCCGCCCATTCCTCAGCGACAAGGCCGACCTGGTGCAACTTGAAGCCCTTCAAGCCTGGGCCGAAAGCAGCTTCGAGCGCCTCAAGCCACTACTTGCACAACGCAAGCTCGATGGTTTCACCCGCGAGTGCCACGGTGATATCCACCTCGGCAACGCCACCTTGATCGATGGCCATGTGGTGATCTTCGACTGCATCGAGTTCAACGAGCCGTTCCGCTTCACCGATGTGTATGCCGACACCGCCTTCCTGGCCATGGACTTGGAAGACCGCGGCCTCAAATCCCTGGCGCGCCGTTTTATCAGCCAGTATCTGGAACTGACCGGCGACTATCGCGGCCTTGAAGTGCTGAACTTCTATAAAGCGTACCGCGCACTGGTACGCGCCAAGGTTTCGCTGTTCAGCATGCCAAGCGAAGCAGACCCGGTGCGCCGCGCCACCACCCTGCGCCAGTACCGCAACTATGCCAACCTGGCAGAAAGCTATAGCACCATTCCCTCACGTTTCCTGGCCATTACCCATGGCGTGTCAGCGGTCGGCAAAAGCCATGTAGCAATGCGCCTGGTGGAAGCGCTGGGTGCCATTCGCCTGCGCTCGGACGTGGAACGCAAGCGCTTGTTTGGCGAGCAACAAGTGGAAAACACCCCACAGGCCGGCATCTATGCCGCCGATGCGAGTGCAAAAACCTACGCGCGCCTGAACGAGATGGCCGATACCATCCTGCGGGCCGGCTTCCCGGTGGTGCTGGATGCCACCTTCTTGAAGCGCGACCAGCGCGACGCCGCGGCCAAGGTCGCCGAAGCGACCGGCGCGCCCTTCCTGATCCTGGACTGCAACGCACCACAAGCCGTCATCACCAGTTGGCTGGCTCAACGTCAGGCCGATAAAAACGACCCTTCCGACGCCACCCTGGCTGTTATCGAAGAACAGCAAGCCCATCGCGACCCACTCACGGCCGAGGAGCTACTCCTGAGCAAGCGCGTCGAAACCAATGAAAGTGGGACACTGGACGCATTGGTAGCGCACATCCGTCAGCGCCTGCCGGGTTTGTAAGAAAAAATTCTTGGCTGCGTCGTCGTCTTCGGCGCGCAACCAGGGAATAGTGGCACTATAATGGCGTCATAAATCCAACAGGTATCGACATCATGAGTCAGCCGAAGCTTCTCGATACACCGCTCTACTCGCTCCTGCATAAAGACGATATCCGAGGCTTCAATCAGGAACGTCCCAAAGACGGCGTTATCGACATGCGTGGTGGCGACTTCCGAGGTTTGGACCTGCGTGACCTGAACGCCGCAGGGGTAGATTTCACCGACGCGTACTTCCGATCTGCCGACTTGCGCGGCCTGGACTTGCGCGACTGCTCACTGGAGGGCGCCAGCCTGGCCCATGCGCAGATTTCGGGGACCTACTTTCCGCCTGAATTGACTGCCGATGAGATCCTCATGTCGGTCAACTTTGGCACGCGCCTGCGCTACCGCACCAAGTAATCCCCTGCCCCAACCCCGGCTGCGCATACAGCGTGCCGGGGCTTCACGCCTGCCCGCCGTCAAAAACCTCGCCCCATTCTTATAAGCTTTTGCGCCGTTCCTGGCCAAAGAACTACGCTTTTCCTACTGAACGCTACACTCCTTTCAGACTTGCCTGGTCACGATACCCACCGCACCATTCGGCCGTCGCAAGGAGGCTTGATGAACGATGAGCTGCAACACCTTAAAAACCTTGGCAAGACGTCGGCGCAGTGGCTACATGCGGTGGGTATCCACAGCGCATCCGATTTGCGCCGCCTGGGAGCTGTGGATGCTTATCGAGCGGTACGCACCCGAGGGTTCCGCGCATCCAAAGTATTGCTGTATGCAATCGAAGGGGCATTGATGGATGTGCACTGGAACGACCTCCCTGCCGAGCGCAAGGAAGCGTTGAACCGTCAATTGGACGCTATTTCCACACGCCAGAAAAATTAGACCGGCAAGCCCATACAGTGTCTACAGGCTTTTCGAACGCGTGTTTGAGAAAAGCACGAGAGCCAGCAAAAACAAATGTTGACTCTTAAATGAGAATCGTTATGATTATCACAACTGGTCGCGAGATCAGCCGATAACTGAAAGACCATTGGTTCGGACTCTCAGATTATCTCCTCATCAGGCTAATCACGGTTATTTGACCCGGCTTTTGCCGGGTCTTTTTTTGCCTGCGAAAAGGCGCTGACAACCACCCGGACTTCAACGCGCGATAATCAACGGATGCCCACGCTCCGGGTGGAGCTGCACCAATACATCCAAACCGAATACCGCTTTAAGCGGCTCAGGTCGCATCACCCGTGCCGGCGTGTCCAGTGCATGCGGACGTCCTTGGGACAGCAACAAGATCCGGTCACAGTAACGCGCCGCCAGATTCAGATCATGGAGAATCACCAGCACAGCCGCGCCCCGATCGGCGAATGTCCGTATCGCCTGCAAGGTGGTGTGTTGGTGCAAGGGGTCCAGCATCGACGTCGGCTCATCCAACAACAACGTCTGCCCCTCCTCGCCCGGCCATAATTGCGCCATGACTCGCGCCAAATGCACACGCTGGCGTTCGCCGCCCGACAAGGCCAGGTAGCTGCGGCCGCTCAAATGCCCGACATCCGCGGCCAGCAGCGCTGCCTGGATAATCTCCTCATCACGCACCCGTCCGGTCTGATGGGGCAAGCGCCCCATGCCTACCACCTCTTCGACGCGGAAGGCGAAGTCCAAGGTCGAACTTTGCGGCAATACCGCCAGGCGCTGGGCGCGCTGCGATCCGCTCCAGCCCTTCAGCTCCTGCTGATCCAGCCATACCTTGCCCTGGTCCGGCGGCAGTTCACCACACAACGCCCCCAGCAATGTGCTCTTGCCAGCACCATTAGGCCCCAGCACACCGAGCACCTGACCCGGCAACAGGTCCAGGCTGACGTCCGCCAGCACGATTTTGCGACCACGCCGTATCTGCAGCGCCTCCACCCGCAACATCAGGCGCGCCCTCGCAATAACAGATAAAGAAAGAACGGCGCGCCAATAAACGCCGTCACGATGCCGATCGGCAATTCAGCCGGCGCCAACGCCAAGCGGGCGACCAGATCCGCCAACAGCAGCAGGCTCGCACCTGCCAATATCGAGGCTGGCAACAACACCCGATGATCCGGCCCCGCCAGCAATCGCACCAAGTGCGGCACGACCAGCCCGACAAACCCAATCATTCCCGCTGCCGCCACGGCCGCTCCCACGCCGAGGGCCGTGCAAAACACCAATTCGCGCTTGAGGCGCTCTACATCAACGCCCAAGTGACTGGCTTCGGACTCACCAAGCAGCAGCGCATTCAACGCCTTCGCCCGGCGCGGCAACCACAGCGCCACACCGGCGCTCACCAGCAGCAACGGCCACAGGCGCGAGTAGCTGGCGCCATTGAGACTGCCGAGGTTCCAGAAGGTCAGGGTCCGCAGGGTGGCGTCATCCGCCAGGTAGGTGAACAAACCCACCGCCGAGCTGGCGAGGGCTGTCAGCGCGATGCCGGCGAGCAGCATCGTCGCGACGTTAGTCTGGCCGTTGCGCCGCCCCAGCCGGTAGACCAGCGCCGTGACGCCAAGCCCACCGAGAAATGCACACAGCGATAATAGATAGGGGCCGAACGCGTCCGGCAAACCGCCGAAGAACGAACCACCGACAATGGCGATGGCCGCCCCCAGCGCCGCACCGCTGGAGACCCCGACCAAACCCGGATCCGCCAACGGGTTGCGAAACAAGCCCTGCATCGCCACGCCTGACAATGCCAGCACGCCCCCCACTGCCAGGCCCAGCAACGTCCGCGGCAAGCGAATTTGCCCCAGAATCAACTCCGCCTGCTCCAATCCCTGTGCCTCGATCGGCACGCCTACCAAGCGCAACGCCGCCTTGAGCGTATCCAACAGGGGCAAGCTGACCGGCCCCAGGGCCAATGAAAGCCAGATCGCCAGTGCACACAGCAGCGCCAGCCCGATAAACAGGGCTCGCGGCTTGACCAGGGTGGTCATGGGGCCGGTTTAGCCTGGGATGGATAGAAGCCGGCGGACAACGCCGACAGGCTTTGCGGTAAACGCGGCCCGAGCCCGCCCACCAGCAGCGTCGGGTCCAGCTCAATTACCCGCCCATTCCTGGCCGCCGGGGTGGAAGCCAGTATCGGGTTCTCCTTGAACAGCGCAGCCCGTGCCGCATCGCCGCTGAGGGCGCGATCAGCGAACACCAGCACTTGCGGGCTCAGCCCCGCCAGCGACTCCACGGAAAACGGCTTATAGCCAATATGGGTTGCCAGGTTGCGCCCACCGGCCTGCCGCAGCATCCAATCAGCGGCAGTGTCCTTGCCGGCGATCAACGGCTTGCCACCCGCATTACCGAGCAGCAGCAACACACCCGGCGCCTTTTGCGTGGCCTGCGCCTTGGCAACCCAACTTTTCTGCCGACCAAGGGCCTGCTCGTATGCGACAAACAACTCGCGGCCCTTGGCCTCAGTGCCCAGCAACGTGCCCAGGTGCTCAAGGTTAGCCTTCAAGGCAGGCAAATCCGGTTGCGCCGAGAACATCTCCACCTGCACACCCGCACCGCGAATCTGCGCCAGAACCGGCGGCGGCCCCATCTCTTCAGTGCCCACCAGGATCTGCGGACGCAGGCTGAGAATGCCTTCAGCCGACAATTGCCGCTGATAGCCGATGCTTGGCAATGCCTTGAGGGACGCCGGATGCTGGCTGGTCGTATCGACGCCCACCAACTTCGATTCACCGCCCAGGGCCACGACCCACTCAGACAAGGCCCCACCGGCACTCACCCAGCGCTGGGGCAGTTCAACGGCGCATGCCACGTGATTGACCAGCAGTCCGACAACAAGCGCAATAGCGCTGGCACTCAGTCGCATAACAGGGTTTCCTTCCAAGGGCGCGGCCACTGAGCCACTCATCGATGTGACAGGTCATCTCTGCCAGGCATCGTACTGAGCGCCCAGCCAGTCATCGTGCGAAGCTGGCATTTGATAATTGTTTGCATTTGAACGTCAAGGCACTTAAGGATTGAAATGAAGTTTCTCTGCCCTTCCGACACCCTCGCCCCCAACAGCAGCCTCGGTTTTGATATCGACGGCTGCAAGCTGCTGGCCGTGCGTCGGGACGGCGTTGCCTACTTCTACGTCAACCGCTGCCCCCATCGCGGCATTCCACTGGAATGGCAGCCCGACCATTTCCTCGACGCCAGCGCCAGCCTGATCCAGTGCGCTACCCACGGCGCGCTGTTCCTGATCGAGAGCGGCGAGTGCATCGCCGGCCCCTGCGCCGGTCAAAGCCTCAAGGCTCTGGCCGGTCGAGAGGACGCACAAGGTTTGTGGGTAGAACTCTAGTCGCCAAGCAGCACGTCCAGCCGGCGGTCCACGCAAATTTCCTCGGATGTAACACGTACGCCATACGCCAGCACCTCCACGCCCGCCGCCTTGGCTTCTCGCAGGGCGGCAGCATAGGCGGCGTCGATTTCCGCGGCCGGGCGCACGGCCTCAATGCCCGAGAGATTGACGCAATACAACTGCACCGCGCGTACACCGTCCCGGGCCAAGTAGGCCAACTCCCGCAGGTGTTTCGCGCCACGCTGGGTCACTGCATCGGGAAAAGCCGCAATCGCCGAGCCGTCAAAACCCAGCGTCACGCTTTTGACTTCGACATAGGCCGCGCCATCGGGGTAATCCAGGCGAAAGTCGATACGGCTATTCTCCTGACCGTAAGGCACCTCACGCTTCAACGCAGTAAAGCCGTTCAGTTCAGTAATTACCCCCGCACGCAGCGCCTCCTCGACCAACTGGTTGGCGCGGGCGGTATTGACGCAGGCCAGGCGGCCCTGTGGCGTTTCGGCGATTTCCCAAGTCCCGGGCAGCTTGCGCTTCGGATCATTGGAACGACTGAACCAAACCTGCCCGCCTTCCACCATGCAATTGAGCATCGAACCGGTATTGGGGCAGTGAATGGTGAGCAACTCACCGGTAACGGTTTCGATATCGGTTAGGAAACGTTTGTAACGCCGGATCAACCGAGCTTCTTCGAGGGGAGGATGAAAGCGCATCAGCCTTGCCAACTCTGCAAGCCGCGGGCGATCCGTTCGACAGCTTCCTGTAGTCGATCAAGATTTTGCGTGTAGGCAAAGCGCACATGATGGCTGGCTTTATACCGGCCGAAATCCAAACCGGGCGTAAACGCGACATGCTGGGTTTCCAGGAAATGACGGCAGAACGCGAAGGCATCGCCGCCGAACGCGCTGATATCCGCGTACAAATAGAACGCACCTTCCGGCTCTATCGCAATGCCGAACCCCAACTCACGCAGTGCCGGCAGCAGGAAGTCCCGACGTCGACCGAATTCGGCGCGCCGCGCTTCCAGAATGCTCAGGGTTTGCGGGGTGAAACAAGCCAAGGCAGCATACTGCGCCATGCTCGGCGCACTGATGTAGAGGTTCTGCGCCAGCTTCTCCAACTCGCCCACCGCATCGGGCGGCGCCACCAGCCACCCCAGGCGCCACCCGGTCATGCCGAAGTACTTCGAAAAACTATTGAGGACGAAGGCATCGTCGTCGACCTCCAGCACGCTGGCGGCATCGGTGCCATAGGTGAGGCCATGGTAGATCTCGTCCACTACCAGGTGGCCGTTACGTGCCTTGATCGCATTCGACAACCCGGACAATTCGTCACGCGTGAGGAGAGTGCCTGTCGGGTTGGCCGGAGACGCGACCAGTGCACCCACGCTGTCCTCGCTCCAGTGCCTGGCCACCAACTCGGCGGTCAATTGATAGCGAACATCGGGGCCCACCGGTACCAACTGCGCCGCGCCCTCGACCAGGCGCAGGAAGTGCCGGTTGCATGGATAGCCGGGGTCTGCCAACAGCCAGTGCTTGCCTGGATCCACCAGCAGGCTGCTGGCCAGCAACAATGCGCCGGAGCCACCAGGCGTGATCAGGATGCGCTCGGGATCGACGCTCAAGCCATAGCGTTGCTGGTAGAAGCCACTGATGGCCTGGCGCAGTTCCGGCAGGCCACGGGCGGCGGTGTAGCGGGTCTTGCCACTGGCCAGTGCGGCTTGGCCAGCCTGGATGATCGGTTCGGCAGTGGTGAAGTCCGGCTCGCCGATTTCCAGGTGGATCACATCATGGCCAGCCGCCTGCAACTCGTTGGCTCGCGCCAGCAACGCCATGACATGAAAAGGTTCGATGGCGCGACTGCGCGCACTGTAGGGCTGAGCCATTAGCCTTCCTTAACGTTAAGAACAAAATCAGGATTCTACCGAACCCCCACGCTAAAACATGCTCTATTGCCTGCTCGGCCATTCAAGAAGAGCCCGGCAAGCGCTTGCAGAACGACTAAAATCAATATCCGAGGCGATGCACACCCAACCATGGCGGGCTGCTGCAATTTGCAACCCCTGCGCGATGGGCCTCGACAACCGGGAGTGGCGCACCCTGAATCTATCTGGTAAGTTCGCCCGCTTGCAGCCGCAGGGCCGGCAGGTGTCGGTGACGTTGCAATCCTGCGCAATGGATTAGAAGAGTGAGAGGCGGTCTATTCATGTCCACCCAAGCAAAGCAACAGAGCATCAGCGGCTTCGAACCATACGTAGAGAAGAAAGGTGAAGAGTACATGGGCGAGCCCATGCGCGAGCATTTCACCAAGATCCTTAACAAGTGGAAACAGGACTTGATGCAAGAGGTCGACCGCACCGTCGACCATATGAAGGACGAAGCAGCCAACTTCCCTGATCCGGCCGACCGTGCGAGCCAGGAAGAAGAGTTCGCCCTTGAACTGCGCGCCCGGGATCGTGAGCGCAAGCTGATCAAGAAGATCGACAAGACCCTGCAGTTGATCAAGGACGAAGAATACGGCTGGTGCGAATCCTGCGGCGTCGAGATCGGAATTCGCCGCCTGGAAGCTCGTCCAACCGCGGACCTGTGCGTAGACTGCAAGACCTTGGCTGAAATCAAGGAGAAACAGGTCGGCAAGTAATCCCTGCCGAACTGGACGAATGGGGCGTACAAACGCCCCATTTTTGTTTCTGGCGTTTACCGGTTTTCCAGTAGTATCCGGCCCATGACAGCCTCTACCTATATTGGGCGTTTCGCCCCTACGCCCAGCGGCCATTTGCACTTCGGCTCGCTGGTCGCCGCCCTCGCTTCCTACCTCGACGCTCGCGCCAATCACGGCCGTTGGCTGATGCGCATGGAAGACCTCGACCCTCCCCGCGAAGAGCCCGGCGCCCAGGCGGCCATTCTCCAGGCCCTTGAAAGCTATGGTTTCGAGTGGGACGGCGAACTGGTCCGACAAAGCGATCGACATGATGCCTACGCCAAAGTGCTGAACGATCTGTTCAACCATGGCCTGGCCTACGCCTGCACCTGCTCGCGCAAACAACTGGAACCTTACAACGGCATTTACCCCGGCCTCTGCCGCAATGCCGGGCACGACCAGCAAGATGCCGCCATTCGGTTGCGCGTCCCCGAGTTGGAATACCACTTTATCGACCGAGTACAGGGCGAATTCCGACAACACCTGGGCCGCGATGTAGGCGATTTCGTCATCCGCCGCCGCGACGGCCTCTACGCCTATCAGCTGGCGGTTGTCCTCGACGATGCCTGGCAGGGTGTTACCGATATCGTGCGCGGCGCCGACCTGCTGGACTCCACGCCGCGCCAGTTGTACCTGCAAGAGTTGCTGGGCCTGCGCCAGCCGCGCTATCTGCATGTACCGCTGGTCGTCCAGCCGGACGGTAACAAGCTGGGCAAGTCCTACCGTTCCCCGCCATTGACGAAAGACCAGGCCACGCCTTTGCTGTTAAGAGCCTTGCGTGCCCTCGGCCAGCAACCCGGCGACGAACTGCTCCACGCCAGCCCACGGGAGCTGCTGGATTGGGGCATTCAACAGTGGGATGCCTCGCTGATTCCACGCACACTCACGCTGGCAGAATCGCAGTTGCGCTGAAGGCGCTTGCAGCTTGCCAGCCATCCGTTACCATCGCCGCAGTTTTTCAATCAGAGGCCAACATGTACATCTATCGATTGGTCCTGCTGCTGGTCGTCGGGATCTACCTGTTTTCCCCCGCCATCATGGATTGGTGGATCGACGCCACGGGCGCCTGGTATCGGCCTTATCTACTGTGGCTGATCCTGATCGTCGTGACCTTTATCCTGCAGAGCCAAAAAGATGCCGATGAGCTTTAGCCTCACCCAGATGCTGCTGATCAGCGCCGCCTACCTGGCTGCCTTGTTCGCAGTGGCCTGGATCAGTGAGCGCGGAATGATTCCGCGGGCGATCATTCGCCATCCATTGACCTACACCTTGTCCTTGGGCGTCTACGCCAGCGCCTGGGCGTTCTATGGCACCGTGGGCCTGGCCTATCAGTACGGCTATGGCTTCCTCTCCAGCTACCTCGGGGTGTCCGGGGCATTTCTGCTGGCGCCGGTGCTGCTGTACCCGATCCTGAAGATCACCCGCACCTACCAGTTGTCATCCCTGGCCGATCTCTTCGCCTTCCGCTTTCGCAGTACCTGGGCCGGCGCACTGACCACCATTTTCATGCTGATCGGCGTGTTGCCCCTATTGGCCCTGCAGATGCAAGCAGTGGCCGACTCCATCAGCATCCTCACTCGCGAGCCGGTGCAACATCGCGTCGCCCTGGCGTTCTGCGCGTTGATCACACTGTTCACGATTTTCTTCGGCTCACGCCATATCGCCACCCGCGAGAAACACGAAGGCCTGGTATTTGCGATCGCCTTCGAGTCGGTGATCAAGCTGATCGCCATCGGCGGCGTTGGCCTCTACGCGCTCTACGGCGTATTCGACGGCCCGCAACAGCTGGAACTGTGGCTGCTGCAAAACCAGACCGCTCTCGCCGCCCTGCACACGCCCTTGCAGGAAGGCCCGTGGCGCACGCTATTGCTGGTGTTCTTCGCCTCCGCGATCGTGATGCCGCACATGTATCACATGACCTTCACCGAGAACCTCAACCCGCGTTCGCTGGTCAGCGCCAGCTGGGGTTTGCCACTGTTCCTGCTGTTGATGAGCCTGGCCGTGCCGCTGATCCTGTGGGCTGGCCTGAAGCTGGGGGCCACTACCAACCCTGAGTATTTCACCCTCGGTATCGGCATCGCCGCCAACAGCCCGGCCCTGGCGCTGCTGGCCTATGTCGGCGGCTTATCGGCAGCCAGCGGGCTGATCATCGTCACGACGCTGGCACTCTCCGGCATGGCGCTGAACCACCTGGTGCTACCGCTGTACCAGCCCCCCGCAGAAGGCAATATCTACCGCTGGCTGAAATGGACACGCCGCGCACTGATCGTCGCGATCATCATGGCCGGTTACGGTTTCTACCTGCTGCTGGGTGCGGGGCAAGACCTGGCCAATCTCGGCATCGTCGCGTTTGTGGCCACCTTGCAGTTCTTGCCGGGCGTGTTGTCGGTGCTGTACTGGCCGACCGCCAATCGCCGTGGGTTTATCGCCGGGCTGCTGGCGGGGATCCTGGTATGGCTCGTCACCATGCTGCTACCGCTGGTCGGCAACTTGCAGGGTTTCTACATCCCGCTGCTGAACATGATCTACGTGCTGGATGACACCAGTTGGCACATGGCGGCGATTGCCTCGCTGGCCGCCAACGTATTGATGTTCACCCTGATCTCGCTGTTCACCAACGCCAGCCCGGAAGAAACCAGCGCCGCCGAGGCCTGCGCGGTGGACAATGTGCGGCGCCCGCAACGCCGCGAGCTGCATGCGGCTTCGCCCCAGGAGTTCGCCACACAACTGGCCAAACCGCTGGGGGCCAAGGCCGCGCAGAAGGAGGTCGAACAGGCGCTGCGCGATCTTTACCTGCCGTTCGACGAACGGCGCCCCTATGCCTTGCGCCGACTGCGTGATCGCATCGAGGCCAACCTGTCCGGGTTGATGGGGCCCAGCGTATCCCAGGACATGGTGGAAACCTTCCTGCCCTACAAGGCGGGTGGCGAAAACTACGTCACCGAAGACATCCATTTCATCGAGAGCCGGCTGGAGGATTACCACTCACGCCTCACCGGCCTTGCCGCCGAACTCGATGCCCTGCGCCGCTACCACCGCCAGACCCTGCAGGAACTGCCCATGGGCGTCTGCTCCCTGGCCAAGGACCAAGAGATCCTGATGTGGAACAAGGCCATGGAAGAACTCACCGGTATCGCCGCACAACGTGTAGTAGGTTCGCGCCTCAATACCCTGGGTGATCCGTGGAAAGAACTGCTGCAGGGGTTTATCAACCTGCCCGACGAGCACCTGCACAAACAGCATCTGGCCCTCGACGGCCAGACCCGCTGGCTCAACCTGCACAAAGCCGCCATCGACGAACCCCTGGCCCCCGGCAATAGTGGCCTGGTGCTGCTGGTGGAAGACTTGACCGACACCCAGATGCTCGAAGACAAGCTGGTGCACTCCGAACGCCTGGCCAGCATTGGCCGCCTGGCTGCGGGCGTTGCCCATGAAATCGGCAACCCGATTACCGGTATCGCATGCCTCGCGCAGAACCTGCGGGAAGAGCGCGAAGAAGACGGTGAAATCATCGAGATCAGCGGGCAAATCCTCGAACAGACCAAGCGCGTATCGCGCATCGTGCAGTCGCTGATGAGCTTTGCCCATGCCGGCGCCCACCAGAACCAGGACGAGGCGGTGTGCCTGGCCGAAGTGGCGCAGGATGCCATTGGGCTGCTGGCGTTGAACCGGCGTAATTTCGAAGTACAGTTCTTCAATTTGTGCGACCCGGACCACTGGGTCGACGGTGACTCCCAGCGCCTGGCGCAGGTGTTGATCAATCTACTGTCCAACGCCCGCGATGCGTCCCCTCCCCACAGTGCGGTACGCGTCAAGAGCGAGGCTTTCGAGCACACGGTCGACCTGATCGTGGAGGACGAAGGCAGCGGCATTCCACAGAACATCATGGACCGATTGTTCGAACCCTTCTTCACCACCAAGGACCCAGGTGAAGGTACCGGTCTGGGCCTTGCACTGGTCTATTCCATCGTTGAAGAGCATTATGGACAAATCACCATCGACAGCCCGGCTGACACCGAAAGCCAACGCGGCACCCGTATTCGGGTGACCTTGCCGCGTCATGTCGAAGCGACGTCCGCTGTGAACTGAGACCGTCGAGAGAATTGAATCAATGCCGCACATTTTGATCGTCGAAGACGAAACCATTATCCGCTCTGCCTTGCGTCGCCTGCTTGAACGTAATCAGTACCAAGTCAGCGAAGCCGGCTCGGTGCAGGAAGCCCAAGAGCGGTTCAGCATTCCCACGTTCGACCTGATTGTCAGCGACCTGCGCCTGCCCGGCGCGCCCGGTACAGAGCTGATCAAGCTTGGCCAGGGCACCCCGGTGCTGATCATGACCAGCTATGCCAGCCTGCGCTCGGCAGTGGATTCCATGAAAATGGGCGCGGTGGACTACATCGCCAAGCCTTTCGACCATGATGAGATGCTCCAGGCCGTGGCGCGCATCCTGCGTGACCGGCAGTCGGCCAGCAGCGCACCGACCGAGCAGCGCCCCACCGGCAAGGCCGGCGGCGGTGCCGACAAGCCAGGCATCGATAACAGCAATGGCGAGATCGGCATCATCGGCTCCTGCCCACCGATGCAGGACCTGTACAGCAAGATCCGCAAAGTGGCGCCTACCGACTCCAATGTTTTGATCCAGGGGGAGTCGGGTACCGGTAAGGAACTGGTGGCCCGCGCCCTGCACAACCTCTCCAAGCGCGCCAAGGCACCGATGATTTCGGTGAACTGCGCAGCGATCCCCGAATCGCTGATCGAATCCGAACTGTTCGGCCACGAGAAAGGCGCCTTCACGGGCGCCAGCGCCGGGCGTGCGGGCCTGGTGGAAGCGGCGGACGGCGGCACACTGTTCCTCGACGAAATCGGCGAACTGCCCCTGGAAGCCCAGGCGCGTTTACTGCGCGTGCTACAGGAAGGCGAAATCCGCCGCGTCGGCTCGGTACAGTCGCAGAAGGTCGACGTGCGCCTGATCGCGGCAACCCACCGCGACCTGAAGAGCCTGGCCAAGATCGGCCAGTTCCGCGAAGACTTGTATTACCGCCTGCACGTCATCGCTCTCAAGCTGCCACCGCTGCGTGAGCGTGGTGCCGACGTCAACGAGATCGCCAATGCGTTCCTGCTACGCCAGAGCGCGCGAATCAACCGTACGGACCTGAAGTTTGCCCCGGACGCCGAGCAAGCGATCCGTCATTACTCGTGGCCGGGCAACGTACGTGAGCTGGAAAATGCGGTTGAGCGTGCGGTGATCCTGTCGGAGAGCCCGGAAATTTCCGCCGAGCTGCTGGGCATCGACATCGAACTGAGCGATCTGGACGATGACGACTTCATTGGCCTGGCCCCGCAACAGGGCGGTGGTGGCAATACCAGCCATGAGCCGACTGAAGATTTGTCACTGGAAGATTACTTCCAGCACTTTGTCCTGGAGCATCAGGACCACATGACCGAGACCGAACTGGCCCGCAAATTGGGCGTAAGCCGCAAGTGCCTGTGGGAACGGCGCCAGCGCCTGGGCATTCCACGGCGCAAGACCGGCGTAGCCAGCGAGAGTTGAGGGTGCGCGCCCACAGGTAACACCCTCAGATGTGAAAAAACTGTTACCGCGGATTTTTTGCGTAACAAAAGCCGGGGCTTACGGTAACGAAGCCCCGGCTTTTTTTTGCCCGCAGAAATCAAAAATCAGCTCAACCCCCCGGTTTTGCTGGTCGGCGCAAAAGTTGGCACGCACCCTGCTATATGTTTAGTACAAAAACAATAACAAGCTTTGTACAAGACAATAAAAATAAGACGAATCGACTCACGCACAATAAAAACAACACGGCGGAGGCGCAGCTAACTGATTCTTTTGGAGAGGCGTTGCATTGGGGCTTGCCCCGCAACCAGGCCGAGAACAACAAAAACTGCCCTAAGGCAGAGCCTGAACTGGTTGGATCGTAGATCAGCAACACAGCGACCAAAGCAATCCGTTTGCTCTTGACTCCCGATTGGGAGTGTCATGAAGGTGAAGCTTCATGGCGAGGGCGATCAACAAAAACAAGAAGCCCGAAATCAATAATAAAAATAGAGCACGCAACTACTTCTGGGGGAGCTTCGGCTCCCCTTGTAGTTTCTGGCATTTGGCATTTTCAAGGCTTATGGCGCAAGGCCTGTAGCTTGTTCCTACACCATCCCCTGACTAAATGCTAGAATCCCCGCCCATCATGCGGTCATTCTTCGTTATGGCCGAACATTCCTTCAAACAGTGCATCCCATGCTGAAGAAGTTGTTCCAGTCATTCCGTTCTCCCTTGCGTCGTACGCAACACAAACGCAGCACGCCTGAAGTGCTCAACAGCAGCCAACATTCGCTGCAACGCGCTCAGTTCAGCCGTTATGCAGTGAACATCGTCGAACGTTTGCAGAACGCCGGCTACCAGGCTTATCTGGTGGGCGGGTGCGTACGCGACATGTTGCTCAACATCACGCCCAAGGATTTCGACGTCGCCACCAGTGCCACGCCAGAGCAAGTGCGCGCCGAGTTTCGCAATGCGCGCATCATCGGCCGCCGTTTCAAGTTGGTGCACATCCACTTTGGTCGCGAAATCATCGAGGTCGCGACCTTCCGTGCAGGCCATCCGCAAAACGATGAAGAGGAGGACACCAATCAGTCTTCCCGCAACGAGAGCGGGCGCATCCTGCGCGACAACGTCTATGGCACCTTGGAAGAAGACGCGCAGCGTCGCGACTTCACCATCAACGCCCTCTATTACGACCCGGTCAGTGAGCGCATTCTTGATTACGCCAACGGCGTACACGACATCCGTAACAACCTGGTCCGCCTGATCGGCGACCCGGTGCAGCGCTACCAGGAGGACCCGGTTCGTATGCTGCGGGCCGTGCGCTTTGCGGCCAAGCTGAACTTCGGTATCGAGCGACACACCGCTGCGCCGATTCGTGAACTGGCCCCCATGCTGCAGGAGATTCCCTCGGCGCGCCTGTTCGAAGAAGTGCTCAAGCTGTTCCTCTCGGGCTACGCCGCCGACACCTTCGAAATGCTCGTCGACCTGCAGTTGTTCGACCCCTTGTTCCCGGCCAGCGCCGAGGCCCTGGAATACAACCCGACGTATACCCACACATTGATCAGCGAAGCGTTGATCAATACCGATCTGCGCATCAAACAGAACAAACCGGTAACCCCGGCGTTCCTGTTTGCTGCCCTGCTGTGGCCGGCCCTGCCAAAACGCGTACTGCGCCTGCAAGAACGTGGCATGCCGCCGATTCCAGCCATGCAGGAAGCCGCTCACGAACTGATCACCGAGCAATGCCAGCGCATCGCCATCCCGAAACGTTTCACCATGCCGATCCGCGAAATCTGGGATATGCAGGAGCGCCTGCCCCGCCGCAGCGGTAAGCGTGCCGACCTGTTGCTGGACAACCCGCGCTTCCGCGCTGGCTACGACTTCCTGCTGCTGCGTGAAAGCGCTGGCGAGCAGACCGACGGCCTGGGCGAATGGTGGACCGACTACCAGGACGCCAATGACAGCGAACGCCGCGAGATGATTCGTGAGCTCGGCAGCAAAGGCGAAGGCGCCAGCGAGGGGCCCAAGAAGCGTCGTCGCAGCGGCACCAAGCGTAAACGCAGCGCCGCCGATGCCTCGGGCGCCGCGGGCGAATAAACGTGGAACGCATCTACATCGGCATGGGCAGCAACCTGGCCGCCCCGGATCAGCAATTGCGCAGCGCTATCGAGGCGCTGGCACAATTGCCCGGCACCCGCCTCGTCGGTGTGTCCTCCTTCTATCAAAGTGATTCCCTACTCCCGGGCCAACCGCGCTATACCAACGCGGTTGCGGCCCTGGACAGCAGCCTTGCACCGCTGGACCTGCTTGACGCACTGCAAGCCATCGAGAATGACCAGGGCCGCGAGCGCCTCGAGCGTTGGGGGCCGCGCACGCTTGACCTGGATATCCTGCTGTTTGGTGATCGCCTGATCGACGAACCACGCCTCAAGGTGCCGCACTACCAGATGCACGTGCGCGCGTTTGTGTTGTACCCCTTGGCCGAACTGGCCCCTGCCGACCTGCAACTGCCTGACGGCCAAACACTCAGCAAACTGCTGGCGGCCTGCCCGTTTGTCGGCTTGGAACGCTTACCTTTGTAGGCGCGGGCTTGCTCGCGAAAATCGTCAACGATAACGCGCACGCCCTGATTAAACGTGGTGCCTGCGTGTTCTTCACGAGCACCCTCGCACCTGCAATCGCGTCAGTAACAGCGGTAACATCGCGGTCGTAACAATGCGGTAACACATCCAATTGACTTCCCGTGTCCTCCTCACGACTATAGGCGTCCCGCTGCCGCCAACCCGGCGCTAAAGGGCGCAATCCAGGCCATATAAGCACTGCTTTCAAGACAGTGCGCCTGTATAAACAAAGACTCACGCGCGTTACTCGCTGTTTCCAAGCGCCTGAACGAGGACCCTTTTCATGCCAGACATTACCCTGACCACCTTGCAGAGCCTCAAGCTCAAAGGTGAAAAAATCACCATGCTGACCTGCTACGACGCTACCTTCGCCCACGCCAGCTGCCAGGCAGGTGTCGAAGTGTTATTGGTGGGCGACTCCCTGGGCATGGTTCTTCAAGGGAATGACAGCACCCTGCCCGTTACCACCGATGAGCTCGCCTACCACACCGCCAGCGTCAAGCGCGGTAACGACGGCGCCTTCATCATCGCCGACCTGCCGTTCATGGGTTACGCCACCCTCGAACAGACCTTCCAGAACGCCGGCAAACTGATGCAAGCCGGCGCGCACATGATCAAGGTGGAAGGGGCCGTCTGGCTCGCCGAATCGATCCGCCTGCTGGCTGAACGGGGTGTTCCTGTGTGCGCACACATGGGCCTGACGCCGCAGTCCGTGAATATCCTGGGTGGCTATAAGGTACAAGGCCGCAATGAGGCCCAGGCGCGCCAGATGCGTGCCGATGCCATCGCCCTGGAGCAGGCCGGCGCCGCAATGATCCTGCTCGAATGCGTTCCCAGTGAGTTGGCGGCGGAAATCACCCACGCCGTTAAAGTCCCGGTGATCGGCATTGGTGCCGGTTCCGCCACCGACGGCCAGGTCCTGGTGCTGCACGACATGCTCGGCCTGTCGATGACTGGCCGTGTGCCGAAGTTCGTGAAGAACTTCATGATTGGCCAGGACAGTATCCACGCCGCTTTGAGCGCCTACGTCGCTGAAGTCAAGGGCGTGACCTTCCCAGGTGCCGAACACGGGTTTTCTGCATGAACACGGTAAAAACCATACGTGAACTGCGGGCCGCCGTGGCCCATGCCCGCAACGCCGGCAAACGCATCGGCTTCGTGCCCACCATGGGCAACCTGCACAGCGGCCACGCCACCCTGGTGGCCAAGGCCGCCCAGCAGGCGGACTTCGTGGTCGCCAGCATCTTCGTCAACCCGCTGCAGTTCGGCGCCGGCGAAGACCTCGACAAGTACCCGCGCACCCTCGCCGCAGACCAGGAAAAGCTCCTGCAAGCCGGCTGCAACCTGCTGTTCGCCCCCACTGTCGAGGAAATGTACCCCGACGGCATGGCCGGCCAGACCCGCGTCAGTGTCCCGCAACTGTCTGAAGGCCTGTGCGGTGCCAGCCGTCCCGGTCACTTTGAAGGAGTGGCCACGGTAGTCAGCAAGCTGTTCAACATGGTCCAGCCGGACATGGCTGTGTTCGGGCAGAAGGACTATCAGCAACTGGCCGTGATCCGCGCCATGGTCCATGATCTGAACATGCCGATCCAGATCATCGGCGAGCCTACCGTCCGCGCCGAAGATGGCCTGGCGCTGTCCTCGCGCAACGGCTACCTCACCGAAGCCCAACGCGCGGTCGCGCCGGTGTTGTACCGCAGCCTCAGCCAGATTGCCGCCGCCATCAAAGGCGGTGACCGCGACTTCGCCAAACTGCGTGCCGAACAGGTCCAGCAGATCGAAGCCGCCGGGTTGCGCCTGGATTACCTCGAAGTGCGCCAAGGCGTGAACCTGCGCCCGGCCACGGCCGAAGATCGCGACGTGGTGATCCTGGTGGCAGCTTATCTGGGGGCCACGCGCCTCATCGATAACCTGCACCTGAACCTCGCCTGACCCCCTCTCGACACCCCGCCTGCGACCCTGCCTGATGTGCCGGTATAAAAAAGTACCGGCCACAGCGCAGACAAAGCCAAGACATATCGACACGCTAGGTTTAATGTAATCGCCCTGCGCTATGGTTAGCGCTGTCCGGCACCCAGCCCTTGATAAAAGACTGGACGTTCCGGGCTTTGAAATGTCCTAAAGGCAGTCCCCGTAATAAAAGGAAACCCGCAGCGATGGCGTACTACCGCACTCCTCATGACGTTACCGCTCTGCCCGCCTGGCAAGCGCTCAATCAACACCGCCAAGCCATGCAGGATTTCAGCATGCGCGAAGCGTTCAATGCCGATCCTCAGCGTTTTTCCCAGTTCACCTTGAGCAGCTGCGGACTTTTCCTCGATTACTCGAAAAACCTGATCACCAGCGAAACCCGCGACCTGCTCGTGGCACTGGCCAAGGAAGTCGACCTCAAGGCCGCCATTGACGCGCTGTACGCTGGCGAGCCGGTCAACTCCTCGGAAGGTCGCCCTGCCCTGCACACGGCACTGCGCCGCCCGGTGGGTGACAAGTTGTCGGTCAACGGTGTGAACATCATGCCGGACGTGCACAAGGTGCTGAACCAGATCACTGACCTGGTTGGCCGCATCCATGACGGCCTATGGCGTGGCTACACCGAGAAGCCGATCACCGACGTGGTGAACATCGGCATCGGCGGCTCCTTCCTCGGCCCGGAGCTGGTCTCCGAGGCACTGTTGTCCTACGCCCATAAAGGCGTGCGCTGCCATTACCTGGCGAACATCGACGGCAGCGAGTTCCATGAACTGACCATGAAGCTGCGCGCCGAGACCACGTTGTTCATCGTCTCGTCGAAATCGTTCAACACCCTGGAAACCCTGAAGAACGCCCAGGCCGCCCGTGCCTGGTACCTGGCCCAGGGTGGCTCGGAAGCGGAGCTGTACCGCCACTTTATCGCCGTATCAAGCAACAACGCGGCAGCCGTGGCCTTCGGTATCCGCGAAGAAAACATCTTCCCGATGTGGGACTGGGTCGGCGGTCGCTACTCGCTGTGGTCGGCCATCGGCTTGCCAATCGCATTGGCCATCGGCATGTCCAACTTCAAAGAGCTGCTGTCCGGTGCCTACACCATGGACCAGCATTTCCAGAACGCGCCGTTCGAGGCCAACATGCCAGTGCTGCTGGGCTTGCTCGGCGTGTGGTATGGCAACTTCTGGGGTGCGCAGAGCCATGCGATCCTGCCGTACGACCATTACCTGCGCAATATCACCAAACACTTGCAACAGTTGGACATGGAATCCAACGGCAAGAGCGTGCGCCAGGACGGCACGCCCGTGTCCACCGATACCGGCCCCGTCATCTGGGGCGGCGTCGGCTGCAACGGTCAGCACGCCTATCACCAGTTGCTGCACCAAGGGACCCAACTAATCCCGGCCGACTTCATCGTGCCGATCGTCAGCTTCAACCCTGTGTCCGACCACCATCAGTGGCTGTATGCCAACTGCCTGTCCCAGAGCCAGGCGCTGATGCTCGGCAAGACCCGCAGCGAAGCCGAAGCCGAGCTGCGCGACAAGGGCATCCCGGAAGACGACGTGCAGAAGCTGGCCCCGCACAAGGTGATCCCCGGGAACCGTCCGAGCAACACCTTGGTCGTCGAGCGCATTAGCCCCCGTCGCTTGGGCGCGCTGGTGGCGATGTATGAACACAAGGTGTTCGTGCAGAGCGTGATCTGGGGCATCAACGCCTTTGACCAATGGGGCGTTGAGCTGGGCAAGGAGCTGGGCAAAGGCGTCTACAACCGCCTGACCGGTGCCGAAGAAACCAGCGCCGAAGATGCTTCGACCCAGGGCCTGATCAACTATTTCCGCGGTCGTCACCGCGGCTGATACCGGTACGACAGGGTCAACGTCCGTTTGGACGTTGGCCTTGAACCCTCCCCCCACAGGGTGCATCTTTATGACTTGTCGCCAAAACAAGAATAAGGAGCGCTCATGTTCGATATCAGCACCTTTCCCAGCGCCGATGCCGTCCGCCGGGCTGCGCAACTCAGTCAAGAGGACTACCAACGCCTCTATCGCCAATCCATCGAACAGCCAGACACCTTCTGGGCCGAGCAGGCCAAGGCGTTTCTTGACTGGATGAAGCCGTGGCACACGGTCCAGCACTGCGATATCAACACCGGCGCCGCCCAATGGTTTGCCGGCGGCCAACTGAACGTGAGCTATAACTGCATCGACCGTCACTTGGCGCAACGCGCCGAGCAGCCCGCCTTTATCTGGGAAGGCGATGACCCGACCAAGTCCGTCAAGATCACCTACCGTCAACTGCATCAACACGTCTGCCGCCTGGCCAATGTGCTGAAAAGCCGTGGCGTGAAGAAAGGCGACCGCGTGTGCATCTACATGCCCATGATTCCGGAAGCGGCCTACGCCATGCTGGCCTGTACGCGCATCGGGGCGGTGCATTCGGTGGTGTTTGGTGGTTTCTCGCCGGATGCCCTGCGCGACCGTATTCTCGACGCCGATTGCCGCACGGTCATCACCGCCGATGAAGGCGTGCGCGGCGGCAAGCCCGTGGCACTGAAACAGAATGTCGACAAAGCCCTGGCCAATTGCCCGAATGTCAGCACGGTACTGGTGGTGGAGCGTACCGGGGCTGCCGTGAACTGGAGCGAAGGCCGCGACCTCAAGTACCGGCAGGCCCTGGACACCGCGAGCGATGATTGCCCGCCCGAGCCGATGGACGCCGAGGCCCCGCTGTTTATCCTCTACACCTCCGGCAGCACCGGCAAACCCAAGGGCGTGCTGCACACCACCGGCGGCTACCTGCTGCAAGCGGCAATGACCTTCAAGTACGTGCTCGATTATCGCGATGGCGAGGTGTTCTGGTGCACCGCGGATGTGGGCTGGGTCACCGGTCATAGCTACATCGTGTATGGCCCGTTGGCCAATGGCGCCACCTCGCTGATGTTCGAAGGTGTGCCGAGTTACCCGGACAGCTCGCGCTTCTGGCAGGTGATCGACAAACACCAGGTCAATATCTTCTACACCGCGCCAACCGCGCTGCGCGCCTTGATGCGTGAAGGCCATGGCCCGCTTGAGAATACCTCCCGCGCCAGCCTGCGCCTGTTGGGCAGCGTCGGGGAACCGATCAACCCGGAAGCCTGGGACTGGTACTTCAATGCAGTCGGCGAGCAGCGCTGCCCCATTGTGGATACCTGGTGGCAGACCGAAACCGGCGGCATCATGCTCAGCCCGTTGGTCAGCGCCCAGCGGATCAAACCCGGGTGTGCCACCCAGCCGATGTTTGGCGTACAACCCGTGCTGCTCGATGAACAAGGCAAGGCATTCAGCGGTGCCGGCAGCGGCGTGCTCGCGATCAAGGCCAGTTGGCCGGGGCAGATTCGCAGTGTCTACGGTGACCCACAGCGCATGATCGACACTTATTTCAAACCCTACCCCGGCTATTACTTCACCGGTGATGGCGCACGCCGCGATGAAGACGGTGACTACTGGATCACCGGACGCATCGACGACGTGATCAACGTCTCCGGCCACCGCATCGGCACAGCCGAAGTAGAAAGCGCGCTGGTGCTGCATGACCAGGTCGCCGAAGCGGCCGTGGTGGGCTACCCACATGACGTCAAAGGCCAAGGTATCTATGCCTTTGTGACCCCGATGAATGGTGTCGAACCCAGCGATGCGCTGAAAAAGCACCTGCTGGACCTGGTCAGCAAAGAAATCGGCAGCTTTGCCAAACCAGAGCTGATCCAATGGGCGCCTGCCCTGCCGAAAACCCGTTCCGGCAAGATCATGCGGCGGATTCTGCGTAAGATCGCCTGCAATGAACTGGACAGCCTGGGCGATACATCGACCCTGGCCGACCCGAGCGTGGTCGACGGTTTGATCGACAAACGCCTGAACCGCTAGGAAATCCGAGTCGCCATGGAATTTATCCGCAGCCGTATAGAAACCCAGTTGATGAGCCTCACCGGCTTGTCGCTGGGCCAACTGGACCTGGAAAACCCCAAGGGCGATCCCGGCCTGTTCGGCCCGGACTCGGTCAGTTGGCAAGTCCATGGCGACTTCAGCAGCATGCTCATCGGCGGCATCAGCGCCTTGATGCTGCAAGCCCTGCACCCCCTGGCCCTGGCCGGCGTGTGGGACCATTCGAATTTTCGCCAGGACATGCTCGGGCGTTTACGCCGTACTTCGCAATTCATCTCCGGCACCACATTCGGCTCGCGCAAAGACGCCGAGTGGCTGATTGAGAAAGTGCGCACCATTCACCTGCAGGTCGTCGGGCACGCCCCGGACGGACGGCCGTACGCGGCCAGCGATCCGGAGTTGCTGACCTGGGTACACGTAGCGGAAGTCAGCAACTTTCTCGCCGCCCACTTGCGGTATCGCAATCCGCAGCTGTCGGGGCGGGACCAGGATCGCTACTACAGCGAAATCGCCCTGGTGGCCGAACGCCTGGGGGCCCGGCAGGTTCCGCGCTCCCGGCAGGAAGTTTCGGATTATCTGGCACGTGTTCGCCCACAACTGCTGTGCGACGAGCGCAGCCGCGAAGTGCTGCGCCTGCTGCTCAATGCGCCCGCCCCCAGCCACCTGGCCAAACCCTTTGGCGCGTTGATGATGCAGGCCGGGATCGACCTGTTGCCGGACTGGGCCAGCGCCATGCTCGAGCACCACCAAAGTCCGCTGCAGCGCCAGATGATCCGCGCCGGGGTCAAGCGTAGCGCGCCCTTGTTGCGTTGGGCGATGCGCAATGGTTCGGTCCAACGCGCCCATCGGCGGATGGGGCTGATGTAGCCCGCGGCCCATAGCTGTTAGACTCCGCGCCCTCATTGCCCACAACTACCTAAAGCAAGGCGCGCTCCATGTCTCCCCTGAACCAGGCGCTGCGCGCCGCCCTCGATCGACGCCAGGACCTGATCAACGAACTGCATGCCCAGGGCACCGATTGCTATCGGCTGTTCCATGGTAGCCAGGAAGGCGCCGGCGGCCTGACGATCGACCGCTACGGCCCGCAGTTGCTGGTACAAAGCTTCCACCAGGCGCTGGACACCCACGAGCTGCTGGACCTGCACCGGCTGATCAACCAGTACATGGGCCTGGAATTGCTGCTGGTGTACAACGACCGCTCGCGTGGCAACTCGCGCATCGACCGCGAAGACACGGTATACCGCGCCGAGCCTGCGGCGCTGGAAGACCTGGTCGGCCACGAATGGGGCCTCAACTACCGCGTGCGCGGGCGCCATGTCGGGCAGGACCCGCTGCTGTTCCTCGACCTGCGCAACACTCGCGGTTGGGTCAAGGCCCACAGCGCCGGCAAAAGTGTACTGAACCTGTTTGCCTATACGTGTGGGGTCGGCCTGAGTGCCGCCGCCGGTGGCGCACGTGAGGTGTGCAACCTGGACTTTGCCGAAGGTAACCTGGCGGTCGGTCGTGAGAACGGCCTGTTGAATCCGCAATTACCCACCATGGAATTTGTGCAGTCCGATTACTTCCCGGCGATTCGCCAACTGGCCGGCCTGCCGATCGCTCAGCGTCGCGGGCAAAAGCTGCCGAGCTATCCGCGCCTGGAGCAACGTCAATACGACCTGGTGTTACTCGACCCGCCCGCCTGGGCCAAGAGCGCCTTCGGCACCGTCGACCTGCTGCGTGACTACCAGAGTCTGCTCAAGCCGGCATTGCTGGCAACCGCCGACAACGGCGTACTGATCTGCTGTAACAACCTGGCAAAAGTGAGCATGGACGATTGGCGTGACCAGGTACTGCGTTGCGCCGAGAAAGCGGGGCGCCCGGTACGCGACTGGCGCATCATGGCGCCCGGCGCCGATTTTCCTTCGCAAGACCAACAGCCACCGCTGAAGACAATGATCCTGCAGTTATAGGACTTATCTCAAAAGGACTGGCTCTTCGGAACCGAAAACCCGTGCCATACTCCAAGGCACTCCTGTTCGACATAGATGGCGCCGCCCCCATGCCCAAAGGATTGATTCGCGCCGCTGGCGCCTTGTTGACTGCCGTAGCCCTGTACAGCTTGCTGGGCTTTCTGATTTTGCCCGGCATCGCCCTCCGCATAGCCAATCAACAACTGGCCAACTACGCCACGGTGCCAGCCCGCATCGAACGCATCGAGCTCAACCCGTTCAGCCTGGAGCTGACCGTGTGGGGCCTGCAAATCGGCGATCCAGGCAAGGAACAGGTCGGTTTCGAGCGGCTGTATGCCAACCTGCAGCTCGACAGCCTGTGGACCCGCGCCGTGCACTTGGCGGATGTGCAACTCGACAAGCCCAAGACCGAGCTGCTGTTCGACAAATCCGGCCAACTGAACCTCGCGCAACTGTTCAAGTTGCCGCCCAGCGAGCCAACCCCGGCCGATCCCAACGCCAAACCATTCCCGTTGCGTATCGACAACATCAAGCTGGCCGGCGGCTATTTACATTTCGAAGACCTACGCCCCAGCGAGCCCATCGAGTTCCTCTATGACAAACTCGACTTCGAGCTGAAAAACCTCAGCACGCTGCCGGAAGACAACGCCGACATGACCCTCGTGGCCGCGGGCCCCCAGGGTGGGCAGATCGACTGGAAAGGCAATTTCAGCCTGGTGCCGATCACCTCCAAAGGCACATTGAAGGTCACCGACGGCAAGATGAAAGCCTGGTGGCCGTATGTGCGGGATGCACTGCCACTGGTGCTTGAGGACGGTGTGCTCAACTTCAGTACCGACTACACATTCAGCCTGGCCAATGAGACTGCGCTGAACCTGAACAACACCGCCGCGAGCATCGCGCCCTTTGCCATCAAGGCGCCGGATGGCCGCCCACTGGTACGCTTGGAGCGCCTGGACATCAGCGAAACAACAGTGGACCTGGCCAAGCAGCAAGTGGTGGTCGGCAAGATCCGCAGCAACAAGCTGGAAACCTGGGCCGCCCGCGAAGCCGATGGGCAATTGGACTGGCAAAAACTATTCGCCAGCAAGCCAGGCAAACCGGCCAAGGCACCGGAACCGGCCAGCGCACCGGCCACTGCCGACTCGCCAAAACCTGCACCGGCAGCGCCCAGCAAACCCTGGCAAGTGCTGCTCAAGGATGTGCAACTGCGCAACTACCAGGTGCACCTGGCTGACCGGCAGGCTAAACCGGTCGTCGCGCTGGAGCTGGGGCCATTGAATGTCGATATGCAGAACTTCGATAGCCTCAACCAAAGCCCCTTCACCCTCAAGATCGACAGCGGCCTGGGCAAACAGGGCAAGATCCAGGCAACCGGCGAGGTCAACCTCAACCCCGTCAGTGCCAAGCTGAAAGTGAATACCCAGGACATCGACCTGCGGGTCGCCCAATCCTATATCAGCCCGTTTATTCGTCTGGAACTGCGTAGCGGCATGCTCGGCAGTAACCTGGATGTGAACCTCAAAAGCACAGACCCACTTAAGCTCCAGGTAACCGGCCGGGCCCAGGTGGACCAGTTGCACACCCTGGACACCCTCAAGACCCGTGACTTCCTCAAGTGGCAACGCCTGGTGCTGGAAGGCCTGAACTACCAGCATGGCGACAGCCTGTCGATCGACAAGGTCAACCTGCAGCAGCCGTATGCACGCTTCATGATCAACGATGACCGCACCACCAACGTGGACGACCTGTTGATTCCACAGCCAGCCGACAGCGGCGCCAAAGCGGCGGCCAAGCCTGCGGCCAGCCAAGATAAGCCCCTGGGTATCCATATCGGGCAGATTGCGATCAACGACGGCTCGGCCAACTTCGCCGACTTCAGCCTCACGCCCAACTTTGCGACCGCAATACAACAGCTCAACGGGCAGATCGGCACCATCGACAGTCGCCAGGCCAAACCGGCCAACGTCGACATCAAGGGCAAGGTGGACCGCTACGCGCCAGTGACCATCAAAGGCAGCGTGAACCCATTCGACCCCATGGCAGCGCTGGATATCGCCACCAGTTTCAAACGTGTCGAGCTGACCACCCTGACCCCCTACTCGGGCAAGTTCGCCGGTTTCCGTATCCGCAAGGGCCGTCTCAACCTCGACCTGCATTACGTGATCACCAAGGGCCAGTTGAAGGCCGAGAACAAAGTGGTGGTCGAGCAATTGCAGTTGGGTGAAAAGGTCGACAGCGCCGATGCCGTGGATTTGCCGATTCGCCTGGCGATTGCCTTGCTTAAAGACAGCGATGGCAAGATCTCCATCGAACTGCCCATCAGTGGCGACTTGAACAACCCGCAATTCAGCGTGATGCCGATCGTGTGGCAGACCCTGCGTAACCTGGTGGTGCGCGCGGCGAGTGCACCGTTCAAATTCATCGGCGGATTGATTACCGGTGGAGGTTCGGAAGACTTGGGTAACGTGTCGTTCGCCGCCGGCTCGAGTGAATTGAGCAAAGAGGCTGAGGGCGCATTGGACAATCTGGCCAAGGCGCTGAAGGAACGCCCAGCCCTGCGCCTGGAAATCGAAGGCACAGCGGCGGCCAGCAGTGACGGCCCCTTACTGGCCCAGGAGCGACTGGAACGTGAATACCAGTACAACTACTACAAGATGCTGCAGCGTCGCGGCGAGAAGGTTCCAGCCCAGGCCTCCCTGCTGGAGGTTCCGGAAAGCGAGAAAGCCCCGCTGCTCGAAGGTATCTATCGCACTCGCTTGAAACAGCAGCCACCTGCGGAATGGAAAGACCTCAGCCGCGATGAGCGCACGGCAAAGCTGAAGGACGGCTTGATCAAGTTCTGGAGCGGCAGTGATGTATTGCTACGTCAGCTGGGCCAGGACCGGGCCAGCACCATCAAGGATTACCTGGTAGACAAAGGGCAACTGGAAGATGACCGGGTGTACTTCATCGACGCCAATCTGGGCCAGGCCGAGAAAGACGGTCGAGTGATCACACCAATGCATCTGGATGCCGAGTAACCCTCCACAATAGAACAGGCCCCGACACGAATGCCGGGGCCTGTAATGACCACTTCCTTGTGGCCGGTCGCATGAACACGTGAGGTGCATTGAGTGGATAACTGGCTCACTCGTTGCCGCCGCGCCTAGTTCAGGCGATGGGTTGAGCGTTACTCGGCTTTCAAGCCATCAGCCGATACTGCTTTAACGCCTTTGATTTTCTTGGTGATCGCAACAGCAGTGGCTTTCTGCGATTCAGTCACAGCAGTCGTCGAAGACAGGGAAACCACGCCTTTGTTGGTTTCGACTTTGATGTCTGTGCCAGGAATGCCTTTCTCAGTAACCAGGTCAGCCTTCACTTTGGTGGTGATCCAAGTGTCGCTGGTTGCGCCTTTGGCATCAGCGGCTGCGCCCTTGGTTTTGTCGATATTGTCTGCTTTGGTAGCGCCGCCGGCCAACAGGCCATCAGCCGAAACAGCAGTTACGCCTTTGATTTTCTTGGTGATCGCTACAGCGGTCGCTTTCTGAGAGTCAGAGATGGCAACGGTCGACGACAGGGAAACCACACCTTTGTTGGTCTCAACCTTGATGTCCGAACCTGGGATGCCTTTTTCGGTCAGCAGGTCAGCTTTAACTTTGGTGGTGATCCAGGTATCCGAGGTGGACTCCTTGGCCTTAGTCACTTCGCCAGCAGCCAGTGTCATCGGCGCTTGAGACGTTTGAGCGAAAGCAACGTTGGTCATAGCCAGTGTCAAAGCGGTAGCAGTAGCGAGAGCGAACTTCTTCATACGAGTAACTCCTGTTTTATTAAAAGTCTGCAGCGTGTGGACCTTGATGCTGCAGCGTTAACAGGGATATTGCAGGCACTGTGCCAAGTCGAAATCCAGATAAAAACCCTTTAAAAACAATGCATTAACAAATACCCATCTTTTCGGAATCGTGCAACTTGCATGAACCGCGTCGTGCCTGCGTGCAAGTTGCGGTTTTTTGGCTTGGATTAAACAACTGATTTTTCGGGCTTTTTCCGCCGCCATAAAAAAAGGACTCCGAAGAGTCCCTTTTTCAGCGTGAAACCTGCGGGTGATTAAACGCCCGAAGCCTTGGCTGCTGCTACATCCTTGATGGACAGCTTGATACGGCCGCGGTTGTCCACGTCCAGTACCAGCACTTCCACTTCCTGGCCTTCTTTCAGAATGTCGGTCACTTTCTCAACACGAGCGTCGCTCAGCATGGAGATGTGAACCAGACCGTCTTTGCCCGGCAGGATGTTGACGAATGCGCCGAAGTCGACGATGCGTTCAACTTTACCGACATAGATCTTGCCGATCTCGGCTTCCGCGGTGATGCCCAGAACGCGCTGACGCGCGGCCTCTGCAGCTTCCTTGGTTTCGCCGAAGATCTTGATCGAGCCGTCGTCTTCGATGTCGATCGAAGCCTTGGTCTCTTCACAGATCGCACGGATGGTCGCGCCGCCTTTACCGATAACATCACGGATTTTGTCGGTGTCGATTTTCATCGCGATCATGGTCGGAGCGTTTTCCGACAGCTCGGTACGGGACTGACCAATGATCTGGTTCATCTGACCGAGGATATTCAGGCGCGCTTCCAGGGCTTGGCCCAGGGCGATCTCCATGATCTCTTCGGTGATGCCCTTGATCTTGATGTCCATCTGCAGCGCGGTAACACCTTTAGCGGTACCAGCGACTTTGAAGTCCATGTCGCCCAGGTGGTCTTCGTCACCCAGGATGTCGGTCAGGATGGCGAACTTCTCGCCTTCTTTAACCAGGCCCATGGCGATACCGGCAACCGGTGCCTTCATCGGCACACCAGCGTCCATCAGCGCCAGGGAAGCACCGCAAACGGAAGCCATGGAGCTGGAACCGTTGGACTCGGTGATTTCCGACACCACACGGATGGTGTACGGGAACACGTCAGCAGCAGGCAGCATGGCCTGAACCGAACGGCGGGCCAGACGGCCGTGACCGATTTCGCGACGACCAGCACCGCCCATGCGACCACACTCGCCCACCGAGAACGGAGGGAAGTTGTAGTGCAGCATGAACGGGTCTTTTTTCTCGCCTTCCAGGGTGTCCAGCAGCTGTGCGTCACGGGCAGTACCCAGGGTCGCAACAACCAGCGCTTGGGTTTCACCACGAGTGAACAACGCCGAACCGTGAGTCTTCGGCAGAACGCCGACTTCGATGTTCAGCGGACGCACGGTGCGAGTGTCACGGCCGTCGATACGTGGCTTGCCGTTAACGATGTTCTCGCGAACGGTGCGGTATTCGATTTCACCGAATGCAGCCTTGACGTCGCTGGCGGAAGGCTGGCCTTCTTCGCCGGACAGCTTGGCAACAACCTGATCCTTCAGCTCACCCAGGCGAGCGTAACGGTCGGCCTTGATGGTGATGGTGTAGGCCTGGGAGATCGCTTCGCCGAACTCGGCACGGATAGCGCCCAGCAGTTCGGTGGCTTCCGGGGCAGCAGCCCAGGTCCAGGTTGGCTTGGCAGCTTCAGCGGCCAGTTCTTTAACGGCGTTGATCACGACCTGGAACTCGTCGTGAGCAAACAGTACCGCGCCCAGCATCTGGTCTTCGGTCAGCTCTTTGGCTTCCGATTCAACCATCAACACGGCTTCCGAAGTACCGGCAACGACCATGTCCAGGCTCGAAGCTTTCAGTTGCTCGTAAGTCGGGTTCAGCAGGTAGCCGGTGCTTTCGTGGAAGGCAACGCGGGCAGCGCCGATCGGGCCATCGAAAGGAATACCGGAGATGGCCAGGGCAGCCGAAGTACCGATCATCGCAGCGATGTCCGGATCGGTTTTCTTGCTGGTGGAAACGACGGTGCAGACAACCTGCACTTCGTTCATGAAGCCTTCTGGGAACAGCGGACGGATCGGACGGTCGATCAGTCGGGAAGTCAGGGTTTCTTTCTCGGAAGGACGGCCTTCGCGCTTGAAGAAACCGCCAGGGATCTTACCGGCAGCGTAAGTCTTTTCCTGGTAGTGGACAGACAGAGGGAAGAAACCCTTGCCTGGATCGGCTTGCTTGGCACCTACAACGGTCACCAATACGGTGACGTCGTCGTCAACGGTAACCAGCACTGCGCCGGAAGCTTGACGGGCGATACGGCCTGTCTCGAGGGTAACGGTCGACTGACCGAACTGGAATTTTTTGATAACCGGGTTCACGGTGTCCTACCTTCTTTGTGGCTCTTGGGGAACTTGTCTTCTTACGAAATTCTTGGGCAATGTCGGGAGTCGGCCCAACCGTTGTCCAGGGGTAAAACGTGTATCCAGATAAAACTTGAGGCTGGGAGCCTGCCATGAGCCAGCGGGAATCCCACTGACACACGGCAGACAACCAACCTCTAGCGCAATCGCTGATTAGCGACGCAGACCCAGGCGACCGATCAGAGCCTGATAACGACCCAGATCCTTGCCTTTCAGGTAGTCCAGCAGCTTACGGCGCTGGTTTACCATGCGGATCAGACCACGACGGGAGTGGTGATCTTTACCGTTGGCCTTGAAGTGACCTTGCAGCTTGTTGATGTTGTGGGTCAGCAGTGCAACTTGCACTTCTGGCGAACCAGTGTCACCAACAGCTTGCTGATAGTCAGCTACGATTTGTGCTTTTTCTTGAACGTCGAGAGCCATGAGGCAATCCTTTTTTCAGGAAACTGCCCAAAGGGCAGTTTCAACAGGCCAGGGACAAATCCCTGTATCTAAAAATGAGTGTTGACCGTGCCTGTTAACAGCCACACTCGTTCGGTCATTCTGACCGAATCAGTCGACGCGGCGCGATGCGCCCGTCTTCGCTCACTTCACCGATACCGATAAAGCGACCGTTATGATCCTGTACTCGCACCATGCCAAATTTCGGGGCATCCGGGGCACGTACCGGCTGGCCATTGAGCCAATAGAACGCGCTGTGCTCCGAGAAGTGCAGCAATGGCCAATCAAGCAAACCGCTGTCCGATGGCATCAGGAAGCGATCAACCGCCTCGTTGCCGCCTTCGGCATGCACCGCCTCCAACTCTTCCAGCGTGACCGTTTGGGCCAGGCTGAAAGGTCCGGCCTGTGTGCGTCGCAGCTCTGCAACGTACGCGCCGCAACCGAGCTTCTCACCAATATCTTCCACCAGGGTCCGGATATAGGTGCCTTTGCTGCAGTCCACCGCCAAGCGGGCGGTGTCGCCTTCACAGGCGAGCAATTCCAAGCGCGCAATAGTAACAGAACGCGGTTCGCGCTCCACTACTTCGCCCGCACGTGCCAGCTTGTAAAGAGGCTGCCCATCCCGCTTGAGAGCCGAGTACATCGGCGGTATCTGACTGATTTGCCCGCGAAAAGCGGGTAAAACAGCTTCGATATCAGCACGACCAACGGTCACGTCGCGAACCTGCAGAACATCACCTTCGGCATCGGCCGTGGTAGTGGTCTTGCCCAGTTGCATCAGGGTTTCGTAACCCTTGTCGGAGTCGAGCAGGTATTGCGAGAACTTGGTGGCCTCGCCAAAGCACAACGGCAGCACGCCGGTGGCCAGGGGATCGAGGCTGCCCGTGTGCCCGGCCTTTTCGGCATTGAGCAGCCAGCGGACCTTCTGCAACGCGGCATTGGAGGTAAAGCCAATGGGTTTGTCGAGCAGAATGATGCCACTGACATTGCGACGGATACGTTTAACCTGAGCCACCGCTTACTCCTTGGCGTCTTCAGGTGTGGACGGGTGCTGATTATCTTCAGCCACTGCGCGCTCGATCAGTGCCGACAGGTGCGCACCCCGCACGACGCTTTCGTCGTAGTGGAAGTGCAACTGAGGCACGCTGCGCAGCTTCATCTCACGGGCAAGCTGCATACGCAGGAAGCCGGCGGCAGCGTTGAGCACCTTGATGCTTTGCGCGATTTCTTCGCTGCTGTCCTGGCCCATCACGGTGATGAAGATCTTGGCGTGACCCACGTCACGGCTCACTTCAACGGCAGTGATAGTGACCAGGCCAACGCGCGGGTCTTTAACTTCGCGACGGATCAGTTGAGCCAGCTCGCGCTGCATCTGATCGCCGATACGTTGGGTACGGCTGTATTCTTTTGCCATGTCTTGTTACCTGTTACTGCCACACGGTGAAATCCGTGGGGTCTGAAAGCGGCAAACGCCCGGCCTGACAAAAGCCAGACCGGGCGTTGCGTTTAGAGTCCGGACGCGGCGCGGGGCATTTGCATGCCCACACGCGGCGTGGCCCTTGAAGTGCGCGAGTTAGAGGCTGCGAGCAACCTGAACCTTCTCGAAAACTTCGATCTTGTCGCCAACCTTGACGTCGTTATAGCTCTTGACGCCGATACCGCACTCCATGCCGGCACGTACTTCAGAAGCGTCATCCTTGAAGCGGCGCAGGGATTCCAGCTCGCCTTCGAAGATAACGATGTCTTCACGCAGTACACGGATTGGACGGTTACGGTAAACGGTGCCTTCGATAACCATACAGCCGGCGATCGCGCCAAATTTCGGCGAACGGAACACGTCACGTACTTCGGCAACACCCAGGATATTTTCCCGGACGTCGCTGCCAAGCATGCCGGTAAGGGCTTTCTTGACGTCTTCGATGATGTCGTAGATGACGTTGTAGTAACGCATGTCCAGGCCTTCCTGCTCGACGATCTTGCGAGCGCCAGCATCGGCACGCACGTTGAAGCCGAACAGTACAGCGTTGGAAGCCAGTGCCAGGTTAGCGTCGGACTCGGTGATACCACCAACACCGCCACCAACAACACGCACTTGCACTTCGTCGTTACCCAGGCCGTTCAAGGCGCCGTTCAACGCTTCGAGGGAACCACGAACGTCAGATTTGAGGACGATGTTAAGCGTCTTCTTCTCTTCCTGCCCCATGTTCTCGAAGATGTTTTCCAGCTTGCCGGCGTGAGCACGGGCCAACTTGACTTCGCGGAACTTGCCTTGGCGGAACAAAGCCACTTCACGGGCTTTCTTCTCGTCGGCAACCACGCTCATCTCGTCGCCAGCGTCCGGGGTACCGTCCAGGCCGAGAATCTCGACAGGGATGGCCGGACCAGCTTCCTTGATGGACTTGCCGTTCTCGTCAAGCATGGCACGTACACGGCCGTAGTTCGAACCGACCAGCACCATGTCGCCTTGGCGCAGGGTACCGTCTTGAACCAGGACGGTCGCAACCGGGCCACGGCCCTTGTCGAGGCGAGACTCAACCACGACACCGCGGCCAGGAGCCGATGGAGTAGCGGTCAGTTCCAGAACTTCGGCTTGCAACAGAACGGCTTCAAGCAATTCGTCAACGCCAGTACCCATCTTCGCGGAGACCGGTACGAATGGAGTGTCACCACCCCACTCTTCAGAAGTCACGCCGTGAACCGACAATTCGCTACGGATGCGATCGAGATCAGCGCCCGGCTTGTCGATTTTGTTCACTGCCACCACCAACGGTACGCCAGCTGCCTTGGCATGCTGAACGGCTTCGATGGTTTGTGGCATCACGCCGTCGTCCGCTGCGACCACCAGGATCACGATGTCGGTCGCCTTGGCACCACGGGCACGCATCGCGGTAAACGCGGCGTGACCTGGGGTGTCGAGGAACGTCACCATGCCGCGATCGGTTTCAACGTGGTAGGCGCCGATGTGCTGGGTAATACCGCCAGCCTCACCTGCTGCAACCTTGGCACGACGAATGTAGTCGAGCAGGGAAGTTTTACCGTGGTCAACGTGGCCCATTACGGTCACGACTGGTGCACGGGAAACGGCTTCACCTTCAAACTTCAGGGACTCGGCCAGGGAATCTTCCAGGGCTGTGTCGCTGACCAGGGTCACTTTGTGGCCCAGCTCTTCCGCAACCAGTTGGGCAGTTTCCTGGTCCAGTACCTGGTTGATGGTGGCCGGGGTGCCCAGCTTGAACATGAACTTGATGATTTCAGCTGCCTTGACCGACATCTGCTGGGCGAGGTCGCCTACAGTGATGGTCTCGCCGATCTTCACTTCACGCACGACAGGGCCGGTTGGGCTCTGGAAACCGTGGGCGTTGCGTTTTTTCAGCTTGGCCTTGCCGCGACCACCACGACGGAAGCCATCGCTTTCTTCGTCGGTAGTCCGTGGCGCAACGCGTGGCGCAGGCGCTTTCTCTTTGACCGAGGCGCGATGCGGAGCGTTTTTGCGCTCGCCATCACCACCACCACCGCGACGATTGTTATCGTCGGCACGTGGCTTGTCCGGACGACGAGGTTCGTCGCGTTTACGAGCGTCAGCAGCAGGTGCTGGTGCAGCGGCAACCGGAGCGGCCTCACGCACAGCTTCTACAGGCGCAGCAGGGGCCGCGACTGCATCAGTGGCAGCAGGTTGCGCAGCAGCAGGCTGGCGACGCGCTTCTTCTTCGGCGCGACGCTTGGCTTCTTCTTCAGCCTTCTGGCGAGCAGCATTTTCTACTGCACGACGTTCTTCCAGTTCGCGTTTACGCTCGGCTTCGATTTCTTCCGGGCTGCGCTGCACGAAGACTTTCTTCTTGCGCACTTCAACGCTAATGCTCTTGCTACCAGCAACACGCAGGGTGCTGGTGGTTTTGCGCTGCAATGTAATCTTGCGCGGTTCTTCCACTTTCGCCTTGTGGCTGCTCTTCAAGTGAGTCAGCAAAGACTGCTTCTCACTATCGCTCACACCTTCATCGGCGGCGGTGTGCGGCAGACCTGCCTCACGCATCTGCTGCAACAGGCGCTCTACCGGTGTTTTGACCTCATCGGCCAGTTGTTTCACCGTGACTTGCGTCATGCACTTCTCTCCTCAGGCCGCGCCTAATTACTCGAACCAATGGGCTCGGGCGGCCATGATCAACTTGCCGGCACGATCATCGTCAATGCCGTCGATGTCGAGCAGATCGTCAATAGACTGCTCGGCCAGGTCTTCGCGGGTAATTACGCCGCGCACCGCCAGTTCCATCGCCAAATCCTTGTCCATACCCTCAAGCGAGAGCAGGTCTTCGGCCGGATGGGCGTCTGCCAGCTTTTCCTCAGTAGCGATGGCTTTAGTCAACAAACGATCCTTGGCCCGAGCGCGAAGCTCGTTGACGGTGTCTTCGTCAAAGCCGTCGATGTTGAGCATTTCTTCCAACGGTACGTAGGCAATCTCTTCCAGGCTGGTGAAGCCTTCATCTACCAGCACCTGCGCCAGATCTTCGTCGACTTCCAACTCGTCGATAAAGTTGCGCAGGATGTCACCGGTTTCAGCTTGCTGCTTAGCCTGGATGTCCGATTCGGTCATCACGTTCAGGGTCCAGCCGGTCAGTTGGCTGGCCAGACGCACGTTCTGACCACCACGACCAATGGCCTGAGCCAGATTGTCTGCGCCAACGGCGATGTCCATTGCATGGGCATCTTCGTCAACGATAATTGCCGCCACTTCAGCCGGCGACATGGCGTTGATCACGAACTGCGCCGGGTTATCGTCCCACAGGACGATGTCCACACGCTCACCGCCCAATTCGCCCGACACTGCCTGGACGCGCGAACCGCGCATACCAATGCAAGCGCCCTGCGGGTCGATGCGTTTGTCCTTGGAGCGGACCGCGATCTTGGCGCGCGAACCCGGGTCCCGGGACGCAGCCATGACTTCGATCAGGCCTTCGGCGATTTCCGGCACTTCGATACGGAACAGTTCGATCAGCATTTCCGGCGCGGTACGCGACAGGATCAGCTGAGGGCCGCGGTTCTCGGTGCGGATTTCCTTGAGCAGCGCACGCAGACGCACGCCGACACGGAAGGTTTCGCGAGAGATGATGTCTTCACGGGCCAGCAATGCTTCGGCGTTGTTGCCCAGGTCGACGATCACGTTGTCGCGGGTAACTTTTTTCACAGTACCCGAGATGATTTCTCCCAGGCGCTCGCGATAGGCGTCAACGACTTGAGCGCGCTCGGCTTCGCGAACCTTCTGCACGATGACCTGCTTGGCGGTCTGTGCAGCAATACGGCCGAACTCGATCGATTCGATCTTTTCTTCGACAACATCACCCACCTTGGCACCAGGATGCGTTTCAGCAACCTTGCTTGGCCAGGTTTCAATGGCCGGATCATCAAGATCGGCTTCTTCGACGACCGTCCAGCGACGGAAAGTCTCATAGGCACCGGTGTGGCGGTTGATTTCCACACGCAGATCAACTTCGTCTTCAAAACGCTTTTTGGTAGCAGTGGCCAGGGCCAACTCCAGCGCTTCAAAAATCACGTTTGCCGGTACGCCCTTTTCATTGGATACCGACTCAACAACCAGCAGTACTTCTTTGCTCATCGTACGCCTCGCCTTTCGCAAGCCATTGGATCCGCGGGATCCGCGTCTCAGTCAAAACTGGGAATAATGTTGGCCTTGTCGATCATATCGATCGGCAACAGGAACTCATGGTCTTCTACCTGCACCACGACGTCCTGCTCTTCTACACCGCGCAGAAGGCCCTGAAAATTGCGTCGCCCTTCAAAGGGAGATCGCAGCTTGATCTTCACTTGTTCACCGGCAAATTTTGCAAACTGATCAATAGTGAACAGTGGGCGTTCCATGCCTGGCGAGGAAACTTCGAGGGTGTATTCAACGGCGATTGGATCTTCAACATCCAGGACACCGCTGATCTGACGACTGACAATGGCACAATCGTCCACCAGCACGCCGCCCTCTTTATCGATATAAACGCGCAACATTGAGTGGCGACCTTGAGCCGAAAACTCAATACCCCAGCATTCATAGCCTAGGGCCACGACCACCGGGGCCAGCAAGGCCTGCAACTCTTCTAGCTTGCTCGACACCTGAACCCCCTCGTGCATGTATGTGCATGCTGTGCAAAATAAAAAAATGGGCGAAACGCCCATCCTTGAAACGCCGTCGAATAGCGGCGTTGAAAGTGTCCAGCTAACAAAAAGCCCCTTAAAAGGGGCTCCGCTAAAACTGGTTGCGGGGGCCGGATTTGAACCGACGACCTTCGGGTTATGAGCCCGACGAGCTACCAGACTGCTCCACCCCGCGACAAAGCTGGGGCGGAAGTATACGACCGATCCCTTACAGGGTCAATGTAACCTTCCACCTACAAGAAAGCCCGCAACAGCGGGCTCTCCTGATAATTGGTACCGAGAAGGGGACTCGAACCCCTACACCCTATGGGCACAACCACCTCAAGGTTGCGTGTCTACCAATTCCACCACCTCGGCAATACAGCGTTTACAACCCTTCTTACTTCTGCTCTTGAGCTGGAGGTACGTCAGTCGCTGGAGTAGCCGACTTTTGCTCTTGAAGCACCGGGACATCATCAGAAGCCGGTTTTGCTTTTGGCACTTCCAACACTGCTGGGTTTGGGAGACCTACTTGAGTCAGCACATGAGCTTTCTCTTTAGCAAAGTAACCTAACCCCAAGCTGGTTATGAAGAAACCGGCGGCAAGTATAGCAGTAAACTTACTAAGAAAGGTAGAGGAACCTTGGCTTCCGAATACAGTATTTGAAGCACCTGCACCGAAAGACGCACCAGCATCCGCACCTTTACCCTGTTGCAACAAAACCAGGGCAACTACGCCCAGGGCAGCCAACAGATGAAAAACGACTACGACTGTTTCCAGCATTTTTTCAGTTTCCCGCGGCGCGACAAATCGCACCGAACTCATCTGCATTCAGGGAGGCTCCACCAATGAGCCCCCCATCGATATCCGGCATGCCGAACAGTTCGACCGCATTGGCCGCCTTCACGCTGCCGCCGTATAGAAGACGCACACCTTGTGCGACTTCAGAATTCTCTGCCGCCAACTGCGCGCGGATGGCTGCGTGCACATCCTGCGCCTGTTGCGGTGTAGCAGTCAGCCCGGTACCAATGGCCCAGACCGGCTCGTAAGCAATTACTGCCTTTGCAAATGCACCAACACCCAACTCTTCAATGATGCTGCCCAGCTGACGCGAGACAACCTCAAGAGTCTTACCCGACTCACGCTGCTCAAGGGTCTCCCCTATGCACAACACTGGAATCAGGCCACAAGCCTGTGCTGCCGCGAACTTGCGGTTGAGCGTTCCATCACGCTCACCCATCATCTGACGGCGCTCGGAGTGCCCGACAAGCACGTAGGAACAACCCGCATCGACCAACTGACTTGGTGCAGTTTCACCCGTCAGAGCACCTTGCATGGCTTCCACTGCAGAATTCTGCGCGCCGACCTGAATCGACTTACCTTTCAAGCCATCAACCACTTGGGTGATATGCAGGCAAGGCGGGAAAACCGCAATATCAACACCGCTAGGCAAGGCCAAGTGACGAAGGCCATTGATCAGCTCAGCGACACTGGCGCGGGTACCGTGCATCTTCCAGTTACCAGCTACCATAGTGCGACGCATGCTGTACCTCGTCGGTCAAAGTGGGCGCAGATGTTACCCAACCACATCATCACTGGCAAGCCGAATTCAGGCGCAAACTTCAGTTACCAGTTTTGCCAGGTCTTCGGCGTGCCCCCGAACCTGTGTTTCATCCTCGCCTTCGACCATAACGCGCACCAAAGGCTCCGTACCGGACTTGCGTAGCAATACGCGACCACGTCCCGCCATCGCCAGGGTCACGCGCTCGCAGGCCTCTTTGACAGCAGGGTGCTCGATCGGATTATCGCCACCGGCAAATCGCACATTGAGCAACACTTGCGGACATTTGCGCAGGGCTTGACGCGCCTGGGCAAGACTCTCGTCGCGTCGACGCAATGCCAGCAGCACTTGTAGCGCGGCAATAATGGCGTCGCCCGTAGTCGTGTGCTGGAAGCACACCACGTGCCCCGAGTTCTCGCCACCCACCTGCCAATTACGCTCCTGCAGTTCGGCGATCACATAACGGTCACCCACATTGGCACGAACAAACGGAACCCCCAGCTCGGCCAAGGCCAGCTCAAGCCCGAGATTACTCATCAGCGTGCCAACGACGCCGCCTTGCAGCTTGTTACGTTCATGCAGATCGCGAGCGATGATGAACAGCAGGTCATCGCCATCAACCACGGTACCGGTGTGATCAACCATCAGGACACGATCACCGTCGCCATCAAACGCGATACCCAGGTCGGCATGCTCAGCCAGAACGGCTGCCTGCAGTTGCTCCATATGGGTCGAGCCGCAGTTTTCATTGATGTTCAGCCCGTTAGGCTGAGCCGACAGCACGGTAACCTGCGCGCCCAATTCCTTGAATACACTTGGCGCCACCTTGTAGGTCGCACCATGGGCGCAGTCGACGACAATCTTCAACCCCGCAAAATTGGTACTACTTGGCACACTGCTCTTGCAGAATTCGATATAACGGCCAGACGCGTCATTGATTCTCGACACCTTGCCCAACTTACTGGATTCGACCACCGTCATCGGCGCATCCAGAAGCTCTTCGATCATCAACTCGATCTCGTCAGGCAGCTTGGTGCCCTGCCCCGAGAAAAACTTGATGCCATTATCGTCATGGGGATTGTGCGAAGCACTGATCACGATACCGGCTTCAGCGTGGAAAGTACGCGTCAGGTATGCGATCGCCGGGGTCGGCATCGGCCCCAGCAGCATAACGTCAGCACCGGCAGCGGACAGACCCGCCTCCAGTGCCGATTCAAACATATAACCCGAGATACGGGTGTCCTTGCCCACCAGGATGCGGCATGCGCCCATGCTACGGAAAGCCATACCGGCCGCCCAACCCAGCTTGAGCATGAAATCAGGAGTAATCGGATATTCGCCGACCCGACCACGGATACCGTCGGTGCCAAAGTATTTTTTAGTCATAAGTGCTCCATCATTCTTATTCGGCTGATTCTACAGCGGCGATCATTCGCACCACATCGACGGTCTCGGCGACATCATGCACGCGCAAGATACGCGCGCCCTTGGTTACCGCAAGCGCCGCAAGTGCAAGGCCACCGTACAACCGCTCACCCACCGGACGATTCAAGGCGAGCCCTATCATGCTCTTGCGCGAAACCCCAACCAACAGGGGCCGACCAAGGGCATGCAAAGCTTCCATATGCTTGAACAGGCTTAAATTGTGCTGCAAGGTCTTGGCGAACCCGAACCCGGGATCAAGGATGATCTTCTCAGGCGGGATACCAACAGTGGCGCACTGGGCGATCCGTGCAGCAAGGAACCCACTCACTTCACCCACCAGGTCGTCATAGTGAGGGCAGTCCTGCATGTTGCCGGGCTCGCCCAACATATGCATCAGGCACACTGGAAGGCCGGACGCCGCCGCCGCATCCAAGGCACCGTCACGCTGCAGCGAACGCACGTCATTGATGAGTCCCGCGCCCAGGCGCGCTGCCTCACGCATCACCGCTGGCGTGGATGTATCAACCGATATGATGACATCCAGTTCACGAGCAATGCGCTCGACAACCGGCGCCACGCGCTCCAGTTCCTCCAATGGAGAAACAAAGCGAGCGCCAGGCCGAGTGGACTCACCACCGACATCAATCAGGGTCGCTCCTGCAGCCACCATCGACTCAGCATGACGCAACGCTGCGTCCAGCTGGCTGAAGCGGCCGCCGTCAGAAAAGGAATCAGGGGTGACATTAAGAATGCCCATGACATGTGTCTGGGCCAAATCAAGAACCCGGTTGCCGCAAGGCAACCGGGTAGAGGACAACGCAAAAGTCATTTCAAACCTTAGTGGTCAGCTGCGGGGCCGCCGATCGGGGTTTCAGGGCGTTCATTCTGCACCACTGGCGGAGTACCCGAGGTACCTGAACCACCTTCCCAATCGCGAGGCTCACGCGGTGTACGGCCAGCCATGATGTCGTCGATCTGATCGGCATCGATGGTTTCGTACTTCATCAGCGCATCAGCCATCGCATCCAATTTGTCGCGATTGTCGGTCAGGATCTGCTTGGCCGTACCGTAGCACTGGTCAATGATGCTGCGCACTTCGGAGTCGATCAGCTTGGCTGTCTCACCAGAGAAGCTGGCGCTCTGACCGCCACCACCACGCCCCAGGAATACTTCACCCTCTTCCTCGGCATACATCAACGGACCGAGTTTTTCCGACAACCCCCACTTGGTCACCATGTTCCGTGCAATCTGGCTGGCACGCATGATGTCGTTGGAGGCACCGGTGGTCACCCCGTCGAAGCCCAAGGTCATCTCTTCAGCGATACGACCGCCGTACAGCGAACAGATCTGGCTGATCAGCGCACGCTTGGAGAGGCTGTAGCGATCCTCCTCCGGCAGGAACATGGTGACACCCAGCGCCCGACCACGAGGAATGATCGAAACTTTATAGACAGGGTCATGCTCAGGCACCACACGCCCTACAATGGCGTGGCCAGCTTCGTGATAAGCGGTGTTTTGCTTCTCTTTCTCGGACATGACCATGGATTTGCGCTCAGCGCCCATCATGATCTTGTCTTTCGCCAGCTCGAATTCTTTCATTTCAACGATGCGCTTGCCGGTACGGGCCGCAAACAGCGAAGCCTCGTTTACCAAGTTGGCCAGGTCAGCACCCGAGAAACCTGGGGTACCACGGGCGATCACGGCCGGAGCCACGTCGTCACCCATCGGCACTTTACGCATGTGGACTTTCAGGATCTGTTCGCGACCACGGATATCCGGCAAGCCAACCACCACCTGGCGGTCGAAACGACCTGGACGCAGCAGCGCAGGGTCCAGCACGTCCGGACGGTTGGTCGCGGCGATTACGATGATGCCATCGTTCATCTCGAAACCATCCATCTCAACCAGCAACTGGTTGAGGGTCTGCTCACGCTCATCATGACCGCCGCCCATGCCAGCGCCACGATGACGACCTACGGCATCGATTTCGTCGATGAAAATGATGCACGGTGCGTGCTTCTTGGCCTGCTCGAACATATCGCGAACACGGCTGGCACCGACGCCGACAAACATCTCGACAAAGTCAGAACCGGAAATGGTGAAGAATGGCACTTTGGCTTCACCGGCAATCGCCTTGGCGAGCAAGGTTTTACCGGTACCTGGAGGACCAACCATCAGCACCCCGCGAGGAATACGGCCGCCCAGGCGCTGGAACTTGCCTGGGTCGCGCAGGAACTCTACAAGTTCACCGACTTCTTCCTTGGCTTCGTCGCAACCAGCAACGTCAGCCAGGGTGGTTTTCACCTGGTCTTCGGAGAGCAGGCGCGCCTTGCTCTTGCCGAAGCTCATCGGCCCGCCCTTGCCTCCCGCACCACCTTGCATCTGGCGCATGAAAAACATGAACACGGCGATAATCACCAGGATCGGGAAGCTGGCGACCAGCAACTGGGTCCAGATGCTCTGCTGCTCAGGCTGCTTGCCTTCAACAACCACGTGGTTATCCACCAGGTCGCCGATCAAACCGTTGTCCTGAATTGCCGGACGAATGGTCTTGAAGCTGTCGCCATCGTTGCGTTTGCCGGTGATCACGTAGCCATCAACCGCTACGCGCTCGACCTTGCCATCCTTAACTTGCTGGATGAAGTCGGAATAGTTGAGGGTCTGCGGCTCGTTAGGGCTGGAGAAGTTGTTCATCACCGTCACGAGGACAGCCGCGATGATCAACCACAGGATCAGATTCTTTGCCATATCGTTCAATTAACTACCCTCTGAAGCAAGCTCCGCTACTGGCGCGCGCTTCGCATGATATTCACCGGCCTAACTTACTACATTACCTACAACTCTGGCAGGCGCCGTCTGTAACCCTTTGTGAAACTTTGACTACACAATATTCGTAAAGCTTCGTGACGAAAGCGATATAAAAAAACCTATCGCCCTCCTCGAATTCCTCAAAAACGCTCTTCACTCGCCGCGCCTTCGACACCACGGAAGCCGCGGCACAGCAAGTATTGCTCTCTGGACCTGTCTCGGGAAGAGTCAGGCTTACGCGTCTGCACCTTGTCGAACAACTTGCGGATGTTCTTGTGGTACTCGTCAAAACCTTCTCCCTGGAACACCTTCACCAGGAAATCGCCACCAGGACGCAACACCCGACCCGCCAGATCCAGCGCCAATTCGCAAAGGAACATGGCCCGCGGCATATCAACGGCCGGTAATCCACTCATATTGGGGGCCATGTCGGAAATCACAAGGTCTACCTGCGAATTTCCCACAGCCTCGAGGATCTGGGCGAGCACGGTGTCCTGGGTAAAGTCCCCATGAACGAAGGTCACGTCCGGGATGCTGTCCATTTCGAGGATGTCGGAAGCGATCAGGCGACCTTGACCACCAATCAGACGACTGGTCACCTGGGACCACCCACCAGGGGCCGCACCAAGATCGATAACGCTCATGCCTGGACGAATCAACTTGTCCTTGTCCTGGATCTCCAACAGCTTGTAGCTGGCCCGGGAACGATAGCCATCCTTTTGCGCCTTTTTGACGTAAGGATCGTTGAAATGCTCTTGCAGCCACTTAAGGCTAGTTTTGGAACGGGCCACGGGCCACCTCGAAAATAAAACGGGTCGTGATTAACTGGGCGGTCCCGGACTCGCTCGGGTAAACTGGCCGCCGCTTTTTACAAGATCAGACGCAGGGGTCAGATTATGCCGCTCACTCAAGAGCAGAAGAAACAGTACAAATCCATTGGCCACCATCTGAAACCAGTTTTGATTGTGGCAGACAACGGTTTGACTGAAGGTGTGTTAGCCGAACTTGAACGCGCACTGGGCGATCACGAACTGATCAAGATCAAGGTCAACATCCTTGACCGCGAAGCGCGCCTGACCGCCATTGCAGAACTGTGCAAGGTGGGCAAGGCGGACCTGGTTCAGGTCATCGGCAAGATGGCGCTGCTGTATCGCAAGAACTTCAGCGTCAACAAGCAACTGTCGAACGTTCATCGCTTCAAATGACAACAAGGGTCACGGGCGCGCCTCGCGCGCCCCGCCACTCCACCCGGGCGCCGGCTGCATGACCAGCACCAGGCCGGAAAACCCTAGCACAAGATAGCTGAATAACTGCCAGCGCAACGCTTCCGGCAGCCATACATGCACCACGCAAAACATCGCGCATGCATACAGCGCCATCAACAGCAGTTGCCCGCGAATATCCCGCCACAAACTCCCCAAGCCTTCGGCCTTGATCAGCACCAGCGCCTGAAGCGTCACGCATGCCGCTGCGAAACTCACCAGCAACGCGCTCAATAATCCATCGATTTCATCGATCAGCAACGGCGCCAGACCAATCAGGCCCAGCGCCGGTACCACGCCAATGTGCAACAGCCACAGGCCACCCACCCAAAGCATCTGGGCAAGCTGCCAAAGCATAGCGCCCGCACGAAGCGGGCGCCGCCGTTCAGATATGGCGGACTTCAACAATCTCGTACTCGATCACGCCGCCAGGCGTCTTGACCGCCACCACATCACCCTCTTCCTTGGCAATCAAGGCGCGAGCCAGTGGAGAACCAACGGAGATCTTGCCGAGTTTGAAGTCAGCTTCGTCCTCACCCACGATGTGGTAGACCACGCTTTCGTCAGTCTCGACGTTAGCGATTTCCACTGTTGTGCCGAAAATCACTTTGCCGGTATGCGGGATGGTCGTGACGTCAATGATCACCGCATTCTGCATACGGCCTTCGATGTCACGGATCCGCGCCTCGACCATACCCTGCTGCTCACGAGCAGCGTGGTATTCGGCGTTTTCCTTCAAGTCACCCAGCTCGCGGGCCGTACCGATGTCCTGGCTCAGCTTTGGACGTACGACCTTGGTCAGATGGGCGTGCTCCTCTTCCAAGGCCTTCGCGCCTTGGACGGTCATTGGGTATTTGGTCATGCCTTCAATCCTGCGTGTAGATCCTGCAAGCGACGCACGGTCTTTTCCGGACCGAACTTGAGCGCTTCGCAGATAGCTTCGCCAGCAGCAATGGTAGTGGTGCAGTAGATCTTATGCTGCAAGGCGTTACGACGAATGGAGTAAGAGTCCGCAATCGACTGGCGACCTTCGGTGGTGTTGATGATCAGGGTGACTTCGTCATTCTTGATCATGTCGACCACGTGCGGACGGCCTTCCGTCACCTTGTTCACGCGACGCACTTTCAGGCCGGCAGCTTCGATCAGCTTGGCGGTCCCGGCGGTGGCCACGATTTCGAACCCCAAGTTGATCAGATCACGGGCCACGCCTGCAACCAGTGGCTTGTCATCATCACGCACGCTGATGAAAGCAGTACCGCCAGTTGGCAACACTTCGCTGGCGCCCATTTGAGCCTTGGCGAAAGCTTCGCCGAAGGTATCGCCCACACCCATCACTTCACCGGTGGACTTCATCTCTGGGCCCAGGATCGGGTCCACGCCAGGGAATTTGGCGAATGGGAACACCGCCTCTTTCACGCTGTAGAAGTTCGGAATGATTTCCTTGGTGAACCCGATTTCCTTCAGGGTCTTACCTGCCATCACACGCGCAGCGATCATGGCCAGGGACACGCCGATGCACTTGGACACAAACGGCACGGTACGCGAGGCACGCGGGTTGACTTCGATGACGTAGATGTCTTCGCCCTGCAGCGCCAACTGTACGTTCATCAGGCCGACCACGCCCAACTCCAGGGCCATTTTCTTGACCTGTTCGCGCATCTCGTCCTGGATGTGCGCTGGCAACGAGTAAGGCGGCAGCGAGCATGCGGAGTCACCGGAGTGAACGCCCGCCTGCTCGATGTGCTGCATGATTGCGCCGATGACCACGTCGGTACCGTCGCAAACAGCATCCACGTCCATCTCGATGGCGCAGTTGAGGAAGTGATCCAGCAGCACCGGGCTGTCGTTGGATACTTTCACCGCATCACGCAGGTAACGCTTGAGTTCTTCTTCTTCGTAGACGATTTCCATCGCACGGCCGCCCAGCACGTAGGAAGGACGCACCACCAACGGGTAGCCGATCTTGCTGGCTGCACGGATGGCTTCGTCTTCGCTGCGTACAGTGGCGTTTGGCGGCTGACGCAGGTTCAGGCGCTCAACCATTTGCTGGAAGCGCTCGCGGTCTTCTGCACGGTCGATAGCGTCCGGGCTGGTGCCGATGATCGGCACGCCGGCAGCTTCAAGGGCACGTGCCAGTTTCAGCGGGGTTTGGCCGCCGTACTGGACGATCACGCCTTTTGGCTTCTCGACGCGCACGATTTCCAACACGTCTTCCAGGGTCACTGGCTCGAAGTACAGACGATCGGAGGTGTCGTAGTCAGTGGAAACGGTTTCCGGGTTGCAGTTGACCATGATGGTCTCGTACCCGTCTTCGCGCAGGGCGAGAGCGGCGTGTACGCAGCAGTAGTCGAACTCGATACCTTGGCCGATACGGTTTGGACCGCCGCCCAAGATCATGATCTTGTCGCGACCCGACGGCGCCGCTTCGCACTCTTCCTCGTAAGTGGAGTACAGGTAGGCAGTGTCGGTGGAGAACTCGGCCGCGCAGGTGTCAACGCGCTTGTAGACCGGGAAGATTTCCAGTTTGTGGCGGTACGTGCGCAGGTTTTTCTCAGTCACACCCAGCAGCTTGGCCAGGCGCTGGTCGGAGAAGCCCTTGCGCTTGAGGCGGAACATCATGTCGCGATCGATGCTGGCCAGGCCCAGGGTCTTGACCTTCTCTTCTTCCTTGATCAGATCTTCGATCTGCACCAGGAACCACGGGTCGATCATGTTCATGCCGAAGATGTCTTCGACGGTCATGCCGGCGCGGAAGGCGTCAGCGACGTACCAGATACGCTCGGCCCCAGGCACAGTCAGCTCGCGCTTGAGCACACTCATGCTTTCCGGGTTGCTCAGGTCAAGTTTTTCGTCCAGGCCGCAAACACCCACTTCCAGGCCACGAAGGGCTTTCTGCAGGGATTCCTGGAAGGTCCGGCCGATGGCCATGACTTCACCCACCGACTTCATCTGGGTGGTCAGGCGCGCGTCAGCCTTGGCGAATTTCTCGAAGGCAAAACGTGGCAGCTTGGTCACGACGTAGTCGATGGACGGCTCGAAGGACGCCGGGGTCTTGCCGCCGGTGATGTCGTTCGACAGTTCGTCCAGGGTGTAACCCACGGCCAGTTTGGCCGCGACCTTGGCGATCGGGAAACCGGTAGCCTTCGAGGCCAGGGCCGACGAACGGGACACACGCGGGTTCATTTCGATAACGACCATGCGACCGGTGGTCGGGCAGATGCCGAACTGCACGTTAGAACCGCCAGTTTCCACACCGATCTCACGCAGCACCGCCAGGGACGCGTTACGCAGGATCTGGTATTCCTTGTCGGTCAGGGTCTGTGCTGGAGCCACGGTGATCGAGTCACCGGTGTGCACGCCCATCGGGTCGAAGTTTTCGATGGAGCAGACGATGATGCAGTTGTCCTTCTTATCGCGGACAACCTCCATCTCATATTCTTTCCAGCCGATCAGGGATTCGTCGATCAGCAGCTCTTTGGTCGGAGACAGGTCCAGGCCACGGGCGCAGATTTCTTCGAACTCTTCACGGTTGTAAGCGATACCGCCGCCGGTGCCGCCCATGGTGAAGGAAGGACGGATGATGCACGGAAAGCCCAGGGTCTCGAGGACCGCGTTAGCTTCTTCCATGCTGTGAGCGATACCGGAACGTGGGCACGCCAGGCCGATGGACTTCATGGCCTTGTCGAAGCGGGAACGGTCTTCAGCCTTGTCGATAGTGTCGGCATTGGCGCCGATCATCTCTACGCCGAATTTCTCCAGGACGCCTTCGCGCTCCAAGTCCAGGGCGCAGTTCAGGGCGGTCTGGCCGCCCATGGTTGGCAACAGTGCGTCCGGACGCTCTTTCTCGATGATCTTGGCAACGGTCTGCCACTTGATCGGCTCGATGTAGGTGGCGTCGGCCATGGCCGGGTCAGTCATGATAGTGGCTGGGTTGGAGTTCACCAGGATGACGCGGTAGCCCTCCTCGCGCAGCGCCTTACAAGCCTGGGCGCCGGAGTAGTCGAATTCGCAGGCCTGGCCGATTACGATCGGGCCAGCGCCGAGAATCAGGATGCTTTTTATGTCAGTACGTTTTGGCATGGGTTTGTCACTCAAATCCGCAGGTCAGTCGGCAAGCCGTCTTGAACAATCCTTGAAGAGCCTGCGGGGGCCACCGACATTCGGGGCCGCCCGCAAGCCACTCAGTCAGCGTCGCTTGGCCATCTCATTGATGAAACGGTCGAACAGCGGCGCTACGTCGTTCGGGCCCGGGCTCGCTTCAGGGTGGCCCTGGAAGCTGAACGCACTCTTGTCGGTGCGCTCGATGCCTTGCAGGGAGCCGTCGAACAGCGACTTGTGAATCGCGCGGACATTACCCGGCAAAGTCGCTTCGTCCACCGCGAAACCGTGGTTCTGGCTGGTGATCATCACAACGCCAGTATCCAGGTCTTGTACGGGGTGGTTGGCGCCGTGATGGCCATGCCCCATTTTCAAGGTCTTGGCGCCAGAGGCCAGGGCCAGCAGTTGATGCCCCAGGCAGATACCGAACACCGGAATGTCGGTCTCCAGAACGTCCTTGATGGCCTTGATGGCATAGTCGCATGGCTCAGGGTCACCGGGGCCGTTGGACAGGAACACACCATCCGGTTGCAGGGCCAGCACGTCACTGGCCGGGGTTTGCGCCGGCACCACGGTCACGCGGCAACCACGCTCGACCAGCATGCGCAGGATGTTGTACTTGATGCCGTAGTCATAGGCGACCACGTGATACGACAGATCAGCCGCGTCGATGGTCGCGTGGCTGTCGGTCTTCAAGTCCCAGACAGTGGAGCGCCACTCGTACTGTTCCTTGGTGCTGACGACTTTCGCCAGGTCCATGCCCTTGAGGCCAGGGAAACCTTGCGCTGCGGCGATCGCTGCTTCTTCGGAAATATTGTCACCGGCCATGATGCAGCCGTTCTGCGAACCTTTTTCACGCAGGATGCGTGTCAGACGGCGCGTATCGATACCGGCGATCGCCACAACATTGTTGGCTTTCAGGTAATCGGATAGCGACATCGTATTACGCCAGTTGCTCGCAACCAGAGGCAGGTCACGAATCACCAGGCCCGCCGACCAGACACGATCAGACTCGACGTCTTCCGGTGTAGTACCGGTGTTGCCGATGTGCGGATAGGTCAGGGTCACGATCTGTTGGGCGTAGGAAGGATCGGTAAGGATTTCCTGATAGCCGGTCATGGCAGTGTTAAACACTACCTCTCCAACGGTTTGACCGTCGGCTCCAATGGCTTCGCCGCGAAAAATGCTGCCATCAGCAAGGGCGAGTATGGCTGGCTTAGTCAAGAAGACCTCCCGTAAATAAAGCCTGAAAGGGCGATCGCAGGTTGTAAAAAAGCGGAGTGACGTATGGACACGTCACCCCGCTTCTTCACTGAATTATTCTGCGCGCTTTTAGTGGACACACTAAAGCTGTAGCTTACAGAAAAAGGCTTTTTTGGTCCACCGCTAATGAGCCTTAAAGGCAGGAGAATGCGACAGGACGTCGCTTAGCGGGTAAAACGGGGCCTCAGGATAATCCTGAAGCCCCGTTTTAGCTATCGATTAGTGCAGATCCAGCACATCGCGCATGTCGTAAAGCCCCGGCTCGCGACCGTCCAACCAGAGCGCAGCACGTACGGCCCCCTTGGCAAACGTCATGCGACTGGACGCCTTATGCGTGATTTCAAGGCGCTCGCCTTCGGATGCGAACAACACAGTGTGATCGCCAACTACATCACCACCGCGAACGGTAGCGAAGCCGATGGTGTCACGCGCACGCTCGCCGGTATGACCTTCACGGCCGTATACCGCCACTTTCGACAGGTCGCGACCTAACGCATCGGCAATAGCCTCCCCCATACGCAACGCGGTGCCCGAGGGCGCATCGATCTTGTGCCGGTGATGGGTCTCGATGATTTCGATATCCGCCTCATCCCCCAGCACGCGCGCTGCGAGATCAAGCAGCTTGAGCGAAAGGTTCACACCCACACTGAAGTTAGCGGCAAACACGATCGGAATATCCTTGCCCGCCGCCACCAGCAACTGCTTCTGCTCGGCACTCAAGCCCGTCGTACCGATCACCATGGCCTTGCCTGCCTTGCGACAGAACGCCAGGTTCTTCAGCATCACGTCCGGCAGGGTGAAGTCGATCAGTACGTCGAACTCATCAGCCACCTGCTCCAGATTGCCGGACAACGACACACCAATGCGCCCCAACGAGGCCAATTCACCCGCATCCGCACCAATCAGCGTGCTGCCAGGACGAACGATCGCCGCCGTCAACCCGGAGGCCGGCGAGCGCTGCTGCACCGCCTCGACCAGCGTCTTGCCCATGCGCCCGGCAGCGCCCATTACGGCTATACGTCGCATACTCAACTCCTTACAGGTCGCCGAAGAAGCGCTTCACGCCATCGAAGAAGCCCGTGGTCTTCGGCGAATGGGAGTCATCACCTTCCAACGAACTGCGAAACTCTTCCAGCAACTCTCGCTGACGACGACCCAGGTTGACCGGAGTTTCCACCGCCACACGGCACATCAAGTCACCGGCACCACCACCACGCACCGGCGCAACGCCCTTGCCACGGATACGGAACTGCTTACCGGTCTGCGTCCCCTCAGGAATCTTGAGCTTGACCCGACCATCCAGCGTCGGAATCTCCAACTCACCGCCCAGGGCTGCATCGACAAAGCTGATCGGCACTTCGCAGAACAGGTGCTTGCCGTCGCGCTGGAAGATCGAGTGCTCGCGCACATTGATCACCACATACAGGTCGCCCGTCGGACCACCCTGCGTCCCCGCCTCGCCTTCGCCCGACAGACGAATGCGATCGCCGGTATCCACGCCTGCAGGTACCTTCACCGACAGCGTCTTGTACTCTTCGACGCGGCCTTCGCCGTGACAGGAGTCGCACGGATCGGAAATGATCTTGCCCTGCCCATGGCAACGCGGGCAGGTCTGCTGCACCGAGAAGAAGCCCTGCTGCATGCGCACCTGACCGATACCGCCACAGGTCGGGCAGGTGATCGGCGAGGAGCCTTTCTTAGCCCCCGAACCGTCGCACGGCTTGCAGTTGACCAGCGTCGGCACGCGGATATTGACGCTGGTGCCGCGCACGGCTTCTTCCAGGTTCAGCTCCAGGGTGTAGCGCAGGTCGCTGCCCCGCTGGGCACCACCCCGCTGGCCACCGCGGCCGCCGCCGAAGAAGTCACTGAACACATCGCCGAAAATATCGGAGAAGTTCTGACCGCCGAAGCCGGCTCCGCCGCCACCCATGCTCGGGTCGACGCCGGCGTGACCATACTGGTCGTAGGCCGCACGCTTGTTGGGATCACACAGGCATTCGTAGGCCTCGTTGGCCTCTTTGAACATTTCTTCGGATTCTTTGTTATCCGGATTACGGTCCGGGTGGTGCTTCATCGCCAGGCGACGGTAAGCCTTTTTCAGGTCCGCCTCGCTGGAGCCACGCTCCACACCCAATACTTCGTAATAGTCACGCTTTGCCATAAGTCTTTGCACTCTTAAGGACGTTCGGCCAGACCCTCCTGAGCCCTGCCAAACTCGTTGAGCCCCAATACAGGCCCGGACCCAACTCACGTCAATTCAACGATCCTGGTCATAACTGCTTTCAGCCAGGGACCCGGCCAAAAACGCGGTGACTGTCGCCCAGGAAGCAGGAGCATTCCCGATCACACCGCCAGCATCCGAACGTTGTCGCATGCTGTAAAAATTCGCATACCCCAGACACACCAACGCGGGAGCAAGCTCCCGCGCGGCGACATCCTACCAGTCACCGCTTGATAGCGGTCAACCGGCCAAGCAGATTACTTCTGCTCTTTGACTTCTTCGAACTCGGCATCGACAACGTCGTCGTGCTTGGCTTCAGGCTCTGCGTGTTGCGCAGCGCCTTCAGCTGGCTGGCCTTGCTCGGCGTACATTTTCTGGGCAACTGGCGCGGAAACTTTCGACAGTTCCTCAACCTTGGCTTCAATGGCAGCCTTGTCGTCACCTTTAACGGCGGCTTCCAGGGCAACCACGGCAGCTTCGATCGCAGCCTTCTCTTCGGCAGTTACTTTATCGCCAGCATCAGCGACCATTTTGCGTGTCGAGTGAACCAGGGCATCACCCTGGTTACGCGCAGCGGCCAGCTCTTCGAACTTGCGATCTTCTTCGGAGTTGGCTTCAGCATCGCGAATCATCTGCTGAATTTCTTCCTCGGACAGGCCGGAGTTGGCCTTGATCACGATCGATTGAGTCTTGCCGGTGGCCTTGTCCTTGGCGCCTACGTGCAGAATGCCGTTGGCGTCGATGTCGAAGGTCACTTCGATTTGTGGCACGCCACGTGGCGCTGGTGGAATCTCGGCCAGGTCGAACTTGCCCAGGGACTTGTTCTGCGCAGCCTGCTTACGCTCACCTTGCAACACATGGATGGTCACGGCGCCCTGGTTGTCATCGGCAGTCGAGAACACTTGCGATTTCTTGGTCGGAATCGTGGTGTTTTTCTCGATCAGCGCCGTCATCACGCCACCCATGGTTTCAATACCCAGGGTCAGCGGGCTCACGTCCAGCAGCAGCACGTCTTTCACGTCACCGGCCAATACCGCACCTTGGATCGCAGCACCCATGGCAACCGCTTCGTCCGGGTTCACGTCTTTACGTGCTTCCTTGCCGAAGAACTCGGTAACCAGCTTCTGAACCAGTGGCATACGGGTCTGACCGCCAACCAGGATCACGTCGTTGATCGCGCCAACGTCGATACCGGAGTCTTTCAGCGCGATACGGCAAGGCTCGATGGTGCGCTGAACCAGGTCTTCAACCAGCGCTTCCAGCTTGGCGCGCGAGATCTTCACGTTCAAGTGCTTAGGACCGGTAGCATCTGCAGTGATGTACGGCAGGTTAACGTCGGTCGACTGAGCGGAAGACAGCTCGATCTTGGCTTTCTCAGCGGCTTCTTTCAGGCGCTGCATGGCCAGCGGGTCACCCTTGAGGTTCATGCCGCTTTCTTTCTTGAATTCGTCAACGAGGTAGTCGATCAGACGAATGTCAAAGTCTTCACCACCGAGGAAGGTGTCACCATTGGTGGCCAACACTTCGAACTGGTGCTCGCCGTCAACTTCAGCGATCTCAATAACGGAAACGTCGAAGGTACCGCCACCCAGGTCATAAACGATGACAGTGTGATCGCCCTTGGCCTTATCCATGCCGTAAGCCAGTGCAGCGGCAGTGGGTTCGTTGATGATACGTTTAACGTCCAGGCCCGCGATGCGGCCGGCATCCTTGGTCGCCTGGCGCTGGCTGTCGTTGAAGTAGGCCGGAACGGTGATCACCGCTTCGGTCACGGCTTCACCGAGGTAGTCTTCGGCAGTTTTCTTCATCTTTTTCAAGATTTCAGCCGAGATTTGCGGCGGCGACATTTTCTGGCCGTTTACTTCAACCCAGGCGTCACCGTTATCGGCCTTGGCGATTTTGTAAGGGACCATCTTGATGTCTTTCTGTACGACTTCTTCTTCGAACTTACGACCGATCAGACGCTTCACCGCGTACAGGGTGTTATGCGGATTGGTCACAGCCTGACGTTTGGCCGACTGACCAACGAGGATTTCACCGTCGTTGGCGTAAGCAATGATCGACGGCGTGGTACGCGCGCCTTCGGCGTTTTCGATAACTTTTGCAACGCCGTTTTCCAGCACAGAGACGCAGGAGTTGGTGGTCCCCAGGTCGATACCGATAATTTTGCCCATGATTTACTCTCCCGAAACTTGAATTTGGATGCCGCAGCAGTGGTAGCTAACTGCGGTAGCACTTAATCGCTTGACTTATAGATGGGGGCCTTACGGCAAATTTCAAGCCTGCTCATCAATAGAAGGTGCAACAGGTGCTGGCGCCTTGCTCACCACCACCATTGCCGGGCGCAACAGGCGACCATTGAGCTGGTAACCCTTCTGGAACACTTTCAACACGCTGTTAGGCTCCAGGTCATGGCTTTCCTGCATGGCCATGGCTTGGTGATGCTCGGCGCTGAACGGCTCGCCGCCTTGTGGATCGATAGCTTCCAACTGATAACGCTTCAGGGTGTCCTGGAACATTTTCAGGGTCAGCTCAATCCCTTCGCGCATCGGACGGATGTTTTCGTCATCCGGGTTGGACAACTCCAGCCCACGCTCCAGGCTGTCGATGATCGGCAACAGATCACCGGCGAATTTTTCCAGCGCAAATTTATGAGCCTTCTCCACGTCCTGCTCGGCACGACGGCGGACGTTCTGCAGATCGGCGGCAACACGCAAAGACTGATCCTGCGCAGCGGCCAATTGCTCTTCGAGCACTTGTACACGGGTCGCCAGCTCATCACCGGCCGCCGGATTGGCGTCTGGAGTTTGCGTATCCTGCGTCTGTTCGTCAGCCATAGATTTCTCCTTTCAAAATCATGCGCGAACTCAACTCGCGCTTCTGTTCCGGTATATGGGGCCACAATTTCCAGGTTCAAGGGCGCAAGCCTTACCAAAAGTCTTTCAATTGCTCCAGATCAACTCCTGCACGCTCATTCCCCATCGCACTAAAAAAATCCCACATTCAAGCAAATCGAGCTAAGCGTCAGGATTGTCAGCCCAGAACAAAACACTGTATAAATAACCAGACCTAAAGCCTGGGAGCGGCCGTCATGCTCGTGCACCTGTCCGTACATAACTACGCCATCGTTGAACATCTGGATCTCGAACTGGATCGCGGGATGAGCGTAATCACAGGCGAAACCGGCGCCGGCAAGTCGATCATGCTCGACGCCCTGGGCCTGGCCCTCGGCGACCGTGCCGACAGCGGCGTAGTGCGCCCCGGTGCGGACAAGGCCGACATCCTGGCCACCTTCGACCTGGCGGACATCCCCGAGGCGGAAGCCTGGCTCGCCGAACGCGACCTTAATAATGAAGGCCCCTGCATTTTGCGCCGAGTCATCACGGCCGAAGGGCGCTCCCGCGGCTATATCAACGGCACCCCCTGCCCCCTTGGCGACCTGAAGGCCCTGGGTGAGCTGCTGATCGATATCCACAGCCAGCACGAACACCAATCCTTGCTGAAAACCGACACCCATCGCCGCCTGCTCGATGAATACGCCGGCGCCACAGACCTCGCCCGCCAGGTTCTCCTGGCCGCCCAACGCTGGCGCCAGACCCGCCTGGAACTGGAGCGACTCTCCAACTCCGGCGACGAACAACGCGCGCGCCATCAACTGCTCAGCTATCAGCTCGAAGAACTCGAAAGCCTGGGCCTTGGCGAAACCGAGCTGGAACAGCTCGAACAGGAACACAAGAACCTCACCAACGCCGAAACGCTACTGGCTATTTGCAGGCAAGTCGTAGAGCAATGCAGTGAAAGTGATTCGGGCAATGTACTCAACGCGCTGACGGCCAGCCTCAATCGGCTATCCAGCGTGAACAATGCGTCCGGCTCGCTGAACGAGGCCACCACCCTGCTGACCAGTGCGCAGATCCAGGTCGAGGAGGCCGTGGGCGAACTCAACCGCTTCCTTGATCACTTCGACGCAGACCCAGCACGCTTGCAGGAAATAGAAGAACGCCTGGACACCATCTACACCCTGGCGCGCAAACATAGAATCCAGCCTACCGAATTGGCGGCCATGCAGCAGAAACTGCTGGATGAAATCGAAACCCTGAACGCGAACGACGAATCCATTGAGCGGCTGGGCGACGAACTCGCCTCCTTCGCTCGCCATTACCAGGAGAAGGCTCGCGAATTGAGCGATCTTCGCCAGCAGGCAGCGACCAGCCTGGCCAGTGCTGTAGAGCAGGAAATCCAGCGCCTCGGCATGCCGGGTGGGCGCTTCAGCATTGAGCTGCACACCAATACCAGCGATGAACTGCAACCCCACGGCCTTGAGCAGGTGGAACTGTTGGTCAGCGCCAACCCTGGACAACCACTCAAAGCGTTGGCAAAAGTGGCCTCGGGGGGTGAGCTTTCGCGGATTAGCCTCGCGATCCAGGTGATTACGGCCCAGACTTCACGCGTCCCGACGCTGGTATTCGATGAGGTGGACGTCGGCATTGGCGGGCCGACCGCCGAAATCGTGGGTCAATTGCTCCGTCGCCTGGGGGATCGCGGCCAGGTGCTGACGGTGACCCACTTGCCGCAAGTGGCCGCCCAAGGGCATCAGCACTTGTTTGTGCATAAAGTGCGAGGCAACGATAAGACCCATACCGCTGTGTCCAAGCTGAACAAGTCAGAGCGAGTGGAAGAAGTGGCGCGCATGCTGGGCGGTATCGACTTGACCAAGGAGTCCTTGGCTCACGCGAAAAAAATGGTCGTGGCTGCGAAAGCCTAAGCCGAACATTTCCTTTCTTAAGACAGCACGAAGGCGACCCTAGGGTCGCCTTCATTCGTTTGCAGAACACGTCTGCGTCGAATTTTACTTTTTCTTACGGATGTACAGCACCAGATTGTGGTCCACCAAATCGAAACCATGCTCTTCGGCGATAGCCTTCTGGAGCTTCTCGATTTCCGGACTGGTGAACTCGATAACCTCATTGGTATCCAGGTCAACCATGTGGTCGTGATGACCACCGTCAGCCAATTCGAACACCGCATGACCGCCGTCGAAATTATGACGAACCACCAGCCCTGCGGCTTCAAACTGGGTCAGCACACGGTAAACCGTGGCCAGGCCAACGTCCTCATTAGACTCCATCAGCGCCTTGTAAACATCTTCGGCACTCATGTGGCGCTGCTCAGCAGAATCGAGCATTTGTAGAATCTTGACTCGTGGCAGAGTCACTTTAAGACCGGCTTTGCGTAGTTCGCTATTTTCAACCATGGTTAGCTTTCTCGCGGATGCTGCTTCGCAGCTTCTCTTAATACGGGTATGATCGGCGTTTACGTTGTCCCAGCCAAGATAGTGGAAGTCGCCCACCGATGCAAAACACCAAGCTCTTGCTAACCAGTTTCACCTTTGTGGGACTGCTCGCACTCGCCGGTTGTTCATTCCCCGGGGTTTACAAAATCGACATCCAGCAGGGCAATGTCGTCACGCAGGACATGATAGACCAGTTACGTCCGGGAATGACCCGACGGCAAGTACGGTTTATCATGGGTAATCCCCTGCTGACTGACACTTTCCATGCCGATCGCTGGGATTATCTCTACAGCATCCAGCCTGGTGGCGGTGAACGCCAGCAGGAGCGCGTCAGCGTCATCTTCAATGGCAATGACCAGCTCGTCAGCCTGTCCGGTGACTTCATGCCCGGTGTAAGCCGTGATGAAGCCTTGCTGGGCAAAGACAACGGCACCAACGTGACTGCGCCTGCGCAGGAAAGCGAGAAGCCGAAGTCCGAGGTACCGGCCAAGCCTGGCTCCTTGCTCGACAAGATCCAGAAGGACGTCGACGGCGTGCAAACTGTTCCAGTCCCGACGCCACAGCCTCTGGATACCAGCCCGCAGTAAGTTTGCGGCGCTCAACAAAAAGCCCGGCGTGCCGGGCTTTTTGTTGCCTATCAGTAATCGGCAAGCCTACGCCCCCTGCTTCCTGGCCAGCGCTGCCTTGGCCGCACGCAGCCGGCGCACCTCTTTAGGGTCGGCCAGCAAGGGGCGGTAAATCTCGATACGGTCACCCGGCTGAACGGCGCGCGCATCGGCGTCCGCCACGACCTTACCGAATATACCCAATGGGCAACCAGCAAGGTCCAACCCAGGAAACTGCAATCCGATCCCCGACGCCTGGACCGCCGCTCGCAGACCAGTCCCCGCCGGCACCTTCACCGTCAGCAACACCTGGCGATCCACGGCGGCATGCACCACCTCAATCTCAACCATGCAGTTGCTTGGCCCGCTCACAGAACGCGTCCACCAGAGTATTGGCCGCCTGATTGAACAGAGGCCCCAGCGTTGCCCGCACAATGGGGCCAGCGTAATCAAACGACAGATCAAGGCTGATCTTGCAGGCTTTCTCGGTCAGGGCCTTGAATACCCATACACCATGTAATTGGGTGAAGGGCCCCTCCTGCAGGTTCATCTCGATGGATTTTCCCGGAACCAACACATTACGCGTAACAAAGTGCTGACTGAGCCCCCCCTTGGCCACGCCAACACTGGCAACCATGTGCTCGTCACTGCTCTCCTTCACCTCAGCGGTCGAGCACCAGGGCAGGAATTCCGGGTAACGCGCCACGTCGTTGACCAGGTCATAAAGCGCCTGAGCCGGATAAGGCAGCAGGGCCGAACGTTGAATATGCGTCGTCATGTGAGCGTTACTTCCACAGCTGAGCGGCAAACATCGCGAAAGAACAGCCCGATCCGCGAGAGAAAAAAACCAAAGAACTGCCGGCATTGTCCGGGATTCGTCCAACACGCTCAAGCACACAGGTTGACCGTAGCCGACACGCTCGCAACTCCCTATAATGCCGCCCCTATGGCTAAACAAAAGAAACACCCCACAGGGACCATCGCGCAAAATAAAAAGGCGCGACACGATTACTTCATCGAACATAGGTTCGAGGCTGGTCTGGTCCTGGCCGGCTGGGAAGTAAAAAGTCTGCGCGCCAGCAAGCTGCAACTGGTCGACAGTTATGTGCTGCTCAAGGATGGCGAGGCATGGCTGCTGGGCAGTCATATCACCCCGCTGACTACCGCGAGCACTCACGTGATTGCCGACCCGGTACGCACACGCAAGCTGCTGCTCAATGCCCGCGAACTCGACAAGCTGGCTGCCGCCGTACAGCAGAAAGGCTATGCCTGCGTCTGCCTGTCCTGGTACTGGAGCAAGCACCTGGTCAAGTGCGAGATCGCCCTGGGCAAGGGTAAGAAGGAATACGACAAGCGTGACACCGAGCGCGAACGCGATTCCAATCGCGAACTGCATCGCGCCGTGCGCAACAAGGGCAAGGAAGAATAATCCTGGTGACGCCGTAGCTTGGGTGCCTCACCCAAGCTACATGCCCTTGCGTCGCTCCGCCCGGGCCATACGCTGAACTTCCTGACGCACTTCCTCCAACACCTCCTGCACATACAGCAGGTGACGGGTTGAGACCTCGCGCGCCTGCTCGGCCCGCCCTTCGATAATCGCCAGGTACAGATCCCGGTGCTGACTGATCAGCATGTCGCGGGTTTCCGTGCGCTGCTGGTACATCCCGCCGATATTGGTGACCACGTTACGCTTGAGCAGATCGAACAAACCACGAATGGTGTGCAACAAGACAGCATTGTGGCTCGCCTCGGCAATGGCCAGATGGAACCTCGCATCAGCAGCCCCCTCCTCGGCCCGGCTCACTTTATCGTCGCGCGCATAACAATCCTGCAGCGCTTCAAAAGCAGCCGTCAGCCGCTCACGGTCGACCTCGGTAGCACGTAACGCCGCGTAGTAAGCGCAAGAGGCTTCAAGGGTCTGGCGAAACTCCAGCAGATCACGCTGAGCCTCGGGGTTGTTCTCCAGCAGATGCAGCAGCGGATCGCTGAACGTCGAGCCCAAGGACTCAGCCACATAATTGCCACCACCCTGGCGGCTGACCAACAACCCCTTGGCCGCCAGCTTCTGAATCGCCTCGCGCAGCGACGGGCGCGAAACCCCAAACTGCTCAGCCAAAGCGCGCTCGGCCGGCAACCGCTCGCCCGACTTGAGCGTGCCCTCAAGGATCATGCCCTCAAGCTGCTCGACAATATCGTCAGACAAACGGCGCTGACGCACCTGATCAAACCCCATAACTCACTCTCCACGATCCCGACCACTCGCCGGGGCCTCTATTCTGGCCTATCGCCGCACTTGCGGCACCTATCAGAGTGCTCTCGATTCATCCGATCAGAGCACCGGCACGCGCCCCTACGACCAAAGTTTCGCAGGCGGCAAATTGACACACCGCTATCCAGGCTTTTACTCTAGCCAACAGCGGCTGTAAATTGGTCTTACCAATTATCCACGCCGACTAAAGTGCCTGACCAACAACAATTAGGGGCCACCCCATATGCAAACCTGGCAACAGCTCTACAGCCCGCTCGGCAGCCTCGGCCTGTCCGCACTGGCAGCCGTCATTCCCATCGTATTCTTCTTCCTGGCCCTGGCCGTGTTCCGCCTCAAAGGCCACGTCGCCGGCAGCATTACCCTGGCGTTGTCGATCCTGGTGGCGATCTTTGCCTTCCAGATGCCGGTGGATATGGCCTTGGCCGCAGCTGGCTACGGCTTCGCCTACGGCCTGTGGCCCATCGCATGGATCATCGTGGCCGCGGTATTCCTCTACAAACTGACCGTCAAGAGCGGCCAGTTCGAGATCATCCGCAGCTCAGTGCTGTCGATCACCGACGACCAACGCCTGCAAGTCCTGCTGATTGGCTTCTGCTTCGGCGCGTTCCTCGAAGGTGCCGCCGGCTTCGGTGCGCCCGTGGCAATTACTGCCGCGCTGCTGGTCGGCCTGGGCTTCAACCCACTGTACGCCGCAGGCCTGTGCCTGATTGCCAACACCGCACCCGTAGCCTTCGGCGCACTCGGTATTCCGATTATCGTCGCCGGGCAAGTCACGGGCATCGATGCATTCAAGATCGGCGCCATGACCGGCCGCCAACTGCCGTTGCTGTCCCTGTTCGTGCCGTTCTGGCTGGTATTCATGATGGACGGCCTGCGCGGCGTGCGCGAAACCTGGCCCGCAGCGCTGGTTGCAGGCTTGAGCTTCGCCGTCACCCAGTATTTCACCTCCAACTTCATCGGGCCGGAACTGCCGGACATCACCTCGGCGCTCGCCAGCCTGGTGTCTCTGACCCTGTTCCTGAAGGTCTGGCAGCCCAAGCGTACTGCTGGCGCACAGATTGCCGGCGCTACCTCCAGCGCAGCGGTCACCGCCAGTGCCGGCGGCTTCGGCCTGCCGCGCAGCACAGTCGCCTCGCCGTTTAGCCTGGGCCAGATCTTCAAGGCCTGGTCGCCGTTCCTGATTCTGACCGTGCTGGTAACCATCTGGACCCTCAAGCCCTTCAAGGCGATGTTCGCCGCGGGCGGCTCGATGTACAGCTGGGTGTTCAACTTTGCGATCCCGCACCTGGACCAACTGGTCGTCAAGGTTGCGCCCATCGTGACCAACCCGACAGCCATCCCGGCGGTGTTCAAACTGGACCCGATTTCGGCGACCGGCACGGCGATTTTCTTCTCCGCGCTGATCTCGATGCTGGTACTCAAGATTGACATCAAGACTGGTCTTACCACTTTAAAAGAGACCTTCTACGAACTGCGCTGGCCTATCCTGTCCATCGGCATGGTTCTGGCCTTCGCCTTCGTCACCAACTACTCCGGCATGTCCTCGACCATGGCCCTGGTACTGGCGGGCACGGGTGCGGCCTTCCCCTTCTTCTCGCCATTCCTCGGCTGGCTGGGGGTTTTCCTGACGGGCTCCGACACCTCGTCCAACGCCCTGTTCAGCTCGTTGCAAGCCACCACCGCCCACCAGATCGGCGTCAACGACGTCTTGCTGGTAGCGGCAAACACCAGCGGCGGCGTAACCGGCAAGATGATTTCGCCACAATCGATCGCGGTGGCCTGCGCCGCCACTGGCCTGGTCGGCAAGGAATCCGACCTGTTCCGCTTCACCCTCAAGCACAGCCTGTTCTTCGCCACCATCGTCGGGCTGATCACCTTGGCCCAGGCCTACTGGTTCACCGGCATGCTGGTGCATTGAGACCACACGCAATAGGGTAAAAACCGACGCCGAACAACGATTTCGGCGTCAGCTTTCCACAACCTGTCTGCAGGGTCGTAGAGCAAAGCGACCCTGGCGGACAGATAACCGGGACCACCCGGAGAATGCGCCTGATGAGCGAGCTTTTTTACAACGCTGTGCCGAACGCCACCCGTGTCGCAGCGCCTCTGGCCCCGCCACGTGAATACCCCAGCGTAAAACCACCGAAGGTCTACCTGTTCGGCACCTGCGTGGTGGACTTGTTCTACCCCGAAGCCGGCATGGACGCGATTCACCTGCTGGAGCGCGAAGGGATCCGCGTGGACTATCCGCAAGGGCAAAGTTGCTGCGGGCAGCCGGCCTACACCTCAGGCTACACCGAGCAAGCCCGGCAAGTGGCGCGCGCCCAACTGGCACTGTTCACCGACAATTACCCGGTAGTGGTGCCCTCCGGCTCTTGCGCGGGGATGTTGCGCGAGCACTATGCCGACCTGTTCAAGGATGAGCCTGAAACGCTGCAACACGTGCGGGCCCTGGCCGCGCGGACCTATGAGTTGGCCGAGTTCCTGTTGTTCGTATGCAAGGTGCAACTCAACGACAGCGGCGCCCCCATTAAAGTCGCCCTGCACACCTCATGCTCCGCACGTCGAGAAATGAACACCCACCTCCATGGCCGCGAACTGCTGGGCCAACTGCGCAATGTCGAGCGCGTCGACCACAGCCATGAAAGCGAATGCTGTGGCTTTGGTGGGACGTTCAGCGTGCGCATGCCAGACATTTCCGGTGCGATGGTGGCCGACAAGACCCGGGCCTTGCAGGAGTCCGGCGCCCATCAGGTACTGAGTGCCGATTGCGGGTGCCTGATGAACATCAACGGCGCCCTGGAGAAACAGCACGCGGCCTTGCGCGGTCAACACCTGGCCAGCTTCCTGTGGCAACGCACCGGAGGTGGACGATGAACCCTGCCGCGCTGATTCCGACCGTCGAGGTGTCAGAAGACTTCCGCACCCGCGCCCACCAGGCATTGGGCGACGCGCAACTGCGAAACAACTTTCGCAAGGCAATGGATTCCCTGATGACCAAACGGGCAACGTCCTTCAACGATGCCCACGAACGTGAACACCTGCGCGCCCTCGGCAACGCGGTGCGTGCCCGCGCGCTGTCCAAGTTGCCGGACCTGCTGGAGCAATTGGAAGCCAACCTGACCCGTAACGGCGTCACCGTACACTGGGCGCAGACGACAGCAGAAGCCAACGCGATCGTGCTGTCGATCATTCGCAAGCGCGAAGCCACGCAAGTGATCAAAGGCAAGTCCATGGTCAGCGAAGAAATGGACATGAACCACGTGCTCGCCGCCCAAGGCATCGAATGCCTGGAGTCGGACATGGGTGAGTTCATTGTTCAGCTCGACCATGAGAAACCGTCCCACATCATCATGCCGGCGATCCACAAGAACGCCAGCCAGGTCGCGTCGCTGTTCCACGACAAACTCGGCGTGGAGTACACCCAGGATGTCGACCAACTGATTCAGATCGGTCGCCGCGTGCTGCGGGAAAAGTTCTTCGAAGCCGATATTGGCGTCTCGGGCGTCAACTTTGCCGTGGCTGAAACCGGCACATTGCTATTGGTGGAAAACGAAGGCAATGGCCGCATGTCGACCACGGTGCCCCCGGTGCATATCGCCGTGACGGGCATCGAGAAGGTCGTTGAAAACCTGCGTGACGTGGTGCCGTTGCTATCGCTGCTGACCCGCTCGGCGCTGGGCCAGCCGATCACCACCTACGTCAATATGATCTCCGGCCCGCGCAAGGCCGATGAACTCGACGGCCCGCAAGAAGTGCACCTGGTGCTACTGGATAACGGCCGCAGCCAGGCGTTTGCCGACAGCGAATTGCGCCAGACACTCAACTGCATTCGCTGCGGTGCCTGCATGAATCATTGCCCGGTCTATACCCGAATCGGTGGTCACACCTATGGCGAGGTGTACCCCGGCCCTATCGGAAAAATCATCACGCCGCACATGGTCGGCCTGGCGAAAGTGCCGGATCACCCCAGTGCCTCCTCGCTGTGTGGTGCCTGTGGTGAAGTGTGCCCGGTGAAGATCCCGATTCCGGCATTGCTGCGCCGCCTGCGCGAAGAAAATGTAAAAGCACCGAATAGCCCACACCCCGTGATGCGCGGCCAAGGCAGCAAGTATTCACGCAAAGAACGATTTATCTGGAACACCTGGGCCCTGCTCAATCGCTCACCGAGGCTGTACCGGTTGTTCACCCTGGCCGCGACTCGCCTGCGCGCTCTGGCACCGAACAATGTCGGGCCCTGGACGCAAAACCATAGCGCGCCGAAACCCGCCGCCCGTTCGCTGCATGACCTGGCACGCGAGCATCTGGCCAAACAGGGAGAACGTTGATGAGCGCCAAGCAGAATATCCTCGACAAATTGCGCCAAAGCCTGACAGGCACTACACCGGTGCCCGACGATTTTGACGAAGCCCTGGTAACCGAGATCTATACCTACCCGCCCGAGCAGCGCATCGCGCAACTGCGCAAGCTGATGGAAGCGGTGCACACGGAGATCCACCTCACCCACAGCGCCGACTGGCCAGCCTTGCTCGCACAACTGCTGCAAGCACGCGACCTGCCCAGCTTGCTGATTGCACCAACAACGCCCCACGGGCGCCGCATCACCGAACATTGGGCGAACAATCCACAACTGCCGGTGCTCAAAGCCTACGACCGGCCGGTGGAAGAATGGAAAGCAGAACTGTTTAACGAGACACCGGCCAGCCTGACCACTACCCTCGGAGCGATTGCCGCCACGGGCAGCCTGATTCTTTGGCCGACGCGGGAAGAACCGCGCCTGATGAGCCTGGTTCCGCCGGTGCACTTTGCGCTGCTCAAGGCCAGTGAGATTTACGACAACTTTTATCAGGTCCAACGCCAATTCGCCTGGGCCCAAGGCATGCCCACCAATGCCCTGCTGGTGTCCGGCCCGTCGAAGACCGCCGACATCGAACAAGTACTGGCTTATGGCGCCCACGGTCCGAAAGACCTGGTGGTGCTGATCCTGGAGGACCAATGAGTCTGCCTGCTGCTTTTCTCACTGACGTCGCACAGCTGATCCCGAGCAATCGACGCTTCGACGACCCACTTTCCACCCTGGCATTCGGTACCGATGCCAGTTTTTACCGACTGATCCCACAACTGGTGATCCGCGTGGAGTCGGAAGACGAAGTCGTGGCGCTGCTGCAACTGGCTCAGCGTGATCATGTGCCAGTGACGTTCCGCGCGGCAGGCACCAGCCTCTCCGGGCAGGCCATCAGCGATTCGGTGCTGATCGTACTGGGAGACAACTGGAACGGCCGTGAGATTCGTGGGCAAGGCACGCAAATCCGCCTGCAACCCGGCGTGATTGGCGCCCAAGCCAACGCCTGGCTGGCGCCGTTCGGGCGCAAGATCGGGCCGGATCCGGCGTCGATCAACGCGTGCAAAATCGGCGGCATCGTTGCCAACAATGCCAGCGGCATGTGCTGCGGTACGGCGCAAAACACCTACCACACCCTGGCCGGCATCCGCCTGGTATTGGCGGACGGCAGCCGCCTGGACACTGAAGATCCGGCCAGTGTCGCGACCTTTCGCACACAGCATGGTGCGCTGCTGGAACGCCTGGCGAGCCTCGGTCGAGAGACGCGGGCAAACGCCGAATTGGCTGCAAAGATCCGCCACAAATATCGTCTGAAAAACACCACCGGTTTGTCACTCAACGCCCTGGTGGATTTCGATGAACCGCTGGATATCCTCAGCCATCTCCTGGTGGGCTCCGAAGGCACGCTGGGCTTTATCAGCGCGGTCACCTACGACACCGTGATTGATCATCCGCACAAGGCGTCAGCGCTGATCGTATTCCCGGATGTCGAGACCTGCTGCAACGCCGTAACAGTCCTGAAAACCCAGCCAGTCTCAGCCGTTGAGCTGCTGGATCGACGCAGCATGCGCTCAGTGCAGGACAAACCCGGCATGCCCGCGTTCGTACAGCAGTTGTCGGAAAACGCCTGCGCACTGTTGATTGAATCCCGCGCCGCATCATCCTCTTTGCTCCACGAACAACTGGCGCTGATCATGGCGTCCCTGGCCGCTTTCCCGATGGAAAAACAGGTCGACTTCAGCGAAGACCCCGTGGAAAACGCCCGCCTGTGGGCGATTCGCAAAGACACCTTCCCTGCCGTCGGCGCCGTGCGAAAAACCGGCACCACGGTGATCATCGAAGACGTGACCTTCCCGGTCGAGCAACTGGCCATCGGCGTCAACCGCTTGATCGAGCTGTTCGACAAACATCACTACGACGAAGCCATCCTTTTCGGACACGCCCTGGAAGGCAATCTGCACTTTGTGTTCACCCAAGGCTTCAACAGCGCCGAGGAAGTCACACGCTACCAGGCGTTCATGGATGACGTCGCGCAACTGGTCGCGGTGGAGTTTGGCGGCTCGCTGAAAGCCGAGCATGGTACCGGTCGCAACATGGCACCGTTCGTCGAGCTGGAATGGGGCAGCGACGCCTATCAATTGATGTGGCAACTCAAGCGCCTGCTCGACCCCAACGGCATTCTCAACCCCGACGTGGTGCTCAGCAACGACCCGCAAATCCATCTCAAGCACCTCAAGCCGCTGCCCGCCGCCGACGAGCTTGTGGATAAGTGCATCGAGTGCGGTTTCTGCGAGCCCGTGTGCCCGTCGAAAGGGCTGACCCTGAGCCCGCGCCAACGCATCGTGATCTGGCGTGACATCCAGGCGAAAAAACGCGCCGGCGTCGACACCACCGAATTGGAAACGGCCTACCACTATCAGGGCATCGATACCTGCGCGGCCACCGGCTTATGCGCCCAACGCTGCCCCGTAGGAATCAATACCGGCGACCTGGTGAAAAAGCTTCGCGCCCGCGACGCCGACCATACGAAAACCGCCGAATGGCTCGCCAGCCATTTCGCCACGGCATTGCAAGGCGCGCGCTTTACCCTGCACGTCGCCAATGGCGCCCGCATGCTGCTGGGCGCCCCGCGCCTGGCGAGGCTGTCGGCCAAAGTGACTCAACTGTCCAAGGGGCAAATCCCGCAATGGACCAACGCCATGCCGCAGCCGGAAAAAGCCATACGCTTCAGCCCTCCGGTCACGGACGAACGACCACGGGTGGTCTATCTCGCCGCGTGCGTCTCGCGCGCCATGGGCCCTGCGGCTGGGGATAAAGAGCAAATGTCGCTGTATGACAAAACCCGTGGCCTGCTGGAAAAAGCCGGTTACCAAGTCGTGCTCCCCGACAACCAAGACAGCCTGTGCTGCGGCCAGCCTTTTGCCTCCAAGGGCTACGCCGAACAGGCCGAACACAAGCGCCAGGAACTGATCGGCGCCCTGCTCCACGCCAGCCGTGGCGGTCTTGACCCGATCTACTGCGACACCAGCCCCTGCACCCTGCGCCTGGTGCAAGACCTGGGCGAGACCCGCCTGGATCTCTACGACCCCGTGCGTTTTATCCGAACCCACCTGATGGACCGCCTCGACTTCACACCGCAGGAAGCGCCGATCGCGGTACACGTCACCTGCAGCACCCAACACCTGGGAGAAAGCCAGGCACTGATCGACCTGGCGCGACGCTGCTCGAAAAACGTGGTGATCCCGGAAGGCATCCATTGCTGTGGTTTCGCTGGCGACAAAGGCTTTACCACACCGGAACTCAACGCCCATTCCCTGCGAACGCTCAAGGAGGCGGTGCAATACTGCAGCGAAGGTATCTCCACCAGCCGCACCTGCGAGATCGGCCTGAGCCAACATGGCGGCATCGATTACCACGGTTTGGTGTACCTCGTGGACCGGGTCACCCAGGCACGGGCGCATTAATCCGGCAAAAAAACAGAACCCCTGCGCACCGGCGTAGTCATCTGCATAGGCCTCGGCGACCGAGGCTCATCAGTGATGTCGCTGGCAGCCCATGACGGCCAGCAGCGTCGAGCCCTATTTCGCAAGGAGATTCCCTATGAAGCGTTCCGCTCTTGCTGGCTTGTTCATTACTGCTGCGATGCTGGCGTCACCTGTTTTCGCAGCCGGCGAGCCCGACCTGTGCAAGATCAACCTGGACAAAATCAACAACGGCAAAGCGCTGCTAGCCACCGACACCAGTGGCAAAAGCGGCGAGATCGATACCGCCGTGTCCCAGGCCAAGGCAGCCCACGCGGCAGGTGATGACAAAAGATGCATCGAAATCACCTCCAAAGCGTTGCAGGACCTGCAAGACAGCGACAAAGGCGGCAAATAGTCCATCGGATGCTCAAGGCCAACCTTCGGGTTGGCCTTCTGTGACCGTTTGACGTACACTGCACAGGCTTGTCACTCACTAAGAAACAACGAGTTACAAGCACGGGGCCGTTTAGGATTCGACGCCGGTCGCGAAACTTTAGGTGCATGCCGAGTTGGTAACAGAACTCGTAAATCCACTGTTGCAACTTTCTATAGTTGCCAATGACGAAACCTACGGGGAATACGCTCTCGCTGCGTAAGCAGCCTTAGCCCTTCCCTCCTGGTACCTTCGGGTCCAGCAATCATCAGGGGATGTCTGTAAACCCAAAGTGATTGTCATATAGAACAGAATCGCCGTGCAGTACGTTGTGGACGAAGCGGCTAAAACTTACACAACTCGCCCAAAGCACCCTGCCCGTCGGGTCGCTGAGGGTTAACTTAATAGACACGGCTACGCATGTAGTACCGACAGCGGAGTACTGGCGGACGGGGGTTCAAATCCCCCCGGCTCCACCACTTCAACATCTAAAGACGTCCACGGACGTCTTTTTTTGTGCCTGAAATCCAGTGAATACGGCGGTTTCAGGGCTATTGGGGCTTTCGAAGTTTTTTCGAGTTCCAGGCGGTTTGATATTCCCAACGGTATTCCCAACTCCCCAGCGCAAATGCTGGGAATACCAAAAGGTGTCAAGGACTACCTCTCATGTACGCCCCCTCCGTCCGCCGCTCACGGCAGTCAAACCAAAAGACCAGGACTACGCCCTCACCGATGGCAACGGGCTCCAACTGCGAGCCAGGGTCAATCGCTCGATAGGCAGACATCGACGTCAACAAACGCATCTGGACCATCCCTGCGGAGAGAATGAAAAAGCGTCGTCTGCATACCATCCCGTTGACCGAACATGCACTCTCGCTATTGGAAACGCCTAAGCCCCTGCCCGCCTATGCCCTTCAAACAAAGCCCCTGGCGCAATTCACTCTTGTACGGGGGCTCTGCGCAAAACCAACATCGCAATGAAAACCGCACCGACGCCCCCCACCGTGATCATCAATCCATGCTCGCTGATGTAGGACACTGTGGCCCCCGTGGCAATGGGCCCCAACACGCTGCCCAAGGTATAGAACATCGCAATGGCCGTCATGGCGGTGGACACTTGATGTTCTCCAACCCGGTCTCCCGCCTCGATCACTGCCAGGGTGTTCATGCCGCCAATGGCGCCTCCCCACAGGAACACGATAATCGTCGCCAACCAAGGAAGCGGCTGGCTGAACGGAATGGCCAGGGTGCCCAACAACAGTATCAAGCCGCAGACTAATTGGCCGACTTTGTACGAACTGCGGTCGGCCATCCAGCCGATCGGCAGTTGCAGGACGGTGCCGCCAATGCCGAACACCGATATCAGCAAGGTGGCGGCGGTCAACAGATAACCGGCCGAGAGGCTGTAGCCTGCCAGGAACGATACGGATGAGGTTTCCGAAAAGCCTGCGATAAACGCGCCACACAACGCCGTGAGGATGACGCTGAACAACTTGCCATGGCGTTTTTCCGCCGGGGTTTGCGGTCGCGTATCGTAGCCCCTGAGGGTAAAGGCCAGCGCACCGGATAACAACACGATCACGGCACAGGCGTAGTAAGGCGCGGCGCTGCCGACGCCGAACACAACCAACAGCAGCGGGCCAACCGCAATACCCAGGCCCATCAAGGTCTCATGCACGCCGATCGCCCGGCCGCGCTCGTCTTTCGAGGCGACCGCGACGATCCACGTATCGCAGGCAATCCAGCGCAGGATCAAGCCAATACCGAGCACGAAGTTCAGCAAAAAAATCAGTACCAAATGGGTAGTCAAGGTCATGCCGATCAGCGCAGCAATCGTCAGCGCTGCGCTGAGGATATTCGTCTTGATGAGCCCCAGATGGGCCAGCAAACGCGGAACCCATTTGTAGAGCAACAGGATCGCCAACCATGAGGCACTGACAATCACCCCGATCTTTGCCGGCTCGACGCCTTGCTGTTCCAGCGAAAGCGAGAGCAGCGGAGTGACGGTACCAATCTGCACGATCTGCGACAGGGCCGAGAGGGTGTTTATCTTGGTGAGCGCAAACCAGCGTTGTTTGTCGGTGTACTCAATACTGGCATTTTCCATTCGTGACCGACCTTGGCTAGACAGCGGTAAAGTGTTCGAACTGCCACGGGCAGAGCTCACCTTCGGGCTTGTGGAATAGAGCATTAATGGTGTCCAGAGGCGTCCAGTCGGTCTGGATGCCTTCGAGACTTCCGAGGAAGGGTAGAGCAATTTCCAGCACCCGACGATGATCCATCTGTTCCGGCTCGACGATCCCGCGGTCGGGGTTTTCGATGGCCCAGAGGATGCCTGAATACACACCGGCAGCCACTTGCAGGCTGGTGGCCGTGTTGAACGGGGCAATCTGCCGTGCCTCGTCGATGCTCAGGATCGAACCGTACCAATAGGCGTTCAGGGCATGGCCCATGAGCAGCACGCCAAGCGCGTCGACACCACCTGGGGCAATCTCATCGTTCAAAATCCGTTTACTGTCCTGGAGCTTCCAACCCCTTCCGACATATTCGTGCACCGACAGCAGTGCATCGTCGCAAGGGTGGTAGGCGTAATGCACCGTTGGCCGGTACAGCAGCACGCTGCCATCCTTAACCGTCAAAAAGTCGGGAAGCGAAATGGCTTCGTTGTGGGTGATCAACAGACCCGTGCAGGGACCACCGTTGGGAGTCCAGGTTTTCACTGGCACCGAGGCACCGGGGCGCTCGAGGTAGATTGCATTATTTGAACCGAACGGGTGATGGCGAGCGAAGGGTGGCCAGGTTTTCTCATGGGACCCCCAGCCCAGTTCGGCGGGCTGTCCGGCTTCGCTGACGAACCCGTCGACTGACCAGGTGTTGACGAACTCGTCATCTGACTTGATGCGTGACGAGCGTTGAGTGTCGCGTTCAGCGATGTGTATCACCTTTACGTTCAGCGCCATCGCCAGTTCGCCCCAAGCCAAGCGCCCCTCGGCCTCAGGCACAGCCACGCCGAGTTTCGCGGCGAGCTGCAGTAATGCCGCTTTGACGAAGTGCGAGACCAGGCCCGGGTTCGCACCGTGAGTCACGACCGCAGTAGGACCCGGCCCGAGCTCATCTCCAAGGGCCAGCAACTGGTCGCGCAACGCGTAATTGGAACGCTGCGAGGTGGTCAGAGTGGGTTCGTTGTACATGCCCTCCCAGGGTTCGATGCAGGTATCGAGATACAGCGCGCCTTGAGCATGGGCAAACCTAATCAAATCAGCACTGCTCACATTGACCGATAGGTTGACGATGAAATCACCACGCTGGACCACATCGCGCAACACGTGCCCAAGATTCTCGGGCGTCAACGCCACGTCGATAAAACTTACCCCCAGTTCGACGAACGGCTGGTGTTGCTCTATCTGCGGAGCGATGACCACAACCGATGAGAGGTCGAATGTGTGCGCGCGGACCAGCAGCCCGATGGTCGCTTTGGTGATCGAGCCGAAGCCGATAAACACCCATTTTTTGCCGGAAAAACTCGCTTCCTTGCTCATTTCAAATGGCCTCTAGAGTGGACTCGGTTGCGTCCAGGTGTTGGCTGCCTGGGGTGGCGGTCTCGCTGAAATCCGGTAGGCGTCCGGTTGCGAAAAACTGCTCCCATTCGCAAAATATCTTGGGCACGTAAATCAACGGCATATCGTGTCGATACAATGCCTTTACCGACTCTGCAAACGCCGGATCCTGATGATTGGCGAACCAGTATCGATTGTTGTCATGCAAGTAGACTGGACACTTTTCAACGTTAGTCATATTGATGTAATTGCCCAGTGTCTTCTCAGCGATACGCTGCCAACCCTGTAACACCCACTCGTAGAGCTGACCGCGCTCTGCCGAGGTCAACTCGTACACCTCGCGCTTGAACTTCTGCACGCTCATGTCGCGACAGAACATTGAAAAGGCATACACATCAGAGTTGAAGTTGACCGCTGGAATCGGCGCTGACATCAAAGGGTCATAAAGTTCGTCATCCAGATCATCTGATTGCGGACAAAACGCCACCGCATCAAAGTCTTCGAACAACACTTTAACATTGGTAACCGGGCACGTTAGATAGAGCTTTTTGTTTAGAGCGTGGCCCGTAGCCAACGCTTCGGCAGAGAACTCACTGAGCGGACTGAAGAGCGTAGACAGCCGTCGAACTTCTTGAGCCACGCTGTACGTGTTCTGCTCTACGCTGGTGGTCGGGCAGATGATTAGACAAGCTACTGCTTCTCTGGCCTCGAGCGCTCGCACATAAGTCTCAAAGCTAGCCCTGGCCTCTTGCGCGGTTCGAGCAATAGCCAGCATATAGCGATTCTTACTGAACTCTCGTCTACCCGCCGCGCATCCCAAGCAACTGATGAACCAATCTTTTATTTCATCCAAAATTTTCTGATCGTCCATGGATCACCGTCCTGATCGCTTTCCAGGTTTTGTGACAAACAGGTATGAGAACGGCCTTAATCGCTCTGGATTCGGCCTGATTACGAAGCGATTAGTACAATGCAGACATTCTAAAAACCAATACTTTTAAGAAATAAGGTTATAAAAATCTTTAACACGAAATGGACGGTTTCTGAAAGATCATGTTGCACCGGCTTACGCACGCAACTCGCCAATTATTCATCGGATGCATACTTGCTCTTCGCGTGAGGGGTCAATCGTGCTGTTAACTCAAAGTACCTGAATTCATAGAATAAGCGCAACGCTTGAAACGAGAGGCAGAGAGCCAGCCACCGGTAGAATCCAGGCTCTCACACCGAAGGATTCAAGCGCAGATGACTACGCATTACCGGCAGCTGACTCAGGGACAACGTTACCAGATTGAGGCTGGCTTGAGCGCCGCAGAGAGCCAGGCGAGCATTGCAAAGCGGGTCGGCGTGCATCCCTCGACGATCAGTCGCGAGGTTCGCCGCAACAGCACCCAGAATATCTACAAGGCTGTTTCTGCGGCCCATGAAAGTGATGCTCGTCGAGCGGGTGCGCGCAAGTTTTGCAAGCCGGCGACATGGCTCAGCCATCATCTCCCGGTGTGGCTCAAGCATGGCATGAGTCCGGAGCAGATCGCCCAGCGGTTGAAGCAGGAGCAGCCAAGCCGGGCGGTCAGCCATGAGTGGATTTATCGGTTCATTGCCGCCGAACAGCGCGCCGGTGGTGAGCTTTATACCTATCTGCGACATCGCCGAAAGCGCTACCGGAAACGCTATGGAAGCCACGATCGGCGCGGGCAGCTGCGTAATCGCGTGTCAATCAGTGAACGCCCAGCCGAGGTCGAAAGCCGCGAGCGCCTGGGGGACTGGGAGGGCGATACGGTACATGGACTGGGCGGTAACCTGGTGACCCTGGTTGATCGCAAAAGCGGCTATCTGAGCGCCTATCCGGTCAAGCGCAGAACGCGCCGGCAGGTAACGCGGGCGATCAATCTGATGCTTCAGGGCCATGCCGCTCACACGCTGACGCTGGATAACGGAAGGGAGTTTGCCGGGCATGAACGCATCGCGCTACGGAGCCAGTGCCAGGTCTTTTTTGCAGACCCCTATTCATCCTGGCAACGTGGCACCAATGAAAACACCAACGGTCTGCTCCGCCAGTATTTCCCCAAGGGCAGCGACTTCAGCAAGCTGACCGTCGAAGCCGTCAATCGGACAGTAGCGAGGATCAATCTACGCCCGCGCAAGCGCTTGGGCTGGAAGACGCCGTACGAAGTGCATACAGGGGTGAGCGTTGCACTTATGTGTTGAATTCAGGGTAGTAAAGAGTCAATGGTGCGGAGCCGCTCAGGTAATGATTCAGAAACCATCTCACATGTTTTTCTCGCGGGGACCAGGGAGTCACGCAACCCCAGCGCTCAGGAATTGCCTCGCGCAATTGCTGCATCAGTACCCGGCCTTTTCCAAGGTCGCCACCCTGTGTGGTTCTGCGTACCTGCTGTATATCGCCTACAGCATCATCAAAAGCGTGCTGGCAAAAAAAACCGCCACTCATAGCGTTTGATTTGGGCGCCAGAGCGACCACAAGGCGCAAGCGTCGAGTCACCATGTCGTTTCAACGACGCTTCGCCTTCGCCAGCTCAGCGATCAGAAAATCCCTGAACGCAGAAACTGCCGCCGGTAAATTGCGTCCAGCCATGCTTTGCAGTTCGATGCGCCGTGCCTGCATGCCTTCATCAAGGATCGGCAAGCATTGCAACTGCTTGTCCGCTACCTGTTTGTGCAAGGTCATTTCGCTGGCCAGACTGATGCCTCCCTCTTCACGAACGAAACTGTAGAGCGCGGCAACGTAATTAGTGGTCAAGACCGGATCGAACAACAACCCCTGTACACCGCAACAGATGTCGAACAGTTGCCGTATCGTGGTATCGGCCTTAGGCAACGCAATGGGCCAGGGTTGCAACTCGGCGAGGCTGACTGCTTCACGCCCGGCCAAGGGATGAGAATTGGAGACCACGGCAAAAATCGCCCCGCTCAAGACATGTTCGACCTTGATTTCCTTTTGCGGGGTCAGGCTGAAAGTCATCGCCAGATCGGCTTCACCGGAGCGAACCTTCTCGGTCGCTTCAGCGGGTGCACAGACCTCCAACGTGAAATGAATGCCCTGGTACTCACGCCTGAACGCGCTGATGCTCGTGGGCATGTATTCCAGTGCAAATCCTTCCGAGCAGGCAACATGCACATGACCCCGTTGCAAGCCATGCAGCTCGGTAATTTCCAGCACCACCTGCTCGGCCTCAAGCTGCGACTTGCGTGCATAAACCGCGAGTCGCGCGCCCGCCTCGCTGAGCACCATGCCTCGGGCACGACGCTCAAACAGGCTGGCATCCAGGGCCAACTCAAGCTTGGAAATTTGTCGACTCACCGCTGACGCCGCAACATTCAGCCGCAGTGAGGCCTCGCTGATCGATCCGCATCGCGCGACTTCAAGAAAATAGCGCAGTGCCGTGGACTGCACGCCATACAGCTGCATCGGTGCCCCCAAGGATTGCCTTTTCGGCAAAGGAAGTATCGAAATATTGTGCTTGTGGCATTGATAGCCCTTCCCTACATTCGTGTCCAGACCAAAAAAACAGTGCCTGACCTTTTCATCCTCCTTTACGCATTTGCGATTCGCTGCCCTTTGATTCAACCACTCTCGCCAACGGAGACGACGGCATGGGCATCAAAGGTTTCGCTTGCAGTATTGCGCTGATGGGCCTTATCAGCAGCTTTCCGGCACATGCCGGCAAAGCCAACGACACCCTGGTTTACGCTTCCGACAGCGAGCCTGAAAACATCAGCCCCTATCACAACGATTTACGCGAAGGCGTGATTCTCGGCCGGCTGATCTGGGACAACCTGATCTACCGCGATCCCAACAGCGGCGAATACAAACCCATGCTGGCCACCAGCTGGAAGCAGGTCGACGACACCACCATCGACTTTGAGCTGCGCAAAGGCGTCAAATTTCACAACGGCGACGCCTTCACCGCCGACGACGTGGTGTTCACCCTCAACTACGTGGTGTCGCCCGAAGCGAAAGTCGTTACCGTGCAAAACGTAGACTGGATCAAGAGCGCCGAAAAAACCGGTGACTACAGTGTCCGCCTGTACTTGAAGAAGCCTTTCCCGCCGGCACTGGAATACCTGTCCAACGCCGTTCCGATGTTCCCCAAGCAATACTTCGAGAAGGTCGGCCTGGCCGAATTCAGTCGCAAGCCAATGGGGACCGGGCCGTATAAAGCCGTGTCGGTGGTGGCCGGCGAAGGCGTGACCATGGAGATCAACAAGGACTACTTCCCGGATAGCCCACAAGGCCAACCACATATCAGCCACCTCAAGTTCCGCGTGATCCCGGATGCAGAAACCCGCCTGGCCGAGTTGATGACCGATGGTGTCGACTGGACCTGGCGTGTCACCTCGGACCAGGCGGTCGACCTCAAAGGTATGCCGAACCTGACCGTGACCAGTGGGGAAACCATGCGCATCGGTTTCCTGATTCTTGATGCCCGGGGCACCTCCACCGAAAACTCTCCGATGAAGAACCTCAAGGTGCGTCAGGCCATCAACCATGCGATCAACCGCAATGCGCTGGCCACGCAATTGGTGGGTGGCGAAGCCAAACCCTTGCAGGTTGCCTGTTATCCAGGCCAGTTCGGCTGCGATACCACCGCGGCCACGGTCTACAACTATGACCCGGCCAAGGCCAAGGCGCTGCTCGCCGAAGCCGGTTACCCGAATGGCTTCGAGACAGAAATCTTCGCTTACCGCGACCGTGATTACGTCGAAGCCATCATCGGCAACCTGCGCGCCGTGGGTATTAACGCCAAGCTGCGCTTCCTGAAGTACGCCGCCCTGCGCGATCAGCAGCGTGGCGGCAAGGTGCCGATGTCGTTTCAGGCCTGGGGCTCGTTCTCGATCCTCGACACCTCGGCGTCGGCCGGTACCTGGTTCAAGGGCAATCCGGACGACAACATCAAGGACCCACAAGTCCAGGGCTGGTTGCAGACCGCCGACAATGCCCTCGACCCGCAAGTGCGCAAGGACAACTACCGCAAGGCCTTGCAGCGCATCAGCGAACAGGCCTACTGGGCGCCGCTGTTCAACTACTCGATGAACTACGCCTACACCTCCGAACTCGCGTTCACGCCGTACCCGGATGAGCTGCCGCGTTTCGTTCAGTCCAGTTGGAAGTAACCCGCAACCGAGCGGATTGATCGAGAGGTGCCGTGGCTTGCGGACCAACCCGCAGCACGGACACGTCCTCACACCTGTCATCCATTGGATATGAGGAAACTTGCCATGCTTGGATTCCTTTTGCGCCGCCTGGGCATCGCTATTTGCGTTGCGATTACCGTGTCGGTGATCAGCTTTTCTCTTTTGCATCTGTCCGGCGACCTGGCCACGGCCATTGGCGGGCCGGAAGCCACCAGCGAACAGATCGAACAGATCCGCGTGCAGTACGGCTTGAACAAACCACTACCGACCCAGTACTTCAACTGGCTGGGCGATTTGCTACGCCTGGACCTGGGCAACTCGTTTTTCTTTCAGGAATCGGTCTACAACCTCGTCGCCAGCCGCTTGCCCATTACCCTGGGGTTAGGGGCCATGGCGCTGGGTATCGCCTTGCTGGTAGCGATTCCACTCGGCGTGCTGGCCGCGGTCAAACGCGACACCTGGGTTGACCGACTGGCCTTGAGCATCGCGGTGCTGGGCCAGGCAATGCCAAGTTTCTGGTTTGCGCTGATGTTGATCGTGGTGTTCGCGGTGACGCTCAAGTGGCTGCCGGTGTCCGGCAACTCGACCCTGCTGCACTTCGTCATGCCGGCCATTGCCCTGGGCTACTACGCGACGCCGGCAATCATGCGCCTGACCCGCGCCGGCATGCTTGATGTGCTCAGTTCCGATTACATCCGCACCGCCCGCGCCAAGGGCCTGCGCCCTGCCCGCGTGTTGTTCAAGCACGCACTGCGCAACGCCTTGATTCCGGTGGTCGCGCTGGCGGCGGTGGAGTTCGGCTTCATGCTCGGCGGTTCGGTGGTGATCGAAACCGTGTTCTCCCTGCAGGGCATCGGTCAACTTGCCTGGGACGCCATCGCCCGTGACGACTTTCCGGTGGTACAGGCCGTGGTCCTGCTGATTGCGGTGATCTACATCATCCTCACCTTGCTGGCCGATGTGCTCAACGCACTGCTCGACCCGCGCATTCGCGTGCGCTAGGAGGCTTACATGAACACCTCTACTACCCTCGCGATCAATGACTACCTGCCACCGCCGAGCAGCCTGAGCCGAATACTTGGCAAGAGCTTTCGTCATCGTGGTTTCGCCATCGGCGCGGTGTTGCTGCTGATCATCTTCGCCGGTGCCCTGTTTGCGCCATGGCTGGCACCTTACGACCCTTATGCGCAAGACGTGATGCTGCGCATGAAACCGCCGGTATGGATGGCCCACGGCACCTGGGAATACGTGCTCGGCACCGACAAGCTGGGCCGTGACTACCTGTCGAGGCTGCTCTACGGCGCACGTATTTCGCTGTTCATCGGCATTGCGGCGGCGCTGATTTCCGGCTTTATCGGCACCGTCATGGGGCTGTTGGCGGGCTACTACGGCGGCAAGGTCGATGCGTTGATCAGCTATCTGATCACCACCCGGCTGGCCATGCCGGTCGTGATGGTCGCGCTGGCCTCGGCCTCGCTGATGGGCGGCTCACTGAAAGTGGTGATCGTGCTGCTCGGCTGCCTGTTATGGGATCGCTTCGCGGTGGTGGTCAGGGCCTCGGTGCAACAGATTCGCGATGCTGAATATGTGGCGTCGGCCCAGGCGCTTGGCTGCTCGACCCTGCGCATTCTGGTCAGTGAAATCCTGCCCAATCTGGTCGGCGCGCTGATCGTCGTCGCGACGCTGGAAATGGCGCACGCGATCCTGCTGGAGTCGGCACTCTCGTTCCTCGGGGTCGGCGTGCAGCCGCCGACGCCGTCCTGGGGTTTGATGATCGCTGAAGGCAAACCCTACATGTTCTTTTCCCCATGGGTCATCGCCATTCCCGGCGTTGCCCTGATGATTCTGGTGCTGGGCATCAACCTGGTCGGTGATGGCCTGCGCGATCTGATCCTGCCCGACGGCCGTAACTGATAGACCGCCGTAACTGATAGAGGGTACCGAACATGGCACTACTCCATGTGGAAAACCTGCGCGTGGACATCCCCATGGGCAACAGCCCGACGCCGGATGACATGCTGCATGCCGTGCGCGGCCTGGATTTTGAAGTCGAGCGCGGTGAAATGCTGTGCATCGTCGGCGAATCCGGCTGCGGCAAATCCCTGACCTCGCTGGCGCTGATGGACCTGTTGCCACGCAAGGCAAAACGCACCGCGGCCCGGCTGACGCTGGACGGCATCGACATGCTCGGCCAGAGCGAGCGGCGCATGTGCGACCTGCGCGGTAACCGTCTGGCAATGATCTTCCAGGAGCCGATGACCTCGCTGAACCCGGCCTACAGCATTGGCGATCAGCTCAGCGAAGTGCTGACTCAGCATCGCAAGGTGTCACGCAAGGATGCCCTGGCTCGCGCCGCGCAGATGCTGGAGAAAGTCGGTATCAGCAATGCCACCGAGCGCTTGCGTCAGTATCCGCATCAGCTTTCCGGCGGGCTGCGCCAGCGGGTGATCATCGCCATGGCGTTGATGTGCGAACCGGACCTGATCATCGCTGATGAGCCCACCACGGCACTGGACGTGACCATTCAAGCGCAGATCCTGCGCTTGATCCGCGACATTCAGAAAGAACTCGGCCTGGCGGTGATTTTCATCACCCACGACCTTGGACTGGTAGCACGAATCGCCGATCGGGTCGCCGTGATGTATGCCGGGGAAATCGTCGAAACCGCCCCTGCCCTGCAACTGTTCGAGAACCCGCAGCATCCGTACACCCGGGGTCTGCTGGCCAGTATTCCAATCCCTGGCCGGACCAAACCGGGTGAGGCGCTGGGTTCGATTCCAGGCCTGGTGCCGAGCCTGGTCGGCGAACAGCAAGGGTGTGCGTTCCGCAATCGTTGCGGGCAAGCGATACCGGCCTGCGCGCAAAACATCCCCGAAGTCGAACAGGACGGGCACATGGCGCGTTGTCTGTTCGCCGCACCGGCCCCAGCACCGATTCGCCTTCAGGAGCGTGCAAGGTCATGAAAAAAGACATCGCTTTGGAGCTGTGCGACATCCGCCGCGAGTTTCGGATCAACCAGGGCTTTTTCAAACCCGCCGCGACCCTGAAGGCTGTCGATGGCGTTTCCCTGCGCCTGATGCGTGGCGAGACCCTCGGCCTGGTGGGCGAGTCCGGTTGCGGCAAAAGTACCCTGGCCAAGATGCTGCTCGGTCTGTTGCCGCCTACCAGCGGCGATGTGCTGGTCAATGGCAAACACCTGGCGGCGACGGATCGCAAGGAAATGTCCCGGCACATTCAGCCGATATTCCAGGACCCGTACTCCTCGCTGAACCCACGCAAGACCCTGCGCGAAATCGTGACCCTGCCGCTGATCGTGCATGACATCGGCAGCACCGTCGAGCGGCGCAAGAAGACCGAAGAGATGCTTGATGTGGTCGGCCTGCCCAAACGGGTGATCGACAGCTACCCGAGCCAGCTGTCCGGCGGGCAACGCCAGCGGGTGGCGATTGCACGGGCGCTGATCATGCGCCCTGACGTGTTGATCTGCGACGAACCCACCTCGGCGTTGGACGTTTCGGTGCAGGCGCAGATTCTCAATCTGCTGCAAGACCTCAAGCGCGAATTCGGCCTGACCTATCTGCTGATCAGCCATAACCTGGCGGTCATCGAACACCTCGCCGACCGGGTCGCGGTGATGTATCTGGGGCGCATCGTCGAAGAACGCACGCGCGAAGCGTTGTTCGCCAAACCCGGCCACCCTTATACCCGCGCCTTGCTGGATTCGGTGCTCACGCCCGATCCGCACCTGGGCATTCCCGACATCGGCCTGCACGGCACCTTCCCCAACCCCATGTCACCGCCGTCCGGCTGCGCCTTCCATCCGCGCTGCCCGAGCTGCTTCGCCCCCTGCAAAACGGCCTATCCGGCCAATGGTCCGCTTACCGGCGGCAACGTGCGTTGCCACCTTCACGACACGTCTGCCCAAACACTGGAGCTTGTCCACTCATGAGTCGTTCACTAGCCATCAGCAACACCACAGAGCAATTCGACAACGGCGATTTTTTCAATCTGCTCGAACGTAGCGTCGCCTTGCACACCGAAAGCCAGGCAGCGGACAGCCAGCCCGAGCTGTATCGCTACCTCAATGACTTCATCACCCCACATGTCGAGGCGATGGGCTTCAGCGTCAAGATCTATGACAACCCGGTGGCAGAGCGAGGCCCCTTCATGATCGCCACGCGCATTGAACATCCGGACCTGCCGACCGTGCTCAGCTACGGCCACGGTGATGTGGTGCGCGGCTATGAGGCGCAGTGGCGTGAAGGCCTGTCGCCGTGGCAAGTCACTGTCGAAGGCGATCGCTGGTACGGCCGCGGCACGGCAGATAACAAAGGCCAGCACTTGATCAACCTGACCGCGCTGGAGCAAACGCTCAAGGCTCGCGACGGCAAGCTGGGTTTCAACGTCAAACTGCTGCTGGAAATGGGCGAAGAAGAAGGCTCGCCGGGCTTGAATGCATTCTGTGCCGCGCACAGTAACGAGCTCGCCGCGGATATCTTCATCGCCTCGGACGGCCCGCGCCTGGCGGCATCACGACCGACGATTTTTCTTGGCTCGCGCGGGGTGTTCAACTTCGAACTGGTGGTCAATTTGCGCGAAGGCGCTCATCACTCTGGCAACTGGGGCGGGTTGCTGGCTAACCCTGGCATCATCCTGGCCAATGCCATCGCAAGCATGGTCGATGAACACGGCCGGGTGAAAGTTGCGGGCCTGATGCCCGAGACACTGCCGGAGCCGGTTCGGCAGGCACTGGCCGATATTAACGTCGGTGGCGGGCCGGGCGATCCGGAAATCGACGCCAACTGGGGTAACCCGGAGCTCTCGCTGAGCGAAAAGGTATTCGGCTGGAACACCCTCGACGTTATCGCCTTCAAGACCGGCAACCCTGACGCTCCCGTGCATGCAATCCCCGGCAAGGCCAACGCCCACTGCCATATCCGCTTCGTGGTGAACAGCGACTACACGACCTTTATCCCGGCTGTGCGCGCCCACCTGGATGCGCATGGCTTCAGCAATGTCGAGGTCAAGCAAAGCCGCATTGATGTGATGCATGCCACTCGGCTGGACCCGCAGAGCCCTTGGGTCAATTGGGCGCTCAGTTCCCTGGCACAAACCACCGGCAAAAAGCCTGCGCTGCTGCCAAACCTCGGTGGCTCGCTGCCCAACGACGTGTTCGCGGACGTGCTCGGCCTGCCAACATTGTGGGTGCCGCACTCGTACCCGGCCTGTTCACAACATGCGCCGAACGAGCACTTGCTGGCACCGGTGGTCAAGGAAAGCCTGCAAATCATGGCGGGTCTGTTCTGGGACCTGGGCAACGACGCAGCCCGCCTGACTCAGGAACATCAGTTACGGGAGCAGGCGCAATGAGCGCCACTCCACAACAGGCCCTGGACTGGCTCGCCGACCAGCGCCAAGCCATGGAAGCACTGCTGCAGCGTATCGTCGACACCGACTCCAACAGCTATGACAAGGCGGGCGTCGACGCCGTGGGCGCGCTGCTCGCGGCTGAACTGGAAGCCGACGGCATCCTGCTCAAGCGCATACCGGTCGATGGTTTTGGCGACGTGATACTCGCCGAAGTGCCAGGCGAACCGGGAAAACCGGTGCTGTTGCTCGGCCATCGCGACACGGTGTTCCCCAAAGGCACCACCACGACGCGCGGCTATAGTCGCGACGCCAACCTCGCCTATGGCCCCGGCGTCGCCGACATGAAAGGCGGCTTGGTGCTCAATTGCTTCGCCCTCATGGCACTCAAGCGCGCCGGCCGGTTGCCCTATCCGGTGCAGGTTCTGTACACCGGTGATGAAGAGATCGGTTCCGGCAGCGCCAGACCCCATATCGAAAACGCCGCCCGTGCCGCCCGCGCCGTACTCAATACCGAACCCGGCCGGGCCAGCGGCAACGTGGTCAAAGCACGCAAAGGCGGAGCCACGCTGATCATCGAAGTCAGCGGCCGCGCGGCGCATGCCGGGGTCAGCCATGCTGACGGAGCCAGCGCCATCGAAGCCCTGGCACGCAAGATCGTCAAGCTGCATGCCTTGACCGATTACCCGGCAGGCATCACCACTAACGTTGGCCTGATATCCGGTGGCACGTCCAGCAACACCGTCGCGCCCAGCGCCTGCGCCCGGCTGGACGTGCGCTTCATCGAACTCAAGCATTGGGATCAAATCTTCAGCGCAATCCAGGCCATCGTCGCCGAAGAAGAACTGATCGGCACCCGCGCCATCCTCAAGGAAGCGACGACTTTTCTACCGATGGAAGCCCATCACAGCGAACGGCTGCTGCACATCTACCAACAAAAAGCGCGTGCGCTGGGTTTCAGCGTCGAAGGCGAATTCACCGGCGGTTGCGCCGACTCCGGATTCACCGCCAGCCTGGGCATTCCAACCCTGTGTGGCCTCGGGCCGGTGGGTGGCAAGGTTCACACCGATCGTGAATATCTGGAGCTGGACACGCTGGTGCCTCGCGCGCAGGCGTTGGTGGCGACCATTCTGGCGGTCGGCGACAGCGTTTGAGGTCATGGGTTTCTACGCGTCACCGAGGCCAGGGTATCCGACAGGTTCACAGGCAGCTCCCGCCGCTGTCGGGTATCACTTCAAGGTGGCGCGAATGGCTTACTCGGGCGAGGCTTTTCACCTGTTCTACTGCGGCAATGACCGAACGTTCGGCCGCCCCGTCTGAAGCAATCGGGTAGACGCAGGGCTGACCAATGGAAAGGCCGTGCAATAAACGCTCATCCAGTTCACCGAGCACGACAAAACAGCAGTCACCCTTGGCCACTCGTACCTCAGCGAGCTGGCCAGGCACCGTGTTCACAGCATCGACATGGATCAGCGCCACATTGTCAAAACAGCTGAAACCCTGATGGATCAAATCAATATGATTGCTATCAAGCCCGCACGCGATGACCACGATACGTGTGCAATTTGAAGGCTCGCGCATCCACTTCAGGGCATGGGTACGACAATCGGCAGCTTGGCTCATAGGCGTTGCCTTTGTTTGGGGGGATTCAACAAGCGAATGGGGGCGGACACTGGCTAAATCACGCCGCGCGCCTGCAGCACGCTTTTCGCCAGACCGCGGGTCGCCGAAAGCACTTGTTCTACCTGTTGATCCATCGCTGCGGTGGATGAGGCTATCGTTCCCAGTTCGACGACGCGCAACGGGTGACCGTGCACGGACCCCAGCCAGGTCAAGCCAGGAACCGTGCCGACTTCGACATCCAGTAAAAAACTTCCGTGGGAGACGCCGCGCAACAGTTGGCTGGCATGGCACGTGTAGGCTCCAGCAGATTGCTCCGCCCGCAACCAGTCGACCATCAACGCCTCGGATTGCTTGACGGCCAGATAAGCCACCTGGTCCCAGTCATCTATCGCCACGTGCAGCTTGTCGATCATGTATTTGGGCAACGTAGCGCTGGTCACGATGACCACTCCGGCATCCGCCGAAGGTTCCTTGATCCAGACTGCGGATTGCGATATCGCATGCATGGCGGTACTCCCGGCAGTTTGGTAGGAGCAGCTTGCTCCGGTCGGCGATCCGACGATGAGGCCGTGACATTCAATATTGATGCCGACTCACCCACCGCTTCATGAGCAAGCGCCCTCCCACAGGTTATTGGCGTTAATCAGCCGTTGCGGAACAGGAAGCTGTAGGCGTTCAGCGCAGGTGCCCCACCCAGGTGCGCGTAAAGCACTTTCGAGCCTTCGGGGAACTCGCCACGGCGGACCATTTCGATCATCCCGTGCATGGATTTGCCTTCATACACTGGGTCGGTCAACACACCTTCAAGGCTGCCGCACAGGCGAATGGCTTCCAGCGTACCTTCGTTGGGCAAACCATATTCCGGGTAGGCGAAGCGTGTATCGAGCACCACGTCGTCTTCGGTGATCTCACGCCCCAGTTCCACCAGCTCGGCGGTGTGCCGGGCGATACGCAGGATCTGTGCCTTGGTCTTCTCGGGCTTGGCCGAGGCATCAATGCCGATAACGTTCTTCGAACGGCCGTCCGCGGCAAAACCGACGACCATGCCGGCCTGGGTACTGCCGGTCACGGAGCAGACCACGATGTAGTCGAACTTGAACCCCAGTTGTTTTTCCTGTTCCCGCACTTCCTCGGCAAAGCCGACGAACCCAAGCCCGCCGTAGGGATGTTCGGAACAACCCGCCGGTATCGGGAACGGCTTGCCACCCCGTTCCACCACGTCGTTCATGGCCTTCTCCCAACTGGGCCGAATACCGATGTCGAACCCTGCAGCGTCCAGTCGTACGTCAGCCCCCATGATGCGGGACATCTCGATATTGCCGACCCGGTCATACACGGCGTCGGAGTAGTTCACCCAGTTTTCCTGGACCAGCACACACTTCATACCGAGGTGGGCAGCGACAGCGGCGACCTGGCGGGTCTGGTTCGACTGGATCCCGCCGATGGACACCAAGGTGTCGCAGCCCTGTTCGAGCGCCTCGGGAATCAGGTATTCGAGCTTGCGCGTCTTGTTGCCGCCAAAGGCCAGGCCACTGTTGCAGTCTTCACGTTTGGCATACAACTCGACCTTACCGCCCAGGTGTTCGCTGAGGCGTTTCAAGGGCGTGATCGGAGAAGGACCGAAGGTCAGCGGATAACGTTTAAAACGATTCAGGTTCATGACTCTGCTCCTTGTTTATTGGACATCCAAGCGCCAGACCCAAAGGCAAAAAAGGCTGCGTTCCAGGTGCTTTCAGAGGGGCTTCGATGAGTTCAATATTAAGAACAAAGCCAAAAATATGTGTTGCAAGTTTCAATCCATTAAAGAAATATAAATCAACCAATACAACTTAAAACCTATTTTTACTGCGTAAAAATCCATATGAACGCAACAAATACCCACAAGAAACTCGGCACATCCGGCTCGGAGCCGCATCCGCTGGACCGGACCGACCGCGCCATTCTCAAGACCCTGCAGCGAGACGCCTCGATCTCCAATGTGGCACTCGCCGAGAAGGTCAAACTGAGCGCGCCGGCCTGCCTGCGACGAGTCGAACGCCTCAAGCAGGCGGGCCTGATCAAGGGCATTGTCGCGTTGCTGGACAATCAAGCGCTCGATGCAGGGATGGTGGTGTTGATCGGCGTGGTGCTGGACCGCTCGACACCGGAATCCTTCGCAGCTTTCGAAGCTGCGGCGCAAAAGGTGTCCGGCTGCATGGAATGCCATGTGGTGACGGGGGAATTCGACTACTTCATGTTGATACGAACCAAGGACAGCAACAGTTTCAACCGGCTCCACGCGGAGCAACTGCTTTACCTCCCCGGGGTTCGCCAGATTCGCTCGTTCATGGGGTTACGCCAGGTCTTGTCGACAACCCACATCCCCCTTTGAGGCTCAAATCAGCCCGATGCCAGGTTGTATCGACCCGCAAGGGCAGGCATTGATTTCGACAAACGCATTTGGACCCTCCCTCCAGAGCGCATGAAAAAGCATCGCCGTAATAACTACGCCATGGATGTTTGCGGGCGTTGACCTCTGTGGCCCGTGGCTACGACTTAGTTACGCCAACTCCCGCTGTTAAATACCGCCAACGCCCGTCCCCATTTCAGAGCAGAAACTCTCGCTGCTGCTGTGCGACGCACCCACGCGAATCGTGCACAAGCAGGTGTTTGTGCACTGTCTTTTCCAACCAAACGGTTGTCCTTTCGAACAAAGCGACGCTATTCCGTTCTGCCTAACTTTGACCTTACGGCATATCCAGCAAACTGCGCCGATGAGGTAGCCCATGCATCTTGAACAACAGCAAGTGACCGACGACTTCAGGTTGCTGCATATGCGCGACCTGGCACCTGAAGAGTTCGTTTCGTGGCTGATCGAGTGGGGGGCATGTGCACTTCGGGCTCGGCAGGCGAGTGCCGCAGGTAAACCTGAGCGTGTGCCTGATCCCAAAATAAAGTGTTCGAATACATCAACTTCCATCAGCAGACAGGGATGTTTCGCGACGCACTACCGGCACGAAGCTGAAAGTAACCTGCACCCACTTCATCACATTCAATAAGCCGCAGCCTGTGACCCGAAAAGTTCGCACAGCCGCCCTATGCAAAGGAACTCCATAATGAAAAAGGTACGTCTGCTGACACTCACCACTGTATTACCGGCACTTCAAGCACAAGCTATCGAAGTGGCTCCTGGAGACTACGAGCAATATCCGGTAGGTGCCACCATCGGCGTCATTTACTACCAACACTCCACGACAGACTCGGCGTATGCAAACGGTCACAAAGTCAGTTCGGACTTCAAACTGACCTCCGACGTCGGCATCCTGCGTTTGCTGCATGTGTACGGGTTGACCGACACCGTCACAATCGATCCGCAATTCCTGCTGCCATTCGGGCACGTTTCCAGCGGCGGAGATGCTTCAACGCTTGGCAATACGAATGGCGTTGGCGACCTAACGCTGGCAGCCCCGGTCAGGTTAAGACTCAACGACGCCCGTGACACTCTTAGCTTCACACCCTACCTGTTCGTACCCACTGGCAACTACGACAAAGACGATCCGCTGAACATCGGTGAGAACCGCTGGAAATTCGAACTACAAGGCGCTTACGTCAAACACTTCACTCAACAATGGGCCATTGACCTGGTTGGCGGAGCTACCTGGTATGGCGATAACAATGACTATGGCGCCAACGCAGACCGGCTCAAGCAGAAGGTTTCTTACGCTACACAGGTGATGGGGCGCTATATGCCCGATGCCACAACGGCGTTCGCCTTAGGCTTCGGGCATCTCTGGGGCGGGGAAACCCGCGTCGATCAAGTCAACCAGAATAACGAAATCGGAACCACAAACTTCCGTGTGACAGCAACTAAGTTCTTCACCGCTAAAGACCAAATCCAACTGCAACTGGGCAAGGACCTCTCCGTAGATAACGGGACCAAGGAAGACTTTCGAATGAACTTGCGTTACGCGCACGTTTTTTAAGCGCCTGTCCCTCTAGACCAAAGGGTTGGCGTTGCTAACCAAGCGTGTGCCCGACGGCAGACCTAACCTCGATACTTCGTAAGCCCTTGCAACTTTATCAACCGCGCCGAATCCGGCATTGAGCCAACAAGAATCGCCCTCACACGAAACGGAGAAATCGCATCATGACCGATCAGCAACCATCTATTGAACAACAACCCTCCCTCTATACACGTCTTGGTGGTTATGACGTTATTTATCAGTTCGCGGGCGCAGTTTTGAGGAAAACAATGGCACATCCTGTCATTGGCCACATTTGGGCGCATATGTCCGAGTCGACTTTCCAAAAGGAACATATCAACTTTGTCGACTTTCTTTCCCAACACTGGGGGGGCAGCGCCAAGTACCGCGGGAGAGACATGGTTACCGCCCATCGTGGCATGGGACTTACCGAGGAGCACTGGCAAGCCACGCTCGATTGTCTGGAGGAGTGCTACAACGACTACGACCTGGCGCCGGAGCTACGCAAGGAGGTCAACGACTTTTTGGTCAAGTTCAAACCCGCCGTGATCGGCAGCCCGTCCTATCGAGACGTGGTTCTCGCTCACCCTGAAATGGACCCGGCCAAGGGCATGAAAAGCGTTGGCGTTATCTGGCCCAAACACGGCAAGTCCGCTGAACAGGAAACCGTCCCCAAGTTGGAACAGTAAGCCTGCTCGGCCACATGAGCATCGATACCCCCTGGGGCGAAGCAGTCCTGCTCAACCAAGTGCCGCTCGGTCACTGGCGCCAGCTTAGGACCAGGCCCCGCAGCGGCGAGCCTCTCGAACAGTCAAATGATCAGAAAAAGACGTCCACGGGCGTCTTTTTTTGCCTGAAATCCAATAAATACGGGGGTTCAGGGCTACTGGGGCTTTTCAGATTTTTTGAGTTCCAGGCTGATGGCCGTGTTGAACGGGGCAATCTGCCGCGCCTCGTCGATGCGTAAGCCACTCGCAGCTCACGAAAGCCTTTCAATCCATTGTCTCGGTGCCCGTACGGCCGAAGACCTGCGCGAGATGGCCGCGCCGTGGCGGATGGAGGACCTGTTCAACCTCACGCTTCGGCTGACTCATCGATTCATCCAGGATAAGCAGGCGATTTTCCGCGAGCGGATCGCTTCTAAAGGCTGGCTCTAGCGCGGACTTTGTTGTGCCTCGCTTAACCCGACAGGCCGTGTAAAATTGTTTTTCTAAATCATTCTCAACAATAAAAATAGCAAGTTAGCCAACTAACTACTTTCAAACACTCGTCCAAATAGACAATCATTCCGTCCCCATCGCTTAAACAGCAAACCCACCCACAATTTTATTTTCACATATATTTTACATTCCCCTACATATGCTAATGTCATTACGACATCAACGCTGTTCAGCCAGGTTCAAGGAGTGTGTATGACCGGCGTATTGGCATCCGTTAACAGCCGCACCCAGCTGGTCGGTCAGAACCGACTTGAACTGCTGCTATTCCGTTTCAACAATCACCAGCTGTATGGGATCAACGTATTTAAAGTCCGGGAAGTTATACGCTGCCCGAAGTTATCATCGATACCAAAGTCTAATAGCAACATTTGTGGCGTCGCCAACATCCGAGGTGTCTGCATTCCTATTCTTGACCTGGCCATGGCCACTGGGTTGCCCGGCGTCGAGGATCAGGAAAGCGCTTTTATAATACTTACGGAGTACAACAACCGCGTTCAGGGTTTTCTGGTCTATGCGGTCGAGCACATCGTCAATTTGAACTGGGAAGACATCCATCCGCCCCCCAAGGGCAGCGGTGAGAACAATTACCTGACTGCCGTTACACGCACGGATGATCGCCTGGTCGAGATCATCGATGTGGAAAAGGTGCTGACAGAAATCTCGCCATCCTCCGAGGAAATCTCCAGCGGCGTGGTGGAACACGAGGTCAGCCAGCGGGCTAAGCACCTGCGGGTGCTGACCGTGGATGACTCGATGGTCGCGCGTAAGCAAGTGACCCGCTGCCTGGAGACCGTGGGCGTCGAGGTGGTGGCCTTGAACGATGGGCGCCAGGCGCTTGATTACCTGCGGGCCATGCTCGACGAGGGGCGCAAGCCGGAGGAGGAGTTCCTGATGATGATCTCCGACATCGAAATGCCAGAGATGGACGGTTACACCCTGACCGCTGAAATCCGCCACGACCCGCGCATGGCCAAGCTACACATCGTGCTGCACACATCACTCTCGGGCGGGTTCAACCAGGCGATGGTCAAGAAAGTCGGCGCCGATGACTTCCTCGCCAAGTTCCGCCCCGATGACTTGGCCGGCCGCGTGGTCTCACGAATCAAGGCGGCCACCCCGAACTGACGCTTTACGACAACAACACTCAAGCCAAGGAGGCTGTAGGGAAACGAATAAGAACAAAATGACAGAGGGCTAATCATGTTGAAATGCAATGAGCTCTACCACCTGACCACCGGCAGTGAAGAAAGACCGTTCTGGAAGGACCGCGCGAATGACGCTCAGCCTGATATCCAGTGCGCTATGGGCTGTGGCGCGCAACCTTCCGATCCGGGGCCGCAACCAGACTCAGGCCTGCCGCAAGAAACGCTGACCGCAGCGATTTCGACCACCCCCACCAGCATGAAAGACGAGCTGGCCGCCGCCCAGGAAATCTGTTCTCGGGCCAAGACCGCCGTTGTCGAGATGTTCAGCCACGCCCGCATGGGCCGCTCCCTGGAGCTCGAACAGGTCGGCGCGCTGGTCGACGACATTTCTGCTTCGATCGCACGCCACCCCAATGCCTTTATCAGCCTCGCACGCCTTAAAAGCATCGACGATTACACCTATATGCACTCGGTCGCCGTGTGTGCCCTGATGATTGCCCTGGGTAATCAATTGGCCCTGCCGGCGCCATTGATTCGCCGGGCGGGGCTGGCCGGGCTGCTGCACGACATCGGCAAAATGGCCATCCCGGGCGCCATCCTCAACAAGCCGGGGCGCTTGAGCGGCGACGAATTGCAGCTGGTTCGCACCCATCCGCTGGAAGGTGAGAAAACCCTGGTGGCGACAGCGCAGATGTGCGAAATGGTCGTGGACGTGTGCCTGCATCATCACGAAAAAGTCGACGGCACGGGCTACCCCCATCAACTGGCGGGAGAACAAATCAGTCTTTTTTCTCGAATGGCCGCGGTGTGTGACGTCTATGACGCGATCACCTCGGACCGTTCCTATAACCAGGGTTGGGACCCTGCGGTCGCCATCCAGCAAATGTCGACCTGGGACGGGCATTTCGATGATGAGGTATTCCGGGCATTCCTGAAGTCCGTGGGTATCTACCCCGTCGGCTCTATCGTGCAATTGAAAAGCGGCAGTATTGGCGTCGTCATCGAACAACATGCCGACTCATTATTGACGCCAAAAATAAAGTTATTCTTTCTTCCGGTTTTAAATATTTACATAACCCCCCGAATAATCGACTTGAGTGATCCGGCACAAACCGACCGAATCATTGCGCGGGTGCCCCCGCAGCGCTATGGCTTTAAAAATACCGAGCGTTTATGGCTCGACGATACCGCTCACGAACAGCACTGAACCAATAAGCTGTACCGCATATATCTATGCGTAAGCAGCCCATGATTAAGCGTTAAGCCTTGCGTGCAAAACAACACTCGAATACCGACATCCCATTATGTTGGTAACTACTAGCACGGGCAGGAAATACCATGAAATTCAACTCATTGCAGACGCGCATATGCTTCACCGCCGGACTCTGCCTGTTTATCTCGTGCGCGAGTCTGGTCTTATATGGGCTTTATTCCTCGAATGCCAACCAGGCCTATGTGGGCACTGAAGTTTCCGCATTGATTGAAAGCGCCACCATCCGTGAAGTGCAAAACCTCGCGGAGTCCCGCGCCAACGTCATTAAGGCAAAGTTGCAGAATGCCTTGAATGCCGCGCGCGCACTGGCTGATGTGCTGGGGGCCAGCAAGGCTGCACAAAGCCCGCTGACGCTGGGCCGGGATCAAATCAATACGATGCTACTGAGCGTGCTCAAGGACAACCCCGACTTCAACGGCACCTATTCGTGCTGGGAACCGGATGCGTTGGACGGCCAGGATCAGGCATTTCGTAACAACGAGGGCGGTAACAACCCGTTGACCGGCCGTTTCACTCCTTATTGGACGCGCAGTTCGGATGGCCACATTGCCGTGCAGCCACTGGTCGAGTATGACTCCGATGCCCGTCATCCCAACGGCGTGCCCAAGGGCGGCTGGTACTCGGGCCCTCGGGATACCCAGAGGGAAAGCGTGCTGGACCCGATCCCCTATGTGGTGCAAGGCAAGAATGTATGGCTGACAACCCTCTCGGTGCCGATTACCGCGAACGGCAAGTTTTACGGGGTGGTGGGTGCTGACTTCGATATCTCGTTCATCCAGAAACTCAGCGAGCAGATGTCCGCCGACCTGTATGGCGGCAACGGCTCCGTATCGATCCTGAGCCATCAAGGGTTGGTGGTGGCTGACAGTAAACGGCCGGAACTGATCGGCCAACCGCTGAAGACGCTGCTGCCCGACACTTGGGACAAGGTGCTGGCCAATGTGCAGAAAGGCCAGGGGGACAGCCGACTCAACCAGGACTCCCAGGAAATCGAAGTGCAGATGCCCATCACCCTGGGCCGCAGCGAAAAACCTTGGGCCATCCTGATCCACTTGCCCAAGGCAGTGGTCATGAGCCAGGCCATAGCCCTGGAAAAGGAACTGCAATCACGCGGCGTCAAGAGCAGCATCTGGCAGGTGTCGGTTGGCGTGGCCATTTCCCTGCTGGCGCTGCTTGCACTGTGGTTTGCCACTGCGAAAATCGTCGGGCCGATTCGTGAAGCCGCCGCCTTGGCCGCCAACATCAGCCTGGGGGACTTCTCGCGTCGTCTGGTGCAAAAATCCGAAGATGAAGTCGGCCAATTGTCCTTTGCCTTGAACGATATGTCGGAAAGCCTGCAACGCCAGGTGCGGGTGGCCGAACGCATCTCCGAAGGAGACCTGGACCTGGAAGTGCGCCTGTCCTCGCCCAACGACACCTTGGGCAAATCCCTGGAGAAAATGGTCGGCAACTTGAACGCCTTGATCTCCCAGGTGCAGGCCAGCGCCACGCAAATCACCGGCAGCTCGGCGCAGGTCACCGAATTGAGCCAGTCACTCTCCGACGGGGCCTCCAACTCGGCGTCATCCATCACCGAAATCAGTGCGGTCATGACCCAAATGGCAGCGCAGACCAGCGACAACGCCGCCAACGCCAAAAAGGCCGATGAGCAATCCCAGGCGTCGCGTGCCGACGCGGGGGAAAGTGACAAGCTGATGAGTGAATTGATTGCAGCCATGGCCGAGATCGACAATTCGGGCAAGGACATCACCGCCATCATCACCACCATCGACAACATCGCCGCCCAGACCAACCTGTTGGCCCTGAACGCTGCGATCGAGGCGGCACGCGCCGGGGAACTGGGCCGCGGTTTCGCCGTGGTCGCCGACGAGGTCAGGAGCCTGGCCGCCCGTAGCGCGGAAGCAGCCCAGCAAACAGCCGCGCTGATTGCCGACTCGTCGACCAAGACCCAGCGCGGCATGGTGATTGCCGGTCGTACCGCCGACTCGCTGAGGAACATTGTCAGCGGTACCAGTGCTGTCTCAAGCCTGGTGTCGCTGATCTACCAAGCCTCCAGCGAACAGGCGTCCGGTTTGCAACAGGCCAGTATCGGCCTGGAGCAGATCGATGAAGTCACCCAGCAGAACCAGGTCAATTCCCAGCAATGCGCGGTGGCTGCCAGGAACCTGTCAGAACGGGCCAACTCCATGCAGCAAGGGTTGAGCCGCTTTAAAGTCAAAGCCTCGTAGCACCTGCAACGGCGCCAGGGGGGCACTGTTCCCCTGGCCCGATACAAGAAACTCCGTCCCTATTCATGAAATATTAAGATTTGCCTCCCTATACTCACCGATTGCGCGCCGTTCCCCCGAACGGCCACTGCTCCGGTAGCCCGCCCCATGACGCGTCCCGTTCCTCTGCTACTCCTGCTGGCTGGTCTGTTGTTCTTCTTTGCGCTGGGTAACCATGAATTGCAAGGCTCCACCGAAGCCCGCGTCGCCGGGATCGCCATGGCCATGCATTTGGACAATGATTGGGTGGTGCCCCGACTGTTTCGCGAGCCCTTCCTGGAAAAACCACCCCTGAGCCTTTGGCTGGACGCCGGGGCGATTCGCCTGTTCGGCGGCACGCCTGGGGCGGTGCGCCTGGCGTCCGCGTTTGCCGGATTGTTCAGCGTGATGTTGCTCTATGGAATGCTGCGCAAGTTCGGGCGGCCGAAAACACTGGCGTTCTGCGCGGCGTTGATCCTGGCGACCATGGCCAGTTACTGGAGCAATGTGCGTGGGGTGGGTGAGGATGCCTTGCTCAGCCTGGGCGTGACCACCGCACTGCTGGCGTTCTACCAGGCGATGCGCCCCGAATCCGAGCGGCCAGGCTCCACAGCCTGGGCTTGGGCGTTGTTTACCGTTGGGATGGCAATCGCCACCCTGAGCAAAGGCGTGCTGGGCCTGGCGATGCCCGGCATTGTGATTTTTGTCTACCTGGCCAGCACCAGCCTGATGGACAAACGCCTGCGCATCGGTGATTGGCTCCGCCCGGCGCTGTTCACCTTGCTGGCATTGGTACCGTTGCTGATCTGGCTGGGCTTCCTGTTCCAGCGCGGCGGCATGCAGGCCGTGGGCGAAGTGCTGTGGACCAACAGCGTCGGGCGGTTCAGCGGCTCGTTCGTCGAAGCCGGGCACTACGAACCCTTCTACTACTACCTGGTGAAACTGCCGGAAGCGTTTTTGCCGTGGAATATCCTGGTGTACCTGGGCCTGTGGCACTTTCGTAAAAGCCTGGTGCGCAACCGTTACCGCCTGTTCTTCAGCGTGTGGCTGGTGGCGCAATTCACGCTGCTGACCCTGGCCTCAAGCAAACGCACGGTTTACCTGATGGCGTTGACGCCGGCCGCCGCGGTGCTGGCGGCGGAATATGCGCGAGTGCTGCTCGAATGGCTGAAGGCTAACAAGCCGGCGCTGTACCAACACCATCGGCGCGTGGTTGGCGGTGCCTTCACGTTGCTCATCGCCTGCTACCTGGGCGCTGCATTCTGGTACGCGCCCAAGGCTGACGAGCGCCAGTCATTCGTGCCGGTGATCAGTCAGATCCAGGCACTGCAAGCCGAGGGTAAAGAGGTGGTGTTGTTCCAGCCCAACGAGCGAATCGACGGGGCGAGTGTGTTCTACCTGCAGGCTTACTTGCCGATCCTGCAAACCGAGCCGCAGCTGCGCAGTTACCTGGCCGCCAAACCCGGCAACGTTGCGTTGCTGGATCGCACCGAGCAACTGAGCGGCAAGGTGACGGTGATCAAGGAGATGGCAATCAATCGCCAGCCTTACTACTTCATCGAGCAGTAAGGCCGGCACGGGGCATCAGTGCTTGGTGAGTTTGTCCAGGTAACCCATGGCAAACGCCGAGACCACGAAGGTCATGTGGATGATCACGTACCACATCAGGTGCTGCGGATCGACGTTCTTGGCGTCCATGAAGATGCGCAGCAAGTGGATGGAGGAAATCGCCACGATGGAAGCCGCCACTTTCATCTTCAGCGACGAAGAGTCCATGGTGCCCAACCAGTTGAGCTTTTCCTTGTTGTCATCGATATCCAGCTGCGAGACGAAGTTCTCGTAGCCGGAGATCATCACCATCACCAGCAAGCCGCCGACCAGGGCCATGTCGATCAACGACAGCAGCACCAGGATCAGTTCGGACTCGGCCATCGAGAACACGCTCGGCAGCAGGTGAATCACTTCCTGGAAGAATTTCAGCGCCAGCGCCAGCAACCCCAGGGACAAGCCGAAATAGATCGGCGCCAGCAGCCAACGCGAGGCGTACATAGCATTTTCGATAAAGCGTTCCATTGGTTCTCACACAGCTTGGCTAGAAATGGCGGCGAGTATACCAGCCGCCACCAAGCACCTGTAACCGCGAGAAAACTGACCTGGGCGGCATCTGTAAGAGAATTTTTCTGCTAGTGTCGAGCCCATCAACTCGGCTTCGATGATGTCGGACAGGAAAATTCAAATGATGGATGTGCGATCCCCTTTGGCCCGTTTTGGCCTGTGTGCGGCGTTGCTGATGATCGGCGGCTGCTCACCCAGTGATGAGCAGAAGCAGGCCACCCTCGAAGAGAAAACCGCAAAGTTCGAACAGTCGCTCGACAGTATCCAGGACCCCAAGCTGCGCGACGCCATCGCCGACCTCGGCGGCTCGCTGCTGTTGCTCGAACGGGCGCGCGCCAAGCTCGCCAGCAAGCCCATCGAGACCGAATACGGCGAAGACAGCCTCGCCCTGCTCAAGCACTACCCCACGCCCCAGGCCCTGGTCGACACCTATATCAACGGCTTGTTCGTGCTGCGCAAGACCTCCCACTCCGACTACCTGACCGATCTGCAGCCGATCTTCCCGTTCAATTTCAATACACCGGACCAGTTCCCGTTTCCTCACGGCCTGGAGTGGCAGTCCGTCACCTTGAGCAACAACAAAGTCATCCCGTTCCAGCCGGAATGGTCGGAGACCGATCCCGGCATCCAGTTGAGCCCCAGCAGTTCCAACCTGACCAACCCCGATGACCTGACGGTGACCTACCCGTTCATCGATGGCATCGAGACCGAAAACAAGAGCCAGCCGCAGCCCGTCCGCCTCAAGGGCACGGTGGAAGTGATCGCGCCGGGCAAGGTGTTGACGTTCGATTTGTCGAAGCAGGACGTGGGCCACAAGCGCACTGAAGGCAATATCACCGTCAACCTGATGTTGCTTGAGAAGAACTACGCCGAGATCGAACTGACCAACAGCGAACCGCTGGCGCCACAGGTCGGTGAGGATTCCCCCAACCCCTTGCTGGTGCAAGCACGTGACAGCACCGGGCAATTTCTCACCCGTTCCGGCTCGATCAATGAAAGCAACGCGCAGGTGGCCTTCTACGAGAAACAATTGGCGCAGATGCAAAAGCAGAAGGTCTGGTCGGATGCGTTTGAAAAGCAGCTGACCGAGGAGCAGAAAGCCTTCGAACACAAGCAGAGCAGTCATTACGCCAAGGTGTATTTCAATGGCCTGATCGACAACCTGCAAATCAACGTGCTGGATTTCTCCACCGCCACCGTCACCCGCAAGGACCTCGACCTGCCGGTACTGCGCTTCGACAAGAACAGCCTGCAACAAACCGTACAGGCCCTGCCGATGCCGGTCACCGTGTATGACGACGGCGCCGCCGCCTGGCTCAAAGGCGCGACGATGACCGAGGAGCAACTGAAAAACAGCGTCACCATCAGCCAGTCCGTCGACGACGCCAGTGCCGCGCATATCGTGTTCGATCACCCGTTCACCTTTAATGACGAACTGGTGGGCAACGAGCGCAATAGCAGCGAGTCGCCAGTGACGTTCTTCGCCGCCGATGAGAAAGGCGAACGTGGGGAGCCCATCGAGTTGCCGACCGAAGCGTATGAATTGAACCCGGCGCGCGGCACGCTCACCTACGACCTTAACCTGTTCCCGGAAAACCCGGCCTATGTGGTGGGTTCGATCCCGCTGTTCCTGGCAACGATCGAGAAAGGCGAGATCGATGTGACCAAGCTGCCCAAGGGCCTCTCTCTGAAGGACAACGCGCTGGTTGTCGACCAGAAAGAATTCCCCGCCGACAGCTGGCGTTTCTACGCCAAGGACGCCAGCGGCAATTACCTCAAGGAAATTCTCGGCGTGAGCCACCGCGCCGAGGAATACGGCACGGCGTTGTTCGATGTGCATTACTTCTATGGCCAGCCGACCGCACTGGAAAGCTATCAACGCACTGACCTGAGCACCGTGCAATACGGTTTCGAGGTCAAGCTGGACAAGCCCGAGGGCAAATGACCGAGCTTACAGGGCCAGACACTCCTGGCTGCCATTGAGCTGGCGTAAATGAGCCTGCATATGCAGACACCATATTTGCGGATCTGGCACCAGCTCATAGCCATGCAGGGTGAGGCTATCCACAATCGATTGCAGCATGTTTTCTGCCACGAAGGGCCCATGGAACGGGCCCTGGGACTTGATGGTGGAAGGCTGCTCGCCGGTCATTCCGGCGGCAAATAGCAAGGTCCACATCCCGTTATCCCCCGCGAGAGGGCGAATGGAACATTCAATACGGGTAACCAGGCCCAGGCACTGGCGGGTAAGGCAAAGGTTGCGCGGCATGGCGGCGACCCTCGGTAGATCGGTGTTCAGCCCCGATGACACGGCGAGACTGTCTCTATCCTGCGACTCCTGTGGAGATCCCTAAGCTCAGAATAGAAGAAAACCACGACAAACCAAGGTTGTAGGGACCAACGGCGTTGCGCTCTCAGGCGGGAGTCAATTTAGTGACGAACCTGCTTAACCCGTGGCGAGCGGGCCTGCTGTGGCAAACAGGCTTGTTGCGGCGGTTTTTTGTGGAGGCTTTTTGTGGCGAGCGGGCTTGCCCTAATGCCGTTCAGTTAAGGCTTTTTTGTAGGAGCGAGCTTGCTCGCGAAGAACTTACAGGCGCCGCGTTCATTCAGGAAACACGCGTTATCGTTGACGTTTTTCGCGAGCAAGCTCGCTCCTACAGAAGGCGATGTACGCTTAACTGAATGGCATTAGGGCTTGCCCCGCGTTGGGCTGCGCAGCAGCCCCAGTAAAACCGCCGCGGTGTGCCAGTCAGGTTGCGTCGTTTGGTTTTGGGGCTGCTGCGCAGCCCAACGGGGCAAGCCCGCTCGCCACAACAGCCCATTAAGTCGGCTTGGCTTCCGCCAGTGCATGCTGCGCCAGCTCTTTCTCAGCCTCCTTCAAGTCCTCCTCGCTGATCATCTCGGCAATCGCACGCAAACGCTCGACCACCCGCGCATTCACCGAGCCCTCGGGGAATTGCCCTTCAGCGTCCGGCTCGCCTGCCGGCTCGCCCACCAGCAGGCTCAAGGCCTCATCCGCCTGACGCACCGCGTAGATGTGGAATTGCCCGGCACGCACGGCCTGCAACACCTTCTCATCGAGCATCAGCGTGGCGACGTTGGCCTGTGGAATGATCGCCCCTTGCTCGCCGGTCAAACCGCGTGCCTCACACAGGCGGAAGAAACCTTCGATCTTCTCGTTGACACCGCCCACCGCCTGCACTTCACCAAACTGGTTGATCGAGCCGGTGATGGCAAAGCACTGTTTGAGCGGCGTCTTCGACAGCGCCGAGATCAAGGTGCACGCCTCGCCCAGGGACGCACTGTCGCCGTCCACGTAACCGTAGGACTGCTCCAGCGCGATACTCGCGGAAATCGCCAGCGGGAATTCCTGCGCATAACGGCTGCCCAGGTACCCGGTCAGGATCATCACGCCCTTGGAGTGAATCGGCTGGCCGAGGTTAACTTCACGCTCGATGTCGACAATGCCGCTGCCGCCTGGGTAGACCGTGGCGGAAATCCGCGCCGGCACGCCAAACGCCGAATCACCGACCTCCAGCACCGTCAACCCGTTGCACTTGCCGACGGCCGCGCCGGCGGTGTCGATCAGGATCACCCCGGCGAGCATGTCGTCGAGAATCCGCGCCGACACCCGCCCGGTGCGCGTGGCCTTGGCCTTCAGCGCGCGTTCGATATGGCCGGCATCAGTCATCTCGTCACCCGCCAGGTGACGAATGAAATCCGCCTCGCTCACCAACTGGAACAAGTCACCAATGCGCGCCGACAAGCGCCCCTGATGCTCCGCCAGCCGAGCACTGTAGGTAGCCAGCCGCGCCACCGCGTCCGACGTCAAAGGCGCCATGCCTTCTTCCGAAGTACGGGTTTTGAGCAACTGGGCGAACTGCTCAAGGCTTTCGTCGACCATCGGGATGTCTTCATCGAAATCCACCAGGACGCGGAACATCTCCTGGAAGTCCGGATCGGCGTCCTGCAACGCGTAGTACAGCTGGCGTGAACCGATGATAATCACCTTGACCTGCAACGGGATCATCTGCGGGTTAAGGGTCACGGTCGCCAGGCGGCCCAGCTCACCCAGGGGCGACTCCATCTTCAACTTGCGCGACTGCAGGGAACGCTTGAGGGCGTCCCACACAAACGGCTCGCTGAGCATTTTCTCGGCTTCCAGGATCAGGAACCCGCCGTTGGCCCGATGCAAGGCACCCGGGCGCAACTGGCGATAGGTGGTGTAGAGCGCGCCCTGGTCGGTGCTGTATTCGATACGGCCGAACAGGTTGTCGTAGGTCGGGTGCGGTTCGAACACCACCGGCGCGCCGCCATTGACCGGATGCCCCACCACCAGGCTCGGGCAGTACTGCTCTTCGAGCAGCTTGCGGGCCTGGGCGTCGGTCTTGGCGTCGTCCACCAATTGCTCGACCACGGTCTTCAACAAGTACACCTGCATGGCTTGCAGGTAGCCGCACACAGCGGCGTTCTCCGCGTACTTTTCCGACAACGGCGACAGCAACGGCTGGAGGGCCAGGGTGATGGTTTCTTCGTTGAACTGACGCAGTTGGTTGTTGGACTCGCGCTTCCATTGCGGCAGGCTGGCCAACTCTTCGTTGAGGCGTTCTTCCAGTTCGGAAATATCGGTGTGGAAACGCTCGCGATCGACTTCCGGCAGCTGCGAGAACTCGGCCTCGTCCAGCGCCTTGCCGTCGAGCATCGGGGTGAAGGCGATGTTGGAGCTGTCGCGGTACAGCGCCACGTCTTTTTCCAGGGCCAGGCGTTCAATCACGTCCAGGGCCTTGTCGTAGCGCTGGTTGAAGGCACGGTCGATCGCGCTTTTGCGCTGCTGGTACGTCGGGTGCTCAAAGACCGCCGGGAAGGTCGCCACCAGGTTGTCGATCAAGCCGTTGATATCGCTGATGAACGCCGCCGCGCCGCCCGCAGGCAGTTCCAGCGCACGCGGTTCGCGGGGCTCATCGAAGTTGTTCACGTAGACCCAGTCTGCCGGGGTCTGCAGGCGTTTGCCTTCGGCCTTCAGGTAGCGTTTGACGAACGAAAAGCGGCCGGTGCCCGGCTCGCCCATGACAAACACGTTGTAACCGGGGCGTGGCATGGCCACGCCAAATTGCAAGGCTTCAACCGCACGTTCCTGGCCAAGCACACCGCGAAAGGGCTCCAAGTCATTGGTGGTGGAGAAGCTGAACTGTTCAGCGGAGAAAGGGCGAGTCAGCGCTTCGGGCGCTAGACGCAGGCTGGCAGCAACAGGATCAGGCATCGGGCTTCCTTACATCAGGCGGGGCAGATGACGGCATTCTGGCTCCCGGTTGCGCGCTCTGGCAAGGCGCGCTTTTTGTGAAAGCCTGGACACGGCATGCGCCCTACAAAAAAAACGCGACAACTCTGATTGTTTTATAAAAAATCACGGAACCCCTGGAACCTGCCTAAACTCCAAACTGCGCGGGCCGGACTAATAACTGGCCCCTAAGGCGCTATGAAGTGCCTGAACCCTTGTCCATTGGTTTGCACACAAAGAGAAAAAAGCTATGAAACGGATCCTTCTCGGTACTCTCTTCACCGTCGTCTCCCTCAATGCAATGGCTGAAGCACCAGGCGGCCCGAACTGCGGTTGGGGCAACATGCTGTTTGAAGGCCAGCGCGGTACTCCAGCGCACTTCCTGGCGTCCACCACCAACGGTACGTCGGGTAACGCCACCTTCGGCATGACCTCGGGCACCAACGGTTGCAGCACCAACAGCGCCCTGACCTACGGCGGCAAGTCCTGGATTGCCATGAATGGCATGATGAACGAGCTGTCCGAAGACATGGCCAAGGGCAATGGTGAAGCACTGACCACCTACGCCGTGGTACTGGGCGTTGCCCCAGAAGATCGCGAACACTTCGCGGCCGTGACCCACGAGCACTTCCAGCAAATCTTCAGCAAGGCTGACGTCACCGCTGACGACGTGCACAACAACACCCTGGCTGTACTGAAAAGTGATGCCCGTCTGGCGAAATACGCTACCCAGGCTTAAGCTCGACCTGCCCGCGCCCTCCAAGGCGCGGGTTTTAATTTTGGACCCGCCCCCCCCCTTGGGTCTTACTTTTCCCGACTTAAGTTGCCCCTATGCTCAAACGCTTTGCCTGGATGGCACTCTTCACCTGCGCCCCGCTGTACGCGGCCCCGCACATTGATGACCAACGTTTGCAGCAACTGGCCAATGATCCGTTCTGGTTGTCCCTGGGCCATTACGAAGCCGGCAAGATCAGCGGCTGGCGCAGCTATGTCAGCGACAAGAAATTCTTCCTCGCATCCGACGGCGCCCACCACCCAGACGCCGAACTCAAGGCCACCGTTGAAGCGCTGTACGCTCCTGCCAGCCTGGGTGAAAAACACGCCCAATGCGTTTACCCCGCTCGTACCCGCTGGCTCAAGGATCAGTTGCAACTGACCGACCTGCCCGCGCTGGACTGCACCGAATTCAAGCAATGGTTCAAGGATGTCGCCCCCCACAGCGCGGTGATGATCTTCCCGGCGGCCTACCTCAACAGCCCGTCCTCCATGTTCGGCCACACCTTGCTGCGCATCGACCAGGCGGATGTACAAAGCAACAACACCGCCCTGCTCAGCTACGCGATCAACTTCGGCGCCTATATCGAAGGCTCGGACAACAGCATCCTCTATGCCTGGAAGGGCCTGATGGGCGGCTACCCAGGCCTGTTCGCACTGGTGCCCTACCAGGAAAAACTCTCCGAATACCGCAGCCTGGAAAACCGTGACCTGTGGGAGTACCGCCTGAACCTCACTGAAGTCGAGACCAAGCGCATGGTCGAACACGTGTGGGAACTCAAGCAGATCCAGTTCGACTACTTCTTCTTCGACGAAAACTGCTCTTATCGCCTGCTCGAACTGCTGCAAGTGGCCCGACCCGGCCTGCGCCTGACTGAACAGTTCCCGCTCACCGCGATCCCGACCGACACGGTCAAGGCGGTGAAAGAGGCCGGGTTGGTCGAGAAAATCGACTACCGGCCGTCCCGTGAGCGCGAGCTGCTGGAACGCGCCAAGCCGCTGGACAGCGATGAACAGCAATGGGTACTGAAAGTCAGCGATGACCAGAAGCAATTGCAGGAGCCTGCGTTCAAAGCCCTGCCCCGCGAACGCCAGGCCCTGATCATCGACGCCGCCTACCGCCTTGGCCGCTACCGCGCCAACGGCCTGGAGCGCGACACCGAACGCTCCCAGCGCAGCTTCGAATTGCTGCGCGCGATCAACCAGAACCCCGCGCCCGACCTGAAGGTCGAGCGCCCCGGCCTGCCCGAGAACGGCCACGAGTCGCGCACCTGGCAGGCCGGCATCGGTACCCGGGGTGACAAGACCTTCGGCGAATACGGCCTGCGCATGGCCTACCACGACCTCAACGACAACGCAGAAGGTTTCCCTCTCGGCGCGCAGATTGAAATCCTGCAAATGAAACTGCGCCAGTACGAAGGCAACCACTGGCAACTGCAGCAACTGGACCTGGCCACCATCCGCTCGCTGACGCCTCGCAACGCGTTGCTGCAACCGTGGTCATGGCAAGTCACCGGCGGCCTGGAGCGCGTACCGGGCAAACACGACGACGAAACCCTCGTGGCCCACGTCAACGGTGGCGCCGGTGGCACCTGGCAACTGAGCGATGACATGCTCGGCTTTGCCCTTGGCACCGTGCGCGTGGAAAACAACAACGACTTCAGCGAAGCCATCTCCCCCGCTGCCGGCTTCAATACTGGCGTGCTGTGGAAAAACCCGCTGGGCAACCTGAGCCTGGAAGCCAAGGGTGATTTCTTCACCAATGGCGAAGTGCGCCGCAGCCTCAGCTTGAACCAACAGTGGGAACTGTCACGCAACCTCGGCCTGCGCCTGAGTGCCCAGCGTGAGTACAGCCACTTATCGACGCCGGTGAATGAAGTGATGCTTGAGGTGAAGTGGTATCACTACTGATTAAAGCCTGGCGATGCTCAAAAATGTGGCAGGGGATTGGCCCCCAGATTTTTTTGTTAGCATTGCCCGCACAATCAGGAGTTCACTCAACATGGCCGTTACCTGCACCACCCTTGAACAAGTCCGCGACAACATCGACCGCCTCGACCAGCAAATCGTCACCCTGCTGGCCGAGCGCGGCCGCTACGTCTCCCAGGCCGCACGCTTCAAAAAAGACACCGATGGCGTCAAGGCCCCGCAGCGGGTGGAACAGGTGATCGCCAAGGTGCGGGACCTGGCGCAGACCGTGGACGCCAATCCCGAGGTGACCGAACAGGTCTATCGCGCGATGATCGCGGCGTTTATACAGCAGGAATTGGCGGAACATGCGGTCCTGACAAAAGCGGCAGAGCCGCACAGCTAATCCAGTCAGTTAAGGCGGAACACTGAAACTGTGGCGAGCGGGCTTGCCCCGCGTTGGGCTGCGAAGCAGCCCCAATAAGGCCACCGCGCTTATCCAGGCATATTAAATCGCCAGGTTTTGGGGCTGCTGCGCAGCCCAACGCGGGGCAAGCCCGCTCGCCACAGGTTACTTAGTGTTTGCTCGTTCTATCTCTTAACTGACAGGCATTAGGGCTTGCCACACGGGCAGCGCTTCTCGTTGCCATCGCTTGGGTGACGTCATCCCCTACCGCCAACACATTTCTCACCGCCCTTTCACACCGCCCCGACAAATCCCTATCTAGACTTCCCGTATCAGCCGTGAAACGGCCAGGGAGCAAGCGATGTGGCGGTATGCAGTGATGCTGTGTGCAGTGGTGGTGATGTCGGGTTGCCAATCAACCCATCAAGAGTTGCTGGCCAAGGGGTATCCACCGGCATTTGCCGATGGTTTTGATGACGGTTGCAGCAGCGGTCGCCAGGCTGCCGGGGTGATCACCGGGGAATTTCGCAAGAACGTGCCGCGCTATTTGAAAGACCGTCTGTATGCAGAAGGCTGGGAAGATGGTTTCCGCCAGTGCAAGGCCATGCGCGAAAACGAAGAGTTACGTGACTACAAGGACAATCACTGGGATGACCGCGAGCGCGCCTGGCAGCAGGAGAAAGACCGCGACGCGGGCAGGGCTTATCGCTCGCAATAGGTCGCTTTCAGATATCCATCGAAACTAAAGCGCGGCGACCATGGCCCAAGCTCCATAGAGGGAGAACGTCATGAGCCGAGCTTTTGTAAACGAAGACAACGCAGCCGCCCAGGCCGATCTGCCGGTAGAACGCCAGGTCAGCGCGCAACCCAACCGCCTCACCGCGCAAGGGTTGGCGCAGTTGCAGACCAAGGTCGCGCAGTTGCAGCAGGCATACAGCATCGAATCCGCCAAGGGCGAACAGGCCGACAAGCAGCGCCAGGCTGACCTTGAGAGGGATTTGCGTTATTTCAACCAGCGGGTGCAGAGCGCCCAAGTGGTTGCGCCGGCCACCTCCACCGACAAGGTGCAGATCGGCAGCTGGGTCACCTTCGCCAATGAACAGGACCAACAACAACGCATCCAGCTGGTGGGCGAAGACCAGGCCGATGCCCACGCTGGCTTGATCAACTGGGGTTCGCCCCTGGGCCGCGCCTTGCTCGGCGCCCAGGTGGGCGACGAGGTACTGTGGCAGCGCCCCGTCGGCGACCAGTTGATCGAAGTAGTGCTTATCGAGCCCGAAGCCTAGACGATGCCCTGCGCCAGCATCGCGTCGGCAACTTTCACGAAGCCCGCGATGTTTGCACCCTTCACGTAGTTGACTCGGCCGTTCTCCTCACCGTAATGCACGCAGGCGTGGTGGATCGACTGCATGATGTTGTGCAGCTTGCTGTCCACTTCGCCAGCGGTCCATAGCAGGCGCATGGCATTCTGCGACATTTCCAGGCCACTCACCGCCACGCCACCGGCATTGGACGCCTTGCCAGGGGCGAACAGGATGCCCGCCTCGATAAAGATATCCACAGCCTCCAACGTCGCCGGCATATTGGCGCCTTCGGCCACGCAGATGCAGCCGTTGCGCAGCAGGGTGCGGGCCGCTTCGGCGTCGAGTTCGTTCTGGGTGGCACAAGGCAACGCGATATCGCAGGCCAGTTCCCAAGGGGTTTTGCCTTTGCGGAATTCCAGGCCAAAGCGTTCGGCCAGTTCACTGATACGACCGCGCTGGACGTTTTTCACTTCCAGCAGCGCCAACCATTGTTCCTCGGTCAAACCGCTTTCGGCGTACAGGGTGCCTTCGGAGTCAGACAGGGAAATCACCTTGCCGCCCAGGTCCATGACCTTGCGCGCCGCGTATTGCGCCACGTTGCCAGAGCCAGACACCGCCACACGCTTGCCTTCAACCCGCAGGCCGTCGCGCTTGAGCATTTCTTCAGCAAAGTACACACAACCAAAACCGGTGGCTTCAGGGCGAATAAGACTGCCACCGTAGGTCATGCCCTTGCCGGTCAGCACCGAGGTGAACTGGTTGCTCAGGCGTTTGTACTGGCCGAACAGGAAACCAATCTCGCGAGCGCCCACACCGATGTCGCCAGCCGGAACGTCCACATCCGCGCCGATATGGCGGTACAGCTCGCTCATGAACGCCTGGCAGAAACGCATGACCTCAGCGTCGCTCTTGCCCTTGGGGTCGAAGTCCGAGCCACCTTTACCGCCGCCCATGGGCAACGAGGTCAGGGAATTCTTGAAGGTCTGCTCAAAGGCGAGGAACTTCAGCACGCCCAGGTTTACCGATGGGTGGAAGCGCAGGCCGCCCTTGTAGGGGCCGATGGCGCTGTTCATCTGGATGCGGAATCCGCGGTTGACCTGGACCTTGCCGTGATCATCCACCCACGAAACCCGAAAGGTAATCGCACGCTCCGGCTCGCAGATGCGCTCCAGGATGCCCGAAGCCAGGTAGTGAGGATTGGCTTCGAGAAACGGCCACAGGCTGCGCAGGACTTCTTCTACCGCCTGGTGGAATTCCGGCTGGTCGGGGTCGCGTTTTTTGAGGCGGGCAAGGAAGGATTCGACGGATTCGATCATGAAAAGTCTCGGCAAATTGATTGTTTTTGAATGAGATTGAGCCGGACTTTATCAATTCATGTCGCACCGCGACAGGGCAAAATGTCGCCTTTGTGAATTTAAATGGTGCATTAGATATAAATAAACCGCGAAAACGGGGATTTTTCGCACTTAAAAAGGGATTTAAAAGTCCGGTTATGCACCAACAGGAAAACAGCTATCGGGTGGAGGCGTGCCCTAACGCCGGTAGGAGCGAGCTTGCTCGCGAAAAACGTCAACGATAACGCGTACTTCCTGAATCAACGCGGCGCCTGTGCGTTTTTCGCGAGCAAGAACTAGGCGTCCCCCTCGCTCCTACAAAAAAGCCTTAACGGACTGGCACCAGGGCAAGCCCCTGCCACATTTGATCGGTGTGGGTCAGGAAAAATGCGCAAAAAAAAGCGGAGCCCGAGGGCTCCGCTTTTTTCAGACCAGCCGGATCAGGCCAGTTTTTTGTGCCGTACACGGTGCGGCTGGGCAGCAGCTTCACCCAAACGCTTTTTACGGTCCGCTTCGTACTCGGTGTAGTTGCCTTCGAAGAACACTGCTTGCGAGTCGTCTTCGTACGCCAGGATGTGGGTCGCGACGCGGTCAAGGAACCACCGATCGTGAGAGATCACAATGGCGGCGCCTGGGAAGTCCAGCAGGGCTTCTTCCAGGGAACGCAGGGTTTCAACGTCGAGGTCGTTGGACGGTTCGTCGAGCAGCAGCACGTTGCCGCCCTCTTTCAAGGTCAGGGCCAGGTGCAAGCGACCGCGCTCACCACCGGACAGGTCCTTGACGAACTTCTGCTGGTCGCCGCCCTTGAAGTTGAAACGGCCAACATAGGTACGCGACGGAATTTCATAGTTGCCGATGCGGATCTGGTCGGAACCATCGGAGATTTGCTGGAACACCGTCTTGCTGCCATCCAGGTCTTCACGGCTCTGGTCGACACACGCCAGTTGCACCGTTTCGCCGACTTCGATGGTGCCCGAATCCGGAGTCTCCTTGCCCATCAGCATGCGGAACAGCGTGGATTTACCCGCACCGTTACCACCAATAACGCCGACGATCGCGCCTTTTGGCATAGAGAACGACAGATTGTCGATCAGCACGCGGTCGCCATAGCCTTTGGAAACGTTCTTGAATTCGATGACCTTGTCACCCAGGCGCGGGCCGGCCGGGATGTAGATCTCGTTGGTTTCGCTGCGCTTCTGGAATTCCTGCGACTGCATTTCTTCGAAGCGTTGCAGACGGGCCTTGGATTTGGACTGGCGGGCCTTGGCGCCTTTGCGCACCCACTCCAGTTCTTCCTTCATGGCTTTTTCGTGGGCCGATTGCTGCTTGGATTCGGCGGCCAGACGGTCGGACTTGGCTTCCAGCCAACCGGAATAGTTGCCCTCGTAAGGGATACCGGCGCCACGGTCGAGCTCGAGGATCCAGCCGGCCACGTTGTCCAGGAAGTACCGGTCGTGCGTGATCGCAACCACGGTGCCGGGGAAGTCATGGAGGAAGTGTTCCAGCCAGGCAACAGAATCGGCGTCCAAGTGGTTGGTCGGTTCGTCGAGCAGCAGCATGTCGGGGGCCGACAGCAGCAGTCGGCATAGGGCCACGCGACGTTTTTCACCGCCGGACAGGTGCTCGACCTTGGCGTCCCACGCCGGCAGGCGCAGCGCATCGGCGGCGACTTCCAGCTGGCGCTCCAAATTGTGACCGTCGCCCGCCTGCAGGATGGCTTCGAGCTTGGCCTGTTCGGCAGCCAGCTTGTCGAAGTCGGCATCCGGTTCGGCGTAGGCGGCGTAGACCTCGTCCAGGCGAGCCTGGGCGTCCTTGATCACGCTGACGGCTTCTTCAACCACTTCACGCACGGTCTTGGTCGGGTCCAGGATCGGCTCTTGCGGCAGGTAGCCGATGTTCAGGTCGGGCATCGGGCGGGCTTCGCCCTCGAACTCGGTGTCGACGCCAGCCATGATTTTCAGCAGGGTGGACTTACCCGAACCGTTGAGGCCGAGCACGCCGATCTTGGCGCCGGGGAAAAAGGACAGCGAAATATTTTTCAGGATTTCCCGCTTCGGAGGGACAACTTTGCCCAGCCGATGCATGGTGAAGACGTATTGAGCCATGGTGAACCTAGCGTCAGTGACTGATGAATTGAGCGGGCGAAGCCCGTGCCAGGCCATGCGCCGCGCGGGCCGTTGACTATCATCAATGCCAGCGAGCGGAAAAAGCCTGAATATCTGGGGCTGGAACGCCCCCGCGTAACCGGCAAAGCTACCTGAATGCGTCTGGCCAGTCCAGCCAGGCGGGGCTGGCACTTTGCCACAACTCAAGGCATGCTAGCCGCCCTCCGGGCGTCCGGCTTATAGTGCACGTCGCGCGCCAGTCCAGCCAAACCGCAGGATCACAGCTTGTCCAAAGTCACGCCGCCCACTCCTCTGCGCGCCGCTCATATAGCGCCGGGAGCGCCCCTGCACGGCACCCTCAAAGGCGCTTTGGCGACGCTCGTCCTCATGCTGCTTGCGCTATTGTTCTGGCAACTGCTCGACCAACTGCAGCAAAACCAGAAAAACCAGCAGCAATACACCATCGACTACAGTGCCGACCTGGCTGAACAGATCAGCCTGAACATGGCCCTGAGCGCAAAGATCGCCTTGAACCTGCTGCCGATGGTCGAGCCGCCGCGTGACAGCGAACAGCAACAGGTGCTGATGCGCACCTTGCAGCGCTCGTTGCCGGAATTGCGCAGCATCGCCCTCCTCGCCCCCAGCGGTGCACTGATCAGCGACAGTGCCACGGATAGCCAGGACAGCGCCTGGCTGGAGGAACTGGTGCAACGCAGCCACGCCCAGTCCTACTATTTGAGCAACAACAACGACGGCACCCTCATCTATCTGTTGCTGCATCAGCCCAGCGGCGGCTCGAGGATGTACTGGGTCCTGCGCCTGGACCCCAGCTACCTGGTCAACCTGACCCGCCAGGACGGCCAAGGCCAGCGCCCCATGTGGGTCATCGAGAACCGCCTGAACCACCGCGTGGTCGGTCGCGACAGCGGCATGCCGACACAATGGGCCAGCACCCTGACGCCGGATGAGTTGAATAAAAGCGTGCTGGTCACGCCCCTGAGCAAAAGCGACTGGCAATTACGTGGCCTGTTCGACCGCAACGCGGTGCTGGAACAACTGCTGCCCGCGTTTATCGGCAAGTGCCTGCTGGGCCTGGCCTTCTCGCTGGTGCCGGTGATCGTGCTGCTGAACATGCGTCGTCGTCAGCGCCAGGTGCATGAGGGCCGGCGGCGCTACCAGGATATTTTCGAAGGCACCGGCGTGGCCCTGTGCGTGCTCGACTTGTCGGGCCTCTACACGTTTTTTGACAAGGCCAGCGTGCACACCCGCGAGCAGTTGCACGCCTGGCTGCGCGACCATCCCGAGGAGCGCCGGCAACTGCTCAAGGAGCTGCGTATCACCGAGGTCAACCAGGTCGCCGTGCGTCTGCTGAACGTGACCTCGTGCGAGCAAGCCTGGGAACGCCTGATTGACGACTGCCCGCGTAACGCCACGGCCATCGGTTACCAGGTGCTCGAAGCGGTCCTGACCCAGCAAAACCAGCTGGAGCTGGAGATCCAGCTCAGTGATGTCGCAGGCAATGAGCAATACCTGTGGCTGGTGATGCGCTTGCCGGAGCAGCAGGACGACTTCAAGGCGGTGATCCTCAGCATCAGTGATATCACCAGCCGAAAGCTGATCGAATTGTCGTTGGTGGAGCGTGAAAGCTTCTGGTCGGACGTGGTGCGCACCGTGCCGGATCACCTGTATGTGCAGGACGTGATCAGCCAGCGCATGATTTTCAGCAACCACCACTTGGGCCACACCCTCGGCTACAACAAAGCCGAATTGCAGCAAATGGGTGAGTACTTCTGGGAAATCCTGCTGAACCCCGAAGATGCCGAGCATTACCATGACTTGCGCCAACAGCAGCGCCAGGCCGGCTATTCAACGCAGTTGCAATGCCAGCTGCGCTTCCGTCACCGCAATAACCAATGGCGGCGTTTCGATATACGTGAACAAGCCTTGGCGCGTGACAAATCCGCACAAGTCACGCGCATCATCGGCGTGGCCAAGGACATCACCGACCAGATCGAAGCCAGCGAATCCCTGCGTGACAGCGAACAGCGCTACCGCATGCTGGCTGAAAGCATCAGCGACGTGATCTGCTCCACCGACAGCCAATTGGCGCTCAACTACATCAGCCCCTCGGTCAATGCCGTTCTGGGCTATGACGTGGACTGGGTGTTCAAGAACGGCTGGCAGTCGATCATCGCCAACCCGCAGCAACTGGCCGGCATCTATAGCCTGGTCGAACAGGTCAGCCGTGCCTTGGGCGACGCCGAGGCGCTGACCCGCTTGCGTGACGACGTGCAGACCCAACTGTTCCTGTTCGACTGCCTGCGCGCCGATGGGCGCAAAGTGCCCATCGAACTGCGCCTGGTGCTGGTGTGGGACGACCACGGTGCGTTCGAGGGCATCCTCGGCGTGGGCCGTGATATCAGCCAGCAACGCCGCGCCGAGAAAGACCTGCGCATGGCGGCCACGGTCTTCGAGCACTCCACGTCGGCGATCCTGATCACCGATCCGGCAGGCTACATCGTGCAAGCCAACGAGGCATTCAGCCGAGTCAGCGGTTATGAGGTGGCGGATGTGCTCGATCAACTGCCGAACATGCTCACCGTCGACGAACAACAGGAAGCGCACCTGCGCTACGTGCTCAAGCAACTGCACCAGCACAGCACCTGGGAAGGCGAGGTGTGGCTCAAGCGCCGCAACGGCGAGCATTACCCGGCCTGGGTGGGCATTACCGCCGTGTTCGACGATGAAGGCGACCTGGCCAGCTATGTGTGCTTCTTCAGCGATATCAGCGAGCGCAAGGCCAGCGAACAACGCATCCACCGCCTGGCGTACTACGACGCCCTGACCCACCTGCCCAACCGCACCCTGTTCCAGGACCGCCTGCACACCGCGCTGCAGTCGGCGGAACGGCAAAAGTCGTGGGTGGTGCTGATGTTCCTCGACCTCGACCGTTTCAAGCCGATCAACGACTCCCTGGGCCATGCCGCTGGCGACCGCATGCTCAAGGAAATGGCCACCCGCCTGCTTGGCTGCGTCGCCGAAGACGACACCGTGGCGCGCATGGGCGGCGACGAGTTCACCTTGCTCCTGCAACCGCGGGTCAGCCGTGAAATGGCGCTGAACCGCGCCATCCATGTCGCCGAACAGATCCTCGCCAGCCTGGTGAAGCCATTTGTGCTGGAGGGTCGCGAGTTCTTTGTGACCGCCAGCATCGGCATCGCCCTCAGCCCCCAGGACGGCAACGAGCTGAGCCAGCTGATGAAAAACGCCGACACCGCGATGTATCACGCCAAGGAACGTGGCAAGAACAACTTCCAGTTCTACCAGGCCGACATGAACGCCAGCGCCCTGGAACGCCTGGAGCTGGAAAGCGACCTGCGCCACGCCCTGGACCAAAACGAATTCGTGCTCTATTACCAGCCGCAGTTCAGCGGCGACGGCAAACGCCTGACCGGGGCCGAAGCCCTGCTGCGTTGGCGCCACCCGCGCCGTGGCCTGGTGCCGCCAGGGGACTTCATTCCGGTGCTCGAAGAGTTGGGCCTGGTAGTGGACGTGGGGGACTGGGTGATCAGCGAAGCCTGTCGCCAGCTCAAGACCTGGCACCAGAACAAGGTGCGCGTGCCGAAAGTCTCGGTGAACATCTCCGCGCGGCAGTTCTCCGACGGCCAACTGGGCACGCGCATCGCCACCATCCTCAAGGACACCGGCCTGCCGCCGGCATGCCTGGAGCTGGAGCTGACCGAGAGTATCCTGATGCGCGAAGTCAACGAAGCCATGCACATCCTCGACAGCCTGAAAAACCTGGGGCTGAGCATTGCGGTGGACGACTTCGGCACCGGTTATTCGTCACTCAACTACCTCAAGCAATTCCCCATCGATGTGCTGAAAATCGACCGCACCTTCGTCGACGGCCTGCCGTCCGGCGAGCAGGATGCGCAAATCGCCCGGGCAATCATCGCCATGGCCCACAGCCTCAACCTGGCGGTAATCGCCGAGGGCGTGGAAACCCATGAGCAGCTGGACTTCCTGCGTGAGCACGGTTGCGACGAGGTGCAGGGTTACCTGTTCGGGCGGCCGATGCCGGCGAATCGGTTCGAGGCACAGTTCAGCAACGACGCGCTGTTCATGTTCGACTGAAATTTTGTGGTGAAGCCACTGGCCTCATCGGGGTGTAGCCCCCTCCCACAGGGGAATGCGCTCCAGATGTGGGACGGGGCTTGCCCTCGATGAGGCCGGCAATGACACCGCTCATCCCTAAGTGAATCCCACTTGTCCGCGACATGATGTCCTTTCATATGCCATCTAAAACCCATTGGGTTAGAATGCCCTCCTTTTCTGCCCCCCGATCCTTGAGGACCGCCATGTTCAGCCGTGATTTGACTATTGCCAAGTACGACGCCGATCTCTTCGCCGCCATGGAGCAAGAAGCCGTGCGCCAGGAAGAGCACATTGAGCTGATCGCTTCGGAAAACTACACCAGCCCTGCGGTGATGGAGGCTCAAGGTTCGGTTCTGACCAACAAGTACGCCGAAGGCTACCCAGGCAAGCGCTACTACGGTGGCTGCGAGTACGTCGACGTGGTTGAGCAACTGGCCATCGACCGTGCCAAAGAACTGTTCGGCGCCGATTACGCCAACGTCCAGCCACACGCCGGCTCCCAAGCCAACAGCGCCGTGTACCTGGCCCTGCTGCAAGGCGGCGACACTATCCTGGGCATGAGCCTGGCCCACGGCGGTCACCTGACCCACGGCGCCAGCGTTTCCTCCTCCGGCAAGCTGTACAACGCCGTTCAATACGGTATCGATGCCAACGGCCTGATCGACTACGACGAAGTCGAGCGCCTGGCGATCGAGCACAAGCCAAAAATGATCGTCGCCGGTTTCTCTGCTTACTCGCAGATCCTCGACTTCCCACGCTTCCGCGCCATCGCTGACAAAGTCGGCGCGTACCTGTTCGTCGACATGGCCCACGTGGCCGGTCTGGTCGCCGCGGGCGTCTACCCGAACCCGGTACCCTTTGCTGACGTGGTCACCACCACCACCCACAAGACCCTGCGCGGTCCACGTGGCGGCCTGATCCTGGCACGCGCCAACGCCGAGATCGAGAAGAAGCTGAACTCCGCCGTATTCCCAGGCGCCCAGGGTGGCCCGCTGGAGCACGTGATCGCCGCCAAGGCCATCTGCTTCAAGGAAGCGCTGCAGCCTGAGTTCAAGGTCTACCAGCAACAAGTGGTGAAAAACGCCAAGGCCATGGCCGACGTGTTTATCGCACGCGGTTTTGACGTGGTATCCGGCGGTACGGAAAACCACCTGTTCCTGCTGTCGCTGATCAAGCAGGACATTTCCGGTAAAGATGCTGACGCTGCCCTGGGCAAAGCCTTCATCACCGTGAACAAGAACTCCGTGCCGAACGATCCACGTTCGCCGTTCGTCACCTCCGGCCTGCGCTTCGGCACCCCGGCTGTGACCACTCGTGGCTTCAAGGAAGCAGAGTGCAAGGAACTGGCGGGCTGGATCTGCGACATCCTGGCAGACCTGAACAACGAAGCCGTGATCGACGCGGTTCGTGAGAAGGTCAAGGCCATCTGCAAGAAGCTGCCGGTGTACGGCGCTTGATTGCAGTTGCTTGACTGAGAAGCCCGCTGTAGGAGCGAGCTTGCTCGCGAAAAACGTCAACGATAACGCGTGCATCCTGGATACACGCGGTGCCTATAAGTTCTTCGCGAGCAAGCTCGCTCCTACAAGCGGGCTAATGAGATGGTCACCCCCACACCCTGCGAGGGCTACGCTTTCGCAGGGTGTTTTGTTTTTGGAGGCCATCATCATGAGCGAGTCAGCACTGATCGGGATCGATCTCGGCAAACATAATTTCCACCTTCTGGGCCAAGACAAATCGGGCCGCGAGGTGTTTCGCAAAAAGCTCTCGCGAGCGCAGATGATGCGGTTCTTCGGCAACTTGCCGAGCTGCGTCGTGGTAACGGAAGCCTGTGCCGGCTCTCACTTCATCGCCCGTCAGCTTGCGGCGATGGGGCATACGACCAAGTTGATTTCACCGCAGTTTGTCCGCCCTTTCGTCAAGGGCAACAAAAATGACTTTATCGACGCAGAGGCCATTTGCGAGGCGGCTTCCCGTCCGTCCATGCGCTTCGTTACGCCTAAAACCGAGTCTCAGCAAACCCTGTCTGTCCTGCATCGCATGCGCGAGTCGTTGGTGCATGACCGCACCAAGACAGCCAATCAGATGCACGGTTTCCTGCTGGAATTTGGCATCAGCCTGCCCAAAGGCTCAGCCATCATGAAGCGTTTGGCAGCTGTTTTGGCCGAGCATGAGCTGCCTGTGCGGCTGACAGTGCTGTTGCAACGCCTGCACGATCACTTCGTTTACCTGGATGAACAGATCAAGGAACTGGACAAACAACTGGCTTGCCAGCTGGCCGACGATGATCTGGGGAGCCGTTTGCTTAGCATGCCGTGTGTCGGTCCGATCACCGCCAGCCTTCTGGCTGTAGAAATGGGCGATGGCAAGCAATACCGATGCAGTCGCGATTTTGCGGCTTCAGTGGGCTTGGTGCCGCGACAGTACAGCACGGGCGGCAAAGCCAATTTGTTGGGGATCAGCAAGCGGGGTGACAAGCACCTGCGGCAACTGCTGGTGCAATGCTCCAGGGTTTACATGCAGAGGCTGGATCATCAGAAGGGGGCTTTGGCCGACTGGGTGCGAGCGCTGCTGCGCCGACGACACTCGAATGTGGTGGCCTGTGCCCTGGCCAACAAACTGGCGCGTATCGCTTGGGCGATAGCGGCTCACCATGCGCAATATGAAGCAGGGCCAGACGCCTTGAACGCCTGACCCTGCGGTTGTTGCAGTACCACAATTCACCCTTCAGGTTTTGCGATAGCTGAACAACGGATGACGTGAACGGCCTACCGGCCTGGCGAAGATCCTGACATAAAAATCGGCTTCAGAAGCCGACGGGCTTTTAAGGATCGTCAGGCGCGACTCTCATCGTGGCGCTGGGGCAAGCCCCAAACAGACGCCGGATAGATTTAAGCAAGCCAACCACATCGCCCGTTAATCAGTATTGCAAAAATGGGGGGACCATAGATTTTTTACGCCTGGTAAACCCGCTTAAAGCCTTCGCGGATTTTGTCTTCCGGCAACTCATCGGCAATAAACACAATCACACTCTCCCGCGCCTCACCCTCGGCCCATTCGGTGTCCCAATCGAACCCGTAGAGCTTGAGCACGCCCTGGAACACCATGCGCCGATCCTCCCCGGCGATGTTGAGCACGCCCTTGTAGCGCAGCAGTTGCTTGCCATGGTCTTCCAGCAGTTCGTTCATGAACTCACTGAGGCGGTCGATATCCAGCGGCTGGTCAGTACGCAGTACCAGGCTGGAAATACGGTCGCTGGACGGCGCCTTGCTCACCGGGCGCAAGCTCATACCGGCGTTAAGGTTGAAGCCGCGCACATCGAGCAGTTCGGCTAACTCAATCTTGCCGTGCTCGACCACACGGATCGGCGCGCGGCGGTTGATGCGTGTGAGGCGTTCACTGAGAGCCTCGAAGGTGGCGTCGTCCACCAGGTCACGCTTGCTCACCAGCAGGCGGTCGGCGAAACCGATCTGCGCCTGGGCGATGGTCTGGGTCAGGTGGTGCTCGGCGTGGGCCGCGTCCACGAGGGTGATGATGCCGTCAAGGATGTAGCGCTCGCGCAGTTCCTCATCGATGAAAAAGGTTTGGGCCACCGGCGCAGGGTCGGCGAGGCCGGTGCACTCGATCACCAGGCGGTCGAAGGCGATCTCGCCGCTGTCCAGGCGTTCGAGCAGCAGGTAGAGGGCCTTGGTCAGGTCGGTGTGGATAGTGCAGCACACGCAGCCGTTGGACAGGGTCATGACTTGCACCGGTTCTTCGCCCAACAGCTGGGTGTCGATACCGGCATCGCTGAATTCATTTTCGATCACGGCGATTTTCAAGCCGTGCTCGGCCTTGAGCAGGTGGCGCAGCAAGGTGGTCTTGCCGGCGCCGAGGAAGCCGCTGAGGACGGTCACTGGAATGGGAGAGGACAAAAAATTCTCCTTGAAGGAACACTGAAACAAATGTGGGAGGGGGCTCGCCCCCGATAGCAGTGTGTCAGGCACTTATCTGTCACTGACGCACCACTATCGGGGGCAAGCCCCCTCCCACAGGAGAGTTACGTTAAATCAACAGCACTTGGGCCCACCCTTGCCACCGTAACGGGCTTCCTGGCGCTCTCGGAAGAACGCCTTGTAGTCCATCATCGGTTTGTCCGGGTGTTTGGTTTGCATATGCTCGACGTAGGTGTCGTAGTCGGGCATGCCGACCATCAGGCGCGCGGCCTGACCGAGGTATTTACCGAGGCGACTGATGTCATTGAACATGGCTGCAATCCTCGATCAAGCGTCCGGTACAGCCTGGAACGGGGCTTCTTTATCCGTACGTTCTTTGTTGCCCCAAGCGGCGACACCGACCTTGAGCGCATAGAACAGGATGCTGAACACCACGAACAGGAACAGCGCCGTCAGCGTTGCGTTGGTGTAGGCGTTCCAGATCACGTGTTGCATCTGGTCGATGCTCTTGGCCGGGGCCAGGATCTGGCCGTTGGCCAGGGCATCGCTGTATTTCTTCGCCAGCGACAGGAAGCCGATCGCCGGGTTGGCGTCGAACAGCTTGATGAAGCCTGCGGTGGTGGTGCAGATCAGCAGCCAGACAGCCGGCAGCATGGTCACCCAGATGTAGCGTTGGCGTTTCATTTTGATCAGCACAACGGTCGCCAGCATCAGCGCGATACCCGCCAGCATCTGGTTGGAGATACCAAACAGCGGCCACAAGGTGTTGATCCCGCCCAGTGGGTCGATCACGCCTTGGTACAGCAGGTAGCCCCACATGGCCACGCAACCGGCAGTCGCGATCAGGTTGGCGGTCCACGATTCGGTGCGTTTGAGCGCCGGTACGAAGGAGCCCAGCAAGTCTTGCAGCATGAAGCGCCCGGCACGGGTACCGGCGTCGACAGCAGTCAGGATGAACAGCGCTTCGAACAGGATCGCAAAGTGGTACCAGAACGCCATGGTGTTTTCACCAGGCAGCACACTGTGCAGGATCTGTGCGATCCCCACCGCGAGAGTCGGCGCACCACCGGCACGGGCCAGGATGGTGGTTTCACCGATGTCATGGGCGACAGCCGACAACGCCTCGGGGGTAATTGCAAAGCCCCAGCTGCTGACGGTTTGCGCCACGGTGACCACGTCGGTGCCGACAATCGCCGCCGGGCTGTTCATGGCGAAATACACGCCAGGCTCGATCACCGAAGCGGCAACCATCGCCATGATGGCCACGAACGACTCCATCAACATGCCGCCATAACCGATGTAGCGGGCGTGGCTTTCACTGGCAAGCAGCTTGGGCGTAGTGCCCGAGGAGATCAGCGCGTGGAAGCCGGAAACCGCACCGCAGGCAATGGTGATGAACAGGAACGGGAACAGGCCGCCCTTCCATACCGGGCCGGTGCCATCGATGAACTGGGTCAGCGCGGGCATTTTCAGGTCGGGCATGGTCACCAGGATGCCGATCGCCAGGGCGATGATGGTGCCGATTTTCAGGAAGGTGGAGAGGTAGTCACGTGGCGCCAGGATCAGCCACACCGGCAGTACCGCGGCGACGAAACCGTAGCCGATCAGCATCCAGGTGATCTGGATCCCGGTGAAGGTGAAGGCCTTGGCCCAGACCGGGTCAGCGGCAATCTGCCCGCCCAGCCAGATCGAACCCAGCAGCAGCAACACGCCGAGGATCGAAATTTCACCGATGCGGCCCGGGCGGATGTAGCGCATGTAGATGCCCATGAACATCGCGATCGGGATGGTCGCCATCACCGTGAAGATACCCCACGGGCTCTCGGCCAGGGCCTTGACCACGATCAGCGCCAGCACCGCGAGGATGATGATCATGATCAGGAAGCAGCCGAACAGCGCGATGGTCCCGGGAATGCGGCCCATCTCTTCGCGAACCATATCTCCCAGGGAACGGCCGTTGCGACGGGTGGACAGGAACAGAACCATGAAGTCCTGCACCGCACCGGCCAGCACCACACCGGCAATCAGCCACAAGGTGCCTGGCAGGTAGCCCATTTGCGCCGCCAATACCGGACCGACCAACGGGCCTGCACCGGCAATCGCCGCAAAGTGGTGACCGAAAAGGATGTGTTTGTTGGTCGGCACATAGTCCAGACCGTCGTTGTTGACCACTGCGGGGGTGGCCCGCCGAGGATCGAGCTGCATCACATTGTTAGCGATGAACAGACTGTAGTAACGGTAAGCAACCAGATAAATGGCCACAGCGGCGACCACGATCCACAAGGCGTTTATCGCCTCGCCGCGGCGCAAGGCCACTACGCCCAGGGCGCACGCTCCTACGATTGCCAGCACCAGCCAGGGTAAGTGGCGTAGCAGGCTATTATTATTTTTCATTTTTATATTCCAGCCAGGGTGGACAGAAAGGACAGCCACCCGGAGTTTAGCGCTACTGGCCTTAAAGGCCACCCCCCTACGTTGGTCTAGAGCCTTCCCAAGGCAAAAAAGCAGAAAAAACAGCCCAGTGATGGCGTACGGCTACAATCCTTCTATCCACAGAGGGTTTCACCATGACCGAGCAAGCGTCTGATCGCCGCCGTTTTCGCCGGATCGCCTTTGATGCCAAGACCAAACTTCAGCAAAACGGCCATGAATGGCCGGTGCAATTGGTGGATTTGTCGCTAAAGGGCCTGTTGGCGCAACGGCCTGAAGATTGGAAGGGAAATATAAAGCTGCCGTTCACCGTCGACATACGCCTGGATCCCGAGGCTCATATAAAGATGCAAGTAGAACTGACCCACGAAGCAAAAGGCCAACTGGGATTTGTGTGCACAAACATCGACCTGGACTCGATCAAACACTTGCGGAGGCTGATCGAGCTGAACCTGGGCGACCAGGAAGAACTTGAGCGGGAGCTGGGCGCGTTGCTGGAAGTGTGATGGCTCAGGGAAACGCCGTACGTGCGGGAAATGCGCTTTCCATGTCCCAGTAGCCCTTTTTCTGACTTGAGGCGCCGTGCCACTGTCCGTCAACAAACCGATAAGTCTGATAACGCGTGGCAAAGTCATCCTCACCGTCGCCCTCCATGAAGGACGACACCTGCAGCAGCTCATCCGCGCCGCCACTGGCTGGCGTCGCTATCATCCACGCAGCCTTGCCCGTCTGTGCCAGGGTCAACGCCTGGGCTTTGCCGTCGGTGCCCTGGTAACTCAGCGGTTTGAGTTGCTGTTTGTCAGGCAGCAACAGTTGCGTGGCGGGCCCGCTGTAACTGCCCATGGGGGCGGTCTGATCGATGGTCAAAAAATACACAGGTTCGGGCAGCCCTTTGAGCGGGGCTTTCTCGACCTGGGCCAACGGGTAGCCGAGGTCTTCGTGAGCTATCACCTCGCCAGAGGCTGATACCAACCGCACCTGGGCTTCGCGCAGCGGGCTGTCGACCAAATCGCCAGGCTCGTCGAACGAGTCTTCATCCAACCCATTGCCCCAACTGTCGCTGTGCAGTTGGGCGCTGATGCGCTGGTCTTCCAGCACCTGCAGCACACTGCCGTCGGGTGTCACCAGTTTCTGCGCCAGCCGATAACCGGTTGGCAGCTCAGCCCACGCCATGGCGGACGAGCCGGCCAGGGCGATAAACAGGGCTACCGCGCCCCAGCGATTCGATCGTTGCATCGCGTCCATCCCTGAGTTATTCGAAAAGTGCATCCAATGCCTGTTCCAGGCGCGTTACTCCGATCACCTGCAACCCTGGCGGCATTTCCTTCGGCGCATTGCCCTTCGGCACAATCGCGCGTTTGAAGCCGTGCTTGGCGGCTTCCTTGAGGCGCTCTTGGCCACTGGGCACCGGGCGCACTTCGCCCGACAGGCCGACTTCGCCAAACACCAGCAAGTCATGGGGCAGCGGCCGGTTGCGCAGGCTGGACATCACCGCCGCCATCAACGCCAGGTCGGATGCGGTTTCCAGCACCTTGACCCCGCCCACCACGTTGAGGAACACGTCCTGGTCATGGGTCGGAATGCCACCATGGCGGTGCAATACCGCCAGCAACATCGCCAGGCGGTTCTGATCCAGGCCCAGGGTGACTCGACGCGGGTTGGCCAAATGGCTGTCATCCACCAGCGCCTGGACTTCCACCAGCATCGGCCGAGTGCCTTCCCACGTCGCCATCACCACACTGCCGGGGACTTCTTCCTGGGCACGGGTGAGAAAAATCGCCGATGGATTGGAGACTTCTTTCAGCCCCCGGTCGGTCATGGCGAACACACCCAGCTCGTTCACCGCGCCAAAGCGGTTCTTCACCGCGCGCAGCAAACGCAGGCGGCCATCGGATTCACCTTCGAAATACAGCACGGTGTCGACCATATGCTCCAGCACGCGTGGCCCGGCCAATGCACCTTCCTTGGTCACGTGGCCAACCAGGAAGATCGCCGTGCCACTCTGCTTGGCATAACGCACCAGCAGCGCCGCACTTTCGCGCACCTGGGACACGCCACCCGGCGCCGATTGCAGTTGTTCGGTGAAAATCGTCTGGATCGAATCGATCACCATGACCTTGGGTTTTTCGATACGGGCCGTGGCGATGATGCTTTCGATGCAGGTTTCCGTCATGACCCGCAGTTGATCCTGGGGCAGGCCCAAACGACGGGCGCGCATGGCCACTTGCTGCTGGGATTCTTCACCCGTGACGTACAGCGCCGGCATGCGGCTGGCGATGCTGCACAGGGTTTGCAGCAGGATCGTCGACTTGCCGATGCCCGGGTCGCCGCCGATCAGCACCACCGAACCATCCACCAGGCCGCCGCCGAGCACACGGTCCAGCTCGCCGGACGCGGTGGAGAAACGCGGAATCTCTTCGACACTGACTTCAGCCAGGGTCTTGATCTGCGCCTGTTGCCCGGTCCAGCCGGCGCGGCCGGTAGGGGCCGAGGCGCCGCCACTTTCGATCATGGTTTCCGTGAGGGTATTCCACGCACCGCACTCGGTGCATTGGCCGGCCCACTTGGGAAAGGTCGCGCCGCACTCCGTGCAGCCGTACATGCGCTTGGCCTTTGCCATTCGAGAACCTCCAACCGAAAAACCGCGATGATAGCTCAGCGCGACGCCGGGGTCCGGATTTCACCGCTGGCCAACCGTGAAGCACTGTTGCCGACCGGGTCTTCGGCGTTGAGATCGGCACCCTTGGCTTTGAGTGCGTCGAGCAACTCGATCCGTTTGAACAGGCCGGCGTACATGGCTGCCGTCTGCCCGGCGCCGTTACGTTGGTCGGGGTTGCAGTCGGTGGCCAGCAGGCGCTGGGCGATTTTCAATTCACCCTTGAAGATCGCCCCCATCAACGCGGTGTTGCCGCGCTTGTCCTGCACACAGGCGTCGGCGCCGGCGGCGAGCAAGCGCTCCACGTAGGCGCTCTCGCCGTGGTAGGCGGCGAGGATCAGCGCGGTGTAGCCCTTGTCGTCCTGGGTGTTGAGGGGGAAACCGGCGTCGATAAAGGTGTTGAGCATGTCGAGGTCGCCACGGCGAGCGGCGTCGAAGTAGTAATCCTGAAGCTGTGCCTTGAGCGCGACCGGGTCGGGGGACTCGGCATGGGCGAAAAAGGCCAGCATGGCCATCAGTAAGCCGATAGAAACACGCATGGGTTCTCTCCTGCCAGAGGTCGACGCCCACAAGGACGTCGACCGAAACCAACGTCAGTCGGTGAGTTTTTCGGCCAGCGCCTTCACGCGAGCCAGGTCACCCTTGGCGACCTTGGCCACGCCGGTACCATATTCCGGGTCGGCTTTGTAGAGGAACGACAGGATGATGTGCTTGCTCTCGTCATCGGTAGTGGCCAGGGAGCCGCCGAAGTTGTCGATCAAGTCCTGACGCTCTTTCTTGCTGTAGGAGCGATACAGGTCACCCGCTTGTTTGAAGTTCTGCTCACGCTGGATCTTCGCCTGCTGGGTGCTGCCCGACAGTGCCGTCTGGCTGTAGCGCGCGGTTTGCGGCTCTTCACGGTTTTCCAGGCGGCTTGGCTGGTAGTTCACGCCGCTGGTGGTTTTGCCGAAGTTCAGCGCGCCGTCCTGGTTCCCGTTGTTGACGGTGACCCGTGGGGCGTTGATCGGCAATTGCAGCGCATTAGCGCCCAGGCGATACATTTGCGTGTCCGCATACGAGAACACCCGGCCTTGCAGCAGGCGGTCTTCCGACGGTTCGATGCCCGGTACCAGGTTGGCCGGGGCCATGGCGACTTGCTCGGTTTCCTGGAAGACATTCGCCGGGTTGCGGTTCAGTACCATCTGCCCGACTTTACGCTCGGGCACATTCGGCCAGATCTTGGTGGCGTCCAGTGGGTCGAAATCAAACTTGGCCAACTCTTCCGGCTTGAGTACCTGCACATACAGGTCCCACTTGGGGAAATCGCCCTTATTGATGTGGGTAACCAAGTCATTGGTCATATGACTGTAGTCACGTCCCTGCACCTCGGTAACTTGCTTGGGATCGAGGTTCTTAATGCCCTGCAGGCTCTTCCAGTGGAACTTGACGTAGTGCACTTCGCCCTTGGCGTTAATCAACTTGTAGGCATGTACGCCATTGCCATCCATTTCCCGATAACTTGCCGGGGTACCGGAGTCGGAATACAACTCGGTGAGTGTACGAGTGGCCTCGGGAACATGGGAGAAGAAGTCGAAACGACGGGAGTCATCGTCCAGGTTAGTGCGTGGGTCCGGCTTGAAGGCGTGGACCATGTCGGGGAACTTGATGGCGTCGCGGATAAAGAACGTCGGGAAGTTGTTGCCCACCAGGTCCCAGTTGCCATCAGCGGTGTAGAACTTGGTGGCGAAACCGCGCGGGTCACGCAAGGTTTCCGGGGAGTGGTTGCCGTGCACCACGGCCGAGAAGCGCACGAACACCGGGGTGGCTTCGCCTGCCGCAAAGACCTTGGCCTTGGTCAGGTCGCTGAGGGTGTCGGTGACGGTAAACGTGCCGTGGGCACCAGTGCCACGGGCATGCACCACGCGCTCGGGGATGCGCTCTCGATCGAAACGCTGCAGCTTCTGGATCAGTTGCACGTCTTGCAGCAGCACTGGGCCATTGGCACCTGCGGTTTGCGAGTTCTGGTTGTCGCCGACGGCGGCGCCGTTATCGCGGGTCAGGTTGGCGGCTTGCACAGAAAGGGAAAGCAGGCTGGCGGTCGCCAGTACCACTGCATGTCGCGCCAGGCCTGGGCCGCGCTTAATGGGGTTCTTCATCGAGGTTTCCTCTGGTTTTTTTAGCGCACATTCAGTTGTGCTTGCCAGAGGCTAGTGACCCGCGAGTCAGAAGATAAATAGAAAAACACCACTAGGGCGATTAAGAAATTAATGTGGTAAGCCACTGAAATGGCGCGTATTTCGCGCGCGATTGGTGGCACTTTGCAAACTATTTGCGTTTTAATGTGTCGATAAAAACCAAGAGTGTGAACAGTTGTGTCAGGCAAGCCCTCCACGACTGACTTACACTGAGCAGCACCCTTCTAATCTGTAACAAGGAATAACCTATGGGCGTGATCAGTGAGTTCAAGGCCTTCGCGGTCAAAGGTAATGTGGTCGACATGGCCGTCGGTATCATCATCGGCGCCGCCTTCGGCAAAATTGTTTCCTCGTTCGTAGGCGACGTGGTGATGCCGCCCATTGGTCTGTTGATCGGTGGCGTAGACTTCGGCGACCTGGCGATAACGCTCAAAGCCGCGCAGGGTGACGTGCCCGCGGTTGTGCTGGCGTACGGCAAGTTCATTCAGAGCGTGATCGACTTTGTGATCGTCGCGTTTGCGATCTTCATGGGTGTGAAGGCCATCAACCGCCTCAAGCGCGAAGAAGCCGTGGCGCCGAGCCTGCCACCGACGCCAACCAAGGAAGAAGTGTTGCTGGGTGAGATCCGTGATCTGCTCAAGGCACAGAACGACAAGCCGCTGTAACCCCATCGACTTGCAGAAAGGCGCCTCGAGGGGCGCCTTTTTTGTTACCAGTAATTCTCCACGGCCACCTGGCCAGGGCGCCGGGACAGGCTCAATTGCATGTCGCGCTGTTTGAGCAATTGGCGGGTGTCGTCGATCATCTGGGGGTTGCCGCAAATCATCACGCGCGAATGCTCCGGGCTCAGCTCGACGCCGGCCGCGCGCTCCAACTCGCCATTCTCGATCAAGGTGGTGATACGCCCATTCAACGCGCCCGGATGCTGCTCACGCGTGACGAGCGGCAGGTAGGTCAGTTTGTGCGCATATTCAGCCAGGTACTCGCGCTCGCCCAAGCCCTGGATAAGCGACTGATAGGCCAGCTCCCTGGCTTCCCGCGCGCTGTACACCAGGATGATGCGCTCGAATTTTTCCCACACCTCGAAGTCCTGCAGGATCGACAGGAACGGCGCCACCCCGGTGCCAGTGCCCAGCAGCCAAAGGTCGCGGCCATCGACGAAACGGTTCAGGGTGAGGAACCCCGTAGCCTGGCGCTCGACCAACAGCGTGTCGCCCACACGCAGGCGACTCAGTTCGCTGGTGAACTCGCCGCCGGGCACAACAATCGAGAAAAAATCCAAGTGCTCATCGAACGGTGAAGACACCACAGAGTAAGCGCGCCATACGGTGCTGCCATCCGCCTTGGTGACCCCCAGGCGCACGAACTGGCCGGCGACAAACCGAAAGCCGGGGTCGCGGGTGGTCCGCAAGGTGAAGAGGCTGGGGGTCAGCGATTGCACGTCGAGCAAGGTCTGGCGGGTAAATTTCTCAGCACTGGCCGTCATGGGGAACTCCGTTCTACAGGTGCCCTAGTGTCCCTCAAAGTCACGCGCGGAAACACCTGCAGTCGGTAGTGACATCCTGAATGCCCCTTGGGGGACCAAAGCTAATGGCACTTTAATTGCTCGTCTAATTATTTCGCTATAACACAACACCGCGCCATTACATTGAAGCGCGGCCCATTTGTTAGTTGGGTGTTACAGGTAGTGCACTGCCCTCGTGAAATGGAAGGGGCAACCTCCATCGAACGCTTGATGGCAAATTAATATTACTGCTGAAACTATCTTTCCCCTCTCCCTACCAAGAAAGAAATTTCCGACATTGATGTAGATCATGTCCTACACTCATTTGCGTGCAGCACTGGGGCTCAGGATGTACCCATGCCGCCGACACGTTATGGAGAGTTACCAATGGTTAACTGGCGAAATACACGGATTCCCAAACTGGAAGGCGAGGACAAGATCACCAGCGTATTTGAAATGGTTATCAACAGAACCCTTGAACTCGGCTTCCAATTCTGTTCCTTCACCATGAGTTCTCAACTACCGACAAACTCAACCAAACCGATTCATCTCAACAACTATCCGAATGAATGGAACCTGCAGTATGACCAGGCCCACTACTTCGAAGTAGACCCGGTCGTCAACCATTGCAAACATTGCGTATTACCCATTGTCAGGGAGGAAAAACTCTTCACCGCCGTGCCAAGCCTGTGGGAACTGGCCCGGTCACAGGGTGTGCATCTGGGGTGGACCCAATCGGTCCACGACTTCCAGGGTGTGTTCAGCATGCTGTCCCTGGGACGCAGCGAGGGCGCAGTCAGCCCGGAAGAACTGTATGAAAAGGCCGGCCATGTCTTGTGGCTCTGCCATGCGATGCACGCGGTTGTCGCACAAAAATTTGCCGACAACCCAAGCATTACCCCGCCCTGCAAATTGACCGAGCGGGAAACGGAAGTCCTCAGATGGTCAGCCCTGGGCAAGACCGCCGCCGACATTGCCGGCATCCTCTGCCTGTCGGAGCGTACGGTGGGTTTTCATATCAGCCGTACGTTCAAGAAACTGGGGGTCAATAACAAGATTGCCGCTGTACTGAGGGCATCAAAAGCCGGGCTGTTTTAACCGCCCCGGAAACGCTGCATGTAATCCTTGCAAAAAATAAGTAACATTTACGACCAACTCTGAGTGTTGATGCCGCCGCCAAGGCGTCGCCTCGCAGTTCACTCAGACGGTTCGACCAGCGCGCCTCACGCCCCCTGCCGAACACCCATCGATTACCCAGAGCCTCCCCTGCCATGCCCCTGCTCGACAGTCCATTCGCCCAGCTCGATCTGATCCGCCAGCCAGAGCAACACAATGATCCGCTGCAGGCCTTCGACGCCGCCGACGAGTACCTGCTCAGTCACTTGGCTGAGCAACAGCCGGGCGCAACGACCCGCGTGCTGGTACTCAACGACAGTTTTGGCGCCCTGGCGGCCAGCCTCGAAGGCCGGGTGCAGGTGACGTCCAGTGGTGATTCGTTTCTTGCCGCCCAGGGCCTGGAGAAAAACCTGGTGCGCAACGGCAAGGCGTTCGACACAGTGAGTTTTGTCCCGGCCAGCCAGGTGCCCATCGGGCCATTCGACCGGGTGCTGATACGCGTCCCGAAAACCCTGGCCTTGCTGGAAGAACAGCTGATTCGCCTGCAAGGCCAACTGGCCCCGGGCGCCGAAGTGGTCGCGGGGGCGATGATCAAGCATCTGCCACGGGCCGCCGGTGAATTGCTGGAACGCTATATCGGACCGATGCACGCTTCACTGGCGGTAAAAAAGGCACGTTTGCTGATCGCAACATTGGCAGACCGCCCGGCAGCGGTGTCGCCCTACCCGACACGCTATACCCTGGAAACACCGCCCATCGAGCTGCTCAACCATGCCAACGTGTTCTGCCGCGAAGGACTGGACATCGGCACCCGTGCGTTCCTGCCCCACTTGCCCAAGGGCCTGGGCGCCGCGCGCGTCGCGGACCTTGGATGCGGCAACGGCGTATTGGCGATTGCCAGCGCCCTGCAAAACCCGCAGGCGCAGTACACCTTGGTGGACGAGTCCTACATGGCCGTGCAATCAGCCGCCGAGAATTGGCAAGCGGCCCTCGGCGCGCGCGCGGTGAGTGTCCATGCCGGCGACGGCCTGGCAGGCCAGGCGCCGGAGTCCCTCGACGTGGTGCTGTGCAACCCGCCGTTCCACCAGCAACAGGTGGTCGGCGACTTCCTCGCCTGGCGCATGTTCCAACAGGCGCGCGAAGCCTTGGTGGCAGGCGGCGCCCTCTATATCGTCGGCAACCGCCATCTGGGCTATCACAGCAAGTTGGCGCGGCTGTTCCGAGGCGTCGAGCAAGTCGCCGCCACACCGAAGTTCGTGATCCTCAAAGCGCGCAAATAAAAAAAGACCCCGCCCCTCCAAAGAGGGAACAGGGTCAAAAAACCGTGCCGCAAGGCAACGGGATGGGATGTCAGTGAGTGGTCAGGCCGGCCGCGCTCATGAACATGCGCATCAGGGTGGCCACGATGAACAGGGCCAGCACGCTGGCGCTCCAGATCATCGCCAACCACCCCAGGCGCCGCCACAACGGCTGTTTCTCGGCCTGTTCAATCTCGTGCAACGAAGGTTTGCCAGACATGGAACGACCCTCCTAGTGATAGCCGTCTTCGTGGGTGACCTTGCCGCGGAACACGTAGTAGCTCCAGAAGGTGTAGCCCAGGATGAACGGAATGATGAACAGCGTACCCACCAGCATGAAGCCCTGGCTTTGCGGCGGTGCAGCCGCATCCCAGATCGATACCGAGGGCGGGATGATATTGGGCCACAGGCTGATCCCCAGGCCGCTGTAGCCAAGGAAGATCAGCACCAGCGTCAGCAGGAACGGCGTGTAGTGCGCATTACGCGCCACGGCGCGGATCAACCCGTACATGGTCACCAGCACCAGGATCGGTACCGGCAGGAACCAGAACAGGTTCGGCAGGGTGAACCAGCGCGAGGCGATTTCCGGGTGCGCCAGCGGCGTCCACAGGCTGACGATCCCAATCACCGCCAGCACCACAAAGGCCAATGGCTGCGCCAGGTTGTGCATCTTCTCCTGCAACGGGCCTTCGGTTTTCATGATCAGCCAGGTGCAGCCGAGCAACGCATAGGCCACGATCAGCGCCACCCCGCAGAACATCGTGAACGGCGTGAGCCAATCCAGCGAGCCGCCGGCAAATTGGCGATTGACCACCGGGATGCCGTCGATAAACGCCCCCAGCGCCACGCCCTGGAAGAAGGTCGCCGCCAGTGAGCCGCCGATAAACGCCTTGTCCCACAGGTGACGCTTGTGGTCCTTGGCCTTGAAGCGAAACTCGAAGGCCACGCCGCGAAAGATCAGCCCGATCAGCATCAGCATCAACGGCAGGTACAGGGCCGACAACACCACCGAGTAGGCCAGCGGGAAGGCGCCGAACAACGCCGCGCCCCCCAGCACCAGCCAGGTTTCGTTACCGTCCCAGACCGGGGCGACGGTGTTCATCATCACGTCACGGTCGGTCTTGCCCGGAATAAACGGGAAGAGGATGCCGATGCCCAGGTCGAAGCCGTCCATGACCACGTACATCATGATGCCGAAGATGATGATCACGGCCCAGATCAGCGGAAGATCAATACCCATCTCAATTCCCCTTGTGCTGGATGTGGGCGTGGTCGTCATCGCCGCCATCATCGGCGGCGGACAATGGACGGGCCGGTGTGCGTTTCTGGCCAGGGCCACCGTGGGTCGGCTCGGTGCTTTCGTGGGTCACAGGGCCTTTGCGTACCAGGCGCATCATGTAGCCCAGGCCTGCGCCGAACAGCGCGAAGTACACCACCACGAACAGCACCAGGGTGATGGTCATCTGCGCCAGGCTATGCCCGGAGGACGCATCCGCCGTGCGCATCAACCCGTAGACGACCCACGGCTGGCGACCGATTTCGGTGGTGAACCAGCCCGCGAGGATCGCGATCAGGCCGGACGGGCCCATCCACAGGGCCAGGTACAGGAACGGCCTGGAGGTGTACATCTTGCCGCCCCGGCGCAGCCAGAGGCTGAACAGCCCGGTGAAGATCATCAGCAAGCCCAGGCCGACCATGACCCGGAACGACCAGAACACAATGGTCGAGTTGGGGCGGTCTTCAGGCGCAAACTCCTTGAGCGCCGGCACCTGTTTGTCCAGGGAGTGGGTCAGGATCAGGCTGCCCAGGTAGGGAATTTCCACCGCGTATTTGGTTTTTTCGGCTTTCATGTCCGGCCAGCCAAACAGGATCAACGGCGTCGGCTCATTGCCGATATTTTCCCAGTGGCCTTCAATCGCGGCGATTTTCGCCGGCTGATGCTTGAGCGTGTTGAGGCCGTGGAAGTCACCGATCACCGCCTGGATAGGCGCCACGATCAGGGCCATCCACATCGCCATCGACAACATGGTGCGGATCGCGGGGGTGTCCTTGCCACGCAACAAATGCCAGGCCGCCGAGGAGCCGACGAAGAAGGCCGTGGCGACAAACGCGGCCGTGGCCATGTGCATCAGGCGGTAGGGGAACGACGGGTTGAAGATCACCGCCAGCCAGTCGGTGGGAATCACGCGGCCGTCGATGATTTCAAAGCCCTGGGGCGTCTGCATCCAGCTGTTGGACGCCAGGATCCAGAAGGTGGAGATCAACGTACCGACCGCCACCATTACCGTGGCGAAGAAGTGCAGCTTGCGCCCCACCTTGTTCCAGCCGAACAGCATCACGCCGAGGAAACCGGCCTCGAGGAAGAAGGCCGTGAGCACTTCGTACGTGAGCAGCGGCCCGGTGACGGAGCCGGCGAAGTCCGAGAAGCGGCTCCAGTTGGTACCGAACTGGTAGGCCATGACCAAGCCGGAGACCACGCCCATGCCGAAGTTGACGGCAAAGATCTTCGACCAGAAGTGGTAGAGGTCACGGTAGGTGTCGTTATGGGTCTTGAGCCACAGACCTTCCAGCACCGCAAGGTAACTGGCCAGGCCAATGGTGATCGCCGGGAACAGGATGTGAAACGAGATGGTGAACGCAAATTGAATTCGGGCGAGATCTAGCGCCTCCAAACCGAACATAAGTCTTCCTCTGTCAGGTAATACCGAATGCTGGCTGGAGGCCGCATCCACTGCCCCCACGGATATGGAGTGTGGCGAATTTCAATTCGTTTCTTTTTTTAACCAACCACGCAGGGATCCTGGCCTTGCGGCCGCCAGAACAAATTCTGAAATGACTTTGATCTGGATCAATCACAGTCAAAAGAGTAGTCCCATTTTCGCGATTGGCCTGTGTGGTCTTTTGCCGCGTGACAGCTTGCCTCAGCCCTCTTCTCGCAACTAATTGTTACAGCTTGATGCTAATCTCACCCTTCCCTCCGGCCTTGACCAGAATTTCCGATGCCCAGTGAACCCGCGTTGCTGTTACGTCACCACCGCCCTTTCATCGCGTTCTGGCTGGCGCGGATCTTCACCGCCAGCGGCTTCCAGATGCTTACCGTGGCCATCGGCTGGAACCTCTACCAACTGACCGGCAACGTACTCGACCTGGGCCTGGTCGGCCTGGTGGAATTCGTCCCACGCGTGCTGTTCATGCTGCACACCGGGCATGTGGCCGACCGCTATGAGCGGCGTAAAGTCGCGGCCATCTGCCAGACCGTGCAGGCGCTGATCGCCTTGTCCCTGGCCATCGGTGGCCTGACTGGCAACGTAACCCGCGAGATGATCTTTATCCTCGCCTTCGTGCTGGGTGCCGCGCGGTCCTTCGAGATGCCCACCACCCAGGCGCTGCTGCCGAGCATCGTGCCCAGCGCGCTGTTTCCGCGCGCCGTGGCTTCGTCACAATCGGCCCAGCAACTGGCGACTATCGTCGCGCCGGCCCTCGGTGGGTTGCTCTACGCCTTTGGCAGCGTGTGGGTGTATGGCCCGACCGTGGTGCTGTACCTGATTGCCTGCGTCTTGACCCTCAACCTGCCCGCCCGCCAGACCCCGCTCAATACAGGCAAGGCAACGTTGGATTCGCTGCTCGCCGGCATCCGCTTTATCCGCAGCCGCCCGGACATCCTCGGCGCGATTTCCCTCGACCTGTTCGCCGTGCTGCTCGGCGGCGCCACTGCGTTGCTGCCGGTGTTTGCCAAGGACATCCTGCTGACCGGCGCCTGGGGCCTGGGCCTGCTACGCTCGGCCCCCGCTGTCGGTGCCTTGCTGATGTCGCTGTGGTTGGCACGGTTTGCGGTGGACCGACAGGTCGGCCGGGTCATGTTTACCGCCGTCGGGGTGTTTGGCGTGGCGACCATTGCCTTCGGCCTCTCCACTTCGTTCTGGTTTTCCCTGGCCGTGCTGGTGGTGCTGGGCGCGGCGGACATGATCAGCATGGTGATCCGCGCCTCCTTTGTGCAACTGGAAACCCCGGATGAAATGCGCGGGCGGGTCAGTGCGGTCAATGGCCTGTTTATTGGCGCCTCGAATCAATTGGGCGAGTTCGAATCCGGGATTACCGCCCACTGGTTCGGCACTGTGCCGGCGGTGGTGATGGGCGGTATCGGCACGTTGGTGGTGACGGGGGTGTGGATCAAACTGTTCCCGACCCTGGCCAATCGCGACCGTATGCATGTGCCGGTGGAAGAGCCCGCTCAAAAAACTACCGCATAACCCATGTGGGAGGGGGCATGGGTATCTACACAACGTTGGCTCAATACTGAGCACCCGACAGACAGGGCAGTTGTGGGTGATTTGTCAGGGGCTGAACAGTCGTGCAGATACCCATGGCTGCCGGGGGCAAGCCCCCTGCCACATCTGGATCGCCATGGGTTTGAAAGAACTGCGTTAGAGCACCTTATCCAGGGTGATCGGAAACTCCCGCACCCGCTTGCCGGTGGCGTGATAAATCGCATTGGCCACTGCCGCCGCCACTCCGACAATGCCAATCTCGCCCACGCCCTTGGACCCGAGGGCGTTGACGATCTCGTCGTGCTCTTCGACAAACAGCACGTCAATCTCGCCAATATCGGCATTCACCGGGATGTGGTACTCCGCCAGGCTGTGGTTCATGCCGCGCCCCAGTTGATGGTCGACCTGGGTCTCTTCATGCAGGGCCATGCCGATGCCCCATACCACCCCGCCGAGGATCTGGCTGCGCGCCATCTTCGGATTGACCACACGCCCAGCGGCAATCGCGCTGACGACACGGCTGACCTTGATCGTGCCCAGGTCCTCATCCACACGCACTTCAACGAACACCGCTGAATGGGTGGCGGTAGCGTAGCCCTCACGTTTTTTATCCGGTTCGCTGTCGACCTGCACCTCCAATGCGTCTTCGCCGCTGTCCTTGACCAACTGCGCCAACGTCACACTCACGTCACCGGTGTGCAACTGGCCGTCTTCAAAGCGTACGGATTCGGCCTGCTTGAATACCGGGTAAGTCTGCCGGGCAATGCTCAGCAACTTGCTCGTCAACGCTTCGCAGGCCTGCTGCACGGCGGTGCCGACGGACGAGACGGTAAACGAGCCGCCCTGCAATGGCGCGGTGGGTAACGAAGAGTCGCCGAGCAGAAAACGCACATCCTCCACCGCCACACCGCTGGCCTGCGCCGCGATCTGGGTCATCACCGTGTAAGTCCCGGTGCCGATATCGGTGGTGGCACTGCTCACGGTCAGCTTGCCATCGGCGTCGATCCGCGCCTTGGCGCTGGCCTTCATCTGCATGGCTTCCCATACCCCGCCGGCCATGCCCCAGCCGATCAATTGACGGCCGTCGCGCATGCTGCGCGGTTCCGGGTTGCGCTCGCGCCAGCCGAAGCGCTCGGCGCCGTCGCGGTAGCACTCGCGCAGGGCTTTGCTCGACCAGGGTTTGTCTTCGTTCTGGTTGCGCTCGGCGTAGTTGATCAAGCGCAGTTGCACCGGGTCCATGCCTAAGGCGCAGGCGAGTTCGTCCATGGCGCACTCCAGGCCGATCACGCCGAGGGCAGCGCCCGGTGCGCGCATGTCCAAGGGGGTGAACACGTCCAGGGGCACCAATTGGTAGGTCAGTTGGACGTTGTCGCAGTGGTAGAGCATGCCGCTCCACTCCACCACATGCTCGCTGAAGTCCTCGAAGCGCGAGGTCTGGCCAATCGCGGTGTGCCCCAGGGCCAGCAGGCGACCGTTGGCCGCGGCGCCCATCTGCAAACGCTGCAAGGTGCGCGGGCGGTAACCGAAGGTGAACATCTGTTGCCGGGTCAGGGTGACACGTACCGAACGCTTGAGCGCCAGGGAGGCCATCACCGCCAACGGCAATTGGTATTGCGGGCGCAGGCCCGAGCCGAAAGCGCCGCCGACGAAGGCGGCAAAGATGCGCACCTGGCTTTTATCCAAGCAGAACACTTTTTGCACATAGGCTTGGCAGTTCTGCGGCCCCTGGGTCTTGTCATGGATATGCAGGGTGCCATCCGGCTGATACAGCACGGTACTGGCGTGGGGCTCCATGGGGTTGTGGTGTTCGATGGGAGTGCTGTAGTGCAGGTCGAGGCTGACGGCGGCGGCGCTCCATTGGGCCTGAAAGTTGCCGCGCGGCTCGGGCGGGGTCTGCGGCGAAGGATAAGCGTGTTCCTGCCGGGCCAGCAGGTCGGTGTCGAAGGGTTCGGTTTCGTACTCGATTTCGACCAGGGAACCGGCATGCCGCGCCAGTTCCAGGTTGTCGGCGATCACCAGGGCCAGGGGCTGGCCGCTGTAGAGCACGCGGTCGTTGTACAGCGGGCGAAACGGCGAGCCATCCGCCGCGTCGGCATCGGCGAAGGCGTCATCGTAGCTGGCGATTGTCGGCCGGTTGAGGTGATCGAGCACCCTGACCACGCCCGGCAGCGCCAGGGCTTTGGTCGCATCGATCTTGATGACGCGCCCTTTGGCGATGGTGCTGGAGACCACGCTGCCATGAAGCAGGCCGTCCTCGGGAAACTCACCGGCATATCGTGCCTGGCCGGTGACTTTGAGCAGACCGTCGACACGGTCCAGGGGTTTGCCGATAGCCGTCATGGGCGTTCTCCTGCGACAGCGGCATCACTCAGTGCGCGAATGATTGCGCGGCGCGCCAGTTTGATCTTGAAGCCGTTGTGTTGCAGCGGCTCGGCGTCTTGCAGCAAAGCGTCGGCAGCGTTGCTGAAGGTTTCGCGGCTGACCGCCTGGCCGATCAGCGCGGTTTCCACCGCGCGATCACGCCAGGGTTTATGGGCCACGCCGCCCAGGGCCAGGCGGGCGTCGACGATGCGATCGCCGTCCAGTTCCAAGGCCGCAGCGACGGAGACCAGGGCAAAGGCGTACGACGCGCGGTCGCGAATTTTCAGGTAGTGGCTGTGGCGTGCCAGGTGGTCGGCGGGCAACTCGATAGCGGTGATCAGTTCATCGTCGGCCAGCAGGTTGTCGCGCTGCGGCGTATCGCCGGGCAAGCGATGGAAGTCGGCAAACTCGATGACGCGCGCGCCGCCGCGCCCTTGCACATGCACCCGCGCCGCCAGGGCGGCGAGGGCCACGCACATGTCCGACGGATGGGTGGCCACGCATTGCTCGCTGGCACCGAGGATCGCATGGATGCGGTTCAACCCGGTGCGCGCCGGGCAACCGCTGCCAGGCAGTCGTTTATTGCAGGGCACGGCGGCGTCATAGAAGTAGTAGCAACGGGTGCGCTGCAACAGGTTGCCGCCGGTGCTGGCCATATTGCGCAATTGCGGCGAAGCACCGGCGAGGATGGCCTGGGACAGCAGCGGGTAGCGCTGCTCGATCAAGGGGTGCCAGGCCAGGTCGGCATTGCTGACCAGCGCACCGATCCGCACGCCACCCTCGGCCGTTTCTTCAACCGCGTGCAGCGGCAGCCCGGTGATATCGATCAGGTGCTCGGGCCGGCTGATGTTTTCTTTCATCAGGTCGAGCAGGTTGGTACCACCGGCAATAAAGCGCGACGCCGCGCTGCTCAGGTGCACCGCCTCATGCACATTGGCCGGCTTGCTGTAGTGGAAGGGATTCATCGCTGACCTCCCCGGGCACGGCAGGCCGGCAGTGCGTCTTCGATGGCTGCGCGGATGTTGGTATAGGCACCGCAACGGCACAGGTTGCCGCTCATCAGCTCCTGGATCTGCGCGCTGTCGTGGGCGCGGCCTTCATTGGCCAGGCCAACCGCGGAACAAATCTGGCCAGGGGTGCAGTAACCGCACTGGAAGGCATCGTGGGTGATAAAGGCTTGCTGCATCGGGTGCAGTTGCTCCCCGTCGGCCAGGCCCTCGATGGTGGTCAACTCGGCGCCGTCGCACATCACGGCCAGGGTCAGGCAGGCGTTGACGCGCTTGCCGTCGCGCAACACCGTGCAGGCGCCGCATTGGCCGTGGTCGCAGCCTTTTTTGCTGCCGACCAGGTCCAGTTGTTCGCGCAGCAGGTCCAGCAGCGTGGTCCAGGGCAACACGTCCAGTTGGCGAGCCTGGCCGTTCAGGGTCAAGCGTATCGAGTGGGCGACGAACGGTTGGGTCGCCGCGCCATTGGGGGTCGCGCTCATAAACACCTCACGGGTTGGTGGACATCCGCGGCGTTCAGGAAAGTCGCCGTCTCAGGGGTACGACTTCCCGGGGTTTTGAGCGTTCAAGCTGATTGATCAGCGGATATTGAGCTGTGTCTTCAGGGTGTTCTGCGGGCCGTTGATCGAGGAATTGCTGTATTCGAACCAGCCTTGGGCTTCGACATTCAGGTCAAATACATAGATGTAGCCCATCAGGGTGCCTGCCCCGTTGCAGGCTTGGCTGATGTTGCCGACCTGGCACACGGGCGTACGTTGCCCGTCCAGCTCGGCACCATTGAAGCGGCCCATGGGGTTGTGGCCCAGGCCGACTTCCATCACCGACACCTTGGTAGGCCCACGATGCGTGCACATCTGCGTACTTTGCGCGCGCTCCGGGATGGTTTCGCTGCAACCCGCCGACTCAACCTTGAACACGCGCACCTCGCTCAAGGGCGGTGCAGTCGCGCCCCACACCGGTGCCGCGCCCAACCACAGGCCGAGACAAGTGATCAGGGCTAGACTCCACGCGTTGGCTTTTTTCATGCTGTCGATGACCCGCTATTGAACGTCGCCGCAGTATGCCTCAAGGCCATGCGCCACACAGCCTCGGCTGCTGGTATGATGCGCCGCTTTTTCCGATCCTCTCTGGAACCACAAGCGCTTGGCGCAGTTTGTGCTTTGACTTAGAGGTCAACAAATAACGACGCAACATAGCGTCACAGGGAGCAGGCATGCTGGAAAAGCTGTTTCAACTCAAGGCACACAACACCAACGTGCGCACCGAGATTCTCGCGGGCATCACGACATTCCTGGCCATGGCCTACATCTTGTTCGTGAACCCGAGCATCCTCGGCGAGACCGGCATGGACAAGGGCGCCGTCTTCGTTGCGACCTGCCTGGCCGCCGCCATCGGTTCGACCGTCATGGGCCTGATCGCCAACTACCCGATCGCCCTGGCGCCGGGCATGGGCCTCAACGCCTTCTTCACCTACACCGTGGTCCTGCACATGGGCCATACCTGGCAAGTGGCGCTGGGTGCGGTGTTTATTTCGGCGGTGTTGTTCTTCCTGCTGTCGATCTTCCGCATCCGTGAATGGATCATCAACAGCATCCCCCTGCCCCTGCGCTCGGCGATTGCCGCCGGTATCGGCCTGTTCCTGGCGCTGATCGCCCTGCACAACGCCGGGATCGTGGTCAGCAACCCGGCCACCATGGTGGGCCTGGGCGACTTGAAACAACCGGCACCGATTCTCGCCACCCTCGGTTTCGTGCTGATCGTGGCCCTTGAAGCCCTGGCCGTGCGCGGCGCGGTGCTGATCGGCATCCTGGCGGTGACCGTCGTCTCCATCCTGTTGGGTGTCACGCCCTTTGGCGGCGTAACGTCGATGCCACCGTCCCTGGCCCCGACCTTCCTGCAGCTGGATATCAAGGGCGCGCTGGATATCGGCCTGGTCAGCGTGATCTTCGCCTTCCTGTTCGTCGACCTGTTCGACAACTCCGGCACCCTGATCGGCGTGGCCAAGCGCGCCGGCCTGATGGGCAAGGACGGCCACATGCCGAAAATGGGCCGTGCGCTGATCGCCGACAGCACCGCGGCGATGGCCGGTTCGCTGCTCGGCACCTCGACCACCACCAGCTACATCGAATCCGCCGCCGGCGTGAGTGCCGGTGGCCGTACCGGCTTGACCGCCATCGTGGTGGCAATCCTGTTCCTGCTGGCGCTGTTCTTCTCGCCACTGGCCGCCAGCGTTCCGGCCTTCGCCACCGCACCGGCGCTGCTGTTCGTCGCGGTGCTGATGACATCGGGCCTGGCGGAAATCGACTGGGAAGACATTACTGTTGCAGCGCCAGTGGTGATTACCGCCCTGGCGATGCCCTTCACTTACTCCATCGCCAACGGCATTGCCTTCGGTTTCATCGCCTGGACCGCCATCAAGCTGCTTTCGGGCCGCTACCGTGAGCTGAACCCGGCACTGGTGATTCTGTCGATTCTGTTTGTGATCAAGCTGGGCTGGTTCAACGCATGACTTTTGATGCCGCACGCTACACCGTTCAACTGCAAGACAAGGTCACGCGCTTGCGTGACCTGCTGGCACCGTTCGACGCCCCCGAGCCGCAGGTCTTCGACTCGCCGCTGCAGCACTTTCGCCTGCGCGCGGAGTTTCGCCTGTGGCGCGAGGGTGGCGAGCGCCACTATGCGATGTTCTCCCAGGATGACAAACGCACGCCGATCCTGATCGAAGAATTTCCCATCGCCAGCCAGCGCATCAACCAGCTGATGCCCCAGCTCAAGGCCGCCTGGCAAGCCAGCGCCGCCCTGAGCCACAAGCTGTTCCAGGTGGAATTCCTCACCACCCTGGCGGGCGACGCGATGATCACCCTGTGCTATCACCGCCCGCTGGACGAGCATTGGCACACGGCCGCGAACCAACTGGCTGCGGATCTGAACGTGAGCATCATCGGCCGCTCCAAGGGCAAGCGCGATGTGATCGGCCATGACTACGTGGTGGAAAAACTCGACGTCGGCGGCCGCACGTTCAGCTACCGCCAACCCGAAGGTGCGTTCACCCAGCCCAACGGCACGGTGAACCAGAAGATGCTCAATTGGGCGTACGAAGCCCTGGGCGATCGCGCCGATGATTTGCTGGAGCTGTATTGCGGCAACGGCAACTTCACCCTGCCGCTGGCTACCCGCGTGCGTAAAGTGCTGGCTACCGAGATCAGCAAGACCTCGGTGAATGCCGCGTTGAGCAACCTCGATGAAAACGCGGTGGATAACGTCACCCTGGTGCGCCTCTCCGCCGAAGAACTCACCGAAGCACTGAACGAAGTGCGCCCGTTCCGTCGCTTGCAGGGCATCGACCTGAAAAGCTACGAATTCGGCAGCGTCTTCGTCGACCCGCCCCGCGCCGGCATGGACCCGGACACCTGCGAACTGACCCGGCGCTTCGAGAACATCCTGTACATCTCCTGCAACCCGGAGACGCTGGCGGCGAACATTGCGCAACTGCATGACACGCACCGCATTACACAGTGCGCGATGTTTGATCAGTTTCCATGGACCCATCATATGGAGTCCGGGGTGTTGCTGACCCGGCGATAAATCTGCCAGACACCACAGATTCCCTGTAGGAGCTGGCTTGCCAGCGATGACCATGGGTATCTACACAACTGTGTAGCAACCAACGCTAACCAAGATGCGAAGCGAGCCGCTCTTGATCTTGCTTTAGATCTTGATCTCAGGCGCCCCGTTAAACCACGCTGGCCGCAATTCGACAGTGATTTGGGGGGTAAACCGGCAGGGATGCCGGTTTAGCCGCCCCGCGCCATGGATGGCGCGTGGCGGCGGCCCCCCAAATCACTGTCGGATTGCGGGCACACCGAGCCTGGGCGAGGTGCCGAGTGGTGGGGCAAGAGCCCTTTGCTTACTTTGGGGCTTTTCCAAAGTGAGCCGCCGTAAGGGCGGAACCCTAAGTGGCCGTTACCGCAGCAACGGATATGTACCCGGTCCAAACCAAAAAAATAGTCGGCCCAGAGGCCGCCATCGGGGGCAAGTCGAATCGTCGCACCGCCCGCTCCCACATTTAGGTCGCGATGCATCAGTTAGATAGTCGTCGGCTCCCGAGCCGTCACGGGAGCAAGCTCCCTCGCCACAGGTTCAGGGCCATGCCAAAGTTGTGTAGATACCCATGCAGCGAAGACGGTGCATCAGTCAGCACATGTGTTAACTGAACCACCACCCTCGCCGCTAAGCCGCCCCCTACGGGGGCCTGTGTATTGGCAAAGACCCTACTCATGCCGACGGCTGGAAATACCGCGCCAACGCGCGCAAATCCTGCTCGCTCAGCACCCCCGCGTAATACTTCAACTGAATCCTCGCCAGCAGATACGCATGCCGCGCATTCGCCAGGTCGCGGCGAGCGGTGAACAGTTGTTGCTCGGCGTCGAGCACGTCGAGGTTGACCCGCTCACCGCCGGCAACACTTTTTTTCGTCGCAGTAACCAGCGCAGTGGCAGAGCTGACCGCCATTTCATAAGCACGCACTTTGGCCGCGCCGCTGGTATTGAGGTTGAACTGCTTACGCAACTCCACCAGCGTGGCCGAGGTTTGCGCATCCAGTTCGTATTGGGCCTGGGACAGTTGATTGGCCGCCTGGCGCGTAGAGGCCGATACTCCGCCGCCAGCGAACAGCGGCAGGCTGACCTGGATGCCGACCGTGTTGGTGTCGTACTTCTGGTTGTAGCTGCTTTCCGAGTCGGAGTTGGTCTGGCGGCTGGTGGCGTACAGGCTGACCTTGGGCATGTGCCCGGCGCGCTTGCGCTCCACTTCATAGGACGCCACGTCCAAGGCATGGTGCTGGGACTGGAGCTCCGGGTTGTTGGCCATGGCCAGTTCGCGCCAGGTTTCGAAACGGTTGGGTTCCAGCGGCGGGATCTCGAATTGGCGCGTCAACGGCGCCAGTTCTTCGATCTGCAGCGGTTGGCCGACGATGGCTTCCAACTCACGCAGGGCGCTGTCCTGGGCATCCAGGGATTCGATTTCTTCGGCCTGGGCCAGGCTCAGGCGTGCCTGGGTTTCCAGCACATCGGTGCGCGTGCCTTCGCCACCTTTGAGCAGGCGATCATTGAGTTGCAGGCGCTCGGCGTACGCACGTTTCTGCGCACGGCTCAGCTCGATGCGCTCTTGGGCCAACAAGGCCTGGCTGTAGGCGTTGAGAACCCGCACCGCCAGTTCCTGGCTCTTGCCGCGAAAGCGTTCATCGGCCATCAAGGCCTGGGCAGTGCCCTGGCGAAAGCGCGCGTAGGCTTCATAATCCAGCAGCGGTTGTTGCAAGGTCAGGGTCGACGCATAACTGCGGTAGTCACGGTTGCTGGTGACATCACCCACCGTCACTTCGGACTCATTGCGCGAGTTGTTGTAACTCCACGACAAGTTCGGCAACAACGCCGCTCGGCCGATCAGGCGGTTTTCTTCACCGCCTTCACGCGCCTGAATGGCTGCCTGAAAGGTCGGATCATTGCGCAGGGCCAAGTCGTAGGCATCCAGCAAACCCAAGGCCTGGGCCGCCGAGGAACACGCGAAACACAGGGTAAACAACAGCGCCTTCATTCTTCCACCAGGGCCATGTGGGTGCGATCCATCAGGGGTTTGAACAGGTAGTTGAGCATTGAGCGCTCACCGGTCTTGACGAAGGTTTCCACCGGCATGCCTGGGCGGATCTGCACGCCGTCCAGTTGCTGCACGCCCGCCGCACTGACCTGGGCACGCAGCGTGTAATACGGCTCGTCGGTGCGCTCATCGACCTGGCGGTCCGCCGAGACCAGCGTCACCTCGCCGGCGACCCGTGGCGTGGTGGATTGGTTGAACGCCGAGAACATCAATTCCACCGGCAAGCCCGGGTGCACTTTGTCGACCATCTGCACCGGGACCCGCGCTTCAACCAGCAAGGGCTCGCCCTGAGGCACGATATCCATCAACGCCTGGCCGGGCTTGATGACGCCGCCTTCGGTGTACACGTCCAGCCCCACCACCACGCCCGACACCGGCGCTCGCACCAGGCTATTGGCCAGTTCGAACTCGGCCGAGGCCAGCCGATTGCGCAGGTCGTCGCTGCGGGTGCGGGTCTCTGCCAACTGGCCGCGCAGGTCTGTCTGGAAATCTTCGCCAAGCTGGCGGATGCGCAGGCGCAGTTCGAGAACCTGGCGCTGCAATTGGCCGATGCGGCCGTAGTCCTCGGCGATGGCGCCGTCGATCTGTGAATACAGGCGCTCGCTGTCGAGCAGGCGATTGCGCGGGATGTAACCGTCACGAGCCAACTCGCGCAGGCCTTGCAGTTGCTCATTCAACGCCGCGCGCTGCTGGACTTTGCTCGCTTGCGAATCCCGTGTGCCACGCAACTGCGCCTCGGCCCCGGCGATGGTTTCGCGCAGGCCTTGTTGCTCCGTGGCCAGTGCCTGGGCGCGACTCTTGAACAATTGCCGTTGCAGGTCCAGGGTGCCCGCCGCCTCAGGATCGTTGAGCAGTTCAGGACCGAAGTTGATCACCGCTAAACCTTCGCTTTCGGCGCTCAAGCGCGCCTCGCTGGCCAGGGACGCCAGGTACTGGCTGCGCAGGGACTGCATCTGCCCGCGCAACGGGGTTTCCTTCAAGCGCAGCAGCACCTGGCCGGCGTTGACCACATCACCGTCGCGCACCTCGATACGCTCGACGATGCCCCCGGCCGGGTTCTGCACGGTCTTGCGATGGCCCGAGACCATGACCTTGCCCGGCACCGCCACGCCCTTGTCCAGTGGCGCCAACGCTGCCCAGCCGAGGAACCCGGCAAAGCCACCGAGCACCAACAGCCAGCCCAGGCGCGAATACTTTTTGTCATCCAGCGCCAGCACATTGTTCGGCGCATCACTGATCAGCACGGGTTTGCTCTGGCTCATGCCTGCTTTCCTTCACCGAGGCGGTAACTCATGCTCATGGTCGATACCGGCTTGGCCGCAGCCGGTTTCTGCCGCGCTTCCAACACGCGCGCGGTTGGGCCGAAGGCCTGCAACTGGCCTTCCCTGAGGATCAGCAGTTGGTCAGTCAGGGTCAGCAGATTGGGCTTGTGGGTGATCAGGATCACCGTGCGGCGCTGTTGCTTGAGCTGGGTGATGGCCTGGAGCAGAGCCTGCTCGCCCACTTCATCGAGGTTGGCGTTGGGCTCATCCAGCACGATCAGCGCGGGCACGCCGTACAGCGCACGCGCCAGGGCGACACGCTGTTTCTGGCCGCCGGACAACCCGGCGCCGCCCTCCCCCAACTGCGTGTCGTAGCCCTGGGGCAGTTGCAGGATCAACTCATGGACGCCGGCCATTTGTGCGGCGGCGAGGACTTTGTCCGCGTCGACCTCGACAAACCGTGCGATGTTATCCGCGATGCTGCCGGCGAACAGTTGAATGTCTTGCGGCAGGTAGCCGATGTGTGGGCCCAATTGCTGTTTGTCCCACAGGGCCAGGTCGGCACCGTCCAGCCGCACCTTGCCGGCCAAGGGCGCCCAGGCACCTACCAGTATTCGAGCCAGGGTGGATTTGCCGCAGCCCGACGGCCCGATCACCCCCAGCACCTCACCCGCGGCCAGAGTAAACCCAAGGTTGGCCAGCGCCGGCCGACGGCTGCCGGGAGCACAGGCACTGATTTGCTCGACGCTCAGTTGGCCTTTGGGCACCGGCAGGCTCATCCTTTCGGGCCGCGCCGGGTTGGCCTCCAGCATCTGTGACAAGCGATCAAACGCCAGGCGCGCCGAGCCCCACTGTTTCCACACGCCGATCAACTGGTCGATCGGGCTGAGCACGCGGCCCATGAGGATCGAGCCGGCAATCATCATCCCCGGCGTGATATCGCCCTGCACCGCGAGTAACGCACCCAGGCCCAGCACCAGCGACTGCAACGCCAGGCGCACACCCTTGGACCAGGCGGTGACGGTCGCAGTCTTTTCACTCGCCAGGTTCTGCTGTGCCAGAAAGGCCTGGTGCTGGCCGAACCAACGCGCACGCAAGGTGGCGAGCATGCCCATGGCTTCGATGGCGTCGGCATTGCGCAGGTTGGCCGTGGCCTGCTGGCTGGCGCTGATGGACAGTTGGCTGGCCAGGGACATCGGGACCTGGCTGACGTGATGGTTGACCCACGCCAGCACGATCAGCAGCACTGCGCCAATCAGGGCCAGCAGCCCGAGCCAAGGGTGGAACAGGAAGATCACCAACCGGTACACCGGAAACCATGGCGCGTCGAAGAACGCGAACAACGCCTGCCCGGTGGCGAACTGGCGCAGGGTGGTCAGGTCATGCAGCGCCTGGCCGGCCGCCTGGATGCCGCCCTTGAGTTGCGCTTCGAACGCAGCGTCGTACACCCGCTGGTTCAGGCGCATGTCCATCTGCGTGCCGAGGCGGATCACCACCTGGCTGCGCACCCACTCCAATGCACCCATCAGGCCGAACAGGCCGAGGATCATCAGCGTCAGCATGAGCAGGGTCATCTGGTTGCCCGAGGCCAGCACCCGGTCGTACACCTGCAGCATGTATAGCGCCGGGGCCAGCATCAGCAGGTTGATCACCGCCGAGAACAGGCCGATGTTGAAGAAGCCACTTTTATAAGCCGTGAGGGCGGCCAGGGTTTCGTTGCCGGCGTGGCGCATCTGGGGATTCTCAAAGGGTTGAGCGGGCAGCGTCGTTGCGTTGACAGGCTGTACGACGCTGCGCAGAATTCGGCACCGCCGTCGCTGAAGAAGTAGAAGGCTTGGGCGACGGCGGTGTGTCACGCGGCGAATGGGAGAGCGATCTTCCATTCGCTTTTTTGCTTAGGCGGCCAGGGCGAAGTCCTGGGGCACGTCTTGCACGCCAACCAGCGCCACATCGGAGGCTGCGACCGAAGCCGAGTCCACATGCGCCACACCGGCAGCGGCCAGTTGGTCGAACGTCGAGTTGATCGACAGGCTTGGGTCAATGTCCTTGAGCAAGGAGTCGATCGCCGAAGCCAGCGCCGAGCTGTCGCCACTCATCAAGCCGTAGACGATTTTGTGCACCTGGCCGTCGCGGCCTTCGGACTGCAGGCTCGACAGGCCCAGGTTGGTGAAGCTGACTTCCTGGCTGGCAATGGTGTAGCCACCGCTGGCTGCGCCACCGGCAAGGGTATCGCCAAAGGTCAGTGCGTCGAGCGAACCCCAGAGCGTATGCGAAGGCGGATTGAACAAGGTGTAATGCAAGCTGCCCTCGGCCACTACCGCTGCATCGCTGACGGTGCTTGATACGCCATATTGAGTGCCGTCGAACGGCCCAGGATTGAAACCACCGGTGTTCACACCCTCTTTGACCGACCCTTCACGGTGGTTCAGGTCACCAAAGTAAGCCGACCAGTCGCTCAAGTACTGGGCAACGGTGTTCGTGGCGTAGCTCGTGCTGTATGAAATAGAAATGCTCATGCAAAACTCCAAGTCATGGGGTGGTAACTCCGCAGCAAGCCGGTGCCCGCTGTGGTTTTGCCCGTCACTGGGCAAAATCGGTCAGAACTGATATTCAACGGTGCCCTGCAAGGTGCGCCCACGGCCCAGGGTGAAGGCCAGCACATCGCCCAGGGGCACCAGGTAGGCGCGGTCGGTGACGTTCTCCATGGCCAGGCGCAAGGTCAATTGGTCGGTAGCGCGGTAGCTGCTGTACAGGTCATAGACGGTGTAAGGCTTCCAGTCGGCGGGGTAGACGCCGGTCTGTGAAGTGGTCACGCCGACGCCGCCTTTCACGTAATAACCAGCGCTATAACGGGCGCGAACCCCCACATCCAACTTGCGCTCCAAGAAACGCGCCCCCAGGGTCGCGGTGCCGCGATCCATCGGCATGTGCTCGGAGGAGCCGAGGATGGCATTGCAGCCCACGGCGGCATTGGCCGCGTCGTCCGGCACCATCGCGTCCACCGGCGTGCGGTTGCCCGGCCGCTTCTGGGTCTTGGTAACGCCCCCCAACCACGCAGTCTTGCTGCAGAACTTGTTGCTGCCGAGCATGCGCGTGTAGTTGACCTGGCCGTAGGCGAAACCCGCGTCGTAATCCAACTGGTATTCGAGGCCGCGAAAACGCGTGGTCTCCAGGTTGTTGACGTAAGCCGCATTGCCGATATTGGCAATGCCATAACCGGGTGGCTGCACGCCCAGGGCCATGTAGGAAAAATCATCGACGCGGGTATTGAAGTAGGACACCTTCATGCCCGCCCGGTCTTCCGCGAACAGCAGGTCTTCCTTGAGCACATTGAAGCCCACCTCCCACGCCGTGGACGTCTCGGGTTTCAAGTAGGGGTTAGGAAGAATCGACTCCGAACCGCCTCCATGGGGCCGGCCGCTGACCAGGCTTTCGGTGACTGCCGGCGGTCGCCAGCCCTTGCCGTACGTGGCGAACAGTTGCAGCCAATCCACGCCTGGCTTGACCGACAGACCGAAGGTGGGCGAAAAATGCCCTTCTTCCCGATCCACGTCATAGGTCATGGGCAAGCCGATTTGCCGCGTAGTGCCGATGATGAAGGTGCGCGTGTTCAAGCCCGTTTCGCCGCGTAGCCGATAGCGGTCGTAGCGCAACCCGGCATTGAGGTTCAGCCAGTTGTCGTAGTCGTAATCCAGGCGCGCGAACAGGCTGCCCATCGCCCGATCCCCCCTGGGCGTGATGCTTTCCGCCGCCGAGGCCGTCACCGCCGAATCGGCGGCCACCATCTGGTTGGAGTCCGGCCGCACCTTGTCGTAGAAAAACTCCAGCCCATAGTTGGCCTTGATCACGGACAGCTCGCTCAAGGCAAAGGTCGAGATGTTCTGCGCCTGGAAACCATAGGTGTTGGTCTGATAGGTAACGTCGTAGCCCTTGCTGCTGCCACGGGTCAGCGTGGTTTGGTCATTGCGGGTATCGACGTAGTAAAGCTTGGCCTTGAAATCGATCAGCGGGTTGTCCGGCGTGTAGCTGTAGTCCAGTGCGAAGTTCTGCGCCGTGACGTTGCTGCTGCCGAGTTTTTCCCATAGCTGGGCTTTTTCGGCGGTCATCATGTTGACGTCGTCGTAGTCGACTTCGGTGGTCAGGTAGCTCAGTTGCAGACGCTGATCCACCGGCAGGTTGATACCGAGCTTGAGCAGGCGCGAGCGCATCACCGAGCCGGTGTACTCGACGGTGGAGTTCTTGATCCGATCCTCGCTGGCCGGCAGGAAGGAACTGCCGGTGCGCAGTTCACCGATGCTGCCTTTAGTCCCGGGTTTGTAATCACCGAGATGACGCTCACTGGCGGCCACCAGCATGTCCCACACGTCCGTCCCCACGGCAAACGCCGAACTGCCAATAAAATGCGTGCCGTTGCTGCGCCCGCCCAGCCCCGTGGTCAAGCGGATGCGCCCGCCGATTTCCTTACCGCCCTTGAGCAGGTCGGCCGCTTCCACGGTGCGAAAATTGGCCACCCCGCCGATCACCCCGGCGCCGCCCATCGTGGAAGTGGCGCCCTTCTCGATCACCACCTCCGACAGCAATTCCGGGTCGACATACAGCGTACCATTGCGTTGCTGATGACCACTTTGCTGGTAGTTCTGGCGCATGCCGTCCACCGACATATTGACCCGGCCGTAGTCCTGGATACCGCGAATATTCACCGACAGCCCAGGGTCTTGCTGGCTGACCGCCGAGTAGACGCCCGGCGCCTCCTCGAGCATCTCAGCGGCATGCCGTGGCGGGTTGCGATCCAATTGCTCACGCCCCACCACACTCACCGAACGTGGCGATGAATACACCCAGTCGTTGGGGTGCAGGCCGGTGATTGTGGTGGTCGCCAGCGCCAAAGCGGCGCCGCTCTGCTCTACGCGGGTCAGGGTGACTTGGCGCTCGCCATTGAAGCGATACTCCACGGGCGCATTCCCCAGCAAATACGCCAGGCCTTCCTGCACGCCGTACTGCCCCTTCACCGTAGTGCTTTGCAAACCCGCCAGGCGCTGGCTGTCGAATAGCACTTGCAGACCGGCCTGGTCGGCGAACGCCAGCACCGCACTGCCCAGGGATTGTGCAGGGATATCCAGCATCAGCACCGCCGGTTGCGCAGCACTCGCCTGAGACTGAGCGGCGAATACTGGAGCCACTGCGGCGAACAGGCCCACGTGGATGGCCAGGGCTAACCGGCTTGCGGTGATACGCCCCTTGTTGAGTGCTGACATTTCTGTTGTTCCCTGCGCTGAGCGTTTTTGTTTATGCGAATGCTTCTCACCTAGCAAGACGTGCGACGCGCAGGAAGTCAGTAAGACTTTTTCAAAAGTTTCTAAAGGGCGGGTTTCAAGGCGAGGTATGTGTAGGAGCCGGCTTGCGGGCGATGACGTCAGAAAGACCACCGCACATCGCTCGGCAAACCGGCTCCTACAGGGCAATCAATAGATCAGGCTGAGGCCTGCCAGGTCAAAGCGTTGCACTTGAAGTTCCTGGGTGAGGGTGCCGAGGGCGGTGTCGAGCATGTCGAGGCGGAACACGCCGCTGACTTCGCGATCGCCCAGTGCCGAGTCTGTCAACACCACACGCCCGGGGCGGTAGAGGTTGAGTTGCTCGATGACTTTGGCCAGGGGCTGGCGATCGAAGATCAGTACGCCGCGTCGCCAGCTGGTGGCGCGTTCCACATCGAAGGGGTCCATGGCCACGATGCCTTCCTGGAGGTTGTAGCGTGCGGCCAGGCCTTCCTTGACCACCCTGTCGGCCGGGCCTTTTATCGGGATGGCTTGCAGGGAAACCTCGACACTGTGCTCCAGCACGCCGACCCACGCCTGGCTGTCGCTCTCGCGTGCCACCACAAACCGCGTGCCCAGCGCCCGGGTTTGCCCCCCGGCGCTCTGCACCACAAAAGGCCGGGTTTCCTCGCCCACCATCGGCGCCACGTCGAAGATCGCCGAGCCCTGGAGCAGGCGGATACGGCGTTGCACACCGTCGTAATCCAGGCGAATGGCACTGCCGGAGTCCAGCTCGACCTTGCTGCCATCGGCCAGTTGCACGGTGCGCACCTCGCCTTTCTCGGTGAGGTAATCCGCTTGCATGCGCAGCAACACCTCTGGCCCGCGCCCCCAGCCGACACCGGCCACCACCACGACCAGCGCGACGGCCGCCGCACGTTGCCAAGACCTGCGCCGTTTGGCCCGGCGCACGGGCATCGTCGTCGCTGATGAGCGCTGGCGGCTCACCGGCGGTTCCTTGTACACGTCGCCCAGTGCCGCCCACGTCTGTTCGGCAAAGCGCAATGCCGCTTCATGACGGCTGTCGCAGGCAATCCAATGCTGCAGTTCGGCCTGCTCCTGATCGGTCAGGGCACCGGCGTGCAGGCGCACCGCCCACTCGGCGGCCGCCTCGGTAATGCTGTGCTGTTGCGGACCCTGGCTATTCACGTGTGAATCTCGAATTTTTCGTTATGTAACGCTGTGACGTCTGACGTGGCGCATTTCGGTAACTCATTCGTCGGATGGCGCCCTCTCGCCTTCCTGCAAGCGTTGCATCACGTAGGCCAACGCTTTGGCCAGGTGCTTTTGTACGGAACTGTCAGAGATGTCCAGGTGCCTCGCGACCTGAGCGTGGGTCATGCCTTCGATGCGGTTGAGACGGAAAATCTGCTGGGTGCGCTCCGGCAACTCCGCCAGTGCCTGCTTCAATGCCTGTCGCTGTTGCTGCGCCATTGCCTGAGCCTCCAACCCGGCCACTTCATCTTCAATCTCGGCCAACGCCTCATGGGGCACGGAGTCTGTCTTGCGCCGCGCTTCCTGGCGAATATGGTCGATCAGCAGATTGCTCGCCGTTCGATAGAGATAGCCCTGGGAGTTGTCGATGCGCTCGCCGGCCGGCTTTTCCGCCAGGCGCAGGAAGCTCTCCTGCACCAGATCTGCGGCCAACTGCGGGTCCCGTACCTTGCGCGCCAGATACCCGCGCAAGGTATCGGCATGCTTGAGAAACAGGCCTTTGAGATCCACGTCCGACAAACCGACTCCCTGGAATGTTAAGGAAACAGGCAAGCATCTTAAGCGTTGTCGAGAATGATTTTCAATTGATATCTAATCTGATCCAGCCAGGTGAAGGGTCGGATTAACTGTTCGATAATCGAACACATCCTCTGCCGCCAATTGACCAAATTAACCATTCAGTACATTTTATCTCCACAACCAACAATAACTGTGGAGAGACCCTTATGCCGCCCATCGTGCTGGTGCTCAACGGCCCCAACCTCAACCTGCTCGGCACCCGCGAGCCCGCGACCTACGGCCATGAAACCCTGGCCGACGTGGCCGCCCTGTGTGGTCGCAGCGCCGAGCAACTGGGATTGAAAATCGAGTTTCGCCAGACCAACCACGAAGGTGAATTGCTCGACTGGATCCACGGCGCCCGCACCCGTTGCGCCGGTATCGTGATCAACCCGGCGGCCTGGACCCACACTTCAGTGGCGATTCGTGACGCTCTGGTGGCCAGTGAAGTGCCGGTGATCGAAGTGCACCTCTCCAACGTGCATGGCCGTGAAGCCTTCCGTCATCATTCCTTTGTGTCGCCCATCGCCAAGGCGGTGCTCGCGGGTTTCGGCAGCCATGGCTATCACCTGGCCCTGGAACATTTCAGCCAGTTGCTCAAGGGGGCGGCTCGATGAAACCGCGCGTCCTCGCTGGCCTGATCGGCGCCGGTATCCAGGCTTCCCGCACGCCAGCCCTGCATGAACAGGAAGGCGATGCCCAGGGCTTGCGCTACCTCTATCGACTGATCGATCTGGAACCGCTGCAACTGACTCTCGACGCCCTGCCCGACCTGCTGGACGCCGCCGAGCGGATGCACTTCACCGGTTTGAACATTACCTACCCATGCAAGCAAGCGATCCTGCCGCTGCTTGATGAATTGTCTGACGAAGCGCGGGGCATTGGCGCAGTCAATACCGTGGTGTTCAAGGCTGGCAAACGTATTGGCCACAACACGGATTGCCTGGGGTTTGCCGAGGGCTTTCGCCGTAACCTCAACGATGTGCCGCGTCAGCGCGTGGTGCAGATGGGAGCCGGTGGCGCTGGCGCAGCAGTGGCGCACGCGTTGCTGGCCGAGGGTGTCGAGCAATTGAGTGTGTTCGATGTGGACGCCAGCCGCGCCCGGGACCTTGTGGATAACCTGGCGCAACATTTTGGCAGCGGTCGCGCCCAGGTGGGCAGTGACCTGCAAAACGCCATGGCCGAGGCCGACGGCTTGGTCAACACCACGCCAATGGGCATGGCCAAGCTGCCCGGCACGCCGGTGCCCGCTGCCCTGCTGAGAGCCGAACTGTGGGTGGCTGAAATCGTGTATTTCCCGCTGGAAACCGAACTGCTGCGTGATGCCCGCGCCTTGGGCTGCCGCACCCTGGATGGCGGCAATATGGCGGTGTTTCAGGCGGTAAAAGCGTTTGAGCTGTTCAGTGGTGAGGTGGCGGATGCGCAGCGGATGCTGGCGCACTTCCAAAGCATGAATGGCTCAATGAGTGGACTGAACTAACCCCTGTAGGAGCGAGCTTGCTCGCGAAAAACGTCAACGATAACGCGTGCTTCCTGAATCAACGCGGCGCCTGTGAGTTCTTCGCGAGCAAGAACTAGGCGTCCCCCTCGCTCCTACAAAAAAAGCCTTAATTGAACGGCATTTAGGGCAAGCCACAACGATTTCTGCGCTGACTTCAGGCCTGCAGGTAACGCAGCACCGAATCACAAATCATGTCCCGATGCCGCTGCTTAACCGCCTCATCCGACAGGTCGATCTGAAAAATCTCACTGAACGTATGGCGGTTGGACACCCGGTAAAAGCTGAATGAGTTGATCAGCAGGTGCACGTCCAGCGGCTCCAACCCGGCCCGGAACACCCCCATCTCAGCCCCACGGCGCAACGTCGCACCCAGCGCTTCCAGGATGTTGCTGTTCATCGCCTTGATCGAGTCGGAACGCTTCACGTACTCGGCATTGTGGATATTTTCGATGCTGACGATGCGCACGAAATCCACGTTCTGGTCATGGTGATCAAAGGTGAACTCCACCAGCCGCCGGATCGCCTCACGGGGTTCCAGGGCGGTGAGGTTCATGCGGGTTTCGGTGTTGCGGATATCACCGTAGAGCTTCTCCAGCACCTCGACGTACAACTGCTCCTTGCTGCCGAAGTAGTAATAGATCATGCGCTTGGAGGTATGGATGCGCTCGGCGATGGCATCCACGCGAGCGCCGGACAGACCCTGCTGAACAAACTCGACAACGGCTTCCTGGAGAATGTTCTCGCGGGTCTTTTCCGGATTGTTCTTGCGACTCTTGCGCGGTGCATCTGACACAGCGGAGAGATCGGGAGTCAGGGTCATGGTGCGCTCACGGCCGGTTTTATTGTGCAGGCCGCGATTATGGGCCGAGGCGCTCCCCGAAGGAAGCACCTGGCCACCGGTTACAACCGAGCCTGGCGTACCGCGCCGCTGCGCGACTTGGCCATCGCCGCCAGGCGCACCGCCACGTTGGCCGCACCGTAGCCGGCATAGCCGTTCTTACGCTGGATGATTTCGAAGAAGAACCGCCCTTCGAACGGCTCGGTGTACACATGAAACAACTCACCGCCCTGGGCATCGCGGTCATACAGCACGTTGTAGTACGCCAACTCGCTGAGGAACTCATCGTCGAAGTCGAAGCGCGCCGCCAGGTCGTCGTAGTAGTTGAGCGGGATATCCAGCAACGGCACGCCCGCCTCCTTGGCGCGGCGTACCTCGGCGAAAATATCCGCGCAGTCGAAGGCAATGTGATGCACACCCGAGCCGCGATAGCTCGACAGTGCGTGGGAAATGGCGGTGTTGCGATTCTCGGAGATATTGAGCGGCAGGCGAATCGAGCTGCAGCGGCTGCGCAACGCGCGGCTTTTCACCAGGCCGTAAGGGTCGGGCAACACCACTTCATCATCGGCTTCGAAATCCAGCAGGCTCTTGTAGAACAGCACCCAGCTGTCGAGGCTGTCGGCGGGCAAAGCCATGGCCATGTGGTCGATACGCAGCAGGCCACCGCTGGAGGCGCTGACCGGTTGCAGGTTGAAATCGGTGTCGTACAACCCGCCTTCGCTGGGGTCTACCAGGTAGATCAGGCTGCCGTCCGGCGCACGGACCGCCGCCAGTTCCAGCTCATTGGGGCCCACCAGGCCGCGATAAGGTTGGCCCTTGTAGGCCACCGCGCGCTGCAATGCCTTGGCGCTGTCCTTGACCCGAATCGCGGTGGCGCACAACGACGGGCCATGGGCCTCGAAGAAGTTGTGGGCAAAGGAATAGGGTTCGCAATTGAGGATCAGGTTGATATCGCCCTGGCGCAACAGGCTGACGCTCTTGGAGCGGTGCTGGCCAGCCTTGACGAAGCCCAGGCGCTCCAGCCATTGGGTCAGCTTGGCGCCGAGGCTTTCATCCACCGCAAATTCGAGGAACTCGATACCGTCGTACTCGCTGGCGGCAGGGGTTTCGAACAAGATATCGACCGGCGCGGCGGGTTGTTCCCGCGCCAGGCGCTGGCGGGTTTTCTCCTCCAGGTACAGCAACGAGCGCAGGCCATCGGCAGCATTCGCCCGGGTCGGTGCCGCGCGGAATCCGTCGTTGAAAATCTCCAGGGACAGCGGCCCGGTGTAGCCGCTCTGGATGATCGGTGCCAGAAAACCCGCCAGGTCGAATTCACCCTGGCCGGGGAAGCAGCGAAAATGCCGGCTCCACTCCAGAACATCCATGGCCAGGATCGGCGCGTCGGCCATTTGCACAAAGAAGATCTTGTCGCCGGGAATCTCGGCGATGCCGCTGGGGTCGCCCTTGAGCGACAAGGTGTGGAAGCTGTCGAGCAGCACGCCGAGGCTCGGATGATCGACCTGGCGCACCAGGTTCCATACCTGCTGCCAGGTGTTCACGTGCTTGCCCCAGGCCAGCGCTTCATAACCGATACGCAGGCCACGGCGGCCGGCGTGCTCGGCCAGAAGGCTCAGGTCATCCAGCAAAATCCGTTCATCGCCTACGCAGTCGGCCGAGGCATTGCTGCACACCAGCACCAGGCCGGTGCCCAGTTCCTGCATGAGGTCGAACTTACGTTCGGCGCGCTCCAGGTTGCGGGCCAGGCGGTCACGGCGGCAACCTTCAAAGTCACGAAACGGCTGAAACAAGGTGATGGCAATGCCCAGGTCGGCACACATTTGCCTGACTTCTCGCGGGCTGCCGTCGTAATACAGCAGATCGTTTTCGAAGATTTCAACGCCATCAAACCCGGCAGCCGCGATGGCTTCGAGTTTTTCCGGCAGGGTTCCGCTCAAGGAAACAGTGGCAATAGAGCGTTGCATGGGGCGACTCCCGGCATTTGAGGCTCGTCTTATTTAGGGCAAATTATTGGCTGCTAAACTGCTCACAGCAATTGAAATGTACGAACCGGTTAGTTTTTAGGGCGATTATCGAACACAATGGTGGTTGGCGAATTGACGATTTTTTAGCCACTGCGCACCATCGATCACGCAACAAGACCCAGACCACACCATAAAAATTTCAAAAAAAACGGGTACTCCCTCATGCCTTCGCAAAACTCCGTCCTGGCCGCGCGCCCGGCCACCCCGCACGCCGGTATCGGCGATAAGATCCGCGGCGCACTGGCCGTCGGTAAAACCCGCTGGGGCATGCTGGCCCTGGTGTTCTTCGCCACCACCCTGAACTACATCGACCGCGCCGCCCTTGGCGTGATGCAACCGATCCTGGCCAAAGAGATGAGCTGGACGGCGATGGACTACGCCAACATCAACTTCTGGTTCCAGGTCGGTTATGCGATTGGCTTTGTGCTGCAAGGCCGTCTGATCGACCGCGTCGGCGTCAAGCGCGTGTTCTTCTGCGCGGTACTGTTGTGGAGCCTGGCCACCGGTGCCCACGGCCTGGCCACCTCGGCGCTGGGCTTTATGGTCTGCCGCTTTATCCTCGGGCTGACCGAAGCCGCCAACTACCCGGCCTGCGTCAAGACCACCCGCCTGTGGTTCCCGGCCGGCGAACGCGCAGTAGCCACCGGCATCTTCAACGCCGGCACCAACGTCGGCGCGATGATGACGCCAATGTTGCTGCCATTGATCCTGCACGTGTGGGGCTGGCAGGCGGCGTTCCTGTGCATGTCGGCACTGGGCGCCATCTGGCTGCTGTTCTGGGGCTTGAAGTACTTCAACCCGGAAGACCATCCAACGGTCAAGCAATCCGAATTGGACTACGTGCAACAGGAAGTCGAACCGGAACAACCCCGCGTGCCCTTCAGCCGTATCCTGCGCATGCGCGGCACCTGGGCCTTCGCCCTCGCCTACGCGCTGACGGCGCCGGTGTTCTGGTTCTACTTGTATTGGCTGCCGCCGTTCTTGAACCAGCAATACAACCTGGGCATCAACGTGACCCAGATGGGCATTCCGCTGATCATCATCTACCTGACCGCCGACTTCGGCAGCGTAGGGGGCGGGATTCTGTCGTCGTTCCTGATCGGCCGTGGGATGAACTCGATCAAGGCGCGGCTGCTGTCGATGCTGCTGTTCGCCTGCTGCATCGTCGGCGTGATCATGGCGGCCGGTTCCAGCCAGCTGTGGGTCGCGGTGTTCGCCATCTCCCTGGCCATCGGCGCGCACCAGGCCTGGACCGCGAATATCTGGAGCCTGGTGATGGACTACACGCCCAAGCACATGATGAGCACGGTGTTCGGTTTCGGCGGCATGTGCGCGGCCATCGGCGGTATGTTCATGACCCAGATCGTCGGCCACATCCTGACTGTGACCAACAACAACTACACCGTGTTGTTCACCCTGATCCCGGCGATGTACTTCATCGCGCTGACCTGGATGTACTTCATGGCACCGCGCAAGATTCCTACCGTCGCCGTGTAATCAACGCCGCCGCTGCTGCCAGGCAGCGGCCAACCCGCTCATGCAGATCACCCCGATGCCGACCACCGTGGTCATATCGGGGGTATGGTTGAACACCAGCCACCCCAACAACCCCGCGAAGACGATCTGGCAATAGCCGAACGGCGCCAGCAAGGCCGGTGCCGCAAAGCGGAACGCCTGGGTCAGCATCAAGTGTGCAGTCATCCCGCAGGTACCCAGTGCCAGCATCAACGCGCCGTGCCACAGGCTCGGCACCTGCCAGAAGAACGGCACCATCGCACTCATCACCAAGGTATTGCACAGCCCGGCGAAGAAGTTGCTGGTGGTCGGCGTGTCGTATTGGCTGAGAATGCGCGTCAGCAGTTGGTAGAAACAGAAGAACAGCGCCGAGCACAACGGCAGCAGCACCGCAGGCGTGAACAACTCACCGCCGGGGTGGATGATCACCAGCACGCCGACAAACCCGCAGACCACCGCCAGCCATTGGCCGCGTGTCACGTGTTCACCCAGCAGCGGCACCGAGAGCGCGGTCACCAGGATCGGCGCGAGGAAGTTCACGGCCGTGGCTTCGGCCAATGGGATGAAATGCAGCGCCGAGGTGAAAAACAGGCTGGTGCCCAGCAGGCACAAGGCCCTGACGACCTGCATCCCCGGGCGTTTACTGCGCAGCACGCGTAGCCCCGATTGCGGCAGGAAAATCCCGGCCATCAGCAAGGTGTGCACCAGGTAGCGCGCCCACACCACCATCACGATCGGGTAGAACCCGGCCAGGTATTTGGACAGGGCGTCATGGCTGGAGAACAGAAACGTCGCCAGCACAATCAGCAGGATGCCTTTGAAGGGATGGTTGACGCCGGAAAGCGGGGTACTGACAGTCATTGAATTCTCTGGCTTGGCGAGCGGAACGCTGAGCACTGAACGAAGTGGCGCTCAACCCGGTAATCTAGCAGCCGGGCGGGAGTCTGCCCCAAGAGCATAACCAAACAACGTGCGAACAGCGCACTAAATCACGGGAATCGAGTCCAACGCTGCACGCTCGCTCCCGCGTTGCACACTTTTTAACCAAGGCCCTGCCGTCATGAAAAAAACCCTCTTTCTTCTCTGCGCCGTTGCGCTGCTCGCCGCTTGCAACCAGGAAGCCAAGGACGCCCCCAAACCTGCCCCGGCCTCCGTGCAGGCCACCCTGGTGCCGCAAACCCCGCCCACTGACCAGTGGGTCGGCAAGTGGATCGGGGTGGAAGGCTTGAACCTGACCATCGCCAAAGACGACAGCATCGGCCGAGGCCACTACGTTCTAACCATGCAATACGGCCTTGACGCTGGCGACTCCGGCACCTTTAAAGGGGAAGCGGCCGACGGCGGTATTGCCTTCACCCGCCCGGATGGCCCGCAACTGCTGCGCGCCGGAGATGGCGAAGCGACCGGGCTGAAATGGCTGGCGGATAAAAAGGACTGCCTGATCGTCGCCACCGGCGAAGGCTATTGCCGTTAATACCGACCATAATCAGACACTAAATTAGTGTAGGAGCGAGCTTGCTCGCGAAATTCGTTAACGATAACGCGGGCAATCTGGTTAAACGCGGTGTTTGTGCGTTTTTCGCGAGCAAGCTCGCGCCTACAGCAGGTTTATCAAGAGGATTGCTCCCATGCTATGGAAAAAAGGCCGACGCAGCGACAACGTGGTGGACGCCCGCGACGACAGTGGCGGCGGCGGTGGGGGCATGCGTTTTGGCGGCGGCAAGGGCCTGAGCCTCACGGCGATTGTGCTGATCGTCGGCATCGGTTGGCTGACCGGCCAGGACCCGCTGCAGATCCTTGGCCAGTTGACCGGCCAAATGGACCAGGCCCCCTCGGTGAGTACACAGTCGCGCCAGGCGCCACCGGCCAATGACGAGCAAGCCGATTTTGTAAGGGCCGTACTGGGCGATACCGAAGACACCTGGGGCCAGGTGTTCCAGGAAAACGGCCTGGCCTACAAGAACCCGAAATTGATTCTGTTCCGTGGCCGGGTCAATTCCGCCTGCGGTGGGGCGACCTCGGCCAGCGGCCCGTTCTATTGCCCGGCCGACCAGCAGGTGTACCTCGACCTCGACTTCTTCCGGGAGATGTCGCAACGCTTCCAGGCCGCGGGTGATTTCGCCCAGGCCTATGTGATTGCCCATGAAGTCGGGCACCACGTGCAGACCTTGCTCGGCATCTCGGCGAAGATCCAGGCTGCACGCCAGCAAGGCCGACAGATGCAAGGCGACGGTGGCCTGCTGGTCCGCCAGGAACTGCAAGCCGACTGCTTTGCCGGGGTATGGGCCAACCGTGCGCAAAAGCGCCTGAACTGGTTGGAGCCCGGCGATATTGAAGAAGCATTGAATGCGGCCAACGCCATCGGCGATGACCGTTTGCAGCAACAGGGTCAAGGGCGCGTGGTGCCGGACTCGTTTACCCACGGCACCTCGGCACAGCGGGTTCGCTGGTTCAAGACCGGCTTCGCCCAGGGCCAGATCACTCAATGCGACACGTTTACGGCCAAGAGTCTTTAGATGAATAACCGATTGGGATTGCTGCTGGGCGTATGGCTGACCTGCTCCACCACCACTTGGGCGGCCGAGAAAGAGCATGGCGTCAAGGTGGTCAGTCCCGATCGTTTTCACCTGCCGGCCGGCGACCTCAGCCTGGGCCTGAGCCAGGACTGGGCCAGCCCCCTGCCCCAGGTCACCCGAGCCCTGATCATCGTGCATGGTCGGCTGCGCAATGCGCAGACCTACCTGCAAAGTGGCGAAGACGCCGCTGAACACGCCGGGGTTGGAGCCACGACGCTGGTGATCGCGCCGCAGTTTCTCAATGATTCAGACGTAAAACGCAACCATCTGGACAATCAGGTCCTGCGCTGGAGGGGCAACGACTGGATGGCTGGCGAGCCCTCGGTGGGGCCGGGCGCTGTCAGCTCCTTCGGCGCCCTGGACCAGATCATCAAGCACCTGGGCAACCGCACACTGTTCCCGGCGCTCAAAGAGATCGTGGTAGCCGGCCATTCCGGCGGAGGCCAGGTGGTACAGCGCTTCGCCCTCACCGGCCACGACCACCCGGCCCTGCACACCGAAGGCATCCGCCTGCGGTATGTGGTGGCTAACCCGTCGTCCTACGCCTACTTCAGCCCGCAACGCCCGGTGAAATTCAACGTGGCCGACTGCCCTGGATTCAACGACTGGAAATACGGCATGCAACACCTGCCCGCCTATGCTGAAGGCCAAGGCGTCGAGCAGCTTGAGCGGGCCTACGTGTCACGCGACATTACCTACCTGTTGGGCCAGCAGGACACCGACCCGAACCACCCGGCACTGGATAAAAGCTGCGAAGCCGAGACCCAGGGCGCGTATCGGCTGATTCGTGGGCACAACTATTTTGACTACCTCAAGCAACGCCATCCGCAGTTGAGCCAGACGCTGGTGGAAGTGCCGGGGGTTGGGCATGACGGGGATGGGATGTTTACTTCGCCAGAAGGCCAGAAAGTACTGTTTGCCCAGTAATTACTGAAGAAATCGGCCCAACATGTGGGAGGGGGCTTGCCCCCGATAGCGGTGGATCAGTTACAGATGCTGAGACTGACACACCGCTATCGGGGGCAAGTCGAATCGTCGCACCGCCCCTCCCACATTTGATATTCGTCGCTTGGGCTAGATCATCCGGCGCAATGCCGCACAATCCTGCGCATGCCAATCCGCCAACCCGGGCCACGGGTTCTCCGGCAGGTTGACCAACACCGTTCGGGTCCCCGCCGCTCGGCCGCAGTCGAGGTCGAAGCGGTAATCCCCGACCATCACCATCTCGCTCGGCGATACATCCCACGCCGCCGCCAATTTCAATAACCCACCCGGATCCGGCTTGGGCGGCGCATCGTCACGTCCCAGCACATCCTCGACCGCAAAGCAGTCCGCCAGGCCAATAGCCTCCAGGGTGATATGCGCCAATTCCCGCGCATTGCGGGTCAGGATCCCCAGGCGATAACCCCGCCCGGCCAGCTCGCGCACCAGCTCCACCGCACCGTCCGCCGCGACGGAACCCAGCGCCAGCTCGCGCTCATGTTCCAGCAACCAGGCATGTTTGGCTGCGGCGATGTCCGCCGGCAAAGCGGCGAGATGGGTGAGGATGTCATCCTCGGGTGGAATCTCCAGGGCCACGCGAATAGCCGCAAAGTCATGCACGGCCACCGTGAGGGTGCCGTCCATGTCGAACACCCAATGCTTAACGTCGGCCAGGCTCATGCCCAGTCCTTGCGGTGGCGAATCAGGCCTTCCTGGGTCACCGACGCCACCAGTTGCCCGGCGCGGTTGTACACACTGCCCCGGGAGAAACCACGGGAGTTGCCGGCCCATGGGCTGTCCATGGCGTAGAGCAACCAGTCATCGGCGCGCAGGTCGGCGTGGAACCACAGCGCATGGTCAAGGCTGGCGACCTGCATGTCTTTCTGCCACACCGTCTTGCCATGGGGCAGCAGCGAGGTGGTCAGCAGGCCGAAGTCCGACGCGTAGGCCAGCAGGTATTTATGCAGCGCCGGCGCGTCGGCGAGCGCACCGTCGGCGCGGAACCACACGTACTTGACCGGGTCCGACGGCTGCGGGTTGAACGGGTCTTTTTCGGTCACCGGGCGCACTTCGATCGGTTTGGGGCACAGCAACTTTTCGCGCATGTGTTCGGGGATCAGGTGCGCACGCTGCTTGGTCAGCTCCAGCTCCGACGGCAAGTTCTCCGGGCCGACCACCACCGGCATGGTGGTCTGGTGCTCGAAGCCTTCTTCGTCGTACTGGAACGAAGCGCTGCAGGTGAAAATCGGGTGGCCCTTCTGGATCGCCGTGACCCGACGCGTGCTGAAACTGCCGCCATCACGCACGCGGTCCACCGAATACACCACCGGCAAGGACGCGTCGCCAGGGCGCAGGAAATAACCGTGCAGGGAATGCACGTGGCGCGCTTCTTCTACGGTCTGGCTGGCGGCCGACAGCGACTGGCCGAGCACCTGGCCACCGAACAGTTGGCGAAAACCCAGGTCCTGGCTGCGGCCGCGAAAGAGGTTTTCCTCGATCGGTTCCAGGGTCAGCAAGTCCACCAGATCTTCCAATACTTGGCTCATTCAAACTCTCCTCAGAGCAAAACGGTATCTACCTGTAGGCGCGAGCTTGCTCGCGAAGGTGGTTAACGATAACGCCGCGCTTCTGGTCTACCGCAGCGCTCTTGGGTTCTTCGCGAGCAAGCTCGCGCCTACAGGGGGTCTATTGGGCATTCCGGGCTGCTTATCCGTGCAGCGTGTCCAACCATTGGGCGCGGGTGATGCGGTACAAAACATGATGGCGCAGCGTGTTATCGGCTGCGACCTTGGGGTGTTCGAAATCCGCCTGGGGATCGTAATGCATCCCGATGGCCTGCATGACTTTTTGTGATGGCAGATTGGCTTCGGTGGTGAACGCGACGATTTCATCCAGCTGCAAGCGGTCGAAACCACAGCGCAGCGCCGTCCAGGCCGCTTCACTGGCGTAGCCCAGGCCCCAATGCTCGCGGGCCAGGCGCCAGCCGATTTCCACGGCGGGGGTAAAACCGGCTTCGAAACTGACATTCTGCAACCCGGTCAGGCCGATGAATTCGCCACTGTCCTTGCGCTGCAAGGCCCACAGGCCAAAGCCGTATTCAGCGAAGTGCCCACGAATCCGGCCGATCAGCGCGGCGCTTTCCAGGCGGTCCAGCAGGCCGGGAAAATAGCGCATCACCTGCGGGTCGGCGCACATTTGCGCAAACGCCGGCAGGTCGCTGTCACGCCATTGGCGCAGCACCAGGCGCGCGCTTTCCAATTCCAGTATCGGCTCCACGGGTCCCCTCCCCTTGCCATGTGCGTGAGTGTACAGCGCTGTTAAGATCCCTCGCAGGTTCCCGTCAGAAAATCCCATGCCTTTGCCATTGATCTACCACGATGACTACAGCCCTGAGTTCCCCGCGGATCACCGCTTTCCCATGGACAAGTTCCGCCTGTTACGCGACCACCTGGTGGCCAGCGGCCTGACCGAAGACCGCCAGTTGCTGCGCCCGCAACTGTGCCCGCCAGAGATTCTGGGCCTGGCCCATGAACCTGGGTATATCGAACGCTACATGAGCGGCAAGTTGTCCCGAGAAGACCAACGGCGACTCGGCCTGCCCTGGAGCGAAGCGCTGGCCCGGCGTACCGTGCGCGCGGTCGGCGGCTCGATACTCGCGGCAGAACAGGCGCTGGAACACGGCCTGGCCTGCCACCTGGCGGGGGGTACCCATCACGCCCATTATGATTATCCGGCCGGCTTTTGCATCTTCAACGACCTGGCGGTGATCAGCCATTACCTGCTGGCCAGCGGGCGGGTCAACCGCGTGCTGATCTTCGACTGCGACGTGCACCAGGGCGACGGCACCGCGCGCATCCTCCACGACACGCCGGACGCAATCACCGTGTCGCTGCACTGCGAGAAGAACTTCCCGGCCCGCAAGGCCCAGAGCGACTGGGATATCCCGCTGCCCATGGGCATGGGCGATGCCGAGTACCTCAAGGTGGTGGACGATGCACTGAACTACCTGCTGCCGTTGTACCAGCCGGACCTGGTGCTATACGACGCCGGCGTCGATGTACACAAGGACGACGCCCTCGGTTACCTCAAGCTGACCGACGAAGGCGTCGCCGCCCGCGATGAAAGCGTGATGCGCCATTGCCTGGGTCGCGACATCCCGGTGATGGGAGTGATCGGCGGCGGCTACAGCAAGGATCGCCCAGCCCTGGCGCGCCGTCATGGCATCCTGCACCACAGCGCGCAACGGGTGTGGACGTCATCAGGTTGTCATTGAACCCTGGGCGTTACCCACAATGCCTGTGGAACGGGCTGTGGATAACTTGAGCGTAAGGGGCTGAAAGCGAGTAGCCGCATGGCCTGTAGGAAAGTGTACGTTTTTTGATCAGGCAGCCACGCTGTCGTCGGGTAGAATGCTCGGCCTATTCAAGCGACCGTAGCCCTGCCCATGCCTCAGACCTCTCCTCAACACGTCACCATCATCGGCGGCGGCCCCGCCGGGCTGATGGCCGCTGAAGTCTTGAGCCAGGCGGGGGTGCGGGTCGACCTGTACGACGGCATGCCGTCGGTGGGGCGCAAATTCCTGCTGGCAGGCGTGGGCGGCATGAACATCACCCATTCCGAAGCCTACCCGGCTTTCCTCTCGCGCTATGCCGAACGGGCCCCCCACCTGGCGCCGTTATTGCGGGCATTTGGCGCTGAAGCACTGTGCGAATGGATTCATGGCCTGGGCATCGAGACCTTTGTCGGTACTTCCGGCCGCGTATTTCCCACCGACATGAAAGCCGCCCCGTTGCTGCGTGCCTGGCTCAAGCGCCTGCGCGACCAAGGTGTGGTTATCCACACCCGGCATCGTTGGCAGGGCTGGAATGCGCAGGGGGATCTACTTATCCACAGCCCGGACGGGGAAAAAACCATCCACAGTGCTGCCGTGTTGCTGGCGCTGGGCGGCGGCAGCTGGTCGCGCTTGGGTTCTGACGGCGCCTGGCTCAAATTGCTGGAAGATAAAGGCATGCCCTGCGCCAGGTTGCAACCGAGCAACTGCGGCTTCGAGGTGTCGGCCTGGAGCGAATTGATGGTCAGCAAATTCGCCGGCGCACCGTTGAAAAATGTCGCCATCGGCCTGGGCGATGACAAACCCCGCCTCGGCGAATGCGTGGTCACCGCCAGCGGTATCGAGGGCAGCTTGATCTACGCGCTGTCGGCGCCGATTCGTGAGGCGATCAACCGGAAAGGTTCGGCCACGGTGCATATCGATTTGCTGCCCAGCAAGCCGTTGGACAAGGTCCATGCCGCGTTGGCCAAGCCACGTGGTTCGCGCTCGATGAGCAAGCACTTGCACAGTCAGTTGGGGTTGGATGGGGTCAAGGCGGCGTTGTTGCGCGAGTTGGCACCCGCCGAACACTTCAATGATCCGGCGCAGTTGGCGGCGGCTATCAAGGCGCTGCCGCTGACCTTGGTGAAGACACGGCCGATGGATGAAGCCATCAGCACGGCCGGTGGTGTGCCGTTTGAAGCGTTGGATGAGCGGTTGATGCTCAAGCAATTGCCAGGGGTGTTTTGTGCGGGGGAGATGCTGGACTGGGAAGCGCCGACCGGCGGGTATTTGCTGACGGGGTGTTTTGCCAGTGGCAGGGCGGCTGGGCGGGGGATGTTGGAGTGGCTTAACCGCTGATATTTGTGGTGAATTCAAAGCCGCCATCGGGGGCAAGCCCCCTCCCACGGTTTGAATGTATTCACAAATCAAAATGTGGGAGGGGGCTTGCCCCCGATGAGGCCATCAGCCACACCGCAAAATCACTTTTTCTTACGCGGCCCAGTATTGAACACCGGCACTTTACGCACCGGCTTGATCGAAGGCTCCGACGGCGCCACTTCGCCACTGTCCACCCACTTGCCCAGGTTGCGCTTACCACCGCCACCACCTGACGCCTTGGGCTTCTTCGGTTTTTTCGGTTTCTTCACCACCTGGCCGCTGGCATCGGTGTCGGGCACGCGGTGTTCCGGTTCGAAATCCGGCTCCATCTTGCGGGTCAACGTCTGGCGGGTCAGCATCTCGATGGCCGACAGCATGTTCACTTCATCGGCGCACACCAGGGAAATCGCCTCGCCGGTGTTGCCCGCGCGACCGGTACGGCCGATACGGTGGATGTAGTCCTCGGCCACGATCGGCAGGTCAAAGTTGACCACCAGCGGCAGGTCTTCAATGTCCAGGCCGCGGGCCGCCACATCAGTGGCCACCAGGATCTGCACATCGCTCGATTTGAAACGATCCAGCGCACGTTGGCGCGTGGCCTGCGGCTTGTCGCCGTGGATGCCATCGGCATTGATGCCCAGGCCCTGCAACTTATCCACCAGCGCATCCACGCCGTTACGGGTCTTGGCGAATACCAGTACCTGCTTCCAGCGGCCCTTGCGCATCAGGTGCACAAACAACTCCGCCTTGCGCTTCTTGTCCACCGGCACCACCCATTGCTTGACGGTGTTGGCGGCCACGTTGCGCGGGCTGACTTCGATGCTCAGCGGGTCGTTGAGCATCTGCCCGGCGAGCAGGCGGATGTCATCGGAGAAGGTCGCGGAGAACAGCAGGGTCTGACGCTTTTTCGGCAGCATGCGGTAGATGTTCGCCAGTTCTTCGGAGAAGCCCAGGTCGAGCATACGGTCGGCCTCATCCAGCACCAGGGTTTGCAGCTGATTGAGTTTCAGCGCGTTCTGGCGGAACAGGTCGATCAGCCGGCCAGGGGTGGCGACCAGCACGTCGACCCCCTTGCGCAGCTTCATCATCTGCGGGTTGATGCTCACGCCGCCGTACACCGCGTAGGTGGTGAGCGGCAGGTTCTGGGCGTATTCGGCAACGCTGGCGTGAACCTGCTCGGCCAGTTCGCGGGTCGGGCACAGGATCAGCGCGCGCACCGAGTTAGCGGCGACTTTCGGTCCTTCCATGGTCAGCAGTTGCAACAGCGGCACGGCGAAACCGGCAGTCTTGCCGGTGCCGGTCTGGGCCGCCGCCATCAGGTCGCGGCCAGCCAGCACCGCCGGAATCGCTTGCGCCTGCACCGGCGTCGGGGTCTGGTAGCCAAGCGTCTCAAGGGCGCGCAGCAAGGGTTCGATCAGGCCAAGGGTGGCGAAAGTCATGTAGTTACCGTAGGAAAAATTCAGCGCAAGGGCGTAATGCGCGGCAGTTTACCTTATTTCCGGCTTGGGCTTGCGCCACTGGGGCAGGCTGATCAATAGCACGGCACTGATGATCACCAACATCGCCAAGGCTTCTTCCAGGCCGATGGTCTCGCCGACGAACACAATCCCCAACAACACCGCCACCGCAGGGTTCACATAGGCATAGCTGGTCGCCGCAGCCGGGCGGACGTGCTTGAGCAGGTACATATAGGCGTTGAAGGCGATGATCGAGCCGAACACCGTCAGGTAGGCCAACGCCAGCCAACCCTCCAGTGGCGGCATGGCCTGCAGGTGCTCACCGGAAAGCGCGCTGCCGATCAACAGGGTCACGCCCGCCACCAGCATTTCCGCAGCACTGGCCATGGCGCCCTGGGGCAGCGACAACTGCCGACTCCACACCGACCCGAATGCCCACGATGCCGCCGCGAACAGCAACAAGGCGGCGCCCACCGGGCTCGATTGCAGGGTGCTGCCCATGTTGAGCATGGCGATGCCGACAATCCCCAGGATCACCCCGGCCCATTCCAGCCGCGTATTGCGCGCGCCCCAGAAATACCCGCACAGCAAGGTGAACAGCGGCACGGTCGCCACCGCCAGGGCAGCCACCCCGGACGACACGCCCGCGTGTTCGGCCAACGTGACGCCGCCATTACCGAAGGTGAGCAGCAAAATGCCGATCATCCCGGCGGCCTTCCATTGTGGCCATGTCGGCGCCGGCACCCCGCGCCATCTGAGGTAGCCATACATCAGCGCACCCGCCGTGCAGAACCGAATCCCCGCCAGCAACAATGGCGGCCAGTAGTCCACGCCGATGCGAATCACCAGGTAGGTAGACCCCCAAATCACATACAGCGCAAAAAAGGCGGCGATCAACGGTAAGGAAAAGCGACGTGGGCCAGGCATTGGGCGGCTCGAAGGCAGATATAAGAGATGCTTATTCTAAAAAGGCATGTGCTTAAACATAAGTTACAAAACCTGTTTAAACCGCCCATACACTTTTCAAAGCATGGTTATGAGGGCTATAAACCATGCTTTCGAAAGCCACCTGGCGTTGGAGCCTTTTCATGGACAAATATGACCGCATGCTCCTCAGCGCCCTGCTCGAAGACGGCCGTGCCTCTTACGCGCAACTGGCCCGCACAGTAAACCTCTCCGCCCCCGCCGTGGCCGAACGCGTGGCCAAGCTTGAGGCCAGCGGCGTGATCACCGGTTATCAGGCCAAGGTAGACCTGTCCAAAGTGGGTTTGCCGATTCAGTGTGTGATCGAACTGCGGCTGACCAACCATGGCAGCCAGAAGGTTTACGACGCCCTGGCGGAAATTCCCGAACTGACCGAGTGCCACCGCGTCACGGGCGATCCGTGCGTGATCATGCAAGCGGCGGTGGGGTCGATGCCGGAGCTGGAGAACCTGATCAACCGGATAGCGAAGTTCGGGTTCAGCAAGACCTCGATTATTTTGTCGAGCGCGATAGAGCGGCGAGTGCCGCTGGCGCAGTTGGAGGGCAAAAACGGTGGTTAAACATAGCCAGGTCGTCAGCCTCAGCCACCCGATCAGCCGGCGTATTCCGCTGTGGCCGGGCGATCCCCCCGTGGTGTTTGAAGACGTCGCGTCGCTGGATAAGGACGGCTATTTCCTGAGGCGTTTCAGCCTGGGCGAACATAGCGCCACCCATATGAATGCGCCGAACAGTTTTTATGCCGGCGGGATGGGAATTGATGGTTATCAACCCGAAGACTTGGTGCGGCCCGCGGTAGTGATCGATGTGCACGGTAAAACCCGGAGCAATCCAGATTACGAAATCAGCCCACAGGATATTGAAGCGTGGGAACGTCAACACGGTCTTATCGAACCTGGCTCGGTGGTGCTGATGTACACCGGCTGGCAACACCTCTGGAACGATCCGATAGCGTTTTTTGGACAGGACGCGCAAGGCTCACACTTCCCTGGGATTGGTGAAGCGGCGATTCGGTTTTTGCTTGAACAGCGCCAGATTGCCGGGGTTGGCATTGATACCCACGGGGTTGATCCAGGGCAAAGCACCGCCTTCGCGACAAACCATGCGGTATTGGCCGGAAATGGGATTGTGCTGGAATGCCTGACCCACCTCGACCGGCTACCGGCCAAGGGCGCCACGTTAGTGATAGGGGTACTAGGGCTGGAAGGCGGTTCGGGATCACCCGCATCGGTAATGGCATTTATTCCCTGACTTGCAGGCAGGCCCTGCCGACGCCATCGCAGGCAAGCCAGCTCCCACAATAGACCGCATGCAGTACGGGCTACTCGGTCAACTGTGGGAGGGGGCTTGCTCCCGATAGCGGAGTGTCAGTCACCAGATGTACCGGCTGACCCGCTGCATCGGGGGCAAGCCCCCTCCCACACTTGGAACTTCGGTGTTCTTGGAGTTGTGGCTGGCTCAAAACCCGCGATGCTTCTTCAAATGCTCATTGATCTTCGCCGCCGGCACTTTCTGCAGGGTGCACAGCAGGTCGTGGGACAGTTCGCGCAAGCCATGGGTGCGCCGCAGTTCCTGGGCCAGGTGCGCCGTGAGGTTGGCGGCCATTTCCGCATCCGCCAGCGCTCGGTGAGCCTGGCCGGTGTGGGGCAGTTGGGCGTAGGCGTTGAGGGTGCCGAGCTTGTGGTTGGGCGCAGACGGCATCAGGCGGCGGGCCAGCAGCAGGGAGCAGGCGAATTTTTGCAGGCGGGTGCGGCGGATCAGGCCGAGTTCGAAGTCCCAGAACTTCTGGTCGAACGCAGCGTTGTGCGCCATCAGCGGCGTGGTACCGACGAACTCGTTGACTTCGTTCATCACCCGCTCGGCCGGCGGGGCACTGCGCAGCATGGCGTTGCTGATGCCGGTCAGTTGTTCGATAAAGCCCGGCACTCTGACGCCGGCGTTCATCAGGCTCTGGTAGCGGTCCACGATCTGCCCGCGCTCGAGGATAACCACCGCGATTTCCGTGGCCCGGCAGTGGCTGCTCGGGGTGATGCCAGTGGTTTCAAAGTCGATGACCGCTATACGTTCCAAACCTGTTCCAACTCCGTCTAACTATTCATTTATTGAGCCGCAGCGCTTATTTGAGCAGCAGCGCGCCTTCGATCGGCACGTAGCGGCTGGCGGCGCGTATCAATGAGTTGGCCGTCAGCCCCGGTACGCCATAGGCCACGGCTTCGACGCCGTGCTTGTGGATGATGCGGTCGAGCAGCATGTCGAAATCACCGTCGCCGGAGGCCAGTACGATTTCGTCGACGTGGTCGGCGGCGTCCATGATGTCGATGGTAATGCCCACGTCCCAGTCGCCCTTGGCCGAGCCGTCGCTGCGCTGGATATACGGCTTGAGCTTTACGGTAAAGCCGAGGTTGCGCAGGATCTGCTGGAACTGCTGCTGTTTGCTGTCGCCACGGTCGATGGCATAGGCGTACGCCTCGACAATCTGCCCGCGAGAGCTGATGTCCGCCCACAAGGCGGCGTAGTTGAAGTGGCAGCCGTACGCCTGGCGCACGGTGTAGTAGAGGTTTTGTACATCGGCGAACACTGCAATTTTCTTCACCGCACTTCCCCATGACTGCCACTTGGACCCCGGACCCAAAGGCCCGGAAAGGTTGCCAGTATGCCAGCCACAGGAAAGTTTCCGGGAAAAATCAGACCGGGATGTTCAAGCACCCCGGTCTGGTTGCGTCAGACAAAGGAATCGTCGTCGCCGAAGGAGGAGTCGTCGTCGGAATAATCGTTGTCGGCGAAGCTGTCGGAGTTTCCGCCGCCCCAGCTGTCATTGCCGGCGAACTTCTGGTCATCGTTGCCCCAGTTGCTGTTATCGCTGGCCGGTGCCGGCTCTTCACGGATAATTTCTTCCACGACTTGCGGCTGTTGCGAGTTGTGGTTGAACAGGCTGCTGATCCCTTCGGCCAACATCACACCACCGGCCACGCCTGCGGCGGTTTTCAGCGCGCCACCGAGAAAACCACTGCCAATCGGCGCGGCAGGCTGTTGAGGCTGCTGATAGTTCTGCTGCGGTGCGCCGTAGTTCTGTTGTGGTGCAGGCTGGCCAAACGAAGGCCGTGCCGGTTCACGCCAGCCGCCGCCCGAAGACGCCGGGGCGCTCGGGGCCGGTTGTGCATCCCGGGAACCGCCGCCAAAGATGCTCGACAGGAAGCCACCGCTGCTCGGGGCCGGCTGCGCGGCCTGGGACTTGGCGCGCTGCAACTCATCCTGCAGTTGCTGGATCTGCTGTGCCTGCTGCTTGTTCTGCTCGTCGAGACTCTTGAGTGCGTGTTCCTGTACCAGGATCGACTGGGTCATGTAATACCCGGCGGCCGGTTGGCGAGTCATGTGCTCCTTGATCCGCGCTTCGGCCTGGGCGTCGCGGGGGGCTGAGTCCGTTTCGGCTTGCTGCAACCGTGAAAACAGTCCATCGATCAGGGTTTGCTCTTCGCTATTCATGGCGACCTCGTTAGATTGCCGGTAAAAAACAGGGGCCGGCCTATGATCGGGCCGGTGTATGTCAGTTATGGGGGTGTTACCAGTTGTTTCAATGATCTTTACTCAAGGTTTACGTTTGCTTGCCTACGGCACCTATCGGTTAAAGTGTGCCCCTGCTTTTTTTCGGCCTGTGATGACTCTGATGAATCCGTTAGACGTACTGCGCGACTCTTTCCGTTTTACCCAGCGCAACCTGGGTGCCATCGTCCAACTGTGCCTGCCGTTGGTGATCCTCGAAGCCCTGTTGCAACAGGTACTCGACCACACGCTCGGCCCGGATGCCTTCCCCGGCTATAGCGTGGTGGTGGGGTTACTGGTGTACCCGCTCTACACCGGCGCGCTGATCCTGTTCCTCGACGCCCGCACCCGTGGCGAGTCGCCGCGCACCAAGGATGTATGGGCCATGGCCCTGACCCTGTGGCCGCGCTTCGCCTTGCTGACGGCGATGAGCACCCTGCTGATCTTGCTCGGGCTGTCACTGTATTTCCTGCCGGGCCTGTGGCTGATGGTGGTGCTGGCGTTTGCCGAGTACCTGCTGGTGCTGCGCGGTATGTCGGCGCTGGAGGCGATGAAGGAAAGTTTCCGCCTGACCCGTGGGCATTTCTGGCGAATCCTGGTGTGCCTGCTGTGCGTCATGACGCCACTGTGGCTGCTCAAGGGCGCCAGCGTGGCGGCGTATCCCGAGCCCGCGCCGTTGCTGGGCCTGCTGATCGACAGTGCCCATAGCTTCCTGCAATTGTTTACCAGTGTGGTGCTGTTCCGTTTATTCATGCTGATCGGTGGCGATGCCGACGCGCGGTGATATGCTCCGTTCACCCCTGAAACGCTATAAGCCGAGCCGATGACCCGTTTATTGCGCATCACCCTGCTGAGCCTGCTGATCCTTGCGGGCCTGCTGACGGCCCTGATCTACAGCCTGACCTGGCGCCCCGCCGACAAGGAAATCCTGCCCGTAAGCTGTGTCGCGCCCCGTGCGCCGACCCTGCTGCCGGGGCAGGCGCTCAAGGTCATGACCTGGAACGTGCAATACCTGGCCGGCAAGAACTACGTGTTCTGGTACGACACCGCTGACGGCAGCGGACCGGACGAGCGCCCCACCGTCGAAGACATGGCTTTCAGCCTCGACGAAGTGGCGCGGGTCATCCGCGACGAGCAACCCGACATCCTGTTGTTGCAGGAACTTGACGAAGGCGCCAAGCCCTCCCACTACCAGGACCAGGTGGCGCTGCTGCAAGAGCGACTCGTCGACCTCTACCCGTGCAGTGCCCAGGCCTTCGACTGGAAAGCCGACTTTATCCCCAACCTGCATATCTTCGGCAGCGTCGGCCGCAAGCTGGTGACATTGAGCCGCTACCAGATCGAACACGCCGAGCGCCTGCAATTGCCGGTACCGCCCGCCAATATCATCAGCCGGCAGTTCCAACCCAAGCCGGCGTTGCTGCTGACCTACCTGCCGCTGAGTGATGGCGGCCAACTGGCGGTACTCAATACCCGCCTGGATGGCGACGCCCCGGGGCGTTCAGCCGTGCTGGAGCAAGTGCAGGCAACGGTGAAGCTGCTGGATAAGTTCGAAAGCCGTGGCACGCCGTGGTTGATTGGTGGGGATTTCAACCTGCTGCCGCTGGGGCAGTTCCTGCGCCTGGACGCCGGCAAGCGCGGCCAGTATTCGCCGGACAGTGAGCTGCATTTGCTGTGGGATAAGTACCCGATGATCCCAAGCAACAGCGAATCCAGCGGGATTGATCGTGAGAAATGGCTGACGCATTTTCCCAATGACCCGAATATCGATGGCCCGGATCGCACCCTGGATTACCTGTTCTACAGCTCGCGGATCAAGCGAGTGGAGGCCAAGGTACGGCAGGAGGATACGTTGCGTATTTCCAACCATCTGCCGGTGATTGCACGGTTCTTGCTGCCGGCCGCGCAATAGTCAATGTGGGGGGGTGGTGCGACGGTTCGCACTTGCCCCCGATGGTGGCGTGTCAGTCAGCTCATCTGTAACCGATCCACCGCTATCGGGGGCAAGCCCCCTCCCACATTTTGATCTTTGGCATTACGACTTTCGGGGTTTGATCCGCGCGGTCGGCTCGGCTATCAGCGGGTCGTCCGGCCAGTAATCACCCGTATCAGCTACGTCTCTAACCATTGACACTTCAGTAGGCCAGCAAGATTGGGCTTTACCACTGAGTCAGTGAACTGCTCATTGACAGTCAATGTTTGCGCCTGATATTGACGCATCAGGAACGCCAAAAGTGGAGGATTGACAGAGGCATCCGGGCTCAGATTCTTAACGCCTCCAAACATTGACAGTTTTATTTGAGTGAATGCAAACGTGCCTTTGAAAAGGCAGTGCCGAAGCCGATGAGAATTACGACAATTTGCGGCCGAGCCAAGCACTAGCGGCGAGTTCAAACCTACGCCGAGGCTATATACAAAAATCACGACCTCACTGAAGCAGATATGCGCCGAGCGCTGTTTGGCGGTGCAGCCACTTGCGCAGACTCATGCCTTACATGAACATGACAATCTTTCGGATAACTCGAACATCCAGCCAGTGAAGGCTGCGGAGAAAAAGAAGATCGATGAAAGCGTTCACCCCCCGTGTTAAGGGTCACGCTGCGGGTCGGTAATGAGTTTGAGGGTAGGAAGCACACAATGGTCCATGAGGAGGATACGCTCAGTACGCGTCTCGCAGAACAGGAAGCGATCAAAGCGGCCAGGAAGAATTACCGCCTTGTAGAGTTGGTTTCTGTAAAACCGATGTAGCGTGGCTCATCGACTTGCCACCAAAGATCAGTGCACCCGTTATAAGACCATCCCCTCGGCAAACCTGAATCAGCAGTTTCTCGACCATCCGAGTGCCCTGGGTAGTGGATAACAGTGCGAGAGGCTGTTCCTTGGCAAAACGTTGCTTAGGCTTGCTCAGCCAGCGCTGGGCTTTTTTGACGTCTCCGAACAGCGCCTCTGCCATTGCTGTCACATGTGCAAGTCGGAACAACCGATCACTCTCGTCCAGATTTAAGCGTTGTCGGCGAGCCAATCGGGCGTTAAGGGTCCCAACCGGCATAATCTTTTCAAGGGCGACTGCGTCGTACACGCCAGATTCGCTAAGCAATTTGAATCTCTCGGCTGCGAATCCTGCCGCGATAATCTCGTGGTTCTCTTGCTCTGATGCCCCTACGCCAATTTGAAGTGAAACTCCAAGATGACGTCGGTAGTGACGGTACACCGGTTTAGGCAGCAATTCAGCCAACATAGGTCGCTTCTTGACCGGCCATGTTCCACGACGGGTGACGTTCTTATAGGAAAGATGGGCTGGTAGTACAGCCCTGTCAACGTCGGCATCTGACAACAAAAATTCCCCGGGAAGAAAATGTTGCTGCTCAAGACTTCAACTGACGCGTCCACACGAGCATGCAGGTTCTCCTCACGTATTCACATGCCCGGCCGATAACCACTATGCCCTGCTGGGCACTGGATAACGGAATTAGGGATGAACCGGATGATGTTTCGCAACGCTCTCGCATTTACGCTGGCATTAGTGGCCTGTAACTCAATAGCAGCAAGCTTTGATTGTTCTAAGGAAACTCTGAAAAAGACTTTCTGATTTGGCAAAATACCGCGACCCCACCCACCGAGTTTCCCGATGAAGCAGATGACCTTCGCCGACGCCGAGTACGCTGGCAAGCGCAAGCAAACCCGCAAGGAGTTGTTCCTGATCGAGATGGATCGGGTGGTGCCGTGGAAGGGCTTGATTGCTTTGATCGAGCCACATTATCCGAAAGGTGAAGGTGGCCGTCCGGCCTACCCGTTGATGGCGATGCTGCGTGTGCATCTGCTGCAGAACTGGTTCGGCTACAGCGATCCAGCGATGGAGGAAGCGCTGTACGAAACCACGATCCTGCGCCAGTTTGCCGGGCTGAACCTGGAGCGCATCCCCGACGAAACCACCATTCTCAACTTCCGCCGCTTGCTGGAGAAACACGAGCTGGCGGCCGGCATCCTCGCTGTCATCAATGGCTATCTGGGCGACCGCGGCCTGTCGCTGCGCCAGGGCACCATCGTCGATGCAACGCTGATCAATGCGCCCAGTTCGACCAAGAACAAGGACGGCAAGCGCGACCCGGAAATGCACCAGACCAAGAAGGGAAACCAGTATTATTTTGGCATGAAGGCCCACATCGGCGCCGATGACGAATCGGGTCTGGTGCACAGCGTAGTGGGCACGGCGGCCAATGTGGCGGATGTCACCCAGGTGGACAAATTGCTGCATGGCGACGAAAACGTGGTCTGCGCCGATGCAGGCTACACCGGTGTCGAAAAGCGGCCCGAGCATGAAGGACGTGAAGTTATCTGGCAGGTGGCGGCACGCCGCAGCACCTACAAAAAACTCGATAAGCGCAGCGTGCTGTACAAAGCCAAGCGCAAGATTGAAAAGGCCAAGGCTCAGGTGCGCGCCAAGGTCGAGCATCCGTTCCGGGTAATCAAGCGCCAGTTCGGTTACACCAAGGTGCGCTTTCGCGGCTTGGCCAAAAACACGGCGCAACTGGTGACACTGTTCGCTCTGTCGAACCTGTGGATGGCGCGCCGACATTTACTGACGAATGCAGGAGAGGTGCGCCTGTAATGCGGGAAATGGCCACCGGAGTGGGGTCCGGGTGGCGAAAACGTAAGAAATACTCGTCGAATTGATTGTTTTTTGATCATTTGGCGAGTTTAAAAGTTGCGCTAGGTGGTATGCCGGGGAAATACATGGCTACTTCAGACCATCCCTATAGCACGCTCTGCTTCACAAAGCCTAATTGTCTGACCTCTTCCAGCATACTTGGACATGTATTCTTCGACTGTTGCAACACGTCTTTCTGCCACATTATAACAATCATACCCCTGTCGAAAAGGACTATTCATTCCACCATTAGAAGGAAACTTAACAACTTCATAATTTCTTATCCGGACTACGCATGGAAATGGCTCTTGCTCAAGAATAAAATTACTGTAATCACGCGCAATGGCAATACATACGTCCGTAAAAAAGTGTACATCGGATTCTCTAGGCGGCTTTATTGCTTTTCTTTGCCTAGCAATTGGCACGGCACTACGAACTACATAATCCACTACCGATGAAAACTGGAGTCCAATTATGAACTGTAAGGTCTTCTGACATTTAGCGGCATGCTGAGGAGCAAAATCCCCTTTTCTAATTGAATCATTAAGATAAGATGTGTAGTCAGCGTATGCTCTAGATGCACAACTCACATCAGTAAAAACCTCCACATAACCATTGGCATTTAACCAATTCACGACAATGTGCAACACTCTAAACTGGGTTACTATCGAATTATCGCGCAAACCTATTAGAGAATCGAGGAGCTTCACCACTAGCTCGCGCCTACTTTCCACAAGAGATGACTCGACAACCGATATAGTACCGGCATTGTCAAACTCCCTCGATCTAGCTTCGCCTCGCGTTGCATATGCGATACTCCCAATATCGATAGGCGACTTATACCCCTTTGCATTGGCAAGCTTTAGACGCAAGCGCTCCGGAAACACATGCTCCTGACTGATTTCATCTACCGTGATGACTTTTGTTTCACGAAATGACCAATCAACATGACTATTCATCTTGAGCACTCAGTATAAAACTTGAATAATTACCTGAAAATAGACTAGCCTCAAACTTTTCCTGCGCGACAGTTTTCTGAGGAAGCATCTTGAACAGTTGAAGGTAATGCTCTGTCATCTCTCGTGTGGCGTGGTGCATTCGCTCCATTATAAAATCAATATCATCTCCTGGACGCATAAGCCCCACAACAATAAGGGCCTGCAATCTTTGATAGAGCTGAAACCCAAAAGTCGCACGCAACCAGTGATACGAAAAGTCCTGAGGGTACTTATCAGATGTCTTTTGCAATATTTTTCGCTTTATTGTGTCTGTGACTTGGCCAGTGGGTCTAGATTTGACAATAGGGTAGCGCGGATCATCTTTTGCCATGTAATAACACCCTCCCTGATCAGATAAAAAAACGTACATATCCTCGTCTTTTATCTGTATATTTGGGTAATATAAAGACAGAGCGGCTCTAAACTTAACTCGCCGCTGCCTCATCATCGGACTATCTCCAAGCACCCGTAACTCCTTAGCAAGTTGCTTTGGCACGTGCAAACGTTGGCTACGGTCTTTCTTGGTATCCATCCCTGTGCCTGGACCGGCATGTAACAGATAGGTGCCATCTGCCTGCAGCCTTTCTGAAATGAACCCTTTTAGATGCTTTAACCGCATCGTAAGCACGGTCTGCTTACGGGCGCCAGTCATCAAAGCCGTCAACAGTATAAGACGTTCTAGTGCTGACCACTCCTCACCTTCAATAACCTTCAAAAACTCAGCCAGCTCAACATTAGACAAAGGACGAAGATCTTCGTTGTCCTCTCGCACATACCCTATTGATACCAGCCTTCCTGGAACCGTTGATTTAGTTTGACTACGCTTTTCAGCCGTAATCACCCTAGCGGCCCCGTAAGCATTTTTAATTAAAAATTTTACCTCCTTGACTGTATCTACTCGCTGCAAGTCAATGTCATGCCAATTGGCACAAACAAATCTATAGAAATCAAATACCACGCCTGTGTATTGATTTACGACTGCCGAACTACGCCCACTATGATTTATCAAATGAGCAAAATACTTATATGTAGGTCTCAACACAGGGCGACGCCCCGAAAAGTCGAGCCAGTTAAGTCCTTCGCTTTCACAGTAGATCAAGTAGTCTAATAATTTGCTGGCTCGACGGCGCAGATCATCGGTAGGCCTATTGCTTAACGTTTTATTTTCAATCAAGGATAAAAGGTATGAATTGGCTTCATGCCAAGGCTCACCTTCCTTATGAAACAGAAACGGGAGATTGTAGATATCTCCCGAGGTAAACGAAGAACCGATTTCCTCAACCTGGTAGAGCTGTTTGGTTTCAGCCCCTTCAAGTACCGATTTAATTGAGTCAACGGGCTGGATACCGACATGCAGGGTCGCGAAGGCGCTCTGCGCGTGAGGGATGAGAACGAGGCGACCTTCGTAACGCCGATTTGAGTAGGACATGACTCACCCTCAAAGGACTGAGTCAACCCTAGATGTTAAGCGCTAAAAATCAAGGCTTCTTGTCAATGTCTTTCTTGTTAAGCGATTCGACCCAAGGGTCTAACTTATGGAATAGCTTGGGATAGCGCCCCTTCAGATCCTTCTTCACGTCGGCGTAGGTACTGCGCCAGAAGTTCGCCAGATCCTGGGTCACCTGCACCGGCCTGCGCGCTGGGGACAATAGGTGCAACTTCACCGCCTGCCGGCCACCGGCGATGCGCGGCGTGTCCGCCAGCCCGAACAGTTCCTGCAAACGCACCGCCAGGATCGGCGGCTGTTCGCTGTAGTCCAAACGCACCGATGAGCCCGACGGCACTTTCACATGCTGCGGCGCCAGTTCGTCCAGGCGTTGGGGTAGCGGCCAAGGCAACAGGTTGTGCAGGTAGCTGGAGATATCCAGGTTGGCGAAATGGCTCAGGCGCGAGACTTTGCCCAGGTAGGGCATGAGCCAGTGCTCCAGGCTGGCCAGCAGGGCGCTGTCGCTGACGTCGGGCCATTCGCTGGTTTTGCCGGCGTCGAGCTGGCGCAGCAACAGGACGCGGGCCTGCCATTGACGCAATTCCGGGGTCCAGGGCAACAGCTCCAGGCCCTTGCGGCGCACCAGGTTGACCAGCGCCTGGTTGCGTGCGGCTTCATCCAGGCCCGTCAGGGGTTCGCGGCTGAGCACCAGCTCGCCGACTTTGCGCTGGCGTTCGGCGCGCAACACGCCTTCGCGCTCATCCCAGTCCAGTTGGTCCACGTTGCGCACTTGCTCGGCGAGCACTGTCTCGAACAGCGCCGGATCAAAGTCGGCCGCCAGGTAGATGCGTTCTTCGCGCTGGCCCTGGCGGCTGCCCAGGTCAGCGATCACCAGCCAGGGTTGTTTCATCAGGCTGTCAGCCTCGGCGAACAAGGCCGCACGGCCGTTGGCCAGGCGGTATTCAGCGCCACCGGGGCGACGTTGTTGGGCGACGCGGTCGGGGTAGGCCAACGCCAGCAAGGCACCGAGCCAACGCGGGTGGTCGGGATCGGCCACCGGTTGGGTCGCCTGGCCACGTAAATAGCCGCGGTATTGCCGAGCCAGTTGCTTGGCGCGCTGCACCCCGCCTTGGGTACCCCGCGCACGTTCTTCGCCAGACATTAATGCCAGGCGACTGTGCAAATCGGCGCCGCCACCGCGCAGGATATCGCGCTCGCCTAACAGCGCGGCGACGTCACACGCAGTGGCCGCCAACCCCAAATCCTGACCGCGCAACAGCAGATGGGCGATCCGTGGATGGGCGGGCAACTCGGCCATTTTCTGGCCATGGGCGCTCAGCTTTTCGTCATTCAAGGCGCCCAGCCGTTGCAGCAGGTCCTGGGCCTGGGCATAGGCCGCGGACGGCGGCACATCCAGCCACACCAACTGCGTGGGCGTGACGCCCCAGCGCGCCAGTTGCAGAGCCAGGCCAGCGAGGTCGGCCGCGAGGATTTCCGCACTGCCATAGGCGGCCAGGCCGTCGTGCTGGTCTTCGGACCACAAGCGATAGCACACGCCCGGTTCCAGGCGCCCGGCCCGGCCCGCGCGCTGGGTCGCGCTGGCGCGGGAAATGCGCTGGGTATCGAGACGGGTCATGCCGCTGCCGGGGTCAAAGCGTGGGACCCGCGCCAACCCGGCATCGATCACCACGCGCACGCCGTTGATGGTCAGGCTGGTCTCGGCGATGTTGGTGGCCAGCACCACTTTGCGCTTGCCCGTGGGCGCCGGGTCGATGGCCGCGCGTTGGGCGTTGAGGTCGAGTTCGCCATGCAGCGGGCACAGCAGCACGTCACTGCGCTCCCCCAGGGCGTCGGCCAGTTGCTGGTTGACCCGGCGAATCTCCGCCTGCCCCGGCAGAAACACCAGCACGCTGCCGGTTTCGTCATGCAGGGCGTCGAGGATGGTTTGCACCACACGCGGCTCGATAAACTCGCCGGCCTGGTACGGCCGCCCCCAGCGCATCTGCACCGGGAACATGCGCCCTTCGCTGCGCAGGATGGGGGCGTTGTCCAACAAGTCGGCCAGGCGCTCGCCTTCGAGGGTCGCGGACATCAGCAGGATTTTCAGCGGCTGCTCGTCGCGAAACAGATCGCGGCCGTTCAGGCTCAAGGCCAGCGCCAAGTCGGCGTCGAGGCTGCGCTCGTGGAATTCATCGAAGATCAGCAAACCCACGCCGTCCAGCGCCGGGTCGTCCTGCAGGCGGCGGGTGAGGATGCCTTCGGTGACGACTTCAATGCGGGTGTTGGGGCCGACCTTACTGTCGAGACGGATGCGGTAGCCGACCGTTTCGCCGACTTTTTCCCCCAATTCGCTCGCCAGGCGTTCGGCCGCGGCACGGGCCGCGAGGCGCCGAGGTTCGAGCATCAGGATGGTTTGCCCGGCAAGCCACGGCTCATTCAATAAGGCCAAGGGCACGCGGGTGGTTTTACCGGCGCCGGGGGGCGCTTCCAGCACGGCTTCATGGCGATTCGCCAAGGCGTCACGCAGGGCGGGTAAAACATCATCGATCGGCAACGAATTCATACTGGCTCCAAAGCAGAGCGGCGAGTATAACGGCGAACTGCCGGGTGCCGGTGGTGGTCTCCTATAGGCGCGAGCTTGCTCGCGAAAAACCACAGCGCACCACACACATTCACGCAGTACGCGTTATCGTTAACGTCTTTCGCGAGCACGCTCGCGCCTACAGTGACTGACAGGAGATTTTCCATGCGTATCGCTTCCCGTGTTATCGGCGGTGTCCTCGCCGTCACCCTGCTGAGCCAACTGACGGCCTGCGGCTCGATTTTCTACCCCGACCGCCGTGGCCAGATCGACGGCAAGATCGACCCGACCATCGCCGTACTCGATGCCGTGGGCTTGCTGTTCTATGTCATCCCTGGCCTGATCGCCTTCGGCGTCGACTTTGCCACCGGCGCGATCTACTTCGAACCGGGCAAGACCGCCCAGGTTGCCCCGGAAAAACTGCGCGAAGCCATCGGCGCGGACGGCAAGGTCGACAACGCCAAGTTGCAAACCATCATCCAGAAAGAAACCGGCCGCACCCTGCCGCTGGACGACCCGCGCATGATCCAGTTCAAGGGCAGCGTGCAGCAGTTGGCCGCCCTCGGCCTGCAACCGTCCGCCTAAGGATTTGACCCACCTATGACCAGCAATCCCGAACACGCCCGGCTGTTGCGCCTGGCCACCCGCGCCTCCGTCGGCGTGGCCAGTGTGCTGATTATCACCAAGGCTATTGCCTGGTGGCTCAGCGGCTCGGTGAGCATGCTCGCCGGCTTGACCGACTCGTTGCTCGATGGGGTGACCTCGCTGCTCAATTTGCTGGCGGTGCACTACGCCCTGCGCCCGGCCGATGACGATCACCGTTACGGCCACGGCAAGGCGGAGTCCCTGGCGGGCATGGCGCAAGCGTTGTTTATCGCCGGCAGTGCGGTGCTGATTGCGTTGCAGGCATTTGAACGGATCAAGCATCCCGAACCGGTGGGCGCGCCGTGGCTGAGCATCGGGGTGATTATTTTGTCCCTGGCGCTGACCGTGGCCCTGCTGATCCTGCAACACCGCGTGGTGCGGGAGACCGGGTCCAGTGCCGTGCGTGCCGACTCGCTGCACTACCGCTCGGACCTGCTGCTCAATGGCAGCATCTTGATTGCGTTGGTGTTGGCCGGCTTCGGCTTTCATCAGGTCGACGCCTGGTTCGGCCTGGGCATTGCGGCCTACATTCTGTGGAGCGCGATCCAGATCGCTCGGGAAAGCTTTGCGGTGCTGATGGATGAAGAGCTGCCGCCAGATGTCAGCCAGCACATGCTGGAACTGGCCCGTGGCGTGCCCGGTGTGCTGGGCGCCCACGACCTGCGCACACGTATCTCTGGCAACCACTGGTTTGTGCAATTGCACCTGGAGTTACCGGGGGAGTTGACCCTGACCGTGGCCCATGGCATCAGCGACCAGGCCGCCGATGCCATTCACCAGGCCTACCCGCGCGCCGAAGTGCTGGTGCACGCCGACCCGCTGGAAGTGGTGACCGGCGCCAAGGCCTAGTACTGCACCTGGTAGCCGCGACTGCTCAGGCAGTTGCCCTGGGCCTGGCGGTAGGTCTGCACCACCGCCGGGTCGGGGGCGTACGTAACGGCTTGCGGATCGAAACCGCTTTGTTGCACCGCCCAGCGATAACAGTCGTAGCCGTCCTGTTGCACTTGGGCCGGCGACTGCCCGTTCGCCGGGTAAGCCACCACGTCATAGCCATTACCCTGCGGTGCCGGTGGAGGCGTGGGCACGGCGGTCGGCGGTTCCACCACCACGTACTGCTGGGTGCTGGTTTCGTAGGTGTAGTAGGCACCGGCAGCGAGGAAGAACAGCGCGCCGCCCACCCACACTTCCCGTGCGTAATCCGGCAGGTAATGCACGCGGATGCCGTACGGCGGCGTCACCACGACGTAGCGTGGGCCTTGCGGGCGGTACCAGTAGCCACCCGAAAAGAAGTAGTCCTGGCCACGGTAAGGCACGCGGTAGTTGCGGTCGGGGAAACGGTCAACGGTGTAGCCGGGGCGGTACTGTGGGCCCGGGCCCCAACCATTGCCGTGCCCATCGGGACGGCCCGGCCAGCGGATGTCATTGGGATGGCCATTATTGAAGCCACCGCCCGGACGTGGGCCGGGACCATTGCCGGCCTGCCAGTGCGGATTGCCATCGTTGCGGCGTGGGATGTCCTGATAATAGCCTTGGCGCGGTTCCTGGGTCTGGCGGACGGTGTCCGGACGGCCCTGGATCGGCAGGTTATTCGCCGGCTGCGGCTGCGGTGCTGGCCGAGGCTCTTCAGCCCCTTGTGGGCGACCTTGCCACTGCCCACCACCGTGCTGCTGTTGCTCGGCGCGATCAAAATGCTGGTTCTGTGGACGGGGTTGATTGTTTTCTGGCCGAGGCTGGTTGTTTTCCGGCCGTGGTTGATTGTTCTGCGGGCGCGGTTGGTTATTTTGCGGGCGCGGCTGTTCATTACCTTGCCGTCCGCCCTCAGGCCCTCTTTCATGCTGGCCGCCGCCTTCGGGACGCGGGTCTTCTGCCATTACTTGCGTGCCGACGGTCACCATCAGCAAACCTACACCTGCCATACGCCAGATGCGCTTCATGCTATTCCTCACTGCGGATAAGGGCCTGGAACATGCGGCCTCATAGATAAGACTGGAAAAGCCTCGCCCGGTTCTGAGACAGGTTATCAGTCACGAGAACAATTTTCGCAGACAAAGAAAAAGGGGCGACCCGTCGGCCACCCCTTGAGAATTTCGTCCTGGCTCAACGCTTATGACGTTGGCTCACCTCACGCCGTCTTGTGGACAGTGTGCAGCCTGGAGGCCGGCTCAACCCTGCTGGGGTGGCGGCCGCAACGGGCCTGATTGGGCTCGCTGCAGTGGACTGTTGTCCAGGCGGTGATTCTGTTGGTAATCATAGGCGCGCCGCCCCGACAGATGATTGCGAAGATTGCGTCAATAAACAGTGCTTGCGCAATTTTTAACCCTTCATGGATAATTCACCGCAATAGTTACGACAAAGGCTAACCCAATGAGCAAGCTTGACCGATACGACCTGAGTATTTTGGCGGAATTGCAGCGCGACGCGAGGATCTCCAACCAGGAGTTGGCCGAGCGTATCGGCCTGTCGCCTTCGCCCTGCTCACGCCGGGTCAAGCAATTGGAAGATGACGGCTACATCGCCCGCCAGGTCGCCTTGCTCGACCGCAAGATGCTGGGCCTGAGCCTCACGGCGTATGTGCTGATCGGCATGGATCGCCACACCCCTGAGCGTTTCGAGAACTTCGAAGCGGCGATCCGCACCCTGCCACAGGTATTGGAATGCAGCCTGGTCACCGGGATGGATGCGGACTATCAGTTGAAAGTGGTGGTGCCGGACATGGACCACTATCAGAAACTGCTGCTGGGCCACCTCACCCGTATCGAAGGCGTGACCAGCGTGCGGTCGAGCTTTGTGCTCAACCAGGTGCTCAACAGCACCGAATTGCCGCTGACCCACCTGCGTACTTAAGATCAATGAAGGTCAACTGTGGGAGGGGGCTTGCCCCGATAGCAGTGTGTCAGCCACAGATTAGCTGACTGACCCACCGCCTTCGGGGGCAAGCCCCTTCCCACATGGGGTCTGTGTTTCACCCACGAAGTCTGCCTGCGACGCACCGACGCAGGTCAATGTTGCGCCTGTGGCACTGCCGTATACTTGCCGCCTGCCCCCGTCGGAAGAATCCATGAACAACATCGACCCCGCCCTCTTTGAAGAATGGATGATGACCGGCCTGGTCACCCTCCTGATTATTTTCATGGGCTTTATCGTCTGGGACCTGGCGAAGAAGTCCAAGGCTGGGCGCTTTGGCTCGTTCATCCTGTTTTTCGTGCTCGGCCTGGGCGTGGCCGCGTTCATCATCAAGAGCGTGGTGATCGGCCTGATCGAGTCCGGCGCCTTATAAGCGCGCCGGCACTTCCTTCCATTGGCCCTGGTCCAGGCCATCGATCGACCACTCGCCAATGCGCACACGCACCAGGCGTAAGGTCGGCAGCCCCACCGCCGCGGTCATGCGCCGCACCTGGCGGTTTCGCCCCTCACGAATGACCAGCTCCAGCCAGTAAGTCGGCACGCTCTTGCGAAAGCGGACCGGCGGGTTACGCGGCCACAGCTCGGGCTCGTCCAGTTGCCGCGCTTGGGCCGGCAAGGTCTTGCCGTCGTTCAGTTCGACACCCTCACGCAGACGTTGCAGCAGCTCTTCAGTCGGTTCGCCTTCCACCTGTACCCAATAGGTTTTCGCCAGCTTGTGCTTGGGGTCGGCAATTCGCGCCTGCAACTGGCCATCGTTGGTCAGCAGCAACAAGCCTTCACTGTCGCGATCAAGGCGGCCTGCCGGGTAGATGCCGGGAATGTCGATAAAATCCTTGAGCGTCGCCCGCCCGCCTTCGTCGCTGAACTGGGTCAGCACATCGAAGGGTTTATTGAACAGGATCAACTTCGGCTCGGCCGGTGGCGCCTTGGCAACACGGCGCGCGGCAGAATACGGAGGTTTCGCGCCAGGGCGACGCGAATCGGGACGGTTGGGACGGGACATGGCGAAGGAACATCTAACGGTCAGGACCGACAATGCTAGTGGCCTGACCGCCAAATGACCATCCCAACCGCTTAGCGGAACGGCGGCTCGTCGAAGCTGCGCAGTTTGCGCGAGTGCAGCGAGTTGAGTTCGGTGCGCAACAGGTCGACCGCCTCGATGCCGATCTTCAAGTGCTGGCTGACCGCACGCTCATAGAACGCATTGGCCGAACCCGGCAACTTGATTTCGCTGTGCAGGGGTTTGTCCGACACGCACAGCAAGGTGCCGTACGGCACACGCAAGCGGTAGCCCTGGGCGGCGATGGTGCCGCTCTCCATGTCCACGGCCACGGCGCGGGACAGGTTGATCAGCGGGCGCTCCTGGGCCCAGCGCAGCTCCCAGTTGCGGTCGTCGTAGGTCAGCACGGTGCCGGTGCGCAGGCGTTTTTTCAGCTCTTCGCCCTTTTCGCCGGTGACGTTGGCCGCCGCCTGCTGCAAGGCCATCTGCACTTCGGCCAGGGCTGGAATCGGAATGTTTGGCGGCACTACACGGTCGAGAATCCCGTCGCGACGCATATAAGCGTGGGCCAGTACGTAGTCGCCGATGGTCTGGGATTGGCGCAGGCCGCCACAGTGGCCAATCATCAGCCAGCAATGCGGGCGCAGCACGGCCAAGTGGTCGGTGATGTTCTTGGCGTTGGACGGGCCGACGCCGATGTTGACCAAGGTCACGCCGTGGCCGTCGCTGGCCTGCAGGTGATAGGCCGGCATCTGGTAACGGTGCCAGACCACGCCTGCGGCAATTGCCGACGCTTCGCCGTGGTCCATGCTCTTGTCGATGATCACGTTGCCCGGCAGCACCATGCGGATAAAGCGCGGGTCGCTGCGCAATTGCTCCAGGCCATGCAGGATGAACTGGTCAACGTAGCGGTGGTAGTTGGTCAGCAGGATCCACGGCTGCACATGACGCCAGTCGCTGCCGGTGTAGTGCACCAGGCGGCGCAAGGAAAAGTCCACGCGGGCCGCGTCGAACAAGGCCAGGGGCAACGGGTCGGTGTTTTCCCAATCATAGAGGCCGTCGGCGATACCATCGGTGGCGGCCGACAGGTCGGTGCTGGGGAACACACGGGCCAGGGTCGCGGCGGTCACGCCGGAGCCGGCCAGCTCGTCGCCCTGCTCCACCACGTATGGGTACGGGATGTTCTGTTGGCTGACGCCGACTTCGACCGTCACGGTGAAGTCGTGCATCAACGGCACCAGCTGCTCCAGCAAATACTTACGGAAGGCGGCGGGATGGGTGACGGTCACGCTGTAGGTCCCTGGCAACTGGACCTTGGCATACGCCCGGGTGGTCTGTGGGACTTCGCCGTGGCAGTGGTAGGTCAGGCGCAGTTCCGGGTAGCGAAACAGGGCACGTTGCTCGGCGTCCGGTTCGACGCGGTCCTTGAGGTATTGCTTGAGGGCTTGGTTGAGCGCGCCGGTAGCACGCTCATGCAGAGCCGCCAGCCGGTCCACGGCTTCTTCGGCGGTTTGAACGACAACAAAAGCTTCGGTCACGGTAAGCATCCTGTGTGCTGACTTGCAGGCCTTTATCTTGCCTGTATCCCGGCCTCACTGAAACAGTGGAGTTGGAATGCACTCAATAATGTGGGAGGCCCCCCTACCTCTTCGACGTAGTGCTGTCGCACATCAAACTGGAACCCCTGTGGCAAGCAGACTTGTTGTGGCGAGCGGGCTTGCCCCGCGTTGGGCTGCGAAGCAGCCCCAATCAATCGGAATGCGGAGTATCAGGCACTCCTCTGCGGCTGGTTCTGGGGCTGCTGCGCAGCCAACGCGGGGCAAGCCCGCTCGCCACAACAGCCCGATCGCCACAAAAATCCGGTCGCTTAATAAAAAATAAATCCTTATTAATCGCTAAGTTATTTTATTTTTGGGGCTCGCCCCTCCCACACCTGGACCGCGTTCACAGAGATGAATACGGAGTTGAGCGAGCGACGATCGCTCCAACATCCACCCCACGCGGCAAGGTGCCATACACCCGACACGACGACTCGCCCAACCGGCTGGCGATAAACCCATCGCTGACCGCCGCATTGCCGGCTTCCAGCAGCAACTTGGCCTGCAACGCCACGGCGATGTCCTCGGTCAGTTGCCGCGCGCGGTATTGAATATCCTGGGTATCCATAAACGCCGACTTCAACTGTTCGATATGCCGCGCCAACTGCCGGTCGCCATGCCCATCGCCCAATTCGACAAACAGCGTCTCGAGCACACCCGGCTCCTTCGACAGGGCGCGCAGCACGTCCAGGCACTGCACGTTGCCGGAACCTTCCCACGTCGAATTCACCGGTGCCTCACGGTATAGACGCGGCAGGATGCTGTCCTCCACGTAGCCGGCACCGCCCATGCACTCGGCGGCTTCGTTGATCATCGCTGGGGCACGCTTGCAGATCCAATACTTGCCCACCGCCGTCACCAGCCGTGCGAACTTGGCTTCGCGCTCATCGCCCAGATGATCCAGGGCGTGGCCCATACGCAGGCTCAGCGCCAACGAGGCTTCGCTTTCCAGGGCCAGGTCGGCCAGGACGTTTTGCATCAGCGGCTGTTCGCTGAGCACGCGCCCCCCTACCAGGCGGTGGGCGCAGTGATGGCTGGCCTGGGTCAGCGCCTGGCGCATCAAGGCGCTGGAACCAACCATGCAGTCGAAGCGGGTCATGGCGACCATTTCGATGATGGTCGGGACACCACGGCCTTCTTCGCCGACCATCCAGGCCAGGGCGCCACGAAACTCGACTTCGCTGGACGCGTTGGAGCAGTTGCCCAGCTTGTTTTTCAAGCGCTGGATATAGAACTCATTGCGCGTGTCATCCGGGCGATGCCGGGGTAGCAGGAAACAGGTGAGGCCCTTGTCGGTCTGGGCCAGCGTGAGGAAGGCGTCGCACATCGGCGCCGAACAGAACCACTTATGCCCGACCAACTCATAGGCTTGCCCAGGGCCACCGGCCCCTACGGGGTAAGCGCGGGTGGTGTTGGCGCGCACGTCAGTGCCGCCCTGTTTCTCGGTCATGGCCATGCCGATGGTGGCGCCGGCCTTGTGGGCGATGCCGACGTTGCGGGGATCGTATTGGGTGTTGAGGATTTTTGGCAGCCAGGCCTGCGCCAGGTCCGGTTGCAGGCGCAACGCGGGCACACAGGCGAAGGTCATGGTGAGCGGACAACCCGTGCCCGCTTCGGCCTGGCTGTGCAGGTAAGTCATGGCCGCACGGGCCACATGCGCGCCAGCTTGCGGATGAGCCCAAGGCAGCGAGGGCAGGCCGTGTTCGACGGCGGTGCGCATCAGTTCGTGGTAGGCCGGGTGAAACTCCACCAGGTCGATGCGATGGCCATAACGGTCATGGCTGTTGAACACCGGCTTGTTCTGGTTCGCCAGGAACCCGGCCTCCATCAGCGGCCCACCGGCCAACGCGCCGTAGGCATCGATGCGCGCCTCTGCCCAGCCCGCGTCAAAGCGACGCGACCAGTCTTGCAGGGGCAGGTCGATGCGATACAGGTTGGCACCGTCCAGGGACGGGGGCTGGTTGGTGACGTCGTGGGTTTCGGCGAACTGATGCAGGTTCATGGTGGCCTCCAGGAAAAAGGCCACGTCGATTGTTGCTGTTTGTAGGTGGGCTTGCTCGCGAAGAACGTCAACGATAACGCGTGCATCCTGGATAAACGCGTTGCTCTCAGGTTTTTCGCGAGCAAGCTCGCTCCTACAGGGTACGAATCGATTGAGGCCGGTTTTTTCAGTTAAGCACCGTCAACCGCCTTAAAAAAGTGGCATACGCGCCGAATGTCCGGCGCTTTCGCCCTCTTGCGGGCATAACACGCGACGTTCCAGCACCGCTTGCAACGCCTCGAAACGCACAGGCTTGGCCAGGCGATCAGTGATACCAATGCCATGGCAGCGCTCACGCTCCGACGCATTGAGCGACGAACTCAAGGCGATCACCGGCAACTCACCACAGCCCGGCAACGCCCGTATCTGACAACACAACGAGAACCCACCTTCAGGCACGTCCAGCAAGACCGCGTCGAAGGTGCCCGCCTGCAAGGCCGCCAATGCGGTCGGGCCGCTGTCCACGGTTTTCACCCGATAGCCCAGTTTGAGCAACATGCCGCGTACCACCAACTGGCCGACGCTGTTGTCATCCACCAACAACACCGCACAATCCTGCGGCGCGCGTCGCTGCTCAGGCGCCGGGCTCGTGACTTTGGGCGCGGGCGGTACGGCATCGACGTCCATCTCCAACTGGAAGCGGCTGCCCTTGTGCGGCTCGGAATGGTGGGTGAGACGCCCGCCCAGCAGCTCGATCAATTGCCGGCAAATCGCCAGGCCGATACCCAGGCCGCCGTATTCGCGGGTGGTCGAACCATCAAGTTGGAAGAAGCGCTGGTACAGAGTGGCCTCGTCAAGGAAGGCGAAACCAATGCCCGTGTCAGTGACGATAAAGCTCAGGTGCAGGCCACCGTCGCTGCGGGGTACGCCCACCACGCGCAGGCGCACCGTGCCTTGGTGGGTAAACTTGAAGGCGTTGTCCAGCAGGCAATCCAGGCACTGAAGCAGTTTGTCGGCATCGCCGATCACGCGGTCGGGCAGTTCATCGGCCACGTCGATGGAAAACCCCAGGCCCTTGTTCTGCGCACTGGCGCTGAACTGCTGGCGCAAGGCGTCGAGCACGCTGCGCAGGCTGAACACCTCGGGCTTGGCACTCAGGCGTCCGGCCTGCAACTCGGTGAGGGTGAGGATGCCGTTGACCATGCGCATCATGTCTCGCGCCGAGCCAGCGGCCGTTTGCTGGTACTGCGCCAGGTCGCCGTCCAGAGGCACGGTTTGCATCAGTTCCAGGGAGCCGATCACCCCATTCATCGGGGTGCGCAGTTCGTGGGTCAGGGTGGCGAGGAATTCGTCCTTGAGCCGGTTGCTGCGGGCCAACTGCTGGTTGAGCACTTCCAGCTTCTGGCTGGCGTCGAACAGGATTTGCGCCTGTTGCTCGCGCATGCCGTTGATGCGGTCCGCCAGGGCCAGGGACAACAGCGCCACCTCAATGGCCGAGCCAATCTGGCTGGCGTACATGGTGAGGAATACGTTGGGCAAGTAGCCCAGCACCATCATGGTATTGACCACCCCGCCCAGCAGGAACGCGGTCCAGGCAATGATGAAATACCGCGCCATGCGCTGCCCGCAGCACCAGGCCTTGATGGCGGCGACGAAGATGGTCACGGTGAACACCAGCGCCAGGCCGGTGGCCAGGCGCAAGGCCAGCGCGTAACTGGTCATCAGCGAGAGCAGCATCACCACCGCCCCGCAGGCCACCAGTGCCAGCAACAGACGATTGATCCAGCGACTGTGTTGGGCAGTGTGCAGGAAGCTGCGGGCGAACAGGCTGCCAAACAGCGCCGCCGAGCCAATCAGGAACGGCACCGCCGCGTTGGTCCACCACGGGTTGTCCGGCCACAAATATTCCGCCGCCACCCCATTGACCGACAATTGGTACAGGCCGAACGAGGCGATGTAGAGGATGTAATACAGGTAACTGGTGTCACGCACGCTCAGGTAGATGAACAGGTTGTAGATCAACATCCCCAGCAATACGCCGTAAATCGCCCCCAGTACATACAGGCGCAAGGGTTGTTCTTCCAGGTAGGCGGTGCCGGACCACAGCGTCAACGGGGCCTGGATCGAGCCTTGGCTTTGCAGGCGCAGGTAGAGGGTTTCCTGTTGATTGGGCACAAAATTGAGCTTGAACAGGTAATTGCTCTGGCGCACCTCCCGGCTGGAAAAAGGCAGCGCGCTGCCGGTGCGCGCGGTGAGGCGGTAGTTGCCGGTGGGGTCGCGCTGGTACAGGTCCAGGTGGTTCAGTGGCGGGTAGGCCAGCTCCAGGAACCAGGTACGTGGGGAACGGGGGTCTTGGGCCAGGTAATGCAGGTCGACCTTGAGCCAGAACACCGAGCGCGAATAGCCGGCATTGAGGGTGGCTTTGTCATGGGGCTTGAACTGTGCGGCGTAGGCGGGGGAACTCACATCGGCGATGGTCAGGGCGTCGGTCGGGTCTTCGAGCACCTGCATGGCGCGGCCCAGTGGCAAGCTTCGCGTGTCCTGAGTGAACTCGATGGCGCTGGCGAACATAGGCAGTCCGCACAACAATAAAATCAGCAAATAGCGCATAGAGCCCCAGCGTGACCTGTCCGGTTATGTCAAAAAGCCCCCCATTCCTTTTGAGAAGACGAATACCGGCGATACAGTAAGTTGTTTGGATCCACTCTAGCATAGCCGCTAGAGGCCATTAGACACCATTGAAATAATTTTTTGAAAGGCTCTAGGACGCGGCTTACAGGGGGTTTTGCAACCTGTAACGGATACTAGCAAACAGCCATAAATACCCCTGTATCCGGGCAAAATTCTGCCAGCGCCAGACGGCCACGCCAAAAGCGTTTGGTGGTAAGCTCGCGCTCCATGAATATCTACAGCTCTCGCCCTGTTGTCCTCTGTCTCTCCGGCCATGATCCCAGTGGGGGCGCCGGCTTGCAGGCAGATATCGAAGCCCTGCTCGCCCAGGGCTGCCATGCGGCTCCGACCGTCACCGCCCTGACCGTGCAGAACACCGTCAATGTCAGCGACTTTCGCGTACTCGATCGCGAGTGGGTAATGGCCCAGGCCAATGCCGTGCTCAGCGACTCCGAAGTCGCCGCGGTCAAGCTGGGCATGCTGGGCTCTACCGCGATGGTCGACACCGTGGTCGAACTGCTGCAGGCGCATCCGCACCTGCCGGTGGTGTGCGACCCGGTGCTGCGTGCCGGCGGCGGTGGCAGCCTGGGCAAGGATGAAGTCGGCTACGCGATGCGCGAGCGGCTGTTTCCACTGTCGCTGATCGCCACACCCAACCTGCCCGAAGCCCGCATCCTTGCAGAACTGCCCGACGGCACCGCGGACGAATGCGCCGAAAAGCTGCTGCCCTATATCAAGCACCTGCTGATCACGGGCGGCCATGGCGACGAACACGAAGTGCACAACCGCCTGTACAGCCGCGACGGCACGCGCCAGACCTTCACCTGCCAGCGCCTGCCCGGCAACTATCACGGATCGGGTTGCACCCTGGCCAGTGCACTGGCCGGGCGGATCGCCCAGGGCGAGGGCCTGGTGAGCGCCGTACAGTCTGCCCTCAACTACACTTGGCGTACCCTGCGTGACGCCGAACAACTCGGCCAGGGCCAGTTCGTGCCTCGCCGACTGCCGCTGGATTTCTGCTCGTAAGACCAAGAGGCCTGCCCGATGAAATTACGTGGCCTTTACGCCATTACCGACGGCCAACTGTTGGCCGGCAAATTCCTCGCCTATGTCGAAGCGGCATTGGACGGTGGCGTGACCTTGTTGCAGTACCGCGATAAAAGCACCGACGAAGCCCGGCGCCTGCGCGAAGCCGAAAAGCTGCGGGAGTTGTGCTCTCGCTACAAGACCCAATTGATCATCAACGACGATGCCGAATTGGCTGCGCGCCTCGGCGTCGGCGTACACCTGGGCCAGACCGACGGCCCACTGACCCCGGCGCGTGCCTTGCTGGGTTCCAAGGCGATCATCGGCGCCACCTGCCACAGCCAGATCGAACTGGCCGAGCAGGCCGCGAAGGAAGGCGCCAGCTATGTCGCCTTCGGCCGCTTCTTCAATTCCAACACCAAGCCTGGCGCGCCCGCCGCCACTGTCGAGATGCTGGCCCAGGCCCGCAAGCGCCTGCAATTGCCGATCTGCGTGATCGGCGGCATCACCCTGGAGAACGCCGAACCGCTGGTGGCCCACGGTGCTGACCTGCTGGCCGTGGTGCATGGCCTGTTCGGCGCCGAGAGCACCCAGGAAGTCACGCGCCGCGCCCGCGCCTTTAACGATCTTCTTAAATATTCCGTTTAGAGAGCCCGACCATGTCCCGTTCCGAAAGCCTGTTTGCCAATGCCCAGAAACACATCCCCGGCGGTGTGAACTCCCCCGTGCGTGCGTTCAAGAGCGTCGGCGGCACGCCATTGTTCTTCAAGCATGCCGAAGGCGCCTACGTCACCGACGAAGATGACAAGCGCTACGTCGACTACGTTGGTTCCTGGGGTCCAATGATCCTCGGCCACAGCCATCCTGAAGTCCTCGACGCCGTCCGCCAGCAATTGCAGCACGGCCTGTCCTACGGCGCGCCGACCGCCATGGAAACCGAGATGGCCGACCTGGTCTGCTCGATCGTGCCGTCGATGGAGATGGTGCGCATGGTCAGTTCCGGCACCGAAGCCACTATGAGCGCAATCCGCCTGGCCCGTGGTTTCACCGGCCGCGACAGCATCATCAAATTCGAAGGCTGCTACCACGGCCACTCCGACAGCCTGCTGGTCAAGGCCGGTTCCGGCGCACTGACCCAGGGCGTTCCGAGTTCGGCCGGCGTACCCGCCGCGTTCGCCAAACACACGCTGACCCTGCCGTTCAACGACATTGCCGCGGTCGAGCAGATGCTCAGCGAAGTCGGCCAGGACGTGGCTTGCATCATCGTCGAGCCGGTCGCTGGCAACATGAACTGCGTACCGCCGGCCCCGGGCTTCCTCGAAGGCTTGCGCGAGCAGTGCGACAAACACGGCGTGGTACTGATTTTCGACGAAGTGATGACCGGTTTCCGTGTCGCCCTCGGCGGCGCCCAGGCGCACTATGGCGTCACGCCAGACCTGAGCACCTTTGGCAAGATCATCGGCGGCGGCATGCCGGTGGGCTGCTTTGGCGGCAAGCGTGAAATCATGCAGCAGATCGCGCCGCTGGGCCCGGTGTACCAGGCGGGCACCCTGTCCGGTAACCCACTGGCCATGGCGGCCGGCCTGACCACCCTGCGCCTGATCAGCCGCCCGGGTTTCCACGCCGAGCTGACCGACTACACCACTCGCCTGCTGGACGGCCTGCAACAGCGCGCCGATGCCGCCGGTATCCCGTTTGTCACCACCCAGGCCGGAGGCATGTTCGGCCTGTATTTCAGCGGTGCCGACGATATCGTCACGTTCGAGGACGTGATGGGCAGCGATGCCGACCTCTTCAAGCGCTTCTTCCACCTGATGCTTGAAGGCGGCGTGTACCTGGCGCCGAGCGCCTTCGAGGCGGGCTTCACCTCGATCGCCCACGGCGACGCCGAGCTGAAACTGACCCTTGACGCCGCCGAGCGCGCCTTCGCCGCCCTGAAATAAACAGGTGCACACTCTGATGCTGCCCTCGGCAGCGTCAGATTTTCTACTTTGCCTACAGCGTTTTCCTTATTTTTTCGAGAATTCACCTGCAATCCGGCAGATAACTTGCCCAACCAGCAGAAAAACGAGTAAAGACTTTGTAAGCAGAGGCCTGCTTATTTCATAATGCGCGCTTATTGGACCCCCGAGGGTCCGCGTGCCCCGTCAGAGGTAAGTCGATTCCCATGAAACGCACCGGCCGCACCCTGGTCCTGGGCTGCCTGTTGCTCCTTCAGCCGCTGCTGGCACATGCACAAGCAGGCGGCAACTCGTTGTTAATCCCAGCGATGGGTCGTTGCACCCTCAATACCCAGCCAGACAGCCAGGCCGAAGCCCTGAGCGCGTGCCAGAAGCAGGCCGACGGCGGGGATGCGCAGGCGCAATACGAGTTGGGCGAGTTCTTCTACGACAGCAAAAACCCCGCCCGCGACCTCAACAAGGCCTTGAACTACTTCGAGAAAGCCTCGTTGCAGGGCCACGCCCAGGCGCAATTCCAACTGGGCACCATGTTCTTCCACGGTGAAGGCGTGCCGGCCAATAACGTCCAGGCGTATATCGTGCTGAAAATGGCTGCGGTCAATGGCGCCGAAGACGCGCTGGACACCGCCGACGAAGTGGCCGAGCACATGCAGCGCGATGAGCTGGAAGTGGCGACCCAGGTGCTGGGGCAGATTTTCCGCAATTACCTCCAGGAACTGCAGAGTGCCGATGGGCGTTCGCCGTTCTCACCCCTGCCCTGATCGATCTGCGGCGAGGGCGCGTGCTCCTCGCCAGGCTGCGAAGCGGGTTCACAACCCTTCACTGACTTCTATCTGACGCACCTGTAAATTGCATTGGGGCCGCTTCAAGCCCCGGCGGGAGTAAGCGTCCTCGTCACAAACGTCTTACTTTTCGGGCATCGGCATCGGAAACGGCATCACATTGCTGGTGCCACGGGCTTCGCTGATCTTCGGTGTTCCCAGGCGCTCGACTTCATCGATGCGCACAATCGAATGCATCGGCACAAAACTACGCACCACGCCTTCGAACTGGGCCTTGAGTTTCTCTTCGCCCGGGTCGACGACCAACTGGGTGCGCTCGCCAAAGACGAACTCTTCCACCTCCAGGAAGCCCCACAGATCGCTCTGATAGATCTGCTTGGCGTACATTTCGAACACCTGGCCCTGGTTCAGGAAAATCACCTTGTAGATTGGAGCTTCACGTTTGGTCATGGTGGGCGAACAACACATCGGGGATATAAAAGAGGGCGCGAACTATAGCATGGCACCCGATGCACAACGCTAGGAACCAATGGACATGCCCCCTATAATGCGCGGTTCTTTACCACCAGTTGACGATTCCCATGGCCAAGAAGCTTTATATCGAAACCCACGGTTGCCAGATGAACGAGTACGACAGCTCGCGCATGGTCGATCTGCTGGGTGAACACCAGGCCCTGGAAGTCACCGCCCGCGCCGAAGATGCCGACGTGATCCTGCTCAATACCTGCTCGATCCGCGAACGGGCCCAGGACCGCGTGTACTCGCAACTGGGCCGCTGGCGCGAACTGAAACTGGCCAACCCGGACATGGTGATCGCCGTCGGCGGTTGCGTGGCCAGCCAGGAAGGCGCCGCCATCCGCGACCGCGCGCCCTATGTCGACGTGGTGTTCGGCCCACAGACCCTGCACCGCCTGCCGGAAATGATCGACGCTGCGCGCCTCACCAGGCTGCCCCAGGTCGACGTCTCGTTCCCGGAAATCGAAAAATTCGACCATTTGCCCGAGCCACGCATCGACGGGCCGAGCGCCTATGTGTCGGTGATGGAAGGCTGCAGCAAGTACTGCACCTTCTGCGTGGTGCCTTACACCCGTGGCGAAGAAGTCAGCCGGCCGTTTGACGATGTGCTGTCGGAAATCATCCACCTGGCCGAACACGGCGTGCGCGAAGTGACCCTCCTCGGCCAGAACGTCAACGGCTATCGCGGCCAGACCCACGATGGCCGCCTGGCGGACCTGGCGGAGCTGATCCGCGTGGTCGCCGCCGTCGATGGCATCGAGCGCATTCGCTACACCACCTCGCACCCGTTGGAGTTTTCCGACAGCCTGATCCAGGCCCACGCCGAAGTGCCGGAGCTGGTCAAGCACCTGCATTTGCCGGTGCAGTCGGGCTCGGACCGCATCCTGGCGGCCATGAAGCGCAACCACACCGCCCTGGAATACAAATCCAAACTGCGCAAATTGCGCGCGGCGGTGCCGGGTATCTGCATCAGCTCGGACTTTATCGTCGGTTTTCCCGGCGAAACCGAGAAAGACTTCCAGCAGACCATGAAGCTGATCGAAGACGTCGGTTTTGACTTCTCCTATTCGTTTGTCTACAGCCAGCGTCCGGGCACCCCGGCCGCCGACCTGCTGGACGAAACCCCGGAAGAACTGAAAAAAGAGCGCTTGAACGCCCTGCAACATCGCCTGAACCAGCAGGGTTTCGAGATCAGCCGACAAATGGTCGGGTCCACCCAACGCATCCTGGTCACCGACTACTCGAAAAAAGACCCGGGCGAATTGCAGGGGCGCACCGAGAACAACCGCATCGTCAACTTCCGTTGCGACAATCCGACCTTGATCGGCCAGTTTGCCGATGTGCACATCGATGCGGCGCAACCGCATTCGTTGCGCGGGTCTCTGGTGCAATAACCCTCAAATCACCACGGCTCAAAATGTGGGAGGGGGATTGCCCCCGATGACGGCGTGTCAGACACAGATGTTTTATCTTCACCTGCGTTATCGGGGGCAAGCCCCCTCCCACATTTGAATTGCATGGCATCAGGGTTAGATAAATGCTTTCGTACCCGAGCCACTGGCGCTATTCTCTCTTTCACCTCCACAGCCAAAGGGCGGCTAAAAGCAACCTTGAACGCACCCATAGCAGAACCCCATCGTTTCCTCCTCGAGCCGTTTGAGGCTCGCCGTTTCGCCAATCTGTGCGGACAGTTCGACGAGCACCTGCGCCTGATCGAACAACGCCTGAGCATCGAGATCCGCAACCGCGGCAATCAATTCGAGCTTATTGGCGAACCCCAGCACACCACGTCTGCAGAAAACCTGCTCCGCCGCCTCTACCGCGAAACCAAGGGTAGTGAGCTGTCGCCGGAAACGGTGCACCTGTACCTGCAGGAATCCGCCGTGGAAGACCTGGCCAACAACCCGGTGGCCGAAGCCAGCGTGGCCCTGCGCACCAAAAAAGGCATGATTCGCCCACGCGGCTTGAATCAGCAGCGCTACGTCAAAGAAATTCTCGGCAACGATATCAACTTCGGCATCGGCCCCGCCGGTACCGGCAAGACCTACCTGGCCGTGGCCTGCGCGGTCGACGCCTTGGAGCGCGAGCAAGTGCGCCGCATCCTGTTGGTGCGCCCAGCGGTCGAGGCGGGTGAAAAACTCGGCTTCCTGCCCGGCGACCTGGCCCAGAAGATCGATCCGTACCTGCGCCCGCTCTACGACGCGCTCTACGAAATGCTCGGCTTTGAATACGTGGCCAAGCTGATCGAACGCCAAGTGATCGAAATCGCCCCGCTGGCCTACATGCGTGGCCGTACGCTGAACAACAGCTTCATCATCCTCGACGAAAGCCAGAACACCACTGTCGAGCAGATGAAGATGTTCCTCACCCGTATCGGTTTCGGCTCCACCGCCGTGATCACCGGTGACGTCACCCAGGTCGACCTGCCCAAGGGCACCAAATCCGGCCTGGCCCAGGTGATCGAGGTGCTCAAGGACGTGCCGGGTATCAGCTTCACGCACTTCATGCCCAAGGACGTGGTCCGCCACCCGCTGGTGCAGCGCATTGTCGAGGCCTACGAGCGCTTCGACCATCGCGACGACGCACCGACCCAGGATGCGCGCCGCGATGCTTGAGCTTGACCTGCAACTGGCCACCGACGCGCCCGCTCCCAGCGAAGAGCAGTTCCGTCAATGGTGCACCCTGGCCCTGCGCCAGCGCACCGCTGACTCGGAACTGACCATTCGCCTGGTGGACGAGCCCGAGGGCCGCGAACTGAATCACACCTGGCGCCAGAAGGATTACGCGACCAACGTGCTGTCCTTTCCCGCCGACGTACCCGACGAGTTGCTGGATATCCCGCTGCTGGGCGACCTGGTGATCTGCGTCGAAGTGGTCGAACGCGAAGCTCGGGAGCAAGGCAAGGTTCTTGAGGCCCATTGGGCCCATCTGGTCATCCACGGCTGCTTGCATCTGCTGGGCTACGACCATATAGACGATGACGAAGCCGAAGAGATGGAAGCGCTGGAACGAACGTTGCTTGCAGAATTGGGTCATCGCGATCCGTATGCAGACGACGAAAACTGATCGACACTTAACTGAAACAACAAAGGATTTAGAGTAATCGCTATGAGCGAAGACCGATCGAGCAACGGGCAAAAGTCATGGCTGGGTAAACTGACCCAGGCTTTTGCCCACGAGCCGAAAAACCGCCAGGAGCTGCTGGAGCTGCTGCGCGAAGCCCACCAGAACAAGTTGCTGGACAGCGAAGCGCTGGCCATCGTCGAAGGCGCCATCCAGGTGGCTGACCTGCAGGTTCGCGACATCATGGTCCCGCGCTCGCAGATGATCAGCATCAAGGCGACCCAGACCCCACGGGAATTCCTCCCGGCCGTGATCGATTCGGCGCACTCGCGCTACCCGGTGATCGGTGAAAGCCATGACGACGTCATGGGTGTCCTGCTGGCCAAGGACCTGCTGCCACTGATCCTCAAGGAGAACGGCGACAGCTTCAACATCAAGGACCTGCTGCGTCCCGCCACGTTCGTCCCGGAATCCAAGCGCCTGAATGTGCTGCTGCGTGAATTCCGCGCCAACCACAATCACATGGCCATCGTGATCGACGAATACGGCGGCGTGGCTGGCCTGGTAACCATCGAGGACGTGCTGGAACAAATCGTCGGCGATATCGAAGATGAGCACGACGTCGAAGAAGACAGCTACATCAAGCCACTGCCCAGCGGTGACTTCCTGATCAAGGCGCTGACACCGATCGAGAACTTCAACGAGTTCTTCGACAGCGAGTTCTCCGACGATGAGTTCGATACCGTCGGCGGCCTGGTGATGAGTGCATTTGGTCATTTGCCCAAGCGCAATGAAACCACCGAGATCGGTGCGTATCGCTTCCGCATCCTGAATGCCGACAGCCGTCGCATCCACCTGATCCGTCTGACACCTATTGCCCGCTAAGGACTGACATGCGCCGTTTCATCGCTCCCGGCTGGCCCGGTAACCTGCTGGCCGTGGTGGCCGGCGCCATCACCACCCTGGCGCTGGCGCCGTTCGACCTGTGGCCGTTTGCGCTGCTGGCGGTCGGACTGTTTTATGTCGGGCTGCGGGAATTGTCCCCACGCCAGGCCATGGGCCGTGGCTGGTGTTTCGGTTTCGGTCTGTTTGGCGCTGGCACCAGTTGGATCTACTACAGCATCCACCACTTCGGCGGCGCCTCGGTGCTGCTGGCCGGGCTGCTGATGCTGGCATTCACCGCCGCCATTGCCCTGTTCTTCGCCTTACCCGCGTGGCTGTGGGCGCGCTGGCTGCGCCGCAATGAAGCGCCGCTGGCCGACGCCCTGACCTTTGCCGCATTGTGGGTCGGCCAGGAAGCCTTTCGTGGCTGGTTCCTCACCGGTTTCCCCTGGTTGTACTCCGGTTACAGTCAACTCGACGGCCCCCTCACCGGCCTCGCGCCAGTGGGTGGCATGTGGCTGATTTCCTTTGCGCTGGCGCTGACCGCAGCCTTGCTGTGCAACCTGCCACGCCTGCTCGCAACCCGGCGCAACGCCTTTATCGGCACTGGCCTGCTGTTGCTGGTGGCGCCTTGGGCAATCGGCCTGGCCCTCAAGCATCACGACTGGACCTCGCCTTCCGGCGCACCGTTAAGCGTGGCGGCGATCCAGGGCAACGTCGAACAAAGCATGAAGTGGGACCCCGAGCAGCTCAATGCGCAACTGGCGCTGTACCGCGACATGAGCTTCAGCTCCAAGCGCGTCGACCTGCTGGTATGGCCCGAAACAGCGGTGCCGGTGCTCAAGGAATCGGTCGAGGGTTATCTGGGGATGATGGGCAAGTTCGCCGCCGAGCGTCATACCGCCCTGATCACCGGTGTGCCGATTCGCCAGGAAGTGCATCATCACAAGCGCTACTTCAACGGCATCACCGTAGTGGGTGAAGGGGACGGCACTTACCTGAAGCAGAAACTGGTGCCCTTCGGCGAGTACGTGCCACTGCAAGACATGTTGCGCGGCTTGATTGCCTTCTTCGACCTGCCCATGTCGGACTTCGCCCGTGGCCCGTCCGACCAGGCAATGCTGCAAGCCAAGGGCTATCAGATTGCACCGTTCATTTGCTATGAAGTGGTGTACCCGGAATTCGCCGCTGGCCTGTCGGCCCAGAGCGACCTGCTGCTGACCATCAGCAACGACACCTGGTTCGGCACCTCCATCGGCCCCTTGCAGCATCTGCAAATGGCGCAAATGCGTGCGCTGGAAGCCGGCCGCTGGATGATCCGCGCCACCAACAATGGCGTGACCGGCCTGATCAACCCGTATGGTCAGATCACCGCGCAAATCCCGCAGTTCGAGCGCGGCATTCTCTACGGCGACGTGGTGCCGATGCACAACCTGACACCGTATCTGCAATGGCGCTCATGGCCGTTGATCATCCTGTGCCTGGGGCTGTTTGGCTGGGCACTGCTGGCGGGCCGGATGTCCAAAACCGTCTGACCAGGCAACACCAAACCAATGTGGGAGGGCGCGCGCGCCGATGGCAATTGTTCAGACACAGATGTTTTGACTGAAATGCCGCTATCGGGGGCAAGCCCCCTCCCACATTTTGATTTGCGGTGCTATCGATAGAACAACCGATACCCCACCTGCCCCACCGCCTCGTTGAGCAACTGCCCGCTCTGCCACACTGACTTGAACTCCGGCATCCAGCCGCCCAGTGGCCGGGCGTTGTCCACGCCCAGGAAACCGACAGGCGCCGGCACCACGGTAAAGCCGGCCTTTTCAAAGCTCCAGACCGAACGCGGCATATGCCAGGCCTGGGTCACCAGCACCACGCGCTTGATGCCCTCGGGTAACAGAATCCCGGCGCTCATCTGCGCGTTTTCCCACGTGGTACGGCTGCGCTCTTCCTTCCAGCGCACCATGACGCCAAAGTCATCTTGCATCGACACCGCCATCAACTCAGCCTCGCTGGGCGGCGTCCCGTAGTGCAAACCACCGCTGGTCAACACCGGCAACCCGGATGCCTTGGCCAAACGCGCGGCATAGCGCTGGCGCTCAAGCCCGATTCCCGTGGGCTGGTCCGAACCCCAGGCCGGATCGCCACGCTCTCGGCCCGAACCCAATATCACAATGGCATCAGCGCGCTCGGCCAGGGTCGACCAGTCCTCGCGGGCCAAGGGCGGTTGCGTCTCCAGGGCCCGCGCGCCCCACTCCACCACGACCGGCAAGCTCATCAGCCACATGCCCCCCAGCCCAAGGGCAAAACAGCATCCTGCCAGGCGCGGACGGCTGCGACGAAACCACCAGGCAAGCGCGAGCAACAGCAAAAGAATGCCAGGCGGCAGTAACAGTTGTTTGATGAAGTAACGAATAGGCATCGGGCATCTCCATAGATGCCCGAAGCCTAAGGTGTAACGGGGGTTGAGCGACACTATTTAAGAGCAAAGCTGTGGTTGCGATGATCAGGCAGCAACAGGAGGGTGCATTACTTGAACCGTACGGCCCGACGTTTTTCCGGGCCGCGACCAGCCAACACATCCTTGAGCCACACCACCTTGGCCGACCGCGGGGGTTCACTGTATGGCGGGGAAGCCACACCGCTCGACACCGCGCGTCCATTCCTTTCCAGGTAAGCCGTGATCAGTTCCAACTCTGCGCGGCTCAAGCCTCGCAGTTCCAACTCCACAGGCCGTTCATCACGCAATCGGTCCGCAGTACTTGCCGCATCCAGTGCCCGACCCAAGCGGTCGATCAGTCCTTGGTATACATCCGATTTAGATAACATTCGCTGCGATTCCACCATCCCCTCACCTCATTGAAGATAAGACTCACTCCCCAATAAACAGCGTAGCCCCCATGGCTGCGCCTGCCCGGTGCCGCGACAGACGGCCTCGGTGGCGCAATCAGGGTTTCCCTCGATAGAGTGGGGTCATGTATGCTACGGCGCTTCCTGTAACTCCACTTCCCGCAGGGTTTGGGCACGGACGCGCCGCTTTTTGGTGTCGATCAACCCGGACAGTGCACCGAAGAGGATTAGGCCACCCCTATCCAGTTCAAAAGTAGCCATGCACGAACAATATCAGCCCCGTGAAATAGAAAATGCCGCCCAAACCTTCTGGGACGAGCAAAAGTCCTTTGAAGTCAGTGAACAGCCAGGCAAGGAGACTTTCTACTGCCTATCGATGTTCCCTTACCCCAGCGGCAAGCTACACATGGGGCATGTGCGTAACTACACCATCGGCGACGTGATTTCCCGCTACCAGCGCATGCAAGGCAAGAACGTCCTGCAACCCATGGGTTGGGACGCCTTCGGCATGCCGGCGGAAAACGCCGCGATGAAAAACAACGTGGCTCCCGCCAAGTGGACCTACGAAAACATCGCCTACATGAAGTCCCAGCTGCGCAGCCTGGGCCTGGCGGTGGACTGGTCTCGCGAAGTGACCACCTGCAAGCCGGACTACTACCGCTGGGAACAATGGCTGTTCACTCGCCTGTTCGAAAAAGGCGTGATCTACAAAAAAAGCGGCACCGTGAACTGGGACCCGATCGACCAGACCGTACTGGCCAACGAGCAGGTCATCGACGGTCGCGGCTGGCGCTCCGGCGCGCTGATCGAAAAGCGCGAAATCCCGATGTACTACTTCAAGATCACCGCCTACGCGGACGAACTCTTGTCGAGCCTCGACGATTTGCCGGGCTGGCCTGAACAGGTCAAGACCATGCAACGCAACTGGATCGGCAAGTCCAAGGGCATGGAAGTTCAGTTCCCGTACAACGTCGACTCCATCGGCGAAGCCGGCGCACTCAAAGTCTTCACCACCCGTCCAGACACCCTGATGGGCGCGACCTACGTCGCCGTGGCTGCCGAGCACCCATTGGCCACCCAGGCTGCCCGCAACAACCCTGAACTGCAGGCGTTCATTGCCGAATGCAAAGGCGGCAGCGTGGCCGAGGCCGACGTCGCCACCCAGGAGAAAAAGGGCCTGCCGACCGGGTTGTTCGTCGAGCACCCGCTGACCGGCGAAAAGCTGCCGGTCTGGGTCGCCAACTACGTGCTGATGCACTACGGCGATGGCGCAGTAATGGCTGTGCCGGCCCACGACGAGCGCGATTTCGAATTCGCCACCAAATACAGCCTGCCGATCAAGTCAGTGGTGCGCACCAGCTCGGGCGACACCAACCCGGCCCCGTGGCAAGACGCCTACGGTGAGCACGGTGAGCTGATCAACTCCGGCGAGTTCGACGGCCTGGACTTCGCCGGCGCCTTCGACGCCATCGAAGTCGCACTGATCAAGAAAAACCTCGGCGCCTCGCGCACCCAGTTCCGCCTGCGCGACTGGGGCATCAGCCGCCAACGCTATTGGGGCTGCCCGATCCCGATCATCCATTGCGAAAGCTGTGGCGACGTGCCGGTGCCGGAAGACCAACTGCCGGTCATCCTGCCGGAAGACGTGGTGCCGGACGGCGCCGGTTCGCCGCTGGCGCGCATGCCCGAGTTCTACGAGTGCAACTGCCCGAAATGCGGCCAGCCTGCCAAGCGTGAAACCGACACCATGGACACCTTCGTCGAGTCCTCGTGGTACTACGCCCGCTACGCCTCGCCGCACTATGAAGGCGGCCTGGTGGAAAAATCCGCGGCCGACCACTGGCTGCCGGTGGATCAGTACATCGGCGGTATCGAACACGCCATTCTCCACCTGCTGTACGCGCGCTTCTTCCACAAGCTGATGCGCGACGAAGGCCTGGTGAGTTCCAATGAACCGTTCAAGAACCTGCTGACCCAGGGCATGGTCGTCGCCGAGACTTACTATCGCCGCGAGGCCAATGGCGCCTACACCTGGTTCAACCCGGCGGACGTCGAACTGGAGCGCGACAGCAAGGCCAAGGTCATCAGCGCCAAGCTGATCGCCGACGGCCTGCCGGTGGAAATCGGCGGCACCGAGAAGATGGCCAAGTCGAAGAACAACGGCGTCGACCCACAGTCGATGATCGACCAGTTCGGCGCAGACACCTGCCGCCTGTTCATGATGTTCGCCTCGCCGCCTGACATGAGCGCCGAATGGTCCGACTCCGGCGTCGAAGGTTCGCACCGTTTCCTCAAGCGCGTCTGGCGCCTGGCCCATGCCCATGTCAGCCAGGGCCTGCCTGGCAAGCTGGATGTAGCGGGCTTGAATGATGAGCAGAAAGCCATTCGCCGCAGTACCCACCTGGCCATCAAGCAAGCGAGCCAGGATGTGGGTCAGCACCACAAGTTCAACACCGCCATCGCCCAGGTGATGACCCTGATGAACGTGCTGGAGAAAGCACCACACGCCACCGAACAGGACCGTGCGCTGGTTCAGGAAGGCCTGGAAACGGTCACCTTGCTGCTGGCCCCGATCACGCCGCACATCAGCCACGAACTGTGGAGCCGCCTGGGCCACAGCGACGCGGTCATCGATGCCCGCTGGCCGGTGCAGGATGACAGCGCGCTGGTACAGGACACGTTGCAACTGGTGATCCAGGTCAACGGTAAACTGCGCGGGCACATCGACATGCCTGCCAGCGCCAGCCGTGAAGACGTCGAAGCGGCCGCACGCATCAATGAGAACGTGCTGCGCTTTACCGAAGGCCTGACGATCCGCAAAGTGATCGTGGTGCCCGGCAAGCTGGTCAATATCGTCGCGAGCTAAATCGGATCGGGCGCAGGGCTTGGGCCCTGCGCCGAACAAAACCTCCAGGGCCTCGATAAGGCCCACATGGTTTCAAGGGGAGCAACAAAATGATCAAACGCAATTTGCTGGTGATGGGCCTTGCCGTGCTGCTGAGCGCTTGCGGCTTCCAGCTGCGCGGTACTGGCACCAATGAACTGGCGATCAAGGAACTGGACGTCAGCGCCCGCGACGCCTACGGCAATACTGTGACCCAGTTGCGCCAGGTACTGGAAAACAGCGGTGTGCACGTCTACACCGGCGCGCCCTATAAGCTGGTCCTGATAAACGAGAAAGAAACCCAGCGTAACCTCAGCTACGCCAGTGCCGGCCGCGCCTCGGACATCGAACTGAGCAGTGAGCTCAACTTCGAAATCCAAGGCCGCGAACACCTGCCATTGATGGGTGACAAGGTCCAGGTGCAGAAAATCGTCAGCCACGACGGCAACAACCTGGTGGGTTCGGACTCGGAAAGCATCCAGGTGCGCAAGGAAATGCGTCGTGAATTGGTGCAACGCATGGTCGTGCGCCTGCAGATGCTGACCCCACAACAACTCGACACCTTGCAGCAAAACGCCGACAACAAGGCCAAGGCTGACGCCGACGCCCTGAAAGCCGCGCAAGAGTACGAAAACAACACGCCGAAACAATCGCCTGTTGAAGTCCCTGTCGAGTAAGCCAGACGGGGCGCCCCAGGCGCCCCGTTCGCCCAGCCTATGAAACTCGCCCCCGCCCAACTCGCCAAACACCTGCAAGGTGGCCTCGCGCCGGTGTATATCGTCAGCGGTGATGACCCGCTGCTGTGCCAGGAAGCGGCGGACGCCATCCGCACTGCCGCACGCCAGCACGGCTTCGATGAGCGACAGGTGTTCAGCGCCGACGCCAGTTTCGACTGGGGCACGCTGCTGCAAGCCGGCGCCAGCATGTCGCTGTTTGCGGAAAAACGCCTGCTGGAACTGCGCTTGCCGTCGGGCAAGCCCGGAGACAAAGGCGCAGCCGCCTTCATCGAGTACTGTTCACGACCTGCCGAAGACACAGTGCTGCTGATCAGCCTGCCCAAGCTCGACGGCAGTGCGCAGAAAACCAAGTGGGGCAAGGCGCTGGTGGAAGGGGCGCAGACCCAGTTCATCCAGATCTGGCCGGTGGATAGCAGCCAGTTGCCGCAATGGATTCGTCAGCGCCTGTCACAATCGGGGCTATCGGCGACGCAAGATGCGGTCGAGCTGATCGCCGCCCGGGTCGAAGGCAACTTGCTTGCCGCCGCCCAGGAGATCGAAAAGCTCAAGCTGATGGCTGAAGACGGGCAGATCACCGTCGAGACCGTGCAAGGCGCAGTAGCCGACAGTGCGCGGTTTGACGTGTTCGGGCTGGTGGACGCGATCCTCAATGGCGAACCGGCCCACGCCCTGCGCATGCTCGAAGGGTTACGCGGCGAAGGCGTGGAACCGCCGGTGATCCTCTGGGCCCTGGCCCGGGAACTGCGGGTGCTGGCCAATATCGCGCTGCAATACAGCCAGGGCACGCCGCTCGACAAATGCTTCAGCCAGGCCCGGCCGCCCGTGTGGGACAAACGCAAGCCCCTGATGAGCAAAGCCCTGCAACGGCACTCGGCGCAACGCTGGGCGCAATTGCTGCTGGAAGCGCAGCGCATCGATGCGCAGATCAAGGGCCAGGCTGCCGGTTCGCCGTGGATGAGCTTGAGTCGTTTGTCGCTGTTGATGTCCGGACAGCGCCTGACACTCCCCGCCGAATAGCCCCCTCTTAAAAACACCGCAAAACCAATGTGGGAGGGGGCTTGCCCCCGATAGCGGCGTGTCAGCCACTGCATCTTTAGCTGATCCACCACGATCGGGAGCAAGTCGAATCATCGCACCGCCCTTCCCACATTTTTGACTGCGTTTACAATTCATGGGCTTTACAGCAGCCTGGCTTCGGCAGATGATTTGCACCGCTGCATCCCACCTGAAGAGAGCATCAACCATGAGCAAAAAGCCATCCAAGCATGGCCCCAACAAGGCCAAATCCATCATCGCCCAGCCACTGTTCCGCAGCCGTCAGGAACGCGCCGGCAAGGGCAAAGGCAGCTACCGCCGCGAAGCCTTCCAGTCTAATAGCTGGGAGGCTTCTTACTTTCTGGCTGCCTGAAGGCAAGCGCCCCTCCGGCATGATAAGGTCTGCACCTGATTTGTAATCCCTGGACCTGTGCATGCCCTCTAGTCTTTCCCGTCGTTGGCACCTTCGCCAATTGATCGCTGCCTCCAGCCTCATACTGCTTGTCGCCTGCGCGGAAAAGCCCACCGCCGCGGACGCTCAACCCCTGCCGACATTGCAGACCGCCCCCGTCGCAGCGCCCGCTGTCGTGGCCCCGCTGGCCGTGGACAATCTCGACATCCAGCCCACCCAGACCTTTGCCGAATGGCAGGCCGGTTTCCGCGAGCAAGCCTTGAAGGCCGGGATTACACCCGCCGTCTTCGATAATGCATTTGCCGGTGTTACCCCCGACATGGCGGTGATCCGCGCTGACCGCAGCCAGCCGGAGTTTTCCCGCCCGGTGTGGGAATACCTCGATGGCGCCCTGTCGCCGGTGCGCGTGCGTAACGGCCAGTCAATGCTGATCAAGTACGCCGATATCCTGCAAAGCATCGAGCAACGGTATGGCGTCGACCGCCAGGCACTGGTCTCGGTCTGGGGCATGGAAAGCAACTTCGGCCAGTTCCAAGGCAATAACTCGGTGATCCGCTCCTTGGCGACCCTGGCCTACGAAGGCCGTCGCCCGGCCTTTGCCCAGGCGCAATTGCTCGCCGCACTGCAGATCATCCAGCATGGCGATATCCAGGCCGACCAGATGAAAGGCTCCTGGGCCGGCGCCATGGGCCAGACCCAATTTATCCCGACCACCTACAATACCCACGCCGTGGACTTCGATGGCGACGGTCGCCGCGATATATGGAACAGCCCGGCCGACGCCCTCGCCTCCACCGCTCACTACCTGCAAAGCTCCGGCTGGCAGAAAGGCCAACCGTGGGGCTTCGAGGTGCAACAACTGCCGGCGAACTTCGATTACGCCCTGGCCGACGGCGGTATACGCAAGACCGTGGCCGAATGGCTGAAACTGGGTATCCAGTTGCCACCGGGGGCCAGCATGCCGGCCAACGTTGGGCAACTGTCCGCCGCGCTGCTGCTGCCAGCCGGCTACCGTGGCCCGGCGTTCCTGGTGCTGGATAATTTCCGCGCGATCCTCAAGTACAACAACTCATCGTCCTACGCGCTGGCCGTGGGCCTGCTGTCGGAACGGTTTGGTGGAGGCGGTGTGATCCGTGGGGATTGGCCGAAGGATGAGCTGCCGCTGAGCCGTTCACAGCGCATCGACCTGCAGACGGCGTTGAGCGCCAATGGTTATGACGCGGGCAACCCGGACGGAATTATCGGCGCGAACACGCGCAAGGCGATTCGGGCGGCGCAGCAATCGTTGGGCTGGCCAGCGGATGGGTATCCGACCGTGAAGTTGCTGGAGTCGTTGCAGAACCGTTAGATCTGCTTATGGCGACGACCACTATCGGGGGCAAGCCCTCGATAGCGGTTTAGCAAACGCCAATAGATTCAGGGCCGGACAACCACATCCTGCTCCAACACCACCCGCTGCTCCCCCGCATCCAACCGCACCAACGCGCCCATCGGCAGCGTCAGGTTCGGATCGCAATGCCCGCTGCGCCAGCCGGCCAGCACCGGTATGCACAACGGCTCGAACGTCTGCTTCAGCAGGCGCTCCAGCGCAACGTTATCCACCCCCGCCACATCCCCTACCAGCACACCGGCGACCTGAGCCAACTTGCCCGCCAGACGCAGGTGCGTCAGCAGACGGTCGATGCGGTAGATCGGCTCGTTGACGTCTTCGATAAACAGGATGATGCCCTCGGCATCGATTTCGTAGGGCGTCCCCATCACCGCCGCGATCATTGACAGGTTGCCCCCCAATAAGCGCCCACAGGCGATACCAGGCTCGATCGTAGTCAACGGGTAGGCCACCGGGTGCACCAACACACTGCCTGCGCCCAGCTGGCCTCGCAGCAGGTTGAACAGTGATGACTCGGTGGGGGGTTGCTTGCCGCCAAGCAAGTCGGCATTCAGCATCGGGCCGTGGAAGGTCACAAAGCCCGCATAGTGGCTGATCGCAAGGTGCAAAGCGGTGATGTCGCTGTAGCCCACAAAGGGTTTGGGGTTGGCGCGCAGCAGGTCGAAGTCCAGCGCGTCGAGCAGCCGCGGCGTGCCGTAACCACCACGCAAACAGAAGATAGCGTCGATTTCCGGATCGGCAAAAGCGGCGTGCAGGTCACGCAGACGTACTGCATCACTGCCGGCGAGGTAGCCGTCGCGTTCATAGACACCGGGGGAAATTCGCAGATCGTAGCCGCGCGTGCGCATCCATTGGCCAGCCTTTTCAACGTCCAGCACGGCAGGGCCGGCGGGAGCGATCAGGGCGATGGTGCCTTCAGAGCGAAGGGCTGGAACGGCTGCAGTCATACACAACTCTCCCTAACTAACGCGGAACGAAATGTGGGAGGGGGCTTGCCCCCGAAAGCGGTGGATCAGCCAGCACATGGAGTGACTGACATACCGCAATCGGGGGCAAGCCCCCTCCCACACTGGATCTCAACCCCTATCAGGAAACCAGGCTAGCCTTGACCAGCTTGGCTTGCTCATCGGCGTGGTACGAGGAACGTACCAGCGGGCCCGACGCGACGTTCTTGAAGCCCATCTTGTAGCCTTCCTCGGCGAACCAGGCGAAGGTGTCCGGGTGTACGAAGCGCTGTACCGGCAAGTGGCTGCGGGACGGTTGCAGGTACTGGCCCAGGGTCAGCATGTCGATGTCGTGTTCGCGCATGCGCTTCATGACTTCGATCACTTCTTCGTCGGTTTCGCCCAGGCCCAGCATCAAGCCGGATTTGGTCGGAATATGCGGCATCATCTGCTTGAACTTCTGCAGCAGGGTCAGCGACCACTGGTAGTCCGAACCCGGGCGCGCGGCCTTGTACAGGCGCGGCACGGTTTCCAGGTTGTGGTTGAACACATCTGGCGGCTCGGCGGCGGTGATTTCCAGCGCCACGTCCATACGGCCACGGTAGTCCGGGACCAGGGTTTCGAGCATCACGTTCGGTGACAGCTTGCGGATTTCGCGGATGCAGTCGGCGAAATGCTGGGCGCCGCCGTCGCGCAGGTCGTCACGGTCTACCGAGGTGATCACCACGTACTTGAGTTTCAGGTCGGCGATGGCGATGGCCAGGCTTTCCGGTTCGTTGACGTCCAGTGGCTTCGGCCGGCCGTGGCCGACGTCGCAGAACGGGCAACGACGGGTGCAGATGTCACCCATGATCATGAAGGTGGCGGTGCCGCCGGAGAAGCACTCGCCCAGGTTCGGGCACGATGCTTCTTCGCACACGCTGTGCAGCTTGTGCTTGCGCAGCAGGGCCTTGATCCGGTCGACTTCCGGCGAGACCGGAATACGCACGCGAATCCAGTCAGGCTTTTTCGGCAGTTCGGTCGTCGGGATGATCTTGACCGGGATGCGTGCAACCTTTTCGGCGCCGCGCAGCTTGACGCCGGCTTCCACCTTGGCACGCGGGGCCGGGGCCGGACGCTCGGTAACGTCCAGCGTCGGGATCATGGTTTGCACTGCATCAGTAGTCATAATCAGTCGATTCCGCCCGTGAGGGTCGTCTGCTCAGCATAGTCGAGGTGTTTGACGAGCTGCGCACGCAGCCGGGCACTTACCTCGGCAAATTTAATCGGTGTGGCGTGGTCGCTCAGTTGGGTCATCGCCAGCCCGGCATAACCGCACGGGTTGATGCGCCGGAACGGTGCCAGGTCCATGTCCACGTTCAGGGCCAGGCCATGAAAGGAACAACCGTGGCGAATCCGCAAACCGAGGGACGCGATTTTCGCGCCGTCCACATACACACCGGGTGCATCGGGCTTGGCCGCGGCGCTCACGCCATAACTGGCCAACAGCTCGATCAGGCAAGCCTCCATGCGGCTTACCAGGTCGCGCACGCCAAAACCCAGCTTGCGCACGTCCAGCAGCAGGTAAGCCACCAGTTGACCGGGCCCATGGTAAGTCACTTGCCCCCCTCGGTCGACCTGCACCACCGGAATATCCCCCGGCAGCAGCAGATGTTCGGCCTTGCCGGCCTGGCCCTGGGTGAACACCGGCGGGTGCTCCACCAGCCAGATTTCATCGGGCGCCGAAGTGCCGCGCTCATTCGTGAACCGCTGCATGGCGTGCCAGACGGGCTCGTAGTCCATCCGGCCGAGCTCGCGAAAGCCCAGGACCTGTGGCATCACAGCACCATGTGCACGAAGCCGGTGGCCCGCAGTTCGCTGTTGATGTCGTAGAGCTGGTCTTGACCGGTCGCAACGATGTGCAACTGGATCGTGGTGTATTTACCGTTGGAGCTCAAACGCTCGTCCACCCGGTTGTCATTGATCGTCGCGTGTTTACGCACGATCTGAAGAATCGTGTCTTTGTTGCCTACACCGGTATCGCTGATCACCTTGACGGGATAATCCACGTTTGGGAATTCGATCTTTGGCGCCTTTACTTCTTTATCGGTCATGGCGTAACGGCCTCGTAAGCGTAAGCCGTGGCGACGGGCAAAGCCCCGTGTCGGATCAACACGGGGCTTTGCAGGTGCACACTTATCAGTTGAACAAGCTGTAGAAGAATAGACGGATGCTATCCCACACGCGGCGGAAGATACCACCTTCGTCGACGGCGTCCAGGGCGATCAGGTCGGCGCTGTGCACCACCTTGTCGTCCAGCTTCACTTCGACTTTACCGATCACATCACCCTTGGCGATTGGTGCAACCAGATGCGGGTTCATGGTCATGCTGGCAGCGAGCTTTTTCAGCTGGCCTTTAGGCATGGTCAGGGTCAGGTCTTCAGCCAGGCCAGCCTTGACTTGCGAGGTCGCGCCTTTCCAAACCGGCGCGGTCGCCAGTTCAGCACCCTTCTGGTAGAAGGTCTGGGTTTCGAAGAAGCGGAAGCCGTAGGTCAGCAGTTTTTGCGTCTCGGCGGCACGCGCCTGCTCGCTGTTGGTGCCGAAGACCACGGCGATCAGGCGCTGGCCGTCACGCACGGCGGACGACACCATGCAGTAGCCGGCTTCTTCAGTGTGGCCGGTCTTCAGACCGTCGACAGTCTTGTCGCGCCACAGCAGCAGGTTGCGGTTAGGCTGCTTGATGTTGTTCCAGAAGAATTCCTTCTGGGAGTAGATCGCGTAGTGCACCGGGTCGACACGAATGATCGCGCGCGCCAGGATCGCCATGTCATGTGCCGACGAGTAGTGCTCAGGGTTCGGCAGACCGGTCGGGTTCATGAAGTGGCTATTGGTCATGCCCAGGTCGGCCACGGTTTTGTTCATCATGTCGGCGAACGCGTCTTCGCTGCCGGCGATGTGCTCGGCCAGGGCGACGCTGGCGTCGTTACCGGACTGGATGATGATGCCGTGCAGCAGGTCGCTCACCGTTACTTGGGAGCCAACCTTGATGAACATGCGCGAACCGCCGGTACGCCAGGCGTTTTCGCTGACGGTCACCGGGTCGTTCTCGCCGATCTGGCCGCGACGGATTTCCAGGGTCGCGATGTAGGCAGTCATCAGTTTGGTCAGGCTGGCCGGCGGCAGGCGCTGGTCACCGTTGTTCTCGACCAGCACGTTGCCGCTGGCGGCATCCATGAGGACCCAGGCCTTGGCGGCCAGTTGCGGTGAAGCCGGCACCATTTCAACCGCCCAGGCGGCCGGGGTGATGATCAGCGAGATAAGCAGGCACGTGCGTTTGGCTAAGGTGGTGATGTTCATCCGTCTCTCGAAATTACTTATGGAAACTTGCCCTCGCGGGCAAAACTCATTCAGACAGCCCGTTGCCAGACTGTCACGTGTTCGGTTGCCCGCTCACCCCTTGCCCCTGGGTTTTATTGTTCAACGAGCCAACAACCAGGGTTCGGCCCCGCGCACGGGCCCGAACCATCTATCTTTTGGTACTTATTCGGCGGTGACCACACTGGGTTGCCCCAGGTTGGCCAGGCGCACGCTGTTCTGCACTTGCGCAACCTCGCTCGGCGAGCCGATCGGGCCCATGCGCACGCGGTGCAGCGTTTGCTGGTTACGCACGATGGAGCTGATGAACACCGGCGCGTTGACCATGCTGCTCAACTTGGACCTTAACAGTTCTGCCGCGTCCGGGTTGGCGAAAGCGCCCACTTGCAGGTATTGGCCGCCGGCGGTAGAAGCCCCCGGCGCGGCATGCGGCACGACGACAGTATCTGGGGCGTGCTGTGCCGGTGGTGGCGTCCACTGCTCGATCTTGCCGGCCGAAGCGGTCACCTGCGGTTGCGGCGTCTGCGGCTCATTGAGCATCAACGGTGCGGGCTTGCCACGCTGGGCCCAGTACTGCGCCGGGTCGATGCCTTCGACCTTGACCCGCGCGGTGCCGGTTTCGGCATAGCCGAGTTTCTTCGCGGCAGCGTAGGACAAGTCGATGATCCGGTCTGAATAGAATGGTCCACGATCGTTGACCCGCAGGATCACCGTACGGTTGTTGTCCAGGTTGGTCACGCGTACATAGCTGGGCAGCGGCAGCGTCTTGTGGGCCGCGCTCATGCCATACAGGTCATACACTTCGCCGTTGGCGGTGTTCTGGCCGTGAAACTTGGTGCCGTACCACGACGCCGTGCCCGACTGCACGTAGGTCTTGGAGTCCTGCAGCGGGAAGTAGGTCTTGCCCAGCACGGTATACGGGTTGGCCTTGTAGGCGCCGGTATGCAGGGTGGGCGTGGCATCCGGGATTTTCGACACGTCGACATCCCACCACGGCGCGCCATCTTTGTGCGCGCGGTTGATGTCCAGGCCCGGCTGGGAACGAATCGCGCTGCCGCCCGACTTCTGCGCCGGACCGCGACTGGTGGAGCAACTGACAACCAGCAAGGACAACGCGGTGAACGCCACCAGCTTGAGCGGTTTATTGAACAGCGATGCCCGCATTACTTGTTGCCCCGTGCTTGGACCAGCATGTCTGACAGCTGATGTACGGCCATGGCGTACATCACACTGCGGTTATAACGCGTGATTGCGTAGAAATTCTTCAGGCCCATCCAGTATTCCGGGCCGTTTTCGCCTTCCAGGCGGAAGGCCGTCACCGGCATGTCATCACGTGGCGCATTCTGACTCGACCAGCCCAGCGCCCGCAACTCCCCGACGGTCTTGACCGGTTCGATCCCCTGGGTCAAGCCTTCATCGGCCCGCTCCCCGCTGACCTCGGCGCGAACCACCACGGGTTCGCCCCCGACCCAGCCATGGCGCTTGAAGTAGCTGGCCACGCTGCCAATGGCGTCGTCCGGGTTGCTCCAGATATTGATATGCCCGTCGCCGTCAAAATCCACTGCGTAGGCGCGGAAACTGCTCGGCATGAATTGCGGCAGGCCCATGGCCCCGGCGTAGGACCCCTTGAGGGTCAGCGGGTCGACTTGCTCTTCGCGGGCCAGCAGCAGGAATTCGCGCAGTTCCTTGCGGAAGAACTCGGCGCGGGGCGGGTAATCGAAGCCCAGGGTCGACAAGGCGTCGATCACCCGGTAGCTGCCAGTATTGCGCCCGTAGAAGGTTTCAATGCCGATGATCGCCACGATGACCTGGGCCGGCACGCCATATTCCTGCTCGGCGCGGGCCAGCACGGCCTCATGCTGGCGCCAGAAGTCCACGCCGCGGGCCACGCGGGCGTCGGTGAGGAACATCGGGCGATAGTCCTTCCATTGCTTCACGCGTTCGGCGGGGCGGGAGATGGCGTCGAGGATCGCCTGCTTGCGCTGGGCTTCGCGGAACACGCCCATCAGCTGTTCACCGGCAAAACCGTAGTCGCGGGTCATTTCACCGACAAATTCGGCGACCTGGGGTGAACCATCGTAGTCACCGGCCTGCGCCTCTTGCGTTGCCCCCAGCAGCCCAATCAGGCTCATCCAGGACGCATGCCGAGTCGCCCAGCCGCGCATTACTTGCATTGACATCTTCACCTTATTCAAACCTGAGCGATCCACTTGCGATGCGTATGAATCGACATCAAAACCCCAAACGCTGACAGCAATGTCACCAGCGAAGTTCCGCCGTAGCTAATAAACGGCAATGGCACCCCAACCACCGGCAGCAGGCCACTGACCATACCGATGTTGACGAAAACGTAAACAAAAAAAGTCATGGTCAGGCTGCCGGCAAGCAATTTGCCGAACAGTGTCTGCGCCTGGGCGGTAATCACCAGGCCGCGACCAATCAGCAACAGGTAGATCAGCAACAGGGCGCAAATGCCGACCAGGCCAAACTCCTCGCCCATCACCGCAATAATGAAGTCGGTGTGGCTCTCAGGCAAAAAGTCCAGGTGCGACTGCGTGCCCAGCAGCCAACCCTTGCCAAATACGCCGCCGGAACCGATGGCGGCTTTCGACTGGATAATGTTCCAGCCGGTGCCCAGCGGGTCGCTCTCCGGGTCGAGGAAGGTCAGGATCCGCTGCTTCTGGTAGTCGTGCATAAAGAAGAACCACATGGCCACCGCCACCGGGATGGCAGCCGCCAGCACGCTGAGGATCCAGCGCCAGCGCAACCCCCCCATGAACAGCACGAACGCACCGCCGGCCAGGATCAGCAGCGATGTGCCGAGGTCCGGCTGGCGCACGATCAGGACAAACGGCACGCCGATCAGGATCAGGCTGATCCCCACGTGCTTGAGCTGCGGCGGCAAGGTGCGCTTGGACAGGTACCAGGCGATGGTCGCCGGCATCAGGATCTTCATGAATTCCGACGGCTGGAAGCGAATCACCCCCGGAATGTTGATCCAGCGGGTCGCGCCCATGGCGTTGTGGCCCATCACGTCCACCACCACCAGCAGCAATACGCCAGCGACGTAGCCCAGCGGCACCCAGCGCGCCATGAAACGCGGCTCAAGCTGGGCGATCACCACCATCGACAACAGGCCCAGGCCGAACGAGGATGCCTGCTTGATCAGCAGGTCCCAGTTCTTGCCACTGGCCGAATACAGCACGAACAGGCTGCCGGCGGCCAGGGTCAGCAGCAGAATCAACAGCGGGCCATCAATGTGCATGCGTTGCAGCAACGTCGCGCGACGACGCATCACATCCTCGCTGGAGAGGATGCGATCAAAATTACTCTTCACTGGCCGTAACCTCGGTGCTTGAAGGGGGGCCGCCATATTCCGGCTTGAGCTTGCCGTCGTCGGCCAGTAACCAGGCATCCATGATCTGCCGCACCACAGGCGCGGCGACACCGGAGCCGGACTCGCCGTTCTCGACCATCACCGCCACCACGATCTTCGGGTCGTCAGCCGGGGCGAAACCCACAAACAAGGCGTGGTCGCGGTGGCGCTCCTGGACCTTGGAGCGGTCATATTTCTCACCCTGCTTGATTGCCACGACCTGGGCGGTACCGCTCTTGCCGGCAATGCGGTATTGCGCACCGAGGGCCGCCTTGCGTGCGGTCCCCCGGGCGCCGTGCATCACTTGCTGCATGCCGTGGTTGACCTTGGTCCAGTCGGACGGGTCGCGCAGCACAATATCCGGGATCGGGTTTTCATCCACCGGCTTCTCGCCTTCGATGGTCTTGGCCAGGTGCGGACGGTTCCAGATGCCTTTGTTGGCCACCAGCGCGGTGGCTTGGGCCAACTGCAAAGGCGTGGCCTGCATATAGCCCTGGCCGATACCGAGGATCAAGGTTTCGCCAGGGAACCACGCCTGGCGGCGGGTCGCGCGCTTCCATTCCCGCGACGGCATCAGGCCGGGGGACTCTTCAAACATGTCCAGGGAGACTTTCTGACCCAGGCCGAACTTGCCCATGTAGGCGGACAAACGGTCGATCCCCAGCTTATGGGCCAGGTCGTAGAAATAGGTGTCGTTGGAGCGCATGATCGCGGTATCCAAATCGACATAGCCGTCACCGGTGCGGTTCCAGTTACGGTATTTGTGATCGTAGTTGGGCAGCATGTAGTAGCCGGGGTCGAACACGCGGCTCGACGCCGTCACCACGCCTGCATCCAGGCCGGCAATCGCCACCGCCGGTTTGATGGTCGAACCCGGTGGGTACAGGCCACGCAGCACACGGTTGAACAGTGGACGGTCAATGGAGTCACGCAGTTCGGCGTAGGCCTTGAAGCTGATGCCGGTCACAAACAGGTTGGGGTCGAAACTCGGCTGGCTGACCATGGCCAGCACTTCGCCCGTCCTCGGATCCAGTGCCACCACCGCACCACGACGGCCGCCAAGCGCCATCTCGGCCGCCTCCTGCAACTTGATGTCCAGGCTCAGCACGATGTCCTTGCCCGGTACCGGATCGGTGCGTTTGAGCACCCGCAGCACGCGGCCGCGGGCGTTGGTCTCGACTTCTTCGTAACCCACCTGGCCGTGCAGCTCGGGCTCGTAGAACCGCTCGATACCGGTCTTGCCAATGTGGTGGGTGCCGCTGTAATTGACCGGATCGAGGCTTTTCAGCTCTTTCTCGTTGATCCGCCCCATGTAGCCGACGGAGTGCGCAAAGTGCGGCCCTTGCGGGTAATGCCGCACCAACTGCGCCACCACCTCCACACCCGGCAGGCGGAACTGGTTCACCGCGATGCGCGCAATCTGCTCTTCGGTCAGCTCGAACAGGATCGGCACCGGCTCGAACGGCCGACGCCCCTGCTTCATGCGCTTCTCAAAGATCACCCGGTCTTCCGGGGTCAGTTGCAGTACTTCGACGATAACGTCGAGGACCTGCTGCCAATCGCCGGAACGCTCGCGGGTCATGCTCAGGCTGAAGCTGGGCCGGTTATCCGCTACCACCACGCCATTGCGGTCGAAGATCAGGCCACGGGTCGGTGGAATCGGTTGCACGTGCACCCGGTTGTTTTCCGACAATGTGGAGTGATAGTCGTACTGGATCACCTGCAGGAAATACAGACGAGCGATCAGCACCCCAATCAGCGTCACCACCATGATCGCGCCAAACACCACGCGCGCGCGTACCAGACGTGCGTCTTTCTCGTGGTCCTTGATGCGGATCGGCTGGGTCATCGGGAGGGGCGCAGATTATTTGTGATAAGGGTGCCCGGACAGGACTGTCCAGGCGCGATACAGCTGTTCACCGATCAGAATCCTTACCAACGGGTGCGGCAGCGTCAGCGCCGACAGCGACCAGCGCTGGTCCGCCCGCGCGCAGACTTCCGGCGCCAGCCCTTCGGGGCCACCGACCATGAAGTTGACGGTGCGCGAGTCCAGGCGCCAGCGATCCAGTTCCACCGCCAACTGCTCGGTGCTCCAGGGTTTGCCGTGCACTTCGAGGGTGACGATGCGCTCGTTGGGGCCGACCTTGGCCAGCATGGCTTCGCCTTCCTGACGGATAAAGCGCGCCACATCGGCATTCTTGCCCCGGGTATTGAGCGGTATTTCCACCAGCTCCAGCGACAGCTCGGCGGGCAGACGCTTGGCATACTCGTGCCAGCCTTCCTCCACCCACTTGGGCATGCGTGAACCGACAGCAATCAGACGCAGGCGCACAGCCGTTCCTTATTCCTGGTCTTTGTTGAGCTTGTCGAAGTGCGCGTGGCCCACTTCCGGGCTGTGGTGCTTGCCATCAGCGGCGCGGCTCTGCTCGGCGCCTTTCCACAGACGTTCCAGGTCGTAGAACTGACGGGCGTTGGACGTCATCATGTGAACGATCACGTCGTCCATGTCCAGCAGCACCCAGTCGCTGTCGCCCTTGCCTTCTTCACCCAGCGGCTTGACGCCTTGGGCCTTCACGGCTTCGCGAACCTTGTCGAGCATCGCGCCGATCTGGCGGTTGGAGGTACCCGTGGCGATGATCATGAAGTCGGTGATGCTCTGCTTGTCGCGCACGTCCAGGACCTGGATGTCCTGGGCCTTCACGTCTTCCAGGGCGGCAACGGCGACTTTTACCAGTTCTTCGCCAGCCAGCTCCGGGCCAACATGGGCTTCAACCGGCAGCGGCGCGCTTTTGAACGTGCCTTTGCGTTTTACTTTGCTTACGTCTTTGTTCGTCATAAAAAACTCGTTTTGCTCGTATGTTCGGGCGCTTGCTGCACGACTGTTCGTGCGTTCAAGCGCGCCTTTTCAGTTCGACGCACGGTAAAGCCCGTGCGCATCGATGTAGGCCAGGACCGCGTCAGGCACCAGGAAACGTACCGACTTCCCGCTGGCCAGCAGTTGACGGATCTGGGTGGCAGACACCGCAAGCGGGGTCTGCCAGACGAATGCAATATTCCCGTTCGGCCCGGTCAGGGCCAAGGGGTCACTTACCGACCGCGCGGCCAGCAGGTTGCGCAAGGCATCCGGCGGTTCGCTGTCGGCATCCGGGCGTTGCAGCACCAGGATGTGGCAATGCTGGAGGAGTTCCTCCCAACGATGCCAAGAGGGCAGGCCGCAAAATGCGTCCCAGCCCAAAAGCAGAAACAACTGGTCATCTGCCGCCAGTTCAGCGCGCATCAGTTCCAGGGTGTCGACAGTGTAGGACGGTTTATCGCGCTTGAGCTCACGATCGTCCACCACCAGCGGCGGTATACCGGCAACGGCCAGGCGTACCATCTCCAGGCGTTGCTGCGCAGACACCTGCGGCGTATCGCGATGCGGCGGCCGGGCATTGGGCGCCAGGCGCAGCTCATCCAGCGCGAGGGCATCCGCGACTTCCAGGGCGCTGCGCAAATGGCCGATGTGTACGGGGTCGAAGGTACCGCCGAGCAGCCCGATGCGTTTAGCCATCAAGTGCGCACATGACCGTCGCCGAACACTACGTACTTCTCGCTGGTCAGGCCTTCCAGGCCAACCGGGCCGCGTGCGTGGAGCTTATCGGTGGAAATACCGATCTCAGCCCCCAGGCCATACTCGAAGCCGTCGGCAAAACGCGTCGAGGCGTTGACCATCACCGAAGCGGAATCCACTTCGTTGAGGAAACGCCGGGCATCGCTGAAATGCTCGGTAACAATGGCGTCGGTATGCTTGGAGCCGTATTGGTTGATGTGTTCGATGGCCTGGTCCAGGTCGTCAACGATGCGGATCGACAGGATCGGCGCCGTGTACTCGGTGTACCAGTCTTGTTCAGTCGCTTCGATCACGTCGCTGCCGAGCAGCGCACGGGTACGCTCGCAGCCGCGCAGCTCCACGCCCTTGTCACGGTAGATGGCAGCCAGTGGCGGTAGCACGCGCTCGGCAATGCCGGCGTGCACCAGCAGGGTTTCCATGGTGTTGCACGGGGCGTAGCGGTGGGTCTTGGCGTTATCGGCGATGCGGATTGCCTTGTCGATATCGGCGGCAACGTCGATGAACACGTGGCACACGCCATCCAGGTGCTTGATGACCGGCACCTTGGCATCGCGGCTGACGCGCTCGATCAGGCTCTTGCCACCGCGCGGCACGATCACGTCGACGAATTCCGGCATGGTGATCAGCGCGCCAACCGCTGCGCGGTCGGTGGTTTCCACCACTTGCACCACTTCGGCCGGCAGTTCGGCCACGGCCAGGCCCTGCTGGATGCAGGCCGCGATGGCGCGGTTGGAATGGATCGCCTCGGAACCGCCACGCAGGATGGTGGCATTGCCAGACTTGAGGCACAGGCTCGCGGCGTCGATGGTCACGTTCGGGCGCGACTCATAAATGATGCCGATCACGCCCAGGGGCACGCGCATCTTGCCGACCTGGATGCCGGACGGCAGGTAACGCATATCACGGATTTCACCGATGGGATCAGGCAGCTTGGCCACCTGACGCAAGCCTTCGATCATGTCGTCAATACGCGCCGGGGTCAGTGCCAGGCGATCCAGCAGGGCCGGCTCCAGGCCATTGGCGCGGCCGTTGGCCAGGTCCAGTTCGTTGGCGGCGGTCAGCTCGGAGCGCGAGGCATCCAGAGCATCGGCGGCGGCCAGCAGGGCACGGTTCTTCTGCGCGGTGCTCGCACGGGCGATCAACCGCGAGGCCTGACGGGCAGCGCGACCCAGGCGGGTCATGTAGTCAAGAACGGACTCAGTCATGGTCAGGGAGTCTTGGCAAAGAGGAAAGCGGCAGATTATAGCTGTGACGCCGCCCGACTGACAGCGGTGTGGGGCGGATGGTCGAAATGAACTGTAAAAACCTGGGGTTCAGCCGTAATTAAGGTGGGAGTTGTTATTATTCCGTCACATTTAGCCGTAATAACCCTGAACGCCATGTCCAGTTTTACCCCCCAACTCCCCGCCAGCGCCCTGCCCGACGGCTTCTTCGACCGCGATGCACAACTGCTTGCACGGGAATTGCTCGGAAAAATCATTCGCCACCGCGTCGGCGATATCTGGCTTTCAGCGCGAATTATTGAAACCGAAGCGTATTACGTGGCCGAAAAAGGCAGCCACGCCTCCCTCGGCTACACAGAAAAGCGTAAGGCTTTGTTTCTGGATGGCGGGCATATCTACATGTACTACGCCCGTGGCGGTGATTCGCTGAACTTCAGCGCCCAGGGACCGGGCAATGCCGTGCTGATCAAGTCGGCCTATCCCTGGATTGACGAACTCTCAGGTCCCGCCAGCCTGGCGCAGATGCTGTTGAACAACCCGAATGCCGACGGCAGCCCCCGCCCCTCGCAGAAGCTTTGCGCGGGCCAGACCTTGTTGTGCAAGGCGCTGGGTTTGAAAGTCCCGATGTGGGATGCCAAGCGCTTCGATCAGGAACAGCTCTATGTAGAAGACATAGGCCAGGTGCCGACGCAGATTATCCAGACCACCCGCCTGGGCATTCCCAGCGGCCGCGATGAACACCTGATGTATCGCTTCGTCGATGCCGGCTATGCGCCCTACTGCACACGGAACCCGCTGCGTCGCGGCCAGGTCGAAGGCCGCGACTACTTTCTGGTTTGAACACTAGCGCCGCAACACAGCGGTGGGTCAGCGACACATCTGCGGCCTGTTACACCGTTATCGGGAGCAAGCCCCCTCCCACATTAAATCTTCAGCGTTTCGCGTTATGTATGACATAGAGGGAGTGACGTTTTATGGGCCAATGGCTCGATAGCATTACCGGCTGGCTGACCCTGAACCCGCAATGGCTGGCGGCGGCGGTGCTTATCGTGGCGTGCGTGGAATGCCTGGCCATTGCCGGGCTGATCGTGCCGGGCACCGTATTGTTGTTTGCCATTGCGGTGCTGGCCGGCAGCGGGGCGCTGTCGTTGAGTGAAACCTTGCTGATGGGCTTCCTCGGCGGACTACTGGGCGATGGGGTTTCCTACTACCTGGGGCGACATTTCCACCAGAACATTCGCCGCCTGCCCGGCCTGCGCCATCATCCGGAATGGATGAACGGTGCCGAGACCTACTTCCACAAGTACGGCATCGCCAGCCTGTTGGTCGGCCGTTTCATCGGCCCGCTGCGGCCGATGCTGCCAATGGTCGCCGGCATGTGCGACATGCCGTTCCCACGTTTCGCCGCCGTGAGCATTCTGGCGGCGGCGGGTTGGTCGGTGGCCTACCTGATACCCGGCTGGGCGACCGGTGCCGCGTTCCGCCTACCCTTGCCGGAAGGGTTCTGGCCAGAGGCGGGCGTGGTCACGGCCTGCCTGGCGGTATTGATCGGGCTGTGCTTGAACAGCAGCCTGCGAGGCCATCGTCGGGCAACCTTGTGGATTGGGTGTGCCAGCCTGACGTTGTTGATCGCGCTGTTCATCGGCTACCCCCACCTCAACGATTTCGACCAGGGCCTGAGCGCACTGGTGCAGGAGCACCGCAGCCCATGGCTGGACGAGGTGATGGTGCGCATCACCCAACTGGGTGAGTTCAAGAAGATGTTCGTCGCCAGCGCCGTGTTCACCGGCCTGCTGTTACTGGCGCGACAATGGCGGCATGCGGTGTTTGTCGGTGTCACGCTGGCAGGGGCGGCGCTGATCAATACTGCGACCAAGCTGTTCTTTGCCCGTGGCCGACCGGAAATCCTGACCGACCCACTGACCAGCTTCAGCATGCCCAGCGGCCATGCCTCCGGTGCGTTCGCCTTCTTCCTGGCGCTGGCAGTATTGGCCGGTCGCGGGCAACCCACGCGGATGCGCCTGACCTGGATGCTGCTGGGGTGTATCCCCGCCGCCTTCATTGCGCTGTCACGGGTCTATTTGGGCGCCCATTGGCCCACCGACATCCTGGCCGGTACGTTGCTGGCGATGACAGTGTGTGCCTTCAGCCTGAACGCCAGCCAGTACCGCAGCCCGTTGCCGGCGATGCCCCAAAAAACCTGGTGGCTGCTGCTGCCGGCGCTGGTGGCGGTGCTGAGTTTTATCGCGCTTGCCGGCATGTCCCATGCGCTGCTGCGCTATGCCTATTGAGTGAATAGTTCGCCCTGCAACTCGTCGAGCAGCATCTGGATCGCATCCAGCCGCTGCTGTGGGTCGTCGAGTTGCAGCAGGTCGATCTTGTCGGCCTCGGTGAACGGCAGCAGGTACGCCAGCTGATTGCCCAGCGCCTGCTGGCCATCGGCGTGGGTGCCCATGTCCAGCGAGGCGACCATCGGGTGTTCGGCCAGGGCCTGGAGCAAGGCCAGCAGGTCGGCGTCCTCTTCTTCCAGCGCCTGGTCCGGCAGTTCTTCCAGCCATTGCACCTCGGCCACCAGCAACTGGTCCTTCTGCACCCCGGCGTCACGCACACGGAAACGGCGACCGCCTTCGACACGAATTCCCAGCAGGCCGTTATCCTGCTGCTTGAAGTCGCGGATCAGCGCTTCACAGCCGATCAGCGCGTAGCCATCCGGGGCCATGCCGACTTCCTGGCCGTCGAGGATGCACACCACGCCGAAGCTTTCGCCCTTTTTCATGCAACGGCTGATCATGTCCAGATAACGCGCCTCGAACAGTTGCAAGTCGAGGGTGCAGCCGGGGAACAGCACGGTATTGAGCGGGAACAGCGCCAGACTCATAAAGGTTTCCTTAAACCCGGTTTAAACAATTACCGACACCGCCAACGGCAGGAACACCGCCGTGGCCACGCCCATCAGACTCATGGCGAGCGCCGCAAAGGCGCCGCACTCTTCGCTTTCCTGCAAGGCCACCGAGGTGCCGACCGCATGCGCGGTCATGCCCAGGGCCATGCCGCGTGCCTCGGGGCTGTGTACGCCCAGTCGCGACAGGTATGCCGGACCGATCATCGCACCGATGACCCCGGTGATCAGCACAAACACCGCGGCCAATGCGGCGACACCGCCGATCTGCTCAGCCACCAGCATGGCGATCGGCGAAGTCACCGATTTGGGCGCCATGGTCATCAGCATCATGTGTTCGGCACCAAACCACCAGCCCAGCAGCACACACAGGCCAGTGGCCAATACGCCACCTATCACCAGCGTAGTAAAAATCGGCCAGAACAACTGCCGAATCCGCCGCAGGTTCAAATAGAGCGGCACTGCCAGGGCCACCGTCGCCGGGCCGAGCAGGATGCCCATGATCTCGGTGCTCTTGCGGTATTCGGCGTAGCTCAAGCCGCAACTGAGCAACACGCCAATCACCAGCAGCATGGAGACCAGCACCGGTTGCAGGAAAATCCAGCGAGTTTTCTCAAAGCCCGCCAGCACCAGTTGATAGGCGCCGAGGGTGATACCGATGCCGAACAGAGGGTGATGAATCACCGCCGCCCACGCGCCCTGCCAGTCGAAGGTCATTGTTCCTCCTCCTGTTGCGCCTGGCGCTTGACCAGCTTTTGCATCAGCAGGCCGACAAAGCCCATGGCGATCACCAGCGACAGCACCAGTGCGCCGACAATGGCCCAGAAGTCTGCGGCGATGTCCTTGGCATACACCATCACCCCCACCGCCGGCGGCACCAGCAGCAACGGCAGGTAACGCAACAGGCTGCTGGCCGCCAGGCTCAACGGTTCACCGACTTCGCCGCGCCATACCAGGTAGCCCAGCATCAGCAACAGGCCAATGATCGGCCCCGGCAGTACCGGCACCAGCAAATGATTGATCGCGGTGCCGATCAATTGAAACAGCACCAGCCATGTCAGACCGCGTAACAGCATCCGTTCTCCCCCCTCAAGGCTCGCCCGCATTATAAGCATGCCCGCTCTATGCTCCGGCATTCGCCATAAGCATGGTGGGTTGACCGGGCGGGTAGCCCATGATGATCTACATTGGTTCTCTGTAACCCCAAAAAAACAGCAACTGCCTCCCTCAGGAGCGAGATTGCTCGCGAAAAACTCGAGTGCGCCGCGCCGAACCAGAAAAGCCGGCGTTATCGTTAACGACCTTCGTGAGCAAGCTCGCGCCTGCAGCGGAGGGACAAACCGATGAACCAAGGAGAGACGCAATGCCCTATGTACCCGTAGCGCAGCTCAAAGATTATGTCGGCAAGGAACTGGGACGTTCCGAATGGCTCACCATCGACCAGGCCCGAATCAACCTGTTCGCCGAAGCCACTGGCGACCATCAGTTCATCCACGTCGACCCGGTCAAGGCCGCGCAAACGCCGTTCGGCAGCACCATCGCCCACGGGTTCCTGTCGCTGTCGCTGATGCCCAAGCTGTTGGAAGACATCCTGATCATGCCCGAGGGCCTGAAGATGGCGGTCAACTATGGCCTGGACAGCGTGCGCTTTATCCAGCCAGTGAAGGTCAACTCCAAGGTGCGCCTGAACGTCACCCTCACGGACGTCACCGAGAAAAAACCGGGCCAATGGCTGTTCAAGGCCACCGCCACCCTGGAAATCGAAGGCCAGGAAAAACCCGCTTACATCGCCGAGTCGTTGTCGCTCTGCTTCGTGTAAGCCCTTCCCTGTGGTGAGGCACTGAAACTCGCCACAGGGTATGTAAATTTATGTAAGAAACTCGCAGCTACGGCATACTCGGCGCTCAATTATCCGGATCCCGCTATGCGCCCACTTGCTCCCCTTGCCCTTGCCCTGTTGCTCACCGCTTGCGGAGACGGCGAATCGCTGTTGCCGCCCGATGCGCGCCTGCCCGACGGCGGCCGCTACCGGGGTGATGTGGTCAATGGTTTGCTGCAAGGCCAGGGCCGCGTGGACTACCCCAACGGCAGCTGGTACGCCGGCCAGTTCGACCAAGGCCAGTGGCACGGCCAGGGCGAATGGCACGGCAGCAACGGCGAAGTCTATAAAGGCCAGTTCAAGCAAGGCCTGTTCGATGGCCAGGGCAGCTTGAGCACGGCGGGCAGCCACTATGTGGGCGGCTTCAAGAACGGTCGACGCAACGGCGAAGGCACCCTCAAAGAGGGGCAAATGACCTATCGCGGCGAATTCAAAGACGACCAGTACTCCGGCCTCGGTCGCCTGGAGCTGGCCGACGGCAGCCAATACCAGGGCCAGTTCGCCCACGGCAAACCAAATGGCGAAGGCCAGCGCAACGACGACAGCGGCAACCAGTTCAGCGGCCACTTCGTCGATGGCCAACTGGAAGGCAACGGCACGTTCAACAGCGCTGACGGCGACATTTATGTCGGCCAGTTCAAGCAGAACCAGCTCAATGGCAAGGGCCGTTATGAAAACGCCGACGGCGACGTGTGGATCGGCCAGTTCAAGGAAGGCGCCCTGAGCGGCAAGGGCGAATTGATTGGTGTGGACGGTAGCCATTATGTCGGCGAGTTCGCCGACTGGCGCTTCAGCGGCGAAGGCCGCCTGAACCTGACCGATGGCAGCTTCTATATCGGCGGCTTCGACAGCGACAACTACCAGGGGCGTGGCACCCTGGTGCTCACCGACGGCACCGTGCAGGCCGGCACCTGGGTCAATGGCATGCGCGTGCGGGATGCCGACGGCAAGTTGCTACCCGACCCGCTGGAAATTGGCGTGCTCGCCCAGGGCCGCTTGCTCGAAGCCGCCCTCGCCGCCGTACCCGCCTCCACCCCGGCCGTGGAGCTGTACACCCTGGCCGTGGCCGGTGACGGTAAACAAAGCGTGTTCCTGCGCGAAGCGGACTACGTCAGCAATATGCTCGCCACCCGCTTCGGTGCCCGGGGGCAGATCCGCCTGGTCAACCACCGCGACCATATTGCCGACCGCCCCCTGGCCACCCGCGAAAGCCTGCGCCGCGCGGTGCAGACCCTCGCCGAACGCAGCGGGCCGGAAGACCTGGTGTTTATCTACCTGACAAGCCACGGCACCCACGAACATGAACTGGTGCTGGACCAGCCGCGCATGGAGCTGGCCGACCTGCCTGCCGATGAGCTGGCCGCCGTGCTCGCGCCGCTGAAGAACCGCGACAAGATCATCGTGATCTCCGCCTGCTACTCCGGCGGTTTCATCCCGGCACTGAAAGACGAACACACCCTGATCATGACCGCCTCCCGCGCCGACCGTGTGTCGTTCGGGTGCTCCGAGGAAGCCGATTTCACCTACTTCGGCGACGCCCTCTTCGCCCAGGCCTTCAACCAGACCGACGATTTGCAACAAGCTTTCAAACTGGCGCAACTGCACGTGAGCGAACGCGAACAGGCGGACAACTTCGAGCCTTCCGAACCGCAGATGTGGGCCCCCAAAGGCGTGATCGCCCATTGGCAATTATTACGCAAACAGCAGGCACGAAAGGCGCTCGAAAGCGTCTCAATGAATAGCAAGGAAGCCAAAGGCAACTAAGCTGAACTGTGTAACAAGGGGGGGAAACACCATGTACCTGACACCTCAGCATATCCTGCTCGCGGGCGCCTCCGGGCTTACCGGCGAGCACCTGCTTGACCGCCTGCTCAACGAACCCACCGTGACCCGTGTGCTGGCGCCCAGCCGCAAACCGCTGGCTGAACACCCGCGCCTGGAAAACCCGGTAGGCGACCCGGCGGTGCTCCTGCCGCAACTGAGCGGCCAGGTGGATATTGCCTTCTGCTGCCTGGGCACCACCATCAAGAAAGCCGGATCGGAAGAGGCCTTCCGTGCCGTTGACCTGGATATGGTCGTGGCCTTCGCCAAGCGCGCCCGGGAAATGGGCGCGCGGCACTTGATCGTGATCAGTGCGATTGGCGCCGACCCGAAATCCTCGGTGTTCTACAACCGGGTCAAAGGGGAAATGGAACAGGCGCTCAAGGCCCAGGACTGGCCGCAACTGACCATCGTGCGGCCTTCGCTGCTACTGGGGGAACGTGTTGAGCCGCGCCTGGCCGAGCAATTGGCCGGGCCGTTGTCACGCCTGATTCCAGGCAAGTACCACGGCATTGAAGTGTGCGAACTGGCCCGCGCCATGTGGCGCCTGGCGCTGGAAGAGCAGGACGGCGTGCGGGTGGTGGAGTCGGATGAGTTGCGCAAGCTCGGTAAATAAAGCCGGACACACAGCAAAATGTGGGAGGGGGCAAGCCCCAATGCCCGTCAGTTAAGGAAGAACACTGTAACTGTGGCGAGCTCGTTCTATCCCTATAACTAGCCCCCTCCCACATTGGTTTTGGGGTGCCTTTAAAATCCAGGCTAGAGCCCGCCCGTGGCGTTAAACCCCACACCGAGCACCGTCAACACCGACAGCGGCAACAGCAGCGTATCAAGCAATGCACTGGCTGGCAGGTCGACACCGGGATAGCTCGGCGCCTGCGCACCAAACCGGTCCATGGCGCAGCAGCCGCCATTCATCGCATACAAATCCAGCCGCGTGCCGGCATACACCACCGGCGCGCCGGGCTTGGCCGCATCCAGCGTACGCGCGGTGGCGCAGCCGGCCAGTTGCAACGCCAGGATGACCAGCAGGGCCTTATTCATCGCTGCTCAAATGATGCTCACCCCAGCGCGGCAACATGTCCTGGGGAATATTCAGCAGGTTGAGAATCCGGGCCACCACGAAGTCCACCAGGTCATCGATGGTCTGCGGCTGGTGATAGAAACCAGGCGATGCCGGCAAGATGGTCACGCCCATGTTCGACAACTTGAGCATGTGCTCCAGGTGAATGCTCGAATACGGCGCTTCGCGTGGCACCAGGATCAACTGGCGGCGCTCTTTGAGCGTCACATCCGCCGCGCGTTCGATCAGGTTGTTGCAGGCGCCCGTGGCAATCGCCGACAAGGTCCCGGTGGAACACGGCACCACCACCATCGCCGCTGGCGCGCCGGAGCCCGAGGCGACCGGCGACATCCAATCTTCCTTGCCATAGACCTTGATCTGCCCTGCCGCCGCACCGGTGTACTCGGTGAGGAAGGCTTGCATCATCTGCACCTTGGGCGGCAGCGCCACGTCCGTCTCGGTGGCCATCACCAGTTGCGCGGCCTTGGAAATCAGGAAGTGGACCTCACGTTCTTCGCGCACCAGGCAGTCCAGCAGGCGCAGGCCATAGGGCGCGCCGGACGCGCCGGTCATCGCCAGGGTAACGCGTTCCGGGCCGCTCATTTCAGCGCCTCGGCCAACTTGCCATGCAAGCCGCCAAAGCCGCCGTTGCTCATGACCACCACGTGGGTGCCAGGCTTGGCCTGTTGCTTGACGAATTCGATGATGCCTTCAATGGAATCGCAGACCTTCGACGGCACGCTGCAAAGCGCCGCAATCGCGGGCAGGTCCCAACCGAGGTTGGCCGGTGCATACCACACCACCTGGTCGGCGTCGTTGACACTTTCCGGCAAGCCGTCGCGGTGCGCGCCGAGTTTCATGGAGTTGGAGCGCGGCTCGACAATGGCGATGATCGGCGCATCCCCAACCCGCTTGCGCAGGCCATCAAGGGTGGTGGCAATCGCCGTCGGGTGGTGGGCAAAGTCGTCGTAGATGGTAATCCCATTCACGTCGGCGACCTTCTCCATGCGGCGCTTCACGCTTTTGAATGCGCTCAACGCGGCAATGCCCATCGACGGCACCACGCCCACATGGCGCGCGGCTGCCAGGGTCACCAGGGCGTTGGCTACGTTGTGCTGGCCGGTCATATCCCATTCGACGGTGCCCTGGGCCTGGCCTTCGAACAGCACTTCAAAGCGTGAGCCGTCCTCGCTGAGCAACTTGACCTGCCACTGCCCGCCCGCACCGGTGGTTTGCACCGGGGTCCAGCAGCCCATGTCGATCACGCGCTGCAAGGCCGGCTCGGTAGTCGGGTGGATCACCAGGCCTTCGCTTGGAATCGTGCGCACCAAGTGGTGGAACTGCCGCTCGATGGCCTGCAAATCGGGGAAGATGTCCGCGTGATCAAACTCAAGGTTATTGAGGATCGCAGTGCGCGGGCGGTAGTGGACGAACTTGGAACGTTTGTCGAAGAAGGCGCTGTCGTACTCATCGGCCTCGATCACGAAGAACGGCGTATCACCCAGGCGCGCCGACACCGAGAAGTTCTGCGGCACGCCGCCGATCAGGAAGCCCGGGCTCATGCCCGCATGCTCCAGGACCCAGGCCAGCATGCTGCTGGTGGTGGTCTTGCCATGGGTGCCGGCGACCGCCAATACCCAGCGGCCTTGCAGCACGTGATCAGCCAGCCATTGCGGGCCGGAGACATAGGGCAAGCCTTTGTTCAGGACGTACTCGACCGCCGGGTTGCCACGAGACATGGCGTTGCCGATCACCACCAGGTCGGGGACCGGATCGAATTGGGATGGGTCGTAGCCCTGCGTCAGCTCAATGCCCTGGGCCTGCAACTGTGTGCTCATGGGCGGGTAAACATTGGCGTCGGAGCCGGTAACGTGATGGCCCAACTCTTTGGCCAGAACCGCCATCGAGCCCATGAACGTGCCGCAGATACCAAGAATATGAATGTGCATAGTCGACCTCGTAAAACATCGAGGCAGGTTAGCGCAGGGGGGCAAAAATCGCACCTTTTAGCTGTAGGACCCGATCATAGGGAGGCGCGGGCAATACCGTGCCGGCGCAGCTTTCTATAGAGGGTGTTGCGGCTGACCCCCAGCTGTTCCGCCGTGTGGCTCATGTGCCAGCGCTGTTGCTCCAGCGCCGTGAGCAACGCCAGGCGCTCGGCGTCCTCCAGAGGCGACTCCATGGACAGGGCCTCGGCCACCGGTTGCGCCTGGGCCTGGCGGATCTGCGCGGGCAGGTCCTCAAGGCCGACTCGCCCGTCGTCACACAGCGCCGCCAGCGTACGCAGCACGGTACGCATCTGCCGGACATTGCCGGGCCAGGCAAAGCGAAGCAGCGCCGAACGCGCCGCCAGCTCAAGCAACACGGCCTGCCCGCCCGCCTCTTCTGCCAGCAGGAAATCCAGCAATTGAGATTTATCACTGCGCTCACGCAACGGCGGCAACCCGACTTCCAGGCCGTTGAGCCGGTAATACAGATCTTCGCGGAAACTGCCGTCCGCCACACGCCCGAGCAAATCCCTGTGGGTCGCGCTGATGATCCTGACATCGATCGCCTGGGGCTCACCGCCCAGAGGCACGACCATGCGGTCCTCCAGCACCCTTAATAGCCGCGTCTGCAACGCCAGGGGCATATCGCCGATTTCATCGAGGAACAGCGTACCGCCATCAGCCTGTTGCAACTTGCCCTGCATGCCGTCCTTGCGCGCGCCGGTAAAGCTGCCGCCGCGGTAGCCGAACAGTTCGCTTTCGATCAGGCTTTCCGGGATAGCCGCGCAGTTGAGCGCAACAAAGGCTTTGTCGGCGCGCTGGCTGGCATGGTGCACCGCCTTTGCGAACGCCTCCTTGCCGGAGCCGGTCTCGCCATTGATCAGCAACGGCACGTCGCGCTCGAATACCCGCAACGCCTTACGGAAATCGTTTTGCAAGGCCGGGTCACCCAGGCAGATACCGGGCAGCCGTGGTGGCTCCGGCAACTTGGCAATGGGGGCGGGTACCCCTACGCCGCGAGGCTGACCGCGCAGGGCCGCGAACAAATGCCGGCCATCCCGGGTACGCAACGGCCAACTGGCGGTGGCATTTGCGCTGGCGCGACCGAGCAGCTGATCCAGCGAACACTCGAACAACGCCTCCACCGGCTGCCCGAGCAAGCCGCCGCGAACCTGCCCCAGCAGGTTCAACGCGCTCTGGTTGACCGCACAGATACGCCCTTCGCCGTCGAACGCGAGCAACCCCTCGCTGAACAGGCCCACCGATTCCGCCTGTAAATGAAAGCGCAGCAACCATTGGTTCTCGAAATGCCGCAGGAAGTAACAACTCTCGATCATCTTCGCCGAGAGATTGACCAAGGCCATGGTGTGAAACTGGCTCTGGCGCGACACCGCTTCCCTGGCCGAGGACACATCCAGCACCGCCAGTAATTCGCCATGAGGGTCGAACACCGGGCTGGCCGAGCAGGTCAGCCCGGTATGCCGGCCACGGAAGTGTTCATCACGATGAATCGTCAACGACTGGCGCTCCACCAGGCAGGTGCCGATGCCGTTGGTGCCTTCGCAGGCCTCGCTCCAGTCCGCGCCCAGCCACAGCCCGGCGCGCTCGAAAATCTTGCGCTCACTCGACGCGGTGACACAGTTGAGGATCACCCCGCGCGCATCGGTCAACAACACTGCATGGCCGGCGCCCGAGAGCTGTTGATGCAGGCTGTTCATCTCGCTGCCGGCGATGTGCAGCACCTGTTGCAGGCGCTCGCGGCTTTCCAGCAGGCGGCCATGTTCGAGCACGGTAGGGGCGATGGTTTGCGCAGGGTCGAGGTGGTAGTCCTCCAGGCACCTCAGCCAGGAGCGGGCGATGGACGGGTCGCTGGACGGGTCGCGCCCTTGGGCCACGGTGAGGACTTGCTGGGCATGGCGACTGAAATGATCGTTCTGCATGTTCTTATTATTCTCTCTACGTGAGAGCCCCCAGCATCCCCCAGCCATCCGACCTTTGCAATCCCGAGCCGACCCACTGGTCACAGGCTGTACCGTTTATGGCACAAACTGTCACTGCGCCTGTACCACGGCTGCCACAGCAACGCTTTGCAACAACGACCAAGCCCTTGATTTACCTGGCCCGCAAAGCAGTGGCCCAACCTTTGCTCTACGCTTTAACAAGCGCTTGCCGCGCTGCACTCCAATAAACATAAAAGCCAGGAGATACCCATCATGCGTTACGCACACCCCGGTACTGAAGGCGCGATCGTTTCGTTCAAGGCCAAGTACGGCAACTACATCGGGGGCGAATTCGTTGCGCCGGTCGATGGCAACTATTTCACCAACACCTCGCCGGTCAACGGCAAGCCCATCGCCGAGTTCCCCCGCTCCACTGCCAAAGACATCGACAAAGCGCTGGACGCCGCCCATGCCGCCGCTGACGCCTGGGGCAAGACCTCGGCCCAGGACCGCGCGCTGGTACTGCTGAAAATCGCCGACCGCATCGAACAGAACCTCGAACTGCTGGCCATCACCGAAACCTGGGACAACGGCAAGGCCGTGCGTGAAACCCTCAACGCCGACATTCCGCTGGCCGCCGACCACTTCCGCTACTTCGCCGGCTGCATCCGTGCCCAGGAAGGCAGCACTGCCGAAATCAACGAGCACACCGCCGCCTACCACTTCCATGAGCCCCTGGGCGTGGTTGGCCAGATCATCCCGTGGAACTTCCCGCTGCTGATGGCCGCCTGGAAACTCGCCCCGGCCCTGGCCGCCGGCAACTGCGTGGTGCTCAAGCCCGCCGAGCAAACCCCACTGGGCATCAACGTGCTGATGGAAGTCATTGGCGACCTGCTGCCACCCGGCGTGCTCAACGTGGTGCACGGCTTCGGCAAAGAAGCGGGCGAAGCCCTGGCCACCAGCAAGCGCATCGCCAAGATCGCCTTCACCGGCTCCACCCCGGTGGGCGCGCACATCATGCATTGCGCGGCCGAGAACATCATTCCGTCGACCGTGGAACTGGGCGGCAAGTCGCCGAACATCTTCTTCGCCGACATCATGAAAGCCGAACCGCAGTTCATCGAAAAGGCCGCCGAAGGCCTGGTACTGGCCTTCTTCAACCAGGGCGAAGTGTGCACCTGCCCATCGCGCGCACTGGTGGAAGAGTCGATCTACGACGACTTCATGAAGGTGGTGATGAAGAAGGTTGAGTCGATCAAGCGTGGCGACCCACTCGACACCGACACCATGGTCGGCGCCCAGGCGTCCGAGCAGCAGTTCGACAAGATCCTGTCCTACCTGGAAATCGCCAAGGGCGAAGGCGCCGAGCTGCTGACCGGCGGCAAGGTGGAGAAGCTGACCGGCGATCTGGCCACCGGCTATTACATCCAGCCGACCCTGCTCAAGGGCACCAACAAGATGCGCGTGTTCCAGGAAGAAATCTTTGGCCCGGTGGTGAGCATCACCACCTTCAAGGACGAAGCCGAAGCCCTGGCGATTGCCAACGACACTGAGTTCGGCCTGGGTGCCGGCCTGTGGACCCGCGACATCAACCGCGCTTACCGCATGGGCCGCGCGATCAAGGCCGGCCGCGTATGGACCAACTGCTACCACCTGTACCCGGCGCATGCCGCGTTTGGCGGTTACAAGAAGTCCGGTGTGGGCCGCGAGACGCACAAGATGATGTTGGATCATTACCAGCAGACCAAGAACTTGCTGGTGAGCTACGACATTAATCCGCTGGGCTTCTTCTAACTAACCCCTCCTCCCACATTTGAAATGCAATCAAGTGTGGGAGGGGTACCGCCCCTCCCACACTTAGCTCTCCACAAGTACTTGCCAATTGCATTCGGCACACAGAGGCCGAGTTAAAAACAATAACAATGAAAGGTACTTCTTCATGCCTAGCGAACCGACTGGATCTTCCGTCGACTTCGAAAAAGTCGACTCCCAATATTTCCAACAACGCGAACTCAAAAAAGGCGCCGCTGGCTGGGTGCTGTTAGTTGGCCTTGGCGTTGCCTACGTGATCTCCGGCGACTACGCCGGCTGGAACTTCGGCCTGGCCCAGGGTGGCTGGGGCGGCATGTTCCTCGCCACATTGCTGATGGCCACCATGTACCTGTGCATGTGCTTTTCCCTGGCTGAACTGTCTTCCATGATTCCCACTGCCGGCGGTGGCTACGGTTTTGCCCGCAGCGCCTTCGGCCCCTGGGGCGGGTTCCTGACGGGCACCGCGATCCTGATCGAATACGCCATCGCGCCCGCCGCCATCGCGGTGTTTATCGGCGCTTATTGCGAGTCGCTGTTCGGCATTGGCGGCTGGATGATCTACCTGGCGTTCTACATCATCTTTATTGGCATCCACATCTTTGGCGTGGGTGAAGCCTTGAAGCTGATGTTCGTGATCACCGCCATCGCCGCGATTGCCCTGGGCGTGTTTCTGGTGTCGATGGTGCCGCACTTCAATGTCGCCAACCTGCTGGATATCCCGGTGACCGAAGCCAAGGGCGCCAGCACCTTCCTGCCCTTCGGCTATGTCGGCGTGTGGGCGGCGATCCCTTATGCGATCTGGTTTTTCCTTGCCGTCGAGGGCGTGCCCCTGGCCGCTGAAGAAACCAAGAACCCCAAACGCGACCTGCCCCGCGGCCTGATCGGCGCCATTGTGGTGCTGACCAGTTTTGCCCTGCTGATCCTGGTGATCGCACCGGGTGGCGCCGGCACCTATGCGCTGGTCAAGTCCGGCAACCCGTTGGTGGAAGCGCTGGCGTTGTCCTATGGCGGCTCGACCTGGATGGGCAGCTTCGTCAACCTGGTCGGCCTGGCCGGCTTGATCGCCAGCTTTTTCTCGATTATCTACGCCTATTCGCGGCAGATCTTCGCCTTGTCCCGCGCCGGCTACCTGCCGCGCAAGCTGTCCCAGACCAACAAGAGCAAGGCGCCGGTCCTGGCGCTGGTGATCCCCGGCATTATCGGTTTTGGCCTGTCGCTGACCGGCCAGGGTGACTTGTTGATCCTGGTGGCGGTGTTCGGCGCGACCATTTCCTACGTGCTAATGATGGCCGCGCACATCACGCTGCGCATCCGTCGCCCCAAAATGGACCGTCCGTACCGCACGCCGGGCGGCATCTTCACGTCCGGTGTCGCCCTGGTACTGGCCTGTGTGGCCGTCGTTGCGGGCTTTCTGGTGGATCCAAGGGTGGTGATTGGCGCCGCGATCATCTATGGAGTATTAATTGCTTACTTTGCTTTCTACAGCCGGCATCACTTGGTAGCGGGCACGCCGGAAGAGGAATTCGCGGCGATCCAGGCCGCAGAGGCCGCCCTGCACTAACTGCCGTAAACCTCGACGCGGGTTCCTGCCCGCGTCGTCAAGGAGACACTGTATGGCAAGCTTTTCCCATGCGGTGGGTGCACAAACCTACCGCTTCGACAGCCTCAAGGACGTGATGGCCAAGGCCAGCCCCGCACGCTCCGGGGACTTTCTCGCCGGCGTCGCCGCGCAGAACGACGGCGAGCGGGTGGCGGCGCAAATGGCCTTGGCCAATATCCCGCTGACGCACTTTCTGCAAGAGGCGCTGATCCCCTATGAAAGCGATGAAGTCACCCGACTGATCATCGACACCCATGATAAACAGGCGTTTGCCCCGGTCAGCCACCTGACCGTCGGCGGCCTGCGCGACTGGCTGCTCAGCGATGCGGCCGATGAACAATCCCTACGCGCATTGGCGCCAGGGCTGACACCCGAAATGGCCGCCGCCGTCTCCAAGATCATGCGCGTGCAAGACCTGGTGCTGGTGGCGCAGAAGATCCGCGTGGTCACCCAGTTTCGCGGCACCATGGGCCTGCGCGGGCGCTTATCGACCCGCCTGCAACCCAACCACCCCACGGATGAACCGGCCGGTATCGCGGCCAGCATTCTCGACGGCCTGCTCTACGGCAACGGCGACGCCATGATCGGTATCAACCCGGCCACCGACAGCATCGCCTCGATCTGCGCCATGCTGGAAATGCTCGACGCAATCATCCAGCGCTACGACATTCCCACCCAGGCCTGCGTGCTGACCCACGTCACCACCTCCATCGAAGCCATCAACCGTGGCGTGCCGCTGGACCTGGTATTCCAATCAATTGCCGGTACCGAGGCGGCCAACGCCAGTTTCGGCATAAGCCTGAGTGTGTTGCAGGAAGGCTACGAGGCGGGCTTGAGCCTGAACCGTGGCACCCTGGGCCAGAACCTGATGTATTTCGAAACCGGCCAGGGCAGCGCCTTGTCGGCCAATGCGCACTTTGGCGTCGACCAGCAAACCTGCGAAACCCGCGCCTATGCGGTGGCCCGGCACTTCAAGCCGTTCCTGGTGAATACCGTGGTTGGCTTTATCGGCCCCGAATACCTGTACAACGGCAAGCAGATCATTCGCGCAGGCCTTGAAGACCACTTCTGCGGCAAGCTGCTGGGGGTGCCGATGGGTTGCGACATCTGCTACACCAACCACGCCGAAGCCGACCAGGACGACATGGACACCCTGCTGACCCTGCTCGGCGTGGCCGGCATCAACTTCATCATGGGCATCCCCGGCTCCGACGACATCATGCTCAACTACCAGACCACCTCATTCCATGACGCCCTGTACGCCCGCCAAACCCTGGGTTTAAAGCCGGCACCGGAATTTGAACAGTGGCTGGCGAAGATGGGCATCTTCACGCAAGCCGACGGCAAGGTGCGCTTCGGCAACAGCCTGCCCCCGGCATTTCGCCACGCCTTGGCGCAATTGGGATGAAGGAGCCACCCGTGCAACTCGACCTTCCTGAAAACCCGTGGCTGGAGCTACGCCGCCTGACCCCGGCGCGCATTGCCCTGGGCCGTACCGGCACGAGCATCCCGACCAGCGCACAGTTGGACTTCCAGTTCGCCCATGCCCAGGCGCGGGACGCAGTGCACCTGCCCTTCGACCATGGGGGCCTCAGCAGCCAACTGGCCGAACGCGGGCGTGACAGCCTATTGCTGCACAGTGCGGCCGTCGATCGGCATAGCTACCTGCAACGCCCCGACCTGGGGCGGCGCTTGAGTGATGAATCGGCCCAGCGCCTGCGCGACTATGCGACGGCCAATCCTGGCGGTGTGGGCCTGGCGGTGGTGGTGGCCGATGGCCTGTCGGCGCTGGCCGTGCATAAACACACCTTGCCGTTTCTCGCACGCATGGAGGAACAGACTCACGCCGAGGGGTGGTCCTTGTCGCCAGTGATCCTGGTGGAACAGGGCCGCGTGGCGGTGGCGGATGAGATCGGGCAATTGCTGGGGGCCAAGATGGTGGTGATCCTGATCGGCGAACGGCCGGGACTCAGTTCGCCGGACAGCCTGGGGCTGTATTTCACCTACAACCCCAAGGTCGGCCTGACCGATGCCTACCGCAACTGCATCTCCAACGTGCGCTTGGAAGGCTTGAGTTATGGCATGGCGGCCCACCGCCTGCTGTACTTGATGCGAGAGGCGTGTCGCCGGCAGTTGTCGGGGGTCAACCTCAAGGATGAGGCGCAGGTGCAGACCATTGAGTCCGACGACCCGGACCTGATGAAAGGCAACTTCCTGCTCAGCCCGCCGTTGGACTGATCGCGGCACGATTGCGCTTTTTTGCGTCTTTAGGCAGCATCGAGTCACGGCCGCTCGCGTGGTCATACCCTTTGGAAGTTGAGGCCTGGCATGCGGATCACTCAAGCGACCCTGGAACACCTGGACCTGTTGACCCCCTTGTTCGTCAAATACCGCGAGTTCTACGGGGCGCTGCCGTTCCCGGATTCGTCGCGGGCCTTCCTGGAAAAGCGCCTGCGCCGCAAGGAGTCGGTGATCTACCTGGCCCTGCCCGACGATGACGACAAGCGGCTGCTGGGGTTCTGTCAGCTGTACCCAAGCTTTTCGTCGTTGTCGCTCAAACGCGTGTGGATACTCAACGACATCTATGTGGCCGAAGACGCCCGTCGGCAACTGGTGGCGGATAACCTGATGCGTACGGCGAAGAAGATGGCCAAGGAGACTCATGCGGTGCGACTGCGGGTGTCGACCAGCAGTAACAATCAAGTGGCACAGAAGACCTACGAGTCGATCGGGTTTCGCGAGGACACCGAGTTCAAGAACTACACCCTGCCGATCAGCGAAGACTGACGCGCTGACACCTTGTGGGAAGGGGCTTGCCCCCCCGATAGCGGCTTTTCAGTCAGACTATTTATAACTGACCGAGTGCTTTCGCGAGGAAACTCGCTCCCACAATGCATTTCTGGCGATCTGTGGACCGTGCATCGCGACATCCCCCGCTACAAAACCAACACGATTTTCACCTCTCAATCCGTATAATGCGGACCTTTCAGGGTTGTAAGAAACACTACATACACTTGTAGCCTTATTACCCGAGCTTCCGCACAGGCCTGCCGAGTCGGGCCGTCCACACAGGTGCCATCCATGGATTTCAACCCGCTAGACCTTATCCTGCATCTCGACGTCTACCTCGACCTGCTGGTTACCAATTACGGTCCGTGGATCTACGCCATTCTGTTCCTCGTCATCTTTTGCGAAACCGGCCTGGTGGTCATGCCGTTCCTGCCGGGTGATTCGTTGCTGTTTATCGCCGGCGCCGTCGCAGCGGGCGGTGGCATGGACCCGGTATTGCTCGGCGGCCTGTTGATGCTGGCGGCGATCCTCGGTGACAGCACCAACTACGTGATCGGGCGAACGGCCGGGGAACGCCTGTTCAGCAACCCGAACTCGAAAATCTTCCGCCGCGACTACCTGCAAAAAACCCACGATTTCTACGACAAGCACGGCGGCAAAACCGTGACCCTGGCGCGCTTCCTGCCAATCCTGCGGACCTTTGCACCGTTCGTCGCCGGTATCGCGAAAATGCCCTACGCGCGTTTCTTCGGTTTCAGCGTGCTGGGCACCGTCTTCTGGGTCGGCGGCCTGGTGACGCTGGGCTACTTCTTCGGCAACGTACCGTTCATCAAGAAAAACCTGTCGTTGCTGGTGGTGTTCATCATTCTGCTGTCGCTGGTACCGATGATCATTGGTGTAGTCCGCAGCCGCTTTGGTGGTCGCACCTCTTCCGAAGCCAAGCCGCACTGACCGGCCATGTGGTCCCTCAGCGCCTGGCGTCGCCGGCGCCTGCTGGCCAAGCACCCGATTGCCGATGACACCTGGCAACGGGTGCGCCACCACCTGACCTTCCTCGACGGCCTCAGCGCCGAACAGGACCAGTGGCTGCGCGAAGCCTGCGTGGTATTCCTCGCCGAGAAACACCTCACCGCCCTGCCCGGCGTCGACCTGCATCAGGAACAACGCCTGCTGCTCGCCGCCCAGGCGCAACTGCCCTTGATGAACCTCGGCGACCTCGACTGGTACCAGGGCTTCCACGAAATCGTGCTGTACCCAGACGACTTCCTCAGCCCGCAACGCCATCGCGACGCCAGCGGCGTCGAGCATGAGTGGGACGGCGAACACAGCGGCGAAGCCTGGCAGCAGGGCCCGGTGATCCTCGCCTGGCCCGGCGTACTGGCCAGCGGCAACTGGGAAGGCTACAACCTGGTCATCCACGAACTGGCGCACAAACTCGACATGCTCAATGGCGATGCCAACGGCCTGCCGCCGCTGCACCACGACATGCGCGTGCAGGAATGGGCCAGCGTGATGCAAAGCGCGTTTGACGACCTCAACCGCCAACTCGATGCCAACCCCGACGCCGAGACGGCCATCGACCCTTACGCCGCCGAAAACCCGGCGGAATTCTTTGCCGTCACCAGCGAATATTTTTTCAGCGCGCCGGATTTACTGACGGAAAGTTATCCACAGGTGTATGCGCAACTGAGCCGCTTTTATCGCCAGGATCCCCTGGCCCGCCTGAACCAACTGCAAGCCAGCGACCCGCGTTATCAGCCACAAGGCGAATGACCGTACGACGTCTGGCGCATGGCATCGGCGTCAGAATATGCCTATAATCGCCGCCACTTTTAGGCCAATCCGGCCATGTTCCATGGCCAACTACGGGGGCAACGCCCAATGAGCTACAGCAAGATTCCGGCTGGCAAAGACCTGCCGAACGACATCTACGTCGCCATCGAAATTCCGGCCAACCACGCGCCGATCAAATACGAAATCGACAAAGACAGCGACTGCCTGTTCGTTGACCGTTTCATGGCCACCCCGATGTTCTACCCGGCCAACTACGGTTTCATCCCCAACACCCTGGCTGACGACGGCGACCCCCTCGACGTGCTGGTTGTAACCCCTTACCCGGTTACCCCAGGTTCGGTCATCCGCGCACGCCCGGTCGGCATCCTGAACATGACTGACGACGGCGGCGGCGATGCCAAAGTGATCGCAGTGCCACACGACAAGCTGTCCCAGCTGTACGTCGACGTGAAGGAATACACCGACCTGCCCCCACTGCTGCTGGAACAGATCAAACACTTCTTCGAGAACTACAAAGACCTCGAAAAAGGCAAATGGGTGAAGATCGACGGTTGGGGCAACGCAGACGCCGCCCGTGCCGAGATCATGAAGTCGGTCGCGGCCTACAAAGGCTGATACCCGCTCCTCATTGCCCCGGCAATTAAAAAAGCCCCGATTATTCGGGGCTTTTTTTGTGGGGAAAATTAAACATCAAGTTCAATGTTTAACTCACAGCGTTCAACTAACCAGCAAGTCCGAAAGATAAAGCCACAACTAAGCAAAATCCTACTCGCGCGATTCAACGCATGGTTTATTTGATCTGTTTTTCCGGCCAGTAAACTCTGCGTTTATGAATACATCAGGTGATCGCTTAAAAGCGCTATTACGGGAAGTTAATCTTTCCGCCTCCGACTTCGCCAAGAACCGCGGCGTCACGCCTCAACACGTGAACAACTGGTTCAAACGCGGCGTCCCCATGGGCCGACTCAACGAGATCGCAGAGCTGCTGTGCGTCTCCAGCCGCTGGCTACACGCCGGCCTGGGCCCCAAACATCCGCCGGCCAACTTCCTGCTGGACGGCCCCACTGCAAGGAAAGCACTCCCCTCCCGCGAAGAGAGCGGCAAATATCTCACAGGCCCAGCCTGCCCCCCGGAAAAAATCGACGTGGAGATCCCCCTCCACCCGTCATTCACCTCCACCGAGCGCATCCGCGTCTCCCTGCACACCCTCGAAACCCTCACCGTCAACCCCGACCGCGCGGTAGGCGCCTATATGGTCGACAACAGCATGATCGACATCATCCAACAAGGCGCCACCCTCGCCATCGACCGCGGCCGCACCCAAATCATCGACGGCGAAATCTACGCCGTCGAACACGACGGCATGCTGCGCATCAAATACCTCTACAACCGCCCGGGCGGCGGCCTGCGCATGCGCAGCCACAACGCCAACGAGCACCCGGACGAACACCTCACCTACGAGGAACGCTTCGAACAAAACTTCCAGGTCGTGGGCTGGGTATTCTGGTGGTCCACCCTCAACAACCGCCGCCCACCGGTGCCACTGGATGAACACCTGCTGGGCTGGGAAGGCTCTAAATCGGATCCGGAGGTGGGCATTTGAAGTGAATGTGGGTATCATGCGCCGCACATTTGGCAGGGGGTGGTCTTAGGCTATCCACCTTGCCTGGCGAAGCGGAGACGTTCCCGCGGATGCCCCTACTATTCAGCCAGACGCAATGTTGGCTGAGCGATTTGAAGGCTGGTGAGGTTTGTCAAAAACAAGCTGAGGCGGTCCCCGAGAAGCCGGCCACAAGCCGGCTTTTTAATGCCCACAAGAATCACAAACCCAAATTGTCCAACAGCTGTTGGACGATTGAATAGCTAACGCGGGCAGATTATCGCCTCATATGCCTCTCAGCAGCATTATCTAGGCTGTATGCCCCCAAGAGCGCGATCCGCCACCATCTTCGCGATCTCCACCCAATGCATCACCGCCGTTTGCGGCGCAGCCAGTGACTCACCGAGCACTTGCGAAGTCGCCACCGCCCACTTCAGCAACTCAGCCACGCGCACCCGAGCATCTTTGGCCCCTTTAAGCTCCAGCCTCAATCCAATATCAAATGCGGCAAAAACCGGCTCGAATCCTTGGTAATCAAACTATTATCCTCCCGCACCCCAATCCCCGCCGCCTGGTCCCCAATCACCCAGGACCCAATCAACGTATAGCTGTCCCCAAACCGCGGTAGCGGTGCGAATTCCTGAAGGATAAACGGCGCGTCCGTGTAGGGGCCGTCTTCTTTCACGATCAGTCCGTCAGCAGTTTGCAGCTCGATGTTGGCCCCTTCCCGCGAGAAGAACGGCTTGCGCACCCAGCCCTTTGGCACGGCTTTACCTGGGTCGGTATCCAGGTGGGCCGCAAGCAAATTGGGGTGGCCTTTGTTGAATTCCCACAGCAGCGGCAAGACGCCTTTGTTGGAGAGGATGGCCTTCCAGGCGGGTTCGAAGAACTGCGTGTCACTCTCGGCGATCGCAGCGCCGAAGGGTTCGTGGAAGATGAATTCCCAGGCGTGCAGTTTGAACAGGTGGGGAATCCAGCGATCTTCAAGGTCAACGAAGCGACCTTCTGCGGTCAGGCCGATGTCTTCGATGTCGATGTGGCGCGATTCGATGCCGACTTTTTCTGCGACCAGGCGCAGGTAGTCGGTGGTGCCTTTGTCTTCGACCGAGTCTTTCATGGAGGCGAAGTAGAACGGCTGGTTGACCTGCAGTTGAGCGAAAGCCTGGTGGAGTTTGGTGTCGATGCTGTTGAACTGGTCGGCATGCTTGGGCAGCAAGCCGCGTTCGATGCATTGCTCCAGCCAGCCCCACTGGAATGCCGCGGCCTCGTAGAGGCTGGTCGGTGTGTCGTAGTTGAGTTCCAGCAGCTTGGCGGGCCCGGTGCCGTTGTAGGAGAAGTCCATGCGTCCATACAGGTGCGGGTGGCCTTCGAGCCATGAGGTTTTGATCATGTCGAAGAAGGGCGCGGGAATGCTCAGGCGTTCGAGCAGTTCTTCGCTCTGGACCACGCGGGCCACGAGGTCCATGCACATGTCATGGATCTCGGTGGTCGGGTCTTCGAGGTCGTTCTCGATTTGCTTGAGCGTGAACTGGTAATACGCGCTCTCGTCCCAGTAGGGTTCGTCGTCGATGGTATGGAACAGAAAGCCAAGGTTTTCAGCCGTCTGTTTCCAGTCATCACGTTCTGCGCAATGGATTTTCTTCATGGCCCGGCTCCTTAACTGCTCGACCCGCCGCCGCCCCAGCCGCTGCGTGCGCTGGCCTTGCTGCCGAAGCCGCCACGGGAGGTGGCCGACGCCACGGAGCTCGACTGGCTGGAAGAGCGCAGCGTGTTGGTGTAATTGCTGCTGCCGTACCTGGCCTGATTCGAGCGGCCAAACGTCGCCCCATTCGAGACCCGCTGATTGAGCGTCGAGGAGCCGTAGTCGCCGCGATCATCGCGATAGCGATACACAGGCTCGGAGCGGTAGCTGTTGCGATTGCTGCTCAGCATGTTGCCGATCAGCAGACCGGTCAGCAGGCTGCTGGTGGAGAAGCCGGAGCCGCCGCTGCTGGCTTGCGAGCCGGGAACCTGGGCCTGGGCAGCGTCTACCTGGGATTGTGTCACCTGGCCTTCGGCGGTCAGTTCGAAACCGCCCAGCTTGGGAATGAACTGGCCATTGGAGTCCAGCTGGCACCAGCCCGCGACAAAGTCGGCATCGCAATCGGCCTGGCTGGCGTATACCGGGGCAATGCGGCGATGCTCGGCCATGGCGGTCATGTAGGCGTCCGAGCAGACGTCCACTGGAAGCTTTTCATCGGCACACTGCTGAACCGACTGGAAGTTGTACTTTTTCTGCAAATCGTAGGTTTTTTCCGTCGGCCCACAACCGGATATCGCCATGGCGACCGACGCTGCCAGCGAAAGCTGGACGTACTTGCTTCGTTTCATCGGGAGCTCCGTGCGCAATCAGTTCTGGGTAGGCGTCATGCACGCGGCATTCAACATGCCCACGCTGATGGCCACGGCGGCCACGTAGATGCCCGCAGCGAGCTCGCCTCTCTTGATGCGCTCGGAAGTGCCTTTGAGCACGAGGCTGGTCAGCAGAAACGCCAACAGTTGGACGACGGCGGCGATCACCGCCCAGACGACGAAGTCGAGGATGCTGATCGAGTAGGCAATCACGTTGCTGGCTGGAATGGCGAAACCGACGATGGCGCCGCCCAGGGCGACTGCCGCGGAAACGTTGCCCGCCCGGATCAGCTCGAACTCCTTGTGCGGGGTAACGCGGGTGTAGATGAACTGGAACAGCGCGAACAGCACCGCCGCCCCCAGAATGTAGGTGACAAAGCCGACGACGGCGGCTTTGTTCAGGGAGATGGAGAGAGCTTCTAGCATGGACTTCTTCCTTTTTTAGAGCGCATTCAAGTCGGTTGTGTACAGCGAAATGCCCAGCGACGTGCTCAGGCTGACGGTGCCTTCAGCGTCTTCTTCGACAGAGAACAACAGAAACTCCCGTCGATCGGTCAGGCCTGTGTCACGGGCATATAGCATCGAGCGGTGCTCGACACTGTAGGAGTCCTCGGGGTTTATCACGTGCTCGCTCATGGCCACCAATTCTGTCTGGCCGTCCTCGCTGCCCCACACGCGCGTGTACTCGACGCCATTGTGGGTGTAGGTCGGCAACCCGATCAGACTCTGCGGCCCCGCCAGCCGACGCAATTCAGCCTCGCTGCTGAGGGTGACGTAACTCAGGTAGTTGAACAGGATCACCGACTCGACCTGCCCGGCGATGTCGCCCGTGGTGTGCACCTGCAACCAGTAGTCTTCGTCGTTCATGTAATAGCGCGACAGCCAGGTCGACTGCCCGAGGTCCACGGTGCCGTTACTCCAGATTTCCTGGGAGCCGGGGATAACCACTGTGGTTTTCCCGTCGAGCAACAACTTCAGGGTCGCATCGAATATCACGCCTTTGCCCGGTGCCAGGCCCAGCGGGCCGCTGGTCGGCAGCGGTTCGGCGGCGGCGCCTTTCGATTGTGTAGTCGCTTGCGGGGCCTCAAGCCCCATCAACTGTTTAAACCATCCCATTGGAAATTTCCTTGAGGCGGGTGGAGGCGATGTAGAAGAGTTCGCCGCCTTCAACGCGCGTAGCGCTGGGCGGGTTGATCGAGGGTTGCTGGGCACCTTTGGCGCGATAGCCGATGAGGGTGGCGTTGTGGCGCTCTTTCATTTGGGTGTACAGATCGCCGAACGTTGCTTCAAACGCCTCGGGCAATCTCATCAGGTATTGGGTGGCGCCCTGCCCCACGCACAGCAACTCATTGATGACCACCGACGAGCCCGGATCCTGGGAGGCGCGCACCAACATTTCGATGGCCATGCTTGACGTGCATTCCAGGCTGGGGGCGTAGGAACTGGCCAGTGCGGCAATTTCACTTTCATTGAAGTGGGCGACGACATGCCCGACCGGACTCAGTTGATTCACCGCCAGCACGGTGGCCAGCGTCAAATCGTCAGACGGGGTTCGCACCAACACACGCTCGGCGCCGGGCACACCGGCACGCAGCAACAACGCTGTGGAGGACAGGCTCTCACCACGGATGAACGCCGCTTTGCCCGGCATCGGGTTTTCTTCGAGGGTGCAATCGCAGATGACGATCAGGTTGTCGTTCGAGGTTTCGTCTTGAAGCAATAACTCGATGACCCGCTCACTGGACGCGCCCTCCCAGCCGATGAGCACGGTATGGCCGACCTTGCCGGTGAAATCGCCTTTGCCCTTCATGCCTTTTCTCCATGCATCGATGACAGTGCTGGTGGTTTTGCCGATGGCTGCCGTCAGCAGCGCAATGCCGCCGAGCATGACCCAGGTCGCTACGAACACGCGCCCCGCCGAGGTCTGTGGCGCAAGATCGCCATAGCCGACGGTCAGCGTGGTGGTGAGATAGAAGTAAACAAACGTGGCGAGAGCTGTGAGGTGCTGCTCGCCCAGGAACACCAGGCCCAGATAAGCCGTGCTCAGGTGAACGCCCAAGGCAACGACCAGGCCTGCCCAGCCGAAACGGTGAAAGAGGGAGGAGGCGTACATGCGCAGCAAAAGAAAAATCGACATTCCGTCCCTGACTCCCTGGGTACTTGATTCCTGATCACGCCATCGCCTCGACGTCTGGATGCTCAAGTGCGTTCAGCCGGCATTAAACCTGCTGCGTGGTTTGGAGAGAAGTACCTTGGCTGCAATAAATCCGGCGAATGCACCAAACAGATGCCCTTCGAAGGAAACACCCTGACGCGGCAGGAAGCCAAGGATCAGGCCGCCATACAGTACCGCTACGACACCGGCCGTTATCAGGTTGCTCCAGCTCCGGTGGAACCAGGCGCGCGATAACAGGTAGGCCCATAACCCGAAGACCCAGCCGCTGGCCCCCACGTGTATGCCCGCAAAACCGAACAACCAGAGCAGTGAACCGCCCAGCAGGATAATGATCGCGCTGACGGTAACGAACCGATTGAGCCCTTCGATGATCACCAGGGTGCCCAGGATCAAAAAGGCAACCAGGTTGGCGCTCAGGTGGGCAAACGACCCGTGCAAAAACGGTGAGGTGAGGATGCCGGGCAGCCCCTGCAGCGTTCTCGGGATCAGGCCGAACGCCATGAGGCTGTAACCGGTCGCCACATTGAGCAGTTGCAGCGCGACCATGAAGAAGGCCAAGCCTGCGATTGTCTTGAAACCCTTCAGGGCATCCATCCTGACCTCGACGTAAAAAAGAAGGGCAGACACTGCCCTCCCTGCGGCGACGCTGCTTACTCCGCCGACTTTTGCTTCAGACGCTCCAGAATCGCATTGGCGCTGCCTTCGTTCGGCGTGATGCCGGCTTCGCGCAGCTTGCGCTCCAAGTCGGTCCCGGTCGATGCATCCGCCAGTTCATCCTGGGCTTGCAGTTCAGCGGCGCGCTGCTGTTGCTTGGCCTGCAAACGATTCAGCGTACCGACGGCGGTTTCCAGCTTGCCGTTGGCACCGCCGCTGGCGATGGAGGCGCTGACCTGGGCCTTCTGTACGCTTTCGCGAGCCTTGGCCATATCCACTTGCTGGCGCAGGCTTTTGATCCGGCTTTCGGCCTTGGTGATGTCCTTGCGCATGCTTTCGGCATAGCCACCGAACTCGGTGGCTTGCTTGTGCTCCACATCCCGCTCGTTGGTCAGGGTCGAGATGGCTTCGGCCACTTCCAGGGCGAGGTCTTCACGATTGGCCTGCAGGGCAGCCACCGCCTTGGACTCCAGGTCCTTGATCTTGGCGTCGTACTCGTTGACGCGATCAGTCGCCAATTTGTGCTTGGCCATGATGCTGACCAGTTCACGCTTGGCGTTGGCCAGCGCGGTGTCGGCGTCGCGAATTTCCTGATCGAGGATGCGCAGGGCCTGTTGGTCGACGATCGATTCGCCGACTTCATTGGCACCGCCACGCAGCGCGGTGAACAATTTGCTCCAGATGGACTGAGTCATTGGATACTCCCGAATACTTAATTGAAGAAACGTTCGAAGGCTTCGCTGGCGCGCTGCACGTTGTCGACCAGGGTTTTCACCTCGGTGACGATGTTTGTCAGGCTGGAGTCGGAACTCAACGCACCGAACATGTTGTAGACAACTTGCCCGTTAGGCATGGACTCGATACCGATCGAGGACAGCGGGAACATTTCCCGGCTGCGCAACACCGCGTCATTGAATTTCGTGACATCGTTGATGGATTCGACATCGACTAGAACGGTGTCAACGATGATCTGCTCGCCCACCACCGCGATGTAAATCGGTAAGCCACCGAAGTCGTTCATTTCCAGCTTGATACTGGACTCGGAGCCTTGGACGAGAGAAAGCGTAATGTCCTTGGACACCACGTCGTCCAGGGCCTGAAGAGCGGTGTAGAGGCGATCGATATTCCAGTTGGTACCTGCGCTCATGTAATTCTCCGACATGAATGAGCCAGCCAGAATCGGCTGGCGAAGCTGTTTCTCCATCTGCTTGAGCAAGCTTCGGTTTTCGGGAAGCACCCAAGTCTCGTGTTTCACGTAGCCGGCGGCCGCCAGGCCTGCACGCATCTGCTTCATGTAAAAGCTCGATGGCTTTTTGGCGGACGGCTTCAAGCGCTCTCCCTGAAGGCTCGTTGAATCGGTATCGGGCCCTTTAGACGGACTCGATGGAGAGCGGCGTTCCATGGTACTGACCTCGCTGTGAAAAACTCACGCGTGAGAAAATCTACAGGCATTTTTTGCCACGCTCAATAGCTCACGCGTGAGATTTTTTGACTTACTTTTCCGACCACTAAAAGGATCAGTCCTACTGACAACTCATGAATTGTCGCTTTTGAGTTGACGGTATTACCCATTCCAGCCGATTTATCCCCCAGCACCCACCCATTAATCTGTGCCCATGTTGAACGCAACGCCCAACCAACCTAAACAAAAAAGGATTCAACCATGAGCACTGCAACCTACAACCGCTTGAACAAAGACGACGCCGTAGTTCTGCTGGTCGACCACCAAACCGGCCTGATCTCCCTGGTGCAGGACTTCTCGCCCAACGAGTTCAAGAACAACGTGCTGGCCCTGGCGGACCTGGCCAAGTTCTTCAACCTGCCGACCATCCTCACCACCAGCTTCGAGCAAGGCCCCAACGGCCCGCTGGTCCCCGAGCTGAAAGAGATGTTCCCGGACGCGCCGTACATCGCTCGCCCAGGCCAGATCAATGCCTGGGACAACGAAGACTTCGTCAAGGCGATCAAGGCTACCGGACGTAAGCAGATCATCATTGCCGGCGTGGTAACGGATGTATGCGTAGCGTTCCCGACCTTGTCGGCACTGGCGGAAGGGTTTGATGTGTTTGTGGTTACCGATGCGTCGGGGACCTTCAACACCACGGTGCAGCAGGCAGCGTGGAGCCGGATGACCCAAGCGGGTGCGCAGATGATGAACTGGTTCTCGGTGGCGTGTGAGCTGCATCGCGACTGGCGCAACGATATCGAAGGCCTGGGGAATTTGTTGTCCCAGCGTATCCCTAACTATCGCAACTTGATGAATGGTTATGCGGCGCTGACGGCCCATCAGAAGTAAGTAAGCCGACGGTTGCGATAAGCCTGCCCTGAAAAGCAGGCTTTCGCTGTTTTGTGCCAGCAGTTGCCCCCCTTGACTCTCCCCTATACAGCACACCCTACCCTGAAAGCCCCACCTTTCAGGTCACGCCCCATGGCTCAACGCATCCTGGTCATCCTTGGCCATCCTTCAACCACCAGCTTCTGTTCGGCCCTGGCAGACACCTACAGCCACTCGGCAAAGATCGCCGGCCATGAGGTGCGCGTCCTACGCCTGGGTGATCTGGTTTTCGACCCGATCCTTCACAACGGCTACAGCGAAATCCAGCCCTTGGAACCCGACCTGCTCAGCGCCCAATCCGACATCCTCTGGGCCACTCATCTGACGTTCGTCTTTCCGATTTGGTGGGGCGGCATCCCGGCGCTGTTAAAGGGCTTTATCGACCGCATTTTCCTACCTGGCTTTGCCTTCAAATACCGTGAGGGCAAGCTGTTTCCTGACAAGCTGCTACACGGCCGCACCGCACACTTGCTAGTGACCCTGGATACGCTGCCGTGGTATTACCGCTGGTTCTATCGCATGCCGGGCGTGCATCAGATGCGCAGCACTACATTGGCGTTTTGCGGGATCAAGCCGCTCAAAACGTTACTGCTGGGAGCGGTGCTGGGTTCTACGCCGGGGCAGCGAGCCAAGTGGCTGACACGAGCCAGCGTACTAGCGGGAAAAGGGAGTTTTCATGTACATCGGCAAAGCCGCGCAATTGTCGGGCACGACCATCAAGGCGATTCGGCACTATGAAGCGATTGGCCTGCTGCCGACGCCGCAGCGCCGGGGCCAATACCGGGTCTATTCAGAGCAGAGCGTTGAGCTGCTGATGTTTATCAAGTGTGCGCAGCAGTTGGGTTTCAAGCTCAAGGAGTTGCAGGAAATTTTGCGCGGTTCCCAAGGCGACGCGTTGCCTTGGGAGCGGGCAGACCGGGCCATCGCCAGCAAGAAACGCGAGTTGGCCGCACAAATCGCCAAGTTACAGAGCGTACAGGCCGGCTTGCTTGAGTTTGAGAGCCAACTGAAAGAGGCGCATGGACACTGTTCGTCAATGAGCAGCATCGCTATTTGAAGTAGCCTTTGAAGGTGAACTGACGCGATTTTTTCGCTGCCCACGTAAGCCCATTCTGATTTTCAAAACCGTTCATCCAGCCGCTTTTCGCTGCGGCAGACTCCGACGCCTTGCCTTCTGCCGAGACGTCACGGATGACCAACGCTTCCCACATTGCCCATATCGAACATGAGCTGGATAGCTTCCATCAGAGCCTGGTGACGTATCGCCAGCAACTGGGGGCCTGGTATTCGCGCGCGCTGGATTCGGTGAGCCACGCCGCTGATTTACCGTCGTTGCTGGGGATGGATCGGGTGTTGCGCGCGGGGAATTCGCAACGTTCCGTGAGCCTTTCCGATACCGACTTCTCCACCGTGGCCCGCTGCCCGGCGGGCGGTGTGTTGCAGATCGAAAGCAAGTTCGAGTCGGTGTATGACGTGCCGATCGGCGATATCCCGGTTGAGGTGATCGGCCTGGATGACGGCAGTTCTACCGTGGTCATGCTCGATGAACAGGGTAAAGGCTCACACCCATGCGTCGCGGGCGCGCGCTACCAGGTACGGGTGCAAGGCGGCGTGTCGGCGCAACAGGTGGACGCGTTGTTTGTGTCCTACGCCGGGCTGACCGCAGACCTGGAGCAATGGCTGCGGTCGCAGTGGGAAGGGTTCAAGCCGCATTGGCAACAGTCGACGGCCAGCGCGATTGGCAGCGGGATATTGGCTGGCAGTTGGGCGGCGATTCGCGAGGTGTGGGACAGCATCCAGCTGGTGCAGGCAATTCTTGAAGACCCGTTGAAGTACGTCGAACAGCTTGGCGCCGAAGCGGCCAAACTGGCGGATTTGGCCGCCAGCGCCCCCAAGGTCATGGAACAGGCGATGTTGCTCGCCAGTGATGAAGCGGCGCTGTTCCTGCTGGTGCGCACGGCGATGATCTGGTTGGACGCATTGCCGCCCAGTGAGATTGCGCAAGTGGCGGCTGGGTTTGTGGTGTCGCTGCTGATCGACCTGGTGATGGGTGCGGTGCTGACCATCGCATTGCCGGCGGCGGCTGTGGCGTATTTGAGCCTGCGGCTGGCCAGGTATGGCGCGCAGATGGTTAAGGCGGCGGTGGGTTTTGTTCAGGGCGTGCTGGCGATTCTGACGAAGTTCATGCAGGCGGTGGATCGCTACAAAGCGGTGGCGGTTCGCGGCGTGGTCGGCGGGCTCAAGCAAGGCACGCTGCAGATGCGCTGGCGGGCGCGGCAGAACACGGTGCTGAAGCAAAAAGAGCACGTGGATGATGCGCCTCTTTCGGGGAAAAACCCTGCGGGGGATGCTGCCGCGTCTTCGGATAAAACCGTAACCAACGGCTGCCCGGTGTCGATGGTTACCGGCGAGGAGCTGCTCACCCTCACCGATGGCACGCTGGACGGGATCTTGCCGTTCGAGTGGACCCGGTTGTACCGCACCAGTGCGGTGGAAGTGGATTGCGGGTTGGGGTTTGGCTGGAGTCATTCGCTGGCGCACAGGCTTTCTGTGGTGGGCGATTCAGTCGTCTGGATTGACCATGAAAACCGCACGACTGAGTTCCCGCTGCCCACCGCGGCTCGCCCCGCGATCACCAACAGCCTGGCTGAAGCGGCGATCTATCTGGGCGCTTCGCCGGATGAACTGGTGCTGGCCCAGGCGGCGCGGTTTTATCACTTTCGCGACGGTGTATTGGTCTCGATCAGTGACGCGTATGACAACCGCCTGCGAATTTTCCGCGACGTATTGGGGCGCATTGAGCGGTTGGATAACGGCGCGGGCCGGTCGCTGTTTTTGCGCTATGAACGGGGCCGCATTGTGGCGGTGGACTACCAGGTTCAGCGCGCCAAGGGGCATGAACCCTACGTCTGGGTGACGGAGCAGCACGTTGTTGCCTACGCCTATGACGACGCTGGACGGCTGGTCTCGGCGACCAATGCCGTCGGCGAAAGCGAGGCGTATCGGTACGACGAGCAGCACGTGATTCTTGAGCGTGGCTTGGCCGGTGGGGCGAGTTTCTTCTGGGCGTGGGAACGGTCTGGCAAGGCGGCGCGATGTGTCCGGCATTGGGCCAGCTTTTCGCAGATGGACACGCGCTATGTGTGGAGTGACGACGGGCGCGTCACGGTGCACAACGCCGATGGCAGTCAGGAAGTGTATGTCCATGACCACCGGGCGCGGCTGGTGCAGCGGATTGATCCGGACGGTGCGCAGCACTTCAAATCCTACGATGACAAAGGTCGGCTGACGGTCGAGCAGGACCCGTTGGGGGCGGTGACGGCGTATCAGTACGATGAAGCCGGGCGCTTGGTCGCGCTGTTTCCGGGGGATGACGAGCCGACGTCCTACGAGCATGACAATAGCTTCGTACGGGTTGTAAGGCGGGGTCTGGCGGTCTGGAAGTACGAGCGCAATGACCAGGGCGATGTCATTCGTAAGACCGATCCCGATGGGCATGTCACCGACTACAGCTACGACCAATACGGACAACTGGTTGGGGTTTGGTACCCGGATCACAGCTGCCAGCGGCTGGTGTGGAATGAGCGCGGGCAACTGCTGGAGCAGACGCTGCCCAATGGCGGTGTGCGGCGCTATCGCTATGACGACTTGGGTCGACAGATTGCCCGCGAGGATGAGCATGGCGCGCTGACCCAGTACCAATGGGATGCCGCCGGGCGCCTGGTCAAGCTAACTCAACCGGACGGCGCTACGCGCGAATACAGCTACAACCCCTACGGAAAAATCACCGCCGAACGCGATGAACTCGGGCGCGTCACCCGCTACGAATACGCCGACGGCTTGCACCTGATCAGCCGCCGTATCAATGCCGATGGCACCCAGGTCCACTACCGCTACGACAACGCCCGGCTACTGCTGACCGAGATCGAAAACGAGGTTGGCGAGACCTACCGGCTCGACTACCACCCCAACGGGCTGATTCAACAGGAAGTCGGGTTTGATGGGCAGCGTAGCGCTTACGCCTATGACCTCAACGGCAACCTGCAGGAAAAGACCGAACACGGCGACGATGGCAGTCAGCTCGTTACTCGTTATGAGCGAGACCACGCCGGTCGCCTCGTACGAAAAACCCTGCCCGACGGCAACCTTGTTGAATATACCTACGACCGCCAAGGCAACCTCCTCAGCGTCGACGACGGTCACTGGGCGCTAGCCTACGAATACGATAGCCAAAACCGTCTCACCGCCGAACACCAAGGCTGGGGCACCTTGCGCTATGGCTACGATGCCTGCGGTCAACTTCAAAACCTGCGCCTGCCCGACAACAACCGCGTGGTGTTCAACCACAGCAAAGGCGGCCACCTCGCCACCGTCGAGTTAAATGGCGCACTGCTGACCTCTCATCTATTCAAGGCCGGCCAAGAACACCAACGCCAACAGGGCCAGCTCCTCAGCCACTACCACTACGACGAACAACACCGCCTGCACGCCCACACCGTCGCGCAACAGGACACCCACCTTTACCAGCGCCACTACGACTACGACAAAACCGGCAACCTCACCCGTTTAGTCGACAGCCGCAAAGGCGAACACCACTACCACTACGACCCCCTCGCCCGCCTCACCCGCGCCGACCATACGCAAGCCCCGCACGAACGCTTCGCCCACGACCCGGCCGGCAACCTGCTCATGCAAGACCGCCCCGGCCCCGACATCGTCGCCGGCAACCGCCTGATGATCCAGGGCGACCGCCACTACGACTACGACGCCTTCGGCAACCTGATCCGCGAACGCCGCGGCAAAGACCATCAACTCGTCACCGAGTATCGCTACGACTGCCAGCATCGGCTGATCGGCATTACCCAGCCCGACGGCCAAACCGCGAGCTATCGCTATGACCCGTTTGGGCGGCGCATCAGCAAGACGGTCGACAACATCACCACGGAGTTTTTCTGGCAAGGCGACAAACTCATCGCCGAGCACCACGCCGAAAAGCATCGCAGCTATCTCTACGAACCGGACAGCTTCCGCCCACTGGCGCTACTGGAAGGCTTCGGTCCAAAAGAAACGAAGCCTTATCACTACCAACTCGACCACCTCGGCACACCCCAGGAGCTCACCGCCCCCGACGGTGAAATCGTCTGGTCCGCCCACTACCGCGCCTACGGCGAAATCACCCGGTTCGACATCGGAACAGTCGACAACCCACTGCGTTTTCAGGGTCAGTACTTTGATCAGGAAAGTGGGCTGCACTACAACCGCCATCGCTACTACAATCCGGATGTTGGTCGTTACCTGACACCGGATCCGGTGAAGTTGGCGGGTGGGATCAATGGGTACCAGTACGTGCCTAACCCTACGGGGTGGGTTGACCCGTTGGGACTGAATACTTGTCCCGGTGGAGACAGATGCAAGCCATCTGTCGATGCCAAAAATCCGAAGATAAATGCTAACTCCAATCCGGGCGAACCTGCCCTGCCATCCGCATCAGGAGAGATGGTCAGGGTTAGACACTACACCAATAGGAAGGGATTGAATGGAATAGAGCAAGATGGAGAAATTTTAGCGCTTGACAACAATAGAGTTTACGTAGAACGAGCAAGAAGTAAGATTCTAAGCGCTGCTGATGTACAAAAGCGCTATCAGGTCGATATAAGCCGGGGTCGAGACTACGTAGAAACTGACGTTCCGAAACACATGCTGAAAGAGAAGAAAAACCCAAGGTACGGCTCGTTAGAGCTGACAATTTGGGGAAATCTAAAATTAATAAATCCTACTTTCGTCAGGAGAAAGTGAAATGTTGGATGCAAACAAAAAAATAACCATCTCTGGAGAAGACGCTCTGGAAGCACTGGCAGAAATCGAATTCATGTTAGTTTCACTGCGCAAAATGGGCACCTACTATATTGATAAACCCTGCGAAGACTATCAGCGAGCCACTACGGACTTTATTGACAACGCTCGAATTACATCGAGGCTCGCCAAAGTAAGAGGACTAATCACTGCAGGATTCGACACAACTTTGGGCGACGACGACATGGATGACTTAGAGCGCTACATGCAAGGCTTGGAATTCTGGAAGCCCACATAACACCAAAGCCTTGGCAGAAAGGGGACAGAACTATTTATAGACTAAAGATCCGACTCGCTGTTTTCGATCAAATAAATCTGCCCCCCAGCCCCCTATCTAGCAATAAAAGTCGTACCACACTCTTACGAAGAAGGGCACGGAACCGGATTTTTACCGGGTGAAAAACATCCAGGAAGCTGATATGAAAAAAATCCCTGTGGCAGATGGAACAATTGAAAAACTGATTTGCAACCGCAATACATTGATAATGGAGTTTACAGACTGGCAGGAAAAACGTTGGAATATAACCTTTAACGACCTAGTTGCCTTTCAAGGCTTAGGCCCTGTCGGCACCGAAATATGCGACATGTACGAAGAGGAAAACACATGGCTTTCGCAAGAAGCCACTAGACTGGAGCCTGGTGAAACTGGAATAACCTACTGCTTTACATCGAGTAATGGCGGAAAAACAATTCTTCTCGTAGTTGCTGGCAGCTATAGCGCACAAGAGATATGACATTGACTGACGCGGAGTAGAAAGGGCGCAATCAAATAATTCCGCCCCCTTTTTCCAAAAACCGTATTACAAATAACTAAAAGGTTCGCAAAAAAAAATGAGCTATTTTGATGACGAGCTAATTGCGGAACTGAGATCCCACAACATTGCCTTTAATATTCTTCCTGCCAATGATCACGCTTCCATTGTTAGAGAGATCAATGAAAACATCCCTTTCTCAGGAAGCAAAATTGCCTGGAGCAAATTAAACAACAGCATGAACTTTGGGGGCGACCTTACGGACTCGCCGACCTCACGACTGGCCAAGGAAATCAAAAAAGTCGCCGACGACACAATAATTATTGTGGGTGATTCGGTTTGTGACGACGCTTACTGCATAAACCTCGAACAACTAGAAGAGGCACTCAGCGTTTTCTCCGAAATACCACAGCACACATATATAGTTCAAAAACAGCTAAACTGGATTGCTTGTATTTCATTTGAGGGCGATATCGACTTTGCACTATTGAAGCCCTCCATACCACAAACTCCCAGACGTTGAGACGTGAACAGTGATAGCCATATAGAGAAACTAGTAGACGCAGAACGAAACTTATCTTCGCAGCACAAACCTTACTCTAGACCGCAGGCGTTCGCGGACAACACCATTGAAAAAACGCTATACAAACAAATGAAACAAAGCTACGCATTAGTGCCACCTTTAGCACTAGAGATATTTGCGCACGAGTGCTTTTAACAAAAACACACCAGCCATAAATTTTATAGATCAGCAAAACAGTTTATGGAGCGGATCAAACTCAACGATCTAGTTGCCTTACAAATGATAGGCGCCGCCGGGCCTAAAATAGGCGACATGTACAATGAATAAGACTCTAGCCCCTCACAAAAAAGTCATAAAGCTTGAAGCTAGTGAAGCGAGAAAGCTACTGCTTTATGGCGAATAATACCGGAGAGGGCATCTTCCAGTGGTTGCTGATAGTTATATCGCCCAGAAGGTAAAATCAAAACCTCACATCGCCATAGCTACAGAAAATAACGACAGCCTGACTAGACCCTGAGCCGAATCCGCAGCACAATCGGTTCACAAAATGAGCCGAATAACCTCTTTATTCGGCTCACGCACCCCAGGCATTCCACCATGGCTCATCCACACTGGATCTGGCAACACGCCGACTGGCCTCATTTCCACTGGCAACCCGGTCGCCTTGCGGCTTTGCTGCGCGAGTGCGGGCACGCCCAAGGCAAGCTTTTGGGCATGCTCGGCTCCGTCAGCCAAGCAGTCAGCGCACAAAATGAACTGGATGCGCTGCTGCAAAATATCCTGACGTCCTCGGCGATTGAGGGCGAGCTGTTGAATGTCGGCTCGGTGCGCTCGTCCCTGGCAAGGCGGATGGGCCTGGAAGCAATGGAAGACGGTCAGGTAAGCCGCCGTAGCGAAGGCCTCGCCGAGTTGATGATGGATGCCACTCAACAATTCACCCAGCCTTTTACCCTCGCCCGCTTATTGAACTGGCATCACTTATTGTTCCCGGCCCCAGAAGCAGGCTATGCCGCCAGAGCGCTCAATATTGGGGCATTGAGGGGGGATGAGCCGATGCAGGTAGTGTCGGGCCGGCTTGATCGGCCGACCGTGCATTTCGAGGCGCCACCACGTCTGGGGCTGGAGCAGGCACTGGCGGATTTTCTGGAGTGGTTCGAAATCAGCCGCGATCAGCCGGAGCTGGACCCTCTGGTACGCGCCGGCGTCGCGCACTTCTGGTTTGTCACACTGCATCCCTTCGATGACGGCAATGGTCGCCTGACGCGCGCCATCACCGATTTGGCACTGGCCCAGGGTGAACACCAGGCCATCCGTTTCTATGCCATGTCAGCCAGCATCCTCGAAGACCGCACCGGCTATTACAACGCGCTGGAATCCAGCCAGAAGGCCTCACTGGATATCACGGACTGGCTGGAGTGGTTCCTTAAAACCCTGTTACGCAGCGTGCAGCAGGCCATGGCGCGGATTGACCGAGTGCTGGAAAAGAGTCGGTTCTGGCAGCAACACCGCGACCTCCCTTTGTCGGCTGAACAGATCAAGGTCCTCAATCGCCTGCTCGACGGTGGTGAGAAGGGCTTCGAACACGGCATCAGCGCTGCGCAGTACCAGGCGGTCGCAAAGGTCTCCAAGGCGACAGCGACGCGACACCTGACCGACCTGCTGGAAAAAAACTGCCTGGTCCGCCTCCCCGGAGGCGGCCGCAGCACGCGATATCAGGTCAATACAGGGGGCGAGTGACACCCCACTCATTTGCCCCCATCCCCCATGTCTGCTAGTGTCGCGCCGGTTTACCGTCTACCGGAATAGCCGCCATGGCCCGCAAAAAAGTTGCACTCGATTTCGAACAATCCCTCGCCGACCTGCAAACCTTGGTCGAGCGTCTGGAGAACGGCGAGTTGTCGCTGGAGGACTCGCTGACGGCGTTTGAGCAAGGCATCGGCCTGACCCGTGACTGCCAGAGCGCGTTGGCGCAGGCGGAGCAGAAGGTCCAGGTGTTGCTGGAGCGCGACGGGGAGTTGGCCGAAGAACCTTTCGATGCGGAACAGCCGGAATGATCGACGCGTATCAGGCCAGCAGCCAAGCCCGGGTGAATGCGGCGCTGGAGCCCTTGTTTGTTGCGCCAAGCCCGGAAATGAAGCGTCTCTATGAAGCCATGCGCTACAGCGTGATGAATGGCGGCAAGCGTGTGCGCCCGTTGCTGGCGTATGCGGCCTGTGAAGCCTTGGGCGCACCGGCCGAAGAGGCGAATGGCGCGGCGTGTGCGGTTGAGTTGATTCACGCGTATTCCCTGGTGCATGACGATTTGCCGGCGATGGACGACGACGATCTGCGTCGTGGCCAACCCACCACCCATAAAGCCTTTGATGAAGCCTATGCGATCCTGGCCGGCGACGGTTTGCAGAGCCTGGCGTTCAGCGCCTTGCTGGACCCGGCGCTGAGCAGCGTCAATGCCGAGATCCGCCTGCGTATGGTGACCGCGTTGGCCCTGGCTGCGGGCCCGGCCGGCATGGTCGGCGGGCAGGCGATCGACATGGGGTCGGTCAGCCTCAAGCTGGATCAGCAAGCCCTCGAACATATGCATCGCCACAAGACCGGCGCATTGATAGAAGCTGCCGTGCACCTCGGTGCCCTGGCCAGTGGCCGGGCCAAAGCGCCGCAGTTGGCGGCCCTGCAAACCTATTCCCGGGCCATCGGCCTGGCGTTCCAGGTACAGGACGACATTCTCGACGTGGAAAGTGACACCGCCACCCTGGGCAAACGCCAGGGTGCGGATATCGCACGGGACAAACCGACTTATCCTGCATTGCTCGGGCTTGAAGCTGCCAAGGCGTATGCCATCGAGCTACGCGACCAGGCCCTGGCCGCCCTGCGACCTTTCGACGCGGCAGCCGAGCCGCTGCGGCACCTGGCGCGGTATATCGTCGAACGTCGGCACTGATAACTGCGGCCATTGCAGCCGCATATCAGCCAAGTTCGGCGCTCTGCGTGGGCAGTTTGCGATGCTTGAGGTAAACTGCCGCCTCTTCTATACCTATAACGATTCGCCTGATGCCCACGACGTTTCAAGAGATTCCCCGCAAACGCCCGTCCACGCCCCTGCTCGACCGTGCTGCCACGCCGGACGGCCTGCGTCGTCTGGGTGAAGCCGAGCTGGAAACCCTGGCCGATGAGTTGCGCCTGGAATTGCTCTACACGGTCGGCCAGACCGGTGGGCATTTCGGTGCAGGCCTGGGCGTCATCGAGCTGACCATCGCGCTGCATTACGTGTTCGACACCCCGGACGACCGGCTGGTGTGGGACGTGGGTCACCAGGCGTATCCGCATAAGATCCTCACGGGCCGCCGCGAGCGCATGAGCACCCTGCGCCAGAAGGACGGCATTGCTGCCTTCCCGCGTCGTTCCGAGAGCGAGTACGACACCTTTGGTGTCGGCCACTCGAGCACCTCCATCAGTGCAGCGCTGGGCATGGCGATTGCCGCCCGCCTGCAAGGCAGCGATCGCAAGGCGATTGCCGTGATTGGTGATGGTGCACTGACCGCCGGCATGGCCTTCGAGGCGCTCAACCACGCGCCGGAAGTGGATGCCAATATGTTGGTGATCCTCAACGACAACGACATGTCGATCTCGCGCAATGTCGGTGGCTTGTCCAATTACCTGGCCAAGATCCTCTCCAGCCGTACCTACGCAAGCATGCGCGAAGGCAGCAAGAAAGTGCTGTCACGCCTGCCCGGCGCGTGGGAAATCGCGCGGCGTACCGAGGAATATGCCAAGGGCATGCTGGTGCCCGGCACGCTGTTCGAGGAACTGGGCTGGAACTACATCGGCCCGATCGACGGCCACGACCTGCCGACCCTGATCGCCACATTGCGCAACATGCGTGACCTCAAGGGCCCGCAATTCCTGCATATCGTTACCAAGAAAGGCAAAGGCTTCGCCCCGGCCGAAGTCGACCCGATTGGCTACCACGCCATCACCAAGCTCGAACCCCTGGACGCCCCCGCCGCAGCACCGAAAAAGGCCAGTGGGCCGAAGTATTCCGGAGTGTTCGGCGAATGGCTGTGCGACATGGCCGCTGCCGACCCGCGCCTGGTAGGGATTACCCCGGCGATGAAGGAAGGCTCCGACCTGGTGGCCTTCAGCGAGCGTTTCCCGCTGCGTTACTTCGACGTCGCGATTGCCGAACAACACGCCGTGACCTTCGCCGCCGGCATGGCCTGTGAAGGCGCCAAGCCGGTGGTGGCGATCTATTCCACCTTCCTGCAACGCGGTTATGACCAGTTGGTGCATGACGTGGCGGTGCAGAACCTCGACGTGCTGTTTGCCATCGACCGTGCTGGCCTGGTCGGCGAAGACGGCCCGACCCATGCCGGCAGTTTCGACCTGTCCTACCTGCGTTGCATCCCCGGCATGCTGGTGATGACGCCGAGCGACGAGAACGAACTGCGCAAGATGCTCAGCACCGGCCACCTGTATAACGGCCCGGCCGCTGTGCGTTACCCGCGAGGCAATGGCCCGAACGCGGTGATCGAGAAAGACCTGGCGCCTATCGAGATCGGCAAAGGGATCCTGCGTCGCCAAGGCAGCAAGGCCGCCTTCCTGGTGTTTGGCGTGCAATTGGCCGAAGCGCTGAAAGTCGCCGAGAAGATCGATGCCACCGTGGTCGACATGCGCTTCGTCAAGCCGCTGGATGAAGCCCTGGTACGCGACATCGCCGCCAGCCATGAATTGCTGGTGACGGTTGAAGAGAACGCCATCATGGGCGGTGCCGGTGCCGCCGTCAGCGAGTTCCTGGCGCGCGAGAATATCCTCAAGTCGGTGTTGCACCTGGGCCTGCCGGATATGTACGTCGAACACGCCAAGCCGGCGCAGATGCTGGCGGAGTGCGGGTTGGACGAAGCAGGAATCGAAGCCTCCGTGCGCGAGCGTATGACCCTGCTGGGGCTGTAGAAACCGGCTCAACATGTGGGAGGGGGCTTGCCCCGATAGCGGCAGTTCAGTCAACTACGATGCTGACTGACAAGACGCCATCGGGGGCAAGCCCCCTCCCACATTTGATTTGCGTCACCTTCAAACGCCATGGACAGCCCCATGAGACATCTTCGCCTCGCCCTCCCCCTGCTGCTTCTGCCCTCCCCTGAATTGCTCGCCGACACCCGCGACGCTGCGCTGAAACTCCCCGATGTGGTCATCAGCGCCAACCGCCAGGTCCAGGCGCGCAACGACAGCAGCGCCGCCAACACCGTCTTCACCCGCGACGACATCGACCGCCTGCAACCCACCAGCCTGACCGACCTGCTCAGCCGCGTCCCCGGTGTGCAAGTTGCGCCCACCGGCGGCCGTGGCAGCCTTCCAGGCATTTACCTGCGTGGCACCAAGTCCGCACAAAGCCTGGTGCTGGTGGACGGCCAGCGCATCGCCAATACCACCTCCGGCGACAGTGGCCTGCAGTACCTGAATGTCGATCAGATCGAGCGGGTGGAAGTGCTGCGCGGTTCGCGCTCGGTGATCTACGGCAGCGACGCGATCGGCGGGGTGATCCAGGTGTTTACCCGGCGCAATGCCGAACAGGGCCTGCAACCACGCTTGAACCTGGGCTTGGGCAGCCACCAGTCCTGGGAGCGCAGCCTCGGATTATCCGGCGGTGATGAACACACACGCTTCAACCTGGGCGCGAGCCTGGATGAAACCGCCGGCATCAATTCGACGCACACGTCATTCCCCAGCGATGGCGATCGGGATGCCTACCGCAACCAGTCCGTCAGCCTGAACCTCAGCCATGCCTTCAGTGAGGCGCTGGAGGTGGGTTTCAATCTCCTGGACAGCCGCGGCAAGTCGGAATACGACAACAGCTTCGGGCGCTACGACGCCGCCACCGGGCAGACCGTCGGCCAGAAACCCTACACCGACTACGCCGTGAGCAGCGCCAGCGGTTATGTCGACGCCGAACTCAATGAGCACTGGCAGTCGCGCCTGGAACTGGGCCATAGCGAGAACCGCGATACCAAGCGCGATACCCTCAGCGAGGATTTCAGCGTGTTCAATACCTACCGCGACTCGGTCAACTGGCAGAACGACCTGACGCTGGATGACCAGAACAGCCTGATCCTCGGCGGCGACTGGTACGAAGACCGCTTCCACGGTTCCACCTCCTTTACCGAAAACAGCCGCTGGAACCGCGCCGCCTTCGTGCAGCACCGCTTCCACGGCCAGGGGTTTTCCACCGAGCTGGGCCTGCGCCGCGACCAGAACCAGCAATTCGGCGCCCAGAACAGTTGGAGCGGCACCCTCACCGTGCCGATCAACCCGGACAATGATGTGCTGCTCAGCTACAGCGAGGGCTTTCGCGCGCCGACCTTTAACGACCTTTATTATCCGGACACCCAGTACAGCAACCCCAACCTGCAGCCAGAGACCTCAAAGAGTTACGAGTTGCAATGGCGCAGCCAGCTCAGCGACCGCACACGCCTGGAAGCCTCGCTGTATCGCACCGACTTGAGCGACGCCATCATTCTCGACCGCACCAGCAAGCCGCAGAACGTCGCCGCAGCGCGTATCAACGGCTTTGAGGGCGCACTCAAACAGGAACTGTTTGGCTGGCAAGGCAACCTGGGCGTCTCGGTCATCGACCCGCGTGACCGCAACACCGGGCACACCCTGGCCCGCCGTGCACGGCGCACCGTGAGCCTGGACCTGGATCGGCAATTCGATCAATTCGGAGTCGGCGCGAGCTGGCAGGCGATCAGCAGCAGCTATGACGATGAAGACAATCGCCATCGCCTGGGCGGCTATGCCTTGTTGGGATTGCGCAGCAGTTGGGCGGTGAGCCGGGAAGTGTCGCTGTCGCTGAAGGTCGATAACCTGCTGGACAAGGCTTACGCGCGGGCGCGCTACAGCTATAACGATCCGGCATTCCTGAACAACCAGGATTATCGGGAAGAAGGTCGGGTGTGGAGGATTGGGGTGAGCTGGACGCCGGCGCTCTGAGCAAACATTCGAGGCCCGACCTCACAGGTTCGGCGCAATCACCTGGCACAACCGCGCCAGCGCCTCCAACATCTGCCCACTCGGCCGCTCCAGGCCTTTATCCGGCACTAACAACAAGCGCCCCTGCGCAACGGCAGCCACCTGCGGCCAGGCCTTCCAAGCCTCCAGCTGCGGCTGGTCACCCGCCAGGATCACCTCAGGATTACGCTGCAACACCGACTCGATGCTGACCTGCGGCGCGGGCAACTTCAGATCGTCGAACACATTGCGCGCGCCGCACACGCTGAGCGCATCGCTGATGATCTGCCCGCCGCCCACGGTGTACAGCGGCCGGTTCCACACTTGGTAAAACACGCGCAACGGTTTGGCACGCTGGTAGCGCTGGCGCAACTGAGCCAAGCGTTGGCGCAACTGGGCGGCCAATTGTCGACCGGTGTCGGCGCGCCCCAACTGCTCGGCAATGGCCTGCACCTGGGTGGTCAACTGTTCAAGGCTATGGGGTTCGGCGACGTACACCGGGATACTCAGGCGTTGCAATTGGTCTCGCTGCGCCGAATTGATGCTGCCGGGCCACAGCAGGATCAGGTCGGGCTTGAGGCTGAGCAGGCGCTCCATATTCAACTGCCCGTACTGCCCCACCGACGGCACTGTCGCCAGCGCGGCTGGCCGATCGCCGCCATCCAGTACGCCCACCAGCAGGTCGGCAGCGCCCAGTTCAACCACGATTTCAGACAGGGATGGGGCCAGGCTGACCACCCGTTCGACCGCCAGGGCTTGGGCGCCGCACGCCAGCAGCAGGAGCGCCAGCCAGTGACGCATCATCCCAACTGACGCGGGATGCGATAGAGGTAAAACAGCACCAGGGTCGACAACGCCAGCAGAAACAGCGGCACCGCTTCCAGGCCGACGAACACCGCCAGCGCGCCAATCCAGGCCGGCACGGCAGCCACCAGCAACGCCGTGCGGCGCCGGGCCGCGAGGGTGATCCAGGCCGCGGGTTCTTCAGGGGTGTCGAGGGCTTTGGCGGTGGCGATCAGCGCGTGTTTATAGCCATGGAAAAAACGCAGGCTGAGAAACATCGAGGCCACACCGGCAATAAAGAACGGCATGGCCAGCACCGGCAGCAGGGATTCAGCGTGGCCAAAGACCAGGTTGATCACGAACAACGGCAGCAGCGCCAGGGCCAGGTACTGCCACCAGTTGAAGGACAGTCGCCGTTTTATCTGGCCTCGGGTCACGCGCGGTCGACCTCGCCCTGATGCTCGTTGCCCATCATGTGGTCGAGCTTGCTGGCCTTGGTGGCCAGGTAGAGTTTGTTGTGCGGGTTGTGCCCGGTGTGCAGCGGCACGCGCTCGGCCACGGTGATGCCCATCTCGGTCAAGGCTTTGACCTTGCGCGGGTTGTTGGTCATCAGGCGCAGGGATTTGACGCCCAGGTGCTCCAGCATCGGCAAGCAGATGCCGTAGTCCCGCTGGTCAGCGGCAAAGCCCAGGCGTTCGTTGGCTTCGACGGTGTCGGCGCCGCCATCCTGCAACTCGTAGGCGCGGATCTTGTTCAGCAGGCCAATGCCACGGCCTTCCTGGCGCAGGTACAGCAGCACGCCCCGGCCTTCACGGGCGATGGCTTGCATCGCGGCCTCCAACTGCGAGCCACAATCGCAGCGCTGGCTGAACAGCGCATCGCCAGTCAGGCACTCGGAGTGCACGCGGCCAAGTACCGGCGCGCCATCGGCGATATCACCCAGGCTGAGCACAACGTGCTCGCGCCCGGTTTCTTCTTCGAGAAAGCCATGCATGGTGAATGTGGCAAAAGGGGTAGGCAGCTTGGAAGCAGCGACGAAAACGACGGGCACCGTGTGCTCCTGATTTCAGATTTCACAGAGGCGGGCATTGTAACAGCACGTTCCTACAGACGCTTAAGCTGAATTATCGCTGATAAAGATCAATCGGTTCGATTGGCCTTCGTATCGGTTCTATGTGCAGGAACGAGGGGCCGCCTGGATCTTGCTCGCGAACCTCGTCAACGCTGACGCGCGCAGCCTGAATAAACGCGCTGTGCTTACGTTTTTCGCGAGCAAGCTCGCTCCTACAGGGCGCCTGGGACGGATGAGACGCCTGTTCAGGGCGTCTCGCGAAAGTGCTGATAGCCACGCACGGCTGGGGTGATGTCCTGCCCGTTCGCGTCGAGCAGCGTCACCCCCTGCCCCACCTCGACCCGGCCGATCACATGCACCGGCCAGCCGCCCGCCAGCAACGGCGCCAGCTCGGTCGGTGGCAGAGTGAACACCAGCACGTAGTCATCGCCACCACTCAAGGCCGCCACTCGCGCGGCATCATCCCCCACAAACGCGAGCAGGGCCTTGGACAAAGGCAGCGCCTGGCGCTCGATCAGCAGGCTGACGGACGACGCCTTGGCGATATGCCCGCAATCGGCTAGGAGCCCGTCGGAAATATCCATGGCTGATGTGGCCTTGCCCCGCAGCGCCAGGCCCAGGGCCAATTGCGGTTGCGGCGACCAGTAATGCGCCAGCAGTGGATCGGCGATGGCCGCCTCGGCGCTGCGCTGGCCCAGCACCAACGGCAAGGCGCCGGCAGCATTGCCCAGTTCACCGCCCACACACAGCAGGTCACCCGGACGCGCACCGCTGCGCGTCAACGCCTGCCCGGCCGGCACCCGGCCAAACACGGTCAGGGTCAGGCTCAGCGGCCCGCGCGTGGTGTCGCCGCCGACCAGGCCCACACCGCAGCTTTGCGCCATGGCGTTCAGCCCCTGGGCATAGCGTTGCAGCCAATCGGCATCGACCGTCGGCGTTGTCAGGGCAAGGGTAAACGCAAGGGGATGGGCGCCCATGGCGGCCAGGTCACTCACCGCCACGGCCAGCGAGCGCTGGCCAAGCAGGAACGGATCACAGGGGTCGGCAAAGTGCACGCCGGCCACTAAGGTATCGGTAGAGATTGCCAGTTGCTCCCCAACGGGGAGCGCCAGCAGGGCGCAGTCGTCGCCGATCCCCAGGGCAATGCCTTCGCCGCCCTGCGCACAGGGCGCGGCGGCGAAGTATTTACGGATCAGCTCAAACTCGCCCATCGGGAACTCAAGCGCGGATCAGCGCTTGTGTTCCTTCACTTCGGCTTCACGCAGGCGCGGAGCCAGTTTGTCGAGCACACCGTTGACGAACTTGTGGCCGTCGGTCGAACCGTAGACTTTCGCCAGTTCGATGCCTTCGTTGATCACCACGCGGTACGGCACGTCGACGCGCTTGAGCAGTTCCCAGGTGGACAGGCGCAGTACGGCCAGTTCAACCGGGTCCAGTTCTTCGATGGTCAGGTCCAGGCACGGTGTCAGTGCAGTGTCGATCTCGGTCAGGTTGGCCGGGACGCCATGCAGGATGTCGTGGAAGTAGCTCTGGTCGGCGAAGGTGAAATCGTTGTCGACACGAAATTGCGCTTCGATTTCATTCAGCGAGGTACCCGCCATGTGACGCTGGTACAGCGCCTGGGTAGCGAGTTGGCGAGCCGCACGACGCTTTTCGCTTTTCGATGGCTTGCCGGCATCCGCAGGACGCTCGTCGCGCGGGTTGAAACGATCGCTCTCGTCGGAAATCACTTGGCCTCCAACTGCGACAGCAGGCTGACCATTTCCAGGGCGGACAGGGCAGCTTCAGCGCCTTTGTTACCGGCCTTGGTGCCGGAACGCTCGATGGCTTGCTCGATGGAATCCACGGTCAGCACGCCGAAGGCAACCGGCACGCCGAACTCCATGGACACCTGGGCCAGGCCCTTGGTGCATTCGCCAGCGACGTATTCGAAGTGCGGAGTACCGCCACGAATGACCGCGCCCAGGGCGATGATCGCCGCGTATTCGCCCTGCTGCGCAACTTTTTGCGCAACCAGTGGAATTTCGAAGGCGCCAGGGGCGCGGATGAGGGTGATGTCGCTTTCGCTCACACCGTGGCGAACCAGGGCGTCCACGGCACCGCTTACCAGGCTTTCAACCACGAAGCTGTTGAAACGGCCAACCACCAGGGCATAGCGGCCTTTGGGGGCGATGAAGGTACCTTCGATGGTCTTCAGGGTCATTCGACAAATCTCTTAAAGAGCCGGGACGCGAAAAGTGCGTCCCTCAGTGATGATTTAACCGCGAACAAGGGGCGAAAATCGCCGGCCTTTATTCGGAGGGCACGTATTCTACAACTTCCAGGTCGAAACCGGATATCGCATTAAATTTCATCGGTGCGCTCATCAGGCGCATTTTGCGTACGCCGAGGTCGCGCAGGATCTGCGAACCGGCCCCGACGATGCTGTAGGTGGTCGGTGTCTTGACCTGGGTGTTCTCGGCGGTTTCACGAATATGCGCGAGCAATACGTCGCCATCCACCGGGTTGCCCAGCAGCAATACCACACCGCTGCCGGCCTCGGAAACCGCAGCCATGGCGGCGCGCAGGCTCCAACGACCGGGTTGCTTGACCATCAGCAGGTCACGCAGCGGGTCCATGTTGTGCACGCGCACCAAGGTCGGTTCTTCGGCGCAGATGGTGCCCAGGGTCAGCGCCATGTGCACATCGCCCTCAACGGAATCACGGTAGGTCACCAAATTGAATTGGCCCAGTTCGCTGTCCAGCGGCTGCTCGGCAATCCGCTGAACGGTACGTTCGTGGATCATCCGGTAGTGGATCAGGTCGGCGATGGTGCCGATCTTGAGGTTGTGTTCGGCGGCAAACGCCTCGAGCTCGGCGCGGCGGGCCATGGTGCCGTCGTCGTTCATCACTTCGCAGATCACGCCGCTCGGCTCGAACCCGGCCATGCGCGCCAGATCGCACGCGGCTTCGGTGTGGCCGGCACGGGCCAGGGTGCCGCCCGGTTGAGCCATCAGCGGAAAAATGTGGCCAGGGCTGACGATGTCTTCGGCCTTGGCGTCTTTCGCGGCGGCCGCTTGCACGGTGCGCGCACGGTCGGCGGCGGAAATACCGGTGGTGACGCCGGTGGTCGCTTCAATCGACACGGTGAACTTGGTACCGAAACCCGAACCATTGCGCGGCGCCATCAACGGCAGCTTGAGCAACTCGCAGCGCTCGCGGCTCATGGGCATGCAGATCAGCCCACGGGCGTGCTTGGCCATGAAGTTGATGTGTTCGGCCTGGCACAGTTCGGCGGCCATGATGATATCGCCTTCGTTCTCGCGGTCTTCGTCATCCATCAGGATGACCATCTTGCCTTGGCGGATGTCTTCAACCAGTTCTTCGATGCTATTGAGCGCCACAGGGCACCCCCTTGGTCAGGATTTCAGGTAGCCGTTAGCGGCCAGAAAACTCTCAGTGATGTTCCCGGTTGCAGGCTCTGCGGCCTTATCGCCCAGCAACAGGCGCTCCAGGTAACGGGCAAGCAAGTCGACTTCCAGGTTCACCCGGCGACCCGGCTGGTACGACGCCATGATGGTTTCGCTCAGGGTGTGGGGAATGATGGTCAGTTCAAATTCAGCGCCGTTCACGGCGTTCACCGTCAGGCTGGTGCCGTCGACGGTGATCGAGCCTTTGTGGGCGATGTACTTGGCCAATTCTTTTGGCGCGCGGATGCGAAATTCCACGGCGCGTGCGTTTTCGCTGCGCGATACCACTTCGCCGACACCGTCGACGTGGCCGCTGACCAGGTGGCCGCCCAGGCGGGTGGTCGGGGTCAGGGCTTTTTCCAGGTTGACCGGGCTGCCAGCCTTGAGGTCGTTCATCGCGGTGCAGTCCAGGGTTTCCCGGCTGACGTCGGCGGCAAAGCCGTTGCCCGTCAGCTCGATGACGGTCAGGCACACGCCGCTGACCGCGATGCTGTCGCCCAATTTGACGTCGCCGAGGTCGAGCTTGCCGGTTTCAACCAGCAGGCGCACATCGCCGCCCTTGGGGGTCATGGCACGGATGCTGCCGATGGATTCGATAATGCCGGTGAACATGGCCTTCTCCTGGAAAACGGTACGGGCACTTGAGCGCCCGGTCAGAATTATACGCGCGCGGGTGGAAGCGGGATGGCAGTGACTCGCCAGTCGTCGCCTACAGCGCGCATTTCAGTGATCTTGAGTTGGGGGGCATCCGCCAGTTTCTCAAGCGGCCAGTCCAGCAAAGGCCGGGCGGCGGAGCCGAGGAACTTGCCGGCGACGAAAATCACGTATTCGTCGACCAGGCCCTGCTGGGCAAATGCACCCGCCAGGCTTGGGCCGGCCTCCACCAGCACTTCATTGACGCCACGGGCCGCCAGCGCCACCAGCGCCGAGCGTAGGTCAACCTGGCCATCGACGCCGGGCACCACCAGGCATTCGGGGCCACGGGGGAACTGGTTTTCCGCAGTGACGCAGGTAATGACCAGCGCCGGGCCGGCCTTGAAGAACGGCGCATTGAGCGGCACCCGCAGGCGGCCGTCGATCAGCACGCGCAACGGCGGGCGTGACATGGCCAGGGCGGTGGTGGCGTCATCCAGGCCCAATTCGGCGGCGCGCACGGTCAGGCGCGCACCGTCGGCCAATACCGTGTCGGCGCCGGTCAGCACCACACTGGCCTGGGCGCGCAGGCGCTGTACCGCGGCGCGGGCGGCGGGCCCGGTGATCCATTGGCTCTCGCCGCTGGCCATCGCAGTGCGGCCATCCAGGCTCATCGCCAGCTTGACCCGCACAAACGGCAGGCCGTGCTCCATGCGCTTGAGGAAGCCTTTATTGAGGGCGCGGGCTTCCCCTTCCAGCACACCGCTGTAGACCTCGATACCGGCCTGGGCCAGGCGCTGCATGCCGCGCCCGGCAACTTCCGGGTTAGGGTCCTGCATCGCCGCGACCACCCGCGCCAGCCCGGCACTCACCAGTGCGTCGGCGCAAGGCGGGGTATGGCCATAGTGGCTGCAAGGCTCGAGGGTCACATAGGCCGTGGCGCCTCGGGCTTTACCCCCCGCAGCGCGCAAGGCATGCACTTCGGCATGGGGCTCGCCGGTGCGCACATGCCAGCCTTCGCCGACGACCTGCCCATCACGCACAATCACGCAGCCCACTCGCGGGTTGGGATGGGTGGTGTACAGGCCATTACGCGCCAATTCGAGGGCGCGGGCCATGTAGTGAGCGTCGAGGACAGCCTGTTCAGCAGAAGGTGGGTTCATTTCTTGACCGGCTCACGGGCCAGGCGGTCGATCTCTTCGCGGAACTCATTGAGGTCCTGGAAGCGTCGATACACCGAGGCGAAACGGATATAGGCGACTTCGTCGAGCTTTTGCAGCTCGCCCATCACCAGCTCTCCAACCACCAGGCTCTTGACCTCGCGCTCGCCGGTCGCACGCAGCTTGTGCTTGATATGCACCAGCGCCGCCTCCAGCCGCTCGACACTCACCGGGCGTTTTTCCAGGGCACGCTGCATACCGGCGCGCAATTTGTCTTCATCGAAAGGCTGGCGACTGCCGTCGGACTTGATCAGACGTGGCAATACCAGTTCGGCGGTTTCGAAGGTGGTGAAACGTTCACCGCAGGCCAGGCATTCGCGCCGGCGACGCACTTGATCGCCCTCGGCGACCAGACGTGAGTCAATGACCTTGGTGTCGTTGGCACCGCAGAAGGGACAGTGCATGGTGGCAGGCAACAAAAAAAGGGAGGGCCATGGTAGCGCATCCCCGTGGCAAGACAAGCCATAGCCTTTACGGTATATAGGCTGACTATTATGTTTCATACTTTTTAAGCCACGGATTTTGTCCTTTCTGGAGCCGTACATGCAGTTACGACCACTTGTTTTACTCACCCTGTTCAGTGTTCTGGTCGCCTGCAGCAGCGAAGCCCCGAAACCATCGACGCCCCAACCGACGCCGCAGCAAGAGAAAAAAGTCCCAGGCATTGAAGACGTCGGCCCGCTGCCGGCCTATCAACGGGAAATCAACGGTACCCTCACCAACGTGCCCAGTGGCGCCGAGGTGGAGCTGGCGCTGCTGGTGATCGACGACCGCAGCCGCCCGCAACAACTGCTCGCCAGCAGCGTGCTCAGTGGCAACGGCAAGCCCCTGGCCTTCCGCCTGCGCTTCAACCCCGAAGCGTTCCCGGCCGGTGCACGGGTTGAGTTACGCGGCCGTGCCAGCCAGTCCGGCCAGCTGATCCTGCACCTGCCCGCCGTACGCATCACCCAGGCGATCACCCAGACCACCGGCCCCCTGCAACTCGTCAAGGCACCATGACGCCACCGCTGGACCTGCAACGCGCCCTGAGCGAACTGATCGGCGACGCGCACCTGGTGCCCTGCCCCCTGCCGGGCACCGAGCTGTCGTTGTGGCTGCTCGATGCCGACAATATGGACCGCGCCTTCAGCCCCGAAGAAACCCGGCGCATCCTGCATGAACCGCCCTACTGGAGTTTTTGCTGGGCCAGTGGCCTGGCACTGGCGCGGTACCTGGCAGCGAACCCGGAATGGGTGAAGGGCAAGCGCGTGCTGGATTTCGGCGCCGGCTCCGGTGTGGCCGGGATTGCGGCGGTCAAGGCGGGCGCGTTGGAAGTGGTTGCCTGCGACCTGGATCCGCTGGCGTTAGCGTCCTGCCGCGCGAATGCCGAACTCAATGGTGTGGAACTGAGCTACTCGGCGGACTTTTTCGCCGAAGCCGACCGCTTCGACCTGATCCTGGTGGCTGATGTGCTGTACGACCGCGCCAACCTACCCTTGCTCGACCACTTCCTCAGCCGTGGCCGCGAAGCGCTGGTGGCGGATTCGCGAGTGCGGGACTTCCAGCACCCGGCCTATCGGCGGCTGGAGATACTCGATGCGCTGACGCTGCCGGACTTGGCCGAGCCTTGGGAGTTTCGCAAGGTGAGCCTGTACCATTCGCGAAGATAGCCCCCAATCGTCAGGCCATTTCCGACTTTTTTGAGCGTGAGGCTTCCTTCGGCGAAGCCCTTATGCGCAATGGCATCTACTCACTTTTTTATGAGCGCCCCTACTCTCTGTGGCGAGCGGGCTCGCCCCGCGTTGGGCTGCGCAGCAGCCCCAAAAAGAACGCTGCAGTGTGCCAGGCAGCTCCGGGGCTATGTTTGAGGGCTGCTGCGCAGCCCAACGCGGGGCGAGCCCGCTCGCCACAGTCACAATGTTTCTCCTTAACTGACTGGCATTAGGGCTTGCGCTTGATCATCAGCACCCTGCTCCTTCCGGTAGCCTTCACCAGCCCTTATAGTTGCGCCATTCCCGCTTTATTCGAGACGCCCCATGAGTGAGCCCACGCCGTACATCTTCGACGTCACCACCGCCAACTTCGACCAGGCGGTGATCCAGAACTCCTTTGAAAAGCCCGTGCTGGTGGACTTCTGGGCCGAGTGGTGCGCGCCGTGCAAGGCGTTGATGCCGCTGCTGGCGCAGATTGCCGAGAGTTATCAGGGCGAGTTGCTGCTGGCCAAGGTCGATTGCGAGGCCGAGCAGGACATCGTCGCGCGTTTCGGTATTCGCAGCCTGCCGACGGTGGTGCTGTTCAAGGACGGCCAGCCGGTGGACGGGTTTGCCGGGGCACAGCCAGAGTCGGCAGTGCGGGCCATGTTGGAGCCCCATGTGCAGATGCCGCCGCCGGCTGCGGCGGACCCGCTGGAGCAGGCCCAGGCGTTGTTTGCCGAGGGCCGTATCAGCGACGCCGAAGCCGTATTGGTGACATTGCTGGGCGAGGACAATACCAACGCCGCCGCGCTGATTCTGTATGCCCGCTGCCTGGCCGAACGCGGTGAATTGGGCGAAGCCCAGACCGTGCTCGACGCCGTGAAGAGCGACGATCACAAGGCCGCCCTCGCCGGGGCCAAGGCGCAGATCACCTTCCTGCGCCAGGCCGGTGACCTGCCGGATGCCGCCGACCTGAAAAGCCGCCTGGCGCAAAACCCGCAGGACGATGAAGCGGCCTATCAGTTGACCATCCAGCAACTGGCACGCCAGCAGTACGATGCGGCGCTGGAAGGCTTGCTCAAGCTGTTCATCCGTAACCGCAGCTATGGCGAAGGCTTGCCGCACAAGACCTTGCTGCAGGTGTTCGAGTTACTGGGCAATGATCACCCGCTGGTGACCGTGTACCGTCGCAAGTTGTTCGCTGCGTTGTACTAGTCGCTCTGTAGGAGCGAGCTTGCTCGCGAAAAACGCCAGGGCGCCGCGTTCATCCAGAATACCCGCGTTATCGTTAACGACTTTCGCGAGCAAGCTTGCGCCTACAAGGGCTCAATCCAGGTATAGAGCGGCGTATCCCCGCCGCTGCTCACCTTGACCTTGGCGCTATGGCGCAGGCGCACCAGCAGACGCTTGCCCGCCGAGGCATCCCCCGCCAAACCTTCCAACTGGTCGAGCAGCTCCAGGCCATTGAGCTGCCCGGCATGACGCAAGAGGTCCTGGGCGTGTTGCCACAGGTCATCATTGTGCTTGACCGGAGCAACCGGTGCGGCCGCCGCGCTGTTCACTGGCGTCGCCTGTAGCTGCGCGCCGAGTCGCGCCCAATCGCCATCATCCAGCTCCAGGGTCAAATCCACCGGCAGGTCGCCGACGGTTCCACGAATTCGCAACATCGTCCTTACTCCTGCACTTTTCTGACGAGCATGCTCCCATGCGGCTTGCGCAACGCCAAGCGGACGGTCAAACTCTGCCGACTATTGTTATAAGATCACATAACAAAACTTTCATGTTCTGGAGCCTTGCCATGCGCCGTCTGATGCTTGCTTTGCCGTTCGCCTTGTTGCCACTGGCCGTCGCTCACGCCGCGGATGAACACGACCACGATCATGAGCACGGCAGCCTGGGTGCTCATGAACACGGGGTTGGCCGCCTCAACGCAGTCCTCGACGGCCAGGCCCTGGAGCTTGAACTGGACAGCCCGGCGATGAACCTGGTGGGCTTCGAACATGCGGCAACCAGCGCCGCCGACAAAGCCAAGGTCGCCGCCGCGCGCAAACAGCTGGAAAACCCGCTGGCCCTGTTCAACCTGCCCAAGGCCGCTGGCTGCGTGATCAGCACCCAGGAACTGAACAGCCCGCTGTTCGGCGACAAGCCGGAAGCGGACCATGATGATGACGATGATCACGACGCCAAAGACGGCGCCCATGAGCATCATCACGACCACAGCGAAATCCACGCCCACTACCAGTTCACCTGCGCCACGCCGACCGCCCTGAGCAATCTCGACCTGACGCAAGTGTTCAAGACCTTCCCCGCCACCCAAAAAATCCAGGTACAACTGATCGGCCCAAGCGGCCAGCAAGGTGTTGAAGCGACGCCGCAGGCAGCTACCCTGAAGTTCTGATTGGAATGCGCCCCCACAGGCGATCGGCGCCATTTTTCGTAACCTCGTTAGCAGGCGATACTGATTTCCCATGACTCAAGCGCTCATCGAACTGTCCGACCTGGGCTTCAACTGGCCCGGTCACCCCCAGTTGCTGGACATCCCCGCGTTCCGCCTGGAAGCGGGTGAAACTCTGTTCCTCAAGGGCCCAAGCGGCAGTGGCAAGACCACCCTGCTCGGCCTGCTGGGCGGTGTGCAGAAGCCCAGCCGAGGCAGCATCCGCCTGCTCGGGCAGGAGCTGACCGACCTTTCGGCCGGTGCCCGTGATCGCTTTCGCGTCGACCACACCGGCTATATCTTCCAGCAGTTCAACCTGCTGCCGTTCCTGTCGGTGCGCGAGAACGTCGAGCTGCCGTGCCACTTTTCCAAGCTGCGCGCGCAACGTGCGATCCAGCGTCACGGCAGTATCGACCAGGCCGCCGCGACCTTGCTGGCGCACCTGGGCCTGAAAGACCTCGACCTGCTGGAACGCCGCGCCGATTCGTTGTCCATCGGCCAGCAACAGCGAGTCGCCGCCGCCCGCGCACTGATCGGCCAACCAGAACTGGTGATCGCCGACGAGCCCACCTCGGCCCTCGACTACGACGCCCGCGAAGCCTTCATCCAGCTGTTGTTCGCCGAATGCCGCGAAGCCGGTTCCAGCCTGTTGTTTGTCAGCCATGACCAGAGCCTGGCGCCGTTGTTCGATCGCAACCTGTCGCTGGCCGAACTCAATCGCGCCGCCACGCCCGCAGAGGTTTGAGATGTATTTGTTTCGTCTAGCCATGGCCAGCCTGGCTAACCGTCGCTTTACCGCGATCCTCACCGCCTTCGCCATCGCCCTGTCGGTGTGCCTGCTGCTGGCGGTGGAGCGCGTGCGCGTTGAGGCGCGCAACAGTTTCGCCAGTACCATCAGCGGCACCGACCTGATCGTCGGCGCGCGCTCCGGTTCGGTCAACCTGCTGCTGTATTCGGTGTTCCGCATCGGTAACGCCACCAATAACATCCGCTGGGACAGCTACGAACACTTCGCCGCCAACCCCCAGGTGAAATGGGCGATCCCGATTTCCCTCGGCGACTCCCACCGCGGCTACCGCGTGATGGGCACCAACGAATCGTACTTCGAGCACTATCAGTACGGGCGCAAGCAAAACCTCGAACTGGCCAGCGGCCGTGCCTTCGCCACCGACCCGTTCGAAGTGGTGCTAGGTGCCGAAGTGGCCGATGCACTGCACTACAAGCTGGGCGACAAACTGGTGCTGGCCCATGGTGTGGCAGCGGTCAGCCTGGTCAAGCACGACGACAAACCGTTCACCGTGGTCGGTATTCTCAAGCGCACCGGCACGCCGGTGGACCGCACGCTGCATATCAGCCTCGGCGGCATGGAGGCGATCCATATCGACTGGCACAACGGCGTGCCGGCCCAGGGCAAAGGCCGCATCAGCGCCGACCAGGCACGCAACATGGACCTGACCCCGCAAGCCATCACCGCCTTTATGCTTGGCCTGAACAACAAGATTTCCACCTTTGCGCTGCAACGGGAGATCAATGAATTCCGTGGCGAGCCGATGCTGGCGATCCTGCCCGGCGTGGCGCTGCAAGAGCTATGGAGCATGATGGGCACCGCTGAAAAGGCGCTGTTCGTGATCTCGCTGTTCGTGGTGCTGACCGGTTTGATCGGCATGCTCACGGCGATCCTCACCAGCCTCAACGAACGCCGGCGCGAAATGGCGATCCTGCGTTCGGTGGGCGCGCGGCCCTGGCACATTGCGACGCTGCTGATCTTCGAAGCCTTCGCCCTGGCGCTGTCCGGTGTGATCGCCGGCGTGGGTTTGCTGTATGTATGCATCGCCGCGTCGCGCGGATATCTACAGGCCAATTACGGCCTGGACCTGCCGATGTCCTGGCCGAGCGAATATGAGTGGACGTTACTGGCCGGTATCCTTGCAGCGGCACTGTTGATGGGCAGCGTGCCCGCCTGGCGTGCCTATCGACAATCTTTGGCCGACGGCCTGTCCATACGTTTATGAGGAAGGCTTCGATGCGTCGCGCTCTGTTTGCGTTGTTACTGCTGGTGGCTGTGCCCGCCTGGGCGGAGGATCAGCCCAGGGATCTATCCTGGCAGGAGATGATCCCGCCGGACGCGCCGCCGGAAATCCCCAACATGAAACCGCTGCACGACCTGTCGAACATGGCCGACGCCTTGTCCGTCGAAGCGGCGCCTGCGGCCAAGCAGGACTTGCCCAATGCGCCGGTGGTGCAAAGCCTCGACGGCCAGCATATTCGCCTGCCGGGTTACATCGTGCCGTTGGAAGTCAGCGAGGAAGGCCGTACCACCGAGTTCTTGCTGGTGCCGTATTTCGGCGCGTGCATCCACGTGCCGCCGCCGCCGTCGAACCAGATCGTGCACGTGAAAAGTGAGGTTGGGGTGAAGCTCGATGAGCTGTACCAGCCGTACTGGATCGAAGGGGCGATGCAGGTCAAGCCGTCGTCCAGTGAGCTGGCGGACGCCGGCTACCAGATGGATGCCGAGAAGATTTACCTCTACGAACTGCCGGAATAACGCTTATCACCCTTTCATTGAGCTGAGTCAAAAGTCCGAACGGAACGATCTTTACCATTGGACGTACAACTTTTAAACGTCCCTTGGAGCTCCCATGAACAACAAGTCTCTGCTCGGCGCGTCCCTCTTCGCGCTCGCCCTCGCGGCCCCCGTAGCCCACGCTCACGAAGCGGGCGACATTCTGGTTCGCGCTGGTGCAATTACCGTGAACCCGAAGGCCGACAGCGGCAGTGTCAAGGTAGACCAGGGCCCGCTGGCTGGTACCAACCTGGGCGGCAAGGCGACCATGGACAGCGACACGCAACTGGGTCTGAACTTCGCCTATATGTTCACCAGCCACTGGGGTATCGAACTGCTGGCGGCTACCCCGTTCGAGCATGATGTGAAGCTCAAGAACACGGCTCTCAGCGCCGCCAACGGCAAACTCGGCACCCTGAAACACCTGCCGCCAACCCTGAGCGTTGTGTACTACCCGCTGGACAGCAAGTCGGCGTTCCAACCGTATGTGGGTGCCGGTATCAACTACACCTGGATCTATGACGAACACGTCAGCAGCGGCGCCCAACAAGCTGGCTTCAGCAACTTCAAGGCCGATAACTCCTGGGGCTGGGCCGCGCAAATTGGTGCCGACTACATGATCAACGATAAATGGATGATCAACGGCCAGGTGCGCTACATCGACATCAGCACCACCGCCACCGTTGAAAACAACGGAGTGGCCCCAGGCACTCGCGCCAAGGTTGATGTCGATGTCGACCCATTGGTCTACATGGTCGGTATCGGCTACAAGTTCTAAGCGAAATCGAACAAACGCCACACAACCAATGTGGAAGGGGGCTTGCTCCCGATAGCGGTGGATCAGTCAATGAATCGGTTGGCTGACACCGTGTTATCGGGGGCAAGCCCCCTCCCACATTTTTGCTTTGTGTGGTGTCAGCCGCGGCGGTAGAACCGGTCCAGCAACGCCGGCAACCCGGCCCGCCACGCCCGTGGCTTGATGCCAAAGGTATGCAGGATTTTCTTGCAGGCCAGCACCGCATGTTGCGGTTCGTCGCCCGCATCCGGCCTTGCCGCATGAGCCTGGGCGGTGGGCGATTCGATCGCCAGCGGATGAAAGTGACGCGCTTCGGTAAGAATCGCCTGGCCCAGCGCCAACGGGGTCGTCGCCTCGTGGCCGGCATAGTGATAGGTGCCCCATAGCGGCGCCGCGCAATCGAGTTGCTTGAGCACCGAAAGGATCACCCGCGCGGCATCGTCCACCGGGGTCGGATTGCCGCGCCGGTCATCCGCCATCAGCAATTCCTCCGCTTTCTCCGCTCGGGCCAGAAAGCGCCCAAGGGTGCCGTCGACGCTGTCGTCCAGCAGCCAGCCGAACCGTAGCAGTACGTGTTGCGGGCAAGTGGCGCGCACGCTTTGTTCGATCCGCCACAACGCCTGGCCACGCAGGCCCAGGGGCACCGGTTCGTCTTTTTCGCTGTAGGCGGTGGCGCGGGAGCCATCGAACACGCGGTAGCTGGACGGTTGCAGCAGGGTAATGGTGTGGTGCTGGCACAGTTCGGCCAGACGTTCGATCGCATACTCCTGGGACGCCAGGCGGGTTTCGCTGACCGCCTCTGCCTGGAACCAATCGAAATAGTAGGCGAGGTTGATCAACGCATCGGGACGGGTGTCGTCGAGCAATTGGGTGAGGCTTGCGGCATCCCAGCCGTCTTGGGGCGGTTTGGGTGCGAGGAAACCGATGTCTTCCTCTGCACCGAGGCGAATCAGCGCCTGCCCGAGGGCATTCCCGCCGCCCAGTAACATAAGGCGCATTCGCATAGATTGAGCAGGCCCGGTCTGTTTGGAACGATGGTTATTGTCAGCCGCCTTGTGAGCGATGCTGTGGGTAGTTGCCAGAATCGTTGCATTTTGCGGGTTTGTAGCGCAACCGTCACTTATAAAGTGCGGGGTTGCACGTTGTTGGACGGCGGTGAGCAGGCTTGCCCCGCGTTGGGCTGCGCGGCGGCCCCAATGAGGTAGGATTGTTTTATGAACCTTCCTGAATCAACGGACACGGTATTGAACGGTTTCCACCCCGCCGTCAGCGCCTGGTTCCGTAGTACTTTTCCCTCGGTGACCCAGGCCCAGGCCGAGGCGTGGCCGTTAATCCGCCAGCGCCGCTCGACGCTGATCGCCGCGCCCACCGGTTCCGGCAAGACGCTGACCGCCTTCCTGGCCGTACTGGATGACCTGGTGCACCAAGGCCTGGCCAACGGCGGGCAATTGCCGGATGAAACCCTGGTGGTGTACGTGTCGCCGCTCAAGGCGCTGTCCAACGATATCCAGATCAACCTGCAAAATCCGCTGGCCGGGATCACCGACCATCTGCAGCGCCTGGGCTTGCCACCGCTGGCGATCCGCACCGCCGTGCGCACCGGCGACACCCCGCAAAAAGACCGCGCACTGATGCGCAAGCGCCCGCCGCATATCCTGGTGACGACACCGGAATCGCTGTATGTGCTGCTGGGCTCGGACTCCGGCCGGCAGATGCTCGCCAGCACGCGCACGGTGATTGTCGATGAAATCCACGCCATCGCCGCCGGCAAGCGCGGTAGCCACCTGGCCTTGAGCCTGGAGCGCCTGCAAGGCTTGTGCGCCGAGCCGCTGACCCGCATTGGCCTGTCCGCCACGCAAAAGCCCATCGAGGCCGTGTCGCGCTTTCTGGTGGGCAGCGAGCGCCTGTGCGACATCGTCGATATCGGCCACGCCCGCCCCCGCGACCTGGATATCGAAGTGCCGCCGGTGCCACTGTCGGCGGTGATGGCCAACGATGTGTGGGAGCTGGTCTACGACCGCCTCGCCGCCCTGGCCCGTGAACACCGCACCACGCTGATTTTCGTCAACACCCGGCGCCTGGCCGAACGCCTGGCCCGGCACTTGAGCGAGCGCCTGGGCAAGAGCGCAGTGGCCGCCCACCACGGCAGCCTGGCCAAGGAGCTGCGCCTGGACGCCGAGCAACGCCTCAAGGCCGGCACCCTGCAAGTACTGATCGCCACCGCGTCCCTGGAGCTGGGGATTGATATCGGCGATGTCGACCTGGTGTGCCAGATCGGCTCGCCGGGTTCCATCAACGGGTTTCTGCAACGCGTTGGCCGCTCCGGGCACCAGGTTGGCGGCACGCCCAAGGGGCGCCTGTTCGCCACCACCCGCGACGACCTGATCGAATGCGCCGCGCTGCTCGACTGCGTGCGCCGGGGCGAACTCGACACCTTGCATATCCCGATTGCGCCGCTGGACGTACTGGCCCAGCAGATCATCGCCGAAGTCAGCGCCCAGGAATGGTCGGAACAGGCCCTGCTCGACCTGATCCACCGCGCCGCGCCCTACGCCGCGCTGGATGAGCACCATTACCAGGCGCTGTTGCAGATGCTCAGCGAGGGCTACAACGGTCGCCAGGGCATTCGCAGCGCCTACCTGCACCGCGACGCCTTGACGCGCACCTTGCGCGGCCGCCGGGGCGCCAGACTCACCGCAGTGACCAGCGGCGGCACCATCCCCGACAACGCCGACTACAGCGTGTTGCTCGAACCCCAGGGCCTGAATATCGGCAGCGTCAACGAAGACTTCGCGGTGGAAAGTATCGCTGGGGATATCTTCCAGCTCGGGAATACGTCCTACCGCATCCTGCGCGTCGAGGCCGGCAAGGTGCGGGTCGAAGACGCCCACGGCCAGCCGCCAAGCATTCCGTTCTGGCTGGGCGAGGCACCGGGGCGCAGCAACGAATTATCCGCCGCGGTGGCGCGCTTGCAGGGGCAATTGGACACGCTGCTCAGCGCCACCCCCGGCGACCTGCAAGGTGCACACGACTGGCTGACCGCCACCCTCGGCCTGAACCGCGGCAGCGCCGAACAAATCCTCGATTATCTGGCGCGCGCACGCCTGGCCCTGAGCGCATTGCCGTCCCAGGACACGTTGATCATGGAGCGTTTTTTCGACGAGTCCGGCGGTACCCAGTTGATCATTCACACGCCGTTCGGCAGCCGCGTCAACCGTGCCTGGGGCCTGGCCTTGCGCAAGCGTTTTTGCCGCACCTTCAACTTCGAACTGCAAGCGGCGGCCAGCGAGAATGCGATTGTGCTGTCGCTGTCCACCAGCCACAGTTTCGAGCTGGACGACGTCTGGCGCTATTTGAACAGCCACAGCGCCGAACACCTGCTGATCCAGGCCGTGCTTGATGCGCCGCTGTTCGGTGTGCGCTGGCGCTGGAACGCCGGCGTGGCCTTGGCGTTGCCGCGTTATACCGGGGGGCGCAAGGTGGCCCCCCAGATCCAGCGCATGAAAAGCGAAGACCTGATCGCCTGCGTGTTTCCCGACCAGATCGCCTGCCTGGAAAACCTCGCAGGCGAACGCGAAGTGCCTGAGCATCCGCTGGTGGAACAGACCCTCGATGACTGCCTGCACGAAGCCATGGACAGCGACGCCTGGCTGGCCCTGTTGCGGCGCATGGAGCGCGGCGAAGTGCGGTTGATCAGCCGCGACTTGCCGGCGCCCTCGCCCATGGCCGCCGAAATTCTCAACGCGCGCCCCTACACCTTTCTCGACGATGCCCCGCTGGAAGAACGCCGCACCCAGGCGGTACTCAACCGGCGCTGGAGCGACCCGCAAAGCACCGACGACCTCGGTGCGCTGGACGCGCAGGCCATCGACGGCGTGCGCGAAGAAGCCTGGCCGGCGCCCCAGGGCGTGGATGAAATGCATGAGGCGTTGATGAGCCTGGCGTGCATCGCCAGCCACGAAGTCACGCCACAGTGGGCGCAGTGGCTGCATGCCTTGGCCAAGGGTGGCCGCGCTTATTGTTTGTCGAACGGTCTTTGGGTGGCCGTGGAGCGCTTGAGTTGCGTGCAGACGATTTATCCCAACCACCTGCCGCTGCTACCGGGGTTCGATGAGCCCTGGACTCACGATGACGCGCTGGTGGAACTGCTGCGTGCGCGCCTGGCTGGCTTCGGCCCGCTGACGCTGATCGAAATTGCCGCGCCCCTCGGCCTGCCGGTGGCCGACATCGCACAGGCCCTGGCACGCCTGGAGCAAGAAGGCTACGTGCTGCGCGGGCACTTCAGTCCCGGCATCGGCGAAGAACAATGGTGCGAACGGCACTTGCTCGCGCGGATTCATCGCTACACGGTCAAGCGCCTGCGCCGGGAAATAGAGCCGGTGGCGTTGCAGGATTTCATGCGCTTTCTGTTCGATTGGCAGCACCTGTCCGACAGCACCCGCGGCCAGGGCAGCGCAGTGTTGCCCCAGATTGTCGGGCAGTTCGAAGGCTACGCGGCGGCCGCCTCGGCCTGGGACAGTGACCTGCTCAGTGCGCGGATCAAGGATTACACTCCCACCTGGCTCGATGACCTCTGCCGCAGCGGCAGGCTGGTGTGGATACGCCTGAGCAATAAACCCGGCGCCATGGCGTTGCGCAGCACCCCGGTAGTGCTGTTGCCGCGCAGCCAGGTACCGCTATGGAGCGGGCTGACCGAACAGACGGACAGCACGACGTTGTCGCCCAAGGCACAAAAAGTCCACTTGGCCCTGCGCGAACACGGCGCGCTGTTTTTCGACGAACTGGTGCACGAAGCCCATCTGCTGCGCAGCGAACTGGAAGGCGCCCTACAGGAATTGGTCGGCGCCGGCCTGGTCAATGCCGACAGTTTTGCCGGGCTGCGCGCGCTGACCACGCCCGCCAGTAAACGCCAGGCGCGCAGCAGCCGACGTGGGCGCGGCGCATTGGTTGGCGGGATGGACGATGCCGGGCGTTGGGCGCTGATTCGGCGCCAGCCGGAAGCGGCCGCACCGCACTCCGCCGAGACGCTGGAACATGTGGCGATGACCCTGCTGCGGCGTTATGGCGTGGTGTTCTGGCGATTATTGGAACGCGAGGCGGATTGGTTGCCGAGCTGGCGCGAATTGCTGCGCACGTTCCATCGGCTCGAGGCGCGGGGTGAGATTCGCGGCGGACGGTTTGTCAGTGGCTTGGCCGGGGAACAGTTTGCCTTGCCGGAGGCGATCCCGTTACTGCGCGAAGTGCGGCGGCGGCCCCATGACGGTAGCTTGATCGCAGTGTGCGGTGCCGACCCGTTGAACCTGGTGGGCACGCTGTTGCCGGGCAGCAAGGTGCCGGCGGTGAGTGGGAATCGGCTTGTGTACCGGGATGGGTTGCCAGCGGCGGTGATGGTCGCCGGCAAGCAGCAGGTATTGTTGGAGGTGGATCAGCAGGCGGTCCTGGAGAAGTTGATCAGGCATTGAGTCATAGTGACTTTGAAGGTCCCTCCCCCAGCTTGATCTGTGAACACAATCAAATGTGGGAGGGGGCTTGCCCCCGATGAGGCCAGAACAGTCCTCCCTCATTGAGACCTAGGCTGCTCCGTCAACACCACCGACGCCGGCACCTCTTCATCCGGCTCATCCACCTGGGATGTACGCTTCGGCAGCAAAACCTGCTGTGGATAAGTTTGCGCGAAGTGCACCTCATCACAGTTATCCACAAGCTTTTTCAAACGCTGGTTGAACGCACGGCTCACCGCATATTGCCCGCCCGACACGGTACGGAACTGCGCCGTGAGCACCACGCCGTTGAGGTCCATCTTGTCGACGCCGAACACCTCCAGCGGCCCTTGCAGGTTGTACTTGAGGAACACGTCATCCCGGATCGACTGCCCGGCTTCGCGGATCAGCTCCACGGCCTTATCCACATCGGTGTCGTAGGTGAACTGCACGGAGAAGAACGCATAGGCAAATTGCCGCGATTGGTTGGTGACCGCCTTGATCTGCCCGAACGGCACCGAGTGCACGAAACCCTTGCCGTCGCGCAGGCGCAGAGTACGAATGGTCAGGCCTTCGACAGTGCCCGCGTGACCGGAGTCGAGCACCACCCAATCGCCAATCGACAGGGTGTCTTCGATGATGATGAACAGGCCGGTGATCACATCCTGCACCAGTTGCTGCGAGCCAAAACCAATTGCCAGCCCCACCACCCCGGCCCCCGCCAGCAGCGGCGCGACGTTGATGCCGAGGTTAGCCATGGTGGTGATCGCGCAGATCACCACCAATATGATTTTCACCGCATTGCGCAGCAGGGGCAGGATGGTTTTCACCCGCGTACTGGGCTGGCGGCTGGAGCGTTTGTTTAGCGGCGGTTTCAAGGCTTCCTGAATCGCCGTGTCGAGCACCACCCAGAACAGCCAGGTCATCAGCAGGATCAGGCCGATGCTGCTCAGGGAGTCACTGATGGCGCGCCCCACCGAGTTGCGCTGGGCAAATTCGAACAGCGACACACCCCAGATACGCCCGAGGATTTCGATAAACGCGATGGCCATGATGATGCGCAAGATCGCGTGCAACAGGCTGAGGAAGCGCTCCTTGTAGGCGCTGCTGCGCTGGATCGCCACCTGGCTACGGGATTTGAACAGGTGTTGCAGCACGGTGCTGAGGAATACCGTGCCGATCAGCAGGATCGTGGTAAACAGCGCGCAACGCAGGGCTTTTTGATTGTCGTCGCCGGCACCGATCAGGTTGATCGCCGAGACCAACACCATCAACAGGATCGGCCAGTACCACAGCCCGGAAAACACCCGTAGCGACTGCTGCAACGCGGGATGCTTCAGACGCTGGGCCAGGGGCCGATTGCGGATCAGATGCGCGACCGGGCGCCGCAGGCGTATCACCAGCACAGCGAAAATCACTGCCGCCAACAAACCGGTCAACACCGCAATACTGCTGGTGATATTGCCGCCCAACTGACGGGCGATTTGCGGGCTGGTCAGGGCGTCGCTGAGGGCGGCGAGAAAGCCAATCAGGAACAGCGGCTTGGGGCAGTAGTCGCGAATAATATGCACCGCCGGGCGCTTGTGGCCGACGTTGAACATGACGATGACGCACAGCAGCATGGAGGTGGAGAAAATGCCGCTACTGGTGGCGTAGGCAAAACACAGCGCCAGCGCGCGGCCTATCGAGGTGGGTAGGAAGTGGCTGAAGTAGAGGGTCAGCGGCAGGCAGATCAGCGCGGGAATCGTATAGGGCAGCACATACCCGAGCACCGCACGCAGCCGCCCACGCTGCTCAAAGAACGTGCGCCGCCCAAGGCGCCGCAGGATAAAACGCCCAAGCAGCGTCAACAACGCGAAGGCGCCGATCCACACCCCGGACAGCATCAGGAAATCCCCGGCCACACTCCATGGCGAACGCTGCGCCGTCTGGTTCACCAGGCGCCCGACTTCATCCGCGGCGCGGTCGGCGCGCAGCCGCCACTCATCTATCAGGTTCTGGTTGAGATCGAGCTTCTGCTGCACATCATCCATGCTGGAGCTGATGGCGCCGAGCAATCCGCCTTCGACCAGCAACTCCGGCTTGGCCGGCGCTTCGGCTTCAGGCGCGGAGGCCGCGGCTTGCAGTGCGCCACTGGTGCAAAACAACAGCGCGCCGAGCAGTAATGCAATCTTGAGATTCAGCAAAACTCCGAGCTCCTTCAGAAGGGTCTGTAAGGAACTGACGGGTTTGAATCCTGATCGTTCCCCTGTGTCGACATCTTTGCCCTATAGGCAAAGATCAAATGCCGTTCTCCACCTTTTCCGCACAAGTCACACCCAGCCGCTGCACGCCGGAGTGAAACCACCGGAGTTGCAGCCATGCCCATGGCCTTGCTCGCACTGGCAACCCGCGCGTCTTTCCGGGATGGGTACCGCCTGTAGGCCCACGGAAACTTTCGCGCAAATATCGCAGTCATCCCAAAACGGAGGTCACTCGACCTTACATCCACGGGAGCAAACATGGCGGCGATTCATATCGGCATTTCCGGCGGGCACTACAGGCGGCAACGCGCGTGGTTGATTGCGTCACGCAACGCCTCCCGGAGACGACTGATACCTGAGGGATTGGCATGACTCACTCGGAACTGATCCCCCCGACACCCACCACCACCATCACCCGTTTTCGCGTGCTGACGGTCAATACCCACAAGGGCTTCACCGCCCTCAACCGGCGCTTCATCCTGCCGGAATTACGCGAGGCGGTACGCAGTGTGGCGGCCGATATCGTGTTCCTGCAGGAAATCCACGGCACCCACGAACGCCACCCCAAGCGCTATAGCAACTGGCCGGCGATGCCGCAGTACGAGTTCCTCGCCGACAGCATCTGGCCGCAGTACGCCTATGGGCGCAATGCGGTGTACCCCGATGGCGATCACGGTAATGCGCTGCTGTCGAAGTTCCAGATCGTGCGCTACGACAATCTCGACATCTCCCAGAGCGGCCATGAAAGTCGCGGGCTGCTGCATTGCGTGATGCGCTTGCCCGGGCAGGAGAAGGAACTGCATGCCATTTGCGTGCACCTGGGCTTGCAGGAAAAACATCGCCAGCAGCAACTGCGCCTGATCGCCGAGCGCGTGGCGCAGATTCCCGCCGATGCACCGCTGATCGTTGCCGGCGACTTCAACGACTGGCGCCTGCGCGCCGACCTGCGCCATTGCGGCCTGCGCGAAGTGTTTACCGAGGCCCATGGCAAACCACCGCGCACCTTCCCCGCGCGCCTGCCCCTGCTGCGCCTGGATCGAATCTATGTGCGCAATGTGAAGGCGCATGCGCCCCAGGTGTTGAACAGCCGCCCCTGGTCGCATTTGTCAGACCACGCGCCCCTGTCAGTGGAGATCGAGCTATGAACAGTGCCCCACTGGAAAAAGTCGCCGTCGCCCATATCGCTACCGACCAGCCACCGGACGAAGCCTCGGCGCGGGACCTGGATTACGGCTGGCAGAGCGGCAACCAGATCGAGTTGCTGGAAAACGGCGAGGCCTACTTCCCGAAAGTGTTCGACGCCATGCGCCAGGCCCAGCGGGAAATCCTGCTGGAAACCTTCATCCTGTTCGAAGACAAGGTTGGCCATGAGCTACGGGACATCCTGGTCGATGCGGCACGGCGCGGCGTCAAAGTCGTCGCCAGCCTTGACGGGTTTGGCTGCGGCGAGCTGAGCCCGGCCTTCCTCGCTGAGTTGGCCGAAGCCGGGGTGATAGTGCAGATGTTCGACCCGGCGTCCAAGACCCTCGGCATTCGCACCAATTGGTTCCGCCGCTTGCACCGCAAGATCGTAGTGGTGGATGCGCGCGTGGGGTTTATCGGCGGGATCAACTTCTCTGCCGACCACTTGGGCGACTACGGCCCCGAGGCCAAGCAGGATTACGCGGTGCAGGTGGTCGGCCCGGCGGTCGCCGACCTGCATCACTTTGCCCTGGCCCAAAGCGGCCGAAAAGTACGCAGCCGCCGCGGCTGGCGACGCCGCGACCGGCGCCCCTCACCGTGGACCTCGGCAGACGGCGACGGCCTGGTGCGCCTGATTTATCGCGATAACGTGCAGCACCGCGATGACATCGAAGAGGCTTATATCCACGCCCTGAGTAAAGCCCAGCGCCGCGCGGTGATCGCCAATGCCTACTTCTTCCCCGGCTACCGCTTGCTGCGCGAGATCCGCAACGCCGCGCGGCGGGGCGTGCACGTGCAATTGATCATGCAGGGCCAGCCCGATGTGCTGCTGGCCAAGCTGGCGGCGCGCATGCTCTACGACTACCTGCTCAAGGATGGCGTGGTGATCCACGAGTATTGCCAGCGCCCGCTGCACGGCAAGGTGGCGCTGGTGGATGACGACTGGAGCACCGTGGGTTCCAGCAACCTGGACCCGCTGAGCCTGTCGCTGAACCTGGAAGCCAATGTGCTGATTCGCGACCGGGCATTCAACCAGCAGCTGTACGAACGCCTCGACGTGCTCAGCAAGCACCATTGCCAGACCATGCCGGAAAACCGCACGCCGCGCCTGTGGCTCTGGCGCTTGACCGTGGGTTTCCTGGTGTTCCATGTGATGCGCCATTTCCCGGCGTTGACAGGCTGGCTGCCGGCGCACAAACCGCGTTTGAAACCCTTTGAGAGTCGGGCCCATGACCGCTGAAGCCAACCGCTCGCGTTTTACACGCTGGAAGAAGCCGCTGACTGTCGCGTTCTTCCTCTTGCTGATCGTGTTGTTCACCCTGCTCGCCCGGCGCGTCGACTGGAGCGAAGTGTTCCAGACCTTGGGCGACTTCAAGCTACGCACCTTGCTGATCGCCGGCACGCTGACGTTGTGCAGTTTTATCGTGTACGCCTGCTTCGACCTGATCGGCCGCACCTACATCCGCCAGCCCCTGCGCTGGAAGCAGATCCTGCCGGTGGGGATCATCAGCTATGCGTTCAACCTCAACCTGAGTGCGTGGGTCGGTGGTATCGCCATGCGTTACCGCCTGTATTCGCGCCTGGGGGTAAGCACCGGCAATATTGCCAAGATCCTCGGCTTGAGCCTGGCGACCAATTGGTTCGGCTATATGGCACTGGCCGGCGTCGTGTTCAGCAGCGGGTTGGTGACAATGCCACCGGGCTGGAAGCTCAGCAGCGGCGCCCTGCAAGGTGTCGGAGTATTGCTGGTGCTGGCGAGCCTGGGCTACTTGGCGGCCTGCCAGTTTTCGACAAAACGCGCGTGGGCGATTCGCAGTATCGAGATCAACCTGCCGTCGCTGCGCATGGCGTGTCTGCAACTGGCGCTCGGTGCGTTGAATTGGTCATTGATGGCGGCGGTGATTTTCACCCTGCTGCCGGCGAAGCTGGACTACCCGTTGGTGCTGGGGGTGTTGCTGATCAGTGCGATTGCCGGGGTGGTGACCCATATCCCTGCCGGGCTTGGGGTGCTGGAGGCGGTGTTTATTGCGCTGTTGCAGCATGAGGCGTCGCGGGGCAGCTTGCTCGCCGGGTTGATTGCGTATCGGGCGATCTACTTTATCTTGCCGTTGCTGATTGCGCTGGTGATGTACCTCGCGGTGGAAGCCAAGGCCAAGGCGTTGCGGGTGAAGAAGGCAGCGGCTTGACAGGCGGAGGATCAGGCACTCCTCAGCGGCTGGTTTTGGGGCTGCTACGCAGCCCAACGCGGGGCAAGTCCTAATGCCGTTCAGTTAAGCGTACATCGCCTTCTGTAGGAGCGAGGGGGACGCCTAGTTCTTGCTCGCGAAAAACGTCAACGATAACGCGTGTTTCCTGAATGAACGCGGCGCCTGTGAGTGCTTCGCGAGCACGCTCGCTCCTACAAAAAAGCCTTAACTGAACGGCATTAGGGCAAGCCCGCTGGTTACAGAGCGCCCAATTCGCGGGCGCCAGGCTATTGGGACTGGATGATGCTCAACCGTTCGCCCACCACCATCTCGGTGATCCAGTCCACCAGGATCGAGGTGTAGGCCTGCTGGGAGACTGGGTCACTCAGGGCGTGGTCGGCGCCGTCGATGATGCGGTGGGTCAGGGAGTGTGTCCGCTGGCACGCCGCACGGTAGCTCATGATGGTCGCGTGGGGCACATGGTCGTCGGTTTCCGATTCGACGATCAGCACATCGCCGGTAAATTGCGCGCAGGCATGCAAGGCGCGGTTGGTTTGCGCGTGCACCAGCGTACTGCGGTAATCCATCAGGTCCGCCTTGTCCAAATCGCGCTTGGGCTTGAGCCATTCCTGGTCGCGGTACAGTGCCGGCACGCGCAGCGCCAGCCAGCGCACCGGGCGCAACGACGTCAGAATGGCGGCGAGGTAACCGCCGTAACTGGTGCCCACCACCGCCACCGCCGAGGTGTCGATGGCCGGGTGCGACAGCAGGCGGTCGTAGGCGGCCAACAGGTCGCGCAGGTTGTCTTCGCGGGTCACGCGGGACAACGGAATGCCAGTGCCCGCATGGCCACGCAGGTCGAAGGTCAGGCACACGCAGCCCAGGCCGGCGATGCCTTTGGCCCGTTCCAGATCACGCTCCTGGCTACCGCCCCAGCCGTGCACGAACAACACCCCAGGCACTTTGGACTTGGGGCTCAAGAACGTGCCGCTCATCTGTTCGCCGTCGATGTCGATCGCAATGCTTTCGCTTCTAGCCGTCATAAGGTTTAACCGTCACGTACTTGAGAAGAAAGTCGCTGTTTTCGGCCGGGCCACGGTAAACCTCGATGGCATCCGCCGGCAGTGGCTGGTCCACGTAGGTTTCTACCGAGGACACATGAATGGCTTTAAGGCCCGGGTGGTTGATGAAGCTTTGCAGCGCCGCGACTTCCGCGCTGCTGGCCCCACCCATGCGCCAGGACTGTTCAAGTACACCGCTGCGACGCTGGCCGTTGCTGTCCACGCCCTGGGCGATGTCGTAGTTGCGCCGTGAGGCATAAAAACCAGGGTAGGCCTCAAGCGCGGCGGCGTCGAAGACCTGGGCTTGCCGGATGGCCAGGCGTACGTCGTCGGACAGGTCGAGTTGGAGCAGGTCGTCGTAGTCACCCGGGACCACGATCAGGTTCGAGCCACCGTAGACCTCTTCACCCTGCCCGTCCTGGGTCAAGTATTGCTCGCCGCAATAGCTGAACCGGTGCGCGCCGATGAAACTCTGGCCCACACTATGAGTGACCACATCCTGAAGGTCCTGTTCCAATACCACACCGTCGTCGAATAGCTGCGCCGCTTCGGGGCGCGCCAGCAACGCGTCGAACTCATCCAGGCTACGGATCACTTGCTGGCCACGCCCGGCGCTGGCGTGCACAGGTTTCAACCGGATCGGCCCACTGTAGAGCAGGCGTGTCGCAGCTTCCCGCGCATCCTTGAGGGCAAACACGCTCAAGCCGTCCAACACCACATCGCGCACGCGCTCACCAAATAACGTCGACCAGCCCTCCGGGGCGACGGCTTCGGGGCCCAACACGCCGTGACTGATCGCCTTGGTACAGATGAAGTCGTGATCGACATAGCCGCCCCACAGGTCGTCAGGGCCACTAATACCGAATGGGCGAGCCTGGTCCGGGCCGACCAGGGTTTGGGTGGGCAGCACATACAGATCACGCCCAGCGTGCCGGTTGGGGTCGTAGCTGCCGCCAAACTTGAGGCCGAGGATCTGCGCCAGCCAGCGCGCCAGGGCGCGATTGGTTTCGACTTCATGCTGGGGCGCGCCCTCCCGCGTGGAATGGGCAACGACCAGCTTTTTGCGCTGCGTTGGGGTCATGCGTCCCCCTTGATTGTCCCGCCATGTGTGTGCAGACACTGTTGCAGGGATCAAGCCAAGGCCTGGCTCAAGGCGATGGCGTGAAAATCAAGTGGTTAGCTGAAAAGCGATGGCAGTTGGCCTGTTTGATTCTGCACGACAGCCGCGGATGGACGCGGTGTTCTGCACGATTCACACCCCAAACCGGCTGCGGTAATCACTGGGGGCCAGGCCGGTGATTTTCTTGAAGGTGGCGCGAAAGGCACTGGGGTCCTGATAACCCACGGTCCAGGCGATATGGTCGATGGTGCCGTTGGTGAACTCCAGCATCTGCCGAGCCTTGCCGACCCTCAAGTGCTGGCAGTATTCGGTGGGCTTCAACCCTGTTGCGCCGCGAAAGCGCCGCAGGAATGTGCGCTCTTCCAGACCCGCCTCCTGGGCCATTGCCGCCACGCTGACATCCACCGCACCACTGGCCTGCAACCAGTGCTGCACCTTGAGGATCGCGCTGTCGCCGTGCCCGAGGATCGGCGCAAAGTTGCTGCCGCAGTGGCTGGCGCTGTCACTGTGCGCGATCACCAGGAACCGGGCGGTCTGGGCCGCAATGCTCGGGCCCATGGTGCGGTCAACCAGGCGCAGGCCCAGTTCGGACCAGGCCATCAGCCCGGCGGTCGTGATCAGGTCGCCATCATCGACAATCGGTTTATCCGCTTCCAGGCGTACGGCTGGGTAACGAGCGGCGAAGGATGTGGCGGAGGACCAATGCGTGGTGGCGCTGCGCCCGTCCAGCAGGCCACTACGCGCCAGCATGATCGAACCAATGCACACGCCACCGAGAACCGTGCCCGCCGCGTGTTGCTGGCGAATCCACGCCAGCAACGCGGGCGGCGCTTGCTCGTCGGTGAACTCGCCAATCGAGGGCGGCACCAGCACGGCCATCAGCGGCAGGTCAGGGCCGGGGTGGCTGTCGAATACCCGCGCGGGGGTACCCTGGGCATCCACCTGCCAGTGGCTGACCCGCAGCAGCGGCAGTTGCGCGGATTGATGCTCGGCGGCGATCCGGTTGGCCACACCGAACAGGTCGGTCAAGCCATGCACCGCAGCCAATTGCGCCCCTTGATAGATCAATACACCCAGCTCGACGATCGAGCGTTCCACGGCCATTGTCAGTTTTCCCCCTGTTATTGTCGGTGCAGCCAATCCTCGGCAGCGGCGCCAGCTAAGATACTGGCCCCATCAACCCATCACGAGGCAACACCCATGGCCAAGCAAGCACTCATCCTAATCGATATCCAGAACGACTACTTCCCCCAGGGCAAGTGGCCGCTCAGCGGCGTGGAAGCCGCGGCGGACAAGGCTGCACAAGTGCTCCAGGCCTTTCGCCAGGCGGGCGATGCGGTGATACATGTGCGCCATGAGTTCACCTCGCAGGATGCTCCCTTCTTTACACCGAACTCCGAGGGGGCGCACTTGCACCCCAAGGTGTTGAACGAGGGCAATGAGCCAGTGGTACTGAAGCATTTCGTGAATGCGTTCCGTGAAACCAACCTGCGTGAGCTGTTGGAACAACGCAGCATTACCGAACTGGTGGTGGTCGGCAGCATGAGCCACATGTGCATCGATGCGGTGGTGCGAGCGGCGGCGGACCTGGGCTACAAGGTCACGCTGATCCATGACGCCTGCGCCACCCGCGACCTGGAATTCAATGGCAAAGTCATCCCGGCGGCGCAGGTGCATGACGCTTATATGGCATCGCTGGCATTCGGCTATGCAGGCGTGGTGTCGGCGGATGAATACCTCAAGACACAAACGGCGGCCGCGTGACCGCCCCCCGTATGCTGCTGGCTTCAGCGCGTGGCGATGACGAACAGGCGCGGAAACGGCAGCAGCACGGTGCCATCGCCCAGGGCTGGGTAAGCCTGCGTAATCCGTGCCTGGTATTCCCGTAGGAATGCGGCCTTTTCCCCGTCGCTCAACGGCGCAAGAAATGGCCGCAATGCAGAACCTTTAAACCACTCCACCACCGCCGCATGATCCGCCAACGGATGCAGGTAGGTGGTGCGCCACACGTCGACGGCGCTGCAGTGTTGGCTGAGTAGCTCGTAGTAGTAGCTCGCGGTGTGCCGCTCATGGTGTTTGACCGCACCGATCTTCGCGGACCATGGGCCGTCTGCCGCTACCTCTCGTGCCAGCCGGTGGGCAGGCTCATCAAGGTTGTCCGGGGTTTGCACCGCCAGCGTGCCACCGGGCGTCAGTTGGTTGACCAGGTGCGGGTAGAGCGTGGCGTGATCGGGCAGCCATTGCAGGGAGGCGTTGGCCAGGATGACGTCGAAGGCCTGCTCGGGGCTCCAGGCACCGATATCCGCCCGTTCGAAGTTCAGCCCCGGCAGGCGTTTACGGGCGTCGACCAGCATGTCATCGGAGCTGTCCATGCCGGTGACCTGCGCTTGCGGGAAACGCCCGGCCAGCACTTCAGTGGAGTTACCGGGGCCACAGCCCAAGTCGACAGCGGTGCGCACCTCAGTATTGGGAATGGCCGCGACCAAGTCACGAACCGGGCGAGTGCGCTGTTGTTCAAACATCGTGTATTGCTTGGCAGACCAGGTCATCGCGGCTTTCCTTCTTTTTTAGAGGCGGCTTTTTTAAAGGGTGAAGACAGCCTAAATCTTGTGAGCCATGAGAACAAATGCCAGGATTGACGACCTCCCATACCTGGAAAGTATCCCTATGTTGGAGTTGCGCCAACTCAGAGCCTTTGTCGCCATTGCCGAAGAAGGCTATATCACCCGCGCGGCGGAACGTTTGGGGATGCAGCAGCCACCGTTGACGCGACTGCTGCAAAGCCTTGAGGCCGAGCTGGGCGTTGTGCTGATGGAACGCCTGCCCCGTGGCGTGCGCCCAACCCCTGCCGGGCTGGCGTTGCTGGAGGAAGCGCGCGAGGTCTTGGCACGTGTCGACGGCGTGGCGGAGGTCGTGCGTCGCGCTGCCCGAGGTGAGCGCGGACGGCTGGCCATCGGGTTTACCAGTTCGGCCGCCCTGCACCCATTCGTGCCCAGTGTGCTGCGGCTGTTTCGCGAAACCTTCGTGGGCGTCTCGGTGGTGCTGGAGGAAGCAGGTACCGGCGAACTGCTGGATGCGCTGGTGCATGAAAAACTCGACGCAGCCTTTATCCGCTCACCGCTCAGCGGGATTCAATCGCTGCAGGACCAACCGATCCTCGTGGAGCCCATGTTGTTGGCACTGCCCACCGATCATCCCCTGGCACTCGACGCCGCCTCCCCCCTGCCTTTGGCGGCACTGGCCACTGAGTCCTTCGTACTCTATCGACGGCGCGTGGGGTTGGGTTTGTATGACGCGATCCTGGTGGCCTGCCGTGAAGCGGGGTTCAGCCCGCAAGTGGTGCAGGAAGCGCCGCGCATGACAGCAACCTTGAGCCTGGTGGCAGCGGGCCTTGGCGTATCCATCGTGCCGACGTCGATGCAACGGCTGCGTGGAGACGGCATCGTCTATCGGCCACTGACGGATTGCCGGAACCTGGTGGCGCCGCTCCACCTGGCGACGCGAGCCGGTGATGACTCGGCCGTATTGCGGCGGTTCAAGGACATGGTGCTGACCACGGCGGCAACAGACGCCTGATCAGTAGCCATAAAAATCTATGGTCCCCCCCATTTTTGCAATACTGATTAACGGGCGATGTGGTTGGCTTGCTTAAATCTATCCGGCGTCTGTTTGGGGCTTGCCCCAGCGCCACGATGAGAGTCGCGCCTGACGATCCTTAAAAGCCCGTCGGCTTCTGAAGCCGATTTTTATGTCAGGATCTTCGCCAGGCCGGTAGGCCGTTCACGTCATCCGTTGTTCAGCTATCGCAAAACCTGAAGGGTGAATTGTGGTACTGCAACAACCGCAGGGTCAGGCGTTCAAGGCGTCTGGCCCTGCTTCATATTGCGCATGGTGAGCCGCTATCGCCCAAGCGATACGCGCCAGTTTGTTGGCCAGGGCACAGGCCACCACATTCGAGTGTCGTCGGCGCAGCAGCGCTCGCACCCAGTCGGCCAAAGCCCCCTTCTGATGATCCAGCCTCTGCATGTAAACCCTGGAGCATTGCACCAGCAGTTGCCGCAGGTGCTTGTCACCCCGCTTGCTGATCCCCAACAAATTGGCTTTGCCGCCCGTGCTGTACTGTCGCGGCACCAAGCCCACTGAAGCCGCAAAATCGCGACTGCATCGGTATTGCTTGCCATCGCCCATTTCTACAGCCAGAAGGCTGGCGGTGATCGGACCGACACACGGCATGCTAAGCAAACGGCTCCCCAGATCATCGTCGGCCAGCTGGCAAGCCAGTTGTTTGTCCAGTTCCTTGATCTGTTCATCCAGGTAAACGAAGTGATCGTGCAGGCGTTGCAACAGCACTGTCAGCCGCACAGGCAGCTCATGCTCGGCCAAAACAGCTGCCAAACGCTTCATGATGGCTGAGCCTTTGGGCAGGCTGATGCCAAATTCCAGCAGGAAACCGTGCATCTGATTGGCTGTCTTGGTGCGGTCATGCACCAACGACTCGCGCATGCGATGCAGGACAGACAGGGTTTGCTGAGACTCGGTTTTAGGCGTAACGAAGCGCATGGACGGACGGGAAGCCGCCTCGCAAATGGCCTCTGCGTCGATAAAGTCATTTTTGTTGCCCTTGACGAAAGGGCGGACAAACTGCGGTGAAATCAACTTGGTCGTATGCCCCATCGCCGCAAGCTGACGGGCGATGAAGTGAGAGCCGGCACAGGCTTCCGTTACCACGACGCAGCTCGGCAAGTTGCCGAAGAACCGCATCATCTGCGCTCGCGAGAGCTTTTTGCGAAACACCTCGCGGCCCGATTTGTCTTGGCCCAGAAGGTGGAAATTATGTTTGCCGAGATCGATCCCGATCAGTGCTGACTCGCTCATGATGATGGCCTCCAAAAACAAAACACCCTGCGAAAGCGTAGCCCTCGCAGGGTGTGGGGGTGACCATCTCATTAACCCCCGCGGCCTGCGCCAGCGGGGGTTCTTGAGTATCGCTCGTTGCGGGTCTGCGACCTTAGAACGGGATATCGTCATCAAAGCTGTCGAAATCCGGAGCCGGTTGCGGAGCGGCCTGTTGTGGCGCTGGGCGCGACTCACGTTGTGGCTGCTGGCTTGGCTGCGGACGGGACTGCTGTGGGCGCGGTGCCGAGTTGGACATGCCGCCCTGGCCCTGTTGGTCACCCTGTGGACGGCCGCCCAGCAGTTGCATGGTGCCTTGCATGTCGACCACGATTTCAGTGGTGTAACGCTTGATACCGTCTTTTTCCCACTCGCGGGTTTGCAGCTTGCCTTCGATGTAGACCTGCGAGCCTTTGCGCAGGTATTCACCGGCGATCTCTGCCACCTTGCCGAACATCGACACGCGGTGCCATTCGGTTTTCTCGACCTTCTGGCCGGTCTGCTTGTCGGTCCACTGTTCGCTGGTCGCCAGACTCAGGTTGGTCACGGCATTACCGTTAGGCAAGTAGCGAACTTCGGGATCCTGGCCGCATGTACCGACCAATATGACTTTGTTAACCCCACGGGCCATAACGTTCTCCTAAGCTGGGCGCGCTGTCGGCACTGGGTTGACCAGTTGCTCGAGCGTCGCGCGATCCAATAATTCGGTGTCCAATTTGATGTAAATGGCTGCTTCTTCAGCAACCACGACTGCATCGGTTACCCCAACGACGGCCTTGAGGCGCTCTACCAGACCGCTTTCACGGATCGCCTCGGGCGATAGCGGCAAACGCAGACTTGTGACGTAGGGAGGTTCGCGCATGGTAACAGCAAAGGCCAGCCAAAGTGCAGCCAGCCCGGCACATCCCAGGAACACAACCGACAAACCGCCGTGCTGGAACATCCAGCCACCCATGATGCCGCCCAGTGCAGAACCAAGGAACTGGCTGGTGGAGTACACCCCCATTGCCGTGCCCTTGCCACCGGCCGGTGAAACTTTACTGATCAGCGAAGGCAACGAGGCCTCCAGCAGGTTGAATGCGGTGAAGAACACCACCGTACCGATTACCAGTGCCCGCAGGCTGTCGCCGAACTGCCAGAAGAATAGCTCAGTGAGCATCAGCGTCGCGACGGCGCCGAGTAAAACTCGTTTCATTTTGCGTTTCTTCTCGCCGTAGATGATGAAGGGGATCATGGCGAAGAACGAAATCAGGAGGGCAGTCAGGTAGACCCACCAGTGCTGCTCCTTGGGCAACCCGGCTTTTTGCACCAGGGCCAGGGGCAAGGCGACGAAACTACACATCAGCATTGCGTGTAATACGAAGATACCTAAATCCAGGCGCAGCAAATCCGGATGCTTGAGTGTCGGCAACAGGGCCTTGCGGGCGACGCCCGACTCACGGTGCTGCAACGTGCCGGTGGAGCGCGGCACCATGAAGGCCACGATCACGATCCCGAACAACGCCATGCCGCCGGTGGCCAGGAACAAGCCGTGCAAGCCAAAGGCGCGCGTCAGCAACGGGCCGACCACCATCGCCACGGCGAACGACAGACCGATGGTCATGCCGATCATGGCCATGGCCTTGGTGCGGTGTTGCTCGCGGGTGAGGTCGGACAGCAAGGCCATGACCGCTGCGGAAATTGCCCCGGCCCCCTGCAGGATACGTCCGGCGATCACGCCCCAGATCGAATCCGACTGGGCCGCGAGCACGCTGCCGAGAGCGAACACGATCAGCCCCAGGTAAATCACAGGGCGGCGGCCAATACGGTCGGAAATGATGCCGAATGGAATCTGGAAAATCGCCTGGGTCAGGCCATAGGCGCCAATGGCCAGGCCGATCAAGGCGGGGGTCGCTCCTGCGAGATCCATTCCATAGGTCGCCAGCACTGGCAACACCATAAACATGCCAAGCATACGGAAGGCGAACACCAGGGCCAGACCGCTTGCTGCTCGGGTCTCGCCGCTACTCATGCGTTCGCTGTGGGGATCGTGCATGGAAAAACCTCGTGTGAACCGGCGGCGATTCTACCAGTCCCATCGATTGAGAGGGTATATGCGGCGCTTTGCCGCGCAGCTTTCATGTAAGGCTGCACCCGGCACTTTGACAGTGTATATTCATCCAGTCTTTAGCCGTATACTCCTGCATTATTTACGCCCGCCGTGCGAGGCCATCTTGGACAAGATCCTGATTCGTGGGGCTAGAACCCACAACCTGAAGAACATCGACCTGACCCTGCCCCGGGACAAATTGATCGTCATCACCGGCTTGTCCGGCTCCGGCAAATCTTCCCTGGCGTTCGACACGCTGTATGCCGAAGGTCAGCGTCGCTATGTGGAATCGCTGTCGGCCTATGCCCGCCAGTTCCTGTCGATGATGGAAAAACCCGACGTCGACACCATTGAAGGCCTGTCGCCGGCGATTTCCATCGAACAGAAGTCGACGTCCCACAACCCGCGCTCCACCGTGGGCACCATCACCGAAATCTACGACTACCTGCGCCTGCTGTACGCGCGGGTGGGCATTCCCCGTTGCCCGGACCACGACATTCCACTGGAAGCCCAGACCGTCAGCCAGATGGTCGACCTGGTGCTGGCCCAACCGGAAGGCGCCAAGCTGATGCTGCTGGCGCCGGTGATTCGCGAACGCAAGGGTGAACACCTTTCCGTATTCGAAGAGCTGCGTGCGCAAGGCTTTGTGCGCGCACGCATCAACGGCAAGCTCTACGAACTGGACGAAGCGCCGAAGCTCGACAAGCAGAAGAAGCACTCGATCGATGTGGTGGTCGACCGCTTCAAAGTGCGGGCCGACCTGCAGCAGCGTCTGGCAGAATCGTTCGAGACTGCGTTGAAGCTGGCAGACGGTATAGCCCTAGTGGCGCCGATGGATGACGAGCCGGGCGAAGAGATCATCTTCTCCGCGCGCTTTGCCTGCCCGATCTGTGGCCATGCCATCAGCGAGCTGGAACCCAAGCTGTTCTCCTTCAACAACCCGGCCGGCGCCTGCCCGACCTGCGATGGCCTGGGCGTGAAGCAATTCTTCGACATCAAGCGCCTGGTTAACGGGGAGCTGACATTGGCGGAGGGCGCGATACGCGGCTGGGACAGGCGTAACGTCTACTACTTCCAGATGCTGGGGTCGCTGGCGTCCCACTACAAGTTCAGCCTTGAAGTGCCATTCAATCAACTGTCGGCAGAACAGCAGAAAGTCATCCTCAATGGCAGTGGCTCGCAGAACGTCGATTTCAAATACCTGAACGACCGTGGCGATATCGTCAAGCGCTCCCACCCGTTCGAAGGCATCGTGCCGAACCTGGAGCGGCGCTACCGCGAGACTGAATCGGCGAGCGTGCGCGAAGAACTGGCGAAGTTCCTCAGCACTCAACCCTGCCCGGATTGCCGCGGCACTCGCCTGCGCCGTGAGGCGCGGCATGTGTGGGTTGGCGAGAAGACGCTGCCGGCAGTCACCAACCTGCCAATCGGCGATGCATGCGAGTACTTCGGTACACTCAAGCTGACCGGGCGCCGTGGGGAAATTGCCGACAAGATCCTCAAGGAAATCCGCGAGCGCCTGCAGTTCCTGGTCAACGTTGGCTTGGACTACCTATCGCTGGATCGCAGCGCCGATACGCTGTCAGGCGGCGAAGCCCAGCGGATTCGCCTGGCCAGCCAGATTGGCGCCGGCCTGGTGGGTGTGCTGTACATCCTCGATGAGCCGTCGATCGGTCTGCACCAGCGCGACAATGATCGTCTCCTGGGCACCTTGAAGCACCTTCGGGATATCGGCAACACGGTGATTGTGGTCGAGCATGATGAAGACGCTATCCGCCTGGCGGACTACGTAGTCGATATCGGCCCTGGGGCTGGCGTGCATGGCGGTCATATCGTCGCCGAGGGCACGCCCGCCGAAGTCATGGCTCACCCTGACTCGTTGACCGGCAAGTACCTGTCTGGCCGAGTGAAGATTGAAGTGCCAGCCAAGCGTACGCCACGTAACAAGAAGATGGCATTGCACCTCAAGGGCGCGCGGGGCAACAACTTGCGCAATGTCGACCTGGAAATTCCCCTGGGCTTGCTGACGTGCGTAACCGGTGTTTCCGGCTCAGGCAAATCCACACTGATCAACAACACCCTGTTCCCACTGAGTGCCACCGCCCTGAACGGCGCGACCACCCTGGAAGCGGCGGCACACGACAGCATCAAGGGCCTGGAGCACCTGGACAAAGTGGTCGATATCGACCAGAGCCCGATTGGCCGCACACCACGCTCCAATCCGGCAACCTACACAGGGCTGTTCACGCCGATTCGCGAACTGTTCGCTGGCGTTCCGGAATCTCGCTCGCGGGGCTACGGGCCCGGCCGGTTCTCGTTCAACGTCAAAGGCGGGCGCTGCGAAGCATGCCAGGGTGATGGTTTGATCAAGGTGGAGATGCACTTCCTGCCAGACATCTATGTGCCGTGCGATGTGTGCAAGAGCAAGCGCTACAACCGCGAAACCCTGGAGATCAAGTACAAGGGCAAGAGCATCCACGAAACCCTGGAAATGACTATCGAGGAAGCGCGGGTGTTCTTCGATGCGGTCCCGGCGCTGGCGCGCAAGCTGCAAACGCTGATGGATGTGGGCTTGTCCTATATCAAACTTGGGCAGTCCGCGACCACTCTATCCGGTGGTGAAGCGCAACGGGTGAAGCTGTCTCGCGAGCTGTCCAAGCGCGATACCGGCAAGACCTTGTATATCCTGGATGAGCCAACTACCGGCCTGCATTTCGCGGATATTCAACAGTTGCTGGATGTCTTGCATCGCCTGCGCGACCACGGCAACACCGTGGTGGTGATCGAGCACAATCTGGATGTGATCAAGACGGCCGACTGGCTGGTTGACCTCGGCCCGGAAGGCGGTTCCAAGGGTGGCCAGATCATTGCGGTGGGCACGCCGGAGCAGGTCTCCGAAATGCCACAGTCCCACACGGGTTACTATCTCAAGCCCTTGCTGGCGCGCGACCGGGCCTGATTTATCAAGCCCGATAAAAAAGCCCCCGTCACTTCAGCAGTGACGGGGGCTTTTTTGTAGCCGGGAATCAGAACTGCGATTGCAGGTAATTCTCCAAGCCAACCAACTTGATCAGACCCAACTGCTTTTCCAGCCAATAGGTGTGATCTTCTTCGGTGTCATTCAACTGCACCCGCAGGATTTCCCGGGTGACATAGTCGTTGTGCTGCTCGCAGAGCTCGATGCCCTTGCAGAGCGCGGCACGCACCTTGTACTCGAGGCGCAGGTCGGCAGCGAGCATGTCAGGCACCGTGGTGCCCACATCAAGGTCATCGGGACGCATACGTGGCGTGCCTTCGAGCATCAGGATACGGCGCATCAGTGCGTCGGCGTGCTGTGCCTCTTCTTCCATTTCGTGATTGATACGCTCATAGAGCTCGGTAAAGCCCCAGTCTTCATACATGCGCGAATGGATGAAATATTGGTCACGAGCAGCCAGTTCGCCCGTCAGCAACGTGTTGAGGTAATCGATTACGTCGGGGTGACCTTGCATCGCCCTACATCTCCCTGCTTGAAAGTCTGTAGTTTGAACCATGATGACTCCCAGGTCACGGGATCAACAGCAGAAAAGTGCAGATTTACTGAGAAAAGTGGTCGAATTAACGCAAAAACCGCCCAAATGAGGGCGGTTCTGCTTATCGTTTAGAGTCAGTTAAGCGATACACCGAGCGCCTTTGCGATTGCTTCTCCATAAGCAGGATCAGCCTTGAAAAAGTGCTGCAATTGGCGCTGGACGACATCGCTGGAAACACCGGCCATGGCTCCGGCGATGTTGCTGGTGAGCAACGCTTTCTGCTCATCATTCATCAGGCGGAACAACGCGCCGGCGTGGCTGTAATAGTCGGTGTCTTCGCGGTGATCGTAACGATCCGCCGCACCGCTCAGGGCCAAGGCAGGCTCAGCGTATTGTGGTGCTTGCTTCGGTGCGTCAACGTAGCTGTTCGGCTCGTAGTTAGGAGCCGCGCCACCATTACTGCCGAATGCCATCGAACCATCACGCTGATAGCTGTTCACCGGGCTACGTGGGGCGTTTACCGGCAGTTGCTGATGATTGGTACCGACGCGGTAGCGGTGAGCATCTGCATAAGCGAAGACACGCCCCTGAAGCATACGGTCTGGAGACAGACCAACACCTGGCACCATGTTGCTTGGACCGAACGCTGCTTGTTCTACTTCGGCGAAGTAGTTCTGCGGGTTGCGGTTGAGCTCCAATTCACCGACTTCGATCAATGGGAATTCCTTCTGCGACCAGGTCTTGGTCACGTCAAAAGGGTTCTCGTAATGAGCGTTGGCCTGGGCCTCGGTCATGATCTGAATGCACACACGCCATTTCGGGAAGTCACCGCGCTCGATCGCACCGAACAGATCACGCTGTGCATAATCAGGATCGGTACCTGCCAGCCGCGCTGCTTCTGCCGGCGCCAGGTTCTTGATGCCCTGCTTGGTTTTGTAGTGCCACTTGACCCAGTGACGCTCACCCTTGGCATTAATCAGGCTGTAGGTGTGACTGCCGAAGCCATGCATGTGACGGTAGCCATCAGGAATGCCCCGGTCCGAAAACAGGATAGTGACCTGATGCAGCGCCTCTGGAGAGTGCGACCAGAAGTCCCACATCATCTGCGCGCTCTTCAAGTTGCTTTGCGGCAGGCGCTTTTGGGTGTGAATGAAGTCAGGGAATTTCAACGGATCGCGGATGAAGAACACCGGGGTGTTGTTACCGACGATGTCCCAGTTGCCTTCTTCGGTGTAGAACTTCAAGGCGAAACCACGTGGATCACGTTCAGTGTCAGCCGAACCACGCTCACCACCTACTGTGGAGAACCGCAGGAACGTCGGGGTTTGCTTGCCCACGGCTTCGAACAGCTTGGCACTGGTGTATTGAGTGATGTCTCGGGTGACCGTGAAGGTACCGTAGGCGCCCGAACCCTTGGCGTGCACGCGACGCTCTGGAATATTTTCACGGTTGAAGTGGGCGAGCTTCTCGATCAGGTGAAAGTCGTCGAGCAGCAACGGGCCTCGTGGGCCGGCGGAACGGGAATTCTGGTTGTCCGCAACGGGTGCACCGCTGGCGGTGGTAAGGATTTTGTTCTGGCTCATGTTCAGTTTTCCTCTGGTCGGACTTGGAACTACAGGCTAATCGGCTTGGAGGAAGTATTAATCATCAACATGACGGCTACAAATTCATTAAATTGTGAGCCTCAATAGAAAATTTCTACCAACAATCCAAGCCCCATAGTGCCCAACGCCACAGCAGGAAACTTGTACATATCGCGCTTTTGTCGCGCGCACAAAAAACCGGGCACTAGGCCCGGTTCTTCGTTACAGACTGTCGTCTTACTCGGCGCTTACAGCTTCGCCGGCAGTAGCACGATCAACCAACTCGACGTACGCCATAGGCGCGTTGTCGCCAGTGCGGAAACCGCACTTGAGGATGCGCAGGTAGCCACCCTCACGGGTAGCATAACGCTTGCCCAGGTCGTTGAAGAGCTTACCAACGATAGCTTTCGAACGAGTACGGTCGAAAGCCAGACGGCGGTTAGCCAGGCTGTCTGTCTTAGCCAAAGTGATCAGCGGCTCAGCAACGCGACGCAGTTCTTTAGCTTTCGGCAGTGTAGTTTTGATCAGCTCGTGCTCGAACAGCGACACCGCCATGTTTTGGAACATGGCCTTGCGGTGCGAGCTGGTACGGCTCAGGTGACGACCACTTTTACGATGACGCATGGTTCATTCCTTACCAAACTCACGTTCGGTGATTACGACGATCAGGCAGTCGCCTTGTCGTCCTTCTTAAGACTTGCAGGCGGCCAGTTGTCGAGGCGCATGCCGAGGGACAGACCGCGGGAGGCCAGAACGTCCTTGATTTCAGTCAAGGATTTCTTGCCCAGGTTCGGAGTCTTCAACAGTTCTACTTCGGTACGCTGAATCAGGTCGCCGATGTAGTAAATGTTTTCCGCCTTAAGGCAGTTAGCCGAACGTACAGTCAGTTCCAGATCGTCAACCGGGCGAAGCAGGATCGGATCGATCTCGTCTTCCTGCTCGATTACCACTGGTTCGCTGTCACCTTTGAGGTCGACGAACGCAGCCAACTGCTGTTGCAGAATGGTTGCAGCGCGGCGGATAGCCTCTTCAGGATCCAGAGTACCGTTGGTTTCCAGATCAATAACCAGCTTGTCCAGGTTAGTACGCTGCTCGACACGGGCGTTTTCCACCACGTATGCGATACGGCGAACCGGGCTGAACGAAGAGTCAAGCTGCAAGCGACCAATGCTGCGGCTTTCGTCTTCATCGCTCTGACGCGAGTCGGCCGGTTCATAACCACGACCACGAGCTACAGTGAGCTTCATGTTCAGGGCGCCGTTAGACGCCAGGTTAGCGATTACGTGATCGGGGTTAACGATCTCGACATCATGATCCAGCTGAATATCGGCAGCGGTAACCACCCCCGAACCCTTCTTCGACAAGGTCAGCGTAACTTCGTCACGGCCGTGCAGCTTGATAGCCAGACCTTTAAGGTTCAACAGGATTTCAATTACGTCTTCCTGTACACCTTCGATGGCGCTGTACTCGTGGAGCACACCGTCAATCTCGGCCTCGACTACTGCACAGCCGGGCATTGAGGACAACAGGATGCGGCGCAGCGCGTTGCCCAGGGTGTGGCCAAAACCACGCTCGAGAGGCTCGAGAGTGATCTTGGCGCGGGTTGGACTGACAACCTGCACATCAATATGGCGGGGTGTCAGGAACTCATTTACCGAAATCTGCATGGATGCACCTATTTTCTAGCCCTTACTTGGAGTAGAGCTCGACAATCAGGCTTTCGTTGATGTCGGCGGACAGATCACTGCGAGCAGGAACGTTCTTGAAAACGCCCGACTTCTTCTCAGTGTCTACTTCTACCCATTCTACGCGGCCACGTTGGGCACACAGATCGAGAGCTTGGACAATGCGAAGTTGGTTTTTTGCTTTCTCGCGAACTGCGACCACGTCACCAGCACGAACCTGGTAGGACGGAACGTTCACGGTCTGGCCGTTAACGCTGATCGACTTGTGCGATACCAGCTGACGGGATTCGGCACGAGTAGAACCAAAGCCCATACGGTATACAACGTTGTCCAGACGGCATTCGAGCAGTTGCAGCAGGTTTTCACCGGTTGCACCTTTCTTGCCAGCAGCTTCTTTGTAGTAGCCGCTGAACTGACGCTCGAGAACGCCGTAGATACGACGGACCTTCTGCTTTTCACGCAGTTGGGTGCCGTAATCGGACTGGCGACCGCGGCGTTGGCCGTGGATACCAGGTGCTGCTTCGATGTTGCACTTCGATTCGATCGCGCGCACGCCGCTCTTCAGGAAGAGATCGGTGCCTTCGCGACGAGCGAGTTTGCATTTTGGACCAATGTAACGAGCCATTCTTTACAATCTCCTGGATTACACGCGGCGCTTCTTCGGCGGACGGCACCCGTTGTGCGGGATTGGCGTCACGTCGGTGATGCTGGCGATCTTATAGCCACAGCCGTTCAAAGCACGGACAGCAGACTCACGACCTGGACCTGGACCTTTGACGTTAACGTCGAGGTTTTTCAGGCCATATTCCAGCGCAGCTTGACCAGCACGTTCAGCAGCTACTTGAGCAGCAAACGGGGTGGACTTGCGGGAACCGCGGAAACCCGAACCACCGGAGGTAGCCCAAGAAAGCGCGTTACCTTGACGGTCGGTGATGGTCACGATGGTGTTGTTAAAAGATGCATGGATGTGGGCGATGCCATCAACCACTGTCTTTTTAACTTTTTTACGAGGACGAGCAGCAGGTTTTGCCATGATAATTTTCCTGTCGATTCGCTGGGGCGATTACTTGCGGATCGGCTTACGCGGACCTTTACGGGTACGCGCGTTAGTCTTGGTACGCTGACCGCGTACTGGAAGACCACGACGATGACGCAGACCGCGATAGCAACCGAGGTCCATCAAACGCTTGATTTTCATGTTGATTTCGCGACGCAGGTCACCTTCAGTGGTGAACTTCGCCACTTCGCCACGCAGCAATTCAATCTGCTCGTCGCTCAGATCCTTGATCTTAGCGGCTGGGTTTACCCCAGCAACTGCGCAAATTTTCTGCGCAGTAGTGCGACCAACACCATAGATGTAGGTCAGCGAGATAACAGTGTGCTTGTTATCTGGAATGTTAACGCCTGCAATACGGGCCATTCAGTGGGACTCCAATTGACAGCTACCTACGCCCCGGAAGCCAAGAAATAGGGCGCGAGATAATATCGCTGTAATAACAAATAATCAACCCGGCAGCGCACTAGCTGCCGGGCTTCAAGCGGATCACACTCAGCCTTGGCGCTGTTTGTGACGCGGTTCCGCGCTGCAAATTACTCGAACAACACCTTCGCGGCGAATAATCTTGCAGTTACGGCACAGCTTTTTCACCGATGCACGAACTTTCATCACCAACTCCTCGAACCTTATGGGTACTCAGCGCAACATGCCGCTGCCGTAACCCTTCAGGTTGGCTTTCTTCATCAGGGATTCGTACTGGTGCGAAACGAGGTGCGATTGTACTTGGGACATGAAGTCCATCACAACCACGACCACGATCAGCAACGAGGTCCCGCCAAGGTAGAACGGAACGTTTGCTGCAACCACCAGGAACTGGGGCAACAAGCAGACGGCCGTCATATATAGAGCACCGAACAGGGTCAAACGAGTCAGAACGCCATCAATGTAGCGTGCAGACTGCTCACCTGGACGGATGCCCGGAATAAAGGCACCGGACTTCTTCAGGTTTTCCGCTACGTCTTTCGGATTGAACATCAACGCCGTATAGAAGAAGCAGAAGAAAATAATCCCTGCACTAAACAGCAGAATATTCAACGGCTGACCAGGAGCGATCGACTGAGAGAGGTCCTGCAGCCAGCCCATATTTTCAGACTGACCAAACCAGGTACCCAACGAAGCCGGAAACAGCAAGATGCTGCTCGCGAAGATTGCCGGAATAACACCGGCCATATTCACTTTCAGCGGCAAGTGGCTGGTCTGCGCAGCAAAAACCTTGCGGCCCTGCTGACGCTTGGCGTAGTGAACAGCAATACGACGCTGGCCACGCTCAATGAACACCACAAAACCGATAATCGCTACTGCCAGCAAACCGATGGCAACCAAGGCGAAAATGTTGATATCACCCTGACGTGCAGACTCGAAAGACTGCCCGATTGCTCTCGGAAGACCGGCGACGATACCTGCGAAAATCAACATCGAGATACCGTTGCCAACACCACGCTCAGTAATCTGCTCACCCAGCCACATCATGAACATCGCACCAGCCACAAACGTGGATACCGCGACGAAATGGAAGCCAAAGTCACCAGTGAACGCAACACCCTGCCCCGCCAGGCCAACGGACATGCCGATAGCTTGAACCAGGGCGAGGATGACAGTGCCGTAGCGGGTGTACTGGCTAATCTTGCGACGGCCAGCTTCACCTTCCTTCTTCAACTGCTCCAGCTGCGGGCTGACGGCTGTCATCAGTTGCATGATGATCGATGCCGAGATGTACGGCATGATCCCCAGTGCAAAAATGCTCATCCGTTCCAGCGCGCCGCCAGAAAACATGTTGAACAAGCTAAGAATGGTCCCCTCATTCTGTCGAAACAGGTCTGCGAGTCGGTCCGGATTGATACCTGGAACCGGGATGTGTGCGCCTATTCGGTAGACGATAATCGCCAGGAACAGAAAACGCAGACGAGCCCAAAGTTCAGACATACCGCCTTTGCCGAGCGCTGAGAGAGCACCTTGCTTAGCCATTTATTCCTCGAACTTGCCGCCAGCTGCTTCGATAGCCGAACGCGCACCTTTGGTGGCGCCGATTCCCTTGCCGATAGTGACAGCGCGAGTCACTTCACCGGACAGCATGATTTTCACACGCTGTACGTTGACGTTGATCACGTTGGCATCTTTCAGGGTCTGCACAGTAACGATGTCGCCTTCCACTTTAGCCAGCTCGGACAGACGCACTTCTGCGCGGTCCATGGCCTTCAGGGAAACGAAACCGAACTTAGGCAGGCGACGATGCAGCGGCTGTTGACCGCCTTCAAAGCCTGGAGCAATGGTGCCACCGGAGCGGGAGGTTTGACCTTTGTGGCCACGGCCACCAGTCTTACCCAAACCGCTACCGATACCACGGCCCGGACGATGCTTTTCGCGACGGGAACCCGGCGCTGGACTCAGATCATTGAGTTTCATCGATTAACCCTCGACACGCAGCATGTAGTAAGCCTTGTTGATCATCCCGCGATTCTCGGGAGTATCCTGGACTTCTACAGTGTGACCGATGCGACGCAGACCCAAACCCTTAACGCACAATTTGTGGTTAGGGATGCGGCCGGTCATGCTTTTGATCAGCGTTACTTTAACGGTAGCCATGATCAGAAGATCTCCTTGACGCTTTTGCCACGCTTGGCGGCAATGGATTCAGGAGATTGCATAGCTTTCAAACCTTTGAAAGTGGCGTGAACCACGTTTACCGGGTTAGTCGAGCCGTAGCACTTGGCCAGAACGTTCTGAACGCCAGCAACTTCGAGGACAGCACGCATAGCGCCGCCAGCGATGATACCGGTACCTTCAGAAGCAGGCTGCATGTACACCTTCGAAGCGCCATGAGCAGACTTCATTGCGTACTGCAGAGTGGTGCCGTTCAGGTCAACTTGAATCATGTTGCGACGAGCAGCTTCCATTGCCTTCTGGATCGCAGCAGGCACTTCACGTGACTTGCCACGGCCGAAGCCAACACGCCCTTTACCATCACCAACCACGGTCAACGCGGTGAAAGTGAAGATACGGCCGCCTTTAACGGTTTTGGCTACGCGGTTAACTTGAACCAGCTTCTCAATGTAGCCTTCGTCGCGCTTTTGGTCGTTATTTGACATAACTTAGAACTCCAGCCCAGCTTCACGAGCAGCATCAGCCAGCGCTTTAACGCGGCCGTGGTACTTGAAGCCAGAGCGGTCGAAAGCCACTTGCGAGACGCCAGCGGCCTTAGCACGCGTAGCGACCAGCTGGCCAACCTTTGTGGCCGCGTCGATGTTGCCAGTGGCACCATCACGCAGTTCTTTATCCAAAGTCGAGGCGCTGGCCAGGACTTTGTTGCCGTCGGCCGAGATGACCTGGGCGTAGATGTGCTGCGACGAGCGGAACACGCAGAGACGCACGACTTCTAGTTCGTGCATTTTCAGGCGTGCTTTGCGAGCGCGACGCAGTCGAGTAACTTTTTTGTCGGTCATTTGCTATGCCCTACTTCTTCTTGGCTTCTTTACGACGGACGACTTCGTCCGCGTAGCGCACACCTTTGCCTTTGTACGGCTCTGGTGGACGGAAGTCGCGGATCTCAGCGGCCACCTGACCTACCAGCTGCTTATCGATGCCCTTGATCAGGATATCGGTCTGGCTAGGAGTCTCAGCGGTGATGCCTTCCGGCAGTTCGTAATCCACTGGGTGCGAGAAGCCAAGGGCCAGGTTCAAAACCGAGCCTTTTGCTTGCGCTTTGTAACCAACACCGACCAGCTGGAGCTTACGCTCGAAGCCTTGGCTTACGCCTTGGACCATGTTGTTTACCAACGCACGCGTGGTACCGGCCATTGCGCGAGTTTGTTGATCGCCATTGCGAGCAGCGAAACGCAGCTCACCAGCTTCTTCAACGATCTCAACGGACGAATGGATGTTCAGTTCAAGAGTACCCTTGGCACCCTTCACCGAAAGCTGTTGGCCTGCGAATTTGACTTCGACACCGGCTGGCAGCTTAACGGGGTTCTTAGCGACGCGAGACATGCTTATCCCCCCTTAGAACACAGTGCAAAGAACTTCGCCGCCGACACCGGCAGCGCGCGCAGCACGATCCGTCATCACACCTTTGTTGGTGGAGACGATAGACACGCCAAGACCGCCACGAACTTTTGGCAGATCCTCAACGGACTTGTACTGACGCAGGCCTGGACGGCTAACGCGCTTCACTTCCTCGATGACCGGACGGCCTTCGAAGTACTTCAGCTCGATGGACAGCAGTGGCTTGATTTCGCTGCTGATCTGATAACCCGCAATGTAGCCTTCGTCTTTCAGGACTTTGGCAACAGCTACCTTCAACGTGGAAGATGGCATGCTTACGACGGACTTTTCAGCCATCTGGGCATTACGGATACGAGTTAGCATGTCCGCTAACGGGTCCTGCATACTCATGGGCTAGACGCTCCTAATACAAAAAATTAGCCTTACGGCTACATATGTCGCTGAGTATCTCCGAGCATAGAAAACACGGGCTCAGGCGAGCCGGGTATTCTAGACACACTCCGGAAATGAAACAAGCCCCAAAAGGGGCTTGTTCCAGATTCAAGGTACCGGCGGTCAGTATCTTGCGATCCCGACCACCCGGACTTTGAAAGTACTTACCAACTGGCTTTAACCAGACCTGGTACGTCGCCACGCATTGCCGCTTCACGCAGTTTGTTACGGCCGAGGCCGAACTTGCGGTAAACGCCGTGTGGACGACCAGTCAGGCGGCAGCGGTTACGCATGCGCGAGGCGCTTGCGTCACGTGGCTGCTTCTGCAGAGCAACTGTAGCTTCCCAACGCGCTTCTGGACTTGCGTTCAGATCAACGATGATTGCTTTCAGTGCTGCACGCTTCTTGGCGTACTTGGCAACCGTGAGCTGACGTTTCAGCTCGCGGTTTTTCATGCTCATCTTGGCCATGGTCCTACTCCAATCAGTTGCGGAACGGGAATTTGAAAGCACGCAACAGGGCGCGACCTTCATCATCGTTCTTGGCAGTGGTGGTCAGGGTGATGTCCAGACCGCGGAGAGCATCGATCTTGTCGTAGTCGATTTCCGGGAAAATGATCTGCTCTTTCACGCCCATGCTGTAGTTACCACGACCATCAAAGGACTTGGCATTCAGGCCGCGGAAGTCGCGAACCCGAGGCAGGGAGATCGACAGCAGACGATCCAGGAATTCGTACATACGCTCACGGCGCAGAGTCACTTTGACGCCGATCGGCCAACCTTCACGGACTTTAAAGCCAGCGATGGATTTCCGAGCGTAAGTCACAACGACTTTTTGACCGGTGATCTTTTCCAGGTCAGCAACAGCGTGCTCGATGACTTTTTTGTCGCCGATCGCTTCGCCCAGACCCATGTTCAGGGTGATTTTGGTAACGCGCGGAACTTCCATCACGTTCCCGAGCTTAAGTTCTTCCTTAAGCTTGGGGGCGATTTCCTTCCGGTAAATCTCTTGTAGTCGTGCCATGGTCTTATCTACCTAGCAGTGTTCAAGCATCAACCGCTTTTTGGGTCGACTTGAAGACACGAATTTTCTTACCGTCTTCTACTTTGAAACCAACACGATCAGCCTTGTTGGTTTCGCCGTTGAAGATGGCGACGTTAGAAGCGTGCAATGGCGCTTCTTTCTCGACGATACCGCCCTGTACGCCCGACATCGGGTTAGGCTTGGTATGACGCTTGACCAGGTTCAGACCACCAACGACCAGACGGTCGTCAGCGAGAACCTTCAGCACCTTACCGCGCTTACCTTTGTCTTTGCCGGCGATCACGATGATCTCGTCGTCACGACGAATCTTTTGCATGTCGGATCTCCTTACAGCACTTCTGGGGCGAGCGAGACGATCTTCATGAACTTCTCAGTACGAAGTTCACGGGTCACTGGCCCAAAGATACGGGTGCCGATCGGCTCTTGCTTGTTGTTCAGAAGAACAGCAGCGTTGCCATCAAAGCGGATAATGGAGCCATCTGCACGACGTACGCCGTGACGAGTGCGGACTACAACAGCAGTCATCACTTGGCCTTTTTTCACTTTACCGCGAGGAATTGCTTCCTTGACGGTAACTTTGATGATGTCACCGATACCAGCGTAACGACGATGGGAGCCACCCAGCACCTTGATGCACATAACACGGCGAGCGCCGCTGTTATCGGCCACATCGAGCATGGATTGAGTCTGAATCATATAATTTCTCCGACCCCTAGTCCTTAGACTTCCACAGCGCGTTCGAGAACATCAACCAGTGCCCAAGACTTAGTCTTGGCCAGCGGACGAGTTTCACGAATAGTGACTTTGTCGCCGATGTGGCACTGATTGGTTTCGTCGTGCGCGTGCAGCTTAGTCGAACGCTTAACATATTTACCGTAGATCGGGTGCTTAACGCGACGCTCGATCAGAACGGTGATGGTTTTGTCCATCTTGTCGCTGACAACACGGCCAGTCAGCGTACGGACAGTCTTTTCGGCTTCAGCCATGATCACTTACCTGCCTGCTGGTTGAGCACAGTCTTCACGCGAGCAATGTCACGCTTAACTTGCGAGAGCAGATGAGACTGCCCCAACTGGCCAGTTGCTTTCTGCATACGCAGATTGAACTGGTCGCGCAGCAGGCCGAGCAGTTGCTCGTTCAGCTGCTGTGCGGATTTTTCACGAAGTTCATTCGCTTTCATCACATCACCGTCCGTTTAACAAAGGCGGTGGCGAGCGGCAGCTTTGCAGCAGCCAGGGCAAAAGCCTCACGCGCCAGCTCTTCAGTTACACCCTCGATTTCATACAGGACTTTGCCTGGCTGAATCTGGGCTACCCAGTATTCCACGTTACCCTTACCTTTACCCATCCGAACTTCGAGGGGCTTTTTGGAAATCGGCTTGTCCGGGAATACACGGATCCAGATCTTGCCGCCACGTTTTACGTGACGGGTCAGAGCACGACGCGCTGACTCGATCTGACGAGCGGTGAGACGACCACGAGCTACAGACTTCAGCGCGAATTCGCCGAAGCTGACTTTGCTACCGCGCTGAGCCAGACCACGGTTGTGGCCTGTCATCTGCTTGCGGAACTTCGTACGCTTTGGTTGCAACATTTGGCGTACCCCTTACTTAGCAGCTTTTTTACGAGGCGCTGGTGCTTGTGGTTTCAGTTCTTCTTGGCGACCACCAATTACTTCGCCTTTGAAGATCCAAACCTTTACACCGATCACACCGTAAGTGGTGTGAGCTTCGTAGTTGGCATAGTCGATGTCGGCACGCAGGGTGTGCAACGGCACACGACCTTCGCGATACCATTCAGTACGTGCGATTTCAGCACCGCCGAGACGACCGCTCACTTGGATTTTGATGCCTTTGGCACCAATGCGCATGGCGTTCTGTACAGCGCGCTTCATAGCGCGACGGAACATTACGCGACGCTCCAGCTGCTGAGCTACGCTCTGCGCAACCAGCATACCGTCGAGCTCCGGCTTGCGGATCTCTTCGATATTGATGTGCACAGGCACACCCATTTGCTTGGTCAGGTCCTGACGCAGTTTCTCAACATCTTCACCTTTCTTCCCGATAACGATACCTGGACGAGCGGTGTGGATGGTGATACGTGCAGTTTGCGCCGGACGATGGATATCGATACGGCTTACGGACGCGCTTTTTAGTTTGTCTTGGAGATACTCACGCACCTTCAGATCAGCGAACAAATAGTCCGCATAAGTCCGACCGTCTGCGTACCAGACGGAGGTGTGCTCCTTGACGATTCCCAGGCGAATGCCAATGGGATGTACTTTCTGACCCATCTCTTCGACTCCGTTACTTGTCAGCAACCTTGACAGTGATATGGCAAGACCGCTTGACGATGCGATCAGCACGGCCTTTGGCACGCGGCATGATACGCTTCAGCGAACGCCCTTCGTTGACGAAAACGGTGCTGACCTTCAGGTCATCAACGTCTGCGCCTTCGTTATGCTCGGCGTTGGCTACGGCCGACTCCAGCACTTTCTTCATGATCTCGGCGGCTTTCTTACTGCTGAAAGCCAACAGGTTGAGCGCTTCGCCCACCTTCTTCCCGCGGATCTGGTCGGCGACCAAGCGGGCTTTCTGGGCGGAGATTCGAGCGCCCGACAACTTAGCGGCTACTTCCATTTCCTTACCCCTTAACGCTTGGCTTTCTTGTCTGCCACGTGCCCACGATAAGTGCGGGTACCGGCAAACTCGCCTAGTTTGTGGCCGACCATGTCTTCGTTAACGAGAACTGGGACGTGCAGACGACCGTTGTGTACTGCGATGGTCAAGCCGACCATTTGTGGCAGGATCATCGAACGACGCGACCAGGTCTTAACTGGTTTGCGATCGTTCTTTTCCGCCGCCACTTCGATCTTCTTCAGTAGGTGAAGATCAATAAAAGGACCTTTTTTCAGAGAACGTGGCACTGTCGTATCCCTCTATTTACTTGCGACGACGGACGATCATTTTGTCGGTACGCTTATTACCACGAGTCTTCGCGCCCTTAGTCGGGAAGCCCCATGGCGATACCGGATGACGACCACCAGAGGTACGACCTTCACCACCACCGTGTGGGTGGTCAACCGGGTTCATGGCAACACCACGAACGGTTGGGCGAACGCCACGCCAGCGTTTGGCACCAGCTTTACCCAGCGAACGCAGGCTGTGCTCGGAGTTCGAGACTTCACCCAGGGTCGCGCGGCATTCAGCCAGCACTTTACGCATCTCACCAGAACGCAGACGCAGGGTCACGTAGACACCTTCACGAGCGATCAGCTGAGCCGAAGCACCAGCGGAACGAGCGATTTGCGCGCCTTTACCTGGCTTCAATTCGATGCCGTGTACGGTGCTACCAACCGGAATGTTGCGCAGTTGCAGAGCGTTGCCCGGCTTGATCGGTGCCAAGGCACCTGCGATCAGCTGGTCGCCAGCGCTCACGCCTTTAGGGGCGATGATGTAGCGACGCTCGCCATCTGCGTACAGCAGCAGAGCGATGTGAGCAGTACGGTTTGGATCGTATTCGATACGCTCGACAGTGGCAGCGATGCCATCTTTGTCGTTGCGACGGAAGTCGACCAGACGATAATGCTGCTTATGGCCACCACCGATGTGACGAGTGGTAATACGACCATTGTTGTTACGACCACCAGTCTTCGATTTCTTCTCGAGCAGCGGTGCGTGAGGAGCGCCTTTATGCAGCTCCTGGTTGACCACCTTGACCACAAAACGGCGGCCAGGGGAAGTCGGTTTGCATTTAACGATTGCCATGATGCACCCCTTCCTTACTCAGCACTGCTGCTGAAATCGAGATCTTGGCCTGGTTGAAGGGAGATAACTGCCTTCTTCCAGTCATTACGCTTGCCCAGACCGCGAGCAGTGCGCTTGCTCTTACCCAGAACATTCAGGGTAGTAACACGCTCTACTTTCACGCTGAACAGGCTTTCGACGGCCTTCTTGATTTCCAGCTTGGTTGCGTCAGTCGCAACCTTGAAAACGAACTGGCCTTTCTTGTCAGCCAGAACCGTAGCCTTTTCGGAAACGTGCGGGCCAAGCAGAACTTTAAATACGCGTTCCTGGTTCATCCCAGCAGCTCCTCGAATTTCTTCACGGCCGACACGGTGATCAACACCTTGTCGTATGCGATCAGACTAACTGGATCGGAACCTTGCACGTCACGTACATCAACGTGTGGCAGGTTGCGAGCAGCCAGGTACAGGTTCTGATCAACAGCTTCAGACACGATCAAGACGTCAGTCAGGCCCATGCCGTTCAGCTTGTTCAGCAGATCTTTGGTTTTCGGCGCTTCAACAGCGAAGTCCTGAACCACGACCAGACGATCAGTACGCACGAGTTCAGCAAGGATGGAGCGCAGTGCTGCGCGATACATCTTCTTGTTGAGCTTCTGAGTGTGATCCTGCGGACGAGCTGCGAAAGTGGTACCGCCGCCACGCCAGATTGGGCTACGGATAGTACCGGCACGAGCACGGCCAGTACCTTTCTGACGCCAAGGGCGCTTACCGCCACCACGAACGTCGGAACGGGTCTTTTGCTGCTTGCTACCTTGACGGCCGCCGGCCATGTAGGCCACGACTGCTTGGTGAACCAGCGTCTCGTTGAATTCGCCGCCAAATGTCAGTTCGGAAACTTCGATCGCTTGAGCGTCATTTACATTTAATTGCATGTCAGCTTCCCCTTAACCGCGAGCCTTGGCCGCTGGACGTACAACCAGGTTGCCGCCAGTAGCGCCAGGAACAGCACCCTTGACCAACAACAGATTGCGTTCAGCGTCGACGCGCACTACTTCGAGGGACTGCACGGTCACGCGCTCAGCGCCCATATGACCGGACATTTTTTTGCCCTTGAATACACGACCAGGAGTCTGGCACTGGCCAATAGAGCCCGGGACGCGGTGGGAAACGGAGTTACCGTGAGTGTTGTCTTGGCCACGGAAATTCCAACGCTTGATCGTACCCTGGAAGCCTTTACCTTTGGACTGACCGGTTACATCAACCAGTTGACCAGCGGCGAAGATTTCAGCGTTGATCAGATCGCCTGCCTGGTAGTCGCCTTCTTCAAGACGGAACTCCATAACAGTACGACCAGCTGCAACGTTTGCTTTAGCGAAGTGACCTGCTTGAGCAGCAGTCACGCGCGAAGCACGACGCTCGCCGACAGTGACTTGCACTGCACGATAGCCATCGGTTTCTTCAGTTTTGAACTGGGTGACGCGATTCGGCTCGATCTCAATGACCGTGACCGGAATGGAGACACCTTCTTCGGTGAAAATACGGGTCATACCGCATTTACGACCGACTACACCAATAGTCATGTTGTAAACCTCATGAGTGTACGGGGCTTTCACCCGCTATGGCCGCCCATTTCAGAGCGTTACACGACTAAGACCCAAGTCTTAGCCGAGGCTGATCTGTACTTCCACACCGGCCGCCAGATCAAGCTTCATAAGTGCATCAACGGTTTTATCCGTTGGCTGGACGATGTCCAGTACGCGCTTATGAGTACGGATCTCGTACTGGTCACGCGCGTCTTTGTTGACGTGCGGGGAGACCAGAACGGTGAACCGCTCTTTACGGGTAGGCAGTGGAATTGGACCACGCACTTGTGCACCAGTACGTTTCGCGGTTTCCACGATTTCCTGGGTGGATTGGTCGATCAGGCGATGGTCAAAAGCCTTCAACCTGATACGGATTTGCTGATTTTGCATTGGATTTCAGACTCCGGCTGCTATTCCCACCGGGCGCAATACGCCCGTTAAAAGGAGGCGCAATTCTATAGACGCCCCCAGTAGGTGTCAACCCAATAAAAAAGCCCCCGCTGAGCGGGGGCTTTCTCAAAGCATCGGAGCTAACTCAAAAAGAGCTTACTCGATGATTTTAGCTACAACGCCAGCACCAACGGTACGGCCGCCTTCACGAATAGCGAAGCGCAGACCGTCTTCCATTGCGATGGTTTTGATCAGGGTGACAACCATTTTGATGTTGTCGCCTGGCATTACCATTTCAACGCCTTCCGGCAGTTCGCAGTTACCAGTCACGTCAGTAGTACGGAAGTAGAACTGTGGACGGTAGCCTTTGAAGAACGGAGTGTGACGACCGCCTTCTTCTTTGCTCAGCACGTACACTTCAGCTTCGAACTTGGTGTGCGGCTTAACCGAACCTGGCTTAACCAGAACCTGGCCACGCTCAACGTCGTCACGCTTGGTACCACGCAGCAGAACGCCGCAGTTCTCGCCTGCACGACCTTCGTCGAGCAGTTTACGGAACATTTCAACACCGGTGCAGGTGGTGACGGTAGTGTCACGCAGACCAACGATTTCCAGTGGATCTTGAACCTTAACGATACCGCGCTCGATACGACCGGTAACAACAGTACCACGACCAGAGATCGAGAATACGTCTTCGATCGGCATCAGGAATGGCTTGTCGATAACGCGAACTGGATCTGGGATGTAGCTGTCCAGAGTCTCAACCAGTTTCTTAACGGACGTGGTGCCCATTTCGTTGTCGTCTTTGCCTTCCAGAGCCATACGAGCAGAACCGATGATGATCGGAGTGTCGTCGCCTGGGAAGTCGTAAGTGCTCAGCAGATCGCGCACTTCCATCTCAACCAGTTCCAGCAGCTCAGCGTCGTCTACCAGGTCAGCCTTGTTCAGGTAAACCACGATGTACGGAACGCCAACCTGACGGGACAGCAGGATGTGCTCACGGGTTTGTGGCATCGGACCATCAGCGGCCGAGCAAACCAGGATAGCGCCGTCCATCTGGGCAGCACCGGTGATCATGTTCTTCACATAGTCAGCGTGACCTGGGCAGTCAACGTGAGCGTAGTGACGGATCGAAGAGTTGTACTCAACGTGCGCGGTGTTGATGGTGATACCACGAGCTTTTTCTTCTGGTGCGCTGTCGATTTTATCGAAATCAACGATTGCGGAACCGAATACTTCGGAGCAAACGCGAGTCAGAGCAGCAGTCAGAGTGGTTTTACCGTGGTCAACGTGACCGATGGTGCCAACGTTGACGTGCGGTAGGGAACGATCAAATTTTTCTTTAGCCACGACAATTAACTCCTTGCCTAAAGGACTGAATCAGCCTTGTTTTTTGGATACAGTTTCAGCGATGTGCGCCGGAGCTGTGTTGTATTTTTTGAATTCCATAGAGTAGCTTGCGCGACCCTGGGACATGGAGCGAACGTCGGTCGCATAACCGAACATCTCACCCAACGGAACCTCGGCGCGAATCACTTTGCCGGAAACCGTGTCTTCCATACCCAAGATCATGCCGCGACGACGGTTAAGGTCGCCCATGACATCACCCATATAGTCTTCAGGTGTAACAACTTCTACCGCCATGATTGGCTCAAGCAACTCACCACCGCCCTTCTGGGCCAGTTGCTTGGTTGCCATGGAAGCAGCCACCTTAAACGCCATCTCGTTGGAGTCGACGTCGTGGTAAGAACCGTCAAAAACGGTTGCTTTCAGGCCGATCAGCGGATAGCCGGCAACAACACCGTTCTTCATCTGCTCTTCGATACCCTTCTGGATAGCCGGGATGTATTCCTTAGGAACAACACCACCAACTACTTCGTTCACGAATTGCAGACCTTCTTGACCTTCGTCAGCAGGAGCAAAACGGATCCAGCAGTGACCGAACTGACCACGACCGCCGGATTGACGAACGAACTTGCCTTCGATTTCACAGTTCTTCGTGATGCGCTCACGATAGGAAACCTGAGGCTTACCGATGTTGGCTTCGACGTTGAACTCACGGCGCATCCGGTCAACCAGGATGTCCAGGTGCAACTCGCCCATGCCGGAGATGATCGTTTGACCAGTCTCTTCATCAGTCTTGACGCGGAAAGATGGATCTTCCTGAGCAAGCTTGCCCAGAGCGATACCCATTTTTTCCTGGTCATCCTTGGTCTTAGGCTCTACGGCAACCGAAATAACCGGCTCCGGGAAGTCCATGCGAACCAGGATGATTGGCTTAGCAGCGTCGCACAAAGTCTCACCAGTGGTGACGTCCTTCATGCCGATCAAGGCCGCGATGTCACCAGCGCGCACTTCCTTGATCTCTTCACGGGCGTTTGCGTGCATTTGCACCATACGACCCACGCGCTCTTTCTTACCTTTAACCGAGTTGATCACGCCGTCGCCGGAGGCCAACACGCCCGAGTAAACGCGGACGAAGGTCAAGGTACCCACGAATGGGTCGGTAGCGATCTTGAACGCCAGGGCCGAGAAAGGCTCGCTGTCGTCTGCATGACGCTCCATCTCTTCTTCCTCGTTATCAGGGTTAGTACCCTTGATAGCAGGAATGTCGGTTGGAGCCGGCAGGTAGTCGATCACAGCATCGAGAACCAGGGGAACACCCTTGTTCTTGAACGAGGAACCGCAAACAGCCAAGACGATCTCGCCAGCAATAGTACGCTGACGCAGAGCAGCCTTGATTTCCACGTTGGTGAGTTCTTCACCTTCGAGGTACTTGTTCATCAGCTCTTCGCTGGCTTCGGCCGCAGCCTCCACCATGTTGTTGCGCCACTCGTCAGCCAGTTCCTGCAGTTCTGCAGGGATAGGCTTGCGAACAGGGACCATACCTTTGTCAGCGTCGTTCCAGTAGACAGCTTCCATGGCGATCAGATCGATCTGACCCTGGAAGTTATCTTCGGAACCGATAGCCAATTGGATAGGCACCGGAGTGTGACCCAGACGCTGCTTGATCTGACCGATCACGCGCAGGAAGTTGGCACCAGCACGGTCCATCTTGTTTACATAAACAAGACGTGGAACGCCGTACTTGTTGGCTTGACGCCATACGGTTTCCGACTGAGGCTCAACACCCGAGGTACCGCAAAACACAACGACAGCGCCGTCGAGTACGCGCAGGGAACGCTCAACTTCAATAGTGAAGTCTACGTGGCCCGGGGTATCGATAACGTTGAAGCGGTGCTCGTCCTTGTACTGCTTCTCGGAACCTTTCCAGAAGGCGGTAATAGCAGCAGAAGTAATGGTAATACCACGCTCCTGCTCCTGAACCATCCAGTCTGTGGTCGCGGCGCCGTCATGCACCTCGCCCATCTTGTGACTTTTGCCAGTGTAAAAAAGGACGCGCTCGGTGGTGGTGGTTTTACCAGCATCCACGTGAGCAACGATACCAATGTTACGGTAGCGATTAATCGGTGTAGTACGAGCCATAAAGCCCTCGCAAAATTAGTGACGCTGGATTTAGAAGCGGTAGTGCGAGAAAGCTTTGTTAGCTTCAGCCATACGGTGCACGTCTTCACGCTTCTTAACTGCAGCGCCTTTGCCTTCAGCAGCGTCCAACAGTTCGCCAGCCAAACGCAGAGCCATAGACTTCTCGCCGCGCTTACGGGCGAAGTCTACCAACCAGCGCATTGCCAGAGCATTACGACGGGACGGACGAACTTCAACCGGAACCTGGTAAGTAGCACCGCCTACACGGCGCGACTTCACTTCGACCAGCGGAGCGATGGCGTCGAGAGCTTTCTCGAAGATTTCCAGGGGGTCGCTGTTCTTGCGTTCTTTAACCTTTTCCAGCGCGCCATAAACGATACGTTCGGCAACGGCTTTCTTGCCGCTTTCCATCACGTGGTTCATGAACTTGGCCAGGATCTGGCTTCCGTATTTTGGATCGTCAAGCACTTCGCGCTTGGCTGCTACGCGTCTTCTTGGCATGGATAAGCCCTCAAACGGTCTTCAGGTTCGCTCGGAATTGGTGCCCTTCAGGGGCGCCTCCGACCTTACTCTTATCGACTCAGAAAATAAGATGATTCAGTTTTGCAAAAAGCCGCTACTACTTAGGCTTCTTGGTACCGTACTTCGAACGACCCTGGTTACGACCTTTAACGCCGGAAGTATCCAAGGAGCCGCGTACGGTGTGGTAACGAACACCTGGCAAGTCTTTTACACGACCGCCGCGGATCAGTACCACGCTGTGCTCTTGCAGGTTGTGGCCTTCACCACCGATGTACGAGGAAACCTCGAAACCGTTGGTCAGACGCACACGGCATACTTTACGCAGTGCCGAGTTAGGTTTTTTCGGCGTAGTGGTATACACGCGAGTGCATACGCCACGACGTTGCGGGCAGTTCTGCAGCGCAGGCACGTCGGATTTCTCGACGATACGCTTACGCGGCTGACGTACCAGCTGGTTGATAGTTGCCATCTACTAGCTCCACTGTTGTCTTGCGACGCTATTGTCTTACAAGAAAAGCAAAATGGCAGGAACGAATTCCCGCCAAATTTAGGGGTACAAGAGTCTAAAGAGGATCTTGCCCCCAGTCAAGGCAAGGCCCCGACGTCCCCTCTCATTGAACCGGGGCAATACTGCCTCGATCCGACGAATGGGGGCTGCCAGGGCCCGGACTTATTTATCGCTGAACTCAGTTACCGCTTGAGTTCAGTGCTTCGGTCAGTGCAGCTTCCACTTCACTGGCGCTTACGCGCAGCGGCTTGTCAGCTTCACGGCGGCGCTTACGCTCGCTGTGGTAAGCCAAACCGGTACCGGCCGGGATCAGTCGACCCACAACCACGTTTTCTTTCAGGCCACGCAGGTAATCGCGCTTGCCGGTTACCGCTGCTTCGGTCAGTACGCGAGTGGTCTCCTGGAAGGAGGCCGCCGAGATGAACGACTCAGTGGACAACGACGCCTTGGTGATACCCAGCAGCACGCGAGTGAACTTGGAAACAAACTTGTCTTCCGCGCTCAAGCGCTCGTTCTCTACCAGCACGTGAGTCAGTTCCATCTGGTCGCCCTTGATGAAACTGGAATCGCCGGATTCAGCGATTTCAACTTTACGCAGCATCTGACGCAGGATGGTCTCGATGTGCTTATCGTTGATCTTCACGCCTTGCAGGCGGTAAACGTCCTGGATCTCGTTAACGATGTACTTGGCCAGCGCACTTACACCCAGCAGACGCAGGATGTCGTGTGGATCGCTTGGACCGTCAGAGATAACTTCGCCGCGGTTTACCTGTTCGCCTTCGAAGACGTTCAGGTGACGCCACTTCGGAATCAGCTCTTCATACGGATCGCTACCGTCGTTCGGGGTAATGACCAGACGACGCTTGCCCTTGGTCTCTTTACCGAACGCGATGGTGCCGCTGACTTCAGCCAGAATCGACGCTTCTTTCGGACGACGAGCTTCGAACAAGTCGGCAACACGCGGCAGACCACCGGTGATGTCACGGGTCTTCGAAGTTTCTTGCGGGATACGCGCGATAACATCACCGATCGCGATCTTCGCACCATCCGCTACACCGACCAGGGCGTTGGCTGGCAGGAAGTACTGAGCGATTACGTCAGTGCCTGGCAGCAACAGATCTTTACCGTTGTCATCAACCATCTTCACGGCAGGACGGATGTCTTTACCGGCAGCTGGACGATCTTTCGCGTCGAGTACTTCAATGTTGGTCATACCGGTCAATTCGTCAGTCTGACGCTTGATCGTGATGCCTTCTTCCATGCCCACGTAGGTCACGGTACCTTTCATTTCGGTAACGATTGGGTGAGTGTGCGGATCCCACTTGGCCACGATTGCGCCAGCGTCGACCTTGTCACCCTCTTTAACCGAAATCACAGCACCGTACGGCAGCTTGTAGCGCTCGCGCTCACGACCGTAGTCATCAGCGATTGCCAGCTCACCGGAACGGGACACGGCAACCAGGTGACCATCCACTCGCTCAACGTGCTTCAGGTTGTGCAGACGGACGGTACCGCCATTCTTCACCTGAACGCTATCGGCTGCGGAGGTCCGGCTTGCCGCACCACCGATGTGGAACGTACGCATGGTCAGCTGGGTACCCGGCTCACCGATGGACTGGGCAGCGATAACGCCGACCGCTTCACCGATGTTCACCTGATGACCACGAGCCAAGTCACGGCCGTAGCACTTGGCGCAAATGCCATAGCGGGTTTCGCAGCTGATCGGCGAGCGAACGATCACTTCGTCGATGCTGTTGAGTTCGATGAACTCGACCCACTTCTCATCTACCAGGGTGCCAGCAGGAACGATAATTTCCTCGGTACCTGGCTTGAATACGTCACGGGCGATGACTCGACCCAGTACGCGCTCACCCAACGGCTCAACAACGTCACCGCCTTCGATGTGCGGAGTCATCAGCAGACCGTGTTCGGTGCCGCAGTCGACTTCAGTCACAACCAAGTCTTGCGCCACGTCTACCAGACGACGAGTCAGGTAACCGGAGTTAGCGGTTTTCAACGCGGTATCCGCCAGACCTTTACGAGCACCGTGAGTCGAGATGAAGTACTGAAGTACGCTCAAACCTTCACGGAAGTTCGCGGTAATCGGCGTCTCAATGATGGAACCGTCCGGCTTGGCCATCAGGCCACGCATACCGGCGAGCTGACGGATCTGCGCAGCAGAACCCCGCGCACCCGAGTCAGCCATCATGTACATCGAGTTGAACGACTCTTGGTCGACTTCCACACCATGACGGTCAATAACCTTCTCTTTCGAGAGGTTAGCCATCATTGCCTTCGACACTTCGTCGTTGGCTTTGGACCAAAGGTCGATCACTTTGTTGTACTTCTCGCCCTGGGTTACCAGGCCGGAGGCGTATTGGCTTTCGATCTCTTTCACTTCATCGGTAGCAGCGCCGATGATCTGAGCTTTTTCATCCGGGATAACGAAGTCGTTAACACCGATGGAAACGCCGGAAATAGTCGAGTAAGCAAAACCGGTGTACATCAACTGGTCAGCGAAGATCACGGTCTCTTTCAAACCAACCACGCGGTAGCACTGGTTGATCAGCTTGGAGATCGCCTTTTTCTTCATCGGCAGGTTGACGACGTCGTACGACAGACCTTTTGGCACAACTTGATACAACAGCGCACGACCGACAGTGGTGTCGACGATACGGGTGTTGGTCACGCTGCCGCCGTCACGGTCGTTGACGGTTTCGTTGATCCGCACCTTGACCTTGGCGTGCAGTGCGGCTTCGCCGGCACGGAACACACGGTCAACTTCCTGCAGGTCAGCGAACACACGACCTTCGCCCTTGGCGTTGATCGCTTCACGCGTCATGTAGTACAGACCCAATACAACGTCCTGCGACGGAACGATGATTGGCTCACCGTTGGCTGGCGACAGGATGTTGTTGGTCGACATCATCAACGCACGCGCTTCCAACTGGGCTTCCAGTGTCAGCGGTACGTGCACGGCCATTTGGTCACCGTCGAAGTCGGCGTTGTACGCAGCACAGACCAGAGGGTGCAGCTGGATAGCCTTACCTTCGATCAGTACCGGTTCAAACGCCTGGATACCCAGACGGTGAAGGGTCGGTGCACGGTTGAGGAGAACCGGGTGTTCGCGAATCACTTCAGCAAGAACGTCCCAGACCTCTGGCAGTTCGCGCTCGACCATTTTCTTGGCCGCTTTGATGGTGGTCGCGAGACCGCGCATTTCCAGCTTGCCGAAAATGAACGGCTTGAACAGCTCGAGAGCCATCTTCTTAGGCAGACCGCACTGGTGCAGACGCAGGGTCGGGCCTACGGTAATTACCGAACGACCGGAGTAGTCAACACGCTTACCGAGCAAGTTCTGACGGAAACGACCTTGCTTACCCTTGATCATGTCAGCCAAGGATTTCAGAGGACGCTTGTTGGAACCGGTGATAGCGCGGCCACGACGACCGTTGTCCAGCAGGGCATCGACCGCTTCCTGCAACATACGCTTTTCGTTGCGCACAATGATGTCCGGAGCGGACAGATCAAGCAGGCGCTTCAAGCGGTTGTTACGGTTGATCACTCGGCGATACAGATCGTTGAGGTCGGACGTCGCGAAACGACCACCATCCAACGGCACCAGCGGACGCAGGTCTGGCGGCAGAACCGGCAGAACGGTCAGCACCATCCACTCTGGCAAGTTGCCGGAACCTTGGAAGGCCTCCATCAACTTCAGACGCTTGGACAGCTTCTTGATCTTGGTTTCGGAGTTGGTTTGCGGAATTTCTTCACGCAGGCGACCAATCTCGTGCTCCAGGTCGATAGCGTGCAGCAATTCACGGACCGCTTCGGCACCCATGCGGGCATCGAAATCGTCACCGAACTCTTCCAGCGCTTCGAAGTACTGCTCGTCGTTCAGCAGCTGGCCTTTTTCAAGGGTGGTCATGCCTGGATCGATAACGACATAGCTCTCGAAGTAGAGAACGCGTTCGATATCACGCAGGGTCATGTCCATCAGCAAGCCGATACGGGACGGCAGCGATTTCAGGAACCAGATGTGGGCAACCGGCGAAGCCAGCTCGATGTGCGCCATGCGCTCACGACGAACCTTGGCCAATGCAACTTCAACGCCGCACTTCTCGCAGATCACACCACGGTGCTTCAAGCGCTTGTACTTACCGCACAGGCACTCGTAATCCTTTACCGGGCCAAAGATCTTGGCGCAGAACAGGCCGTCACGCTCAGGTTTGAACGTACGGTAGTTGATGGTTTCCGGCTTTTTAACTTCACCGAACGACCACGAACGGATCATCTCAGGCGATGCCAACCCAATACGGATGGCGTCGAACTCTTCGACTTGACCCTGGTTTTTCAGCAAATTCAGTAGGTCTTTCAAGGCCTTTCCTCCTGGCGGAGCAGAGAGCGGGCTAAACAACCCCGCTCTCGATTCGCGTCACGTGTTATTCGGTTTCCAGATCGATATCGATGCCGAGGGAACGAATTTCTTTGATCAACACGTTGAAGGACTCGGGCATGCCCGGCTCCATACGGTGATCGCCGTCCACGATGTTTTTGTACATCTTGGTCCGACCGTTCACATCGTCCGACTTCACTGTGAGCATTTCTTGCAGAGTGTAAGCAGCACCGTATGCCTCCAGTGCCCAGACCTCCATCTCCCCGAAACGCTGACCACCGAACTGAGCCTTACCACCCAGCGGCTGCTGGGTAACCAGGCTGTACGAACCGGTAGAACGAGCGTGCATCTTGTCGTCTACCAAGTGGTTCAGCTTCAGCATGTACATGTAGCCAACAGTAACCGGGCGTTCAAACTTGTTGCCGGTACGGCCGTCGAACAGCTGCATCTGGCCGCTTTCTGGCAGGTCTGCCAGTTTGAGCATGGCCTTGATTTCGCTTTCCTTGGCACCATCGAACACCGGGGTAGCCATTGGAACGCCGCCGCGCAGGTTTTTCGCCAGATCCAGGATTTCCTGGTCGGAGAAAGTGTCCAGCTCTTCTTTGCGACCGCCGATCTCGTTGTAGATCTCGTGCAGGAACTTACGCAGGTCAGCAACCTTGCGCTGCTCTTCGATCATACGGTTGATCTTCTCACCCAGGCCTTTAGCCGCGAGGCCCAGGTGGGTTTCGAGGATCTGACCAACGTTCATACGCGATGGTACGCCCAACGGGTTGAGGACGACGTCGACCGGGGTGCCATTGGCATCGTGCGGCATGTCTTCAACCGGCATGATCACGGAGACCACACCCTTGTTACCGTGACGACCGGCCATCTTGTCGCCCGGCTGGATGCGACGACGGATTGCCAGGTAAACCTTGACGATTTTCAGCACACCTGGAGCCAGGTCATCGCCCTGCTGCAGTTTGCGCTTCTTGTCTTCGAACTTGTCGTCCAGCAGACGGCGGCGATCAACGATATAGGCCTGGGCCTTCTCGAGCTGCTCGTTCAGAGCATCTTCAGCCATGCGCAGTTTGAACCACTGGCCGTGCTCAAGACCGTCGAGCACTTCGTCGGTGATGTCCTGACCTTTCTTAAGGCCCGCACCACCTTCAGCCTTGTGACCCACCAGGGCGGAACGCAGACGCTCGAAGGTTGCGCCTTCAACGATACGAAACTCTTCGTTCAGGTCCTTGCGGATCTCGTCGAGCTGGGTCTTCTCGATGGACAGTGCACGAGCATCACGCTCAACGCCGTCACGGGTGAAGACCTGTACGTCGATGACAGTACCCTTGGTACCGGTCGGTACGCGCAGGGAAGTGTCTTTAACGTCGCTGGCTTTTTCACCGAAGATGGCACGCAACAGCTTCTCTTCCGGAGTCAGTTGGGTCTCGCCTTTCGGAGTGACCTTACCAACCAGGATGTCGCCCGCGCCAACTTCAGCACCTACATAAACGATACCGGCTTCGTCCAGTTTGTTCAGTGCAGCTTCACCCACGTTCGGGATGTCTGCAGTGATTTCCTCTGGCCCAAGCTTGGTATCACGCGCCACACAGGTCAGTTCCTGGATGTGGATCGTGGTGAAGCGGTCTTCTTGAACAACACGCTCGGACAGGCAGATGGAGTCTTCGAAGTTGAAGCCGTTCCATGCCATGAACGCAATGCGCATGTTCTGGCCCAGCGCCAGTTCACCCATGTCGGTGGACGGGCCGTCGGCCATGATGTCGCTACGCTGAACGCGATCACCCTTACGCACCAGCGGACGCTGGTTGATGCAGGTGTTCTGGTTCGAGCGGGTGTATTTGGTCAGGTTGTAGATGTCGACACCGGCTTCGCCAGTTTCAACTTCGTCATCAGCAACACGAACCACGATACGGCTGGCATCAACGGAGTCGATCACGCCGCCACGACGAGCCACGACGCAAACGCCGGAGTCACGAGCTACGTTACGCTCCATGCCGGTACCCACCAGCGGCTTGTCGGCACGCAGTGTAGGTACAGCTTGACGCTGCATGTTAGAACCCATCAACGCACGGTTGGCGTCATCGTGCTCCAGGAACGGGATCAGCGACGCAGCAACCGAGACTACCTGCTTCGGCGATACGTCCATCAAGGTGACGTCTTCCGGCGCCTTGACGGTGAACTCGTTCAAGTGACGAACAGCTACCAACTCGTCAATCAGTACTTTCTTGTCGTTCATCGTGGCCGAAGCCTGAGCGATCACGTGATCAGCTTCTTCGATGGCGGACAGGAATACGATCTCGTCGGTGACCAGGGCGTCTTTCACCACGCGGTACGGGCTTTCAAGGAAACCGTACTGGTTGGTGCGCGCATAGGCCGCCAGGGAGTTGATCAGGCCGATGTTCGGACCTTCCGGCGTTTCGATCGGGCATACACGACCATAGTGAGTCGGGTGTACGTCACGAACTTCAAAACCTGCACGCTCACGGGTCAGACCGCCCGGGCCCAGTGCGGAAACACGGCGCTTGTGGGTGATCTCGGAGAGCGGGTTGTTCTGGTCCATGAACTGCGAGAGCTGGCTGGAACCGAAGAATTCTTTCACCGCCGCAGCCACTGGCTTGGCGTTGATCAGGTCTTGCGGCATCAGGCCTTCGCTTTCAGCCATCGACAGACGCTCTTTGACCGCACGCTCAACACGCACCAGGCCAACGCGGAACTGGTTCTCGGCCATTTCGCCTACGCAGCGAACACGACGGTTACCCAGGTGGTCGATGTCATCAACGATGCCCTTACCGTTGCGGATGTCGACCAGAGTCTTCAGGACCGCAACGATGTCTTCCTTGCACAGCACGCCCGAACCTTCGATTTCGGTGCGACCGATACGACGGTTGAACTTCATCCGGCCGACCGCAGACAGGTCATAGCGCTCAGGGCTGAAGAACAGGTTGTTGAACAGGGTTTCGGCAGCGTCTTTGGTTGGTGGCTCGCCAGGACGCATCATGCGATAGATCTCGACCAGCGCTTCCAATTGGTTGCTGGTGGAGTCGATCTTCAGGGTGTCGGAAACGAACGGACCGCAGTCGATATCGTTGGTGTACAAAGTCTCGATGCGAACGACCTGGGCCTTGGCGATTTTTGCCAGGATTTCGGTGTTCAGCTCAGTGTTGCACTCAGCCAGGATCTCGCCTGTGGCTGGGTGAACGATGACCTTGGCGGTCGTGCGACCCAGGACGTAGTCCAAAGGCACGTCCAGCGACTTGATACCGGCTTTTTCGATCTGGTTGATGTGGCGCGCAGTAATACGACGGCCAGCCTCAACAATGACCTTGCCCTTTTCATCCTGGATGTCCAGAACAGCAATTTCACCACGCAGACGCGAAGCAATCAGCTCCAGGCTGAGGGTTTCATCCTTCAGGCTGAATACGTTGGTGGTGTAGAAAGCGTCCAGCACTTGCTCAGTGGTGTAGCCAAGCGCGCGCAGCAATACCGAGGCTGGCAGCTTGCGACGACGGTCGATACGCACGAACACGCAGTCTTTCGGGTCGAACTCGAAGTCCAACCACGAACCACGGTACGGAATGATCCGCGCGGAGTACAGGAGTTTGCCGGAGCTGTGCGTCTTGCCGCGGTCGTGGTCGAAGAACACGCCCGGAGAACGGTGCAGCTGGGAAACGATAACACGCTCGGTACCGTTGATAACGAAGGTACCGTTTTCAGTCATCAATGGGATTTCGCCCATGTAGACTTCTTGCTCTTTGATGTCCTTGATCGCTTTGTTCGACGATTCTTTGTCGAAAATGATCAGACGGACTTTTACCCGCAAAGGTACGGCGTACGTAACACCGCGCAACACGCATTCTTTGACATCAAATGCCGGTTCGCCCAGGCGATAACCCACGTACTCCAGCGCAGCATTGCCGGAGTAGCTGATGATCGGGAAAACGGATTTGAAGGCCGCATGCAGGCCCACGTCGCGGAACTGATCTTTGGTCGCTCCCGCCTGCAAGAATTCACGATACGAATCCAGCTGGATAGCCAGAAGGTACGGGACATCCATGACGTCCGGCAACTTGCTAAAGTCCTTGCGGATACGTTTTTTCTCAGTATATGAGTAAGCCATCAGCGTTCCCCAGCTTGGTCACCTGCTTGTTTGGCCCCTCCCGACGGGAGCAGCCAGAAAATCTTGCAAACCCCATGGTTTGCACCACCGCTTCGGGTGGCTACAGCGCGTTAATGGCGGCGACCGAGTCGACAGCCAAGAACGGAAAAAGGCCGGTGGCAAGAGCCACCAGCCATCAGCCTTCAGCTTAACGCTTGGGCTGGAGACGCAAGGTCGATGCTTACTTCAGCTCGACTTTAGCGCCTGCTTCTTCCAGTGCTGCTTTGGCTTTGTCAGCTGCGTCTTTAGCAACAGCTTCCAGAACCATTGCAGGAGCGCCGTCAACTACAGCCTTGGCTTCTTTCAGGCCCAGACCGGTCAGTTCACGAACTGCCTTGATCACGTTTACTTTCTTCTCGCCAGCTTCCAGCAGCATGACGTTGAATTCGGTTTGCTCTTCAGCAGCGACAGCAGCAACAGCTGGACCAGCGGAAGCAGCAGCTGCGGAAACGCCGAATTTTTCTTCGAAAGCTTTGATCAGCTCAACAACCTGCAGAACCGACATTTCAGCTACGGCGTTGAGGATATCTTCTTGGGAGATAGACATTACTGTATTTCCTGAATTGGGGGACGGCCTACGCGGCCATCGAAATAAACAAAAATACGCGAGAGAAAATGCTCAGCCTTAGGCTGCGGCAGCTTCTTTTTGCTCGCGAACTGCAGCCAGAGTACGAGCCAGCTTGCTGGTGGCGCCTTGAATCACGCTCATCAACTGCGAAATAGCTTCGTTGCGGGTCGGCAGTGTTGCCAGTACGTCGATTTGGTTAGCTGCGAGGAACTTGCCCTCGAACGCAGCTGCCTTGATCTCGAACTTTTCCTGACTCTTGGCGAACTCTTTGAACAAACGGGCAGCAGCGCCTGGATGCTCTTTGGAGAACGCAATCAGAGTCGGGCCGGTGAACACGTCGTTGAGAACACTGTATTCAGTGTCAGCAACTGCGCGCTTGAGCAGGGTGTTACGTACAACACGTACGTATACGCCAGCTTCACGAGCCTCTTTACGGAGTCCGGTCATAGCGCCTACTGTCACACCACGGGCATCAGCCACGACAGCGGACAGAGCAGCTTTGGCAGCCTCGTTGACTTCAGCGACGATGGCCTTCTTGTCTTCGAGATTAATTGCCACGGGTTTAACTCCTGCTTGTTACCGTTTCATCTGGCCGGAGCCGGATGTCGTTTTGGTGTCTGATTCGGTAAGGAACCGGGAGCACCATCTGCGTAGGCTTGAGGTTTAAGACTTGCGTCGCCTACGGTCTTGGATAGCCCCCGCCAGGCAGGGACCCCAATTTTTCAATTGGCACGATCTCTCGCGCCAATTTATGTCTTATACGTCCAGCGAGCCTTGGTCGATGACCAGACCTGGGCCCATAGTTGTGCTCAGGGTAACGCGCTTGACGTAGATACCTTTCGAAGAAGCTGGCTTGATACGCTTCAGATCAGCGATCAGGGCTTCAACGTTTTCCTTCAGCTTGACGGCATCAAAACCGACTTTGCCAACGGAGGTGTGAATGATGCCGTTTTTGTCGGTGCGATAACGAACCTGACCAGCCTTGGCGTTTTTAACCGCGGTAGCTACGTCTGGCGTTACAGTGCCGACTTTAGGGTTAGGCATCAGACCACGTGGACCGAGGATCTGACCCAGCTGACCTACAACGCGCATTGCATCCGGGGAGGCAATAACGACGTCATAGTTCAGGTCGCCGCCTTTCATTTCGGCGGCCAGGTCATCCATGCCAACGCGATCGGCACCAGCGGCCAGAGCAGCTTCAGCTGCCGGACCTTGGGTGAAGACAGCTACACGTACAGTCTTGCCAGTACCGTGCGGCAGCACAGTTGCGCTACGAACGACCTGGTCGGATTTACGTGGGTCAACACCCAGGTTCACAGCAACGTCAACAGACTCGCTGAACTTTACAGTCGACAGCTCGGTCAGCAGGGCAGCAGCGTCTACAAAGTTGTAGGCCTTGCCTGCTTCGATTTTGCCGGCGATAGCCTTTTGGCGTTTGGTCAGCTTAGCCATTACACACCCTCCACGTTAAGGCCCATGCTACGAGCAGAACCGGCGATGGTACGCACGGCTGCATCCATATCAGCTGCTGTCAGATCCGCGTTTTTGGTTTTCGCGATTTCTTCCAGCTGAGCACGAGTCACGGTGCCAACCTTAACGGTGTTCGGACGAGCGGAACCGCTAGTCAGACCAGCAGCTTTCTTCAACAGAACCGAAGCCGGGGTCGACTTGGTTTCGAAGGTGAAGCTACGGTCGCTGTATACAGTGATGATCACTGGAGTCGGCAGACCTGGCTCAAGACCCTGAGTACGGGCGTTGAAGGCCTTGCAGAATTCCATGATGTTCACGCCGTGCTGACCCAGAGCAGGACCGACGGGTGGGCTAGGGTTGGCCTGAGCGGCCTTCACTTGCAGCTTGATGTAAGCGGTAATCTTCTTGGCCATGAGGCACTCCAATTACGGGTTCGAACGCCTCGAAAGGCTCCCCGGTTACTTGCGCGTTTATCCCAGTGACGACAAAACCCCACAGCCTAGGCTGCGGGGTTGGGATGATTGCTCAGCTAGACCTTTTCGACCTGACTGAACTCCAACTCTACCGGAGTAGAGCGTCCGAAAATGAGCACCGCCACTTGGATCCGGCTCTTTTCGTAGTTAACTTCTTCGACAGTACCGTTGAAATCAGCAAACGGACCATCGGTGACACGAACAACCTCGCCCGGCTCGAACAATGTCTTCGGCTTGGGCTTGTCGCTACCGTCAGCAACACGACGCAGAATCGCTTCTGCCTCTTTGTCGGTGATCGGAGCAGGCTTATCAGCAGTACCACCAATAAAGCCCATGACACGAGGGGTATCCTTGACCAAGTGCCAAGTACCTTCATTCATGTCCATCTGAACCAGCACGTAGCCAGGGAAGAACTTGCGCTCACTCTTGCGCTTCTGGCCATTCCGCATTTCAACCACTTCTTCAGTGGGAACCAGAATTTCGCCGAAGCCATCTTCCATGCCTGCCAGCTTTACGCGCTCCAGCAAAGAGCGCATAACATGCTTCTCGTAACCCGAGTAAGCATGCACAACGTACCAACGCTTAGCCACGGGACACCCTTAGCCAACAATCAAGGAAACAAGCCAGCCGAGCAGGGAATCAAGCCCCCACAACAGCAACGCCATAACCAGAACAACAGCCACAACAATCAACGTGGTCTGCGTGGTTTCTTGGCGAGTCGGCCAAACGACTTTACGAATTTCGGTGCGAGCTTCCTTTACCAGGACCGCGAAAGACTTGCCTTTGGCAGTCTGCAGGCCTACAAAGGCAGCTACAGCAGCAAGGGCGAGCAAAGCGAGTACGCGGTACAGGATCGGCGAAGCAGAATAGTACTGATTGCCAACAACGCCTACGACCACCAATGCGACTACAGCAAGCCACTTGACCAGATCGAAACGAGAGCTTTGAGCTTCAGCCTTAGGAGTCATCTATGAAGATCCTGTGAAAAGAAAGCCAGACACACCACGTGAATCTGGCAGGTCAGGAGGGAATCGAACCCCCAACCTACGGTTTTGGAGACCGTCGCTCTGCCAATTGAGCTACTGACCTAAAACAAAATCAGGCCGACCATTATGCAGGCCTGAAAAAGACTTTACAACAACCAACCCCAAGAGACTTGAAATGACCAAGAAAACCAAACTAGGTCAGGCCAGACGCCATCAAGCCGAGGCAGCCATTAAAACAAAGGCAGATATTTTCATATCTGCCTTGTTATATGGAGCTCTTGAGCGGATTTGAACCGCTGACCTCACCCTTACCAAGGGTGTGCTCTACCAACTGAGCTACAAGAGCGAAACACCTTGCACAACCTGCAAACTTGGAGCGGGTAGCGGGAATCGAACCCGCATCATCAGCTTGGAAGGCTGAGGTTCTACCACTAAACTATACCCGCGGAGCTTGCAGCTCACGCTAAAAATGGTGGAGGGGGAAGGATTCGAACCTTCGAAGTCGTAGACGTCAGATTTACAGTCTGATCCCTTTGGCCGCTCGGGAACCCCTCCTAAGCGAGCCGGCATTTTACATTACGCCGACCTTCTGTCAAGCATTTTCTCAGTAAAAATATGAGGTTAGCTGCGTTGACGTTCGCTTCACCCTGTTGACCTAAAAGGTCTTCACTGCGAAGCGGGCGCCATTCTATGCAAACTATTCGCTAGTTGCAATGCCTTCGCACAGCATTATTTTATGTTTTAACTCATTGAATTCCTTAGCAAGGTTTTCAAACGGCAGATCGTCAGCCAGGCGACGACTCTCAGGGGCCACCCGAAGCCAATAGCCTGAGGCGTCAGAAGCGCTCAACAATTGAACCTTGACCTTTATATCCAGACTCGTCAGACGCTGCTCGAGAGTCTGAGCCTGATGCAGATCAGAAAAACCGCCTATGTATAAACAGGTATTTTGTGCATCCGGCGTCTTTGCACGGTCACGCCGGACCATCGCATCAGCGGACTCACTCAGTAGTCGAATATCTTGCTGCGAGCCTCGGTAGAGACTCAAAGGCGTGACATCCTTTGCGCGCAAAGGAGCCTCCTGCTGATGCCAGACGTAATAGAAAGCATTGAGTACGAGCAATAGCAAAAACAGCCAACGCATAAACACCTCAGGATAAAGGACATGCCATTGCAAGGCCGACAAACACCAGGTCCGGAACGAGTCGAGCCTGCGGCACGGCATCCCAGACCAGGTCGGCATCCCCCCCAGTGAGAAACACAGTGAAATCATCACCCCAATAAGCTCGAGCCAACTCCAACTGCGTCAGCACAAACCCTCTGATCATCAACGTACAGCCACGCTCAACCGCCTCTACGGTCGTGCGCCCTGGAGAGAGCCGCTCAAGCGCCCTCTCAGCTGCCGCATCGTCGTAACGTATCTTGCGGGTATGGGTACGCAACTGGTTGCGCATGAGCGGCATGCCCGGGCAAATGAAACCACCTAGATGCTCACCATCCGCAGCGATAAAATCTGCGGTAGCCGCAGTACCAAAGTCCAGAACCAGGCAAGGGCCAGCTGCTAATTTGAATCCCCCCAGCATAGCCAACCAACGATCAAGCCCGAGACGCTCGAAATCTTCGTAACCATTGCGCACTCCAGCCATCTCTCGCGAAGAAACAGCGCAGCATACGGTAACGCCGAATGCCTCCTCCAGCGCCGCTATCAGCTTATTGGTTTCCTCTGGGGCCCGTACACTCACCATTCGACAGCGTGTCAGCAACAACCCTGGAAGCGCTTCCAGCGTCTCAATCAACGCGACATCCGAACCAACAACCCCCTCTGCAGAGGCACCCACCTTATTCACATCAAGTACGCGCCACTTGATAAAGCTATTCCCACAGTCGAGTTCAAGAATCATCACGCAACCTCAGGCTTAGCTCACCACCGCTATAGATTTTCTCAGCGCCATCAACACTCAAACGCAACGCACCCTGGTGGTCGACGCCTAATACCACGCCTTCGATTCGATTGACACCGGCGATCAGCGACACAGCTCTTCCTTGCCACGCATGATTCTGCTCCCACTCCTCCTGAAGCCCAGCAAAACCAAGAGTCATATGTTTATGCAAATAGCCTTGCAGCCTCAGACTCAGTTGAGCCACCAGATAATTACGATTAATCGGAATACCCGTTTCGAGCTGCACCGAAGTCCATTGCTGATCGACATCAACGGCCTTCTGCATATTCACATTGATGCCTATCCCCAGGACGACGTGACAGATATCAGCAGGATCCCCCACCAACTCGAGCAAGATGCCGGCAATTTTTTTCTGTCCAACCAAGACGTCATTCGGCCACTTCAAGGCTGCGCCCTGTACGCCAGCGTCACGCAAAGCCTGCATGACCGCCAACCCAACAACGAGACTCAGCCCCTCCAACTGCCGCAGACCACCTTCAATACGCAACACAACACTGTAATAAATATTTTGCGCAAACGGACTAACCCACTTACGACCTCGCCTTCCCCTACCTGCTGTTTGCTGCTCCGCAAGCACTATAAAAGGTGCCGCACAGTTCGCATCAACAAGGCGCAAGGCCTCAGCATTCGTAGAGTCAATGGAATCGAAAATATGGACAGGCCAAGGCAAAGAGGCCGCATGCAGAACGATATCTTCAGCATTCAAAAATACCAAAGGCGAAGCCAACTGATACCCACGACCGCGGACTTTATGAATAGGTAGATTTAACTCGGCCTCGAGATGCTGGAGCTGCTTCCACACAGCGCTGCGGCTGATACCAAGGGCAGCACCTAGCGCCTCTCCAGAATGGAATCGACCATCTTTCAGTAGTTTCAACAACGTCAACATGCAAGTATCGCCTCACAATGAGGCACGCATGATAGCCATGCGTAAGGTCATTGCATAGAAAGGCCGGACACAGGACTGAACTGAAGGGAGCAGCGATAAACCATTCAACTCTTTTCGATCGCCCAAAACAAAACCCCATTTGCTTTCGCAAATGGGGTTTCGGAATTTAATCTTGACGATGACCTACTCTCACATGGGGAAACCCCACACTACCATCGGCGATGCATCGTTTCACTACTGAGTTCGGGATGGGATCAGGTGGTTCCAATGCTCTATGGTCGTCAAGAAATTCGGGTACTGAGTCGTGACCAGCTGGCCTCGCTTCAGCAAATTGGGTATGTGACAGCTTTCGGTGTTTTGTGCGTTTCGAACTTTCGGTTCGTTTCGTCTTCACACACCGCAATCTGGTGCCTTTTCAGGTCAGCAAATTGCTTGGGTGTTATATGGTCAAGCCTCACGGGCAATTAGTATTGGTTAGCTCAACGCCTCACAGCGCTTACACACCCAACCTATCAACGTCGTAGTCTTCGACGGCCCTTCAGGGGACTCAAGGTCCCAGTGAGATCTCATCTTGAGGCTAGTTTCCCGCTTAGATGCTTTCAGCGGTTATCTATTCCGAACATAGCTACCCGGCAATGCCACTGGCGTGACAACCGGAACACCAGAGGTTCGTCCACTCCGGTCCTCTCGTACTAGGAGCAGCCCCTCTCAAATCTCAAACGTCCACGGCAGATAGGGACCGAACTGTCTCACGACGTTCTAAACCCAGCTCGCGTACCACTTTAAATGGCGAACAGCCATACCCTTGGGACCGGCTTCAGCCCCAGGATGTGATGAGCCGACATCGAGGTGCCAAACACCGCCGTCGATATGAACTCTTGGGCGGTATCAGCCTGTTATCCCCGGAGTACCTTTTATCCGTTGAGCGATGGCCCTTCCATACAGAACCACCGGATCACTAAGACCTACTTTCGTACCTGCTCGACGTGTCTGTCTCGCAGTCAAGCGCGCTTTTGCCTTTATACTCTACGACCGATTTCCGACCGGTCTGAGCGCACCTTCGTACTCCTCCGTTACTCTTTAGGAGGAGACCGCCCCAGTCAAACTACCCACCATACACTGTCCTCGATCCGGATAACGGACCTGAGTTAGAACCTCAAAGTTGCCAGGGTGGTATTTCAAGGTTGGCTCCACGCGAACTGGCGTCCACGCTTCAAAGCCTCCCACCTATCCTACACAAGCAAATTCAAAGTCCAGTGCAAAGCTATAGTAAAGGTTCACGGGGTCTTTCCGTCTAGCCGCGGATACACTGCATCTTCACAGCGATTTCAATTTCACTGAGTCTCGGGTGGAGACAGCGCCGCCATCGTTACGCCATTCGTGCAGGTCGGAACTTACCCGACAAGGAATTTCGCTACCTTAGGACCGTTATAGTTACGGCCGCCGTTTACCGGGGCTTCGATCAAGAGCTTCGCGTTAGCTAACCCCATCAATTAACCTTCCGGCACCGGGCAGGCGTCACACCCTATACGTCCACTTTCGTGTTTGCAGAGTGCTGTGTTTTTAATAAACAGTCGCAGCGGCCTGGTATCTTCGACCGGCATGGGCTTACGGAGCAAGTCCTTCACCCTCACCGGCGCACCTTCTCCCGAAGTTACGGTGCCATTTTGCCTAGTTCCTTCACCCGAGTTCTCTCAAGCGCCTTGGTATTCTCTACCCAACCACCTGTGTCGGTTTGGGGTACGGTTCCTGGTTACCTGAAGCTTAGAAGCTTTTCTTGGAAGCATGGCATCAACCACTTCGTCATCTAAAAGACAACTCGTCATCAGCTCTCGGCCTTAAGATCCCGGATTTACCTAAGATCTCAGCCTACCACCTTAAACTTGGACAACCAACGCCAAGCTGGCCTAGCCTTCTCCGTCCCTCCATCGCAATAACCAGAAGTACAGGAATATTAACCTGTTTTCCATCGACTACGCTTTTCAGCCTCGCCTTAGGGACCGACTAACCCTGCGTCGATTAACGTTGCGCAGGAAACCTTGGTCTTTCGGCGTGGGTGTTTTTCACACCCATTGTCGTTACTCATGTCAGCATTCGCACTTCTGATACCTCCAGCAAGCTTCTCAACTCACCTTCACAGGCTTACAGAACGCTCCTCTACCGCATCACTTACGTGATACCCGTAGCTTCGGTGTATGGTTTGAGCCCCGTTACATCTTCCGCGCAGGCCGACTCGACTAGTGAGCTATTACGCTTTCTTTAAAGGGTGGCTGCTTCTAAGCCAACCTCCTAGCTGTCTAAGCCTTCCCACATCGTTTCCCACTTAACCATAACTTTGGGACCTTAGCTGACGGTCTGGGTTGTTTCCCTTTTCACGACGGACGTTAGCACCCGCCGTGTGTCTCCCATGCTCGGCACTTGTAGGTATTCGGAGTTTGCATCGGTTTGGTAAGTCGGGATGACCCCCTAGCCGAAACAGTGCTCTACCCCCTACAGTGATACATGAGGCGCTACCTAAATAGCTTTCGAGGAGAACCAGCTATCTCCGAGCTTGATTAGCCTTTCACTCCGATCCACAGGTCATCCGCTAACTTTTCAACGGTAGTCGGTTCGGTCCTCCAGTTAGTGTTACCCAACCTTCAACCTGCCCATGGATAGATCGCCCGGTTTCGGGTCTATTCCCAGCGACTAGACGCCCTATTAAGACTCGCTTTCGCTACGCCTCCCCTATTCGGTTAAGCTCGCCACTGAAAATAAGTCGCTGACCCATTATACAAAAGGTACGCAGTCACCCAACAAAGTGGGCTCCCACTGCTTGTACGCATACGGTTTCAGGATCTATTTCACTCCCCTCTCCGGGGTTCTTTTCGCCTTTCCCTCACGGTACTAGTTCACTATCGGTCAGTCAGTAGTATTTAGCCTTGGAGGATGGTCCCCCCATATTCAGACAAAGTTTCTCGTGCTCCGTCCTACTCGATTTCATGACTAAGAGATTTTCGCGTACAGGGCTATCACCCACTATGGCCGCACTTTCCAGAGCGTTCCGCTAATCTCAAAGCCACTTAAGGGCTAGTCCCCGTTCGCTCGCCACTACTAAGGGAATCTCGGTTGATTTCTTTTCCTCAGGGTACTTAGATGTTTCAGTTCCCCTGGTTCGCCCCTTACACCTATGTATTCAGTGTAAGGTAACCATCTTATGATGGCTGGGTTCCCCCATTCAGACATCTCCGGATCAAAGTCTGTTTGCCGACTCCCCGAAGCTTTTCGCAGGCTACCACGTCTTTCATCGCCTCTGACTGCCAAGGCATCCACCGTATGCGCTTCTTCACTTGACCATATAACCCCAAGCAATCTGGTTATACTGTGAAGACGACATTCGCCGAAAATTCGAATTTCTCAATTAAGAGAACTCACAAATTTTACCTTAGCCTGATCCGTTACCAGTGAAAGTAACGTTCAGTCTATCTTTCTATCACATACCCAAATTTTTAAAGAACGATCTAATCAAAGACTAGAAATCAACATTCACCATCGCAGTGATGGAATGCTCATTTCTAAGCTTTCAACGTCTAGAAGCAGTAGTGGTGGAGCCAAACGGGATCGAACCGTTGACCTCCTGCGTGCAAGGCAGGCGCTCTCCCAGCTGAGCTATGGCCCCGTATTTCTACAGGCGTTTCCCACACAAAATTGGTGGGTCTGGGCAGATTCGAACTGCCGACCTCACCCTTATCAGGGGTGCGCTCTAACCAACTGAGCTACAGACCCAATTTCGGGCTGCTTCTTTATCGTCTTCTTCAATGAATCAAGCAATTCGTGTGGGAACTTATGGAGCAGCTGATGTCGTCGATTAAGGAGGTGATCCAGCCGCAGGTTCCCCTACGGCTACCTTGTTACGACTTCACCCCAGTCATGAATCACACCGTGGTAACCGTCCCCCCGAAGGTTAGACTAGCTACTTCTGGTGCAACCCACTCCCATGGTGTGACGGGCGGTGTGTACAAGGCCCGGGAACGTATTCACCGCGACATTCTGATTCGCGATTACTAGCGATTCCGACTTCACGCAGTCGAGTTGCAGACTGCGATCCGGACTACGATCGGTTTTGTGGGATTAGCTCCACCTCGCGGCTTGGCAACCCTCTGTACCGACCATTGTAGCACGTGTGTAGCCCAGGCCGTAAGGGCCATGATGACTTGACGTCATCCCCACCTTCCTCCGGTTTGTCACCGGCAGTCTCCTTAGAGTGCCCACCATAACGTGCTGGTAACTAAGGACAAGGGTTGCGCTCGTTACGGGACTTAACCCAACATCTCACGACACGAGCTGACGACAGCCATGCAGCACCTGTCTCAATGTTCCCGAAGGCACCAATCTATCTCTAGAAAGTTCATTGGATGTCAAGGCCTGGTAAGGTTCTTCGCGTTGCTTCGAATTAAACCACATGCTCCACCGCTTGTGCGGGCCCCCGTCAATTCATTTGAGTTTTAACCTTGCGGCCGTACTCCCCAGGCGGTCAACTTAATGCGTTAGCTGCGCCACTAAGAGCTCAAGGCTCCCAACGGCTAGTTGACATCGTTTACGGCGTGGACTACCAGGGTATCTAATCCTGTTTGCTCCCCACGCTTTCGCACCTCAGTGTCAGTATCAGTCCAGGTGGTCGCCTTCGCCACTGGTGTTCCTTCCTATATCTACGCATTTCACCGCTACACAGGAAATTCCACCACCCTCTACCATACTCTAGTCAGTCAGTTTTGAATGCAGTTCCCAGGTTGAGCCCGGGGATTTCACATCCAACTTAACTAACCACCTACGCGCGCTTTACGCCCAGTAATTCCGATTAACGCTTGCACCCTCTGTATTACCGCGGCTGCTGGCACAGAGTTAGCCGGTGCTTATTCTGTCGGTAACGTCAAAACAATCACGTATTAGGTAACTGCCCTTCCTCCCAACTTAAAGTGCTTTACAATCCGAAGACCTTCTTCACACACGCGGCATGGCTGGATCAGGCTTTCGCCCATTGTCCAATATTCCCCACTGCTGCCTCCCGTAGGAGTCTGGACCGTGTCTCAGTTCCAGTGTGACTGATCATCCTCTCAGACCAGTTACGGATCGTCGCCTTGGTGAGCCATTACCTCACCAACTAGCTAATCCGACCTAGGCTCATCTGATAGCGCAAGGCCCGAAGGTCCCCTGCTTTCTCCCGTAGGACGTATGCGGTATTAGCGTCCGTTTCCGAACGTTATCCCCCACTACCAGGCAGATTCCTAGGCATTACTCACCCGTCCGCCGCTCTCAAGAGAAGCAAGCTTCTCTCTACCGCTCGACTTGCATGTGTTAGGCCTGCCGCCAGCGTTCAATCTGAGCCATGATCAAACTCTTCAGTTCAAACATCTTTGGGTTTTTAAGAAACCCTAAACTTGGCTCAGCAATCGTTGGTTACATCTTTGATTTCTCGCGGAGTAACTTGTGATGCTGATAATCTTGTTGACTATCAGTCTGACTCCACAAGCACCCACACGAATTGCTTGATTCAGTTGTTAAAGAGCGGTTGGTTAAGATCTTTCGTCTCAACCGAGGCGCGCATTCTACAGCAGCCTCATTTGCTGTCAAGTGATTATTTTCAGAAGTTTTCAAAGTTTCCTTTGTAACTTCAACCACTTGCGCTTCCGATCTCTCGTTAGCGGGAGGCGAATTCTACAGCGTTACACGCTGCTGTCAACACCTCTTTTTCTCCGCTTTCGACCGAGAGGATCGAAACGTTAATAGAGCCAAACGACACTGCTCTACCAACTCCTTCTGGGCTTCGATGAACTGAAGCAGGTCGCTGTCGAATCTTGCGTAACTCTTTGTTTACCAAGGAGTTTTCCGTTTCGACTGCGCCGGAAGTGGGGCGAATTATAGACAGATATAAAACGCCGTCAACACTTAATTTCAGACTTATTCGGATTTAAGCGTAATACGCGCAAATGCCTTCTTCCCAGCCTGGCAAACATGGGTAGCACCCAGCTCATATATAAAGGTGCGATCAACCACCTCACCATCTATACGCACACCACCCGAACCCAGAAGGTCACGCGCAACCGCCGAGTTCTTCACCAGCCCCGCCTTATTAAGGACAGCCGCGATCGGCATCGCCTCTGCAGCTACCAGCTCGATCTCCGGCAAATCATCCGGCAGCTCGCCATCTCTCATGCGATTGCCTGCCGCACGGTGAGCACTGGCAGCTGCCTCCTCACCATGGAAACGCGCAACGATCTCTTCGGCCAGCTTGATCTTCACGTCGCGCGGATTAGCCCCCGCCTCGACCTCAGCACGCAGCGCGTTGATTTCATCCATAGAACGAAAGCTCAACAACTCGAAGTAACGCCACATCAGCGCATCCGGTATAGAAACCAGCTTGCCATACATCACGCCTGGCGCCTCCTGGATACCCACATAGTTACCCAGCGACTTGGACATCTTCTTGACGCCATCCAAGCCTTCCAGCAACGGCATGGTCAGAATGCATTGGGCTTCCTGCCCATATGCACGCTGCAACTCGCGCCCCATCAACAGATTGAACTTCTGATCGGTACCACCCAACTCAACGTCGGCACGCAAAGCCACCGAGTCATACCCTTGCACCAACGGGTAGAGGAACTCATGAATCGCGATAGGCTGGTTGGTGGAGTAGCGCTTGTCGAAGTCATCTCGCTCAAGCATGCGCGCCACGGTGTATTGGGACGTCAGGCGAATAAAGTCGGCCGGCCCCATCTGATCCATCCAGGTGGAGTTAAAGGCCACCTCGGTCTTGGCTGGATCGAGAATCTTGAACACCTGGGTCTTGTAGGTCTCGGCATTATCGAGAACCTGCTCACGAGTCAGTGGCGGACGCGTTGCGCTCTTGCCACTCGGATCGCCGATCATCCCGGTGAAGTCACCTATAAGGAAGATGACCTGATGCCCCAGTTCCTGGAACTGACGCAGCTTGTTTATAAGCACGGTATGCCCAAGGTGCAGATCCGGCGCCGTCGGATCAAAGCCGGCCTTGATACGCAGGGGCTGGCCGCGCTTGAGCTTTTCGATCAGCTCAGACTCGACCAACAGTTCTTCCGCACCACGTTTTATCAGCGCTAGCTGCTCTTCAACCGACTTCATAACAGACCCGCAAGGCTCAGATTCAAAAGGGAACCAACCATACAAGATCAGGGACTAATTACAAGTTTTGCCCTGCGCACGGACACCGTTCAGCAAGCACAGCGTTCGCGAGCTTGCACCACAGATGATTTGGTTATATTTTATACAGTTATTTCATCTTCATCATGTCATTCATCTTTTCCATTTCATCTTCAAAGTCAAAATTACCTATGACCACTGAACCGTCTAAAGCGCCGCCGCTTTACCCGAAGACCCACCTGCTCGCAGCAAGTGGTATCGCCGCCCTTCTCAGCCTGGCGCTCCTGGTATTCCCTTCCAGTGATGTAGAGGCCAAACGAACATCCCTGAGCCTTGACCTGGAAAGCCCGGTTGAGCAACTGACACAAGATCAAGACGCTTCCGACGCACAGCAAGCCACAACTACCGCTACTGAATCACCGTTCGCCCAGATAGAAAGCAGCCCAGAAGACACCCAGCAAGCAGCTAAACCAGCACCTGCCCCGGCAGCAGATGTCGCCAAGAATCCGCAACACCGCGAAGTCATCGTCGCAAAAGGCGATACGTTGTCGACCCTGTTCGAAAAGGTCGGCCTGCCCGCCGCCACGGTTAATGAAGTACTGGCCAGTGACAAACAGGCCAAGCAATTCACCCAACTCAAGCACGGGCAGAAGCTTGAGTTCGAACTGACCCCAGATGGCCAGTTGAATAACCTGCACAGCAACATCAGCGACCTCGAAAGCATCACCCTGACCAAGGGTGCCAAGGGCTTTGCCTTCAATCGTGTCACCACCAAGCCGGTGATGCGCTCTGCTTATGTACACGGCGTGATCAACAGCTCCTTGTCGCAGTCCGCTGCACGCGCCGGCCTGTCCCATAGCATGACCATGGACATGGCCAGTGTATTTGGATACGACATCGACTTCGCCCAGGACATCCGCCAAGGCGATGAATTCGACGTGATCTACGAGCAGAAGGTCGCCAACGGTAAAGTGGTCGGCACCGGCAATATTCTCTCCGCACGCTTCACCAACCGCGGCAAGACCTATACCGCAGTTCGCTACACCAACAAGCAAGGCAACAGCAGCTACTACACCGCCGATGGCAACAGCATGCGTAAGGCGTTTATCCGCACGCCTGTCGACTTCGCTCGTATTAGCTCGCGATTCTCCATGGGCCGCAAGCATCCAATTCTGAACAAAATCCGCGCCCACAAAGGCGTCGACTATGCCGCCCCTCGTGGTACGCCAATCAAGGCCGCCGGTGACGGCAAGGTGCTGCTGGCCGGTCGTCGCGGAGGCTACGGCAATACCGTGATCATCCAGCACGGCAACACCTACCGTACCCTTTATGGCCACATGCAAGGGTTCGCCAAGGGCGTGCAGACGGGCGGCACCGTGAAGCAAGGCCAGGTGATTGGTTATATCGGCACTACCGGCCTGTCTACCGGACCGCACTTGCATTATGAGTTCCAAGTCAATGGCGTACACGTCGATCCATTGGGCCAAAAGCTACCCATGGCCGACCCCATCGCCAAGGCCGAGCGTGCGCGCTTCATGCAACAGAGCCAGCCGCTGATGGCGCGCATGGATCAGGAGCGCTCCACCCTGCTGGCTTCGGCGAAGCGTTAAGACATGGCGCTCTATATAGGGGTGATGTCTGGCACCAGCCTCGACGGTCTGGATATAGCCCTGATCGAACAAAGCTCGGCGATCAAGCTGATCGCCACTCACTACATCCCCATGCCAGGCAGCCTGCGCGCCGAGCTGCTCAGCCTGTGCGCCAGCGGCCCAGATGAAATCGCTCGCTCGGCAATTGCCCAGCAGCATTGGGTGACAGTGGCTGCCCAAGGCATTCATGCCTTACTGGAGCAGCAAGCTCTCAAGCCCCAAGACATTCGCGCGATCGGTAGCCACGGGCAAACCATCCGCCATGAACCCACCCGAGGCTTTACCGTACAGATCGGTAACCCTGCCCTGCTCACAGAGCTGACAGGCATCACTGTGGTCAGCGACTTCCGCAGCCGCGACGTGGCCGCTGGTGGCCAGGGCGCGCCATTGGTACCCGCCTTTCATGAAGCGTTGTTTGGGGAACGAACCGGCAATCACGCCGTCCTGAATATCGGCGGTTTCAGCAACCTTAGCCTGATCGAGACCGGCAAGCCTGTAGCCGGCTTCGACTGCGGCCCGGGCAACGTTCTGCTGGACACCTGGATTCACCAGCAGCGCGGCGAGCACTTTGATCGTGACGGCCGGTGGGCGGCCGGCGGTAAAGTCGAATCGCAGTTACTCAACACCCTGCTCAGCGACCCCTTCTTTGTCACACAGGGCCCAAAAAGCACCGGACGCGAAGTGTTCAATCGCGAGTGGCTGCAACGACATCTGGCGGGTTTGCCAGCATTTGCTCCCCAGGACGTACAAGCCACGCTGCTGGAGCTGACCGCCCTGACCATCGTCAAATCCCTGCAAACCGCACAACACCAGACCGAAACCCTACTGGTCTGTGGCGGCGGCGCCCATAACGTTACGTTGATGAGCCGCCTGGCCGCGCTACTGCCGGCGACCCAAGTCAGCAGCACCGCCACCTACGGCGTAGATCCTGATTGGGTAGAAGCCATGGCCTTTGCCTGGCTGGCCCATTGCTGCCTGGAAGGCATTGCTGCCAACCGCCCCAGCGTCACCGGCGCACGCGGTCTTCGGGTACTGGGCGCGATCTACCCCGCCTGACAGCCCTCCAGGATCTGCAGACAGCAAAACGCCGCTTGGCCGATCAAAGCCAAGCGGCGTTTTTGTATCCGCCATCGATCAGATCGAGAACGAAGACCCGCAACCACAGGTGGTGGTGGCGTTAGGGTTCTTTATCACGAAACGCGACCCCTCGAGACCTTCCTGATAATCCACCTCGGCACCTGCCAGGTATTGGAAACTCATAGGGTCTACGACCAGGCTGACGCCCTCGCGCTCGACGATGGTATCGTCATCGGCCACATCTTCATCGAAGGTAAAACCGTACTGAAACCCTGAACAACCGCCGCCCGTAACGAATACGCGCAGCTTCAAGCGATCATTACCCTCTTCATCGACCAGGCTCTTCACCTTGTGCGCAGCACCGTGGGTGAATTGCAAAGCCGTGGGGGTGAAGGATTCAACGCTCATGCTGATAATCTCCCGGCGTAGCGCCGCCATATGCGTAATGGCCGGTATTATCCGCTTCTCCTAGAAAAGCGGTCAACTATTGTTACGGTATATCAATCTGCGTAGCCGCCATTAAAAACACAAAAGGCCCGATGATCGGGCCTTTTGCGCAATAACGGGGAAACCTTACGGCAGCATGCCCGCATGGGACAGGCCCAGCTTCTCATCCAGGCCGAACAGGATGTTCATGTTCTGTACAGCCTGGCCCGACGCACCTTTGACCAGATTATCGATCACGGACAGTACTACCACCAAGTCGCCATCCTGCGGACGATGCACCGCGATACGGCACACATTGGCGCCGCGCACGCTGCGAGTTTCCGGGTGACTGCCAGCCGGCATTACATCGACGAACGGCTCGTTGGCATAACGTTTCTCAAACAATGCCTGCAGATCCACCGAGCGATCGACGACAGTCGCGTACAGCGTGGAGTGAATACCACGGATCATCGGCGTCAAATGCGGAACGAAGGTCAAGCCCACCTCCTTGCCCGCGGCACGACGCAACCCCTGGCGGATCTCCGGCAAGTGGCGATGCCCCTTGACCGCATAGGCCTTCATGCTTTCCGACGTCTCGGAATACAGCGAACCTACCGCCGCACCCCGGCCTGCACCGCTGACACCTGACTTGCAGTCCGCGATCAGACGCGAAGCATCGGCCAAGCCTGCTTCCAGCAATGGCAGGAAGCCCAGTTGGGTCGCAGTCGGATAGCAACCCGGCACGGCGATCAGGCGCGCCTGCTTGATCTGCTCGCGATTGACTTCCGGCAGGCCGTACACCGCCTCTTCCAGCAGTTCTGGCGCACCGTGCGGCTGGCCGTACCATTTGGCCCACTCATCGGCGTCCTGCAGACGGAAATCCGCCGACAGGTCGATGACCTTGGTGCCCGCCGCCAGTAATTCACCGGCCAGGGCATGGGCGACACCGTGAGGCGTAGCAAAGAACACTACGTCACAGGCCCCCAGGGTCTTGATGTCCGGCACGCTGAACGCCAGGCCGTCATAGTGGCCTCGCAGGTTGGGGTACATATCGGCCACAGCCAGGCCGGCCTCGGATCGGGAAGTGATGACCACCACCTCTGCCTGCGGATGCTGAGCCAACAGACGCAGCAATTCGACACCGGTGTAACCCGTGCCGCCGACGATACCGACCTTGACCATAAACCTGCCCTCAACGAACCCACTGGAAAGCCGTCGATAATAGGGGCCGCATCGTTCTGCGACAACCGCCAAGGTGACGTAAGGACGCATGAGCCACTACTATCTTCAGCTACCGTGAACCTGGGAATAACTAAAAATGCTTTATCTATGGGTCAAAGCCTTCCATATCGTCGCCATCGTGTGCTGGTTTGCCGGGCTGTTCTACCTGCCGCGCCTGTTCGTCTACCACGCGCAAAGCGAGGATACGGTCAGCAAGGAACGCTTCAGTGTCATGGAGCGCAAGCTGTATCGCGGCATCATGGGGCCCGCGATGGTCGCCACCCTTGTGTTCGGCATCTGGCTGATCGCGCTCAACCCCGCCATCTTCCAGATGGGTGCCTGGATCCATGCCAAGCTGACCCTGGTCGTGCTCCTTATCGGCTATCACCATATGTGCGGCGCGCAGGTAAAGCGCTTTGCCCGTGGCGAAAACACCCGCAGCCATGTCTTTTATCGCTGGTTCAATGAAGTCCCGGTTCTGATATTGCTGGCTATCGTAATTTTGGTCGTGGTCAAACCGTTCTAACTTCTAATGACTCGGGGTACCTCCAATGTCGCTGCCCGCTCTGCTTGAACAACGTCTTCGCCTGCCCGTGGTGGCTGCGCCGATGTTCCTGATTTCCAACCCGCAACTGGTCCTGGCGTGCTGTCGCAACGGAGTGGTCGGGAGTTTCCCGGCGCTCAACCAGCGTGAAAGCAGTGGTTTCAAGGCCTGGCTGGAGGAAATCGAAGCGGGCCTGGCTCCGTTGGACAACCCCGCGCCCTACGCCGTGAACCTTATCGTGCACAACAGCAACCCACGGTTGCAGGCTGACTTGGCGATCTGCGTGGAACACAAGGTCCCGATCGTGATCACCAGCCTGGGCGCCGTGAAGGAACTGGTGGATGCCGTGCACAGCTACGGCGGCCTGGTCTTTCACGATGTCACCACGCGGCGCCATGCGGAGAAAGCCGCGGAGGCCGGTGTCGATGGTTTGATCGCAGTCGCTGCGGGCGCCGGGGGCCATGCCGGGACCTGGAGCCCGTTCGCCCTGATCGCCGAAATCCGCCAGTTCTTCGATAAAACCCTGTTGCTGGCAGGTTGCCTCAACCACGGGCACGAAATTCTTGCCGCCCAGGTGCTGGGGGCCGACCTGGCCTATTTCGGCACACGCTTTATCGGCACGACCGAAAGCCACGCCCCGGATGCTTATAAAGAGATGCTGCTCACAGCGCGCGCCGCCGACATCGTGCACACTCCTGCGGTCTCGGGCGTCCCCGCCAGCTTTATGCGCCAGAGCCTGGAAAATGCCGGTTTCGACCTCGCTGCCCTGCAAGGCAAAGGCGAAGTCAACTTCGGTTCCAAGCTCAAGCCGTTGAGCGATGAGGCCAAGGCCTGGAAAACCGTGTGGTCCGCCGGCCAGGGCGTCGGAGATATTGATGATTTACCCAGCGTCGATGAACTCGTTGCCCGCCTGGATGCCGAATACCGCAAGGCGCGCGAGCAGGCGGCACAACTGCGCTGGCCACGCTGACCCAATTGTCAGGCCTGCCAATCGAAGCAGGCTTGCCCCACCCTCCCTGATTAAGTGACAAGGATGCCTGCATGAGCGACAACCGTTTCAAGATCGTGTTTGACGGAGCCTTGCTCCCAGGTGTCGAAAGCACCACGGCAAAACTCAACCTCGCCGAGCTGTTCAAAAGCGACGTCGAGGCCATCGAGAAGCTTTTTACCGGCCGCCCGGTTGCGTTGAAACGCGACCTTTCCCGGCCTGACGCAGAAACCTACCTGACTGCACTGCACAACGCCGGCATCGATGCGCGCATCGAAGCCGAGCAGCCTGTAGCCTTCAGCTTGGCTGAAACTCACGAGACGGATTCGGGCGCTACGGACTTCTCCCGACCTGCCGCTTCGCCCTACGCTCCACCACGCGCTGCCGTAGGTGATGACTTGCCGGAGTATTCCAGCCTCAAGGTCTTCACCATCAATGGGCGCATCGGCCGTCTGCGCTACCTGGCCTGGACGCTGGTGCTGACGGTTGCGATGCTCGTAGCAGCAGGCATCCTCAGTACCGTGGGCTTCGCGATCGCGACCGCTTCGCCAACGATCGCCGTTATTCTCGGCTCGCTGCTGGGGTTTGCGCTGTTTGTTGCGCTTGTCGTCGTGAGCGTGCAAATCGGCGTGCAACGCCTGCACGACCTGGGCTGGTCCGGCTGGTTGTACCTGCTGAACCTGGTTCCGCTGGTGAACAGCGTCTTCCCGCTTCTGCTGTTGGTACTGCCCGGTAACGCCGGCGCCAACCAGTACGGCGCGCCACCTCCGCGCAACTCCACGGCGGTGAAAGTGCTGGCCTCCCTATGGCTGGCGTTTATCCCATTGGTGCTCATCGTCGTGGTGACCCTGGGGATGAATGGCTACCTGAACCAGCTCGAAGCCAACGTGGACAGCAGCTACGAAAGCAGTTCCCTCACCTCCGATGACGACGCCGATCAAAGCGTGATCGTCGATGAAGAAGACGTGCAAAGTGCTGACGAAGCGGCCGAACCTGTAGACTCTCCAGAACAGTGAAGAAACGCCCGCCGCCTGTGATGCCTCTGTCACAGGCTCGGCGGCGTTGCGATGGAGAAAGGCATGACCCGTTACGCTCTGATCACCGGCGCCTCCAGCGGCATCGGCCTGGCCTTGGCCGAAGCACTGGCCCGTCGCGGCCGCAGCTTGATTCTGGTGGCCCGCCAGCGTGATCAGTTGGAAAGCATTGCAATCGAATTGACTCAACGCTTTGGCGTCGAGGTGCTGTTTCGTGCCTGCGACCTGGGCGAGCCACTGCGCTTGTCCGGGTTCCTGCTGGAACTTGAAGAAGGCGAACGGCAGATCGACTTGCTGGTTAACTGCGCCGGCATCGGCACCAGCGGACCGTTCCTGGCCCAGGACTGGATGACCGAGCAGGACCTGATCGAAGTCAACATCCTCGCACTGACGCGCATGTGTCACGCCCTTGGCAATGCCATGGCGTTGCAAGGCGGCGGGCAGATACTCAATGTCGCCTCGGTTGCGGCGTTCCAGCCCGGCCCGTGGATGAGCAGCTATTACGCCAGCAAGGCGTATGTGCTGCATTTTTCCGAAGGTTTGCGCGAAGAATTGAAGACCTGTGGCATCAAGGTCTCGGTGTTATGCCCCGGCCCGACACGCACGGCGTTCTTCGGCACCGCGCAAATGGACACTGCCAAGCTCGATCGCAGCCAGCAGCTGATGAGCCCGGAAGAAGTGGCCCTCTACACCGTACGCGCACTGGAAAAGAACAAAGCCATCATCATTCCCGGACGGCGCAACCGCTGGCTGGCCTTCAGCCCGCGCTTCAGCCCGCGCTGGCTGACCCGCAAGATTGCCGGCGCGATCAACAAGGCCTATTGCCCACGCTGACCGCCTGAGTACACTCACCCTGCACATTCATATGGAGAAACAGCTGTGGATACTCTGTTCACCAAAATCATCAACAGAGAAATACCCGCGAAGATCATCTACGAAGATGACCAGGTCCTCGCCTTCCACGATATCGCCCCACAGGCGCCGGTACATTTCCTGGTAATCCCGAAGAAACCCATCCGCACCCTGAATGACCTGGGCGAAGACGACAAAGCCCTGGCTGGCCATATTCTGTTTACCGCCCAGCGCCTGGCCTTGGAACTGGGCTGCGAGAAAGGTTTCCGGGTAGTGATGAACTGCAATGAAGAAGGTGGACAGACCGTTTACCACATCCATATGCACGTACTGGGTCAGCGCCAGATGAACTGGCCGCCGGGCTGATACCCCACGATCGAAGGGTCGCAGCCCAGCGCGTGCGACCCCATGCCCTTGACTCAACGCAAACGCTTCGCCCTCTCTTGCGGTAAACTGGCCGCCGAGATTCTTCCCGGAGGTCAGCATGACTACCCAACGTCACTACTCGCCGATTGACCGTCTGTTGCTGCAAGCCGATACGGCCATGCGCACACTGTTGCCCTTCAGCGGCGCACCGTACCGCCCGTCGCCGGCCATCGTGCAACCCGATGCGCAGATGAGCGAGACCGACACCCGCCACGTCGCCGGCCTGATGCGCATCAACCATACCGGTGAAGTCTGTGCCCAGGCGCTGTACCAGGGCCAGGCCCTGACTGCCAAGCTGCCGCAAGTGCGCGCAGCCATGGAGCATGCGGCCGAGGAGGAAATCGACCACCTGGCCTGGTGCGAGCAACGTATTCGCCAACTCGGTAGCCACCCCAGCGTACTGAACCCGCTGTTTTATGGCCTGTCGTTCGGAATTGGCGCTGCCGCCGGCCTGATCAGCGATAAAGTCAGCCTCGGTTTTGTCGCAGCGACAGAACATCAAGTTTGCAAGCACCTTGATGAGCACTTGGAACAACTGCCGGCCGAAGACGAAAAATCCCGAGCGATTCTTGAGCAAATGCGCACCGATGAAGAACACCATGCGCAAAGTGCCCTGGATGCCGGTGGCTTCCGCTTCCCCGCGCCGGTGAGGTTTGGCATGAGCCTGCTGGCCAAGGTCATGACCAAAAGCACCTACCGAATCTAGGCCGAAAAAAAGGGCGCTTTCAAAGCGCCCTTCTTTTTGCCGTTACGGCGATCAGCCCAACTCGATGATTTCGTAATCATGAGTGATGGCCACGCCGGCAGCACCGAGCATGATCGATGCCGAGCAGTACTTCTCGGCCGACAGTTCAATGGCTCGCTTGACCTGAGCCTCCTTCAACGCCCGCCCCTTGACCACAAAATGCATATGGATCTTGGTAAAAACCTTCGGGTCTTCAGTGGCGCGTTCGGCTTCCAGGAAGGCTTCACAGCTTTCAACGGCCTGGCGGGACTTTTTCAGGATGCTGACCACGTCGAAATTACTGCAACCGCCCACGCCAAGCAGGAGCATTTCCATGGGGCGTACGCCCAGGTTACGGCCACCGGCTTCCGGTGGGCCGTCCATGACCACGACATGGCCACTGCCCGACTCACCGAGGAACATGGCTTCGCCCGCCCATTGGATGCGTGCCTTCATCGCCCAGACTCCACTGCTAAAAAAGGGTCGCCAGCTTAGCACAGGGGCTTGCAACCACAGCGTTTCCCATGAAAGCGGATCAACAACCGGCCGCGCTCGGTAAATTCGCTAATCGAGTCAGAAAGCGTCTGTTAAGCTGGCGCTAAATCGATGGCGTATTGCCACCCTTCATACAACGTGTATCAATGCCGATACCGCTGAATACAACAACTCCAAATCACCTCGCGCCGCCTTTTCGGGATAGAACCATGGTTGCTCTTACTCCCATACCCAAGATCAAGAATCTCGACAAGCTGTTGATGCACTGCCAGCGCCGACGTCACCCGGCCAAGCACAACATCATCTGCGCAGGCGAGCGTTCCGAAACACTGTTCTTCATCATCAAGGGCTCGGTCACTATCCTGATCGAGGATGAAGACGGCCGCGAAATGATCATCGCCTACCTCAATACCGGGGATTTCTTTGGCGAACTGGGGCTGTTTGAACAAGCCGGCAAAGAGCAGGAACGCAGCGCCTGGGTACGGACCAAGATCGAATGCGAAGTGGCCGAAATCAGTTACGCGAAATTTCGCGAATTGGCCCAGCAGGACCCCGATATTCTCTACGCCTTGAGCGGCCAGATTGCCCAACGCCTGCGCGACACCACACGCAAGGTCGGCGACCTGGCGTTCTTTGACGTCACCGGTCGGGTAGCCCGCTGCCTGCTGGAGCTGTGCAAACAACCTGACGCCATGACCCACCCCGATGGCATGCAAATCAAAGTCACGCGCCAGGAGATCGGGCGCATTGTCGGGTGTTCACGGGAAATGGTCGGTCGCGTGCTCAAGGACCTGGAAGAACGCAACCTGGTGCACGTCAAAGGCAAGACGATGGTGGTGTTCGGCACCCGTTAACCCGGCAGGAAGCTGGCCAGCATCTGGCGATACAAGGTGTCCAACCGGCTGATCGCATCCGGCGCGGGGAAAGCTTCGTGCAGCGCGATATGGCTGTCGGCACGCACCCGCTGTTCAAGACCGCAGGCTTCATTGAAAAGATTGACCGCCGCAATCAGTTCATCGCGGTCATTCTCCAGCAACAAGGCACCGTGCACCAACCCCACCGGGCGACCACCACTTTGCCGCCAGCGCTGGGCAGTACCGACCATCTTGCGCCCATTGAGGTTGACGTTGTAACGACCGTCGCAGAACGCACCGTCGATTTCTCCGACGGAGGCATCGCCGCCCAATTCAATGAGTAAATCGCAGATCGGCTGACATAAACGCAGGTAACCGGTTTCGATGCGTGCCTGATCGCTTTCGCTGCGTGGCGGCGCGTAGACCAGCGCGATATTGACCGTAGCGTTGGACTGCGGCACCGGCTCGCCGCCGGTTTCGCGCAGCAACACTGGCCAACCGGCGTCGGCTGAGACTTGGCTGGCGGCTTCGAACGCCGGCAGCCGACTCAAACGTCGGGGCATCACCAAGGCTTGATCACTGGGCTGCCAGAACAGCAGGCCAAACTCCTGCTCACCCGCGCAAACGGTGGTCAACAAGGCTTGCTCGGCGGCAAGGCCTGCTTCAACAAGCATCGACACTGGCTGGATCAACGGGCACCTACCTATCTGAATAAACACAAACCCAAATGTGGGAGGGGGCTTGCCCCGATGGCGGTGTGTCAGTCAAGAATGCTCCAACTGAACCGTCGCCATCGGGGGCAAGCCCCCTCCCACACGTTGATCGCATTTCAAATCAATCGAGAGTGGAACCGCTGACCGCCACGCCACGCTCCGGGAAGAACAGACGCTGCAGTTCCGCCCCCGGGTTCTCGGCACGCATAAAGGTCTCACCCACCAGGAACGAGTACACACCGCTGATTTCCATCAGCTCCACGTCGGCGCGGTTAACGATGCCACTCTCGGTGATCACCAGGCGGTCGCGTGGAATACGCGGCAGCAGGTCGAGGGTGTTTTCAAGGCTGACTTCAAAAGTGTGCAGGTTACGGTTGTTAACGCCCACCAACGGTGTGTCGAGGGTCTTGAGTGCACGTTCCAACTCATCGCCGTCGTGCACTTCCACCAGCACATCCAGGCCAACGCTTTTGGCCACGGCCGCCAACTCGGCCATCTTCACGTCGTCCAGCGCGGAGACGATCAGCAGCACGCAGTCAGCACCCAGGGCTCGGGCTTCGACAATCTGGTACGGGTCGATCATGAAATCCTTGCGGATCACCGGCAGCTTGCACGCAGCACGGGCTTGCTTCAAGAACTCGTCGGAGCCCTGGAAAAAGTCGATATCGGTGAGCACGGACAGACAGGTCGCCCCGCCCTTCTCGTAGCTGACGGCGATGTCGGCCGGTACGAAGTTTTCGCGGATGACGCCTTTGCTCGGCGAGGCTTTCTTGATTTCAGCGATAACCGCCGGTTGCTTCTGCTTGGACTGGGCGATCAAGGCGTTGGCAAAACCACGCGGTGCGTCAGCGACCTTCGCCTGGCTTTCCAGCTCGGCCAGGCTCACGCGTGCGCGGCGCACGGCGACTTCTTCAGCTTTGCGGGCCAGGATTTTTTCCAGAACGGTCGGGACACTCATCCTTCATTCTCCATCTTGAATACTGCGGTGAATGCTCCCAGCTCTTCGAGCTTTTCACGAGCCAGACCGGTGTGCAGCGCATCGTGGGCCAAGGCCACACCCTCCTTAAGACTATAGGCATGGTCCGCCGCGTAAAGTGCCGCGCCAGCATTCAAAACAATCATTTCTGCAGCTTTTTGGCCGTTCTCGGTCTTGCGACGCCCCAAGGCATCGCGAATCAGTTCCAGCGAGGCTGCCGGGCTTTCCACCGCCAGGCCATGCAGGCTCTGGCTTTTCATGCCCAGGTCTTCGGGCTCGACCCAATATTCGGTGACCTGGTCGTTCTTCAGTTCGGCCACAAAGGTCGGGGCCGCCAGGCTGAATTCGTCCAGGCCATCCTTGGAATGCACCACCAGCACATGCTTGCTGCCCAGGCGTTGCAATACTTCAGCCAATGGACGGCACAGCGCCTGGCTGAACACGCCCACCACCTGGTGCTTCACACCGGCCGGATTCGTAAGCGGGCCGAGCATGTTGAACAGGGTACGCAGGCCAATGTCCTTGCGCGGGCCGGCCGCATGTTTCATCGCCCCATGGTGGGACTGGGCAAACATAAAGCCGATGCCGACGTTATCGATGCAGCGTGCCACTTGTACCGGCGTCAGGTTCAGGTAGATGCCGGCCGCTTCCAGCAAGTCGGCACTACCGCTTTTGCCCGATACCGCACGGTTACCGTGCTTGGCCACGGTGCAGCCAGCCGCCGCGACCACAAAGGAAGCCGCCGTCGACACGTTGAAAATATTCGCACCGTCGCCGCCGGTACCGACCACATCGACAACACCGTCGAGGGTCTTGAGCGCGACCTTGTCCGCCAGCTCGCGCATCACCGATACCGCGCCGACGATTTCGTCGATGCTCTCGCTCTTCATGCGCATCGCCATCATGAAGGCGCCGATCTGCGCGTCGGTGCATTGACCGGTCATGATTTCGCGCATCACATCGCTCATTTCAGCGGTGCTCAGGTCCAGATGGCCGACGATACGGCTCAGGGCAGTCTTGATATCCATGGAAAGTCCTTAGCGCGTGCCGCCGCTCTGCTTGAGAAAGTTGGCGAACAGCTCGTAGCCCTGCTCGGTCAGGATCGACTCAGGGTGAAACTGCACCCCTTCGATGTTCAGTGTCTTGTGGCGCAGGCCCATGATCTCGTCGACGGAGCCGTCTTCCAGTTGGGTCCAGGCGGTCAGTTCCAGGCATTCTGGCAGGGTTTCGCGCTTGACCACCAGCGAGTGGTAGCGGGTCACGGTCACCGGGTTGTTGAGTGCCTGGAATACGCCCAGGTCTTTATGGAACACCGGGCTGGTCTTGCCATGCATCACCTGCCGCGCACGCACCACGTCACCACCAAAGGCCTGGCCGATGGACTGATGGCCCAGGCATACGCCCAGGATTGGCAGCTTGCCGGCGAAGTACTTGATGGCTTCGAGGGAAATACCCGCCTCGGTCGGCGTGCAGGGGCCCGGCGAAACCACAATGCGCTCCGGGTTCAGGGCGGCGATTTCGGCCACGGTCAGTTCGTCATTGCGAACCACTTTGACCTCGGCACCCAACTCCCCCAGGTACTGCACAACGTTGTAGGTAAAGGAGTCGTAGTTATCAATCATCAGTAACATGGGGAAACCTCAAGAATTGGGGGTCTGTTCAGCCAGCGCTACGGCGCGGAACATCGCACGGCGCTTGTTCAGGGTTTCTTCCCATTCGAGGGCCGGCACCGAGTCGGCGACAATCCCGCCACCGGCCTGCACATGCAGCTCCCCGTCCTTGATCACGGCCGTGCGAATCGCGATGGCGGTGTCCATGTTGCCGTTCCAGGCGAAATACCCCACGGCGCCACCGTAGACGCCACGCTTGACCGGTTCCAGCTCATCGATGATTTCCATCGCACGAATCTTCGGCGCGCCCGACAAGGTACCGGCCGGCAAAATCGCCCGCAGCGCGTCCATCGCGGTCAAGCCGGCTTTCAATTCCCCGGTGACGTTGGAGACGATATGCATCACGTTGGAATAACGCTCGATGACCATTTTCTCGGTGAGCTTCACCGAACCGATTTCCGAGACACGCCCCGTGTCGTTGCGGCCCAGGTCGATCAGCATCAGGTGTTCGGCGATTTCCTTGTCGTCGCTGAGCAGGTCTTCCTCGAGCGCCAAATCCGCTTCTTCGGTCGCGCCACGCGGGCGTGTACCGGCGATCGGGCGCACGGTGATCAGGTTGTCTTCAACACGCACCAGCACTTCTGGCGAACTGCCCACCACGTGGAAGTCACCGAAGTTGAAGAAATACATGTAAGGCGTCGGGTTGAAGCAGCGCAGCGCTCGGTACAGATCGATCGGCGCGGCCTTGAAGTCGATGGACATGCGTTGCGACGGCACCACCTGCATGCAGTCACCGGCGAGGATGTATTCCTTGATGGTATCGACGGCGCGTTCGTAATCATCCTGGGTAAAGCTGGAGCGGAACACCGGGTCGGCCGCCGGTGGACGGCTGAGGTCCAGGCCGCGACGCGGGGTGATCGGCTGGCGCAGTTTTTCCAGCAAGGCTTCGAGGCTGGCCAGGCCCTGCTCGAAAGCGTTGGCCTGGGATGGGTCGGCGAGCACGATCGCATGCATCTTGCCGGCGAGGTTATCGAACACCACCACCGCATCGGAGACCATCAGCAGAATGTCCGGCACGCCCAATGGGTCCGGATTCGGGCATTTGCCCAGGCGTTTTTCCACATAACGAACACAGTCGTAGCCGAAATACCCCACCAGGCCGCCATTGAAACGTGGCAGGCCAGGGATGGTCGGCACGTTGTAGCGCGCCTTGAAGGTTTCGACGAAGGCCAGCGGGTCTTCGACATCGTGGCTTTCGATCTCGACGCCATCATGGGTAATGCTCACATGATGGTCATGCACCCGCAGTACGGTGCGGCACGGCAGGCCGATGATCGAGTAACGGCCCCACTTCTCGCCGCCCTGTACCGACTCCAGCAGGTAGGAGTTGGGCTCGTCGGCCAGCTTCAGGTAGATCGACAGCGGTGTGTCGAAGTCGGCCAGGGTTTCGCAGGCCAGGGGAATACGGTTATAGCCGGCAGCGGCCAAACGCAGGAATTCTTCGCGGATCATGGTGTGCCTCGTGGCATGAGGGTCTAACAGTCAGGTATGCAAACGTGCCGCAGGGCGCGGCCAGGATCAGTCAGGCGCGCCAACGCCAGCGGGCCAGGGCCTTGATAACTTTCATCCAGAGTTTGCGAGTGACCACCACGATGGAATTTCCAGAAGGGGACGGATCGGTATCGGGCAACGTTATCTCAGCGCCAGCTCCCAAGCAACCGGGGATTAGCAGTCGCAGGTCATCAATCACCAACGACGGCGACTCTTCGGCGATCGGCCGACCATGGTTGTAGCCGTAACTCAAGGCCACGCACTGCACCCCCGCCGCTTTTGCCGCCAGCACATCACTGCGCGAATCGCCGACAAACAACGACTGCGACGCCGGGATATTGGCCATTTTCATCACAAAAAACAGCGCCGCCGGGTCGGGTTTCTTCTGCGGCAAGGTATCGCCACCGATGATCCAGCGGAAATACCGGCCGATTTTCATCTGGTCCAGCAACGGCGCGACGAAGCGCTCCGGCTTGTTGGTGATCAGGGCCATTTCCACGCCCTGCTTGCTCAGCCATTTGAGCGTGTCGCGCACGCCGGGGTATACCACCGTGAGTTCGTGACCGTCCTCATAGGCAGTGTTGAACAACTCCAGTGCATGCTCGGCCTCGACATCATCCACACCTTCGGCGTCGATATGATTGGCCAGGGCCCGGCGCACCAGCATCTGCGCACCGTTGCCGACCCATTCACGCACCGAGTCGATCCCCACCGGCTTGCGCCCCAGCTTGAGCAGCATCTCGTCCACCGCCGCCGCCAGGTCGGGCACCGAATCGATCAACGTACCGTCCAGATCGAACATCACCAGCCGTGGCAGTTTGCCGGGGAATAACTGCTCAAAGCCGCTCATGGACGCGCCAGCGCCAGTTCGGCACGCATCTTGGCGATCACTTCCTGATAATCCGGGGCATTGAAGATCGCCGAGCCGGCCACGAAGGTATCGGCACCGGCGGCGGCGATTTCGCGAATATTGTTGACGTTGACCCCGCCGTCGATTTCCAGGCGGATGTCACGGCCCGAGGCATCGATCAGCGCACGGGCTTCGCGCAGCTTGTCGAGGGTGCCAGGAATGAACTTCTGCCCGCCGAAGCCTGGGTTGACGCTCATCAGCAAGACCATGTCGACCTTGTCCATCACGTACTTGAGCACATCCAGCGGGGTGGCCGGGTTGAACACCAGGCCCGCCTTGCAGCCGCCCTCGCGGATCAGTTGCAGGGTGCGATCGACATGCAGCGAAGCTTCCGGGTGGAAGGTGATGTAGGTTGCTCCGGCGTCAACGAAGTCACCGATGATACGGTCCACCGGGCTGACCATCAGGTGCGCATCGATCGGCGCGGTGATCCCGTACTTGCGCAACGCGGCGCAGACCATCGGCCCGATGGTCAGGTTGGGCACGTAGTGGTTGTCCATGACATCGAAGTGCACGAAGTCGGCACCGGCGGCCAACACCTTGTCCACTTCTTCACCCAGGCGGGCGAAATCGGCAGAGAGAATCGATGGAGCGATAACGAAGGGCTGCATGACGCACCTTTTTTGAGCTAAATCACGATGGCGCGCATTGTATACCTCATGCTTTGCCCTGCGCACCGTGACCTAACTCAACGGCTAATAGGCCGCTCGATAGATTTTCTCGATATCCGCCGGGCTGAGCTTGCGCGGATTATTGCGCATCAGCCGCTCAATGCCCGCCGCTTCGCAGGCCATGGCCGGGATTGCGTCCTCGGGAACCCCAAAACTGCGCAGGCCCGACGGGATCTCCACTGCGGCACACAGTCGCGTCATCGCATCGACCGCCTGGTCGGCGGCATCGTTGACACTCAGGCCGCTGACGTTCACGCCCATGGCCACGGCGATGTCCTGCATGCGCTCGACACACGCCAGCTTGTTCCAATGCATCACATACGGCAGCAACAGCGCATTACTCACGCCGTGGGCGATGTTGAAGCGCCCGCCCAACGGGTACGCCAGCGCATGCACCGCGCCCACACCGGCATTCCCGAATGCCATCCCGGCCATCAGGCTGGCGGTGGCCATATCGTCGCGGGCCTGCAGGTTGGCCGGGTTCGCGTAGGCCTTGGGCAGCGCCTTGGCGATCAGCTTGATTGCGCCAATGGCCAGCGCATCGGTGATCGGCGAGGCATTCAGCGACAGGTAGGCCTCAATCGCATGCACCAGTGCATCCACGCCACTGGCGGCGGTGACGCTGCGTGGGCAGGTCAGGGTCATTTGCGGGCTGATCAGCGCGACATCCGGCAACAGGAAGTCGCTGACGATGCCTTTTTTCAATTGCGCGACCTTGTCGGAAAGAATCGCCACATTGGTCACTTCAGAACCGGTACCGGCCGTGGTGGGAATGGCGATCAGCGGCGGCCCCTTGCGCGGCACCTGGTCGACCCCGAACAAGTCCGCCAGGGCGCCGTGGTAACCCGCGTACGCCGCCACGCTCTTGGCGATATCGATCGCACTGCCGCCGCCCAGGCCGATCAAGCCGTCATGGCCGCCCTCGCGGTACACGCGCATGCAATCTTCGACGATGGCGACTTCCGGGTCGGGCAGCACGCGGTCGAAGATTTCGTAGGTGCGATCGCCCAAATGCTCAATCGCCAGGGCCACGGTGCCCGACTTGACCAGCGCGGCGTCGGTGACGATCAGCGGGTTGTCGATATCCAGCCGCGTGAGCTCTGTAGCCAGTTGCTCGATGGCGCCAGCACCGGTCAGTAGTTTGTGGGCGATCTTGAATGAGGAAGTACTCATGTGCGCGGCCTCTTGTCGATTGTGGGCTAGCACAAGAGTAACTGATCGAAACAGGTTGTCTTCCATTCAACTGCTGAATGGTCACAGTCCCATGCGGGAGGGGCTTTCCCCCTCCCACACTGTGATCTGCGTGGGCTTCAGACCTGTGCGGTGCGCAACTTCTCGCTACGCCCGCGCAGCCATTCCAGGGTCAGCAACAGCAACACCGAGAACGCAATCAGCAAGGTCGCCGCGGCGGCAATCGTCGGGCTGAGGTTCTCACGGATACCGCTGAACATCTGCCGAGGCAAGGTCGCCTGCTCCGGGCCGGCCAGGAACAGCGTCACCACCACTTCATCGAACGACGTCGCGAAGGCAAACAGCGCTCCGGAAATCACTCCCGGCGCGATCAGTGGCAAGGTCACCCGACGAAACGCGGTCAGCGGCGAAGCCCCCAGGCTGGCAGCCGCCCGCACCAGGTTATGGTTGAAACCCTGCAGCGTCGCCGACACGGTGATGATCACAAAGGGCACGCCCAACACGGCGTGCACCACGATCAACGAAAAGAAGCTGTTACCCAGGCCCAGCGGCGCAAAGAACAGGTAACTCGCTACACCGATGATCACCACCGGCACCACCATCGGCGAAATCACCAGGGCCATCACCAGCGCCTTGCCGGGAAAATGCCCGCGGGTCAGGCCAATCGCCGCCAGGGTGCCGAACACCATGGCCAGCACGGTGGCCGCCGGCGCGACGATGATGCTGTTCTTCAGCGCGCGCATCCATTCCGCCGAGGCGAAAAAGTCCTGGTACCAGTGCAGCGAGAAGCCTTGCAACGGGTACACCAGGAAACTGCCGCTGTTGAACGACAGCGGGATGATCACCAGCACGGGCAGGATCAGGAACAGCAGGATCAGGCCGCAGAGTATCCGCAAGCTGTAGAACCACACCCGTTCCACCGGTGACATATAAGGGCTCAGCATCGCAAGGTCTCCTCAGCTCAGGCGCAGGCGACTGGCGCCCACCAGCCGGTTGTAGATCAGGTACAGCAGCACGGTCGCCAGCAGCAGTAAGCCACCCAACGCCGTCGCCATGCCCCAGTTGATACTGGTGTTGGTATAGAAGGCCACGAAGTAGCTGACCATCTGGTCGTTCGGGCTGCCCAGCAGCGCCGGGGTGATGTAGTAACCAATCGCCAGGATGAACACCAGCAGGCAACCCGCCCCCACACCGGCATAGGTTTGCGGGAAGTAGACGCGCCAGAAGCTGGTGAACGGGTGGCAGCCTAGGGAAATGGCCGCACGCATATAAGTCGGTGAAATACCCTTCATCACGCTGTAGATCGGCAAGATCATGAACGGCAGCAGGATATGCACCATGGAGATGTAGACCCCGGTGCGGTTGAACACCAGTTCCATGGGTTTATCGATCAGCCCCATGCCCATCAGTGCGCTGTTGATCAAGCCGCCGGACTGCAGCAACACAATCCACGCCGCCACCCGCACCAGGATCGAGGTCCAGAACGGCAGCAGTACCAGGATCATCAGCAGGTTACTTTTGCGCGCCGGCAGGTTGGCCAGCAAGTACGCCAGTGGATAGGCCAGCAGCAGGCAGACGAAAGTGATCACCAGGCCCATCCAGAAGGTACGGGCGAAAATATCCAGGTAGATCGCCTGGTCGGGGGTGGCCGGGGCCACTTCGCCGAGGTCATCGATGCGATGATCGACGGCCGCCAGCAGGTAGTAGGGGGTCAGGCTGCTGGTATTACGCCGGATCGCCTGCCAGTACGCCGGGTCGCCCCAGCGTTCATCGAGGCTTTCCAACGCTTCTTTATAAGAGGCCGGGGCTTCGGTAAACGGCAGCGCCCGTGCGGTTTTGGTCAGCAGGCTGCGGTAGCCGGCCAATTCCATGTTCAAACGTTTCGACAGATCGCCCAGGGTCTGGTTTTTGCGGGCTTCGCCCAGGTCTTCGCTCAGCGCCTGGTACACCGGCTCGCCCGGCAGGCCACGACCGTCCCAGGTCTTCACCGCCACCACGGTGCGCGGCAAACCGCCCACCACTTCAGGGTTACCCACGCTTTTGTAGAGCAGCGCAACGATCGGCACCAGGAACACCAGCAGCAAAAACAGCACCAGCGGTGCAATCAAGGCCTGGGCCTTCCAGCGATTGAGCCGTTCGGCACGCGCCAGGCGCTGCTTGAGGGTGGGGCTGTTGACCTCGTTCGAGGGAACGGCGATGGCCATGGCTGACTCCGAAACTTGAAAATGAATGCAATCTTTCACACGCGGGAAATCCCTTGTGGGAGGGGGGCTAGCCCCCGATGGCAGAGTTTCAGTCAACACAGGTATCGACTGGGCCGCCGTCATCGGGGGCAAGCCCCCCTCCCACAGGGTTATGCGGTGTTACTTGGCAGCCCAGGAGTTGAAGCGCTGCTCCAACTGCTCGCCGTTATCCGCCCAGAAGCTCACATCGATCTGCACCTGGTTGGCGATGTTCTCTGGCGTAGTCGGCATGTCTTTCAACACATCCTTGGCCAGCAACGGTACGGCTTGGGTGTTGGCCGGGCCGTAGGCGATGTTTTCCGAGTAGATCTTCTGCTGCTGCGGCTGCACGGAGAAGGCGATGAATTTCTTCGCCGCGTCTGCGCGATCCTTGGCCAGGCCTTTTGGAATGGCCCAGGCATCGAAGTCGTAGATGCCGCCGTTCCAGACCACTTTGAGGTTGCTCTCTTTCTGTACGGCCGCGATACGGCCGTTGTAGGCCGAGCTCATCACCACGTCACCCGAGGCGAGGTACTGCGGCGGTTGTGCGCCGGCTTCCCACCATTGGATCGACGGCTTGAGTTCATCTAGCTTCTTGAACGCACGGTCCTGGCCATCTTTGCCGGCCAGTACTTTGTAGACATCCTTCGGCGCGACGCCGTCAGCCATCAAGGCGAATTCGAGGGTGTACTTGGCCCCCTTACGCAGACCGCGCTTGCCTGGGAATTTCTTGGTGTCCCAGAAATCCGCCCAACTGGTCGGCGCGCTGGTCAGCTTGTCGGCGTTGTAGGCCAGCACCGTGGACCACACGAAGAAGCCCACGCCACAAGGCTGGATCGCGCCCTTCACGTAATCCGCGGTGTTGCCGAACAATTTCGGGTCCAGCGGCTCGAACATGTCCTCGTCGCAACCACGGGACAGTTCCGGCGACTCTACTTCCACCAAGTCCCAGGACACGCTCTTGGTGTCAACCATGGCCTTGACCTTGGCCATTTCACCGTTGTATTCACCGGCGACGATCTTGCCGTTGCCCGCGCTTTCCCACGGTGCATAGAAGGCCTTGACCTGTGCAGCCTTGTTCGCGCCACCGAAGGACACGACCGTCAGGTCCGGGCCTGCCATGGCCTGTGTCGCGCCCATCAAGCTCAAAGCCAGGACGGAATATTTCAGGGATCTCAACATTGTTGTTCTCTCCACGTGCAGGGTTGGTGAAGCCATGGGGGCGATTATTTCGCCTCTAGAAGTGGGTCGAGTGCGCGAACGTGCTCGACTTGCCAGCCAATCGGTACCACGTCGCCGACCGCCAGGGCCGGGTCCAGCTCGGCGATCGGTTGTTTCACAAAAAAATCGCTCATGCCGCAGACTTCCAGACGCACGCGCACGTGGTCGCCCAGGTAAATGAATTCCGCCACTCGCCCCGAGAAACGGTTGATGCAGCTTTCACTGGAGCCATTGAGGCTGACGCGCTCAGGTCGTACCGACAGCGTTACCGGGCCGCCGACCTGGCCGACATTCACCGCCAGCGCCTCGACTTTCTCGCCCCGCGCCAGCTCCACCACGCAGCGGTCGCCGCTGTGGCTATGCAAGCGACCATTGAGGCGGTTGTTTTCGCCGATAAAGTTGGCGACGAAGGTGTTCTTCGGTTCTTCATACAAGGTGCGCGGCGCGGCGATCTGCTGGATCTCGCCCTGGTGGAACACCGCCACCCGGTCCGACATGGTCAAGGCTTCGCCCTGGTCGTGGGTCACGTACACCACCGTCACGCCGAGGCGCTGGTGCAGGTGCTTGATCTCCATCTGCATGTGTTCGCGCAATTGCTTGTCGAGGGCGCCGAGGGGTTCGTCCATCAGCACCAGTTGCGGTTCGAACACCAGCGCCCGGGCCAACGCCACGCGCTGTTGCTGGCCGCCGGAGAGTTGCGCCGGATAGCGCTGGGCGAAGGCGTCGAGCTGGACCATGCTCAGCACGCGTTTGACCCGCTCGCTGATATCGGTCTTGCTCAAACCACGTACCGACAGAGGGAACGCCAGATTCTCGGCCACCGTCATGTGCGGGAACAACGCGTAGTTCTGGAACACCATGCCGATATCGCGCTTGTGCGGCGGCACGTTGTTGATCGAGCGCCCGGCCAGCTGGATTTCACCGGCGGTCGGCGTTTCGAAACCCGCCAGCATCATCAGGCTGGTGGTCTTGCCTGAACCGGATGGCCCGAGCAAGGTGAGGAACTCGCCCTTGCGAATCTCCAGGTTGAGGTCTTTGACGATCAGGTTCTCGCCGTCGTAGCTCTTCTGCACGCCACGAAAGCTGACCAGCACATCATTTGAATCCACCTCGCTCATACCCGCACCTTTGTATTTTGGACTGCTGTGGCACAAGCGTAGTCCAGGGGCGAGGCCCCGGAAATCGGGGGCCAGGAGAGAATCACATCAGCAGGATGGACGGTTGGGGGTAGGGAACGCCCTACACCCATGGCGTGTACTGGACAGTGCCGCGCCAGGTGGAGCGCCGCAAGCGGCGAGAATGGGGGCCGTGCCGGTTTGCGGGGTGTCGCAAATAGATATGTCGCTACAGGAGCTTGTGCTCCATGGCGTACTTCACCAGTTCGGCCAGGGAGGTGATATTGAGCTTTTGCATCAAGCGCGCCTTGTGGGTGCTGATGGTCTTGCTGCTCAGCGCCAACTGCTGGGCAATATCATTGACGTTGGCGCCCTGGGCCAGGCGTTCGAATACCGAGAACTCGCGCTCCGAGAGCAATGAGTGCAAGGGCCGCGAATCGGTCAGGCCGACCTCGAATACCATACGGTCCGCCAGGTCCGGGTCAATATAACGACCACCGGCCGCGACCTTGCGAATCGCCATCAACAGCAGTGCCGGGTCGCTGTCCTTGGTGGCATAACCGGCCGCCCCCACCTTCAAGGCACGGGCGGCCATTTGCGCTTCATCGTGCATCGATAGCACCAGGATCGCCGGCGGGTTGTTCAGTGCACGAATGCGCGCGATGGCCTCCAGCCCATTGACCCCGGGCATGGAGATGTCCAGCAGCACCACTTCGCAAGGCACATGACGCAAGGTCTCCAGCAATTGCTCGCCATTGCTTGCCTCGCCCACCACCAGCAGGTCTTTGGCCAGGCCGATCAATTGCTTGATGCCTTCACGCACGATGGTGTGGTCTTCGGCTACCAGTACACGGATCACAGGGGTTTCCTCTTATCGTTATGCATCCAACGGCACCGTGACACTCAGGGTCGTGCCCTCTCCCAACTCGCTGTCCAGGGTCAATTGCCCGCCCATGATCAACACCCGTTCGCGCATGCCAACCAGGCCAAACGACACCGGCCGCCCCTGGGCCTGGACGAAGCCGACACCATCGTCGCTGATAGTCAGCCGCAGGTGTTTGCCTTCCACCGTCAAGGTCAGCTCCACAGTATGCGCCTGGGCATGGCGCATCACATTGGTCAGCGCCTCCTGGAGAATGCGAAACAGGCCAATAGCCTTGGCATCGCTCAGCAGCGGCAGGTTTTCCGGAACCTGCACCAGGCACGGGATCTGCGTGCGCGCTTCGAAGCGCCGCGCCTGCCACTCGATGGCAGAGGCAATCCCCGCATCGAGAATCGGCGGGCGTAGCGCCGTGGCCACATCGCGAACCAGCTGGAACAACTGGGCGATCAGGCGCTTCATGCTGTTGAGCCGCTCATTCAACCCTGGGTCGAGTTGCGCGTAGGCCAGCTCGCACATCAAGGTTTCCAGCTTCAGCACCGTGAGCATTTGTCCGAGCTCGTCATGCACTTCGCGGGCGATACGGGCCTTTTCTTCTTCGCGCACGGTTTCCAGGTGGGCCGACAGTTCACGCAATTGCGCTTCACTTTGCAGCAGCGCGGCCACATAGCGGCGTCGTTCGGTGACGTCATTGAGGTAGACCACCAGGTATTCGCCCTCGGCAAAACGCAGGAAGCTCAAGGACACATCGACGGGCAAGACACTGCCATCGGCACGCAAGCAATCGGTGGCGAAGTTCTGCGGCCCCTCTTCGCTGGCGCGTGCGCGTTTCCACAGGTTCAGCCAGCGGTCCATGTCCAGGCTCGGGTCAAAATCAACCAAGGGTCGCTCGATCAAGGCGCCGGGACCATAGCCCAGCATGGTTTCGGCCGCGCGGTTGGCGTAGCGCACATGGCTGTCCCAGTTGACCCAGAGGATGCCGACGGTGCTTTGATCGATGGAGAATTGCGTCAGCCGCAGCGCTTCGGCACCCGCGGCGCGCGCTGCACTTTCCTCGCGGGCGGCCAGCAGACTGTGTTCGAGCACGCGCTGATGACGCCGCTGCCAAAACACCACCGCCAGGCAGGCGAGCAGCAACAGGCCCAGCAGCAGGCTGAGGTTCTGCCACAAGCCCGGCGACTCTGACAGCCGTGGGTACTTGGGTTGCAGCCAACGGGTGTGTAATTGGTCGAGATCGCGGGCTGGGATGGCACGCAGGGCGCTTTGCATGATGCCCGCCAGTTCCGGCCATTCGCGGCGGGTCGCCACCCGCAGCAACTGCGGCAGGCCGATGTCCCCCACCACGGCCAGCCCGGCGAATTCCGCTTCACCGGACAATCGGCTCAACTGGGCTTCGTCCACCACGGCATAACGCGCCTGCTGGCTCACCAGCAACTGCAAGGCCTGGCGCTCCATGGGCACGCCTTGCAGGTTGAGGCTGGGATAAGTGCTGCGCAGGTAATCGGCCACCGCGCTGGGCATGCGCACCGCAACGCGCGAGCGGTCGTCGAGCTTTTCCAGGTCGACCGCGCCGCCGCCCTCTCGGATACCGACAATGTGCTGGGGCACGCGCATGTACGGGTCAGTGAACAACCACAGGCGCAAACCGGCCGGGGTCTGTTGCAAGCCGGGGGCGATATCGACCTCCCCGTCACGCACGGCGTCTTCCAGTTGTTCCTGCGTCGGGAAGTTACGCCACAACAGTTCAATATTCAGCGCCTTGGCCAGCCATTGCATCAACTCGACATTGGCGCCGGACAAACGCTGCAGGCGCCGATCGTATTGCGCATACGGTGCCTGTAATACCAGGCCCACCCGCAACTCCGGGTGGCCGGCCAACCATTGACGTTGCTGCGCATCGAGCTGCGCTTGCGGTACGACAGGGGCAGGTGCAGCTCCCGCCATCAAGGCAAAGCATAAACAGCCGATAACCAGCAGACAGCGAAAACCCATGATCCACGTCTCACATCACTGACAAATACTGACCAACCCATTAGGCTGCCGGAATCACTTCTGGCCGGGAAATAACGATGCCCCATCTCCACCGTTCGGCACTGCCAGCATTGTGCCTGTCGCTGCTATTTACCAGCGCCTTTTCTGTCCAGGCCGCCGATGCGCCTGCGCCACCAGCCGAAAAACCGGCTGAACGCCAACCCTTGCCTGAGCGTAGCCAGGAAGAAGCCAGCGCCCTGGAACGGCAAATACCACGCGCCGAACAGCAACAGCTACAGGCCGGCAGCGATTCATTCCTGGCCTTGTGGAAACCGGCCAACAGCGCCGAACCCGAAGGTGTGGTGATTATCGTACCGGGCGCTGGGGAAAGTGCTGACTGGCCGCAAGCAATCGCACCATTGCGACGTAAATTGCCCGACGCCAACTGGGGCACCCTTAGCCTGTCGCTGCCGGACGTCAACATGGATACCCTGCCGCCCCGAGTGATCGAAGCGCCCAAGGCGACCGTCGACACCAGCAGCAAAGAAGGCAGCACGGCCGCCAAACCCATTGAACAGGCCGCCAGTGCCGAAGCCGAAGGAACCGATCCGGCAGTGGTGCCAGGCGCGGATGAACAGGAGAAGACTGACACCAAGCGCATCTTCGACCGCATCGACGCTGCGGTCGCCTTCGCCCAGACCCAAGGCGCGCGCAGCGTTGCACTGCTCGGGCATGGCACCGGCGCCTGGTGGGCAGCGCGCTACCTGAGCGAAAAACAACCGGCTCAAGTGCAAAAGCTGGTCATGGTCGCCGGCAAGACCCCGGCAGCTCGCCAGCCGGACCTGCAACAACTGGCCCCAGGCTTGAAAGTGCCGACGGCGGATGTCTTTTATCAAGACAGCGCCCAAGAACGCAAAAACGCGCAGGAGCGTAGCCAGGCGGCCAAGCGTTCGAAGAATGACAGCTATAAGCAGGTGTCGCTCAAGACGCTGCCCGGCAACAGCGCCGCCGAGCAGGAACAGTTGTATCGCCGGATTCGCGGCTGGTTGAGCCCGCAGGCCAGCAACGACTGAGGATCAGCACAACAGCAATGTGGGAGGGGGCTTGCCCCCGATTGCGGTGGGTCAGCCATCGATGCATCTACTGACACTCCCTCATCGGGGTGCAAGCCCCCTCCCACATCGGGTTGTGGTTATCCCCCGCAAATACCGGCAGCTAACGAAAATCCCGGCGCTCGCGAATCAACGCATACGCGTTATGCAATTCACGGGTGCGCTCGGTGGCCTCACGCACTTGCGCGGGGCTGGCACCGCTGCCGGCGATCTTGTCCGGGTGGTGACGACTGAGCAGGCGACGGTAGGCACGCTTGATCACCGATGGCTCGGTAGTGGAAGTCACCCCCAGAATCCGCAACGCCTCCTGATAGGCGCCACTGCGGCTAGCCAGCGGTTTACGTTCCGGCGCGTAGTCAGACGCCAGCGCCTGGAGCTGTTGCGGCGTCCACCCCAGCCACTTGCCCCACTGCTCGATCAGGTCGCGCTCGGCATCATCCGCCTTGCCGTCCGCCCAGGCCATGCGCCAGCAAGCCCGTAACACACCCTCCGCCGCATGGGGCTGCGCCTTGAGGAGGCGCAAGTAGGTGCGCACCCGATCAGAACCCGACTTGCCACGATTGAAGGCCATGATCGCTCGGCGTTGGGCCGGCTCGCTCATGTCCAGTGAACGCATTTCCTGCCGTGCCTGCTGGATATGCCCATCTACCACCCGACCATTGCTCTTGGCCAGGCGCCCCAACAGCACAAACAGCAGTTCGTCATTGCGCAACGCCGGGCGACCGCCCAGGCGCTCGCGCAATTGTGCCCAGCTTTGCAGTTGCAGGCGGCGGTCCAGCGCCTGCCCCAGTAATGCGCCCAACAAGGCCCCCGGAATACTGGCAATGGCAAAGCCAGCCCCGGCGCCGATCAGCGTCCCTGGCCACAACATCCTATTGCCCCGCTTTCAGCAGGGTTTCGACCTGCGCCAGACGCTCCAGCGTACCGACATCAATCCAGCGTCCCGTCATCTTTTCCCCCGTTACCAGACCTTTCGCCATGGCCTCCCGCAACAGCGGCGCCAGCTTGAAGGCACCCGCACTGCAACCCGCGAACAACTGGGGGTCGAGCACTGAAATGCCACTGAAGGTCAGGTTATCGGCACCGGGCGCCGCATCATGAAGCACGCCCTGATGCAGATAGAAATCCCCACCCGATGGGTGATGCGCCGGGTTGTCGACCATCACCAAATGGGCCAGGCCCCGCAGCGGTTGCCGCAGGCGGGTAAAGTCGTAGTCGGTCCAGATATCGCCATTGACCACCAGAAAGGGTTCATCGCCTAGCAACGGCAATGCCTGGAAGATCCCGCCCCCCGTTTCCAGCGGCTCGCCTTCAGCGGAATAACGAATGCGCACGCCAAACTGCGCGCCGTCGCCCAGGTAACGTTCGATCTGCTCGCCGAGCCACGCGTGGTTGATCACGATATCGGTGAAGCCGGCCTTGGCCAGCGCTTCCAGGTGATATTCGATCAAGCGCTTGTCGCCCGCCTGCACCAACGGCTTGGGCGTGTGCAACGTGAGCGGACGCATCCGTTCGCCTTTGCCCGCCGCCAGGATCATTGCTTTCATACCCGCGCCTCGGCGGGTTGACGCAGGCTGGCGAGCAGGTCACCCAGTTCGCTCAGCTCCGCTCGGTCCGCCAGCACCGCTTCTATATAGGCGAAGAAGCGTGGCACATCGGCCAGGTAGCGTGGCTTGCCATCACGATGGCAGATACGCGCAAAAATGCCGATGACCTTGAGATGGCGCTGCACACCCATCAGGTCGCTGGCGCGCAGGAAGTCGTCGAAATCCGCCTGTACCGGGATGCCCAGTTTTCCAGCACGTTCCCAGTAGCCGCGTTGCCATTCACGCACGCGGGCCTGGGGCCAACTGAGGAACGCGTCCTTGAACAGGCAGGTGATGTCGTAGGTCACCGGGCCGTAGACCGCGTCCTGGAAGTCCAGTACGCCGGGGTTGGGCTGGCTGATCATCAGGTTGCGCGGCATGTAGTCGCGGTGCACCAGCACCATGGGCTGGGCCAGGGCGCTGTCGATCAGATGTTCGCTGACACGTTGCCAGAGGGCCTGTTGCTGGGTATCGAACTCGATACCCAAGTGCCGGCGCACGTACCACTCAGGAAACAATTCCAGCTCGCGACGCAGCAGGGCGACGTCATAGCTGGGCAGCGGCGTGTCCATCGGCAATTGCTGGAAAGCCAGCAAGGCGTCGATAGCGTCGGCGAACAATTGATCGGCATTTTGCTCGTCAATCACGTCCAGGTAGGTGTTTCTGCCCAGGTCATTGAGCAAAAGAAAGCCTCGCGGCAAATCTTCTGCGTAAATTTTCGGAACATTAATTCCCGATTTCGCGAGTAAATGAGCGATATCGACGAAAGGTTTGCAGTTTTCCTGGGGGGGTGGCGCGTCCATTACCACGAACGTCCGGCCACCGCCTTCCCAGCGGAAGTAGCGCCTGAAACTTGCGTCGCTGCTGGCCGCGGTCAATGTGGCCGGGGGTACCGGGCCCCAGTCCTGGGCATTGAAAAGGATCGGCAACTGCTCATCCAGCCAGACTTCCAGCTGTTGTAAACGTAGATCTTGCTCGGGCATTACAAGGGTCTCCGACGGCGCTAGCCGTCAAGCGGGGCATGCTTTATTATCACGCATCTTTTTCAGACCATCGAGAGGCGTGCGGCCCAAACCGCGGGCAGATGGCACGCAGGAAGCCCGGACTAATAAGATGGCATTGAAATCCCCCGCGTTTCGTAGAAAATTTCCGTTGCTGGTAACCGGCAGTCTGCTGGCCATGCAACCTTTCGCCACCTCATTCGTGGTCGCCGCGGAACAGTATGACTGCTCAGTCTCTGCTTCGGGTGCCTGGGATTGCGCGCCGAAAACCGCCGCCACCCCATTACCACCGCGCCCGGTGCATGACGGTGCAGCCGTCAGCTCGGCCAACAGCACGGCGCAAGCCGATGCGGGTGGCAACGCCGAGGCCGAGCCGAAAACCGCTCTGGTTACCGAATCCAAGGGCCGTGGCCTGCGCTCGCGCAGCGCCGACTACAGCCACCTGGACTGGGTACCTCGCGAGAAGCTGACCGCAGCCCAGTTGGCCGAAACCGGGCCTTATTGCGCCGGCGCGTACATCGAGCCGACTCGCCCCGGCATGAACGACAAGACGAACAAGAGCGATGCGCCGACCTTCATCGGCGCCAAGGCCTCTCGTTACGAGCAGGAGTCGCAGGTCGCGACCCTGGCCGGTGACGTCGTCATGCGCCAGGGCAGCATGCAGCTCGAGTCCCAGGAAGCCAGCCTGTATCAGGCCGAGAACCGTGGCGAGCTGAACGGTAACGTCCGTTTGCGCGACAATGGCGCGCTGATCGTCGGTGACCACGCGCAAGTGCAGCTGGACACCGGTGCCGCACAAATCGATAACGCCGAGTACGTACTGCACAAGTCGCGCATCCGCGGTAACGCGCTGTACGCCAAGCGTGCCGAAAACGCGATCATCCGTCTCAAGGACGGTACGTACACCACATGCGAACCAGACAGCAATGCCTGGCAGCTCAAGGGCAACAACATCACGTTGAACCCGGCCACCGGTTTCGGTACGGCGACCAACGCGACGTTGCGGATCAAGAACATCCCGATCCTCTACACCCCTTATATCTACTTCCCGATCGACAACCGTCGTCAATCCGGCTTCCTGCCGCCGAGCTTCAGCACGGGCGGTGAAACCGGCTTCACCCTGGTTACGCCGTACTACTTCAACCTGGCGCCGAACTACGACGCCACGTTGTACCCGCAATACATGACCAAGCGCGGCATGTTGATGGAAGGCGAATTCCGCTACCTCACCAAATCCAGCGAAGGCCAGTTCGGCGGCGCGTACCTGAACGACGACAACGACGAGCGCAAAAAGCAGACCGACTACGAAAAAACCCGCTACATGCTCAACTGGCAGCATAAGGGCGGGCTGGATTCGCGTGTACTGACCCAGGTCGACTACACCCAAATCAGCGACCCTTACTACTTCCAGGACCTGAAGGCTTACCAGGAAGGTGTAGAGAGCCGCGATTACATCAACCAGCAGGGCTCCGTGACCTATCGCGGCGACTCCTACCAGGCACGCCTGAACCTCCAGGCCTACCAACTGGCGACGATCTCCCAGATCACCCCGTATGACCGGCTGCCGCAGATCACCTTCAATGGCCAGCTGCCATACCATCCGGGCGGCCTGAACTTCAGCTACGAAACCGAAGCCGTGCGCTTTGAGCGGAACCTGGAGAACGGCACCTTTACCGACGAGAACGGCCTGGTATCGCCGCGCCTGGACACCTACGTCAGGGGGCTGACCCGTGCAAACGGTACGCGCCTGAACGTTGCTCCCGCCGTCGAATACCCGATGAACTGGACCTACGGCTTTGTGACGCCGAAGCTCAAGTACGTCTACACCAAATACGACCTGGACCTAGACAGCATCGGCAAGAACCAGATCATTGCCGATCAAAATGCAGCCGCCGCCGCCGGCACTCAATATGCGGGGGGTAGCTTCAAGAGCTCCCAAGATCGCGCAATCCCCATCGCCAGCGTCGACAGCGGCCTGTACTTCGACCGCAACACCAACTGGTTCGGCAAGGATTACCGCCAGACCCTGGAGCCGCGTGCGTTCTACCTGTACGTACCGAACAAGGACCAGAGCGACATCCCGGTCTTTGATACCAGCGAGTACTCGTTCAGCTACGCCTCGCTGTTCCGCGACAACCGCTTCAGCGGCTCTGACCGGATCGGTGACGAGAACAAGCTGTCCCTGGGCCTGACCAGCCGCTGGATCGAAGATAACGGCTTCGAACGCCAGCGCGTATCCGTAGGCCAGGCGGTGTACTTCAAGGATCGTGAAGTCCAGTTGCCAGGTATCCTGGCGGCCGACCGCGCCGATGCTCAATCGGATGTCTCGCCAATCGCCCTGGACTACGAGTTCCGCTTCAACCGCGACTGGCGCGCCACTGCCGACTACAACTGGGACACCGAGGAACACAGTCCTCGTTCCGGCAGCGCGATGCTTCACTACCAGCCGGAAGACAACCCGAACAAGATCATCAACGTTGGTTATCGCTATCGTAACGACCAGGTCGTCTACAACCAGCTGACCGGCAAATGGCAGTTCGGTGGTGACTACGGCACTCCGGGCCAAGAGAACTTCGTGAAGGATTACTACAAAATCCAACAACACGACTTCTCGATGATGTGGCCGATCGTTCCGCAGTGGAACCTGATCACCCGCTGGCAGTATGACTATGCCCGCAACCGTACCCTGGAAGCCTTCGGTGGTTTCGAGTACGACAACTGCTGCTGGAAACTGCGCGTCATCAACCGTTACTGGGTTTCCAACGACGAATACAGCCAGATCGCCCCGCTTAACGAAAAGGGTGACCACGGGCTCTTCCTCCAGATCGTCCTCAAAGGACTCGGCGGCCTGACCGGCGCCAAGGTAGAGAGCTTCCTCGACAAAGGCATTGAAGGTTATCGTGAACGTGAAGACCAAGCTTTCTGATTGTCTGCGCCCGCTAGTGCTGGGCGCGCTGTTCCTCGGTACCGCATCGGCCCACGCTGCGGTTCAACAGCTGGATAAAGTAGTGGCCATCGTCGATAACGACGTGATCATGCAGAGCCAACTGGACCAACGGGTCAAGGAAGTTCAGCAGACCATCGCCAAGCGTGGCGGTGGTGTGCCACCTACCAGCGTCCTGGACCAACAGGTGCTGGAACGCCTGATCGTTGAAAACCTGCAATTGCAGATCGGCGATCGTTCCGGCATCCGTATCTCGGATGAAGAGCTGAACCAGGCCGTTGGCACCATCGCTCAACGCAACAACATGAGCATTGACCAGTTCCGTGCCGCCCTGGCCCATGACGGCCTGTCCTACGAGGACGCCCGTGACCAGATCCGCCGCGAGATGATCATCAGCCGCGTGCGTCAGCGCCGTGTGGCCGAGCGGGTCCAGGTCTCCGAGCAGGAGGTGAAAAACTTCCTGGCTTCGGACCTGGGCAAGATGCAGCTTTCCGAAGAACTGCACCTGGCCAATATCCTGATCCCGACCCCGGACAGCGCCAACGCCGAGCAGCTCAATGCAGCAGCGGCAAAAACCCAGGCGATCTACGATCGCCTGAAAGCCGGTGCTGACTTCGCTCAAATGGCTATTGCCCAGTCCGGCAGCGACAACGCCCTCGAAGGCGGTGACATGGGCTGGCGTAAAGCCGCTCAACTGCCACCACCATTCGACCGGGAACTGAGCGCCATGGAAGTGGGTGGCATTACCCAGCCAGCCCGTACCCCTGGTGGTTTCATCATCCTCAAGTTGCTGGAACGTCGTGGCGGCGAGACCTCGCTGAAAGACGAAGTCCATGTTCGTCATATCCTGGTCAAACCGAGCGAAATCCGCACCGAAGCGCAAACCAAGGAACTGGCCCAGAAGATCTATGACCGCATCGAAAGCGGTGAAGACTTCGCCACCCTGGCCAAAAGCTTCTCGGAAGACCCGGGTTCGGCCCTCAACGGCGGCGACCTGAACTGGATCGACCCGAAGGCACTGGTGCCTGAGTTCCAGGACGTCATGGCCAAGACCCCGCAAGGCGTTCTGTCCAAGCCATTCAAGACTCAATACGGCTGGCATGTACTGGAAGTCCTTGGCCGCCGCGCCACCGACAACACCAGCCAGGCCCGCGAGCAACAAGCGTTGACCGTACTGCGTAACCGCAAGTACGACGAAGAGCTGCAAACCTGGTTGCGTCAGATCCGTGACGAAGCCTACGTAGAAAACAAGCTGCCAGGCGCCGAGCAAACAGGCACCAACCAGGCAACCCAGTGAAACCCCAGCGTTTCGCGGTGACACCCGGCGAGCCGGCCGGCATTGGTCCAGACCTGTGCCTGCTGCTCGCCTCACAAGCCCAGCCACACCCCCTGATTGCCATTACCAGCCGTGACCTGCTCCTTGAGCGAGCCACGCAACTGGGTGTGGCTGTCGATCTGCTGGACGTTGGGCCGGGGCACTGGCCTGACCTGCCGGCGCCGGCAGGCAGCCTTTATGTGTGGGATACCCCACTGCACGCCAAGGTGGTTGCCGGGCAACTGGACAAGGCCAACGCGGCCTTTGTGCTGGAAACCCTGACCCGCTCCGGGCAAGGCTGCATCGACGGCGACTTCGCCGGCATGATCACTGCGCCTGTGCACAAGGGCGTGATCAATGAATCGGGTATCGCCTTTTCCGGGCATACCGAATTCCTTGCCGAACTGACCCACACCGCCCAAGTCGTGATGATGCTGGCCACACGCGGCCTGCGCGTCGCCCTGGTAACCACGCACCTGCCACTGCGCGATGTTGCCGATGCCATCACTGTCGAGCGCCTGGAGCGCGTGACGCGCATCCTGCACGCCGACCTGCAACAGAAATTCGGCATTGCCCAACCGCGCATCCTTGTCTGCGGGCTCAACCCCCACGCGGGCGAAGGCGGCCACCTGGGCCATGAAGAAATCGACATCATCGAACCCACCCTGGAGCGTCTGCGCCAAGAAGGCATGGACCTGCGCGGCCCACTGCCTGCAGACACTCTATTTACCCCCAAATATCTGGAGCACTGCGACGCAGTGCTGGCGATGTACCACGACCAGGGGCTGCCGGTGCTCAAATACAAAGGCTTCGGCGCCGCCGTCAACGTGACACTGGGCCTGCCGATCATCCGTACCTCCGTCGACCATGGCACCGCCCTGGACCTGGCGGGCAGCGGCAAGATCGACACCGGCAGCCTGCATGTGGCCCTGGAAACCGCCTATCAGATGGCCGAGACCCGTATATGACCGAGCATTACCAACACCGGGCGCGCAAGCGCTTCGGGCAAAACTTCCTGCACGACGCTGGCGTGATCGACCGTATCCTGCGCTCCATCCATGCCAAGCCTGAAGACCGTCTGCTGGAAATCGGCCCGGGCCAGGGCGCCCTGACCCAAGGCCTGTTGGCCAGCGGAGGTCAACTGGACGTGGTCGAACTGGACAAGGACCTGATCCCGATCCTCAACCAGCAGTTTGCCGACAAACCCAACTTCAACCTGCATCAGGGCGATGCGCTGAAGTTCGACTTCAACACCCTGAACGCGGCGCCCAACAGCCTGCGGGTAGTGGGTAACCTGCCGTACAACATCTCCACACCGCTGATTTTTCACCTGCTCAACAACGCCGGGATCATCCGCGACATGCACTTCATGCTGCAAAAGGAAGTGGTGGAACGCCTGGCTGCCGGCCCTGGCGGTGGTGATTGGGGTCGCCTGTCGATCATGGTGCAGTACCACTGCCGCGTCGAACACCTGTTCAACGTCGGCCCTGGCGCATTCAACCCGCCACCGAAGGTCGACTCGGCCATCGTGCGCCTGGTGCCTCACGCCGTACTGCCGCACCCGGCAAAGGATCACAAATTGCTGGAGCGCGTGGTGCGTGAAGCGTTCAACCAGCGTCGCAAGACCTTGCGCAACACGCTGAAGGCCCTGCTGAGCAACGCTGAAATCGAAGCCGCCGGCGTCGACGGCAGCCTGCGCCCCGAGCAACTGGACCTGGCTGCCTTCGTGCGCCTCGCAGACCAACTGGCCATCCAGCCTGCCCCCGCGGTGGAATAAACACCAGCAGCCAGTTTGCCAGCGATGGCGTGCTCGTCATTGCTATCGCCGGCAAGCCGGCTCCTGCCGGGCCAGACAGCATGTCTGGCCTAGTGCCCACCTCATGGCCTAGACTGATCCGCATCTGCTGTCCTCCGCTTTTGCTTTTAAGGCCTCTTGCATGTCCGATCCTCGCTACCAGATCGACGTCAGCGTCGTCACCCGCTTCCTGGCGGACCAATCGCAACCTGAACAGAACCGCTTCGCCTTTGCCTACACCATCACGGTGAAAAACAATGGGCTGGTGCCGGCCAAGCTGCTGTCTCGCCATTGGGTGATCACTGACGGTGACGGCCAAGTCGAAGAAGTGCGCGGCGCCGGCGTCGTCGGCCAGCAGCCATTGATCGATATCGGCGCCAGTCATACCTACAGCAGCGGCACGGTGATGACCTCCAAGGTGGGCACCATGCAAGGCTCGTATCAGATGAAGGCCACTGATGGCCAACTGTTCGACGCAATCATCAAGCCTTTTCGCCTGGCGGTGCCCGGAGCCTTGCACTGATGGCGACGTACGCGGTCGGCGACCTGCAAGGCTGCCTGGAGCCCCTCCAGTGCCTGCTCGAACGCGTGGCCTTCGACCCAGCAAAAGATCGCCTTTGGCTCGTTGGCGACCTCGTCAACCGTGGCCCGCAGTCCCTCGACACCCTACGCTACCTCTATCGCCTGCGTGACTCGCTGGTGTGCGTATTGGGCAATCACGACCTGCACCTGCTGGCGGTCGGCAATAATATCGAGCGCCTGAAAAAGGGCGATACGCTGCGCGAGATCCTCGAAGCGCCGGACCGGGGCGAACTGCTGGATTGGCTTCGCCAGCAGAAAATCATGCATTACGACGAAAGCCGTGACATGGCCCTGGTCCACGCCGGTATCCCGCCCCAGTGGACACTGAAAAAGGCCCTCAAGTGCGCCGCCGAGGTCGAAAGCGCCCTGGCCGATGACAGCCTGTACACCGCCTACCTCGACGGCATGTACGGCAACGAACCGGTCAAATGGGACAACGACCTCACCGGCGTGGCCCGCCTGCGAGTGATCACCAACTACTTCACGCGCATGCGCTTCTGCACCGCCGAAGGCAAGTTGGACCTCAAGAGCAAGGAAGGCGCCGACACCGCGCTGCCCGGCTACAAACCCTGGTTCGCCCATAAGGACCGCAAGACCCGCGACACGAAGATTATCTTTGGTCACTGGGCGGGCCTCGAAGGCAAGTGCGACGAACCTGGTGTATTCGCCCTCGACACCGGCTGTGTGTGGGGTGGCGCCATGACCATTATGAACATCGACACCGGCGAGCGCCTGAGCTGCCAGTGCCCCTCCCCCCTTCCCGCTACACTGCCGGCTGCCGCCAAGCGCTAGACGCAGCAGCCATGCCCAAGGAGCCCGCCATGAGCGAATTCAAACGTATCTCTCCCGAACAAGCCCAGGTCCTGCGCGAACAAGGCGCGGTGGTGGTGGATATTCGTGATCCGCAGACTTACGCCCTGAACCACATCAAAGACGCCCGTCATCTGGACAACCACAACATTGCCGATTTCATCCGCGCCGCCGACCTCGACGCGCCGGTGATCGTGGCCTGCTACCACGGCAACTCCAGCCAGAGCGCGGCCGCCTACCTGATCAGCCAGGGTTTCTCCGACGTCTATAGCCTGGACGGCGGCTTTGAGCTGTGGCGTACGACGTATCCTGCAGAAATTTCTTCATCCGATTCGCAATAATTTTTTTCACACCCCGCTACCCCCCGTGATGCTTGGGCTAGCGCCGTTTCTGACGAACGGCGCAGCCAAACTAATTGTGCATCGCACCTTGACCTCCCGGATTCCGAACTATCCTTAAGCGCAGGCCATCCGAATCAGGGGAGAGCCGGTACACCGGCGTGCGGGTCATCGGTAGCGTTTCAGGGTGTTCTGGGGGGAAAACAGCCATTGGCGTCCGTCAATGTCTGCCAGCATCGACTGATTGATCCGGCGTCGGCTCCACGTATCGAGCGAGGTGACGACGTCATGAGTATTTTTAGCCACTTCCAACAACGCTTCGCATCCACACAGCAGGAAGAACTCACGCTTCAAGAGTATCTCGAGCTGTGCAAACAGGATCGCAGCACCTACGCGTCTGCCGCCGAACGCCTGCTGCTGGCGATTGGCGAGCCGGAGCTGGTAGACACCTCCAACAATTCGCGCCTGTCGCGAATATTCTCCAACAAGGTGATCCGTCGCTACCCGGCCTTTGAGGACTTCCATGGAATGGAAGAATGCATTGACCAGATCGTCTCCTACTTCCGCCATGCCGCCCAAGGCCTGGAGGAGAAGAAACAGATCCTCTACCTGCTCGGCCCGGTTGGCGGCGGTAAATCGTCCCTGGCTGAAAAGCTCAAACAACTGATCGAGAAAGTGCCCTTCTATGCGATCAAGGGCTCGCCGGTCTTCGAATCGCCCCTGGGCCTGTTCAACGCCACGGAAGATGGCGCGATCCTCGAAGAGGATTTCGGCATTCCCCGGCGCTACCTCAACACCATCATGTCGCCCTGGGCCACCAAGCGGCTGGCCGAGTTTGGCGGTGATATCAGCCAGTTCCGCGTAGTGAAACTCTACCCGTCGATCCTCAACCAGATCGGCGTGGCCAAGACTGAACCGGGCGATGAGAACAACCAGGACATTTCGGCACTGGTGGGTAAGGTCGATATCCGCAAACTGGAGGAATTCCCGCAGAACGATGCCGACGCCTACAGCTACTCCGGCGCGCTGTGCCGGGCCAACCAGGGCCTGATGGAATTCGTGGAGATGTTCAAGGCGCCGATCAAGGTGCTGCACCCACTGCTCACCGCGACCCAGGAAGGCAACTACAACAGTACTGAAGGCCTGGGTGCGATTCCGTTTACCGGGATCCTGCTGGCCCACTCCAACGAATCGGAATGGCACACCTTCCGCAACAACAAGAACAACGAAGCCTTCATCGACCGGATCTACATCGTCAAGGTGCCGTACTGCCTGCGCGTCAGTGACGAAATCAAGATCTACGACAAGTTGCTGTTCAACAGCTCCCTGGCCAAGGCGCATTGCGCACCTGACACCTTGAAGATGCTTGCCCAGTTCACCGTGCTGTCGCGCCTCAAGGAGCCGGAAAACTCGAATATCTACTCGAAGATGCGGGTGTACGACGGCGAAAACCTCAAGGACACCGACCCTAAGGCCAAGTCGATCCAGGAATATCGCGACACGGCGGGCGTGGATGAGGGCATGAACGGCCTGTCGACGCGCTTTGCGTTCAAGATCCTGTCCAAAGTCTTCAACTTCGACCCGCATGAAATCGCCGCCAACCCGGTGCACCTGCTCTATGTGCTGGAGCAGCAGATCGAACAGGAGCAATTCCAGGCAGAAACCCGCGAACGCTACCTGCGCTTCCTCAAGGAATACCTCGCACCACGCTACATCGAGTTTATCGGCAAGGAAATCCAGACCGCTTACCTGGAGTCCTACAGCGAGTACGGCCAGAACATCTTCGACCGCTACGTGTTGTACGCAGACTTCTGGATCCAGGACCAGGAATACCGCGACCCGGAAACCGGCGAAATCCTCAACCGCGTAGCCCTCAACGAGGAACTGGAAAAAATCGAGAAACCGGCGGGCATCAGCAATCCGAAGGATTTCCGCAACGAAATCGTCAACTTCGTATTGCGCGCACGAGCGAACAACAACGGCAAGAACCCCACCTGGCTCAGCTACGAGAAGTTGCGGGTGGTCATCGAGAAGAAAATGTTCTCCAACACCGAGGATCTGCTGCCGGTCATCAGCTTCAACGCCAAGGCCAGCAAGGAGGACCAGCAAAAACACAACGACTTCGTCACACGCATGGTCGAGCGTGGCTACACCGACAAACAAGTACGGCTACTCTCCGAGTGGTATTTGCGAGTTCGCAAATCGCAGTAAGGCAGCGGCAAGCGTGCGCTGCCAGGCATTTGGCCTGGCAGCTGACCGCTTGTCTCTAAGCTTCCAGCTCGCGGCTTGAAGCTTGTAACGTGAAGCTGCCCGGAGGGCTCCCCATGAGCTATGTGATCGACCGACGCCTCAATGGCAAGAACAAAAGCACGGTAAACCGCCAACGTTTCCTGCGGCGTTACCGTGACCACATCAAAAAGGCCGTTGAAGAGGCCGTCAGCCGCCGCTCCATCACCGACATGGAGCACGGCGAGCAAATCAGCATTCCCGGACGGGACATCGACGAACCGGTGCTGCACCATGGCCGGGGCGGCAAACAAACCGTGGTGCACCCCGGCAACAAGGAATTCACCACTGGCGAACATATCCAACGACCCCAGGGCGGCGGCGGGGGCAAAGGCCCAGGCAAGGCGGGTAACTCCGGCGAGGGCATGGACGAGTTCGTGTTCCAGATCACCCAGGAAGAATTCCTCGAATTCATGTTCGAGGACCTGGAGCTACCCAACCTGGTCAAGCGCAACCTGACCGGTACCGACACCTACAAAACGGTGCGCGCGGGGATCAGCAACGAAGGCAATCCGTCCCGTATCAACATCATCCGCACCCTTCGCTCAGCCCATGCACGGCGTATCGCCCTGTCGGGAAGCAGCCGCGCCAAGCTGAGAGAGGCCAAGGAAGAGTTGGCACGCTTGAAGCGCGAAGAACCGGATAACTTCGGCGATATCCAGGAAATTGAAGTTGAAATCGAGAAACTCAGCGCGCGGATCCACCGGGTGCCGTTCCTCGACACCTTCGATTTGAAATACAACCTGCTGGTCAAGCAGCCCAACCCCAGCTCCAAAGCCGTGATGTTCTGCCTGATGGACGTGTCCGGCTCGATGACCCAGGCCACCAAGGACATTGCCAAGCGCTTTTTCATCCTGCTGTACCTGTTCCTCAAGCGGAACTACGACAAGATCGACGTGGTGTTTATCCGCCATCACACCAGCGCCCGAGAAGTGGACGAAGAGGAGTTCTTCTACTCGCGGGAAACCGGCGGCACTATCGTTTCCAGCGCCTTGAAACTGATGCAGGAGATCATGGCCGAGCGCTACCCCGCCAACGAGTGGAACATCTATGCCGCGCAAGCCTCGGACGGTGACAACTGGAACGATGACTCGCCCATCTGCCGCGACATCCTGATCAACCAGATCATGCCGTTCGTGCAGTACTACACTTATGTTGAGATCACCCCCCGTGAGCATCAGGCGCTGTGGTTCGAATACGAGCGCATCGGCGAAGCCTTTGCCGACACATTCGCCCAGCAGCAACTGGTCTCGGCCGGCGATATCTACCCGGTCTTCCGTGAACTCTTCCAGCGCAGGTTAGTGACATGACCGCCAAAAAAGAGCAAAAACGCCAACCTATCTCCACGGGGTCTGAGTGGACCTTTGAACTGATCCAGGCCTATGACCGGGAAATCAGCCGTATCGCGGCCGGTTATGCCCTGGACACCTACCCCAACCAGATCGAAGTGATCACCGCTGAACAGATGATGGACGCCTATGCCTCGGTGGGCATGCCGCTGGGTTATCACCACTGGTCCTATGGCAAGCACTTCCTCAGTACTGAAAAGTCCTATAGCCGCGGGCAGATGGGCCTGGCCTACGAAATCGTCATCAACTCCGACCCGTGCATCGCCTACCTGATGGAAGAAAACACCATCTGCATGCAGGCGCTGGTGGTGGCTCACGCCTGCTATGGGCATAACAGCTTTTTCAAGGGTAACTACCTGTTCCGCACCTGGACCGACGCTAGCTCGATCATCGATTACCTGGTGTTCGCCAAGCAGTACATCATGCAATGCGAGGAACGCCATGGCATCGACGCGGTGGAAGACCTGCTCGACTCCTGCCATGCCCTGATGAACTATGGGGTCGACCGCTACAAACGACCCTATCCGATTTCGGCCGAGGAAGAGCGCCTGCGCCAGAAGGAGCGCGAGGAGCACCTGCAGAAGCAGATCAATGACCTGTGGCGCACTATTCCCAAACGCGCGGGCAAGAACAGTGACAAGGATAATGCACGCTTCCCCGTCGAACCCCAGGAAAACATTCTGTACTTCCTGGAAAAACACGCACCGCTACTGGAGCCCTGGCAACGGGAAATCGTGCGCATCGTGCGCAAGATCGCCCAGTACTTTTATCCACAACGCCAGACCCAGGTGATGAACGAAGGCTGGGCGACATTCTGGCACTACACGTTGATGAACGACCTGTACGACGAAGGCCTGGTCACCGACGGCTTCATGATGGAGTTCCTCACTTCCCATACCAGCGTGGTATTCCAACCCGGCTTCGACAGCCCGTATTACAGCGGCATCAACCCCTATGCCCTGGGCTTTGCCATGTACCGCGACATCCGGCGCATGTGCGAGCACCCCACCGAGGAAGACCGTCGCTGGTTCCCGGAAATCGCCGGCAGCGATTGGCTGTCGACCATCAAGTTCGCCATGAGCAGCTTCAAGGATGAAAGTTTCATCCTGCAGTACCTGTCACCCAAGGTCATTCGCGACCTCAAGCTGTTCAGCATTCTGGATGACGACCTCAAGGATGACCTGGTGGTGCCGGCCATTCACGACGAACCAGGCTACCGCATCATCCGGGAAACCCTGGCGGCGCAGTACAACCTGGGCAACCGCGAGCCGAACATCCAGATCTACAGCATCGACGTACGCGGCGATCGCTCGCTGACCCTGCGTCATCAGCAGCACGACCGCAAACCCTTGGGGGAATCCACCGAGGAGGTGCTCAAGCATCTGCACCGGCTATGGGGGTTCGATATCCACCTGGAAACCTTGCAGGGTGATCAGGTGATGAAAACCCACCATGTCCCCCCACGCAGCGATCACAACGACAACGACTACGGCCGCCTGGACCTCGCCGTCGTCCATCTCTGAAACAGCAAAGCCTCCATTGGCCAGGCACAGGCGGTATCCTGTGGCGCTAATGGAGGCTTTTTCATGAAAATCTACAAAGTCGGTGGCGCCGTGCGCGACCGCCTGCTGGGCATCAAGGTCACCGATATCGATCGCGTCGTCGTCGGCGCGACCACCGACGAGATGCTTGCCAAAGGCTACAAACCGGTGGGCGCGGACTTCCCGGTATTCCTGGACCCAAAAAACGGCGACGAATACGCCCTCGCCCGCACGGAACGCAAAAGTGGTCGTGGGTATGGCGGGTTTGTGTTTCACGCCAGCCCTGAAGTCACCCTGGAAGAAGACCTGATCCGTCGCGACCTGACCATCAACGCGATGGCCGAAGACGACGACGGCAACCTGACCGATCCATATCACGGCCAACGCGATCTTGAAGCGCGCATTTTGCGTCACGTTTCCCCGGCGTTCGCCGAAGATCCTTTGCGCGTACTTCGCGTTGCGCGGTTTGCCGCACGTTACGCCCACCTGGGTTTCACGGTCGCTCCCGAGACCCTGGAGCTGATGCGCCAACTCAGCGAATCCGGTGAACTGGAGGCCCTGACCCCGGAGCGCAGCTGGAAAGAAATCTCCAGGGCACTGATGGAAGATCAGCCCCAAGTGTTTATCCAGGTACTGCGTGACTGCGATGCGCTGAAAACCTTGATGCCGGAAGTCGACGCACTGTTCGGCGTACCACAGCCCGAAGCCCATCACCCCGAAATCGACACCGGCGTGCACACCTTGAGCGTGTTGGAGCAGGCCGCCCTGCATCAGCAGCCGCTGACCGTGCGCTGGGCCTGCTTGCTGCACGACCTGGGCAAGGGCCTGACGCCTGTGGATAAGTTACCGCAGCATATCGCTCATGAGCATCGAGGCCTGGAACTGATCAAGGCCGTCAATGAGCGCTTCAAAGTACCGAGGGATTGCCAGGAATTGGCGTTGCTGGTGGGCCAATATCACACCCATGGCCACCGCGCGCTGGAGCTGAAAGCGTCAACGCTGCTGGAGTTACTGCAGAGTTTTGACGTCTACCGCAGGCCACAGCGTTTTGAAGAGTTTGTAGTCGCCTGCGAAATGGATGCCCGGGGCCGCAAGGGGCTGGAGCAAAGAAGTTATCCACAAGCGGATTACTTGCGCGGTGCGGCGAAGGCAGCGCGCGAAGTTGCCGTTGCGCCACTGCTTGAGAAAGGTTTCAAAGGCCCGGAGTTGGGCGAGGCACTCAAGCGCGAACGGCTCAAGACACTCAAAGCCTACAAGGAACAACACAAACCCTTGTAGGAGCCTTGCTCGCGAAGAACGTCAACGATAACGCAACGCTCTCGGTTTTTTCGCGAGCACGCTCGCGCCTACAAGAGCGCGTCCGGGGTGAGTTGCTGGCCCTGCCATTCAAACCCGACAGGCGCCAGCACCTGGTCGATCTGAGCATCACGCCAGAGTGCAGCCATCGTCTTGCCCGTTTCAGGATGCACACGATCGGGCGCCATCAACGACAGCGGCCACAGCACGAAGGCGTTTTTCAGGATTTCTGCCCGTGGCAGGATCAAGCCATCAAAGTTGCCCACCAAGTCGCCGTACAGCAGCACGTCGATATCCAGCGGTAGCCCTTTGCGGTCTGGCGCATAACGACCGTTGTCGGCCTCGATGAATTTAAGCCGGCGATCCAGCTCCATCAACGGCAGGTCGGTATAGGCCGACACCACGAGATTGAAGAACGGTCCGCTCTTGATGCCCACGGGCTGGCTTTCGAACACAGCCGAACAGCGCACATCCGTCAAGAAGCTCGCCAGCGCGTCAAGACCCGCGCGCAGGTGGGCTTCGCGCTCAATATTGCTGCCAAGGCCGAGATAAACCTGAGTTAGCGACATCCGCGCTCGATCTCCACGCCCACGCCCTTTGCGGCCGGTACGGCACCCGGTTTGGTCAACTTGAGGTGCAGCCAGGGAATCTGGAATTCACTCATCAGCACTTCGGCCAGCCGCTCGGCGAACGTCTCCACCAACTGGTACTGAGACTGCTCGGCAAAGGCCTGGATGCGGGCAGATACGCTGGCGTAATCCAAAGCCAGGGTCAGGTCGTCACCGGCAGCAGCTGGGCGATTGTCCCACGCGAAGCTCAGGTCCAGGCGCAAGCATTGACGGATCCCGCGCTCCCAGTCGTAGGCCCCAATCACGGTGTCGACTTCCAGGCCTTCGATAAACACTCTGTCCAAGCTCTTCTCCGCAGCACGACAAGGGCGCAATGCCCCGTTAGAATCAGGGCGTCCTCGCCCGGAATAGTTAGCATGTTTTGGTCACTGGCGATTTTCGCCTACCTGCTTGGCTCGCTGTCCTTCGCCATTTTGCTCAGCCGCCTGACGGGAAATCCCGACCCGCGAATGAGTGGTTCAGGTAATGCCGGCGCTACCAACATGTTGCGCCTGGCCGGCAAGAAACTCGCCGTACTCACCCTGCTGGGCGACGTCTGCAAAGGCCTGTTACCCGTACTGATCGCCAGCCTGGCCGGCCTTACCCTGCAACAGCAGGCCTGGATCGGCGTGTGCGCCGTCCTCGGCCACCTGTTCCCGTTGTACTTCCGCTTTCGCGGTGGCAAAGGTGTCGCCACGGCGGCCGGCATGCTGCTGGGGATTTACCCACCGGCGGCGCTGCTGGCCGTGCTCGCCTGGCTGCTGACGTTCTACTTGACCCGCACCAGCTCGTTGGCCGCACTGATCGCCACCCCGCTCACCCTGCCCTTGCTGGCCTGGCAGGAACCGGCTGCATTGCTGCCGATGAGTGTGTTGACACTGTTGATTGTCTGGCGTCACCGCGGCAATTTACGCGACCTGTTTGCCGGGCGCGAACGGCATTTTTAAAATCGCCCGATAAGCCCGGCTCACATCGCGCCATTACAACGGCGACAACTGCTCCATCGGCCAGCGCGCCTGCACGCTGATCGCCAGGCTTTCATGCTGCCCGGCCTGCAGGCGCTGGCAACCGGCATAGGCGATCATCGCGCCATTGTCGGTGCAGAACTCAGGGCGCGCGTAGAACACATCACCCTTCATGTCTCCAAGCATTTTTTCCAGCGAGGTGCGCAAGGCCTTGTTGGCGCTGACGCCCCCTGCAATCACCAGGCGCTTCATGCCGGCCTGTTTCAGGGCGCGCTTGCACTTGATGGTCAAAGTCTCCACCACGGCCTGCTGGAATGCCAGCGCGATGTCGCAACGGGCTTGCTCACTGTCGTCCCCGGCGCTGACGCTTTGCTGCCAGGTATTGAGCGCGGAGGTTTTCAAGCCGCTGAAGCTGAACATCAGGCCCGGCCGATCGCACATTGGGCGCGGGAAGGTATAACGACCCTGGATGCCTTTTTCTGCAAGACGGGCGATTTCCGGACCACCGGGATAATTGAGCCCCATCATCTTCGCGGTCTTGTCGAAGGCTTCGCCGGCGGCGTCGTCCAGGGACTCGCCCAACAGCGTGTATTGACCGATGCCGTCGACCTGAACCAGCTGCGTATGGCCGCCCGAAACCAACAAAGCGACGAACGGGAACTGCGGCGGTGTTTTTTCCAGCATCGGCGCCAATAAATGGCCTTCCATATGATGCACACCCAGGGCAGGAATCCCCCAGGCAAAAGCCAGCGCCTGGGCGCAAGAGGCCCCAACCAGAAGGGCTCCAACCAATCCAGGGCCGGCGGTATAGGCAATGGCATCGATCTCGGTGGGCACGCAACCGGCTTCATCCAGCACCTGGCGAATCAACGGCAGCATGCGCTTGACGTGATCACGGCTGGCAAGCTCGGGCACCACGCCGCCATAGGCGCGGTGCAGGTCGATCTGACTGAACAGCGCATCGGCCAAAAGCCCGCGTTCACTGTCGTAAAGTGCGACACCGGTTTCGTCGCAGGAGGTTTCAAGTCCCAGTACTAGCATGGGTTTGCGCCTTGTAGAGGCTGAATTCGAAGGCGCGCATAATAGTCGCCACTCCCCCTCCCGACTAGCGGTTTTCGATCAGAGGCTTTGCATTCCGGGCAATGAGGGGTTAACATCCGCAACCCTTAAAAACCGACGACCTCAGCCGCGAATTTTTTGCGACGAGAACGTTGATTCCCGGTAATGAAAGAAGGTAGCTCTGGATGCCAGCCGTCAAAGTAAAAGAGAACGAACCCTTCGACGTAGCTCTGCGTCGTTTCAAGCGCTCCTGCGAAAAAGCCGGTGTTCTGGCTGAAGTTCGTAGCCGCGAATTTTATGAGAAGCCAACTTCTGAGCGTAAGCGCAAGGCAGCAGCCGCTGTTAAGCGTCACGCCAAGAAAGTTCAGCGCGAACAGCGCCGCGCCGTTCGTCTGTACTAATACACAGACGTTCGTAGCAAGCTTCTGCCAAGCCCGGCCCTCAGCCGGGCTGTTGGCATTTGCGGATATCGCTTGATGCTTCATCGTCGACGCCGCCCATGCGACAGAGACACCGCTTCACACGTCAGGACTGGCTTTTCTGCCAGCGGTGCACGTCTCTTCTGACGAGCCTAACAAGGCTACTGACGAGCACACTTATTTTCAGGCAGGCGATCAACAGGTCGACTGTGCCCAACGATGAGCTTCCGAGGCCCTCTATTGGCCAAGACCGGATGCCAGGGCAGCCTTTACACGCCGGACACTGATTGAAATTAACGTCAGTGAACGTTCGGCAGATACACTTCCATACAGCCCAAGCAGACGATTGATGGTCGAGCCACTCGATACGTACGCCTGAGCACTTCACGGGCCCTCAATTACACGCAGTGATGACGAGAACGCCATGGCCGGGCTGATTCCCCAGAGCTTTATTGACGACCTTCTGAACCGCACCGACATCGTCGATGTTGTCAGCTCGCGCCTGCAAATGAAGAAGGCAGGCAAGAACTACACCGCCTGCTGCCCGTTCCACAAGGAAAAGACCCCTTCGTTCAGCGTCAGCCCCGACAAGCAGTTCTATTACTGCTTCGGTTGCGGCGCGGGCGGCAATGCCCTCGGCTTTATCATGGACCACGACAACCTGGACTTCCCCCAGGCCGTCGAGGAACTGGCCAAAGCCGCCGGCATGGAAATCCCTCGCGAAGAAAGTGGCCGACCGCACAAACCGCGGCAACCCACTGACTCGCCGCTATACCCACTGCTGACCGCCGCTGCGGACTTTTATCGCCAGGCGCTCAAGAGCCATCCGCAGCGCAAGGCCGCCGTCGATTACCTCAAGGGCCGTGGCCTTACCGGTGAAATCGCCCGCGACTTCGGTCTCGGCTTCGCCCCGCCGGGCTGGGACAACCTGTACAAACATTTGAGCAGCGACACCCTGCAGCAAAAAGCCATGATCGACGCCGGCCTGCTGGTGGAAAACGCCGAGACCGGCAAGCGCTACGACCGTTTCCGCGACCGCGTGATGTTTCCGATCCGCGATAGCCGCGGCCGGATCATCGCCTTCGGTGGTCGCGTGCTCGGCGACGACAAGCCCAAGTACCTGAACTCCCCGGAAACCCCGGTGTTCCACAAGGGACAGGAACTCTACGGCCTGTTCGAGGCGCGCAAGAACAATCGCAACCTCGATGAAATCATCGTGGTTGAAGGCTATATGGATGTGATCGCCCTGGCCCAGCAAGGTTTGCGCAACGCCGTGGCCACCCTCGGCACAGCCACCAGCGAAGAGCACATGAAACGCCTGTTTCGCGTAGTGCCCAGCGTTTTGTTCTGCTTCGACGGCGACCAGGCTGGTCGCAATGCCGCCTGGCGCGCCCTCGAAGCCACGCTGTCGAGCCTGCAGGATGGTCGCCGCGCACGCTTTCTGTTCCTGCCCGAAGGCGAAGACCCGGACACCCTGGTCCGCTCCGAAGGCACCGACGCCTTTCGCGCACGCATCAATCAACACGCGCAGCCGCTGGCGGATTATTTCTTCCAGCAACTGACTGAAGAAGCCGACCCGCGCTCTCTCGAAGGCAAGGCCCACATGGCCACCCTTGCGGCGCCACTGATCGACAAGGTTCCAGGCGCCAACCTGCGCACCCTGATGCGTCAACGCCTGCTGGAAATCACCGGCTTGAGCGGCGAAGCGGTCAGCCAGCTGGTGCACAGCGCACCACAGGACGCACCGCCCGCCCACGACCCTGGCATGGACTACGACGCCATGCCGGACTATTCCGACTTCCACCAACCGCAGGAGGCGTATGCGCCCCAGCAGGAGTGGACGCCGAAGAAACCCGGCGCCGGCGGCAAAAAATGGGACAAGAAACCGTGGAGCAAGAACGGCAAGCGCGGTGATCGCGACGAGCCCTATGCCCCCCGTACACCGGTAGCCGTGGAAGCCCCGACGCTCATTGCATTGCGCACGTTGATTCATCACCCGCAATTAGCGGGCAAGGTCGAAAGCGCCGAGCATTTTGCCAACGAAAGCAATACCTACGCCCAGGTGCTGATTGCCCTGATCGAGGCAGTGCAGAAAAATCCTAAGCTAAACTCTATTCAGCTGATGGCTCGTTGGCATGGCACCGAACAAGGTCGCTTGCTCAAGGCACTCGCGGAAAAGGAGTGGCTAATTGACGGCGACAACCTTGAACAACAGTTTTTAGACACCATTACTAGGTTATCCGAGGGCCAGCACACGCAGACCCTCGATGAACTCATCAAGAGAGCAAGGCAGCCGGGATTGTCGGCTGAAGAGCAAATTCAGATAGCAAAACAGATGCGCGACCTCTTAAAACAGAATGTTTCCGCATCAAACCCGACCTCAGCTGGCGTGTGAGGTCATAGCTCGGGTATAATCCTCGGCTTGTTTTTTGCCCGCCAAGACCTTCAGTGGATAGGGTGTTATGTCCGGAAAAGCGCAACAGCAGTCTCGTATCAAAGAGTTGATCACCCTTGGTCGTGAGCAGAAGTATCTGACTTACGCAGAGGTCAACGATCACCTGCCTGAGGATATTTCAGATCCAGAGCAGGTGGAAGACATCATCCGCATGATTAATGACATGGGGATCCCCGTACACGAGAGTGCTCCGGATGCGGACGCCCTTATGTTGGCCGACGCCGATACCGACGAGGCAGCCGCTGAAGAAGCCGCTGCCGCGTTGGCCGCGGTGGAGACCGACATCGGTCGCACGACTGACCCTGTGCGCATGTATATGCGTGAAATGGGTACCGTCGAGTTGCTGACACGCGAAGGCGAAATCGAAATCGCCAAGCGTATTGAAGAGGGTATCCGTGAAGTGATGGGCGCAATCGCGCACTTCCCTGGCACGGTTGACCACATTCTCTCCGAGTACACTCGCGTCACCACCGAAGGTGGCCGCCTGTCCGACGTCCTGAGCGGTTATATCGACCCGGACGACGGTATTGCGCCGCCTGCTGCCGAAGTGCCGCCGCCTGTCGACCCGAAAGCCGTGAAAGCGGACGACGATGCCGAAGACGACGATGCTGAAGCCAGCAGCGATGACGAAGATGAAGTCGAAAGCGGTCCAGACCCGATTATCGCTGCCCAGCGTTTCGGTGCGGTTTCCGATCAAATGGAAATCACCCGCAAGGCCCTGAAAAAGCACGGTCGCGCCAACAAGCTGGCGATTGCCGAGCTGGTAGCGCTGGCCGAGCTGTTCATGCCGATCAAGCTGGTACCGAAGCAATTCGAAGGCTTGGTTGAGCGTGTTCGCAGTGCCCTTGAGCGTCTGCGTGCACAAGAGCGTGCGATCATGCAGCTCTGTGTTCGTGATGCGCGCATGCCGCGTGCCGACTTCCTGCGCCAGTTCCCGGGCAACGAAGTTGACGAAAGCTGGACCGATGCACTGGCCAAGGGCAAGGCGAAATACGCCGAAGCCATTGGTCGCCTGCAGCCAGACATCATCCGTTGCCAGCAGAAGCTGACCGCGCTTGAGACCGAAACCGGTCTGACGATTGCCGAGATCAAGGACATCAACCGTCGCATGTCGATCGGTGAGGCCAAGGCCCGCCGCGCGAAGAAAGAGATGGTCGAAGCGAACTTGCGTCTGGTGATCTCCATCGCCAAGAAGTACACCAACCGTGGCCTGCAATTCCTCGATCTGATCCAGGAAGGCAACATCGGCTTGATGAAGGCTGTGGACAAGTTCGAATACCGTCGCGGCTACAAGTTCTCGACTTATGCCACCTGGTGGATCCGTCAGGCGATCACTCGCTCGATCGCCGACCAGGCCCGCACCATCCGTATTCCGGTGCACATGATCGAGACGATCAACAAGCTCAACCGTATTTCCCGGCAGATGTTGCAGGAAATGGGTCGCGAACCGACTCCGGAAGAGCTGGGCGAACGCATGGAAATGCCTGAGGATAAAATCCGCAAGGTATTGAAGATCGCTAAAGAGCCGATCTCCATGGAAACCCCGATCGGTGATGACGAAGACTCCCACTTGGGTGACTTCATCGAAGACTCGACCATGCAGTCGCCAATCGATGTCGCCACCGTTGAGAGCCTTAAAGAAGCGACTCGCGACGTACTCTCCGGCCTCACTGCCCGTGAAGCCAAGGTACTGCGCATGCGTTTTGGCATCGACATGAATACCGACCACACCCTTGAGGAAGTCGGTAAGCAGTTTGACGTGACCCGTGAGCGGATCCGCCAGATCGAAGCCAAGGCGCTGCGCAAGTTGCGCCACCCGACGCGAAGCGAGCATCTACGCTCCTTCCTCGACGAGTGATCCCAGAACCCCCGGCCCAGGCCGGGGGTTTTGCTGTGTGCCGATAAAATTCCCCGCACCTCCCCTCTCCCCCCGCAATGCCCGTCTACACTCGAAACATTCCCCGTGCCATAACGAGACCGTTATGCCCAGATTGCCGACCGTGATACTGCTGTCGCTGCTGACCTGGACCGCAACGGCTGGCGCGTTGACTCTCACTGATGATGAGCGTGGCTGGTTGGCGGACCATCAGGAGCTGCGCCTGGGGGTGGACGCGTCGTGGCCGCCCTTTGAGTACCGTGATGAAAACGGCCGCTACCAAGGCTTGGCGGCAGACTATGTGCGGTTGATCCAGGACCGCCTCGGCGTCAGGATCAAACTGATCGAGCCGGAGAACTGGAGCGCCGTGCTGGAGCTAGCCAGGCAAAACAAGCTCGATCTGCTGCCCGGCATCATGTCCACCCCGGAACGCCAGAGTTTTATGGCGTTCACACGCCCTTACCTGGACTTTCCCATTGTCATCCTCGCCCATGAAGGCGGTGCACACCCACGCAACCTGAAGGAGCTCTATGGCCTGAAGATCGCCGTGGTGGAAAACTACGCCCCCCATGAGCTACTGCGTACCCACCACCCTGACCTCAATCTGGTGGCTCTGCCCAACGTGAGTTCGACGCTGCAGGCGTTGGCCACTGATGAAGTAGACGCCGTGGTCGGCGATCTGGCTTCCAGCGTCTGGAGCCTGCGCCAGCTCAAGCTCGACGGTTTGTACGTCAGCGGCGAGACACCCTACCGCTACCAACTGGCGATGGGCGTACCTCGGGATGACAAAATGCTGGTGAGCATCTTGGACAAGGTTCTCGCCGACCTCAGCCCAGATGAAACTCAAGCGATTCAGCAACACTGGGTCGGCAGCCTCACCGATCACCGCACCTTCTGGTCAGACCTGCTGACCTACGGCCTGCCGGCGGTACTGCTATTGAGCACGGTGCTGGCCATCGTGATTCGCATCAACCGCCGCCTCAGCTCAGAGATCTCTCGCCGTGTCGCCCTCGAGCAGGAGCTGCGCAGCAGCGAATACCACTATCGCGGCCTGGTCGAAAGCCTGTCCGCCATAGCCTGGGAAGCCAGCGTCAGCGATTTCACCTACAGCTACGTGTCGCCGCATGCCGAAGAGTTACTCGGCTATCCTCGCGCCCATTGGCTGATTCCCGGCTTCTGGCGCAACATCATTCATCCTGCCGACCTGACACGTACCGAAGCGTATTGCTTGCGCGAAACCCGCGCCAACCGTGATCACAGTGTTGATTACCGAGTGATCACGGCCGATGGCCGCTGCTTGTGGGTCCGCGATATTGTCAGCCTGATCGAACATGGCCATGAACCGGTGCTGCGTGGCTTGATGATCGACATCAGCGACGCCAAGCGCACCGAAGAGGCGCTGCAGTTGTCAGAGCAAAAGTTTGCCTCGGTGTTCCAGCAGTGCCCGGATATTCTGGTGATCGCACGGATGTCCGATGGCTGCCTGCTGGAGGTCAATAAAGCATTCGAGGACCAGGTTGGCCTGAAGGCCAAGGACGTGATTGGTAAAACCGCCACCGAGCTGAATATCTGGGGCATCCCCGGTACCGGCCCGGATCTGTTGCAACAGGTGCAGACCACCAGCATCCGCAACCTGGAAATGCCTTTTCTGCGCAGCAATGGCCAAGCGTTTACCGGCCTGATTTCGGCCGAACCCTTCCAACTCGACACTATCGAAGCGCTGGTGGTCGTGGTGCGTGATATCACCCAACTCAAGGAAACCCAGCAACAGCTGCAAACCTCCGAAGAAAAATTCGCCAAGGCCTTCCATGCCTCCCCCGATGGTTTACTGCTGAGCCGTCAAAGCGATGGCCTGCTGATCGAGGTCAACGAGGGGTTCAGCCGCATTACCGGCTTTACCAGCGCGACGTCCCTGGACCAGTCGACCCTGGACCTGGGCATCTGGGTCGACCTCAACGAACGCAAACACATGATCGAGCTGATGCAGCGCGACGGGTTTGTCCGCGACTTCATCTGTCACATCCGCCGCAACGACGGGCAGACTCGGCTTTGTGAAGTGTCCAGCCGCCCGCTGCCCATTGGCGGTGATGACTGCATGTTGACCATCGCTCGGGACATCACCGAACGCCAACAGATGCAGGAAAAACTGCAACAGGCCGCGACGGTTTTCGAAAGCACCGCCGAAGGCGTATTGATCACCGACACCCGGCAGAACATCAGCGCCGTCAACCGCGCCTTCAGCGAAATCACCGGCTACAGCGAAGCCGAGGCCCTCGGCCACACGCCGCGCCTGCTCGCCTCGGGCCTGCACGACAGCGCCTTTTATGCCGCCATGTGGCACCAGTTGACTGCGCATGGGCACTGGCAAGGCGAAATTTCCAACCGTCGCAAGAACGGTGAGGTGTATCCCAGTTGGCTGACCATCAGCGCCGTGCGCAACCGCGACCAGTTGATCACGCATTTTGTCGCCGTGTTCGCCGACATCTCCAGCCTCAAGCACGCCCAGGCCCGCCTCGACTATCAGGCACACCACGACCCCCTGACCGGCCTGCCCAACCGCACGTTGTTTGAAAGTCGGTTACAGGCCGCCATCAACTGCCAGCAGGAAACCGGCAGCCAGGGCGCGGTGCTGTTCCTCGACCTGGACCGCTTCAAACATATCAACGACAGCCTCGGTCACCCCATCGGCGACCTGCTGCTCAAGGACATCGCCGTACGTCTCAAGGAGCAGTTGCGCGACATCGACACCGTCGCACGCCTGGGGGGTGACGAATTCATCATCCTGCTGCCCGGCCTGCAACAAGCCAGCGATGCACAACACTTGGCCAACAAACTGCTGGACTGCTTCACCCCGCCGTTCCAGGCCGGTGAACACGAGTTCTTTATCAGCGCCAGTATTGGCACCAGCCTCTACCCCCAGGACGGCACCGACGTGGCCACCTTGGTCAAAAACGCCGACGCCGCGATGTACCGCTCCAAGGCCAAGGGCCGTAACCGGGTCGAAAGCTACACCCGCGACCTCACGGCCCAGGCCAATGAACGCGTAGCGCTGGAGCACGAACTGCGGCGCGCCATCGAACGCGATGAATTGAGCCTGTATTACCAACCAAAACTGAGCCTGCTCACGCAGGAACTGATCGGGGCCGAGGCACTGATCCGCTGGCACCACCCGACATTCGGCGATGTAGCGCCGGAACACTTTATCGCCCTGGCCGAAGAAAACGGCATGATCCTGCAGATTGGTGACTGGGTGCTGGAACAGGCGTGTCGACAAATGCACGCCTGGCAAACCGCCTTCGATGGCTTCGGCCCCCTGTCGGTCAACCTCGCCGGCGCCCAACTGCGTCACCCCAACCTGCTGTCACGTATCGAACAATTGCTGCGCGAGTACCACCTGGAACCTGGCTGCCTGCAACTGGAGATCACCGAGAACTTCATCATGAGCCAGGCCGAAGAAGCCCTCGATGTGCTGCATCAGCTCAAGCGCCTGGGCGTACAACTGGCGATTGATGACTTCGGCACCGGCTATTCGTCCCTCAGCTACCTCAAGCGCCTGCCCCTGGACTTCCTGAAGATCGACCAATCCTTCGTCCGCGGCCTGCCCGACGACCCTCACGACGCCGCCATCGTGCGCGCCATCATCGCCCTCGGCCACAGCATGCAATTCACCATCATCGCCGAGGGCGTGGAAAATTCGGCGCAGCAAGCCTTCCTTGCCGCAGAGGGTTGTGAACAGATGCAAGGCTACATCGTCAGCCTGCCTCTCCCCCCGGAGCTGTTCGCCGCGACCTTTCTTCGTATGAGCGTTGAGGATTTTTCGGATAGCACAGCGGAGAAACCATCGCTATAATCCGCGACCTACTAAGGGCCTATAGCTCAGTTGGTCAGAGCAGAGGACTCATAATCCTTTGGTCCACGGTTCAAGTCCGTGTGGGCCCACCAACTCCAAAGCCGCGCATTGCGCGGCTTTTGCGTTTCTGGCGTATCGACCTCATATACAGTCCAACGGTCCAAGTGATCGTGACCGAAGGTTATCGCCGGAGGAAGAATACCTTCTGCTCGCCGCCGTGAATCGACATAGCAACCCTATGTTGGGCTAAACCTGTCCGCTTGATTCATAAAATAAACTGAGGGGGCAGAACATCGGTCTAAACTCTGAGCCTCACTTGTGCTCCGCGGGGAGGCCAGCACGCCATGCGACCCACCATCAAACTGCTCGATCAACCCACCAAATATATGTTCTTCACTGGCAAGGGCGGAGTGGGCAAAACGTCGGTCTCCACTGCGGTATCAATCGCCTTGGCTGATGCAGGCAAGCAGGTGCTGTTGGTTAGTACAGACGCCGCCTCGAACCTTGATGAGATGCTCGGTGTCGAGTTGAGCAATCAGCCTGTAGCAGTGCCGGAGGTGCCTGGGATGTTCGTGCTGAACATCGACCCCGAGGCCGCCGCCATCGACTACCGAGCCCGGGTAGTCGAGCAAATGGGCTCCCAGGCCAGCGATCAGGATATTGCTCTGGTACGCGAGCAGCTTTCGGGGGCATGCACGACCGAAATCGCAACCTTCGATGAGTTTGCCCACCTCCTGTCAGAAGGCGCAGCAGCCTACGATTATGTCGTGTTCGATACCGCGCCCACGGGGCACACGCTTAGACTGTTGAGCCTGCCAAAAGCGTGGAGCGGTTTTTTGGAAGGCAATGACCGTGGCGCGTCATGCCTGGGGCCGCACTCGGGTTTGAAAATGCAGGAGCAGCTTTTCAAGCAGGCGTTGGCGGCGCTCAACAATTCAGCCCTGACCACCGTTGTGCTAGTCACTCGCCCTGACAAAGGCGCGCTCGACGAGGCTGCGCACTCCTCCGACGAGCTCCGTGAGTTGGGTCTGGTCAACCAGCGTTTAGTGGTAAACGCGGTGTTCAAACGCAGCGATTTGAATGACCCGATCGCAGCAGCGATCGAGGCTATTGGCCAACGGGCGCTCGACCAGATGCCAGCTTCACTGCGCCAGCTTTCAGCCGACTATATTTCGCTCAAGGCTGTAGACTCCGTTGGTTTGCCCGCGCTTCGCGGACTGCTTGCCCCGGAGCCTGCCAGGCCAACAAGTACTGCAACTCAAGCGCCCTCACGCCTGGAACATCACACGCTCTCGGAGCTGATCGCCGAGCTTGCGAATGATGAACGCGGGTTGATCATGGTCATGGGCAAAGGTGGGGTTGGCAAAACCACTATTGCCGCCGCCGTCGCCCTGGGCCTGGTGCAGCACGGCAAGTCCGTGCACCTGAGCACCACTGACCCTGCGGCGCATCTGGCCGTGACCCTCAATGCCGATGTGAAAGGGCTTAGCGTTGGCCGCATTGACCCTAAGGTCGAGACCCAAAAATACGTAGACAAGATCGTGGCGTCCCGCGCGCCGACCCTGACGGAAGCTGAAATAGCCTTGCTCATCGAGGACCTTCGCTCCCCCTGTACCGAAGAGGTCGCCGTCTTCCACGCGTTCTCCCGCGTGGTTTCTCAAGCCAGGACCTCGTTCGTGGTACTGGACACCGCCCCCACGGGGCATTCTTTGCTACTGATGGATGCCACAGGCGCCTATCACCGCCAGATGCTTCGGGAATTCAAAGGCCGAGCCTCGGACCATATCGTTACGCCATTGATGCGCCTGCAAGATGCCAACTACACCAAAATTCTCCTTGTGACGCTGCCCGAAGCCACACCTGTGTCTCAGGCGGCAGCGCTGCAAGATGACTTGCGCAGGGCCAACATCGAACCGTATGCATGGGTGGTCAATAAGTCACTATTGGCTACAGCCACCACCGACCCGCTGCTGCGCGCGCGCCTGGATAGCGAGCAAAAACAGATGACGCGAGTAGCCGACCAAACCAGCCATGCTGTCATTGTGGTTCCCTGGACGGCGGAGCCGCCTGTTGGCGTCGCTGCGTTAAAGCACCTGCTGGATTGATACGCCAGCGTCGGCTCGACGCTGCGTCTCTACTGAGAAGAAAGACCGTGCGAAATACAGTCATCACTTCGCAAACAACTGCCCCATATCCCGAAACGCCTTGAACTCCAGCGCATTCCCGCACGGATCAAACAGGAACAACGTCGCCTGCTCCCCCACCTGCCCCTTGAACCGAATGTGCGGTTCCAACACAAACTTCGTCTCCCGCGCCTGCAAACGCTCGGCCAGGGCATGCCAGTCTTCCCAGCCCAGCACCACGCCAAAATGCGGGACCGGCACGTCGTGGCCGTCCACTGCATTGGTATGCGCCGCTGCTTGAGAGGCGGTTTTCGGGTGTTCGTGGATGACCAATTGGTGGCCGAAGAAATTGAAGTCAACCCAGTGCTCGCTCGACCGCCCCTCCTCCAGGCCAAAGACTTCAGCGTAGAAGTGCCGCGCGGCGGCCAGGTCGAATACCGGGATTGCCAGGTGAAAAGGAGCCAATGCCATCAGGTCAAACCTCTGTGGGTATTAGATGCGTCGAGTTTAGCCTTGCTCCAGATGATGAAAAGACGATAATTTTTGCGCCGAGCTCAAATTATTTCGATGAATCGAGACGTCCATGCTGCGTGAATTGAAGACCTTTATTGCGGTAACCCGCCATGGCACGTTTGCGGCGGCGGGCATGCATATCGGGCTGACGCAGTCGGCGGTGAGTGCACAGATTCGCCAGCTGGAGCAGGTGCTGGGGATGCAATTGTTCGACCGCACGGGACGCCAGGCCACTCTGAATGCCGCCGGCATTCGCGCCTTGCCGCTGGCCAAGGAGATCCTGGAGACCTTCAACCGCATGGCGGTGCCGGTGGATGCCAACGAATACCGGGGCGAGTTGAAAGTCGGCGCGATCACCACGGCGCAAACCGGCCTGTTGCCTCAGGCGCTGGTGCGCTTACGCCAAGCCGCGCCGACAGTGGAATGCAAATTGGTGCCCGGGGTCTCCCTTGAGCTGCTGAGCCAGGTCGACGCCGGCGAGCTGGACTCGGCGATCATCATTCGCCCGCCCTTTGACTTGCCCAAGGAGTTGCATGTACGCGTGCTGCGCAAAGAGCCGTTCGTACTGATCGCGCCTCAGACCGTCGACGGCGATGACCCTTTGCAATTGCTCGGCACACAGCCACACGTACGTTATGACCGCGCTTCGTTTGGGGGGCGATTGGTCAGCCGATTTCTGCGTGAACAAAAGATAGAGGTACAGGTAGCGCTCGAGCTGGACGAGCTGGAAGCCATCGTGAAGATGGTCGAGTGCGGCCTGGGCGTGTCGTTGATTCCCCAGGCGGGCCTGTGGCTGGAGCGCTCGCCCAAGGTGCGGATTATCCCGCTGGGTCATCTGACCTTTTACCGCGAGATCATCCTGTTGAGCCGCTACAGCCAACGCCACCTACCGGTGCCGCAGCTGTTCGCCCGCTGCCTGCTCGCCGACGCAAGCCTGTAACATGCCACCCCATCGCCGCCCGTATCGGAGCCTCCCTTGCACGCCCTAGATGAAATCGATCGCCAATTGATCGCCGCTTTGCAGATCAACGCTCGCGAAAGCGTCGCCATGCTTGCCCGGCAGTTGGGTATCGCGCGCACCACGGTGACGTCGCGCCTGGCGCGCCTGGAAAAAACCCAGGTGATTACCGGTTACGGCGTGCGCCTTGGCCAGCGGGTCGTGGATGGCGGTTTGCAGGCTTATGTCGGCATCACCGTGCAGGCACGCTCGGGCAAGGACGTGCTGCGCAGGCTCAGCGCCATGGCTCAGGTCCAGCAGCTCTGCGCCGTGAGCGGCGAGTTCGATTACGTGGCCTGGCTGCGCACCGATTCGCCGGAGCAGTTGGATCAACTGCTGGACCAGATCGGCAGCGTCGACGGCGTGGAGAAAACCACCACCTCGATCATCCTCAGCAATAAATTGGACCGTGGCCAGCCAATCTGACCAGCCACTTCGTCATATTGACCAAAAACAATCCAAACCGACGACAGTTTGCGTCTTATTAACGAGCGCTACGCTGCCTAAACTGGCTGCCATCTTTTCCTATACTCAGCGGGTCGCTTCCCGCCGAGTCGTCAGTAAGGTCAGCCATGAGCATTCCTTCCAGCACCATCAGCAAAAACAACCGCCACCCGGTCGACGGCAAGAAGCCCATCACCATCTTCGGCCCGGACTTCCCGTTTGCCTTTGATGACTGGATCGAACACCCAGCAGGCCTGGGCAGCATTCCCGCAGCCAACCATGGCGCCGAAGTGGCGATCGTCGGCGCCGGGATTGCCGGGCTGGTGGCCGCTTATGAACTGATGAAGCTGGGTTTGAAGCCCGTGGTATACGAAGCCTCGAAGATGGGTGGCCGCCTGCGTTCCCAAGCCTTTGAAGGCGCCGAAGGCATCATCGCCGAGCTGGGTGGCATGCGTTTCCCGGTATCGTCCACGGCGTTCTATCACTACGTGGACAAACTGGGCCTGGACACCAAACCCTTTCCCAACCCGCTGACCCCGGCCTCCGGCAGTACGGTGATCGACCTGGAAGGCCAAACCCACTACGCACAAAAGCTCTCTGACTTGCCGGCACTGTTCCAGGAAGTGGCTGACGCCTGGGCCGATGCCCTGGAAGCCGGTTCGCAGTTCGGCGATATCCAGCAAGCCATCCGCGACCGTGACGTGCCACGCCTCAAAGAACTGTGGAATAAACTGGTGCCCTTGTGGGACGACCGCACCTTCTACGATTTTGTCGCCACCTCCAAGGCGTTCGCCAAGTTGTCGTTCCATCACCGCGAAGTGTTCGGCCAGGTGGGTTTCGGCACGGGCGGCTGGGACTCGGATTTCCCCAATTCCATGCTGGAAATCTTCCGCGTGGTGATGACTAACTGCGACGACCACCAGCACCTGGTGGTCGGCGGCGTGGCGCAAGTGCCCATGGGCATCTGGCGCCATGTGCCGGAACGCTGCGCCCATTGGCCAGCCGGTACCAGCCTCAGTTCATTGCACAGCGGCGCGCCACGGGCCGGGGTCAAGCGCATTGCCCACGCGCCCGGTGGCCGGTTCGCAGTCACCGACAACTACGGTGACACCCGCGAATACGCGGCGGTACTGACCACCTGCCAGAGCTGGTTGTTGACCACCCAGATCGAATGCGATGAAACCCTGTTCTCGCAAAAGATGTGGATGGCCCTCGACCGTACGCGCTACATGCAGTCGTCGAAAACCTTCGTGATGGTCGACCGCCCGTTCTGGAAAGACAAAGACCCGGAAACCGGCCGCGACCTGATGAGCATGACCCTCACCGATCGCCTGACCCGTGGCACTTACCTCTTCGACAACGGCGACGACAAGCCGGGCGTGATCTGCCTGTCGTACTCGTGGATGAGCGACGCCCTGAAAATGCTCCCGCAGCCCATCGACAAGCGGGTGAAGCTGGCCCTCGACGCGCTGAACAAGATCTACCCGAAAGTCGACATCAAGGCGCGCATCATCGGCGACCCGATCACCGTGTCCTGGGAAGCCGACCCGCATTTCCTCGGGGCCTTCAAGGGCGCGCTGCCCGGCCACTATCGCTACAACCAGCGGATGTACGCGCACTTCATACAGAAGGACATGCCCGCCGAACAACGTGGGATTTTCATTGCCGGCGACGACGTATCCTGGACCCCCGCCTGGGTGGAAGGCGCCGTGCAAACCTCGCTGAACGCGGTGTGGGGCATCATGACCCACTTCGGTGGCAGCACCCATCCAGAAAACCCAGGGCCGGGTGATGTGTTCGATGACATCGGGCCGATCGCCCTGCCCGAGTAAGGAGTTGACCATGCGTGTCGCCCTGTACCAATGCCCGCCCTTGCCCCTGGATGTGGCGGGCAACCTCAAGCGCCTGCACAAACTGGCGCATGAGGCGTCCGGCGCTGATGTGCTGGTGCTGCCGGAGATGTTCCTGACCGGCTACAACATCGGCGCCGAGGCCGTGGGCGCACTGGCCGAAGCGCAGAATGGCCCGTCAGCCCATGCGATTGCCGAACTGGCACGCAGCGCCAAGCTGGCGATTCTGTACGGCTACCCGGAGCGAGCCGAGGATGGGCAAATCTACAACGCCGTGCAATTGATCGACGCCAACGGGCAGCGCCTGTGCAACTACCGCAAGACGCACCTGTTTGGCGACCTGGATCATTCGATGTTCAGCGCCGGCGAGGATGATTTCCCGCTGGTGGAACTCAACGGCTGGACGCTCGGATTTCTCATCTGCTACGACCTGGAGTTCCCGGAAAACACCCGGCGCCTGGCCCTGGCCGGTGCCGAACTGATCCTGGTGCCCACGGCCAATATGGTGCCGTTCGACTTTGTTGCCGACGTCACCGTGCGGGCACGGGCCTTTGAGAACCAGTGCTACGTGGCCTACGCCAACTATTGCGGGCACGAAGGCGAGATCCATTACTGCGGACAAAGCAGCATCGCCGCGCCCAATGGCCAGCGCATCGCCCAGGCCGGCCTGGATGAAGCCTTGATTGTCGGCACGCTGGAACACCAATCGATCCTCGACGCCCGCGCCGCCAATCACTACCTGCAAGACCGTCGCCCCGAGCTCTATGGCACGCTGTACAAGCCCTGACCTGATGGGTTTGCTAGCATAGGCGCTTCCTACGTTTCGGAAGTGCCCATGCCTGCGCCGGTCCATCCTCACCACTCTCATCTGACCCTGGCCAATGGTTTGCGGGTTTCCCTGCGTCATGCCCCGCGCCTGAAGCGCTGCGCCGCGGCCTTAAGAGTGGCTGCCGGCAGCCATGACGTCCCGTTGGCGTGGCCAGGCCTGGCGCATTTCCTGGAACACTTGCTGTTTCTGGGCACGGCGCGGTTCACGGGTGACGAAGGCCTGATGAGCTACGTGCAGCGCCACGGCGGCCAGGTCAACGCCAGCACGCGCGAGCGCACCACGGACTTTTTCTTTGAGCTGCCGGTATCGACCTTCGACGATGGGCTGGAGCGGCTGGCGGACATGCTGACTCACCCGCGCCTGATGCTGGAAGACCAACTGCGCGAGCGCGAGGTGCTGCACGCGGAGTTCGTCGCCTGGTCCGAGGATGCCAACGCACAGCAACAAGTGGCACTGCTGCAAGGCGTCGCCGCCAATCATCCACTGCGGGGTTTTCATGCCGGCAATCGCGATAGCCTGCCGCTGGAAAGCGAGGCATTCCAGCAAGCGTTGCGGGGATTTCACGCGCACTTCTATCGAAGCGGGCAGATGACGTTGAGCCTTGCCGGCCCACAATCATTGGCGCAACTGGAAGCCTTGGCGCAGCGGTTCAGTGACGCACTGACATCGGGGCCCCTGCATCCGCAGGACGCCCCACCCGCCTTGATGGCCGGCCTGGCGCGCGGTTATCAACACACTGCTGGCAATCACCTGCATCAGGTCATCACCTGCGCAGCACCCCGCGAAGCGCTGGATTTCCTGTGCCTCTGGCTTAATACCTCGGCGCCGGGCGGTCTGCTTGCCGAAGTGAAAACGCGACAACTGGCCACCGCGCTGCATGCCAGCGTGGTTTATCACTTCAGCGGGCAAGCGCTGCTGGATGTCGACTTTACCCTGGGTACCCAACGCGGCTCAGCACCACAGATCGAGACACTGCTGCACGACTGGCTGAGCTTTTTCGCCCACAGCGACTGGACACCCTTGCGCGAAGAGTTCGCCTTGCTGAACGCGCGCCAACAACAGACCCTGAGCGCACTCGCCTTGGCGCGACATGACAGCGACGGCCTGGAGCCACAACTGTCGGAACACAGCGCCACCGCCCTCAAGGCCATGCTCGACGCCCTGCAACTGGCGCCCTCCCGGCACACCTGGCAGCTCCCGCCGAACAACCCGTTCCTGCGCCCGCCTGCCAGGGACGAACGCGCCGGTTTGATCCGTGGCCAGACCAGCGCTCATCGCGGCTTGCGCACCTTCGCCCAGGACCGCTCACGGGGACGCAGGGAAGTGTCGGCTCTGACCTTCAGCCAGGCCCTGGCGAATGACAGCGGCGAAGGCGCTTTATACCTGCGCTGGCGCTTTGATTCTCCCGTGCCAGCAGGGCTGGAAAGCACGTTGCAGCCCTTGCGCACGAATGCCCGCCAGGCCGGGGTCGAATTGTCTTTCGAAACGACCGGCAACGATTGGCTGCTGAAAATGGTCGGCCTGCATGAGCCCATGCCGGCCGTGCTGGAAGCGTTGGCACATCGCCTGCACCAGCCGTTGGAGGCGCCCTGCGCCCAGCCCACTATGATCGCGATTCGAGCATTGCTCAGCGCCCTGCCGGCGTGCTGCGCCGGCAGCCCGCCCAAGGCCGGTGAGCCATCGGCGTCGTGGGCCAACGCAGGTTGGCACGGGCTGGGCTGCGGTTTGCCCGCCGCGTATGAAGCGGCGATCAAAACCGCTGTCGCTCGCTTGCCCGGGCAGCCCGTTAACAGCGAGCACGTCCCCCCAAGCCTCAGCGGTCAACAGCTGTGGCATGAGGTAAAGACCGATTCCAACGACGCCGCCTTGCTGCTGTTTTGCCCGACACCCACATATTCCCTGACGGATGAAGCGTCATGGCGACTGCTCGGGCACTTGCTCCAGGGCCCGTTCTATCAACGTCTGCGCGTTGAATTGCAGCTGGGCTACGCCGTATTCAGCAGTGTCCGACAAATCAACGGGCAAGCCGGCCTGTTGTTGGGGGTGCAGTCCCCCAGTGTTTCCCTTGAAGCGATCGTTGATCACCTCCAGGCGTTTCTTGCCCAACTGCCGGCATTGATCGACAGCAACGACGACCTGGGCCAGCAACCCTTGGCGCAACAATTCACAGCACAGGCGCTGCCCATCGCCCAAGCCGCCGAACTGTTGTGGCACGCGCGCCTGGCAGGCCATCCGTCGGATTACCTCTCACAGTTGCAACAAGCAATCCTGACCCGCACCCGCGAAGACCTGCAGTACGCCGCCCAACAATTGCAGGTCGCCGCGGGCGGCTGGCGCTGCGTCGCCAATGGCCCGCGCATCAACGATGCCTGGCAAACGGTGCACTGATCATTGCCGCCCCTGCAATAGGCTTTTTCCACCAAGACAGCGCTAACTTGAAAAGAATTCGGTAACATTCCCACGCACACATCTGAACATCTCCGACTGGAGGTGGACTATATGTATTACTTGGTAGTAAACGTCCCATCCCTTCGTAGGAGTAAGAATATGACCTGGTCCAAACCTGCTTACACTGATCTGCGCATCGGTTTCGAAGTGACCATGTACTTCGCCAGCCGCTGATTGGCTGGGTAAGATTACGCCTCGGCTCGTCCGGGGCGTTTTTGTTTTCAGCTTTGCTTGATGGAGCGGCCATGTTTGTCCAGATTCTAGGTTCCGCCGCCGGCGGCGGCTTCCCGCAGTGGAACTGCAACTGCGTGAACTGCGCAGGCTTTCGTGACGGCAGCCTGCGGGCGCAGGCGCGCACCCAGTCGTCCATCGCGATTTCCGACGATGGCGTCAATTGGGTGCTGTGCAATGCTTCGCCGGATATTCGCGCGCAACTCCAGGGCTTCGCGCCCATGCAGCCCGGTCGCGCACTGCGCGATACCGGCATCAGCGCAATCATCCTGATGGACAGCCAGATCGACCACACCACCGGCCTGTTGAGCCTGCGCGAAGGCTGCCCGCACCAGGTGTGGTGCACCGACATGGTCCATGAAGACCTGAGCAGCGGCTTCCCCCTGTTCACCATGCTCACCCACTGGAACGGCGGCCTGGCCTGGAACCGTATCGAGCTGGACGCCAGCTTCACCATCCCCGCCTGCCCCAACCTGCGCTTCACCCCGCTGCCGTTGCGCAGCGCCGCGCCACCCTATTCGCCGCACCGCTTCGACCCGCACCCCGGCGACAACATCGGCCTGATCGTCGAAGACCTGCGCACTGGCGGCAAACTGTTCTACGCCCCAGGCCTGGGTAAAGTCGATGCGCCGCTGCTGGAGATCATGGCCGGCAGTGATTGCCTGCTGGTGGATGGCACGATGTGGGACGACGATGAGATGCAGCGCCGTGGCGTCGGCACCCGCACCGGTCGCGAGATGGGCCACCTGGCACAGAACGGCCCCGGTGGCATGCTCGAAGTGCTGGAACAATTGCCGAAGCAGCGCAAAGTACTTATCCATATCAACAATACCAACCCGATCCTCGATGAAGACTCCCCCGAACGAGCGGAACTGGTGCGGCGCAATGTCGAAGTGGCTTACGACGGCATGAGCATTGAATTGTAGGAGCTGACGACATGACTGACACACCGTTGACACCCGTCGAATTCGAGCACGCCCTGCGGGCCAAGGGCGCCTTCTACCATATCCATCACCCATACCACGTGGCGATGTATGAAGGCCGCGCCACCCGCGAGCAGATCCAGGGCTGGGTCGCCAACCGTTTCTACTACCAGGTGAATATCCCGCTGAAAGACGCCGCGATCCTGGCCAACTGCCCGGACCGCGAGATCCGCCGCGAATGGATCCAGCGCCTGCTCGACCACGATGGCGCCCCCGGTGAAGATGGCGGTATCGAAGCCTGGCTGCGTTTGGGCCAGGCTGTCGGCCTCGACCCGGACCAACTGCGCTCCCAGGAATTGGTGCTGCCCGGCGTGCGCTTTGCGGTGGACGCCTACGTCAACTTTGCGCGCCGCGCCAGCTGGCAGGAAGCCGCCAGCAGCTCGCTGACCGAGCTGTTCGCGCCGCAGATCCACCAATCACGCCTCGACAGCTGGCCACAGCATTACCCATGGATCGACCCCACCGGCTACGAGTATTTCCGCACCCGCCTGGGCCAGGCCCGACGCGATGTGGAACACGGGCTGGCGATCACCCTGCAGCACTACACCACCCGTGAAGGCCAGGAGCGCATGCTGGAAATTCTCCAGTTCAAACTGGACATCCTGTGGAGCATGCTGGATGCCATGAGCATGGCCTACGAACTGAATCGCCCGCCGTATCACAGCGTGACCGAGCAGCGGGTCTGGCATAAAGGGATCGCCCTATGAGCTTTGATCGCAGCAAAAAACCGACCTGGCGCCAGGGCTACCGCTACCAGTACGAACCCGCGCAAAAAGGCCATGTGTTGCTCTACCCCGAAGGCATGATCAAGCTCAACGACAGCGCCGCGCTGATTGGTGGGTTGATCGACGGTGAGCGCGACGTGGCGGCGATCATCACTGAGCTGGATAAACAATTCCCCGGTGTGCCTGAGCTGGGTGATGACATCGAGCAATTCATGGAGGTCGCCCGTGCCGAGCACTGGATCACCCTTGCCTGAAAAACCGGCGATCGGCCTGCCGCTGTGGCTGCTCGCCGAGCTGACCTACCGCTGCCCGTTGCAATGCCCGTATTGCTCCAACCCGCTGGACTTTGCCGAGCAAGGCAAGGAGCTGAGCACCGAGCAGTGGATCAAGGTGTTTCGCGAGGCTCGTGAGATGGGCGCCGCGCAACTGGGGTTTTCCGGCGGTGAGCCGCTGGTGCGCCAGGACCTGGCCGAGTTGATCGCTGAGGCGCGCAAGCTGGGCTTCTACACCAACCTGATCACCTCGGGCATCGGCCTGACCGAGCAGAAGATCAGCGACTTCAAGAAAGCCGGCCTGGACCATATCCAGATCAGCTTCCAGGCCAGCGACGAACAGGTAAACAACCTGCTGGCCGGTTCGAAAAAAGCCTTCGCGCAAAAGCTGGAAATGGCCCGTGCAGTGAAGGCGCACGGCTACCCGATGGTGCTGAACTTCGTCACCCACCGGCACAATATCGACAAGATCGACCGCATCATCGAGCTGTGCATCGCGCTGGAGGCGGACTTTGTCGAACTCGCCACCTGCCAGTTCTACGGCTGGGCGCAGCTCAATCGTGTGGGCCTGTTGCCGACCCAGGAGCAACTGGTGCGCGCCGAACGCATCACCAACGAATACCGCGCCAAGCTCGAAGCCGAAGGCCACCCGTGCAAGCTGATCTTCGTCACCCCGGATTACTACGAGGAACGCCCAAAAGCCTGCATGAACGGCTGGGGCAGTATCTTTCTGACGGTAACACCCGACGGCACCGCCCTGCCCTGCCATGGCGCCCGACAGATGCCGGTGCAATTTCCCAATGTGCGCGACCACAGCATGCAGCACATCTGGTACGACTCCTTCGGCTTCAACCGCTTTCGCGGCTATGACTGGATGCCCGAGCCGTGCCGTTCATGCGATGAAAAGGAAAAGGACTTCGGCGGCTGCCGCTGCCAGGCTTTCATGCTCACGGGGGATGCGAGCAATGCCGACCCGGTGTGCAGCAAGTCCGAGCAACACGGCATCATCCTTCAAGCACGGGAAGAAGCCGAACATGCCACCCAGACCATCGAGCAACTGGCCTTTCGCAATGAGCGCAACTCACGGCTCATCGCAAAAGGCTGACGACCTCAGCGCTTGGCGATGATGTACACGGCGTGGATGATGCCCGGGAAGTAACCGCACAAGGTCAGCAGGATGTTCAGCCAGAACGCGCCGGCAAACCCCACTTGCAGGAACACACCCAGTGGCGGCAGCAGAATGGCGATAATGATACGAATGAAATCCATGGGTCAGCTCCAAAAAGTCGGCTCGTGTGAGCCGTGTAGCTAATCGACCTTGGGGGTTCGTGAGGGTTCAGTGGGATCTGGCACCGGGCCATACCGAGGTGCACAGTCAAAAAAACGCCCCCAGCCGAAAAAATCAGGCTGGAGGCGACGCGTAGACCGCGAGACGGTTCAGGAATAAGGGGTTAAACGGCGATGCCCTTGCGGCATTGCAACTGCGCGGTGCGCACGCGGGAGAAAGCGCGGGCCAGGCGCAGGAGCATTTCGTCGATATTGCTCTTGCTCACGGTCAGCGCCGGCGTGAAGCGCAGGCAGTCGGGCTGCGGGGCGGTCAGGATCAAGCCTTCATGAAGTGCAGCTTTTACTACGGCGTCCGCAGAGTCATCCGACAGCGTCAGCCCCCACATCAGGCCGTGACCGCGCAGTTCGCCGTGATCGTAGCGATAAGCCAGGCGGGCCAGGCCTTCACCCAGGTAAGCACCCGACTCGCGCACATGTTCAAAGAAGCCGTTCTCCAACACAGTATCGAGGACCGCGACACCGGCCGACGCCATCAGCGCGTTGCCATGATGGGTGCCTTCCAGCTCCCCCACTTCAAAGCAACAGGCTTTGCCCCGCGCCAACAGCGCCGCCAACGGTACGCCGCCGCCCAGGCCTTTGCCGAGGGTAACGATGTCGGCCCGCACGCCGTATTGCTCTTGCGCGAGCAAGGTGCCGCAACGGCCGACGCCGGTTTGCACTTCGTCGAGGATCAGCAGAATCCCCAGCTCACGACACAGGCGCTCAACGCCTTTAAGGTAGTGATCGGTCGCCGGGATGACCCCGGCTTCACTCTGGATCGGCTCCAGCATGATGGCGACGGTGTGTGCATCGACCGCGGCGTGCAAGGCCGGCAGGTCGTTGAACGGCACATGGCTGAAACCCGGCAACTGCGGCTCAAAGCGGTTTTCCTGGGTGCTCGCCGAGGCCGACATCGCCGCAAAGCTGCGACCATGACAACCGTTGCTGGCACTGATGATTCGATACGCGCCACCGCGATACAATTGCCCCCATTTGCGCGCCAGCTTGATCGCCGCTTCGCAGGCTTCCGCGCCACTGTTGAGCAGGTACGCCTGGTCGCTGCCGGTGCGATGACACAAGCGCTCGACCAGAGTGAGTTGAGCGCGATTGTGCAGGGCATTGCCGGGGTTGATCAGGGATTGGGTCTGATCAGCCAGGGCCTTGATCAGGACCTGTGGGCTGTGGCCGAGGCTATTGGCGGCACTGCCCTGGCTGAAATCCAGGTAGGCACGGTCATCGCTGTCCCACAGCCAGGATGCCTGGCCACGTACAAAGACTTGTGGGGGGCGTGCCACGGTTGGCATCAGGCATTCGCCGGGGAGATCTTCATGGGGCGCGTCCAGGATCAGGTCATCCAGGCTCGCCGCGGGGCGACGCAAATTGAACAGGTTCACACTTTACCTCCCATGGCAACCACGCCTTGGTCGGTCCCACCGGCAAAACCCCACGAGAGGTTTTTTGCCTTGCCTATGCAAATACCATCAACATAAACGCTATTCATTGCCCGATCTGGCCCTGTAAGCCTTGTGGATAGGCGCTAGACTAGGCGTCTCGGCGGCTAACGGCCATTTCGATTTTCCAGCTTTTTCGATAAGAAAGACTTATGGATTTCAAGCAACTGCGTTATTTCGTCGCGGTATATGAAGAAGGCCACGTGGGCCGTGCCGCTGAACGCCTGTCGATCTCCCAACCGGCGCTGTCACAGCAGATTCGCCAACTGGAGCAGAACCTGGATGTCAGCCTGTTCGAGCGCAGCAGCAAGCGCCTGTTACCGACACTCGCCGCCCATACCTTGTACAACCACGCCCTGCCGTTGATCGACGGTATGCAGCAAGCCGTCGAAGCCTTGCGCAACTTCAAGGGCCAGGCACTGCGCACCTTGGCCATCGGCGTACTGCAAACCGTGCACACCAGCCTGGTGCCGCAGATGCTGGAGCGGGTGCGCAAGGCCCAACCCCACCTGGTGGTGCAGATCTACGAATTGACCGGGATTGAGATTGAACGGCGGCTGCTCAACGGCTCGCTGGACATCGGCATCAGTTACCTGCCGCCACGCCAGCCGGGCCTGCACGGTGTGCTGTTGTATGAAGATGAACTGAAAGTGGTGATCCCCGAGGATCACCCCCTGCGCGAATTCAAGAAGGTCTCGCTGAAACAGGCGGCCGAATTACCGATGTTGCTGCTGGGAGAAGAGTTTCAGGTTCGACAGATCTGGCAGGGCCAGTTGGCTAACCTCGGGCGGCGCCCGCAAGTGCAAGCGGAGCTCAATACCATGGTGGGGATTCTCGACAGCCTGCCCCATACCAAACTGGCGACCGTCTTGCCGGGCCGTTCCCAGGATGAACACAACAGCCAGTCGCTGCTGTGGAAGCCCTTGAGTGAACCCAGGGTGCCGCTGAAAGTGGGCCTGGTGTGCCGCGATGTGCAGCGTCAGCAGGCCACGATGGCGTTGCTGCGCACCTTGCTTGAAGACGTGATGAATGCCCCGCTGGCCCAGCCCTGAACTCAGCGCCCCTGACTTTTTCGCGGGCAAAAGAAAACCCCGCCGAAGCGGGGCTTTGCAGACTGTTTCCCTGACATCCATTTCACTCCGCCATCCTGGCAGAATCCTACGTGTCCGTGTTGTTGCTTTGCGCTTCCTGCGCGACGTCCATGTGAAGTAGATTATCCGTGGATCCAATTTGGCGATAGAGGACGAATAGCGGCACGTCATGTAAGAGAATGCTTACACGCCCTCAACCCCCTTAGAACAACGCTTCATCCAGCAAAAACAGCGATTCGCTACCGGCTTTTACAGACGCACTCAGTGAGTGAATCCGCGGCAACAGACGGGCAAAGTAGAACCGTGCAGTGCCCAGCTTGCTGGCGTAGAAGTCTTCCTGCGCCTCTTTGCCCAACGCGGCCTTGGCCATCAATGCCCACATATAGGCATAGGCCATGTATCCAAATGCATGCAGGTATTCCACCGAGGCCGCGCCGATTTCATTCGGGTTGGTCTTGGCGCGGTCCAGCACCCAGGCGGTCAGGTCGTCCAGGTTATCCACCGCCGCGTTCAGCGGCTTGGTGAACTCGGCCAACTCAGGGCCTGCGGTGGCGGTGAACTGGCGAATCTCATCGGCGAACAAGGTGTAGAACGCACCGCCGCTGCCGACGATCTTGCGCCCCATCAAGTCCAACGCCTGAATACCGTTGGTGCCTTCGTAGATCTGGGTGATACGCACATCGCGCACCAGTTGCTCCTGGCCCCATTCACGAATGTAGCCGTGGCCGCCAAACACTTGCTGGCCGAGCACGGCGGTTTCCAGGCCCAGGTCGGTGAGGAACGCCTTGGCGACGGGGGTCAACAACGCCACCAGGTTGTCGGCACGCTCGCGGGTGGCAGCGTCTTCACTGAACTTGGCGATGTCCAACTGCGTCGCCACGTAAGTGGAGAACGCACGGCCGCCTTCGTTCGAGGCTTTCATGGTCAGCAGCATACGGCGCACGTCGGGGTGCACGATGATCGGATCAGCCACCTTGTCCTTGGCCTGCGCCCCCAGGGGCGAACGGCTCTGCAAGCGGTCACGCGCATATTCGATCGCGTTCTGGTACGAGCGCTCGCCGGACGCCAGGCCCTGGATACCCACCCCCAGGCGCTCGTAGTTCATCATGGTGAACATCGCTGCCAACCCACGGTTAGGCTCGCCCACCAGGTAGCCGACCGCTTCGTCGAAGTTCATCACGCAGGTCGCCGACGCCTGGATACCCATCTTGTGTTCAATGGAACCGCAGCTCACCGGGTTACGCGCGCCCAGGCTGCCGTCGGCGTTCACCATGAACTTCGGCACCAGGAACAACGAAATGCCCTTGGGACCGGCCGGCGCATCCGGCAACTTGGCCAGCACCAGGTGGATGATGTTTTCCGTCAGGTCGTGTTCACCACCGGTGATAAAGATCTTGGTGCCGCTGACTTTGTAGGACCCATCCGATTGAGGCTCGGCCTTGGTCCGGATAATGCCCAGGTCGGTGCCGGCATGGGCCTCGGTCAGGCACATGGAACCGGCCCACTTGCCGGAGTACATATTCGGCAGGTAGGTCGCCTTGAGCGCCTCGCTGGCATGGGTGTTGATCGATACACAGGCGCCCGAGGTCAACATCGGGTACAGGCCGAACGCCAGGCTCGACGAGTTGATCATCTCTTCGACCTGGGCCGACACGGCCTTGGGCATGCCCATGCCACCGAAGATCGGGTCACCGCCGACACCGACCCAGCCACCTTCCGCGTAGGTTTTGTACGCCTGGGGGAAACCCTCCGGCGTGGTGACGACCGTGTCCGCCCAGTGGCAACCCTGTTCATCGCCACCACGGCTGAGCGGGGCGATGGATTTGGCGGTGACTTTGCCGGCCTCTTCAAGGATCGCCTCAACGGTTTCGGCATCTACGGTGTCTGCCAATGCCGGCAATTGGGCCCAAGTTTTGGCGACCTCAAAAACTTCGTTGAGGACGAAGCGCATATCACGCAGCGGCGCTTTGTAATCAGCCATGGCAAACCTCGTGAGAACGTGAAAAGTGATTCGATAGGATCGGTTTTACAGGCTCCGAGTGTACCCGAACAACTTTTCAGACACATAGGGTCCACTTGTGACTGATTGGTATTCTTAAGTCATCACAACGCAAATGCCTCCGCAGACAGACTCATCAGGCAGTCACTGCCGGCTTCCACGGCCGCCCGATGGGTCGCAGTACGTGGCAGCAAGCGCTTGAAATAGAAGTCGCAGGTGGCCAGCTTGGCTGTGGCGAAGTCGCTGTCGCCCTGTTCCAGCGCTGCAATCGCCATACGCAGCCACAGGTAGGCAAGGATGACGTAACCGCTGTACATCAGGTAATCCACCGCAGCGGCGCCCACTTCGTCAGGGTTTTTCATCGCGGCCATCCCGACCTGGGTGGTCAGCTCGCCCCATTCCTGGTTCAGTTGATTGAGCTGCAGCACATAGCCTTTGAGCTGCGCATGCTCGGCATTCACCGCGCAAAACTTATGCACAATCCTGGTAAAGCCGCGCAGCAGCTTGCCCTGGCTGCCCAACACCTTGCGCCCCAGCAGGTCGAGGGCCTGGATGCCGTTGGTGCCTTCATAGATCGGCGCAATCCGCGCATCGCGTGCCAGTTGCTCCATGCCCCACTCACGAATGTAGCCATGGCCGCCGAATACCTGCATGCCGTGGTTGGTCACCTCCAGCCCGGTATCGGTCATAAAGGCTTTGCAGATCGGCGTCAGGAACGCCAGCAGGTCTTCAGCCTCCTGGCGCTGGCCGGCGTCGCGGCTCAGGTGCGCGGTGTCGAGCAGTTGCGCGGTGAAATAGGTCAGCGCCCGGTTGCCCTCGTTGAACGCTTTCATGGTCAGCAACATACGGCGTACATCGGGGTGCACGATGATCGGGTCGGCGGCTTTTTCCGGCGCCTTGGCGCCGGTAAGCGAGCGCATTTGCAGGCGGTCGTTGGCGTACTTGATCGCGCCCTGGAAGCTCGCCTCGCCGTTACACAGGCCCTGCATGCCGGTCCCCAGGCGTGCATGGTTCATCATGGTGAACATGCAGTTGAGGCCCTTGTTCGCCTCGCCAATCAAAAAGCCCCGGGCGCCGTCAAAGTTCAGCACGCAGGTGGCCGAGCCCTTGATGCCCATCTTGTGCTCGATGGAGCCGCAATGCACGGCGTTGCGTTCACCGGAATCGGCATGAAACTTGGGCACGATAAAGAGGGAGATGCCCTTGGTGCCCGCTGGCGCATCCGGCAGCTTGGCCAGCACCAGGTGGATGATATTGGCGCTCATGTCGTGTTCACCGGCCGAGATGAAAATCTTGCTGCCGGTGACGGCGTAGCTGCCATCCGCCTGGGGCACGGCACGGGTCTTGATCAGGCCCAGGTCGGTACCGCAGTGGGCTTCGGTCAGGCACATGGTGCCGGTCCATTGGCCGGCGGTGAGTTTGCTCAGGTAGGTGGCTTTCTGTTCCTCGGTGCCATGGGCGTGGATCGCCGACATCGCGCCGTGGGTCAGCCCCGGGTACATACCCCAGGAGGTGTTACTGGAGCCGATCATTTCGCTCAGCACCAGGCCCAGGGATTGCGGCAAGCCTTGGCCTCCGTAGGCGGGGTCTGCCGCCACGCCGTGCCAGCCACCTTCCACGTACTGGGCGAAGGCTTCCTTGAAACCTTTGGGCGTGGTCACCACGCCATTATCGAAATGGCAGCCTTCTTCATCGCCACTGCGATTGAGCGGTGCCAGCACGTTCTCGCAAAATTTCGCACCTTCTTCGAGGATCGCACTGACCATGTCCGGGCTGGCGTCCGTCGCGCCCAGCGCGGCGTAGTGGCCGTGGAAGTCGAACACGTGGTCGATCAGAAAGCGCATGTCGCGCAGGGGAGCTTTGTACTCAGGCATGGCAATGTCTCCGGCAGCAGATGATTTCAACCTACTGCCGGCCAGCGCCCCGGACAATCACTGTAGAGCCGCTGAATACACCACCATCACTCAACCGGCAGCGCTCTCCATGCGCACAGCGCCGCGGCGGGTTTGCCCGGCCGCGACCACGCAATTACGCCCGGCGCCCTTGGCGGCGTAGAGCGCCTGGTCGGCGGACTTGAGCACCTCTTCGGGCGTGCGCTGCTCAGCCTGGCGCTCGGCCACGCCGATGCTGACGGTCACCGAGACACTTGAGGCGCCACTCCCCGCCCGGCGTTGACGGCCCTGCTGATCGTCCTGGGGCCGGTCTGAGTGGCGCAACTTGATGTCGTAGTCGGCGATGATCTCGCGAATTTCCTCCAGGTGCGGCATGCACTCGTCCAGGGTCTTGCCGGCAAATACCACGGCGAACTCTTCACCGCCGTAACGGTAGGCACGCCCACCCCCATTGACCTTGGACAGTTTGCTCGCCACCAGGCGCAGCACTTGGTCCCCCACATCGTGGCCATGGGTGTCGTTGAAACGCTTGAAGTGGTCGACGTCGCTCATGGCCAGCACATAGTTGCGCCCCAGCCGCTGCATGCGCTCGTTGAGGGCACGACGCCCCGGCAGGCCGGTCAGCTCGTCACGGAAGGCCATTTGATAGGCCTCGTGGGCGACACCGGCAGCGATCATCAGCATCACTTGGCTGCACATGATGTTCAGGGTAAACGGCAGGATAAATGTCTGCGGCAGCATCCAGAACATCCCCAGCAGCCCGACCATCTGCGCCGCATGCAGCGGCCGCGGCTGGTACCAGTACTGCGCCGCCAGGGTCAGGAAACCAATCAGGAACATCGGGTACGACAGCTGGATCAGGCTCATCCAGGTGCCATGCAACGCCGGCCAGCGAATTTCGGCCAACCAGTTGAGCAGCGCCTGGGGATAACTTTGCTCAAGAGCCAGGGCCACGCTGCCTACCGCCAGCAACACAGCGCCACGTGCGACAAAGTCGCGGAACAGGTGGGTCTTTTCTTGCCACAGGGCATAGACGCTGAACAACACGGGCAACAGCAGGCAACACAGGTGGAACACCACCGCCGCGTCTTCGCGAACCCGGCCATTGTCTCGGTAGAAATCGGTCTGGGTGTCGAGCAGGAAGTAGACGATGTACACCGTGATCATCAGGAACAGTTCACGCTGGCGCCGATAGACCGCGCAATACGATCCGCCGAGCAACAGCACCAGGGTCGGCAACACGTTGAACAGCGAAGTGAAGAAGACGTTGAGGTCCTTGACGTACGCAGCCGAGAGCCCGGCCAGCAATAGCAGCAACGAAGGAAAGAAATGACTGAAACGTACTGCGGACACGCGTGACAAGGGTAAAACTCCGACCCGCAAAAAAGATGGCACAGTGCCTTCACGCGAACAGTTAAGCACAACCTGCCCGACATGTATCACATTGCCATCACTGTAACGGCAGCTCGACGCAATCCCTGAGCGCAACGCTGCGTTTTTTATCGTCGAAAAAAAACCGCCGCTCCCGAAGGAAGCGGCGGCCCTGAAGTGAACCCGGTAAGGCTTAGTAAGCCAGGCCGAAGTCCTCTTCTTTCATGTCCATCAGGTTGTTGGCGCCCGACAGCATGGTGGCTACGTGGGTGCGGGTGCGCGGCAGGATGCGTTGGAAGTAGAAGCGCGCGGTCTGCAGCTTGGCGGTGTAGAACGCTGCCTCGCTGGTACCGGCAGCCAGTTTCTCGGCGGCCAGGCGGGCCATGTCGGCCCAGAAGTACGCCAGGCACGCGTAACCGGAGTACATCAGGTAGTCCACCGAAGCAGCACCGACCTCTTCACGGTCTTTCATCGCCGCCATGCCGACCTTCATGGTCAACTCGCCCCACTCTTTGTTCAGCGCAGCCAGTGGCGTTACGAATTCCTTGACGGCTTCGTTGCCTTCGTTGGCCTGGCAGAACTTGTGGACGATCTTGGTGAAGCCTTTAAGTGCTTCGCCCTGGGTCATCAGCACTTTACGGCCGAGCAGGTCCAGCGCCTGGATACCGGTAGTGCCTTCGTACAGCATCGAAATGCGGCTGTCGCGAACGTTCTGCTCCATGCCCCACTCGGCGATAAAGCCGTGGCCGCCGTAGATTTGCACACCGTGGTTAGCCGATTCAAAACCGACTTCGGTCATGAACGCCTTGGCGATCGGGGTCATGAACGCCAGCAGGCCATCGGCCTGTTTCTTGGCTTCGTCGTCGGTGCCGTACTTGACGATGTCCACTTGCTTGGCGGTGAAGTACACCATCGCACGGTTGCCTTCAGCGAAGGCTTTCATGGTCAGCAGCATGCGGCGCACGTCAGGGTGCACGATGATGGGGTCGGCCGCCTTGTCCGGCGCTTTCGGGCCTGTCAGGGAACGCATTTGCAGGCGATCACGAGCGTATTTCAGGCCGCCCTGGAAACCGATCTCGGCGTGGGCCAGGCCTTGCAGCGCGGTGCCCAGGCGAGCGGTGTTCATAAAGGTGAACATGCAGTTCAGGCCTTTGTTCGCCGGGCCGATCAGGAAACCGGTGGCCGCGTCGAAGTTCATCACGCAGGTGGCGTTACCGTGGATGCCCATCTTGTGTTCCAGGGAACCACAGGTCACGGCGTTGCGTGCACCGATCGAGCCATCGGCGTTGGGCAGGAACTTGGGCACAATAAACAGCGAGATGCCTTTGGTGCCCGCCGGTGCATCCGGCAGGCGGGCCAGTACGATGTGGACGATGTTATCGGCCATGTCGTGCTCACCGGCCGAGATGAAGATCTTGGTGCCGGAGACTTTGTAGGAACCGTCGGCCTGAGGTTCGGCCTTGGTACGCAGCATGCCCAGGTCGGTACCACAGTGAGGCTCGGTCAGGCACATGGTGCCGGTCCATTCGCCCGATACCAGTTTGGTCAGGTAGGCGTCCTGTTGCTCGGGGGTGCCGTGCTCGGAAATGGTGTTCATCGCACCATGGGACAGGCCGGGGTACATGCCCCACGACCAGTTGGCTTCACCGACCATTTCGCTGACAGCCAGGCCCAGGGATTCCGGCAGGCCTTGGCCACCATGCGCCACGTCGTGGGCCAGGCTTGGCCAGCCGCCTTCGACGAACTGTTTGTAGGCTTCTTTGAAACCAGCAGGGGTCTTAACGCCTGACTCGCTCCAGGTGCACCCTTCGATGTCACCCACGCGGTTCAACGGTGCCAGCACTTGCTCACAGAACTTGGCGCCTTCTTCGAGAATGGCGTCAACCATGTCCGGGGTAGCGTCCTGGCAAGCCGGCAGGCTCTGATAGTGCGCTTCATAACCAAGCAGTTCGTCACGAACGAAGCGAATATCACGCAAGGGGGCCTTGTAGTCAGGCATAGCGATAAACCTCTGCTGATGTATCTGGAATGAACAACCGCGTGGATTTGTTATGGCGGTCAAACAGGTGTTTGAAACATACGTTTACGACCTGGGGTTGTCAAGCGTCCACCCGACACCGTTTGTCCTGATGCAGGTTATGGGCAGACACGGCCACGCCTGCGGCGGGATGCCACATCAGAAGGATATGCAGAAAATTCAGAGGGAAGGCATGTGGCAATGCGGGGCTTGTTGTGGCGAGCGGGCTTGCCCCGCGTTGGGCTGCGCAGCAGCCCCAAAACCAACCACCCAGGTAATACCTGATACACCGCATTCAGATTTATTGGGGCCGCTTCGCAGCCCAACGCGGGGCAAGCCCGCTCGCCACAACAAGCCCGCTCGCCACGAGGGCCCGCGCTTAGAGGGGGTCAGGGATTAAGCGAAGGTATCGATCAACGTGCCGAGCATTTCGTCCGAAGCCTTGGCGACTTTCGCGCCGAGCTCCACTTGAAACTTGCCTTGCGCCATTTCCACCATGTTGCTCGCCGAATTGGACGGCTGGGCGCGGGCGTTGGCACGTAGAAGGTCTACCTGCGCATCCGAGGGCTGGGTTGTCGCGGCGCTGGCAATCTTGCCGGCGGCCTGGTCGACACGGCTTTGCCCGGCCTGAATGGTGCTCAAGCCCGAATAAAACGCACTGCTGCCAGAGATTTCCATGGCGTGGCCCTGCTAAGAGAATCGTGAAGTTGAATTGAAGCAGAGATCCTGTCAAAAGGCCCGTCAAAAACGCTAATGGCATAATGCCTTATCGATAGCCAAAATCAGTCAAGCAGGTCCAGTTGCAGGTGCTCGGCCACCGCCTCAGCACTGGCGTGCTTGAGTTTCGGCACCCGGCCCAGGCAAGGAGCGGGCAAGCGCTCGGCCAGGGTGGCGAGGTTTTCTTCCAGACGAGAGGTCTTGGGGTCGATGATATTCGCCACCCAGCCCGCCAGGGGCAAACCGTCCCTTGCGATAGCTTCGGCAGTCAACAACGCATGGCTGATGCACCCCAGGCGCACGCCCACCACCAGGATCACCGGTAACTTGAGCGCCATGGCCAGGTCCGACAGGTTGTCCTGATCAGCCAATGGCACGCGCCAGCCGCCCGCGCCTTCGATCAAGGTGAAATCTGCTTGCCGTGCCAGGACCTGCTGCATGGGTTTGAGCAGCGACTGCACCGTCAGCGCCACACCCGCCTCTCGCGCGGCCAAATGGGGGGCAATGGCCGGTTCGAACGCCACCGGGTTGACCTCGGCATACGTCAGCGGTAATGAACACTCAGCAAGCAGCGCCAGGGCGTCAGCGTTGCGCAAGCCCTTGGGCGTGACCTGGCAACCGGAAGCAACCGGTTTGCCGGCGGCGGTGCTTTTGCCAGCCTGGCGCGCCGCGCGCAGCAGGCCGGCAGCGACGGTGGTCTTGCCGACATCGGTGTCGGTACCAGTGATGAAATAAGCGGCGCTCATAAAGGTTTCTCCAGTACGGCGTACACCACTTGGTAAGTCGCCGGCAGGCCCTGGGCCCGACGGAACCGCTCATAAGCGTTCACCAGTGCAACAATCCGCGCACGCCCCGTCAACCCTCCCGGTCGCCCAGGGTTGAGATTGTGCGCCCCCAGCGCCTTCAATTCATGGGTCAGGCTGCGCACATCCGGGTAGTGCAGCACATGGGGTTGACGCTCCAGGCTGATCACACGCAAGCCACTGGCCGCGCACAACTGCTGGTAAGCCTCGAAGGTCCGGAAGCGATTGACGTGCACCAGGCCATCCGCTGCCCGCCAGCTTTCGCGCAACTCATCCAGGGTGCCCACGCACAAGCTTGCGAACGCCAGCACGCCACCGGGCTGCAGCACTCGATACGCCTCGTTGAGCACCGCCGCGAAGTCCGCACACCATTGCACCGCCAGGCTGGAGAAGATCAGCCCGCAACCGCCATCCCGCAATGGCAGGCGCTCGGCATCGCCGGCGATGAAATGCTCGGCGCCCCCCAGAGGCCGTGCATGGTTGAGCATGCCTTCGGCAATATCCAGCGCCACGCCGTGGCTGGCGGGCCACATGCCGCCCAGCACCCGGCTGAAATACCCCGTGCCACAGCCCATATCCAGCCAGCGTTGCGGCGCCCCGGCAGACGGTAAGCGGGCCAGCAGTTCATGCCCCACCGCCCGCTGCAACTCGGCGACACTGTCGTAACTGGCCGCCGCACGGGAAAACGAGGCCGCTACCTGACGCTTGTCCGGCAAGGCGCCTGGCAGGGGAGGATGGGATAAATCAGTCATCAACGCACTCATGCAAAAAAGCCTGGATAGCCCCCGCCACGCCGTGGGGGTCTTCCAGAAGAAAAGCGTGACCGGCCTGTTCAATCAGGCCGATTTCCACATCGGGGAGCAACGCCAGCAGATCACTGGCGGCTTCGGCCGGCACCAGCCCGTCCAGGCCGGCAAACAGGTGCAACTGGGGGCCGCGAAACGCTTGCAGGGCGGCGCGGGTATCGAGTTGGGCCAGCAACTCAAGGCCTGGCATCAACACGCTGGCGGGTGAATTCGGCGCACCGCTGACCAGTAATCGCGAAAGCCCGCGTGGGTCCTCGGCACCCTTGGCGCACAACAGGCCAAAACGCTTGAGCGTGACTTGGGAATCGGCGTGGCAGCCCGCCAAAAAAGCATCGAAGGTCTCGCCGGGCATCGCATTCGGCCAGCCATCGTGGGCGACGAAACACGGGTTGCTCGCCAGGGTCAGCAGGCCGCAACAGCGCTCGCCACGCCTTGCAGCCAGCTCGGAAGCGAGCATACCGCCCAGCGACCAACCGCCCAGCCAGGCGTTGTCCGGCAGCGTGGCGTCGAGTTCGTCGAGCCACTCCTCCAGGTCGCAGGAATCCAACGCCGGCAACGGCTCGATCTGCACCTGCAAGTGTTCGTCCAGCCCACGCAGGGCGGCGGCCAACGGCTCCAGAGGGGACACGCCGAGGCCCCAGCCGGGCAACAGAATCAGTCGATCACGCATGGTCGGGCTCCGTGGCACCCAGCAAGCGGAAACACGCCTCCAACGCATTTAACAATAGCTGCACCTGCGCCTCGCTGTGGGCGGCCGTCAATGTCACACGCAACCGCGCGCTGCCGGCAGGCACGGTGGGTGGGCGGATCGCGGTGACCATCAGGCCACGCTCGCGCAGCATCTGCGACAGGCGCACGGCCTTGGCACTGTCGCCGATCAGGATCGGCTGGATCGGTGTAAAGCTGTCCATCAAGTCCAGCCCGAGCTGCTCGGCGCCCTGGCGGAACTGGCGGATCAGGCGATTAAGGTGCTCGCGTCGCCAATGCTCGGTGCGCAGCAATTCCAGGCTTTTGAGGGTGGCGCAAGCCAGCGCCGGTGGCTGGCTGGTGGTGTAGATATACGGCCGGGCAAACTGGATCAGGCTTTCGATCAGCTCCTCGCTGCCCGCCACAAACGCCCCGGCGGTGCCGAACGCTTTGCCCAGGGTACCGACCAGCACCGGCACGTCGTCCTGGCTCAAGCCGAAATGCTCGACGATCCCGCCACCGTTGGCACCCAACGGGCCAAAGCCATGGGCGTCATCCACCATCAACCAGGCGCCCTTGGCTCGCGCTTCACGGGCCAGCGCTGGCAGGTCGGCCAGGTCGCCATCCATGCTGAACACGCCGTCGGTGACCACCAGGGTGTTGCCGCTGGCTTTCTCCAGGCGCTTGGCCAGGCTGGCGGCGTCGTTGTGCAGGTAGCGATTGAAGCGCGCGCCGGACAGCAGGCCAGCGTCCAGCAACGAAGCATGGTTGAGGCGGTCTTCCAGCACGGTATCGCCCTGCCCCACCAGCGCGGTGACTGCACCGAGGTTGGCCATGTAGCCGGTGGTAAACAGCAATGCCCGCGGGCGACCGGTGAGGTCGGCCAGGGCTTCTTCCAGCTCATGGTGCGGCGTGGCATGGCCCACCACCAAGTGCGAAGCGCCGCCGCCCACGCCCCAACGGGACGCCCCGGCGCGCCAGGCCTCGATCACCTGCGGGTGATTGGCAAGGCCCAGGTAATCGTTATTGCAGAACGCCAGGAGGGGTTGGCCGTCGACCACCACTTCCGGGCCTTGAGGGCTCTGGAGCAGCGGGCGTTGCCGGTAAAGGTGTTCGGCACGGCGGGCAGCGAGGCGCGCGGAGAGATCAAAAGACATGCAGGCCTCGGACTGGCAGGTTCAACTCGATCAGAACAGGTGGGAGGGGGCTCGCCCCCGATAGCAATTCGTCAGTTGAAACCTAGGTCGACTGACACGCCGCAATCGGGGGCAAGCCCCCTCCCACCGTTGTTCTGTATTTCAATCAAACAACGGCGTTATAGAACTGCTCGCTGCTCTTTTGCTCCACCAGCGCCTGTTCAATCGCCGCCTGATGCACTTCATCGGCATGCTCTTCGCGGGCTTCAGGCTGGATGCCCAGGCGCGCGAACAGTTGCATGTCCTTGTCAGCCTGCGGGTTGGCGGTGGTCAGCAGCTTGTCGCCGTAGAAAATCGAGTTGGCGCCGGCAAAGAAGGCCAGGGCCTGCATCTGCTCATTCATCGCTTCACGGCCGGCCGAAAGACGCACATGGGATTGCGGCATCAGGATGCGCGCTACCGCCAGCATGCGGATGAAATCGAACGGGTCGATGTCCTCGGCGTTTTCCAACGGCGTGCCGGCGACTTTTACCAGCATGTTGATCGGCACCGACTCCGGGTGCTCGGGCAGGTTGGCCAGCTGGATCAGCAGGTTGGCGCGGTCGTCGAGGGACTCGCCCATGCCGAGGATGCCGCCGGAGCAGATCTTCATTCCCGAGTCCCGCACGTAGGCCAGGGTTTGCAGGCGCTCGGCGTAGGTGCGGGTGGTGATGATCGAGCCGTAGAACTCCGGCGAGGTGTCGAGGTTGTGGTTGTAGTAGTCCAGGCCGGCCTGGGCCAGCGCTTGGGTCTGGTCCTGGTCGAGGCGGCCGAGGGTCATGCAGGTTTCCAGGCCCATGGCCTTCACGCCCTTGACCATCTCCAGCACGTAGGGCATGTCTTTGGCCGACGGGTGTTTCCATGCAGCGCCCATGCAGAAGCGCGTCGAGCCGATGGCTTTGGCGCGGGCAGCCTCTTCGAGGACCTTCTGCACTTCCAGCAGCTTTTCTTTTTCGAGGCCCGTGTTGTAGTGGCCCGACTGCGGACAATATTTGCAATCTTCCGGGCAGGCACCGGTCTTGATCGACAGCAACGTCGACACCTGCACACGGTTGGCATCGAAATGCGCGCGGTGCACGGTCTGCGCCTGGAACAACAGGTCATTGAACGGCTGCACGAACAGGGCTTTGACTTCGGCTAAGGACCAATCGTGACGCAGGGTTGCAGTGGTGCTGGCGCTCATGGGCGATTCCTTGATTATGCTTGGGCTTTCGCTGTGGGAAGGGCAATACCCACAGGCACGACACGGATGCTCGGCATATTTAAGGAAGAATCATGCACTGTCAACCGAGACACAAACGCCAGGTTTACATCTGGTTAAAAAACACACAAACCTGTTTAATCTGCGATGAGGCGACCGAAAGCGTCGATTGCGTGTGCAACGTCTGCGAAACCGAGCTGCCGTGGCTGATGGAACAGTGCGAAGTGTGCGCCCTGCCCTTGCCGATGGAGGGTCTGGTCTGCGGCCAATGCCAAAAATACCCGCCGGCCTTTAAACAGGTGGTCGCCCCCTGGTCCTACAGTTTCCCGGTCGACACCCTCATCAGCCGCTTCAAGCACCAGGCTCGCTGGCCGCTCGGGCATCTGCTGGGGCGTTTGCTTGCGCGCTACCTGCAACATCGCTTCGAGCAGGCCGACCTCAGCCGCCCGGACTGCCTGCTGCCCGTGCCCCTGGCCCGCAAGCGCCTGCGCGAACGTGGCTATAACCAGGCACTGATGCTGGCTCGCTGGCTCAGCGCCGAGCTGGACCTCGAATACGATGAGCACCTGTTGTTACGTCCCCATGAAACCGTGGCGCAACAAACCCTCGACGCCAAGGCTCGCAGGCGCAACCTGCTCAGCGCCTTTGCCCTGGCACCCGGCGCCCAGGTGCAGGGCCGTCACCTGGCGCTGGTGGACGATGTGCTCACCACCGGCGCCACCGCCCACAGCCTGGCGCAACTGTTGATGGAGGCCGGCGCGCGGCAGGTCGATGTGTACTGCCTGGCCCGCACGCCCAAACCGGGCGCCTGACTTGACTCCCGGGCGCCAGGGCGGCAACGTCCCTGCATCTCATCGAAGCGTATTCCCATGTCCCTGCCCACTTCCCTCAGCCAACACATGATCCGCCGCCCCCAGCGCATCGCCTTGCTGGGCCACATTGCCGAGCAGGGCTCCATCACCCGCGCCGCCAAAAGCGCCGGCCTGAGTTACAAGGCCGCCTGGGACGCGATCGATGAACTAAACAACCTGGCGCAAAAGCCGCTGGTGGAACGCAGTGTCGGCGGCAAGGGCGGCGGCGGCGCCAAGCTGACAGCCGAAGGTGAGCGTGTACTGCGCCTCTACCAACGCCTGCAAGTGTTGCAGGCCGAGGTCTTGGGGTCGGCCGAAGCCGCCAGCGATTTCAACCTGCTGGGCCGCTTGATGCTGCGCACCAGCGCCCGCAACCAATTGCATGGCCAGGTCATCGGCATCGACAGCCATGGCCGTAATGACCTGGTCCACCTGCAACTGGCCGGCGGCCTGAGTTTGCATGCGCAGATCACTCACGACAGCACGCAACGACTGGAGCTGGAGAACGGCGTGGAAGTGGTCGCGCTGATCAAGGCCGGCTGGCTCGAATTGCTCGCCGCCGGGGCGCCAGCAACACCCGGACACAATTATATGAGCGGTACCGTCGACGCGATTCTCGCCGCCGAGGACGGCCCCAGCGAAGTGCGCATCGCCCTGCCCAGCGGCCAGGTTTTATGCGCCCTGGCGCAGCCTGACGCCCTTAAGGCGCTGGGCACTGCCGTAGGCAAAACCGTCCAAGTGCAATTCGCACCGAGCAATGTACTGCTGGGGACGCCGGTCTAGGCGCGCGTCCTGCTGCGCCCACCTTCAAACTGCAACAATTTCGTCACGCCCGCTCCTTATGGTGTCTGCAAAAACCGCAGGGAGCCTGACATGAGCCTATTAGAAGAAAACCAAGCCACCGACCTCGAACAGATGGTTGGCCTGACCCGCCGTCGCTTTATCGGCGCCGGAGCCCTGTGCGGTGCCGCGATGTTCCTCGGCGGCAACCTGCTGACCCGCAGCGCACTCGCCGTCAACGCCGCCTCCGCCAGCCCGTTGTTGGGCTTTGCCAGCATCGCCGCCGCCACCAGCGACGCCATCAGCCTGCCACCCGGCTATACCGCCTCGGTGCTGATCAGCTGGGGCCAGCCGCTGCACAAGAACGCACCGGCCTTCGACCCGTCCGGCAACGGCACGGCCAAGGCCCAGGAGCAGCAGTTCGGTGACAACAACGACGGCATGAGCCTGTTCGCCTTCCCCGGCGATGACAACCGCGCGCTGTTGGCGATCAACAATGAATACACCAACTACCGCTACCTCTTCGCCCACGGCGGCGCGCCGCAATCGGCCGAAGACGTGCACAAGGCCCAGGCCAGCGAAGGTGTGTCAGTGATCGAAGTGCGGCGCCAGGGCGACACCTGGCAGTTCGTCCAGGACTCGCGTTACAACCGGCGTATCCACGGCAATTCGCCGATCCGCCTGAGCGGCCCCGCCGCTGGCCACGAATGGTTGAAAACCAGCGCCGACAAGTCCGGCAAAAAAGTCCTCGGCACTTTCCAGAACTGCGCCAACGGCAAGACCCCATGGGGCACTTACCTGACGTGCGAAGAAAACTTCACCGACTGCTTTGGCAGCAGCAACCCCCAGCAAGCGTTCGATGCCGGGCAGAAACGCTATGGCGTGGTGGCCGCCAGCAAAGAGATCAACTGGCACTTGCACGACCCGCGCTTCGACATGGCCAAGAACCCCAATGAACTCAACCGCCACGGCTGGGTCGTGGAAATCGACCCGTTCGACCCGCAATCCACCCCGGCCAAACGCACCGCCCTCGGCCGTTTCAAGCACGAGAACGCCGCACTGGCGCAAACCCGCGACGGCCGCGCGGTGGTGTACATGGGCGACGACGAACGCGGCGAATTTATCTACAAGTTCGTCAGCCGCGACAAGATCAACCACAAGAACCCCAAGGCCAACAAAGACCTGCTCGACCACGGCACCTTGTACGTGGCCATCTTCGATGCGGGCGACGGCAACGCCGATCATCCCAAGGGTAAAGGGCAATGGGTCGAGCTGACCCATGGCAAAAACGGCATCGACGCCAGCACCGGTTTTGCCAGCCAGGCCGAAGTGCTGATCCACGCACGCCTGGCCGCCAGCGTGGTGAAAGCCACGCGCATGGACCGCCCGGAATGGATCGTGGTCAGCCCCACTGACGGCCAGGTTTATTGCACCCTGACCAACAACGCCAAGCGGGGCGAAGACGGCCAGCCAGTGGGCGGCCCTAACCCGCGCGAGAAAAACGTCTACGGCCAGATCCTGCGTTGGAAGGCCAACGCCGATGACCACGGTGCCCCGGACTTTACCTGGGACCTGTTTGTGGTCGCCGGCAACCCAGGCGTACACGCCGGCACACCCAAAGGCGGCTCGTCCAATATCAACCCGCAAAACATGTTCAACAGTCCCGATGGCCTGGGTTTCGACAAGGCCGGGCGCCTGTGGATTCTCACCGACGGCGACTACAGCAACGGCGGCGACTTCGCCGGCATGGGCAACAACCAGATGCTCTGCGCCGACCCGAGCACCGGAGAAATTCGCCGCTTCATGGTGGGGCCGGTGGCCTGTGAAGTGACGGGGATCAGCTTTTCGCCGGATCAGAAGACCCTGTTTGTGGGGATTCAGCATCCAGGTGAAACCGGCGGTTCGACTTGGCCGGAGCACCTGCCCAATGGCAAGCCGCGATCGTCGGTGATGGCGATTCGGCGGGAAGACGGCGGGGTTGTCGGCGCCTGACACGCCGCTATCGGGGGCAAGCCCCCTCCCACAGTTGACCGCGTTTAACCTGTAGGAACGCGGACGAATGTGGGAGGGGGCTTGCCCCCGATAGCAATCGCACAGTCACCCCCTATCTCAAGCCCGGTGCGTTACCATACCCGGCCGGACGCGGCGACCTGCTGCGCGCAGGAGTTCGTATGGCCCATCCGTTTGAAACACTCACTCCCGACCTGGTTCTCGACGCCGTCGAAAGCATCGGTTTTCTCAGCGACGCTCGCGTATTGGCGCTCAACAGCTACGAAAACCGCGTCTATCAGGTGGGCATCGAAGACTCCGAGCCGCTGATCGCCAAGTTCTATCGTCCGCAGCGCTGGACCAACGAAGCCATCCTCGAAGAACACAGCTTTACCTTCGAGCTCGCCGAGTGCGATGTGCCGGTGGTCGCGCCGATGATCCATAACGGCAAGAGCCTGTTCGAACACGCCGGTTTCCGCTTCACCCTGTTTCCTCGCCGTGGCGGCCGCGCGCCGGAGCCGGGCAACCTCGACCAGTTGTACCGCCTCGGGCAGTTGCTCGGGCGCTTGCACGCCGTCGGCGCCACCCGCCCCTTCGAACACCGCGAAGCCCTCGGGGTGAAGAACTTCGGTCACGACTCCCTCACGACCCTGCTCGAAGGCAATTTCATTCCCAAAAGCCTGCTGCCGGCCTACGAGTCCGTCGCCCGCGACCTGCTCAAGCGTGTGGAAGAGGTGTACAAGGCCACGCCGCACAAGAACATCCGCATGCACGGCGATTGCCACCCCGGCAACATGATGTGTCGCGACGAAATGTTCCACATCGTCGACCTGGATGACTGCCGCATGGGCCCGGCGGTGCAGGACCTTTGGATGATGCTCGCCGGCGACCGCCAGGAATGCCTCGGCCAGTTGTCCGAGTTGATGGACGGCTATCAGGAGTTCCACGACTTCGACCCGCGCGAACTGGCCCTGATCGAACCGTTGCGCGCCTTGCGCCTGATGCACTACAGCGCCTGGCTGGCACGACGCTGGGACGACCCGGCGTTCCCCCACAGCTTCCCGTGGTTTGGCAGCGAGCGGTATTGGGGTGACCAGGTGCTGGCATTGCGTGAGCAGCTCTCAGCCCTCAACGAAGAGCCGCTGAAACTCTTCTGATTGTTTTTAATGTGGCAGGGGGCTTGCCCCCTCCCACACAAAGCAGACCTCATTACCAATCCAGTCCCATTGGTTGACAAATATCCTTACAATCGCGCTTTGTTAGCTGCCTAAGCAAGGATTCTGCAATGCACGCCGCCAACCCCCGCAAGGGGTACATCCTGGGCCTGAGTGCCTACGTCATCTGGGGTCTGTTCCCGCTCTACTTCAAAGCCATCGCCAGTGTTCCCGCCGCCGAAATCATCGTGCACCGCGTGCTGTGGTCGGCGCTGTTTGGCAGCTTGCTGTTGATGGCCTGGAAACATCCCGGCTGGTTCCGCGAACTGCGCGACAACCCCAAGCGCCTGGCGATCCTGGCCCTCAGCGGTTCGTTGATCGCCGGTAACTGGCTGACCTATGTCTGGTCGGTGAACAGCGGGCGCATGCTCGAAGCCAGCCTGGGCTACTACATCAACCCACTGGTGAATGTGTTGCTGGGCATGCTGCTGCTCGGCGAGCGGCTGCGTCGCCTGCAATGGGTGGCCGTGGGGCTGGCCGCGGTGGGTGTGGCGCAACAGGTGTGGCAGGTGGGGAGCTTGCCGTGGGTATCTTTAGTGCTGGCGCTGACCTTTGGTTTCTACGGCCTGATCCGCAAGCAGGCGCCGGTCAAGGCGTTGCCGGGGCTGGTGGTGGAAACCTGGATGCTGGTGCCGATCGCCGTGGCATGGTTGCTGTTCAATCCGTCGGCCCACAGTGCGAAACTGGCATTCTGGAGCACGTCCGAAGCCTGGTGGCTGGTAGCGGCGGGCCCGGTGACGCTGATCCCGCTGGTGTGCTTCAACGCCGCCGCACGGCATTTGCCCTACACCGCCCTGGGCTTTTTGCAGTATGTGGCGCCGACCCTGGTGCTGCTGGAAGCCGTCCTGCTGTTCGGTGAACACCTGGCGCCCAGCACCCTGCTCGCTTTCGCCTTTATCTGGGCCGGCCTGGTGGTCTATAGCGTGGACGCCTGGCTGACCGTGCGCAAACGCTGATCAAATAACGTACAAACCTATGCAAGCCACGGCCCGCGTGGCTTGCAGGCATTCACCCCAAGGTTATCCACAGCCTGGTCCCCGTCATTTGTGCACAAGCCGTTGAAACTGCTCGTTTTTTGCTCAGATAACGAAGACGGCCGGCCGGCGTGGCCTGGGGCCGAGTCTCTACAGGTTATCCACAGGCCCATGCAAGATTTCCATGCATAACCTGGTGGGCAGATTATTCCTCGTTGTGCAGTTCCACCATCAGGTCGTCTGCCAAGGTTTCCAGGGATTGCTGCAAGTCATCCAGGGATAACGTCGCCGGCACCTGCAACAGCGCCTCGGCGGTAAACAGTGGGTCGCCACTCATGGGCGCTGGGCGCACATCGGTGCTCAGGCTCCCCAGGTTCACGCCCTGCTTGCTCAACAGCGCCGTGATCTCGCGCACGATGCCCGAACGGTCATTGCCCACCAGCGTCATCAGAATCGATTTGGACGCCACAGCCTGGCCAGTGCTGCCCTCCCCCACCAGCACGCGAATGCCGTGTGTGGATAAATCCTCCAGCGCATCGACCAACGCCTGACGGTTCTCCGCCGGCACGCTGACTCGCAGAATCCCGGCAAACTGGCCAGCCATGTGAGCCATGCGACTCTCGAGCCAGTTGCCACCGTGGACCGCGATGTTCTGCGCGACGCGTTCGACCAGGCCGGGTTTGTCGGCGGCGATAATAGTGAGTACAAGATGGTCCATGGCAAAGCCCTCTGGTGCTGATACCGGTAGGAGCGAGCTTGCTCGCGAAGGTCGTTAACGATAGCGCGGGAATACTGACACCCAACGGCACCCTCAGGTTGTTCGCGAGCGAGCGCGCTCCTACAAGGTGGACGCCGCAGCCCATGAAAACAAATCGTGTACCATTTTTATATTTATATGGAACAATCTCATGGTTTTTTGAGAACATCCCATACCCCACTGTGACCGTACGACCAAAGTGGGTCGCTAAACGACGTATTTAGTCTAATTTTCACAACCGCAAATCATCATGTAGTATGCCCAGTCGCGCACTACATAACGTTAGGTCGATGTCTGCCAAGGCGCCAACGTATCACGATAACCCGCCAGCCCAGCCGCCTCGACGGCATGTACTGGGGGATCGGGTTCGTGGTTTAAATGGCCAGAGGCTTCATTGGTAAATTGAAAAGCTGAAAAGCGCATAAGCTCCGCAGAGTGAGGCAAGCAATGACTGAACACGTTCAAGTCGGTGGCCTGCAGGTCGCCAAAGTCCTGTTCGACTTCGTGAACAACGAAGCCATTCCCGGTACCGGCATCACTGCCGACCAGTTCTGGGCCGGCGCCGACAAGGTCATCCACGACCTGGCACCGAAGAACAAAGCCCTACTCGCCAAACGCGACGATTTCCAAGCGCGGATCGACACCTGGCACCAGACCCACGCCGGCCAGGCCCATGACCCGGTGGCCTACAAGGCCTTCCTGCAAGATATCGGATACCTGCTGCCAGAAGCCGCAGACTTCCAGGCCTCGACCCAAAACGTCGACGACGAAATCGCCCGCATGGCCGGCCCGCAGCTGGTGGTGCCGGTGATGAACGCCCGTTTCGCCCTCAACGCCTCCAATGCACGCTGGGGCTCGCTGTATGACGCGCTGTATGGCACCGATGCCATCAGCGAAGCCGACGGCGCCGAAAAGGGCAAGGGCTACAACAAGGTGCGCGGCGACAAGGTCATCGCCTTCGCGCGCGCCTTCCTCGACGAGGCTGCGCCGCTCAGCGCCGGCAGCCATGTCGACTCCACCGGCTATAAAATCGCTGATGGCAAGCTGATTGTCAGCCTCAAGGGCGGCAGTAACAGCGGCCTGCGCGACGACGCGCAGTTGATCGGCTTCCAGGGCCCCGCGGCCCAGCCGATTGCGATCCTGCTGAAACACAACGGCCTGCACTTCGAAATCCAGATCGACGCCAGCACCCCAGTCGGCCAGACCGACGCTGCCGGCGTCAAAGACGTCCTGATGGAAGCCGCGCTGACCACCATCATGGACTGCGAAGACTCCGTCGCCGCCGTCGATGCCGACGACAAAGTGGTGATCTACCGCAACTGGCTCGGCCTGATGAAGGGTGACTTGGCCGAGGAAGTGGCCAAGGGTGGCAAGACCTTCACCCGCACCATGAACCCCGACCGCGTCTACACCGGCGTGGATGGCCAGGATGTGACGCTGCACGGCCGTTCGCTGCTGTTCGTGCGCAACGTGGGTCACCTGATGACCATCGACGCGATCCTCGACAAAGCGGGCAACGAAGTACCGGAAGGTATCCTCGACGGCCTGCTGACCAGCCTGGCGGCGATCCATAGCCTCAACGGCAACAGCAGCCGCAAGAACAGCCGTACCGGTTCGGTATACATCGTGAAGCCGAAGATGCACGGCCCGGAAGAAGCCGCGTTCACCAACGAGCTGTTCGGTCGCATCGAAGACGTGCTGAACCTGCCGCGCAATACCCTCAAAGTCGGGATCATGGACGAGGAGCGCCGCACCACGGTCAACCTCAAGGCCTGTATCAAGGCCGCCAGCGAGCGCGTGGTGTTTATCAACACCGGCTTCCTCGACCGTACCGGCGACGAAATCCACACCTCCATGGAGGCCGGTGCGATGGTGCGCAAGGCTGCCATGAAAACCGAAAAGTGGATCGGCGCCTATGAAAACTGGAACGTCGATATCGGCTTGAGCACCGGCCTGCAAGGTCGTGCACAGATCGGTAAAGGCATGTGGGCAATGCCCGACCTGATGGCGGCGATGCTCGAACAGAAAATCGCCCACCCGTTGGCCGGCGCCAACACCGCCTGGGTCCCATCGCCTACCGCTGCGGCGCTGCACGCGCTGCACTACCACAAGGTCGACGTGTTCGCGCGCCAGGCCGAACTGGCCAAGCGCGAACGCGCGTCGGTGGACGATATCCTGACCATTCCCCTGGCCAAGAACACCGATTGGTCCGAGGAAGAGATCCGCAACGAACTGGATAACAACGCCCAGGGCATCCTCGGCTACGTCGTCCGCTGGATCGACCAAGGCGTTGGCTGCTCCAAAGTGCCGGACATCAACGACATCGGCCTGATGGAAGACCGCGCCACCCTGCGCATCTCCAGCCAGCACATCGCCAACTGGCTGCGCCACGGCGTTGTGACTCAGGACCAGGTGATGGAAAGCCTCAAGCGCATGGCGCCGGTGGTGGACCGTCAGAATGCCGGGGATGCGTTGTACCGTCCGCTGGCGCCGGATTTCGATAGCAATATCGCGTTCCAGGCGGCGGTGGAATTGGTGATTGAAGGGACCAAGCAACCGAATGGTTATACCGAGCCGGTATTGCACCGCAAGCGTCGGGAGTTCAAGGCCAAAAACGGCCTGTAACCAACGCGGCCCCTGTAGGAGCGAGCTTGCTCGCGAAGAACCAACAGGCAACGCGGGCTATCTGGTAACACTGCGTTTTCGTTCACGGTTTTCGCGAGCAAGCTCGCTCCTACAGGTAAAAGAAAGCCCTGATCTCGCGATCAGGGCTTTTTTTGTTTCAACGGGCTTTACTGCGTCATCCCCAGCTCACGCTTGACCATCTTCGCCAACTTCACGCTATCGATCGGTTTGAGCAGGAAGTCCAATACACCATCATGCATAGCATCAATCACGTCCTTGGCGTCCGCGTCCCCCGACATGATGATGATCGGCAATGCCGCGCGAGTGGATCCACGTACCTTGCGGATCAGTTCCAAGCCACTGCTGGGCTCCATGCGCAGGTCAGTGATCAACAAGCCGATGGAGCTGCTGGAGCTCAACAAGTCCCACGCCGCCTCACCGCTGTCAGCGGTCATGCAGCCAATATCATCCAGCCTCAGGATCTCCGCCAACAATTCCCGCGCGTCCTTGTCGTCGTCAACAATCAACACGCGTTGTGGCGGTAAATCAGGCTCCAGCATCACGGCGCTCAGCGCCTCGCGCTCGGCATCGCTCAAAATATCGTGGTCGGACATACGTTTCTCAGCAGTTCTATTCAACTCCCAGCACACTCGTCAGACATCTGCGGAAGGGCGATCAATGTGCACTTCGTCGGAAAGTTTGCCTAGTGGGTGTTCTACGGGGTTTGGACGATAGCCATGTAAGGTTTTTCCCTAGATTTACACCTCGTTGGTCGACCTAGACTTACGTCCAATGGGCACCCGCCGCGCAGGAGTCGACCATGCAGGACGATAACGACAAAAAAATTGCGGTCATGGTTATGAGTAAAGCTGATGCTTTCGCCCAGGCAGGAAAAACAGCGGTATTGCAGAATATCCACGGCACCCTGCAGTTCCTGCAACGCTTCCCGCCGTTCAACCAGATGGAAAACGCCCACCTGGCATTTCTGGTGGAACAGTGCCAATTGCGCTTCTACGCCCCCGGCGAGAGCATCCTCAAACCGTCGGGTGGGCCGGTCGAGCACTTCTATATTGTCAAACAGGGCCGGGTGGTCGGCGAAAGGCCCGACTCGGCCGAAACCACCTTCGAAATCACCACTGGCGAGTGCTTCCCCCTCGCCGCACTGCTTGGCGAACGAGCGACCCGCACCGAGCACAAGGCGGCCGAAGACACCTTCTGCCTGCAACTGAACAAACCGGCTTTTATCAAACTGTTCGCGCTGTCCAGCCCGTTTCGCGACTTTGCCCTGCGCGGCGTCAGCAGCCTGCTGGACCAGGTCAACCAGCAAGTGCAGCAAAAAGCCGTGGAAACCCTCGGCACCCAATATTCCCTGAACACCCGCCTGGGCGAATTGGCCATGCGCCATCCGGTCACGTGCAGCCCCGACACACCGCTACGCGAAGCGGTGACGCTGATGCATGAGCAACAGGTCGGCAGCATCGTGATCGTCGACGAGCACAAGGCGCCCTTGGGGATTTTCACCCTGCGTGACCTGCGCCAGGTGGTGGCCGACGGCACCAGCGACTTCACCCAGGGCATCAAAGGGTCTATGACCCAGGCGCCGTTCTTCTTGACCCCGGACCATAGCGCCTTCGACGCCGCCATCGCCATGACCGAGCGGCATATCGCCCATGTGTGCCTGGTGAAAGACCAGCGCCTGTGTGGGGTGGTGTCCGAGCGCGATCTGTTTTCCCTGCAACGTGTCGACCTGGTCCACCTGGCCCGCACCATTCGTAACGCGCCCCGGGTGGAGAACCTGGTGGCGATACGCGGCGAGATCGGCCAGTTGGTGGAACGCATGCTGGCCCATGGGGCATCATCCACCCAGATCACCCACATCATTACCCTGCTTAACGATCACACCGTGTGCCGGGTAATCGAGCTGACCCTCGCCGAAAAAGGCGACCCCGGCGTGCCATTCAGTTGGCTGTGTTTCGGCAGTGAAGGCCGTCGCGAGCAGACGCTGTACACCGACCAGGACAACGGCATTCTGTTCGACGCCAAGGACGCCGCCGAAGCCGCGGAGATTCGTGGCCGCTTGTTGCCGCTGGCGCAGCAGATCAACCAGAGCCTGGCGCTGTGTGGCTTCAGCCTGTGCAAGGGCAATATCATGGCCGGCAACCCGGAGCTGTGCCTATCGCGGGCCGAATGGGCACGCCGGTTTGCCGCGTTTATCCGCGAGGCGACGCCGGAGAACCTGTTGCGCTCGAGCATCTATTTCGACCTGCGGGTGGTGTGGGGCGACGAGCAAGGCTGTGAGCAACTGCGCCAAGGCATTCTCGACCAGGTCGCGGACAACCGGCTGTTCCAGCGCATGCTCGCCGAAAACGCCTTGCGCCAACGCCCGCCGGTGGGACGTTTTCGCGAGTTCGTGCTGACGCGCAAAGGTGGTGAGAAAGCCACGCTGGACCTCAAGGTGCAGGGCCTCACGCCGTTTGTCGACGGTGCGCGCCTACTGGCCCTGGCCAACGATGTCCACGCCATCAACACCCTGGAGCGTCTGCGCCAGCTGGTGGCCAAGGGCGTGATTGAACCACTGGATGGTGCCGCCTATGAAGAGGCATACCACTTTATCCAGCAAACCCGCATGCAGCAGCACCAGTTGCAAACCCGGGAAAACCAGGCGTACTCCAACCGTGTCGACCCCGACAGCCTCAACCATCTGGACCGACGTATCCTGCGCGAATCCCTGCGCCAGGCCCAGCGCCTGCAAAGCAGCCTGACCTTGCGGTATCAACTGTGAGCCTGTTCGGTTGGCTGCGTGCGGCAAAACCCGGACTGGACGCGGCGCAACAGCGGCGCCTGGAACAGTTACCCAAACCGGCGCCGCTGGGCGACGTGTCGCTGCGTCAGCAGCGCTGGGTGGTGGTCGACCTGGAAACCAGCGGCCTGAACCTCAACCGCGACCTGGTGCTGTCGATCGGCGCCGTGGTGATCGAGGACGGCGCGGTGGATTTTTCCCAGCTGTTCGAGCGCACCCTGCAACGCACCGAGACCAAGCTCAGCCCCAGTGTACTGATCCACGGCCTTGGCCCCAGCGCTATCGCCGCCGGTAGCGACCCGGTGGAGGCGCTGCTGGATTTCATGGAGTTCGTCGGTGACAGCCCGCTGCTGGCCTTCCATGCACCGTTCGACCAACACATGCTCGGCCGCGCGCTCAAGGACAGCCTGGGTTACCGCCTGGCCCATCCGTTTCTCGACGTGGCCGACATCGCGCCACTGCTGTGCCCCGAGGCGAACATACGCGAAGCCGGGTTGGACCACTGGCTCGAGTACTTCAACCTGCAAGTCGGTGAACGCCACCACGCCAGTGCCGATGCCCTGGCCACGGCGGAACTGATGCTGATCCTGTTCAGCCGCGCGCGCCAGCAGCAGATCGACACCCCCCAAGCATTGCAAGAGCGTTTGAGCCAATGGAAACGTCGTAAACAAGCGCCATCGTTTTAATAGCAACCGCCCGACAGACACCAATTGCGCCCGCCCCACGCCTCTGACACAATCGCGAATAATTCTCGTTAGTTTAAACTTGTTTATTCGGTGATGCCTTGTCGTCGGTCCAGTCCCCACACAGTGAGCTTGTTGGCGCGTTGTATCGCGACCATCGCAGCTGGCTGCTGGCCTGGCTGCGCCGTAACGTGGCCTGCCCGAGCCGCGCAGAAGACCTGAGCCAGGACACCTTCATGCGCCTGCTGTGCCGTGCCGAGTTGCGTGAACCCCGCGAGCCCCGGGCGTTCCTGGTGGCGATCGCCAAAGGCCTGCTGTTCGACTACTTCCGGCGCGCCGCCCTGGAGCAGGCCTACCTCACCGAACTGATGCTGATCCCGGAAAGCGAACACCCCTCGCCGGAAGCACAGCAGTTGATCCTCGAAGACCTCAAGGCCATCGACCGCCTGCTCGGCAAGCTGTCGAGCAAAGCCCGCGCCGCCTTTCTCTATAACCGCCTCGACGGCCTCGGCCACGCCGAAATCGCCCAGCGCCTTGGTGTGTCGGTACCGCGGGTGCGCCAGTACCTGGCCCAGGGCATTCGCCAGTGTTATATCGCCCTGTATGGCGAGCCGTTGTGAGCGCGATCAGTTCAAAACCGGTTTCGGCCCGTGTGCTGGATGCCGCGATTGCCTGGCAACTGTCCCTCGACTCCGGTGACGGCAGCCCGGTGGAGCAGGAAGAGTTCGCCAAATGGCTGGCCAGTGATGAAGAACATGCGCGCGCCTGGCGCCAACTGGGCATGCTTGACCAGCGTTTCAGCATGGCCTCGGGCCCGGCGCGGGCGGCGTTGCTGCAATCGCGCGAGGGCATTCGCCAGCGCGTCCGCAAGCTTGGCAGCGGCCTGGCGAGTATTGCGCTGGTGTGCGGCCTGGCCTTGTTTGCCGGTGAACGCTACGTGCCGATTCACTATTGGCTGGCCGACCAACGCACCGCCACCGGTGAACAGCGCACGCTGAAACTGGCGGACGGCACGCTGATCAACCTCAATACCCACAGCGCCATTGACGTGCGTTTCGATGAACAGCGCCGGCTGATCGTGCTGCAGGAAGGCGAGATCCTCGTCGAAACCGGCCACCACGATGCGCGTCCGTTTTATGTGCAAACCCGCGACGGCAACCTGCGAGCGCTGGGTACGCGGTTTATCGTCAAGCGCGAAGACCACGCCACACGCCTGAGCGTGCTGCAATCGGCGGTCGCTGCCCAGCCCGAGGCATTGCCTCAGGAACAGATTTTCAAGCAAGGCCAGCAAGTACTGATGCGCAGCGACGGCCTCGGCCCGCTGCTGGCCGTCCCCCCCGCCACCGACGCCTGGACGCGCGGCATGCTGGTGGTCGACAACGCGCGCCTGGAAGATGTGGTGGCGGAACTGAGCCGTTATCGCCGCGGCCACCTGGGTGTGGATAAATCCGTGGCCGACCTGCGCATCACCGGCAGCTTCCCGTTGCATGACACCACCTTGGCGCTCAACGCGTTGTTGCCGACCTTGCCGGTGCAGATCGAGCAACACACGCCGTGGTGGGTGACGGTCACGGGTAAGCCTTAGGTTCTGTGTAGCTGGGCTATCGCTATCGGGGGCAAGCCCCCTCCCACATTTTGATGTGGAAATTGCCTTCAAATGTGGGAGGGAGCTTGCTCCCGATGAGGCCCGCAAGCACGCCGCAAAAAATAGTTTCACCCGGCCCTATCACTTTTCGATTCTCGTTCGGCACCTAGGCAATTGAGAAATATTTCCATTCAGGAGCCGCCGTATGTCCCGCATGCTAGACACTTTGTTGCGCCCCAGCCTGTTAGCCGTGGCCATTGCCCTCAGCACACCGCTGGCCAGCCCTGCGCTGATCGCCGCCGAACAATCCTCCAGCCTGCGTGCCTACAACCTGCCCGCCGCGCCCTTGGCCAGCACCTTGAACCAGATCGCCAGCCAGGCCGGCCTGGCGCTGACCCTCAACCCGACGCTGGCCTCGGGCAAGACCTCGGCGCCGGTTAAAGGCCAGTTCGATGCACAGGGCGCGTTGCGCGAAGCGTTGCGTGGGACCGGGTTGCAGTTGGAGCAGAGCAGTGCCGGCACGTACACCCTGGTGGCGATTCCTGAGGGTGTGGTGGCATTGCCGATGACCAACATCACCGGCCAGGGTGATGCGGAAAGTGCCTGGGGCCCCGTAGACGGCTACGTCGCGACTCGCACCGCCGCCGGGACCAAGACCGACACCGCACTGGTCGAAGCACCGCGCTCGATCTCCATTGCCACCCGCGAGCAAATGCAGGACCGCAACGTCCAGAACCTGGATGACGCGGTCAAGTACATGCCCGGTATTGTGTCCGCCAGCTACGGCAGCGACACCCGCTACGACTGGATGCGCGTACGCGGCTTCGAACCTACGCAATTCCTCGACGGGCTGCCCTTGCCGCGCGGCGTGTACGCCAACCCGAAAGCCGAAACCTGGAACCTCGACCGCCTCGCATTGCTGCGTGGCCCGGCCTCGTCGGTATACGGCCAAACCCCACCGGGCGGCCTGCTGGACATGGTCAGCCGCCGTCCCAGCGCAGAATCAAGCCATGCCATCCAACTGCAATACGGCAGTGACAACTACCGCCAGATCAACTTCGCCAGCACCGGCAAGATCGATGATGAAGGCCAGTTCCTCTATGGCCTCAGCGGCGTGGTGCGCGATGCCGGCACCCAGGTCGATCACATCGACAACAAGCGCTACAACATCGCGCCCAGCCTGACCTGGAACATCGATACCGATACCAAGCTGACCCTGTTGTCGCAGTTCACTCGCGACGATACCGGCACCACCAGCCAGTTCATGCCGATCCAGGGCACCAAGATCAAATCGCCGCTGGGCGAGGTCTCCCACCACAAAAACCTGGGCGACCCGGACTACGAGTTCTACGACCGCACCTACTACGCGCTGGGCTATGCCTTCGAGCATCGTTTCAACGATACCTGGCAGTTCAAGCAGAACCTGCGCTACACCAAGTCGGAGTTGTCGTTCCAGCAACTGACCGTCGGTTCCTACGCGTTCTCCCCGGCTGATGCCGCGGGCAATATCAGCCGCTCGACCACCAACGTTGACGAAAACATTGGCCAGTTCGCTGTGGATAACAATTTCCAGGCCGACTTTGCCACCGGCGACATCACCCATACCCTGCTGCTGGGCCTGGATCACCAGCGCACCGACACCTCCTATCGCGCGATATACGGCACAGCCTCGGGTATCAACATTTTCAACCCGGTCAACACCCAGCCAACCCTGCGCCCGACAGATGTCAGGCCGTTTTACGACTACAACCAGAAAACCGTGCAAACCGGCCTCTACGTGCAAGACCAGATGGCCCTGGATAAGTGGCGCCTGACCTTGGGCGGGCGTGAGGATTGGGTGCATCAGGGCACCACCTACTTCAACGATAGCGATGCGACCAACACCGACCGCATCAAACACTTCAGTGGCAACGCGGCGCTCAGCTATGTGTTCGACTCGGGGTTCGTCCCCTACGTGTCGTACGCCGAGTCATTCCAACCGGCGAGCAACGCAGATACAAACGCGCTCAAGACATTCAAACCAACGGAAGGCAAGCAATGGGAAATGGGGGTCAAGTACCAGCCGCCCGGCTCCAATACGCTGTTGAGTGCGGCGGTCTACGACCTGACCCAAAAGAATGTGCAGGTGACCACCCTCGGTGCGGGGGGCCAGCAAATCAACGACCAGACCGGTGAAGTGAAGGTCAAGGGCCTGGAGCTGGAAGCGGTGTCTGACGTGAGCGAAAACCTCAAGGTCATTGCCGCCTACACCTTGGCAAAGTCGGAGGTGCAAAAAGGTATCTACAAAGGCAACCGCCTGACATTGATGCCTGATCAACAAGCCTCGCTCTGGACTGACTACACCTGGCACAGCGGCGTACTGGACGGTTTCGGCATCGGCTTGGGCGCCCGCTACACCGGCAATACCTATGGCGACCAGGCCAACACCTGGCTGGGCAAGGCTAACGCCTACACCGTGTTCGACGGCGCGGTGCATTACGACCTCGGCCGCCTCGACAACAGCCTGAAGGGTGCGTCAGTGAAGTTGAATGCCACCAACCTGTTCAACAAGGACTACCTGTCGACCTGTGACGGCAACTACTGCTACTTCGGCGACCAACGCAGCGTCGTCGCCAGTGCCACCTACCAGTGGTAATCAGCTGAGTCAGCACCCAGGCCGCCCCTGTGGGCGGCCTGGGTGTGTCTGAAGGCTATACACATGAAAAGCAAAACCATCCGCCGCTGGTCCTTCGTCCACACCTGGAGCAGCCTGATCTGTACGGTGTTCCTGCTGCTGCTCGCCCTCACCGGCCTGCCGCTGATCTTTCACCATGAGATCGATCATCTGCTGGGCAATGAGCCGCAACTGCAAGCGATGCCCGTCGACACCCCGCAGTTGAACCTGGAACAACTGGTGGCCAAGGCCCAGGCCCATCGCCCCGGTGAAGCCCTGCAATACCTGGCCTGGGACGAAGACGACAAGAACGGCGTGATCGCGATCATGGCCGCCACCGCCGGCACCGAGCCCAACTCATCCCACACCTTCATGCTCGACGCGCGCACCGGCGAAGCCGTGGAGATGCCGTCCGCGAACGGCGGGCTGACGCTGTTCCTGCTGCGCTTGCATGTGGATATGTTCGCCGGTCTGCCGGGCAAGTGGCTGCTGGCGTTCATGGGCCTGCTGTTTGTGGTGGCCATCGTCTCGGGTACGGTGCTGTACCTGCCGTTCATGCGCCGCTTGAAGTTCGCCACCGTGCGCCAGGACAAGTCCACGCGCCTGCGTTGGCTTGACCTGCACAACCTGATCGGTGTGGTCACCCTGACCTGGGCGCTGGTGGTCGGCGTGACCGGGGTGATCAGCGCCTGTGCCGATTTGATCATCGCCGCCTGGCGTACCGACAGCCTCAGCGCAATGATCGAACCCTACAAGAACGCCCCGCCGCTGACCCAACGCGCACCGGCCGCCGAGCTGCTGAAGATTGCCGCCGAGGCAGCACCCGGCATGCAGCCGGACTTTATCGCCTTCCCCGGCACGCGCTTTTCCAGCGAGCACCATTACGCGGTGTTCATGAAGGGCAGCACGCACCTGACCTCGCACCTGCTCACACCGGTACTGATCGACGCCAGCACCCTGGCCGTCACCGCCATCGCCGCACGGCCGTGGTACATGGACGCCATGGGCATGTCCCAGCCCCTGCACTTTGGTGACTATGGCGGCATGCCGATGAAGGTCCTGTGGGCGGTGTTGGATGTGCTGACCCTCATCGTGCTGGGCAGTGGCATTTACCTGTGGGTCGTGCGGCGCAAGGCAGGCAAGGCATGAAGCCAAGGCAGTCGAGTTTCTGGAAGGTGTTTGGCATTCCGCTGGGGATCGGCCTGCTCAGCGCCGCCGGGTTATTTGCAGCGTTGCTGGGGGATGGGGGATGGGATTCGTTGAGTTGGGTGGGGTTGGGCATACCGGCTGCCATTGGTAGTTGGGCGTTGTTCAAGGGGCGTGGCTGAGTGCGCTATCGGGGGCAAGTCGAATCGTCACACTCCCCCTCGCCAGCCACCGCGCAACCCTCTAGGCTAGCCACAGCCCATTCAGAGGAATGCCCATGTCCGCTCCCAGCATGACCTTGTTCCATAACCCCGCTTCCCCGTTCGTACGCAAAGTGCGCGTGTTGCTGATCGAGACCGGCCAGCAGGACCGTGTAGCGTTGCAGGCCTGCATGCCGACACCGGTCACCCCTGACGCGCAGGTGGTACAAGGCAACCCCGTGGGCAAGATCCCGGCCCTGCGCCTGGCCGACGGCAGTGTGCTGCACGACAGCCGGGTGATCCTCGATTACCTCGACCACCAGCATGTCGGCAACCCGCTGATCCCCCGTGACGGCTCGGCCCGCTGGCGCCGCCTGACGCTGGCGTCGCTGGCCGACGGGATCATGGATGCCGCCGTGCTGGTGCGTTACGAGACCGCCCTGCGTCCAGTGGAAAAACACTGGGCACCGTGGCTCGACGAGCAGCGCAACAAGATCCGCCGCGCCGTCGCCGAACTGGAGCAGGATGCCATCGCCGAACTGGCCAGCCACTTCGACATTGCGTCCATCAGCGTGGCCTGCGCCCTGGGCTACCTCGACTTCCGCCACCCGGACCTGCAATGGCGCTCGGATAACCCCAAGCTGGCCGCCTGGTACGCCGAAGTCAGCCAACGGCCTTCGATGCTCCAGACTCAGCCACCGGTCTAATCCGCGGTCACAAAGCCCTGCGGTGAGCGGGGCTGTTGTGGCAAGCGGGCTCACTGTGGCAAGCGGGCTTGTTGTGGCGAGCGGGCTTGCCCCGCGTTGGGCTGCGCAGCAGCCCCAGAACCAGCCGCTTAGGAGTGCCTGATACTCCGCATTCCGATTGATTGGGGCTGCTGCGCAGCCCAACGCGGGGCAAGCCCGCTCGCCACAACAGCCCCGTTCACCGCAACCGGAAATAGCTGGTTTATCCTCGCCACCAACTGCACCTTCACTTGCTGGTCCTCACGCAACCCGATCATTGCACCGCCTCCAGGTCGAACGTCAACGGCTCGGCCGGCTTGCGCTTGCCCACGCCATACCAGTCCAGTTTGCGCGTCAGCACCATCACCGTACCCAGCAGCCCGAACAGCAGCAGCGAGCCCATCAGCAGCGCGTAATCCTCGGCACTCAACAACCCGTACAGCAAGCCATACAACGCCGCCAACCCCGCCGAAAACCCCATGCCATGGGCAACGCTGCGCAGCACATGGCACACGTAGAAACCGATCAACAGCACGCAGGCACTTGCCGATATCAGGTACGCCAGGGCAAAGCCCAGGTGCTCGGACAATGACAACAGCAGCAAGTAGAAAAATGCCAAGGCAACACCCACCAATGCATATTGAATCGGGTGCACCGCCAGGCTCTTGAGCACTTCGAAGAGGAAGAAACCGGCAAAGGTCAGGGCGATAAACAGCAGCGCGTATTTGATCGCGCGGTCGCTCTTGAGGTACTGGTCCACCGGGTCGATGAAGTTCACGCCAAAGCTGCGGTTGTTGAAGTCGTTGCAGCCCTGCCCGTCCAGGCAGGTTTGCAGGGCTTGTTCGAGGTTGGTGGAAAAAAAGGAGGTCTGCCAGTTGGCCGTGAAGCCGTTGTCAGTCACTTCGCGCTGGGCCGGCAGGAAGTTGCCGATAAAGCTGGGGTGCGGCCAGTTGGAGGCCAGGGACACCTGGCTGGTCTTGCCCACCGGCACCACTTGTAGTTGCTCGGTGCCTTGCAGGCGCAGGTCGAAAGCAAAGTCGATCACACCTGGCTTTTTACTGTCCTGCTCCGGCAACGTCACATGCACGCCCTCCCCCAGCCAGTCCACTAGGGAGCCCGGTTCGAATTCCAGGCGCTGGCCGCCCAGCTCCAACTTCAGCGCATTTTCGATGCCGCGAATGTCGCTGATGCCCACTGCCAGAAACGCCGCTTCAAAACGGTAATCGGCGAAGTCTTCGGTGATACCCAACTGTGCAGGCAGCTCGAAACGCCCACTGATACGGTTGTCGGCATGGAACAGCCGCGCCTGGTAAATACCCCGTGCGCGCAGTTCGGTCTGCACTTTGCCGTCGAGCTCAAAACGGTCCGGCAGGAAATACAGACGACCCCGCTCTTCACGGGTGACCTCGTAGCGCTTGTTGAGTTTTTCATTGAACTTCCACTCGCGCACGGTCTTGCGATACGGCACCACCATCACCGGGCCGGTGAGGCGCTGGGCATAGCTGGAGCTGCGGGCGATGTCCATCAGGACACCATCGCGCAGTTGCTGGCGGTCGCTGATGATGCCGTTGATCATCAGCAACGGAATCAGCAACAGCAGGATCAGCAGCGCAATCGCGCCAAGTTTGAAAAGCAGGCTGCGGTTCATGGGGTCTCTCCCTGTTTTGATGGGGAGAGTCTGCGCAGCCCATGTGGGCGATTTATGTGGGCAATGTGGAGACTGTGTGGAGATGCAGCACCACCTGCACGCCGCCAGGTACATTGCCGATCTGCAAGGCGCCGCCGTGCAGCTTCATCACTTCCTCGACAAAATTGAGACCCAGGCCGGTGCTCTTGCGCCCGCTGGCCGGTCGCGGCAACGAGTAGAAACGCTCGCTCAGGCGCGGCAAGGCGTAGTCGGGAATCGCCGCGGCCTGGTTGAACAGGCTGATCTGTACATCGTTGTGCCGGGTGTGTGCGCTGAATCTCAAGACGCCACCAGGCGGGGTGAAGTCCAGGGCATTGTCCAGCAGGTTGCCCAGGGCCTGGCGCAGCAGGAAGGGCTCGCCGAACACCTGCACATCGGCGGCAATCGTCTGTTCGACTTGCAGCCCAGCGCCTTCAATTCGCGCACATTGGGCGTTGAGTACAGCATCGACCAAGGCCGCCAGCGGGATGCTCACCTGTTCTTCCAGGCCCTGGCGCTGCTCCACCTGCGCCAGGCTCAGCAGACGCTCGATCAACTGCTGCAAACGCGCGCTTTCGCTGTCGATATTGCCGACGAAGCGCTGCTGCTGCTCACGGGTCATATCACCCTGCAACAGCTCCGCCGCGCCGCGAATTGCGGCCAATGGGCTTTTCAATTCGTGGGTCAGGGTGTGCACGTAATGCTCGACGTACGCCTTGCCCTCCAACTGCGTACGCATATGCTCCACGGCAGTGGATAACTGCTTCAGCTCGCCGCCGCGGTAATGCGGCAACTCGGCACGCCGGCCTTCGCTGACGGCTTCGGCGTAGGCGGTCAGGCGCCGCAGGGCAACGCTCAACCACCACGACAACACTGCGCCCAGCAGCAAGCCGAGGATGACCAGCCCGGCGCCGTACCAGAGCAGGCGCCGCTCGGTGCGGTCGATATACGGCTGCAATGAGCTGTTGGGCTTGGCCACGGTGACCACGCCGATGATCTGGCCATTGTCGCGAATCGGCGCCCCCACGTGCATCACCGAGGAGGTGGGGTCGTCGGCTTCGCTGCGGGTGGAGCGCGCGCCGTATTCACCGCGCAGGGTGAGGTACACATCGTTCCATTTGGAGTAGTCCTGGCCCACCGCTTCGCCACTGGAGTCAAGCAACACCTTGCCCTGGGCGTCCGTCACGTAGATGCGATGGTTGACTTGGTTTTTCGGCAGGCCCCAGATGGTCGCGCCGGGCTGGCGGTTGCCGTAGGCCTTGAGCAGCTCCGGCCAGTGGCTTTGGCCGAGGGTGCCATTCCTGACGTCATCGCGCAGGACTTCAGCCAGCAGGTTGGCCGTATCCACCAGGGTTTCTTCGGTCGACTGGCGCACGCCGGGGCGTATTTCCTTCATCACCGTATTGAGCACGAAGTAGCCGGTCAGGCCGATGAACAGCGCATACACCAGGAAAATCCGCAGCCCCAGGCGCATCAGCTGTGGCTCGGGCTGTAACTGTAGCCGAGGCCGCGATGGGTCTGGATCGGCTCGGCATCGGCGGCCACGCTGCGTAATTTGCTGCGCAGGCTCTTGATATGGCTGTCGATATTGCGCTCATAACCGGCATCGGCGGGCACGCCCACCGCGTCCAGCAGTTGCTCGCGGCTGAACACGCGCTCAGGTTGCTCCAGCAGGCTTTGCAGCAGGCGAAACTCATGGCGCGTCAGGCTCAAGGGATGGCCGCGAAAGCTGATCTGCATGCGCTCCAGGTCGACCTGGAACACAGCGGGCGCCACGCCGGGGCCGACACGCTTGAGGATCGCCCGTACGCGCGCCGCCACTTCCCGCGGGCTGAACGGCTTGACCACATAATCGTCGGCACCGATCTCCAGCCCCACCACCCGATCGATCTCGCCATCCCGTGCACTGAGGAACATCACCGGCACCTCACTGAAACGGCGCAATTGCTTGCAGGTTTCAAAGCCGGTGATGTCCGGCAGGCCGATGTCGAGAATGATCAGGTCGGCCGGGGTCTGGCGTTGATGGGCCAACGCCTCCTGGCCAAGGCTCAGCCAGGTGGTGGTGAAACCCTCGCCTTGCAGGGCGAAAATCAATGTGTCGGCTATCGCCGCTTCGTCTTCGACAATCAGGATGTGGGGCATGGGTTCAAATCAGCAGTCCGGTTTGTCGGCCGTGTAACGACGGGCCGGGTTGACCGCCGCGCCGAACTCACGCAGGGCCTTGGCGCCGATCAGCAACGGGTAGTTGAAGCTGCTGCGGTCGGTGAGGTTGACCTCGACGGTACGCTTGACGTTACCCAGGCACATTTCCAGGTCGATCACCGGGCGCTTGGCCACGGTGGCTTCGTCTTTTTCGTCGTCTTCGTCGGCGCGGCTCTTGATCTTGCTGATGCGCGACACCTTGTGCTCGTAGACTTTGTTGCCGGCGTCTTTACCACCGAGGCGGAAGCGCACCCAGTCGTCGCCATCACGGGTAAACGTCTCAATGTCCCGGGCCGACAGTGAGGCGGTCAGCGCGCCGGTGTCCATCTTGGCCTTGAAGGTTTCGCCGATCTCCGGCAACTGGATGTATTCGTAGCGACCGTAAAGGGTCGGCTCGGCGGCCATGACAGGCAGGGCAGCCAGGGCGAGGGAGGCAAGAAGCAGTTTCACGAAGTGATTTCCTCGGAAAGAAGTAGGCGGATTCTAGACCGCAAAGACAGCACTTAGTTAGTCACACCCACCATAACCGGCACATTGTGAAACATTCGTACGGCCATTTGCGATTTGGCCTATAGACTCAGCTTGCTTATGATGGCCCGCCCACAAGATTCCAAGAGTTACTTATGCGCCGCCTGCTCACCGGCTGTTTGGTCACACTGCTGCTATTGCTCAACACCTTGGTGCTGTTTGGCCCACTGATGGTCTTTGCCCTGCTCAAGCTGGTGGCCCCAGGGCGGTTTCGCGACTATGCCTCATGGGCGGTGATGTGGATCGCAGAGACCTGGGCCGAGATCGACAAGCTTATTTTCTCCTTGTGCATCCCCACCCAGTGGGACATTCGCGGCGGCGACGAACTGCGCGGCAACACCAGCTACCTGGTGATCAGCAACCACCAATCCTGGGTGGACATCCCGGCGCTGATCCAGGCCCTCAACCGCCGCACGCCGTTCTTCAAATTCTTCCTGAAAAAAGAGCTGATCTGGGTACCCTTCCTCGGCCTGGCCTGGTGGGCGCTGGATTACCCGTTCATGAAGCGCTACACCAAGGCGTTCCTGGCCAGGCACCCGGAACTGGCCGGCCAGGACCTCAAGATCACCCAGCAAGCCTGCGAGCTGTTCAAGCGCCAGCCGGTGACGGTGGTCAATTACCTGGAAGGCACGCGGTTCAGCGAGGCCAAACGCAAGCAGCAGGATTCGCCATTCACGCACTTGCTCAAGCCCAAGGCGGGCGGCGTAGCGTTTGTGCTGGCGGCCATGGGTGAACAATTGGACGCGGTGCTTGACGTAACCGTGGTCTACCCGCAGCAAAAGATTCCGGGGTTCTGGGATTTGATCAGCGGCGCGGTGCCGAAGGTGATCATTGATATCCACACCCGTGAGCTGGACCCGGCGTTGTGGCAAGGGGATTACGAGAACGATCCAGCGTTTCGCCAGACCGTCCAGAACTGGGTGAACCAGCTCTGGAAGGAGAAGGATGCGCGCATCGCTCAACTGCGCGCAGAGCGTATTTAGCTACCGGTGCCCCAGGCCTGGGCCAGTTTACCCAGCAGCGAGCTGTTGGCACCCTGCCCGCCCAGGTATTGCAGGATCAGCGGGGCAAACTGGCCGACCATGCCACTGTCCATGCCCAGGGCACTGAACGCGGTATTCAGGTCGTTGGTGTTCTTCACGTTACCCAGCAGGCCGTCCAGGCCGCTGGTCTTGCTGCCACCGTTCTGGCCGAGCATCCCGCTCAAGGCCCCGAGGCTGCCCAATGCATTGTTGCCCGACAGTTGGTCAAGGCCCGGCACGCTGTTACCCAGTTGCGAATAGTCGTTGCCGCTCAGTTTGTTCTTGGCCAGGCCCAGCATGGCGCCCGTACCGCCCACGGCTTGTTCGGGGGTGATGTTCAGTTGCGAGGTCAGCGTGGTCAGCAGGTCCGCCGTCTCGGACGACGGTGCGGCGGCTGCGGCCTTGTTGTTACCCCCTTGCATGCCGGAGATGGCATTGGCCGCGTCGCCAAGGCTGAACCCTGCGGCAAACACCGGGGCGGCGGCCAGGCTCATCAGGCAGGAAAGGGCGAAACCGCGTGAAATCTTCATCGAAACAACCTCTGGATGTAGGGGTAAAAGCAGGCGTTTGACTGGGTATCCGGCACATTGTTCCGAGGCGTCCCAGGAACCCAATGGCTGGGGCAGAGTCAATGAAATGACTCCAAAACCTGTCAGGAACAATTCCATGAGCGCGACCCGCCCCCCCATGATTGAGCCAAAACCACCCTTCTGGAGCCGTCCACGCCTGTTTATCGGCGTCTGCGTGGCCGTGATCGCCGGCCTCGGCGTCGCGTTCTACACCCAGGACAACGTCAAGTCCACCGCCACCCTGATCACCACCACCCAACAGCCGGCGGCGCAGATCATGGCGCACAAGGATTACCTGGAAGTGCAACCCATCGCTATCACCACACCCGCGCCGGACCAGAGCCTGGAACTGTGGGCGATTCCCAATGGCGGCAAGCCCGTGTCACTTGGGCTGTTACCGGAAGATGGCGAAGGCATCATCGGCTTGAACCCAAGGCAGCAGGCCTCGATCAGCAAGCCCGTGGAATTGATGGTGAGTGCGGAGAGCAAAGGGGGCTCGGTGAGCAAGCAACCGACGGGGCCGACCGTCTACCAAGGTGCCTTGGCCAACCGTTGAGATCCCAAACACCACAACCCAAATGTGGGAGGGAGCAAGCCCCCTCCCACATTTGGGTTTTCGTATGCCTGGGATTTACGCCGCGCTGAACAACTTATGCGGATCAATCACAAACTTCTTCGGCACGCCCGCATCGAACTCGCCATACCCACGTGGGGCGTCATCCAGGCTGATGACTTCAACCCCCACGATGTCGGCGATGTGAATGCGGTCCCACATGATCGCCTGCATCAGCTGGCGGTTGTACTTCATCACCGGGGTCTGGCCGGTATGGAAGCTGTGGGATTTGGCCCAGCCCAAACCGAAGCGGATGCTTAGGCTGCCCATTTTTGCGGCAGCGTCGACAGCACCTGGGTCTTCGGTGACATACAGACCGGGAATGCCGATCTTGCCCGCCACGCGCACCACGCCCATCAGTGAGTTGAGCACCGTGGCAGGGGCTTCGTGCTTGACGCCGTCGTGCCCGTGGCCGCGGGCTTCGAAGCCCACGCAGTCAACGGCACAGTCCACTTCAGGCTCACCCAGCAGGGCGGCGATCTGTTCGTGCAGCGGGGTGTCGGTGGACAGGTCGACCACTTCAAACCCCTGCGCCTTGGCGTGGGCCAGGCGGATAGAGTTGACGTCGCCGATAATCACCACCGCCGCCCCCAGCAGGCGCGCGGAGGCGGCGGCAGCCAAGCCGACAGGACCGGCACCGGCGATGTACACCGTGCTGCCTGGACCCACGCCGGCGGTGACGGCGCCGTGGTAGCCGGTGGGCAGGATGTCGGAGAGGCAGGTCAGGTCGCGGATTTTCTCCATGGCCTTGTCGCGGTCCGGCAGTTTCAGCAGGTTGAAGTCGGCGTAGGGCACCAGTACGTATTCAGCCTGGCCACCGGTCCAGTCGCCCATGTCGACGTAGCCATAGGCGCCGCCGGCACGGGCCGGGTTGACGGTGAGGCACACACCGGTGTGTTGTTCTTTGCAGGAGCGGCAGCGGCCGCAGGCGACGTTGAAGGGAACGGAAACCAGGTCGCCGATCTTCAGGTTTTCGACGTCACTGCCCTTCTCGATCACTTCACCGGTGATCTCGTGACCGAGCACCAGGCCGGTCTGGGCAGTCGTGCGGCCACGCACCATGTGTTGGTCGGAGCCGCAGATGTTGGTGGAGACCACGCGCAGGATGACGCCGTGCTCAATCTTCCTGCCACGGGGGTCCTGCATTTTGGGATAGTCGATTTTCTGTACTTCGACCTTGCCGTTGCCGAGATACACGACACCACGATTACCAGACATGCTTTCACCTCGCTGTTGTTTTTATGGAACTGCGTTGCCCGTAGGGTGGGCAGCGCGTTGAGTGCTCGGGTACAGATGCTGTTTCTTGTGTTGTTTGTGAGGGCCTCATCGGGGGCAAGCCCCCTCCCACATTCGACCGCATTCCAAATGTGGGAGAGGGCTTGCCCCCGATTGGCGTCAGTCAGAGCACCACCGTCCTATTGGCGTTCAGAAACACCCGCCGCTCAATGTGATACCCCACCGCCCGGGCCAAGGTAAGCCCTTCGATATCGCGCCCCTTGGCAATCAAATCCTCGGGATAGTGGCTGTGATCCACCACCTCCACGCCCTGGGCGATGATCGGTCCTTCGTCCAGATCGTTGTTGATGTAATGCGCCGTGGCGCCGACCAATTTCACCCCCTTGTTGTACGCCTGGTGATACGGCTTGGCGCCCTTGAACCCCGGCAACAAGGAGTGATGGATATTGATCGCCTTGCCATCCAGCTTGCGGCACAGCTCCGGCGACAGCACTTGCATGTAGCGCGCAAGGATCACCAGTTCGGCGCCGGTCTCTTCGATCACTTGCCACACCTGACGCTCCTGGGACGGTTTGTCGTTCGGGTCGAGAGGGAAATGGTAGTAGGGAATCTGGTGCCAGTCGGCCAACGGTTTCAAATCAGGGTGGTTGGACACCACCGCGACCACGTCCATCGACAGTTGGCCGATCCGCTGGCGGTACAGCAGATCGTTCAGGCAGTGATCGGCCTTGGAGACCATGATCACCACTTTTGGCCGGTAGTTCGGCGCCGTCAGCTCGAAGATCATGCCAAAGGCTTCGCCGCGCGTGGCCAGGCCGGCGCGAAACGCCTGCTCGTCGAACCCGTCGGGCTGACGGAATTCCACGCGAATAAAAAATCGGCCCGAGAGGCGGTCATCGAACGAGTGGTGCTCGGTCACGTAACAGCCCTGCTCGAACAGGTAGCGGGTGACCGCGTCCACCGTGCCGAGCACGCTGGGGCAGTCGGCAGTCAAAATCCATGTATCGGGTGCGCGGCTCATTACAGTTAACTCCTCATACAGCGATGCTGCTTACTGTAGGAGCGAGCTTGCTGGCGAAAAATCCAAGGGCGCCGCGTTCATTCAGGATGCGCGCGTTATCGTTGACGTTTTTCGCGAGCAAGCTCGCTCCTACAGGGTCATATCAGGCTTGAACGCTCAGGCCGAATTCAGCCGAGGCGTCCTGCAACCACAGCCACCAGTAATCCGAGAAGCTGCGACGGATCACCAGCTCCCAGGTGTCTTCAGCGGTATGGCGGATCACCAGTTGCGACTTGGCGAACACCGTGCCCACCGCCTTGCCCACCGGGAAGTTATTGGGGTGCACGTCGTAGCTGGTGGACTTCATCAGCACATCACGCACGTTCGGGCCGCTCAGTTCGAGGATCTGCTGGCCGCCGCTGACGTTGACGACCTGGATATGCAGGTCGCCCAGCGCAGCACGCAGGTTTTGTTCGGCGGCGAATTCTTCACCGCTGGGCACGACCAGCAGCCACTCATCCGGGCCGAGCCATTGCAGGCTGGTTTCGCCTTTGACGATGACCTGCAGGGCACCAGGCAACTCGATGCCCAGGGCTTTGTGTACGCCAGCGGCGAAGGCGGCGTCATGGCCGTCGCCACGGATGGTCAGGTGGCCGAGCAGTTTCTTTTCACGCACGGTCACGCCGGCGTTCTTGCGGCCCTTGCCGACCAGGCTGGCGAGGTCGGCATGGTGCAGCGACGACTCGGCCTTGGCGCCGGTGGTGGGGCGTTGTTGGTAAACATTGGCTGCTGTCATAAAGCACCTGTTTTGAATTCTGTGGTGACTGTTCTGGCCTCATCGGGGGCAAGCCCCCTCCCACATTTGGAATGCATTCCCTATGGGAGGGGGCTTGCCTGCGATGCAGGCGACTCGGTCTATCAGATGTTCTGCCGCTCGCCTTTCGGGTCAAAGAACACCGAAGACACGATCTCCGCCTCGATCACACTGCCATCCGCTTGCGGCGAGAACACCCGCTCACCGATGCGCTTCAAGCCGCCCTTGACCACCGCCATCGCAAACGAATAACCCAGGGAGTTATGCGCATAGCTGGAGGTGACGTGGCCAACCATCTTCATCGGAATCGCCTGCTTCGGATCGAACACCAACTGCGCGCCTTCCGGCAGCCACACTTTTGGATCGACCGGCTTCAAGCCCACCAGTTGCTTACGCTCTTCGCGCACGCAGTCTTCACGGTTCATGCCGCGCCAGCCGATCCACGAGAACGGTTTGGTGCGGCCTACGCACCAGCCCATGTTCAGGTCGTCCGGGGTCATCGAGCCGTCAGTGTCCTGGCCAACGATGATGAAACCTTTCTCGGCACGCAGTACGTGCATGGTTTCGGTGCCGTACGGGGTCAGGTTGTACTTTTTGCCCGCCTCGACGATTTGCTCCAGCACGCCCATGGCGTAGTCGGCCTGCACGTTGACTTCGTACGACAACTCACCGGTAAACGAGATACGGAACACCCGCGCCGGCACACCGCCAACCAAGCCTTCCTTCCAGGTCATGAACGGGAAGCCGTCCTTGTCCAGGTCGATGTCGGTGACTTCCGCCAACAGCTTGCGGCTGTTGGGGCCGGACAGGGTCATGGTCGCCCAGTGGTCGGTGACCGAGGTGAAGTACACCTTCAGGTCCGGCCATTCGGTCTGCTGGTAGATTTCCAGCCACTGGAGTACGCGAGCCGCGCCGCCGGTGGTGGTGGTCATCAGGAAGTGGTTGTCGGCAAGGCAGGCGGTGACGCCGTCGTCGAAGACCATGCCGTCTTCCTTGCACATCAGGCCGTAGCGCGCCTTGCCCACGTCGAGCTTGGTCCAGGCGTTGCTGTAGATGCGGTTGAGGAACTCACGCGCATCCGGGCCCTGGATGTCGATCTTGCCGAGGGTGGAGGCATCCAGCAGGCCGACGCTGTCGCGCACGGCCAGGCATTCACGTTTCACGGCGGCGTGCAGGTCTTCGCCATTGCGTGGGAAGTACCATGGGCGTTTCCACTGGCCGACGTCTTCAAATTCGGCGCCGTTTTTAACGTGCCAGGCGTGCAGCGCGGTGTAGCGCACCGGCTCGAAGATATGCCCACAGTGACGGCCCGCTACCGCGCCGAAGGTCACCGGCGTGTAGTTGGGACGGAACATGGTGGTGCCCATCTGCGGGATGGTCACGTTCAGCGAGCGCGCGGCAATCGCCAGGCCGTTGACGTTACCCAGCTTGCCCTGGTCGGTGCCGAAACCCAGCGCGGTGTAGCGCTTGACGTGCTCGACCGACTCGAAACCCTCGCGGGTAGCAAGCTCGATGGCGGCGGCGGTGACGTCGTTCTGCAGGTCGACAAATTGCTTCGGTGCCCGTGCGGTAGCTTTCTCGTGAGGCACTTGGAACAGCGCCAGGGTCGGCTCTTCAAGACGGCTCAAGGCTTTGGGCAACGTGCCTTCCACCGGGGTAAAGCCGGCTTCGCTGGCCGCGCGCACGCCGCCTTCAAAACCGTCCGCCAGGGAATCGCCAAGGCCGTAGACGCCATTGATGCCACCGACGCACACGCGTTTCTGCGGGGCTTCGCCCGGTACAAAACCGAGGATGTCTTCACGCCAGGTCGGTTTGCCGCCCAGGTGCGAGGCCAAGTGGACCACCGGGCTGTAGCCGCCGGAGCTGGCCACCAGGTCGCAGTCCAGCCACTCGCCGGGGCTGGTGACTTTGTGGGCTTTCACATCGATGGCAGCCACCCGAGCGGCGGTGACGTGCTTACTGCCACGGGCCTCGATCACGGCGCTGCCAGTGAGGATACGAATGCCTTTGGCGCGCGCTTCTTCCACCAGCGCGCCACGTGGGTTGTGACGGGCATCGGCCACGGCGACCACCTGCAGGCCAGCGTCAAACCAGTCCAGGGCAACGCGGTAGGCGTGATCGTTGTTGGTCGACAGCACCAGTTTCTTGCCCGGTGCCACGCCGTAGCGGCGCACGTAGGTGGAGACCGCGCCGGCGAGCATATTGCCCGGTACATCGTTGTTGCCGTACACCAGCGGACGCTCACACGCACCGGTCGCCAGGACCACACGCTTGGCACGCACACGGTGGATGCGCTGGCGCACCTGGCCAATCGGTGCACGGTCACCGAGATGGTCGGTCAGGCGCTCGTGAATGGTCAGGAAGTTATGGTCGTGGTAACCGTTGACGGTGGCGCGGGGCAGCAGCACCACGTCCGGCAGGGCTTTCAGTTCGGCGATAACGCTGGCGACCCATTCCGTGGCGGGCTTGCCGTCGAGGCTTTCGCGGGAGTCGAGCAAGGAACCGCCGAACTCTTCCTGCTCATCGGCGATGATCACGCGGGCACCGCTGCGCGCGGCGGCCAGTGCAGCCGCCAGGCCAGCAGGGCCGGCGCCGACCACCAGCACGTCGCAATGACGGTTGAAGTTGTCGTAGGTGTCCGGATCGTTCTCGGTCGGCGAGCGGCCAAGGCCGGCAGCCTTGCGGATGTACTTCTCGTAGGTCATCCAGAACGATTGCGGGTACATGAAGGTTTTGTAGTAGAAACCCGGCGGCATCAGCTTGCCGCCGACCTTGCCAAGAATGCCCATCATGTCGTTGTTCACGCTCGGCCAGCCGTTGGTGCTGGTGGCAACCAACCCCTGGTACAGCGCCTGTTGCGTGGCTCGCACGTTGGGAATCTGGGTGGCTTCGGTGGCACCGATCTGCAGCACCGCGTTCGGCTCTTCGGCCCCGGCGGCAAAGATGCCGCGTGGGCGCGAATACTTGAAGCTGCGGCCAATGATGTCGACGCCGTTGGCCAGCAATGCAGCGGCCAGGGTGTCGCCTTCGAAGCCTTTGTAGCTCTGGCCGTTGAAGCTGAAGGTCAGGACTTTGTTACGGTCGATCCGGCCACCGTTGGACAGGCGATTGATCTGGCTCATACCTTCTCTCCAGAAGCCTTGGCGGTGAATTGCGGCTTGCTGCCAATCTTGTAGGTTTCAAGAATTTCGTAGGTCACGGTGTCGCGGGTCGCGTTGAAATACTGGCGGCAACCGGCGGCGTGAATCCACAGTTCGTGGTGCAACCCACGCGGGTTATCGCGGAAGAACATGTAGTCGCCCCACTCTTCATCGGTGCAGGCGTTCGGGTCCAGCGGGCGCGGGATGTGCGCTTGGCCGGACGCGTGGAATTCCTCTTCGGAGCGCAGTTCGCCACAGTGAGGACAGAAGATATGCAACATAGGGAATTTCTCCTCTCAAGCGCCTTGAAAACGTAGCGAGCGAAGGCAAGACAAGGCGAAAACAGGGGAGAAAGCGGAGCTTAGTTTACTAAGTGAGCATTTCGAGCCTGTTTTCAACGCAGTATTGCCGAGCGCAGTAGTTTTCATGGCGCTTTGTTAGTGGGCGACGGCTGCAGCGCCATGTTCATCGATCAATGCACCGTTGTGGAAACGGTCGATGGAGAAAGGTGCAGCCAATGGGTGCATCTCACCTTTGGCCAGGCTGGCGGCAAACACGTTGCCTGAGCCTGGGGTAGCCTTGAAGCCACCGGTACCCCAACCGCAGTTGAAGAACATGTTCGGCACCGGGGTCTTGGAGATGATCGGGCAGGCATCCGGGGTGGTGTCGACGATACCGCCCCACTGGCGGTTCATGCGCACCCGCGACAGCACCGGGAACATCTCGACGATGGCCTGGATGGTGTGTTCGATCACCGGGTACGAGCCGCGCTGGCCGTAGCCGTTGTAACCGTCGATACCGGCGCCGATCACCAGGTCGCCCTTGTCGGACTGGCTGATGTAACCGTGCACGGCGTTGGACATGATCACGCTGTCGATAATCGGCTTGATCGGCTCCGACACCAACGCTTGCAGCGGGTGGGATTCGATCGGCAAACGGAAGCCGGCGAGGGATGCCATGTGCCCGGAGTTACCCGCGGTGACCACACCGACGCGCTTGGCGCCGATAAAACCCTTGTTGGTTTCCACGCCGATGCACACGCCGTTTTCCTTGCGGAAGCCGATCACTTCGGTCTGCTGGATCAAGTCCACGCCGAGGGCGTCGGCCGCACGGGCAAAGCCCCAGGCCACGGCATCGTGACGGGCCACGCCGCCGCGACGTTGCACGGTGGCGCCGAGTACCGGGTAGCGCGTGTTTTTCGAGCAATCCAGGTACGGAATCTCGTCGGCCACTTGCTTGGCATTCAGCAGCTCGCCATCCACGCCGTTAAGGCGGTTGGCGCTGACGCGACGTTCGGAATCACGGATGTCCTGCAGGGTGTGGCACAGGTTGTAGACGCCACGCTGGGAGAACATCACGTTGTAGTTCAGGTCCTGGGACAGGCCTTCCCACAGTTTCATCGCGTGTTCGTACAGGTGCGCCGACTCGTCCCACAGGTAGTTGGAGCGCACGATGGTGGTGTTGCGCGCGGTGTTACCGCCGCCCAGCCAGCCTTTCTCGACCACGGCCACGTTGGTGATGCCGTGCTCTTTGGCCAGGTAGTAGGCGGTTGCCAGACCATGCCCGCCGCCGCCGACGATGACCACGTCGTAGACCTTTTTAGGGGTCGGCGTGCGCCACATCTTCTGCCAGTTTTCGTGGTGGCTGAGTGAGTGCTTGAAGAGGCCGAAGCCCGAGTAGCGTTGCATAGTCATTACTCCAAAACCGCGCTCAGCGATAAACCGGGAAATCAGCGCACAGGGCAGACACGTGCTTGGCCACGTTGGCCTCGACGTCGGCATCGCCGAGGTTGTCGAGGATGTCGCAGATCCAGCCGGCCAGCTCGATGCACTGCGGCACTTTGAAACCGCGCGTGGTCACCGCCGGGGTGCCGATGCGCAGGCCCGAGGTCACGAACGGCGACTGCGGGTCGTTCGGTACGGCGTTCTTGTTGACGGTGATGTGGGCGCGACCAAGGGCGGCGTCCGCCTCTTTGCCGGTGAGGCCCTGACGGATCAGGCTGACCAGGAACAGGTGGTTATCGGTGCCGCCGGACACTACATCGTAGCCGCGTTTGATAAACACGCTGGCCATGGCCTGGGCATTGTCGATCACTTGTTGCTGGTAGGCCTTGAAGCCTGGCTCCTGGGCTTCCTTGAAGCACACCGCCTTGCCGGCGATCACATGCATCAGCGGGCCACCCTGGGCGCCGGGGAATACGGCAGCGTTGAGTTTCTTCTCGATTTCTTCGTTGGCCTTGGCCAGGATCAAACCACCACGGGGACCGCGCAGGGTCTTGTGGGTGGTGGTGGTGACCACATCGGCGTACGGCAGCGGGTTCGGGTACAGGCCAGCGGCGACCAGGCCAGCAACGTGGGCCATGTCGACGAACAGCAGCGCCCCGACCTTGTCGGCGATCGCGCGAAAACGTGGGAAATCCAGGGTCTTGGAGTAGGCGGAGAAACCGGCCACTACCATCTTCGGTTTGTGTTCTACGGCCAGGCGCTCGACTTCGTCGTAGTCGATCAGGCCGGTGTCGGTGTTGATGCCGTACTGCACGGCGTTGTACAGCTTGCCCGAGGACGACACTTTGGCGCCGTGGGTCAGGTGGCCGCCGTGGGCCAGGCTCATGCCGAGGATGGTGTCGCCGGCGTTCAGCAGCGCCAGGTAAACCGCACTGTTGGCGGAGGAGCCGGAGTGCGGCTGTACGTTGGCGTAATCGGCGCCGAACAGCTGCTTGGCGCGCTCGATGGCCAGGGCCTCGACCTTGTCCACGTGCTCGCAACCACCGTAGTAGCGCTTGCCTGGGTAGCCTTCGGCGTATTTGTTGGTGAGGCCGCTGCCCTGGGCTTCCATGACGCGCTTGCTGGTGTAGTTCTCCGACGCGATCAGCTCGATATGATCTTCCTGACGTTGCTCCTCGGCATTCATCGCCGCCAGCAGTGCATCGTCATAACCCTGGATCTGGTCTTTCTTGCTGAACATCGCGTCTCTCCCAGCCTTTCGTATTGTTGAGGCCCGTGCACGGTGGCATAGCCCTTTGATGCGATGGTAGGGCTGGCGCAGGCAGGTCAAATGCCTACGGACGCCACGCAAAGGTGCGTTTACGACATTGCCTGCAAATGACCCTGGCCCCTGTAGGAGCGAGCTTGCTCGCGAAAAACCTGAGGGCGCGGTATTCATTCAGGCAATCCGCATAATCGTTGACGTTTTTCGCGAGCAAGCTCGCTCCTACAGGAGGTCAGGCGATGATCTTGCGGACGAGTAGCAGCAGCAGGAAATGCAGGGGATAGAGGGAATAGGCCCAGCGGCGCATGGCTGGCGGCGAGGCGCTGCGGGCATGTCGCAACAGGACCAATCCCGCCAACGGCGCAATCAGGCACGCCGCCAACCCCATCAGCGCCACCGGCGTGCCGCTATCGAGCAGGATCTGCCATTGGTTGGCGGCCACGCACACCAGGCCCGGCAACAGGCTGAAATACCAAGGCCTGCGAAACACCAACAGCATCGCCAGTGGCAGCAACACACCAAAGAAACCGAACATTAACTGCGTCGAAAATACCGCGGCTATCGTGACAGCGATCAGCGCCAATCCTCGATCAGCCAGCGCCTTCTGCTGCCATCCTCGGGCAACCAGCAACCCCAAGGCCAGGGTCGGCAGCACATTCAACGTATCGGCATCGTCGATAAACATCCGGTACGGCACTTCGCTGATCACACTGAACAGCAACAACCAACCCAGGTAGCGCCACTGGCCGGTCACGGGGGCGTTCCTGACCCGATGCAGATTCGCCGCAATCGCCAGGCAAAACCACGGGAACGCCAGGCGTCCTGGTACATACAGGCCATCCAGGCTCAGGCCGACGTAGCGCAGGTGATCGAGCACCATGCACAGCAGCGCCAGCCACTTGAGCAAATCCAAAGCGCCATCACGGACACGTCCGACAGCCATCGTTTCAGTACCGTGCATAATTCCCCAGTGACTTTGCATTTACAGTGCGTGCGCACGCCCGACAATCTTGGTTAAAGTGCGCACCAACATCGACCACAGGAATGGGCCATGACCGACAAGAGCCAGCAATTCGCCAGCGACAACTATTCCGGCATCTGCCCGGAAGCCTGGGCCGCCATGGAACAAGCCAACCACGGCCACCAGCGCGCCTATGGCGACGATGAATGGACCCACCGCGCCGCCGACGGTTTCCGTAACCTGTTCGAAACCGACTGCGAAGTATTCTTCGCCTTCAACGGCACCGCCGCCAACTCCCTGGCGCTGTCTTCGCTGTGCCAGAGCTACCATAGCGTGATTTGCTCGGAAACCGCCCACGTCGAAACCGACGAGTGCGGCGCACCGGAGTTTTTCTCCAACGGCTCGAAACTGCTCACTGCCCGCACTGAAAACGGCAAGCTGACCCCGGAATCGATCCGCGAGATCGCCCTCAAGCGCCAGGACATCCATTACCCCAAACCGCGCGTAGTGACCCTGACCCAGGCGACGGAAGTCGGCAGCGTCTACACCCCGGAAGAAATCCGCGCCATCAGCGCCACCTGTAAGGAACTCGGCCTGAACCTGCACATGGACGGCGCGCGCTTTTCCAACGCCTGTGCGTTTCTCGGCTGCTCACCCGCCGACCTGACCTGGAAAGCCGGGGTGGACGTGTTGTGCTTCGGCGGCACCAAGAACGGCATGGCCGTGGGTGAAGCCATCCTGTTCTTCAACCACAAGCTGGCCGAAGACTTCGACTACCGCTGCAAACAGGCCGGCCAACTGGCCTCGAAGATGCGCTTCCTCTCCGCCCCCTGGGTGGGCCTGCTGGAAAACGACGCCTGGCTCAAACACGCACGCCACGCCAACCACTGCGCGCAGTTGCTCAGCAGCCTGGTGGCGGATATTCCCGGCGTGGAGTTGATGTTCCCGGTGCAGGCCAACGGCGTGTTCCTGCAACTGTCGGAACCGGCGATTGCAGCGTTGACGGCCAAGGGCTGGCGCTTCTACACCTTTATCGGCAAAGGCGGCGCACGGTTCATGTGTGCGTGGGATACCGAAGAAGAACGCGTGCGCGAACTGGCGGCGGATATTCGCGAAGTCATGGGTGCCTGAAACGACGGCCGCGCAAGCCCGCGTCGCAGCCTCATGACCTGCGACGCGCAGCTGGAGCCACTTGCGCGCCTATCGCTCCCGCACCTCACTCACACACCTATGCTCACAAGGCTTTGGGCTGAAGCGCTTGCCATTCATCAATGGGGCCGCGGTTGGTGAGCAAGGTCCCACCGTTGAAGTGCACCGCCAGTTTATTTACGGCGTTCAAGGCCGTCGTTACCGCCCCTTCCGCCCAGCCCCCCGTCCAGGAAACATCGTCCCCGGCGAGAATGAACCCATCGGGTTGCCCACTCGACACACCGTTCATGAACTGGGAAAACAGCAAGCGCTGGTACTCGTATTGTCCCGGCAGGTTCATTTTGAACGCGCACAGGAAAAACGGCTGCTCTTCCCAGTTGATCTCGACAAAGGGATTGGTCATGCCGAACTCAGCCGCCAGGTTCAACTGATGAGGGGCGTACACGCTATCCAGCAAGCTTGTGCATAACTGCACATGAGACGGCAGCGGCGCACTGCGATCACCCAGGAATTTGAGGCTGTCGTCATTCCAGGTGTAAGACAAAAACATGCCACTGCCTCTGTGAGGCCCTTCGCTGCGGCCGTAGTCCAGCAGGTAGGTGCCACGGGTGATTCGGTCCGACAACGTCACGCTCATCTTGTGCTGCAAATCCACGCCCACGTCGGTCCAGAACGGTCGTTTGGTTTGCGCGAAGATTTTTGCCGACTGCATGTAATGGGTGTACATCACCGCTTCCCATTCCTTGGGGGATAACAGGTCATTCATCTGATTGAAGCGGGCAGCGCCGTCCATATAACGGAATTTATCGAGGATCCGCTTTTGAGGGGTGTAGACCACGGCAGGAAAGGTGTATTGGCGCTCGCCTGCCAGATGATGATCAAACACCCACACGTCGAATTTGCCATCCGGCCGCCGCAGGATCTGCCGCACTTCCTGCTTCAAAGGCTGAGCGATGACCTGGGTGGTCAGGCCTCGGACGGTGGTACCCGCAGGCCAATGAACCATAGCGTCGCCAAAAGTCTCCGGGGCACGCGTCCAAAGTCGGTTTGGCAGCTCACTGGAGCCGTCGTACATCAGCTTGTGGTTGGTATCCAGCCCGGTATACAGCACCCGTAACACCTCCAGGAAGCAGTTCGGGTAATCGGTGTTCCAACCGCCTGTGCCGAAGCCGATCTGGCCGAACAGATCGATATCTTCGCGGCTCCAACCCGCCTGCTCGACCATCGCAGCAAAAAAACTGAGGTTGTCCCAACCCGCATCAAGGATCGCGTTCCACAGGGCTTTGATCTTGGCTTGATCCAGGCTGCCCTCGGACATTGCCGTTTCCATCTCAGTGAACTTGATCGGGTTCTGCTCAAGAAACACGTTGAATAACTTATCCTCGATCTCAGCGTAATCAGGCGGCAGGTTATCGCGTTCGTAATAGACCTGTTGCTGCTGATAGTCGACGACCGTACTGGGGGTAAACGCCGACCCCGGATTGGGAAAATCGGTCGAGCGGGCCGTCATGCCAACTTTGTTGAAATAGTGCATCAACGCCTTGCCTGAAACAGGAAAGCGCATGGCACCCAGCTCGCAGATGACACTGTTATCCGGATCTTGCGGATTACCTGCCACATGGGAATACAGTCGCCCACCGATGCGATCACTGGCCTCTACCACCACCGGGTGCAACCCCATGCGCATGACTTCATAGGCCGTCACCAGGCCGGCGACCCCGCCCCCGACGATCAATACCTGGCTGCCATACGCCAGGTGGGATACCCGCGCCAGCGGCGTGCCCTGACTGGCGGCCGTCTCAAGAAACCGGGCGTAATGAAAAGGAAAGTCTGGAATCAGTGCAGTGACATCGTTGGCAAGCAAGCGCGCTGCACCTTTACTGCGAGAGGGAATAGCAGACATGGTCATCATCCTTGGCATGAAATGAGGACGTCCACCTACTGCTTCAATGCGAAGGGCGAATACGACGGCTGAGATGCTCAGCGTAGTTAGTTGTAGGAAATGTCTCTATATCACTTGGGAATAAAAAACTGATGCGTCATACAAGCCTTGTGTCAGCAGGCTTCAGGCAATCAGTTCAGAAATTCGTGAAGTGATTATTTGCGAATAGCGATTCAATTGTCTTTTTAGTTACAAGACTCTTCGTAGCCTCACTTAATAAAAACAGACCGTGATGCCTATGAACGCGCCCTCCAACCGATCGGCTGCCCCGCCCTCCGCCACGCTGAAAATCGAAACCCGTTCCATTGACTACGTGCCGCGCAATGAGCGCCACGGCAAGGTCTGGCATCAGGCGCCGTTCTGGTTCACCGGTAACTTCGTACTGACCACCCTGGTCACCGGGTTTACCGGCGCCGCCTTGGGGCTGAGCCTGGTGTACGCGATCCTGGCGATAGTCATCGGCGTGTGCCTGGGCACGTTTGCCATGGCGTTCCATGCCAACCAGGGGCCGCGCATGGGGTTGCCGCAGATGATCCAGTCGCGGGCACAGTTCGGCCTGCGCGGGGCCATCGTGCCCTTTATCGCCGTGGTGTTCGTGTACATCGGCTTTAACGTGTTCAACGTGATCCTGGCGACCGACGCCATCAATACCGTGCTGCCCGGCAACCGTGCACCGTGGTACGCCTTGATGATCATCCTGGCAGTGGTGATCGCCGTGATCGGCCACGACCTCCTGCACACTGTGCAACGCTGGCTGACCTACGTGATGATCAGCGTGTTCGCGGTCCTCACGGTCGCCGCCGTGATGTACCTGCAGGCCGACACCGCGGTGGTCGACGCACATTTTTCCTGGTCGGCCTTTCTGATCCAGCTTTCAGCCGCCGCGGGTTACCAGATCAGCTACGCCGTCTACGTCTCGGATTACTCGCGCTACCTGCCGCATAACACGCCGTCGCGCAGCGTCATCTTCTGGACCTACCTGGGGGCCGCCGGCTCGGCGCTGTGGCTGATGTCGCTGGGGGCCTTCCTCGCCTCGGCGCTGCCCTCGCCCGACGCCATCGGCAGCGTACAGGCCGTGGGCAACCAACTGCTTCCGGGGTTTGGCACCTTTACCGTGTTGATCGCAGTACCCGCGCTGGTCGGCATCATGGCGGTCAACTGCTACGGCGCGATGCTCACCGGGATCAGTGCCATTGACGGTTTTGTACCGATCAAGCCGCGGATCAGGAGCCGCATCGTTGGGATCAGCCTGGTGGCCGTGGTGATTTTTGTGATTGCCCTGAGTATCCCCGAGAGCTACCTGAACAGCTTCAACACCTTCGTCCTCTTGATGCTGTATTTCCTGGTGCCCTGGACAGCCGTCAACCTCGCAGATTTCTATGCCATACGAAAAGGGCACTACGCAATCAGCGACATTTTCAACCCGGCCGGTATCTATGGGCGCTGGTCGAGCGCCGGGCTCATTGCCTATTTCCTCGGCCTGGCGGCAATGATTCCGTTTATGTCGCTGGGTTTTTATCAAGGACCGATCAGCGTGATGCTGGGCGGCGCCGATGTTGCGTTCGTCGTCGGCCTGGCGGTCTCGGCAATGGTCTACTGCATGATGAGCCGCCACCTCGACCACGCCGCCGAAGCGCGGGCCGTGCAAGCCAGTGAGCGAGCGTTGGAAGGAGACCTGTCGTGACCCTGCTACGCGTGGTTTGTCATCAACTGGCGCCGCGTATCGGCGATACCCACTACAACCGGACGCTGACCGAGCGCTCGATTCGCGCAGCGGCCAGCCTTAATGCGCAGGTGATCGTCCTGCCTGAGCTGGTTCAGAGCGGCTACATGTTCACGGACCTGGAGGAAGCCCACGAGGCCTCCGAGACACGCGACGGTCCGACCCTGAGCCTGTGGAAAAGCCTCGCGCAAGCGCTGGGGATCATCATCGTCGCAGGCTTCTGCGAGCGCCTGAGCGCGGGACGCGTAGCCAACAGTGCCGCGCTGGTCGAACCCAGCGGGCGGTTGACGGTGTATCGCAAGGCGCACCTGTGGGACCGCGAAAAACTGATCTTCACCGCCGGTGATGCGCCGCCTCCGGTGGTCGACACCGCCGTCGGGCGGATCGGCATGATGATCTGCTACGACCTGGAACTGCCGGAGTGGGTACGCCTGGCAGCACTGGCGGAAGCCGACCTGCTCTGCGCCCCGGTGAACTGGCCGGACGGCCCGCGCCCCGTGGGTGAACGGCCGGCAGAGATCGTGCGGGTCCAGGCCAATGCGGCGGTCAACCGCATGTTCATCGCTGCGTGCGACCGTTATGGCGAAGAACGTGGCGTCAATTGGGTAGGCGGTTCGGTCATCGTCGACGCCGATGGCTACCCGCTGGCCGGAGCAGCCTCCCAGCCGATGGAACAACAATGGGTGGCCGACCTGCCACTGGCACAGGCCAGGAACAAGTCAATCAGCGACCACAACCATGTTCATCGGGATCGTCGGCCGGGGCTGTACTGAGCCTCAGAACTCGATGCGCACATCGCCCTTCGGCACACTGCAGCACGACAGGATGTAGCCTTCAGCTTCGTCCTCCTCGGTGATCCCGCCGTTGTGGTCCATCTCGACCTCGCCACCCAGCTTCAGCACCTTGCATGTGCCGCAGATCCCCATGCCGCAGGCTTTCGGGATCAACAGGCCCAGCTTGGCGGCCGCCGCATGCACGGTTTCACCCGGGGCCACGCGAATGCTCTTGCCCGAGGCAATGAATTCCACTTGGTGCAGGTCTGCCAGATCGATTTCCGGCGCATCGGCGGCTTGTTCGGCCTGCTCCACGGCATCCGCCCGCGCTTCCGGCGGCGTAGCGCCAAAGGACTCCTCGTGATACCGCGCCATGTCGAAACCGGCCACTTCCAGCAGGCGCTTCACCGCGTTCATATACGGCGTAGGCCCGCAGCAGAACACTTCGCGCTCCAGGAAGTCCGGCACCATCAGTTCCAGCATCTTGTGGTTCAGATAACCGCGATAACCCGCCCAAGGCTCACCCAACCCGTGTTTCTCGCAGATCAGGTGCAGGCTGAAGTTATCGATCCGCGACGCCATATGCTCCAGCTCGCGGTGGTAGATGATGTCTTTGGGCGAGCGGGCGCTGTGGATAAACGTCATGTCGACGTTGGCGTTGGTGTCGTAGAACCAGCGGGCCATGGACATCACCGGGGTAATCCCCACGCCGCCACTGAGGTACAGCACTTTCGGGCTGGGGAAGTCGATGGCATTGAACAGCCCGACCGGCCCGTGCACCGCCAGCTCCTGGCCCTCATGCAGGGTGTCGTGCAGCCAATTGGAGACCTTGCCGCCCGGCACGCGCTTGATGGTCACCGAGAAGCTGTAGGGCACCGACGGCGAACTGGAAATGGTGTAGGAGCGCATGATCGGCTGGCCGTCGATTTCCAGCTCCAGGGTGACGAACTGCCCCGGCTTGAAAAAGAACAGGATCGGCTGGTCGGCCATGAAGCAGAAGGTGCGCACGTCCCAGGTTTCCTGGATGACTTTGACGCAACGGACAATGTGCCGACCATTGGCCCAGGTCTGGGTGGTTACCGGATTCAGGAAATTATTGGACATGTTGTTCTCCACCGCCGAGGTCGGCCTTATGGTGGCGATTCTGCGTAACGCGAGAACCGCCCACTTACCTATCTGCGACATTCACATACTTATCGCGACCAGCCCCCATACCACGGGGCTTGCGCGTCGGGATCAGAGTGGGCCATGTCGCTCATGGATAAGGTTCGCCGCATCAGCAGCCCCACACTCGCTCCCAACAACGACGCTTTCTTTACGCCTTGCTGCACACCTGATCAGCCACTATTCGCCGGCCACACAGAATGGCCATGAGGACACACACGATGGACGTCACCGCAACCTTAAGCTTGGGCGATCCGCTGGAACCCGCACGCAAGGCCACCGCGCAGATGCTGCAAGAGCGCGAGCGCACGTTTTCGCTGCCACAGCCGTTCTACTCTGATGACCGGCTGTTTGATATCGACATGCAGGAGATCTTCCAGAAAGAGTGGTTGATCGCCGGCATGACCTGCGAGATCCCCACCAAGGGCAACTACCTGACCCTGCAAGTGGGCAAGAACCCGATCATCGTGATCCGTGGCGCCGAAGGCGTGGTGCACGCGTTCCACAACGTCTGCCGCCACCGCGGTTCGCGCCTGTGCACCAGCGACAAGGGCAAGGTGGCCAAGCTGGTCTGCCACTACCACCAATGGACCTACGAACTGGACGGGCGCCTGCTGTTCGCCGGCACCGAGATGGGCGCCGACTTCGACATGAAGCAGTACGGCTTGAAGCCGGTGAACGTGAAGACCGCCGGCGGTTATATCTTTATCAGCCTGGCCGAGAACCCGCCGGCCATCGATGATTTCCTGTCGACCCTGAACCACTACATGGAACCCTACGACATGGAGAACACCAAGGTGGCGGTGCAAACCACCTTGATGGAAAAGGCCAACTGGAAACTGGTGCTGGAAAACAACCGCGAGTGCTACCACTGCAACGCGTCGCACCCGGAACTGCTGAAAACCCTGCTGGAGTGGGACGACGTCACCGACCCGCGCGCCGACCAGGCCTTCAAGGACCACGTGGCCGCCTCCGCCGCTGCCTGGGACGCCGAGAAGATCCCTTACGCCCACGCCAGCTTCGGCCTGCGCAACCGTATCGTGCGCATGCCACTGCTCAAGGGCACCGTGTCCATGACCATGGACGGCAAGCAGGGCTGCGCAAAGCTGATGGGCCGCATCAAGAACCCGGACCTGGGCTCGATGCGCATCCTGCACCTGCCGCACTCGTGGAACCACTGCATGGGCGATCACATCATCGTGTTCACCGTGTGGCCGATCAGCGCCCAGGAAACCATGGTCACCACCAAGTGGCTGGTGCACAAGGACGCCGTGGAAGGCGTGGACTACGACGTGGAACGCATGCGCCAGGTGTGGGACGCCACCAACGACCAGGACCGTCGCCTGGCCGAGGAGAACCAGCGCGGTATCAACTCCAGCGCCTACCAGCCGGGCCCGTACTCCAAGACCTATGAGTTCGGCGTGGTGAACTTTGTGGATTGGTACAGCGAGCGCATGTTGAGCAACCTGGGCGCGGCGCCGGCGCCTTACCTCAAGGGCGTGGCTGCACACGAATAACCGATACCCACCGCTCAAAAATGTGGAAGGGGGATTGCCCCCCTCCCACACTTGAACCTCACACTGCTTAATATTTGATCAAATCTCTCGCAGACCACTGCCAGCCTGCCCTCCAGCCTTTGCCCAACAACTTATCCACAAAGCCACCCACAGCAATTGTGGGCAACTGCGCTCACCCCGCAAAATAAACCGAAGAAAATCCGTGACTTATTCAGATCACCGGGTTTCGCCGCCCATTGATCACTTTTCGACCAACACCCTGAAAGGCCCGTCGCCTATGGCCTGTAGCTGAACGCAAACACCTTATCCACAGAACCGCCAACAGACTTTGGGGGCAACTTCACGCCTTCTGTGGAAAACTGCTGCAAGACGCGATAAATAGGGGCTTACAGCCTTTTACAGGCGCAAAAACACACAATCGATCAATATTTAACCAAGACTGGCAAAGCCACGTATTACCTGGCCCGTAGCCGATAGCGAACATCTTATCCACAGAACCGCCAACAGACTTTGGGGGCAAGTCGACCGCAGGCAGCGGCCTTATCCACACTAAAATCCCCGTAAAAACCGTCACTTAGGGTGATCACTTTTCATACAGCGCGCTACAGGCGTGACTTTACGTGGCCTGTGGACAACCGCGAACACCTTATCCACAGCCACGTGCACAGCCATTGTGGGTAACCACCGTTTATCCGCCAGTTGTACAAAAAACACTCTGTTTAAAACTTCATCTACACTCACCCTTGCAGTTACGTCCATTGGCCTGGGTTAGTGCTGAAGTCCTTGGCGGGTTAGAGGGAGGTTGAACAGTGATGTGGCAGGGGCCTCCCAGCCATCACTGCGCTAAAGGTTTTACGCTGATTGAATTGCTACTGACGCTGGCCTTGCTGGCCACGCTGTCGACAGTGGCTTATCCGCTGACGGCGTTGATGGGTAAACGCGATCGAGAACTGGACTTGCAACGGTCGTTGCGGGAAATACGCCGCGCGATTGATTCCTACAAAGAGGCCGCCGACGACGGCCGTATTCAAAAAAGTATCGGCGACAGCGGCTATCCACCCACCTTGCAAACCTTGGTCGAGGGGGTCACCGACCAGACCGACCTCAAAGGCAAGAAACTCTTCTTCCTGCGCCGCATTCCCCGCGACCCCATCTGCGAGTGTCCCGAACTGTCGCCTGCCCAAACCTGGCAACTGCGCAGCTACCAGAGCAGCGCCGATAACCCACAAGAGGGGAAAGATGTCTTTGACGTTTCATCCCGCAGCACACGGGAGAGTTTGAATGGAACGTTATACAGCCAGTGGTAATCGGGGTTTTACCCTGATTGAACTGCTGGTGGTCATGGCCATTATCGCCACCCTCATGACCCTGGTGACCCCCCAGTACTTTCGCCAGCACGCCAAGGCCCAGGAAACCGTGCTGCGCCATAACCTGTCTTCCATCCGCCAGGCGCTCGACCAATACCGCGAAGACCACGGTGCCAATCCCGAGTCCCTGCAAGCCCTGGTGGACCGCCGCTACCTGCGCGAAATCCCCCTCGACCCGCTGACCGGCAAGCGCGATACCTGGCAATTGCAACCTTCCGACGAACAAGGCCTGGGCGATGTGCGCAGTGGCGCCCCCGGCAATGCGAATGACGGGAGTGCCTATGCGGATTGGTAAACAGCGTCAACACGGTTCGGTGTTCATGGGCATGTTGGTGACGGTAGCGGTGGTGGCCGTGATGTTGATGGAAGTGGGCACGCTCACGGCCAGCGTGTTGCAGCGTGAGCGCGAGCTGGAGCTGCTGGCGCGGGGGAATGAAATCCGCCGCGCGATCGGCCTGTATTACAGCGCCGGCCACACCTTTCCGAAATCCCTCAATGACCTGGTGCTCGACCGCCGCCAACCAACCGTCAAGCGCTACCTGCGCCGGGTCTATGCCGACCCGCTGAGCGGCAGCACCGAATGGGGCGTGGTGGCGGGGCCGGGCGAAACCATCATGGGGGTGTTCAGCAAGGCCAAGGGCACGCCGTTCAAACAAGGCAATTTTTCAGTCAAGGATCAGAGTTTTACAGGGCAAGGTAGTTATCAAGGGTGGGTGTTTCTGTACGGTCCTGGACGGAGTAACCCCGCAACCCGCACCACTCCCATGGGAGATCAGACGACCCGATGATGCCAATGCACTCACACAACTGATCGTTCCAGCAGTTCGGAACTTGTTTATCTGAATTGAAGGTGGATTCGAACATGAATAACTACGCGAAAAGACTTTGCACATGGACATTGGCGGCGCTGTGTCTGGCGCCGGCCTTGAGTTGGGCACATGGCGCGGTGGATCAGCCCATATCACGCCAGGTCTACTGCAGAACGCTCCCGGATTTCTGGTCGGGCAACCCCAGCGATGCCGGTTGCGCTGCCTTAGCCAAGAAAAGTGGTCAGTATCCAGGCCAGCAGTGGAACGAAGTGGCGCATTTGATCAAGGAGCCCGGTTATAACGATCCGGAAACGGTTAAAAGAGAAGTGCCAGACGGCACGCTTTGCGCGGCGGCAGATATAAAAAAAGACGGCCTGAACATTGTGTCAGATGATTGGTATCGGACCGACGTCGTTCCCTCCAATGGCATGATCGACGTTCGCATCATCGGTACGGCGCCGCACGTTCCCAGCTTTGCGAAAGTGTTCCTGACAAGACCTGGTTTTGACCCGACCCGATCACCGTTGACCTGGAATGACTTGGTCCTTATTCACACCGAACAACTGCCCACGGCCCAAACCAACTGGGGCAGCAATCCTCCTGCGCTACCTTCCTCCGGGTATTTCAAGTTCCCGGTACCTATCCCCTCGGGGCAAATAGGCAAAGCGACCCTGTTCGTTCAGTGGCAGCGTATCGATCCGGCAGGCGAGGGTTTCTATAACTGCAGCGATATCAACATTGCAGGGGGTGGAGTCCCGGCACCATGGGTGGATCTGGGTCAATTCATCGATGCTGTCATGAACGAGCTCAAAGCCGGTGATTCCGTGCACTTCCGTATCCTGGACAACACACCGCAAGCCAAAGAAGTCGTAGACATTACCCTCCCCATTACCCCAAGCAACCTGGACCCCAAAATATGGGGCCGGCAGTTGGCGGACCAAATCAATCCAAGCATCGCCAAAGTTGGGGAAAAACAGGGTAGTAACATCGTGTTCAACCCAACTGATCCGAGCGTCAACTCTGTGTTCACAACGGCCAAGGGTTACTCCAAGGCGATGGCCATTATCCCGGGCGGCGAAAAGCCGATCGATCCACGCGCACCTGAAGCCGTGATCGACTCCCACGCGCCCGTTAAATCAGGTGACACGTTCACCATGAACGGCAGAAACTCCAAGTTTTACAACAACGGTCCAATCCGGTGGCAGTGGGACAACGACTTCCTCGGCGGTAACTTTCATGAATCGACAGCCACGTTCACTGCGCCAACGGTGGATAAAACCACCACCGTCAATATCAGCCTGACGGTATATGACGGCAGCAACTATAAAAATGACCGAGCAACGACTACGGTTACGGTCAACCCCGGCAGCGGTGGAGGGGAATACCCTGCGTATGTGCCGGGGACCAATTACAAGGCCGGAGACAAGGTGTCCCATAATGGCAGCAACTATGAATGCAAACCTTGGCCGGCAACCGGTTGGTGCTCACTTCCAGCGTATGAACCGGGGCACGCAAATGGCAATTGGGTAAACGCTTGGGACAAGCTATAACCATTAAGCCGCCTACTTGATACATTCAGCGCCGCATACCTTATGCGGCGTTTTTATAGGCGTTATTCATTCACCGGCCCAATATAAGAGCCAAAGGTTATAGCCAAATCCCCGGCCCCCTATATTTATCAACGCTATAATTGAACCCATGCAAAAACCGCGAAGAGACTAAGTGTCACAAGACCCAGCGTTATAGAACATATGAAGTCCTACCGGCGGTGCCCGCCAAACAGCGGGCCGGGAGAGTTACACACAACCGCCGTACCTTGGCACTCCCAACAGGGTATCTCTCCATGCGCACTCGCACCTTTATCCACAGCCCCGCTCGCGGCTTCACGTTGCTGGAGTTGCTGGTCGTCCTGCTGATCATCGCCCTGCTTGCCGGCTACGTCGGCCCGAAGATGTTTGATCGCCTGGAACTGGCCAAGGTCCAGACCGCCCAAGGCCAAATGAAGTCCCTCGCCGATGCCCTGAACCAGTACCGCCTGGACAACGGCAATTACCCGGACGAAACACTCGGCTTGAATGCGCTCACTACACGCCCCGCCAACGCGAACAATTGGCAAGGCCCCTATTTGAAAGTGTTGCCGCCAGACCCCTGGGGCAACCCTTATCTCTACAAGAATCCCGGTACACCACCCAACGATGCAGAAATCATCTCCTTGGGGCGCGACGGCAAGGCCGGTGGCGTGAACACCTACGCCGACATCGTGCACGGCTTGTGACCCACCATGCACACACTACGAATCGCCCTGACGTTGCTGTGCCTTTCCGGCGTCGCCGAGGCCGACTGCTGGCAGCTGGCAGCCAGCCGCTACCACGTCGACCCCCTCTTGCTGTACGCCATCGCCAAGGTCGAATCCGGCCTCAACCCCAGCGCGCGCAATATCAACAGCGACGGCAGCCAGGACATCGGCCTGATGCAAATCAACAGCCGCCACTTGCCCGCACTGGCTCGATTCGGCATCTCCGAACAGCACCTGCTCACCCAGCCCTGCACCAGTGTGATGGTCGGCGCATGGATCCTTGCCGGTTTTATCCGCGAGCAGGGTTACGGCTGGCAGGCAATCGGCGCCTATAACGCGGGGGCCAAGGCGGATCGACAAGCGCAGCGTTCACGCTATGCCCTGGCGGTATGGCGCTACTACTCCGAGTTGTTGCAGCAACGCCAGCAACTGGCCAGGCAATCACCATGATCGACATCGACGCGCGCATCATCCGCGACGGCCATTTGCAGTCCCTGCGCCTGCAAGCCCTCGATATCGCCCAGGCACGCCAGCAACTGCAGGCCGACGGCGCCCAGGTCATTTCATTGAAAGCCCGCCGCCCACTCAAGCTGCCCAGCCGCCGCACCCGGTTCGCCCTGAGCCTGTTTATCCAGGAACTGGTGGTGCTGCTCGATGCCGGCCTGGTGCTGGTGGAAGCCGTGGAAACCCTGCGCGACAAAGCCCCCCAGGGCATCAACCGGCAGGTCATGAGCGATCTGCTCACGTCCATGTACGAAGGCAACTCGCTGTCCAAGGCGATGCAGCTCAAGCCACAGACCTTTCCTTCGCTGTTGATCGCCACCGTGGCGTCCTCGGAACACAGCGGCCAGTTGGCCGTCGCCCTGCGCCGCTACCACCATTTCGAGGCGCACCTGGAAACCGTGAAAAAACGCGTCAGCGGCGCCCTGATGTACCCCTTGGTGGTGCTCAGCGTGGGCGCGTTGATCCTGTTGTTCCTGCTGTTTTTCGTGATCCCGCGTTTTGCCTCAGTGTTCGACGCGGTCGCCGACCTGCCAGCGACGGCGCGCTTTATGGTGTGGTGGGGCGCGTTGGTGGAGGCGCGCGGCATGGAGCTGCTGCTTGGCGTGGTGCTGGCGATTGCCGGGCTGGCGTTGCTGTTTTGCAGTGCCGGTTTCAAACGTCGCGCCGCCAGCCTGTTCTGGAAAATCCCCAGCCTGGGCGCCCAGCGCACGTTGTTCGTGCTCGCGCGGTTTTATCGCACCGCCGGCATGCTGCTGATGGGTGGGATGCCGGTGGTCACGGCCGTGCAATTGTCCGGTGCGCTGCTGCCCGTCGAGCGTCAAGCCGACCTGCACCAGGCCCTGACCGATATCCAGGCCGGCCAGCCCCTGTCCACTTCGCTGGCCCGCCACCAACTGACCACCGCCGTCGCCGAGCGCCTGTTGCGCGTGGGTGAGCAGAGCGGCGAGCTGGCGGCCATGTGCGAGCGTATCGCGCAGTTCCACGATGAAGCGCTGGAACGCGCCATCGAGCTGTTCAGCAAAGTCTTCGAGCCCCTGCTGATGCTGGTGGTGGGCGGGCTGATCGGCTTGATCGTGTTCATGTTGTACATGCCGATTTTCGAGTTGGCGGGTTCCATCCAGGGGTAGCGCGATGAGCGAACAGACACGGCAATGGCAAGCACTCGCGGCGCAACGGGGCCTGTCCCTGGCCGATTACCTGCGCGAAGTGCTGCACACCGTGCCCGACCAGTTGCCCATGATCGCCACCACCCTGGGCCTGATCCCCATCGAGCCCGCACACCTGGCCGAGCACTGGCGCTTCGACCTGCTGGCGCTGCCCCAGGCACTGATCCACAACGTGCTGCCTGTGGACTATCAGGGCCGGCCTTGCCTGGTACTCGGAGAGCCTTTCACCCTGCGTGATCGCCACTGGATTCAATCCACCCAAAGCCTGCGTGCCTTGCCCCTGGCCATGAGCCTGCCCGATGCGGTCAAGGCCCAATTGAGCCTGGCCGAAGCGAGCCAGCGGGTCATGCAACCCTTTGGCGAGGACGACGAAAACGTCCGGGTCAGCCAAGCCGCCCAGGAAATTTCCCTGAGCAGCATCGCCCGCGACGACAACCCGGTGGTGCGCCTGGTCAACTCCATGCTGTTCGATGCACTGCAAAGCCGCGCCAGCGATATCCATGTGGAAAGCACGCCCCAGGGCCTGGTGATCAAGTACCGCATCGACGGCGTGTTGCAGCAGATGGGCCAGGCCAGCGGGATGGATATGGCCGAGCAGGCGCTGTCGCGGATCAAGGTGCTGTCGGAGCTGGATATCGGCGAGCGACGGGTGCCCCAGGACGGGCGTTTCAAGATGAAAATCCAGGGGCGCGAAGTGGATTTTCGCGTGTCGATCATGCCCAGCATCCACGGTGAAGATGCGGTGCTGCGGATCCTCGACAAATCCCAGCGCGGCGAGTCCCTGAGCCTGGAAACCCTGGGTTTGAACGCCGATACCATAACGCGCATCCGTGTGTTGGCCAGCGAGCCTTATGGGATGCTGCTGGTGACCGGGCCCACCGGCAGCGGCAAATCCACCACGCTCTACGCCGCCTTGTCGGAGACCAATACCGGCGAGAAAAAAATCATCACCATCGAAGACCCGGTGGAATACGAACTGCCCGGCGTACTGCAAATCCCGGTGAACGACAAGAAGGGGCTGACGTTCGCCCGTGGCCTGCGCTCGATCCTGCGCCATGACCCGGACACCATCCTGGTGGGGGAAATCCGCGACGGTGAAACAGCGGGCATTGCCGTGCAGGCGGCGTTGACCGGGCACCTGGTGCTGTCGTCGGTGCATGCCAACAGCGCCTTCAGCGTGCTGGAGCGTTTTACCTATATGGACGTGGACCCGGCCAGTTTCGTCGAAGCCCTCAATGGCGTGGTTGCCCAGCGCCTGGTGCGGCGCATTTGCCCGGACTGCGGCGTGGACGCGGAGCCCGACGCGGACCTCGCGCGCCTGGCCCAGCTGCCCGAAACCCAGCTCAGGCAAGGCCATTACCGCGAAGGCAAAGGCTGCGAGGCCTGTCGCCATACCGGTTATCGCGGCCGGCTCGCCCTGGCGGAGGTGCTGAGCGTCACCGACAGCATCAAGGAGGGCCTGCTCCATCGCAGCTCGGCGTCAACCCTGCGCGAACTGGCGCGCGAAGCCGGCCACGTGTTCATCCGCGATATCGCCCTGGCCCACGCGGCCCAGGGCGACACCACGCTCAAGGAGCTGCACCGTGTCATTTCCCTTTATTGAGCACGTGGTGTGGCTGCACAGTACCGGTGTCGCCTGGGCCGCGCGCGCCCGCGGGCGCAATGCGAAGGTGTGGGGTGCCCAGCAGGCCGGCGCCCCCCTGGGCGCCTGCGCCGAACTGTTGGCACAGGCCCCTCGCGGCCGCGTGCGCTTGCTTGATCGGGCCAAGGTGTTGCTGGGGTTTCCCCACGTGCACTACCTGATGCTGCCGTGGCAAACCGGCCTGTACAGCGCAGGCGACTGGCAAGGTTTCGCCGAGGCCACTTTCAACCAACAGGCCGGCATCGACCCTGAGCGCTGGCAGGTGCAGGTCGCCGCGGGTGCGTTCGGCGACGAGCGCCTGGCCGTGGCCGCCCCACGGGACCTGCTGCACGACCTGCGCGAGCTGTTCAAGCTGCAGCGGTTGCCCCTGGTGACCTGCGCACCGCTGCTGACGGCGGTGGCGCAGCAGTACTGGCGGCAATTGCCGGCTGATTGCGTACTGGCCGTGCCGGAAGCCGAGAGCCTCAGTTGCCTTTATCGGCACCAGGGGCGCGCCGATCAAGTGTGCGTGATATCGACACAGCCCGGCAGCACCTTGAGCGACAACCTGTTCACCGCCGACCTGCTGGCCCAGCGACAGGCGCCCGCTACCCGGGTCGTCGCCAACAGCCCCACCGAGCACTGGCTGGGCCCCCTGCACCCGTGGCTGGGAGCGCCGTTACCATGATTACCCGGCTGACTGCCCGCCTCGCTCGCACCCGGCAACAGGGCTACGCCCCCCACGTCGACTTCCAACGGGCCAGCGCCACCCATCGACCGCTGGTGGCGGCATTGTGGCTGGTGGCGACCCTGCTGATCATCCAGGCATGGCAGCAATGGGACGCCATGGCGCAACAGCAACAACAGACCGATGCCCTGGAGCAGCGCTTTACCCAGTTGACCCGCCGCCAGGAGCAATTGATCCAGGCGGCTATTCGCCTGTCGCCCCGGCAGAAACAACAGGTGGCGGCCTTTACCCAACAGTCCAGCACACCCTTTGCGCTGATGAACGCCGTGGCGCGGGCCTGGTCCGGCGAGGTCGCCTTGACGCGCGTAGAGATCAACACCCAGGCCCAGTTGCTGCACCTGGACCTGGAAGCCAAAGGGCTGGGTGACGCGTTTCGCTTTGTCGAGCGGCTCAAGGCCCAACCCGGTGTCCAGGTGAACCTGCAACAAAGCGCGCGCAAAACCACTGACCCACAGCACCCGGTGCAGGTCAAACTCAGCGTTGGCGCGAGGTAGCCCGCCATGGACGCCCTCACCCGCCACTGGCCGCGCCTGCGTTGGCACTTGATGCAAGCGCAACAGCGCCTGGGCTTTTGGGGCCTGTTGGCGCTAGGGGTGATGGCCGCGACGCTGGTGATCGAGGTCACGCTGATTCACCCGGCCGGCGTGGCCGACAGCCTGCGTCGCCAGGCCTTGGAGGCTGGCATCGCCGCACACCCCGAGCAAGTCCAGGTCACCGAGCCGGCCGTGGTTGAGCGCTTGCCCAGCGCTGAGGACTTCGCCCCGCGCCTGGAAAAACTGCTGGGCCTGGTCACTCAACGCGGCTTCATCATCGAACAGACCACCCTGGCGTACTCCGCCCCCGGCGACACCGGGTTGCAGCGCCTGGACCTGGAGATCCCCCTCTCCGGCCCCTACCTGCTGCTGCACAGTACCTTGGTCGACATCGCTAAAGAGCCAGGCGTGCGCATTGAAAGCGTGACCCTGGAGCGCAAGGCAATCAGCAACGGCCTGCTGGACATCAGCCTCAAGCTGAGTGTGCTGGGGGTGGTGGAATGAAACTGCCGCTGTACTTGCGCGTGCTGTTGCTGCTGACCCTGGTCGGCTGCGCCTGGCTGTTCTGGGAGGACACTGCGGACAGCCCCGAGACAGCCTCGACGCCGGCGATCGCGCGGGCCGTCGACGCGCCCTCGGCCCCCGTCGCCCCCGGCCCCCCGGACGAGGTTGAAGGGGTCGACCTGTTTCCCGCCCAGACCTGGACGCCACCGCCGCCGCCAACACCGGTCGACACGTCGCCGCCCCAACCACCGCCGTTGCCGTTCAGCGTGAGCGCGCAGTGGCGCTACGAAAACCAGCCGAAAATCGTGGTGCTGCGCGGCAATGGCCGCCAGTACACCCTGTGCCACCGCTGCGCGGTGCCCGGGCACATTGAGCCGGGCAAGATGCTCGATGCCCAGTACCGGCTGGATAAGCTCACCGACACCGCCGTGGTGCTGACCTTCATGCCGCTCAAGCATGCCAGCACCTTGCGCCTGGACAAACACTGACCGGGGAAGGACAGGATCATGGCGAGACATACGTTATTCCCCCTGAGCCTGGCGCTGACGCTGCTGGGGGCCTGTGAAACCCAGCGCGCCATCGAGCAGAGCGACGCGTTGCGCCAACAGGGCGACATCGTGCGCTCGGTCGAGGTGCTGCAAGCCGAAGCCAAGGAAGCGCCTGACGATGTGCGGTTGCGCACGGCACAATTCGGCAAATTGGAGTTGCTGGTCGCCCAATACAGCCGGGAAGCAAGTGCCGCCTTGCTGCGCGGCGATGATGCAGCCGCCATCCGCGCGCTGGAAACCATCCTCAAGTACGACCCCAGCAACCTCGGCGCACGCCAGGAAATCCAGAGCATCCAGGCGATGAAGCAGCTGCGGCCACAGCTGGAGCGGGCCTATGCCCTGCAACAATCGAGACCCGTGGAAGCATTGAACCTGGTGCGCCAGGTCATCGCGCAAAAACCCAATTACCGCGCCGCCCTCGATTTACGCAGTGCCCTCACCCGCCAATTGGTCAGCGCCGACTACCTCAGCCCCGACCTCAGTGACGCAATGCGCAAACCGCTCAGCCTGGACTTCAGCTCGCAGAGCCTGAGCACGATTTTCGAAACGATTGCGCGGCTGTCCGGGGTCAATTTCGTCATCGACAAGGACGTCAATCCCAGCGCCTCGGCAAGCATGAGCGCCAGCAGAACTACCGCCGAAGACGCGCTTAACCTGCTGCTGACCACCCAGGGCCTGGACAAGAAAATCCTCAACGCCAACACCATCCTCATCTATCCCCGGCGGGCGGACAAAGAGCGTGAATACCGTGAGCTGGCAGTGCGCACGTTCTACCTCAGCCATGGCGACCCCAAGGTCGTCGGCGCCGAAATCAAGCAAGTCCTCAAGCCCAAGGAAGTACTGGTGGACGAACGCCTCAACGCGGTGATCGTGCGCGATGGCCTCGACACCCTCAGCGCCGTGGAAAAACTGGTGGAGGCCATTGATATCGCACAGTCGGAAGTGACCATCGATATCCAGGTGCTGGAGGTCAGCCTGAATGACGAACGGAACCTGGGCATCGTCTACCCCGAAAGTATCGGCCTGTCGCTGGGCAACTTCAGCAACCTGCCCGGTGGGCTGGCGGGCACACCGATCAGCGCACTGCGCGGCGTGAACGGCGACAACATCCTGCTCGACGCGGGCAGCACCTCGGCGCGCATCAACATGCTGCAACGCAGCGGCAATACGGTGACCCTGGCCAACCCCAGGGTCCGCGTGCGCAACCGTGAAGAAGCCCAGGTGAATATTGGCGACAAGATCCCGGTGGTGACCACCACCACCGCCAACCAGGTCACCACGTCGTCGGTGACGTACCAGGACGTGGGGCTGCAGATCAACGTCAAGCCCAATATCAGCGTGAGCGATGAGGTGAACCTGGAATTGAACGTGGAAATGAGCCATATCACCAAGCGCATTCCCGGCTCGGACAATGTGCCGGCCACCTTCGAGCTGGGCTCCCGCGCGACCAAGACCTTGTTGACCGCGCGCAACAATGAAACCCAGATCGTCTCGGGGCTGATCCGCACGGCGGATATCGACGAAGGCTCAGGGCTGCCGTGGCTGAGCCAGATCCCGTGGATTGGCAAGAAACTGTTCGGCAGCAACCAGAACACCCAGCAGAAAACCGAGATCATCCTGCTGCTGACGCCGAGGATCGAACGCAACCTGGACCTGCCGATTTCCCAGATCAGCACCTTCCACAGCGGCACGGAGGCACGCAGTTCGACCGAGGGCATGATCCTGCGCGATACCACCAGCAATATGTTGCTCAAGTCCACCGGAGGCGGCGGCGGCACCCCGGCCCTACCACCACCGTTGATACCCCCGTCGGACAGCAACTGGCAGCCCCTGCCACCGCCGCTGCCAGCATTGGTGCCCAAGCCGGAATCGCCCCCGGCCTCACCGTAAGAGTCACGTCCGGGGTCGAGCTTCTGCGGAGGTTTTTGCCCAGGAACTGGTCTGGTATATGGTGCTCGCCGGCTGGAATGCGTGGCGTCATAGACAGCATTGAACCAGAGTGTCAGTGTGCCAAAACTTCCAGCACCTGCTGCTTGGCATACCCAACACTGCTGCACCGCTCGCAGGAGCAACAGCTCTATCTAAAACTCCTATTGCAAAACAATCCAGCCACACATGCCGACACGCACGATCTCTGCCTAAATATTCGTCACAGAAGAAATACAAAACGATCATCCGCCCACGAAGTTAAAATTCAAGGGCGGATGATTAAATCAAATACTTACAATACACCGTATACAACACACTAAAGCCCCAACAGCGCCGAAACCGCCACAAACTCTTTAAAGTCAACTTTACCACTGAGATCAAGATCAAAGCGTATAAGGGCACGCATTATTGCCTGATCATCCATCCCAACCCTAGCGCCAATGGCAACTAATAAATTATGAAGCTCTTCTTCGTTAAGTTGGCCATCACCATCAGCATCGCATTTAATAAATTCCGCCCTTAACTCTTCTCTGTTCATTTTATGTTCACCGTAGTAAGAATTTTCTGAAAGCCGCCATCCTCACCTCTCTCTTCACCCATACGTTAGCGATGAAGGCGACGAATTCTAGGTATGTTGTGCGTCATGCCTGCCATTTACACCTATTGCATCTTCTTGACACCTCTTGAACCCTAAAACTTCACGAGTACAAAATTGCACCAAAGTAGGTGAAAGACCACTGTTATAAACAACAGTCTTTAATACGCTTTTTAAATAACGGGTATAGCTATCTGTTACCGCGAGAAGTGATTGAGAACCGGCTCTTGGTTATTCAACCTGAAGATCCGCACCCGCAGGCGCCCGATATGAACTCTTGAGCCTCTGCCAAAACTCAATCCTCCTTGTACCCTTCACTTTTAAAACCGCCCTGTTTCAATTTTTTCTGCCGTCAACGCTGCTCGGACGGGAGAACTTGGAGCCAAGCAGAAATCCAAAGTTTTCTGGCCATAGGTTCCACTGCCGTTTGGGGCGCGCGTCTTACATGAAGGTGCAAAACCTATGCTCCGCCGTTCTGCACGGCGGTCCACCGAGAATGGGAGGTCCCGCTAAATATCCGACTTAGCGCTGTCGCGCAGCAAACTGGAACCCCTGTGGCGAGCGGGCTTGCCCCAATGCCAGTCAGTTAAGGCTTTTTGTAGGAGCGAGGGGGACGCCTAGTTCTTGCTCGCGAAAAACGTCAACGATAACGCGTGTTTCCTGAATGAACACGGCGCCTGTGAGTTTTTCGCGAGCAAGCTCGCTCCTACAGAAGGCGATAGGCGCTTAACTGACGGGTATTGGGGCTTGCCACAACAAGCCCGCTCACCACAAAAGTGCGGTCGTTTGAGATAAAAGGGGAGGCAAGCCCCTCCCACATTTGTTTTGCAGTGTTTATGCGTTAACGCACCACGCCTTCTTCGATCAGCAACTTGAGAATGGCTTGGGCGCCTTCCTCGGCGCTTACGCCCTTGAGCACCTGCCCACCGCCGCCGCTGGCCTTGGCCGTGGCGGCCTTCATGCGGTCGGCGCCGCTCTTGGCCTTGATCACCTTGAGCCGCTTGGGCCGAGGTTTGGCCGGTTGCAACAGCGCACTGCCGAATAACTCATCCTCTTGAACCTCAACCTCATGGGCCGCCAGCTCACCGCGTTGCGCAGGGCCGTAGGCACTTTGCCGAGGTTTGGGCGCAGCGTTATCCACCGTCGCCAGGAACGGCAGGCGCACCTTCAAGCGGCGGCGTTGGCCGCGGGGCAAGGCTTGCAGTACATGGGCCACGCCCGCGTCGATGGACTCCACCTGCGCCAGCCCCACAATCAACGGCCAGCCCAGGTGCTCGGCGAGCAGGAACGGCAACATGCCCGACCCCTCGCCGGTTTCCGCCTGGCTGCCAGTCAGCACGATGTGTGCCCCCGCGTCGCGCAGGTAGTCGCTGAGCGCCGGCAACACGTCGGCCCCCAGCGGTTGCTCAAGGACCTGCAGTTGCGGCAACCCCATGCCCAGGTAGCTGCGCAACGTGGGTTCGGCGATGTTGCCGGCATGCAGTACCTGCAACGTATCCCCTGCCAGTTGCAAACCCAGTTCCACAGCGCGTGCATCCTGTTCGGCGCGGCGCGGCCGGCCGGAGGTCGGGTGGGCGCCGATGGACACCAGGCTGATTACATTCGTCGTCATGGCCATTTCCTTAAGCCGCATCGCGCTTGGCGCCGCTGCGGTATGTCTGGACCGCGTCGATCAAGGCTTGCAGTATCGCGGCGCTTTCGCCGATCACCGACAGGTCGGCGCGCTTGATCATGTCGCAGCCCGGGTCGAGGTTGATCGCCACCACTTTGTCGCAGGCGCCGATACCTTGCAGGTGCTGGATCGCCCCGGAGATCCCCACGGCCACGTAGACCCGTGCGGTGACCCAGGTGCCGCTGGCGCCCACCTGGCGGTCGCGCGCCATGAAACCGTCATCCACCGCTACCCGTGAGGCGCCTTCGGTCGCGCCCAGTGCGGCGGCGGTCTGGTGGAAGAGTGCCCAGTCCTTGACCCCGTTGCCGCCGGAGAAGATGAATTCGGCCTCGGCCATGGGAATCGCCGCCGGGTCCACCGCCACCGCGCCGAGGTCCTCGATACGCGGCAGGCTGCGCGCCAGGGCTGTGGATAACGCTACCGGCAGCACTTCGTGACGGGTATCGCTGACCGGATCGGCACACTCGGCGGCGGCCAGGATCAGGCGCGGCAGCGGTCGAGCCAAGTCTTGCTGGCCGGCACCCGCGCGGCCGATGCATTCCTCCCCCTTGATCTGCCACACCCGCGTGGCCGGGCGCTCCTTGAGGCTGGCGGCGAAACGCCGACCCAGTTCGCCGCCACCACTGCGGCTGTCGGGCAGCAACCAGTGGCGCGGGTTGAACTGCTGATCCACGGCCCGCAGGCCCTGGACGCGCTGCTCCGGTGAGTAACCGTCGAACTCGTGGCCTTCCAGCACCAGCAGACGATCGACACCGGCCGTGGCAAACGCGCTTTCCTTATGCTCGCCAAACACCACCGCCAGTACCGCGCCGTCGCTGCCGGCCAGTTGCCGGGCCAGGCCGAGCAGGTCTCGGTCATGGCTGCTCAGGCGGCCGCCGACCATGTCCGGCACGACGTTGATGTAGAACGCCGGGCTGGGCACCTGGTGCAACGGCAACTGCACTTCTACCGCGGCTGTACGCTTGGTCGCACCACCCTGCTGGGCGCCGCTGCGGTCGATGCGCTTGATGCCGTTGGGGCCGATAAAACCGACACCGTGCACGTTCTTGCGAATGACGCCGTTGGGCCCCATCCAGCTGTGTTGCAGCGGCTGCATCGCCGCATGCAGCGGGTGCAGACGGTTACGGGCAATCCATTCGGCCCGTGGGTCGCGGCGGATAATGTCGCTCATCAGTGCACCTCCGCAGGTTCACGCGGGATGGGAGCCTTGGCCGGCGTGGCATCTTCGAGCAAGGCGTCAGCCACCAACTCGGCGATGTCCTTGATCAGTGGGCGCGGTTCGACCACGCCTTCGAGCATCGCGGTGCACTGTGGGCACCCCACGGCCACCAGCTCGGCGCCGGTTTCACGGATGTCGTCCATGCGCATATCCGGGATACGTTGCTTGCCGGGAATGTCCGTAATCGGCGCACCGCCGCCGCCACCGCAGCAGCGTGAACGGAAGCCCGAGCGTTGCATTTCCTTGACCTCGATCCCCAGCGCCCGTAGCACTTGGCGCGGTGCTTCGTATTCGCCGTTGTAGCGGCCGAGGTAACAAGGGTCGTGATAGGTCACGCTGTTGCCCTTGTGCTGGCCCAGACTTAATGCGCCGTCGCCGATCAGTTCGGCCATGTAAGTGCTGTGATGCTGCACCACATAGTCACCGTTGAAGGCGCCGTATTCGTTTTTCAGCACGTGGAAACTGTGCGGGTCGCACGTGACGATGCGCTTGAAGCTGTACTTGGCCAAGGTCTGGATATTGCGTGTGGCCAACAGCTGGAAGGTCGCTTCATCGCCCAGGCGACGGGCCACATCGCCACTGTCGCGCTCCTCGAGGCCAAGCACGGCGAAGTCGACCTTGGCCGCTTTCAGCACTTTGACGAAGGCGCGCAAGGTCCGTTGGTTGCGCATGTCGAAGGCACCGTCGCCGACCCAGAACAGCACATCGGCGCTGCCTTTTTCACTGAACAGCGGCAGGTTCAAGTCTGCCGCCCAGTTCAGGCGCCCGCCCGGGGCAAAGCCGCCCGGGTTGTCGGTGGCGATCAGGTTCTCCAGGACTTCGGCGCCCTTGTTCGGTGTGGCGCCTTTTTCCAGAGTGAGGTGGCGGCGCATGTCGACGATGGCGTCCACGTGCTCGATCATCATCGGGCACTCTTCCACGCAGGCGCGGCAGGTGGTGCACGACCACAGGGTCTCGGCGTCCACCAGGCCGTTGACGATCGGTTGATGAGGATTACCGCTGTGTTCGCCGATCGGCTTACCGGGATACGGGCTGCCGGCGAATGCGGCATCGGTGCCGCCGGCGAGGCCGACCACCATGTCCTGGATCAGCTTTTTCGGGTTCAGCGGCTGGCCGGCGGCAAATGCCGGGCACGCGGCTTCGCACTTGCCGCACTGCACACAGGCGTCGAAGCCGAGCAGTTGGTTCCAGGTGAAATCCTTGGGTTTTTCCACGCCCAGTGGCGCGCTTTTGTCGGTCAGGTCCAGCGGCTTCAAACCTGTGGATCGACCACCGCCAAAACGCTCGGCGCGGCGGTGCCAGGCCAGGTGCAGGGCACCGGCGAAGGCGTGTTTCATCGGGCCGCCCCAGGTCATGCCGAAGAACATCTCGGACACGCCCCACAGCACGCCAACGCTGAGCAGCGCTGCCAGCAGCCAGCCGCCGAAGTCGGCAGGCAGGATCCCGGCCACCGGCAAGGTCACCAGGAAGAAGCTCACCGAGAACGCCATCAGGCTCTTCGGCAGACGCATCCACGGGCCTTTGGACAGGCGTGACGGTGGGTTACGCCGACGCAGGTAGACGAACGTGGCGCCGACAAACATCAGCACCGAGGCCAGCAGCAAGGCGTAGCCGAGGATGCGATTGTGCAGGCCAAAGCCATGCACCAGGATCGCCAGCAGCGCCGACAGCACAAAGCCCAGCGCCGTAGCGACGTGGGTGTTGGCGATGTATTTGTCGCGGGCAACCACGTGGTGCAGGTCGACCATGTAGCGCTTGGGCATGGCCAGCAGGCCGCCCAGCAGGTCGACCTTGGACGCGCGGCCACGGCGCCACATGTTCACCCGGCGCAGGGCGCCGAGGACGGCGAGGCCCAGGGCGGCAAACAAAAGAATAGGCAGCAAGGTGTTCAACATGGTGAAGCTCCCACAGACCACACAGGTCTACTGTGAAACCGGCCCTGAATGTGGGAGGGGGCTTGCTCCCGATGGCGGACTGTCAGTTGATACCGCTGTAGCTGACCCACCGCTATCGGGGGCAAGCCCCCTCCCACACTTGGACCGAGTACACATTGGTTCAAGGCCGGCTTAGAAATCCTTGCACAGGCGCAGGGCGTCATAGATGGCAGCGTGGGTATTGCGCTGGGCCACACAGTCACCGATGCGGAACAGCAAGTACCCATCGCCCGTCTCGCTCAGGCACGGCTGTGGCTTGATCGCGAACAGGGCTTCAACGTCGATCTGGCCCTTGTTGCGCGAACCTGGCTTGAGGGCGTAGTAGATTTCCTCGTCCGGACGGACACCGTTCTCCACCACCACCTGGTCCACCACCCGCTCCTCCTTGGCGCCGGTGTATTCGTTCTCCAGCACCGCCACCAGCTTGTCGCCTTCGCGGTAGACCTTTTCCAGCATCATGTCGCCGGTCATGATCACTTCCTTGGGGTACATGCTGCGGTAGTAGGTCGGGAACGACGTACCGCCGATGGCCACGCCGGGTTTGATGTCGTCGGTGACGATCTCAACCTGGCTGCCTTTGTCCGCGAGGAAATCCGCCACTGACATGCCGGTGAACTCACAGATGGTGTCGTACACCAGCACGTTCTTGCCCGGCGCCACCTTGCCGTCGAGCACGTCCCAACTGCTCACCACCAGGCCTTCGGCTGCGCCCCAGTGTTCGTTTTGCTCGACATTCGGATGCCCGCCGACCGCCAGCACGACCACGTCCGGACGCAGGTCCAGAATGGTTTCAGCGTCAGCGGCAACCCCCAGGCGCAGGTCGACTTTCAAACGCGCCAGCTCCAGTTGGAACCAGCGGGTGATACCGGCGATCTGGTCGCGCTGCGGAGCCTTGGAGGCGGTGGTGATTTGCCCGCCGATAAATTCTTTCTTCTCGAGCAGGGTCACGTCGTGGCCACGTTCGGCAGCCACGCGCGCGGCCTCCATCCCGGCCGGGCCGGCACCGACCACCACGACTTTGCGCTTGGGCCCGGTGGACTTCTCGATGATGTGCGGCACGCCCATGTATTCACGCGACGTCGCGGCGTTCTGGATGCACAGCACATCCAGGCCCTGGTACTGGCGGTCGATGCAATAGTTGGCGCCGACGCACTGTTTGATCTGGTCGATCTGGCCCATCTTGATCTTGGCGATCAGGTGCGGGTCGGCGATGTGCGCACGGGTCATGCCGACCATGTCCACATAGCCGCCTTCGAGGATACGGGTGGCCTGGTTCGGGTCCTTGATGTTCTGCGCGTGCAGCACCGGAACCTTGACCACTTCCTTGATACCGGCCGCCAAATGCAGGAACGGCTCCGGTGGATAACTCATGTTGGGGATCACGTTGGCCAGGGTGTTGTGGGTATCGCAACCCGAGCCCACCACGCCGATGAAATCGAGCATGCCGGTGTCGTCGTAATACTTGGCGATCTGCTTCATGTCCTCGTGGGACAGGCCGTCCGGGTGGAACTCGTCACCGCACAGGCGCATGCCCACGCAGAAGTCGTCACCGACCTCGGCGCGCACGGCTTTCAGCACTTCCAGGCCGAATTTCATGCGGCCTTCGAAGGTACCGCCCCACTCGTCGGTACGCTTGTTGACCCGTGGGCTCCAGAACTGGTCGATCATGTGCTGGTGCACCGCGGACAGTTCCACCCCGTCCAGGCCACCGGCCTTGGCGCGCTTGGCGGCGCTGGCGTAGTTGCCGATCACGCGCCAGATTTCTTCCGGCTCGATGGTCTTGCAGGTGGCGCGATGCACCGGCTCGCGCACGCCGGACGGCGACATCAGGGTTGGCCAGTTAAAGCCGTCCCAACGCGAGCGACGGCCCATGTGGGTAATCTGGATCATGATCTTGGCGCCATGCTTGTGCATGGCGTCGGCCAGGTTCTGGAAGTGCGGGATGATGCGGTCGGTGGACAGGTTCACCGAACTCCACCATTCCTGGGGGCTGTCGATGGCCACCACCGAGGAACCGCCGCAGATCGCCAGGCCGATACCGCCCTTGGCTTTCTCTTCGTAGTACTTCACATAGCGGTCGGTGGTCATGCCGCCGTCGGTGGCATACACCTCGGCGTGGGCGGTACTGAGCACGCGGTTGCGGATGGTCAGTTTGCCGATCTGGATCGGCTGGAACATTGCTTCGAAAGCCATGGCAGGGTCCTCGGCTTACAACGGCTTGACGATGAACAGGCCGTCATCGTGGCCCTCTTCGGAGCCTCCGTAGACTTGCTCGGCCACGGTGCGAATCTGGCTACCACGCGCTTGCAGGATCTGGTCCATGGCGCCGGCAAACCAGCCGGTGAACATGTAGTCGACCTTGCGCCCGACCTTGCCGTACACGTAGACGAACGCCGAGTGTTCCAGCTTGACGCTGGCGGTGCCTTTGTCGAGGTCGATGTCCTGGATCTTGAACAGGCCCCAGCCGCGTTGCGACAGGCGTTTCATGTAGTGCTCGAACACCGCGACGCCTTCCAGGCCGTGGCATTCGGCTTCTTTTTCACACCAGTGCCAGGCGGACTTGTAGCCGGCCTTGTAGAGGATCTCGGCGTAGGCTTCGGCGCCCAGCACTTCTTCGATGCCCATGTGGTTGTTGACGAAGAAATGGCGCGGTACGTACAGCATCGGCAGGGCGTCGGAAGTCCAGACACCGGTTTCGCTGTCGACTTCGATTGGCAATTGCGGGGCGATCTTGGCCATGGAAACTTAACTCCAGAAAAATTCGTAGTGGTATGCCCGGGGGTGTTTGGCTTATTCGCCCCAAACGTCCTTCAAGACGTTGACCCAGTTCTCGCCCATGATCTTGCGCACCACACGCTCAGAGTGGCCGCGCTTGAGCAGGGTCTCGGTGAGGTTGGGGAACTCGCCCACGGTGCGGATGCCCAGCGGGTTGATGATCTTGCCGAAGCTGGTCAGGCGGCGGGCGTAGCCCTTGTCATGGGTCAGCATTTCGAAGAAATCCTGGCCATGGCCCTGGGTGAAGTCGGTGCCGATGCCGATGGCGTCTTCGCCGACGATGTTCATGGTGTATTCAATCGCTTCGGCGTAGTCGTCGATGGTGGAATCAATGCCCTTGGCCAGGAACGGCGCAAACATGGTCACACCGACAAAACCGCCGTGGTCGGCAATGAACTTCAGCTCTTCATCGGACTTGTTGCGCGGGTGCTCCTTAAGGCCCGATGGCAGGCAGTGGGAGTAGCACACCGGTTTCTTCGATTCGAGGATGACTTCTTCGCTGGTCTTGGAGCCGACGTGGGACAGGTCGCACATGATGCCGACGCGGTTCATCTCGGCGACGATCTCGCGACCGAAGCCCGACAGGCCGCCGTCGCGCTCGTAGCAACCGGTGCCCACCAGGTTCTGGGTGTTGTAGCACATCTGCACCACACCGACGCCGAGCTGCTTGAAGATCTCGACGTAGCCGAGCTGGTCTTCAAACGCGTGGGCGTTCTGGAAGCCGAAGATGATGCCGGTCTTGCCCTGTTCCTTGGCCTTGCGGATGTCGGCGGTGGTCTTCACCGGGATCACCAGGTCGCTGTTCTCGCGGATCAAGGTCTGGCTGGCGACAATGTTGTTGATCGTGGCCTGGAACCCTTCCCACACCGACACGGTGCAGTTGGCGGCAGTCAGGCCACCTTTGCGCATGTCCTCGAACAGCTCGCGGTTCCACTTGGCAATGATCAGCCCGTCGATAACGATGCTGTCGGCGTGCAATTGCGCTGGGCTCATCAGGCGTCCCCTTATTGGCGATTCATGCGCCGAATCGTCTGCCGGCGCTTTGGGGCCAGCATATGCCCAGGGGCAACCTGAGCCGGGTGCAAAAACGACAGGGGAATTGCCGAAAGCGTCAATCCGCGACAAAGGCTGTTAAGAGGTGTCTGACTGGCGGCTGTTCTTTGTCTTACGCTTGAGCCAGAATTCGGTCATCCACTGATATGAGACGGCGCAATGAAATCGATTTTCCTGGCTTTGGCACTCATCGCAACCGGCGTCCACGCCGCCGAAGAGACCGACAGCACGCCGTGCGACGGCATCGAAAACGACAAGCAAACCCTGGAATGCGCCACCTACAACAAAACCACCGCGGAACAATTGCTCAAGGATAACTACCAGGTCCTGCTGGAGCGCATGGGTTCGACCTATGGCCGCAACAAGTCACAGCTCGCCGACATTACCGCTCGTCTGAAGGACGCCCAGCAGAAGTGGGAAAAGCTGCGTGACGCCGATTGCGCGGTGGATACCTTCCCGGCGGTGACAGGCACCAAGGAATATGCAATTGCGCAGAATGATTGCCTGGCGCGGATGAGTGATGAGCGGTCGGAGTTTCTGGAGTCGATTGGGCAGGAATAAGCGACAATCCCTGCCTCTCTCTTTGAACCAAGGCTACTCATGACTCTCTGCGGCATCGAAATCAAAGGCAGCGAAGCGATCTTCGCCATTGCCTCCCTGGACGACCAGACACTGACCCACGTCGCCCTGGCCACCAAGAAAATCGCCCTTGAAGACGACGATGAAGCCGCCAACGTCAAAGCCTTCGCCGCCCAGGTGAAGGCGTTCGTGCAGGAAAACGCCCTCCAGCGCATCGCCATCAAGAAGCGCAGCAAGAAAGGCGAATTCGCCGGCGGCCCGACCACGTTCAAGATTGAAGGGGTGTTTCAACTGCTGGAGGGGGTTGAGGTGACGCTGCTGTCACCACAGACCATCAACGCGCAGAACAAGAAGCACAACTTTGACCTGCCGGCGACACTGAACAAGTATCAGCATGAGGCCTTCAAGACGGCGTGTTCGGCACTGCTGAAGAAATAAACCACACCAAACACCCCATGTGGGAGGGGGCTTGCCCCCGATAGCGGTGGGTCAGCCAAAGCTGTATCAACTGACCGTCCGTCATCGGGGGCAAGCCCCCTCCCACATGGGATGTGTGTTGTCTTTAGTGGGGGGCATGGCGCTTGTGCCGCAGCCAGTCGCCGAATGTCTTGTCTTCCAGGGCATACCCGCCCCGGCTCGACTTCCACACCAGTTCCTTGTCGCGCAGGGCATCGATGCAGGCCTGGATGGTCTGGGTACCCGGTACCACGTCGCTGCCCATATCTTCCAGCGCCTTGCTGACAGCCGTGAGGGTGCTGTCGGTAAATGGCGCGAAGGGTTCGTTGTTTTGAGAGCGCTCCACCATCACCTCCAGCACGGCGCGCTGCGGGATGGTCAGGGCGTTCCAGGCGCTTTCGAACTCGGTCCATACACCCGCGCGCAACAGCTCGGCGCGGCTGTGCAGGAGTTGGCCGAGGTTACTGGCCTCGCCTAACTCCAACGCGACTTCACCGATGATCGTACGCAACATCTCGGGGCGCCGGCCTACCAGCTCAAACGCCTCATCAATGTCGGCAGGGTTGAACTGATTGGTTTGCGCCAAATGAGCGTTGAGGTGCACGGTGTACGCCTGGGTGAACTCTTTGCCGAGCAAGGGGAACGGCGTGATGCTGGAGCCGAAGAACGGCTGGCTTTTGCCGAGCACCAAGTGAGCCAGCTTGTCGCGGTTGGAGCCGGTAAACACCAGGCGCAAGCCGCTGCCCTCCTCATCACGGCCTTGGTTGAGCTGATCCCGGGCAGCCTTCAACGCGAACATCGCATTGATACCCGACTCGGTGGTTAATGCGTGCTGCGCTTCGTCAATCACCAGCACAACGGGTTTTTCAGCAGCGCTGTGGAGCAATTCCAACGCTTGGGTCAGCGTCGCCCCGACAGGCAATTGTGGCTTGGTAAAATCCCAGGAGAGCGTACGCAGAAAGCTCAGTTTCTCGATGCCGATGTTCTTGGCCAGTTTGCGAATGCCCTTTTCATAGGGAACCAGAGCAGCCGCAATAGCACTGGCAATCAACTCTGCAGGATCTTTCTCTTTGTCAGCCCAGAGATCCACATACACCGTCAGCCAGCCCCGGAGCTGACATTCCGGAATCAAGTCTTCGCGCAGAAAGGTGCTTTTGCCGGTGCGACGGGGCGCCGCGAGAAACAGGCCAGAGGTGAAATCCTGAATACCGGCCCCCACCAGGCCATCGGCAATACTGCGTGCCAGGGTGGGGCGGCGAAACACAAAGCCGCTGTGCTTGGGCATGGTTTTATACTCAATTATGTAAAGGACTATAAATTATAGTAACGAGTATAATTGACTATAATTGCCCGTCAAACCACCTCCCGTCGCCGATCCTCCCTCGGACACTTGGCAAACCTGGCCCGATAACTCCTGGTGAAATACGACGGCGACTCAAACCCGCAGGCAATGCTCACCTCCAGCACGCTCATGTCGCTCTGGCGCAGCAACTGCCGGGCTTTTTCCAGGCGCAGGCCCAGGTAGAAGTTGCTCGGCGTGTCGTTCAAATGCAGGCGAAACAAGCGTTCCAACTGGCGCCGGGTGACCTTGATCGTGTCAGCCAGGGCCAAGGTACTCAGGGGCGGCTCGGTGTGCTGCTCCATCTCGCCGATCACATGCACCAGCTTCTTGTTGTTGATGCCGTAGCGCGTGGCGATCTGCATGCGCTGGTGGTCTTTGCGTGGGCGAATGCGCCCGAGCACGAATTGTTCGGAGACCTGGATGGCCAGGTCCGGGCCGTGGGCCTGGGCGATCAGGTCGAGCATCAGGTCGATGGATGCAGTGCCGCCGGCGCAGGTGATGCGGCGTCGGTCGATCTCGAACAGCTCCTGGGTCACGCTCAGGTGCGGATACGATTCCTTGAAGGCATCAATGGCTTCCCAGTGCAGGGTCAGGCGATGGCCGTCGAGCAGGCCCGCCTCGGCGAGAACACAGGCGCCGGTGTCGATGGCGCCAAGGGTGACGCCGTCGTGGTCGAGGCGGCGCAGCCAGTGCTCCAGGGCGGGCGTGGCGAACTGGAGCGGTTCGAAGCCGGCGACCACCATCAAGGTGGCGCCCTTCTTCAACGGTTCCAGCGCGGCGTCGGCGTTGACCGACATGCCATTACTCGCCAGCACCGCGCCGCCATCGGCGCTCAATACGTGCCAGCGGTACAACTCGCCACGAAAGCGGTTGGCCACGCGCAACGGTTCAAGCGCCGAAATAAAACCGATGGCCGAAAAGCCCGGCATCAGCAAAAAGTAGAAATCCTGGGACATGGTGGCGCTCTCGTCGGACGGGCAGCGTGGCACTGTGATACTCCCGTTCTCGGGTGGATTCAAGGGGGCAGGTCGCTGCAGTGCAAGAGTGAGTCGCCGCCGTGCGTTTTGCCGCCCTCCAAGCTGCGTAACGTGATCCCACGGCGCACAAAGACGCCGGCCCCCACAATAACGACCTGCCGAGGGATCCACCATGAATCGACTGATCAGCCGTTGCGTACTCGCACTCAGTGCCAGCGCCCTCTTGAGCACCAATGTCCTGGCCGCCGACGCGGCGTCCTGCCAGAACGTGCGCATGGGCGTGGTGAACTGGACCGATGTCATCGCCACCAGCGCCATGACCCAGGTATTGCTCGACGGCCTCGGCTATAAGACCAAGCAAACCAGCGCCTCCCAGCAAATCATCTTCGCCGGCATCCGCGACCAGCGCCTGGACCTGTTTCTCGGCTACTGGAACCCGCTGATGACCCAGACCATCACACCGTTCGTCAACGCCAAGCAGGTCAAGGTCCTCGACAAACCGAGCCTGGAAGATGCCCGCGCCACCCTCGCCGTGCCGACTTACCTGGCGGACAAGGGCCTGAAAACCTTCGCCGATATCGCCAAGTTCGAGAAAGAACTGGGTGGCAAGATCTACGGCATCGAACCTGGCTCGGGCGCCAATACCCAGATCAAGGCGATGATCGCCAAGAACCAGTTCGGCCTGGGCAAGTTCCAGTTGGTGGAGTCCAGCGAAGCCGGCATGCTCGCCGCCGTGGACCGCGCCGTGCGCCGCAAGGAAGCCGTGGTGTTTTTCGGCTGGGCGCCGCACCCGATGAACGTCAACGTGGCAATGACCTACCTGACCGGCAGCGAGGACGCCCTGGGCCCGAACGAAGGCATGGCCACCGTCTGGACCGTCACCTCGCCGACCTACGCCGAGCAGTGCCCCAACGTGCACAAGCTGCTGAGCAACCTGACCTTCACCGCCGCCGACGAGAGCCGGATGATGCAGCCGCTGCTGGATCACAAGGACGCTCTGGAGTCCGCCAAACAGTGGCTCAAGGATCACCCGCAGGACCAGCAGCGCTGGCTTGAAGGCGTGACCACCTTCGACGGCAAACCGGCCGCCGCCAACCTGCAATTGACCAGCAAATAACCTTTTTTGGACTCCCCGCGTCGCGGTCATCCCTGGCCGCGAACGGCGTCCTACGCCTTGAAATCACACGCCTGTAAGGAACCCACCTCATGAACCACGACGTCATCATCACCTGCGCACTCACCGGTGCTGGCGACACGACCGCCAAAAGCCCTCACGTGCCGGTCACCCCCAAGCAAATTGCCGCCGCCGCCGTGGAAGCCGCCAAAGCCGGCGCCACCGTGGTGCACTGCCACGTCCGCGACCCCGAAACCGGTAAGTTCAGCCGCGACGTCGCCCTGTACCGCGAAGTGATGGAGCGCATTCGTGAGGCTGACATCGACATCATCGTCAACCTCACCGCTGGCATGGGTGGCGACCTGGAGATCGGCGGCGGCGAGAACCCGATGGAATTCGGCCCCAATACCGACCTGGTCGGCCCGCTGACCCGCCTGGCTCATGTGGAAGAACTGCTGCCGGAAATCTGCACCCTCGATTGCGGCACCCTGAACTTCGGCGATGGCGACACCATTTATGTGTCCACTCCGGCCCAACTGCGCGCTGGCGCCAAACGCATCCAGGAGCTGGGGGTAAAAGCCGAGCTGGAAATCTTCGACACCGGCCACCTGTGGTTCGCCAAGCAGATGATCAAGGAGGGCCTGCTCGACAACCCGCTGTTCCAGCTGTGCCTGGGCATCCCGTGGGGCGCGCCGGCCGACACCACCACCATGAAAGCCATGGTCGACAACCTGCCCGCCGACGCGGTGTGGGCAGGGTTCGGGATCGGCCGCATGCAGATGCCGATGGCGGCCCAGGCCGTGCTGCTGGGTGGCAACGTGCGTGTGGGCCTGGAAGACAACCTGTGGCTGGACAAGGGCGTACTCGCCACCAACGGCCAACTGGTGGAGCGCGCCAGTGAAATCCTCAGCCGCCTGGGCGCGCGGGTCATGACCCCGGCCGAAGGCCGCATAAAAATGGGCCTCACCAAACGCCGCTAATCAAAAAATGTGGGAGGGGGCTTGCCCCCGATAGAGGTGTGTCAGTTGAAGGATCTATTGGCTGACACACCGTAATCGGGGGCAAGCCCCCTCCCACAAGGGATCACTGAACGCTTTAGGAATTTGCCATGCGCTTTATTACAGAAATCAAAACCTTCGCTGCCCTCGGCAGCGGTGTCATCGGCAGCGGCTGGGTGTCCCGCGCCCTGGCGCATGGCCTCGATGTGGTCGCCTGGGACCCCGCGCCGGGTGCCGAAGCGGCGCTGCGCAAACGCGTCGCCAATGCCTGGGGCGCCCTGGAAAAACAGGGCCTCGCACCCGGCGCATCGCAAGACCGCCTGCGCTTTGTGGCCACCATTGAAGAATGCGTGAAAGACGCCGACTTCATCCAGGAAAGCGCCCCGGAACGCCTGGAGCTGAAACTGCAATTGCACAGCAAGATCAGCGCAGCGGCCAAGCCCAATGCACTGATCGGCTCGAGTACCTCCGGGCTGTTGCCGAGCGAGTTCTACGAGGGTTCGACTCACCCGGAACGCTGTGTCGTCGGCCACCCTTTCAACCCGGTCTATCTGTTGCCACTGGTGGAAGTGGTGGGAGGCAAGCACACCGCGCCGGAAGCGATCCAGGCCGCGATCAAGGTGTATGAAGCCCTCGGTATGCGCCCGCTGCATGTGCGCAAGGAAGTCCCCGGTTTTATCGCCGACCGATTGCTCGAAGCGCTGTGGCGCGAGGCGCTGCACCTGGTCAATGACGGCGTGGCGACCACCGGCGAAATCGACGACGCCATTCGCTTTGGCGCCGGGTTGCGCTGGTCGTTCATGGGCACCTTCCTCACCTATACCCTGGCAGGCGGTGATGCGGGCATGCGGCACTTCATGGCGCAGTTCGGTCCGGCGTTGCAGTTGCCGTGGACCTACCTGCCGGCACCGGAGCTGACCGACAAGCTGATCGACGACGTGGTCGAGGGCACCAGCGACCAATTGGGCAAACACAGCATTTCGGCGCTGGAACGCTATCGTGACGATTGCCTGTTGGCGGTGCTCGAAGCGGTGAAAACCACCAAAGCCAAGCACGGCATGACCTTCGCTGAATAACCCTGTGGGAGGGGGCTTGCCCCCGATAGCGGTGGATCAGTACCGAACACCTTGACTGACACACCGCTATCGGGGGCAAGCCACCTCCCACATTCCTGACCGCGTACATAGCCGGAATTCATGTGATGCCTGCACTGACCACCTACGCCACCAAAATCCAACCCGCCTGGGTCGACTACAACGGCCACCTGCGCGACGCGTTCTACCTGCTGATCTTCAGCTACGCCACCGACGCGCTGATGGATACGCTGGGCCTTACCAGCGACAACCGCGAAGCCACCGGCCATTCGCTGTTCACCCTGGAACTGCACCTGAACTACCTGCACGAAGTGAAACTCGGCGCCGCGGTGGAGGTGCATACGCAACTGATCGCCCACGACGCCAAGCGCCTGCACCTTTATCACAGCCTGCATTTAGTGGGCGACGAGAAAGAACTGGCCGGCAACGAACAGATGCTGCTGCACGTTGACCTGGCAGGCCCGCATTCGGCGCCGTTTGCCGAGGCGACGCTGGAAAAACTCGTTGCGATCAGCGCTGAGCACGCCGATCTGCCAAGGCCCGCCCTCCTCGGCCGAGTGATTGGACTGCCACCAAAAAAATAAGGAGCCATCATGCAAACCGCCGCCGCTGTTGCCGATTTCCGTACTTACCCGAAGCGCTGCGACCTCGCCGAGGCGCAGGTGTTGGAAGATCAGATTCGCGTACGCTGGGCCGATGGCCGGGTCAGCCCGTTTCATCATCAGTGGCTGCGGGACAACTGCCCGTGCGCACAATGCGTGTACAGCGTGACGCGTGAGCAGGTGCTGGAAATTGTCGACGTGGATGACGACCTCAGCGCCATCGGTGCGCGGATCGAGCACGGTGTTCTCAGCGTGGAATGGCGTGGCGGCCATCGCAGCCAATACGATCCCGGCTGGCTGCGCGCCCATGCCTATGACGATGAATCCCGCGCCGAACGCAGGGCGGCAAAGCCCCAACCCCAGTTGTGGGACAGCACCTTCGATCTCCCGGTGTTTGACTATACCGCCGTGATGGAAGACCCCAAGGCCCTGCTGCAATGGCTACTGGCACTGCGCGACCAGGGCCTTACCCAAGTCCGTGGCGTGCCCACCGAACCGGGTTCCCTGGCACTGATCGCCAAGCGCATTTCGTTTATCCGCGAGAGCAATTTTGGTGTGCTGTTCAACGTGCAATCCAAGGCCGATGCCGACAGCAATGCCTACACCGCTTTCAACCTGCCGTTGCACAGCGATCTGCCGACCCGGGAGCTGCAACCGGGGCTGCAATTCTTGCACTGCCTGGTGAACGATGCGGACGGTGGCGAGAGTCTTTTTGTCGATGGGTTTGCCATCGCCAATGCCCTGCGCGAGGAAGATCCCGAAGCGTTTCGCGCCTTGTGTGAAATACCCGTGGAGTTTCGCAACAAAGACCGTCACAGCGACTATCGCCGCCTTGCGCCGATCATTGCCCTGGACGCGTTGGGCGAGGTGGTGGAGATTCGCATGGCCAACTTTTTGCGCGGGCCGTTCGAAACGTCGGTGGCGCAGATGCCGTTGCTGTATCGGGCTTATCGGCGGTTTATCGCGATGACGCGCGAGGCGCGCTTTCGGCTGGTCAAGCGCCTGAACCCGGGCGAGCTGTGGTGCTTCGATAACCGCCGTACGTTGCATGCGCGTAATGCGTTTGATCCAACATCCGGGGCGCGGCACTTTCAGGGGTGCTACATCGATCGCGACGAGTTGCTCTCGAGGATCCTGGTGTTGCAGCGGTAGATCGCGGCGCGGCAGCGCAAAAACCCCAGGCAAAAAAAAGCCCCGATCCAGCCGTGACGGGATCGGGGCAGAGCGCTTTGTGTGAGCCGTACATCCCGAGGGTGACCAAACCTTCAAGCTGCTTGCTGGTAGCCAGTGTGCCTATTCCTTGGGTGGGTAAATGACCCGAAAACGACACGCTCATAGCCATCTGAGCCATTCGTGCATTCTGCCCTTGCCGACCAGCCGGGGGCCTACCAGAATCCAGATCAATCCCCCGCTCCCTTCACCAGGATAAACGTCATGATGCATGCGGATTTGATTGACCAGGATGACCTGCTGAGCCAACTGCGCTCGCTGGGTTTCGAGGTATCCAGCGGTGCCAGCGCCGAACAGGCGTGCGAATGCGCGGTACGCGGTTTGAGCGAAGCACGGGCCAAGGCGCTCAAGGGTATGGTTGAGCAGATGTACACCGGCAGTGCGACGATTCTGCCGGCGGTGCGCCAGGCGATCGACAAGCAGTTGTTGCCGGCGTTGGTGCAGTTCAAGCAGAACGCTGGCGCCTGACAGCCACCCTCCCTGTAGGAGCGAGCTTGCTCGCGAAGATCGCCAACAATGACGCGGGGCACCAGGTGCCCCGCGGCGCTCTTGCTTTTTTCGCGAGCAAGCTCGCTCCTACAGTTAGAGCCGTACGCTGGCGAATGTCGACTCGTTGCGCGCCTGGCTCAACGCCGACATCGGCCCCGACAACGGTGACAACACCAACGCCTGCGGAATCGGCATCATCGCCACCTGCTGGGTGGTGTTGGAGCCTACGCGCTCATCCCGTGGCGGAATGCCGAAGTATTCGCGGTAGCACTTGGAGAAGTGCGGCGTGGACACGAACCCGCACACCGACGCCACTTCGATGATCGACATCGGCGTTTGCTTGAGCAACTGCCGGGCGCGAATCAGGCGCAGCTTGAGGTAGTAGCGCGACGGCGAGCAGTGCAGGTATTTCTGGAACAGCCGCTCCAACTGGCGCCGCGACACGGCGACGTACACCGCCAGCTCATCCAGGTCGATCGGCTCTTCGAGGTTGGCTTCCATCAGCGCCACGATTTCCTGCAACTTCGGCTGGTTGGTGCCAAGCATGTGCTTGAGCGGCACGCGCTGGTGATCCTGCTCGTTGCGGATGCGCTCGTACACGAACATCTCGGAGATCGCCGCCGACAGTTCACGGCCATGGTCGCGGCTGATCAGGTGCAGCATCATGTCCAGCGGCGCGGTGCCGCCGGAGCTGGTGAAACGGTTGCGATCGAGGGTGAACAGGCGGGTGCTCATCGACACGCGGGGGAAGGCTTCCTGCATCGACGCCAGGCACTCCCAGTGCACGCTGCAATCGAACCCGTCGAGCAAGCCGGCGCAGGCCAAGGCCCAACTGCCGGTGCACACCGCGCCAAGGCGACGGGACTGACGCGCCTGGCTTTGCAGCCACGACACGTGTTCACGAGTGACGGTACGCTGGATGCCCACGCCGCCGCACACAATCACAGTGTCCAGGGCCGGGGCTTTGTGCATGGAGGCATCGGGGGTGATTTGCAGGCCGTCGCTGGCCCACACCTGGTTCCCGTCGACACTCAGGGTCGTCCAGCGATACAACTCGCGACCGGACAACTGGTTGGCCATGCGCAGTGGTTCCACTGCCGAAGCCAGGGAAATCAGCGTGAAATTGTCCAGCAGCAAAAAGCCGATGGATTGAGGCGCACGGTTCTGGGGTTGAGTCCCGGAGTTGAACGACGTCATGGCGGTATCTCCTCACACAAAGCGGGTGATGGCCTCAGGCGAGGCTCTTGTTATTGCGCGCGTCTGCGATGCAGAGCGACGCTTTGAATTGATAGAGCAAATGCCATGCCTAAAATTGAATGGCTATTCAATAACTCCTGAAAACGACCTCATGACGCGTCTATATAAGCCCACGCAGGAAGTGCGGAATACGACCCGAATTGGTCGTAGGAGCGAGCCTACTCAAGGGCTGTGAGCAGTTCGGTAGCACTTGTGGGAAGGCGCTTTCAGGGCGTAGGAAAAGTCTGTCACCGCACGCACAGGTGACGGGTGGTCGGAGGGGAAATCGTTCGCGAGCTACTTATCTGTTTGCGACGCGCTAAAAGGTGGCGATTTAGGTTGGAGTGTTCACTTTTTGAGCAGCATTGCCTGGATTACAGCCATCGGGGGCAAGCCCCCTCCCACATTTGAAGGTATTCACAATTCAACATGTGGGAGGGACGGTGCGACGATTCGACTTGCCCCCGATGCAGGCAACGCGGTCTCAGCACTCCACCGCACTCACCGCCAACCCACCCCGCGATGTTTCCTTGTACTTGTCATGCATATCCGCCCCGGTATCGCGCATGGTGCGGATCACCCGATCCAGGGAGATGAAGTGCTGGCCGTCGCCGCGCAGGGCCATCTGTGCCGCGTTGATCGCCTTCACCGCCGCAATCGCGTTGCGTTCGATGCACGGCACTTGCACCAGGCCGCCCACCGGGTCGCAGGTCAGGCCAAGGTTATGTTCCAGGCCGATTTCGGCGGCGTTGCACAATTGCTCCGGCGTGGCGCCAAGAACCTCTGCCAGCCCGGCGGCGGCCATGGCGCAGGCTGAGCCCACCTCGCCCTGGCAGCCGACTTCAGCACCGGAGATCGATGCATTCTTCTTGCACAGGATCCCCACCGCCGCGGCGCTGAGCAGGTAGTCGACCACGTTGGCTTCGGTGACTTCGTCGCTGAATTTCATGAAGTAATGCAACACAGCCGGAATGATCCCCGCCGCGCCGTTGGTGGGGGCGGTGACCATGCGTCCACCGGCGGCGTTTTCTTCGTTGACCGCCAGGGCGAACAGGTTGACCCACTCCATCGCGCTCAAGGTCGAGCCGATCACATTGGGCTTGTTCAATTCCTGCAAGCTACGGTGCAACTTGGCGGCACGGCGACGCACGTTGAGGCCGCCGGGCAGGATGCCTTCGTGCTTGAGGCCCTGCTCGACACACTCTTGCATGGCGCGCCAGAGCTTCATCAGGCCGCTGCGGATTTCGTCCTCGGAGCGCCAGACCTTTTCATTGGCCATCATCAGCTCGGCGACGCGCAGGTTGTGGGTCTTGCACAGCTGCAACAGCTCCACCGCGCTGGAAAAATCATAGGGCAAGGCGGTGCTGTCCATATCGGCCACACCGCTGCGAGCCTGGGCTTCATCCACCACAAAACCGCCCCCCACTGAATAGTAAGTGTCGCGGTGCAGCTCGCCGTCATCGCCGAACACCACCAGGGTCATGGCATTGGGATGGAACGGCAGGTTTTCGTCGAGCAGGCGCATGTCCCGGGCCCATACGAACGGCACGGGCAAACGTCCGTCCAGCAGCAAGGTATCGGTCTCGCGCAGGGTGTGAATGCGCAGGCCGATTTGCGCCGGATCGATCGCGTCTGGCCACTCGCCCATCAGGCCCATGATGGTCGCGGTATCACTGCCGTGACCGATGCCGGTAGCCGACAAGGAGCCGTAGAGCTGAACTTCGACGCGCCGGACCTGTTCCAACAGTTCACGCTCACGCAAAGCCTGGACGAACAACGCCGCGGCGCGCATGGGGCCGACGGTGTGAGAACTCGAAGGCCCGATGCCGATCTTGAACAGGTCGAAAACACTGATAGCCATTGCGGTAGAACTCCTCGATAAGCACGGCCAGGCTTGAACGAGGTGCTACGCTCAGATCGCCCAGATGGCGGCATCATCAAGCTTTTACCTGCCCTCACGGCGTCTCACACCGACGCACTCATGCTCACCAGCGTCGCTCCCGTGCGATCGCCTGTTTTGGCCGTTTTTAGCGGTGCAGATGGGCAAAAACAGCAGTTTTGACTTGGGAAAAACCTGTAAGCGACGTCACCGACACTGGATACGACCCTCCCTGTACTGGATACGACGCCCCCTGTAGGCGTCAGATTTTCACTGGTACATGATCAGTCTCGACTCGTTTGCAAGGCACCGTGCCAGAGCTGTCGTCGCACGCCCCAACCGCAACACCTAATAAAGCGCGGCGAATGCCGCCAGAAAAGACACAGGAGTCTACCCCGATGAAAGGTTCACCCTCGTTGTTGTTGGCCGCCATGCTGAGTCTGCCAGTCATGGCACACGCTGCAGAACCGGAACAGTGTAAGACCGTCAACTTCTCCGATGTCGGCTGGACCGACATCACCGTCACGACTGCGACCACCAGCGAAATTCTCAAGGGCCTGGGCTACAAGCCACGCACCACGATGATTTCGGTACCGGTGACCTACAAGTCACTGGCAGACGGCAAGAACATGGACATCTTCCTCGGCAACTGGATGCCGACCATGGAAAACGACATCAAGCCGTACCGTGATGCCGGCACCGTGGAAACCGTGCGCGCCAACCTGGAAAACGCCAAGTACACCCTGGCCGTCCCCGAGGCGTTGTACAACAAAGGCCTGAAAGACTTCGCCGATATCGCCAAATTCAAGGATGAGCTGGGCGGCAAGATCTACGGTATCGAACCAGGTAACGACGGCAACCGCACCATCCAGACGCTGATCGACAAAGACGCCTTCGGCCTGAAAACCGCGGGCTTCAAAGTGGTCGAATCCAGCGAAGCCGGCATGCTCTCCCAGGTGGAACGCGCCACCAAGCGCGACCAGGCCATCGTGTTCCTCGGCTGGGAACCGCACCCGATGAACACCCGCTTCAAGATGAAGTACCTGACCGGCGGTGACGACTCGTTCGGCCCCAACTACGGCCAGGCCACCATCTATACCAACACCCGCAAGGGCTACACCCAAGAATGCAGCAACGTCGGCCAACTGCTGAAAAACCTGGTGTTCACGCTGAACATGGAAAGCACCCTGATGGGGAATGTCCTGGACGACAAAATGAAGCCCGACGCCGCGGCCAAGGCCTGGCTGAAGAAGAACCCTCAGGTGCTCGACACCTGGCTGGCCGGCGTGACCACGGTTGATGGCAAACCCGGCCTGGAGGCCGTCAAAGCTTACCTCGACAAGTAACCGCTGACCCCGGGGCGGTGCGCTGCCCCGGGATGTTTTCCCCTTCGCATGTGGACATTCACTACCATGCTGACTGAACAGAAAATCCCACTAGGCCAGTACATCGCTGCCTTCGTCGAATGGTTGACCAAACACGGTGCCAACTATTTCGACGCAATCGCATCGACACTGGAAACGATGATCCACGGCGTGACGTTCGCGCTGACCTGGTTCAATCCGCTGGCATTGATCGGTCTGATTGCGCTGCTGGCTCACTTTATTCAACGTAAATGGGGCCTGACGGTTTTTGTCGTCGCCTCCTTCCTGCTGATCCTGAACCTTGGGTACTGGCAGGAAACCATGGAAACCCTCGCGCAGGTGTTGTTCGCCACCCTGGTCTGCGTGGTCATCGGAGTGCCGCTGGGCATTGTTGCCGCGCACAAGCCGATGTTCTACACCCTGATGCGGCCGGTGCTCGATCTGATGCAGACCGTACCGACCTTCGTCTACCTCATCCCTACCCTGACCCTCTTCGGGCTGGGTGTGGTGCCCGGGCTGATTTCCACGGTGGTGTTCGCGATTGCCGCGCCGATCCGCCTGACCTACCTGGGTATCCGCGATGTACCGCAAGAGTTGATGGACGCCGGCAAGGCCTTTGGCTGCTCGCGCCGTCAGTTGCTCTCGCGCATTGAACTGCCCCACGCCATGCCGAGCATCGCTGCCGGCATTACCCAATGCATCATGCTGTCGTTGTCGATGGTGGTGATCGCCGCCCTGGTGGGTGCCGATGGCCTCGGCAAGCCGGTGGTCAACGCGCTGAACACCGCCGATATCGCCCTGGGCTTTGAAGCCGGCCTGGCGATCGTATTGCTGGCCATCATGCTCGACCGCATCTGCAAACAACCCGACGCCAAAGTAGGGGGTGATGCATGAGCATTATCCGATTCGACAATGTCGATGTGATCTTCTCCAAAGACCCACGCGAAGCGCTCAAGCTGCTGGACCAGGGCATGAGCCGTAACGAGATCCTGAAAAAAACCGGGCAGATTGTCGGCGTAGAAAAAGCCAGCCTGGATGTCGAGAAAGGTGAAATCTGCGTGCTGATGGGCCTGTCCGGTTCCGGAAAATCGAGCCTGCTGCGCTGCATCAACGGCCTCAATACGGTCAGCCGTGGCCAGCTGTTCGTGGAGCATGAAGGGCGCCAGATCGACATCGCCTCCTGCACCCCGGCGGAGCTGAAAATGATGCGCACCAAGCGCATCGCCATGGTGTTCCAGAAGTTCGCCCTGATGCCCTGGCTGACGGTGCGCGAGAACATCAGCTTCGGCCTGGAAATGCAGGGCCGCCCGGAGAAAGACCGGCGCAAGCTGGTGGACGAGAAACTCGAACTGGTGGGCCTGACCCAGTGGCGCAACAAGAAGCCCGACGAACTGTCCGGCGGCATGCAGCAACGCGTCGGCCTGGCCCGCGCGCTGGCGATGGACGCCGATATCCTGCTGATGGATGAACCCTTCTCGGCCCTCGACCCACTGATCCGCCAGGGCTTGCAGGACGAACTGCTGGAACTGCAGAGCAAGCTGAGCAAGACCATCGTGTTCGTCAGCCACGACCTCGACGAAGCCCTCAAGCTCGGCAGCCGTATCGCGATCATGAAAGACGGCAAGATCATCCAGTACAGCGTGCCGGAAGAGATCGTGCTGAACCCGGCGGATGACTATGTGCGCACCTTCGTCGCCCACACCAACCCGCTGAACGTACTGTGCGGGCGCAGCCTGATGCGCACCCTGGACAACTGCAAGCGCGTCAACGGTTCGGTGTGTCTCGATCCGGGCGGCGACTCGTGGCTGGACCTGGCCGAAGGCAACACCATCAAGGGCGCCCGCCAGAATGGCGCAGTGATGAACCTGCAGAACTGGGCACCCGGGCAAGCGGTGGAAGGCCTGGGGCGGTTGCCGACGCTGGTGGATTCGAATATCGGCATGCGCGATGCGCTGCAGATTCGTTATCAGACGGGGAACAAGCTGGTGTTGCATGACAACAACCAGGTGGTGGGGATCTTGGGCGACAGTGAGCTGTACCACGCTCTGCTGGGCAAAAACCTGGGCTAATCACCCAGGCCCACTGTAGGAGCGAGCTTGCTCGCGAAGAACGATCAGACAACGCATTAAGCCAGGATACCCGCGTTATCGTTGACGTTTTTCGCGAGCAAGCTCGCTCCTACAGTTCGTCCGTGAAGGCGGTGGTGCTCATAGGCCCACTGTAGGAGCGAGCTTGCTCGCGAAGAGCGATCAGACAACGCATTGAGCCAGGATACCCGCGTTATCGTTGACGTTTTTCGCGAGCAAGCTCGCTCCTACAGTTCGTCCGTGAAGGCGGCGGCGCTCATTTCAACTATCAGCTATAGACACGGCCAAGGAGCTGCCGATGGCTTTCAAACTGATCGAGCACGTCCCGGGTGATCTGTTCCTGGGCGAAGCCCATCAGGTCGTACTCCTGAGGCCCGTTATGCAGGTACACCTCAGCGCGGTAGTAACGGGTGCGCTCTTCCTCGGGCAGGTCGTCCGACGCCGTCGAGTAGCCATCCAGGCTGACTTCGTAGACAAACGGATTCCCCTCTTCCCTCTCGATGCGCACGCCAATGCAGCGCTTGGATTTGCCCAACAGGGTCTGCACTTCCAGCCCCTGCTCGCGCAACACCATCGCGGCTTCTTCCAACGCCGGCGTTACATGCTTGTCCATAAAGCGTTGCACGGTGGCCTGGCTCGGTTGCAGGTCCAACGCGCTCAGGCGCTCGCTGAAACCACGACGACCACGCTCGGCCAACTGCGCCTGCTCCAGCTCCGTCGCCACGTCCTGGCGCATCGCCTTGTGCAAACCGAACATAAAGAAGATCAGCACCACCGAGAACGGCAGCCCCGCCAGCACCACCATGGTTTGCATGGCTTCGAAGTTACCCGCAAACAGCAGGCCGATCGTCACCAGGGTGATCACCGCCGACCAGAAGATCCGCAGCCAGTGCGGCGCATCCTCATCCACGTTGCCACCCTTGCAGGAAAGGTTCGCCATCATCACCGCGCCGGAGTCCGCCGGGGTCAAAAACAGCACAAAGCCTACAAAGATCGACACGCCAATCACGATTTTCGACGCGGGGTAATGCTCCAGCAGTTGGTAGATGGCCATGGACGGTTGTTCCAGCGCCGTCTTGCCCAACTCTACCGCACCGTGGTTGAGCACCAGGTCCAGTGCCGAGTTGCCGAAGATCGACAGCCACGCCAAGGTAAAGCCCAGCGGGATCAACAGCACGCCGGCGACCAATTCACGCACCGTGCGGCCCCGGGAAATACGCGCGATGAACATGCCCACGAAAGGCGCCCAGGAAATCCACCAGGCCCAGTAGAACAGGGTCCACAGGCCCATCCAGCGCTCGGTCTTGTCGGCGTCGCCTTCGTACACATACAGGTCGAAGGTTTTCAGGATGATGCCGTTGAGGTAGTCACCGGTGTTCTGCACCAGGCCGTTGAGCAAGTGCAGGGTCGGGCCGAACAACAGCACAAAGATCAGCAGGCCGCTGAACAGCACGATGTTGAGGTTGGACAGGCGACGAATGCCGTTCTCCACGCCCGACACGGCAGCAATGGTCGCCACGGTGCTCATCACGACGATGACGATCAACAGGTTCGTGTTGCTGTGCGCCATGCCGAACAGGTTTTCCAGCCCGGACGACACCTGCATCGAGCCGATGCCCAGGTTGGTCACCAGGCCCAGCAGGGTCACGAACATGCCGAAACCGTCCACGGCATGCCCGGCCGCGCCCTTGACCCAACGTTCGCCCACCAGCGGGTACAGCGCCGAACGCAGCGCCAGCGGCTGGTTATGGCGATACGCGAAGTACGCCACGGCCAGGCCGACCAATGCATAGATCGCCCAGCCATGCAGGCCCCAGTGCAGGAAGGTCAGTTGCAACGCCTGGCGTGCCGCACCGTTGCTGGCCGCTGCGCCTTCAGGCGGGTTGAAGTAGTGGTCCAACGGTTCCGAGGCGCCGAAGTACAGCAACGAAATGCCGATGCCCGACGAAAACAACATGCCGGCCCAGGCGCCGTAGCTGAAGTCCGGGGTGTCGTCCTTGCTGCCTAGTTTCAGCTTGCCGTAGGAGGAAAACGCCAGGCCCACCACGAACACCAGGTAGGCGGCGATGACCACCATGTAGTACCAGCCGAAGCTTTTCGACAGCCACGCCTGTGCGATGCCGAGCATGCGCCCGGCCTCTTGCGGGGCGATGATCAGGATGGCGGTCAACAACAGAATCAATGCGGTGGAGGTGTAGAACACCCAACCGTTGACCCGCACCTTTTCTGGCGGGGTCTTTATAAGAGAGGCAGAACTCATGGCGCAGATGCTCCAGGCAGTGCGAGAGAGAAACACAAGGCAGCGGTTATCCCGCGCCATCGATTTTTCGGCAGTCGACGGACGGGTGTTATAAAGACACCCCGAAAATCCATGGCCCCCGCCGTAGCGGTACAGCGGGTGTTTCAAGGGTTTTCCAGGTGTCAGATGTCGTTGGCCCCGGGTAGGAAATACCTGTAGGCAGCGACCATTTGTCGCAGAGCTTATTCTTTGTTGATTGAACGTTCAATCAAAACAAAATAGACTGGCCTTCAAGTCGACGAACGTTGATCGCGCGTCGGCAGGCCTAAGGAGAGGTGCTACATGCCCAAGGTCGGTATGCAACCCATACGCCGCCAACAGTTGATCGAAGCCACGCTGACGGCCATCGATCAGGTCGGGATGGGAGATGCCAGCATTGCGCTGATTGCCCGTCTGGCCGGTGTTTCGAACGGCATCATCAGTCACTACTTTCAGGACAAGAACGGCCTGATCGCCGCGACGATGCGCTACCTGATGAACGTGCTGATCGAGAACGTCCATGAACGCAGGCTGGCGCTGAAGGATGACAGCCCACGGGCACACATTCAGGTGATCATCGGGGGGAACTTCGATGCGAGCCAGGTCAATGGACCGGCAATGAAAACCTGGCTGGCCTTCTGGGCCGCCAGCATGCACCACCCGTCTTTGCACAGGTTGCAGCGGATCAACGATCAACGTCTGTATTCCAACCTGTGCTGCCAGTTCCGCCGAGTGCTGCCGCTGCCGCACGCACGCAAAGCAGCCCGAGGCCTGGCGGCCCTGATCGACGGTTTGTGGTTGCGCGGCGCCCTGTCGGGAGACGCTTTCGACACGGCGCAGGCGCAACGGATCGCTTACGAATACATGGATTTCCAATTGGCCAAGCAGGTGAGTTAGAGCACACATAACCGCTCAACCCCTGAACGTCCGCCACTCAGTGTTGCCACACCCTTATGGCCCACTTTGCGGCGGGTAACGCCAACCACTTATGCACTTGCGAGGACTTTATGGCCCGTTTCGACCTGCAAAAACTCTACATTGACGGCGGCTACAGCGACGCTGGCAGCGATGCCACCTTCGAAGCCATCAACCCGGCTAACGGTGAAGTTCTCGCCCAAGTGCAACGCGCCACGAAAGACGACGTTGAACGTGCCGTGGTCAGCGCTGAAAAAGGCCAGAAAATCTGGGCCGCCATGACCGCCATGGAGCGTTCGCGCATCCTGCGTCGCGCCGTCGACATCCTGCGCGAGCGCAACGACGAACTGGCCGCCCTGGAAACCCTGGACACCGGTAAAGCCTTCTCGGAAACCCAGTACGTCGACATCGTCACCGGCGCCGACGTGCTGGAATACTACGCAGGCCTGGTGCCGGCCATCGAAGGCGAGCAGATCCCGCTGCGCGATACCTCGTTCGTCTACACCCGTCGCGAGCCGCTGGGCGTGGTCGCCGGTATCGGTGCGTGGAACTACCCGATCCAGATCGCCCTGTGGAAATCCGCGCCAGCCCTGGCCGCCGGTAACGCGATGATCTTCAAGCCCAGCGAAGTCACCTCGCTGACCACCTTGAAACTGGCCGAGATCTACACCGAGGCCGGCGTTCCAGCCGGTGTATTCAACGTCTTGACCGGCAGCGGCCGTGAAGTCGGCACCTGGCTGACCGAACACCCACGCATCGAGAAAGTCTCGTTCACCGGCGGCACCGACACCGGTAAAAAAGTCATGGCCAGCGCTTCGAGCTCTTCGCTCAAGGAAGTGACCATGGAACTGGGCGGCAAGTCCCCGCTGATCATTTTCGACGACGCCGACCTGGATCGCGCCGCCGACATTGCGATGATGGCCAACTTCTACAGCTCCGGCCAGGTCTGCACCAACGGCACGCGCGTGTTTGTGCCAAAGCACCTGCAAGCCGCGTTCGAAGCCAAGATTGCCGAGCGTGTTGCGCGCATCCGCGTGGGCGACCCGCAAGATGCCAACACCAACTTCGGCCCGCTGGTCAGCTTCGCCCACATGGAAAGCGTGCTGGGCTACATCGCCAAAGGTAAGGAAGAAGGCGCCCGCGTACTGTGCGGCGGCGATCGCCTGACCGATGGTGCCTTCGCCAAAGGCGCCTACGTGGCCCCGACCGTATTCACTGACTGCACCGACGAGATGACCATCGTCCGTGAAGAAATCTTCGGCCCGGTGATGAGCATCCTCACTTACGAGACCGAAGCAGAAGTGATCCGCCGCGCCAACGACACTGACTTCGGCCTGGCCGCCGGCCTGGTCACCAAGGACCTGAACCGCGCCCACCGCGTGATTCACCAGCTGGAAGCGGGTATCTGCTGGATCAACGCCTGGGGCGAGTCCGACGCGAAGATGCCGGTCGGTGGCTACAAGCAGTCGGGTGTGGGCCGTGAGAACGGGATCAGCTCGCTGAACAACTTCACTCGCATCAAATCGGTACAGGTTGAGCTGGGCGACTACGCCTCGGTGTTCTAAGACCCGAGTTTTGTATTGCCTGTCAGGCCGCCATCGGGGGCAAGCCCCCTCCCACGTTTGACTGTGTTTACACATCTGAAACTGTGAACACAGTCAGTGTGGGAGGGGGCTCGCCCCCGATGAGGCCCGACCTGACCACACATCAAAGAGGGTGCATTTATGTCCCAAGAATACGATTACATCATTGTGGGTGCCGGCTCCGCCGGTAACACCCTGGCGACCCGTCTGACCGAAGACGAAGGCGTCACCGTCCTGCTGCTGGAAGCCGGCGGTCCTGACTACCGTCTCGACTTCCGTACCCAGATGCCCGCCGCCCTGGCATTCCCGCTGCAAGGCCGCCGCTACAACTGGGCCTACGAAACCGATCCAGAGCCGCACATGAACGGCCGCCGTATGGAATGCGGGCGCGGCAAGGGCCTGGGTGGCTCTTCCTTGATCAACGGCATGTGCTACATCCGTGGCAACGCCCTGGACTACGACAACTGGTCGAAACTGCCCGGTCTGGAAGACTGGACCTACCTCGACTGCCTGCCGTATTTCCGTAAAGCCGAAACCCGTGACATCGGCCCCAACGACTACCATGGCGGCGACGGCCCGGTCAGCGTGACGACGCCCAAAGCCGGCAACAACCCGCTGTTCCACGCCATGGTCGAAGCCGGCGTACAGGCCGGTTACCCGCGTACCGAAGACTTGAACGGCTACCAGCAGGAAGGCTTCGGCCCGATGGACCGTACCGTCACGCCAAACGGCCGACGCGCCAGCACCGCGCGCGGTTACCTGGACACGGCCAAAAAGCGTTCGACCCTGACCATCGTCACCCACGCCCTGACCGACAAAGTGTTGTTCGAAGGCAAGCGGGCCGTTGGCGTGCGTTACCTGATCGGTGCCGCCGAAGAGCGCGTCGAAGCCCGCGCCCGCAAGGAAGTACTGGTGTGCAGCGGCGCCATCGCCTCGCCGCAGCTGCTGCAACGCTCCGGTGTCGGCCCGGCCAAACTGCTGGAAAGCCTCGACATTCCGGTGGTCCATGACCTGCCCGGTGTCGGCGAAAACCTGCAAGACCACCTTGAGCTGTACCTGCAATACGCCTGCACCCAACCGGTGTCGCTGTACCCATCGCTGCTCTGGTACAACCAGCCGGCCATCGGTGCCGAGTGGCTGTTCAACGGCACCGGCATCGGCGCCAGCAACCAGTTCGAGGCCGGCGGTTTTATCCGTACCCGTGAAGAATTCGATTGGCCGAACATCCAGTACCACTTCCTGCCGGTAGCGATTAACTACAACGGCAGCAACGGCGTGAAAGAGCACGGTTTCCAGGCGCACATGGGGTCCATGCGCTCGCCAAGCCGTGGCCGCGTGCAACTGAAGTCGAAGAACCCACGGGACTACCCGAGCATCCTCTTCAACTACATGGCCACCGAGCAGGATTGGCAGGAGTTTCGCGACGGCATCCGCCTGACCCGCGAAATCATGCAACAGCCGGCGCTGGACCCGTACCGCGGCCGCGAAATCAGCCCGGGCATCGAGGTGCAAACCGATGAGCAACTCGACAAGTTCATCCGCGAACACGCCGAAACCGCGTTCCACCCGTCCTGCTCGTGCAAGATGGGCACCGATGAGATGGCCGTGGTCGATGGCGAAGGCCGCGTGCATGGCATGCAAGGCCTGCGTGTGGTCGATGCGTCGATCATGCCGATCATCACCACCGGCAACCTGAACGCGCCGACGATCATGATCGCCGAGAAAATCGCCGACAAGATCCGTGGTCGCAAGCCGCTGCCGCGCAGCACCGCCGACTACTACGTGGCAGGCACCGCGCCGGTGCGTGGCAAGCCGCTGCGGGAAGTGGGGCCGACTGCGCAGTAACTGATACACCGAGGCGCCTGCATCGGGGGCAAGCCCCCTCCCACATTTGAATGTATTCACAAATCAAGTGTGGGAGGGGGCTTGCCCCCGATAGGGCCCGATCAGGCACTGCAAACCTTGCCTCTACACTTTCCTTGATCAGCCCCCAGCCCAGGCCTACTCTGTTTGCCTGCCCGCGCTGAGCCGCCCACAAGGAAGGCCCCATGTTCGAACACCACGCCACACTCAAAAAACATTTCAGTGCCCTGCGCACCACCGCCGACTTCTTCTCCCTGCGCTACGTACGTGAGTCCGGCCACTACCTGTCGGTGCGCAAGAACGTCGCCGAACCGCCACACCTGAACCACGACGCAGGCGCCATGCTCACCGTGCGTGTCAACGGCGTCGAAGCCTATGCCGCGACCCACGATATTTCCCTGGCCGGCCTGCAAGCGGCCCTTGAACGTGCCGAACAGCAAGCGCGCCTGATCAAGCCTCACGCCCTGCTCGACCTGCGCGATCAACAGGTCTCCAGCGACGTGGCCGACTACCTGTCACCGAACCTTGCGCAAGCCTTCCCTTCCTTGAGCGACTGCTACCAACTGCTGGGTGATGAATCCGCCGCCGTGCCCCGCGACGAACGCCTGGTCAACTGGGAAGTCAGCCTCGGCCTGAGCCACGTCGAGCAGATCTACCTCAACAATGCCGGGGCCGAACTGCGCCAGGCCCAACGGTTCGTATTCCCCGGCGTCAACGTCACGGCCTACGACGGCAACGACAGCCAGACCCGTACCCTCGGCGGCAGCAACTTCGGCCAGCAAGGCAGCTTTGACGTGATCGAGCGTTTTGGCCTGGTCGGCGCCGCCCCCCGCATCGCCGACGAAGCCCTGCAACTGCTGCTGGCGCCGAATACGCCCCAAGGTCCGCGCGACCTGCTGCTGATGCCCGACCAGATGATCCTGCAAATCCACGAATCCATCGGCCATCCACTGGAGCTCGACCGCATCCTGGGTGATGAGCGCAATTACGCCGGCACCAGCTTCGTCAAGGCCAGCGACTTCGGTCACCTGCAATACGGCTCCAAGCTGTTGAACGTGACGTTCGACCCGGACATTCCCGAACAACTTGCCAGTTATAGCCATGACGACGACGGCAGCGCCGCCAGCAAGCAGTTCCTGATCCGCGAAGGGCTGCTGCTCAAGCCGTTGGGCGGCGCGCTGTCGCAATTCCGTTCGGGCATGAACGGTGTGGCCAACAGCCGTGCCAGCAGTTGGAACCGCCCGCCGATCGACCGCATGGCCAACCTGAATATCGAAGCCGGCGATAAGAGCCTGGCGCAACTGATTGGCGGCATCGAACACGGCATCCTGATGTCGACCAACCGTTCGTGGTCGATCGACGATGCGCGCAATAAATTCCAGTTCGGCTGCGAGTGGGGCCAGTTGATTGAAAACGGTGAGCTCAAGGGCGTGGTAAAAAACCCCAACTACCGGGCTATCTCCGCGCAGTTCTGGCGCAACCTCAGCGCAGTGGGCGACGCCAGCACCTTCAAGGTCCTGGGCACGCCCAACTGCGGCAAAGGCGAACCCAACCAGGTGATCCGCGTCGGCCATGCCTCGCCCGCCTGTGTGTTCAGCAACGTTGATGTATTCGGGGGAGATGCCTGATGAACAACTTCAAGGCATTGGTGCAGTGGCTCAAGCAGGCCCTCACCGACAAGGAACAATTTCACCTGGGCTATGCCGCCGAATCGTCCGAGTTCGTGCGTTTCAACCACGCCAAGGTGCGTCAGGCCGGGCAAGTGCAACAGGCCAGCCTCACCCTCAAGCTGATCAACGAAGGCCGCCATGCCGACCTGGGCATCACCCTGGCCGGCGAACCGGAGCTGGACCGCCAGCGCCTCGCCGACGGCCTGCAACAGTTGCGTGAAACCTTGCCACTGCTGCCGCACGACCCGTACTTGCTGCTCAACCACAACGCCTGGCAAAGCCACAACGAACAGGCGCGCCCCCTGCCCGACCTGGCGCAGGTGCTGGAGGAAATCAGCCAGGCGGCGCACGGCGTCGACCTGGTCGGCTTTTATGCCGCAGGCCCGATCAGCCGTGGCTTTGCCAGTTCCAACGGCGCATTTGGCTGGCACCAGGCCAATAGCTTCAACTTCGATTTCAGCCTGTTCCACGCCAATGGCGAAGCGGTGAAAGCCAGTTATGCCGGGCACACCTGGAACAGCGACGAGTTCGCCCAGCGCTTCCAACTGGCCCGCCAACAGCTGGAGTTCCTCGACCGCCCGCTGCACACACTGGCGCCTGGGCAATACCGCGCCTACCTGGCCCCCGCGGCGCTGGAAGAAATCATCAGCATCATCACCTGGGGTGGTTTTTCCGCCCAGGCCATCGCCAGCAAAGGCAGCTCGTTGCAACGGTTGTATGCCGGCGAACAATCGCTGAGCCCGCTGGTGACGGTGGATGAGCAGATCAGCGGTTCCCTGAGCCAGGCGTTTTCCACCGAGGGCTACCCGCGCAGCGATGTCACGCTGATCAACGCCGGCAAAGCCGATGGCCAACTGGTGAACTCGCGCAGCGCCGCTGAATACGGCCTCAGCGCCAACGGCGCCAGCCGCGACGAATCCCCCAGTGCCTTGCAGATGGCGGCGGGCACCTTGGCCCAGGCCGATATCCTCAAGCAACTGGGCACCGGGCTGTATATCAGCAACCTGTGGTACCTGAACTACTCCGACCTGCCGGCCGCCCGCCTGACCGGCATGACGCGCTTCGCCACGTTCTGGGTGGAAGACGGTGAGATCAAGGCGCCGGTCAGCACCATGCGCTTTGATGACAGCGTCTACAGCTTGCTCGGGTCGCAGTTGGAGGCCCTGACCGCCGAGCGCGAACTGCTGCTGTCGGCCAGTACCTACAGCCAACGCAATACCGCGTCCAACCTGTTGCCGGGCGCCCTGGTTAAACGCCTGACCCTGACCCTGTAAATACAACCCCCTGTGGGAGGGGGCTTGCCCCGATGGCGGTGTGTCAGTCAATGAGTACTTTGCTGATACACCGCCATCGGGAGCAAGCTCCCTCCCACCTTGTCCTGTGCTGATTTCAGACATCCCGGTTTCAGCCCTTCCTACCGTAAATTCTCTTCCTCCCAGTCTGCACGGGCAGCCTGTTGTCGCCTGCGAAAAACCTCGTTATAAGAGTTAGTGGCCCCCCGCCACCTCATCCACGAGAGCATGACCTTGCCCGGGAAGGGCAAGCTGGAGCGTTGACATGAACCATGGAAGTTTTGTCATTGAAAAGCTGTTCAAGCACTACAACGTTCATGTTGAGCAGCTAGGAAACGATTCGGAAAAGAAGACCATCTTGATGGTCAATGGCGCACTGTCCACCACACGCTCATTCGCCCGCACCAGCAAATGCCTGGCCGAGCATTTCAATGTGCTGTTGTTCGACCTGCCGTTCTCCGGCTATTCGCGCGAGTACAACACCGACCTGGACCTGGTGACCAAGGACGACGAAGTCCAAATCCTGCGCGCGCTGGTCGAGCGCTTCCAGGTCAACCATCTGGTGTCGGCCTCGTGGGGCGGTATCTCCACGCTGCTGACCCTGGCGCATAACCCGCCGTCGATCGAAAGTTCGGTAGTCATGGCCCTGGCGCCCAACCTGAACCAGGCCATGCTCGACTATGTGGAGCGGGTACGCGTGCTGATCGAGGCCGATGACAAATCCGCCGTCGGCCACTTGCTCAACGAGACCGTCGGCAAATACCTGTCGCCCCGGCTCAAGCGCAACAACCATCGGCACCTGTCGAACATGGCCACCACCGAGTACCGCCAGGCGCGTTTCCATATCCACCAGGTGTTGGCGCTGGGCGATGGCAACTACCTGCCCCAGCTCAAACAGATCGAAACCCCGGTGCACTTTCTCAACGGCACGCTGGACGAATACACCCCGGCCGCCGATGCCCAGTTGTTCAAGCACTACGTCGGCCACAGCAGCTTTGCCGTGGCGGAACATACCGGGCATTTACTCGACCTGGAGTCCCGTGAATCAGCCCTGGCGGTGCACCGCGCGCTGTTGGATTTCTTGGTGGGAGAGCACGCAAAGCTGTCGGATTTAGACGAACCGCCAGTGGGAAAAGGAGCGACGAATGGCGCATAATCGCCGACACATAGCCGGCTAACAAAAAGGTACCCCATGCCAGATCGTGCCCCTCTCGATGCCAAGACTGCCCGCTGGCTCCCCTGGGTAGTAGCGATTGCCTTCTTCATGCAATCGCTGGATGGGACGATTCTCAACACGGCACTGCCGGCCATGGCCCGGGACCTGGCGGAAAACCCGCTGCGCATGCAAGGGGTGGTGATCGCCTACATGCTCACCGTCGCCTTGCTGATCCCGGCCTCGGGCTGGATCGCCGACCGCTTCGGCACCAAGAAAATCTTCTTCGGCGCGATCATGCTGTTCAGCATCGGCTCCTTGCTGTGTGCCCTGTCCAGCAGCCTGACCATGCTGGTGGGCGCACGGGTCATCCAGGGCCTCGGCGGTGCGTTGATGCTGCCGGTTGGCCGGCTCGTGGTTCTACGTGCTTACCCCCGCTCCGAATTGGTGCGGATCATGGGTTTCATTACCATCCCCGGCCTGCTCGGGCCCTTGCTCGGCCCGACCATGGGCGGTTGGATGGTGCAATACCTGACGTGGCACTGGATCTTCCTGATCAACCTGCCGGTGGGCATGATCGGTTGCTATGCCGTGTGGAAACTCATCCCCGACCTGCGCGGCAGCGAACGTACGCGCTTCGATGGCATCGGCTTCCTGCTGTTCGGCGCAGCGATGGTGCTGATCACCATTGCCATGGAAGGCTTGGGCGAACTGCACCTGCCGCACCTGCGGGTGATGTTGCTGCTGTTCGGCGGGTTGGCGTGCCTGGCGGCGTATTGGCTGCGCGCCGGGCATATCGATAACCCGCTGTTCTCGCCGGCGCTGTTCAAGACCCGCACCTTTGCGGTGGGCATCCTCGGTAACCTGTTCGCGCGCCTGGGCAGCGGTGCCTTGCCGTTCCTGGTGCCGTTGCTGCTGCAAGTGGCCCTGGGGTATTCGCCGTCCCAGGCCGGGATGAGCATGCTGCCCCTGGCGGCCGCGGCGATGTTCGCCAAGTCGGTGGCGCGCCCGCTGATCGAGCGCCTGGGTTATCGCGTGGTGTTGACCGGCAACACCCTGGCCCTGGGCATCATGCTGGCGAGCATGGGCCTGGTCAGCGAGCAAACACCCTACCCGCTGTTGCTGGGCATGCTGGCGGTGCTGGGGGCGATCAACTCCCTGCAATTTACCGCCATGAACACCGTGACCCTGATCGACCTCGACGACGCCCAGGCCAGCAGCGGCAACAGTTTGCTGTCGGTGGTGGCGCAATTGTCCCTGAGCCTGGGGGTGGCCTGCGCCGGTGCGTTGCTCGGGGGCTTCACCGCCGAATCGGGCAACGACGGCGTCAGCACGGTACTCGGCGCGTTCCAACTGACCTTCCTCACGGTGGGCATCATGGCGATGCTGGCGGCGGCGATCTTCCTGCAATTGTCGCCAAAAGACGGCAAACGTGTGGTCAGCCGCGAACACCACATCGAGCACTAGCAGGCGTCTCGTCGAGAACTTGCAGGGAAAATCCCATAGGGCTGGTACACTGCGCGACATTTTGTTTTGCAGAGCCAGTCCCGTGACCACCATCGCCACCGCTTTTAATACTTTGCCGCTCTCCGCCGCCATGCTGGCTAACCTCGACTCGCTGGGTTATGCCGAGATGACGCAGATCCAGGCGCAAAGCTTGCCGGTGATCCTCAAGGGGCTGGACCTGATCGCGCAGGCCAAGACCGGCAGTGGCAAGACCGCCGCCTTCGGCATCGGCCTGCTGAACCCGATCAACCCGCGCTACTTCGGCTGCCAGGCCCTGGTGATGTGCCCGACCCGTGAGCTGGCCGACCAGGTCGCCAAGGAAATCCGTCGCCTGGCCCGTGCCGAAGACAACATCAAGGTGCTGACCCTGTGCGGTGGCGTGTCCCTCGGCCCGCAGATCGCCTCCCTGGAACATGGCGCCCACGTGATCGTCGGCACCCCGGGCCGTATCCAGCAGCACCTGCGCAAGGGTTCGCTGGTGCTCGATGGCTTGAACACGCTGATCCTCGACGAAGCCGACCGCATGCTCGACATGGGCTTCTACGACGCCATCGAAGACATCATCAGCAAGACCCCGGCACGCCGCCAGACCCTGCTGTTCTCGGCCACCTACCCGGTGAGCATCAAGCAGTTGGCCTCCAAGTTCATGCGCGCGCCGCAGCAAGTCAAAGCCGAAGCCTTCCACTCCGACGACCAGATCGAGCAGCGTTTCTTCGAAATCTCGCCGGAAGAGCGCATGGACGCGGTGACGAAAGTCCTCGCGCACTTCCGCCCGGCATCGTGCGTGGCGTTCTGCTTCACCAAGCAGCAAGTGCAGGAAACCGTCGACCACCTGACGTCCAAGGGTATTTCCGCCGTCGGCCTGCATGGCGACCTGGAACAGCGCGACCGCGACCAGGTACTGGCGATGTTCGCCAACCGCAGCACCTCGGTGCTGGTGGCGACCGACGTCGCCGCCCGTGGCCTGGACATCGACTCGCTGGACATGGTGATCAACGTCGAACTGGCCCGCGACTCGGAAATCCACATCCACCGCGTCGGCCGTACCGGTCGTGCCGGTGAGACCGGCATCGCCATCAGCCTGGTGGCGCCTTCCGAAGCGCACCGCGCCCAGGCCATCGAGCAACTGCAAAAGTCGCCGTTGAACTGGGACCAACTGGACAACCTCAAGCCGCAAAGCGGTGGCCCGCTGCTGCCGCAGATGAGCACCCTGTGCATCGCCGCCGGCCGTAAAGACAAAGTGCGCCCGGGCGATATCCTTGGCGCATTGACCGGGGAAGCCGGCATCCCAGGCGCCCAGGTGGGCAAGATCGCGATCTTTGACTTCCAGGCCTTCGTGGCCGTGGAGCGTGGCGTCGCCAAGCAGGCGTTGCAGCGTTTGAATGACGGCAAGATCAAGGGCCGTTCGTTGCGCGTTCGCATCCTGTAAAAAACCCACCCCCCTTGTAGGAGCGAGCTTGCTCGCGAAAAACGTCAACGATCACGCAGCGCTATCAGGTAGCCCGTGTCGTCTATGGGGTTTTCGCGAGCAAGCTCGCTCCTACAGGGATCGTACTGATTCATAGATGAGGACATTGCTGTGCGCTCTACCGAAGTTGTGATCATTGGCGCCGGCGCCGCAGGCTTGATGTGCGCCCTGACCGCTGCGGGGCGTGGGCGCAAGGTGATGTTGATCGACCATGCCAACAAGGCCGGCAAGAAGATCCTGATGTCCGGCGGTGGCCGCTGCAATTTCACTAACCTGTACACCGAGCCGGCCAACTTCCTTTCGCACAACGCGCACTTCTGCAAGTCCGCCCTGGCCCGTTATACCCAGTGGGATTTCATCGGCCTGGTGGCCAAGCACGGCGTGCCGTACCACGAGAAGAAACTCGGCCAACTGTTTTGCGATAACAAGTCCAGCGACATCCTCGGCATGTTGCTCGACGAATGCATCCAGACCGGCGTGAGCCTGCACCTGGATACGTCTATCCAGGAAATCGCCAAGCTCGACAACGGCTACCAGTTGCAGACCACCTTGGGTGAACTGCGCTGCGAATCCCTGGTGATCGCCACCGGCGGCCTGTCGATTCCAACCCTGGGCGCTACCGGATTTGGCTATCAAGTGGCCAGGCAGTTCGGCCACGAACTGCTGCCGACCCGCGCCGGGCTGGTGCCGTTCACCATCACCGACCAGCTCAAGGACTTGTGCGGCGAGCTGTCCGGCACCTCGGTGGATTGCCTGGTCAGCTGCAACGGCCAGAGCTTTCGCGAGAACATTCTGTTTACCCACCGCGGCCTGAGCGGCCCGGCGATCTTGCAGATTTCTTCGTACTGGGAGCCCGGCGACACAGTCGAGATCAACCTGCTACCCGACCACGACGCCCACACCTGGCTGCAACAGCAACAGGTCGAGCGGCCCAACAGCGAGCTGAAAACCTTGCTGGGTGAAATCTTCACCAAGAAAATGGCCAACTTGCTGTCGGAAACCTGGTTCGTGTCCAAGCCGATGAAGCAGTACACCCACGCCGAAGTGGCGGATATCGCCAGCAAGCTGGGGAACTGGCAATTGGTGCCGGCAGGCACCGAAGGTTATCGCACCGCCGAAGTGACGCTGGGCGGCGTGGATACGCGGGAAGTGTCGTCCAAGACCATGGAATCACTGAAAAGCCCGGGCTTGTACTTTATTGGGGAAGTGCTGGATGTGACCGGGCACCTGGGCGGGTTTAACTTTCAGTGGGCGTGGGCGTCGGGTTACGCCGCAGCGCAGTACGTCTGAAGGATGTACCCCTCCCACATTTTGATTTGTGGTGTGCCTGGGAATAATTTGCTGTCAGATGTGATCGCCACGCTTGCCGTGGCGTCCTTGATAGCTCAATTTAGCGGCAACGTCCCGGAAGACTCCAGACTTCATGTCATCGACCTCGTTCAAGCAGTCCATGCGGCGCCTGTGGGCGCTGGATAAATTCAGTTATAGCGTGCGGGTCTTCATCGCCCTTACCGGCAGCATGGCGCTGTGCTGGTACCAGGATGAAATGACACTGCTGATCCCACTGTTCCTGGGGATCATCGCCAGTGCCCTGGCCGAGACCGACGACAGTTGGCAGGGCCGCCTCAATGCCCTGGCGGTGACGCTGGTGTGTTTCAGCATCGCCGCGCTGTCCGTGGAGTTGCTGTTCCCCTACCCCTGGATTTTCGCAGTCGCCCTGGCCCTGGCCAGTTTCGGCCTGACCATGCTCGGGGCCCTGGGCGAACGCTATGGCGCGATTGCCTCGGCCACCTTGATCCTATCGGTCTACACCATGATCGGCGTGGACCAGCGCGGCGGCGCCGTCAGCGATTTCTGGCATGAACCCTTGCTGCTGGTGGCCGGTGCCGCCTGGTACGGCGTGTTGTCGGTGCTGTGGCAGGTGCTGTTTTCCAACCAGCCGGTACAGCAGAGCCTGGCGCGCCTGTTTCGAGAGTTGGGGCATTATCTCAAGCTTAAATCGTCGCTGTTCGAGCCGATCCGCCAACTGGATGTGGAGGCGCGGCGCCTGGAACTGGCCCAGCAAAATGGCCGGGTGGTGGCGGCGCTCAATGCGGCCAAGGAAATCATCCTGCACCGCGTCGGCAATGGCCGACCGGGTTCGAAGGTCAGCCGCTACCTCAAGCTGTACTTCCTGGCCCAGGACATCCATGAACGCGCCAGTTCGTCCCACTACCCCTACAACGCCCTGGCCGAGGCGTTCTTCCACAGCGATGTGCTGTTCCGCTGCCAGCGCCTGCTGCGCCAGCAAGGCAAAGCCTGCCAGGCCCTGGCCGAGTCGATCCAACTGCGCCAGCCGTTCATTTATGACGCCCACTTCGCCGAAGCCCTGGGCGACCTGAATGCCTCCCTGGAACACCTGCGCATCCAGAGCAACCCGGCCTGGCGCGGCCTGCTACGCTCGTTGCGTGCCCTGGCGGCCAACCTCTCGACCCTGGATCGCCTGCTGGGCGACGCCAGCAATCCCGACGCCCTGGCCGACGCTACCGACAGCAACCTGCTGGACCGCGCCCCGCGCAACCTCAAGGAGATGTGGACGCGCCTGCGCACCCAGCTCACACCGACGTCGCTGCTGTTCCGTCACGCCTTGCGCCTGGCCCTGGCGCTGACCGTCGGCTATGGCGTCCTGCACGCGATCCACGCGTCCCAAGGCTACTGGATCATCCTCACCACCCTGTTCGTCTGCCAGCCCAACTATGGCGCCACGCGGCGCAAGCTCGGTCAGCGGATCATCGGCACGGCCATCGGCCTCACCGTGGCCTGGGCACTGTTCGACCTGTTCCCCAGCCCGCTGGTGCAATCGATGTTCGCCATCGCCGCAGGCCTGGTGTTCTTTATCAACCGCACCACCCGCTACACCCTGGCCACGGCGGCGATCACCTTGATGGTGCTGTTCTGCTTTAACCAAGTGGGCGATGGCTACGGGTTGTTCCTGCCACGCCTGTTCGATACGTTGCTGGGCAGCGTGATTGCCGGCCTGGCGGTGTTCCTGTTCCTGCCGGACTGGCAAGGCCGCCGCCTGAACAAAGTGCTGGCCAACACCCTGACCTGCAACAGCATCTACCTGCGCCAAATCATGCAGCAGTATGCTGCCGGCAAGCGCGATGACCTGGCCTACCGCCTGGCTCGACGCAATGCGCATAACGCCGACGCGGCCCTGTCCACCACCTTGGCCAATATGCTGATGGAACCGGGGCACTTCCGTAAGGAAGCCGATGTGGGCTTCCGCTTCCTGGTGCTGTCCCACACCCTGCTCAGCTACTTGTCAGGGCTCGGCGCGCATCGGGAAACCCAACTGCCGGCCGAGGTGCGTGAGCATTTGATCGACGGCGCCGGCAAGACACTGGCGGCAAGCATCGATGAGATCGCCGAGGGCTTGGCCAACAAACAGCCGATTGCGATTCAGAGTGATGCCGAGGAAGCGCTGGCAACCGACCTGGAGCAGATGCCGGACGAGATCGATGAAGGGCAACGGTTGGTGCAAACGCAGTTGGCGTTGATTTGCCGGCAGTTGGGGCCGTTGCGCACCTTGGCGGCGCATTTGATCAAGGACACCAGCGCGGCTTAGGTCGCTATCGGGGGCTTGGTCCCGATGAGGCCCGCACAGGCACTACATGCCATGGGCCTTCATCAACCGCGCATAACTGCCATCAGCCTTCATCCTGGCAATCTCGCGGTCAAAGCTGGCGACGATCTGCGCATGCTCAGGGTTCTTCAGGCTGACCAGGATATGCAGGCTATTTTCGCTCAAGGGCTTGGGCAAAAACTCCACCGCATTGCGCACCCGCGCCGATTCGCGTGACAGGTAATAGCGCGCCACATATTCATCCTCCACCGTCAACCGCACGCGCTGCGCCGCAAGCATGCGCACGGCCATGGCAAAGTTATGCACAGGGACTTTCTGCAATTGCGCATCCTGGTCGAACGCCGGCGAATACACGTACCCGCGCACCACGGCGATAGGCTCATCGTGCAATTGCTCAAGGTTCTGGAACTCGATCGGGTCATCACGGCGCTTGATAAAACGCACACGGTTCACCAGGTATTCCGCGGAAAACTGCCCCAACTGCGTGCGAGCATCGTCGTACCAGGCGTTGATCAGTACGTCATAGCGCCCATCGCCCACCCCCATCAGTGCGCGAGCCCAGGGCACCTGTTCGAAATCACTGGCGTACCCGGCGCGGGCCAAGGCCGTGGTGACAATGTCGGTGGCCAGCCCGCCATTGATCAAGGTGGCATCGGTAAAGGGTGGCCAGGCATCCGCTACCAGGCGCAGACGCTCTGCGAACACTGGCTGGGCCAGCAATAAAACTCCAATCAAAGCAACGGCACGAGAGAATCGCGGCATGCTTAAAGTCCTTGGCAGGCAGGCGGTAGCCCTTACTCAGGCGAGGCCTGAGGCTCTAACAGTAGTTCAGATTACACAAGAAGCCGACGGCAGATGCACACAATGATGGCGAATTGACGTCACTCACAAAAATAGCTGATTTCGACACAAAGGCGTGGCGCGCTTACTATCCAGAACAGACATTGATAAAGAGAACGCACCATGACAGTCGAATGGGTCTGCAAACATCACAATGACCTGGGCAAGGAGCAGCTCTACGCCATCCTGCGCCTGCGCAGCGAAGTCTTTGTCGTCGAGCAGAAGTGCATCTACCAGGACATCGACGGGCAGGACCTGGAAGGCGATACCCACCACCTGATGGCCTGGCAGGACGACCAGTTGGTGGCTTACCTGCGCCTGTTGGACCCGGAGTCCCAGGGCGGCGACGTGGTGATCGGGCGGGTAATCGTGGCCCCCATGGCGCGCGGCACCGGGCTGGGGCACCTGATGCTGCAGGAAACCCTCAGGCAGATTGACGATATCTGGCCAGAAACGCCGATATTCCTGTCAGCCCAGGCCCATTTGCAAGGGTATTACGGTCGGTATGGTTTTCTGGTGGCGGGCGAGGAATACCTGGAAGACGATATTCCACATATTGGTATGCGGCGCGTTTGAGGCCGCCATCGGGGGCAAGCCCCCCTCCCACATTTGAATGTAGTCACAGTTCAAACTGTGGGAGGGGCGGTGCGACGATTCGACTTGCCCCCGATGGCGTCAGCCAAATCCCCGCAGAACCTCAGGGATAACCCAATACCTGTTTGATGGACCCGAGATTCACCTCGATCCACCGCCGATCAATCGCGCCCCAATCCCGAATCCGATAATGCCCGGCATGGTTGCGGCCGCCATCTTGTTGTTCGAACTCACACACGATATCCAGGTCGGCCAGCGCCGCAATCGTGTCCTGCGCCGTGCGCCGGGGCATGCCCGTCAACTCGGTCAGCGCCGGTACGCTGCTGGCTTGCCCGCTGTCGATCAGGTAGGCCACATAGAGCCGGCGGTAAAAGCTGCTCTTGGTCTTGCTCACATCCATGGTCGGTCGCCTTGTACGGTTAGGGCTTGCCCTGCAAGTCGCGATAGGTGAGGTACACCCGCAGGTCGAATTCCACCTGATGGTAGCCCGGCATCATGTACTCACAGAGTTTATAGAACGCCTTGTTGTGGTCCGACTCCTTGAAGTGCGCCAGCTCGTGCACCACGATCATGCGCAGGAACTGCGGCGCGGCCTCCTTGAACAGCGCGGCGATGCGGATCTCTTTCTTGGACTTCAGGTTGCCGCCCTGCACCCGGGAAATCGTGGTGTGCAAGCCGAGGGCGCGATGGGTCAGGTCCAGGCGGTTGTCGAACAGCACTTTGTCGATGGCCGGCGCGTTGCGCAGGTGCTCCTGCTTCAGGGCCAGCGCGTAGACATACAACGCCTTGTCACTCTGCACGGCGTGGCGCTCGGGGTAACGCTGCTCCAGGTAGGCACCCAACTGGTCCTTGGCGATCAGTTGGCGCACTTGCTCCTGGAGGGCTGCGGGGTAGGCCTGGAGGTATTTCAGGGCGGTCATTGGGGGTCTGCAACAGGGTTCGGATGGGCGCCAGTGTAGCGAATTCAACGCACGCGAGCGCGCGCCCAGACGAGCACTTCCTCGGCCATCAACGGCTGCGCCGCCCATGGCCCCTGGATAAATCGGCAACCATTGGCCTTGAGCCACTCGGATTGCTCCTGCGTCTCTACGCCCTCGGCGATCACCAGCACCTCGAAGTGCTCGCACAATTGGATAATGCTGCGGGCCAGTGCGGCATCCCGCGCCGAACCCGGCAGGCGCGCGACCAGTTGCGGATCAAGCTTGAGGGTGTCGAACTCCAGGTCGCGCAGGTGAGCCAGGGAACAGTGGCCGCAGCCAAAGTCATCCAGGGCGATACGCACCCCGACCTGACGCAACAACTTGAGCTGCTTGGCAGACTCTTCAAGATTGCTCATCAGGCTGTCTTCGCTGATTTCCACCTCCAACTGCCGCCCCTGCAACCCATGCCGCTCCAGCACCTGCTGCAGTTGGCTGGACAGCTGCGGCATATTGAACTGGCTGCTGCTCAGGCTCACGCTCAGCACCAGTTCGTCATCCAAAGCCACCTGCCACATCTGGCGCTGCGCAGCGACCTGCAGGTAAATCCAGGCACTCAACTGGCTGATCAGCCGGGCCTCCTCCAGCAGCGGTAAAAACAGCCCCGGCGGCACATCACCGACGCTGGGGTGCTGCCAGCGCAATAGCGCCTCGACGCCGCGCAAGCGACCGTCCTCCAGGGACACCTGGGGTTGGTACACCAAGGTGAAGTCCTTGTTCTGAATCGCCGTGCGCACGCTGTCTTCAAGCATCAGCCGCGAACGAGCACGCCCGTTCATTTCCTGATCGTAATAGCGGTACTGCTGACGCCCCGCACGCTTGGCTTCGTACATGGCGATGTCTGCCGCACGCAGCAGACCGTTCAAGTCAGAGCCGCAATCCGGGAAAGTGGCAATGCCGATGCTGACCCCGAGCATCACATCCAACCCGTCGACCTGCTGGCAAACAGACACACGCTCAATCAGTTTTTCCGAAATTTTCGCGGCCTGTTCCGGGAACTCCAGCTCCAGCAATGCCGTGAATTCGTCGCCGCCCATGCGTCCGAGAATGTCGCTGGCGCGCACGCTGCCCTGCAATTGTTCCGACACCCAGCGCAGCACCCGATCGCCAGCGTCATGCCCCAGTGAATCGTTGACCCGTTTGAACCCATCCAGGTCCAGGTACAGCAACACCAGCGACCGCTCGACGCGTTCGCCGCGCAACAACGCACTCTCTACCGCCTGATAGAAGCCGCGCCGATTCAGCAAACCGGTCAGCGGGTCTGTGACGGCCTGAAACTCCAGTTGCTGGTGCAGGTGACGTATTTCGGACATATCCAGCACCGTCACCACCATGGCCTTCTGCTCAGAGGGCAACGGCGCGCACGACAACGCCACCGGCACCTGTTGGCCGCGGCCTGTGCGCAGGATCGCATCATGCAAGCGCCAGGTTTCGCCCTGGCGGTAACCGGCATACATCTGCGAATCCAGCCAGGCAGGTACATGGGGTTTTTGCAGGAAGCCGAGGAACTCCTGGCCTTGCAGTTCCTGGATCGTGGCATTGAGCAGGCGCGAAATCGCCGGGTTGGCGTACTCGATCACTCCCCCCTCCCCCACCACCAGGATGCCTTCGGCGGCGTTGTCCAACACCGAGGCATTAAAGGCACGCGCCGATTCCAGGTCATGACTCAGGCGCTGCAGCGCCCGGCGATTACGCTGGTGCTCCAGCAACGCCTGGACCTTGGGCTTGAGGATATGCGGGTCGAACGGTTTGAACAGGTAGTCGATCGCGCCGCTGGCATAGCCCTCGAGCACGGCGGCGGGCGATTGGGCATTGGCACTGAGGAAGATGATTGGCGTCATCCGGGTGCGCTGGTTGCCGCGCATCAGGCGGGCGACTTCAAAGCCGTCCATGCCGGGCATCATCACATCCAGCAATACCAGATCAACTTCGAGCTGCAGCAGCAATTCCAGGGCTTCAAGACCTGAAGCAGCGGTCACCACATGCCAATCATCACGCTGCAAAAGTGCGCGCATGCTGATCAGGTTTTCCGGGTAGTCATCGACCACCAGAAGAACCGAACTGCCATCGCCGGGGAGTGGTGCGCATTCCATGCTACGTCTCTTCCTAAAGGAGCTGTCCCAGTCACTTCTGACAGAAAACCCGGACAAACTCTGAGGCATCACTCTAGCCTCGGTTCCCAAAAATCAGAAGTCACCGCGATGCCATCATTGCGCCAAAGCCTGGGAAGCCGACTAACGGTCAGTGCCTGCAGCCCACGGTTCATGGGCAACATGGCTTTTTGGCATTCCTTTGGCGCCAATAAATTGCCGAGCAATAATTAACAAGCGCGTGACGACCGCCTATAAAGAACCTGTCTGGCCCAAGGGCCATAGCCTACACCCCTCTGTAAAAAGGCCTACGCCCATGATTGATCTTTCCACCTGGAACCTGAGTATTCCGGTCGGCTCGCCCCCCGCGACCATCGACACCCCGAAGCTGATGAGCGGCTTCAATGACCAATATTTCCAGGCAGAAGGGAGCAATGTGCAATTCTGGACACCCGTCACCGGCACCCGTACCGAAAACGCCGTCTACCCCCGCAGCGAACTGCGTGAAACCTACGCCGACGGCCGCCTGCGTAACTGGACCTACCCTGACGCCGACAACTTCCTGCGCGCCACGCTGACCGTCAACCAGGTACCGTCCACCGGCAAGGTGGTGATCGGCCAGATTCACGCCTATGACAGCCAGAAGCCGCTGATCAAGCTGGAGTATCAATTCAAGGACAAAACCCAGACCGGCAACATCGTCGCCAAGGTCCGCATGCGTCCGGATGAGGATGAAAGCCGCGTAATCATCGTGGCTTCCAATGTGCCGCTGGAAAAAAGCTTCACCTACGTGATCAACCTCAACAAGGCCGGGCTGCTCAGTGTGTACGCCGCCGACAGTGAGTGGAACGAACGCATCGGTGCGGCGTGGGGCAGCAAACCCCTGTACTTCAAGGCTGGCGCGTATGTTCAGGACAACAGCGGGGATAGCAAGGAAGGCGCACGGGTGACGTTTGCCAAGCTGGATATCGACCACGAGTGAGCGGCGCCTCATTTCGCGTGGGCGTTGCCTGCCTGCGCGAACGCCTTGACGCCCCCCCTTGAGCGCCTCGGCCTGGCGGACTTCGCCGAGCGCGATCTGAACAATGTGGCCACTCGCATACACATGCGCGGCCGCTCACCAAGAGCGGCCGCCACTTTTCACGCGACGAGGTTGCCTGTCTACTGGGCAGGTAATTTCATCTGAGCTGGGCCCTTTGAATTCACCAACTCAAAAGCACAGTCCGCGACCTTACTCGTTGCGCACTCATTATCCTTCCAACCAGAACCTTTAGGCACAGGAGGCAGGACAAACCTCTGGGACAACCTTAGATAGTCATCCTTACCTTTACCACTGTAATTACAGATTACATAGTTATAAGGCAACTTTGTTTCGCTGTCCGTTCCCTGCTTGATTGCCGAGCCCATAAACTTGAACCCTTTGACCATCGATTTATTGTCAATGGACTGCTCACCCTTCCACCCCTCTTCTTCAGCTGAAAACTGAATGCTCACCGCCTTGATGGTTGAAACCTCGGGGCAAGATAACGGTGCCGCATATGCACTCCCCATCAATGCCAACGCGCCAATAGCAGTTAGACACTGAAGCGATTTTATAAGATATGGATGTGACATAGCCGTGTACACCTCTCTTTAATGAGTGACTCCAGCCTAGGCACGATGGCCAACGAGCGATACTGTCAAGGTTGACAGCTTTAAATATAAGTTAGAAATAAGCGCCGGTAGTTTAATTGCGTTCAGCACGATCCCTGTAACGCCTCATGGATTTAATTACAGTTAAACAAGACGGATCTGAATGACACCCGACACTTAACTGAACCAACGGGCGCACCGAGCATTTTGTCTTATCAACTTGATCGAACTTAAAATGTTCAGCAAAGCATCAAAAAACAACAAAGGGAAAACATTCAGTTCATTTAACTCGGTACCCAAAAAAGCCCGCATCACTGCGGGCTTCTTTTTAACGCCTGAGGCTTAATTCACCTTAGCGTTCAACTCACCTTTCAGGTAACGCTGGTACATCGCTTCCAACGAGATCGGCTTGATCTTCGAAGCGTTGCCGGCAGTACCGAACGCTTCGTAGCGAGCGATACACACGTCACGCATCGCCGTCACGGTTGCGCCGAAGAATTTACGTGGGTCGAATTCGCTTGGGTTGGTGGCCATCAGGCGACGCATCGCACCGGTGGACGCCAGGCGCAGGTCGGTGTCGATGTTGACCTTGCGCACGCCGTACTTGATGCCTTCGACGATTTCTTCAACCGGTACGCCGTAGGTTTCTTTGATGTCGCCGCCGTACTGGTTGATGATCGCCAGCCACTCTTGCGGTACCGAGGAAGAACCGTGCATCACCAGGTGGGTGTTAGGGATGCGCTTGTGGATTTCCTTGATGCGGTCGATGGCCAGCACGTCGCCGGTTGGCGGCTTGGTGAACTTGTAGGCGCCGTGGCTGGTGCCGATGGCGATCGCCAGGGCATCCACCTGGGTCTTCTTGACGAAGTCAGCGGCTTCTTCCGGGTCAGTCAGCATCTGGCTGTGATCCAGCACGCCTTCGGCGCCAATGCCGTCTTCTTCACCGGCCATGCCGGTTTCCAGGGAACCCAGGCAGCCCAGCTCGCCTTCAACCGACACGCCGCAGGCGTGAGCCATGGCCACGGTTTGTTGGGTCACGCGGACGTTGTACTCGTAGTCGGTCGGGGTCTTGCCGTCTTCGCCAAGGGAACCGTCCATCATCACCGAGCTGAAACCCAGTTGGATGGAGCGCTGGCACACGTCAGGGCTAGTGCCGTGGTCCTGGTGCATGCACACCGGGATGTGCGGGAATTCTTCGATCGCGGCGAGGATCAGGTGGCGCAGGAAAGGCGCGCCAGCGTATTTGCGGGCACCGGCCGAAGCCTGGACGATCACAGGGGAGTCGGTCTTGTCAGCGGCTTCCATGATGGCGCGCATCTGCTCAAGGTTGTTGACGTTAAAAGCTGGGACGCCGTAGCCGAATTCGGCTGCGTGGTCCAGCATTTGACGCATGCTGATAAGTGCCATTGTGTTGTCTCTCCCGGTCGAGGGTCGTTAATCGTGCAAGCCTGCCGTAGCGGCGGCTGCTATTCAAGTTATTGAAGGTCAGGCTTTGCATACCTGGCCTGCTGAATCGTTTTTTGTGAGCCGGACTCAACGCCGACATCACTTTGAAACCGTATCGATGTGGGAGGGGGCTTGCCCGCGATGGCGATTTACCTGTCGACATCGCGGGTGGCTGACCCAACGCTATCGGGGGCAAGCCCCCTCCCACATTGGGATCTCATTAATGTTGAGACCGTGTTCTGTTTACTGGGCCTTGCAGCCCCGCCCGATCAAATCGTCGGTGGCCACCCAGTAAACCAGGCCTTCCTCACCTTTTGTGTGAAACGCCAATTGGTCGTTGCTGTACAGCACGCCCGAGGCGGCAACGTCCTGCTTAAGGCGGTAAACCTGGTCGGAACCGCCGAGGCGTACATCCACCTCGCTGTGGGCCTGGTTAGCAAAGCGCCAGTTGACCTCGGCCTTGCTATCGCAGGTCCAAGTGGTCCATTTGTCGGCAGACTCTGCCTTGTTGAACATGTTCATGCTGCTGCAACCGGCCAGTAACGCCAGTGTTGCCAGGGCGAAAACGCCTTTCATTGCCAATCCTCGAACGGCGCCCCAAAAGGCCGCCACTGCTGTCGGTTAGTTGATCAGACCCGTCAAGGGCAACCCTGTTCCTGACCGTTGGGCGCGGAGTCGTATTTCTCCAGGCGTTCATTGCCGATGCGCTTGTTGATCACCGGCATGGTCTCGGCTTGCCAATCGGCCTGATAGCAGCTTTTTTTCTGCGCTGGCGCGGGCTTGCCAACCTCCGGCGCAGCGTTCGGCGTACTGCCGCAGCCAGCCAACAGGCCCGCTGCGAGCACCAGTGCCAACGACTTGATCATGGGAATGCTCCTTTTCCTGATCGCGCGCCTTAGCCTTTGGCCCGGCTTTCCAGGACTTCAACGGCAGGCAGGACCTTGCCTTCAACGAACTCGAGGAACGCACCGCCACCGGTAGAAATGTAGGAGATCTGGTCGGCAACGCCATATTTATCGATGGCCGCCAGGGTGTCGCCGCCGCCGGCGATGGAGAATGCCGAGCTTTCGGCAATCGCCTTGGCCAGCACTTTGGTGCCATTGCCGAACTGATCGAACTCAAACACACCCACCGGGCCGTTCCACAGGATGGTCTGGGAAGCCTTGAGCAGCTCTGCGAAGTTGGCCGCGGTTTGCGGGCCGATATCCAGGATCATGTCGTCGGCGGCCACATCGTCGATCAGCTTGACGGTCGCTTCGGCGCTTTCCGCAAACTCCTTGGCCACGACCACGTCCACTGGCAGCGGTACGCTGACCTTGGCAGCGATGGCGCGCGCGGTGTCGAGCAGGTCCGGCTCGTACAGGGACTTGCCCACCGGGTGACCCGCGGCCGCCAGGAAGGTGTTGGCAATGCCGCCGCCGACGATCAACTGGTTACAGATCTGGCTGAGGCTATTGAGCACGTCCAGCTTGGTGGAAACTTTCGAGCCGGCCACGATGGCGGCCATTGGCTGTGCGGGCGCACCCAGGGCCTTGCCCAGCGCGTCCAGTTCAGCAGCCAGCAGAGGGCCTGCAGCGGCGACCTTGGCAAACTTGGCCACGCCATGGGTCGAACCTTCGGCGCGGTGGGCGGTACCGAAAGCGTCCATCACGAACACGTCGCACAGGGCCGCGTATTGCTGGGCCAGTTCGTCGCTGTTCTTTTTCTCGCCTTTGTTGAAGCGCACGTTTTCGAACAACACGATGTCGCCAGGCGTGACGTCGACGCCCCCCAGGTAGTCAGCCACCAGTGGCACGTCCCGGCCCAGGGCCTTGCTCAGGTAGTCAGCCACAGGCTTGAGGCTGTTTTCGGCGGAGAACTCACCTTCGGTCGGACGACCCAGGTGGGAGCAGACCATCACGGCCGCACCTTTTTCCAGAGCCAGCTTGATGGTCGGCAGCGAGGCCAGGATTCGCGCATCACTGGTGACAACACCGTCCTTGACTGGGACGTTGAGGTCTTCGCGAATCAGTACGCGCTTACCTTGCAGATCGAGGTCGGTCATCTTCAACACGGTCATGGGAGGCAATTCCTGAGGCTAAAGTTTTGGAGAGGCTGTTTGCAGATAGTGTTCTGCGACGTCCAGCATACGGTTGGCAAACCCCCATTCGTTGTCGAACCAGGCCAGGATGTTCACCAGCCTCGGGCCGGAAACGCGGGTCTGGCTGGCATCGACAATCGCCGAATGCGGGTCATGGTTGAAATCACAACTGGCGTGGGGCAACTCGGTATAGGCCAGAAGGCCCTTGAGCGGGCCGCTGGTGGCGGCGTCACGCAGGATCCGGTTGACCTCCTCGGCATCGGTGTCGCTGACGGTTTGCATGGTGATGTCCAGGCAGGACACGTTCACCGTCGGCACCCGTACGGCTTTGGCCTGAATTCGCCCGGCAAGTTCCGGCAACAGTCGTTCGATGCCGCGCGCCAGGCCGGTGGACACCGGAATCACTGACTGGAACGCCGAGCGCGTGCGGCGCAGGTCTTCGTGGTGATAGGCGTCGATCACCGGCTGGTCGTTCATCGCCGAGTGGATGGTGGTAATCGACACGTAGTCCAGGCCGATCGCCTGATCCAGCAGGCGCAACAGCGGTACGCTGCAGTTGGTGGTGCAGGAGGCATTGGACACCAGCAACTCATGACCGGTGAGGCAATCCTGGTTGATGCCGTAGACGATGGTGGCGTCGACATCCGCCTCGCTGGCCATCGGCTGGGAAAACAACACTCGCGGGGCGCCGGCATCGAGAAAACGCTGGCCATCGGCGCGGGTGTTATAGGCACCGGAGCATTCCAGCACCAGGTCGACGCCCAGCGCCGCCCAGTCGATCCCCTCGGGGGTGGCACTGCGCAACACTTTCACGCAGTCGCCCTTGATATGCAGACAATCGCCTTCGACCCGCACTTCGCCGGGAAAGCGGCCGTGGGTGGAGTCAAAGCGTGTCAGGTATTCGATACTGGCCATGTCGGCCAGGTCATTGATCGCGACAATTTCAAAACCGGCCGCCGCCCCTCGCTCGAACAGAGCACGCAAGACGCAACGACCAATGCGGCCGTAGCCGTTGAGTGCAACTTTGTAGGGACGCGGTTGGGGCATGGGGTTCTCGCAGTGGGGGCGACATAAACCATCTAACCAATGTAGGAGCGAGCTTGCTCGCGAAGATCGTCAACGATAACGCAGCGTTTCTGATGTGACGCGGCGCTCTCTCGTTCTTCGCGAGCAAGCTCGCTCCTACAGAGGGTGCGATGGGCAGTCGCCAACGCACATCTGTGTGCAGCGGCCAAATTGGCCGCCGCGTTCGCGCTTTAGTCTTCCAGCAGCTCTTCAGCCTGACCCAGGATGTTATCCAGGGTGAAACCGAATTCTTCGAACAACGCCGGCGCCGGCGCCGACTCACCGTAGGTGGTCATGCCGATCACGCGGCCTTCCAGGCCCACGTACTTGTACCAGTAGTCGGCGTGCGCCGCTTCGATGGCGATACGCGCGCTGACCTGCAACGGCAGCACCGACTGTTTGTAGTCGGCATCCTGGGCTTCGAACACGCTGGTGCACGGCATGGAAACAACGCGCACGTTGCGGCCCTGGGCAGTCAGCTTGTCGTATGCCTGGACGGTCAGGCCCACTTCGGAACCGGTGGAGATCAGGATCAGCTCCGGCTCGCCGATGCAGTCCTTGAGCACGTAGCCGCCACGGCTGATGTCGGCGATCTGCGCGTCGGTACGCACCTGGTGTTGCAGGTTCTGGCGAGAGAAGATCAGCGCCGAAGGGCCGTCCTTGCGCTCGATCGCATGTTTCCAGGCCACGGCGGATTCGACCGCGTCGGCTGGGCGCCAGCAATCCAGGTTCGGCGTGGTACGCAGGCTGGTCAGTTGCTCGACCGGCTGGTGCGTCGGGCCGTCTTCGCCCAGGCCGATGGAGTCGTGGGTGTACACATGGATCACACGCTTCTTCATCAGCGCCGCCATGCGGACTGCGTTACGTGCATATTCCATGAACATCAGGAAGGTCGCACCGTAAGGCACCAGGCCGCCATGCAGGGACACGCCGTTCATGATGGCGCTCATGCCGAACTCGCGCACACCGTAGTACATATAGTTGCCGCTGGCGTCTTCGGCCGAGACACCTTTGCAGCCTTTCCACAGGGTCAGGTTGGAACCGGCCAGATCGGCCGAACCGCCGAGGAACTCGGGCAGCAGCGGGCCAAAGGCGTTCAGGGTGTTCTGGCTGGCTTTACGGCTGGCGATGGTCTCGCCCTTGGCCGCGACTTCGGCGATGTAGGCCGAGGCTTTTTCCGAGAAGTCGGCAGGCAGGTCACCGGCCAGGCGGCGTACCAGCTCGTTGGCCAATTCCGGGAATTCAGCGGAGTAGGCGGCGAAGCGCTGGTCCCACTCGGCTTCGGTGGCCAGGCCTTTTTCCTTGGCATCCCATTCGGCGTAGATGTCGGCCGGGATTTCGAACGGACCGTGGTTCCACTTCAGCGCGGCGCGGGTCAGGGCGATTTCCGCGTCACCCAGGGGGGCACCGTGGCAGTCTTCTTTACCTTGCTTGTTGGGCGAACCGAAACCGATGGTGGTCTTGCAGCAGATCAGCGTCGGCTGCTCGCTCTTGCGGGCGGTGTCGATGGCGGTCTTGATTTCTTCCGGATCGTGGCCGTCGACATTGCGGATCACCTGCCAGTTGTAGGCTTCGAAACGCTTCGGGGTGTCGTCGGTGAACCAGCCTTCGACTTCGCCGTCGATGGAGATGCCGTTGTCATCGTAGAAGGCGATCAGCTTGCCCAGGCCCAGGGTACCGGCCAGGGAAGCGACTTCATGGGAAATGCCTTCCATCATGCAGCCATCACCCAGGAACACGTAGGTGTGGTGGTCAACGATGTGGTGGCCAGGGCGGTTGAATTGCGCGCCCAGGACTTTTTCAGCCAGCGCGAAACCTACGGCGTTGGCCAGGCCTTGGCCCAGGGGACCGGTAGTGGTCTCGACGCCTGGGGTGTAGCCGAATTCCGGGTGGCCCGGGGTGCGGCTGTGCAGCTGGCGGAAGCTCTTGAGGTCATCGATGGTGACGTCGTAGCCGGTCAGGTGCAGCAGCGAGTAGATCAGCATCGAGCCGTGGCCGTTGGACAGCACAAAGCGGTCACGGTCGGCGAACGATGGGTTGCTCGGGTTGTGTTTCAGGTAGTCACGCCAAAGTACCTCGGCGATATCCGCCATGCCCATCGGGGCACCGGGATGGCCGCTGTTGGCTTTTTGCACGGCATCCATGCTGAGGGCACGAATGGCGTTGGCACGCTCACGACGGCTGGGCATCGCTGTTCTCCTGAGGATTTTGAATAGTGAGTGATTAAAAGAAACGGAAAAAAGGACCGGCATTTTCCCTCAGCCACCGCCTGCGGGCAATGACAGATAGTCACTTGCAGGTGTTTTTCCTGTGCTTTGCGCGGCAATCGCTTGCAGAAACCTTTAACCGCTTCGTCTAAAGGTTATAGCGACTGTTTATAACCGCCACTTATCGTCCAATATCAAAACTTTTTGATATTGGCCTTGCGAGGAGACCCACCCGTCACTAGACTGCTGGCCTTATGAACCTACCCGTGCCCTCCCTGCGTCCTGACGACGGCGATGACCTGGCAGCCTTGTGCAAGGCCGCTGGTGACCCGTTGCGCCTGAACGTATTGCGCGCACTGGCCAACGACTCTTTCGGTGTACTGGAGTTGGCGCAGATTTTCGCCATTGGCCAGTCCGGCATGAGCCACCACTTGAAGGTATTGGCCCAGGCCGACCTGGTAGCCACCCGCCGCGAAGGCAATGCGATTTTTTACCGCCGCGCCCTGCCCCACTCCGACGTGCTCGGCGGAAAGCTTCATGCCGCCCTGCTCGACGAAGTGGACAGCCTCAACCTGCCCAACGACGTGCAATCACGCATCGGCCAGGTACACGGACAACGCGCTGCGGCCAGCCAGGACTTTTTCTCGCGGGTTGCCGAGAAGTTTCGTGCCCAGCAGGACCTGATCGCCGGTTTGCCCCAATATCGCGAAAGCGTACTGGCGCTATTGGACAAGCTGAGCTTCAGTCATGAGGCCACGGCATTGGAAGTCGGGCCTGGGGATGGCGGCTTTCTGCCAGAACTGGCGCGCCGTTTCGGCCAGGTCACCGCGCTGGACAACAGCCCGGCAATGCTTGAGCTGGCACGCCAGCTCTGCGAGCGCGAGGCGTTGGGCAATATCCGCCTGCAGTTGGCCGACGCGCTGACTCATACGGGCCTGAAGGCCGATTGCGTGGTGCTGAACATGGTCCTGCACCATTTCGCGGCCCCCGCCGACGCCCTCAAGCAGATGGCGAACTTGCTGCAACCCGGCGGTAGCCTGCTGGTTACAGATTTATGCAGCCACAACCAGAATTGGGCCAGGGAGGCCTGCGGTGATCTCTGGTTGGGTTTTGAACAGGACGACCTGGCCCGTTGGGCCACCGCTGCGGGGCTCGTTCCCGGGGAAAGCCTCTATGTAGGTTTACGTAATGGTTTCCAGATTCAGGTCCGCCATTTTCAGCGACCGGCTGGCGACACTCACCATCGGTAAATATCAGGAAAACATCGAGATGAGCGAATACTCCCTTTTCACCTCCGAGTCCGTGTCTGAAGGGCATCCGGACAAAATCGCCGACCAGATTTCTGATGCGGTGCTGGACGCCATCATTGCTGAAGACAAGTTCGCCCGTGTGGCGTGCGAGACTCTGGTGAAAACCGGTGTAGCGATCATCGCTGGCGAAGTGACCACTACCGCCTGGGTTGACCTGGAGCAGATCGTTCGTGACGTGATCACCGACATCGGCTACAACAGCTCCGACGTCGGCTTTGACGGCGCTACCTGCGGCGTGATGAACATCATCGGCAAGCAGTCCCCTGACATCAACCAGGGCGTCGACCGGGCCAAGCCTGAAGATCAGGGTGCCGGCGACCAGGGCCTGATGTTCGGCTACGCCAGCAACGAAACCGACGTGCTGATGCCAGCACCGATCACCTTCTCGCACCAGCTCGTGCAACGTCAGGCCGAAGCGCGCAAATCCGGCCTGCTGCCTTGGCTGCGCCCGGACGCCAAGTCCCAGGTGACCTGCCGTTATGAAGGCGGCAAGGTGGTCGGCATCGACGCAGTCGTCCTGTCGACCCAGCACAACCCGGACGTTTCCTACGCTGACCTGCGCGAAGGCGTGATGGAACTGATCGTCAAGCACGTGCTGCCCGCCGAACTGCTGAGCAAAGACACTCAGTTCCATATCAACCCGACTGGCCAGTTCATCATCGGTGGCCCGGTCGGCGACTGCGGTCTGACCGGTCGCAAGATCATCGTTGACAGCTACGGCGGCATGGCCCGTCATGGCGGTGGCGCGTTCTCCGGTAAAGATCCGTCCAAGGTTGACCGTTCCGCGGCCTACGCCGGTCGCTACGTGGCCAAGAACATCGTCGCCGCCGGCCTGGCCGAGCGCTGCGAGATCCAGGTGTCCTACGCCATCGGCGTGGCCCAGCCTACGTCGATCTCGCTGAACACTTTCGGTACCGGCAAGATCAGCGATGACAAGATCGTCAAACTGGTGCGCGAGATCTTCGACCTGCGCCCTTACGCGATCACCACCATGCTCGACCTGCTGCACCCGATGTACCAGGAAACCGCAGCCTACGGCCACTTCGGTCGTACCCCTGCGCAGAAGACCGTCGGCGACGACACCTTCACCACCTTCACCTGGGAAAAGACCGACCGCGCCAACGACCTGCGCATTGCTGCCGGCCTGTAATCGCTCGCGTCATCCAAAGCCCTGCCGGGTTTTCCCGGCGGGGCTTTTTATTGTCGGGTGAATCGCGGTGACGTTCACATTTTTTGGATCCAAAGCTTGCAGGCCAAATAATGGCCCACTAGAATCCGCGCCCTCTCGGGCCCTCCACCTTAATTGGATATTGCACTGCGCCAGCCCGGGATAGATAAGTGCGCAGGCAATCGAACATTGAGGTTTTTCATGCGCATCTCCACGCTCGTCCCCGCCGCCCTTCTGCTCAGCCTGCTCGCCCTGCCGGCCCACGCCGCCGACCTGAGCGCCCTGAGTGGCGCCCTGACCTCCCAACTGGGTGGCAATGCCGGCGACTGCCAGAAGCAAGCCGCAGACCTGCAAACCAAAATCGATGCGGCCGAAGCCAGCAAAGACACCATGAAAGTGAAGGCATTCAAAGCCGCACAAGACCAGGTCAACAAAGGTTGCAACAAACTCGCTGAAACCCAAGCCAAAGCCGACGCCAAGCAGCAAAACCAGGAAGCCAAGGCGGATAAGCCGGACGCCGTGAAAGCCTTGGGTGGTTTGTTCAAGTAACTGGAAACACCCGGTAAAAAGCCCCGCACTGCCGGGGCTTTTTTGTGGGAGAGAGGATCATTTAGGCTGGGCGCCCTTTTCGAGCAAGGATGCTCATGATGCGTTCAGTGATCACTCTTCTAGTCAGTGCTCTGCCCATTTTGTGTTGGGCAGATGAATGCCCTGATGAAGCCAGGTCGCAGGTCAATACCCTCGCCGAACACATTCGCCTGTGGGATGACAGCTACCATCGACTCGGCCATTCGCCCATCAGCGATGAGCTCTACGACCAGGCCCGCCAGCGCCTGGCCAACTGGCGCCAATGCGTCTCCCCCTCCGCGGCGACCACAGACAAACCGCTGGCCAGTTCACGCGGCACCGTGCCGCACCCGATTGCCCATACGGGCCTGGAAAAACTGCTGGATGAACAGGCCGTTGGCGAATGGTTGCACGTGCGCCAGGATGTCTGGATTCAACCCAAGGTCGACGGCGTTGCCGTCACGCTGGTGTACCGCCAGGGCCACTTGAGCCAAGTCATCAGCCGCGGTGACGGCCGACTCGGCCAGGATTGGTCAGCCTCTTCCAGCAGGATCCCGGCCATCGTCCAACGCTTGCCTGAACCCATCGACCTGGTGTTGCAGGGCGAGCTCTACTGGCGTCTCGACGACCACGTGCAATCGGCACAGGGTGGGCTCAATGCCCGCAGCAAAGTGGCCGGGCTGATGAACCGTCGCCAGCTGAGCGACGCCGATGCAGCCGGAATCGGCCTGTTCGTCTGGGCCTGGCCCGAGGGTCCGGAAGACTTTACCGAACGTCTGGCTACCCTGGCGCGCTGGGGGTTCACGGACAGCCAAGACTACAGCCACCCCGTCGAGAGCCTCACCGAAGCCGCCCATTGGCGCACCCACTGGTATACCCATCCACTGCCGTTCGCCAGCGACGGCGTGGTGTTGCACCAGGCCGTGCGCGCCCCCGCCGAACGCTGGCAGGTCAGTACGCCTTACTGGGCAGTCGCCTGGAAATACCCCGCAGCCAAGGCCCTGGCGCTGGTGCGCAACGTGCAGTTCAAGATCGGCCGCACCGGGCGCATCACGCCGTTGCTGGAACTCGAGCCGGTGCGGCTGGACGACCGGCAGATCAGCCGGGTCAGCGTCGGCTCCCTGAAACGCTGGCAAGCGCTGGACATCCGCCCCGGCGACCAGGTTTCCATCAGCCTCGCCGGCCAAGTGATCCCACGCTTGGACGAAGTCATCCTGCGCAACGAAACCCGAGTCGCCATGGCCGTGCCCCATGCCCGGGATTTTCACGCGCTGAGCTGCTGGCAACTCGACCCCGGCTGCGAAGAACAATTGCTCGCGCGCCTGACCTGGCTGAGCGGCAACCAGGGCCTGGCGTTACCGCATTTGGGCCGCGAGACCTGGAACGTATTGATCCAGGCCGGTCTAATCGCTGGCTTTCTCGATTGGTTAACCCTGGATGCGGCAGAGCTTGCTAACATTGATGGCTTCGGCGATCGCAGCCGTGCGCGACTGCTCGACAGCATTCGCAGCGCGCGGCAACGGCCTTTCGCGCAATGGCTCAAAGCCCTGGGTGTACCGCCCGTGGCACGCAATAACCTGGAAGGCGGCTGGCAGACGCTGGTCGCCCGGGACACCCAAGCCTGGCAGGCCATCGATGGCATTGGCCCGGGTCGCGCAGCGCAATTGAGCGCTTTTTTTCACGACCCACAAGTCCAGGCGTTGGCTGAGACACTCCGCGTGGCCGGGATAGACGGGTTTTGAACCGGCCCGGCCACCTTTAAACCACGGCAGAATTCACCCTGCCATCCGATTGCGACCTTGGAGCTCCACATGAAATTTCTAGCCCCCCTTGCCCTGTTGACCGTCGCAAGCTTCATGGCCACGCCATCGCTGGCGGCCGAAGACACGCAACCCCTGACCGGCTGCGCCGCCAAGCGCCAGGCCATCAGCACCCAGATCGAACAGGCCAAGGCCCATGGCAACAGCGAACAACAGGCCGGCCTGGAAAAAGCCCTGGCTGAAGTCACCGCCAACTGCAATGACGCCGCCTTGAAGAAGGAACGCGAAAACAAGGTGCTCGACGCCAAGCACGAAGTCAGCCGTCGTCAGGCCGACCTCGACAAAGCGATGAAAAAGGGTGACGCGGACAAGATCAACAAGCGCAAGGACAAGCTTGCCCAGTCACGCAAAGACCTGCAGGACGCCGTGGAAGAGCTCGACCAGTAAAATCGGTCAGTGGTCTCGGAACTGTTTATGGCAAGCGCTGCAGGCATCTTCAACTTTCTGCACCGCCGGCCCCAGGTTGGCGGCCTTGTAAGGCTGCACCTGGCTGGCGATCACCAATTCACCGGTGGCCGCTTCAAGGTTGCGCGCCAGCTCCTGGAAACGTGCCTGCTGCTGCCAGACATCGTCCTTTGCGCTGGTGTGATCTTCTTCGCGCACACTCGGAAAATGCTTCCAGGGCTCATGGGACAGGGCATCGAGCTTGACCGCCCCTTCGGCGAACTTTGCGCCGTCGAACGGGATGCGCCCACGCAACATGCCGCCCAGGTCTTCGCCGGTTTTGAGCATCTGCTTGAAGATTGCCTTGCGCTGGCCCAGGGGGGAGTTGGGGTCAACGCCGCCACAGGCAGACAAGGCCAGGCAGGCCAGCAATACAACCGTCAATTTTTTAAAAGTCATGGTGGCTCACGGTCACGGAAAACGGCGGCCAGTATCCTCGCCCCGCCCGAAAAGACCAATAGCCCTATTAATAATAAGGGTTGCCCCAACGCGCGATGGCGCAGGCAATCGCTTCAGGAATTACCCCTATGAATGTCACCTTGAAACCCTGGAGCCGCCGCCTGGCGTGGGCTCTACCGATGATCGCGCTGCTGGCCGGCTGCGACGCGGGCAAAGATGCCGGCAAAGATGAAACCGTAAAACCCCATGCCATAGCCACCTACGTGAACGCACCGTGGGAAGCGTTGCCGGCGGTGTCCGACAGCGACCTGCTGGCCGGGTTTGAATCCTGGCGCAGCGCCTGCCAGCGTCTCAAGGCCGACCCTGTGTGGGGCGCCACGTGCACGGCGGCGGCCGCAGTGCCGGGTGATGCCGTGGCAATCCGCGGCTTCCTCAAGGAGCGCCTGGATGTGTTCGGCCTGCGCTCGGCGGACAATAGCCCGAACGGCCTGATCACCGGCTACTACGAACCGGTCTACCCCGGCAGCCTGACCCAGACCGCCAGCGCCCATGTGCCGGTGTACGGCGTGCCGGATGACCTGATCATCGTCAACCTGGAAAGCATTTACCCCGAACTCAAGGGCAAGCGCCTGCGCGGCCGCCTCGAAGGTCGCGTGCTCAAGCCCTATGACGATGCCAGCGCGATCAATGGCCAAGGCTCCAGCGCCAAGCCGATCGCCTGGCTGACCAACCCGATGGACCTGCAATTCCTGCAGATCCAGGGCTCCGGCCGTATCCAGCTGGCCGGCGGTCGTCAACTACGCGTCGGCTACGGCGACCAGAACGGCTACCCCTATCGCCCTATCGGCCGCTGGCTGGTGGAACAAGGCGAACTGAAAAAAGAAGACGTGACCATGGGCGCCATCAGCGCTTGGGCCAAGGCACACCCGCAGCGCATTCCCGAGCTGCTGGCGAGCAACCCCAGCTATGTCTTCTTCAGCGCCCGCCCCGACAGCAACGAAGGCCCACGCGGCTCGCTGAATGTGCCATTGACCGCCGGCTACAGCGTGGCGGTGGATCGCAAGGTGATCCCACTCGGTAGCCTGTTGTGGCTGTCGACCACCAAGCCCGATGGCTCACCGATCACAAGGCCCGTGGCGGCCCAGGACACGGGCGGCGCCATTACCGGCGAGGTGCGGGCAGACTTGTTCTGGGGCACGGGCGATGCGGCGGGCGAGCTGGCCGGGAATATGAAGCAGCAGGGGCAGATCTGGATGCTGTGGCCCAAAGGCGCAGCGTTGCCGCAGGTACCGGATGCGCCCGCCGGCAGCTGACAGCCACTGACCGTCAACGATGAAACCGGCCGTTGTGGCCAGGAAGCTTGCTCCCGTTGGGCGGCGCAGCGGCCCAGCGGTTTTGGGAGCGCTACGCACGCCCGCGGGAGCAAGCGTGCTCCCACGAAGCCAGGTCAGATCGAGACGAAGAAGAAACTCGCAATCAGCACCATGCCCACCGTCCACACCAACGAACGCAATATCGCCCAGTCCGCCAGGTAGCAGATGATGTACAGCAGGCGGCTGGTGATAAACAGCACCGCCAGCACGTTGATGGTCACCAGCGACGCCGTGCCGGCGATGTGCGCGATGATCACCGCCGCGGCAAACGCCGGGGTCACTTCAAAGCTGTTGAGTTGCGCGCTGTGGGCACGCTTGGCAAAGCCTTCGAGGGTATCGAGGAAAGCGCGTGGGTCGTGGTTCTGCCTGAGGCCGAACTTGCCGCCACTGAACTTGGCGACGCCCGTGCACAGGTAGGGTAGAAAGATTGCAATCAACACACACCAGAAAGCCGCTGTCATCACTCATTCCTTTTTTGGTTTTATCCGACGGTTAGAGTTTCATCACGAACATGCCGATCAGCACCAACCCACAGGCTATGAGCCGTGGGCGACCGAAAGGTTCTTTCAGATAACGCATGCCGAACAACACCACCAGGATCACGCTGACTTCCCGCAGCGCGGCAGCCTCGGCAATCGAGCCCAACTGCATGGCCCAGAGCACCAGAGCGTAGCTCAACAATACGCAGAACCCCACGCTCAACCCCAGCCGCCATTGGGTGCGCCAAAACAGGTTGAACGCCGCGCGCTTGCGTACCACCGCCAGCAACGGGAATGGCCAGGCGCTGATCAGCGTCAGCCACACCAGGTAATCCAGCGGGTGTGACCAGCGCCGCAATGCCTGGCCGTCCAGGAAGGTATAGCAGCCAATGCACAGGCCGATCAGCGCCACTACCGGCAACATCGACCAGGGCAAACGGTCGCCACCACCGCCCTGCCATAGCAGGCACAGCATGCCGAACGGGATCAGCAGGATGCCGAGGATTTGCTGGGTGCTCAGCACTTCACCGGCGAACACCAGAGTCAACGCCAGTACCACCAGGGGCGACAGGCCACGCATCAGCGGATAGACCAGCCCCAGGTCGCCGACGCGATAAGCTTGAATCAGCAGATAACGGTAGAGCAGCTCAAACAGCGCCGAGGCGATGATCCACGGCCAGATGTCCAGCGGCGGCACCGACACAAACCCCACCGCCAGCACCACAAACAGCAAGGCCACAGTGTCCATGCAAGCGATCACAAGCAGGCGCTCGCCGCTGAACTTGATCAAGGTGTTCCAGGTCGCATGCAACAGCGCCGCTACCAGCACCAGAGCTGTCGCTACCAATGCAATCTCCTTAATTGATTCGTGATGTATCAACGCCTGTTTATACTAAACGCCGCCTCGGCGCACCTGCCGCGCCTGCATCTGCCCAGTTGAATCCCCTCTCCCACCTCCCCAAGGACCCCGGATGCTTGAACTTGTCGCCGCCTTCATTTGCCTCACCACCCTGCTCACCTATGTGAACTTCCGTTTTATCGGCCTGCCGCCCACCATTGGCGTGATGGTCACCGCCCTGCTGTTTTCGCTGATCCTGCAAGGCCTGAGCGTGCTCGGCTACCCGGGCCTGGAGGAACGTATCCAGCAGTTGATTGGCCAGATCGACTTCGGCGACCTGCTGATGAACTGGATGCTGTCGTTCCTGCTGTTCGCCGGCGCCTTGCACGTGAACCTCAACGACCTGCGCAGCTACCGTTGGCCCATCGGCCTGTTGGCGACCTTTGGCGTGCTGATCGCCACCGGGGTGATCGGCAGCCTGGCGTACTACATCTTCGCCCTGTTCGGCTGGCACGTGAGCTTCCTCTACTGCCTGCTGTTCGGCGCGCTGATCTCGCCCACCGACCCGATTGCGGTGCTGGGCGTGCTGCGTACCGCCAATGCGTCGAAACCACTGAAAACCACGATCGTCGGCGAGTCGCTGTTCAACGACGGTACAGCCGTAGTGGTGTTTACCGTATTGCTGGGTATCGCACAGTTGGGCGAGACGCCCACCGTGGGCGCCACCGCGATGCTGTTCGCCCATGAGGCAATCGGCGGCGTGGTGTTTGGCGGGCTGATCGGTTACCTGGTCTACCTGATGATCAAGAGCATCGAACAGCACCAGATCGAAGTGATGCTGACCCTGGCATTGGTGATCGGTGGCTCGGCGATGGCCACCGAACTGCACGTCTCGGCACCGATTGCGATGGTGGTGGCAGGCCTGATCATCGGCAACCTGGGCCGCAAGCTGGCGATGAACGATATGACCCGGCGCTACCTGGACGGTTTCTGGGAGTTGCTCGACGACATGCTCAACGCCCTGCTGTTCGCGTTGATCGGCATGGAGTTGTTGCTGTTGCCGTTCAACTGGCTGCATGTGTTCGCGGCCAGCTTGCTGGCGGTGGCGATCCTGCTGTCGCGCCTGCTGACAGTGGCCCCGGCGATCCTGCTGCTACGGCGCTGGCGCACGGTACCTCGCGGGACTATTCGCATCCTGACATGGGGCGGGCTGCGCGGTGGGGTTTCGGTGGCGCTGGCGCTGGCCCTGCCGTTGGGCCCGGAGCGCGACCTGCTGCTGAGCATCACCTACATTGTGGTGCTGTCGTCGATCCTGTTGCAGGGACTGAGCATCGGCAAGCTGGTCAAGCGCGTGACCGAGGGCGAACCCCAGGCCACGCCCGACACTCACTGACCCTTGTCAATCTGCTGCGGATGCCTGGGGTCCGCAGCCTTTTTGCCCGGCAAACTGCTTTCACTGCGAATCTGCGCATGGCTGATCAGCGCAAAGATGAAGCTGCCGCCAATGATATTGCCGGCCAGGGTCGGCCCGGCGAAGACCAGCCAGAAATCCTTCCACGGCAGCTCACCGGCGAACACCAGGTAGGACACCTCGGCCGAGCCCACGACGATGTGAGTGAAATCGCCCAAGGCCATCAGGTAGGTGATCAGGATGATGATCCACATCTTGGCGCTTTCCATGGACGGAATCATCCACACCATGGTCGCGATCATCCAACCGGAAACAATGCCTTTGGCAAACATCTGGCCGGCATCGTTTTCCATGATCTTGCGCCCGATTTCAAGGAAAGCATGGTCGGTCTTGGTATCGAAGATCGGCAGGTGCAGCATCACGTAGGCCACCAGCAGAGTGCCGCACAGGTTGCCCACCAGCACCACGCTCCACAACCTCAACAAGCGTCCGGCGTTGGCCAATGTAGGTTTGCTCATCACCGGCAACACCGCGGTCAGGGTGTTTTCGGTGAACAACTGCTGGCGTGCAAGAATCACCGCCAGAAAGCCCGCACAGTAACCGAAGCTGGCGATCACCTTGAACGCCTCACCGTCCGGCAGGCGGGAATTGAGTAGCCCCATGGCCATCAGCGACAGCCCCATGGTCAACCCGGCGGCCAGCGCCGACCACCACAAGGCAGCGACACTTCGCTCCAGCTCCTGGTCGCCCTGGGTACGGATGATTTCGTGCAGCACCGCTGCGCGGGGCGGTTGGTTTTTGTCGACGTCGTGCTGTTCTTCCTGCGACAGGTTGGGGGTCTTGCCGTCTTCTTGGGTGGCCATGGTGATACCTGAACGGGGGGCGGTGTTCAGGTACGACCTATCGCCTATCAAGAGCGTTCACTGCCACCCGCAGGATTAATTCTTGATGCCGTCTTCCTGGAATTGGTCCTTGACGTACTTGATCTCGGTACGGCCATGGGGCGCGGGTAAACCGTCCTCGCCGAGGTTGACGAAGACCATTTTTTCCACGGTCAGGATGCTTTTGCGGGTGATTTTGTTGCGCACTTCGCAGGTCAGGGTAATGGAGGTGCGGCCGAACTCGGTGGCGGTGATGCCCAGCTCGATGATGTCGCCCTGGCGCGAGGCGCTGACAAAGTTGATTTCGGAGATGTACTTGGTCACCACACGCTGGTTGCCCAGTTGGACAATCGCGTAGATGGCTGCTTCTTCGTCGATCCAGCGCAGCAGGCTACCGCCGAACAGGGTGCCGTTGGGGTTGAGGTCTTCAGGTTTTACCCATTTGCGGGTGTGAAAGTTCATGGTCACTCCAAAGCGCGTGGCGAAATGATGGGCAACATCATGGCAGAGCCTGCCCCCAAGCTCTATGCGCCATTGCCTATCAAGCCGATGAGCGATCTTCATGTCGTCGACAGAAAGGCTTGGGAAGTGCCGCGTACACGGCTATAATCGCCCCCGCTTCAAAACGGTCATCTTCAGTTGATACCGTTCTCCCGCCACCTGTCCGAGGGGCGCTGCAGCAGGCTAGGCCTGTCAGGCTCGGATGGGGCGTTGTCCGGCCTGGTTGTCCTGGCCTGATACTAAACGCACAACGGCGCCCATTCGCACACTACGAATGGAGGCTCTTCATGAGCGCTGTAATTACGCCTGCAGATTTCACCGACTACAAAGTCGCCGACATGTCCCTCGCCGCCTGGGGCCGTCGCGAAACCTTTATCGCCGAATCCGAAATGCCAGCCCTGATGGGCCTGCGTCGCAAGTACGCCGCTGAGCAGCCGCTCAAGGGCGCGAAGATTCTCGGCTGCATCCACATGACCATCCAGACCGCCGTGCTGATCGAAACCCTGGTTGCCCTGGGTGCCGAAGTGCGTTGGTCGTCCTGCAACATCTTCTCGACCCAGGACCAGGCCGCTGCCGCCATCGCCGCCGCCGGTATCCCGGTATTCGCCTGGAAAGGCGAGACCGAAGAAGAGTACGAGTGGTGCCTGGAGCAAACCATCCTGAAAGATGGCGCGCCATGGGATGCCAACATGATCCTCGACGACGGCGGCGACCTGACCGCGCTGCTGCATACGAAGTATCCGCAGATCCTCGACCGCGTCCACGGCGTGACCGAAGAAACCACCACTGGCGTGCACCGCCTGCTGGACATGCTGGCCAAGGGCGAGCTGAAAATCCCGGCCATCAACGTCAACGACTCGGTGACCAAGAGCAAGAACGACAACAAGTACGGCTGCCGTCACAGCCTGAACGATGCCATCAAGCGCGGCACCGACCACCTGCTGTCGGGCAAGCAAGCCCTGGTGATCGGCTACGGTGACGTGGGCAAGGGTTCGTCCCAGTCCCTGCGTCAGGAAGGCATGATCGTCAAGGTTTCCGAAATCGACCCGATCTGCGCCATGCAAGCCTGCATGGACGGTTTCGAAGTGGTTTCGCCGTTCATCGATGGCGTCAATGACGGCACCGAAGCGAGCATCGACAAGGCCCTGCTGGGCAAGATCGACCTGATCGTGACCACCACCGGCAACGTGAATGTTTGTGATTCGAACATGCTCAAGGCCCTGAAAAAGCGCGCCGTGGTGTGCAACATCGGTCACTTCGACAACGAGATCGACACCGCTTTCATGCGCAAGAACTGGGCATGGGAAGAAGTGAAGCCACAGGTACACAAGGTTCACCGTACCGGCGCTGGCGCTTTCGACCCACAGAACGACGACTACCTGATCCTGCTGGCTGAAGGCCGCCTGGTTAACCTGGGCAACGCCACCGGCCACCCAAGCCGCATCATGGACGGCTCGTTCGCCAACCAGGTACTGGCGCAGATCTTCCTGTTCGGCCAGAAGTACGCCGACCTGTCGCCAGCCCAGAAAGCCGAGCGCCTGACCGTGGAAGTACTGCCGAAGAAACTCGACGAAGAAGTGGCCCTGGAAATGGTCCGCGGCTTCGGCGGCGTGGTGACTCAACTGACCAAGACCCAGGCCGACTACATCGGCGTGACCGTCGAAGGTCCGTTCAAGCCGCACGCTTACCGCTACTAAGTAACCAGCCCGACCTGCTGTACCTGTAGGAGCGAGCTTGCTCGCGAAAAACTCAAAGGCACCGCGTTCATCCTGAATGCACGCGTTATCGTTGACGTTCTTCGCGAGCAAGCTCGCTCCTACAGTGCAGGTGGGTTGCACGCTTCTGAGTTTCAAAGGGTATGACCATGTCCCAAGACCGTCGCTACAGCTTCGAGTTCTTCCCCACCAAGACCGATGCTGGGCATGAAAAACTGATGGCGACTGCCAAGCAGTTGACCAGCTACAACCCCGACTTCTTTTCCTGCACCTACGGCGCCGGCGGCTCGACCCGTGATCGTACGATCAACACCGTGTTGCAGCTGGAAAGCGAAGTCAAAGTTCCCGCCGCCCCGCACTTGTCGTGCGTGGGCGACAGCAAGGCCGACCTGCGCGGCCTGCTGACCCAATACCGGCAAGCCGGCATCAAGCGTATCGTCGCCCTGCGTGGCGACCTGCCCTCCGGCATGGGCATGGCCAGCGGTGAGCTGCGCCACGCCAATGACCTGGTGAGCTTCATCCGCGAGGAAAGCGGCGATCACTTCCATATCGAAGTGGCGGCTTACCCGGAGATGCACCCTCAGGCGCGCAATTTCGAAGATGATCTGCAGAATTTCGTGCGCAAGGCCAACGCTGGCGCCGACAGTGCGATCACCCAGTACTTCTTCAACGCCGACAGCTACTTCTACTTCGTCGAGCGTGTACGGGCCATGGGCGTGAACATCCCGATCGTGCCCGGCATCATGCCGATCACCAACTACAGCAAGCTCGCGCGTTTTTCCGACGCCTGCGGTGCCGAGATTCCACGCTGGGTACGCAAGCAACTGGAAGCCTATGGCGACGACGTCAAGAGCATCCAGGCGTTCGGCGAACAGGTTATCAGCGAGATGTGTGAACAATTGTTGCAAGGTGGCGCGCCAGGGTTGCACTTCTATACCCTGAACCAGGCTGAACCCAGCCTTGCCATCTGGAACAACCTCAAGCTGCCACGCTAAAGCTTGTCCGGCTGTGCCAAGGCCCTCGTTTCTACGAGGGCCTTTGTCGTTTTACATGCCTACGGAACCCAGCAGTTCATGAATACAGCGCCCACGACTTCCCGCCCGCAACTGGTCTACCTGGTCTTTGGCTCCGAGACCTACCACCAGGAGGCGGTATTCAGTATCGCCAGCGCACTGGCGTTTCTGCAGGAAACCCCGGACGCCGCCGTGGACATCCAGGTATTCAGCGACAACCCACAACCCTATCGCCTGCTGCCGGTGCGGGTGCGCCCGCTGGACGAGGCCACGCGCAAACGCTGGAGCGAGCCCCACGGCTATCATTTCCGCACCAAGCACGTGGCGCTGCGCCAAGTGCTGGAAGAGTCGCCGCTGGCGATCCTGATCGACACCGACACCTTCTTCCACCATTCGCCCATGGACCTGTTCGAGCGCGTGCAACCCGGCACGCTGTTGTGCAACGCGTTCTACACCCGGTATGGCGATAACCACGAAAGCGTCCTCTACACCGCGCTGCACCAGCGCCTGCTGGACATGGGCGTGGCCGACGATGACATGATGACCCTCAACTCCGGGGTCATGGGCCTGACGCAACAGGACGCGCATATCCTCGATCGCTCCATTGCGTTGATGGACGAACTGTTCCCCCACGCCCAGGGCGCCTACACCCTGGAAGAGTTCTGCCTGTCGATCGCCGCCTACCGCACCGTCAACGTGCGCGAGTGCCCGGACCTGATCCACCATTACTGGAGCCGCAAGCAACTGTTTCGCGCCAAGGTCAAGGCGTGGATCGCCAAGCACGCAGCCGCCCCCACCAGCGCGCTGGCCCTGGCCGATACTCGCCAGGTCTCGGCGCACCTGCCGCGCCCGCCTCGCGTGCAGCGCCTGATGTACAAGCTGATCACCCTGCTTTTGCCCAAGCACCAGCAGCAGTTCATCCGCGAAATCCTCTATGGCTGCTACGAGCATGAGAACGAATTCGACCAGGCTTGCGGCCCGGTTTGGTGGGACAAGGCCCGGCAGAACCAGGAAGAGCGGCAGAAACGCCCGATCGATGCCCACCAGCTGGAGCATTGGTTCGCCAACCCGGTGGTACGCCTGATTCTCGGCGCTCGACGCGCCGCGATCTACGAACACTTGATGACCTCGCCGGCCAAGTAGCAGCGCCCGCAGAAGCTTGCGCCAGAGCTTCTCTTTAGCGCAGGAGCGTCGTAACCTCCGGGTATGTCCGTCATCCCCAAGCTGTTGACCGTTGCCCTCTTGACTTGCCTGAGCCTGGCCGCTCATGGCGAGAAACTGCGCATTGTCACCGAGCCATGGGCGCCCTATGTGTACGACGATAACGGGGCCATGCGCGGGCTGGACTACGAAACCACGGTGATCGTGTTCCATCGCCTGGGCGTCGATGTTGAATGGCAATTCCTGCCCTGGAAGCGCTGCCTGGCCATGCTCGAACAGGGCCATGCCGACGGCGCGCTGGATATTTTCCACAGCCACGACCGCGACGCACTGCTGCTGTATCCCAGCGAGCCCCTGTCGGAAGTGGAATTCGTACTGTTCTACGCCAACGAACGCCCTTACCCGGCCCAGACTCTCGATGACCTGCGCGGCCGGACGGTCGGCACCTCGCCGGGCTATCTGTATGGCACCGAATTCACCGACTCCAGCCTGTTCACCCGCGAACCGGCTCCCAGCCATGAAGCCAACTTCGGCAAATTGTTGCTGGGGCGCATCGATCTGCTGATCACCGACCGCCGAGTGGGTCAGCATGTGATCAAGCAACTGGGCCTGGAGGACAAGGTCAGCCAGGCCCCCCTGGTGGTCAGCCGCCAACAGCAATTCCTCGCCGTGCGCCGTGGCGCGGGCATGGACCTGCTGGTGCAACGCTTTGCCGCCGAGCTCAAACGCTTCAAACAAGAGCCGGCCTACACCGTCTTGAGCGCCAAATACGGCGGCCTCCATGCCAAAAACGCTGCCATTACGGCACCTGAACGCACCGTTGAGCAGCAGGAAAGCAGCGCGCGGTGATTGCTCTGTTATACTCCGGCCTTCCCGCCAGGCTTACGCCCGGCCGCTGAGGTCTTGAAAAAGGCACCCAACCCCGCTACTGCGCAGCTTTGCAAGCCCGCGCGAGCCGGTGGAGTGCCCGCCAGACGCAGCAGGACCGGACGGGATTGCGCTCCCCTAAGCGCCATTCACGCCCGGCAAGATTATCCCTTTGGGCCAAGCCCTAACTAAAACAGGATTACTCATGTCCTTTGCTTCCCTCGGTCTCTCCGAGGCTTTAGTCCGCGCCATCGAGGCAGCGGGCTATACCGAGCCTACTCCGGTGCAACAGCGGGCCATTCCCGCCGTGTTGCAAGGTCGCGACCTGATGGTTGCGGCTCAGACAGGTACTGGTAAAACCGGCGGCTTCGCCCTCCCGATTCTGGAGCGGTTGTTCCCCAACGGTCATCCGGACAAATCCCAGCGTCACGGCCCGCGCCAACCGCGCGTCCTGGTCCTGACCCCTACCCGCGAACTCGCCGCCCAGGTGCATGACAGCTTCAAGCTGTATGCCCGCGACCTGAAGTTCGTCAGCGCCTGCATCTTCGGCGGCGTCGGCATGAACCCACAGGTTCAGGCCATGTCCCGCGGTGTCGACGTGCTGGTCGCCTGCCCAGGTCGCTTGCTTGACCTGTGCGGCCAAGGCAGCGTCGATTTGTCCCACGTGGAAATCCTCGTGCTGGACGAAGCCGACCGCATGCTCGACATGGGCTTTGTCCATGACGTGAAGAAGGTCCTCGCCCGCCTGCCGGCCAAACGTCAGAACCTGCTGTTCTCGGCAACGTTCTCCAACGACATCACCGCCCTGGCCGGTAAGCTGCTGCACAACCCGGAACGTATCGAAGTCACGCCGCCGAACACCACGGTCGAGCGTATCGAGCAGCGCGTGTTCCGCCTGGCCGCCAGCCACAAGCGTTCGTTGCTGGCGCACCTGATCACCCACGGCGCGTGGGAACAGGTCCTGGTGTTCACCCGCACCAAGCACGGCGCCAACCGCCTGGCCGAGTACCTGGACAAGCACGGCCTGACCGCCGTCGCCATCCACGGCAACAAGAGCCAGAACGCGCGTACCAAGGCCCTGGCCGACTTCAAGGCCGGTGAAGTACGCATCCTGGTAGCCACCGATATCGCCGCGCGCGGCCTGGATATCGACCAGTTGCCCCACGTGGTCAACTTCGAACTGCCAAACGTCGACGAAGACTATGTGCACCGTATCGGCCGTACCGGCCGCGCCGGTCGTTCGGGCGAGGCCATTTCCCTGGTCGCGCCGGACGAAGAAAAACTGCTGAAAAGCATCGAGCGCATGACCAAGCAGAAAATCGCCGATGGCGACCTGATGGGCTTCGATGCCAGCGCCGTCGAGGCTGAAAAGCCTGAAGTACGCGAGCGTCCGGACGTGCGTAACCCACGCAACCCACGCGGTCCGAAGGGCGATGGCCCGAACGGCGGCGGTGGTGGCGGTGGCCGTCGTGACAAGGGCAAGGACAAGGGCGGCAAGGAAAAAGCGCCAACCAACGGCCGTGGCGAACGCCCGGCCCGCGAGCAGAAACCCCGTGAAGGCACCCCGGCCCGCGAACAGCGCCAGCCGAGCCAGCCACCACGCGCCGCATCCGATCGTGCCCCGGACGAGTTCCTCGATGACGACGTGGATAACTTCGGTAACCGCGTCGACTACGTGCCCCAGGCCAAACCGGCCCAGGGCCGTGGCCGTCGTCCAGGCGCACCGGCACAAGGTGCTGGCGCTGGCGCTGGTGCTCCACGTGGCGGCCAGCCGCAGGGCGGTCGTCAGAACGGCCCTCGCAACAGCAGCGGCGGCACCACCGGCACACCACCGGCCAAGCGCAGCGGCCCGCGCAATGGCGCACCCCGTGATGGCCAGGCGCGTCGCGAAGATTCGCGCAGCAACAACCGCCGCCCGGCCCGTGACGACCAGCCACGCTTGTCCGAACCCGCCGTGCAGAACCCACGCGGTGGCCCGGCGCCAAAGATCATCCACAAGGAGTCGAAAGCCGACCGCTTCCCGACACCGGAGCAGTTGGATCAACTGCCAGGCCGTCCTCGTGGTGAAAAACCAGCGCTGCTGACCCGCAACCGCTGAGTTTCAAAGCACCATAAAAAATGCCCCGCATCCAAAGATGCGGGGCATTTTTGTATGCGAGGCGAAAATTACTTCGCTTTCACACCTTCAAACGTGACGTACAGTTCAACCGTGTTGGACGCTGGGCCCAGGTCCATCTGCTTGCCGAAGTCCTGGCGATTGAAGCTGGTGGTGCCTTCAAAGCCAGCACGGTAGCCGCCCCATGGGTCCTTGCCTTCACCCAGGAAAGTCGCCTTGACGACGATCGGCTTGGTCACACCGTGAAACGTCAGGTCGCCGGTCACGTCAGCAGTGACTTGGCCTGCAGCATTTTTACCGGTGGTTTTAACACTGGTGGAGACGAACTTGGCATCGGCAAACTTGCCCACGTCCAGGAAGTCTTTGCTGGAGATGTGCTTGTCACGTTCGGCGTGGTTGGTGAACACGCTGGCGGTACGGACATTGAACTCAATCTTGCTGTCTTCAGGCTTGGCGGCATCGAAGCTGAACTTGCCGTCCAGATCCTTGAAGGTACCGGTGATGTAGCTGTAGCCCAAGTGGCTGATCTTGAAATCAACGAAGGCGTGCTGGCCTTCTTTGTCGACAACATAATCAGCGGCCATCACCTGGCCTGCCGACAGCAGAGCAGAACCGATTGCCAGCGCGGCGAGTGTCTTTTTCAACATGCTTTCTATTCCTTGTGAGTCGAGGTTGAACATCAGGCTTTGCGCCCCAGCATTCGCTTAAGGGTCGCATCACGATCGATAAAGTGGTGTTTCAAAGCAGCCACGCCGTGCAAGCCGGCAAAGACCACCAACACCCAGGCGAGGTACAGGTGCACCACGCCAGCGGTGTCCGCCTGGTCCGGTAGACCGGAAACCACGGCAGGAATGTCGAACAGGCCAAACACCGGGATACCGACACCGTCTGCGGTGGAAATCAGGTAACCGGCAATCATCACGGCAAACAGGCCGATATACAGGAACGCGTGGCCAAACGCGGCGCCGATACGAGTCAAGCGGCTGTAGCTGGCCAACGGTGGCGGCGGCGGGCTGATCAAACGCCAGACGATACGTACCAGCATGATGGCGAACAGTGTGATGCCAATACTCTTGTGCAGGTCCGGCGCGTCTTTGCGCCAGGCGCTGTAGTAGTCGAGCCCGACCATCCACAAGCCCAGGGCGAACAGGCCAAACACCACCAGGGCCACGCCCCAGTGCAAAATCATACTGACCCAGCCGTATCGGGCCGGAGAGTTACGTAGCTGCATGTACTTAATCCCGTAAGAACTGTGCCCAAGACTAGCGATTTACCTATCGAATTAAAGCGGAAAATTTTGCTTTGAAATATCGAGAAATACGATCTTGAGGGTATGAAGAGTAAATTAACCAAGGATTAAGGACTATCCAGAAGAAACGTGACAGACCGTCCTGCGTTTACTGCCAATTCATACATAACAGGTTGTGACAAACCCGCCCATTGCATAGGCTTGCGCGATTGTTTCACCTGCGCCAGTTGCAGGACCGCTTCGAGGAGATAACCCGATGGGCTTGAACAACCAGTGGATGCAACGCGACCTCGCGGTGCTGTGGCATCCCTGCACCCAGATGAAAGACCACCAGCAACTGCCGCTGATCCCGATCAAGCGCGGTGAAGGCGTGTGGCTGGAAGACTTCGAAGGCAAGCGCTATCTCGACGCCGTCAGCTCCTGGTGGGTCAACGTCTTCGGTCACGCCAACCCGCGCATCAACCAGCGCATCAAGGACCAGGTCGACCAGTTGGAACACGTGATCCTCGCCGGCTTCAGCCACCAGCCGGTGATCGAACTGTCCGAACGCCTGGTCGCGATGACGCCCGAAGGCCTGACCCGCTGCTTCTATGCCGACAACGGTTCGTCGTGTATCGAAGTCGCCCTGAAGATGAGCTTTCACTATTGGCTCAATCGCGGCCTGCCGAATAAAAAGCGCTTCGTGACCCTGACCAACAGCTATCACGGCGAAACCATCGCCGCGATGTCGGTGGGCGACGTGCCGCTGTTTACCGAGACCTACAAGGCGCTGCTGCTGGACACGATCAAGGTGCCCAGCCCGGATTGCTACCTGCGCCCCGCCGGCATGAGCTGGGAAGAACACTCGCGCACCATGTTCCTGGCCATGGAGCAGACCCTGGCGGACAACCATGACACCGTCGCCGCCGTGATCGTCGAGCCGCTGATCCAGGGCGCGGGTGGCATGCGCATGTACCACCCGGTGTACCTCAAGCTGCTGCGCGAAGCCTGCGACCGCTATGGCGTGCACCTGATCCACGACGAAATCGCCGTGGGCTTCGGTCGCACCGGCAGCATGTTTGCCTGTGAGCAGGCCGGCATCCGCCCGGACTTCCTGTGCCTGTCCAAGGCCCTCACGGGTGGCTACCTGCCGCTGGCGGCGGTGGTGACCACCGAAGACGTCTACGCGGCCTTCTACGACGACTACCCGACCCTGCGCGCCTTCCTGCATTCCCACAGCTACACCGGCAACCCGCTGGCGTGCGCGGCAGCATTGGCGACGTTGGATATTTTCGAAGAAGACAACGTCATCGAGAACAACAAGGCATTGGCCCAGCGCATGGCCACCGCCACCGCGCACCTGGTCGACCACCCGCACGTATCCGAAGTGCGCCAGACCGGTATGGTACTGGCCATCGAGATGGTCCAGGACAAAGCCACCAAGACCGCCTACCCGTGGCAGGAACGCCGTGGCCTCAAGGTGTTCGAACATGCCCTGGAACGTGGCGCGCTGTTACGGCCGCTGGGCAGCGTGGTGTATTTCCTGCCGCCCTATGTGATCACGCCGGAGCAGATCGACTTTCTGGCAGAAGTCGCCAGCGAGGGCATCGATATCGCGACCAACAGCCAGGTCAGTGTGGCGGTGCCGAAGGACTTCCACCCAGGTTTTCGCGATCCGGGCTGATCATCCCGCGCCCCTGCAGGAGCCGGCTTCCTGTGGCGAGGGCGCTTGCTCCCCCTGGGGTGCGAAGCGCCCCAACAGCCGGCGACTGCTGTGCAGTCGAACGGGAGCAAGCCAGCTCGCGCCTACAGAACACTTTTCCAGAGAACAGAAATGAGACTGTCCCGTTTTTTCACCGACACCCCGCTGAGCCTCGGCGACCATGAACTGCCGGAAGCCCAGGCGCACTACATCAGCCGCGTGCTGCGCATGGGCGAAGGTGACGCCGTGCAATTGTTCGACGGCTCCGGCCAGGAGTTTCGTGGCACGCTGCTGGAGGTCGGGAAAAAACGCGTCACCGTGCAACTGACCGAAAGCTTTGCCGGGCAGAGCGAATCGACGCTGCATATCCACCTCGGTCAGGGTTTATCCCGAGGCGAGCGAATGGATTGGGCGATCCAGAAAGCCACCGAACTGGGGGTCAACGCCATCACGCCGATTTTCAGCGAGCGTTGCGAAGTGCGCCTCAAGGACGAACGCGCCGACAAACGCCTGCTGCACTGGCGCCAGGTGGCGATCAGCGCCTGTGAGCAATGCGGGCGTTCGACGGTGCCGGTGATTCATCCACCGTTGTTGCTGGCGGACTGGTTGAAGCAGGTCGAGGCGGACCTGAAGCTGGTGCTGCACCCGGTGGCCGAGCCGATGATCAGCCATGCCAAGCCTGGGAGCCTGGCGTTTTTGATCGGGCCGGAGGGTGGGCTGACCGACAACGAAGTCGACACCGCCCAAGGCGCCGGCTTCCATGCTGCCCGCCTCGGCCCGCGCGTGTTGCGCACCGAGACCGCGCCGGTAGTCGCATTGGCGGTCGCCCAGCAGTTGTGGGGCGACTTCTAACCCCCCACTGCAAACCCAATCAAAAATGTGGGAGGGGGCAAGCCCCCTCCCACATTTGGATGCGGTGATCACTCCACCGGATCGCTGACCGGCTTGGCGATGATCGCCTTCAGCTCACTGGTCATCGGGAATTCCAGGTTCAAGCCCTTGGGCGGAATCGGCTGTTCAAACCAGCGCTGGTAAATCCCATTGATCTCCCCCGAGCGGTACAAGTCCCCCAGCGTTTCGTTGACCACCGCGAGAAACTGCGGATCATCCTTGCGCACCATGCAGCTGTAGATTTCCCGCGATTGCTCTTTGCCTACCACGACCCAGTTGTGCGGGTCCTTGGCCTTGGCCCGCTCGCCATAAAGCAATGCGTCGTCCATATAGAACGCCACTGCGCGGCCGGTCTCGAGCATCTTGAACGCCTCGCCATGGTCCTTGGCGCTGATCACGAACATATTGCTCTTGTGCTCGGCGTTGTAGCTCTTGAGAAAGCGCTCATTGGTGGTGCCGGCGGTGGTGACCACGTTCTTGCCCTTGAGGTCGTCAAAACCGTTGATGCCGCTGTCCTTGGCGGTCAGCAATTGGCCCTTCACGTAGATAAACCCATAGGAAAACGCCACCTGCTTCTGCCGCTCGGCGGTCACCCCGGTGGAGCCGCATTCCAGGTCGACGGTGCCGTTCTGTACCAGCGGGATACGGGTCTGGGAGGTCACCAGGTTGTACTTCACGTTGAGGTCGGCAACCCCGGTTTTCTGCTGCACGCGCTCGACGATCTTGCTCGCCAGGTCCACCGAATAGCCCATGGGTTTGCCGCTGTGGTCACCCACATAGGAAAACGGCACCGAGGCGTCACGGTACCCCAGGGTGATGGACTTGGCGCTGGCGATCTTGCTCAGCGTGCCGCCCAGCGCCGGTTCGTTCGCCTGAACCTGTGCGCCGAACAAAAGCCCCAGGGTGCAACCGGTCAACAGGATTGTTCTCATTGTTATGCTCCGTTGGTCTTTGAGTTACTGACGTACTGCAATCACGCTGATTTCCACCAGCACGTCAGGGCGTGCCAGTTCCGCTTGCAGGGTGGTCCGGGTAGGCGCCATGCCTGGCGAAAGCCACGCGGACCACTCCGTGTTCATCGGCGCAAACCCTTGCGCGATATCCTTCAGGTAGATGGTCGCGTTGAGCAGATGATCCTTGTCGCTGCCTGCTTCAGCCAGCAGCGCATCGATCTTGGCCAGCACCTCGCGAGTCTGGCCCGCCACATCCTGGGCGTCTCCCGGCACCTGGCCGGAGAGGAATACCAGGTCCTTGTAGGTCACGGCACCCGAGAGACGCTCATTGCTGCTGATTCGGTTGATGGTCATCGGTGCATCCTCAAGCGGCGCGGGGCGCCAGGCCCTGCATATCAATGGAAGGAAGGTGTTGGTCGATCAGCTCGGCCAGCAATTGGCCGCTGCCGCATGCCAGGGTAAAGCCGAGGGCGCCGTGGCCCAGGTTCAGCCACAGGTTGCGGTAGGCACTGGCGCCAATCAGCGGCACACCGGTTGGCGTGGCCGGGCGCATGCCGGCCCATTCAATCGCCTGGGCATAGTCGCCGGCCATAGGAAATGTCTCGAGCGCCTGGCGCTTCATCAGCGCCAGGCGCTTGGGCTCAAGGCCGGCGTCGAAGCCGACGATATCCACCATGGCCGCCACCCGCAGTTGCTCGCCAATACGCGCGTAGACCATCTTGCGGTCGTAGTCCGTAATGCTCACCTTTGGCGCCTGGTGCTGCGCGCCAATCGGTACGCTAAGGCTGTAGCCCTTCAGCGGATAAAGGGGCAGCGACAACCCTGGCAAGCCCAGTTCAGCGCTGCGATGCCCGGCGGCCAGCACCAGGTGCTCCACCGGCATCACCTCATCGCCCACCTCGATGGCCTGCACCACGCCGCCGGCATGGCGAATCGCGGTGACCTTGCGGCCCAACAAAAAGCGGCACCGCCCCGACGCATCAAGCCGCGCCGCCAGGCGCTGGCAGAAGGCATGACAATCGGCCACTTCCTCATTTGGTGTGTAGATACCGCCGACAAAATCGCCCTCAGCCAGCGCCGGTTCCACGCGCGCGCAATCCGCGGCCGACAGCACCTGCTGTTGCAGGATATCGGCGACCTTGCCGCGCGCATGCTCGAAACTGCCGGCACGACGAAACGTCACCAGCTTGCCGTTGCGACGCCAGTTGAAGCCCTCCAGGCGATCATGCTCGCGCCATTGCTGCAAGGTGTCCTGGCTCAGGGAAGCCAGGCGCAGCAGGTGGGCCGCATTGCGCTTGTTCACCGAGCCACGGCAAGCACGCAGGAACGCCGCCATCCAGCGCCATTGCTGGGGGTCCAGGCGCGGGCGCAGCTTCAACGGCGAATCCCCCCGCAGCAGCCAACCAATCGCTTGCAGCGGCACCCCGGCATCCGCCAGCGGCGCAACATAGCGGTAGGACAATTGCCCGCCATTGGCGAAACTCGTCTCGCGACCCAAGGCGTCGCGTGCGTCGATCACTGTCACCTCATGGCCGGCGCGCACCAGCGCATAGGCGCTCGCCAAGCCGATGACCCCGCCGCCGATGATGCAAACCTGCTTGGCCATGCCAGCCCCCGACCGTTGATTAAGAGAGGCCCAGCCTAGGGGCAGGTGACAGGCCACCGACAATGAATAAAGATGGGTCACCTATAAACAAAGGTTATGGACCTGCCATGCGCTTGCGTCATATCGAAATCTTCCAGGCCATCCGCCAGACCGGCTCCGTCAGCGCGGCTGCGCAGTTGCTGCACGTCTCGCAACCGGCGGTGACCAAAGTACTGCAACACGCCGAATTGCAGCTGGGCTTCCCGCTGTTTCTGCGGGTGCGCGGTAAATTGCAGCCAACACCTGAAGCCCTGGCGCTGGAACGCGAAGTCGAGAAAGTCACCGAGAGCCTGCAAGGCGTGCGACGCCTGGCCAAGAGTTTGCGCCGTGCACCTGAGCAAAGCGTGCGGATCGGGGCTATTCCGGCGTTGGCGCTGTCGCTGCTGCCACCGGCGATTCTGGAATGGAAACGCGAATACCCGGACATCGCCTGCGAGCTGTCCAGCGACCATAGTCGCGAGCTGGTGCAGAAACTGTTGATGCGCGAGATCGACCTGGCGCTGACCCTCAATTTCTCCGGGCATCCAGGGTTGACCACACAAGTGCTGGCCAACGGTGTGCTGGTGGCATTGGCCTCAAAGGGCTATTGGCCCGACGCACAAATGCACACCCCCTTACCACTGGCTGACCTGGCGGGGGCACCGCTGATTGGTCTGTCCAGCGCCGACCCGTTGGCGGCCAAACTCGACAGCTACCTGGAAAACGTCGAGCCGCCACCGCGCGTGACCATCTCGGTGCAAACCTATTCCCTGGCCCGCGCCATGGTCGAATCGGGCGCCGGCCTGACCGTGATCGATCCGTTCACGGCGTTGGGCGCCTCAACGGCCACCACCTGCATCCGCACACTCACACCGCCGCTGCCGATCACCCTGTACGCCCTGACCCGTGCCGATGAACCGCCGCCGCATATGTTGGCCAAGCTGCTGGATATCTTCGGCAACCGCGCCAGGGAACTACTGGAACGCTTGTAAGCGCACTGAAGACCCAATGTGGGAGGGACAAGCCCTCCTCCATCTATATGTCTCATTGGCTGTTAAAGCACTTACTTAGTACATGAATTGGAACCTGGGTATCGGTTGCAGAAGCCGATCGGATTGGGCTTTTTACAGTCCAAGAAGTAGGACTCGAATTTGCTGGTGCGGCTGGCGAACTGTCGAGTGCATGCCGCTCGCCAGTCTGGATAAACCTCATATTCGACAGGCGAGTCATGAGAGAGCAACACAAAAATATCCGCACGACGTAACGGTTTAAAAATTCTTAAAACTTGGCTAATAGAGCTTTGCTATAACGACCCAGCAATTAATTCATTTTTTGCAAGCAAAAAATAAAACAAATTCCGGGACTCAAAAATAATCGACTACATTTGCATAACCTCCCCTTCCTACATGCACGTAGGAGTTATCTTTCAAAGTGGGACCATTCTTACAAAAAAACAAAAATCCTAGGAAATTTCTGAAATTTCATTTTTTATTTGACTCACAGAATATTAGGGACTTTTATATAAGAGCCACCAAGCTTCTTGCTGGCATACAAGACACTTAATTAATCCGACTGGTTATTCTTACAGCCATCCCTATTCATCAATTAAACACCACCGCTCTTTTGTGTAGTAAGCAGAAACCAAAAACAAGAAGGAGTAATATATGAAAGATGAAAACGACGATGACTACCTGGATGAACTGGCCTCTGATGTCGAGACCTTAACCCCGGTATCAGATGGAAGTTACGACATGGTTGCTGGAAAAACGGCTCCCGAATTCTAATGAAGCACTAACTAATTGGGCACTGTAAAGCCGGTGCCCAATCATTGGGAGTGGATGGAAAAACATCGTATGAGAATAAAAACGAAGCCCGAAGTAATTTGCCTAACGGAGCTAGGGTATTGCTTTTTTCACAACGGGACGCACCTTCTGAAAATATCGAAAAGAAAGTTTATTGAAGCACTAGAGTCTGACGAAAAATCTGCGCTCATAGCGGAGCGCTATCCAGATTTTTTTAACCTGGCTAACGCCAATGAAGCGAGGAGTTCTTATGAAAAAAGCTCCCTACTTTTCAGCGACTCGCACGAGTGAGCCTGTCGAGCTCTGTCGGCTCGCATTAGTAGCTTTACCCTACGGCGAAGGCCCACAAAAAGTAATGCCGCTTGGCCTGCAGAATATCTCAGCGTATGTAAAAAAAAATGCCAAGCATGCAACTTGTAAAATCTTTGACTACTCCGATCTATACACATCAGATATTAACGAGCTATCCGATTTAATCAACTGGGCTCCACACCTTGTTGGGATTTCAATATATAGCAGTCATGTGCAAGCAGCAATCACGTGGGGAAGCACAATAAAAAATGCCTTGCCCGGAACATTCATTTTCTGTGGAGGCCCTCATATAAGTCTAGCAGCGGAAGATTTCCTGCGTGCGGCCAAAGGGACTTTTGAGTTAGCGTTACGTGGCGAGGGCGAGCATTCAACTGCCAGACTTATAGTACTATTTAATAAAGTTAATACGCAGACCTCACTTAAAACAAAATCAAAAAAACAAAGAAAAAAATACATATATAAAAATCACTTCAATAAAGTACCAAACGCAGTGTGGCTTACCGCATCTGGAAAGCTTAAAGAGTCCTATATAGAAAAAATACAGCTTCCCACAGCAGACTGGGAGAACCCACTCCTTGAATACTCCTCAGAACGCTTACAAAACCTTTATTTCACAGATAGAAATGATGCTAAAAAGAGAAAAGCCATAGCATTGACGAGCAGTCGAGGCTGCCCATTAGCATGTTCCTTTTGCGCTATTGTCGCAGCAGACAAGGAGGGTCCAAAATGGCGGGCCATCGACGCCACGACGCTTGTTAACTGGATAGCAGAAGCCTATACACAGTACTCGTTCGAACACATATACATGATGGATGCGAATTTTTTTGTTCGAAAAGATAGAGTGCTGGAGTTCTCAGAAAAACTGTACAACTTATTCGAAGGTCGAGTCACATGGAGCAGCTCCTCCACCGTAGGCTATCTTCTAAAATTGCAATCCGAACTACCAAAATTAGTAAGGCAGGGATTAAGGCTTGTCGAGATGGGAGTCGAGTCCGGCTCACAGTCCCAACTAGACTACATGAACAAAAAGGTCACTGTACAAAACAATATTGATGCCGTAAGAGCCCTACAAAACAACAGAATAGATGTCGGCCTTGACTTTATAATGTTTTATCACGACCAACAAAAAAGAGAAATCATTGAGAACTTAGTATTCTTGGTTAAATCCGGACTGACCGAACACGATTCCTTAGATCACTACTTCAACATTATGATGTTGTATCCAGAAACGCCCGTAAGAAAAAATTTGGAGAGAAAGATAGGTACAAAGCTTGACTTGTTACAGCTACCAAACAGCAGAGCATTTATTGAAAATCACGAAGTATATAAAATATATACTGCCTATATAGACAACTTTGCAAAACCCATACTAAACCAACTCGAGCAAGCAATTGCATCAAACATTGAAAAGGTCGGGACATCCACTTCACTTACCGAAGTTGCCTACTTATCCTTGCTAAATATTCACTTAAAACATATGCCATTCCAAGTATTATGGTGGCTTTGTCACAACCCAGATAAAACAACTGAAATTAACCGTAAGAATTTTTTTATTAACTATGTAACTAAAATCAATAAAGCTATCGCCAATGACAATGCAATCAACGCCCCCAAACTCAAAATTATAGAAACACCGACAACTGGTTCAGGAGGGAGAAAAGGTGAACTCATAGGTAAATCTTTATAACCAGCCTTCAAACGGGTGTTTTATGAAAGAACGTTCAATTCGCATAGGCGTTAGCGGCGACATAGAAAAACTAAAACAGTTCATTCAGCATCGCAATGACATCAACCATATATATCATCACACACCGATTCGTCACTTTAGTTTGGGCATACGCCCATGGGACAAAATAGAAAATTCGTTAGTTGAGACATGCCTATCCGCAGATTTTACAATGTCAGCACACCCCGTAGACATCAATTTTTCTGGGGTTATTGACATGGCGGATTTAAAAAGCCTCAAGGAGGCACTGGCCACACTTCCTATCATTTATATAGAGGAAGATATCGGAATATGGAGGAACGGCAACCTCTTTTTGGGCGCCCATCAAACCAATCCACCCATGAACAAAACAACATTAAAAACCACTGCTGACAATGCCAGAATCATAAATGACTACTTTGAAATACCCATAGTCTTAGAAAACCCGCCAATCTATAGCGAATTTGGAAATATAGAGTTTTGGGGATTTTACCTAGAGCTATGCAGGCGCTCTGAATGCATGATGGCGCTTGATATTGGACATTATCTGGGCTACTGCAAAACTAAAGGCCTAGCGTTCGATTTACCCTGCGCTACCCACGAAATCTGGAATCTAATTAAAACTGTACACATCTCAGGAGTAAAGTCTTGGCTATGGAATGGTATTCCCGTCTGGCTTGACCAACACTCAGACCCTTTCAACAATGAACTCATGGAGACCTTCAAAAATACGATAATAAAAACCCGAAAAACACATAACGTCTTATTGGAAATGGAGGGAGCACCATTAGAAGTTGAAAACAGCAATATATCCCTCATAAAAAATGCGCTTAGGGATGCGAATAAAAAATGAAAGAAACCTGCAAACTCTCAACAACTATGCTTTTCTCAAAAATATATGAATCTAATAACTTATTATCAAATCCAACATCCCCAGAAGAAAAACACTTCTCATTTGAAAGCATCAGAAGGTATTTAGACATCTCTAGGCACATTAGTAGACGCTGGCCACATACGATCAGATACTTAGAATCCATTCACGGGGAGGACGTTCTAATCGACGTATTTGATCGCTTTGATAAAACCTCGAAAATCTACAAAAACCTAAACGCCGCCGCGTGTGAAATTTTTTTCAAGAAGATAAACACTCAGTTTCCACCCATCGATTCCGAACTACTATTTTACGAAGACTTTCGAAACGGGAGGGACAAGTACTACAAATACACTTCCGTCCTGCCCTTAGGATACCCTCACACTTTAGTCCCCTTCGACCTTGACTCTATTTACACGACACTAATGTTTTATGGTCGAGCTCATGCCCCGTCAATCCTTTATAGAAATCTAGGGAAACTCTGAAAAAGACTTTCTGATTTGGCAAAATACCGCGACCCCACCCACCGAGTTTCCCGATGAAGCAGATGACCTTCGCCGACGCCGAGTACGCTGGCAAGCGCAAGCAAACCCGCAAGGAGTTGTTCCTGATCGAGATGGATCGGGTGGTGCCGTGGAAGGGCTTGATTGCTTTGATCGAGCCACATTATCCGAAAGGTGAAGGTGGCCGTCCGGCCTACCCGTTGATGGCGATGCTGCGTGTGCATCTGCTGCAGAACTGGTTCGGCTACAGCGATCCAGCGATGGAGGAAGCGCTGTACGAAACCACGATCCTGCGCCAGTTTGCCGGGCTGAACCTGGAGCGCATCCCCGACGAAACCACCATTCTCAACTTCCGCCGCTTGCTGGAGAAACACGAGCTGGCGGCCGGCATCCTCGCTGTCATCAATGGCTATCTGGGCGACCGCGGCCTGTCGCTGCGCCAGGGCACCATCGTCGATGCAACGCTGATCAATGCGCCCAGTTCGACCAAGAACAAGGACGGCAAGCGCGACCCGGAAATGCACCAGACCAAGAAGGGAAACCAGTATTATTTTGGCATGAAGGCCCACATCGGCGCCGATGACGAATCGGGTCTGGTGCACAGCGTAGTGGGCACGGCGGCCAATGTGGCGGATGTCACCCAGGTGGACAAATTGCTGCATGGCGACGAAAACGTGGTCTGCGCCGATGCAGGCTACACCGGTGTCGAAAAGCGGCCCGAGCATGAAGGACGTGAAGTTATCTGGCAGGTGGCGGCACGCCGCAGCACCTACAAAAAACTCGATAAGCGCAGCGTGCTGTACAAAGCCAAGCGCAAGATTGAAAAGGCCAAGGCTCAGGTGCGCGCCAAGGTCGAGCATCCGTTCCGGGTAATCAAGCGCCAGTTCGGTTACACCAAGGTGCGCTTTCGCGGCTTGGCCAAAAACACGGCGCAACTGGTGACACTGTTCGCTCTGTCGAACCTGTGGATGGCGCGCCGACATTTACTGACGAATGCAGGAGAGGTGCGCCTGTAATGCGGGAAATGGCCACCGGAGTGGGGTCCGGGTGGCGAAAACGTAAGAAATACTCGTCGAATTGATTGTTTTTTGATCATTTGGCGAGTTTAAAAGTTGCGCTAGGTGGTATGCCGGGGAAATACATGGCTACTTCAGACCATCCCTAGTTCTTGAACCCGGCAAAACTTTCAGAGTCAGCCTATGAAAAGCGCCGCCAATATCGTCTCCCGCTCAGACGCACTATATGGTGGCATCGCGATGGGTGTAACAATACTAGAGCTGGCTCTGATAGCAACCAACCCTAAACTCGGAAGTTTCTCCTTAGAATTTTCACTTATCACACAACTGTTAATTTCCTTGGTTATTGAATTTTACACTGGACATTCGTTCGTAAACCGATTTGGTACGGCCAGCACAACAATTTACGGATTCACATTCAAGCTAGCAAGCGCTGTTTTTTTAACCGCTGGGTTCTATTTTGTATTACTCGACTACTGGTATATTAGTTGGTGCTTTATACTCATTTCATTCACCTTAGACTCACTAGGCACTGGCTGCCTGAGGTCATCTTTCAGGCCAGCCTACAACGACCTCCATCTGCACCTCACTGGACATAGCGCAGATTATGTGGGTGCCTTTAAAAAACACCTGCACATACGCATAGGCACTCCATTAGTTTTATTACTGATAGCCTCACTCATGATGAGTGGCGGATATTACTTGTATGCTATGTTAGTGACGATGTTGCCAATATTACTATGCCGTTCTATTCAGATTTACTTCTCTCACCATGACCTCAGGCCAATCCTCACTAAAAGAAATAGTTCAGAACATCGAATCCACCTTAACTACATGCAGCACTTTACAATAATATTTAAATACCCCAGCCAGTTTTTTGGATATATAGCAGGCAACACTTTTGAAATGTTGATCCTCATGTACGCAATCGGCTTACTATATCGCCACAACTCCTCTACAGGCATACCTGAAAGCTTATATTGGCTAGGAAGCTCACTAACAGCCTTTTTAGTTTTTTTGGCGTCTACGGCTATCGGAGCAGCCGGGCTATCCAAGCTAACTTTTAAAAAATCCAGCTCAGCACTTTCATCTTTTTGTTTTTTAATGACTATTGCCATATCTCTGGCAATGGCCACTGAAAGCACGGATAGTTTATATTTTTATATACTTTCCGCCTTTTGTTTTCTTGGGACTGGGATCGGAATCATATTGACCCGAGTAACATCAAATGAAATTCTAGATCATGCATGCAGAGAGGAAATATTCTCTTTCTTTTTAATCACAGAACTCATAACGACAGTTTCAGTTATATTCACCGTCACAGCAAGCAGCCTTCTCTTTTCTCCAGAAAAAACAATGAATGGGCTAAGCTACGGCTTAACAATACTCATGGGGGCTTACTGCTTTTCCACTACTTACAAAAAGCCGAAAGAAAAGTAGACTACCGTTGCAAACCAACGCCAAACATAAGCAACAGTTCCGAACCCAGAACAACACAACGTCTCAGGACTGTTCGCTCTTGAATAAACATGGAAATTTTATCGATACACGCCAGAATCGTATCAATAAAATCGACCTTACTGACAGCATTTCAGCAGGCAGCCCTATCCCCCCTTAGTGTTGATGGCACAGCCCCGTTATTTGCCCAGCGAAATGAGTTGCCCCATTACAGCTGTAAATACAAAACTCCAAATCCAATGGAGATCCAATGTGGGAGGGGCTTGCCCTCTCCCACATTTTTTACCTCATTGGCTGTTAGAGCACGTACCGCATGATCGCCACAAAGTGCAGCAGGCTGCCGCCGATCACAAACAAATGCCAGATCCCATGGGAATGCCGCAGGCGCTCCTCCAGGGCAAAAAAGATAATGCCGACGGTGTACAGCACCCCGCCCGACGCCAGCCAGATAAACCCCGCCGTGCCCAGCGCGGCGAGCAGCGGCTTGACCGCCACCAGCACGATCCAGCCCATCACCGCATAGATCACGATCGACAGGATGCGGGCCTCGGAACGTGGCTTGATTTCCTGCAAAATGCCGATCACCGCCAGCCCCCACACGATGCCGAACAGCGTCCAGCCCCACGGCCCTCTTAAGGTCACCAGGCAAAACGGCGTGTAGCTGCCGGCGATCAACAGGTAGATCGAAAAGTGATCGACCTTCTGCATGATCGCTTTTCGCCGCCCCTGCACGCTGTGGTACACGGTGGATGCGCTGTACAGCACCATCAGCGTAAAGCCATAGATCGCGACGCTGACAATCTTCCAGGGGCTGCCGTCCAGGCTCGCCACTACCAACATCCACACAGCGCCAATACACGCCGCGACGGCACCGAGCAAATGGCTCCAGGCGTTGAATCGTTCCCCGTGGTACATCTGACACTGACCTCCTGTAACCGTTAACCGCAGGCTGGCAAGCCTCCCGCCTTGCACATAAGAGTGCAAGGGCCTTGTGACGTTCCGGCGACGCCGGGCGGTTTTGCGGGCACAATCGAGCGCATTCGAACAAGAGTCATGGCCATGCTGATCGACGAAGAATTCACCCTCAAGAAGCTGGAAGTCTTCCTGGCGTTCATGCGCACCGGCAACCTGGCCCGCGCCGCCGCCGAACTGCAAACCAGCAACGTCAGCGTGCACCGCGCGATCCACTCTTTGGAAAATGCCCTGCGTTGCCCGCTGTTCAAGCACGAAGGCCGCAACCTCACACCGTTGGAAAGCGCCTACGTGCTGGAAGAACGTGCGCAGAAACTGGTCGCCGATGTGGTCGACAGCGTGCGCCTGACCCGCGAAGCCGCCGGTTTCTCCGCCGAGCGCTTCAAGCTCGGCTCGCTGTATTCGTTGACGGTCAAGACCGTGCCGCAACTGATCATGGGCCTGAAAATCAGGCGCAGCGAACTCAATATCGACTTGATCCTGGGCTCCAACTTCGACCTGCTCTACAAGCTCAAGAACATGGAAGTGGACGCGATCCTCATCTCCCTCGACGAACACGCCAACGACCCCGACTGCGAGCAGATCGCGCTGTTCTCCGACGACATCTTCCTCGCCACTCCGGCTGACTCGCCCTTCGATCGCGACCAGGAAATCGACCTGGCCGACGTGCGCGACGCCACTTTCATCACCCTCACCCAAGGCTTCGCCACCCACCAGGATGGCAACCGTGTGTTCAAGCAGGCGGGGTTCGAGCCCAAGGTGGCGATGCAGGTCAACGACATCTTCACCTTGCTGAGCATGGTCAGTTCAGGGGTGGGCTATGCGTTGCTGCCGGGGCGGATTGCGGCAGTCTACGAGAACCGCGTGAAGCTGATACCGCTGCAGGCGCGGTACCGGCTGCAGCAGCATATCGGGGTGGTGTTCCTGAAGGCCAAGGAGCGCGACCCGAACTTGCTGGCGTTGTTGGCGGAGTGTCGGATGTATGCCAATCGGCAGGCTTGCCCCCGATGAGCATGGGTATCTACACAACTTTTCAGCCCCTGACAAATCTCCCTGTGGCGAGCGGGCTTGTCCCGCGTTGGGCTGCGTAGCAGCCCCAAAACCAGCCTCTGCAGAGTGTCTGATACACCGCGTTCTTCTTGACTAGGGCTGCTACGCAGCCCAACGCGGGACAAGCCCGCTCGCCACAACAGCCCTATTTTCCGGGCATTCAGCGTTGAGCCAACGTTGTGCAGATACCTATGCCCCGATGAGGCCAAACCAGACAACACAACTTCCAAAGCTAGCCAACCAACCCGCGAACAATGAAGTACAGCAACGAAGGCCCAAGCAAACACCCAAGCCCGGTGTGGAACGTCGCCGTCAGCGCACCATACGGCACCAACCGACGATCCGTCGCCGCCAGCCCCGCCGTCACGCCACTCACGGTCCCGGCCAAGCCACCAAACACCATCGCCGACCGCGGGTTATCCAACCCCATCCAACGCGCCGCTACCGGCGTGCCGACCATCACCAGGATCGCCTTGATCAGGCCGGTGGCGATCGACAGCGCCATCACATCCGAGGTCGCACCAATCGCCGCACCGGTCACCGGGCCAACGATGTAAGTCACCGCGCCCGCGCCGATGGTGGTCATGCTGATCGCATCCCGATAACCAAAGGCCCAGGCCATGCTCGCACCAACAATAAACGGCAGGATCGTGCCGAGCAGCAGCGCAATCACGCCGATCATCCCGGCTTTGCGCGCTTCGGTGGCTTGCACTTCAAACGCCGTGGCGACAATCGCGAAGTCGCGCAGCATCGCCCCGCCCATCAGGCCGATGCCGGAGAACAGCGACAGATCCGCCAGGCCTTTTTGCCCGCCCGTCATAGTGCCGCCGACCCAGGCCAGCACCAGGCCGATCACGATCGCAATCGCCGAGCCATGGATGCGCCCGAACGTCAGGCGCTTGGACAGCACCACGGAAATCCACATGACCACGCCGACGAAGGCAAACGCGGTGATCAGGCCGTTATGTTCCAAACCTTTTTCAATGAGATCCCACATATCAGCGACCTCCCACTGGCGCGATCAGCGGCTCTTCAGCGGGTAACGGTTCACCCTTATGAGTGCGGCTGATCAGGGCGATGGTGCACCCACACACCACCACCGAACCAATGGCCGCAAGCACCGCGACCGGGCCACCGTGCAGGGCGGTGACCACGTTTTGCTGCGCCGCCATCGCAACCACCACGGGGATGTACATCGCGCCCCAGAAGCCGACGCCCATTTCGCAGTCCTTGGTCATGCCGCCACGCTTTTGCATCCACAGGCGTGCGCAGATCAACAGGATCATCGCGATCCCTACCCCGCCCACATTGGATTTCACGCCGAGCAGTACGCCGAGCATGTCGCCCATGATCACGCCCGCCAGCGTGCAGATCGCCAGCAATGCCACACCGTAAATAATCATTGTTGTTGTCCTCAAAGTGCTCGATCGAAATTGTTGTTGTTGTGCTTCGAAAGCCTTGGGTGGTGCTTTATCGGTGGCGGCGCTCCTCCTCTTCCAACAGGGCCTGCAAGGTGTCCAGGCGTGCGCCTTCGCAGGCGATCACCGTGCCTTGTTCAAATACTCGGCGTGACAGGCCGGTGAGTACGCTGCCTGGGGGCAGTTCGATTTGCAGGCGCACGCCGCGCTCATAGGCGCTTTGCACGGTGCCGCGCCAGTCGACGACGCGGCACATGTTGAAGGCCAGGTCGTCGCGCAAGTGCTCGGGGTTGTGAATGGGGCGCGCCCGGGTACTGCTCAGGTAAGTGATGCGCGGCGCTTTAAGCGTGACAAACGCCTGGGCCAGTGCCTGGGCAGGTTGTTCCAGCAGCGCGCAATGGGACGGCACGCTCACGGCCAGGCGCTTGGCGATGCCGTTGCCTTTGATGCGTGCTGCGACCAGCTTCATCGCCTCGTCGCTACCGGCAATGACGGTCTGGTTATCGGCGTTGATATTGGCCAGGTATACCGGGGTCTGCGGGCTGTGGATATCGGCCAGCAGGGCTTCGACAGTGGATAACTCAGGGCCGACCAGCGCGGTCATGCCGTAGCCTTGTGGATAAGCGTGCTGCATCAGTTCACCCCGCAGGCTAACCAGCCTGACAGCGTCCGCAAAGTCCAGGGCACCGGCAATGACCGCCGCCGGATACGCCCCGATGGACAAGCCCGCCACGTAATCCGGTGTGCGCTCCAGCAAGCGCGCATGGGCCACACCCGCGATCAACAGACACAGCTGCACCGCGCGGGTACTGGCCAAGGCTTGCGCCGAATCGAACTGGCGCACGTCTTCACCAAGGGCATCGCAGGCTTCATCCAGTACCGAGACGGGCAACCGCGTGAGCATGCCCGGACGCTGCGCCCCCTGCCCCGGAAACACCAGCAGGCTGCTCATGCCACGGCCTGCCAGGGATCGAGCACGAGGTGCGCGCCACGCGCGGTTTTCAACAGCACCCGCCGCGAGCCGCCGGCCCATTCGCGCAAGGCGACGGCACCGAACGGGGTTTGCAGTTGCAGGTCCACGGCACAGGCCGCGGTGTCCAGGATCGCCAGCAGGTCTTGCGCATCCCGCCGGTCAAGCGGCGCGGGCGTACGCAGGAGCAAATCCAGATCGCTCATCGCATGCAGTGCCTCAATGCCCGTGGCCAACTCGAAACCCGCGCTGCCCGTGACGCCCCAGGTCTGCTGCGCCAACACCGGCCGCAGTTGATCGAGTGCGCGCAACGCCGGCAAATCCCGGGGCGAGATCGCGTCGCGCAGGGCTTCCGGCGCCACACTGCGCTGCACGGCGGCCAGGGGCATTGCCGTCGCAAAACGCTGCTCACGCAGACGCCCGCGCACACCGACCGCCACCTGGCCCGGCTCGGCCATGGCGCGACGCACCACCACCGGGTGACCGGCGCCGATGGCCTCCAGCGCCCAGCCCGGCGCGTCGCTGGGCAGATGCGCCGGGGTCATGCCCCAGAGCAAATCGTGAGCGTTCACCATTGTTCCCGCAGCAACTGGCGTACATGGCTGGAGGCCGCGCGATTAGTAGCACCGAGGCGCCCACTCAAATCACGGCTATCGATATCCTGGATCGCACTGACCAGGCAATCGCTGACTCGCGTCACATCGTCCTGCGTCGGCTGTTCAATCTGGCTGACCGACAAGGTTTCCCACAGCAGGCCGAGGCTGGCAAAACTGTCGATGTCATAGGCCATGGGCGGCACGCTGGCAGCCAGGGTTTCAAGCTCTTCGACACTGCGCAGGGTCACCCGCGCCGCCGATGCCTTACCCATGGCGTGCACCATCACGCCGGGGTCGCGCAGGGCAATCAGGCGGTTGGCCTGGTAACCGTGGGCGAGGAAGGCACCGGACATGGCCTTGCCCACCAGCAGCGCAATCACCGGGTGCCCGGCCAGGCGGGCACGGGCGTAACTGTCGGCGGCGGCGGCCAGGGCCTGGTGGATGCCGAGGGCTTCTTCGCGACGGCCATAGGCTTGGCTCGGGACATCGACGATGGCGATGATGGGACGCTTGTCGCCACGGGCGATGGCTTCATCCACGGCCTTGGCCAGCCCCCAGCCTTCCAGCAGGCCGACTTCGCCGTTGCGTGCACGGGGGAAGCGGTTTTGCGCGTCGGGGACCACGGCGATAAAGCGCACCGCATGTTCCCCCAATACGCCGTCGGCAACTTTCAACGAGCCGGGCAAATCGGCCACAGGCGTGGCACCGGCGCTCAATGCGTTAAACCACTGCAAGCCTCTCATGAGCGTTCTCCCTGATACAGAGCGCGAACCGTCGCCGGGTCGATTTGCGGTGCAGCGTCCAATTCGGCCAGGCGCGCGAGGTAATAATCGGCCTGGCGGCTGCGCTGCTGCGCAGGCAAACCTTGCTGCAACAGCACGCTGATCGTCTCTTGAAGTTGCGCCACATCATCTGCCACATAACGGTCGACCAGCCCGCTGTTGAAGCGTTGCTCGCCACCGGTGAGGCTCCAGATGAAAGGCCGGTCGCGGGAGTCGTACTCTTCAAGACCGGCTTCCTGCTCGATCACTTGCGGGCCATTCAGGCCAAGACGGGCTTCGCGGGTGACGACCAGGTAACTGCACAACCCGGCCGCGATGGACATGCCACCGAAGCAACCGACACTGCCCGCCACCACACCGATCACCGGCTGGTACTGGCGCAGATCGACAATGGCCGCATGAATGTCGGCAATCGCTGCCAAGCCCAGGTTGGCCTCCTGCAAGCGCACGCCACCGGTTTCCAGCAGCAGCACGGCACGGGTCGGAACCCCGTTGCGGTTGTCTTCGGCGGCCAGTTCGAGGGCGCCAGCGATTTTCGCGCCGCCCACTTCCCCCAGGCTGCCCCCCTGGAAATTGCCTTCGATCGCGGCGATCACCACGGGCACACCTTCAATGCTGCCCTTGGCGATCACCACGCCGTCATCGGCCTGGGGCACCACACCCTGGCGACTGAGCCAGGGCGACATGACGCGCTGGAATGGGTCGATCAATTCTCGGTAAGTGCCGCTGTCCAGCAAGGCCTTGGCCCGCTGCCGCGCCCCCAGTTCAACGAAGCTGTGTTTGCTGAGCAAGTCAGTCATGGCCGATCTCCTCGAAACCCTGTTCCAGGCGCAAACGCACCACGCCGGGAGTCGCGCCGAAATCGTGGATATCAATCTTCAGGGCCGGCGGGGTTTGTTCCTGGAAGATCCGCTCGAACAGGTGTTGCCAGCGTTGTTCGGCGCCATTCACCGAGGTTTGCACCTGAATGGTCAGGGTGCCGGCCGTGCCCGGTTCCAGCAGCACTTCCAGGTCGCCCGAGCCGACACACCCCACCAGCGCACGGCCTTTGGGTGGCTGCCCGGCGGGGAATTCAAAGGATAAGGTTTCCATCACAACGCTCCATCGAGGCGGTCGATAAACAGGCAGGCAGCCAACAGGTCGGCGGCACCGCCGGGGGAGGCATTCAGGGCCAGCAATTGTTGGTCGAGTTCATGCAGTTGGCGGCGGCCGGCGAGGGTTGCACTGCCGCCCGCCTCCAGCACGGCTTGGGCCCCGCGTTGCATGGCGTGTTGGCCTTCCAGGCCGGCACGGTAGAGCACGCAGGTGTCGGCCAGCTCGGTCATGATCGCGAGCAAGGCATCCAGGCGTGCGTTCTGTTCACCGGCATTTTGCCGGCGGCTTTTGTGCAGTTGCGGCAGGCCGCGTTGCAGCACCGAGGGGAAGCCCAGTTGCGCTTCTTCACGGGCGCCGCGTGCGCCGTAGCGCTGGGCGACGTGTGCGCCATGGCTCATTGGCTGGGGCGCGTAGCGGTCATTGAGCAGGGCCAGTTTGGCGGCTTTCAAGGTCACGGCGCTGGCATGGGCGGACTGCGGTTCCAGTGCCGCTGCGGCGGTCAGCAGGCCGAGGGCCCAGATCGCACCGCGGTGGGTGTTCACGCCGTTGGTGGTGGCGAGCATCGCCTGCTCACCTTCGCGGCCCAATCGGCCGAGGGCTTCGCGCAGGGGTAAACCGACTTCACCGATGTCGAGCGCGGCATCAGCCATCTCCTTGAACATCGGCCACAGCGACAGCGCCGAGGCGTGCATCAGCCCCAGGTGCAAATCGCTATGGGCGCCGTTACCACGACGGTCCACCAAGGCAGGTTTGGGCGACAGGTCGGCTTCATCGATCAGCGCATCCACGGCCATATCCGCCAGGCGTTCGGCGAGGCTCAGTTCATGCAGTTTGAGGGCGCGCATTTACCAGCTCCTGAATTTGGCGGGCGGGTTGTACAAGCCACCGGACCACTCCACCAGGTCGGCGACGCTCTTGGCGGCCAACAGCTCACGGGTGGCGTCAGTGCGGCGAATCCCCAAGTCCTCGGGCAAGGCGATCAGCCCCTCGCGGCGCATGCGCGCGGTGTCCTTGGGGTTGTGGCGCATGCCGATGGCGGTCACCCCGGCGACGGCGGCGATCATCGCCTGGCGCTCTTCGAGGGAGCGCGCCTTGTACAGGTAGGCAATGCCTTCTTCGGTGAGCAAGTGAGTCACGTCGTCGCCATAGATCATGATCGGCGCCAGGGGCATGCCGCTTTTACGCGCCACTTCCACGGCGTCGAGCGTGTTGACGAAGGTGGGTTTGCCGCCTTCCTGGAAGGTTTCAACCATCTGCACCACGAGCTTTTTGCCGCGTTCCAGCAGGGCTTCGGGCGCATCATCGTGACGCATATCCAACCACGCCGGCGTGCCATGGCGGCGACCGCGCGGGTCGTGCCCCATGTTCGGCGCACCACCGAAACCGGCGAGGCGGCCACGGGTCACCGTTGAAGAGTGGCCATCGCCATCAACTTGCAGGGTGGCACCGATAAACAGGTCCACCGCGTATTGGCCAGCCAGTTGGCAGAACATACGGTTGGAACGCATCGAGCCGTCACGACCGGTGAAAAACACATCCGGGCGGGCGGCAATGTAGTTCTCCATGCCCAGCTCGGTGCCGAAACAATGCACGCTTTGCACCCAACCGCTTTCGATGGCCGGAATCAGCGTGGGGTGCGGGTTAAGGGTCCAGTTGCGGCAGATCTTGCCCTTCAGGCCGAGGGATTCGCCGTAGGTGGGCAAGATCAATTCAATGGCGGCGGTGTTGAAGCCAATGCCGTGGTTGAGCGACTGCACATTGTGTTTTTCGTAGATGCCACGGATCGCCATCATCGCCATCAGCACATGCACCGGCTTGATATGGCGCGGATCGCGGGTGAACAGCGGCTCGATGTAGAACGGCTTGTCGGCCACCACCACAAAGTCCACCCAACTGGCGGGGATGTCGACACGGGGCAAATCGGTGACGTCATCCACCAACTGGTTGACCTGCACGATCACGATGCCATCGCTGAACGCAGCGGGTTCGATCAGCGCGGGGGTGTCTTCGGTGCTGGCGCCAGTGTAGATATTGCCGGCGCGGTCGGCCATGAAACCCGCCGAGAGCACCACGTTGGGGATCAGGTCCACCACCAGCCGGGCATAGAGTTCGATGTAGGTGTGGATCGCGCCGATTTCCAGCAGGCCATCTTCGAGCAGTTGGCTGATGCGCAGGGATTGGGTGCCGGCGAAGGAGAAGTCCAGCTTGCGTGCGATGCCCTTTTCAAACAGGTCCAGGTGCTCGGACCGCCCGACGCTGGGCATGATCATGTGCAAATCGTGAAGCTTGGCCGGGTCGGCCTTGGCCAGCGAACGCGAGAGGAAGTCGGCCTGCTTTTGGTTGTTGCCTTCCAGCACCACGCGGTCGCCGGGGAGGATCAGGGCTTCGAGGGCTTCGACGATTTTATCGCTGGGCAACACGGCCCCGTCTGCGTAGTGCTTGACCCGCTCGAGCCGCCGCTGCTTCTCGTCGCGCCGCCGCGTCCAGCGCGAGTCGGGGTTGATTATTGTTGTCATGGTCGCTCCACGGGTTTGCTGTCGTGGGCTGTACCTTAGGAGTGATTCAGGGGGGTATCAATCAAGCTCAGCGGCAGATCGTTACGGTTGGAGTAATGGAGCATCTGCAAACGCAGACCCGAGCCCAGTGAAGATCAAAAATGTGGGAGGGGCGGTGCGACGATTCGACTTGCCCCCGATGAGGGTGGGTCAGCTAAGTGATGTACCAACTGTCTAATAAGCCATCGGGGGCAAGTCGAATCGTCGCACCGCCCCTCCCACATTTGCTCATTGGTGTCTGTTAGATAGCGGTCCCAAAAAGGGAATGATCAGTCCCTGTTTGGGACCTTTTCCAGCGAAGGGCTGACCTGCTCCAGCGCCCGATCCACCAACAACTGCCCAAACTCGGCCATTTGCTGGATCCCGAGCATGATGGCGCGCTGGGAAGTGTCCAGGTCGAAGGCCAGGTTGCAGGTGAGTGCGTTGAGGGAGGACAGGGTTTCGCTGGCGTTGACCAGCAGGGTTTCGGTGTTTTGGTGGGGGTTTACGGTGAAGAGGCTTGCGGGCGGATTGGGGGTAGGTTTGACCATGATTTACAACTCCGATATGTGATGGAGACTGCTCTCTTCCGCTTGCACGCGAATTAAGGTGGCAGCTGTGCGCAGGTGTGCAAGACCGGGCATATCGGACCCCGGCAGACCCCGAAGGATCTCCCACGCACAGCCGCCATAACAAATACAGCAGGCATGAAAAACGCCCGTTGAATGGCTATGGGCGTTGGTGCGCCGACATGTAACCGAACTTGCACGTCCGTGTCACCGTTTTTTGCGATGACGGGACGAAGACTAGGCGCGCGGGCTGCACGCGGCAAGTTCATGCACGGCCCAAAATCTTGCAGGAAAAATCCGAAGGCTGGTCACACCTCTCAAGCGCAAAGCGCTTGCTGTGGCGAGCGGGCTTGCCACACAGAATATTCCGACAAGGTTTTCAGGTTGTTGCTCGGAACTCGCCTCTTATAGCCTTTTTCGTCCAAATCCCACCACGGGCAAACATGATGAGTCCGAACACTAAGCCCAATATAGCCATGCACAACCCACCTCACCCGGGCGAAATTCTGCTTGAAGATGTAGTCCCGGCCCTCGGTATTACTATCACCGAAATGGCACGACGCCTCGGCTTCGCCCGCGAAACTTTCTCAAGGATCTTGCATGGCCACGCCCCCGTCAGCCCGGACCTTGCCGTCCGGTTGGAGAGAGCCGGCGTAAGTACTGCGCAGCTATGGCTATCGATGCAAAGCGCCTACGACTTGTGGCAGGCCGAGCATCGGGAGCAGCCAATGATTGAGCGGTTTGCGCGGATTGACTAAGGAAAAATCCGACCGGACGCTCAACGCGCCATGACGTTAACCACCACATGCAAAATGAACGCAGGCCCGTAACAAGGTTTCCCCTGCTCATCCTCGATTCTCCAGACTGAAGCCACCGTACAGGTCTCCTTGGGTGCTGCAAACTCCACACTGATATGCACCGGCTGGCCCGGCAGCGTATCGGCAATAGGGAGCTCGCTGTGCAGGCTACGCAAATGAATATCCATCACTACCTCCAACTGGCCTTGTGGATCTGCGCGGCGGGCAATCACATATTCCCCATCAACACGCACCAGTCGTCGCCCGCGCCAGGGTCGTGTGCCCAGGTTCTGAATCTCCCAGGTTTTCTGAAAAACTTCCCCTGGCAACACGACGGTTTGATCAGGCGTCGTGACATCGGCATTGAACACCGCAACGTCCTCCGGATCATCAATACCTGCAGCCCGATTGGTGTTAGCCATTGAGCACGCATTAGCGGGCGCGCCTGTCAGGTCAGCGAAGTAGCGAAACAGCAGCAAGGGAGAAACCTGCAATGCCTTCGCCAGCTTGATCAGCGTGCGTACCGACGGGTCCCTGGACGCTCCAGCCGCTAGACCGTACAGGTAGGTTCTGGAAATTCCTGCTTCCTTGGCCAGCGCAGTCAGGGGCTTGCCCAACTCGCGGCTGCGCCGTGCAACCAGTGACCTGAGGGTATCTCGCGTTCTTATATTCATACGAAGTTTGCGGTTCCCGTTTTTAGGTGAACGTCATTTCTTTGTCCGCCAAAAAAGACAACCTGTCCGCCGCCACGTGTCTTGAACCATGCACACTCGCCACCTGCTGGCGATGTTGTGAAGGACATGGATGGCACCCTTTTAGCCGGTCATATCCAGTGTCGTAGTTTCTCGCATGCTTGCGAACCTAGTGTTTGTTGCATTCCTTTACATCTACCTTTGGATATAGCCATGACCCACATCAAAGCGTGCTGTGAATCCATTTCTCGAACAGGCTTTGGCACCCTGCAAATATCAGAAGCGATGCTGCTGGATTACAAAAAAATCGTTGATGGATACTCCGCAATATCACCAGCCACCAAGGCCTCGTTTTCCTTCGCGAAAGACACCGATGGATTTTTCCCCTTTGGCGAAGAGTACTCGAGCATTGAGGCTCAGCCTGATCTGTGTGAGCGCTTTTGCTACTGGCCTGCGCATTCATCAAAACGAAAATCCTTTGAGTTCACGCGAAGTGAGTTTTTTGTTGCCGTTGATGCTTTTGAGAGACAGATCAGCGAGCTTGCACAGGAACTGATGAACGGGGTTTGCGCGGAGTTTGGGGCCACTTCGTTGACCTCTTTGCGTGCGGCGTCCTATCTGCAACTGTGTGTCTATGGAGCTAATTACGGGCCTGATAAGCGCCAGTTTGCTCAGGATCCTCACGAGGATGGTCATTTGTTGTCGTTTATCAAACCTACTCGTGATGGCCTCGTTCTGGTTCGAGGCAGCTCGCTGGAGCCGGTACGACTCTTGGAGAATGAGATTGCAATCTTGGCTGGATCGCTACTGACTGAGCTCTCAGACTACGCGATTCCCGCTGCATACCACGCCGTTCTGGCTCCTAGAAGACCAGTGCCACGCAGCTCTCTTATTTACTTCGTCAACCCTGATGCGGGGCAGGAGCTGACAGGTTTTTTCCGCCACCAGCCGATCGACTTGAAAGCCGCCGCCAATGCCCGCCATACCGGTTTCGGTAATCACCCCCTTCAATTGACCTGATACTCAGGCGGCCGAGCACTTCATGATTCCTGACCTCAACGCCCTTTATCTCGAAGGTCTGCTCTTGGGCATCGGACTGTTCGCCGCTCCTGGGCCAAAGGACACCCTGGTCATTCGCCAGGGTGTCAGTCGAGGTCGTGTCTGGGGGGTGGTGGCGGTATGTGTGCTCGCCGATATCATTCTCATCAGTCTTGGGGTCATGGGGTTGGGTTCATTGCTCGGCAGCCAGCCAGGTCTAGTGGCGCTCCTGCTGCTATCGGGAGCGGCCTATCTGCTGTGGTTCGGTTGGCAGCGGTTACTGGCTTGCGTGCGTAACCAGTCGATGCCAGATACTCAAAGCAACCTCACCTCACAACAGGGTTTGATACGCACGGCAGTGATACTTGGATTTGCCAACCCATATGCCTGGCTTGATACCGTAGTGCTGATTGGCTCTATTGGCGCGGCAAAGCCCGTCAGCCAACAAGCATCCTTTGCCAGCGGAGCGATGACCGCGTCGCTGGTGTGGTTTGTGGTTTTGGCGTTGGGATGTCAAATGTTGACGGGGCTGTTTCGTTCGGCGAAGGTCTGGCGTTTATTGGACGCGGGTGTGGCGATTTTGATGGTGTATCTGGCGGGAATGCTGATTGCTGATTTTCTGGTGCTGCATCCTCTCTAAACGGAGCAAACCCGGTCTAACCTTCGGTGTGAACTGAGGGGGTGTTTTGGTGCGGGCGGCAAGCGACAAATTCATGCACAGCCCAAAATCTTGCAGGAAGAATCAGAAGGCTGGTCACACCTTTCAAGCGAAAAGCGCTTGCTGTGGCGAGCGGGCTTGCCCCGCGTTGGGCGGCGAAGCAGCCCCAGCAAGATAAATGCGCCGCTTCAGGCAAACCGAGTTGCCAGGTTTTGGGGCTGCTGCGCAGCCCAACGCGGGGCAAGCCCGCTCGCCACAACAAACCCGCTCGCCACCGTTACAGTGTTCCTCCTTAACTGACTGGCATTAGGGCAAGCCCCCTCTTCACATGGCTCAGGCCAACCCAGACTCCACCAGCAGCGCCTCAAGCCCCATCAAGTCCGGCACCTTCGCCACATGTTCTCCTACCTGCACCGCTGCCAGTTCCAATGGGCACAGCGGCACGTCCACATAGCTCAATTCGCTATCGAGCTTGTACGACCGCGGAATCCCCTGGATCACCAGCGCAATAAACTTCAACGTCGGCCGCCCGCCCAGCGCATTCAACACCACAATCCGCGAGCGTTCGCCCGTCACGCTCGCCTCGCCGCACACCGCTTCAAAGCTGATCAACGGTATTTGCCGATCCCGCCAGGTCACTTGCCGCAGATACCACGGCGGTGCATCACTGGCCGGTTCGCCACGCTGGAAGTCGATCAGCTCGGCAATGGCGACGTTAGGCAGCACCAGGTGGCGGTCGGCCAGGGGCAACAGCAGGCCGGTGAGTTGGCTGGTGCGGTGGTCAAGCATGGGACTTGCTCCAATAGGCAATGCTTTCCAGCAGCACCGACTCCTGGTAAGGCTTGCCCAGGTAATCGTTGACGCCGATGGCCATGGCGCGGTCGCGGTGTTTTTGGCCGGTGCGGGAGGTGATCATGATGATCGGCAGGCGCATCAGCCGAGGGTCGTTGCGCACCTGGATAGCCACTTCGAAACCATCCATGCGCGGCATTTCGATGTCGAGCAGCATCAGGTCCGGGGTGTGTTCTTCGAGCACGGCAAGGGCGTCGATACCGTCCTTGGCGGTGAGGACGTTCATGCCGTTACGCTCCAGCAGGCGGCTGGTCACTTTGCGCACGGTGACCGAATCGTCCACCACCAGCACCAGCAGCGGCCGCTTTTTCAGCGGATCGTTGAGGATCAGGGGCGCATCGACTGCCTGGGCCGGCAAGGCCGGTTGCCGGGCGCGAATATGCGCCAGCAAGTCAATGATCAGCACCACGCGGCCATCAGCGAGAATGGTCGCCCCGGAGACGCCCTTCACCCCCGCGAATTGCGGCCCCAGGCCCTTGACCACGATCTCCCGGGTCCCGGCCATGGCATCCACATGCACCGCCACGTGCCGCTCATTGCATTGCACCAACAGCACCGGCACCGGCTGGTACTGGCCCAGCAGTTTCGGGCGGCTGACGGTGTGCAGCAGATCACCGAGGTAGAACAGTTCATACCGCTGGCCGGCGTACTCATAACGCGGCGGGTCTTGCTGGTAGTGCCCGGCCAACTCGTGGGGCAGCACGCGCACCAGGCCTTCGATGGTGTTGAGCGGGATCGCGTATTGGTCATCCGCGCACTGCACCATCAGCGCCCGGTTGACCGACACGGTGAACGGCAGGCGAATACGAAAATGCACGCCCGCGCCCGGTGTCGAGTCGATGAACATCGAACCGCCGAGCTGGCGCACTTCTTCATGCACCACATCCATGCCTACGCCGCGCCCGGAAATCTGCGTGATCTTTTCTGCCGTGGAGAAGCCCGGTTGCAGGATGAACTGCAACACGTCGCGGTCACTCATTTCTTGGTTGGGGTCGAGCAAACCGCGCTTGATCGCCTTGCGCCGCACCGCTTCCAGGGGCACGCCGGCGCCGTCGTCGCGCATGTCGAAGACGATATCGCCGCCTTCGTGGGTCAGGTCCAGGGTGATGCGCCCCTTCTCCGGTTTACCCGCCAACAACCGCGCATCGCGGGATTCCAGGCCATGGTCGACGGCGTTGCGCAGCATATGTTCCAACGGTGCCACCATGCGTTCCAGCACATTGCGGTCCATCTCGCCCTCGGCATTGCCGACCACAAACTCCACGTCCTTGCCCAACTCGCCGGCCACCTGGCGCACGATGCGCTTGAGGCGCGGCAGCATGCGTTCGAACGGCACCATGCGCGTACGCATCAAGCCTTCCTGCAACTCGGTGTTGATGCGGGCCTGTTGCTGCAACAGCTGTTGCGCATCCTGGTTACGGCGCTCGAGGGTTTCCTTGAGGTCCACCAGGTCGGAAGCCGATTCGAACAGCGCACGGGAGAGCTGCTGCAACTGCGAATGGCGGTCCATTTCCAGCGGGTCGAATTCTTCATAGCCCAGGCGCTCGGCCTCGGCCTGCTGGCGACTGAGGATGCGCCCCTGGGTTTCAGTGTCGAGCCGGCGCAGTTGGTCACGCATGCGCTCGATGGTGGTTTCCATTTCGTTGAGGGCGATCTGTGCGTCGCTGACCTGCTGCTCGATGCGGCCACGGAAGATCGACGTTTCGCCGGCCAGGTTGACCAGGTCATCCAGCAAGTCAGCGGAAACCTTCACCATGTCGGCGGCCGGGTCAACCGCCGCTTCGGCCTTGCTCGCCGGCAAGGCCACCGGGGCTACCGGCTCTACGCCGGGGTGTACCAGGCTTTTGATGCGCTCGATCAGCTTGTCCACCGGGCCGACCGGCACGCCATCGGCCACTGCATCGATCATCTGCGCCAGGCGGTCATGGCAGCCTTGCAACAGCGCGAAGAGTTCAGGGGACGGGCCGAGCAAGCCGGCGGACAGGCCTTCGTAGAGAAACTCCAGCTCATGGGCCAGGTCGCCAATCGGGCCGATCTCGACCATGCGCGCGCCGCCCTTGAGGGTGTGCAGGTCGCGCAGCAGGGTTTCCACTTCCTGGCGATTGTTCGGCTCAGCCTGCCAGCGCAGCAATGCGCTGCCTGAACTATCAAGAATGTCGGCGGCCTCTTCGAGGAAAATATCCAGCAGTTCAGGATCCGCAGCCGCGCCTTGCGGTGCCGCGGTCGGCGCGGCAGGCGTGCTGCTCTGGCGAAACTCGCGCAGACGCGCGATCAGCTCGCCGGAGTCGCTCAGGGGTTGGTGGTGTTGCAGTTCTTCAAGTTGCAACGCCAGCCGTTCGTGACTGGCCATCAGCACCTGGGACAGCTCGGTGGAGTAGCTGTAGCGGCGGTCCGCCAAGCCTTCGTAAAGACACTCCAGCTCATGGGCCAGGTCGCCCACCGGGCCGATTTCGGCCATGCGCGCCCCACCCTTGAGGGTGTGCAAATCTCGATGCAACGACGACAACGGTGCCACGCCATCAGGCTCCAGCAACCAGCGCTTGAGGGACTGCCCGGCGCTGTCGAGGATATCCACGGCCTCTTCGAGGAAGATCTCGACAATCTCATCGTCCGGTACCGCTTCCTGGTGCAGCCGCGCCGTGGCGGCCCCCAGTTCGGCGATGTTCAGGGCTCGGCTGCCGTCACTTTTGATCAGGCCGGTGGCAGAGGGGTCGAGGGCATCATCGAGCAGCTCGCGCAGGGCCTGTAACGGTGCCGGCACCGGGCTGATCTCCTGGCCGGCGGCCAGTTGGTCGAGCATATTGATCAGCGCTTCATGGGCCTGTTCGGCTTCCTGGAAAAACCGCTCGCTGACCGCCAGGCTGCTCTCTTCCACAGCGCCATACAGGTCGAGCAAGGCTTCGCAGAGTTCGTCGATGGGGTGCAGGTCGGCGACGTGCGCGCCCTCCCCCAGGGTGGTCAATTCATCCAGCAATGCGGTGAGTTCCTGGCGCTCGCCGGGGTGTTGTTGCCAGCGGCGCAGCAGGCTTTCGGCGTCGAGCAGGATATCCATGCCCTGGGCCAGGAAGTCAGCGATCAGTTGTGGATCGCGCTTGATGCGCAGGCCGGTGCTGGGGGCGTCGAGCAGGGCTTCGAGCTGACGATCAAGCAGGCTCTGTGTGCGGTTGATCAGGTCCGCCGCGCCTTTGATCGGCACCAAGGGGTCGCTGTCCAGTTGCCGCAGCCCGCGTTGGAACAGGTCCTCGGCTTCCAGCAGCAACTCCACTTCATCCAGGTCCAACGGCAGGCGGTGAGCCTTGTACTCGCGGGTCAGGTGATCGAGTGGGCGCGCCAGTTCGGCGATCGGCAGCACGCCGGCCATGTAGGCGCTGCCCTTGAGCGTGTGCAGGGCGCGTTGCAGTTCATCGCTGACTTGCAGCGGCACATGCTCGGCGGCTTGTTGCAGGAAGTGATTGAGGCTGTCGAGGTGGGTCTGGGCCTCGTTGCGGAAAATCTCCAGCAACATCGGGTCATGGGCTTCGACGGCCGAGGCTTCAACCCCGCTGGCCAAGGCGTGGGCACGCGCGGCCAGGGTGTCGACCTCCTTGCGCTGGCGCTGGGCACCGGCGGCGAAGTCGGCGATCAGTTCCGGCAGCAGGGCGACCGCTTCATCCAGTACCTGTTGCACCTCGGGGCCGGGAGCCACGCTGCGCTCAAGCACGCGGTTAAGCAGGTTTTCCACGGCCCAGGCCAGCTCCGCCAGCACCAGGGCGCGGACCATACGGCCGCTGCCCTTCAAGGTGTGGAAGGCACGGCGCATTTCGCCGAGGGCAGTTCTATCGGCACCGCTCGGCAGGTTGCGATGCAGCAGCTCAAGGACTTCTTCGGTTTCTTCGAGGAAGACGTCGCGCAGCTCCTCGTCAATCGGCTCTTCACCGGCCGGTGGCGGCAGCAGGCTACCGGGGCGTTGCTGGGCCGGCGGGTTCAGCCGCGAGGTGGGGCTGGCCAGGGCGTCGAATTGCGATTGGCTCGGTGAGGTCTCGGCCGACAATGCGCCCTCCGGCGCCACCAATGCCTGGCGCCAGGGTTTTTCCGCAGGCAGGTAACCCAGCGCCTCCAGGCTACGGGTGGCCAGCTCCAGCACGCGTTCGCCGGCGGCATCGGGGTCTTGGAGCATGCGTTCCAGGTAGTACTCCAGGCCGCTGATCACGTCGGCAAACTGCCCCAGCTGCGCCTCGGAGGGCACGGCGTCGTTGATCATCAGTTGTTCATCGACGTAAACGCTGCAACCACGCATCAGGCTCGCCGCCCGTGGCAATGGGATCATCGCCAGGGCGCCGCGCACCTGGCTCAACAGTTCCGGCAAGGACTCCAGGCGCTGGCGCTGCCAATCGGCTTCGATGCAATCGATCACCAGCTCCTTGGCTTGTTGCAGGCACTGGCAGCACTCGCGGATCACCAGTTGGTGAATCTGGGTCAGGTCAGTGGTGGGCAGGCGGCTTTCTTCGCGGCTGTCCGGCTCGACGGTGCCGGCCATCCCCGCCAGCGTGGCTTCGACGTAGAGCAAGGCGCCGGCGACGTCCATCAGCACCGCATCGTTAGGTTCGCGCTGGCCCTGGGCCAGGCTCAGCACGACGGCAAGCTGGTCGATGATGACTTTACGCGGCTGACCAAACCCAAGCACCGCCAGGGTATCGGCGATCTGCCGCAGCGGCGCCAGCAGCGCCTCAAGGTCACGGGTGTGCTGACGGTCGCTGCGCACGAACAGGTCGAGACGCTCCTTGACCCGCACCAACTCCTCACACAAGGCACCGAGCACCGAGCCCATGGCATTGCGATCCGGCCCCGCCATGCGTGCGCGCTCGGCATCGACCAGGGCGCTGTCGGGCAAGGCTTCATCCAGGCCGTAGCGTTCTTTCAGGCTTTGCATACGCGGTGTCGGCCGGGTGACTTTGGCGACGTAGAACAACAGGCTCTTGAGCAGTTCGTCCGGCGCCGCCTGGTTGATACCGCCAATGCCCTGGGCCAGCAGGCGCTTGAGTTGTTTGTCGCTGGCCTTGAGCAGGCTGCGCAGCGCCGGGCTGTTGGCGATCACGCCGGTGAGCATGCCCTCGACCAGCGCCGAGGTGACTTGCCACAGCGGCAACAGCGGCGCGCCCTGGCACAATGCTTCGAGCCGCGCGAACACCCGCGCCATGTCTTCCAGGTTGCTCGGGCCATGGTCTTCGCGCAGCAGGCCGGCCAGGGCTTGTTGCAGCAGGTGGTGCCACTGGCGCAGTTGTTCGGTCAGGTCCGGCGGCGCACGTTGGGCCAGTACTTCATCGGGCAAGGACGCAATCGACAGCAGTTGCGGGCTGAACAGGCTGGTCTCCGACAACAGGCTTTCGCCGCGCGCACTGCGCAGGTCGTTGAGCAGCGGCAACACCACCAGGGGCAGGTCGCGGCGCGCGCTGTGGATACGGTCAAGGTACAGCGGCAATTGGCCCAGGGCCTGTTGCAGCAGGCGGATACTTTCTTCCCACTGGCTGACATGCCCGGTCTGGAGCGCCAGGGCCAGCTGTTCGATTTCTTCGGCGAGCAGGGCCGCGCCGTAGAACTCGACCATCTGCAGGGCACCGTGCACCTGGTGGATACCGGCCAGGCACTGGCTGATCACATCGCCGTCATGGGTTTCGACAAACGCGTCCAGCGCCGAACGGGCCTGTTTCAGGGTTTCGGCAATGTCGCCCTTGACCCATTCGAGGGCCACGTAGTCGTGCCGATCAACCATAACTGCTCCGCTTAGAATTCATGGGTTGCTGGTAGTGCGAGATCTCCAGACAGATGGAGATCAAATGTGGGAGGAGCGGTGCGACGATTCGACTTGCCTCCGATGGCGGTGTATCAGTCAGCAAGTGTGTTAACTGACCCACCGCTATCGGGGGCAAGTCGAATCGTCGCACCGCCCCTCCCACACTTGGATCGCATTTCAATCATCTGCCTGCTTGGCCACAGGCAAGGTGAAACCCGACACCGACCTGCGCAACTGGCTGGCCATCTTCGCCAAATTGCCGATGCTTTCGGCGGTGGCGGTGGACCCCGAGGACGTCTGAGTAGTGATCTGCTGGATCACGTTCATGGTCAGGGAGATCTGCCCCGCCGACGACGTCTGTTGCTGCGCCGCATTGGAGATGCTCTGGATCAGCGCCGCCAGGGTTTTCGACACGCCTTCGATCTCTTCCAGCGCGACGCCAGCGTCCTGGGCCAGCCGCGCGCCACGCACCACTTCGGTGGTGGTCTGCTCCATGGAGATCACGGCTTCGTTGGTGTCGGTCTGGATCGCTCGCACCAGGGTTTCGATTTGCCGGGTGGCCGCCGACGAGCGCTCGGCCAGGCGCTGCACTTCGTCGGCCACCACCGCAAAGCCGCGCCCGGCATCCCCGGCCATGCTCGCCTGGATCGCCGCGTTGAGGGCAAGGATGTTGGTCTGGTCGGCGATGTCGTCGATCAGGCTGACGATGTCGCCAATCTCCTGGGACGACTCGCCCAGGCGCTTGATGCGCTTGGCGGTGTCCTGGATCTGCTCGCGAATGTTGTCCATGCCGTGGATGGTGTTGTGCACCACCTCGTTGCCCTTGTTGGCGATTTCCACCGAACGTTCCGCCACCGCCGAGGACTCAGCGGCGTTGGCCGACACCTGGTCGATGGACTGGGCCATCTGTTCGATTGCGGTGGAGGCTTCGGCGATCTGCTGGGCTTGATGCTCAGAGGCTTGCGCCAGATGCATGGCCGTGGCCTGGGTCTCCTGCACCGCACCGGCAACCTGCCCGGCGGTGAGGTTGATGGTGGCGACCAGGTCACGCAGTTGGTCCACGGAGTAATTGATGGAATCGGCGATGGTGCCGGTGAAATCTTCGGTCACCGAGGCGGTGACGGTGAGGTCGCCATCGGCGAGGTCTTCGATTTCATCCAGCAGGCGCATGATCGCGTTCTGGTTGCGCTCGTTCTTCTCGGCGGTTTCATGCAGTTGGCGGTTGGTCTCGCGCACCATCACCAGGCCGATCAGGATGATCGACGCCAGCGCCAGCAGGCCCAGCACATAACCACCAATGGTGTCGAAGCTGCGTCCGCTGGCCAGGTTTTCAAAGCCGGTGGCCAGGTGCGAGGCTTCATCGAGCAGGGTTTGCGAGAGGTTGAAGATATTGCTCGCCGAGGCGCGCACTTGGAACAACTGCGGCGAGGTCTCGAGGATTTCATCCACGGAGCCGGAAACAAACTCGAACAGCTCGGCAATTTCTGCCAGCCGCGCACGGGCATCACGGTCTTCAACCTGGGTGATACGCAGGCCAGGGTTGCCATTGAGCATGCCATTAAGGACTTGGCCGAAGCGGTTGGCATCGCGGCCAAAGGCATCGGCGGCCTGCACGGCGGTTTCATCGCCGGCGAGCACAGTGTTGACCGCACCGAGGATGCGTTCGGCCAGTAGCGACTGGCGCTGGGCCACGGCCACCTGGCTGGCGGGGGCGCCGCGTTGCAGGAGGATGTCGACGACCTTTTCCGATTCCATCTGTAATTGCGGCACGGTTTCGGCCAGGGTCGCGGCCACTTGGTGCAGGGACAGCACCGTTTGTTCGCTGGCCAGGATGACGTCGGTGTTTTTCAACAACGCTTCCCAGTCGGTCTGCACTGCGCGCATTTCGGTGCGCACCGCGCTGGGCGCCGCCGGCAGGCCGGTTTCCGGGTCGCCTTTCTTCAGGTACCCCCAGCGCTGGGCAAAATCATTGCGGGCCTCCCCCAGCAGCTTGAACGCGGCGGCCTTGCCGGCGGCGGCTTCCGTGGCGTTCTTGGCGATACGCTGGGACAGCACGCGCAACTCACCGGCGTGGCCGATGTACTGCTTATCGTAGGTAGATTGGGTATTGAGGTAGGCGAAGTTGGCGAACAACAACATGATGAACACGATCAGCGCGATAAACAGCACGATGATCTGGGAGCGGCTACGCGAGCCGGCCTGGGGTTTAGGCGTGGTGACAGTGGTCATGCGGCAACATCCATGAAGCCTGGGGCCTGGGCCAGGGCGAAGGGGCTGAAGACCTGCCACAGCGGGTCGCCATCAAACTGGCCTTGGATAAACGGCGCGCCTGGGGCGGCGTGTGCCTGCAACGCGTCTTGTGCGAAATGCTGCATACCCACCACCTCATCCACCAGCAGCCCGACAAATATGTCCTGGTACTCCACCACCAACACCCGCCGCTGCTTGCGCGCCTTGGACAACGCATGGCCGAGGAAGCCGCCGAGGTCCATCACCGGTAACAGGCGCCCACGCAGGTTAGCCACGCCCTTGATCCAGGTCTTGACCCCGGGCATTAACGTGCAGCGAGGCTCATGCAGCACTTCGGCCACTTCGCCCATGGGCGCCACATACCAATGCTCGCCCAGGCGAAAACCGATGCCGCTCCAGCTGTGCAGGCGGGCTTCCTGGGATGGCAGGTCAGCGGCCAACAGGCGGCAGCGGCGATCGATGTCCAGCAGCAACTCGAAGGCGGTTTGCGACTCGGTCATGATGGCGTGCCGTCAGCCGGCCAACACCTTGTTCAGTGTGGCGATCAGGGTTTCTTCATCCACCGGCTTGGTCAGGTAGTCCTTGGCGCCTTGGCGCGCGCCCCAGATCTTGTCGGTCTCCTGGTCCTTGGTGGTGATGATGATGATCGGAATACCGTTGGTTTCCGGCTCCTTGGACAGCTGGCGGGTCGCCTGGAAACCATTGAGGCCCGGCATCACGATGTCCATCAGGACCGCGTCGGGCTTTTCCTGGCGAGCCAGGGCCACACCGTCTGCGCCGTTTTCGGCCTTGAGGACCTGGTGGCCGTGCTTTTCCAGCATACCGGTCAGTTTGTACATTTCAGTCGGCGAATCGTCGACGATCAGAACGCGTGCCATGGTTTTCCCCACTACATTGGTCGGCGCCAGCCCTTGTGAGGTGACGTCAGTGTGCTTGTTCTACTGCGGCGAACCCAGGCACGTAGGCCTTGATCGCGCCCAGCAGTTCTTCCTTGCTGAAAGGCTTGGTCAAAAACTGATCAACTCCGACGATGCGCCCCTTGGCCTTGTCGAACAGGCCGTCCTTGGAGGAGAGCATGATCACCGGGATCGACTTGAACGCCGGGTTGTTCTTCACCAGGGCGCAGGTCTGATAGCCATCCAGGCGCGGCATCATGATGTCGACAAAGATAATGTGCGGGTGATGATCCACAATCCGAGCCAGGGCATCGAAACCGTCGATGGCCGTGATGACATCGCATCCCACATTCTTCAACAAGGTTTCGGCGGTGCGGCGGATCGTTTTCGAATCGTCGATCACCATCACTCTCAAGGCGTTGGAATGCTGTTCCATATCTGCTCTACCATCGCCACAGCGAATCGGTTTTCGGTGTGTACTGCCTGATGTTGCACAGGATGAGCGCCGCAAGCCTTGGAATTCAAGGGCTGCTGCGCCGTGGCAGTCTTTTTAGCACAGTCTCCGGGCGCAATCTATCGAGCAGCCTGCCAGGTGGTTTTTCCTTGACCCACAACAGCCGCAGCGCCACTCTGACGCCACTTTTATATGCCCTAATTTGCTAGAGGAAATCCCCCATGAGCGTTCGCGTCGGCATTGTCATGGACCCTATCGCCAGCATTTCCTATAAAAAGGACAGTTCGCTGGCCATGCTCCTGGCTGCCCAGGCCCGCGGCTGGAGCCTGTTCTATATGGAGCAGGGCGATCTGTATCAGGGCGACGGCGTGGCCCGCGCGCGCATGCGTCCGCTGCAAGTGTTCGCCAACCCTGATAGGTGGTTCGAGCTGCATGACGAAATCGATAGCCCCCTGAGCGACCTGGACGTGATCCTGATGCGCAAGGACCCGCCCTTCAATATGGAATTCGTCTATTCCACCTACCTGCTGGAGCAGGCCGAGCGCGCCGGCGTACTGATCGTCAACAAGCCGCAGAGCCTGCGCGACTGCAACGAAAAGCTGTTCGCCACGCTGTTCCCGCAGTGCACCCCGCCCACCGTCGTCAGCCGCCGCGCCGATGTGCTGCGTGAATTTGCCGACAAGCACGGTGATGTGATCTTCAAGCCGCTGGATGGCATGGGCGGCACGTCGATCTTCCGCCACAGCGCCGGCCACCCGAACCTGTCGGTGATTCTGGAAACCCTGACCGACCTGGGCACCCAGCAGATCATGGGCCAGGCCTACCTGCCCGCGATCAAGGATGGCGACAAGCGCATCCTGATGATCGACGGCGAGCCGGTCGATTACTGCCTGGCGCGTATCCCGGCGGCCGGCGAGACTCGCGGCAACCTGGCGGCCGGTGGTCGCGGTGAAGCGCGACCGTTGTCGGACAAGGATCGCTGGATCGCTTCCCAGGTCGGCCCGACTCTGCGGGAAAAGGGCCTGCTGTTTGTAGGCCTAGACGTAATTGGTGAAAACCTCACCGAAATCAACGTCACCAGCCCAACCTGTATCCGCGAGATTGATAACGCATTTGGCACGAACATCGGCGAAATGTTGATGGCAGCGATTGAACGCAAGCTACAAGCCAAGTGACATAGAACAGCCGGACACCAACCAACATTGCGTTATCATGCGCCACCTGTGAAACGCGCGATGTTGGTTTTCTTGTCATGACACTCCCGTCCGAACTGCCCCCCGAACTCTCCCAACGCGGCGTGCGCCCGGCTGATCGGCTCGGATTTACCCTGTTTCTCGCGGCGTTGATCCACCTGGCCCTGATCCTGGGCGTGGGTTTCACCATGGTCGAGCCCAAGCAGATCAGTAAAACCCTGGAAATCACCCTCGCCACGTTCAAGAGCGAAAAGAAGCCCGAGAAGGCAGACTTTCTCGCCCAGGACAACCAGCAAGGCAGCGGCACCCTCGACAAGAAAGCCGTGCCGAAGACCACCGAGTTGGCGCCGTTCCAGGACAACCAGGTCAACAAAGTCACGCCGCCCCCGGCCCCCAAGCCCGAGGTCAAGCAGGCCGCGCCCAAGGCTGCCGTGACCACCGTCGCGCCAAAACCGCAGAAGGCTCCGACCCAACGCGAGAAAACCAAGACCGAGCCGCAGCCCGAACCGGTGAAACCGGCGCCCACCTTTGACAGCTCGCAACTCTCCGACCAGATTTCCAGCCTCGAAGCCGAACTGGCCAACGAACAACAGCTGTACGCCAAGCGCCCGCGCATCTACCGCCTGAACGCGGCCTCCACCATGCGCGACAAAGGTGCCTGGTATAAGGACGAATGGCGCAAGAAGGTCGAGCGCATCGGTAACCTCAATTACCCGGATGAAGCCCGGCGCCAGCAGATTTATGGCAATTTGCGCTTATTGGTGTCGATCAACCGCGACGGAACGTTATATGAGGTCCAGGTGCTGGAGTCGTCCGGCCAGCCGCTGCTGGACCAGGCCGCCCAGCGCATCGTGCGCCTGGCTGCGCCCTTTGCCCCGTTTACCGGGGACCTGAACGACGTCGACCGCCTGGAAATTATCCGCACCTGGAAGTTTGCCAAGGGCGATCGCCTCTCCAGCAACTGATAACACCCACCCTGCGGCGGGCTTGCCACAACAGGCAACTCCAGCTTGTCAGTTCGCCGCTCCAACGCCACACTAGCGGACATGAAAAATGTCGACCCGACCTACCTCAAGCACCAATTCCTGATCGCCATGCCCCATATGGCCGACCCGAACTTTGCGCAGACCTTGACCTACATCGTCGAGCACACGGCCAATGGTGCCATGGGGCTGGTGGTGAATCGCCCGCAAGAGCTCAACCTGGCCGATATCCTTGAGCAACTGCGCCCGGAGGTCGACCCACCGGCCCGCTGCCAAGGCGTGCCGATCTATACTGGCGGGCCGGTGCAGACCGATCGCGGCTTTGTATTGCACCCGAGCGGGCCGAAGTTCCAGGCCACGGTAGACCTTGATGGGCTGTCGCTGTCGACGTCCCAGGACGTGCTGTTTGCCATTGCCGATGGCGTCGGCCCCGAGCAGAGCCTGATCACCCTCGGCTACGCCGGCTGGGAAGCCGGGCAACTGGAAGCCGAACTGGCCAGTAACGCCTGGCTGACCTGCCCGTACGACGCCGACATCCTGTTCAACACCGCCAGTGAGCTGCGCCTGGAAGCTGCCGCCGCCAAGCTGCGGGTCAACCTCAGCCTGCTCACCAGCCAGGCGGGGCACGCCTGATGGCCTTGCGTCTGATCCTCGGTTTTGACTACGGCACCAAACAGATCGGCGTTGCGGTCGGCCAGGTGATCACCGGCCAGGCCCGCGAGCTGTGCACCTTGAAAGCCCAGAATGGGGTGCCGGACTGGAACCAGGTCGAAGCCCTGATCAAGGAATGGAAACCCGACGCCGTCGTGGTTGGCCTGCCTTTGAACATGGACGGCACCCCCAGCGACATGTGCCTGCGCGCCGAGAAGTTCGCCCGCCGTCTTAACGGCCGCTACAACCTGCCTTTCTATACCCACGATGAACGCCTGACCACTTTCGAAGCCAAGGGTGAGCGACGTGACCGTGGCGGGCAAAAAGGCAGCTACCGCGACAACCCCGTGGACGCCATCGCCGCCGCCTTGCTGTTGCAGGGCTGGCTGGATGAAAACACCGCTTTATTTGAATCCTGACTGACGCGGCTTGCCGCGTCTTTTTACGTTTGAGCCCGGACCGTGCAGGCACCCCCGCCACGCAGGGCCTTGAAGGAGCCACCATGAGCCTGCCCAATCCCGCCGACCTGATCAGCCAGATGGCGATACGCCTCAAGGCCCATCTGGAACACCGTGCCATCAGCGAACCGCGCTTTATCGGCATTCGCACCGGCGGCGTATGGGTCGCCCAGGCACTGTTGAAGGAACTGGGCAGCGATTCGCCACTGGGCACCCTGGACGTGTCCTTCTACCGCGACGACTTCAGCCAGAACGGCCTGCACCCGCAGGTGCGTCCCTCGGCGCTGCCGTTCGAGATCGAAGGCCAGCATCTGGTGCTGATCGATGACGTACTGATGAGCGGCCGTACCATTCGCGCCGCCCTGAACGAACTGTTCGACTATGGCCGCCCGGCCAGTGTGACCCTGGTCTGCCTGCTCGACCTGGACGCCGGCGAATTGCCGATCAGCCCCGATGTGGTCGGCGCCACCCTGTCGCTTTCAGCCCACCAGCGGGTAAAATTGTCCGGTCCCACGCCGCTCGAACTCGAACTGCAAGACCTTGCCCTTTAAACCGCCTTGTAAAGAGTCCCCGCGATGACGCCTCTCGATGCCAAGCGCCCGCTGCAGCTCAATGCTCAGGGCCAGTTGCAACATTTCTTGTCCCTAGACGGTTTGCCCCGCGAACTGCTCACCGAAATCCTCGACACCGCCGACTCGTTCCTCGAGGTCGGTGGCCGCGCGGTGAAGAAGGTCCCGCTGCTACGCGGCAAGACCATCTGCAATGTGTTCTTCGAGAACTCCACCCGCACCCGCACCACCTTTGAACTGGCGGCCCAGCGACTGTCGGCCGACGTGATCACGTTGAACGTGTCCACCTCGTCGGCGAGCAAGGGCGAGACCCTGCTCGACACCCTGCGCAACCTGGAAGCCATGGCCGCCGATATGTTCGTCGTGCGCCACGGCGACTCCGGTGCCGCGCACTTCATCGCCGAACACGTGTGCCCGCAGGTAGCGATCATCAACGGTGGTGACGGCCGTCACGCCCACCCGACCCAGGGCATGCTCGACATGCTCACCATCCGTCGGCACAAGGGCAGCTTTGAAAACCTCTCGGTAGCCATCGTCGGCGACATCCTGCACTCGCGGGTGGCGCGCTCGAACATGCTGGCCCTGAAGACCCTGGGTTGCCCGGATATCCGCGTGATCGCGCCGAAAACCCTGCTGCCCGTGGGTATCGAGCAATATGGCGTGAAGGTCTACACCGACATGACCACCGGCCTCAAGGATGTGGACGTGGTGATCATGCTGCGCCTGCAACGCGAGCGCATGGCCGGTGGCCTGCTGCCCAGCGAAGGCGAGTTCTACCGCCTGTTCGGCTTGACCACCGCACGCCTGGCCGGCGCCAAGCCCGATGCGATCGTGATGCACCCGGGGCCGATCAACCGAGGGGTGGAGATTGAGTCGGCGGTGGCCGACGGTAACCAGTCGGTGATTCTCAACCAGGTCACCTATGGCATCGCCGTGCGCATGGCGGTGTTGTCCATGGCCATGAGCGGGCAAACCGCGCAACGTCAATTCGAGCAGGAGAAGGCCCAGTGAAGCTCAGCATTCTCGGCGCCCGAGTCATCGATCCAGCCAGTGGCCTGGATCAAGTTACCGATCTTCATCTGGAAGCCGGCAAGATCATCGCCATCGGTGCGGCGCCCAGCGGGTTCACCGCGGTCGAGACCATCGATGCCAAAGGCTTGGTGGCCGCGCCTGGCCTGGTTGACCTGAACGTCGCCCTGCGCGAGCCGGGTTACAGCCGCAAGGGCAACATTACCAGCGAAACCCGCGCCGCCGCTGCCGGTGGCGTGACCAGCCTGTGTTGCCCGCCGCACACCAAGCCGGTACTGGACACCTCGGCCGTGACCGAACTGATCCTCGACCGCGCCCGTGAGGCCGGTAATTGCAAAGTGTTTCCCATCGGCGCCCTGAGCAAGGGCCTGGAAGGTGAACAACTCGCCGAGCTGATCGCCCTGCGTGACGCCGGTTGCGTGGCCTTCGGCAACGGGCTGGAGAGTTTTCGCAGCACTCGCACCTTGTGCCGCGCCCTGGAATACGCAGCGACCTTCGACCTGACCGTTATTTTCCACTCCCAGGACCGCGACCTGGCCGAAGGTGGACTGGCCCATGAGGGCGCCGTCGCCAGCTTCCTCGGCCTGCCGGGCATTCCGGAAACCGCTGAAACCGTCGCCCTGGCCCGCGACCTATTGCTGGTGGAGCAAAGCGGTGTACGCGCGCACTTCAGCCAGCTGACCAGTGCTCGCGGCGTCGCCCTGATCGCCCAGGCCCAGGCCCGTGGCCTGCCAGTGACGGCGGATGTGGCGCTGTACCAGTTGATCCTGACGGACGAGGCGCTGATCGACTTCTCCAGCCTGTATCACGTGCAACCGCCGCTGCGTACCCGTGCCGACCGTGACGGTTTACGTGCCGCAGTGAAGTCTGGCGTGGTCTCGGCCATTTCCAGCCATCACCAACCCCACGAGCGCGATGCCAAGCTGGCGCCGTTTGGCGCAACAGAGCCGGGTATCAGCAGCGTAGAGTTGTTGCTGCCACTGGCGATGACCTTGGTGGAGGATGGCTTGCTGGACCTGCCGACACTGCTGGCACGCCTGAGCGCAGGTCCGGCCGAGGCCTTGCGCCTGCCGGCGGGCAAGTTGGCGGTAGGTGCTGCGGCAGACCTGGTGCTGTTTGATCCAGCCAGCTCGACGATTGCCGGCGAGCACTGGTTGTCCAAGGGTGAAAACTGCCCGTTCATCGGCCATAGCCTGCCGGCGACGGTGCGCTACACCCTGGTGGATGGGCGGATCAGCTACCAGGCCTGAAGCGGGCACGGTCAATGTGGGAGGCAAGCCCCCTCCCACATTGAGTTCGCTATAAGGTCTGAGAAATCAGCGCCCGCCTCTCAGCTCGGCATTGCGGATCGAAATCTGCGTATTCAACGTCCAGAAGTCATACAGCACCCCCACCAGGAACAAACCTCCGGTCAGCAGGTAGATCAGGCCGGTGATCCATTTGCCCTGGTACATCCGGTGCACACCGAATACCCCGAGAAACGTCAACAGAATCCACGCCACGTTGTATTCGATCGGCCCGGCGGTAAAACGCAGGTCGGCCTCACGGTCCATGGCCGGGATGAGGAACAGGTCGATCAGCCAGCCAATACCGAGCAAGCCGAAGGTGAAAAACCAGATCGTGCCGGTCACCGGCTTGCCGTAATAGAAGCGGTGCGAGCCGGTAAACCCGAAAATCCAGAGCAGGTAACCGATCACCTTGCTGTGGGTGTCTTGCTGCGAACCAAGCTGTTGATAGGTGTTCATGGAGTACCTCTTTTGCCTTGATAGATAAATTTTTTCACTTTATTTGTGACTTTTTTACGGGCGCCCGACGTACGGCCAATGGTATCTTCCCTCCCCTGAAAGCCTTATGCCACCTGACTTGTGTAGGACAATTGCGGCGATTCGTCGCGTTTTTCCTGGATTTGACCCCAAGGTTCAGTCGACAAACGGCCTGAGAACGACACAAAAAGCTGTTATAAAGTTGCGCGCAAACCCATAAGAGCCACGCCTAATGCGACCATTTTTCAAGACATGGCTAACCATTTGCCTATTAATGCCACTGGCCGCCCACGCCACCAATCGTGAGCAACGACTTCCTAACGTAAACGGTTTCACCCCTAAAGTTCACAGCACACCAAGCACGGCCAAATCAGCCAAGCCTACTGTCAGCCGCCCGACTCAACTGAGCAAGGCCCACGGCAAAACCACCCCAGGCCTGATGGCAGCCAACACCAAACAAAGCAGCACCGTCCTCAGCCGCGCCGTCAACGTGCTCGGTACTCCTTATCGTTGGGGCGGCAGCAGCCCAAGTAAAGGGTTCGACTGCAGCGGTTTGGTGAAATATGCGTTTAACGACGTAGCGGCCGTGGATTTGCCGCGCACCTCCAACGCCATGGCCGCCGGCCACGGGCAAAAGGTTGAGCGCAAGGATTTGAAACCGGGCGACCTGTTGTTCTTCAAACTCAAGAGCCGCAAGGTCAACCACGTTGCCATCTACCTGGGCAACGACCGCTTTATCCACGCACCACGCCGTGGCAAGTCGGTCAGCATCGACACCCTGAAAAAGCCGTTCTGGGACAAGAACTACGTGATTGCCAAGCGGGTTCTGCCAAAAGAGCAGAACACCTTGCGGGTAGTCCAACGCTGATCCAAAGCTGGAATGCAGTAATAAATGTGGGAGGGGGCTTGCCCCCGATAGCAGAGTGTCAGTCGACATCAAAGTGACTGATCCACCGCTATCGGGGGCAAGCCCCCTCCCACATTTGATTTGTACTGTCCACAAGCCCTCAGATATCCCCAGGTACCCTCGCCTTCTCCCGCGCCTCTTCCCGACTGATCACGCCTTCCGTGACCAACGCCTTCAAACTCATATCCAAGGTTTTCATCCCCAACGCTGCACCGGTCTGAATCGCCGAGACCATCTGCGCCACCTTGTCTTCGCGGATCAAGTTACGGATGGCTGGCGTGCCCAACATGATTTCATGGGCGGCCACCCGCCCACCGCCGAGCTTCTTGACCAACACCTGTGACACCACCGCTTGCAGCGACTCAGACAGCATGGTGCGGACCATGGCCTTTTCCCCCGCCGGGAACACGTCCACCAGCCTGTCCACGGTCTTTGCCGCCGAGGTGGTGTGCAGGGTGCCAAAGACCAGGTGGCCGGTCTCAGCGGCCGTCAGCGCCAGGCGAATGGTTTCCAGGTCGCGCAATTCGCCCACAAGGATCACATCCGGGTCTTCCCGCAGGGCCGAACGCAGGGCGGTGGAAAAACTGTGGGTGTCGCGGTGGACCTGACGCTGGTTGATCAGGGCCATTTTCGGCGTATGGATAAACTCGACAGGGTCTTCGAGGGTGAGGATGTGCTGGCGCCGATGCTGATTGAGGTAGTCGATCATCGCCGCCAGGGTGGTGGACTTGCCGGAGCCGGTGGGTCCGGTCACCAGTACCAGGCCGCGCGGCAACTGGGCAATACGCTGGAACACCTCCCCCAGGCCAAGGGCTTCCAAGCTCTGGACCTCGGCTGCAAGCGTGCGAAACACCGCCCCCATACCGCGCGCCTGCTGAAATACATTGACCCGGAACCGCGCCACACCGGGCAGTTCGAAGGCAAAATCCGTTTCAAGAGATGTTTCGAAATCCTTTTGTTGGTATTGGTTGAGCAAAGGGCTCAATAAGTTAGCCACTTGGGCAGGTGCCAGTACCGGCCAATCCAACGGCCATACCTCACCGTCCACCCGCAGCATCGGCGCCAGGCCAGCCGACAGATGCAGGTCGGAGGCGCCCTGGCGTACGCTGTGCGCCAGTAATTCAGTGATATCCATAGGGCTTTCCATTTCCAGTAGAATGCCGCGGACTCCATATCCACGGGCGCATCTTGAATGTCGACGATAGCAGACAACATCGGCCTGGTTAGCGAGCGGATCCGCGCCGCAGCCAACGCCGTGCAACGTGACGCAAACAGCATCCACCTGCTGGCCGTGAGCAAGACCAAACCCGCGCAAGCCGTGCGCGAAGCCTATGCCGCCGGCATGCGCGACTTCGGTGAGAACTACCTGCAGGAAGCATTGGGCAAACAGGCCGAATTAACCGACCTGCCCTTGAGTTGGCACTTCATCGGCCCCATTCAATCGAACAAGACTCGTGCGATCGCCGAGAATTTCGCTTGGGTGCATTCCGTGGACCGCCTGAAAATCGCACAACGCCTCTCCGAACAACGCCCGGCTGACCTGCCGCCACTGAATATCTGCATCCAGGTCAACGTCAGTGGCGAGGCCAGCAAATCCGGCTGTACTCCCGCCGACCTGCCGGCCCTGGCCAACGCCATCAGCGCCCTGCCGCGCTTGAAGCTGCGCGGCCTGATGGCGATCCCCGAGCCAACGGAAGATCGAACCGCTCAAGATGCAGCGTTCGCCACCGTGCGTGACCTGCAAGCCAGCCTGAACCTGCCGCTGGACACACTTTCCATGGGCATGAGCCATGACCTTGAGTCGGCCATCGCCCAAGGTGCCACCTGGGTGCGGATCGGCACCGCCCTGTTTGGCGCCCGCGATTATGGCCAGCCGTGAAATGGCTGATCTCCCACTGAATAAGGACCTGTCATGAGCAACACGCGTATTGCCTTTATCGGCGCCGGTAACATGGCGGCCAGCCTGATTGGCGGCCTGCGGGCCAAGGGCCTGCAAGCCCAACAGATTCGCGCCAGCGACCCGGGCGCCGAGACCCGCGCCCGCGTCAGCGCCGAGCACGGTATCGACACGTTCGCCGACAACGCCGAGGCCATCCAGGGCGTCGACGTGGTCGTGCTGGCGGTCAAGCCGCAGGCCATGAAGGCCGTGTGCGAAAGCCTGCGCCCAAGCCTGCAACCCCATCAACTGGTGGTGTCCATCGCCGCCGGCATCACTTGCGCCAGCATGAACAACTGGCTCGGCGCCCAGCCGATCGTACGCTGCATGCCCAACACCCCGGCGCTGCTGCGCAAGGGTGTGAGCGGTTTGTACGCCACGTCCGAAGTGACCGCCCAACAGCGCGACCAGGCCCAGGAACTGCTGTCCGCCGTGGGCATCGCCTTGTGGCTGGAACAGGAACAGCAACTGGATGCGGTCACCGCCGTGTCCGGCAGCGGTCCGGCGTACTTTTTCCTGCTGATCGAAGCCATGACCGCCGCCGGCGTGAAATTGGGCCTGCCCCAGGAAGTCGCCGAGCAACTGGCCGAGCAAACCGCCCTGGGCGCCGCGCAGATGGCCGTGACCAGCGAAGTGGATGCCGCCGAGCTACGCCGTCGCGTGACCTCCCCAGGCGGCACCACGCAAGCCGCTATCGAATCGTTCCAGGCCGGGGGGTTTGAAGCCCTGGTGGAAAAAGCTCTCGGCGCCGCTGCGCACCGTTCGGCTGAAATGGCCGAACAACTGGGCCAATAGTCGTCCCTTACAAAGGAATAAATGATGCTTGGACTCAATGACGCTGTGATCTTCATCATCCAGACCCTGGGCAGCCTGTACCTGCTGGTCGTGCTGATGCGTTTTATCCTGCAACTGGTGCGGGCGAACTTCTACAACCCGCTGTGCCAATTCGTGGTGAAGGCCACGCAACCACTGCTCAAGCCCCTGCGCCGGGTGGTCCCGAGCATGTTCGGCCTGGACATGTCCTCGTTGGTGCTGGCGCTGCTGCTGCAGATCCTGCTGTTTGCGGTCATCCTGATGCTCAAGGGCTACTTGCCCAAAACCTTGCTGTTGCTGCCGTGGGCACTGATTGGCGTGTTCTCGCTGTTCTTGAAGATCCTGTTCTGGTCGATGATCATCAGCGTGATTCTGTCGTGGGTGGCACCGGGCAGCCGCAGCCCGGGGGCTGAGCTGGTGGCGCAGATCACTGAGCCGGTGCTGGCGCCGTTCCGTCGTTTGATTCCCAACCTGGGTGGCCTGGATATCTCGCCGATTTTCGCGTTCATTGCGATCCAGCTCCTGCAAAGCTGGGCGATTCCATACTTGGCGGACTTCGTCGCCATGCCGCCGCTGTTGTTTGGCCTGATCTGATCCTCCCTCGGATGATCGTTCTCACGCCCTGCGCGAGAACGATCTCCCACTCCCCTCCGGCCTTTGCTTGCCGCTGGGTGCAGCGGTCTTTAGACTTACGCCTCATTTAAACGAGAGCAGGGTCGATGCCAACTGCCTTCCCCCCCGATTCTGTTGGACTGGTCGTGCCCCAAGTGGCGCACTTCAGCGAACCGCTGGCCCTGGCCTGCGGCCGTTCGCTGCCTGCCTATGACCTGATCTATGAAACCTACGGCCAACTGAACGCCACGGCGAGCAACGCCGTGCTGATTTGTCACGCCTTGTCCGGCCATCATCACGCCGCCGGTTTCCACAGTGCCGACGAGCGCAAGCCGGGCTGGTGGGACAGCTGCATCGGCCCCGGCAAGCCCATCGATACCAACAAGTTCTTCGTGGTCAGCCTGAATAACCTCGGCGGTTGCAACGGCTCCACCGGCCCCAGCAGCCTCAACCCGGAAACCGGCAAGCCGTTCGGCGCGGACTTCCCGGTGCTGACCGTGGAAGACTGGGTCCACAGCCAGGCCCGCCTGGCCGACCTGCTGGGCATCCAGCAATGGGCCGCCGTGATCGGCGGCAGCCTGGGCGGCATGCAGGCGCTGCAATGGACCATCACCTACCCGGATCGCGTGCGCCATTGCCTGGCGATCGCCTCGGCGCCCAAGTTGTCGGCGCAGAACATCGCCTTCAACGAAGTGGCCCGCCAGGCGATCCTGACCGACCCCGATTTTCACGGCGGTTCGTTCCAGGAAGCGGGCGTGATCCCCAAGCGTGGGCTGATGCTGGCGCGGATGGTCGGGCATATCACTTACCTGTCCGATGATTCCATGGGCGAAAAATTCGGCCGTGGCCTCAAGAGCGAGAAGCTCAACTACGACTTCCACAGCGTCGAATTCCAGGTGGAGAGCTACCTGCGTTATCAGGGCGAGGAGTTCTCCGGGCGTTTCGATGCCAACACCTACCTGCTGATGACCAAGGCCCTGGACTATTTCGACCCGGCGGCGAACTTCAACGATGACCTGGCGAAAACCTTCGAAGGTGCCAAGGCCAAATTCTGCGTGATGTCGTTCACCACCGACTGGCGCTTCTCGCCTGCCCGCTCGCGGGAACTGGTGGATGCCTTGATGGCAGCGAAGAAAGACGTCTGCTACCTGGAAATCGATGCTCCGCAAGGCCACGACGCCTTCCTGATCCCGATCCCTCGTTATCTGCAGGCGTTCAGGAACTACATGAACCGCATTACTCTGTGAGAACGCCATGAGAGCCGACCTGGAAATCATCCAAGACTGGATACCCGCCGGCAGCCGTGTGCTCGACCTTGGCTGCGGCGATGGCGAACTGCTGAGCTGGCTGCGCGACAACAAGCAGGTCACCGGCTACGGCCTGGAAAACGACCCGGACAACATCGCCCAGTGCGTGGCCAAGGGCATCAACGTGATCGAGCAGGACCTGGACAAGGGCCTGGGCAACTTTGCCAGCAACAGCTTCGACGTCGTCGTGATGACACAGGCCCTGCAAGCGGTGCATTACCCGGACCGCATCCTCGACGAGATGCTACGCGTCGGCCGCCAGTGCATCATCACCTTCCCCAACTTCGGGCACTGGCGCTGCCGCTGGTACCTGGCCACCAAGGGCCGCATGCCGGTATCGGATTTCCTGCCTTACACTTGGTACAACACGCCGAACATCCACTTCTGCACGTTCGAAGACTTCGAAGCGCTGTGCGGCGAACGCAAAGCCAAGGTGATCAACCGCCTTGCCGTCGATCAACAGCATCGCCACGGCTGGGCGAGTAAGCTATGGCCTAATTTGTTGGGTGAGATTGGGATTTACCGGGTCAGCAGTCCTGGTCTGACGGACCATAAGATTGCCGTCTAACTATTTTTAAGGAGGACGATCATGAGTCGCCTGGCTGTTTTTCTACTCACCGCGTGCCTGGGCGTCAGCGCCATGGCCGCCGACCCTATCGACAGTAAACGCCAGAAAGAATTTGGCGATATCACCGTACACTACAACACCTTCACCTCCAGCTTCCTGCAGCCCGACACGGCCCAGGCGGTTGGCGTGGTACGCAGCAAAAACAAGGGGCTGATCAACGTGACCGTGATCAAGGGCGTGACGCCCGTGGCCGCGCAAGTCACCGGCACGGTCAAAGACCTGAGCGGCAGGAGCGAAATCCTGACGTTCAAGCAGATTACCGAGAAAGGTGCGATCTATTACCTCGCGCCCTACAACGTGCCGCAACAAGAAATGCGGGTTTTCACCATCAATGTTGAAACCGGCGGCAAGGCCCATGGTTTCCAATTCAACCAGGAACTGTTTCCGGCGGACTGATGAACCTGACTCAACTCGTGCTGGCCAGCCATAACGCCGGCAAACTCAAAGAACTCCAGGCCATGCTCGGCGAATCCGTGCAACTGCGCTCGATCGGTGAGTTCAGCCAGGTGGAACCGGAAGAAACTGGCCTGTCGTTCGTCGAGAACGCCATCCTCAAGGCGCGCAATGCTGCACGCATCTCGGGCCTGCCGGCGTTGGCCGATGATTCGGGCCTGGCGGTGGACTTCCTCGGCGGCGCTCCGGGTATCTATTCCGCGCGCTATGCCGACGGCAAGGGTGACGCGGCCAACAACGCCAAGCTGCTGGACGCCCTCAAGGAAGTACCGGACGCCGAGCGCGGTGCGCAGTTCGTCTGCGTGCTGGCTCTGGTGCGACATGCCGACGACCCGCTGCCGATCCTTTGCGAAGGCCTGTGGCACGGGCGCATCCTGCATGCGGCCAGCGGCGAGCATGGGTTTGGTTACGACCCGCTGTTCTGGGTGCCGGAGCGCAATGTCTCCAGCGCCGAACTGAGCCCGGCCGACAAAAACCAGATCAGCCACCGCGCCCGCGCCATGGCTTTGCTGCGCCAGCGCCTGGGCTTGAAATGACCCAGAACACCTCCGCGCAGCCGCTGATCCACGGCGGCGCGCAAACACCAAGGGCGGCGTTGCCGGTGCTGCCGCCCCTGGCGCTGTATATCCACATCCCGTGGTGCGTGCGCAAATGCCCTTATTGCGACTTCAACTCCCACACCGCCAGCCCCGTGTTGCCGGAAGAAGAGTACGTCGACGCGCTGCTGGCCGACCTCGATCAGGACCTGCACGCGGTGTACGGCCGTGAACTGAGTTCGATCTTCTTCGGCGGTGGCACCCCGAGCCTGTTCAGCGCCGCCGCGCTGGGTCGCCTGCTCAAGGGGGTTGAAGCACGCATCCCGTTTGCCGACGACATCGAGATCACCCTGGAAGCCAACCCCGGAACGTTCGAGCAAGAGAAGTTCGTGGCTTACCGCAAGCTGGGGATCAATCGCCTGTCCATCGGCATCCAGAGCTTCCAGCAGGAAAAACTCGCAGCCCTGGGCCGCATCCACAACGGCGATGAAGCCATGCGCGCCGCCGGCATGGCGCGCCAGGCCGGGTTCGACAACTTCAACCTGGACCTGATGCACGGTTTGCCCGATCAGTCCCTGGATGACGCCTTGGGCGACCTGCGCCAGGCCATCGCGCTCAAGCCGACCCATTTGTCGTGGTACCAGCTGACCCTGGAGCCCAACACCGTCTTCTGGAACCAGCCGCCGACGCTACCGGAAGACGATACCTTGTGGGATATCCAGGAAGCCGGCCAGGCGCTGCTGGCCGAACACGGTTACGCGCAATATGAAGTCTCAGCCTATGCGCAACCGGGGCGTGCGGCGCGACATAACCTCAACTACTGGAGCTTTGGTGACTTTATCGGCATCGGTGCCGGCGCCCACGGCAAGCTCAGCCTCCCGAATGGACGCATCGTGCGTACCTGGAAGACCCGCGCGCCGAAGGACTACCTCAACCCGGCCAAAAGCTTTCAGGCTGGCGCGAAGGAACTGACCAACGAAGAATTGCCGTTCGAGTTCCTGATGAACGCCCTGCGCCTCACCGAAGGCGTCGAGGCCAAGCTCTATGCCGAGCGCACCGGCCTCGACCTGGCCAGCCTCGATGAGGCCCGGCGCGAGGCAGAACAAAGTGGCTTAATGCAGGTCGAACCGTCACGCCTGGTGGCCACCGACCGCGGGCAACTCTTTCTCAATGACCTGTTGCAGAAGTTTTTGAGCTGATCGCTCTTAAGGAAATCGAATGGATTTGGTACTCGACCTGCTCGCCACCGTATCCCGCTGGAGCCGCAGCAACCTGTCGGAAATATCCCTGGCCCTCGTCGGCTGCCTGTTGGTGCTGTTCGGCGCGGACATCAAGGGCTGGGTTGAAGCCCGCCTGGGCAGCATCGCCGGCGCGTTGCGCGTACCGTTGATGGCCCTGCTGTGCATGATCGGCAGCGGCGCGGCGCTGATCTACGCCACGCCGTGGATTGTGCGAGGGTTGAGCCAGTTCAATAACTACAGCCTGGCGCCGGTGCTGGTGGTGGTGCTGGTGTTGATTGGCGTCGTCGCTGATCGCCGCTGATTCCATACCCAACACAGATACAAATGTGGGAGGGGGCTTGCCCCCGATAGCAGAATATCAGTCAACCACTCTATGACTGACCCACCGCTATCGGGGGCAAGCCCCCTCCCACATTTTGACCGCATTCCAAGTGACCGGCTGATCAGTCCACTTTCTCGAACTTCAAATCCCAAACCCCATGCCCCAGCCGCTCGCCGCGGCGTTCGAACTTGGTGATCGGGCGTTCGGCCGGGCGCGGTACGCATTTGCCGTCTTCGGCCAGGTTGCGGTAGCCGGGGGCGACGTTCATCACTTCCAGCATGTATTCCGCGTAGGGTTCCCAGTCGGTGGCCATGTGCAGGATGCCGCCGACTTTCAACTTGCTACGCACCAACTCGGCGAAGGAGGCCTGGACGATACGGCGCTTGTGGTGACGGCTTTTGTGCCACGGATCAGGGAAAAACAGCATCAGGCGGTCAAGGCTGTTGTCGGCGATGCAGCGGTTGAGCACCTCGATCGCGTCGCAGTCATACACCCGCAGGTTGGTCAGGCCCTGGGTGAGCACGCCGTTGAGCAGCGCGCCGACACCGGGCCGGTGCACTTCCACACCAATGAAATCCTGTTCGGGCGAGGCCGCGGCCATTTCCAACAGGGAGTGGCCCATGCCGAAACCGATTTCCAGGGAACGTGGGGCCGAGCGACCGAACACCTGGTCGTAATCCACCGGCGCGTCGGCCAGGGGCAGGACGAACAGCGGCGTGCCCTGTTCCAGCCCCTTTTGCTGGCCTTCGGTCATGCGACCGGCGCGCATCACAAAACTCTTGATACGGCGGTGCTTGGACTCGTCGCCTGCGTCCACGGTGTTCGGCGTTTCGTTTGATTCAGTCATCAATGGCTCTTACTTGATCAGACCATCCAGCGGCGAGGAGGCGCTGGCGTAGAGTTTTTTCGGCATGCGCCCGGCAAGGTAGGCCAGGCGGCCCGCGACGATCGCGTGTTTCATGGCTTCTGCCATCATGATCGGTTGCTGGGCATTGGCGATGGCAGAGTTCATCAGCACCGCTTCGCAGCCCAGTTCCATGGCGATGGTGGCGTCGGAGGCAGTGCCTACACCCGCGTCCACCAGCACCGGAATCTTGGCTTCTTCGAGGATGATCTGCAGGTTATACGGGTTGCAGATCCCCAGGCCCGTGCCTATCAGGCCAGCCAGTGGCATCACGGCGATGCAGCCGATTTCGGCCAGTTGGCGGGCGATGATCGGGTCGTCGCTGGTGTAGACCATCACGTCGAAACCTTCCTTGACCAGGGTTTCGGCGGCCTTGAGGGTTTCGATCACGTTGGGGAACAGGGTTTTCTGGTCGGCAAGTACTTCCAGCTTCACCAGATTGTGACCGTCGAGCAGCTCACGAGCCAGGCGGCAGGTGCGCACGGCTTCGATGGCGTCGTAGCAACCGGCGGTATTCGGCAGGATGGTGTAGCGGTCTGGCGGCAGGATATCCAGCAGGTTCGGTTCGCCCGGGTTCTGGCCGATGTTGGTGCGTCGCACGGCCACGGTCACGATCTCGGCGCCCGAGGCTTCGATGGCCAGGCGGGTTTCTTCCATGTCGCGGTACTTGCCGGTGCCGACCAGCAGACGGGACTGGTAGGTGCGGCCGGCCAGGACGAAGGGCTTGTCGCTACGAACGATGCTCATGGGAAATCCTCGAAATGGGGTGAGGTTCTGCAGAATCCGGGGTGGCGCGCCTGGACGCCGGACGACTAGCCGCCGCCGATGGCGTGCACCACTTCGACCTGGTCACCTTCGGTGAGCGCGGTCTCGGCGTGCTGGCTACGCGGGACGATATCCTGGTTGAGCTCCACTGCGACGCGACGCCCGGTCAGGTCCAGGCGGGTCAGCAGGGCCGCAACGGATTCCCCGTCGGGCAGTTCAAAAGATTCGCCGTTCAACTGAATGCGCATGCCACGGGCCGCCATCGTTTTTAGGGGCCAGCATTCTAGCCCGATTGAGGTTGCTGGCCCAAGTCCTCCGGTCAGCGAAAGCTTTAATCAGCCTGCAGGCGCCATGCCGCCAGGCCGAGGAAGAACCAGCCCAGCAGGAACGCGAGCCCGCCAAATGGCGTGATGATGCCCAGCTTGCTGATGCCAGTCAGGGTCAGCACATACAGGCTGCCGGAGAACAGCAGAATACCGACGGTAAACGAGAGACCCGCCCAGTTGACCAGCCGGCCAGGCATGTGCGCGGCCAGCAGCGCGACGCCGAACAGCGCCAGGGCGTGCACCAACTGGTAGGTGACGCCGGTGTGGAAGATTGCCAGGTACTCGGCGCTCAGGCGGTTTTTCAGGCCATGGGCGGCGAATGCACCGAGGGCGACGCCGGTGAAGCCGAAAAAGGCAGCCAACATCAGAAAGCCACGCAGCATGAGGAACTCCAGTCAGACTCATTGGGCAGGGTCTGTATAATGGCCCGCTCAACGGGTTCGGCCAAGCCATCTCTATGCTGCGTGTCCTCTTCAATCGTTTTCTCAAAGTCGTGAAATGGTTTGCCATCGGCAGCGTTTTGCTGGTGCTGCTATTCCGTTTCGTGCCGCCACCGTTCACGGCGTTGATGGTGGAACGCAAGGTTGAATCCTGGTTCGACGGCGAACCCATTGACCTGCAGCGCACCTGGGTGCCCTGGGACCAGATCTCCGATGACCTCAAGGTCGCGGTGATGGCCGGTGAAGACCAGCGCTTCCCGCAGCATTGGGGCTTTGATTTCGGCGCGATCCAGGCGGCGCTCCTGCACAACGAGCGCGGCGGTTCGATTCGCGGCGCCAGTACGCTGAGCCAGCAGGTGTCGAAAAACCTGTTCCTGTGGGCAGGCCGCAGTTATTTGCGCAAGGGCCTGGAGGCCTGGTTTACCGGGCTGATCGAGGTGCTGTGGCCCAAGGAGCGGATTCTTGAGGTGTACCTCAACAGCGTGGAGTGGGATGAGGGCGTGTTTGGCGCGGAAGCGGCGGCGCAGCATCACTTCGGCGTAAGTGCCAAGGGGCTGTCCCGGCAACAAGCCAGCTATCTGGCGGCGGTACTGCCTAACCCACGGGTGTGGAGCGCAAGCCATCCGACCGCCTATGTGGCGCGACGGGCCGCATGGATTCGCCAGCAGATGAGCCAGTTGGGTGGGGATGGTTATCTGGTGGAGTTGAACAATTCGCGCAAGGCGCCTTGGTCCGACTGAGACAACACAAAACAAATGTGGGAGGGGGCAAGCCCCCTCCCACATTTTTAAGCCGCGATCGACAGCTTCAGCTTATTCATCGCGCTTTTCTCAAGCTGACGAATCCGCTCGGCCGACACGTTGTACTTCTGCGCCAGGTCGTGCAGCGTGGCTTTTTCTTCCGCCAGCCAGCGCTGGTAGAGGATGTCACGGCTGCGGTCGTCCAGCACTTCCAGCGCTTCGTGCAGGTTGTGGTTGGAATTGTCGCTCCAATCAGCGTCTTCCAGTTGACGCGCCGGGTCGTACCGGTGGTCTTCCAGGTAGTTGGCTGGCGATTGGAACGCGCTGTCGTCGTCCGCTTCGGCGGCCGGGTCGAAGGCCATGTCATGGCCGGTCAGGCGGCTTTCCATCTCACGTACTTCACGGGGCTCCACGCCAAGGCTTTCGGCCACGCGGTGGACTTCCTCGTTGTTCAGCCACGCCAGGCGTTTCTTCTGGCTGCGCAGGTTGAAGAACAGCTTGCGCTGGGCCTTGGTGGTCGCGACTTTCACGATGCGCCAGTTGCGCAGGATGAATTCGTGGATTTCCGCCTTGATCCAGTGCACGGCAAACGACACCAGGCGCACACCCATCTCCGGGTTGAAGCGCTTTACAGCCTTCATCAAGCCGACGTTGCCTTCCTGGATCAGGTCAGCCTGGGCCAGGCCGTAGCCACTGTAGCTACGGGCGATATGTACGACAAAACGCAGGTGGGCGAGCACCATCTGCCGAGCCGCCCCCAAATCCTGCTCATAGTAGAGACTCTCGGCCAGTTCACGCTCCTGCTCCGGTGTCAGCAATGGAATGCTGTTCACCGTGTGCACATAAGCCTCCAGGTTCGCACCTGGGACCAAAGCATAAGCAGGTTGCAAAGAAGTGGTCATACGAAAAAACCTCCGACTCACATAACTCGTGCAGTTCAGCACTGCGAAAATTGACCGGGAACCGTAGGACAAGTTCCCTAAACTACTGATACGGCCAATACAAACGAAACCACATTACCCTGACATTAACTACTTCGGTGCCAGCTCACGTAAATGCCGTGCGACCGCAATCCACGCACCGATATACCCCAACAATACCGCGCCAAGCAAGAGCGACAGACCGTCGGCAACCGGCACGCCCGCCAGGGCGAAATCACTGCCGTACAAGCCGGCAAGCCCGACCACCGCGTCATTCAGCCAGTCAAGGCCAAACGCCAGGACGCCCCAGGACAAGATCCCCGCACCAAAGCCATAAAGCGCGCCCATGTACAGAAAGGGACGACGCACATAGCTGTCCGTGCCGCCGACCAGTTTAATCACTTCTATCTCGGTGCGACGGTTTTCAATATGAAGACGAATGGTATTACCTATCACCAAAAGTAATGCAGACACCAACAGCACCGTCAGGCCGAACACAAAGCGGTCGCCCAGCTTGAGAATCGCGGCCAGGCGCTCTACCCAGACTAGATCAAGTTGCGCCTGTTGCACCTTGGGCATCTCTGCGAGTTTTTGTCGCAGCGCTTCAAGGGCAGGCTTGTCGACTTCATTCGGCGTCACCAGCACCACGCCCGGCAGCGGGTTCTGCGGCAGCTCTTTGAGCGCCTCACCTAATCCGGACTGCTGCTGGAACTCTTCAAGGGCCTGATCGCGACTGATGTACTCGGCATCCGCCACGCCCGGCAGGTTCTTGATGTCATCACGCAGAGCCTCGCCCTCCTTGGCGCTGGCATCCAGGTTCAGGTACAGCGAAATCTGCGCCGCACGCTGCCAGGAACCGCCCAGGCGCTCCACATTATTGAGCAACAGCGACAAGCCCATCGGCAGGCTCAAGGCCACGGCCATCACCAAACAGGTGAAAAAGCTGCCGATGGGCTGCTTGCCCAGACGACGCAGGCTGTCCAGCAGGCTGGCGCGATGGCTTTCGATCCAGGCGCGCAACAGGGTGCTGAAGTCCGGGCCGTCGTCTTCGTCGTGTTTTTTCTTTTTCGGCTGCGGGTCGGCTGCCTTTGGCGCCACACGCTCGGAAACCTTGGGGCTGCGGGTCGCACTCATACGCCAGCCTCCCCGTCGCCGATCAGGCGCCCGCGTTGCAGCGTGAGCATGCGATGGCGCATGCGCGCGATCAACGCCAGGTCGTGACTGGCGATCAATACGCTGGTGCCCAGGCGATTAATGTCTTCAAACACCCCCATGATCTCGGCGGCCAGGCGCGGGTCGAGGTTACCGGTGGGTTCGTCCGCCAACAGCAGGGCCGGGCGATGGACGATAGCGCGGGCGATGCCGACGCGCTGTTGCTGGCCTGTGGACAGGTCACCCGGGTAGAGGTCGGTCTTGTCGGACAGCGCCACGCGCTCCAGGGCCGAATCCACGCGCTTGACGATCTCGGCCTTGGACAACCCGAGTATCTGCAATGGCAAGGCAATGTTATTGAACACCGTGCGATCGAACAGTAACTGGTGGTTCTGGAATACCACGCCGATCTGGCGGCGCAGGAACGGAATCTGCGCATTGCTGATGGTGGCCAGGTCCTGCCCGGCCAGCAGCAGCTTGCCGGTAGTCGGGCGCTCCATGGCCAGCAGCAGGCGCAACAATGTACTTTTACCGGCGCCCGAATGGCCGGTCACAAACAAGAATTCGCCGCGACGCACTCGAAAGCTCAGCTCATGCAAGCCGACATGCCCGTTGGCATAGCGTTTACCGACCTGTTCGAATCGAATCATGAACGCTCCCGCTCGGCAAACAGTGCCTGGACAAAGGGTTCGGCTTCAAAGGTGCGTAGGTCGTCGATGCCTTCACCAACGCCGATGTAACGAATCGGTAACCCGAACTGCTTGGCCAGGGCGAAGATCACCCCCCCCTTGGCCGTGCCGTCGAGCTTAGTCAATGCCAGGCCGGTCAGTTGTACCGTCTGGTTGAATTGTTTGGCCTGACTGATGGCGTTCTGCCCAGTGCCGGCGTCCAACACCAGCAACACCTCATGCGGCGCGTCGGCATCGAGCTTGCCGATCACACGGCGGACTTTCTTCAGCTCTTCCATCAAATTGTCTTTGGTGTGCAAGCGACCGGCGGTGTCGGCGATCAGCACGTCAATATTGCGCGCCTTGGCGGCTTGCACGGCATCGAAGATCACCGAGGCCGAATCGGCACCGGTGTGCTGGGCGATCACCGGGATCTTGTTGCGCTCACCCCAGACCTGCAATTGCTCCACAGCAGCGGCGCGGAAGGTGTCGCCAGCGGCGAGCATGACTTTCTTGCCTTCCAGTTGCAGCTTCTTGGCCAGCTTACCGATGGTAGTGGTCTTGCCGGCGCCGTTGACGCCCACGACCAGGATCACGAAAGGTTTCTTCGGGGTAATCACCAGCGGCGCTTCCACCGGCTTGAGCATCGCGGCCAGCTCGGCTTGCAGGGACTTGTACAGTGCGTCCGCGTCGGTCAACTGCTTGCGCGCGACCTTCTGGGTCAGGCTCTGGATGATCACGGCGGTGGCTTCAACGCCCACGTCCGCCGTCAGCAGGCGAGTCTCGATATCTTCGAGCAGTTCGTCATCGATGGTCTTCCTGCCCAGGAACAGGCTGGCCATGCCTTCGCCGATGCTGGCGCTGGTCTTGCTCAGGCCTTGCTTGAGGCGGGCGAAGAAACCGGTCTTGCTGGTTTCGACGGCAGCGGCGGGCTCGGGCTCGACGGGACCCGGCTCAACCACGGGCGCGACAACCGCAACGGGCGTCGGCTCGCTCACAGCCACAGGCGCAGGGGCTTCGAACACAACAGGAGCCGGCTCGATAACCACCGGAATCGGCGGCGTCACATGCTCGGCCTGCACATCGTCAACCAACGCCACGGGCTCCTCGGCCACCGGCAGCTCCGGCCACGGCTTATGCTCGGGCTCAGGTTCCGGCACCACTTCGGCCACTGGCTGCAACACCGGTTCAGCCATCGGCAGCACCACCGGCGCCGGCGCTTGGGCAACCGGTTCGGCTTCTACTATAGGAGCGGGGATCGGCTCAGCTTGAACCTGTGGCTGTTCGACGACGGTTTCCTGCGGCTTTTTGCGCAGCCATCCGAACAGGCCTTTTTTCTCGCCAGCCGCAGCTGGGGTCTTCTTGTCGTCGTTGGAACCAAACATGGAGACGGCTATCTCAAGGTAGCGACGCGCCAAGGGGCACATCGGTAAATAAAATTCGATGCGTAACAGACTGTTTTTTAGCCAGCTCGTTCATGCGCAACATTTTGTAAGGCCTAAATAGGGCCTCAACAAGACAGCCATAGTGGCCGTCCCTAGGTCGGATCAGTATCCTAGGGCGTGTCATTCATCATTACCAGTGCCGCGTTGTCGCCTAAAAGCCAGCCAGGCAAGGCGCAGGCCGCAGGGAATGTGCTTTCCTTGCCAAGGCCTGCAACGCAGCCTGGCTGGCTTTTAGGCACAACCCGGAGGGCCGGGCCTGCTAGTGTGCAGGGCTGCGTTACTCGGAGCTTATTTGAAACGACCAAACTGCGCTCCTCGCGCCTTGCCCTGCACACTAGCAGGCTCCGGCGCGGCACTGGTAATGATGAATGACACGCCCTAACCTCCTCGCCCGCCGACGCTAAGACCAAGCGGGCAGCCCAACAGGTTTAAAAACGAATGAATGCTCTAGCCCGCCGCGCTGCAGGCCTGCTGCTCAGCACAGTTTGTCTGCCCCTCTCAGCCTTGGCTGCCGACCCACAACCCACCCATGAATTCACCTTGGATAACGGCCTCAAGGTCGTGGTGCGCGAAGACCATCGCGCGCCGGTGGTGGTTTCGCAGGTCTGGTACAAGGTCGGTTCGAGCTACGAAACCCCAGGCCAGACCGGTTTGTCCCACGCTCTGGAACACATGATGTTCAAAGGCAGCGCCAAGGTCGGCCCCGGCGAAGCCTCGCTGATCCTGCGCGACCTGGGCGCCGAAGAAAATGCCTTCACCAGCGATGACTACACCGCTTATTACCAGGTACTGGCCCGCGACCGCCTGGGCGTCGCTTTCGAGCTGGAAGCCGACCGCATGGCCAGCCTGCGCCTGCCGGCCGACGAGTTCAGCCGCGAAATCGAGGTCATCAAGGAAGAGCGCCGCCTGCGCACTGACGATAACCCGATGTCCAAGGCCTTCGAGCGCTTCAAGGCCATGGCCTACCCCGCCAGTGGCTACCACACGCCGACCATCGGCTGGATGGCCGACCTCGACCGCATGAAGGTCGAGGAACTGCGCCACTGGTACCAGTCCTGGTATGTGCCGAACAACGCCACGCTGGTAGTGGTGGGCGATGTAACCCCGGATGAGGTAAAAAACCTGGCCCAGCGCTACTTCGGCCCTATCCCCAAGCGTGACGTACCGCCCGCCAAGATCCCGATGGAACTGGCCGAGCCCGGCGAGCGCCTGTTGACGATGCACGTGCAGACCCAATTGCCGAGTGTGATCCTGGGCTTCAACGTACCCGGCCTGGCCACCGCCGAAGACAAGCGCTCGGTCCAAGCCCTGCGCCTGATCTCGGCCCTGCTGGACGGTGGCTACAGTGCACGGATCTCCGAGCAACTGGAGCGTGGTGAAGAGCTGGTATCCGCCGCATCCACCAACTACGACGCCTACACCCGGGGTGACAGCCTGTTCACCCTCTCGGCCACCCCGAACCAGCAAAAGAAAAAGACCGTTGCCCAAGCCGAAGCCGGCCTGTGGCGCCTGCTGGAAGAGTTGAAGGCCAAGCCACCGACCGCCGAAGAACTGGAGCGCATCCGTGCCCAGGTCATCGCCGGCCTGGTATACCAACGTGATTCCATCACCAGCCAGGCAACGGCCATCGGCTCCCTGGAAACCGTCGGCCTGTCCTGGAAACTCATGGACACCGAGCTGGCCGACCTGCAAAGCGTGACCCCGGAAGACATCCAGAAGGCCGCACACACCTATTTCACCCGCGAACGTCTCAGCGTCGCCCATGTTCTGCCTCAGGAGACCGCTCATGAGTGATCGCAAAAGCAGCCGCCTGATCCTGCCCGGCCTGATCGCCGTCACCTTGATCGCAGCAAGCGCCGTGTATTTCCTGCGCCCCAGCGAGTCCGTCGCCAGCCAGGCCCTGGACAAGGCCCAATCGGCCAACAAGCTGCAATCTCTGGCAGAGCTGAACGGCAAGGCGCCGACCAATCGCAAGCTCGATGTGCAAACCTGGACCACCGCCGAAGGCGCCAAGGTGCTGTTCGTCGAGGCCCATGAACTGCCGATGTTCGACATGCGTATCCTGTTCGCCGCTGGCAGCAGCCAGGACGGCAACGTCCCGGGCCTCGCGCTGATGACCAACGCCATGCTCAACGAAGGCGTGCCGGGCAAGGATGTCAGCCAGATCGCCAGCGGTTTTGAAAGCCTGGGCGCCGACTTTGGCAATGGCGCTTATCGCGACATGGCGCTGGTCTCCCTGCGCAGCCTGAGCGACAGCACCAAGCGCGACGCCGCCCTGACGCTGTTTGACCAGGTGATTGGCAAGCCGACCTTCCCCGCCGACTCCCTGGCACGGATCAAGAACCAGATCCTCGCCGGCTTTGAATACCAGAAGCAGAACCCCGGCAAACTGGCCAGCCTTGAACTGTTCAAGCGCCTGTACGGCGATCACCCTTACGCTCACCCAAGCGAAGGCACGCCAGAAAGCGTTCCGAAGATTACCCTCGCGCAGTTGCAGGCGTTCCATGCCAAGGCTTATGCGGCGGGTAATGCCGTGATTGCCGTGGTCGGTGATTTGACTCGCGCCGAAGCCGAAGCGATGACGGCCAAAGTGTCGGCCTCGCTGCCCAAGGGCCCGGCCCTGGCGAAGATCGCCCAGCCGACCGAGCCCAAGGCTGGCCTGAGCCATATCGAGTTTCCGTCCAAGCAGACCCACCTGTTGTTCGCCCAACTGGGTATCGACCGAGCCGACCCGGACTACGCGGCCCTCTCCCTGGGCAACCAGATCCTCGGCGGCGGTGGTTTCGGCACCCGGTTGATGAGTGAAGTGCGCGAGAAGCGCGGCCTGACCTACGGCGTGTACTCCGGTTTCTCGCCGATGCAGGCACGCGGCCCGTTCATGATCAACCTGCAGACCCGCGCGGAAATGAGCGGTGGCACCCTGCGCCTGGTCGAGGATGTGCTCGCCGACTACCTCAAGACCGGCCCGACGCAAAAGGAGCTGGATGACGCCAAGCGCGAGCTGGCCGGCAGCTTCCCGCTGTCGACCGCGAGCAATGCCGATATCGTCGGGCAACTGGGCGCCATGGGTTTCTACAACCTGCCGCTGAGCTACCTGGAAGATTTCATGAAACAATCCCAGGCCCTGACCGTAGAGCAGGTCAAGGCTGCCTTGAACAAACACTTGAGCGCCGACAAGATGGTCATCGTGACCGCCGGCCCGACCACTGCGCAAAAGCCACTACCGCCCCCCACTGATAAACCTGCCGAGCAGCCGCTCGGGGTTCCGGAGCATTAATGGCCAGTTCATCTCGCCCGAAAAAACCTGTCCACAACGTGCATAACGGTGTGGGCCAACTGCGCATCATTGGCGGCGAATGGGGCAGCCGCAAGCTGAGCTTCCCCGACGTCGTGGGCTTGCGCCCAACGCCGGATCGCGTGCGCGAAACCCTGTTCAACTGGCTGGCCCCGTACATCGCCGGGGCGAAGGTGCTGGACCCGTTTGCCGGCAGCGGCGCCCTGTTCCTGGAGGCGCTGTCCCGTGGCGCGGCCCAGGCACAGGCGCTGGATGCCAGCAATGTGGCGGTGTCCAGCCTCAAGGAGCACCTGGGCACCCTGCGCTGCACCAACGGCCAGGTGCAGACCGCTGACGCGCTGCGCTACCTGGAAACCCAGGCGGCGAGCGAATACGACGTGGTGTTCCTCGACCCGCCATTCAACCAGAACCTGTTGCCGACGGTGTGCGCATTGCTTGAAGAGCGCCAATGGCTGGCACCGGACTCATGGATCTACACTGAAAGCGAGACGGCACCGTCTACCTTGGGTTTGCCGGGCGCCTGGCGCCTGCACCGGGAGCAAAAATCCGGGCGGGTGTATTACGCGCTGTGGCATCGGTTGGTCGAAAGCGCCGTCTGACCTTTCAGACTGGCGTCAATTGTGGCGAGCGGGCTTGCCCCGCGTCGGGCTGCGAAGCAGCCCTAAAACCTGCGACGGCACTCTGACTGAATAAATGCGGTGTTCTTGATGGGGCTGCTTCGAAGCCCAACGCGGGGCAAGCCCTAATGCCGTTCAGTTAAGGCTTTTTTGTAGGAGCGAGCTTGCTCGCGAAAAACTCACAGGCGCCGCGTTGATTCAGGAAACACGCGTTATCGTTGACGTTTTTCGCGAGCAAGCTCGCTCCTACAGAAGGCGATGTACTCTTAACTGAACGGCATTAGGGCAAGCCCGTTCGCCACAGACAGTGAGTTAGCTCAAAACCGAGAGTTTCATGACACCGTCCTCCGACCTGTTCACCCCCGCCTTCGGCCTCGGCAACCCTCACCTGCAAACCCTGTGGGGGCCGCTGTGGCGCCCTACCACCCACCTCGAACGCCAGCGCGAACGGCTATGGCTGGAAGATGGCGACTTTCTCGACCTCGACTGGCACGGCCCGCACGACGCGCAAGCACCGTTGGTACTGGTGCTGCACGGGCTCACCGGCTCATCCAACTCGCCTTACGTGGCCGGCCTGCAAAAAGCCCTCGCCGTACAAGGCTGGGCCAGCGCAGCCCTGAACTGGCGCGGCTGCTCGGGCGAGCCGAACCTGTTGGCGCGCAGCTATCACTCCGGAGCCAGTGAAGACCTGGCAGCCACGATTACCCACCTGCGCACCAAACGACCATTGGCACCGCTGTATGCAGTGGGTTATTCGCTGGGCGGTAATGTGCTGCTCAAGCATTTGGGCGAAACCGGCGACGCTTCGGGGCTGCAAGGCGCAGCAGCGGTGTCGGTGCCGTTTCGCCTGGACCAGTGCGCAGATCGCATCGGGCTGGGCTTTTCGCGGATCTATCAAAAGCACTTCATGCGCGAAATGCTCGCGTATATCCGCGCCAAACAAAGCCGCTTTTTACAGGATGGTCGTGCGGACGGGCTGAAAACCCTGGAAGCCCTCGGTTCACTGGAGAAGATGCGCACGTTCTGGGACTTCGATGGCCGGGTGACCGCGCCGCTGCATGGTTTCTTGAGTGCCGAGGACTATTACCGGCGCGCGTCGAGCCGCTACTACCTGGGCGCTATCCGCACACCGACGTTGATTATCCAAGCTGCCGACGACCCGTTCGTATTCGCCCACAGCTTGCCCGAAGCCAGCGAGCTGTCGGCATGCACCGAGTTTGAGCTGACGACCAAAGGTGGGCACGTGGGCTTCGTCGACGGCTCACTGAAACGCCCCAGCTACTACCTGGAGCGGCGCATCCCCCAATGGCTACTGGCCCAACACGGTTGAAGTAAAACCGTAGACATCGTTTACATCTGAAACCGGGGACATCGTTTACACATTTGAGGCAGGGAACTCAGTCACCCGTAGCGATTGCCCGCGCGGGATCGGTAATCCACTCGCTCCACGACCCCGCATACAACTTGCCCAACGGGTAACCCGCCAGGCTCAGGGCGAACAGGTTGTGGCACGCCGTCACGCCCGAGCCGCAGTAAGCCACCAGATCTTCGGGCGAGCGGCCCTGCAACTGCGCGGCGAAGCGTTGCTTGAGTTGGTCGGCCGGCAGGAAACGCCCATCACTGCCCAGGTTTTCGCTAAACGCTGCACATTGAGCACCGGGGATATGCCCAGCAATCGGGTCAATAGGCTCAACTTCACCGCGAAAACGTGCTTGGGCACGGGCATCGATCAAGGTCAGGCCGGGCTGGCCCAGGCGTTTTTGCAGCTGTTCGGCGTCCAGCAGCAGGTGATTGTCCGGCGCCCCCACAAAGGTGCCAGGCGCAATTACCGGCGCATCCAGGCTCAACGGGAAACCCGCGGAGTGCCAGGCCTTGAGGCCACCGTCCAGGATAAACACGCCGTCACGCTTGCCCAGCCAGGCCAACAGCCACCAGGCGCGAGCGGCATAGGCGCCGGGGCCGTCGTCATAAAGCACCACGTCGGTGTCGGCATTGATGCCCCAGGCCTGGAGCTGTTCGACGAATCTTTTCGCCTCTGGCAAGGGATGACGCCCGGTCACCCCCTTGGTCACCGGCCCGCTCAAATGGCGCTCCAGGTCAGCATATTGCGCGCCTTCGATATGCCCTTCGGCGTAGCTGCAACGCCCGTAATCCGGGTCTTCCAGGGCAAAACGGCAATCCAGGATCACCAGCCCCGCCGACTTTTGGCGCTCGGCTAATTGCTGGGGGCTGATCAATTGGGCAAGTGGCATGACGGACTCCTACAAATACAGGTGGGAAAGGTCTACTTCACTTCTTCCAGTGCCTGGTTCAGCGGCACGTAAAACTCTTTGAACAATGCATCCACCGCCTCTTTGGCCTGGGGCGTGACAAACCCCGCCTCCAGCACCAGCACCTGGTACACACCGCGCTTGATTGCCTCGGCGCTCAAATGCGTGGAATTTTCGTTGGTGGTGCACAAGAAACGCACCCAAGAGGTGAGGATGATCCAGGCATTGAGGGTCAGGGCTTCGGTCTGCACCGGGTTCATATTAAGGATGCCGGCGTCGACAAACCCCTGGTAGATGGCGCCGCCCTGGATCAGGCAACGCTGGGAAAACCGCCGGTAGCCGGTGGCCAGTTCCGGGTCGCTTTCCAGCAAGTGTTCAAGGTCGCGATGCAGGAAGCGGTAGTGCCACATCCCGGCTAATACGGCCTGCAGGTAGAAACGCTTATCCTCCACGACCATTGCACGCCCCTGGGGCGGGCGCAGGAAGCTGTCGACCAACGCTTCATATTCGCGAAACAGCACGGCGATGATCGCTTGCTTGTTGGGGAAGTGGTAGTACAGGTTGCCCGGCGAAATTTCCATATGGGCGGCGATATGGTTGGTGCTGACACTACGCTCGCCCTGCTGGTTAAAAAGCTCCAGGCTGGTTTGCACAATGCGCTCGCTGGTCTTTACTCGTGGTGCCATAGGGGATCAGCTTCTGTACACGTGATCGGGCATCTTACGGCCTATCCTGATTGGGATAAATCCGGATGTTACTGCAATGTTATTTGACAATTTAGAGTAATGACTCTAAAAATCCAGGCAGACCTATAACAATCGGGAACTGCGCCATGTCTGCCAACGTTGCCTACCTCCAGGATTCCCAGGCACTGGACCAACTCCAGGGCTTGTTCGATGCCCAGCGTCGCGCCTATGTGGCCAACCCGATGCCGCCGGCCGCGCAACGCCAGCAATGGCTCAAGGCCCTGCGCGAGTTGCTCAGCGACGAACGTCAGGCGCTGATCAACGCGATCAGCCAGGACTTCAGCCACCGCAGCGCAGACGAAACCCTGTTCGCCGAGCTGATGCCCAGCCTGCATGGTATTCACTACGCCAGTAAACACCTCAAGGGCTGGATGAAACCTTCCCGCCGCGCTGTAGGTATAGCCTTCCAACCCGCGTCAGCCAAAGTTATCTACCAACCGCTGGGCGTGGTCGGGGTGATTGTGCCCTGGAACTACCCGCTGTACCTGGCCATCGGCCCGCTGGTCGGCGCCCTGGCGGCCGGTAACCGGGTAATGCTCAAGCTGAGCGAGTCCACCCCCGCTACCGGCGCGCTGCTCAAGACCCTGCTGGCGAAGATCTTCCCTGAAGACCTGGTGTGTGTGGTGCTGGGCGAGGCCGACGTGGGCATGGCGTTTTCCAGGCTGCGCTTCGACCACCTGCTGTTCACGGGTGCCACCAGCATTGGCAAGCATGTGATGCGCGCCGCAGCCGAACACCTCACGCCGGTGACGCTGGAGCTGGGCGGCAAGTCGCCGGCCATCGTCTCGGCGGATGTGCCGCTCAAGGACGCCGCCGAACGTATCGCGTTCGGCAAGGCCCTGAATGCCGGGCAAACCTGTGTGGCACCGGACTACGTGCTGGTTCCGGAAGATCGCGTCGAGGGTTTTGTCGAGGCTTACAGCCAGGCGATTCGCGGGTTTTATCCGACCTTGGCCGACAACCCGGACTACACCGCCATCATCAACGAGCGGCAATTGGCCCGGCTGAATGCTTACGTAAAGGACGCCACCGACAAGGGGGCCACCCTGATCCCGCTGTACGAGCAGAACCAGGCACGGCGCATGGCCCACAGCCTGCTGTTGAATGTCAGTGACGACATGACCGTGATGCAGGATGAAATCTTCGGCCCTGTGCTGCCGATCGTGCCTTATCGCGGCCTCGACCAAGCGTTTGCCTACATCAACCAACACCCTCGCCCACTGGCCCTGTATTACTTCGGCTACAACAAGCGCGAACAGAACCGCGTGCTCCACGAAACCCACTCCGGTGGCGTGTGCCTGAACGACACCCTGCTGCACGTCGCCCAGGACGACATGCCCTTTGGCGGGATCGGCCCTTCAGGCATGGGCCATTACCATGGCCATGAAGGTTTTCTCACGTTCAGCAAGGCCAAGGGGGTACTGGTGAAACAGCGCCTCAATGCGGCAAAGCTGATCTACCCGCCCTACGGCAAATCGATCCAGAAGTTGATCCAGAAGCTGTTCGTTCGCTGATACCGCCACCCTCGGGATAACAATAACAATGAACCCTAGCCTGACTGATTCACCCGCGCTGTCGCGGCGCGGCGTCTTGAAAATCGGCCTGTGCGCCAGTGCCTTCCTGGCCACCGCCGGGCTGGGCGCCAGCCTCAGCGGCTGCTCCAGCAGCACCCCGGCCAGCGGCTTCGCCATGCTGCGTGCCAGTGATTTGCCATTTCTGCGCGCGGTGATCCCGGTCCTGCTGGAAGGCGTGGCCAGCGCCCAGGAAGTCGCCAACGGGATTGAAGACACGCTGAAAAAGCTCGACTACAGCCTGCAACACCTGTCGCCGGAGATGTTCAAGCTGACCGAGCAGTTGTTCGACGTGCTCGGCATGGGCATCACCCGTGGCCCACTGACCGGCATCTGGGGCAGTTGGGAAAACGCCAGCAGCGAGCAAATCCGCAACTTCCTGCACCGCTGGGAAAACAGCTACCTGAACCTGCTGCGCATGGGCCAGGGCTCGCTGCTCAAGCTGGTGATCATGGCCTGGTACTTCCGACCGGCGTCCTGGGCACATTGCGGTTACCCCGGGCCACCGAAGATCTAGCCGTGTTCTCCGGCGCCCACATTGACGGCAACGTCCTAGCCTTTAACGCATAAAAACAAGAGTGCCCCTCTATGCCCGTACCCGATTTGTTTCGCGACGGCCTGGCCCGTGGCTGGAAAACCCACAACGGCGCCGCCCTGGACAACGACCTGACCCTGGACGCCGACGTCGCAATCATCGGCAGCGGTGCCGGCGGCGGCACCACCGCTGAGATCCTCAGCGCCGCCGGCTACAAAGTGCTGCTGATCGAAGAAGGCCCGCTCAAGACCAGCAGCGATTTCAAGCTGCTCGAAGATGAGGCTTACGCCAGCCTGTACCAAGAGGGCATCGGTCGCATGAGTAAGGATGGCGCCATTACCATCCTGCAAGGCCGGGCAGTGGGCGGCACGACGTTGATCAACTGGACCTCGAGTTTTCGCACCCCGGACGCCACCCTCGCCCACTGGGCCAGCGAATACGCGGTCAGGGGCCACAGCAGTGCCGAGATGGCGCCGTGGTTCGAAAAGATGGAGCAGCGCCTGGGCATCGCACCCTGGGCCATGCCGCCCAACGCCAATAACGATGTGATCCGCAAAGGTTGCGAGAAGCTCGGCTACAGCTGGCATGTGATCCCGCGCAACGTGCGCGGCTGTTTCAACCTGGGGTATTGCGGCATGGGCTGCCCGGTCAATGCCAAGCAGTCGATGCTGGTGACCACCATTCCCTCCACCCTGGAGAAAGGTGGTGAACTGCTCTACCTGGCCCGCGCCGAGCGCCTGAGATACAGCGGCGACACGATCAGCAGCCTGGAATGCGTGGCCATGGACGAACGCTGCGTGGCCCCCACCGGGCGCAAGATCACGGTCAAGGCCAAGCATTACGTACTCGCGGGTGGCGGCATCAATAGTCCGGCGCTGCTGATGCGCTCGAACGCCCCTGACCCGCATTCACGGCTGGGCAAGCGTACGTTTTTGCACTTGGTGAATTTCTCCGCGGGGCTGTTCGGTGAGGTGATCAACCCCTTCTACGGTGCGCCACAGTCGATCTATTCCGACCACTTCCAATGGCAGGACGGCACCACCGGCAAAATGTCCTACAAGCTCGAAGCACCGCCGCTGCACCCGGCGCTGGCCAGCACCCTGCTCGGCGGCTACGGCACCCAGAACGCCCTGGACATGAGCCAGTTGCCCCACACTCACGCCATGCTCGCCTTGCTGCGCGACGGTTTCCATCCCGATAGCCCCGGTGGCAGCGTGGAATTGCGCGGTGACGGTACGCCGGTGCTCGACTATCAGGTGTCGGACTACGCCTGGGACGGCCTGCGCCGCGCCTTCCACAGCATGGCCGAGATCCAGTTCGCGGCAGGTGCCAAGTCGGTCAAGCCGCTGCATCACGATGCGCAGTATGTGAAGACCCTGGCCGAAGCCCGTAGCCTGATCGACGGCCTTAACCTGGAATTGCACCGCACCTGCCTGGGCAGCGCCCATGTGATGGGCGGTTGCGCCATGGGCGAAGACCCGAAAAATGCCGTGGCCGACAGCCTCGGTCGCCATCACCAGCTGCGCAATCTGTCGATCCACGATGGCTCGCTGTTCCCCACGAGCATTGGCGCCAACCCGCAGTTGTCGGTGTATGGATTGACCGCGCAACTGGCGTCGGCATTGGCCGAACGTCTGAAAACAGCATGAAAAAAGCCGGTATTCGGGGTGTCTATAGTGCTTTCTTCTGCATAAGTTGACTTGGCCGACCGGGATGGCTGCGATACCATCCGGTTCCCCAACGGACTCCGCCAGGACGACGCGATGAACCGAGTGTTGTACCCAGGTACCTTCGACCCGATTACCAAAGGCCATGGCGATCTGGTCGAACGTGCCTCACGCTTGTTCGACCACGTGATCATCGCGGTCGCGGCCAGCCCCAAGAAAAACCCGCTGTTTCCCCTGGAACAGCGCGTGGAGCTGGCGCGTGAGGTCACCAAACACCTGCCTAACGTTGAAGTGGTGGGCTTCTCGACGTTGCTGGCGCACTTCGCCAAGGAGCAGAACGCCAATGTGTTCCTGCGCGGCTTGCGTGCGGTGTCGGACTTCGAATACGAATTCCAGCTGGCCAACATGAATCGCCAACTGGCGCCGGACGTGGAAAGCCTGTTCCTCACGCCGTCGGAACGTTATTCGTTCATTTCCTCGACGCTGGTCCGTGAAATCGCCGCATTGGGCGGGGATATCACCAAGTTCGTCCACCCGGCCGTGGCGGATGCACTGACGCTGCGCTTCAAGAAGTAATGCTCTTATTGGCAAGCCGGGTTTGACTGTGGCGAGCGGGCTTGCCACAGCAACAAAGTAGTCTTCTACACGACATGCCGGACGGCCACAGGTCATGTGCACTCGCACTGCGGGCGCCAATGCGGCACAATTGCGCGCATTCGTTTTCAGATGCCTTGGCTGACAGCCCTGGCAGGAGTTTCCATGTCCCTGATCATCACCGACGATTGCATCAACTGCGACGTCTGCGAACCTGAGTGCCCGAACGCTGCGATTTCACAAGGCGAAGAGATCTATGTGATCGACCCCAACCTGTGCACCCAGTGCGTCGGCCACTACGACGAACCCCAGTGCCAGCAGGTGTGCCCGGTGGATTGCATTCCGCTGGATGAGGCACACCCCGAGACTGAAGCGCAGTTGATGGAGAAGTACCGGAAGATTACCGGTAAGGCTTGAGCTTCTTTAGTGCCTGTAAGGACCTCATCGGGGGCAAGCCCCCTCCCACACTTTGATTTGTGAATACCCTCAAAATGTGGGAGAGGGCTTGCCCCCGATAGCGATATCAGCCTTTACACCGCAATCAACTCTGGCACTTGGGGCAAAACACACTCGCCCGTTGCCCCAGCACCACGTTGCGCAATTCGCTCCCACAGACCTTGCACGCCTCGCCACCCCGGCCGTAGACGAACAATTCCTGCTGGAAATACCCCGGCTGCCCGTCACCGCCGATAAAGTCGCGCAACGTGGTGCCGCCACGCTCGATCGCCGCCGCCAGAATGCGCTTGATCTCGATCGCCAGCTTCAAATAACGCCCGCGTGAAATGCCGCCGGCGGCGCGACGCGGATCAATCCCCGCCGCAAACAACGCCTCAGTCGCATAGATATTGCCCACGCCGACCACCACCGCGTTGTCCATGATGAACGGTTTCACCGCCATCGACTTGCCGCGAGACAGTTGAAACAAACGCTCACCGTCGAACAGCTCGGTCAACGGCTCCGGCCCCAGGCGCAGCAGCAGTTCGTGGTTATGCGGGTCCTGGCTCCAGAGCATTGCGCCGAAACGCCGAGGGTCGGTGTAACGCAGGGCCAGGCCGGATTCAAGCTCGATGTCCACATGCTCATGCTTGGCCGCCGGCATGCCGACCTCCACCAAGCGCAGGTTACCGGACATGCCCAGGTGGCTGATCAAGGTGCCCACTTCGGCGTTGATCAACAGGTACTTGGCCCGTCGTTCCACCAGCACGATGCGCTGCCCGGACAGGCGCACATCCAGGTCTTCCGGGATCGGCCAGCGCAGGCGCCGTTCGCGCACCACGACGCGGCTGACCCGCTGGCCTTCCAGGTGCGGCGCGATCCCGCGCCGGGTGGTTTCGACTTCAGGTAACTCGGGCATGTGGACCTCTTGAAGGGGGGATCAGTGCGCGCCCAGCTCGCGGATCGACAGCTTCATGCTTTCGAAGTCGTAGTCCGACAGGCCCACGTAGTCCAGCACCAGGTGGCCAATGGCGTTCCACTCATGGTCCTCCGCCTGGTTGCCCAACACGCGGTAGGACGAGCAGATGTGCTCGGCCATTTTCAGGATCGCCAGCAGGTTTTTCAGCTGCGGATTGCGCGACGACTCATCGCTGAAGATCGCCAGGGCATTGTGGTGGTTGGCGATGGCATCGGTCACATGTTCCGGCAGGCGCCAGGACTTGGCCGTGTAGTAGCCGACCACGGCGTGGTTGGTGTTGAACGCATTGTTCTCGGTGTCGACTACCCGGCAATCGGCGCCGGCGTTGGCGTAGGCCTCTTCGAGCACCGCCATGTAGTCGGGGAAGCGCTTGAGCATCAACGGCACGCCGCAGTCGTGGAACAGGCCCAAGGCATAAGCCTCGTCGACTGCCTGGGAACCGGTGCGCTTGGCCAGGGTCAGGCAGGTCATCGCCACATCCTGGGCGGTGTCCCAAAAACGGTTGAGCGTAACGATGGTGTCGTCGCTCATCTCGCCTTTGATCGACAATGCGTTGATCAGGTTGATGATCGAACGGCTCCCCAACAGGTTAACCGCGCGCTGGATCGAAGCGATCTTGTTGCTCAAGCCGTAATACGACGAGTTGACGATCTTCAACAGCGCACCGGAAAGGCCTGGATCCTGGGAAATCAGCCGCGCAATCACTTCCAGGTCCGGATCGGGCATGTACTGCTCCATCTGCAAATCCACCATGATTTGCGGCTGAGGCGGTACGCTGATGCCTTGCAAGGCCTGTTGGATCTGTTCGGCGGAAAGCTCTGGGGACATAAGTGCATACTCTGGGCTAGGCGGAGATTCTAACCCTTATCCACGGCGCGCCGACACCTTCCCGCACATCCGGCAGCCCGGCCATTTCCTACACAACACGGTATACTCCCGCTCTTTTTTCCGGAGCGACGTCATGTCCCTGCCAAGCCTGCGTCTCAAAGCCAACGCCGATCGTCGTTTGCGCAACGGCCACCTGTGGGTCTACAGCAACGAAATCGACGTGGCCGCCACACCTCTTCACGGCTTCCAGGCAGGCGACCAGGCCATCCTGGAAGCGGCCGGCGGCAAGACCCTGGGCATCGTGGCCATGAGCCCGAACAACCTGATCTGCGCACGCCTGCTGTCGCGTGACATCAAGTTGCCCCTGGACAAATCGCTGCTGGTGCACCGCCTCAACGTCGCCCTGTCCCTGCGCGACCGCCTGTTCGACAAGCCGTTCTACCGCCTGGTCTACGGCGATTCCGACCTGTTGCCAGGCCTGGTGGTCGACCGTTTCGGCGACATCCTGGTGGTACAGATCGCCTCGGCGACCATGGAAGCCCATAAAGAAGACGTGATCGCCGCATTGACCCAAGTGCTCAAGCCGAGCGGCATCCTGTTCAAGAATGACTCCGCCGCGCGCGATGCCGAAGGCCTCAACCGCTACGTCGAGACCGTATTCGGCCTGGTGCCGGAGTGGGTGGCACTGGAAGAAAACGGCGTGAAATTCGAAGCCCCGGTGATCCAGGGCCAGAAAACCGGCTGGTTCTACGACCATCGCATGAACCGCGCGCGCCTGGCGCCGTATGCCAAAGGCAAACGTGTACTCGACCTGTACAGCTACATCGGCGGCTGGGGCGTGCAAGCCGCGGCCTTTGGCGCCAGTGAAGTGTTCTGCGTCGACGCCTCGGCCTTCGCCCTCGACGGCGTCGAGCGCAACGCCGCGCTGAACGGTGTCGCCGAGAAAATGACCTGCATCGAAGGCGACGTCTTCGAAGCCCTGAAGGAACTCAAAGCCAGCGAAGAACGCTTCGACGTGATCGTCGCCGACCCGCCGGCCTTCATCAAACGCAAAAAAGACATGAAAAACGGCGAAGGCGCCTACCGCCGCCTCAACGAGCAAGCCATGCGCCTGCTCAGCAAGGACGGCATCCTCGTCAGCGCCTCATGCTCCATGCACCTGCCGGAAGACGACCTGCAAAACATCCTGCTGACCAGCGCCCGCCACCTGGACCGTAACATCCAGATGCTCGAACGCGGCGGCCAGGGTCCGGATCACCCGGTGCATCCGGCGATTGTCGAGACGCGCTATATCAAGAGCATTACGTGCCGGTTGTTGCCCAATAGCTAAATACCGAAACCGTCCCCCTGTAGGAGCGAGCTTGCTCGCGAAGACCCCATAGACGACGCGGGCTACCTGATAGCGCTGCGTTATCGTTGACGCTTTTCGCGAGCAAGCTCGCTCCTACAGGGGCGGCGTACACCAATACGGGACGCTTCGCACAATAGATTTGATTGAATTCCATCTTTCGCAGACTAGTATCGGTTTCTGGTTTTACTCCGGAAAACAAAAACAATGTCTGGGCCCACCCTCTCCCGCTTTATCCTCATCACCTGCATTTCACTGATCAGCTTCTTCCCTATCAACATCCTACTGCCCTCTTTCCCCGCGCTGGCAACCCGGTTTGACACGCCCAGCGCAGACATCGCGCTGTCCATCAGCCTGTTCACCCTGGTCTTTTCCATCTCTCAACTGGTCACCGGTCCGCTTTCGGATAAATGGGGGCGCAAGAACGTGCTGCTCGGCTGCATCACGTTGTCGATTGTCGGAGCAATAGGCTGCGCACTGGCGTCGAATTACCTGACCTTCCTGCTGTTTCGCGCGGTGCAGGCCATGGGCTGTGGATTCTTTGTATTGGGCCATGCACTGGTGGAAGACCTGTTCGACGAACAGGACCGAGTCCGGGTGCGCCTCTATTACATGACCCTGAGCGGCTCGTTTGTCGCCTTGTCACCGCTGATCGGCTCCTGGCTGCAAACCACCTTCGACTGGCAAGGGAGCTTCTATGCGTTCGCACTCATGGCATTGGGCATGTTTCTCCATGCGTTTTGCATCCTGCCTTCCAAGGCTGCCAGCCCTCACAGCGCGCCCGTCTCGATCCCAGGCACGCTCAAGGCGGTCGCGGCCAATCGCGACTTCCTGCGCTACTGGTGGATCGCCGCCCTGGTGTTTGCCTGCTACTTCGCCTTGATCAGCGTGACACCGCTGATTTTCATGGATGCGCTGAAGCTTTCCGAATATCAGTACGCGCTGGTGCTGATGGTGTACGGCGCGGCTTATCTCCTCGGCGGAGTGGCAGCCTCGTACCTGCAAAAACTTATCGCGCTGTCCCGGCAAATCAATATCGGTCTTGGGTTGTTGCTGGTCGCGGGTGTGCTGCTGGCGCTGATTATCATCTTTGAAGCCATTACCACAGTGACCCTGCTCATTCCGATGATGATCAGCGCACTGGCGGTCACCCTGATTCGTCCCGCCGCAATTTCGGCGGCGATGCTGTTGTTTTCAAGCAGCGCGGGCACAGCAGCATCAGCAGGAAATAGCATCATGTTCTTCACCGCCGCCGTCAGCAGCGCAGCGCTTGCGCAAACCGGCAGTCATTTGCTGATGACGATTGCCGTGAGCTTTATCATCTTCAGCCTGTGGGGTTGGCTGACCAATGCGCGGGTCGGACACTGACACTGTCCCCCTGTAGGAGCGAGCTCGCTCGCGAAAAACTCATAGACGACTCGGGCCATCTGATAGCGCTGCGTTATCGTTGACGTTTTTCGCGAGCAAGCTCCCTCCTACAGGAAGACGGTGTAGAATCGGCCCTATTCATCGCCAGTCATCCCCCGGCGGGTTTATGAGCTCAAGGCCAATGCGCACGGCGATCCCGTCACGTTTGCGGCAACTTCCGGACACCAGTGCCATTTTTCGGGTGTTCCAGACGTCAATAGAAGCTCACTCCCCTTTGATACCGATTAGCCGCCCGGAGTGCTCCAATGCCTGATTACCGCTCGAAAACATCCACCCACGGTCGCAACATGGCCGGCGCCCGCGCGCTGTGGCGGGCCACTGGGATGAAAGATGACGACTTCAAAAAGCCGATCATCGCGATTGCCAACTCGTTCACCCAGTTCGTACCGGGTCACGTGCACCTCAAGGACCTGGGCCAGCTGGTCGCCCGCGAGATCGAACGCGCTGGCGGCGTGGCCAAGGAATTCAACACCATCGCCGTGGACGACGGCATCGCCATGGGCCATGACGGCATGCTGTACTCGCTGCCGAGCCGCGAGATCATCGCCGATTCCGTCGAGTACATGGTCAACGCCCACTGCGCCGACGCCATCGTCTGCATCTCGAACTGCGACAAGATCACCCCCGGCATGCTGATGGCCGCCCTGCGCCTGAATGTGCCGGTGATCTTCGTCTCCGGCGGCCCGATGGAAGCCGGCAAGACCAAGCTGGCCTCCCACGGCCTCGACCTGGTCGACGCCATGGTCATCGCCGCCGATTCCAGCGCTTCTGACGAGAAGGTCGCGGAATACGAGCGCAGCGCCTGCCCGACCTGCGGTTCGTGCTCCGGCATGTTCACCGCCAACTCGATGAACTGCCTGGTGGAAGCCCTGGGCCTGGCCTTGCCGGGCAACGGTTCGACACTGGCCACCCACAGCGACCGCGAGCAACTGTTCCTGCAGGCCGGCCGCACCATCGTCGAGCTGTGCAAGCGTTACTACGGCGAGAACGATGAGTCGGTATTGCCGCGCAATATCGCCAACTTCAAGGCGTTCGAAAACGCCATGACCCTGGACATCGCCATGGGCGGTTCCACCAACACCATCCTGCACTTGCTGGCCGCGGCCCAGGAAGCCGAGATCGATTTCGACCTGCGCGACATCGACCGTCTGTCCCGCCACGTGCCGCAACTGTGCAAGGTCGCGCCGAACATCCAGAAGTACCACATGGAAGACGTGCACCGCGCCGGCGGGATCTTCTCCATCCTGGGCTCCCTGGCCCGTGGCGGCCTGCTGCACACCGACCTGCCGACCGTACACAGCAAGTCCCTCGCCGAAGGCATCGCCAAGTGGGACATCACCCTGACGGACGACGAAGCCGTGCACACCTTCTTCAAGGCCGGCCCGGCGGGTATCCCGACCCAGACCGCGTTCAGCCAGTCGACCCGCTGGGACACCCTCGACGACGACCGTGAAAACGGCTGCATCCGCAGCGTCGAGCACGCCTATTCGAAAGAAGGCGGCCTGGCCGTGCTGTACGGCAACATCGCCCTGGACGGCTGCGTGGTGAAAACCGCCGGCGTGGATGAGTCGATCCACGTGTTCGAAGGCAACGCCAAGATCTTCGAAAGCCAGGACAGCGCCGTACGCGGCATCCTCGCCGACGAAGTCAAGGAAGGCGACATCGTGATCATCCGCTACGAAGGCCCGAAAGGCGGCCCGGGTATGCAGGAGATGCTCTACCCGACGTCCTACCTGAAATCCAAGGGCCTGGGCAAAGCCTGTGCCCTGCTGACCGACGGCCGCTTCTCCGGCGGCACCTCGGGCCTGTCCATCGGCCACGCTTCGCCAGAAGCCGCTGCTGGCGGCGCGATCGGCCTGGTGCAGGATGGCGACAAGGTGCTGATCGACATTCCGAACCGTTCGATCAACCTGTTGATCAGCGACGAAGAACTGGCTGCGCGCCGGGTCGAGCAGGACAAGAAAGGCTGGAAACCGGTGGAGAAGCGTCCGCGCAAAGTCACCACGGCGCTGAAAGCCTATGCCCTGCTGGCCACCAGTGCCGACAAAGGCGCGGTGCGTAACAAGGCGATGCTCGACGGCCTGTAAGCCTCGCGCATAAAAATGCCCCGCCAAGTGCGGGGCATTTTTTTGCCTGGAACAACTCTTCAAAACACTGAAGATCAACTGTGGGAGGGGGCAAGCCCCCTCCCACATTTTTGACCGCATTCGGCCCGTTACTGGATTTCGTCAGGCTTGACGATCACCCAGTTCTTGTCCGCCGTCACCGGCAACCCTTCCTTGGCCTGCGCTGCCGCGTGCTTGGCGATCATGCCGTTGAGCTGGGTCATGTACTTGTCCTTGCGGTTGACCCACAGATGGATGCCGCCCTTGGCCACGTCCACATCGTGGAACAGCATGTAGCCGTCGCTGGTCGGGGTATCGCCACCGACGATCACTGGTTTTTTCCATTCGTCGATGTAGGTCAGGATTGCGGCGTGTTTGCCGGCCATCCAGGTGGCGGGGGTCCACAGGTACGGGGTCAGTTCCAGGCCGAGGTTGGCTTTCTCGTCATATTTACCGGCGCTGATCTGCTTGCGCGCCGTGGTCAGCTCGCCGGTCTTGCGGTCCTTGAGCAAGGTGGTCACGCCGATGACGTTCTCGGGCTTGACGTTATAGCCGTACTTCGGATCGGCGGCGACCATGCGCACCAGCTCTTCCGAGGCAGCGGTCATCACGTACACCTCGATGCCGTTTTCCATCAGTTTGTTGTACAGCTCGGCCTGGCCGGTGAAGACTTTCGGCGGCTGTACTTCGGAGTTCTTCACCACGTCGCCTTCGAAGTAGCTGACCGGTACCGGCTTGCCGGAGGCCATCAACTCATCGACCTGAACCTTGAGCTCCTTGAGGGTAAAACCTGCAAACACTTGGGCGACCCACGGGTAGCAGACCATGTCGTCCACTTCGCAGAGGCGATAGTAGTAACTGAACAGGCTTTCCTTATGGTCGGCGGTGTCTTTGAACGGGATGAGCTTGAGCGACGGGTCGAGCGTGTCGCGGGTGATCAGGCCCTTGTTTTCCATGTAGGGCAGCAGGGACTCTTCGAGGTCGTAGCGATAGCTGGTGTTGTCCATGTCGAACACCGCAAAGTTACCTTTGTTGGCATTGGCGGCGATCATTTCGTCCAGTTGCTTGGCGGCGGGTGCCGGCCAGTGTTTCAACTCGGTGGCGGCGAACGCCTGGCTGGCGAGGCCTAGGCAGAATGCGGCGGATACCAGTAGTTTCGGTACGAGCTTCATAGGCGTTGTCTCCCTGAGTGAAAGACATCGACGCTAACAAATCTCTGTGACAGTTACCGCCCGAGCACGACCGCATCCATCGCGATTGCGCCAATGGCATGTGCCTGAGCGTCAAACGCTTATTCCAAAAACGACAGACGCCATTCCATATCGGTATTAAATCATTATATTTCAAGCTGTTAGGCTTCCCGGTTCGCAATCGCAGGCTCACGCGATTGGCTGCCTTCTCAACGGAGCTTCAATGAATCTGCCCCTGATTCTCAACTTACTGGTGTTCGTGGCCTTGCTATTGGGCCTGGCACAAACCCGTCGCACCCACTGGAGCCTCGCCAAGAAGGTTCTGTTCGCCCTGGTACTGGGCGTGGCGTTCGGTGTGGCCCTGCACGCCATTTATGGCGCCGGCAACCCGGTGCTCAAGGCCTCCATCGGCTGGTTCGACCTGGTCGGCAATGGTTATGTGCAGTTGCTGCAGATGATCGTGATCCCGCTGGTGTTCGCCTCGATCCTCAGTGCCGTGGCGCGCCTGCATAACGCCGCGTCCCTGGGCAAGATCAGCTTCCTGACCATCGGCACGCTGCTGTTCACCACGGCGATTGCAGCCCTGATCGGCATCGGCCTGACCAACCTGTTCGGCCTCACCGCCGAAGGCCTGGTGGCCGGCACCCAGGAAATGGCGCGCCTGCAAGTCATCCAGAGCGATTACGCGGGCAAGGTCGCCGACCTGAATATCCCGCAGTTGCTGCTCTCATTCGTGCCGGCCAACCCGTTCGCCGACCTGGCGCGGGCCAAGCCGACGTCGATCATCAGTGTGGTGATCTTCGCCGCATTCCTAGGGGTTGCCGCGCTGCAACTGCTCAAGGATGACGTGGAGAAAGGCCAGAAAGTGCTCAACGCCATCGACACCCTGCAAGCCTGGGTGATGCGCCTGGTGCGCCTGGTGATGAAGCTGACGCCCTACGGTGTATTGGCGCTGATGACCAAGGTGGTCGCCAGCTCCAACCTGCAAGACATCATCAAGCTCGGCAGTTTTGTCGTGGTCTCGTACCTGGCCCTGGGGCTGATGTTCGTGGTGCATGGCCTGCTGCTGTCGCTGGCCGGGATCAACCCGCTGCGCTTCTTCCGCAAGGTGTGGCCGGTGCTGACCTTTGCCTTTACCAGCCGCTCCAGCGCGGCGGCGATCCCGCTGAGCATCGAAGCGCAGACCCGTCGCCTGGGGATCCCGCACTCCATCGCCGGTTTCGCCGCCTCGTTCGGCGCCACCATCGGCCAGAACGGCTGCGCCGGCCTGTACCCTGCCATGTTGGCGGTGATGGTCGCGCCGACCGTGGGCATCAACCCGCTGGACCCGCTGTGGATCGCGACCCTGGTGGCCATTGTGACCTTAAGCTCGGCCGGTGTGGCGGGCGTGGGTGGCGGTGCGACATTCGCCGCACTGATCGTATTGCCAGCCATGGGCTTGCCGGTGTCACTGGTGGCGCTGCTGATTTCCGTGGAGCCGCTGATCGACATGGGCCGCACGGCGTTGAACGTGAATGGTTCGATGACAGCGGGGGCGATTACCAGCCAGATCATGCAGCAGACGGATAAAGCGTTGTTGGATGCCGATGAGCATGCCGAATTAGCGCAGGCTTGATAGACCGCCATCGGGGGCAAGCCTCCCACAGTTGATCGAGTTCCAACATGAGAATGCGGTCGAATGTGGGAGGGGGCTTGCCCCCGATGCTTTTAGACTTTTTCCCAGACTTCGAAGGTGTAAGCCGGCTTATCACCTTCGGCTGGGTTCGGCAGATTGGAGACCAACGTCCACTGGTTCGTATCAAACTCCGGAAACCACGCATCCCCATCCGGGCTCAACGCCACCCGCGTCAAATACAGGCGATCCGCCTGCGCCAGCCCCTGCTCATACAGCTGCGCGCCGCCGATCAGCATCAGCTCATCCACGCCCTGCTCCAGCGCCCAGGCCTCAGCCCGCGCCACGGCGGCATCGAGTGACGGAAAAACTTCCGCACCTTCAAGCACCAGATCGGTCTGACGACTGACCACAATGTTCAAGCGCCCCGGCAGCGGTCGGCCCAGGGAATCCCAGGTCTTGCGCCCCATGATGATCGGCTTGCCCAGGGTGGTGGCCTTGAAATATTTGAAATCCCCCGGCAAATGCCAGGGCATGCTGTTGTCGACGCCGATCACACGGTTTTCACCGAGGGCTGCGATCAGGCTTAAAGGGAGAGTTTTTTTCATGGCGACGAGAATACCAGAGCAGCACGCCGCGTACCCCAACCAGGTGCACAGCGGTTATGCTCCAGGCTCACGAACACAACAGGACGGCGCGTGACTGCACTGACCCCCCTGCACACACTCTGGCTGACGGAAACCGTGCGCCTGCGTGAAGAACACGCCGGCCCCTTGGAAGACCTCGAAGCCAACCGCCTGGCCCGCACGGCCGGCGGCGATCTGCCGACGCGCATCCAGCAGCGCGCTCTGCACCTGGCCGAGCGCGATGGCCTGACGGCCGCCCTTGCTCGCTGGCTGCAAGGTGCGCGCCTGGCGCTGCTGCTGCTGGCAATAGTCGCAGTGATCAGCGGTGCCGGCCTGGCCTTTGCCGCGCTGGGTAACGGCTTGATCCCGGTGAACGTATTCTGGGCCCTGGGCAGCCTGCTCGGCTTAAACCTGATCCTGTTAATCAGCTGGGCTTTGGGCCTGCTGTTTGCCGGCGAACACAGCGCCAGCCTTGGGCGACTGTGGTTGTGGCTCAGCGAAAAGCTCGCCCGTGACGCCAAGGCCGCACAACTGGCGCCAGCGCTTTTACTGCTGCTGCAACGACAGAAACTCAATCGCTGGGCGGTCGGTGTGCTGGTCAACAGCCTGTGGGTGTTGGCGCTGCTCAGTGCCCTAGTGATTCTGCTGACGCTGCTCGCTACCCGCCGCTACGGCTTTGTGTGGGAAACCACCATTCTGGGCGCCGATACCTTTGTCGCCGTCACCCAGGCCCTCGGCACCCTGCCCTCCCTGCTGGGCTTCAATGTGCCAACCGTCGACATGATCCGCGCCAGCGGCGATTCCGCGCTGAATATCGAAAGCGCCCGCCAAGCCTGGGCCGCCTGGCTGGTGGGCGTGCTGCTGGTCTATGGCTTGATGCCCCGCTTGATCCTCGCCCTGCTGTGCCTGTGGCGCTGGAAACGCGGGCGCGCCGCCCTGCGCCTGGACCTCAACCTGCCCGGCTACAGCCAGTTGCGCGAACGCCTGATGCCGAGCAGCGAGCGCCTTGGGGTCAACGATGCCGCGCCCGAACAGCTGCACCACGTCAGCGGCGGCGTCAGTGAATTGGAAAGCGATGGCGCGCTGCTGGTGGCCATCGAGCTGGACGACCAGCACCCCTGGCCGCCCAAGCTGCCCTCCAGCGTCAAGAACGCCGGCATCCTCGACAGCCGCGAATCGCGCAACAAGCTGCTGGAACAACTCGCCCGCTTTCCACCTGCGCGCCTGGCCATCGCCTGCGATCCACGCCGCTCGCCGGACCGCGGCAGCCTGGCGCTGATCGCCGAGCTGGCACGCAGCGCCAGCGCTACCCGGGTGTGGCTGCTGCAAGCCCCGCCCGGCCAGGCGCTGGATGCCGAGCGCCTGGGCGACTGGCACGCCGCGCTGCAACAGCTTGAACTACCGTTCGCCGATTGCGCGCCGCTGAACTGGCTGGAGACCGGTCATGACTAAACCGCTGAAACTCGCCGTGGTCGGCCACACCAACGTCGGCAAGACCTCCCTGCTGCGCACGCTGACCCGTGACGTCGGCTTCGGCGAAGTCTCCCATCGCCCCAGCACCACACGCCATGTCGAAGGCGCGCGTTTGTCGGTGGATGGCGAAGCCTTGCTGGAGCTTTACGACACCCCCGGCCTGGAAGATGCCATCGCCCTGCTCGACTACCTGGAGCGCCTGGAACGCCCCGGCGAACGCCTGGACGGCCCTGCACGCCTGGTGCGGTTTCTGGACGGCAGCGAAGCGCGCCAGCGGTTCGAACAGGAAGCCAAGGTGCTGCGCCAGTTGCTCGCCTCCGACGCCGGCCTGTATGTGATCGACGCCCGCGAGCCGGTGCTGGCCAAGTATCGCGATGAACTGCAAGTGCTGGCCAGTTGCGGCAAACCGCTGCTGCCCGTACTCAACTTTGTCAGCAGCAACGACCACCGCGAGCCGGACTGGCGCGAAGCCCTGGCCCGCCTAGGCCTGCATGCGCTGGTGCGCTTTGACAGCGTGGCGCCGCCGGAAGACGGCGAACGGCGCTTGTATGAAAGCCTTGCCCTGCTGCTGGAAAACGCGCGGCCGCAACTGGAAAGGCTGATTCTCGATCAACACGCCCAACGCCAGGCTCGTCAGCAAAGCGCTGCGCGGTTGATTGCCGAATTGCTGATCGACTGCGCCGCTTGCCGCCGCAGCGTGGTCACCGAAGACGAACAGCAAGCCATCGGTGACCTGCGCAAAGCGGTGCGCCAGCGCGAACAAAAATGCGTGGAAGCCCTGCTCAAACTATTCGGCTTCCGCCCCCAGGATGCCGCCGCCAGCGACCTGCCCTTGCTCGACGGCCGCTGGGGTGATGACCTGTTCAACCCGGAAACCCTCAAGCAACTCGGCGTGCGCGTCGGAGGTGGCATCGCCGCAGGCGCTGCCGCGGGTGCCGGTGTGGACCTGCTGGTCGGTGGCCTGACGCTTGGCGCCGCCGCCCTGGCCGGCGCGATTGCCGGCGGCGCACTGCAAACCGCGCGCAGCTATGGCAGCCGACTGCTGGGCAAAATCAAAGGCCAGCGTGAGCTGACCGTCGACGATAGCGTGCTGCGCCTGCTCGCCCTGCGCCAACGCCAGTTGCTCAAGGCCCTTAACCTGCGCGGTCATGCGGCGATGCACAGCATCAAGGTCGACACGCCGCAGGACAAGACCTGGCGTGAAGGCAAGCTGCCGGAAGCCTTGCACAAGGCCCGCGCTCACCCGCAATGGTCGTCCCTCAACCCAAACGCCAAATTGAGCCAGGCCGAGCGTCAGGAGCAGGTCGAAGCCCTGGCCGCCCGACTCGATGAAGCCTGACCGGCTTATTGACGCGCGTACCACTCAAAGCCCAGAAAGGTCGTGCATAACGTGCGGATCAGCTCTTTATCGACCTTGTCCGCAATACCGTCGCGGTCGATGTCACTGTTGGTAAACGATTCCAGCACCCCGTCGCCATCGCCGTCATAGGCCGCCGCCTTGTAGATCAGCGAACCCTTGCACTGCGACGCCGTGCGCTCTTGGAATTCCAGCTTGACCGCGTTGGGCGTGCCGGCCTTGGCGTAATGATCGACGTACAGCGTCAACGTGCGCTGCCAGTGGCTGCGCCGATTGAACCAGTTCAACTTCAAAAAGCAGTCGGCGAAAGTGTCCACCCGCTGTTTTTCCAGCCGACAGGGGCGGGTGACCGGGTTCAGATCGTCCGCCCATTGCAGGTCGACCCGACCGTCCGCGCTCATGTCCACGGCGAAGATCTCGTGGATCAGTTCATCGGGACGGCCAGCCTGCTGCTCATAGAAGTGCAGGATGACGGTGTCTGCCCGACCGTTGCCGCTCATGTCCTGGGCCGTCACTTTTAAGTAGCGCATCAGCGTTGCTCCTTGGATTGAAGAAGCAAGCCACCTTAGTGATCCGACCTCAGGGGCTCTAGGCGGCGCATCTGCATTTGGCGTAAGGCCAATCTACGCAGCCAGTAGCCGCGCGGCCTTGGCCTTGAGTAGCTGCAGGTCGAGCACCGGCACCTGCGCTTGCTTGGCCTGTTCGTCCCAGTGGCGCAGACGCAGACTGATCGCGTAGAGCGGGTCTTGCTCGAACGCCCGCGCTTCGTCAGGCGTCATTGCCCCGCCTTGATACGCCAGCGTGCGGCGGCTGGCTTCGCTCAACCGGGCGTAGTAGTCCGGCTGGCTGAAGGTCAGGTAGCGCTTGGCCTCGACGTGATATTCCACCAGCCGCGCCAGGCGCTCGCTGAAACCGACGCGGCGCAGGTAATCGGCGCCCAGCCGCTCATGGCTGGCCACGCCATAACCGCCCATGTTCTCGCCGCCCTGGCCGCAGAGATGGCCGATATCGTGGAAGAACGCCGCCAACACCACTTCATCATCAAAGCCCTCGGCCATGGCCAACTGAGCGGCTTGGGACATGTGCTCGATCTGCGACACCGGCTCGCCGATGTAATCCGCCGCGCCGTGCTGCTCGTACAAGCCAAACACCTCGGCGATTGCCTGTTCCGGGTTCATCATGCCGCCCCCCACAACGCACTGATATTTCGCTCGGCCATCGCCGGCCCCACGCTCATGCCTACACCGGTGTGCATCAACGCCGCGCTCACCCCTGGAGCAGCACGCAGGAATGAAAACGGTCCCGGCCCGCGCGAGCCATAGACACCCTGCCAGCGCTCCACCACCTGAATCCTGCACCCCAAGGTGTGCTCGGCCAGCTCAACCAACCAGTTATCCACGTGTTCGGCGTTGAACGGCGACGGATCGCTGCCGTAATCATGGGAATCGCCGATGATCAGCTCACCATGGAGCGTCGGGCTGATCAGCAGGTGGATGCCGTGTTCGTGCAGGTACGGTGCCTCCCGCAGGATCTGCGCCTGTACCGCCGCCGCTTCCGGCAAGTCGGCAAACGCACCGTAGTGCACGCAACTGAGGCCGGTGAGCAAGGCGTGTTGCAGGTTAAGGTTGAGTGCAGGCCGGGCGCGCAGCATTTGCAGCCGGCAGATCTGCGGGTTGAGTTCGGCGATGGCCTCGGCCAGCAGGGTTTGGTAGTCATGGCCGGAACACACGATGATCTGCTCGCCACGAAAGCTGCCGGCCGTGCTGTGCAACTGGCCCGGTTCCACATCGCGCACCAGGGTGGAAAAGTGAAACTCCACCTTCAGTTCACGGCGAAGGTAGTTGATCAGCGCCGGGATCGCTTCGCGCGAATACAGTTGCTGGTCGTCCTTGCCATGCAGCGCGGCGCGGTGATGGCGGAACTGGCCGCCGTACAGGTCCTTCATTGCCGCGCCTTGCAGCAGTTCGACGTGATAGCCGTGCTCCTGCGCGCGGCCGGCACAGAAGGCTTCCAGCAAATGTTCTTCCGCTTCGGTTCGCGCGAACAGGTAAGAACCATTGCGCTTGAGTTGCAGGCTGGCGAGTTGTGCCCATTGGTCCCAGATCGCGCGGCTCTCCCGAGCCAGGTCGAGCATCGGCCCCGGTGGTTGGCCAGTGACCAGCGCCTGGCCAAAGTTGCGCACGGAGGCGCCCAGCGGGGTGGCGCTGCGCTCGAATACCCTGACCTTGAGCCCGCGCCTGGCAGCGGCGTAGGCGTGGGACAGGCCGAGGATGCCGGCGCCGACGATCAGCAGGTCGCTGTGGTGTGTCATTGAGTGATGTCCTGTTTTCAAGACCGCTATCGGGGGCTTGCCCCCGATGAGGCCAGTAGCCCTAACGAAAGCCTTACTGACCCGCGACCTTCTCCGACTTGCCGTCATAGCGCTTACGCCACTCGGTCAAGATGCTGTCGCGATTCTTCGACGCCCAGCCAAAGTCGTTCTTGATCAGGCGCTGCTCGTAGTCGGCCGGCAGTTCGGTTTGCGGCTTGGCGATGCCAGGCTGGGCGAGGACCGCAAAATTTTCTTTGTACAGGTCCATCGCGGCGGGGCTGGCAGAGAAGTCGGCGAGTTTTTTCGCCGCATCGGCGTGGGCGGAGCCCTTGATCACGGCGGTGGCTTCGATGTCCCAGCCCAGGCCTTCCTTCGGCAGGATGATGTCCAGCGGTGCGCCCTGGCGCTTGAGCTGCACGGCCGGGTACTCAAAGGAAATACCAATCGGGAATTCACCGGAAGCCGCCAGCTTGCAGGGCTTGGAGCCGGAGTGAACGTATTGGCCGATGTTCTGGTGCAAGTCGTCCATGTACTGCCAGCCCTGCTTCTCGCCGAAGGTTTGCAGCCAGGCGCTCACATCCAGGAAGCCGGTGCCGGACGAGGCCGGGTTGGGCATGACGATCTTGCCCTTGTACTCGGGCTTGGTCAGGTCCTGCCAGCTCACCGGCTTGGTCAGGCCCTGTTTCTCGGCTTCGACAGTGTTGAAGCAAATGGTCGCGGCCCACACATCCATGCCGACCCAGGCCGGTGGGTTGGCGGCGTCACGGTAGTGCTTGCCGATCTTGTCCAGGTCCTTGGGCGCGTAGTTGTCCAGCATGCCCTGCTGATCGAGAATCGCCAGGCTCGACGCGGCCAGGCCCCACACTACGTCGGCTTGCGGGCGAGCTTTTTCGGCCAGCAGCTTGGCGGTGATGATACCGGTGGAGTCGCGCACCCATTTGATATCGATATCCGGGTTGGCCTTCTCGAAGGCCTGCTTGTAGGTCTTCAACTGCTCGGCTTCGAGGGCCGTGTACACGGTCAGCTCGGTTTTCGCGGCAAAGGCATTCAGGCTGAATACGCTGAGTACAGCAGCGGCCAGCGCCAGGGGCTTGAACATGGTGCACTTCCTTTATCGAGGGTTATTGACCGGGCGCGGTTTGACGCCAGGCTTGGGAGCGACGCAACAGGCCGCGTGAGGCCCACGCCAGCAGCAGCGAGACGGCGGCCGAAGTGAACAGGATCAGGGTCGACATGGCCGCCGCGCCGCCCACGTTGCCGGCGTCGTCCATGTTCAGCACGGCGACGGCGGCGAGAATGGTGTCGGGGCTGTAGAGAAAAATTGCCGCCGACACCGTGGTCATCGCCGACACAAACAGGTAGCGCACGATATCCAGCAGTGCCGGCAGGCAAATCGGCACGGTCACCCGCAGGTAGTGGCGATAAAGCGGCGCCTTGAGGGACAGCGCAGCGGCTTCGAACTCGGCGTCCAGCTGGCGCAGGGCAGTGGTCGCGGTCATCTGGGCAGTGGTCAGGTAGTGTGCGATGGTGCACACCACCAGCAAGGTCATGGTCCCGTAGAACACATGCAGCGGGTTGCCGTTGAGGTTGAAGAAGAACACATAACCCAGGCCCAACACCAAGCCCGGCACGGCCATCGGCACAAAACTGAGCAGGCGCAGCGCCAGGTTGAGGCCCTTCTGGCCCTGGGTCTTTTCCATCAGGTAGGCGCCGGTGAAGATCAGCACGCTGCCGATCAACGCGGTGCACAGTGCCAGGGTCAGGCTGTTGCGATAGGCCAGCCAGCCGCCGCCGGCCGTGTCTTCGAACTGGTAGTGGTTGAGCGACAGCGACAGGTTGTACGGCCAGAACTTCACCAGCGAGGAGTACACCGCCATGCCGAACACCAGCAGCAACACGGCACACATCCCCAGCACAATGGCCAGGTAGCAGGCGTCCCGCAGCCGCGATGGCGCGGGTTGGAACACCTGGGCGCGGCCACTCATCGAATCACCCTGCCGACGACGTAACCAGGCGTCCACGCCAAAGCTGAACAGCGCCGGCAGCAGCAACACCATGCCAATCAACGCACCGCGGCCGAACTGTTGCTGGCCCACCACCGCCTTGTAGGCTTCCAGCGCCAACACCTGATAATCGCCGCCGACCACCACGGGCACGCCGAAGTCGGTGATGGTCAAGGTGAACACCAGGCAGAACGCGGCGAACACCGCCTGGCGCGTGGCCGGCCAGGTGATGCTACGAAATGCTCGGGCGGGGCTGGCGCCCATGCTCGATGCCGCGTCGAATAACCGCGCATCCGCCAATGACAGCGCTGACAACAGGATCATCAAGGCATGTGGGAAGGTGTAGATCACTTCGCCGAGGACAATGCCCCAGAAGCCGTAGATATTCTCCGAGAGCAGGCCACGTAACAGGCCCTGGTTACCAAACAGGTACACCAACGCAATCCCCGGCAGCATCGACGGTGCCATCAACGGCAGTAACGACAGGCCACGCCAGATGGCCTTGCCGGGAATCAGGGTGCGTTGCAGCGCGTAGGCAAACAGGTAGGCCAGCGGTACGACGATAGCCGCCACGCTAAGGGAAACTTTCAGGCTATTGCCCAACAGCCAATGAAAGTTGGCGCTGCTCACCAGCTCTCGCGCAGCGACCAGGCCACCGCCCTGCCCCGCCTCGCTGCTGAAGCCACGCCAGAAGATCGCCAACAGCGGTAGCAGGACCGCGACACCCAGCAGGCACAGCCACAACAGTTTGCCGCCGAGCACAAAAAGGCGGTCGCCGGTTTCCGCACGGGAAACCTGGCGCGGTATCGGCAAGCTCATATCAACGGCCATCTCAGGCAAACACCTGCAGGCTACGCGGCGGCAAGGCGACCCAGATGTGCTGGGCGCCCAGGCGTGGCATGGCTTCCGGGGCCAGCTCGGCCAACAGCGGATGCCCAGGCAACTGCTCCAGTTCAAAGCTCATGCGGCAGCGGTTACCCAGGAAGGTGATCTCGCGGACCTTGGCCGGGAACAGGTTTTCTTCATGCACCGGCGGGTTGACGCTGATCGCTTCCGGGCGGCAGAACAGGCGGCCGGAGGAAGCCACACCCGCGTCGTCGGCCAGGCGCATGTTCATCCCGCCGACCTGCGCGTGACTCGCGCTGTTGCGGCTGAACGGCAGCCAATTGCCCTGGCCGACAAACTCGGCCACGAACGGCGTGGCCGGGCGATCATAGATTTCCTGGGGCGTGGCGTATTGCTCGACCTTGCCGTTGTTCATCACGGCGATGCGGTCGGCCATCAACATGGCCTCATCCTGATTATGGGTGACCATCAGGGTGGTGATGCCCAGGCGCCGTTGCAGTTGGCGCAACTCGGTGCATAAATGCTCGCGGACACGGGCATCGAGGGCCGACATCGGCTCGTCCAGCAGCAGCAACGACGGTGCTGGCGCCAGCGCACGGGCCAGGGCGACACGCTGCTGTTGGCCACCGGACAGTTGGCCTGGGTATTTCTTTTCACTGCCGAGCAGGCCCACCAGTTCGAGCATCTGCCCGACACGCTGGCGCACTTCATCACGGCCGCTGCCGGTAAGGCCGTAGCCAATATTGGCTTCGACGCTGAGGTTGGGAAACAACGCGTAGGACTGGAACAGAATGCCGTAGTCCCGTGCCTGGGGCGGCAGCAGGGAAACATCCCGGCTGCCCAGGTACAGTTCACCGCTGTCCTGGCGCTCCAGGCCGGCGATGCAACGCAGCAAGGTGGTCTTGCCGCAACCCGACGGGCCCAGCAGACACACCAGCTCGCCGGCGTCGACGTCCAGGGACACGTTGTCCAGCGCGGTAAAGGCGCCGAAGCGTTTCTGGACACCGCGCACCTTCATTGGCGCGCCGGGGTTGCTCAGGGCTGTGTTCATGGAGGCACCTCATCAAACGGATGAGGGCCATGCTAGGCAGCCAATGCGTCCCTGGTGTGGCAGAAAGGCAAAACATGGCGATAGTGGTATTGGTGGATTTGGGTAGGCCATTCAGAGATGGGTTGCCTGGTCTACCGCAAGGCTTCAGATCGGCGACATTTCCTGCGCCAACCCCAAAAACGCCGCCGGCAACCGAGCGCCTTTTCTTTCCTTGAGGCAGTAGAGATATTCCGGAATCTGCGGTGCATGCTCGATGGTCAGCACCCGTAACTGCGGGTCATGGGGCACTTCCTGGCGGGCGATGATGCTGATGCCGATATTGCGCAGCACTGCTTCGCGAATCGACTCGCGACTGCCGATTTCCAGCAGCGGCCCATAACTCACACCGGCGCCTTGCAGCATCTCTTCCGTCAGCCGTCGCGTGGTAGAACCCGCCTCACGCATCAACAGCGTATGGCCAGCGAGCGCGGTCAACGGCACATGATCCAGTTTGGCCAGGGGATGGTTGCGATGCACCGCCAGCACCAGGGGGTCGGTGCCCAATACGCGGCGGATCAAACGGGGGTCTTCCAGCAATTGCGAGGAGGCAGCGACGTCTACACGGTAATCGTCCAGGGCCTCGAGCACCTGCTGGGAGTTGCCGATTTCCACCGACACCTCCACGTGCGGCAGGCGTTCGCGAAAGGCTTTGACCAGGTCGAGGATGTAATACGGCGCCGTCGCGGCAATCCTCAGCGCCCCTTGGACCTGACCGCTGTTGCGCAGGAAAAACTCGATGTCCGCTTCCTGCTGCAACAGCGTCTTGACCATCGGCAACAGGCGCGCGCCTTCGTCGCTGACGGTGAGACGGCGGCCGCCACGGTAGAACAACTCAACGCCGTATTGGCTCTCCAGGTTGCGCACCTGGGTGGTGACGGTGGGCTGGCTCAGGCCGAGTTTTTTCGCCGCCTGGGTGATGCTGCCCAGGCGGGCGACCAGATAAAACGCCTTCAGCTCGGCACTCAGCACACCACCCTCTCATCGTCTATTTGCGCAGCAGGCGCAGGCCATTGAATACCACCAGCAGGCTCACGCCCATGTCGGCGAACACCGCCATCCACATGGTGGCCATGCCCAGGAAGGTAACGGCCAGGAAGATGGCCTTGATCACCAGCGCCAGGGCGATGTTCTGCTTGAGGATACTCGACGTTTGCCGCGACAACCGAATGAATGCGGGAATCTTGCGCAAGTCATCGTCCATCAAGGCGACGTCGGCGGTCTCGATGGCGGTATCCGTGCCCGCGGCGGCCATGGCAAAACCGATCTCGGCGCGAGCCAGGGCCGGGGCGTCGTTGATGCCGTCGCCGACCATGCCCACGCGGTGGCCTTGGCCGTAGAGGGTTTCGATGGCTTGCAGTTTATCGGTGGGCAACAGGTCGCCCTGGGCCTGGTCGATGCCGACCTGGGCTGCGATCGCCTGGGCGGTGTGGGTGTTGTCGCCGGTGAGCATCAGGGTCTTGATGCCCAGCTCATGCAACTGCTGGATGGCTTCGCGGCTGCTGTCCTTGACCGTATCGGCCACGGCGAACAGCGCCAGCGGGCCGGATGTGTCGAGCAGCAGCACCACGGACTTGCCTTGTTTTTCCAGGGCGAAGAGTTTTTCTTCCAGGGCTGGCGAACACAGGCCCAGGTCTTCCACCAGGCGGTGGTTGCCCAGGTGGTAGGTTTGACCGTTGATATCGCCGCGCACACCGCGACCGGCCAGCGCTGCGAAGTTATCCACAGCGTGGGTCGCCAGGTTTTTATCCACAGCCGCCAAGGCGATCGCCAGGGACACCGGGTGATCGGACCGCGCGGCCAAACTCGCGGCCAGGGCCGGTGCGCTGTCTTCGACATTCGGGAACAGCGCCAGGTAATCGGTTTGCACCGGCTTGCCGTGGGTAAGGGTGCCGGTCTTGTCGAGGGCCAGGTAGTCGAGCTTGTAACCGCCCTCCAGGTACACGCCGCCCTTGATCAGGATGCCTTTGCGCGCCGCGGCGGCCAGGCCGCTGACAATGGTCACCGGGGTGGAGATCACCAGCGCGCAGGGGCACGCGACCACCAGCAGCACCAGCGCGCGGTAGATCCAGTCAAACCACATGCCGGCCATGAACAGCGGCGGGATCAACGCCACGCCCAGCGCGAACAGGAACACAGCCGGGGTGTAGATCCTCGCGAAGCTGTCGACAAAGCGCTGGGTCGGTGCACGCGCGCCCTGGGCCTGTTCCACCGCGTGGATGATCCGCGCCAGCGTGGAATTGTTGGCTGCCGCCGTCACCTTGTATTCCAGGGAGCCGGCCTGGTTGATAGTGCCGGCAAAGACCTTATCGCCCGCTGCCTTCTCAATCGGCAGGCTTTCGCCGGTGATCGGCGCCTGGTCGACAGTGGATTGGCCGGCGGTAACTTCGCCGTCCAGGCCAATGCGCTCGCCAGGTCGAACCCGCACGATTGCACCCAGTTCGATGTTTTTGACCGGTTGTACGCCCCACGATCCATCCGCCTGCCGTACCGTGGCCTGCTCCGGCGTCATCTGCATCAAGCCGCTGATCGCGTTGCGCGCCCGGTCCAGGGACTTGGCTTCGATCAACTCGGCCACGGTGAACAGGAACATCACCATCGCCGCTTCTGGCCACTGGCCAATCAGGATCGCGCCGGTGACCGCGATACTCATCAGCGCGTTGATGTTCAGGTTGAGGTTTTTCAGGGCTATCCAACCCTTTTTATAGGTGGTGAGGCCGCCACTGAGGATCGATACCAGCGCCACGATGGCGATCACCCAGGTCGGCGCGGCATTGGTAAAGTGCAACACTTCGGCGCCCAGTGCGCCCACGCCAGACAGCGCCAGCGGCCACCAGTGCTTCTTGGCTGGCGGCTCGGCGGCCGGGACGCCCTCTTCGATCGGATCGGCGTGCATGCCCAGGGATTTGATGGCCTCGACAATCGACGCGGTGCTCGGCAGGTCATGGGTGACGCCGAGTATGCGGTTGATCAGGTTGAACTCCAGTTGCTGCACACCGGCCAACTTGCCCAGTTTGTTCTGGATCAGCGTTTGCTCGGTGGGGCAGTCCATGGCTTCGATACGGAAGGTGCTCAGGCGTGAGCCGGCGGTCTGGGCATCGCTCAGTCGCACCAATGCAGGCGCCGGGGTACCGGAGCAGCAGGAGCCGCCGTGGCCGTGATCATGCACGGGCGTAAGTTTCTTCGGAGCATGATCGTGCTCATGGTCGTGATCGTGGTCATGCTTATGCGGGGTGTGGAAGGAGTCGCTCATCAGGTCGCGTCCGTAAGGTGCCTGTTGCCAAGTAAAGACCCTGTAGCCACTATAGGGTCAAGCACCCATTTGGAGATTGCTGCGATGAAGATCGGCGAACTGGCCAAACTGACCGACTGCCCGGTGGAAACCATCCGTTATTACGAGAAGGAAGGCCTGCTGCCGCCCCCGGCGCGCACCGAGGCCAACTACCGTGTGTACACCCAGGCGCACACCGAACGGCTGGTGTTTATCCGCAATTGCCGCAGCCTCGACATGACCCTGGAAGAAATCCGCAGCCTGCTCGGGCTGCGCGACAGCCCGCAGGACCAGTGTGAAAACGTGAATGCATTGATCGATGAGCATATCCACCATGTGAAAGCGCGGATCGATGGGCTGCTGGCGTTGCAGGAACAGTTGATCGACCTGCGCCAGCGCTGTGGCAGCGGGCCGGAGCTGGACCAGTGCGGGATTTTGCAGCGGCTGGAGGTCAGCGGCGGTGTCGCTGCCAGCGAGGCTGAGCCTTCGCACGTGGGCAGAAGCCACGGCCACTGACTCAAGGCGACACAGATCAAATGTGGGAGGGGGCTTGCCTCCGATAGCAGTGGATCAGCTAAGTATTAGGTGGCTGACATAGTTAAGGCTTTTTTGTAGGAGCGAGCTTGCTCGCGAAGAACTCACAGGCGCCGCGTTCACTCAGGAAACACGCGTTATCGTTGACGTTTTTCGCGAGCAAGCTCGCTCCTACAGAAGGCGATGTACGCTTAACTGAACGGCATTAGGGCTTGCCTCCGATAGCAGTGGATCAGCTAAGTATTAGGTGGCTGACATACTGCAATCGGGGGCAAGCCCCCTCCCACAGTGGAACCGAGACCGACGTTAGATAGCCACGTCGGCCTTGATGCTTGGGTCGGCGTCGTAGCCCACGATTTCAAAGTCTTCGAACCTGTAGTCGTAGATCGACGCCGGCTTACGCTTGATCACCAGTTCCGGCAGCTTCTTCGGCGTGCGCGCCAGCTGGGTCCGGATCTGTTCCATATGGTTGCTGTAGGCGTGGGTGTCGCCGGTGGTGACGATGATCTCATGAGGGATCAGGTCGCATTGCTGCGCCAGCATATGGGTCAGCAGCGCCAGCGCGGCGGTGTTGTAGGGCAGGCCGAGGAACACGTCGGAGCTGCGGATGTACAACTGCATCGACAGATGGCCGTCATGCACGAACGCCTGGTACAGCAGGTGGCACGGTGGCAGGGCTTGTTTGCCGTTGCGCGCGTTTTCCTGCGGGCTCTTGGTTTCGTCCGGCAGGTACTCGACGTTCCAGCCGTGGAACAGGATGCGACGGCTGTTGGGGTTGGTCTTGAGCGTGTGCACCATGTAGTCGATCTGGTTGATCGTGCCGCCATCCTTGGTCGGCCAGGCGGTCCACTGTTCGCCGTACACCGGGCCCAGGTCACCTTCTTCGGTGGCCCACTCGTCCCAGATTCTCACGCCGTTTTCGTTCAGCCACTTGATGTTGGTGTTACCGCTCAACATCCAGATCAGCTCGTTGGCGATGCTCTTGAAGTGAAGCTTCTTGGTGGTCAGCAACGGGAAGCCGTCGGCCAAGTTATGCCGATACTGACGGGCGAACACGGCCTTGGTGCCGGTGCCGGTACGGTCGCCTTTGGTCAGGCCATTGGTCACGACGTCGTTCAGTAGTTCGAGATATTGCTTCATGTCATTACCCGTATCGTTGAAGCCGAGACCTCGCAGGCCTCGGCGTTCGAATTTAAAGCGCGGTGTTCTTCAGCGGTTGCGGGCGGTTGTAGGCCCACCACAGCAAGCCCAGGCCGGCCAGGATCATCGGCAGGCTGAGGATCTGGCCCATGGTCAGCCAGCCCCACGCCAGGTAGCCCAGTTGCGCATCCGGCACGCGCACGAACTCGACGATGAAACGGAAGATCCCGTAGAACAACGCGAACATACCCGACACCGCCATGGTGGGACGTGGTTTGCGCGAGAAGAGGTACAGGATAAGGAACAGTGCCACCCCTTCCAGGGCGAACTGGTAAAGCTGCGACGGATGGCGCGGCAGCTGTGCCGGGTCGCTGAACGGCGGGAACACCATGGCCCACGGCACGTCGGTCGGCTTGCCCCACAACTCGGCGTTGATGAAGTTACCGATACGCCCGGCACCCAGGCCGATCGGCACCAGCGGTGCGACGAAATCCATCAGTTGGAAAAACGACTTGCCGTTGCGCCGGCCAAACCACCAGGCGGCGATCATCACGCCGATAAACCCGCCGTGGAACGCCATGCCACCCTTCCACACTTCGAAGATCAGCGTCGGGTTGGCGATATACGCCGAGAGATCGTAGAACAGCACATACCCCAGTCGCCCGCCGACAATCACCCCCATCGACAGCCAGAACACCATGTCGGAGAGTTTTTCCTTGGTCCAGGTCGGGTCAAAACGGTTCAAACGCCGAGAGGCCAGCAGCCAGGCGCCGCCGATGCCGATCAGGTACATCAACCCGTACCAGTGGATTTTCAGCGGACCGATGGCCAGGGCCACCGGGTCGATCTGCGGGTAAGGCAGCATTGCGACTCCTCGTTAAATCATTCGTTATGGCGCCGGACCATGCCCGGGCGCGATTAAGCCTGCGTTACAGCAAAAAATTCAAACCGACACAAAACAACAGACCGGCGAACAGCCGCTTCAACAGACGCGGCGACAAGCGGTGCGCCAGGCGTGCGCCGAAGCGGGCGAACACCATGCTGGTCAAGGCAATGCCCAGCAGTGCCGGCAAATACACGAACCCTAGACTATGAGCGGGCAACAGCGGGTCATGCCAGCCCAGAATCATGAAACTTAACGCGCTGGCCACGGCGATCGGCAGGCCGCAGGCCGATGAGGTGGCCACCGCTTGCTGCATCGGCACGCTGCGCCAGGTCAAAAACGGTACGGTCAGCGAGCCGCCGCCGATGCCGAAAATCGCCGAGGCCCAGCCGATCACCGTACCGGCCAGGGTCAGGCCGACCTTGCCGGGTACCGTCCGGCTGGCCTTGGGCTTGACCTCCAGGGCCAGCTGCACGGCGACGATCAATGCGAACACGCCAATGATCTTCTGCAAATGCGGGCCGGAGATCGCCTCGGCCGTCAGCGCGCCGAAGCCTGCGCCGATCAAGATGCCGACCGTCATCCACACGAATATCGGCCAACGCACCGCGCCGCGTCGGTGATGCTCACGCACGGCATTGATCGAGGTAAATATGATCGTCGCCAGGGAAGTGCCCACGGCCAGGTGGGTCAGCACCTGCGAGTCAAAGCCCTGCAAGGTGAAACTGAACACCAGCACCGGCACGATAATGATCCCGCCCCCCACGCCAAACAGCCCGGCGAGCACGCCCGCACAGGCACCCAGCAGCAAATACAGCAGAAATTCCATGGGAGCCCCCCAACCAAGTCCGGCATGTTAACGGATGGAAGGCATGCGACCCAACTGGATACGATGGAACGCCGCTGCCGGTGTGGGTAGAGTGACAAAAAAACACAAAGGGGAATCGCCTGATGTGCCTGATTGTTTTCGCCTGGCGGCCGGGCCACGCCCAACCGCTGATCGTCGCGGCCAACCGTGATGAGTTCTACGCCCGCCCCAGCCTGCCGCTGGCCCAGTGGCTGGATGCGCCCGATGTGTACGCCGGTCGCGACCAGGAAGCGGGCGGCACCTGGCTGGGGGTCAATACCGATGGGCGATTCGCCGCCCTGACCAATATCCGCGACCCGCACCAACCGCCCGCGCGCAAGTCGCGCGGTGAATTGGTGGCGCGGTTTCTCAGCGGTTCACTGCCCATTGATGACTACTTGGCCGACGTTAACGGCCGATCGATTGAATATGCCGGGTTTAACCTGCTGGTGGGCACGCGGGATGAGTTGTGGCATTACAACGCCCGGGACACTGCGCCCAGCCTGTTGGCGCCTGGCGTGTACGGGCTATCCAATGCAGGGCTGGATACGCCCTGGCCGAAGCTGCTCAAGGCCAAGTCAGCATTGATCGAAGTCCTGGACGACCCGCAGCCGGACGCGTTGCTGCAGATCTTGAGCGACCCGCTGACAGCGCCATTTGCGGAGTTGCCGGATACCGGCGTGGGGTTGGCGACTGAAAGCCTGTTATCGAGCGTGTTTATCGCCAGCCCAAGTTATGGGACACGGGCGAGTACGGCGTTGATTGTAAATGCCGATGGCACGCGGCGGATGGTGGAGCGTAGTTTCGGACCCCATGGTGGCCGACTCGGCGAAGTCGAACTCACGCTCTAGGCACACCACAAAACCAATGTGGGAGGGAGCAAGCCCCCTCCCACCTTTCTCATCGGCACCAGGCTTTAGAGGGTCTTGGCGGAAGCCGGATTGATCATCCGCGTCAGCCCCAGGTTCTTCAGCGCCAATTGCAGCGAGCTGTGGATCACTTGCGGGTTGTCGATGGTCATCAACTCCGCCAGCAAGTCCTTGGCCCGGCTCAGGTTGATCTGGCGCAGCATCCACTTCACTTTCGGCAAGTTGGTGGCGTTCATCGACAGGCTGTCAAAGCCCATCGCCATCAACAGCACTGCTGCGGCCGGGTCGCCGGCCATTTCACCGCAGATGCTCACCGGCTTGCCTTCGGCATGGGCGTCGCGCACCACGTGTTGCAGGGCTTGCAGGACGGCCGGGTGCAGGTAGTCGTAGAGGTCGGCCACCCGTGGGTTGTTGCGGTCCACGGCCAGCAGGTACTGGGTCAAGTCGTTGGAACCGACCGAGAGGAAGTCCACCTGCCGCGCCAGCTCCTTGGCCTGGTAGACCGCCGCCGGGATTTCGATCATCACGCCAATCGGCGGCATCGGTACGTCGGCACCTTCGTCGCGCACTTCGCCCCAGGCACGGTGAATCAGGTGCAGGGCCTCTTCCAGCTCATGGGTGCCGGAGATCATCGGCAGCAGGATGCGCAGGTTATTCAAGCCTTCGCTGGCCTTGAGCATGGCGCGGGTTTGTACGAGGAAAATCTCGGGATGGTCGAGGGTGACGCGAATACCGCGCCAGCCGAGGAAGGGGTTGTCTTCCTTGATCGGGAAATAAGACAGTGACTTGTCGCCGCCGATGTCCAGGCTGCGCATGGTCACCGGTAACGGGTGGAAGGCCTGCAATTGCTCGCGATAAATCGCCAGCTGCTCCTTCTCACTCGGGAAACGCTGGTTGATCATGAACGGCACTTCGGTGCGGTACAGCCCCACCCCTTCGGCCCCGCGCTGTTGCGCGCGCGCGACATCGGCGAGCAGGCCGGTGTTGACCAGCAGCGGCACGCGGTGGCCGTCGAGGGTGACGCAGGGCAGCTCGCGCAACGAATCGAGGCCTTGCGCCAGTTGTTTCTCTTCTTCCACCACCTCGGCGAATTGCTTGCGCAGCACATCGCTGGGGTTGGTGTAGACCTCGCCACGATGGCCATCGACGATCATGTCGATGCCGTCGACCTTGGAATAAGGCAAGTCCACCAGGCCCATCACGGTCGGAATGCCCATGGCGCGAGCCAGGATCGCGACGTGGGAGTTGCCCGAACCCAATACCGAAACCAGGCCCACCAGCTTGCCTTCTGGCACTTCGCCAAGCTGAGTGGCCGTCAGTTCTTCACTGACCAGGATGGTGTTATCGGGGAAGACCATGTTGGTGGTGCGATCTTCCTGCAGATAAGCCAGCAGACGGCGACCCAGGTCGCGCACATCCGAAGCGCGTTCACGCAGGTAGGCGTCATCCATCATTTCAAAGCGGTTGACGTGATCGGTGACCACCTGGCGCAACGCGCCCTGGGCCCACTGGCCGGTCTTGATCACGGTCTTGACTTCGTTACCCAGGGACGCGTCGTCGAGCATCATCTGGTACACGTCGAACAGCGCGCGCTCTTCGGGGCGCAGCTGGGTGGCCAGCTTGTTCGACAGGTTGCGCATGTCGGCGCGCACGCCTTCGAGGGCGGTCTTGAACAGCTTGATCTCGGCGTCGATGTCGATGACGGTCTTGTCCGGCACCACATCGAGGTCGGCCGGTGGCAGCATGACCACCGCCGTACCCACCGCAGCGCCCGGCGAACCCGGCACGCCGACGAACTTGGCTTCCTGGATGCCCTTGCCCTGGCGCCCCAGGCCGCGAATCGAGCCAGTGGCCTCGGCGTGGGCGATAACCCCGGCCAGTTGCGCGCTCATGGTCACGAGGAAGGCTTCTTCACCTTCGTCGAACTGGCGGCGTTCTTTCTGCTGGATGACCAACACGCCAACGACGCGGCGGTGGTGGATAATCGGTGCGCCGAGGAACGAGGCGTAGCGCTCTTCACCGGTCTCGGCGAAGTAGCGATACCGCGGGTGATCAGCGGCGTGTTCAAGGTTCAGGGGTTCTTCACGCGTCCCCACCAGGCCCACCAGACCCTCATTGGGTGCCATGCTGACCTTGCCAATGGAGCGCTTGTTCAAGCCCTCGGTGGCCATCAGCACAAAACGGTTGGTCTCTGGGTCCAGCAGGTAAACCGAGCAGACCTGGCTGCCCATGGCTTCCTTGACGCGCAACACAATAATCCCCAACGCCGCCTTGAGATCCTTGGCGGAGTTAACTTCCTGGACGATCTTGCGCAGCGTATTGAGCATGGCTCGGGGTCGAACTCCGTCGTCAGTCGCGCGCTAAAAGGCGCGGGGCAAGCTCTTTGAGAGCGCGACGATAAACCTCGCGCTTGAATGTCACCACCTGGCCCAACGGGTACCAATAGCTGACCCAGCGCCAGCCATCGAACTCCGGTTTACCGGTCAAATCCATCCGCACCCGCTGCTCGTTGGAGATCAGGCGCAGGAGAAACCATTTCTGCTTCTGGCCGATGCACAGCGGTTGGCTGTGGGTACGCACCAGACGTTGCGGCAAACGATAGCGCAACCAGCCGCGGGTACAGGCCAGAATTTGCACATCTTCACGCTCAAGGCCGACTTCTTCGTTCAACTCACGGTACAAGGCGTCTTCAGGGGTTTCGTCGGGGTTGATTCCACCTTGAGGAAACTGCCAGGCATCTTGGTTGATTCGGCGAGCCCATAGCACCTGTCCGGCATCATTCGTAAGAATAATCCCGACATTAGGACGGAAACCATCGGGGTCGATCACGGCAACAACCTCGCAAACGCATGTCGCCGCATTGTTCCACAAAGGTTGATCCAGCGGCAACGAGGCTTCTTACCTTATGTGCACTCTTGTGAAAAGACCGTATTCTGGACGCCTTTTTACAGACTTTTCAGCGAGTAACTGCAATGCGCCTGGCTTTATTCGACTTGGACAACACGCTCCTGGGGGGTGACAGCGATCACGCCTGGGGCGATTACCTCTGCGAACGCGGGATTCTCGACCCGGTGGCCTACAAGGCTCGCAACGATGAGTTCTACCAGGACTACCTGGCCGGCCAACTGGATAACGCGGCCTACCTGAACTTTTGTCTGGAAATCCTCGGCCGCACCGAGATGGCCCAGCTGGACGAGTGGCACAACGACTATATGCGCGACTGCATCGAGCCGATCATGTTGCCGCAGGCATTGGAACTGCTGGCCAAACACCGCGATGCCGGCGACAAGTTGGTGATCATCACCGCCACCAACCGGTTCGTCACCGCGCCAATTGCCGCACGCCTGGGCGTAGACGCCCTGATCGCCACCGAATGCGAGATGGAAGACGGCCGCTACACCGGGCGCAGCACCGATGTGCCGTGCTTCCGTGAAGGCAAGGTGACACGCTTGAATCGTTGGCTGGAAGAGACCGGGCATAGCCTGGAAGGCAGCTATTTTTACAGCGATTCGATGAATGACCTGCCGCTGCTGGAACAGGTGACCCACCCGGTGGCGGTGGATCCGGACCCGAATCTGCGCGCTGAAGCCGAGAAGCGTGGTTGGCCGGTGATTACGCTGCGTAGCTGATGGCCCTATCGGGGGCAAGCCCCCTCCCACACTCGAGCACATTCACAAATCAACATGTGGGAGGGGCTTGCCCCCCCCGATAAGGTAGACGCGGTCTAAAACCCTAAACCGGCTTGGCGCCCATCAACCCCGCAATCGCTACAAACCCCACCAAGCTGACCACTGCCAGGACCAGGGTGAAATTCAGGCTGCCGCCCTCGCCCTTGCGCAGGCGATTGAGCCGCGCCACCAGCCAGAACCAGGCCAGCGCCGCGACGGTGTAGAGGATGCTGGAGCCCAGGATCCAGGTCTGCCCCAGCGGCCAGCCGATCAAGTGCGCCAGCCACCAGCCGGTAAACGGCATGCTGAGCAGGCAGACCCCCATCAGCAACCACACGAACACCCATGGGCGTTGCACGGTAACCGCCGGGCCGGCACTGCGTTTGCGCCAGGCCAGCAGTGCCAGGCCCAGGCCGCTGAGCAGCAATAACGCAGTGGCCGCAATGTGGATAACTTTCAGGGTGGTCAGGGTTTCCATGGTTTCGATTCCTTAAAGGCCGCCCAATCAGCGTAGTCGTTCAACCGAGGAACAGTTGGTACGCCGGGTTATCACTTTCATCCCAGTACGGGTAGCCGATGGCTTCAAGGGCTGCAGGCACCAAGTGGCGCTCGTCCGCCGGCACTTGCAAGCCGGCGACCACACGGCCATCAGCCGCGCCATGGTTGCGATAGTGGAACATCGAGATATTCCAGCGCCCGCCCAGCTTATTCAGGAAGTTGAACAGCGCGCCGGGGCGCTCCGGGAACTCGAAGCGCAACACCACTTCATCGCTGACTTTGGCCGCATGCCCGCCAACCATATGGCGGATGTGCAACTTGGCCAGCTCGTTTTCGGTCAGGTCCAGCACCGGAAAGCCCTTGCCGGTGAGGCTGGCGATCAACGCGCTGCGCGGGTCGTTTTCCGGGTGGGTCTGCACGCCGACAAAGATGTGCGCCTCGCTGCCGGAGTGGTAGCGGTAGTTGAATTCGGTGATCTGGCGCTTGCCCACGGCCTCGCAGAACGCTTTGAAGCTGCCCGGTTTTTCCGGGATGGTCACGGCGATAATGGCTTCGCGCCCCTCACCCAACTCAGCGCGCTCGGCCACATGGCGCAGGCGGTCGAAGTTGACGTTGGCCCCCGAGTCGATGGCCACCAGGGTTTGCCCGGTGATGCCACGGGTCTCGACGTACTTCTTGATACCGGCCACGCCCAGCGCGCCGGCCGGCTCGGTGATCGAACGGGTATCGTCGTAGATGTCCTTGATCGCCGCACAGATTTCATCGGTGCTGACGGTGATCACTTCATCCACATAGTCCTTGCAGATATCGAAGGTGTACTGGCCGATCTGCGCCACCGCCACGCCATCGGCAAAAATGCCCACGGTCGGCAGTACCACACGTTCGCCCGCCGCCATCGCGGCTTGCAGGCAGTTGGAGTCGTCCGGCTCGACGCCGATGATCTTGATTTCCGGGCGCAGGTATTTCACGTACGCCGCGATACCCGCGATCAGCCCGCCGCCGCCCACCGGAACGAAGATCGCATCCAGCGGCCCTGGGTGCTGGCGCAGGATCTCCATGGCCACAGTGCCCTGCCCGGCAATGGTGTGCGGATCGTCATAGGGGTGGATGTAGACGTAGCCTTTTTCATCGACCAGCTTCAGCGAGTAGGCCAGGGCTTCCGGGAAGGAATCACCGTGCAGCACCACCTTGCCGCCACGGGAGCGCACGCCTTCGACCTTGATCTCCGGGGTGGTCTTGGGCATTACGATAGTGGCCTTGACCCCCAGCACCTTGGCTGCCAGGGCCAGGCCCTGGGCATGGTTGCCGGCCGAGGCGGTGACCACGCCGCGCGCACGCTCTTCGTCCGTCAACTGGGTCAGCTTGTTATACGCACCGCGAATCTTGAATGAGAACACCGGCTGCAAGTCTTCACGCTTGAGCCAGACCTTGTTGCCCAGCCGCTCGGAGAGCTGGCGGGCGGTCTGCAATGGAGTTTCCACGGCAACGTCGTAAACGCGCGAGGTGAGGATCTTTTTGACGTACTGTTCAAGCATCGGAAAGCATCACTGGGCGGGTTGGGCAGGGTCGAGGAGTCTAACCCGGCTTTTGGCCGTACGACCACACGAATCCCGAGGTTTTGTTGGGTTATACTCGCGCCCTCTTTACTCCCCGCCCGTTCCGGAGCCCGCATGACCCAGGATCAACTCAAACAGGCAGTGGCCCAGGCCGCCGTCGATTTAATCCTTCCTAAACTCGACGACAAGAGCATCGTCGGTGTCGGCACCGGCTCCACCGCCAACTGCTTTATCGATGCGCTGGCCAAGCACAAGGGCGCATTCGATGGCGCCGTGGCCAGTTCCGAAGCCACCGCCGCGCGCCTCAAGGGCCATGGCATTCCGGTGTACGAGCTCAATACCGTGAGCGACCTGGAGTTCTATGTCGACGGTGCCGATGAAAGCGACGCGCACCTGAACCTGATCAAGGGCGGCGGCGCGGCCCTGACCCGCGAGAAGATCGTCGCGGCCGTGGCCAAGACCTTTATCTGCATCGCCGACGCCAGCAAGCTGGTGCCGGTGCTCGGCGCGTTCCCGCTGCCGGTGGAAGTGATCCCCATGGCCCGCAGCCACGTGGCCCGCGAACTGGTGAAACTGGGCGGCGACCCGGTGTACCGCGAAGGCGTGTTGACCGACAACGGCAACATCATCCTCGACGTGTTCAACATGCAAATCACCAACCCGGTGGAGCTTGAGACTCAAATCAACGCCATCGTCGGCGTGGTCACCAACGGCCTGTTCGCTGCGCGTCCGGCTGATGTGCTGCTGCTGGGCACGCCCGAAGGCGTGAAAACCCTCAAGGCCTGAGAACACCACAAATCCAGTGTGGGAGGTGGCTTGCCCCCGATGGCGGTGCCTAAGTCAAGTAGATGTCGACTGACACATCGCTATCGGGGGCAAGCCCCCTCCCACATTTTTGATCGGCGGTGCCTCAGAGATTGGGTTTCTTGAACACATAGAACAGGTTCGGCTCGCTGACCAGGTACAACGTGCCCTCGTCATCCATGGCGATCCCTTCGGCCTGCGGCACGCGCTTGCCCAGGCCATGGCGCCCTTTGAGCAGCGACAAACTGCTTAATGGCCGTCCATCGATATCCAGCTCCAACACCAGGAACGACTCATCCGACAGCGCCAGCAAATGACCGCTGCGCTCATCGTATTGCAAGCTTGAAAGGTCGCGCACAAACAACCCGGCATCGCGCCTGGGGTTGTTGACCACGTGCACTGAGTAGGTTTTTTCCGGTTTGAAATGGGGAAAGCCGTGGACCTCGTAGATCAGCATCGGGTCGCGCTCCTTGGCGACAAACAGGCGCTTGCCAACCGAGTCATAGGCCAACCCTTCGAACCCCTTGTTGCCGCCGACATGCATGCCCAGGGTCATCTGCTCCGCGTCGGCCGCGTCGAGGAATTGGGTGTCGTCGTCCACATGCACCTTGATCAGGCGTTGCTGGCGCTCATCGCTGATGACGTAGATGTTGTCGCTGATGAACTCCACGGCTTCGGCATCGCCAAACCCCACCAGGGGAATGCGTCGCAGGATCTTGCCCTGCAGGGATAGTTCGATCAGTTCGGCGTTTTTATTGGTGACAGTAAACAGGCTGTTGCGCACCGGGTCGTAGGTGAGCGCTGAAACATCGTCGTCGAGCCCCTCGATCACCTGGGCTTCGAGGGCGACCCGATAATCCGCCAGGCCGATGGAGCGCTCGTCGGCAGGCTGGCGCCACGCTTTCCAGTTGAACCAGGCGCGCTCGAACAGACGAAACTGTTGCGCAAAGACGCCGACGGAAACCAGCGCAATCAACAGCAGGATAAACAATGCAGGTTTGGGGCGGGCAAATCGGCGCATCGGGGCGGGCTCGAAGAAAAACTGGCGAATAGATATCAAGGTCGCCTGAATTTAAACTTAAACGCACCGGACTGTCTGGCGAATGCCGCTCATAGAGACGCATCCGACGTAATCGGTCTGCTATTTCCGCTTCTCGAAGCGATAGAACAGGTTTGGCTCACTGACAAAGTACAGGTTGCCACTCTCGTCCATGGTCACCCCTTCCGCGCGGGGGATGGTGTCTTTCAGGCCATTGAAGCCGCCGAGCAAGGTCATGAAGCTGACCTGCTTGCCCTTCTCGTCCAGTTCCAGCAACAGGTGGGAGTCCGCCGACAGCACCAGCAAGTGCCCGGTACGCGGGTCGACGGCCAGGGCCGAGAGGTTGCGCATGTCCAGCTCGGTGCTGGCCAGCTTTTGCTTGTCGCCGACCAGGGTCTGGCTACCGTCGCTTTTCCAGGTGAACAGCGCCGGCGGTCGTTCTTCACCCAGCACCAGTTGCTGGTTGCGCTTGTCCCAGGTGATGGCTTCAAAGGCTTTGTTCTGGTCTTTGGACGGCCCCAGGTCATAACTGGAGAAGTCCGCCTTGTTCAACGCTGTCGTACCGGCGTCGACCTTGATGATGGTCAGGCTGTGCTGGCGCTCATCCACCACGGCCATCAGGCCGTTTTCCATGACAGTCACACCTTCCGGGTTATTCCAACCGTTGAGCGGCATCTTGCGCAGCACATCGCCTTGCAGGGTCAACTCAACCAGGAACGGGTTCTTGCCCATGACCGAAAACAGGGTTTTGGTCTGCGGGTTATAGGCCAGGTCGGAAGCCTCGTCCTTCTCCATGCCGGGCAGCAACTTGGCGTCGATCACGGCGCGATAGTCCGGTAGCCAGACACTGGCCTCGCGCTCGGCGGGCGATTCAAAACGCTCCACCAACCACAACACACCGCGATTGTCCCAATGCATGGCCCAGGCGATGCCATACACAATGGCCCCGACCAGGAACAGCCAGGAATACCAGCGCAGGGCAAAACGCGAACGTCGCTTGGGCGTCAGGGTAGGCAGGGGCACAGCCATTGGGCGCTTATCCAGAAAGTCAGCATTAGGTGATAGCACAGGCTCGACGAGCCTGCGTGTTCGAGGCTGAGGATTATCCGGATAGCGTGTGAAAAAAATGCAAAACATTGGATTTGTGGCGAGCGGACTTGCTGTGGCGAGCGGGCTTGCCCCGCGTTGGGCTGCACAGCAGCCCCAATAAGAGCGCTGCAGTGTGTCAGTCAGCTCCGGGGCTGTGTTTTGGGGCTGCTTCGCAGCCCAACGCGGGGCAAGCCCGCTCGCCACAACAAGCCCGCTCGCCACAAGGATGCGAGAGTTAGCGCAACCCCACACATTTTTACCGCGTTTCGTCAGGCGCTCAGCGAACGCTGCTTTCGAAGCGGTTCACGCCAGACAGTTCCAGCACCAATTCATCACCCACATTCAGCGGGCCTACGCCGGCCGGGGTGCCGGTGAGGATTACATCGCCAGCTTGCAGTGAGAAACAGCCGGCCATGTGCTGGATCATCGGGACGATCGGGTTGAGCATCTGCGCGCTATTGCCGTCCTGGCGCACTTCGCCGTTGATGGTCAGGCGAATGCCGATATCGGCCAGGTCCGGGAACGTACTGCCGACCACGAACGGGGCAATCACCGCCGCGCCGTCGAAGGACTTGGCGATTTCCCACGGCAAGCCCTTGGCTTTGAGCTCAGCCTGCTTGTCCCGCAGGGTCAGGTCCAGGGCCGGGGCGAAGCCGGAGATGGCGTCCAGCACTTCTTCACGGCTGGGCTTGGTCGACAGGGGCTTGCCGATCAGCACGGCGATTTCCGCTTCGTAGTGCACCGAACCGCGTTCGGTCGGAATGCTGAAACCACCTTCCAGCGGCACCACGCAACTGCCCGGCTTGATGAACAACAACGGCTCGGTCGGTACCGGGTTGTCCAGTTCCTTGGCATGTTCGGCGTAGTTACGCCCAATACACACCACTTTACCCACAGGAAAGTGGATGTTGGTGCCGTCGACATACTTGTGCTGGTAGCTCATGAAACGACTCCTTCAGGGGCGGTTAAACAGCGAAGATCTTGCCAGGGTTCATGATCCCTTTCGGGTCGAACACGGCCTTCACGGCCTTCATGTATTCGATTTCAACCGGCGAGCGGCTGTAGGTCAGGTAATCGCGCTTGGTCATGCCCACGCCATGCTCGGCGGAGATCGAGCCGTTGTACTTCTGAACGGTTTCGAATACCCATTTATTCACGGTGGCGCACTTGGCGAAGAACTCGTCCTTGCTCAGGTTTTCCGGCTTGAGGATGTTCAAGTGCAGGTTGCCGTCGCCGATATGGCCGAACCAGACGATTTCGAAGTCCGGGTAGTGTTCGCCGACGATCGCGTCAATTTCCTTCAAGAACGCCGGCACTTTGGAGACAGTCACCGAGATATCGTTCTTGTAGGGCGTCCAGTGGGAAATGGTCTCCGAGATGTACTCGCGCAGCTTCCACAGGTTGTGCAGTTGGGTTTCGCTCTGGCTCATCACGCCGTCCAGCACCCAACCCTGCTCCACGCAGTGCTCGAAGGTTTCCAGGGCATGGTTGGCAACTTCTTCGGTGGTGGCTTCAAATTCCAGCAGCGCATAGAACGGGCATTCGGTTTCGAACGGTGCAGGCACATCACCACGACCGAGGACTTTGGCCAGGGCCTTGTCGGAGAAAAACTCGAACGCGGTCAGGTCCAGCTTGCTTTGGAAGGCATGCAGCACCGGCATGATCGAATCGAAGTCGGTGGTACCGAGCACCATGGCGGTGAGGTTTTTCGGCGCCCGATCCAGGCGCATGGTGGCTTCGACCACAAAGCCCAGGGTGCCTTCAGCACCGATGAACAGCTGGCGCATGTCGTAGCCGGTGGCGTTCTTGATCAGGTCGCGGTTCAGCTCCAGCACATCGCCCTTGCCGGTGACGACTTTCATGCCGGCCACCCAGTTACGGGTCATGCCGTAGCGAATCACCTTGATCCCGCCGGCATTGGTGCCGATATTGCCGCCAATCTGGCTCGAACCGGACGACGCGAAATCCACCGGGTAGTACAAGCCGTTTTCTTCGGCGACGTTCTGCAATTGCTTGGTGACTACCCCCGGCTGGCACTTGGCGGTGCGGTCGGTGAGGTTCACCTCGAGGATCTGGTTCATATAGTCGAACGAGACGACCACTTCGCCATTGGCCGCGACCGCGGCGGCCGACAGACCGGTACGGCCACCGGACGGCACCAGCGCCACTGTGTGCTCATTGGCCCAGCGGACAATGGCCTGCACCTGCTCGATGGTCTTGGGGAAGACGATGGCGGTGGGGGCGGGAGCGAAGTGCTTGGTCCAATCCTTGCCGTAAGCCTCCAGGGAGTCTGCATCGGTCAGCACTTTGCCGGGCTCAACCAGGGTCTTTAGCTCATCAATCAGGGCAGGATGGGTCATCGACAGAACTCTCGAACAATTCATGGTCATCCTGAGAACGCTTCACGTCGCAGGAATAGGTGTTTAGCGGGGCGCGTATGCTAGCATACCGCCCCCGCAGGACAGAGCCCAAAGGCGTTTCTGCGGTGACGGCTTTCCTGCCGTCCGGGTCAGCTTAAGCGATCCGATTCCCTGCCATTTTTCTCCGGGATACAGGTTTACGCAGATGAGCAAGACTTCTCTCGATAAGAGCAAGATCAAGTTCCTTCTTCTGGAAGGCGTCCACCCATCGGCCGTCGAAGTACTGAAGGCCGCCGGGTACTCCAGCATTGAGTACATCACCAGTTCTCTGCCGGAAGCCCAGCTCAAGGAAAAGATCGCCGACGCGCACTTTATCGGCATTCGCTCCCGCACCCAGCTGACCGAAGAGATCTTCGATCACGCCAAGAAACTCGTGGCGGTCGGCTGTTTCTGCATCGGCACCAACCAGGTCGACCTCAACGCAGCGCGCGAGCGCGGCATCGCGGTGTTCAACGCACCGTACTCCAACACCCGCTCCGTTGCGGAACTGGTGCTGGCCGAGGCGATCCTGCTGTTGCGCGGTATTCCTGAGAAGAACGCCTCCTGCCATCGTGGCGGCTGGATCAAGAGCGCAGCCAACTCCTTCGAAATCCGCGGCAAGAAGCTGGGTATCGTCGGTTACGGCTCGATCGGTACTCAACTGTCGGTCCTGGCTGAAGGCCTCGGCATGCAGGTGTTCTTCTACGACACCCTGACCAAGCTGCCATTGGGCAACGCCACGCAAGTGTCGAGCCTGACCGAGCTGCTGGGCATGTCCGATATCGTCACCCTGCACGTGCCGGAAACCGCTGAGACCCAGTGGATGATCGGCGAGAAGGAAATCCGCGCCATCAAGAAAGGCGGGATCCTGATCAACGCCGCACGCGGCACCGTGGTCGAGCTGGACGCCCTGGCCGAGGCGATCAAGGACAAGCACCTGATCGGCGCCGCCATCGATGTGTTCCCGGTGGAGCCGCGCTCCAACGACGACATCTTCGAAAGCCCGCTGCGTGGCCTGGACAACGTGATCCTGACCCCGCACATCGGCGGTTCCACCGCTGAAGCCCAGGCCAACATTGGCCTGGAAGTGTCGGAGAAACTGGTCAAGTACAGCGACAACGGTACGTCGGTCTCGTCCGTCAACTTCCCGGAAGTGGCCCTGCCGGCTCACCCTGGCAAGCACCGTCTGCTGCACATCCACCAGAACATCCCTGGCGTGATGATGGAGATCAACAAGGTCTTCGCGGAAAACGGCATCAACATCTCCGGTCAGTTCCTGCAGACCAACGAAAAGGTTGGCTACGTGGTGATCGACGTCGACGCCGAGTACTCGGACTTGGCGCAAGAGAAGCTGCAGCACATCAACGGCACCATCCGTAGCCGCGTGCTGTTCTAAGGCTTCAACCGCACCACGAAAAAGGGAGCCCCTCGGGGCTCCCTTTTTTGCATCTGAACAAATCTTACTTGACGTTAACCGTGATTACTTTCGAGGCTACAGTGGGCTCGAACTGGTGGTGCACGTTATCGCCTGCCACCAGTTGCAAGGTGTGCTTGCCAGGGGCCAGTGTCAGTTCGGTTTCGGTTTGCGCCTTGCCGAAATGGATCGAGGTGGCGGTGGCCGGGATAGCCTCGTCTGCCTTAAGCGCCGTCACGTCCTGGTCGACCAGCAGGTGATGGTGACCGGCACCGGGCACCTGCTTGTCGATCGGTTCCAGGTCCAGCCCCTTCACGCCAAACTTGACGGTGAAGGTCTTGTCGACGGTCGCGCCATCCTTGGGCGAGACAATAAACACCTCAGCGCCCTTGGGGGCGGGTGTACGGGGAACATCAGCAGCACTCGCCAACATCGAAGCACCCAGCATCAGGGAGGCCAGCGTGGCACGGGACAAAAGGGCTTTCATTCGCTTCTCCAGTTTTTCTGTGAAATCTGTAGGGTTATGACAACTTCGCGACAAATTGCTGTCCAAGGCACTCAACACCATAGCAAAGCGATGCTGAACGGCGCCTCGCACATAAAAATTCTCTAGGAGTGACCATGCGCTTTTCGCCTGGCCTGTTACTGCTGCTTCCCCTTCTGAGCCCCCTGGCTCACGCCGAACTGGTCGATGATGTGTTCGATCGTGGCGAACTGCGCATCGCCCTTGAAGCCAATACGCCACCGTTCAACTTCAAGGACGGCGACAAACTCACCGGTTTTGAAGTGGAACTGGGTGAACTGCTGGCAAAGGAAATGGACGTACGCTCCTCGTTCATCACCACCGATGACGCCGACTTGCTGCCAGGGGTGGCAACCGGCAAGTACGACGTGGCCATTAACCATATCGCTAAGACTGCCGACCTTGAGGATCAGTTCGATTTCAGTGAGGTTTATCGCGAGAAGCCCGATTTGGTGATCCCATTCCAAAAGGGTAACCCCGCGTTCAAGACGAGCCTTGACGGCGCGCTGAAACGGGTGAAGGAGGATGGCCGGTTAAAGGCGCTGTCGCAGAAGTGGTTTGACGCAGAAGCACCGACTACAGCTGCGCCAGTGCCTGCGCAGCCTCAGGCAACTCCAGCTCACTGAACACCTGCACGCCGTGGCGTTTGAGCAGCGCCGCGGTTACGCCCTCGCCCTTCACTTTCACGCCGGTAAAGGTGCCGTCATAAGTGAGCAGGTTGCCACACGACGGGCTGTTGGCCTTGAGCACGGCGATGCGAATAGCGTGGCGTTGCACCAGCGCCAAGGCCTGGCGGGCGCCGTCGAGAAAGGCGGCGCTGAAATCTTCGCCCTCGGCCGTCAGCACCTGGGCGCGCCCCTCCCACACATCCACACCCTGCCCGCCTGGGATCTCGGCGGCAGGTCGTGGCGTTGGCAAACCACCCGACACTTCCGGGCAGATCGCAACCACACGCCCCTCGGCCTGCCATGCGGCCAACTGGTCAAACGGCCCGCTGGCCCCGCCGTCGTAACGCACCTTGTGCCCGAGCAGGCAGCGGCTGACAAGAATCTTTTGCATGCTCAAAACGGCTCATTGCCCCGCCGGCGAAACCAGCCCGTCAGGGACAGGCGCTCACGCGTAGCAGGCAAAACTTCGTGGGGTACCTCGCCCGACAGGAACACCACCAGGCAACCGCCGGTGGGCACCACGTCGTATTCGACGCCGTCCTTGAGGTACATGCGCAACTGGCCGCCATGCTCGGGCAGCCAGGCGTCGTTCAAGTAGATCACCGCCGACACCGTGCGCCGATCATCATCGCGAAACCGGTCCAGGTGCTTGAGGTAGAAGGCCCCTGGCGGGTACATCGCGAAGTGGCTTTCGAAATCCTCCAGGCCCAGGAACAGGTTGCGGTTCATCGCCAGGCGCAGGCTGTCCATCAGCGCCATATAGTCGCCACAGACCGCCGCGTCGCCCTCTTCCAGCCACTGGATATGGTCGCCGCGAATACCCTCACGAATTTCCTGGGCCGGCCCGCGCCCCACCGCCGCCGGCGACAGCTCACCTTCGGCCGCACGTTTACGGCACTCAGCCGCCAGTTCCAGGGTCAGAGCCTGGGACAGGAAGGCGTTCTGCTGCGACCAGCCTTTCTCGGCCAGGTCGTCGACGATGCGTTGCAGCAGCGGGTGATCAAAGGGTATTTGCATGGCGCGCATAGTATCCATACGCCTATGAATCCGACAGAGCCGCCGAGCGTCTGAATGCACTTTAGTCAGGTGACTGATAGGACTTCTCGACAAATCCTACGCCCGACACGGACAATAGTGGCCGACTGACAGGAGTCCATATGCGTCGTTTGTTTTTTTCCTTGCTGATGTTCTGCGTTTTGCCCGCCTGGGCAGACGGCCATGACCAGTTGTACAAGGTCGCCGGCTGGGCCGAACAACGTGCGCATTTCAATGATGCCCTCAGTGCAGCCCAGCAACGCTACCGCAACAGCCTGCCGCCGGCGGTGTACCAGGCGCTGGTGGACAACAGCAACAGGCGCTTCGCCGCCCAGGCCATGGACCAGCGTGCCGAAGCGCAGTTGCGCCAGCACCTGGCGGACCCCAAGCCGGCCCTGGCGTTCTTCCAATCGCCGCTGGGCCGCAAGATCGTCGCCGCCGAATTGCTCGCCACCCGCCGCGACCAGTTGGCTAAAAATGCCCAGGGCCTGCCGCATGTCGAAGCCGACGCCACCCGCAGCCTGATCATCGGCCACTTGGCCCAAGCCCTGCCCGCCCGTGAAGCCGGTGCGGAAGTCAGCCTGGCAATCGCCGGCGTGGCGGCCGACAGCTTGAGCCAGATGATTCCCGGCCTGTTGGGCGGCGACCAAGCCCAGGGCATGCTGGATGGGCAACGCGAGCGCTTGATGCAACAGATCGGCAATGACCTGAACAACACACTGCTGTACGTCTATCGAGATTTGTCTGACCCGGAGTTGGAAGAATTCGCGACGTTTGCGGAGTCGCCGGAGGGTAAGGCGTATTACCGGGCGGCGCTGGCAGCGGTTCGTGCGGGGCTGGCGGTCGGCCAAAGCACTTCAAGCCTGACGCAGTAGAAAATGTGGGAGGGGGCTTGCCCCCGATGGCAGTGTGAAGTGCGCCCCAGAAGTTGGACACCCATCCAATTTCTGGGGCGTTTTCATGAGCAAGTACACCACGCAGTTCAAGCTATCTGCCATCACCGCTTTCCTTGAGCGAGGCCGAGGGTTTCGCCGGGTCGCCGCTCAATTTCAAATGGACCCCACCTTGCTTCGTCGTTGGGTCGAGGCTTATCGATTACACGGTGAGGCCAGCTTGAGCAGTACCGGCCAGCGTTACAGTGCCTTGTTCAAGTTCTCTGTTCTACGGCGCATGTGGGATGACTCCCTTTCCTTGCGCCGCGCAGCGGCGCTTTTCAACTTGGGGGATTCCACTCAGGTGGGCAGATGGCAACAGCAGTATTACAGTGGCGGTATTGAAGCCCTGGAGTCAGGGAAAAGAGGACTGAGCACCGCTATGCCTAAACCACCTGCTAAACCACGCAAAACCGCTGCCCCACTCACCAGCCCTGAGCCTGAGCACAAGACGTTACTTGATGAGCTCCAATACCTACGGATGGAGAACGCTTATCTAAAAAAGCTTGGGGAGTTAGGCGAGGCGGTGATGAGGCGGGAGAAAGAACAGAAGAAAAAGCCCGATTAGTCAGTGAGCTTAAGCAACACTTTCCCTTGCGTGACTTGCTCAAGCTAGTGAGCCTTGCGCGAAGTACGTACTACTACCAACTCAAGGCAATGGGCGTTGCGGACCGATTTTCCTCGATCAAAGCTTCTATCCAGACCATCCAAAACGAGCATAAGGGCCGCTTTGGTTACCGTCGGATGACGCTAGAACTACGTAAAGAAAGATCGCTGATCAACGGTAAAACGGTACGACGACTGATGGGGGAGCTGGGTCTGAAATGCACGGTGCGGCCTAAGAAATACAGGTCGTATAAAGGGCCGATGGGCGAAGTGTCGCCCAACACCTTGGCTCGTCAGTTCGAGGCTGAGCAACCGAATCAGAAATGGGTGACGGATGTCACCGAGTTCAAAGTGGCCGGCAAAAAGCTGTACTTGTCCCCAGTTTTGGACTTGTACAACGGAGAAATCGTGGCCTATCAGACGGCAATACGTCCCCAATATGCCTTGGTGGGCGAGATGCTGGAAAAAGCTATTGAAGGCTTACCTGAGGGCGGCAAGCCAATGCTGCATTCAGATCAAGGCTGGCACTATCGATATCCAAAGTACCGGGAGAGGCTAGAAAAAGCAGGGCTGGAGCAAAGCATGTCACGCAAAGGAAACTGCCATGACAACGCCACAATGGAGAGTTTCTTCGGCACGCTGAAGTCAGAGTTCTACTATCGGGAAAGCTTTGAAAGCGTGGAGCAGTTGCAAGCGGGGCTGGATGAGTACATCCATTACTACAACCATAAGCGAATCAAAGTGAAGCTTGGCGGACTGAGCCCTGTAGCGTACAGGACCCGGTCCGCTGTAGCCTAACCAACAGCTGTCCAGCTTTTGGGGCGCACTTCAGTGGGTCAGCTACAGATAAGCTGACTGATGCACCGCTATCGGGGGCAAGCCCCCTCCCACATTTGGATTGCGTTATTTCAAATGGTCTGTCAAATACCGGAAGTACTCTTCACGAATCTCCGGAATCTCATTGGCCAGGTGATGCCGGCCACGCGGCAGCATCAACACCTCGGGCTGGTCGAACTTGCCCCGCAGTACCTGCAAGTTGTGCTGCCAATCCACGGTCATGTCTTCCTCTCCCTGCACAATCACCGGCCGCCGTGGGCTGCGCGGTGCGGCTTCGATGCGTTTGATCCAGCGCGCCAGCGCCCCCACCCAGGCGGTTGGCAGCTGGCGCGGCTGAAGCGGGTCGGCCTCCAGGAACGGCTTGAACTGCGGGTCGTTGGTGTTCTCGCTGAAACGCCGGGCGATGCCTTTGACGAACGGGCGCAACAGGTAATAGCTGACCTGCGACCACCCCCACGCACGCGGCCGTACCAGCGGAGACAGCAGGAAGGTCTTGCCTTGGGCCGGGCTGTCGGCCCCGCGGCTGAGCAGGTGGTCGACCACCACCGCGCCGCCGGTGCTTTGCCCGAACAAGTGCCAGGGCTGCGGCAATTGCAGCGCTTGAGCTTGAGCGAACAGTGCCTGCACCACGTCCTGATACACCGCAAAATCATCGATGCTGGCACGCGCGCCGCTGGACAAGCCATGGCCTGGCAAATCGCAGGCGATCACCACAAAGCCCTGGTCCAGCGCCCAGTCCACCACGTGGCGATACAGCCCCATGTGGTCGTAGAAGCCGTGGAACATGAACATCGTCGCCACCGGTGCGGGCGGCCACCATACCTGGGCCACCACCTGGAACCCATCGACCTCGAAACGTCCCAGCCGGCTCACTGCCGGCACTTTGCGTGCGGCCAGGTCCAGGCCGTAGAAACGCTGGTAGACCCGCGCCTCGGCGCTGAGCGGCTGCGCATCCACCAGGGGTCGCAAGCTTTCGCGCAGATGATCGGGGTCAAAGGTGACGGGCATAGGAGGTTCCAGACTTGAGGCTTCACGCACTGCGCAGATGAATATCGAGCTGCGATATTCATCTGTCAGGGCAAGCATGGCAAGCTACGCGACCTTCGAGGATAGATCTGAATGCGACAGCCCTACCGCAGTGCCTTATTCGCCAGCCTGCTCCTGATCCTCTGCGTCGGCGTGCTATGGGCCGCCTATGATTGGTTCCAAGGCCGCTACCTGCGCGCCTTCAGCGAACATACGGCGGTCTTTTCCGGCGACGCCCTGCGCCTGCCCGCCGACCTTGCCGGCCCCGGCAACATCCGCCTGGTGCACTTCTGGGACCCGGCCTGCCCGTGCAACGTCGGCAACCAGCAACACCTGGCCGAGCTGATCGAGCACTACGCGCCCCAGGGCGTCGAATTCTACGCCCTGCAAAAAACCGGCAGCCACGGCCAATTGCCCGATAACCTGCGCCAGATGAAAATCCTCACCGCCCTGCCCGGTGCCGACCAGATACCCGCCGTCCCCGCCGTGGGGATCTGGGATCGCACGGGCAAGCTTGCGTATTTCGGGCCTTATAGCGAAGGGCTGACGTGCAATTCCAGCAACAGCTTTATCGAGCCGATCCTCCAGGCTCTTGAAGACGGACGCGCAGTGAATGCCACTCACACCCTGGCGGTGGGCTGCTATTGTTCGTGGCCAACAGGTTCGTAGCCCACTCCCCTCTCTTGCTAAGGAATGTTCATGAAGCGCGTCTTGCAGGCTCTCGCGGTTCTGGTGGTGCTGATCGCTCTCGGCGCCGTCGGGTACGTCTACAGCAAACTGCCCACCCGCCAGGGCACGGTTGAGCTGGCGCACCTGCAAGGCTCGGTCACCGTGCGCTACGACGACCGTGGCGTGCCGCATATCCGCGCCGAGAACGAGACCGACCTGTACCGCGCCCTGGGCTATGTGCAGGCCCAGGACCGGCTGTTCCAGATGGAAATCATGCGGCGCCTGGCCCGTGGCGAGCTGGCCGAGGTGCTGGGGCCCAAGCTGCTGGAGACCGACAAGCTGTTTCGCAGCCTGCGCATTCGTGAGCGCGCCCTGAGCTATGTGGAGCATATGGACCGCGAGTCTGCGTCGTGGAAGGCCCTGCAAGCCTATTTGGACGGGATCAACGCGTATCAGGACAGCCACGCCAGCCCGATGGAGTTCGATGTGCTGGGCATTCCCAAGCGCCGGTTCACCGCCGAAGACACCATCAGCGTCGCCGGCTACCTGGCCTACAGCTTTGCCGCCGCGTTTCGTACAGAGCCCTTGCTGACCTATGTACGTGACCAGTTGGGCAGCGATTACCTGAAAGTGTTCGACCTCGACTGGCAACCCAAGGGCGCACTCAACCTGGCCGCCGGCGATTGGCAAACCCTTGGCGCCATCGCCTCCCTGAGCGAACAAGCCTTGGCCGACAACGGCTTGCCGCAGTTCGAAGGCAGCAACGCCTGGGCCATCAGTGGCAACCGCACCAAAAGCGGCAAGCCGTTGCTGGCCGGTGACCCGCATATCCGCTTCTCGGTGCCGTCGGTGTGGTATGAGGCGCAGTTGTCGGCGCCGGGCTTCGAACTGTACGGCTATCACAACGCGCTGGTACCGGTGGCGTTCCTGGGGCACAACCTGGACTTCGGCTGGAGCCTGACCATGTTCCAGAATGATGACCTCGACCTGATCGCCGAGAAGGTCAACCCGGACAATTCCAACCAGGTCTGGTACCACGACCAGTGGGTCGACATGACCAGCAGCGAGCAACAGATCGCGGTGAAAGGCCAGGCACCGGTCACGGTCACCCTGCGCCAGTCGCCCCATGGCCCGATCATCAATGACGTGCTTGGCGACAATGCCGGCAAGACGCCGATTGCCATGTGGTGGGCGTTCCTCGACACCGAGAACCCGATCCTCGAAGGTTTCTACCAGCTCAACCGCGCCGACACCCTGGCCAAGGCGCGCGCGGCTGCATCCAAGGTTTCCGCGCCGGGGCTGAATATCGTGTGGGCCAATGCCAAGGGCGATATCGGCTGGTGGGCGGCGGCACAGTTGCCGATCCGCCCCGCCGGTGTCAACGCCGGGTTTATCCTCGACGGTAGCAGCGCCCAGGCCGACAAGCTGGGTTTCTACCCCTTCAGCGCCAACCCCCAGGAAGAAAACCCCGCGCGTGGCTATGTGGTGTCGGCCAACGCCCAGCCGGTATCGCCCACGGGCATGGAGATCCCCGGTTATTACAACCTGGCCGACCGGGGCCAACAGTTGAACGCGCAGTTGAGCGACAAGAGCGTGAAGTGGGATGTGAACAACAGCCAGGCCTTGCAACTGGGCACCACCACCGCCTACGGCCCGCGCCTGCTGGCGCCGCTGCTGCCGGTGCTGCGCGAGGTGGTCAAGGACCCGGCGCAATTGAAGCTGGTGGAACAGCTTGCCAGCTGGAAAGGCGACTACCCGCTGGACTCCACCAGCGCCACGCTGTTCAACCAGTTCCTGTTCAACCTGGCCGATGCCACCTTCCACCCGAAACTGGGCGACGGCATGTTCAAGACCCTGCTCGGCACCCGCGTGATCGACGCCGCCTTGCCACGCCTGGCCGCATCGGCGGATTCACCCTGGTGGGACGGCAAGCGCGCCGACCTCGTCAAACTGGCCTGGGACAACAGCCTGGCGCACCTCAAGACCACCTTCGGCGATGACCCGACTCAGTGGCAGTGGGGCAAGGCCCATACCCTGACCCACAGCCATCCACTGGGCTCGCAAAAGCCATTGGACTTGATCGTCAACGTCGGCCCCTTCCCGGCGCCCGGCACCCACGAAGTGCCGAACAACCAGTCGGCCGCCATCGGCCCGGCGCCATGGCCGGTGACCTATGGCCCATCGACCCGCCGCCTGATCGACTTCGCTGACCCGGCCCACGCCCTGACCATCAACCCGGTGGGGCAAAGCGGCGTGCCGTTCGACAAGCACTACAGCGATCAAGCGGAAACCTATATCGAAGGGGGTTACGAGCAGGCGCATTTCAGTGATGAGGAAGTCACGGCCAATACGCGCGGTACGCTGAAGCTATTGCCCGCTCGATAACGGCCTGAAACGCGATCAAACCTGTGGGAGGTCCCGCTAAAAGCGCCGTCGCCCAGCAAACTGGCCCCCTGTGGCAAGCGGGCTTGCCCTTTGTAGGAGCGAGCTTGCTCGCGAAAAACGTCAACGATAACGCGTGTTTCCTGAATCAACGCGGCGCCTGTGAGTTCTTCGCGAGCAAGCTCGCTCCTACAGAAGGCGACGTACGCCACAAAAAATGCCGTCGTTTAATACAGCCCTTCCCACGGTGTGTTCCGTTTAGAGCGGCGCCGCAAAGTTGCGCCGGAACTGTTGCGGCGTCACGCCCAGGCGGCGATTGAACACGCTGCGCATGTGCTGGGCATCGCGAAAACCGCACTGATAGGCCACAGTCTTGAGCGGCGCGGGACTGCTTTCGAGCATCATCCGCGCCGCATCCACCCGCGCCCGCTCGACAAACTCCGCAGGCGTTATCCGCGCTTCACGGGTGAACACCCGAGAGAAATTACGCGCACTCATATTCGCGGCCTTGGCCAGGTCGGCGATGGTCAAGTCACCGGTCAGGTTCGCCAAGACGTACACCTGCACCAGCGCTACCGCCGAGGTGGTTTCGGCATGGGGCGTGAGGAACGGGCTGAACTGTGACTGCCCACCCGAGCGCTGGGTGAACACCACCAGGCGCTTGGCCACGCTCAGCGCCACCTCCGGGCCATGGTCCTGGGCCAACAGGTACAGCGAGAGGTCGATACCCGCCGTGACGCCAGCCGAGGTGTAGAGGTTGCCGTCTTGCACGTAGAGGCGGTCAGCTTCGACCTGGGCGCGGGGGCACAAACGCGCCAGGCCTGCCGCATCATTCCAATGCGTCGTGACGGTTTTTCCATCCAGTAGCCCGGCGCGCGCCAACGTGAAGGCGCCGTTGCAGATTGAACCGAAGCGCCGCGCCCGGGCGGTTGCACCACGCAGCCAATCATCGAACAGGGCGCCAAATTCCTCGAAGGGCAATTGCGGGCCACCGGGGACCAGCAGCAGGTCATAGGCTTGCAGGGCTTCGCTGTAGTGCCGGTGGGCCTGCAATGACAAACCGTTGGAGGCAGCCAGCGTGCCGTGGCCCAGCCCGATGACCTCCATCTGGTAGTGATCCTGGGGCGGCAGAAAGCGGTTGGCTTCGCAGAACACATCCAGGGGGCCGGTCACATCCAGTGACTGGACGCCGGGGAAGATCAGGATGGCGACGGTCTTGTGCATGCTCACAGACACCTTTTTCTAGCGGAATAAAATGCAAACCCTGTGGGAGGGAGCTTGCTCCCGATAGCGTTGTATCAGTCAGCAGATGCAGTGCCTGGTGCTCAGCTATCGGGGGCAAGCCCCCTCTCACATTTTGATTTTCGCAGGCTTCAAGAGTGATATCGCCCGCTACACCCTAGTCGATTTCCCCTTGGCACGATGTGACGGCAGATTGGCCGGGATCGCCCCCTCGTCACCATGGCCGCTTCACGGGCGCGCGGCCAGACTGAAGGCTTTCCAGAGGAGAACCACCATGAGCACCACCATCGCCGGCATCAAGATCCCGGACAGCGCCCTGGCCAAGGCCACCACCGAGTACATCCGCGACATTGAATCCGACCTGCTCTACCACCACTCCCGCCGGGTATTCCTGTTCGGCGCCTTGAGCGGTGAGCGCAGGCAACTGGCCTACAACCCCGAGTTGCTGTACGTCGGTGCGATGTTCCATGACCTGGGCCTGGTGGAAGGCCATCGCAGTGACAACGAGCGTTTCGAAGTAGACGGTGCCAACGCAGCGGCGGATTTTCTCAAGCCCTACGGACTGAGCGACGACGATATCGAACAGGTGTGGCTGTCCATCGCCCTGCACACCACACCGGGTGTGCCACAGCATCTGCGCCCGACCGTGGCGCTGGTGACGGCTGGCGTGGAAATGGACGTGCTGGGCATGGACTACGCCGCCTTTCCCAGCGTGCAGCGCGAAGCCGTGGTGCATGCGCATCCACGTGGTGAAGGGTTCAAGGAATGCATCATCTGCGCCTTCGCCGACGGCTTGCGCCATCGTCCGCAGACCACGTTTGGCAACGTGAAGACCGATGTGCTGGTGGACCAGGAGCCGGGGTTCAAACCGATGAATTTTGTCGAGGTGATTCGCCAGTCGCCGTGGTTGGCGTAGCGGAGTTGAAATGCAATCAACTGTGGGAGGGGCGGTGCGACGTTTCGACTTGCCCCCTCCCACATTTTGACCGCGCAGGCTTTTAGACCGGCGCTGGCGCCCGACGCACATCCGGCTGCTGCCAGCCATCCGCCGCTGCTTCTTCGATCGCCTGCTGGATCGCCTTCTTGCGCATTTCTTCGGCACGCCGGCTGAAGAACCACACCAGGAAGGTCACCAGCGATACCGCCAGCAGAATCAGGCTGGCCACGGCGTTGATCTCGGGTTTAACCCCCAGGCGCACTGCCGAGAACACTTCCATCGGCAAGGTGGTCGAACCCGGGCCCGACACGAAGCTGGCCAGTACCAGGTCATCCAGGGACAGCGCGAACGACATCATCCCACCGGCCGCCAACGACGGCGCGATCATCGGGATGGTGATCAGGAAGAACACCTTCCACGGCCGCGCCCCCAGGTCCATCGCCGCTTCTTCGATCGACAGGTCCAGTTCACGCAGGCGCGCCGACACCACCACCGCCACATAGGCCGCGCAGAACGTGGTGTGGGCGATCCAGATGGTGACAATGCCACGCTCCTGGGGCCAGCCGATCATCTGCGCCATCGCCACGAACAGCAGCAACAGCGACAGACCGGTGATCACTTCCGGCATCACCAACGGTGCAGTCACCAGGCCGCCGAACAGCGTACGGCCTTTGAACTGACTGATGCGCGTCAAGACGAACGCGGCCAAGGTGCCCAGCGCCACCGCCGCCACCGCCGTGTAGCAGGCGATTTCCAGGGAGCGCGCCACCGAGCCCATCAACTGGGTGTTGTCCAGCAGGCCCACGTACCACTTGATCGACCAACCGCCCCACACTGTCACCAGCTTGGATTCGTTGAACGAGTAGATCACCAGGATCAGCATCGGCAGGTAGATGAACAACAACCCCGCCACCAGCATGAAGCTTGAGAAACTGACGCGCTTCATATCTTGCCCTCCATCTCTTTGGCTTGGCTGCGGTTAAACAGGATGATCGGCACGATCAGGATCGCCAGCATCACCACCGCCAGGGCAGAGGCCACCGGCCAGTCACGGTTGTTGAAGAATTCTTGCCACAACACTTTACCGATCATCAGGGTTTCCGGGCCGCCAAGCAGTTCCGGGATCACGAACTCGCCCACTACCGGAATGAAGACCAGCATGCAGCCGGCGATGATGCCGTTCTTGGACAGCGGCACGGTGATCTTCCAGAAGCTGTTGAACGTGCTCGACCCGAGGTCTGACGCGGCTTCCAACAGGCTCTGGTCATGCTTCACCAGGTTGGCGTACAGCGGCAGGATCATGAACGGCAGGTACGAATAGACCACGCCGATATACACCGCGATGTTGGTGTTGAGGATCTGCAACGGTTCGTTGATCAGGCCCATGGACATCAGGAAGCCATTGAGCAAGCCGTTGTTGCTGAGAATGCCCATCCACGCATACACGCGGATCAGGATCGCGGTCCAGGTCGGCATCATGATCAGCAGCACCAGTACGGTCTGCATCTCCTTGCGCGCACTGGCAATCGCATAGGCCATCGGGTAGCCGATCACCAGGCAGAGGATGGTGCTGAAAAACGCCATCTTCAGCGAGCCCAGGTACGCGGCGATGTACAACTCGTCATCGCCGAGCATCGCGTAGTTGGCCAGGTTCAGCACCAACTGCAACTTCTGCTCTACGAAGGTGTAGATCTCGGTGTATGGCGGGATCGCCACGTCGGCTTCGGCAAAGCTGATCTTCAGGACGATGAAGAACGGCAGCATGAAGAACAGGAACAGCCAGAGGAAAGGGATCCCGATGACCACATGCCGGCCACCGGGGGTTATTCGTTGCAGCTGGCGCTTGAACTTTTTCATATTCATGAGCGAAGTACCACGCCGCTGTCGTCTTCCCACCATACGTACACCTGGTCACCCCAGGTCGGACGCTGGCCACGGCGCTCTGCGTTGGCAACGAAGGACTGCACCAGCTTGCCGCTCGGCAGCTCGACGTAGAACACCGAGTGGCCACCCAGGTAGGCGATATCGTGCACCTTGCCGCTGGACCAGTTGTGCTCGCAGGTCGGCATTTCGGTGGTCACCAGCAGTTTTTCCGGGCGGATGGCGTAGGTCACCGACTTGTCTTCGACCGCTGTGGCGATGCCGTAGCCCACGTAGATATCGCGGTCCAGGTCCGGGCACTTGAGTACCGCGTGGCCTTCGGCGTCGTCCACCACCTGGGTGTCGAAGATGTTGACGTTGCCGATGAATTCGCACACCAGGCGGCTGGTGGGGGTCTCGTAGATGTCGACCGGGCTGCCGATCTGGGCGATCCAGCCCAGGTGCATGATTGCGATGCGCTCGGCCATGGTCATGGCCTCTTCCTGGTCGTGGGTCACCATGACGCAGGTCACGCCGACACGCTCGATGATTTCCACCAGTTCCAGTTGCATCTGCGAACGCAGTTTCTTGTCGAGTGCGCCCATCGGCTCATCGAGCAGCAGCAGTTTCGGGCGCTTGGCCAGGGAACGGGCCAGGGCCACGCGCTGGCGCTGGCCGCCCGACAACTGGTGCGGCTTGCGCTTGGCGAACTGGCTCATCTGTACCAGCTTGAGCATCTCGGCCACGCGCGCATCCACTTCGGCCTTGGGGATCTTGTCCTGCTGCAGGCCGAACGCGATGTTCTGCGCCACGGTCATGTGCGGGAACAAGGCGTAGGACTGGAACATCATGTTGATCGGCCGCTCGTAGGGCGGCATATCAGTGATGTCCACGCCGTCGAGGTAGATGCGACCTTCGGTGGGGCGCTCAAAGCCTGCGAGCATGCGCAGCAAGGTGGATTTGCCCGAACCCGAACCGCCGAGCAAGGCGAATATCTCGCCTTTCTTGATTTCCAGGGACACATCGTCCACGGCAATCGTCTCGTCGAACTTCTTCGTGACCCGGTCGATTTTGACCAGCACCTTTTTCGGTGTCTGGTCGCCCTCGAGGGCTTTCTTATAGGCGCCGGAGGCAACTGCCATTTACGAAACTCCCAAAAAAAAGAGTGCGGTTCGCCCGAGGTGGGCGAACCTTGGATAGTTAGAGCCTTACTTGCCCGTCTTGACCTTGGTCCAGCTACGGGTCATTAAACGCTGCACCTTCGGGGGTAGCTCGAAGTTGACGAATGTCCGGTCGAGAACCGCCTGCGGTGGGTAAACCGCTGCGTCGGTGCGTATCGATTGCTCCATCAGTTTGTCCGCCCCTGGGTTAGGGTTGGCATAACCGACGTGATCACTGACCTGAGCGATCACCTCAGGTTGCAGCAAATAGTTGATAAAGGCGTGGGCTTCCTTGACGTTGGTGGCATCCTTGGGAATCGCCAGCACGTCAAACCACAGGTTGCCGCCTTCTTTCGGAATCGCGTAGGCGATGTTCACGCCTTTACCCGCTTCGGCCGCCCGGGCCTTGGCCTGGAACACATCACCGGAGAACCCGGCAGCCACGCAGATATTGCCGTTGGCCAGGTCGGAGATGTATTTGGAAGAGTGGAAGTAGGTCACGTAGGGACGCACTTTCAGTAGTTTTTCTTCGGCCTTCTTGTAGTCGTCCGGGTTGGTACTGTTGGGGTTGAGGCCCATGTAGTTGAGTACTGCCGGCAGCATTTCATCCGCCGAGTCCATAAAGGACACGCCGCAGGACGCCAGCTTCTTCATGTTTTCCGGTTCGAACAGCACGGCCCACGAGTCGATATGGTCGACACCCAGTACTTCCTTCACTTTATCGACGTTGTAGCCAATGCCGTTGGTGCCCCACAGGTACGGTACAGCGTACTGGTTACCCGGGTCGTTCTTTTCCAGGCGCTTGAGCAACGCCGGATCAAGGTTGGCGTAGTTCGTCAGCAACGACTTGTCGAGCTTCTGGAATGCTCCGGCCTTGATCTGCTTGCCGAGGAAGTGGTTGGACGGCACGACCACGTCGTAACCCGTGCGCCCGGCGAGCAACTTGCCTTCCAGGGTTTCATTGGAGTCAAACACGTCATACACCGGCTTGATGCCGCTGGCTTTTTCAAAGTTGGCCAGGGTGTCGGGCCCGATGTAGTCCGACCAGTTATAAACATGCACGGTCGATGCGGCCTGCACGCTGACAGCCAGCGTGATACCTGCACCCACCAGCAAGGCTTTGCGAAATAAAGAAAATGGCAAGTGGAGGTCCTCTTAAATAGTTGGGCCCAAAGTTGTTGCCCGGCAACAAAACCGGCGCGCAACTTACCCTCGATAAACCGATCCGGCAAAACTTTCTGTCATTTAATTACTGTACGGTTGCCGCTCTTTGTAGGAGCGAGCTTGCTCGCGAAGAACTCACAGGCAACGCGGGCGACCAGAGGCGCTGCGTTATCGTTGACGATTTTCGCGAGCAAGCTCGCTGCTACAGGTTTCCTCGCTTATTTGCCCGACTTGATCTTGGTCCAGCTGCGTGTCATTTCACGCTGGGTTGCCGCCGGCAAGTCAGCAATGGCGTAGAGCTTGGCCTGCACCTCCGCCGGCGGGTAGATGCCCGGGTCGCTGGTGATGTCTTTATCGACCAGTGCGGTGGCTTTTTCGTTACCGTTCGGGAAACGGACGCTGTTGGTAATGCTCGCCATGACTTCCGGCTTGAGCAGGTAGTTCAGGAACTTGTAGGCAGCGTCGACGTTTTCGGCATCTTTAGGGATGGCGACCATGTCGTAGAAGCTACCGGCGCCTTCTTTCGGAATGTCGTAGGCGACCTTGACCTTGCCACCGGCTTCAGCCGCGCGGGACTTGGCCTGCTGGATGTCACCCGAGTAGCCCACGGCCACGCAGATGTTGCCGTTGGCCAGGTCGGAGATGTATTTGGACGAGTGGAAGTAGCCAATCGAAGGACGGATCTTGAGGAACAGATCTTCAGCTTTCTTCAAGTCTTCTTTTTTCTGGGTGTCGGTCGGCAGGCCCAGGTAATGCAGCGCCACTGGCAGCATTTCGGTTGGCGAATCGAGGAAGCTCACGCCGCAGCTTTTCAGCTTGGCGATGTTTTCCGGCTTGAGCAGGGTGTCCCACGAATCGATCTTGTCCACGCCCAGCGCAGCCTTGACCTTCTCCGGGTTGTAGCCGATACCGATCGAGCCCCACATGTACGGGAATGCGTGCTTGTTGTCCGGGTCGCTGACCGACACGGCTTTGAGCAGGGCTTTGTTCAGGTTGCCGTAGTTGGACAATTTGGACTTGTCCAGCTCCTGGTAGACCCCAGCCTTGATCTGCTTGGCAAGGAAGTTGTTCGACGGTACGACGATGTCGTAGCCGGACTTGCCTGCCAGCAACTTGGCTTCCAGGGTCTCGTTACTGTCGAAAACGTCGTACACCACTTTAATGCCCGACTCTTTTTCAAAGTTGGCGATGGTGTCCGGAGCGATGTAGTCGGACCAGTTATAGACGTGCAGCACTTTATCGTCTGCCTGGGCCGCGCCTGCCATTGCGCCCATCAGGGACAAGGCGAGGAGGGTCTTGCCCGCGTTCTTCAAACCTAATGCCTTCATTTGGTGATGCTCCAATTTTTCTTTTTTGGGCCACAAGCTTGTGTGTGTTTCGCGGCCCACAAAGGGCAACAAAACAGGGCGACAGTCTGGCAACTTAGAGGGCCGGCTTTCAACCAAAGCCCTCGATTTATACATGCATATTTATAGCTGCCCAGACGCAGCGGCAAAGCCACCGCGCACTGAGCCTAGCACTTAGCCCTGCAATGCCGCCAAAGTCAGGTCCAGGCAATGCCGAGCCTTGGTTACCAGCTCATCAATTTCAGCCTTGCTGATCACCAGTGGCGGCGAAATGATCATGGTGTCGCCCACGGCGCGCATGATCAGGCCATTCTCGAAGCAGAAGGTGCGGCAGATCATGCCAACGCCACGGCCTTCGTAACGCTTGCGCGTCGCTTTGTCCTGGACCAGTTCAATTGCACCGAGCATGCCGACACCGCGTACTTCACCCACCAACGGGTGGTCAGCCAGCTCCCTCAGACGTTTCTGCAAATACGGTGCCGTTTCGTCGTGAACGCGGTTAACGATTTTTTCATCGCGCATGATGCGGATGTTTTCCAACGCAACCGCCGCTGCCACCGGGTGACCGGAGTAGGTGAAGCCGTGGTTGAAATCGCCGCCTTCATTCAGCACGGCAACCACATCGTCGCGCACGATCAGGCCGCCCATCGGGATGTAGCCCGAGGTCAGGCCCTTGGCGATGGTCATCATGTCGGGCTTGAGGTCGTAGAAATCACTACCGAACCACTCACCGGTACGGCCGAAACCACAGATCACTTCATCGGCGACAAACAGGATGTCGTACTTGGCGAGAATTTCCTTGATGCGCGGCCAGTAGGTCGCGGGCGGTACGATCACGCCACCAGCGCCCTGGATCGGCTCGGCAATAAAGGCCCCGACGTTGTCCACACCCAGCTCCAGGATCTTCTCTTCCAGCTGGTTGGCAGCCCACACCCCGAACTCTTCGGGGCTCATGTCACCGCCTTCGCCGAACCAATAGGGCTGGGCGATATGGACGATGCCCGGGATCGGCAAATCGCCCTGTTCATGCATATAAGTCATGCCGCCCAGGCTGGCGCCAGCCACGGTGGAGCCGTGGTAGCCATTCTTGCGGCTGATGATGGTTTTCTTGTTCGGTTGGCCCTTGATCGCCCAGTAGTGGCGGACCATACGCAACATGGTGTCGTTGCCTTCGGAGCCGGAACCGGTGAAGAACACGTGGTTCATGCCAGCAGGCGCGATGTCGGAAATGGCCTTGGCCAATTCGAGTACCGGCGGGTGTGCGGTCTGGAAGAACAGGTTGTAGTACGGCAGTTCTTTCATCTGCTTGGCGGCGGCGTCGGCCAGTTCATCGCGACCGTAGCCGATCGCCACGCACCACAGGCCGGCCATGCCGTCGAGGATCTTGTTACCTTCGCTGTCCCACAGGTAAACGCCGTGGGCTTTGGTGATGATCCGCGGGCCTTTCTCTTTCAATTGCTTGAAGTCGCTGAACGGTGCCAGGTGGTGCTCACTGCTCAAGGCTTGCCATTCACGGGTTTGCGGGTTGTTGCTGGACATACCAATCTCCTAGACTTTTCAGGTGAGGGCGCGCCGTTCCCACGGCACGCCCGGCGCATCAGACGGCGAAGAGCAGGAATTCCCGCTCCCACGAACTGATCACGCGCTTGAAGTTTTCATGCTCGGCCCGCTTGACCGCGACGTAGCCTGTGATGAATTTATGACCCAGGTATTTCTCGATGGTCTTGCTGTTTTCCATGCGCTCCAGGGCGTCTTCGATGGTCAACGGCAGGCGCAGGTTGCGCCGCTCGTAGCCACGACCAACCACTGGTGCGCTCGGGTTATGGCCTTCGACCATGCCGATGTAGCCACACAGCAGGCTGGCGGCAATCGCCAGGTACGGGTTGGCGTCGGCCCCCGGCAGACGGTTTTCCACACGGCGGTTTTGCGGGCCGGCATCCGGTACGCGCAGGCCGACGGTGCGGTTTTCTTCGCCCCATTCCACGTTGACCGGCGCCGAGGTGTCGGGCAGGAAGCGGCGGAACGAGTTCACGTTGGGGGCAAACAGCGGCAGCAATTCGGGGATGAATTTCTGCAAGCCGCCAATGTGGTTGAGGAACAGCTGGCTCATGGTCCCGTCTTCGTTGGAGAAGACGTTCTTGCCGGTGGCGATGTCGATGATGCTCTGGTGCAGGTGCATCGCGCTGCCAGGCTCGCCGGTCATCGGCTTGGCCATGAAGGTGGCGGCCACGTCGTGCTTGAGCGCAGCTTCCCGCATGGTGCGCTTGAACACCAGGATCTGGTCGGCCAGGGACAGGGCATCGCCATGACGGAAGTTGATTTCCATCTGCGCCGTGCCGTCTTCGTGGATCAGGGTGTCGAGGTCCAGCTCCTGCAGCTCGCACCAGTCGTAGACGTCTTCGAACAACGGGTCGAATTCGTTGGCGGCTTCTATGGAGAAGGACTGGCGGCCGGTTTCCGGGCGACCGGAACGACCAATCGGCGGCTGCAGCGGGAAATCCGGGTCTTCGCAGCGCTTGGTCAGGTAGAACTCCATCTCCGGCGCCACGATGGGCTGCCAGCCTTTGTCGGCGTAGAGCTTGAGGACTTTCTTGAGCACGTTGCGCGGCGACAGCTCGATCGGGTTGCCTTGCTTGTCGTAGGTGTCGTGGATCACCTGGGCGGTCGGCTCGATGGCCCAAGGCACCAGGAATACCGCGTTCTGGTCGGGGCGGCAGATCATGTCGATGTCGGCCGGGTCGAGCAATTCGTAATAGATGTCGTCTTCGACGTAATCGCCGGTCACGGTCTGCAACAGCACACTCTCGGGCAGGCGCATGCCTTTTTCGGCGATGAACTTGTTGGTCGGCGAGATCTTGCCCCGGGTGATGCCGGTGAGGTCGCCAATCATGCATTCGACTTCTGTGATCTTGTGGTCTTTCAACCAATCGGTGAGCTGGTCGAGGTTGTTACTCATAAATGCCTCTGGGCTGGGTTTCCTGGCATCCATTAAAGGCCAGGCGTTGGTTGACGCAGCATCCGCGTCGTTTTTTTCGTTCAGAGTAGGAGCTTACCTGCCATTTGCTGCAGCGTTGCATTCCTCAGGCCAAAGTCGTGCAGAATCATGAGCAGCACCTTGCACGGGAGCCGTTCAGGGGTAAATTCGAGGGAAGCGCAGAGGCATAGAAGAGGTCCGCCGAAGCGTCAAGAATATTGGCCGGGGCGCGGGTGTTCACACAGGACGGATGAACGGATGACAAAGCCTGTATGGAGCAGGCCAAGACGCCAAGTGGCGGCAGGAGACACATGAAACACCCCGGTATTATTGCTGTTATGGGTTTGAATCGAGCTTAGCCTTGTTCATTTTTTTACACAACACCCCCGTAAAAAATACAACACGGCCCGCTCAAGCCTGCTGGTCCCACGGCGGTCAAACCGAAAAAACAGCCCCAAAAAGCCTCAAAAAAGCCCTCAAGGCGCTTTTTTAGGGCAAAAAAGGCCTCGCTTGACTTCGGCATGCCGTTCGGGTTGACTGAAACCAGAAAAGATCAATGATTGATATTTTTAACAACAAAGGTGTTGCATCATGTCGGTACCCCCGCGTGCCGTTCAGCTTAACGAAGCGAACGCGTTCCTTAAGGATCATCCTGAGGTTCTGTACGTAGACCTTCTAATTGCGGATATGAATGGTGTGGTGCGCGGTAAGCGCATCGAACGCACCAGCCTCCACAAGGTTTACGAGAAGGGCATTAACCTGCCTGCCTCTCTATTTGCCCTGGATATCAATGGCTCTACGGTGGAAAGCACCGGCCTGGGCCTGGATATCGGTGATGCTGACCGAATCTGTTATCCGATCCCTGACACCCTGTGCAATGAACCCTGGCAAAAGCGCCCTACCGCGCAACTGCTGATGACCATGCACGAACTTGAAGGTGAACCTTTCTTCGCCGATCCGCGCGAAGTGCTCCGCCAAGTTGTAAGCAAATTTGATGACCTCGGCCTGACCATCTGTGCTGCCTTCGAGCTTGAGTTCTACCTGATCGACCAGGAGAACGTGAACGGCCGCCCGCAACCGCCCCGCTCGCCGATCTCCGGCAAACGCCCGCACTCGACACAGGTCTACCTGATCGACGACCTCGACGAATACGTCGACTGCCTCCAGGACATCCTGGAAGGTGCAAAGGAACAAGGCATCCCGGCCGACGCCATTGTCAAGGAAAGTGCCCCGGCGCAGTTCGAAGTGAACCTGCACCACGTGGCCGACCCGATCAAGGCTTGCGACTACGCGGTACTGCTCAAGCGCCTGATCAAGAACATCGCCTACGACCATGAGATGGACACCACCTTCATGGCCAAGCCTTACCCAGGCCAGGCAGGCAACGGTTTGCACGTACACATTTCGATCCTGGACAAGGACGGCAAGAACATCTTTGCCAGCGAGGATCCCGAGCAGAACGCCGCATTGCGTCACGCGATCGGCGGTGTGCTCGAGACCCTACCCGCCCAAATGGCGTTCCTGTGCCCTAACGTCAACTCCTACCGTCGTTTCGGCGCACAGTTCTACGTGCCGAACTCGCCGTGCTGGGGCCTGGATAACCGTACCGTGGCGATTCGCGTACCGACCGGCTCGTCCGATGCGGTGCGTATCGAACACCGCGTGGCCGGCGCCGATGCCAACCCTTACCTGCTGATGGCTTCGGTCCTGGCAGGCGTGCACCACGGCCTGACCAACAAGATCGAACCGGGCGCTCCCGTGGAAGGCAACAGCTACGAGCAGAACGAGCAAAGCCTGCCGAACAACCTGCGCGATGCCTTGCGCGAGTTGGACGACAGCGAGGTGATGGCCAAGTACATCGATCCTAAATACATCGATATCTTCGTCGCCTGTAAGGAAAGTGAGCTGGAAGAGTTCGAACACTCCATCTCCGACCTTGAGTACAACTGGTACCTGCATACCGTGTAAGCAGTGGTTGTACTGAAAAACGCCTCCGACCTTTGGTCTGTGGCGTTTTTTTATGGGTTTCTTCCGGTTGACCGAGTCGGCCTCATCGGGAGCAAGCCCCCCTCCCACACTTGACTGCATTTCAAGGTTGGAACTCAGTCAACTGTGGGAGGGGGTTTGCTCCCGATGGCGCCTTGGCAGACAACACCGGTTCCTGCTCATACAATGCCCGCTGCCTTGTAGGAGACTTCCATGCCACCCCGCCCCGCCGCCCCTCGCAAACCCCGCGCCCGCAGCCAGGCCCGGATCGACGCGATCCTTGATGCCGCCCGTACCTTGCTGGCCGCCGAAGGCGTGGCCAGTTTGTCGATCTACAGCGTGGCCGAGCGTGCGCAGATTCCACCGTCGTCGGTGTATCACTTTTTTGCCAGTGTGCCAGCGCTGCTCGAGGCACTGACGGCGGACGTCCACGCCGCCTTCCGGGCAGCAATCCAGGCGCCCATCGAGCATGGCTCACTCAAGCACTGGCGTGACCTGTCCTGCATCGTCGAGCAACGCATGCTCACCATCTACGACCAAGACGCCGCCGCCCGCCAACTGATCCTGGCGCAGCATGGGCTGACCGAAGTGACCCAGGCGGATCGCCAGCATGATCTGGAACTGGGCGACTTGATGCTGGAGGTGTTCAATCGTCACTTCGAGGTGCCGAGCCTGCCTAAGGATGTGGACGTGTTTGCCCTGGCACTGGAACTGAGTGACCGGGTGTATGCGCGCTCGGTGCATCAGCATGGGTTGATCACGCCGCGCATGGCGGAGGAAGGGATGCGGGTGTTCGATGCCTATGTCGGGCTTTATTTGCCGGCGTATCTGCCCAAGCGATAAGCCTTGTGTTGACTGGGATGGCCTCATCGGGGGCAAGCCCCCTCCCACATGTTGATCTGTGAACACATTCAAAATGTGGGAGGGGGCTTGCCCCCGATGACGGCCTCAAGAGCGACGCAAATCACAACTTGGCGATCGACACCTCGGTGGACTTAACAAAGGCAATCACTTCGCTGCCAATCACCAGCTCCAGCTCTTTGACCGAGCGGGTGGTGATCACGGAAGTGACGATGCCGGACGCCGTCTGCACGTCGATTTCCGACAGCACGTCGCCTACCACGATTTCCTTGATGGTGCCTTTGAACTGGTTACGCACGTTGATGGCTTTAATAGTCATGGTGTTCTTCCTTCGTGGGACAAGTGAGTTATTGAGCCCAACGCAATTGCGTAGGCAACGGTGAAACAGGTTCGGGCTCCGGCGGGGTGCCGGGCAACGACAGCACACGGTTGAGCACTTGCGCTTCCAGCGCGGCCAGGCGGTGTGAGCCACGGGCGCGTGGACGCGGCAGATCGACGAGCAGGTCCAGGCCGATTTCGCCGTCTTCGATCAGGATCACCCGGTCGGCAATGGCCACGGCTTCACTGACGTCATGGGTCACCAGCAACACCGTGAAGCCGTGTTTTTGCCAGAGGTTTTCGATCAGTTGCTGCATCTCGATACGGGTCAGGGCGTCCAGGGCACCCAGCGGTTCGTCGAGCAGCAGCAGGCGCGGCTGGTGGATCAAGGCGCGAGCCAACGCCACCCGCTGCTTCTGCCCACCGGACAAGGCCGCCGGCCACTCATTGGCACGCTCGGCCAGGCCGACCGCTTCCAAGGCTTCCAAGGCTTTAGGGCGCCAGTTGCCTTTGAGGCCAAGCCCGACGTTGTCGATGATCTTTTTCCACGGCAGCAGGCGCGCTTCCTGGAACATCAACCGCGTGTCTTCAATCGCCTCGCTCAGCGGCGCGGAACCGGCCAGCAGCTCGCCGCCGCTGGCTTTGTCCAGGCCGGCCAACAGGCGCAGCAAGGTACTTTTACCGCAACCGCTGCGCCCGACCACGGCGACGAACTGGCCCGCGGGGATATGCAGGTCGATGCCCTTCAGCACTTCCCGCGCGCCAAAGGCCTTGCGCAACTTACGCACCGCCAGCGGGATGCCTTTCAACAGGCGTGGAGGTTGTTGAGCAGTCATGCCGCACCTCCTTTATTGACTTGATACGCCGGGTGCCAGCGCAGCCATACACGTTCCAGGCCGCGCGCGGCCAGGTCGGCCAGCTTGCCGAGGATGGCGTACATCACGATGGCCAACACCACCACGTCGGTTTGCAGGAATTCGCGAGCGTTCATCGCCAGGTAGCCAATCCCGGAGCTGGCAGAGATCGTTTCCGCCACGATCAGCGTCAGCCACATAAAGCCCAGGGCAAACCGCACGCCCACCAGGATCGAAGGCAGCGCACCCGGCAGGATCACTTGCCAGAACAGGCTGAAACCGGACAAGCCATAGCTGCGCGACATTTCCACCAACGCCGGGTCGACGTTGCGAATACCGTGGTAAGTGTTGAGATAAATCGGGAACAGCGTGCCGAGGGCCACCAGGAAAATCTTCGCGGTCTCGTCGATGCCGAACCACAGGATCACCAATGGAATCAGCGCCAGGTGCGGCACGTTACGGATCATCTGCACCGAGCTGTCCAGCAGGCGTTCGCCCCACGTCGACAGGCCGGTGATAAACCCAAGCGCCAGGCCGATGCCGCCACCGATCACAAAGCCCAGGCCGGCCCGCCAGCCACTGATCGCCAGGTGCGTCCAGATTTCGCCGCTGCGCACCAGGTTGACCCCAGCCTCAATCACCGCGCTGGGCGCCGGCAGGATGCGCGTCGACAACCAGCCCGCCGACACTGACAGTTGCCACACCGCCAACAACAGTACCGGCAACACCCACGGCGCCACGCGATGGCTCAATTTTTCAAGGTTCATGGCGCTGCCTCAGCTCTGTGATGCAGCTTTGGGAAGGATATCGTTGGCCACCATCTCGCCGAACGGGCTGACGTAACCGGCGCTTTTCGGCAGCTCGGGACGTTCGATATCCAGGTGTGGGAACAGCAGTTCGGCCACGCGATACGACTCTTCCAAGTGTGGATAGCCGGAGAAGATAAAGGTGTCGATGCCCAACGCTGCGTACTCCTTGACCCGGGCCGCCACGGTCGGACCATCGCCCACCAGCGCAGTGCCTGCCCCGCCGCGTACCAGGCCAACGCCCGCCCACAGGTTGGGACTGACTTCCAAGTTGTCGCGGCTGCCGCCATGCAAGGCCGCCATGCGTTGCTGGCCGACGGAATCGAAGCGCGCCAGGGAAGCCTGGGCACGGGCGATAGTGTCGTCGTCCAGGTGGGAGATCAGTTTGTCGGCGGCTTTCCAGGCTTCAGCGTTGGTTTCGCGCACAATCACATGCAGACGAATGCCGAAACGCACGGTGCGCCCCAGCTTCGCCGCCTTGGCCCGCACCTGTTCGATTTTTTCGGCAACGGCAGCCGGTGGCTCGCCCCAGGTCAGCACCATGTCCACTTGCTCAGCGGCCAGGTCCTGGGCCGCTTCCGAGGAACCGCCGAAGTACAGCGGCGGACGCGGTTGCTGGATCGGTGGGTAAAGCAGCTTGGCGCCTTTGACACTGATGTGCTGGCCGTCGTAATCCACGGTCTCGCCTTCCAGCACGCGCCGCCAGATGCGAGTGAATTCCACCGAGGCCTGGTAGCGCTCTTCGTGACTGAGGAACAAACCGTCGCCAGCCAATTCTTCCGGGTCGCCACCGGTCACCAGGTTGAACAACGCCCGGCCACCGGACAGGCGGTCGAGGGTCGCGGCCTGACGCGCCGCCACCGTCGGGGAAATGATCCCAGGGCGCAGCGCCACAAGGAATTTCAAACGCTGGGTCACCGGAATCAGCGAGGCGGCCACCAGCCACGAGTCTTCGCAGGACCGGCCGGTGGGGATCAATACCCCGCCAAAACCGAGACGGTCAGCGGCCTGGGCCACTTGTTGCAAATAACCGTGGTCGACGGCGCGAGCGCCTTCGGCGGTGCCAAGGTAATGGCCGTCGCCGTGAGTAGGCAGGAACCAGAAAATATTGAGGCTCATGGAGTTGTCTCCTGAAGAAGTCGAATTACGGCGCTTTGGCCACGGCGGCAGGTGGCGTCCAGATCACGTCCTTGATGCTCAAGGGTTTGGGGATCAATTTGAGTTGGTAGAAGCTGTCAGCGATTTTCTGCTGGGCCGCCACCACTTCCGGGGTCAGGAACAGCGCGCCGTAGCCTTGCCGCTTCACCGAAGTCAGGGTGATGTCGGCCGGCAAGCCAAGCAGCGGAGCGACTTGTTCGGTGACTTCCTGGGGGTTGGCCTTGGACCATTCGCCCACCGCGCGTACTTCTTCCACCAGCGCCTTGATCACTTCGGGGTGTTTTTCGGCATAGGGTTTGGTGGCCAGGTAGAACTGGTGGTTGTCGGCAATGCCGGTGCCGTCACGCAGGGTGCGCGCTTGCAGTTGTTTCTCGGCGGCGGCCTGATACGGGTCCCAGATAACCCAGGCGTCGACACTGCCACGCTCGAACGCGGCACGGGCATCGGCGGGCGGCAGGAATACGGTTTGTACATCGGTGTATTTCAGGCCGGCGTCTTCCAGGGCACGTACCAGCAGGTAGTGCACGTTCGAGCCTTTATTGAGCACAACTTTCTTGCCCTTGAGTTCGGCCACGGATTTGATCGGCGAATCTTTCGGTACCAGGATCGCTTCGCTGGTCGGCGCGGGCGGCTCGTAGGCAACGTAGAGCAAGTCGGCACCGGCCGCCTGGGCAAACACCGGCGGGGTCTCGCCGGTGACGCCGAAGTCGATGGAGCCCACGTTCAAGCCTTCGAGCAACTGCGGGCCGCCAGGGAACTCAGTCCATTGCACCTGCACGCCTTGGGCGGCCAGGCGTTTTTCCAGGGTGCCCTTGGCCTTGAGCAGCACCAGGGTGCCGTACTTCTGATAACCGATCCGCAGGGTTTCGGCGGCGTGGGCTTGAACGATGGCGCCGAAGGACACAGCCGCGGCAAACAGCGCGACCAGACCACGACGCAAGATGACAGTGCGCATGGCGCTCTCTCCAAAAATGCGATGAAGGGGTTGGCTGCACCTGCTTGGCCGTTGGCGGCTGAGTAAGGTGAGTACTTCTATATAGCGGTGAGGCTTACTTAAATGCTCCAGCGAGCACTCAACAAACGTTCATTCAACACATGCGGGTCCAGCGGTTTCGGGCGACGGGCCATGGCGCCATAAAGCGTCTCCAGGGCCTCGTGCAAACGGTGTTCGAGCACCGGCACCAACTGCGCCTGGGCACTGCCTTCGCCATAGGCGATCTGGCTGTCTTCGGCGAAAATCCCGTGGAGCAGCTCCTGGGCTTTCAATGCCGACAACACCGGCTTGAGCGCGTAGTCCACCGCCAACATGTGGGCGATGCTGCCGCCGGTCGCCATGGGCAGCACGATCTTGTGGGCCAGGGCGCGTTCCGGCAGCAGGTCGAGCACGGTCTTCAGCGCGCCGGAGAACGAGGCCTTGTACACCGGCGTGGCGATCACCAGGCCGTCTGCATTGGCCACCTGTTGCAGCAGGTCGATGACCTTGGGGCTGTCGAAGCGGGCGTGCAGCAAGTCTTCGGCCGGGAAGTCCCGTATCTGGTAACTCACGACTTCCACGCCTTTGTGTTGCAACCACTGACGGGTTTTATCCAGCAACACCCCGGAGCGCGAACGCTGGCTGGGACTGCCTCCAAGTGTTACGACCAGCATCTAGGAAATTCCTTAAGCAAGTGTCGGCGGTTCGCTGTGTGGCGATGGCGCCAAGATGGAACAGACCATATCAGCAGATTTATATATCTATAAATCTTATTTTTTCATTTGTTTATTCTTTAAATGCATAAAGCATAGATAAATTCACAGGCGAAAAAAAAGGCCGTCGAAACGGCCTGAAAACCCCTGCTATGTGTGACTTGAAATGCGCTCAACCTGTGGGAGGGGGCTTGCTCCCGATAGCAGCGTGTCAGTCGACACATTCAGTCCTGACGCTATCGGGAGCAAGCCCCCTCCCACATAGGTCCTGTGTCAGCGGTTGGGTTGCGGGGTGAGACGCAGGTATGGCTTCACCGCTCGATACCCCTTCGGAAAGCGCTTCTTGATCTCTTCCTCGTCCTTGAGCGACGGCACGATCACCACTTCATCGCCGTCCTGCCAGTTGGCGGGCGTCGCGACTTTGTAGTTGTCGGTCAGTTGCAACGAGTCGATCACCCGCAGGATTTCGTGGAAATTGCGACCGGTGCTGGCCGGGTAGGTGATGGTCAGGCGGATCTTCTTGTTCGGGTCGATCACGAACAAGGAACGTACGGTGAGGGTGTCACTGGCGTTCGGGTGGATCAAGTCGTAGAGGTCCGAGACCTTGCGGTCGGCATCGGCCAGGATCGGGAAGTTGACGATCGTGTGCTGGGTTTCGTTGATGTCTTCGATCCACTTGTGGTGCGAGTCCACCGGGTCTACCGACAGGGCGATGGCCTTGACGCCGCGCTTGGCGAATTCGTCCTTGAGCTTGGCGGTAAAGCCCAACTCGGTGGTGCACACCGGGGTGAAGTCTGCCGGGTGGGAAAACAACACCCCCCAGCTGTCGCCCAGCCATTCGTGGAAACGAATCTTGCCGGCGCTGGAATCCTGTTCGAAGTCGGGGGCGATGTCGCCCAGTCTTAGGCTCATGGTGTGGCTCCTGGTGAGTGCTATGGAGCCCACTGTGCATGCATTGTGGATAATTTAAAAAGAATAAATATCGATTTATCTAGATGATAATGGAATATTAAAAATCTGTTCATTGGACGCCGGAACGGGCAAGGAGCAACATCCATTTCAAGGTTTGAGAAGGCCTTGAGACGCTGTACGAAGAGGGGTTCAGGAAGGGCTTGCGGGGGTTGAGCCCGACTTGAAAAGCAAGACACCTTGCCCGGCGTTGCGCCGGGCAAGGTTTACAGTCTTACAACAGCGTTACGCTACTAGAACAGTGGCAGCGAATAGCTGACGATCAGGCGGTTTTCGTCCTGGTCACGTGCGGAAGCAATATCAGTACGCCACATTGCGTTTTTCCAAGCGACACCCAGGTTTTTCAGTGGGCCTTCTGGGATCACGTAGGCAACGGTGATATCACGCTCCCACTCGGACTGACCAGTGAACTCGGTACGGCTAGCGTTCACAGTGTCAATGTCACTGCCTTTGAGGTAAACAACACCGGCAGTCAGGCCAGGTACGCCGACTTTAGCGAAATCATAAGCGTAGCGAGCTTGCCAGGTGCGTTCGCCGGCACGGGCAAACTTCTGAATCTGCATGTCAGTGGTCAGGTAAGCCGACGAACCGTCGCCTTGGTTCAACCAAGGGAAGTCGCTGCTACCGTTGCTGACCTGGTAACCACCACCGAAGGTGTGACCGGCGACGGTGTACAGGAACAGGCCGCTGTACAGGTTGTTGTCAACCTTGCCCTTGCCACTGGTGACACCGTTGTAGTTACCGCTGCTGTAATAAGCAGGGGTGTTGCCGTTTTTGCCGTCGTCGGAGCTATTGAAGTAACGCAGGTCAGACTTCAAAACGCCCGGGCCGATTGCCCAGTTGTGGGTCAGACCCAGGAAGTGCTGCTTGTAGAAGTCTTCCAGGTTGCCGTAGTAGTACTGGGCGGTCAGGTCTTTGGTGAGCTTGTAGTCACCACCAGCGTAGTAGAACTTGTTGGTGAACTTGCCTGCGCTGTAGTTGGAGCTGCCGTTGGCACCGCCAATCGACAGGTTTTCGTTGTTGCTGGAGTTACGACCTTTGGCCTTTTCGACCTGACCAGCAACCAAGGTCAAATCCTTGATGTCGTTGGTAGTGATCTGGCCACCTTGGAAGGTTTGCGGCAGCAGACGACCATCGTTGGTCACGATAACTGGCAGCTTAGGCTGCAGGGTGCCCAGCTTCAGCTCGGTTTGGGAGATCTTGACCTTGCCGGTTACACCCAGGCTGGCGAAATCGTTGACGGCCTCGTTGCCATCGCTTGGGAATACAGTACCGCCCGAAAGCGTACCGTTGTAGTTCCCGTGTTCCGCGCGGCTGGAATCCAAGCGAACGCCGTACAGGCCAATAGCGTCAACACCGAACTGCACCGTACCTTGGGTGTAGCCCGAGATGAAACGCAGGTCAAAACCCTGGCCCCACTCCGCGTTTTTGCTGTGGCTGGTAGCCGTGTCAGCGCCATTGCGGTTATCAGTGTTGATGTAGAAGTTACGCGCACTCAGTGTGGCGTGGCTGTCTTCGATGAAACCGGCAGCGCCTGCTTGCTGAGCGATTACGCCCAAAGCTACAGACAGTGCCAAGGTGGACTTCTTCATGTACCGCTCCTCTCATTTCTAATTTTTGTATTTCTTTGGTCTCGGGTCTGACGCCCTCGATCCACAGATGCGCGATTAGCACCGGATAGTGACTGACAAGTCAATCGTAACCTTGTGTGTCTACTACCTTCGTCTAATCACAGTTGATTTGGTCCCTGCAGGGTAATGAGTTTTTCATACACCCAAAAAGAATTGTTTCATTCTTTTTCATACGATTTGGGAATAAGCCCTAGCATGGGGTGAGCGAGTCAGCGTAGACCAACTACTCCACGAGCTAATTCCTAAAGGGTATTTGTTAGCCTTTTTTTAGATCGCTTAGTGTGGCCGCGAGGTTGCATACGTCACCCACGATCAAAAAAGCGACGCCATCATGGCCAAACGCGCATCCTCCCGTCAATTTGTTACAGTTTTTGTATCGCTAATATTTTTTCCGGGATTAAAGCCGTCGTATGGAGCGTTCTGACCACGGCAGCCTAGTGCAATCTACCCACTGCCGCCTTGATCGTATCGGCTCAAATCAAGAATTCTGAAACTTTAGTAGGGGTTCACGGCAGCCAAATTGACGCACCCCAAGACCGGCTCGACAAAAACCATTACCCCCTCCTTGTCTCATTACGGCCTGCCTGTTGCACTGGCGCCTTTGGGGGCTGGGCACCAGACAAATCAACGGCGTGAACCTGAAATCCGCCGACCAGGTGGCCCAGAAAGACGGCCGGATGATGGATTTTAACCGACACAGAAAATCGCCAAACTGACAGGTTTAAACACCGCCGGTATCCCCGAACCGTTGGCCGGCCTTACATTCCAGAATGCACAGGCGCGACAAGCCGACGCCCCGCTTAAAGGGGACACGGCAAGGGTTTTGAAGGTATGGGGGAAGGGATCGATGCAGTGTGACCGACGTATTTATCAGCCCTGGACAGATCAAATGTGGGAGGGGGCTTGCTCCCGATTTCGGTAGTTCAGATCGACACTCATTGACTAATCCACCGCATCGGGAGCAAGCCCGCCCCACATTGCAACTTCATTCATCTATCGAGTCGGGCCTACAGGGCCTTCTCGAAAATCTTCGAGTTACGCTGATAGTTGTACAGTGACGCCCGTGCCGACGGTAGGCGGTCCACACTGCTCGGTACGAAACCGCGCTCACGGAACCAATGGGCCGTGCGCGTGGTGAGGACGAACAACGTCTTCAAGCCCTGCGCCCGGGCACGCGTCTCGATGCGCTCCAGCAGCTCATCACCACGGCCACCATGGCGGTACTCCGGGTTGACCGCCAGGCACGCCAGCTCCCCCGCGTCCGACTCCGCAATCTGATACAGCGCCGCACAGGCGATGATCATGCCTTCGCGCTCCACCACGCTGAATTGCTCGATCTCACGCTCCAGCACCTCCCGCGAGCGGCGCACCAGGATGCCCTGCTCTTCCAGCGGGCTGATCAAGTCAAGCAAGCCGCCGACGTCTTCAATCGCCGCTTCGCGCACCAGTTCGAATTGCTCCTGGGCCACCAGCGTACCGCCGCCGTCCCGGGTAAACAGTTCGGTGAGCAATGCGCCGTCTTCGGCGTAGCTGACGATATGGCTGCGCCCTACCCCGCCACGGCAGGCCTGGGCCGCTGCATCGAGCAATTCGGCCTGGTAGTTGCTGCTGCCCAGGCGTTGCAGGTGCGCCGGCACTTGTTGCGGGCGCAGTTCACGGACCAGGCGACCGTTTTCATCGATCAGGCCCAGGTCGGCGCCAAACAGCAGCAGCTTGTCGGCGCCCAGGTCGATGGCGGCACGGGTGGCGACGTCTTCGCAGGCCAGGTTGAAGATCTCGCCGGTGGGCGAATACCCCAGGGGCGACAACAGCACAATGGAGCGCTCGTCCAGCAGGCGATTGATGCCCTTGCGGTCGACCCGGCGCACTTCGCCGGTGTGGTGGTAGTCCACGCCTTCGAGCACGCCGATCGGCCGCGCGGTGACCAGGTTGCCGCTGGCCACCCGCAGGCGCGAACCCTGCATCGGCGACGAGGCCATGTCCATGGACAGCCGCGCCTCGATAGCGATACGCAGGTGGCCGACCGCATCGATCACGCATTCCAGTGTTGCGGCATCGGTGATGCGCAAACCATCGTGGTAAGCCGGGGTCAGGCCGCGTGCTTCAAGGCGTGCTTCGATCTGCGGGCGCGAACCGTGCACCAGCACCAGGCGCACGCCCAGGCTGTGAAGCAGCACCAGGTCGTGGACGATATTGCCGAAATTCGGGTGTTCCACACCGTCGCCGGGCAGCATGACCACAAAGGTGCAGTCGCGGTGGGCGTTGATGTAGGGCGAAGCGTGACGAAGCCAATTGACGTATTCGGGCATGGAACCTGGGCCTGTAATAAAAAGCAGCCGAAAAAGGATGAGTCGTGAAAACGCACAGCGGGCTGATGGTTATCGTCGGAACAGGCTTGGCGACACGCTCGCTCTCCTTATGTACGAATGGACGGGGGTTAATTTATGCAGGTTTGAGGCAGTAATGCTCGATCAGCTCACGCAATAGACGCACTGTAGGCGTCAAGCGTGACATTTCGAGGTACTCGCCCGGCTGGTGGGCACAAGCGATATCGCCGGGGCCCAATACCAGGGTTTCACAACCAAGGCGCTGAAGATAAGGCGCTTCGGTGCCAAACGCTACTGCTTCGGCACGATGACCGGTCAATCGTTCCGCTACCCGCACCAGCTCGGCGTCTTCGGCCTGTTCGAACGGCGGCACTTCGGGGAACAACGGCGCGTAGTCGATCTTGACTTGATGGCGTTCGGCGAGCGGTTCGAGTCTCTGCCGGATGGCGGCGCGCAACGCCTGGGGGTCCATGCCCGGCAGGGGCCGCAGGTCAAATTCCAGGGAACACTGGCCACAGATGCGGTTGGGATTGTCGCCGCCATGGATGCAGCCGAAATTCAGGGTCGGCTGCGGCACACTGAATTGCGGGTTGCGGTACTCGCGCTGCCAGGCCAGGCGCAGGCCGCGCAATTCGCCGATGGCATCGTGCATGGCCTCAAGGGCGCTGTGGCCCAGGCTCGGGTCTGACGAATGGCCGCTTTGGCCGAGAATATCGATGCGCTCCATCATCACGCCTTTGTGCAGGCGGATCGGCTTGAGGCCGGTCGGCTCGCCAATCACCGCCGCACGCCCCAGCGGGCGCCCGGCGGCCGCCAAGGCACGGGCGCCAGACATGGAGCTCTCTTCATCACAGGTGGCGAGGATCAGCAGCGGCTGCTTGAACGGCTGCTCCAGCAGCGGCAACACCGCTTCGATGGCCAGCGCGAAGAAACCCTTCATGTCACAACTGCCCAATCCGACCCAGCGGCCATCGACTTCCGTCAGCTTGAGGGGGTCGGTCTTCCACAGCGCCGGGTCATAAGGAACGGTGTCACTATGACCTGCCAGCACCAAGCCACCCGGGCCGCTGCCGAAACTGGCCAACAGGTTGAACTTGCCGGGGCTGACGGGCTGGATGTCGATGGCGAATCCCAGGTCGCCCAGCCAACTGGCGAGCAGATCGATCACCGGGCGATTGCTCTGGTCGAGAGACGCCTGGGTACAACTGACCGACGGCGCGGCAATCAAGGCGGCGAATTGCTCTTTCATGGACGGCAACGGCATGCGCGGTCTCCCTACTTCCCGGATGAACCTCACTATAGAGGCATCTGCACGACACAATAAACCGTTGCGGCGCGCTGCCGGGCTCAGTCCTGTACACTGCACGACCTTGGCAGCCACTCTTTTCCCCGGCTGCGCTCCCGATCCTGGATTTTCCGGCCATGCAGAAAGAAACCGAAATCAAGCTCCGCGTCAGCCGCGAAACACTCGCCGCGCTGCGTGAGCACCCGCTACTGAAAAAACGCAACAAAAGTGGCTGGGAACGCCGTGAGTTGATGAACCAGTATTTCGACACCCCCGAGCGCGACCTGGCCCAGGCCAAGGTTGCCCTGCGCCTGCGCAAGGACGGTGACGACATTATCCAGACCCTCAAGACCCGTGGCCAAAGCGTCGCTGGCTTGTCGGAACGTAACGAATACAACTGGGAATTGCCCAAAGCCAAGCTCGACGTCAAGAAACTCGACGGCGAATGCTGGCCCGAGCAACTGGCCGAGCTGGACAAGAAAACCCTCAAGCCAATCTTCACCACCGACTTCGTGCGCGAACGCGCCGAAATCGCTTGGGGCCGCGGCAAAGCCAAGGTGGTGATCGAAGCCGCCCTGGACCTGGGCCATGTGGTGGCTGGCAAGCAGAAAGAAGAAATCTGCGAGCTGGAACTGGAACTGCGTGAAGGCGAACCGTCCGCCCTGCTGGAGCTGGCCGCTGAACTGGCTGAGACCCTGGCCCTGATGCCGTGTGATATCAGCAAGGCTGAGCGCGGCTACCGCCTGTACGACGCCAGCAGCTACTCACTGAGCCTACCGGCGCCCCAATTGCAGGCTGAAATGCCGCTGGACGACGCCTTCGCCGCGATCATGTGGCACCTGCTGGGCAGCAGCCAGCGCCTGGCCGAGCAATACCGCTTCAATGGCCACTGGCGCCTGTTGCAAGACTGGGTCGACAACCTCGGCGAACTGCGTGCCCTGCTTGGCAGCCTCGGCCAGGCCGCCCCGCGCCAATCCACCAGCGAACTGCGCAGCGCCCTCGACGCCCTGCTGGAAGACTGGCGCCCGCTGGTCCAGGCCGGTGATGACGACGAAGACATTCGCAAAGCCGCGCCGGAACAGTTCGCTGAAGAATTGACTGACGTACGCTGGGGCCTGTTCTCGCTGAACACCTCCCGCTGGTTGCTGAACCGCACCTGGACCGCCGACCGCAACGTACGCGGCAACCGTCAGGGTGCTGCGCAAATCACCAACTGGCTGCCGCGCCTGCTGGCCGAAGATGCCGTCGCCCTGCAACTGCCGCGCTACCAGCAGCAACCGGAAGACCTCGCCGAGCAACTGCCGCGCATCGAACGCATCCAGGCCTGGCTGCACCATGCACGCCAGGTGGTGGACATCCCGGAGCTGGACCGTTTGTACGGCGAGCTGAACAAACTGGCACAACTGGCCAACCAGCCGATCACCGATGAATCGCTGGATGCGCGCATGCATCAGGCCATCGCGGTGTATCAGAACCGTGCCTGGAAAACCCTGCTGCGTCTGTAAATCGCCATCGGGGACCCCTCCCACATTTGCAAATGCAATCAAATGTGGGAGGCGCTTACCCCCGACAAGGCCGGTACGGTCAACGCAATACTGGCAGGCTAGTGGTCGACTTGATCTCGGACAGTGCCACAATCGAGTTGACCTCCTGAATCCCCGGCACCATCGACAACTTCTCAAAGAAAAACCGCTCGTACGCCTCGATATCCGAGGTGACGATACGCAGCAGAAAATCCACCGCCCCCATCAGCACATAACACTCCAGCACTTCCGGAAAGCCGCGGATCGCCTCGGTAAACTCAGTGAAGTTGGATCGCCCGTGGGCGTTGAGTTTGACCTCGGCAAAAATCTGCGTATTGAGGCCGATTTTCTTGCGATCCAACAGGGTGACCTGGCCGCGGATCACCCCTTCCTCCTTGAGCCGCTGGATGCGCCGCCAGCAAGGTGACTGGGACAGCCCGACCTGTTCGGCGATCTGCGCGCTGGAGAGCGAAGCATCCTCCTGCAGCAAGGCCAGGATGCGGCGATCATAGACGTCCAACTCGCTACGCATAAAACAACCTGCTTAGTGGCTTACATTGAATAGAATTATTCGAGTACGCGTGAATATTGCCCATTTTAGATAAGAAATCTCCGTTGGCGAATGTAAAAATTTCTCCAGTCGAAACTGGAGAGCCAACATGCACGCCGTTGAAACCACCCATTCCGTTTGCCGCGTCGATGCCTGGGCCGTCGATAGTGCTCACTGCCAGGCGCATTATCAGATCGTCGCCGAGGCTGAGCCGGATGTGCTGTGCCGGGTACTCAACTATTTCGCGTTGCAGTTCCTGACTCCGCGCCAGGTCAATGTGAACCGGCAGGAAGACCTGCTGACCCTCGATATCGTGATGGATGGCCTGAGCTGGCACCGTGCCCAGGTGATTGGTGAAAAGATTCGAAACCTGATCAGCGTGTGCACGCTCGAGGTTTGGCCTGCCGATGCCGTGCGGCCCCAGGCGCTGGCGGCGGGAGCCCAGTAAAAGCCTGCAATACACATCGGGAGGAGGAAAACTGGCGGCTGACTAGCCTGGGATCACGCCTCCCAGGAAACGCCTCATGCCCGTTGATCATCGATTGGAATTGCACCCGTTGTTGCCGGCCCTGCTCGAAGAAGGGCTGATCACGCCTGACATGGCACAGCGCCTGGCGACGCTGCCGGCCAGCGACACCCAGCACCCACTGGAACACATCGCGGCCCTGGGCCCTTGCCTGGAAACCCTGACCCAATGGCTTGCCCGACACACCGGGCAAGCCTACCTGCGTATCGACCCCCTGAAAATCGACGTGGCAACCGTGGTGCCGCTGATGTCCCACGCCTTTGCCCAACGCCACGCCATCCTGGCGGTGGCCGTGGACGCGCAGAGCGTCACCATCGCCAGCGCCCAACCCCATGTCACCGCCTGGGAAGCCGGGCTGGCGCAGGTGCTCAAGCGCTCGATCAAGCGGGTGGTCGCCAATCCCCAGGATATCCAGCGTTGTATCGCGGAGTTCTACCGGCTAGCCAAGTCGGTCAGCGGCGCGGATCTCAAGATGGCAGCGCCGGGCCATTTCGACCTGCTCAACCTCGGCAGCGGCGACCAGGAGCCGGACGCCAACGACGCGCACATCGTCAACATTGTCGACTGGCTGCTGCAGTACGCGTTCGGCCAACGCGCCAGTGATATCCATGTCGAACCGTGCCGGGACCAGGGCCGGGTGCGCTTTCGCATCGATGGGTTGCTGCATGATGTCTATCAATTTCCGTCCCAGGTAACGGTGGCCGTGGTCAGCCGCCTGAAAAGCCTCGGACGGATGAACGTGGCGGAGAAACGCAAACCCCAGGACGGCCGGGTCAAGACCAAAAGCCCGGCGGGCGCCGAAGTGGAGCTGCGCCTGTCGACCTTGCCCACGGCGTTCGGCGAGAAACTGGTGATGCGGATTTTCGACCCCCAGGTGCTACTCAAGGACTTCGATCAGTTGGGCTTACCCACCGAAGACCAGCGACGCTGGCACACCATGGTTCGCCAGACCAGTGGCATCATCCTGGTCACCGGCCCTACCGGCTCGGGCAAGACCAGCACCCTTTACACCACGCTCAAGCAACTGGCGACCCGCGAGGTCAACCTGTGCACGGTGGAAGACCCCATCGAGATGGTCGAGCCGGCGTTCAACCAGATGCAGGTGCAGTCCAATATCGACCTGACCTTCGCCAGCGGTATCCGTGCCCTGCTGCGCCAGGACCCGGACATCATCATGATCGGCGAGATTCGCGACAGGGAAACCGCCGAAATGGCGATTCAGGCTGCATTGACGGGGCACCTGGTACTGTCGACGCTGCACACCAACGATGCACCCAGCGCTATCAGCCGTTTACAGGAACTAGGAATTGCTCATTATTTGATCAAAGCTACGCTGATTGGAGTGATGGCGCAGCGCCTGGTGCGGCTGTTGTGCCCGCACTGCAAGCGTGTCGCGGATGAGCGCTACGAAGCTGTGGGCTGCGCGCAGTGCCGAGACAGCGGTTACCGAGGCAGGGCCGGCGTGTACGAAATCATGGTCATGGACGAAACGCTCAAAGCGTTGATCACCCCCGGCGCCGATGTGCAGGCCTTGCGCCGGGCCGCGCTCAAACAAGGCATGTGCAGCCTGCGTATCGCCGGCCTGCGCAAGGTCAACGCCGGGCTGACCACACTGGCTGAAGTATTACGAGTAACGCCCGGGGATTCAGATACAAATCCTTTGCTTGTCGAACCGTGAAATCGTTCTTATCCGTGACAACACCGCTACAATCGGCCGAACGTCGTTTCACTGACACCAACAGATAGGGAATCGCTATGCAGATCGGAACCGTACTGCTTCTTTTCGTGGGTTTGGCTGTCGCCATTCTCTTCATGGGTTTCAAGGTCGTGCCCCAAGGCTACCAGTGGACCGTGGAGCGTTTCGGGCGCTACACCAACACGCTCAAGCCGGGCCTCAACATCATCATCCCGGTCATGGACCGTATCGGTCGCAAGATCAACGTGATGGAAAGCGTGCTGGATATCCCTCCCCAGGAAGTGATCACCGCCGACAACGCCACCGTGCAGATCGACGCCGTGTGCTTCTTCCAGGTGGTCAACACCGCCCAGGCGGCCTACGAGGTGAACAACCTCGAGCATGCTATCCGCAACCTGCTGCAAACCAATATCCGTACCGTCCTCGGCTCCATGGAGCTGGACGCCATGCTCAGCCAACGTGACGGCATCAACGAAAAACTGCTGCGCACGGTCGACGAAGCCACCGCGCCGTGGGGCATCAAGATCACCCGGATCGAGATCAAGGACATCAGCCCACCTGCGGACCTGATGGCCGCCATGTCCGGCCAGATGAAAGCCGAGCGGATCAAGCGTGCACAGATTCTGGAGGCCGAGGGCCTGCGGGCGTCGGCGATCCTGACCGCCGAAGGCAAGAAGCAGGCACAGATCCTTGAAGCCGAAGGTGGCCGCCAGGCTGCGTTCCTGGAATCCGAAGCCCGTGAGCGTCAGGCTGAAGCGGAGGCTCGTGCGACCCAGGTCGTTTCCGAAGCGATCGCCACCGGTAACGTGCAGGCCATCAACTACTTCGTCGCGCAAAAATACATCGACGCCCTGGGCAAGCTGGCTTCGGCCAATAACAGCAAAGTGATCCTGATGCCGCTGGAAGCCAGCCAGGTAATCGGTGCAGTCGGTGGTATCGGCGAGATCGTCAAGGCCACGTTCGATAACAAGAAAGGCTGAGGCGATCGACATGTGGGATTTCCTGCAGCATCTATCGTTCTGGGATTGGCTGGCGCTGGGCACTGTGTTGTTGATTCTTGAGGTGTTCGGCGCCGGGGGTTATCTGCTGTGGATGGGGATCGCCGCCGCCGCCGTGGGCGTGATCAAGTTCCTGGTACCGCCGCTCGGGCTGGAATGGCAACTGCTGCTGTTCGCCCTCCTGTCGATCCTGACGGCGGTGTATTGGTGGAAACGCCAACGCAGCAGCGCCAAGGCCAGCGACCAGCCGGGGCTGAACATGCGCGGCTCCGAGCTGATCGGCCGCACCTTCATAGTGCATCAGGCAATTGTCGATGGGCGCGGCAAGATAAAAGTCGGTGATGGCGTATGGATCGTGACCGGCCCGGATATGCCTGTAGGCGCTCAAGTACGGGTCGTTGGCCAGGATGGCGCGATTCTGAAAGTTGAAACTGTTTAGTCAGTGATGGAACTCGGCTGGGCTAACCACAATCATAATGTACAGATAACCCACCCGGAGTCACCCATCATGCGTCTCAAATATGCTGTCGCAACCCTCGCTGTGCTTTCCCTCCCCGTCGGCTCAGCCATGGCCGACAGTTTCTGGCGCAATGTCATCTCCTCGGGCGCGACTACCGGCTCGACTTACCTGACATTCAAGGACCATAAGTTGGTGGTTGCCGCCCAGGACGACGCCGGCAGCTTCGTTGCCAGCGACGGCGGCATCCGTGGCCCGTACCTGGAGGCTGCGATGCAGAAGGTCCGTGCCGATAACCCTGGCCTGAAAGCCACGGACATGGAACTGGCCAATGCCATCCTGGCGAAAAACGCCATCGCTTCCGAGTAATACTGCCCCATGAAAAATGCCGCTTTTGAAGCGGCATTTTTTTGCGCCGATATCCTACAGCCAGAGCTGGTAATTCATTAGCCAATGGCGCCGGCTTCGCCCATGAATGCCAGAGAAGTCCTGTTCACGCTAGATCCCCCTCCGCAACAAGCTATCGATCCCCTTTTACATCAAAGTGAATCGACGACCATGCAAAAGCTGTCCTTCGCCCTGTTACTCGCCGCGACCGCCAGCCCTACCACCCAGGCGGAAGGCTGGTATGGTTCGGCAAAACTCAACAGCGCCCGCCAGGACCTTGCCAATGCTCTGCTGACCAGCCCCCGTGTCACCGCGCGGGTAGACGGCCCCAACAACGCCAAAACGTTCACCGGCTCCTTCGCGGCCGGTTACGCGCTCAGGGAAGGCTGGCGCCTGGAGGGCGAATACACCCTGCCTGGCAACTCGACGTTCAAGTCCTATTGGGCGCCTTTCAACGCCAACGTCAACAGCCTGCACACACGAAGCCAGCGTTTAATGCTCAATGGCTACAAAGACATTCCGATCACCCCCTGGCTGTCGTTTTACGGCATGGCCGGCGTGGGCGCAGCGCGGATTGACGCCAACGGTACCCAGGCCAACGACACCCGGCGCTTCGCCAGTCACCGCCAGTACAATCTCGCCTATAGCGTTGGCCTGGGACTGGACGCCAAGGTCAGTGACGAAACAACCCTGGGGGTGGGCTATCGCTATGTGGGCATGGGCAATGTTGAAACCGGCTACAACACCTTTGCCAACCGCATAAACGCACGGGATGAACAGCTCAAGGGCAAGCTCAAGGAGCAGAATCTGTTTCTTGAAACTCGAATGGCCTTCTGACCCTTATTGTCGAGATGCGGCCCACCGGGCGGATCTTTTTGCAACGGCTGACGATTCATTCACAGGCGACAGGCTATATTCAGTCGAGCCGTGCAACCATGCCGGTACTGATCCATTTTTTCTCATCGTCTATCTGAAACGGATGCCTTCGTCGTCATGAGCCAACAGCCCTTTCTGCCGTTTTCCAAACCCACCATCGATGAAGCCACCATCTCGGCGGTCGGCGATGTACTGCGCTCGGGCTGGATCACCAGCGGGCCGAAAGTGCAGGCATTCGAGGCACAGCTGTCGGAATACTTTGGCGGCCGCCCCGTGCGCACCTTCAACTCAGGCACCTGCACCATGGAGATCGCCTTGCGCATCGCCGGTATCGGGCCTGGCGATGAAGTCATCACCACACCGATCTCCTGGGTCGCCACGGCCAACGTGATTCTCGAAGTGGGCGCCACACCGGTGTTTGCCGACATTGACCCGGTGACCCGCAATATCGACCTGGCCCAGGTGGAAGCGGCCATCACCCCGCGTACCAAAGCGATCATCCCTGTGTACCTGGCGGGCTTGCCCGTGGACATGCCGCTGCTTTACGCGCTGGCCAACAAATACAACCTGCGCATCGTCGAAGACGCTGCCCAGGCCCTGGGTTCCAGCTGGGATGGCGAGCGCATTGGGGCCACGGGTGACTTTGTGTCCTTCAGCTTCCAGGCCAACAAGAACATCACCTCCTCCGAGGGGGGTTGCCTGGTGTTGAACAACACCGAGGAAGCCCGCCTGGCGGAAAAGTATCGCTTGCAGGGGGTGACCCGAACCGGCTTCGACGGCCTGGACGTGGACGTGTTGGGCGGCAAGTTCAACATGACTGATATCGCTGCTGCCATCGGCCTGGGGCAATTTGCCCATATCGAGAAGATCACCGCCCATCGCCGGCACCTGGCACAGCACTACTTCAAGTGCTTCGGCAGTGACTTTGAAGAGAAGTACGGCGCGCAACTGCCGCCGCCGGACTTTGAAAACAGCAACTGGCACCTGTTCCAACTGGTGCTGCCGGAACGTCAGGACGGCCTGCCCGCCCGCGCCACCTTCATGGAGCAGATGCAAGCCCTTGGCGTCGGCATTGGCTATCACTACCCGCCGATCCACCTGTTGAGCCTGTATCGGGCACAGGGCTTCAAGGAAGGCATGTTCCCGGTGGCGGAGCGTGTTGGGCGTTTGATCGTGTCGTTGCCGATGTTCACGGCGATGACAGAGGCGGATGTGGAGCGGTCGGTAGCGGCAGTGAAGGCTGTGTTGAAACGCTGAATGCCTGTTGCAGGAGCCGGGTGACCGGCTCCTGCAGCGGAATCACTCGCCGATGGCGGCCTTGTAGGCAGCAGCATCGAACAGTTTGGCCAGGTCGGCATCAACGCTGCTTGGCTTGAGCTTGAAGATCCAGGCACCGTAAGGGTCGGAGTTCAGCAACTCAGGGCTGCCGCCCAGCTCTTCGTTAACCGCAATCACTTCGCCGGCAACTGGCGAGTAGATATCAGACGCCGCTTTAACCGACTCCACGACACCCGCCGTGTCACCCGCCGCAAACACTTTGCCAACCTCGGCCAACTCAACAAACACCACATCACCCAACGCTTCCTGGGCATGGTCGGAGATCCCGACGGTCACAGTACCGTCAGCTTCCAGACGCGCCCATTCGTGACTTTCGGCAAAACGCAGGTCGGCAGGGATATTGCTCATAGTCTGTGTCCTCAAGAAGAAATGTCAGCAGCCTTTGGCCTGCCGGAAAAGTTAGATCAAGGTTTTGCCATGGCGCACGAAGGTCGGTTTGACCACTCGAACCGGGTACCACTTGCCGCGGATTTCCACTTCGGCCCGATCGGCAGTCGCCATCGGTACGCGCGCCAGGGCAATGGATTTGCTCAGCGTAGGAGAGAAACTACCACTGGTGATCTCTCCTTCGCCAACATTGGCGATACGAACCACTTGGTGAGCGCGTAAAACCCCACGCTCTTCCAGCACCAAGCCGACCAATTTGGTCTGCACACCGGCCCCCAGTTCGGCTTCCAGCGCGGCGCGGCCGATGAAACGGCGCTCGGCCGGCTCCCACGCAATGCTCCAGGCCATGTTGGCCGCCAGGGGCGAAACGTCTTGGTGGATATCCTGCCCATACAGGTTCATGCCCGCTTCCAGGCGCAAGGTATCGCGGGCGCCGAGGCCGATAGGAGAAATACCGGCGCCCACCAGGTCGTTGAAAAAACCCGGCGCCTGGTCGGCAGGCAGGACAATCTCCAGGCCGTCTTCGCCGGTGTAACCGGTACGGGCGATAAACCAATCACCGTCGGCCTGGCCTTCGAAGGGCTTGAGCTGATGAATCAGGGTGCCGCGGGACTGGGTAACCAGCTCGGCAATCTTCTGCCGGGCATGGGGGCCTTGAATCGCGAGCATGGCCAATTCGGGCCGCTCGAGCAATTGCGCCTGGTAGGTGCCCAACTGAGCCTGCATCCAGGCCATATCCTGATCGCGGGTAGCGGCATTGACCACCAGCCGATAACCGGTTTCGGTGCGGTAGACGATCATGTCGTCCACCACCCCACCCTGCTCGTTGAGCATGGCGCTGTACAACGCACGGCCGCAGCCCTGCAGACGATCGACATCATTGGCCAGCAGGTGCTGGAGCCATTCCTTGGCCTCGGGGCCTGTGACATCGATCACGGTCATATGAGATACATCGAACACCCCGCAGTCGCGCCGCACCTGATGGTGCTCTTCAACTTGCGAGCCGTAGTGCAGAGGCATATCCCAACCGCCAAAATCGACCATTTTCGCGCCTAGGGCGAGATGCAGGTCATACAGAGGCGTACGCTGTCCCATGGGTTTCTCCTTCCGGGCTTGGCGAAGGTGCGTAAGGTTGCCGTTCGCGCTGCAAACCTTGAATTACAAGGCCTGCAGCCACGTACAGCGACCCGACCCGAAAGACGGACCGCACCGAATGCCGCGCATTGTAGCCGCAAGCTGTAGGACTGGCACCTAGCCGATTTGTCGGGCGGAGCGACGGATCAGCCCGATCACCGGCAGCAAGCCCACCAACACCAGGGTCAGCGCCGGCAAGGAAGCCCGCGCCCACTCCCCTTCACTGGTCATTTCAAAAATCCGCACCGCCAGGGTGTCCCAGCCAAACGGGCGCATCAGCAGGGTGGCGGGCATTTCCTTGAGCACGTCGACGAACACCAGCAACGCAGCGCTCAGGGTCCCGGGCAGCAGCAACGGCAGATACACCTTGCAAAACAGTCGTGGGCCGCTCACCCCAAGACTGCGCGCCGCCTCCGGCAACGATGGACGGATTCGTGCCAGGCTGTTTTCCAGCGGCCCGTAGGCCACCGCGAGGAAGCGCACCAAGTACGCCAGCAGCAGTGCCGACAGGCTGCCGAGCAACAACGGCTTGCCCGCACCGCCGAGCCAGCCCGACAGCGGCACCACCAACTCACGGTCCAGGTAGCTGAATGCCAACATCATCGACACCGCCAGCACCGAGCCCGGCAAGGCATAACCGACATTCGCCAGGCTGATGCCGGAGCGAATTGCCCTGGTCGGCGCCAAGCGATTGGCGAACGCCAGAATCAACGCCACGCTGACCGTGATCAGCGCGGCGGTACCGCCCAGGTACAGCGTGTGGACGATCAGGCCGGTATAGCGTTCATCCAGGTCGAACCGACCGCGCTGCCAGAACCAGGCAACCAGTTGCAGCACCGGAATGACAAACGCACAGCCGAACACCAATCCACACCAGGCACTGGCCGCCGCCGCCTTGAACCCGCGCAGGTGGTACAGCGCCTTGCCGCGCGGTCGTTCATTGCTCGGTCGGCTGGCGCCCCGGGCTCGCCGTTCGCCGTACAGCACCAGCATCACCACCAACAGCAACAGGCTGGCCAGTTGGGCCGCGCTGGAGAGGCTGAAAAAGCCGTACCAGGTCTTGTAGATGGCGGTGGTGAAGGTATCGAAGTTGAACACCGAGACCGCACCAAAATCCGCCAGGGTTTCCATCAATGCCAGCGCCACGCCGGCGCCAATCGCCGGTCGCGCCATGGGCAAGGCCACGCGCCAGAACGCCTGCCATGGCGATTGCCCAAGCATGCGCGCGGCTTCCATCAGGCCCTTGCCCTGAGCCAGGAAGGCGGTGCGCGCCAGCAGGTAGACGTAGGGATAGAACACCAGCACCAAAACAATGACCACGCCGCCCGTGGAGCGCACACGCGGCCAGCGTAGGCCCGTGCCGAACCAGTCGCGCAGCAGGGTCTGCACCGGGCCGGAGAAGTCCAGCAAGCCGACAAATACGAACGCCAGCACATACGCAGGAATCGCGAAGGGCAACATCAGCGCCCAGTCCAGCCAGCGCCGCCCGGGAAACTCGCAGAGGCTGGTCAGCCAGGCCAGGCTTACGCCCAACAGGGTCACGCCAATACCGACGCCCAGCACCAGGATCAGGGTATTGCCCAGCAAGCGCGGCATCTGGGTTTCCCAGAGGTGGGACCAGATCTGCCCATCGATGCTTTGCCAGGACAGCAACAGCACGCTCAGCGGCAGCAGCACCAGCGCGGCGACGATAAAGACCGGCGCGTACCAGCGACGTTGGGCGGGGTGGACCAAGAGCAAATTCCCAGGGAAGAGTATCTAAAGGCAGACACAAAAGGGGCGGCGTTTACACCTTCAGTTCCAGCCAGCGCGATCCATCAGGCGAATGGCCTCGGCCTGGCGCTTGCCCGCGACTTCCACCGGCAAGGTATCGGCCACGAACTTGCCCCAGGTCGCGACTTCGGCAGACGGTGGCACCGCCGGGTTGGCCGGGAATTCCTGGTTCACGTCGGCGAAGATCTTCTGTGCCTCAGGTGTGGTCATCCATTCCACCAAGGCCTTGGCGGCTTCCGGGTGCGGCGCATGCTTGGTCAGGCCGATACCGGACAGGTTCACATGCACGCCACGGTCGCCCTGGTTGGGCCAGAACAACTTCACCGCCAGGTCCGGCTTCTGCTTATGCAGGCGGCCGAAGTAGTACGTGTTGACGATACCCACGTCGCACTGCCCGGCGTTGATCGCTTCGAGCACGGCGATGTCATCGGAGAACACGTCGGTGGACAGGTTGTTGACCCAGCCCTTGACGATTTCTTCGGTCTTGGCCGCGCCATGGGTTTCGATCAGGGTGGCGGTCAGCGACTGGTTGTAGACTTTTTTCGCCGTGCGCAGGCACAGGCGGCCTTCCCATTGTTTGTCGGCCAGGGCTTCGTAAGTCGTCAGGTCGCCGGGTTTGACCCGGTCGGTGGAGTAGGCGATGGTCCGCGCGCGCAAGCTCAAGCCGGTCCAGGCATGGGCCGACGAGCGATATTGAAGAGGGATGTTCTTGTCGATCACTGGGGAGGTGAACGGTTGCAGGATGCCCATTTGCTCAGCCTGCCAGAGGTTGCCGGCGTCGACGGTGAGCAGCAGGTCGGCAGTGGCGTTTTCGCCCTCGGCCTTGATGCGCTGCATCAACGGGGCTTCCTTATCGGTGATGAACTTCACCTGCACGCCGGTCTTTTGGGTGTAGGCGTCGAATACCGGCTTGATCAGTTCGTCGATGCGCGAGGAGTAGACCACGACTTCGTCGGCCGCCTGCACGGTGGTGCTGCCGATAAGGGTTAGGGCCAGGGCAGTCAGGAGGCGCTTGGGTGCCAACATGGGTGCGGTCTCTCATATGCAAATTGAAAGCAAATGATAGGGACTCACATTTGGCAGCTCAATCAAACACTCAGCGGAGGCGTTACCAGATGTTGCACGGCGCCTTCAGGGCCGTGCCAACTCTGGTAGATCCCCAGTCAGGCCAAGGGCCTGACGCACGAATACCGCCTTGGCTTCCGGCATTTGATCAACCATTTTCAACCCGGCATTACGCAACCAGCGCAACGGCAGTTGATCGGCCTGGAACAAGCGCTCGAAGCCTTCCATCGCCGCCATCAACGCCAGGTTGTGCGGCATGCGCCGACGCTCGTAACGGCTCAGCACTTTCACATCCGCCAGGCGTTCGCCACGTTCAGTCGCCGACAACAGCACCTCGGCCAGGACCGCCGCGTCGAGGAAGCCCAGGTTCACGCCCTGCCCGGCCAACGGGTGGATGACGTGTGCGGCGTCGCCGATCAACGCCAGGCCTTCGGCCACATAGCGCTTGGCATGGCGTTGGCGCAATGGCACACAGACACGCGGATCAGCGCTGAGCACCGTGCCGAGTCGGCCTTCAAAGGCGCGTTCCAGCTCACGGCAAAAGCTTTCATCCTCAAGTGCCATCAGGCGTGCGGATTCAGCCGGCGTGGTCGACCAGACGATCGAGCACCAGTCTTCCTGACCATCGCGCACCAATGGCAAGAAGGCCAGCGGACCGGTATCGGTAAAGCGCTGCCAGGCGGTGCGCTGGTGCGGCTGGCTGCTGCGCACGCTGGTGACAATCGCGTTATGCAGGTAATCCCACTCGCGGGTCGCGGTGCCAGTCAGGCGGCGTACGGCGGAATTGGCGCCATCGGCGGCCACCACCAGCGGCGCGCGCAATTTGCGGCCATCGGCCAGGGTCAGCAGCCAGTCATCGCCGGAGCGGCGCATTTGCTCCAGGCGTGCATTGGCCAGCAGGCCGAGGTCACAGTCATGCAGGCGATCAAGCAGGGCATCCTGGACCACACGGTTTTCGACGATATGCCCGAGCACTTCGGCATGCACGCTGGCCGCCGAAAAGTGGACCTGCCCGGTGCCGCTGCCGTCCCACACCTGCATCTCTGCGTAAGGGCTGGCGCGGCGGTCGACGATGCCGTCCCACACGCCCAGGCGCTCGAGGATGCGCTGGCTGGCGGCCGACAAGGCGCTGACCCGCGGCTCGAAGGCGGCGTCACGTTCGAACGGCTTGACGCTCAACGGGCTGCCGTCCAGCAGCAGCACCTGCAGGCCACTGCCCTGCAACGCCAGCGCCAGGGCGCTTCCGACCATTCCGGCCCCGACAATCAGCACATCTGCGCGCATGTCCATGCTTTAAGCCTGTCTCGCTGGCGGCTTGCGCCGCACGTAAAGGGTTTTGTCGACTCGCGCCACCAGGGTGCCGGAGCCGTCATGAATCTGGACCTTGAGGCGGGGCAAATACTTCTCGCCGCCTGCGGTCTGTCGACGCACCTCATCCAGCAAGGCGTCGTCGATGGAAAACTCGGCATACACCGGGCCTTTGCCCGGCGAGACGAAGTCGATGCTGGCCGCCTTGTCCCACACAATGTAGTCGCGGCCCAGGTTCTCCATCAGCATCAGCATGTAGAACGGGTCGACCATCGAATAGAGGCTGCCGCCGAACTGCGTACCCACGTAGTTACGGTTGTACCACCCCAGGCCCATGCGCACTTTGACGTGGCGAAAATCGGCGCTCATGTGCTGCACGCTGATCCCCGCACCCAGATACGGCGGGTAAAGGGTCATGACCCAACGCAATAAACGCGCTTTACCCAGGCGAGCGACCAGCCACTTACGCATCGGGACGCGTACCCAGGCCCATGGCCTGCCGGGCGAACCAGCGTTTGGCCGGTGGCAGCAGGTCCAGGCCCAGCAAGCCCATGTTGCGGCCCAGGGCGACCAGCGGTTGGGCACTGCCGAACAGGCGCGTGACCTGGTCGGAGAAGCCCACGGTCAGCTTCTGATCCAGCCGCTGACGCTCGCGATAGGCCTGCAAGGTGGCCAGGTCGCCCGGCACCGTCGGCCCGGCCAACAGGGCCTCGGCCAAGGCATTGGCATCACGCAGGGACAGGTTGAAACCCTGCCCGGCAATCGGATGCAGACTGTGGGCGGCATTGCCGAGGATCGCCAGGTGGGAGCGGACTTGTTCTTCGGCTTCCACCAGGGTCAGCGGGTACAGGTGACGAGCCCCCACTTGCTTCAGGGTGCCTAGGCGGTAACCAAACACGCCCTGCAACTCACTCAAGAAACTGCGTTCATCCAGGCTGGCCAAGCGCTGGGCGTCCATGCCGATGCGGGTCCACACCAGCGCGCAACGGTTGTCCGGCAGCGGCAGCAAGGCCATCGGCCCCTCATCGGTAAAGCGCTCGAAGGCTTCGCCGTTATGGGCTTCGCTCGGGGTGATATTGGCGATCAGCGCGCTCTGGTTGTAGGGGCGGGTTTTCACGCCGATGCCCAGTTGCTCACGCAAACCGGAGCGGCCACCATCCGCGAGCACCGCGAGGTCGCATTCCAGTACGGTTTCATCGTTGAGGGTCAGGCGGTAGCCATCCGGCAGCGGTTCCATGCGCGTGACTTCCGCCGGGCAGCGCCAACTGACCACCTCTTTATCCAAGCCTTGCCACAGGCACTGGCCGAGCCAGGCGTTTTCCACCACATAGCCAAGGGCAGGAACGCCCTCCTCCATGGCGGATAACCGCGCGGTGGAGAAACGCCCGCGGTCCGACACATGAATCTGCTTGATCGGTTCTGCGCGGCGGGAGATGTGCTGCCAGAGCCCCAGGCGCTGGTAAATCTGCCGAGCGCCAAACGACAGCGCCGAGGAGCGTGCATCGTAGCTAGGCTGGTAGCTGTCACCCGGTGCAAAGGGTTCGATCAGCACGATCTTCCAGCCTCGGGCCTTTGCCCCCGCTTGCAATGCCAGCGCCAGGCTGGCGCCCACCAGGCCGCCACCGATGATCGCCAGGTTGACCCGGCTCATCGGGCAGCCGCCATCAGGGCTTCAATGTCGGCGACGGTCTTGGGCACGCCGACGGTCAGGATTTCACAGCCTTGCTTGGTCACTACCACGTCGTCCTCGATGCGCACGCCAATGCCACGCCATTTCTTTGCCACATTCTGGTTGTCCGGCGATATGTAGATCCCCGGTTCCACGGTCAATGCCATGCCGACCTCCAGCACACGCCATTCACCGCCCACTTTGTACTCGCCCACATCGTGCACATCCATGCCCAGCCAGTGGCCGGCTCGGTGCATGTAGAAAGCCCGGTAGGCTTCGCTGGCAATCAACTCGTCCACATCACCCTGCAGCAAGCCCAGTTTGACCAGCCCGGCGGTGATGACCTGCACGGTTGCCTCGTGGGCCTGGTTCCAATGCTTGTTCGGCGCTATCTCGGCAAAGGCGGCTTCCTGGGAGGCCAGCACGATTTCATAGATCGCCTTCTGCTCCGGCGAGAACTTGCCATTGACCGGCCAGGTGCGGGTGATGTCGCTGGCGTAGCAGTCGATCTCGCAACCGGCATCGATCAGCACCAGGTCGCCGTCCTTGAGCACGGCGTCATTCTGCTGGTAATGCAGGATGCAGCTGTTGCGCCCGGCGGCGACGATGGAGCCATAGGCCGGCATTTTCGCGCCGCCCTTGCGGAACTCGTAATCCAGTTCGGCTTCCAGGCTGAACTCATGCAAGCCGGCGCGGCTGGCCTGCATCGCCTTCACATGGGCCGCGCAGGAAATTCGCGCAGCCTCGCGCATCACCTTCACTTCCGCCGCCGATTTATACAGGCGCATGTCGTGGAGCAAATGATCCAGGGCAACGAATTCGTTCGGGGGCTGGGCACCGAGGTGCGCTTTAGAGCGGATGACGTTGATCCACTCCATCAGGTGCCGATCGAATTCAGCGTTGCTGCCCATGGCCGAATACACCCGGTCGCGACCTTCGATCAAGCCGGGCAGGATGTCGTCGATATCGGTGATGGGGAAGGCATCGTCGGCGCCAAAATCGCGGATCGCGCCCTCGGTACCGGCGCGCAGGCCGTCCCACAGTTCGCGTTCGGCATTGCGCTCGCGGCAGAACAGCACGTACTCGCCGTGCTGGCGACCGGGCATCAGCACGATCACCGCCTGTGGCTCGGGGAAACCGCTCAGGTACTGGAAGTCGCTGTCCTGGCGATAGACGTGCTCGACATCACGGTTGCGGATCGCCACGGCGGCGGCCGGCAGGATCGCGATGCTGTTGGGTTCCATCTGCGCCATGAGCGCCTTGCGGCGCCGGGTGTATTCCGCTTTGGGGATATGGATCATGGGCAGATGGGCTTCCTTTCTCAGTGCAGCGAAGGCTTGGGGGCAGCCGGCTCAGCGGACTTCTTGGTCTCGGTGAACAGCAGCAACGGTGCGACGCGCAGGTATTCCATGACTTCCATGTAGTCGCCTTCGCCGTCTTCGGACTCTTCCAGGGCGTCTTGCACCTGGGAGATGGCCGCCAGGTCCTGCAACACTTCCTTGGCATCGGTGCTCAGCTCCAGGCCACCGGCGTTCACGCCGAAACCGTGGAGGAAGCCCTGGCACCATTGGCCCAGTGCGGCGGCGCGTTCGGCGAGCGGTGCATCGTCGGTCGGCAGCAGCAGGACCACGGTGACGTCATCACCGGTCAGCTCGCCCTTGACCATCTCTTGCAGGCCGATCAGCGCGTTACGCACGTTGTCGGTCGGTTCGGTTTCCAGCAGCTCGGCCACATCGGCCAGCCAGTTGTCGGCATCAAAGCCAACGCCGGTGCAACTGCGGCCGAGCAACACGCCGTGCAGTTCGGCAGGCGAGCAAGGATGACCGCTGGTGCTCAGCAGTTTGGAAAAAGCATCGTACGGGGAGTTCTGAATGGGCATGGTGAGCTAGGCGCCAGACGGCGCAATGTCTAGAATGGAGCGCTGTATCCTAGCACCGGCAGACGTACCAAGACTATCGAGGGCGTCAGATCGTTTATCCTGCAGTTGCCATTCATCAGACAAATCCAGTGGAACCCAATGGAAGACACCGACCTGCAAGCGCTGATGGCCAGACTCGAATTGCTAATTGATCGGGTCGAGCAACTAAAGAGCCAAAACGGACTCCTATTAGCTCAGGAAAAGACCTGGCGCGAGGAACGCGCTCACCTCATTGAAAAAAACGAAATCGCCCGGCGTAAGGTCGAATCGATGATTTCGCGCCTGAAGGCCCTGGAGCAAGACTCATGAGTTCAAGCAATAGCGTTACCGTGCAGATCCTCGACAAAGAGTATTCGATCATTTGCCCCCAGGAAGAACGCAGCAACCTGGTGAGCGCTGCCCGCTACCTGGATGGCAAGATGCGTGAAATCCGCAGCAGCGGCAAAGTCATCGGCGCCGACCGCATCGCCGTGATGGCCGCGCTGAACATCACCCACGATCTGCTGCACAAGCAGGAACGTCCTGACGTACAGGCCAGCGGCTCAACGCGCGAACAGGTGCGTGACCTGCTCGAACGCGTTGATCTGGTGCTCTCCAGCGACTCAGACGCACCCAAGGGCTGATTGCCGCGACTGTTTAAGGTATACTCGCCCCACTCCCTGGCGTGCTTGCCAGTCGGCGATGTCCCGGAGCCGATTCGCACTACCCTGGAAGTTGCACGTTGGGCTGGTGTGCATGTCCGCTAGACGGAAAGCCTTAAAGCCTACTGCTTCTTCCACCTTGAACTTTCGGGTTCAAGGGCTTAGTCGACAGCGGTTCTGTCGGGGAGCCTGATTCCCAAACTCAATGCCAGTCTTAAGGACTGGCATTGTTTTATGAGCCGAAAACCATGACCGAACCTGCGCCGCTTTCCCGTCCGCACCTTCGACGCATGTTGCGCAAGGCCCGCCGTGCGCTCACCCCCAGCGAGCAGCGCCGGGCGGCCCTTGGCTTGTATCGGCAACTGGCACAGCACCCGCTGTTTCGCCGGGCCAAACATATTTCTCTATACCTGCCGACGGACGGTGAAATCGATCCGCGCCTGCTGCTGCGCGCGGCCCAGCGCCGGGGCAAGGCCACCTACCTGCCAGTACTCAGCGCCTGGCCGAGAACCAAGATGGTCTTCCAACGCGTGGACCCAGGGGAAAAACTGCTGCCCAATCGGTTTCGCATTCTCGAACCCCGGATAAACGCCTGCCGCCAGCGCAAGGTGTGGGCGCTGGACCTGGTGTTGCTCCCGCTGGTGGGGTTCGACGACGCGGGGGGGCGCCTGGGCATGGGCGGTGGGTTTTATGACCGCAGCCTGGCCTACCTCGCTCGCCGCCAAAGCTGGCGCAAGCCGACGCTGCTGGGGCTGGCCCATGAGTGTCAGAAGGTCGATCGGTTGGCGCAGGCGAGTTGGGATGTGCCGCTGGCGGGCACGGTCACTGACAAGTATTGGTATATCGCAGAGACGCCACTGGAGTCAGCGGCGCCTTGAATAAGGGTCAGCGCTTGAACGGTTTAGGCTGCTGCTGAGCCAGTTCAACGGGTGCATCGGTCTTGTTCGACCACAAGCTTTGCGCATACCCGGTGGTCACGACGCCCAGACCAAACAAAATCACCAATATCCATAGTAAATCCGGTTTACGTTGCATCGATTGCCCCCCTTCAGGCATCTCGTACACGATGACAACAACGTTCCAAAGTAGTCCGTTGCAGCTGCGTCAAGCTTAAAATCCCGGCATTCTGCGTTAACGTGAACCAACACGCAAACCTTGGCGTCAACCGACTGTCGGTTTGTCATGGAATTGCCTGACAACTTGCCCAACGCCTTTTTCAGGAGCCCCCAAATGGCCTATTGGCTGATGAAATCCGAGCCCGACGAACTCTCCATCAAAGGCCTGGAAACGCTTGGCGAAGCCCGCTGGGATGGGGTGCGCAATTATCAGGCGCGCAACTTTCTGAGGGCGATGGCGGTGGGTGACCAATTTTTCTTCTATCACTCCAGCTGCCCCGAGCCTGGTATTGCCGGCATCGGCACCATCGTCGAGGCCGCCTACCCGGACCCGACCGCACTGGAGCCGGACAACCACTATTTCGACGCCAAGGCCAGCCCGGAGAAAAATCCATGGAGCGCGATCAACGTGGCCCATGTCGAGACGTTCCCCTGCGTACTGGGCCTGGGGTACCTGAAGCAGCAAGCCGCCCTAGCCGAGCTGCCTCTGGTGCAAAAAGGCAGCCGTCTCTCGGTGATGCCGGTTACCGCCGAGCAATGGGCCGCGGTCTTGGCGCTACGCTGACGGCTGGAGCCAGCTTGCTCGCGAAGAGCGCAGCTTCACCGCGACCTTCCAGGCTGGTCGCGTTATCGTTTACATTTTTCGCGAGCCAGCTCGCTCCTTCAGTTCATTTGATCGGTATCAACGCCTTCTGAGGCGAGGCCGGTCAAACTAGGACGCTAACGCCGCAGGATGCATTCATGTCGACGAACCATCGCACCTCCCAGCTGTTTGCCTCGCTCCTGATTGTGTTGCTGCTCGCCGCCGGCGGCTTCGGTTACTGGAAATCCACCCAGGACCGCCTGCCCGAAGGCTTGAGCATGGGCAACGGTCGCCTGGAATCCACTGAGGTGCAGATTGCCGCCAAGATACCCGGGCGCCTCGCCGAAGTGCGCGTGGATGAAGGCGACAAGGTGCTCAAGGGCCAACTGCTGGCGCGCATGGACACCCGCACCCTGGAGGCCCAGCGCGCCCAGGCTGAAGCCGAGGTGCTGCGCGCCAAGGAAAACTTCGCCGCTGCCGAAGCCAATGTGCAACTGCGCCAAAGCGAGCAACTGTTGGCCCATCAGGAGCTCAAGCGTACGCAGGAGCTATACGCGCGCGGCTTTGCCAGCAGCCAGTTGATCGACCAGCAGCAGGCTCGCCAGAATACCGGCAATGCGGCCGTAGTCGCGGCCCAAGCCCAGGTCAATTCGGTCAAGGCGGCCATCGGCGCCGCCGAAGCCCAGGTGGCGCAACTCACCAGCGAAATCGATGACAGCAGCCTGCGCGCGCCCATCGACGGCATTATCCAGCTACGCCTGGCTGAACCGGGCGAAGTGCTCGCCGCCGGTGGGCGCGTGTTGCTGCTGATCGACCCCCAAGATCAATACATGAACCTCTACTTGCCCGCCTCTGTGACCGGCCGGCTGACCGTCGGCAGCGATGCACGCATCCTCCTCGATGCACTCCCCGACCAACCGCTGCCGGCCAAAATCAGCTTTGTCGCGGCCAAATCGCAATTCACGCCCAAGGAAGTGGAAACCCGCGACGAACGCCAGAAACTGGTATTCCGCGTCAAACTGCGCCTGACCCAACCCAGCGCCGTGCCGCAGGCCAAGCCCGGCATGCCCGGTGCCGGCTATGTGCGTACGGCTGACATCGACTGGCCGGCCAACCTGAAATGACCGACCTGGCGCTGCACGCCACAGGTGTTCAGCACCGCTATGGCAAGCAACAGGCGCTGATCGACATCGCCTTCAGCCTGCCCGCCGGTACGCGATGCGGGCTGATAGGCCCGGATGGCGCGGGCAAGTCGAGCCTGCTGGGCTTGATCGCCGGGGTTAAACACCTTCAGGAAGGCCAACTGGAGGTGCTCGGCGGCTCCATCGCCGACCGCCGCCATCGCAACAGCCTGTACCCGCGTATCGCCTTTATGCCCCAGGGCCTGGGCGGCAACCTGTACCCCGAGTTGTCCATCAGCGAAAACATCCGCTTCTTCGCCACGCTGTTTGGCCTGTCGAAAGCCGACTGCGACCAGCGCATGCACAACCTGCTGCTGGCCACCGACCTCGCCCGTTTCGCCGAGCGCCCGGCCGGCAAACTCTCGGGCGGGATGAAACAGAAGCTCGGCCTGTGCTGCGCACTGATCCACGACCCGGACCTGCTGATCCTTGACGAGCCCACCACTGGCGTCGACCCGCTGTCGCGTAGACGCTTCTGGGAACTGGTCGATACCGTACGTGCCGAGCGCCCGCAACTGACCCTGCTGGTGGCCACGGCCTACATGGAGGAGGCCGAGCAGTTCGAACATTGCCTGATGCTCGATCGCGGCAAACTGATCGCCAACGGGCTTAGCAGCGAACTGGCGGCGGCCACACCCAGCGGAAAACTGGATGAAGCCTTCACCCACTTCCAGGGCGACAGCGCCCACAACAACCAGCCACTGGTGATCCCGCCCAGAGCAAGCGCCAACACCGATATCGCCATCGAAGCCCACGACCTGACCCTGCGCTTCGGCGACTTCACGGCAGTCAACAAGGTCAGCTTCGCTATTGGCCGGGGCGAGATCTTCGGTTTCCTCGGTTCAAACGGTTGCGGCAAGACCACCACCATGAAGGTCCTCACCGGCCTGATGCCGGCCACCGAAGGCAGTGCCACGTTGCTGGGCAACCCGGTGAACGCCAAGGACCTGGCCACCCGCAAGCGCGTGGGCTTCATGTCGCAGAGCTTCTCACTGTATGGCGAACTCAGCGTGCGCCAGAACCTGGTGTTGCATGCGCAGTTGTTCGACTTGCCCAAGGCCGACAGTGGCGCGCGGATCGACGAACTGATCCAGCGCTTCGACCTGGGCGAAGTCGCCGAGCAGCCGTCCGGTGAACTGCCCCTTGGCCTGCGCCAACGGTTGTCGCTGGCCGTGGCGGTGCTGCATCGCCCCGAGGTGCTGATCCTCGATGAACCGACCTCAGGCGTAGACCCAGCGGCGCGGGATGATTTCTGGCGGTTGCTGATCGAGCTATCGCGCGAACAGGGGGTGACGATCTTCCTGTCCACTCACTTTATGAACGAAGCCCAGCGCTGCGACCGCATCTCCCTGATGCATGCGGGCAAGGTGCTGGCCTGCGACACGCCCGACGCGCTGCAACAGCAGTTCCGCGGCGACACCCTTGAAGCCGCGTTTGTCACGTGCCTGGAGCAAGCCCAGGGCGAACCGGAACCGACGGCGCCTACCGCCACCGTCAGCGAAACCACTGCACCGCCTGTGAGCAAGCGCGGGTTCAGCCTGGCGCGCCTACTGGCCGTGGCCAGTCGCGAAGGCAAGGAACTCTTGCGCGACAAGGTGCGCATGGCCTTCGCCCTGCTCGGGGCGATGTTCATGATGGTGATCTTCGGCTACGGCATTTCCCTGGATGTGGAAAACCTCGCCTTCGCCGTCTACGACCAGGACCAGACCCCGCAAAGCCGTGCCTACCTGGAAGCCTTTCGCAGCTCGCGCTATTTCGCCGAGCAAACGCCAATCCAGGATGCCAACGAACTGCACCGGCGCCTGCAACGCTCGGAAATCAAACTGGCGCTGGAAATCCCGCCGGGCTTTGGTCGTGATCTTTACGCCGGTCGCCAGCCCACCGTGGCCGCGTGGCTCGACGGCGGCATGCCGTTTCGCGCGGAAACCAGCCGCAACTATGTCGAGGCCGTGCACCAGGGCAACCTTGAACAACTGGCCGAACTGAGCAGTTCGCCCTCGAACACACAAGCTGCCGCCAAGTTGGAAACCCGCTTCCGCTATAACCAGGACGTGGTCAGCGTAAATGCCATCGGCCCGGGCGTCATGGCGCTGATCCTGGCCTTTATACCGGCCATGCTGACGGCCCTGGGCATCGTGCGCGAGAAGGAGCTGGGCTCGATCACCAACTTCTATGCCACGCCCCTGACCCGCCTGGAGTTTTTGCTGGGCAAACAGGCGCCCTACCTGGCAGTGAGCCTGGTGAACCTGGCTGTACTGGTGGCGATGAACCGCTGGCTGTTCGGCGTGCCGTTCAAGGGCAGCGCCCTGACCCTGGCGTTTGGCGGCCTGCTGTACGTGCTCGCCACCACCAGCATGGGCCTGCTGATTTCCGCATTCACGCGCACCCAGATCGCGGCGATCCTCGGCACCATGATCATCACCAGCCTGCCGACCATCCAGTTCTCCGGGCTGATCGTGCCGCGCTCGTCCCTGGAGGGCGCGGCGGCGGTGATGGGCATGCTGTTTCCGGCGGGGCACTTTCTCGATATTGCGGTGGGCACCTTCACCAAGGCCCTGGACTTGCGCCAGTTGTGGCCACAGTGCCTGGCGCTGTTCGGATTTTTCCTCGGTTTTACCGGACTGAGCCTGATCATGCTCAAGAAGCAGGAGGCCTGATGCACAAGTTTGCGCATATCCTGCGCCTGGGGATCAAGGAGCTGACCAGCCTGCGCCACGACAGTGTGTTGCTGCTGTTTCTGTTCTACGCCTTCACGGTGGCGATCTATATGCCCGCCGCGGGCTCGGTGATTGGGGTGCACCATGCCAGCGTGGCATTTGTCGACGAAGACCACAGCCCGCTCTCGCGACAGATGGCCGAAGCGCTGCAACCGCCCGAGTTCCAGCCACCCGCACCGTTGGCGTACGACCAGTTGGACAAGGTCATGGACAGCGGCCAGTACACCTTCGTGATCAACGTACCGGCGAACTTCCAGGCCGACCTGTTGGCCGGTCGACAGCCCGCCGTACAGGTGAACGTCGACGCCACGGCGATGAGCCAGGCCTTTATGGGCGCCGGCTACATCGGCCGGATTTTCCAGCGCGAGTTGCTCACCTACAGCGGCCAGGCGGATAGCGCCGCGAAAGCGCCAGCGCAACTGACCACCCGGGCGCTGTTCAATACCAACCTGGAGGGTGGCTGGTTCCTGGCGGTGATCCAGATCGTCAACAACATCACCATCCTCGCCATCGTGCTCACCGGCACCGCCCTGCTGCGCGAGCGTGAACACGGCACCCTCGACCACTTGCTGGTACTGCCGCTGACAGCACTGGAAATCATGCTGGCGAAAATCTGGAGCAACATGCTGGTGGTCGTGCTGTGTACCTGGCTATCCCTGGAAGTGGTGGTCAAGGGCTTGCTCGGCGTACCGCTGGCCGGCTCGCTGGCGTTATTTCTGTTCGTGACCGCGCTGTACCTGTTTGCCAGCACGGCCCTGGGCATCTTCCTCGCCACCCTCGCCCGCTCGACGCCTCAGTTCGGCTTGCTGGCGATCCCGGTGATCATCCCGATGCTGCTGCTTTCCGGCGGCAGTACCCCGCTGGACAGCATGCCCGAGTGGTTGCAGTGGGTGATGCAGGCTTCGCCGTCGACGCACTTTGTGAGCCTGAGCGCAGCGATCCTGTTCCGCGATGCGGGCGCTAGCGTAGTGTGGCCGGACCTGCTGGCGCTGGCAGGGATCGGCCTGCTGTTCTTTGCCGTGGCGTTGGCGCGGTTCAGGAAAAGCCTGGCCTCCTGAGCGTGGCGAGCGGGCTTCTTGTTGTGGTCAGCCGGCTCGCCACAGTAAGCGCGATCGCCACAGTTACTGGATGATGAGGTTATTGAACAGCAGGTCTTCCACCACCGGTTTGCCGGTTTCGTCACTCATCACTTGCTGGGTTTGCTTGAGTGCTTCCTGGCGCAGCTTTTCCTTGCCTTCGACACTGCTCATGGTCTCGTTGGTCTGCTGGGTGAACAGTGCCACCAACTGGTTGCGAATCAATGCATCGTTGGATTTGACCAGCGCCGCCGCTTCGGGGCCGGTGACGCGCAGGGCGATGTCGGCCTTGTACACCTTGAGCTTTGCCGTGCCATCCAGGCCATAGTTGCCCACGAACGGCGGAGTCAGGCTGATATAGCTGACCTTCGGTGCCTCACCTTCTTTGGCTTCTTCGGCCTGGGCTGCCATCGGCAAGGTCAGGGCCAGCATCAACGGGATCCACGCTTTCACAGTTCATTCCTCACATTCGATTGCCAGGTAGCATAACGCTAGCAAGGCTGAGCACAAGCTTATGGCGACTTATCAGGCCAGGGCATGCTCGTTGACCCCCGGGCGTACCCTCCTACACTTATCGGCCACGACGCCAAAAGGAATAGTCCGATGAAAGCTGTGCTGTGCAAAGCCTTCGGCCCTGCCGAAACCCTGGTGCTGGAAGAGATCCCCAGCCCGGCGATCAAGAAGAACGAAATCCTGCTGGACGTGCACGCGGCCGGGGTCAACTTCCCGGATACCTTGATCATTGAGGGCAAGTACCAGTTCAAGCCGCCTTTCCCGTTCTCGCCGGGCGGCGAAGCGGCGGGGGTGGTCAGTGAAGTGGGCGAAAAGGTCAGCCACCTGAAGGTCGGCGACCGGGTCATGGCGCTGACAGGCTGGGGCAGCTTTGCCGAACAGGTCGCCGTACCCGGCTATAACGTGCTGCCGATCCCGCCGAGCATGGACTTCAACACCGCAGCCGCGTTCAGCATGACCTACGGCACGTCGATGCACGCCCTGAAACAACGGGCCAACCTGCAACCTGGCGAAACCCTGCTGGTGCTCGGCGCCTCCGGCGGCGTGGGCCTGGCCGCCGTGGAAATTGGCAAGGCCATGGGCGCGCGCGTGATCGCCGCCGCCAGCAGCGCCGACAAGCTCGCGGTGGCCAAGGCGGCCGGCGCCGATGAACTGATCAATTACAGCGAAGCCAACCTGAAAGACGAGATCAAGCGCCTGACCGATGGCAACGGCGCCGATGTGATCTACGACCCGGTGGGTGGCGACCTGTTTGACCAGGCCATCCGCGCAATCGCCTGGAACGGCCGCCTGCTGGTAGTGGGGTTTGCCAGTGGGCGCATTCCCGAGCTACCGGTGAACCTGGCGCTGCTCAAAGGTGCGGCGGTGGTTGGGGTGTTCTGGGGCTCGTTCGCCCAGCGCCAGCCGCAGGATAATGCGGCGAACTTCCACCAGTTGTTTGCCTGGTACGCCGAGGGCAAGCTCAAGCCGCTGGTGTCGCAGGTGTATCCGCTGGAACAAGCCGCACAGGCGATCAATGATCTCGGCCAGCGCAAGGCGGTCGGCAAGGTCGTCGTCCAGACCCGCTGATAGCCACGTGAAATGCGATCAGTGTGGGAGGGGGCTTGCCCCCGATTGCTGTGGGTCAGTTGATGCAACTGTTGACTGAATCACTGCCATCGGGGCAAGCCCCCTCCCACATTTGTTCTGCATTGGTCTGAGAAGCGCTAAACGACCACCACGTATCGATTATCGACATGTTCGTAAGAGAACACGCGCTTGCTCTGTTTTCTTGTGTTTGCACATAAGACGCGATGCTATTTTCGGTAACGAAACTGTAACATTCGCATCCGCAGTCAAAACAAGAAATCTGGAGCTCTTGAATGTTTGCTTTTTTTCGTCCTGCCGCGCACCAGGCACCCCTGCCTGAAGAAAAAATAGACAGTACCTACCGACGACTGCGCTGGCAGATCTTCGCCGGTATTTTCTTCGGATACGCCGGGTACTACCTGCTGCGCAAGAACTTCTCCCTGGCCATGCCTTACCTGATCGACGAGGGTTACACCCGTGGCGAACTGGGCCTGGCAATGTCGGCCATCGCGATTGCCTACGGCTTGTCCAAGTTCCTGATGGGCCTGGTGTCCGACCGCTCCAACCCGCGCTACTTCCTGCCCTTCGGCCTGCTGGTATCGGCGGGGGTGATGTTCATTTTCGGTTTCGCACCTTGGGCAACGTCCAGCGTGACCATGATGTTCATTCTGCTGTTCATCAATGGCTGGGCCCAGGGCATGGGCTGGCCGCCAAGCGGACGCACCATGGTGCACTGGTGGTCGCAAAAAGAACGCGGCCGCGTAGTCTCGGTCTGGAACGTCGCGCATAACGTCGGCGGCGGCCTGATCGGCCCGCTGTTCCTGTTGGGCATGGCCTGGTTCAACGACTGGCATGCGGCGTTCTATGTGCCGGCAACCGTAGCGTTGCTGGTGGCGGCGTTTGCCTTCATCACCATGCGCGACACCCCGCAATCGGTTGGCCTGCCGCCGATCGAGCAGTACAAGAACGACTACCCGGAAGGCTACGACGCCAGCCACGAAGACGAATTCAGCGCCAAGGAAATCTTCGTCAAGTACGTGCTGCGCAACAAAATGCTGTGGTACATCGCCTTCGCCAACGTGTTCGTCTACCTGCTGCGCTATGGCGTACTGGACTGGGCGCCAACCTACTTGAAAGAAGCCAAGCACTTCACGGTCGACAAGTCGTCCTGGGCGTACTTCTTCTACGAATGGGCCGGTATTCCAGGCACGCTGTTGTGCGGCTGGATGTCGGACAAGATTTTCCGCGGTAACCGAGGCCTGACCGGCATCGTGTTCATGACGTTGGTAACCTTGGCCACCCTGGTCTACTGGCTCAACCCGCCGGGCAACCCGATGGTCGATATGATCGCGCTGTTCTCCATCGGCTTCCTGATCTACGGCCCGGTGATGCTGATCGGCCTGCAGGCGCTGGAACTGGCGCCGAAGAAAGCCGCCGGTACGGCAGCGGGCTTCACCGGCCTGTTCGGTTACCTGGGCGGTTCGGTGGCGGCGAGCGCGGCCATGGGCTACACGGTGGACCATTTCGGCTGGGACGGTGGCTTCGTGCTGTTGATCGGCGCGTGCCTGCTGGCCATCGCCTTCCTGATCCCAACCTTATGGCACACCAACAGTGTCAGCTCGGCGCGTTAATCACCTGAGCAATCCTTTGCACAACGCTTGAGCCGCGCCTCCAGATTCTTGTCTGGCATGGCGTGGCTACGCAGGGCGTTGACGGTCTGCTCGACATAATCGCGCGTAGTGCCGTAACGCCCGCAAGCGCTTTGCAATACGTGATTGAGTACGATATCGGGCAAGTTGCCGGCGTAGCTGGGTAAATGCCGCTCCAAGACAAACCCTAACGCCTGTACCTGGCTGCCATCTTCCAGGCGGCAACTGAGCCAGTGCGGCCGATAGGAGGGGTAAGGCATCTCGCGCTGCCACAGGGCATAAAGCGAGGCCTCCAGCTGATCTTCCGGCAGGCGGTAGGCAAACCCGCTGCACGAACCGCCCCGATCCAGCCCGAACACCAACCCTGGTAGTTCCGGTGTACCCCGATGCTCGTGGGACCACAGGTACAGGCCCCGGTGATAACCGTGGACCCGTGCCCGCACGCGCTCGGTCGAGGAGCACTCAGGGCGCCAGATCAGCGAACCATAAGCGAATAACCAGACCGGCCCACCCTTATGCCTGGCCATGGTGGCCTGCATTGAGCTCATCAACTGTTCGTGAGTGAGTTGCGGCCCCAGATCGAGCCGCGGAGGGTAAGCCAATTGCAAAAGATCGGTTTCAATAACGGTCATGGCGGATCGCTTAGGTCTCCTGTGTTGCTGCGAAAAGCTGTTACCAGTTGTAAGCAACTTTACCGTAATAGAACGCGCCGCTGTAACCGTATGGCGAAAAAGTGCTATAGGCCAAATTGCCACCACTGCTGGCGAAGGCGTTGACCTTCTCCGGGTATTTATCCGTAACGTTGTCGCCGCCCAGGGTGAAGGTCCAGTTCTTCAGCTTGTAGTCCACCGACAGGTCGAGCACCCAGGCCGCCTTGAAGGTCTGGTCGTTGACCTTGTCGGCCTGGTAACTGGTGAATTCACCATAGCGCACCAGGTTGCTGTGCAACGCCCACCGGCCGAAGGTGAAGTCGTTACCCAGGCTCAGTTTGTGCTGGGGCGTGGTGTCGCCGAGCAAACCGATGCGCTCGCGACGGTCCACCCGCAGCAGGTTCACCCCCAGGCTATCGAGGACGGCCGGGTTGGCTTTCACGTCGGTGACCTTGGTGTGGTTGTAGTTGTAGCCCACGGTGCTGTTCCAGCGGATGCCGTTATCGAGTTGATAGCGATAGTTGGCCACCAGGTCGACGCCATCGGTGCTGGTGTCGGTGGCATTGGTGAAGTACCGCGCACTGGTGTAGTTGATATTGCCCACGCCATTGGCCTGCAGGTAGGCAATCGCCGCCGGGTTGAGGTTCAGGTTGGACGAAAGGCTGATGCGGTCACGGATATCGATGCGGTACACGTCCAGCGTCACGGTCAAGTCATCGGCCGGTTCCAGTACCAGGCCGAGGCTGTAGTTGCGCGATTTCTCGGCCTTGAGGTCTTCGGCACCGAGCAGACGGGCCACCTGGCTGTTGGCCGGGAAGGTGCCGGCTTCCTGGATCGTACTGCCGATCAACTGCGAGGAGGTGTAGGCAAAGTTCTGCTGGGCCAGGGACGGTGCGCGGAAACCATTGGAAATACTGCCGCGTACAGCGACTTGCGGGGTGAAGTCGTAACGCGCTGACAGCGAGCCGCTGACATTGGAGCCAAAGTCGCTGTAGTCCTCATGGCGCACGGCAGCCGAGGCACTGAGTTTTTCGGTGAAGTTGGTTTCCAGGTCCAGGTACTGTGCCCAGTTATGCCGTGTGCTGGTGCCCGCATCAGCATCACGAAAGCCACCTAACCCCGAGCTGCCGGTCTGGTAATAAGAGGCGGGCTCTCCCGCCTCGATTTCATACCCCTGGTGCAAGTATTCACCACCAAACGCCACGGACACCGGGTAAGGCAGCCAACCCACGTCGAACTCGCGAGACAGGTCCAGGCTGATTTGCTTCTGGTCGTTGCTCAACGTGCCGTTATCGAACTTGCGCGGCGTGGCCAGGCCCAGGGAGGTGTTGATGGTTTCGGTGCTCAGCGCGTACTGGTTCTTGCCGTAATTGGCCGAGAAGTCGTAATGCCAGTCGTAGGCCAGCAAGCCGCGCAGGCCCACCACCAGTGAGGTGTCCTCCAGGTCGCCTTTGATCAGCGGCAGGTAGCCGTTGGGGTTGAGCGCCGGGATGTTGTTGGACGCATTGCTCGCCCGGTAGAACGCTGCCGTCTCGCCGCGTCGCTTGCTGTAACCGCCGAAAGAGTAGAACTCGGCCGCATCGTTGAAGGAATATTCGGAGTTGAACTGCAATTTGCCTTCATTGGTCGCCGGCTCGCCTTGTCGGAACACGCGCTGGCCGTAGGTGGTGGAACCCACGCTACCCGGCCGGAAATCATCCCCGGCGCGGTTGGTGTAGTCGTTGTCGGCACCTTCGGCCGAGAGGTTGATAAAGCCGTTGTCACCCAAAGCCAGGCCAGTGTTGCCGCTGATATTGCGCTGGATGCCATCGCCCTTCTTGTATTCGCCAAACTTGGTGGAGATCGAGCCGCCATGGTCAGCGTGCTTGAGGATCACGTTGATCACACCCGCGATGGCATCGGAGCCGTAGCGCGCGGAAGCGCCGTCACGCAGCACTTCGATATGATCCACCGCCGACAGCGGGATCGCATTCAAATCCGCCGGGGCCGAACCACGCCCTACCGCACCGCCCAGGTTGACGAACGCACTGGTGTGGCGGCGCTTGCCGTTGACCAGCACCAGCACCTGGTCCGGCGACAGGCCGCGCAACTGTGCAGGTCGTACCAGCTCGGCACCGTCCACCAGGCTTGGGCGAGGGAAGTTGATCGACGGAATCAGGCGCGCCAGCACCGCCCCCAGCTCATCGGAGCCGGTACTGCGTAGGGTCTCGCCGGAAATCACATCGATAGGCGACAGTGAAGCGCTGGCCGTGCGCTCCTGGGCACGGGTACCGGTGACAATCACCGTGTCGAGTTTGGGTACATCGGCGGCGGGCGTTTCAGCCGCCTGGACTGGATTGAATCCCACAGCGGTCAGCAAATTGGCCGACAAAATCGCTGAGTACAGCGCGTGTTTCTTGTAGCTCCCCATACCGCTCCCCTTGGAATCAACACTCAGAACTTCATTGCGCTGAGTGCGTACGATCGATCCGGCTGGCGGGCGGTGGCGGTCAGTGATTGGTTAGTGTCTGTCGTTCGGTAGTCCGTTGATATATAGCTTAAAGATATCTATCAAATAAATTAAATACCTTAAAAGAATAAGCAAAAGTATAAGCCCCCCCGCCCTTTCGTCAGGATTCAGGGCAGCAATCCCGCTACTTTCAGCCCCGGTTCAGCCTGGGCGCACGTCAAGCCGTCAAAATAGCGTGCACATCACGACCCACTTAGCCGCCTCTCACACCGACTATCGAGGTCGCCTCCATGAAAAAATATCGACTGCCCGGCCTGCTGTTCCTGGCCCAGGCCGCCACGGCCCTCGCTGCCGAAGCGCCGCCCGCCAATGACGACGATGGCTTCTGGTATGCGCAGACCAGTGTCTACACCCGCCACTTCGCGCCGGACCCGGACCACAATAACCAGCAAGACTTGATCGGGCTGGAACGCAATGAGCCGTCAGGCCTGGTATATGGCGGCGCGACGTTTCGCAACTCGTTCAGCCAGCGCTCGTACTACGTCTACGCGGGCAAGCGCTATGACATGGCTGAGTATCCGGTGTATGTGAAACTGACAGGCGGGGCGATCCAGGGTTATCGCGGCGAATATCGCGACAAGATCCCGTTGAACCGTTTTGGCGTGGCGCCGGTGATCATTCCGTCCGTGGGCGCCCATTACGGGCCGGTGGCGGCGGAACTGGTATTGCTGGGGTTCAACGCGGCGATGGTGACGACCGGAGTACGATTCTGAGCCGGCACAAACCATTGTGGCGGGTGGCTTGCTCCCGATAGGGAAGTGCCAGCCAGCTCATTTGGACTGATACACCGCTATGGGAGCACGTCGAATCGTCGCACCGCCCCTCCCACCGTTTGATCGCGTCAGGGCCGCGGGGCGTAGGCGAATACGTCGGCGCGCATCTGGTGCGCATCCATGCCGGCCTCCACCAGTGCGTCCAAGGTCCCGTAGATCATCGCCGGCGAACCGCTGGCGTAGACATGCACCGCCTTCAGGTCGGCAATGTCCTCGCACACAGCCTCATGCAACAGCCCGCAGCGACCCTGCCAGCCACACAGGTCGCTGACGACTTTGTGCAGGAACAGGTTGGGCAGTTGAGCCCATTGATCCCAATGCTCGATCTCGTAGAAGTCTTCCGGACGACGCACGCCCCAATACAGGTGCACCGGGTGCTTGAAGCCCGAGGCGCGGCAATGCTCGATCAGGCTGTGCATCTGCGCCATGCCGGTGCCGGCGGCGATCAATACCAGCGGCCCGTCTGGCAGCTCAGCCAGGTGGGTGTCGCCAAACGGCAGCTCAATGCGAGCCATCCGGTTGCGCTGCAACTGCTCCAGCAGGTTGCGCGCGCTGTCCTCACGGGCCAGCACGTGCAATTCCAGGTCGCGCCCGGCATGGGGCGCGGAGGCCAGGGAAAACGCCGACTTCTCGCCGTTCTCCCGCTCGATCATCAGGTATTGCCCAGCGTGGTAACGCACTGCCTTGCCGGCCGGGGCGCGCAGGCGCACGCGCCACACATCGCCACCGACCTCCACGCACTCGCTCAACTGGCACGCCAACTTGCGCAGCGGTAACTCACCCGGTGCCAGCACGCCATCCCACAACACCACACAATCTTCCAGTGGCTCGGCGATGCAGGTATAGAACTCACCATGGTCGCGCACCTCGCCGGCCTGCTGCACGCGGCCTTCCACCAGGAGCGCCGCACACACGTGGCACACGCCGTTGCGACAGGCTTGCGGGCACTCGTAGCCCAGGCGGCGGGCGCCTTCGAGAATTCGCTCGCCAGGGACCAACTCCAGTACCGCACCGGAAGGTTGCAGGGTTACACGCATCAATCTATTCCCAATTCTTTCCAGATCGCATCGACACGCGCCGTCACGGCTTCATCCTTGACGATCACCCGCCCCCACTCGCGGGTGGTTTCACCCGGCCACTTATGGGTGGCATCCAGGCCCATCTTCGACCCCAGCCCCGACACCGGCGAGGCGAAATCAAGGTAGTCGATCGGCGTATTGTCGATCATCACCGTATCGCGCTTGGGGTCCATGCGCGTGGTGATGGCCCAGATCACGTCGTTCCAGTCACGGGCGTTGATGTCGTCGTCGGTGACAATAACGAACTTGGTGTACATGAACTGTCGCAAAAACGACCACACACCCAGCATGACCCGCTTGGCATGGCCTGGGTACGACTTCTTCATGGTGACAATGGCCATGCGGTACGAACAGCCTTCCGGCGGCAGGTAGAAGTCGGTGATCTCCGGGAATTGCTTTTGCAGGATCGGCACGAACACTTCGTTGAGCGCCACGCCGAGGATCGCCGGCTCATCCGGTGGTCGGCCAGTGTAGGTGCTGTGGTAGATCGGCTTGATTCGATGGGTAATGCGTTCAACGGTAAACACCGGGAAGCTGTCGACTTCGTTGTAGTAACCGGTGTGGTCACCGTAAGGGCCCTCATCGGCCATTTCACCGGGGTGAATCACGCCTTCGAGGATGATTTCGGCGGTGGCCGGTACTTGCAGGTCGTTGCCACGGCACTTCACCAGCTCAGTGCGGTTGCCGCGCAGCAGGCCGGCGAATGCGTATTCGGACAGGCTGTCCGGTACCGGCGTCACGGCGCCGAGGATGGTCGCCGGGTCGGCACCCAGCGCCACGGAAACCGGGAACGGCTTGCCCGGGTGCTTTTCACACCACTCACGGAAATCGAGGGCACCGCCGCGGTGGCTCAGCCAACGCATGATCACTTTGTTGCGGCCGATCACTTGCTGACGGTAGATGCCGAGGTTCTGGCGATCCTTGTTCGGGCCCTTGGTGACGGTCAGGCCCCAGGTGATCAGCGGGCCGACGTCGCCGGGCCAGCAGGTCTGCACCGGCAACATGCCCAGGTCGACGTCATCACCCTCGATGACCACTTCCTGGCACACCGCGTCCTTGACCACCTTGGGCGCCATGGCAATGATCTTGCGGAAAATCGGCAGCTTCGACCAGGCATCCTTCAAGCCCTTGGGAGGCTCGGGCTCCTTGAGGAATGCCAGCAGCTTGCCGATCTCGCGCAATTCGCTGACCGATTCGGCGCCCATGCCAAAGGCCACGCGGTCGGGGGTGCCGAACAGGTTGCCGAGCACCGGGATATCAAAGCCGGTCGGGTTCTCGAACAGCAGCGCCGGGCCCTTGTTACGCAGGGTACGGTCGCAAATCTCAGTCATTTCCAGCACCGGGGAAACCGGTACCTGGATACGTTTCAACTCTCCGCGCTGCTCAAGTTGCTGCACGAAATCCCGAAGATCCTTGAATTTCATTAACCATGCCACCCGTAAAATAGGCGTACATCCTACCTGCTCTGACCGCGGCTGGCAGCTTAATTGGCCGTCAGCCCCCGTGATTGCAGCGAACTGAACAGTGGCTCCAGAAAGGCTTCGATGTGCCGCGCACCGACCTCGGAGAGGTGATTATCATCGGTGTACAGCGCGCGACCATTGAGTTCGACCCGACATAGACCGTCGACGCCACACAGCAGGGGCGCCGGGTCCAGTACCGCCACGCCACTGTCGGCAGCCGCCAACTCGTCGAATAGCTGGGTGATAAAAGCCTGGCGCCGCTCATGCTCCTCCACCGCAAGCCCTTCTCCCTCCACCGGGCGGTGCATCATGGCCAGGCGACTGAGGCGGTAAGGCACGATGATTTGCTGCAGCGGGACTTCCTTGACCAACCACACGCGATGCCCGGCGGCGCGCAACCCCTTGATGCGCTCGCGCAGGCCCTCGGCGAAGCGTTGTTCGGCCACGGCGCGCACGTACTCACCGGTGCTCGGGTCCTTGAGCGCGTGCTCCTTGTCGCCCGACATTTGCCCATAGAGGTACAGGCTCCAGCGCGCCGCCAGTACCACATCACTGAACGACTGATCGGCCAAGGCCTTCTCGACGCGGCGATTGAAATGCGCACACCGAGAAATATTCTCCAGACCGTCCAAGGGCACGCAACCGGCGAAGCTGGCCTGTACCAGGCTGATGTCGTGGCGCTTGGCCCCATCCTCAAGCGCCGGAATCAACGCGGTGGCATGGCTATCGCCCCACACCAGCGCGGACACCGACAGACTTTTGGGGCCAAAGTGGCAGAACAGTCGCTCATCGGGCGTGTCCTTGTCCGCCAGGCAGGCCATGAGTTCCGGGCTCCATTTCTTAGCCTGGGCATACCGCAACGCCTGTTCGGACAAGCGTGAAGGCACGCCATCGGCTTCGCGCACCGCAAGGCCCGTCAAGCCCAGGCACAGGATGCCAGCCCCGGCAGCGGCCAGGATCGCCTTGCGCCCAGCCAGCAAGCGCTTTTCCCGAAACGGCGCCTCCACGAAGCGCCAGGACACATAACCCAGCACCAGGCTCAGCAATAACAACCCGGTCAGATCAAGCGTGCCCAAGCCATCAACCGCGGCATAGTTGGCGTACACGAACACCGGCCAATGCCACAGGTACCAGGAATAAGAAATCAGCCCCAGGCCCACCATCAACCGCGAACTGAGCAACCGCCCGACCCAGGTTTGCCGCTGCCCATTGGCCCAGATCAAACCAACCACACCCAGCACCGGCAGCAAAGCGGCGGCACCGGGGAATGGCGTGGACGCATCGAAAGCGAATATGGCAATCAGGATCAACGCCATGGACACCAGACTGACCCCCTGGGCGAGTGCCGGTGAAGCGCGCCAGTCACGCTTGGGCATCACCGCCAGCATCGCACCCGCCAGCAGTTCCCAGGCCCTGAGGTGTAGCAGGAAGAAGGCTTTTTGCGGTTGATGGTCGACGGCCCAGACGCTCAGGCCAAACGACACCAGCAACACCACGAACAAGGCCAGGCGCCAGTGTTTCAAGCGGCTGGAAAGCAGGGTCAGCAACAACGGGAAGAGGATGTAGAACTGCTCCTCCACCGCCAGCGACCAAGTGTGCAGCAATGGCTTGATGTCAGAGGAGGCGTCGAAATAACCGTGCTGGCGTGAAAAGAGCAGGTTGGAGGTGAATATCACCTGGTAGTGCGCCGACCGTCCCAGCTCTTCGTAGTCCTTGGGTGCCAACAGGAACCAACCCACTGCCAGTGTCGCGGCCATCATCATGAACAACGCCGGCAGGATACGCCGGGCGCGGCGAGCCCAGAAGTCGACGAAACTGAAACGCCCGGCCTGGCGTTCGCGCCAGATGATCGAAGTAATCAAAAAGCCGGAAATCACAAAAAAAACGTCTACCCCCACAAAGCCGCCAGTAACGCCTGGAACGCCAAAGTGGAACAGTACGACTGCAAGGACAGCGACAGCACGTAGGCCATCAATGTCTCTTCGGTAAGCAAGAGAGGTCATAAATCTAGAGTCAGCCAGATACGAATGGGGATGAGCGTAGCCTCGCTCACCTTTTTTGTTTCTTAACTGACACTTGACGCGCTCAAACCTCCCTTTTTCGACACAAAAAAAATGGCGCCCCAGAGGGCGCCATTCTTTCGGACCTGAAACGTCGTATTACTTACGTTTCATCGACAGGAAGAACTCGTCGTTGGTCTTGGTGGTTTTCAGCTTGTCGATCAAGAACTCAATGGCCGCAACTTCGTCCATTGGGTGCAGCAGCTTGCGCAGGATCCACATGCGCTGCAGTTCGTCGTCGGCGGTCAGCAACTCTTCGCGGCGGGTGCCGGAGCGGTTGATGTTGATCGCCGGGAACACGCGTTTTTCCGCGATGCGACGGTCCAGGGGCAATTCCATGTTGCCGGTACCCTTGAACTCTTCGTAGATCACTTCATCCATCTTCGAGCCGGTTTCAACCAGCGCGGTGGCGATAATGGTCAGCGAGCCGCCTTCTTCGATGTTCCGCGCGGCGCCGAAGAAACGCTTCGGTTTCTCCAGGGCGTGGGCATCGACACCACCGGTCAATACCTTGCCGGAGCTCGGGATCACGGTGTTGTAGGCGCGAGCCAGACGGGTGATGGAGTCGAGCAGGATCACCACGTCCTTCTTGTGTTCGACCAGGCGCTTGGCCTTCTCGATCACCATTTCGGCAACCTGCACGTGGCGGGTTGGCGGCTCATCGAACGTCGAGGCAACCACTTCGCCGCGCACGGTGCGCTGCATTTCGGTAACTTCTTCCGGACGCTCATCGATCAGCAATACGATCAGGTGAACTTCAGGGTTGTTACGTGCGATGTTCGCTGCAATGTTCTGCAGCATGATGGTCTTACCGGCTTTCGGCGGTGCGACGATCAGGCCACGCTGGCCCTTGCCGATGGGAGCGCACAGGTCGATGACTCGACCGGTCAGGTCTTCGGTGGAACCGTTGCCGGCTTCCATCTTCATGCGCACGGTCGGGAACAGCGGGGTCAGGTTCTCGAAGAGAATCTTGTTTTTCGCGTTCTCGGGACGATCGAAGTTGATCGTGTCGACCTTGAGCAGGGCGAAATAACGCTCGCCTTCCTTCGGAGGGCGGATCTTGCCAACGATGGTGTCACCGGTGCGCAAGTTGAAGCGACGGATCTGGCTCGGCGAGACATAGATATCGTCTGGGCCGGCGAGATAGGAGGCGTCTGCAGAGCGGAGGAAGCCGAAGCCGTCCTGGAGAATCTCCAGCACGCCATCACCGGAGATTTCCTCGCCGCTTTTCGCGTGCTTTTTCAGCAGGGAGAAAATCACGTCCTGCTTGCGCGAACGGGCCATATTTTCTATGCCCATCTGTTCGGCCAATTCGAGCAGTTCGGTAATCGGCTTTTGCTTGAGTTCAGTCAGATTCATATAGGAATGACGTAATCATTTATGGAGGGGGGGAAATTAAGCTTTTGGCTTAATGAGGCCGCGCCGCAGAGAAGGCGACAGGATCGCGTACTAATCGAAAGGAATGCGTCGGCGACGGCTTGCAGGGGGCAGTGGAGAAACCAGTGCGGGGCCGAATGTACCACCTGAGTTTCGGAGCGTCTAGCCCTGTTTCACGAAAAAGCCCCGCGATTTGCGGGGCTTTTTGCTGACGCTTAGATGTGCGCGTCGAGGAAAGCTTGCAACTGGGACTTCGACAGCGCGCCTACTTTGGTCGCTTCGATGTTGCCGTCCTTGAACAGCATCAGGGTCGGGATACCACGCACGCCGTGCTTGGCCGGGGTTTCCTGGTTGTCGTCGATGTTCAGCTTGGCAATGGTCAGCTTGCCTTCGTAGGTGGTCGCAATGTCGTCCAGGACTGGAGCGATCATTTTGCAAGGGCCGCACCATTCAGCCCAGTAGTCAACCAGCACCGGGCCAGCAGCCTTGAGTACTTCGGCCTCAAAGGTCGCGTCGGTGACGTGCTTGATAAGATCGCTGCTCATGGATGTCTCCGGATTGTAAGCAAAAAAAACGTTGCCCATCATAGCTGCCCTTCCCCCGTTCAGGAAGCCGTCTCTGATTGAGTCTTGCTATGGTGGTGCATGAGTTTGGGTATGGGCCCAACTCAGGGCGTTACGGGAGTCACAAAGGCAATGCCAGTACGCAATGCCGCGTTGCGCACGTGTTCCTGCATGGTTTTTTGTGCCGCTGCACTGGCGCGACGGGCCAGGGCACGCAGGATTCGACGGTGCTCCTGCCAGGTTTCCATGGCCCGCTCCGGCCGGATGAACGGTAGTTTCTGGCTCTCCAGAAACACCTCGGCGCTGGCGCTGAGTATGCTCACCATCGCCTGATTGCCGCTGGCCAGGAGGATGCGCTGGTGAAATTCGAAGTCCAGTCGGGCGGCAGCTTCGAAGTCTCCGGCCTTGAGCACTTTGCGCATGGCCTCGACATTATCTTCAAGGCTATCCAGCTCATCGAGGGTCAATGTCACTGCCGCCAAACCCGCCGCAAACCCCTCCAGCGCGTAGCGCAACTGGAAGATATCCAGCGGCGTGGCCTGGGCCGCGAAGGGCCAGGCAAATCCCGGCGACTCTTGTACCTCCTGCACAAACACGCCCTTGCCTGGCTGCACACTGACTACGCCCAAAGCACTGAGGGACGACAATGCCTCGCGCAAAGACGCCCGGCTCACGCCCAACTGCACTGCCAAGTCGCGCTGGGATGGCAATGCATCACCCGGCCCGAAGCCCTGCTCCTTGATCAGTTTACGGATGGCCTGCAGGGCCGCTTCCGGTACGGCTTGGGCGATGGAATTCATAAAAAACTCAAGGTTCCAGACAACTGAGCGGCTAGTTGTAAAGCTATTCGCAGCCGGCGGCAAGCTACGCCCCAAAGGGGCTCGCCAGGTTTTGTCGACGCCCGAAAAGGGTGCGAAATGCCTGCCAACTGTTCAGACCAGTAAGACCACTTAAACTCAACAAATCCGAGCGTTGCAGGCCATTGCGACGGTCATGGCATGGGCTGTGCACTGGGCAAATCCAGAAATTCCCTTCGCCCTTCTCGGAGAGTTGCCATGACCAAGCGCTACAGCGCCCTGCTCACTGCCCTGTTTGCCAGCCTGATGCTGAGCCAGGCACCCGCCCAGGCCAACGGTCTGGACGACATCGTCGCCCGTGGCACCCTCAAGGTCGCCGTGCCCCAGGACTTCCCGCCATTCGGTTCGGTCGGCCCCGACATGAAACCACGCGGCCTGGATATCGACACCGCCAAGCTGCTGGCCGACCAACTCAAGGTCAAGCTGGAACTGACGCCGGTCAACAGCACCAACCGCATTCCGTTCCTCACCACCGGCAAGGTCGACCTGGTGATCTCCAGCCTGGGCAAGAACCCCGAGCGTGAAAAGGTCATCGACTTCTCCAAGGCCTACGCCCCCTTCTACCTGGCGGTGTTCGGCCCGCCTGACGCCCCCATCGCCAGCACTGACGACCTCAAGGGCAAGACCATCAGCGTGACTCGTGGCGCCATCGAAGACATCGAGCTGACCGCCGTCGCCCCCAAAGAGGCAACCATCAAGCGCTTCGAAGATAACAACTCGACCATCGCCGCCTACCTGGCCGGCCAAGTCGACCTGATCGCAAGCGGCAACGTGGTGATGGTAGCGATCAGCGAGCGCAACCCCAAACGCGTGCCCGCGCTGAAAGTGAAGCTCAAGGATTCGCCGGTGTACGTGGGCGTGAACAAGAACGAGCCGGCATTGCTGGAGAAGGTCAACCAGATCCTGGTCGCGGCCAAGGCGGACGGCAGCCTGGAAAAGAACGCGATGCAGTGGCTCAAAGAACCACTGCCTGCTGACCTCTGAAGCGGAGCTGATTGATGGCCTATCAATTCGACTTTGTGCCGGTGCTGGCCAATACCGACCTGCTGTTGCGCGGTGCCCTGTTCACCCTTGAGCTGACCGCTATCGGCGCGATCCTGGGGGTCGCCCTGGGCACCGTGGGGGCCGTGGTGCGGGCGTGGAAAATCCAGCCATTCGCCTGGTTCTTTGGGGTGTATGTCGAGTTGATCCGCAACACGCCGTTCCTGGTGCAGTTGTTCTTTATCTTCTTCGGCCTGCCGTCCCTGGGGCTGAAGATTACCGAGTGGCAAGCCGCCGTGCTGGCGATGGTGATCAACCTGGGGGCCTACTCCACCGAAATCATCCGCGCCGGTATCCAGGCCATCCCGCGCGGGCAACTGGAGGCCGCCGCAGCGCTGGCGATGACACGCTTCGAAGCATTCCGCCATGTGGTGCTGCTACCGGCGCTGGGCAAGGTGTGGCCGGCCTTGAGCAGCCAGATCATCATTGTGATGCTCGGCTCGGCGGTGTGTTCGCAGATCGCCACCGAGGAACTGAGCTTTGCCGCCAACTTTATCCAGTCGCGTAACTTCCGCGCATTTGAAACCTATGCCCTGACCACCCTGGTGTACCTGTGCATGGCGTTGATGATTCGCCAGTTCCTCAACTGGATTGGCCGCCGCTTCGTGATGAGGAACAGTCGATGAGTGATTTTTCCTTCTGGGACATCGTTCGCAACCTGGCCACCGGCCTGCAGTGGACATTGTTGTTGTCGTTGGTGGCGTTTGTCGGCGGTGGCCTGATCGGCTTGCTGGTGATGACGATGCGCATCAGCCGCAAGGCTTTCCCGCGTAATGTCGCGCGCACCTACATCGAACTGTTCCAGGGCACGCCGCTGTTGATGCAACTGTTCCTGGTGTTTTTCGGCATCGCCCTGCTTGGCGTGGATATCTCGCCCTGGCTGGCCGCGGCGATTGCCTTGACGCTGTTCACCAGCGCCTACCTCGCCGAAATCTGGCGTGGCTGTGTCGACTCCATCGCCCACGGGCAGTGGGAAGCCTCGGCCAGCCTGGCCCTCAACCCATTTGAGCAACTGCGCTACGTGATCCTGCCCCAGGCCCTGCGAATTGCCGTGGCGCCCACCGTGGGCTTCTCGGTGCAGGTGGTCAAAGGCACCGCAGTGACCTCGATCATCGGCTTCACCGAATTGACCAAGACCGGCGGCATGCTCGCCAATGCCACTTTCGAGCCCTTTATGGTCTACGGCCTGGTGGCCCTCGGTTACTTCCTGCTCTGCTACCCCTTGTCCCTCAGTGCGCGCTACTTGGAAAGGAGACTGCATGCCTCTGCTTAGAATTTCCGCCCTGCATAAGTATTACGGCGATCACCACGTACTCAAGGGCATCGACCTGACGGTTGAAGAAGGCCAGGTGGTGGCGATCATCGGCCGCAGCGGCTCGGGTAAATCCACTTTACTGCGAACCCTCAATGGCCTGGAATCGATCAACGACGGCGTGATTGAAGTTGACGGCGAATACCTCGACGCCGCCCGTGCCGACCTGCGCAGCCTTCGGCAGAAAGTGGGCATGGTGTTCCAGCAGTTCAACCTGTTCCCGCACCTTACGGTGGGCGAAAACGTCATGCTTGCGCCACAGGTCGTACAAAAAGTGCCCAAGGCCAAGGCGACACAATTGGCGCGACAGATGCTGGAACGCGTTGGCCTGGGCGAGAAGTTCGACGCCTTTCCCGATCGCCTTTCAGGCGGCCAGCAGCAACGCGTTGCCATCGCTCGTGCGCTGGCGATGTCGCCCAAGGTGCTGCTGTGCGATGAAATCACTTCGGCGCTGGACCCGGAACTGGTCAACGAAGTCCTCAGTGTGGTTCGCCAGTTGGCCAAGGACGGCATGACCCTGATCATGGTGACCCACGAAATGCGCTTTGCCCGGGAAGTCGGGGATAAGCTGGTGTTCATGCACCAGGGCAAGGTGCATGAAGTCGGTGATCCCAAGGTGCTGTTTGCAAACCCTCAGACTGCCGAGCTCGCGAATTTCATCGGCACTACCGAGGCCTCCGCCTGACCCGTCAGCCTCCTGGCACCAGCTCGAATCGTCCATTGCCCTCCAGCGTGGTTTTATCGCGAACGGCAATGGCCGCACTCGACAGCCAGGTGTCGACCTGCACCTGCGCTGAAAAGGTACGCCCGGTGGCAGGCAACCCACCTGCCAACACAACCAGCACCTGCCCTGGGCGCAGGGCCCCGCCTCGCTCGGCGTGGTTGTACAACTGCGCCAGCTCCACTGGCTTCCCATCCAGCAGGGGATGCTGGAGGGTCAAGTTGAAATAGTCTTGCCGACCAAACCTGTAGCCCTCAGCGTTGGCGGGCGTACCGTCAAAACGCAGCGCAATCACGGTTGCCCCAGGGCACACCACATTCAAACGCACTGTGCGCTTGCCCATGGAAACGGCCTGGCTGGCCGACTGCCCGTCACTTCGCAGCAGGCCATAGTCAACCAGCGGCTGGCTCAAGGACAAACGACAAGCCGCACTGGCCTCACCCGCCAGCAACAGCCCCGCCAGCAGCACACCAGCACGCTTCAAGGCGCCAGCCCTAGCGGCAGGTCGCCGAAGCGGCTTCATAAAATTGGCCATCATTCGTTTGCTCCGCGAGGTCGAGTTTCAGTACGCAAGAAGTCGCATTCGACGAGGATACTTTCAGGGTTTTCAACGCGTCGGCATTACTCAGGAAAATCATGCCGTCACTCACTACCGTGGTCAGGAAAGTATTGTCAGCTCCAAGGACCGCAGCGCCCTGGGGCAAAGGGTTACCCCACGAGTCGGTGGCACGCAGCAGCACTCGTCGCACCTTCACCACATCGAAGTTGACCTGACTGAACGAACCTCGCCCTGCCTCCAGGGTCCGGGTGCCATTCTTGATATCCACTTGTTTCGGCAAGCTTTTGCCTTCGACTTCCAACTGGCTGGTTTGATAGGCCGGCAAGGCGGCAATGACCGCATTGCCCCATGGGTCGGTCCATACGGGGCCTTGCGGCGTGGTAATCCGTGCGCCAGGGATATCGCCGACCGAGACCACGCCAAACGTGTCCTCGACAGGGTAAGGCGATAGCGTGACGCCTTCCGAGTGAGCAACCACACCGCCTTGCACCTGTCCGCTGTAGCTGGTGTTGTAAGAATCGCGGTTGATTCCCAGGCCCACCTGGGCATAGCGGGATGTCGTATTGAGCGTTGCGCCCAGTGTGTTTCCAGCAGGTTCACCCAGCTCATGATCACTGCGGACCTGGTAGTTCAGCGTTTCATCGACGCGCTCGTCATAGGCGGTACCGATGCTGGATCGCAGGCCCTGGCGGCGGGCATACGTACTCAGGGAACGATCGCCACCCAAGGGCACGCTGACCTGCAAGCGCACACCTACGCCGTCGTCGTTTCGGCCCTTGTCCTTTGCCTGGCTGGATTGGCCTACTTGCGAGTCCACCGTCACGCCCACGTTGGCGTACAAGAAGTTCTTGTTCCATGAGCCATAGACGTGCTCGGAAGTGCGGCTGTTGAAATGCGATCCACGCGTATAGCCGATAGAGAAGCCACCGAATAGCGGGTCCGCCCAGCTGAAACCCGCGGTGTACTGGTTCTTGAAGCGCGAGCCTTCATGCCCTTCACGGGATACGGCATCGAGTACGTCCCGGTAACCCTGCGTCTGGGTCGTGGCGCTCAACGCCATCTGCACATCCCAGGGCAATGCAGCGCCTACGGAAATACTGCTTCGGGCGCCCTGTACTTTTTTCGAATGGTCTCGAGACAGGTTATTACGCACCCCGACGGAAAAGCGCTGGGAGAAATTACTGTCCAGCGCCCATCCCAACGAGTTATAGCCTTCAGTGGCCTGCACACCTGCGCTGAGCGCGCTGTTCCTGCCCACCGCCCAAGTGCCACTCCCCATGGCCATCAAGGGCTCCCTGGCGCCTCGCCGCTCGACATCGCGAATCTTGCCCACCGACGCGGCGTAGCCCGACTTGACGGGCACTGCCGCACGAAACGAGGCGGCGGGTACCACAAAGCTGCGCTGGCCACCGCGAGTGTCGATGACGGTGACGTTAAGATCGCTGGTGCCATTGAGCAAGGGCAGGTTCTTCAAGGCGAAAGGCCCCTCTGGCACCACTGTTGTGTAGATCAGGGCACCGGACTGCCTCACCTCGACCCGTGATTGGCTAAGAGCCTGCCCTTCCACCAGGACGCCTGCGTTGGCCGCACGGTTTTCTATACCGTCAGGGAACAGCTGTGCCCCCATCAGTTGCACGCCACCAAACACAGGACTGGTTCCAGAAACCTGTCCGACTTGGAATGTAGAAGCCAGCGGCGCAAAGTCGCGCTGTGCATAGGCGTACAGATGCTCGGACGTGGTGTTACGGTCGTTGGCGATGTAGAGCTGGCGACTGCGGGCAATCCAGTCGCCCAGGTTGAAACCCACCTCGGTGGAGGCGGACATATAACGGTTGGTGTCTGCTCGCGAGTGACTATTGACTGCCTGAATGTCGTAATTGAGCAGTGCGGCGGTGCCCCCCCGAGCGTAGCTGCCGGAACCTCGCTGACCATCGTGCAGCGCGTCCGTGGGCACCACTAACGCCACTTCTTCACTTCCAGGACGCAGGGTCGTGACCGTCTTGGGGTACTCGGCCCGAAAATCATGGCAGGCGTGATCAGCGTCGGCCCCCTTGTCAATCACCGAGGAAGGCACACGCAGGCCTGCGCGCTCCAGCAAGGCACGGGTAAAACACAATTCGCCCTCGCTATCGAAGCGTGCATCCGTCAAGCCAATACGTTCACCATTCACGGTCAGGTCTACGACCCTCAGGCCCTCGCTAAAACGCGGGGCGCTACGGAAATACTGGGCAACCGAAGGGCTGATGCCACGCGCCTGCAACGTCGCCAGATCAAAACCCGCGATGGTCGATGTCGGTGCCGCATAAGACCCCGTCGCCACCCCCGACATCATCACTACACACACCGACAGGCTCAGGCCATTGACGCTGAACAGCGGCTGGGGTGTTTGTTTTTCACGTGAACGACTACGAACCGTGCCGGTGACTCCGTTGATATCACTCATGGCGGATTACGGTGCGTTCGCTACGAGCAACGCTTCGTAGCTATCGACGGAAAAACCATACACGGTGGCAGGCTCGAGGGTGACGGAGGTCGCCCCTGGTGCCGCTGTCTTCAACTCCACGCTCAATACTTCGCCCGGCAGGATGTAGGTACGGGGAAGGCTGGTGCTGATTTTCTGTGGATTGAGCCGTACTTCAGCCGCCAAACGAACCACATAGGGGCTGTCGTTACGCACACTCAAGGTTTTGTTCCGGAGTTGCCATGCCAGCAACTCCCAGGGTGCCTCGTGCCGCGGCAGTCCCTTCGGATGCAGGATCAGCGGCAGATTCTGTCGAAGGCTGATACCGATGGTTGCGCCCGAACCGGGTTGAGCCTGGGGAATGCCTTCGAAGGAAACGCGCTTCAACCGCTGGGTCTTGAGCGGTTCCTTGGCGGTTATCAGGAACCTCACCATTTGCCGCTCACCACCATCGACCCGTGCAACCGGCGGGGTCAACACCACCAGGGGCTCAAGATCTTCTGGAATATCCTCGATGGTCGAATGCAGCAACGCGGGTCGGGCATCCGTATTTGTCACATTGATGCTGGCCTCCCCATCGGCCTCATTCAAAACGACGACAGTGGTTTCAGGTTGCATGCCATCGCCCACCGCCACGCTGCATAAAAGAAAGTTGAAGCATACAAACAACGAAAGGAGAGCCTTTGCCTTTGACACTATTATCATTTGTTCTTCCCTTCATTTAACGAGCATCAAAACGATTGGTGCAACTTCCAGCACGCCACGCAAGAGCACCGATTTGCCCTGACCACACCCACTACCCCTTAGAGATAGCGCAACTCCAAAGTCGCGAGACCGTCCAACCTGGCCACATCCTTAAAATTCAATTCGGAGGTTTTATTGATGACGGCTTGAAACTGTAGATCTCCAGAAATAACAGTAAGCCGCACAGGCGCCATTGTTCCTGAATACCAGCTGGTTAAATGTCCCCCCTGCCCCAGCGCACCCTCACCCCCCACCCAGCGTCCTTGACCGTCCCCATAAAGAGGCAAAACAGGCCTTCCGTCAGCGGTGGAATTAAGCAATTGCATTATGTAACCACCAATCTTTTGATTCGCCGCGGTCAACCCAAGCCCGAAATTGAAGCGATCAGTAACCGGATGATCGAACTGACGCCTCATCATGTCCGGAATTTTACTGGCGGCGCGATTATCTACAGCGGTCACAGCCAACTGGGTTCCAGAAGAGCACTTAATGTTATAAGGCGTACTTTTCGCTTCCAGCGTGGTGTAGTTTGTAGCGCTTAATAGTTGAGGGTCAATGGTGCCATAATCGATGACCGCATTGACCAATGTGAAGCTGCAACTTGCAGGCACAATAAAGCCCTTTACACGCACATCAATAGCCTGGGCATTAAAACCTGCGACAACCAGAAATATGCCCGTCATCACTGCAACTATTTTTTTCATACAATTTACCGCTCATAAGACTGTCTGTTGCAGGTTTTGCAGTCCTGCCCCAATCACGCCTCTCTGACAGGTAATGAAATCCAATACTGTTAAAGGGAACGTTCACGAGACAGGAACCTGTAGCAGGTGGGCACACGTCTTAGAGGTAGCGCAGCTCCAGTGTGGCCTGACCATCCAGGCTTACCCGGCTACTCAAGTCGAGCTCGGACGTTTTATTGATGACGGCCTGGACTTCCAGGTTTCCGGAAAGGGTATTGAGTTGAATAGGGGTAGCGGTGCCCGAGTACCACGAGGCAACATTGGAAACGAGCCCCAAGGCTTGGCCACCCGCCGACCAACTTGCACCATTATTGGTGGAGGTCAGAACGCCGACCGCTTTACCATCCGCTACCGAATTGCGCAGGTGAACAACATAGCCGCCAACCTTCTGATTTTTGGAATTAACGCCCAGGCCGTAGTTGTAAGTATCCGTGTAGCTACTACCGAACTGGGACACCATCAAGTTAGGGATGCGGGTACTGGCACGGTTATCGACTGCCTTGATGCCCACTTTGGCCTTGGCGTGAGATCCGCACCTTATTGCATACGGCGTGCTTTTCTTTGCGAGCTTGGTGTAATTTGTTGCACTCAGTGTATTCGGATCAATACTGCCATAATCAATAACCGAGTTAGTAATAGTAAAGCTGCAGCTGGGAGGAGCAATGGATCCTTTTACGCGTAGATCTGCCGCTTGAGCTGTCAAGCCAGCAACAGCCAAAAATACACCTGCGAATATTGCTATATTCTTCTTCATCTAAAGCGCACCTTAATCAAGAATTAGAGGGTGTATCAATAAAGATCAAAAAGCTCCTCATGCGCGCCCGGCGACGACGCCTACCAATATCTTCTTCCTGAAACGCTGACCGATAGATCAATAACACCACGGCACAATCGCCGGTCGGAAGTATCAACGCTTCACATCGGCGATAAAGCCGGAAAAAATATCAATTTCCGTAAGAACCATCAGCCGCGTAACGCGAAACCTTCAACCAGAGCCGTACGAATAAAAGCGCCACCAATAAGGTACAAAGATAAATCAAGTAGGACTTAGCCAATAAATCAGTAAATTCACGGGTAGCGGAACATGTCTTACAGCGGCTATCCGCCTTGCAATACAATATTTATGAACATTTCTTACATCCCTTACTCAATTGCCCTACCGAGCACGCAGCAAAAATCCCCTGGCACTACGCGTTGGCTCCAGCGGTCGATCGTGGCACGATGGTCAGGTTATCGACCGAGACCCCCAAACCATGCCGCAAGCCCAAGCCAAGAATCTGTCCCTGATCGCCGCCATCGACCTGGGCTCCAACAGTTTTCACATGGTCGTGGCCAAGGCCCAGAACGGCGAGATCCGCATCCTTGAGCGGCTCGGCGAGAAAGTACAACTGGCAGCCGGGATCGACGATGAGCGCCAGCTCAATGAAGAATCCATGCAACGCGGCCTCGACTGCCTCAAGCGTTTTGCCCAACTGATCAACGGCATGCCCCAGGGCGCCGTGCGCATCGTCGGCACCAACGCTTTGCGCGAAGCACGCAACCGCGGCGAATTCATCCGCCGCGCCGAGGAGATCCTCGGGCACCCTGTAGAAGTCATCTCCGGCCGTGAGGAAGCCCGCCTGATCTACCTCGGCGTGTCCCACACCCTGGCCGATACCCCTGGCAAGCGCCTGGTGGCCGACATCGGCGGCGGCAGTACCGAATTCATCATCGGCCAGCGCTTCGAACCGTTGCTGCGCGAAAGCCTGCAGATGGGCTGCGTCAGTTATACCCAGCGTTATTTCAAGGACGGCAAGATTACCCCGGCGCGCTATGCCCAGGCCTACACGGCGGCACGCCTGGAAATCATGAGCATCGAGCACGCCCTGCACCGCTTGACCTGGGATGAGGCTATCGGCTCTTCAGGCACCATTCGCGCCATCGGCCTGGCCTTGAAGGCCGGTGGCCATGGTACCGGCGAGGTCAATGCCGAGGGCCTGGCCTGGCTCAAGCGCAAGCTGTTCAAGCTGGGGGATGCCGAGAAAATCGACTTCGATGGCATCAAGCCGGACCGTCGCACCATCTTCCCCGCCGGCCTGGCGATCCTCGAAGCGATCTTCGACGCCCTCGAACTGCAACGCATGGACCACTGTGACGGCGCCCTGCGCGAAGGCGTGCTGTACGACCTGCTGGGCCGTCATCACCATGAGGACGTGCGTGAGCGCACCCTCAGTTCGTTGATGGAGCGTTATCACGTCGACCTTGAACAAGCGGCACGCGTGGAGCGCAAGGCCCTGCATGCCTTCGACCAGGTGGCCGAGGACTGGGATCTGGAAGACGGTGTATGGCGCGAGCTGCTCGGCTGGGCGGCCAAGGTGCATGAGGTGGGCCTGGACATTGCCCACTACCATTACCATAAGCACGGCGCCTACTTGATCGAGCACTCCGACCTGGCCGGCTTCTCCCGGGAAGACCAGCAGATGCTTGCGCTGCTGGTGCGCGGCCATCGCCGCAATATCCCCAAGGACAAATTCGCCGAGTTCGGCGATGAAGGCATCAAGCTGATTCGCCTGTGTGTGCTGCTGCGTTTTGCAATCCTGTTCCACCACATCCGTGGCACCCAGGAAATGCCCCAGGTGACCCTGCGCGCCAACGGCGACAGCCTGGACGTGGTGTTCCCGAAAGGCTGGCTGGACGAAAACCAGCTGACCCAGGCGGACTTCGCCCAGGAAGCGGAATGGCTGACACGGGTGGGTTTCAGCCTGAACCTGCGCTGAGCCGATCCAAGACACACCGCAAACCAAATCTGGGAGGGGCACACCGCCCCTCCCAGATTGGCTCGCGTAAGACACCTCGCTCTTCCCCCCGTCACCACTCGTACAGACCTGTCAAATATGACAGTTGCGCACGCCTGCCGATCAGTTTTTACTCACGCTCACCCCTTCGCGTAACAGGCAGTAACGCCAAGGGCCAACAGACCGTCTCGTTCCAGGGAAGGGCACACTATGAAATTATCAGCGATCACGCTTACAGGCCTAGGCCTCTGGACTGCTGGCCTGAGCATTGCTCATGCAGCCACATGGACACCTTTCTCCGCAACCGTAGGTGCACAATGCGCGCCGGTCGACATCAACGATAGTGGCACGACCGTGGGCAACTGCAAGCCGGCCAGCGCCACCGCCAACAACATCCCATGGGTGGCCGACGGCTCCGCACACGGCCCCCAAACGGCACTGCCCCCTCTGGCGAGCGGGCAACCCTGCAGCGTTTGGGTAGTGTCCAACAATGGGAAAGTGGCGGGCAATTGCAGGGACGCCAGCAATTCCCACTTTGCAGTGGTGTGGGACGCCGCGTCTCCCGGAACGGCGCCCACCAAGCTGGATTCGCTACCCGCTACATTGTTAATCCCCCTGCTACGCCCCAAAGATGTCGCTACCGAAAGCGTTGCGATCAATGACCAAGGCGACGTGGCGGGTTCAAGCTTCGATGCCGATAGCCGGGGAACCGTAGTGTTTTATGCCTCCGGCAGCGGGACACCTGAACGCGTGTCCGGCTGGGGGGACAATTGCACCGTCGCAGATATCAACCGGCCCACCACCGGCACCCCGCAAATCGCGCTCAATTGCCCGAACAATGCAGGTAATACCACCCCGCGAGTCGCGGAAAAAACCGGACTATCCTACAACCTGACTGACTTGGCCCTGCCCACTGGGGCTAGTTACTGTACGGTCAGCAGCGCCACTAACACTGCAAGGTTTGTGGGGACATGCATTTATCCAAACTCGTCAGTAAACGTGGCGAAAAGTGCCTTCTGGAGCAGCAAGAATGCCATGCCCCTGGTACTGAACTTGTCCTCGGGCTCAAAAAACATGGCCATCGATATCAACGAGGAAGGCCTGGTGCTAGTGTCCCAGAACACCGCAGATGGGCGATACCAGTACATGACCTGGGTACCCTCCGTGCTCCCTATCCCGGTCATCACGATCATCCCTCTTCCGAGTGGAAGCGTATGGGGCGAAGCCGGTGCGATTTCCAGCAGTACTGTCGTTGGGTTGAACATCCTTACCAGCGACCAATACTCACAGGGTTGCACCTGGACACCGACGGCAGGAACGGTATGCCTGCCGTCGATTGGCGGCGGCAAAAACAACCAGGTGACGGTCATTTCCAAAAATGGAACGTACATAGCCGGAGTGGTCATGGACAGCACACAAACCGTTGTTGCTGTAACGACGCGGCTCCCCTGAAAAGCAGGTTTGCGGGACATCAATAGCCATCGCGGCGCTGCATGCACTGAAAGAAGGAGTTGCACTTATGAAATGCAGAATGGTTGTCAGCGGCCTCCTGTGTCTATGGGCCGTCAGTCAAATCACAATGCCGCCATCTGCTGAAGCCGGGCGTTGGTTCTTCGGTAGATACTATGCAAAAGGAGGCTATGTAGGAGGAGGATGGTATATCCCTCTATTCCCTCCAGGGAATAGTGACTCGAACATAGCAGGAGACTCGAACCCAGGGCCTGGCACTTCGGTCACTGAGCACACCGCACCTAACCCTGCCGTCTGTAAGGGTGGATACCGATGGGGGCGAGTAACCCCTGACGACTTCATCACAAAAATCTATTGCTAAGTCCTTAACCAAAGCATCGAGGGCGACTGACAGCTAGCCAACAACATCGAAAAAACCGCGGGGCCTTTCGCCCCCGTCTTCCATCTTCGCTGTTTGAGGGCATTCCCTAAGCCCGAGTACCGCCTCAGTTCACCGACAGAATCGGGCTACCCAACCTCTCCAACAACGTCGCCTGCGCGCTGCGTGGGTTCTGGTTGCCAGTTGGCGTATTACGCACATAGCGCCCGTCCGACTGCAGTTACGGGACATCAATAGCCATCGCGGCGCTGCATGCACCGAAAGAAGGAGTTGCACTTATGAAATGCAGAATGGTTGTCAGCGGCCTCCTGTGTCTATGGGCCGTCAGTCAAATCACAATGCCGCCATCTGCTGAAGCCGGGAGTTGGCACGGCGGTGGACTCAATACGGGAGGAGAATTGAATTCCCGTCAATGGGGTAGTGTTTGGAGAAGCGACCTGAGCGTGCCCCTTTGGACATTGGGCCCAACGCAAATAACCCTGCGGCCTGTAAGGGTGGGCGACTGACAGCTCGCCAACAACATCGAAAAAAAAGCGGGGGCTTTCGCCCCCCGTCTTCTATCTTCACTGTTTGAGGGCATTCCCTAGGCCCGAATACCGCCTCAGTTCACCGACAGAATCGGGCTACCCAACCTCTCCAGCAATGTCGCCTGCGCGCTGCGCGGGTTCTGGTTGCCGGTTGGCGTATTGCGCACATAGCGCCCGTCCGACTGCAGGCTCCAGCTGTGGGTGTTGTCGGTCAGATAGCTTTCCAACTCTTTCTTGACCCGCATGATCAACTTCTTGCCTTCCACCGGGAAGCAGGTCTCCACGCGCTTGTCGAGGTTGCGCTCCATCCAGTCGGCGCTGGAGAGGAACATCTGCTCTTCGCCGCCGTTGAGGAAGTAGAACACCCGCGTGTGCTCCAGGAAGCGGCCGATGATCGAGCGCACATGGATATTGTGCGAGACGCCGGCAATGCCTGGGCGCAGGCAGCACATGCCACGCACCACCAGGTCGATGCGCACGCCGGACTGGCTGGCCTTGTACAGCGCGCGGATGATCTTCGGATCGGTCAGCGAGTTGAACTTGGCGATGATATGCGCCGGCTTGCCTTCGAGGGCGAACTGGGTCTCGCGGGCAATCATGTCGAGCATGCCCTTCTTCAGGGTGAACGGCGCGTGCAGCAGCTTCTTCATGCGCAAAGTCTTGCCCATGCCGATCAACTGGCTGAACAACTTGCCGACGTCCTCACACAGGGCGTCATCGGAGGTCAACAAGCTGTAGTCGGTGTAGAGTTTGGCGTTGCCGGCATGGTAGTTACCGGTACCCAGGTGCGCGTAACGCACGATCTCGCCGGCTTCGCGGCGCAGGATCAGCATCATCTTGGCGTGGGTCTTGAAGCCCACCACGCCGTAGATCACCACCGCACCGGCCGCTTGCAGGCGGCTGGCCAGTTGCAGGTTGGACTCTTCGTCGAACCGCGCACGCAGCTCGATCACTGCCGTGACCTCCTTGCCGTTACGCGCCGCATCGACCAGCGCATCGACGATTTCCGAGTTGGCGCCGCTGCGGTACAGGGTCTGGCGTACGGCCAATACATGCGGGTCCTTGGCGGCCTGGCGCAGCAGGTCGACCACCGGGGTGAAGGACTCGAACGGGTGCAGCAGCAGGATGTCCTGCTTGCTCACGACGCTGAAGATGTTCTCGCTGTTTTGCAGCAGTTTCGGGATCTGCGGCGTGAACGGCGTGTATTGCAGCTCTGGATGGCTGTCCAGGCCAGTGATGCTGAACAGGCGCGTCAGGTTGACCGGGCCGTTGACCTGGTACAGCTCGCTCTCGCCCAGGTTGAACTGTTTGAGCAAGTAGTCCGAGAGGTGCTTCGGACAGGTGTCGGCCACTTCCAGGCGCACCGCATCGCCGTAGCGCCGCGAGAACAACTCACCGCGCAGGGCACGGGCCAAGTCTTCGACGTCTTCGGAATCCAGAGCCAGGTCGGCGTTGCGGGTCAGGCGGAACTGGTAGCAGCCCTTGACCTTCATGCCCTGGAACAGGTCATCGGCGTGGGCGTGGATCATCGACGACAGGAACACATAGTTATCGCCAGCGCCCCCTACCTCTTCCGGTACCTTGATGATCCGTGGCAACAGGCGCGGTGCCGGGATGATCGCCAGGCCGGAATCGCGACCGAACGCGTCGATACCTTCAAGCTCAACGATGAAGTTCAGGCTCTTGTTCACCAGCAACGGGAACGGGTGCGTCGGGTCGAGGCCGATGGGCGTGATGATCGGTGCGATTTCGTCACGGAAGTAGCGGCGCACCCAGGTCTTGATCTTGGTGGTCCAGTGACGACGACGGATAAAGCGGACCTGATGTTTTTCCAGTTCCGGCAGCAGGATGTCGTTGAGGATCGCGTACTGGCGATCGACATGCCCGTGCACCAGCTCACTGATGCGCGCCAGCGCCTGGTGTGGCTGCAGGCCGTCGGCACCGGCTTGTTCACGGGCGAAGGTGATCTGCTTCTTGAGGCCGGCGACGCGGATTTCGAAGAACTCGTCCAGGTTGCTGGAGAAGATCAGCAGGAATTTCAGCCGTTCCAACAATGGGTAGGACTCATCCAGCGCCTGCTCCAGCACGCGGATGTTGAATTGCAGTTGTGACAGCTCACGGTGGATGTACAGGCTGCTGTCATCCAGGTTGGTCACCACCGCCACCGGTGCCGGCGCGGGCACGGGCGCTTCGGCGACCGCAACGGGCGGGGCCGGCTCCAGCTCCGGCGGGGTCTCGGCGATTTGTTCAACCACCGGGTGAGCGTCTTTTACGGCAACTTCGGAGAGTCCTTCGGTATTCATCGAGTGTTCCTGTGAGGGCTATTGTTGCTCTCTAAGCAATTGGGCAGCGCGGGCAGCGAAGTAGGTCAGGATGCCATCAGCACCCGCACGTTTAAAGGCAGTCAGGGATTCGAGGATCACCCCTTCGCTCAACCAACCATTCTGGATCGCGGCCATGTGCATGGCGTATTCACCGCTGACCTGATAGACAAAGGTCGGCACCTTGAATTCCTCTTTGACCCGGTAAAGGATGTCCAGGTAGGGCATCCCGGGCTTGACCATCACCATGTCGGCCCCTTCGGCCAGGTCGGCCGCCACTTCGTGCAGGGCCTCATGGCTGTTGGCCGGGTCCATCTGGTACGAGGCCTTGTTCGCCTTGCCCAGGTTCAGTGCAGAGCCCACCGCATCGCGGAACGGGCCATAGTAGGCACTGGCATATTTGGCCGAGTAGGCCATGATCCGTACATTGACGTGGCCGGCCAGTTCCAGGGCTTCGCGAATCGCCTGGATGCGACCGTCCATCATGTCCGACGGGGCGACCACCTGGGCACCGGCGGCGGCGTGGGACAAGGCCTGCTTGACCAGCGCGTCAACGGTGATGTCGTTCTGAACATAGCCGTCTTCATCGAGGATGCCATCCTGCCCGTGGGTGGTGAACGGGTCCAGGGCCACGTCGGTGATCACCCCCAGCTCCGGGAACCGTTTGCGCAAGGCGCGAGTGGCGCGCTGGGCAATACCGTCCGGGTTCCAGGCTTCGGCAGCGTCGAGGGACTTGAGCTCGGGCGGAGTCACCGGGAACAGCGCCAACGCCGGAATACCCAGCGCCACCCAGTTCGCGGCTTCTTCGAGCAGCAGATCAATGGTCAAGCGCTCGACCCCTGGCATCGATGCCACCGCTTCCCGACGATTCTCACCGTCGAGCACGAACACCGGCAGGATAAGATCGTTCGTCGTCAGCACGTTTTCACGAACCAGGCGGCGAGAGAAATCATCACGGCGATTACGACGCAGACGGGTGGCAGGGAACAGGCGATTGGCAGGGGTAAAGCTCACGACAGACTCCTGAGCCCGTGTTTACGGGCGAGCGTTGCAGTTATAAGCGGCCATTATGACGAAGGAATGACAGTTGTGCTTATCGATGCGACCTGTAGTCGCATTCGTCGTTTATGTAGGAAATGTTCACTTCGTGACACATCTCGATACTTTCATGAATGATCACGAAGGCGTAGGCTGCGCGTTCATTTCGCCAGCACCCAGACCATGCTTCAACAATTTCTGCATGACTTCGGCTACTTTGCCCTATTCCTAGGCACGTTCTTCGAAGGTGAGACCATCTTGGTACTCGCAGGCTTCCTGGCGTTCCGTGGATACATGGATATCAACCTGGTGGTCGTCGTTGCCTTTTTTGGCAGCTACGCCGGCGACCAGTTGTGGTACTTCCTGGGGCGCAAGCACGGCCGCAAACTGTTGGCGCGCAAGCCGCGCTGGCAATTGATGGGCGACAAGGCCCTGGAACATATCCGCAAACACCCGGACATCTGGGTGCTGAGCTTCCGGTTCGTCTACGGCTTGCGTACGGTGATGCCGGTGGCGATTGGCTTGTCAGGCTACCCGCCGGCCCGCTACCTGATCCTCAATGGGATAGGCGCAGCCGTCTGGGCCGCCGCGCTCGGGGCCGCGGCCTATCACTTCGGCGCGGTGCTGGAAGGCATGCTGGGCAGCGTCAAGAAGTACGAGCTGTGGGTGCTGGGCGCATTATTGCTGTTGGGCCTCGGCCTGTGGCTGCGCCGCCGCTTCAAGAACGCACGCATCACCCGCCAGGCGTGCGCCGACGCCAAGGCCCGACTGGCCGAACAGCAACAGGCCGAGCCCGCTAAAGTCGATGCGCCTAAGACGCCAATCGAGTAAGCCGGCCTCTGCAGCAGTAGAGGCCGATCACACTGAGCAAGCTGTAACTGAGCAGCCCCAGCCAGCCCAGGTGGCTGGCCGGCCATAGCCCCAGCAGCGGCGCCAGCCACACCAAGGGCACGTTCAGCGCCAGGCGCACCAGCTCCGCCTTCAACGCCCATGGGCGATTCTCCAGGGCCACGCCCAACGTAAACAGGCCCAGCGCCATTGCACTCCAGCCCAGGATCAGCGCAGCCGTGGGCAAACCTTCGCCGAAATTCATCAAGTAGCTGCCAAACCCCACATACGCCGCAAATTGCAGGGCGATATAGACCTGCTGGCGCGCGTCCAGCGGCACGTCGAATTTACGGAACTGGCTCAGGTCTGGCTTGGCCAACGGGTATTTGGCCTTCACGTCCGCCGGGCGCCAGCCGGTACGCATAAACCAGATGCGCAGCTTGTCCCACCAGCGTTCGGTGCGTCGCGCATCACTCCACAACTGCGCATAGAACTGCAGGTTGGCCCACAGCGGATTCCAACTGGCCAAAGGTGTGGTCACGCCGAAAATCACCGGCTCGTTGTCGTCTTCTTCCTGGAAGGTGCCGAACAGCCGGTCCCAAATAATGAACACCCCGCCGTAGTTGCGATCCATGTAGAGAGCGTTCTGTGCATGGTGGGCCCGATGATTGGATGGCGTGACGAAGAACCACTCGAACCAGCCAAGCTTGGGCACATGGCGGGTGTGAACCCAGAATTGGTACAACAGGTTGAGCGAAGCCACGCTGATAAACACCACCAGCGGCACGCCAAGCACGGCCAGGGGCAGGTAGAAGATCCAGCTCAGCAGAAAGCCGGTGCTGGTCTGGCGCAGGGCGGTGCTGAGGTTGTAGTCCTCGCTCTGGTGATGCACCGAATGGGCGGCCCACAGGATATTGCGTTCATGCCCCATGCGGTGCAGCCAGTAGTAGCAGAAGTCGTAGAACACAAAAGCGAACACCCAGGTCCAGGCACTCTGGGCAGGCAACTCGATAAGTGCCAGGTGCTTGAGGGCGAACGCATAGGTCAGCAGCCCCACGCCCTTGGTCAACAAGCCCGTGGTGGTAGACAGCACGCCGGTGCTGAGGCTGTTGATGGCATCCGCCACCCGGTAGTTACGCTGGCTGCGCCAACGATCGGCCAGCAACTCAACCACGATCAAGGCGATGAAAAACGGTACCGCGTAAGGCACGAAGTCCATGGGCTAGTCCGGTCTATTTTTGTTACATCAAGATTAGGTGCTGCGGCGAGAGTTCCCATTGGCAACAGATGACAAATTAGTAGACATTTAACGCCAAGACCCCAGGAGAAATGCCCATGAGCAAAAAGATTGCAGTGATCCTTTCCGGCTGCGGCGTGTATGACGGCGCAGAGATTCACGAAAGCGTGATCACCTTGCTGCGCCTGGACCAGCGCGGTGCTCAGGTCCAATGTTTTGCCCCGGATATCGCGCAACTGCATGTGATCAATCACCTGACGGGCGAAGAAATGCCTGAATCGCGCAATGTGCTGGTGGAGTCGGCGCGCATTGCCCGGGGCAACGTGAAGGACATCCGTGACGCCAACGCCGAAGACTTCGACGCGTTGATCGTGCCTGGCGGGTTTGGCGCGGCGAAAAACCTGTCGAACTTCGCCGTCGAAGGTGCCGGTTGCAGTATCAACCCGCAGGTCTTGGCACTCGCCGAAGCCTTTGCCGAAGCGGGCAAGCCGATAGGTTTGATCTGCATCTCGCCAGCCCTGGCGGCGAAGATCTATGGCCCGGGCGTCACCTGCACCATCGGCAACGATGCCGACACCGCGGCCGCCATGGACAAGATGGGCGCCACCCACCAGGAATGCGGGGTTGAAGACATTGTCGAGGACAAGGCGCGCAAGCTGGTGAGCACCCCGGCCTACATGCTCGGCAAGAACATCAGCGAGGTCGCGTCAGGCATCAACAAGCTGGTGGACCGAGTGCTGGAGCTGACGCACGAAAACGATTAGTCGCGATGAATAAGCTTCTGTGAGGTGGACGCTTGCTGAACGAGCAAACAGTAACCTGTGGCGAGCGGGCTTGTTGTGGCGAGCGGGCTTGCCCCGCGTTGGGCTGCGAAGCGGCCCCAATAAGAACGCTGCAGTGTGCCAGGCTGCTCCGGGGCTGTGTTTTGGGGCTGCTGCGCAGCCCAACGCGGGGCAAGCCCGCTCGCCACAACAAGCCCCCTTGCCACAACAAGCTCACTCTCGACAACAAGCTCACTCCCCAGCAAGCGCCTTCTCCACAACGCTCAATCTCCACAGGATCAGGTCTGGCGCATCAACCGCGTCAGTATCCTGTCGAGTGCGTTGGCAAACGCCTGCTTGTCCTTTTCCCCATGGGGCGGCGGGCCGCCGCCCATCTGGCCCTGCTCGCGCAGATCGGTGAACAGGTTGCGTACCGCCAACCGTTCACTCATGTTTTGCGGGCTGAATTCCTTGCCCCGTGGATCAAGGGCTGTAACCCCCTTCTTCACCAGGCGGTCAGCCAGGGGGACATCGCTACAGATCACCAATTCGCCGGGCACTGCGTGCTCCACCAGGTAATCATCCGCCGCGTCCGGACCGCTGGGTACCACGATCAGCTTCACGCAGGCAAAGCTCGGCTTGATCTGGCTCTGCCCCGCCACCAGCACCACCTCGAACTGACGCTTGAGGGCAAATTTCACCACCTGATCCTTGGCGGCCCGAGGGCAGGCATCGGCATCGATCCACACGCGCATGGTCAGGCCGCCAATCGGCGCTTGTCAGCCACACGGCTGCGGCTGTACAGCACCACAATTGCCAGGATCGCCACCACCTGTGCACTCAGCGAGTAGGCATCGGCGTGGATACCCAGCCAATCGAAGTCAAAGAACGCCACTGGCCGAGTGCCGAAAATGCCCGCTTCCTGCAACGCCTTCACGCCATGCCCGGCGAACACCACCGACAGCGCGCACAACAAAGCGGCGTTGATACCGAAGAACAGCGCCAATGGCAGCTTCGCCGAACCGCGCAGGATCACCCACGCCAGGCCCACCAGCAGCACCAGCGCCGTGGCACCACCCGCCAGCACAGCGTTGTGCCCGGCCGGGCCGGCTTGCAGCCACAGGGTTTCGTAGAACAGGATCACCTCGAACAGTTCGCGGTACACCGAGAAGAACGCCAGCACCGCAAAGCCAAACCGCCCACCGCCGCCCACCAGGCTGCTCTTGATGTAGTCCTGCCAGGCTGCCGCGTGGCGCCGGTCGTGCATCCACACGCCAAGCCACAGCACCATGACGCTGGCGAACAGCGCCGTGCAGCCTTCGAGCAATTCGCGCTGTGCGCCGCTGACGTCAATCACATACGCCGCCAACGCCCAGGTCGCGAGGCCGGCCAACAACGCCAGGCCCCAGCCAATATTGACGCTGCGCACCGCCGATTGCTGGCCGGTATTGCGCAGGAAGGCGAGGATCGCCGCCAGCACCAGAATCGCTTCCAACCCTTCGCGCAACAGGATCAACAGCCCGGAAATAAAGCTCAGCGACCAACTCAAACCGTCGCCGCCCAGTAAACCGGCAGACTCGGTGAGCTTGCCCTTGGCCACGTCCAGACGCTGCTGCACCTGTTCGATCGGCAAGCCATCCTGCAACGACTGCCGATAGGCCATCAGGGCTTTTTCGGTGTCCTTGCGTACAGTGGCGTTGACGTTATCCAGGGAGCTTTCCACCAGCTCGAAGCCTTCCAGGTACGCCGCGACCGACAGGTCGTAGGCCTGTTCACGATCACCGTTGCGGAACGCGGCAAGGCTCTTGTCCAAGGTCGCGGCGGTGTAGTCGAGCAACTGCGCCGGGCCACGCTTGACCTGCGGCGGTTGCGCACGCTGGGCCCGGAACGTTGCGGCAGTGGCCGGACCGGCACTGGCCAGCACTTCATTGGGCGTCTGACGGGCGAGGTCGGCAAGGTTGAAGGGGTGTTCGCTTTTGGCTGCGGCCGGATCGGCTGTAAAGCCTGCGATGTAAGTGGCCAGGTCCCAACGCTGGCGATCGTCCAGTTGGTCGGCGAAGGACGGCATGTCCGTGCCTTCGACGCCCAGGCCAAGGGTGTTGTAGATCGCATACAGGCTCAGGCGGTCCAGGCGTACAGCATTTCGCAGGTTCGCCGGAGGTGGCGTCATGCCCACGCTCGCCGGGCCATCACCGGTACCCGCCGTGCCGTGGCAGACCGAACAGTGCTGTGCATAGAGCGGTGCACCTCGCGTTGGGTCAGGGGTGATTGCCGGGGCCTGGCTGACTTCATACGCCACCGCGAGCTTGGCGCCCAACTGACGGGCCTGGCGGGCCACGGTCGCGCCATCCTGACGAGCCGTCACGGCCGCCTGTAATTCATCCACACCCTTTACCAGCTCGGCGTGCTCGGGTTTCGACGGCAAGTCCGCGACCAGGCCCTGCAAAACCCCAAGAAACTCCACCTGCTCACGGTATTCCGACTCATCAACGACTTTGCCCGCCGCCACTGTCGGGGGGTAGTCCGCGCCAATGTAATCCAGCAAATGCAGGGCTTTTTGCGCGCCTTCAGGACTCGCGGCCAACAGGTTGAAGCTGCACGACATCAACGCCGGCAACACCAGCCAGGCGAGAACACGGAAGGGGGCAGTCATGAATGAATCTCAAGGGGAAATACGAAGTAACACATTGTTGAGGTTTATGCGCTTTGACTCAAGGCGTATGTGATTCGCCGAGCAGAAGAAGAACCGAGCCTTTTGAAAAGCCATGATGGCTTTTTGTCGATTAGATCACAGCAAAAAGCCATTGTTTTGCCATTAATGACGCCTATAATGCCGCGCCCTGTTATCGCGAAAGGGAATTTTGCTCCTCGTTTTTATGAGGAATTAGTAGGACGCGCCGTGCATCCTGCGATTGGTGATTCGAGCCGACCAGCACCTCGGCTGATTACGTTCAGGGAAGAAGCTTGCCATGGCATTTCGCGCCTTAACCCCGCTAGCGCTCGCGGCGGTCACCGTGTTGTCCGGTTGCTCGATGTTTCGTAGCTACGATTCCGAGCTGCAAGCCACCAATCAGCAGTTGGCCACGGGCAATGTCGACGCCGCCCTGACCCTGCTGGAAAAGAACAACATCGGCGAAGACAAGGACCTGCTCTATTTCTTTGAAAAAGGGGAATTGCTGCGGGCCAGGGGCGACCTGACTGGCAGCCAGACCGCCTGGCGCAGCGCCGACCTGCAAGTCTACAAATGGGAAGAGTCGGTCAAGTTCGACAGCGAAAAGTACCTTTCCCAATTCGGCAGTCTCCTGGTCAACGACAAAGTGCGTCGCTATGAAGGCTATGACTACGAAAAAGTCATGCTGACCACCCAGATGGCCCTGAACCTGCTGGCCCTGAATGACTTCGACGGCGCGCGCACCGAGATCAAGAAGACCCACGAGCGCGAAGCCGTGATCGCCGACCTGCGCGACAAGGAATATCTCAAGCGCGAAGACGAAGCCGAGCGCCAGGGCGTGACCACCCAGATCAAGGACCTGCGCGGCTATCCGGTGCAAGCCCTGGACGCTCCCGAAGTGGTCGGCCTGAAGAACAGCTACCAGAGTGCGTTCAGCCATTATCTCGCCGGGTTCGTCTACGAAGCCCTGGGTGAAAAAGACCTGGCCGCACCGGGTTATCGCAAGGCGGCCGAGTTGCGCCCCAATACCCCGCTGCTGGAACAGGCCTTGCTGGACCTGGATAAATCCAAGGTCGGCGCCGATGAAACCGACGTGCTGATCGTGGTCCAAAGCGGCCTGGCACCGGCCCGCGATTCGATCCGTCTGCCCTTGCCGATACCGATCAACGGCAACCTGGTGATCACCCCACTGTCGTTCCCGGTGATCAAGGCAGACACCTCCACCCCGGCCTTCGCCCAAATCGGTGTCGACGGGCGGCAGCAGAACCTCACCGCGCTCAACAGCACCACCGCGATGTCCCGTCGCGCACTGCGTGACGACATGCCGGGGATCATCCTGCGCACCACCGTGCGCGCGATCAGCCGTGGCGTGGCGCAAAACAACCTGAACAAGACCAACCCCATGGCGGGCCTGGTGCTGGGTATTGCTTCGGCCGTGGCCGAAGGCGCCGACACCCGGACCTGGCGCACCTTGCCGGATATGACCCAAGTCACGCGCCTGCGCCTCAAGCATGGCGAGCACCAGGTCAGCCTGCCCAACGCCTTGGGTGGCACGCTGGTGACGATCAAGGCCGATCAGCGCTACCAGGTGATCACCCTGCGCGTAGTCGGCAACCAGGTGTTCGCCGGCGGCCTCGCGGCCCATGTGGTCCCGAGCACTCAACCCCAGGCTATCGCCACCCTCAAACAACCCTAAGGAGCGCGCTATGCGTCATTTCATCCTCGGCGCCTTGGCGCTGGTCCTGCTCGCCGGCTGCGCGACCCCGCCGCCCCCGGCACCCGGCAGTGCCGCCAGCAAGATCGTGGTGATGGGCAAGTTCAAGGGCATCGCCGTCGGTGCCATCCGCGTCGCCCGCGAGAACGGTTTTCTAACGGCCAAGGTGCAGTTGAGCAACATCACCAGCAGCAACCAGATGATGTATTACCGCTTCGCCTGGCTGGGCGCCGACGGTTTCCCGGTAGGCGATGAAGAGACCTGGAAGGTGCTGAATCTGTACGCCAACCAGGCCACGTTCCTGCCGGCCATCGCCAATTTGCCCCAGGCGGCGGACTTCCGTCTTGAAGTGAAGACGCCTTGAAGCCCTCCTCCCTCCGCTTACAGAGAGATATCCCCATGTTTGCACGCTTCTCGATGCTCGCCGTGGTCGCCGTCCTGGCCAGCGGCTGCGCCAATACTTCACCGGTATTGGGCGGCAAAAATATCAGCTACGGCGATACCAAGGCTGTGGAACTGGTGACCAACGAATTCGGTTCCACCGACCTGCAGATGATCGCCGAGAGCATGACCCGCTCCCTGGCCCAGTCCGGCATCCTCCAGGGGCGCCCGGTAGTGCAGGTGTATGACGTGAAGAACAAGACCAGCGAGTACATCGATACCCGCGAGATCACTACGTCGATCAAGACCCAGCTGATGAAGACCGGCACCGCGCGGTTCGCCAGCGACAACACCGATATGCAAAGCCAGGTCGACCAACTCAAGCTGCAGAACCAGAGCGGCCTGTACAAGAAATCCACCGTGAGCAAGACCGGCAATATGGTCGCCGCCAAGTACCGCCTGGAAGGCTCGATCAGCTCCATCGTCAAGCGCAGCTCGGACTACAAGGACGTGTTCTACAAGTTCAGCCTGCAACTGATCGACGTCGAGAGCGGCCTGGCCGAATGGATGGACGAAAAAGAAATCCGCAAGACCACGGAGCGCTAAGCAATGCGTGCATGGATCGGCATGATCGGCCTGCTGTGCGCCTTTGGCGCCTCGGCCGCGCCGAAGATCGCGGTGACCGACCTGGCCTATGAGGCGCAGGTCGAGGAGTACATTCACCAGGTCTCGGCCAGCAACAACTTCCAGGCCGGCGCTTACCACGCCAGTGGCGCGTCGAACTACAGCGAGTACGAAAGCCGCACCCGCTACATCGAACAGACCGAGCTGCGTAAATTCAGCGGTGACATCAAGGGCGAGATCCTCAAGTCGCGCCAGTTCCAGCTGGTGCAGGGCACGCCTTACACGGCCGACGCCAAGGCAGACGTCTACGATGTGATCAAACGCATCAAGGCCGGCAACTTCAAGGGTGCGGACTACGTGCTGTTCGGCACGCTGTCAGACATCGACTTCACCCAGGACATCAACGCCCTGGACCACACCAACAGTTACTCGGCGGTGCTGGGCCTGACACTGGTGGCGGATTTCAGCCTGATCAACACCCGCACTTTCGAAATCACCTCGGCGTTCACCGCCATGGGTGAGGGCCAGGACACCAAGCTGGTGAACAGCCGTGATGTGCGCGTAAGCCTGAACCGGCCGCGTGTGGTGAAGGAGGTGTCGAAAGCGCTGGGTGAAGATGTGGCGCGACAGTTGGCGGAGCAACTGGGCGGAGGGTATCAAGACCCCGGTCAGCCGGTGTTGCGCAACAACCTGCCAAGGGATGAAGCGCCGAAGATCCTGCGCTGACGCCCTATTCACACACACCGCAAAACTAATGTGGGAGGGGCGGTGCGACGATTCGACTTGCCCCCTCCCACAGTTTTGATTCGGTTTCGTCAGTTATGCCGTGGCGCGGTGAAGGCTGGCGAGGAAGCCGGCAGCCCCTACGAACAACCCGGCAAACGTGCGGTTCATACGCTTCTGCTGCTTAGGCGTGCGCAACAACCGCAACACCTTCGACGCCAACCCCGTATACCCCGCCATCACGATCATATCGACGCTGATCATCGTCGCACCCAGGATCAGGTACTGGATCAACAGCGGCGCCTGCGGGTTCACGAATTGCGGCAGCACCGCGAGCATGAACACCAGCGCCTTGGGGTTGCTGGCGTTAACCAGAAAACCCCGGAACATCATCGCCATCGGCTTGCCGATCGGGCGCACCGCCGCGTCATCGGTCATGTCCATGGGCAGCGCACGCCATTGCTTGACGGCCAGGTACACCAGGTACGCCACGCCAAACCATTTGATCGCATAGAAGGCGGTGGAAGATGTCGCCAGAATGGCACCCAGGCCGCAAGCAACGACCGCAATCTGCATCGCCAGGCCCAGTTGCAGGCCGATGGCATTCCAGTAACCGCGCAGGAAACCGTATTGCAGGCCGCTGGACATTGAGGCGATGGCGCCAGCGCCAGGGGAAAGGGAGATGATCCAACTGGCCAGGAAAAAGGCCAGCCATGTGTCGAGTGCCATTACACACCTCGGGAAAGAGTCAGCGATTGTTGTGCCTTAAGCTAACTCCGACGACCAAGGAATGGCTATAGATTTCTTGCAGGAGCGAGCTTGCTCGCGAAAAACCAAGAGGCGCCGCTGGGCGTCAGGCTCCCCGCGGTATCGTTCACGTTCTTCGCGAGCAAGCTCGCTCCTACAGAGGTGAGACGCTTGTATCGCGCCAACGTCGTACCGAACGCTGGAAGAACAAGCTGTTGGGCACCTGCACCACTGCGCTGCCGGTCCCTGCTTCCTCGACCTCGATCAGCGTGGTGTAGAGCAGGTTGATCGCCACCACCCGGCCTTTCACGCCGGGCTTGTCGACGGTGTCTACCAGCTCGACGATATCACCGAGACGAAACGGCCCGACCGTGAAGATCAGGATCGCGCACAGCAGGTTGGACAACACCGACCACATGGCAAAGAACGCCACCGCCGCCACCGCCACAAACCCCGACAGTGCCGTCCACAACACCGTGGCGGAAACGCCCAGGCGCTCCAACACAAAGATCAGCGCGCTGCCCATGATCAGCCAGCGCAAGCCGCCGCGCAGCGGCATCAGCAATTGTGGCGGGAACGGGTAACGCTCACCCAGGCGGGTCAGGCCTTTTGCGACAAAGCGCTGGGCAAGGTAGCCGGCCAGCAGGATCAGCAGGATTTGCACACCGATCCACACCGGCTCGACCCATTGCGCCGGGAACGGCAGCTGCAACGCATCCATCAGGACAGCGCCTCCAGCTCCGCTTGCAGGCTTTCGAGCAGCTCGAGGGCTTCCATCCAGCTTTCCTCCAGTTGCCCTTCACGGACCTTGAGCTTGGCCTGCTCGGCCAGCAGGTCGCGCAGTTCGTCCTTGCGGGCCGCTTCATACACGGCACTGTCGCCCAGGCTGGCTTCGATTTTGGCCAGGCGTTCATGGACCTTGCCCAGCTCGGCTTCCAGCTTGTCGGCCTCGCGCTTGTGCGGCGCCAACTGCTGGCGCAGCGCGGCAGCGGCCTGGCGCTGGGCTTTCTTGTCGGTCTTGTCCGGGTTGACCGGGGTGTTGCTGACCGGTGCGTTGCGCAGGCGGTAATCCGTCAGCCAGCGCGCATAGTCGTCCAGGTCGCCATCGAACTCTTCGACTTTGCCATCGGCCACCAGCAGGAAGTTGTCCGTGGTGCTCTTGAGCAAGTGGCGATCGTGAGACACCACCAGTACCGCACCGCTGAATTCCTGCAGGGCCATGGTCAACGCCAGGCGCATCTCCAGATCCAGGTGGTTGGTGGGTTCGTCGAGCAACAACAGGTTCGGTCGGTCCCAAGCGATCAACGCCAGGGCCAGGCGAGCCTTTTCGCCACCGGAGAAGTTCAACACGGGCTCATCGATCCGTGCGCCACGGAAGTCGAACCCGCCGAGGAAATCGCGCAAGGTCTGCTCGCGCTCGGTCGGTGCCAGGCGCTGCAGGTGCAGCAACGGGCTGGCCTTGGCATCGAGGGAGTCCAACTGATGCTGGGCGAAGTAGCCCACTACCAGGTTCTCGCCACGGGTCAGGCGGCCGGCCAGGGGCTGCAGCTCACCCGAGAGGTTCTTGATCAGCGTCGACTTGCCCGCGCCGTTAGGCCCGAGCAAACCGATGCGTGCGCCCGGCGTGAGCTGCAGCTTGACCTTCTCGAGGATGGTTTTGTCGCCATAGCCCAGGCGCGCATCCGAGAGGTCGAGCAGTGGGCTGGAGATTTTCACCGATTCGCGGAACACAAAATCAAAGGGCGAATCGACGTGGGCCGCCGACAGCTCTTCCATGCGCTCCAGTGCCTTGATCCGGCTCTGGGCCTGGCGGGCCTTGGTGGCCTGGGCCTTGAACCGAGCGATGTAGCTTTCCATGTGCGCACGCTGCGCCTGCTGCTTCTCGTAGGCTTGTTGCTGCTGGGCCAGGCGCTCGGCACGGGCGCGTTCGAACGCGGTGTAGCCACCCCGGTAAAGGGTGATTTTCTTCTGTTCGACGTGGGCGATGTTGTCGACCACGGCGTCGAGGAAATCCCGGTCGTGGGAAATCAGCAGCAAGGTGCCTTGGTAGTTCTTGAGGAAGTCCTCCAGCCACAGGATTGCATCGAGGTCCAAGTGGTTGGTCGGCTCATCGAGCAGCAACAGGTCCGAAGGGCACATCAGCGCCTGGGCCAGGTTCAGGCGCATGCGCCAGCCGCCGGAAAAGTCAGCGACCGGGCGGTCCATCTGCTCGTTGGTAAAGCCAAGGCCGGCCAGCATCTTGCGCGCACGGGCGTCGGCGGTGTAACCGTCGGCACTGTCGAGTTCCGAGTGCAGGCGCGCCTGGGCGGCACCGTCCTGGGCTTTCTCGGCCTCGGCCAGGTCGTGCTGAACCTGGCGCAGGCGCAGGTCGCCATCGAGCACGTAGTCGATCGCAATGCGGTCCAGGGTGTCGATCTCCTGGCGCATATGGGCGATGCGCCAGTCGGCCGGCAGCAGGCAGTCCCCGGAATCCGGGGTCAGCTCACCCAGCAACAGGGCGAACAACGTGGATTTGCCGGCGCCGTTGGCACCGATCAGGCCGGCTTTGTGACCGGCGTGCAGGGTCAGCTCGGCGTCTTCGAGAAGACGTTGCGGGCCACGCTGTAATGTTAGGCTTTGAAGTCGGATCATAATGGCGGCGGAGTCTACCAGCTTCGCAGGCCGCTGGCTTGGGTGTGAATATGTGTGCTGACCTGTGGAGCTTTGCCCTCTCGACTTACACCCGTCCGGGCGTGGAGGCCGCGTGCCTGCGCCTCCAGGAACAAGGAGCGGATGTGTGCCTGTTGCTCTGCGGGGCCTGGCTGGAACAACGAGGTGTAGGGTGTGTACCCGAGCGCGTGCAGGCACTGCAACAAATTGCCCGGCCTTGGCAGATGCAGGTCATCGAACCCTTGCGTCGGGTGCGGGTGCAATGGCGAGAGCTGGCACAGCAGGATGAATCATTGGCGGCATTGCGGGAACGGGTCAAGGCCCTGGAGCTGGATGCCGAGCGACAGTTGCTGGCACGCCTGGAGGCGTTGGTTCTGGGATGGCAGTCGGGTGATGGCGTGGGTCAACCGCAATGGTTGGAAAGACTGGCGACTGAGGATGCCGCCAACCTTGACCCCGACGCGCTGCAGCAGCTGCGCGTCGAAGTCACCGGCACTTAGGAAGCGCTGGTTGGGGTGGTGCTTGGCGCTACCGGTGCAGGGGTGCTGCTGGCCGATGCGGTTGGAGCGGTGGTCGCTGCCGGGCTAGCAGCAGGCGCTGCTGGAGCCGTTGGCTTGGCCGGTGCAGGCTTGGCAGCAGCGGGTTTCGCAGCAGCGGCTTTAACCACTGGCTTGGCGGCTGGTTTCGCGGCAGCGGCTTTAACGGCCGGCTTGGCGGCTGGTTTCGCAGCAGCGGCTTTAGCGACTGGCTTGGCAGCTGGTTTTGCAGCAGCGGCTTTAGCGACTGGCTTGGCGGCTGGTTTTGCAGCAGTGGCTTTAGCAGCTGGCTTAGCGGCTGGTTTTGCAGCAGCAGTTTTAGCAACTGGCTTGGCGGCTGGTTTTGCAGCAGTGGCTTTAACAGCTGGCTTAGCGGCTGGTTTTGCAGCAGCAGTTTTAGCAGCTGGCTTGGCGGCTGGTTTTGCAGCAGTGGCTTTAACAGCTGGCTTAGCGGCTGGTTTTGCAGCAGCAGTTTTAGCAGCTGGCTTGGCGGCTGGTTTTGCAGCAGCAGTTTTAGCAGCTGGCTTGGCGGCTGGTTTTGCAGCAGCAGTTTTAGCAGCTGGCTTGACGGCTGGTTTTGCAGCAGCAGTTTTAGCAGCTGGCTTGGCGGCTGGTTTTGCAGCAGCGGTTTTAGCCACTGGCTTGGCAGCCCCTTTAGTCGGCGCCTTCGCTGCAACAGCTTTGCTCGCCGGTTTTTTCGCCGCGCTGGTCGCTACAGCTTTTGCAGGGGTACGAGCGCCGAGCACTTTAGATACAGCTTCCTTCACACGACCAACGCCCTGGGCCAATTTCAGGCTTTCTTGAGCATCTTTTTTGAGTTGGGAAATGTAGGTGCGGGTTTCGGCTTGGCGATCCTTGAGGGCGTCCAGCAGGTCCTCAAGTTCTTTGACAGCGTCTTTGGCTTTGGCTTGTGCCTTGGCCTTGCCGGCAGTGGCGGCGTCTTGCAGTTTGGTGCGGGATTTGTGCAGCTTCTCTTGCGCTTTACCGCGTTGTTTTTCCAGTTTGGCGAGCAGTTTTTCTGCATCGGCCAACGCTTGGGAACATGCGCTTTCCAGATGTTCGAGCAGGCTGCCCGAAAGTTGTTGGAGTAAATGCAACGGGGTATTTACAGGCTTCTGTTTGGCCGACATGGTTTACCTCCTGGCTGACGTGGGTGCGGCTCATACTAGCCCTCTGCTCTTACCGCCGCTAGGGCATGTTGACAGTATCCTTTGCCTTGCGTTGCACCGTGCGAAAATTCTTATCGATATAACGAAAGACCACGCCACTTTTTACCTCATCACACTGGCATAATCCGTCGCACTTTCGGCGGGAGACATGCGTATGTCACGTTACCTTTTTCTTGTGCTTGGCTTGGTGCTTGGCGGGGCCAATGCAAGCGAGCAGTCGCCGCCCAAAACCTCACCCCAGGACCAGCACGACCTCGCGTACAGCCTGGGCGCCAGCCTCGGCGAACGGCTGCGCCAGGAGGTCCCCGACCTGCAGATCCAGGCGCTGGTCGAGGGCCTCAAGCAAGCGTATCAAGGCAAGCCACTGGCACTGGATAACGCACGCATCGAACAGATTCTGGCCCAGCACGAAGAACAGAGTGAAGCCGACACACAGGTTCCAAAAAGTGAAAAAGCGCTGGCGGCGGAACAGCAATTTTTAACCAAGGAAAAATCGGCAACCGGTGTGCGCGAATTGGCGGATGGCATCCTGCTCACAGAGCTGACGCCCGGCAATGGCAACAAACCATTGGCCAGCGATGAGGTGCAAGTGAAATACGTGGGGCGTTTACCCGATGGTACTGTGTTCGATCAGAGCACCCAGCCTCAACGGTTCCGCCTGGACAGTGTGATCGACGGCTGGCGCAGTGCGTTGCAACAGATGCCTGTCGGCGCGAAATGGCGACTGGTGATCCCCTCGGCACAAGCGTATGGCGCCGACGGGGCCGGCGAATTGATCCCGCCTTACACACCGTTGGTATTCGAGATCGAGTTGCTCGGTACTCGCCACTGACCCAATAAAAAACGGTGCGCCATGCGCACCGTTTTTTTATCTCGCCAGCAAAGGTCAGGCCTGGGTGGCCGTCTCTTCCTTATGGGCGTTGTGGAGTACTTCGATCAGGCAATCTTCCAGTTCGAAACGTTCATGGAGCAGGCCACCCAACTCCTTGAATTTCTCGGCAACACATTGGCCGGCATCACACAGATCGGTGAACGCCAGCAATTTCTCAGTGATGACATCAATGCGCGGGTAAAGAGTCTCGGCCAGTTCCAGCCCACGCTGGTCATCGAAGGCTTCCGCCTCTTTGGTCAGCTGCTCATAGACACCGAAATGGCCAGCCGACGCGTAGTCCACCAACACGCCACAGAATTCCTGCAACGGCTTGCGATTCTCAGCCAGAGACTCGGGCTTGGCGCCAAGAGCATCAAAGGCCCGAACCAGTTCGTGACGTGCTTTCAACCAGCTGTCGATCAGCTTGTGCACCCCACCCCAGCGTTCCTGAGCATTCTGACAACTTTCCAGCATGATGATCTCTCTTCCCTATTGGGGGCGCTGCCGCGCTGTGCCCGCGCAACACTTCAAGGATAAAGCGGCGGCCGGACAAGGCAGCATCTGGCTAACAGTTTCATAACGCCTGCGGGCCAGATTATGCCCGCATGACTATGGCTTCAAGGTACGCAGGAGAGAAAGTTCATACAAGTGTTTAATCCCGTCCTACAGCTTTTGAGCTGTTTTCAGTGCCTTGCCAAGCTTAAACGCTGACTGAACAACAGCCGCGAAAACTGCACGCCTCCCAGGATCAGCATCGCCACGAAGAACAACAGGCTCCACTCCGGAAGGCTTAGGTCGAACAGCGTCCAGTTTATCTCCATGCAATCGACGGTGCCTTTGAACACCGAGCGCACCGCATCCTCAAGCGACAGGTTTTCAATCATGTCCTGTGCGCTGGGCCAACAATCGGGGGCTTGATCCGGCACGCTGTTCTGCAGCAGCACCTGGCGTACGGCGGCAGTCGCGCCGAGCACGGCACAGCTCATGCTTGCCAACCCGTAAAGGAAGACGCCAGAGCGCTTGGGGTTATGAATGGCAGCACTCAGGTTGATCAGCGTAAAGACCGCTAAAAATAGCCGCTGCACCTGGCACAGGAAGCAGGGCCGAAGCAGCGCGCCATATTCCAGATAGAACGATGCGCTCAACGTCAGCGCACCTGCCATGAACGCCAGCAAAAACAGGGAGCGTGAGGGGGCCAAAGACATTGTCGATCCGTAACGCAAGAGATAGGCCGTTACGGTAGAGGAAAGGCCCGAGCCCTTTCAATACACGCTAGAGCAGACGATTCCGCGAAAACGTAGGGACATCCCGTCAGAACACGAAGGGCATCACCTAGGAATACGTAGGAACACATTACGAGCCCCATTAAACCGAGGCCATTGGCAAAATTGAAGCGTTGGCTACCAGACAATTCCGAGCCAACGCTCACTCTTTTTCCTACCTCAAACCCGCGCCGGTACCGGCAATGGAGAGGCCAGCAGACGACTGTCCAGCAGACCCAGGCCTTCCTGGAACAGCTGGTTGCTGCGCTCAGTGTCGCCTAATTGGGCCAGCAGTCGCGCCAACTCGGCGCAGGCTTCGGGATTGCGCTGCACCTGCAGGCTGCCTTCCAGGTAGTCCCGTGCCTTGCCCCACAGGCTGTTCTGCAAGCACAGGCGACCCAGGGTCAACAGCAGGCTGGCGTCACCGGAGTGGTCCTTGAGCCAGCCTTCGGCAAACTTCAGTTGCCGCGCCGGGTCACTGCCTCGCAGCAGGCCGTATAACCGAATCAGATGGCTGTCGTAGCTGCGCTTGATCGCACCCCGCAGCACTTCCTCGGCCTTGGCATCCGCGCCTAACTGACGCAGTTGCTCAGCGTAGGCCAACACCAGCTGCGGCTCCTGACGCTGGGCAGAGGTCAGTTGCTGCCAGGCCCGTTCAAGGGACTGCAAACCGGCTTCGCCCTGCTCTTCCCGCTGGGCCGCCAGGCTCAGGTTTTCACCCCAGGCGCGACGCTCCAGCTCGGCCAGTTCACCAGGGGGCAAGACTTTGTCTTTGCGCAACTCGGGCAATAGTCGAATGACCGACGACCAGTCGCCCCGCTGCTGATGCAGGCGCTGCAATTGACGCAGTACCTGGGCGTTATGGGGATGGCGCTCATGCATCGCCTGCAGGGTCACCAGGGCGCCCTCGGTATCGCCGCGGTCCGTCTGCAATTGCGCATGGCTCAAGGCAACCGCCAGCTCGGCTTGAGGCTGACGCTCCAGGGCGCGCTCGAGCAAGCTGTCCGACTCTTCGTAGCGCCCCTGCTCATTGGCCGCACGGGCCGCGCCAAGGTAATACAGCAACGGTTGACGCTCGGCTTCGGCAGCCCGGTGCAGGTGGCGCTCGGCACTGGCCCAGCGCCCTTCGGCGAGGTCCATCTGGCCCTGTTCGATCGCAATTTGTACGCGACGGCTGCGGTTACGGCGCGACCATGGGTTGACCACGCCCCCGGAGGTGGTCACCAGGCTCAGCAACACGCGGAGCAGGTAGATCGCCAGGACGATGACAAACACCGCCACCAGGGTGGCCCACAGGCTCGATTCGTAATGCAGCACATGGGGATAGGTAATCAGCACGTAGCCAGTATGTTTCGAGATGCCCACGGCCAGTGCCAGGGCGATCGCAATCGCCAGCACCAGGATCACATAGAAACGCTTCATCGGCTCTACTCCTGGGTCGCCGGCGTGCCAGCCGAAGCCTTGGCTTCGTCAGCAGACAGATGACGACGCTCGAGATACGCCTGCACGGCCGCCAGGCTCGCCGCCAGGTCCGGTGTCACCACCGAGACGGCCTTGGGCTCAAGCTCGGCGATCCGTGCCAGCATCGCCTTGCTCTGGGGGTTGTCCTGGTTGAAGTTGTCCTGCAACACGCTACGCGCTTCACCCAGCGAACGGCTGTACACCGCCGACTCGCCATTGAGCGCGGCCCATTGAGCTTGCTCCAGGGCCAGGCTCAGGGCCAGACGCACCTGGTTCAAGCCCTGGCCGGCCAGCAGCGGGCGAATGTTGTCATCGGGGTTGAAATCGATGCGGAAGTAACGGGAAATCTGTTCCCACCATTGGCTCCAACGGTTGTCAGTGTCCGTGGTTGGACGCCCTTGGGAAGCCGGCTCCGTAAGCTGGTATTCCGGCGCAATCGCCGCCAACTGCACGACCTGATCGCGCAACGCCGCCAATTGCAGATACAACCCGGTACGGTCCGGCTGCTCGGTGCTGCGCAGCGCGGCCAGGCTCTTGGCCAGTTGCTCGCGGGCAGCGTAGGAACCCGGATCATTCTGCTCGCGCAGGATCTCATCGGCGCCCTGGACCAGCGACTGAGCACTGTTGATATCCTGCAAGGCCGACAGTCGCAAACTCGCCAGACGGATCAGATGCTCGGCTTCAGCCAGGCGCCAGTCCTTGCGGCTGGCCCCCAGCACGGTTTCCAGGCGTTGGTTCAGACGCTGCTGATCACCTTGCAACTGGGCCACCAGGCGGCGACGCTCCTCCAGCTCATCAGCGCCCGGCAACTGTGCCAGGCGTGCCGCCAACTGTTGCTGGCCTTGCTTGAGAGACTGGGACTGGTCATCAAGGGTCTGCACCTGGCCCAATTGATGCTGGCTGCTGGCTTGCAGGGCACGGACCTGCCAGATCCCCCAACCGCCAGCGGCAACACCCGCGGCGCCCAGCAGCAGGGCAACGATTGCCAGGCCATTGCCACGGCGTGGCGCGGCGACCGGTGTCTCGACCGGCGCATCAAGCGCGGGCTGAGTTTCATCTTTAGGCAAGGCTGTATCGCTCACGTATCCGTCCTTTGCGTATCAGAGAGTGGGGGCGGGATGTTTTTATAAGACAAAGCCGCCTAACGCCACTAACAAAGCCGCAGCACTCGCGCCGCGACAATCCACAACATTTTCTGCCCCAGCGTCCCGCGCCATCTCATAGACTCGCGGGCTGGGTACGAACAACGGCAGTCGGGCCACCTGTGGCCAATCGGGTCCGGCCAGGGCTTGCAGATGCAAGAAACCCTGCCCACTGCTGACCACCAGGCCGTTCAAGCGTTCCAACTGGATGCGCTGCATCAGTACCCCGGCGTCGTAGGCCGGCAGGAAGCGGCGATACAACTCCAGATAGTCGACACTAGCACCTTGCTCGCGCAAACGCTCAGCCAGCAGTTCTCGGCCGCCTTCTCCCCGCAGGATCAACACCCGCGCCCCAGGGCGTGCAATAGCCTCGCGCAAGGCGGGTAAGGCGAGCAAGGCTTCGCTGTCATCACCGGTGGGCGGATAGTGAACGTCAAGGCCCTGGTCAGCCAGCACCTGGGCGGTCGCCGCGCCAACGCTGAACCACGGCAATTGCGGCCAGTGTCGCTCCAGCTGTTGCAAACCCAGGCGCGCAGCCGGTTTGCTCACCACGATCACTGCGCAATAACGGCCCAGGTCGCGGAAAACCGCCTGTTGTGCGGGCGTGACCGGCAACGCCTCGATCTCCAGCAAGGGCAGGCTGCTGCTGAAAATGCCGGCTTCGGACAACGACGCCGCCAGGGCCTTCGACTCCTCGGCAGGCCGCGTCAGCAGCACACGCCAGCCGGTCACTGCGGACCGGCCTCGCCATAGACTTTTTGCAGAATGGCGCCAGCGCCTTTTTCCAGCAGCTCTTCAGCCACCTGGATACCCAGGGCGCTCGCATCACGCCGTGGCCCGCGCATCTCGGCGGTGAGCAGGGTGCCACCGGCCGGATCCCCAACCAGGCCACGCAGCCACAGAGTGTCACCTTCGAGCACGGCGTAGCAGGCGATCGGCACCTGACAGCCACCGTTGAGGTGCTTGTTCAGGGCGCGCTCGGCCGTGACGCGCACTTCGGTGTCGTGGTGATCGAGGGGTTTGAGCAACGCGTGGATTTCGCTGTCTGCCGTGCGGCATTCAATACCTACCGCACCCTGGCCGCCAGCGGGCAAGCTGTCTTCAACGCTGATCGTTGACGTAATACGGTCTTCGAAGCCAAGGCGGATAAGCCCGGCCGCAGCGAGGATAATCGCGTCATATTCGCCGGCATCCAGCTTGGCCAGGCGCGTGTTGACGTTGCCGCGCAGAAAGCGGATCTGCAGGTCTGGACGACGGGTCAACAACTGCGCCTGGCGACGCAGGCTCGAAGTGCCGACGATGCTGCCCAAAGGCAGCTCATCCAGAGATGCATAGGTATTGGAAACGAACGCATCGCGCGGGTCTTCGCGCTCGCAGATGCAAAAAAGGCCCAGGCCTTCGGGGAAGTCCATGGGCACATCTTTCATCGAATGCACGGCGATGTCGGCTTCATTTTCCAGCAGCGCGGTCTCCAGCTCCTTGACGAACAGGCCCTTGCCGCCAATCTTCGACAGCGGCGAGTCCAGCAGCTTGTCGCCGCGACTCACCATGGGCACCAAGGATACCTTGAGACCTGGATGAGCCTCTTCAAGGCGAGCTTTGACGTATTCGGCCTGCCACAAGGCCAGGGCGCTTTTACGAGTGGCGATGCGGATTTCGCGAGAGGACATGGATCAATCCGTACTGAATAGATACGGCAGATAATAACAGCTCAGGCAAATACGCTTTGATTTGAATCAGCAAGTGCGGGGCCTCCCTGGCCGCATCACACCGGGATAAGCACTGCAGTCCACGCTACAGCCCTTGGGCTAAAGCTGCTGCATCATCTTGCGCACGCCGGCGACATGGCGTCGGCTGACGATCAAGGCATCGCCATTGAGCCCTTTCAGGAACAGCTGGAAGTGCCCCAGGGGCGTACGTTGCAGGCGCTCGATTCGTTCGCGGGCCACCAACGCATTGCGGTGGATTCGCACAAAGCGGTCGCCAAACTCATCTTCAAGAGCCTTGAGCGGCTCATCGAGCAGGACTTCACCGGCTTCATGGCGCAGCGTCACGTACTTGTGATCGGCAATGAAGTACACCACCTGGCTCAGGGGGATCAGCTCGATACCTTTGCGCGTACGCGCACTGATATGGCTGCGCGGCCCGTTGCCACTCTGGGCGGCAGGTTGAGTCAGGGCAGCGAGTTGGACCCGGTTAGGGCGCTCGGCCTTTTTCAATGCCTTGAGCAACGCGTCGCCAGTCGCCGGCTTGACCAGGAAACTGACACCACTGGCTTCCAACGCTTCCGCGGAAAACTCTTCCTGGGCAGCGCACAACACCACCGACGGAGGTGATTCTCTCTCACTCAGGCGGGCGGCAACCTGCAGGCCATCAAGGCCGGGCATGCGGATATCGAGCAGCACCACATCCGGCTTGAGGCTATCGATCAACGTCAACGCCTCCTCCCCGTTGGTGGCGCTCGGTTCAAGGACTGTATAACCCTCGAGTTCACTGACCAGGCGGCTCAGTCGCTCGCGGGCTTGGGGTTCGTCATCAACGATCAGGACATTCATATTGCGCTGGATTCCTGCGTGAGTCTCGCACAAGGATAGCGTAGACAGGTGCGGTGACTTGCGTCACAGCGATCCACGCTAAGACTAGCGCGAGCGGCAAAAAGTGCCCTGAGAGCGGCACGCATATTTACCCGGACCTGTTCAATAGCGCCCAAAACCTGCTGCCCTTGGGCATAGTCGTAGGGTTTGCTGATACACAATCCGAATACCCCCCTTTTTAATGGATAGTCTGGGTTATGACCGCATCACCCGACTTTGGTGCATTCACACACTATCAGTCCAACTGTAGACGCTCGCTGAGACGACATTACTCAATCCTCAAATATCGTTTCAACAAGCACCTGGCCCCAGTCTCTTCCCGGACGCGCTCGGCGGCAAGGCACTTAGCCATCCTTCGCGCAAATAAAAATGCCGGCCACCCACAGCACCGCCTCCACGAGCAACCCTGTTATTATCGGCGGCACACCTCCACGCCTCTTTTAAGCAGATCACGAGCGAATCCATGAGCACCGACAAGACCAACCAGTCCTGGGGCGGCCGCTTCAGTGAACCCGTCGACGCCTTCGTCGCCCGCTTCACCGCCTCCGTCACCTTCGACCAGCGCCTGTACCGCCACGACATCATGGGCTCGATCGCCCACGCCACGATGCTGGCCAAGGTCGGCGTGCTGACCGACGCCGAGCGCGACAGCATCATCGACGGCCTGACCACCATTCGCGGTGAGATCGAAGCCGGTACGTTCGACTGGCGCGTCGACCTGGAAGACGTGCACATGAATATCGAGGCCCGCCTCACCGACCGCATCGGCGTGACCGGCAAGAAACTGCACACCGGGCGCAGCCGCAATGACCAGGTGGCCACCGATATCCGCCTGTGGCTGCGCGATGAAATCGACCTGATCCTGGCCGAAATAACTCGCCTGCAGAAAGGCTTGCTGGAACAGGCCGAGCGCGAATCGGACACCATCATGCCCGGTTTCACCCACCTGCAAACCGCCCAGCCTGTCACCTTCGGCCACCACTTGCTGGCCTGGTTCGAAATGCTCAGCCGCGACTACGAGCGCCTGGTGGATTGCCGCAAGCGCGCCAACCGCATGCCCTTGGGCAGCGCCGCGCTGGCCGGCACCACCTACCCGATCGACCGCGAATACACCGCACAACTGCTGGGCTTCGATGCCGTGGGCGGCAACTCCCTGGACGGCGTGTCGGACCGCGATTTCGCCATCGAATTCTGCGCCGCCGCCAGTATCGCGATGATGCACCTATCGCGTTTCTCCGAAGAACTGGTGTTGTGGACCAGCGCGCAATTCCAGTTCATCGACCTGCCGGATCGCTTCTGCACCGGTAGCTCAATCATGCCGCAAAAGAAAAACCCCGACGTACCCGAGCTGGTGCGTGGCAAGAGCGGCCGCGTATTCGGCGCACTGATGGGCCTGCTGACCCTGATGAAAGGCCAGCCCTTGGCCTACAACAAGGACAACCAGGAAGACAAGGAACCGCTGTTCGACGCCGCCGACACCCTACGTGATTCGCTGCGTGCCTTTGCCGACATGATCCCCGCGATCAAGCCCAAGCACGCGATCATGCGTGAAGCGGCCCTGCGTGGGTTCTCCACCGCGACGGACCTGGCGGACTACCTGGTACGCCGTGGCCTGCCGTTCCGCGACTGCCACGAAATCGTCGGCCATGCCGTGAAATACGGCGTGGACACCGGCAAGGACCTGGCGGAAATGAGCCTGGAAGAACTGCGCCAGTTCAGCGACCAGATCGAGCAGGACGTGTTTGCCGTGCTGACCCTGGAAGGCTCGGTGAATGCCCGTAACCACGTGGGCGGCACCGCACCGGCGCAGGTGAAGGCCGCCGTCGTGCGCGGCCAGGCCCTCCTCGCCAGCCGCTGAAAAATGAGGGAGGGGGGGGCAACCCCCTCCCACACTGGATCACTTTTTGGCCGCAACCATCGCCATGAACGCCGGCATCGCGGCTTCCCTGTCCGCCGCCACCTTCTGCGCATTGGGCATGGCATGCAGCCGCTCCAGCAACACTTTGGCCGCCGGGAGTTCAGCCAACAGGTCCAGGCCAAACAACTTCTCGCCCACGGCACAGGCGAGGTTCACGCTATACATGAAATACAGATCCGCAATCGTAAAGCTCTCCCCTGCCACATAAGGCGCGAACTTGCCGTGCCGACCTAAAGAACCGATCCCCAGCAGCAACTCAGCCTTGGATTTCTCCTTGATCGCGTCCGGCACCTGCATGCCGAAAAACGCCTCGGCGAAACACGCGCGGGCGGGCAGTTCGATGTACAGCTCGATTTCCCGGCACAACGCCAGCACCTGGGCACGCTGAAAAGGATCAGCAGGCAGCAGCGAACGGCCCTCCTGGGTTTGCTCGATGTATTCGAGGATCACGCTGGTTTCATTGACGAAACCCTGCTTCACCCCCAGTACCGGCACCTTGCCTCGCGGGCTGACGGCAAGCGCCTCAGGGGTTTGCCCGGCGTAAAAAGGCACCTCTTCGAACGGTAGCCCCTTCTCCAGCAGCGCCAGTTTCACCATGTTGTAGTAGTTACTGACCGAAAATCCGTAAAGCTTGAGCATCGCAAAGCCTCCAGGCCGTGTGCGGGGTTGGCCGCAAGAGTTATAGATGCCCGGGCCCGCCCTGACCAGCAGCATCACCGGCCTGAATGGAGTTAGACTGGCGCCCTTTCCTTGAGGAGCCTGCCATGAGCGAGCCGACCGATATCGACAGCGACGAAGAAGCGTTCACCGAAAGTACACTGATCGAAGCCATCGAGAATCAGATCGAAAGCGACACTCCGCCTGCCGCCAAGGCCACGTTCAACAAGCTGACCCTGGTAGGTTACGAGCGCGAGGAGATTCTGAATCTCATGGCCCATGTGCTGGCGGTTGAAATCGACCAGATGCTCGACGAAGACCGTGCATTCGATACCCAATGGTATGAGACAGCCCTGCGGGCGCTGCCGGAATTGCCGCCGGAAAACGACTGAAGCCCCCCTCTGCGTGGCCGGGAAGCCTGCTTCCTCGCCACAAATCTGCGGCATATCAATACCCATGACTTTCTCACTGGACAGCCTGCCAAAGTGCGTTCACCTTATGGCCTGCTAGCCTCTAATAAATTCTTAGAAAGTCTGGAGTCCTTATGTCGTATACCCCTGAGTTGGTTGCCGAACTGGAAATCCTTGCACTCTTCAACCTGGGCAGCTCCCAGGAAGGTCTGAAAGTCCACCAGACTGCCGCTCCCACTGCCATCGCCGCGGCCAAACGCCTGTTCGAGAAAAAGCTGATCGACCAGCCGGACGGAGGCTATCTGACCAGCCTTGGCCGAGACGCCGCCGAGCAAGCGCAAACCCTGCTGACGATCTTGAGCACCGCGACAAGCAAAGAAGCCGCCTGACACCTGATACCGCCCATGGAGTCCGCCCCTTGCGGATTCCGAGGGCGCTGCTGTGGACGCGAGAAAATTCTGACGTCAAAAAACATTTCCCTCTAAACCTCCTACGCTTCTGACTGTAAACTCCTACACGGCCGCCCATGTCGGGCCTTGCGAGCCACCGAGTTCGACATGACCCGCACCCATGAAATCCGCCCCGACCTGGACGAAGGCATCGACCGCAAGGTGCTGGCTCAGCTGCGCGCGCGCTTCATGGCCCTCAACGAAGGCCGCATGGCCCGCGCCATCGAGGGGCTAACGCCGCGCCAGCAAAGCGTACTGACACTGTTGCCGCTGTTTTTCCACGTCAATCACCCGCTCCTGCCAGGCTATGTGTCGGGCAGTACACCGGCCGGGCTGTCGAACTTCGAGCCTGATGCCCAGGCCCTGACCGAAGCCCAGCGCCTGACCCGTTCATTCTCCTACAAGCCGCGCCATGGCAACCCGCCCCGTCCGATCCATGGCCTGTTCCTGATGGGCAGCCTCGGCACCCTGGCCCAGGCAGACCAGAGCGATATGGATGTGTGGGTGTGCCACGCCGCCGACCTGGACGAAAGCGAACTGGCCGAACTGCGCAAGAAATGCCAGCTGCTGGAGGCCTGGGCCTTGAGCATGGGCGCCGAGGCACATTTTTTCCTGATTGAGCCGACGCGCTTCGTACTGGGTGAGCGCGACACCCAACTGAGCTCCGACGACTGCGGCACCACCCAGCATTACCTGCTGCTGGACGAGTTCTACCGCACCGCCATCTGGCTGGCTGGCCGTACACCGATCTGGTGGCTGGTGCCCGTCTATGAAGAAACCCGCTACGCCGAATTCACCCACACGCTGATCTCCAAGCGCTTTATACGCGCCGATGAAACCCTTGACCTGGGCCACCTGGCACGCATCCCTCCGGGCGAATTCATCGGCGCCGGGTTGTGGCAACTGTTCAAAGGCATCGAGTCGCCCTACAAGTCAGTGCTCAAGCTGCTGCTGACCGAGGTTTATGCCAGCGAGCACCCAAACGTGCAGTGCCTGAGCCTGCGCTTCAAGCAGGCGGTGTTCGCCAACCAGATGGATCTGGATGAGCTGGACCCTTACATCGTGGTCTATCGCCGCATCGAGGAATACCTCAAGGTCCGCAACGAACCGGAGCGCCTGGAGCTGGTAAGGCGAGCGCTGTATTTAAAGGTCAACCGCAAGCTCAGCGCTGGCCAGCGTACCTCTAGCTGGCAACACCTGTTGCTGGAGCGCCTGGCCCAGGAGTGGGGCTGGAACCCGCGCCAATTGGCCCTGCTGGACAGCCGCAGCCAATGGAAAGTGCGCCAGGTCGCTTCCGAGCGTCGTGCATTGGTCAGTGAGCTGAACTACAGCTATCGCTTCCTGACGCAATTCGCCCGCAGCGAACAGACAGTCAGCCTGATCAATAAGCGAGACCTCAATGTGCTCGGCCGCCGCCTATATGCTGCGTTCGAGCGTAAAGCCGGCAAAGTCGAGTTCATCAACCCCGGCATCGCCCCGGACCTGGCCGAAGACACCCTGACCCTGGTGCAATCGCCCAACCGCAAAGAGCCGGGCCAGCACCATTGGGGGCTGTACAACGGCAACCTCACCGCCCTGGAATGGGAGCACTTTGCGCCGATCAAGCGCAGCCGCGATTTGCTGGAAATGCTGACCTGGTGCCACCGCAACGGCGTGATCGACAGCAGCACTCGCCTGGCGCTGCACCCGGGCACCAGCGACATGACCGAGTTCGAGCTGTTCAACCTGCTGGGCAGCCTGCAGCAGAGCATTGCCCTGCCCTTGCCCAGCGTCGCTGAAGAACGCCTGTTACGCTCGGCGGTGCCCGAAGAGGTATTACTGCTGATCAACGTCGGCGTCGACCCGCTCAAGCATCACCGCGACCTGAATATCCTGATGACCACCGAGCGCACCGACTCCCTGAGCTACGCCGGTGTGCGCGACAACCTGGTGCTGACCCTCGACCAGGTCACCCTCAATAGCTGGAACGAGGTGATGGTCAGCCGCTACGACGGCCCCCATGCCCTGCTCGATTGCCTGCGCGACTACCTCAACCAGCTGCCATCGGATCACCTGCCGCGGCTACGGGTGCGCTGCTTCTGTCACAACCGTGCGCAGTTCATTGCCCAGCGCGTAGAAGAAATCTTCGACACGGCGCAGAACCTGCTGCTGGGGCAGGGCAATCACCGCTACTTGCTCCAGGTGCAACAGCACTATCACGTGATGGAGTTGATGCCCGGCCAGGCCACCCACGTATCACTGGCGACCCAGGATGCGCTGATCGCCTACCTCAGCGAAGAACTGGCCAGCTACAGCCCGCTGCACCTGGATGCCATGGCCCTGGAGGACCACGACCTGGCGCTGCTTTTGCCCATGGGTATGGCCGATTGCGTGCAAGTGTTCTACCGGGTCAATGAAGGCTTCGCCGAGCTGTATGTGCTGGATGAGTTCAACGCGCTCTGGCAGCAGCGCCTGCCGTTTCATGACGAGCAGAGCCTGTTGGCACCGCTGCAGCGCTTCCTGCAATCGATCATCTATCGCCGGGACGCGCTGTCGCCGCTGGACCCACAGGAACCGCTGGGCGCGGTGCAAACCCTGTACTACCAACTATTACCGTCAGGCAATAACCGTGCACGCGGCATAGAACCTCGGCCAGCACCGCAAAATCCGGCCAACAAGCCGTTTTATGACGTGCAGGCAATTATCGGCAAGGCGGCGCCGGGCCAAGTGGGGATTACCCTGTACTGCAATCAGCGGGAGTTTTCCGAACTGGAATTTGGCGACCAGCTGTTTGCAGTGGTCGCCCAGGAGATCGTCGGGCAGCGCCGCGAAACCGAGCGCTACCGCTGCTATATCACTGATCTGGACCTGTCGGGTCTGATCGGTGATGTGCAAAGCCCGAGCAATTTGTACCTGCGCTACAAGGCCGAGCTGGAGCAAGCGCTCAATGAAGCACTGAACCAGATTTAAAGCGAGAAAGCGCCGCCGTCTTTGGGCTGGCCTTCCACTTTGAGCAACTTGAGCTTGAGAGTCTTGCCGCCGGGAGCCGGCCAGTCGATATGCTGGCCCACTTGCAAGCCAAGCAACGCACTGCCCACCGGTGCCAGGATCGAAATCTTGCCTTCGTCGGCGTTGGCATCCTTGGGGTAAACCAGAGTCAGGTGATAGTCCTTTCCGCTGCTTTGCTCGCGGCAATGCACGCTGGAGTTCATGGTCACGACATTCGCAGGCACTTCATCGTGGCCAACCACTTCTTCGGCGCGGTCGAGTTCGTGTTGAAGGGCTTCGACACCCGGCGAGTCCTCGCCTACACGGTCGATCAGTTGCTCAAGACGCTGCACATCGAGACGGGTAAGAATGATGGAAGGTGCGGTCATGATTCAGGCAGACTCCTTTTTTCTGCACAAAAAAGCAAAACCCCGCCAGGAAAAGGCGGGGTTCTCACGGACCTCGATGAGTTGAGGTGTACCCGGACACTACCACAGCACAGTAAATAAACAAGACGGGGTCAAGGCGCTGCCTTGCGCTGCTCGGCCTGGGCCACGATCACCCGCCGGCGCTGATCGTCGGCGGAGCGCCATTCACGGATGTCTTCCACGTGGCGGAAACAGCCAAGGCAAACTTTCTCCTCGTCCAGCCGACACAAACTGATACAAGGTGACGGCACGGCCGGGCTGACATTGCTGAACAGCGGCTTCGGCGGACGTACAGGTGCAGGCTCGGTCACGATCAGTTCTCGTCGGGGTTCAGCTCATCGAAACTCAACTCGATGCCTGCCTGCTCCAGCGAGAGGCGCGCGAGCATTTCGCTGAGCAGCTCATCGCTGGTATCGCACTGCCAATTGCAGTCTTCTTCGTTGTAATCGAAGTGAAAACCACCGGAACGTGCCGCCAGCCACAGTTGGCGCAACGGTTCCTGGCGACTGAAGATCAGTTGAGTGCCGTTCTCGAACTTGACGGTCAGCACCCCGGCCGAGTTTTCCAGGTCCACATCCAGGCCGCTGTCGTCGAAAATATCTTCCAGCGCCTGCTGGGTCGAATCCACCAGGTCGTGAAAACGGGCTTCGGTCAAACTCATTGTGGCAACCTCAAAAGTGTCTGGTTTTGCTCGAGCGGCGCACGATACGGGCGAGCCCCGCCGATTGCAAAGGATACCGATTTCATCACAACTGACGGCATGAAATATCCCCCGCCAGCGTAGCCCGTTTCTCAACCCACTCAGCAAAGCCCCGCCGGACGGGTATTCCAGCGCATAGGCAAGCTGGCAGGTGGTCGGTATACTCGGGCGCAATTAATGCATATTCAAGGATTTCGCCATGAAGCGCCTGATCTCTTCCCTTGCTGCGCTCGTCGCGGTCGCCTGCCTCGTTAGTGCCTGTGGTCAAAAAGGCCCGCTGTACCTGCCTGATGACAGCAAAGACCCGAATGAACAGGCGCAATCGTCGCAAAAAGCGCACAAGCACGACACTTACTAAGGGTAAATCATGGACGCTTTTAACTACCGGGACGGCGAGCTGTTCGCGGAGGGCGTGGCGCTGTCCGCGATTGCCGAACGCTTTGGCACCCCGACCTATGTGTACTCGCGCGCGCACATCGAAGCGCAATACCGCTCGTTCACCGATCCGCTGGACGGCGTGCCGCACCTGGTGTGCTATGCGGTGAAGGCCAACTCCAACCTCGGTGTACTCAATGTCCTGGCGCGCCTGGGCGCTGGTTTCGACATCGTGTCCCGTGGCGAATTGGAACGTGTTCTGGCCGCAGGCGGCCAGGCTGACAAGATTGTGTTCTCCGGCGTCGGCAAGAGCCGCGAAGACATGCGTCGTGCCCTGGAAGTCGGCGTGCATTGCTTCAACGTCGAATCCACCGACGAGCTGGAGCGCCTGCAGGTCGTCGCCGCCGAAATGGGCGTTCGCGCGCCGATCTCACTGCGCGTCAACCCGGACGTCGATGCCGGCACCCACCCGTACATTTCCACCGGTCTCAAAGAGAACAAGTTCGGCATCGCCATCGCCGACGCCGAGGACGTGTACATCCGTGCCGCCCAACTGCCGAACCTGGAAGTACTGGGCGTCGACTGCCATATCGGCTCGCAACTGACCAGCCTGCCCCCGTTCCTTGATGCCCTGGACCGCCTGCTGGCGCTGACCGATCGCCTGGCCGAGTGCGGCATCTACCTGCGCCACATCGACCTCGGTGGCGGCGTGGGTGTGCGTTATCGCGATGAAGAGCCTCCGCTGATTGCCGACTACATTGCCGCCGTGCGTGAACATATCGGCGGCCGCGACCTGGCGCTGTTGTTCGAACCAGGCCGCTATATCGTGGCCAACGCCGGCGTGCTGCTGACCCAGGTCGAGTACCTCAAGCACACCGAGCACAAGGATTTTGCGATCGTCGATGCCGCGATGAACGACCTGATCCGCCCGGCGCTGTACCAGGCCTGGATGGATGTCACCGCCGTAACGCCTCGCGACAGTGAAGCCCGCGCCTATGACATCGTCGGCCCGATCTGCGAAACCGGCGACTTCCTGGCCAAGGATCGTCAACTGGCCCTGGAAGAAGGCGACCTGCTGGCCATTCATTCGGCCGGTGCCTACGGGTTTGTCATGAGTTCCAACTACAACACCCGCGGGCGTACCGCCGAGGTGCTGGTGGACGGTGATCAAGCGTTTGAAGTGCGTCGCCGCGAGACGGTAGCCGAGTTGTATGCTGGCGAAAGCCTGCTGCCGGAGTAAGCCATGCTGCTGCGTTTTACCAAGATGCACGGACTGGGCAATGACTTCATGGTCCTTGACCTGGTCAGCCAGCACGCGCACATCCTGCCCAAGCACGCTAAACAGTGGGGCGACCGTCATACCGGCATCGGCTTCGACCAGTTGCTGATCGTTGAGGCGCCGAGCAACCCGGAGGTGGATTTCCGTTACCGGATCTTTAACTCCGACGGCTCCGAGGTGGAACAATGCGGTAACGGCGCCCGCTGCTTCGCGCGCTTTGTGCTGGACAAGCGCCTGACCGCCAAGCGGCAGATTCGCGTCGAGACCAAGAGCGGCGTGATCGAACTGGATGTGCGCAGCGACGGCCAGATCAGCGTCAACATGGGTGCACCGCGCCTGGTGCCGGCGGACATTCCGTTCCAGGCCAGCGAGCAGGCCACGAGTTACACGCTGGACGTTGAAGGCAAGGCCGTCGACATCGCCGCAGTGTCCATGGGCAACCCCCATGCAGTACTGCGGGTCAACGACATCAACAATGCCCCCGTGCATGAACTGGGGCCGAAGATCGAACACCACCCGCGCTTTCCGGCACGGGTCAATGTGGGCTTCCTGCAGGTGATCGACCGTTCCCGCGCGCAATTGCGTGTGTGGGAACGCGGCGCCGGCGAAACCCAGGCCTGCGGCACCGGCGCCTGCGCCGCTGCCGTAGCCGCAATCAGCCAGGGGTGGATGGATTCGCCGCTGCTGATCGACCTGCCAGGTGGACGCCTGTCCATCGAATGGGCAGGCCCCGGCCACCCGGTGATGATGACCGGGCCGGCCACGCGCGTATACGAAGGACAGGTCCGTCTATGAGTGAGCCAAGCAAATGACCGATAAGCCTCAAGTACCCGCACAAGCATCCCCGAGCGAAAGCCTGGAGGCCGCCGCTGTCGCGGCGTACCTTGAGGCTCATCCGGACTTCTTCGTTGAGCATGAAGAACTGTTGCCGGCCTTGCGCATCCCCCACCAGCGCGGCGATACCGTGTCACTGGTGGAGCGGCAGATGAAGATCCTGCGCGAGCGCAACATAGAAATGCGCCATCGGCTCTCGCACCTGATGGACGTGGCCCGCGACAACGACCGCCTGTTCGACAAGACCCGCCGCCTGATCCTGACCCTGATGGACGCCACCAGCCTGGAAGAAACGGTGATCGCCGTGGAAGACAGCCTGCGCCAGGATTTCCAGGTGCCCTTTGTCAGCTTGATCCTCTTCAGCGACAACCCGATGCCGGTGGGACGCTGGGTCAGCGGCAGCGAAGCACAGACCGCGATCGGCGGCCTGCTCTCCGAAGGCAAGACCATCAGCGGCACCTTGCGCGAGCACGAACTGGACTTCCTGTTTGGCGCTGAACAACGCCAACAGATCGGCTCCACCGCCGTCGTGGCCCTCAGCCACCAGGGCCTGCACGGCGTACTGGCCATCGCCAGCCGTGATCCTGCGCACTACAAGAGCTCGGTGGGCACCCTGTTCCTGACCTACATCGCCGAAGTCCTGGGCCGCGTGTTGCCGCGTTTCACTACCGCCCTGCGCGCGGTGCGCTAGCCATGGAACGGCAACTGGACGCCTACTGCGCTCACCTGCGCAGCGAGCGCCAGGTGTCGCCCCACACCCTGGAAGCCTACCGACGGGACCTGAACAAGGTCCTGGCCTACTGCGAGAAACACCAGATCGCCAGCTGGAAAGCCCTGGATATCCAGGGCCTGCGCAGCCTGATCGCGCGCCTGCACCAGCAAGGCCAATCCTCACGCAGCCTGGCCCGGTTGCTGTCGGCGGTGCGCGGCCTCTACCACTACCTCAACCGTGAAGGCCTGTGCGATCACGACCCAGCCAACGGCCTGGCCCCACCCAAGGGCGAGCGGCGCCTGCCCAAGACCCTCGACACCGACCGCGCCCTGCAACTGCTCGACGGCGCGGTCGAGGATGACTTCCTGGCCCATCGCGACCAGGCGATCCTCGAACTGTTCTATTCTTCGGGCCTGCGCCTATCGGAGCTGACGGGGCTGAACCTCGACCAACTGGACCTGGCGGACGGCCTCGTGCAAGTGCTCGGCAAAGGCAGCAAGACCCGCGTGTTGCCAGTGGGCAGGAAGGCCCGGGAAGCCCTGCAACTGTGGTTGCCGCTGCGCGCCCTCACCAACCCGGCCGATGATGCGGTGTTTGTCAGCCAGCAAGGTCGGCGCCTGGGGCCACGGGCCATCCAGGTACGGGTCAAGGCGGCGGGCGAACGCGAACTGGGGCAAAACCTGCACCCGCATATGCTGCGGCACTCCTTCGCCAGCCATCTGCTGGAATCATCCCAGGACCTGCGCGCAGTACAGGAACTGCTCGGCCACTCCGATATCAAGACCACGCAGATCTACACCCACCTGGACTTCCAACACCTGGCAACGGTGTATGACAGTGCCCATCCACGGGCCAAACGTATCAAGGGCGGCGACTCATGAGTATCAAGCTGATCACTTTCGACCTGGACGACACCCTCTGGGACAACGTCCCCGTCATCGTCAGCGCCGAGGCGTCAATGCGCGAATGGCTGGCCACCCATGCCTCCAAGGTCGGCGACTTGCCCCTGGAGCACTTCGCCAGCCTGCGCCAGCAAGTGCTGCAACGTCATCCCGAACTCAAGCACCGCATCAGCGTCCTGCGCCATCGAGTGTTGATGCATGCGTTTGAAGAGGCCGGTTATCCACAGCCTCAGGCCACCGAAATGGCCGATGTGTGTTTCGAAGCGTTCATTCACGCCCGCCATCAGCTCACGCCCTTCCCCGAAGCCGAGCCGATGCTGCAAGCGCTGCGCCAGCACTTTCTGCTGGGTGTGATCACTAATGGCAATGCCGATGTGCAGCGTGTGGGCCTGGCGGACTACTTCCACTTTGCGCTGCGTGCCGAAGATATTGGGATCGCCAAGCCGGATGCGCGCTTGTTTCAGGAAGCGCTGCAGCGCGGTGGAGTGGATGCCAGTGCGGCTGTGCATGTTGGCGATCACCCCGGGGACGACATTGCCGGGGCGCAGCAGGCGGGGCTGCGGGCGGTGTGGTTCAACCCCAGCGCCAAGGCATGGGAAGCAGATAAACGCCCCGACGCGGAGATTCGTAGCCTCACGGAGCTGCCGGAATTACTCCGCAAGTGGCAGTAGCACTGGAGATCCAAATGTGGGAGGGGCAAGCCCCCTCCCACATTTGGATCACCACAAAGCTCAAATAAATCAGCAAGCATGAAAAAGCCCGCAGCGACGGCGGGCTTTTTCATACAGGCATGCGGCGGGCCTTAGATAGGCCGGCTGCCATACTTGTTGTCAGGCTTCTTGGGCGGATCTGCAACCACGTTGGGCTCGACTTCAACCACCTTGCCGCCTTTAGCGAGGAACTCTTCCATCGCGCGGGCCAGCGCATCGCGTTCTTTGTTCTTGGCTTCAACGCTCGGCAATTCGTCTACCGAAACAGCAGCCTTCGCCTTGCCCTTGGCAGCCGGAACAGGAACATCGTCACCGCCATCGTCGTCGGCAACGTCTTCCGCCGCCGCTTCAAGGCCTTCTTCGGTGTCGTCTTCGTCACCTACTTCCAGTTCGTCGTTTTCCAGATCATCGTCGCTCATGTTCTACCTCATGACTTGCGAAAAGCAGATTAGTTATAGCCCAGCCTCACCCTCTGTCGAGGTCGCCGGAAAAAAATCAACATCCACCGGATAACCAGTGGCTTATGCCCCATCACCGTGCAAGGTGGCGAGGACTTTACGAGCACCACCATGATCACGGTGCTCGCCCAGATAAACACCTTGCCAGGTCCCCATCGCCAAGCGGCCGGCCTTGACCGGCAAACTCAGCTGGCAGCCCAGGAGACTGGCCTTGAAGTGCGCCGGCAGATCGTCCGGGCCTTCGTCGTTGTGTTCAAACCCCGCACGCCCTTGCGGCACCAGCGAGTTGAAGAAACGCTCGAAGTCACGACGAACCGCCGGATCGGCATTCTCGTTGATGGTCAACGAAGCCGAGGTATGCTGCAGCCACAGGTGCAACAGGCCCACGCGGCATGCCTTCAACTCAGGCAAGCCGGCAAGCAACTCATCGGTTACCAGGTGAAAACCCCGGGGCTTGGCCCGCAAGGTAATCAGGGTCTGTTGCCACATACAGTTCTCCGCCCATCGGCGCGCATTCTAGCGCGCTCTGGGAAAAAACAAAGTGCCGAATACGCCTACATGGCTGTAAGACATTCGCACGCTTACAAGTACCGTGTGCGCGCCATCACAAACTTTGCGCTAAAACCGGTACAGCTTGTTATGACTGACAAACGCCAGGCAAAAAAATGCCCGGCAAGCCGGGCATCTTTTTTTTGCGTACTTACAAGTTGTAGCCGCGTTCGTTGTGTTGCGCCAAGTCGAGGCCGACAGCCTCTTCTTCTTCGGTAACCCGCAGGCCCATGACCATGTCCAGCACCTTGAGGATGATGAAGGTCACAATAGCCGTATAGATCACGGTGAAGCCGACGCCTTTGCACTGAATCCAGACTTGGGCCGCCACATCAGTCACGGTGCCGAAGCCACCCAGTGCCGGCGCTGCAAACACACCGGTGAGGATTGCGCCGAGGATACCGCCGATACCGTGAACACCGAAGGCGTCCAGGGAATCGTCATAGCCCAGTTTGCGTTTCAGGGTCGTCGCGCAGAAGAAGCACACCACACCCGCCGCCAGGCCGATGATCAGCGCGCCCATCGGGCCCACAGTGCCGGCTGCCGGCGTAATTGCCACAAGGCCCGCCACCACACCCGAGGCGATGCCCAGGGCACTTGGCTTACCGTGGGTGAGCCACTCGGCGAACATCCAGCCCAGCGCAGCGGCAGCGGTAGCGATCTGGGTCACCAGCATTGCCATACCGGCAGTGCCGTTGGCCGCAGCAGCGGAACCGGCGTTGAAGCCGAACCAGCCCACCCACAGCATGGCCGCACCCACCAGGGTGTAACCCAGGTTGTGTGGCGCCATTGGCGTGGTTGGGAAACCTTTACGCTTGCCGAGGACCAGGCACGCGACCAGACCGGCCACACCGGCGTTGATGTGCACCACGGTACCGCCAGCGAAGTCCAGCACGCCCCAGTCACCCAGCAACGAACCCGGACCGCCCCAGACCATGTGGGCAATCGGTGCGTAGACCAGGGTGAACCAGACGCCCATGAAGATCAGCATCGCGGAGAACTTCATACGCTCGGCGAAGGCGCCGACGATGAGCGCCGGAGTGATGATGGCAAAGGTCATCTGGAAGGTGACGAACACCGCCTCAGGGAACAGCGCCGCCGGGCCGGTGATGCTGGCAGGGGTCACACCCGACAGGAACAGCTTGGACAAGCCGCCCACAAAGGAGTTGAAGTTGACGACGCCTGCTTCCATACCCGTGGTGTCGAACGCCATGCTGTAGCCGTAGACGAACCACAGGATGGTGATCAAGCCGGTAATGGCGAAGCACTGCATCATCACGGAAAGAATGTTCTTGGAGCGCACCATGCCGCCGTAGAACAAGGCCAGGCCGGGAATGGTCATGAACAGCACCAGCGCGGTGGATGTGAGCATCCACGCCGTGTCGCCGGAATTGAGGACTGGAGCCGCCACTTCGTCTGCCGCCATGGCCAGGCTTGGCATTACGATGGACAACAGGGCTCCGAGCCCTGCGAATTTACGCAGAGTCATATTGTTTTCTCCTGGGGCGTTGGGGTTTGGCGGCTTAGATTGCGTCGGTATCGGTTTCGCCGGTACGGATGCGAATAGCCTGTTCCAGATTGACCACGAAGATCTTGCCGTCACCAATCTTGCCGGTGTTGGCGGCCTTGGTTATCGCCTCGATAACCCGGTCAAGATCCTTGTCGTCAATGGCGACATCAATCTTCACCTTCGGCAGGAAATCGACCACGTATTCCGCGCCGCGATACAGCTCGGTGTGACCCTTCTGCCGACCGAAGCCTTTGACCTCAGTAACGGTAATGCCCTGCACGCCGATCTCGGACAACGACTCGCGTACATCGTCCAACTTGAACGGCTTGATGATGGCAGTGACTAGCTTCATGAAAACTCTCTCCCGAATTGGTGGACTTGCCCCAGGAAAACAAACCCGTCTCAAGTCTAAGCGCAGTGCCTGGCTTTGTAACGCGTCGTCGCAAGAGCAGTTGCCGTTGCAACGCCAGCGAACCACTGGTGACGAAACCTGTACCCCTGATCCGTCGGCGCACTGCATTCGTCACAGCGACTGCATCAGTGCATGGGTCATGATCGTCTAAGCAGAAACCTTGCCAGCTCCGTAAAAATCACTGAAATCAGTCCTTTGCTCCGCTACGCCCACCTGCGAGGCTTTTTGGCGGCGCCATTGCGCACGAAAACAGTGCGCAGACGCCCGCCCCCATGCGCGAAAAGCGTGCGCCTGCGGCCGTGGAAATGACTATAGACGCTGCGTGATACACTGCCCGCCAACAGTTTTCCGGAATATTTCCCATGCTCGCGCCCAAAGACCTCCTCGACGCCCTGAGCGGCCACGCCTCTCGCCTGTTCAGCGGCGACACCCCGCTGCCCCGCAATGAAATCGAAAGCCAGTTCAAGGCGTTGCTGCAAAGCGGCTTCAGCAAGCTGGACCTGGTGAGCCGGGAAGAATTCGATAGCCAGATGGTCGTACTTGCCCGCACCCGTGCGCGCTTGGAGAGCCTGGAGGCGAAAGTTGCAGAGCTGGAAGCGCGGTTGAACCCTCCTGCGGAATAAATGCGATCAGTGTGGGAAGGGGCTTGCTCCCTCCCACATTTGCTCTACCTTTTGTTCTGGATACGTTCTGTAAAACCTCCCCGCCTCGCTCTTCCCCACCTCGTCTACCCTTGAAAAACCGCAGGAAGCGGCCACCTCTTTCAAGGAACGAGCATGTCCCTCGCCATCGTCCACAGCCGCGCCCAGGTCGGCGTCGAAGCCCCTGCCGTCACCGTTGAAGTGCATATGGCCAACGGGTTGCCGTCGCTCACCCTGGTGGGGCTGCCAGAAACCGCGGTCAAGGAAAGCAAGGACCGCGTACGCAGTGCCATCCTCAACTCAGCGCTGCAATATCCTTCCCGCCGTATCACCCTCAACCTCGCGCCCGCCGACCTGCCCAAGGACGGTGGGCGCTTTGATCTGGCGATCGCCCTGGGGATCCTGGCGGCGAGTGTGCAGGTGCCGGCGTTGATGCTGGATGACGTGGAGTGCCTGGGGGAGTTGGCGTTGTCCGGCGAGGTGCGGGCGGTAAAAGGCGTATTGCCCGCCGCATTGGCGGCGCGCAAGGCCGGGCGCACCGTGATAGTGCCGCGGGCGAATGCCGAGGAAGCGTGCCTGGCATCCGGGCTGAAGGTCATTGCCGTGGATCACCTGCTGCAGGTGGTGGCACACCTGAATGGGCATGCACCGATTGAGCCCTACAAGTCCGACGGGTTGCTGTATTCGAACAAACCCTACCCGGACCTGAGTGAAGTTCAGGGCCAGCTGTCAGCCAAGCGCGCACTGCTGATTGCAGCAGCGGGCGCACATAACCTGCTGTTCAGCGGGCCACCAGGTACCGGCAAGACCTTGCTCGCCAGCCGCCTGCCCGGGTTGCTGCCGCCATTGAGTGAACAGGAAGCACTGGAAGTGGCGGCGATTCAATCCGTGGTCAGCCTGGCACCGCTGAGCCATTGGCCCCACCGGCCGTTTCGCCAGCCACACCATTCAGCCTCCGGTCCGGCACTGGTGGGCGGCGGATCGAAACCGCAGCCGGGGGAAATCACCCTGGCCCATCATGGAGTGCTGTTCCTGGATGAACTCCCGGAGTTTGATCGCAAGGTGCTGGAGGTCTTGCGCGAGCCACTGGAGTCGGGGCACATCGTGATTTCCCGCGCCCGTGACCGAGTGCGCTTCCCCGCGCGTTTTCAACTGGTGGCGGCGATGAACCCCTGCCCCTGCGGTTATATGGGCGCGCCCTGCAACCGATGCCGTTGCACGCCCGAGCAAATCCAACGCTATCGCAACAAACTCTCCGGGCCCTTGCTGGATCGGATCGACCTGCACTTGACGGTCGCCCGCGAAATCACCGCGCTGAACCCGACCCCACAGCCCGGCGGCGACACATCCACCGCCTCCGCCCTGGTCGCCCAGGCTCGAGAGCATCAACAGCAGCGCCAGGGTTGCGCCAATGCGTTCCTGGATCTCTCTGGGTTGCGCCAGCATTGCGCGCTGTCCAAGCCGGATGAAGCCTGGCTGGAAAGCGCCTGCGAGCGCTTGACCCTGTCCCTTCGAGCCGCCCACCGCCTGCTCAAGGTCGCCCGCACTCTGGCGGACCTGGAGCGCGCAGACACTATCGGCCGCAACCACATTGCCGAAGCACTGCAATACCGGCCCTCGGCCTCCAGCCAAGTCGACGGCGCAAACGGCTAGAAACACCCCTCGGCGATACACCGGGCGACGGCGGCACAGCGCAACCACGCGTTCACGCACCTGTAGGTCGTTAACGGCTGATTGGCGCGCATCATTGGGCCGCTCCCTTCGCCGTCACCACCGACTCGGAGACCGGCGCCACAGTCGCCCGGCGACGGGGCAGGCGGCCGTTCAGCAGCACATACGCGGCCAATCCGATCAACAACCCCCAAAACGCTCCACCGATCCCCAGCAGGGTGATGTTTGCGGCGCAGGCCAGAAAGGTGATCAGCGCAGCTTCACGGGATCGGGTGTCCGCCATGGCGTTGGCCAGGCTGGTGCCAATGGTGCCCAACAGCGCCAAGCCGGCCAACGTGGTGATAAACGCCGACGGGAACGCCATGAATACGGCGGCCAACGTCACCCCGAACACCCCGACAAGGATATAGAACACCCCTGCGGCAACACCCGCGAGCCAACGTTTGGACGGGTCTTCCGAGGCTTCCTTGCCCGTGCAGATGGCCGCCGTGATGGCCGCGATGTTGAACGCGTGCGAGCCGAATGGCGCCATCAACAGCGAGCCCAGCCCGGTCACTGCCAGGATGGGGTTGGCGCTGGTCTTGAAGCCATCATTGCGCAACACCAGCATGCCCGGCATGTACTGGCCCGTGAGGGTGATCAGGAACAGCGGCAATGCCACACTGAGCAGCGCATTGACGGAGAATTCAGGCTGGGTGAAAACCGGCGCGGCCCATTGCAGGGACAATCCCGATAGATCCACTCGCCCTTGCACCAGCAGCAATACCAGCCCGAGCACCAGAATTCCGACGACCGCGTAGCGCGCGGTAAACCGCTTGAACCCAACGTAAGCGGCAATCAGCAACCCCACCAGGGCAGGGTCCAGGCTCATGCCACTGAATGCGCCGATCCCGAACTGCAGCAGAATGCCGGCCAGCATGGCGGCCGCAATGCCTGGCGGAATCAACCGAATGACTTTTTCAAAGCAGCCGGACAACCCGAGCAGCACAAATGCCACGGCCGAAATGATGTACGCACCGACCGCCTCGGCATAAGGCGTGGTCGACAACGCGACGATCAGGAACGCCGCCGCGGGAGTCGACCACGCGGTGATGATCGGCTCACGACTCACCCAACTGAGAGCCAGCCCTGTCACGCCAACACCGATCGACACCGACCAGACCCACGAAGCGGTCAGCTCCGCGCTGAGCCCGGCCACCTTGGCGGCCTGGAACACCAGGATGAACGTACCGCCATAATTGACGATGACTGAAATCAGACCGGCTACCAGGGGGTGAAACAGGTCGCGTGGGCGCAGCGAAGACGGCGATATCGAAGAAGACATGAGGGCATTGCTCCTTGCCATACGAGAAATTGAGCCTCACGCAGTGGGTTGTCCGCCAACGTGAAGGCTGTGGCTCAGGCCCAAGTCTACGGATAGACTGGCCTGCCATTACCGGCCAATTCTTCGGGGAAAGGCAGACCGCATGGCGAAAACGTTCGAGCTTGAAACCCTGAAAATGCGCCTTGACGATGTGCAGCTCCAGGGGTTGGGCCTGCACCAGCGAATTCAACGCGCGCTGCGGGCGTTGATCCTCGACGGGGCACTGGCGCCCGGCCTGAAGCTGCCCGCGACGCGGGTGTTGGCCAAGTCATTGGGGATCGCACGCGATACGGTGGAGAACGCCTACGTGCAGTTGCAGCGCGATGGCTTTATCGCGCGGCGCGAAGGTTCCGGCAGTTATGTGTGCGAGGCCCTCGGCACCGAATTGCGCGGCGGGTCCGGCCGCCGTATCAAGGCGCAGGCAGGCAAAAGCAGTCTCGCGCCCCTCGGCACCGGCTTGAGCCAGCGCGGACGGATGATCCTCGACAGCGGTGGCGTAAACGACCAGCAGGTGATCAAAGCCTTCGCCACGGGCCTGCCTGAAACCCGCTCCTTTCCCACCGACGTCTGGGAACGCCTGCAACGTCAGGTGATGAGGGACTCTCGCAGCAGCGTGCTGTTGCACGGCGACCCGCAAGGGGCCGAGCCGTTGCGCAAAGCCATCGCTACGTATTTGAACCTTGAACGCGGCGCCCAGTGTTCGCCCGACCAGATCCTGGTGCTGAGCAGCACGCGCCAGGCGCTTTTTCTATGCGCGCAGTTGCTGGTGGACGTCGGCCAGCCGATCCTGCTGGAAAACCCGGGCTACTACGGCGCCAGGAAGGCTTTTGAAACCGCCGAGGCCAAGGTCGTGCCCATCGATGTCGATGAATCGGGCATCCGCACCGACCTGCTGCACGCCGACCGCAGCGGCGCCCACTGCGTGTATGTCACGCCCTCCCATCAATACCCGACCGGCGCCACGCTGACACTGGAACGGCGGCTTGAGCTGATCAACTGGGCGGCGGAAAAAGGCAAATGGGTCATCGAAGATGACTACGACAGCGAGTTCCACTACGACGGCAAACCCACGGCCTGTGTACAGGGCTTGGACAAGTACCAGCGCACGCTTTACCTCGGTACCTTCAGCAAGACCCTCTTCCCCGGGCTGCGCATGGGCTACATGGTGCTGCCCCCTGCGCTGGTCAAAGCCTTCACCTATGCTCGCAGCATGATGGACGGCCACACGCCTCAACTCCTGCAATTGACCCTGGCGCGTTTTATGGAGGACGGTCATTACAACGCCCATGTGCGCGCAATGCGCAAACTCTACGCCGGGCGCCAAACCGTCATGCTCGATGCCATCGGCAAGCATCTGGGCGGCGTGGTCACGGCATGCCGCCCCCAAGGCGGGCTGCAAATTCCCTGCGTGCTCCATGAGGGTTGGTCGGAAGAAAAAACCATCCACAAGGCCGCCAGCGCGGGTGTGCAACTGTCCGGCCTGAGTCGGCTATACGCCGGCACCGCACAGAAACAGGGCTGGCTATTGGGCTACTCGTCCTTGACCGCCCATGAAATCGAAATCGCCATGCAGCGCCTGGCTAACGCGCTCAAGGCCCGCTAGACACACGCCCTGGGCCGCCGTCAACGAAAACGATCCACCTCATGCCGCAAGCTTGCCGCCAGCGTCTCCAGTTCCTTGGCGGTAATGGCCAGGTTGGACACCACCTCACGCTGCTCGCTGTTGGCCAGCGCAATGCTCTGCAAGTTGCTGCTCAGCAAGGTCGCCGTGCTGCTCTGTTCCTGGGTGGCGGTGGTGATCGCAGCAAACTGCTGACCGGCCGAGCGGCTTTGCTCGTCGATCCGCGCCAGCGCCGAAGCCACGTCGGCATTACGCGCCAGGCCTTCCTGCATCAGTGCATTGCCGTGTTCCATGGTGCTGATGGCGTTGCCGGTTTCCTGCTGGATGCTCTGGATCATCCCGGAAATTTCATCGGTCGCCTGGCGGGTGCGCGACGCCAGGTTGCGCACTTCATCGGCCACCACCGCAAAGCCACGGCCTTGTTCACCGGCGCGGGCGGCTTCAATGGCGGCGTTCAGTGCCAGCAGGTTGGTCTGTTCGGCAATCGCGGTGATCACCCCGACGATGCCGCCAATTTCCTGGGAGCGCTGGCCCAGGGTGTTGATGACGGTGGCAGTGCTGTTCAGCGCGGTCGCGATATGCTCCAGGGACGACGACGCCTCTTGCATGGACGTGCGCCCGATACGGGTCTGCTGGGCATTTTCCTGGGCCAGGCGTTCGGTATTGCCCATGTTGTCAGCGATATTCAGTGAGGTGGCGCTGAACTCTTCGACCGCGCCGGCCATGCTGGTGATCTCGCCAGACTGCTGCTCCATGCCTTCATAGGCGCCGCCGGATAACCCGGACAGTGCCTGGGCACGGCCGTTGACCTCTTCAGCCGCCTTGCGGATATGCGAAACCATGGTCGACAGCGCTTCCCCCATCTGGTTGAAGCTGCGTGCCAGTTGGCCGATCTCGTCATGGCTGGACACATTGAGGCGTACGCTCAAGTCACCCGCGCCCAGGGCTTCGGCCTGGCGTACCAGGTCACTCAAGGGGGCCAGCTTGCTGCGCAACAACCAGACCGTTGCCCCCACCGCCAGCAGCATCGCCAGCACACTGCCGATCACCAGGCGAATACCGACGCCCCAGGTCACCGAGCGAATCTCGGCCTTGGGCATGCTCGCAACCACCGACCACGGGCCACCCTCGAACGGCACCGAGACGCTGTAGAAATCTTCGTTCTTGTCGCTCCAGAAGCGGCCCTTGCCTGGGGTCTTGGCCAGGTCCAGCATCACCGGAACCGCTTGATCCAGCGCCTGCACGCCAGCGGGTGGCACCAGCCAGCGTTTCTGTTCATCCAACAGGGCCAGTGAACCGGTCTGGCCGATGCGGAAGCGCTTGAGGTTGTCGAACTGCGCGTTCTGCGCGTCGGTGTAGTCGAAGCCGACAAACAACACCGCGATAACTTTGCCAGCCGCGTCACGCACGGGCGTGTACTGGGTCATGTAGGAACGTTCGAACAACACGGCGCGGCCGACATAACTCTGCCCCGCGAGCAGGCGCTGATAGGCCGGGTGCTGGTGGTCCAGGGCCGTACCGATGGCGCGGCTGCCATCCTGTTTGGTCAGGGAGGTGCTGATGCGGATAAAGTCTTCGCCGCTGCGCACAAACACGGTGGCCACGCCGCCGGAGGTGTCCTTGAATTCATCGACCTCATCGAAATCATTGTTCAACAGGTCACTGCCCAGGTAGAGGGCCGGGGTCTGTACGCCAGCCACAGCCATCTGCTGATCACCGTGCACACTCAAACCCGCGCCGAAACGCTTTTCAAACAGCCCGCTCAAACGCTGAGTGCTCTCGCGCAAGGTGCTGTGGAAGGTATTGAGTTGGTCGGCAAGCAAGCGCGCCTCGCTGGCCAAGTGCTCCTCGCGGGTGTCGAGGTTGGCGGAGTCAAGAGAACGCAAGGCGAAAACAGTGCTGCCGCTGATAACGACAGCCAGAATCACGGCTAATGCGAGACCTAACTGGGAAGCGATCCGGGCACGAGGTTGAGACATGACAGCTCCTGGCCGAGGCCAGGATCATCCTGATCTCATAGCGCTGCTCGGCGAATTATCTGGTGGGTAACGTTGGTGCACGATAGTTCCAACACACCTACTTCGGCGGGCTTGGGCAATACTTGAGCTATTCACAGGGGTATCACGCAAACGGTTGCGAGAAAGCGCTGAAGCGATTCAATCGAGACGCTCGACTGCTGGCAGCACCATCGCCTGCACTTCGCCCTGCAGAAACTCCGCCAGCCGACGCAAGCGCTCGCCACCCGGGCGGGTTTTCGGCCACACCAGGTAGTAACTTTCACCACTGGCGACAGCCGTTGGCCACGGCAGGCTCAGCCTTCCCTGGGCGACGTCCTCGGCCACCATCAGTAAATCGCCCATGGACACCCCGTAGCCGCGCGCGGCGGCGATCATGCCCAGTTCCAGGGTATCGAACACCTGCCCACCCTTGAGCGACACCTGGGAAGCCAGGCCCATGCGCTCCAGCCAACTGCGCCAGTCCCGACGGTCGGGCGTGGGGTGCAGCAACTCGGCGGTGGCCAGGCGGCTCACGTCCCAGGGACCGTCACTCAACAGGTTCGGCGCACCCACCGGAATCAATAACTCCGGGAACAGGTAGCTGGCCTCCCAATCCGCCGGAAAATGCCCATCGCTCAACAACACCGCGCAATCGAATGGCTCCTGATTGAAGTCCACTTCATCCACGCTCATCCATGCGCTGGTCAGTTGCACCTCGTTGCCCGGCTGCAAATGCCGGAAGCGACTCAGGCGCGCCAGCAGCCAGCGCATGGTCAAGGTGGACGGCGCTTTCATACGCAGGATGTCGTCTTCGGCATTGAGGGTATGACAGGCCCGTTCCAGCGCGGCAAATCCCTCGCGCACGCCAGGCAACAGCAGGCGCGCGGCTTCGGTGAGCTGCAGGTTACGGCCGCTGCGCTGGAACAGGCGGCAGGCGAAGTGCTCTTCCAGGGTGCGGATGTGTCGGCTCACTGCGCTTTGCGTAATCGACAGTTCTTCAGCGGCGCGGGTGAAGGAGTTGTGCCGCGATGCGGCTTCAAAGGCCCGCAAGGCATACAGCGGAGGAAGACGACGAGACATAGGGAAAGCTCCGACAGCGCAATGGGCAAACCCTACCAGAATCAATCAGGCATGAGTTTTAATCATGCAAACGATCGCTTTTATCCCTTTGTGCAATGGGCTGAGAGCGCCGAGAATCAACCCCTCCCCAATTCTCTGACTTTCTGAGCGTGATGATCATGCGGCATCCGGCACGTACCGAACTCTGGGCCATTCTGCGGTTGTCAGGGCCGTTGATTGCCTCCCAGTTGGCGCACATGCTGATGGTGCTGACCGACACCCTGATGATGGCGCGCCTGAGCCCTGAAGCCCTGGCCGGCGGCGGCCTCGGCGCGGCGACGTATTCGTTTGTAGCGATTTTTTGCATCGGCGTGATTGCCGCCGTGGGCACCCTTGTTGCCATCCGCCACGGCGCGGGCGATATCGAAGGCGCCACGCGCCTGACCCAGGCCGGGCTATGGCTCGCCTGGCTGATGGCGCTGGTGGCGGCCTTGCTGCTGTGGAACCTCAAGCCGGTGCTGTTGATGTTCGGCCAAACCGAAACCAACGTGCACTCGGCGGGGCAATTCCTGACGATCCTACCGTTCGCCCTGCCCGGCTACCTGAGTTTCATGGCCCTGCGCGGTTTTACCAGCGCCATCGGCAAGGCCACACCGGTCATGGTGATCAGCCTCGGCGGCACGGTGGTCAACTACTTGCTCAACCATGCCTTGATCGAAGGCATGTTCGGCTTGCCGAAACTTGGCTTGATGGGCATCGGCCTGGTCACGGCGATCGTCGCCAACAGCATGGCGCTGGCGCTGATGTGGTACATCCGCAGCAACCGGGCGTATGCGGCCTACCCGCTAAGCAGCGGCCTGCTGCGTCTCAACACTCAATACCTGCGCGAGCTGTGGCGCCTGGGCCTGCCGATTGGCGGTACTTATGCAGTGGAAGTCGGGCTGTTTGCCTTCGCCGCACTGTGCATGGGCACCATGGGCAGTACGCAATTGGCGGCGCATCAGATTGCCCTGCAGATAGTTTCGGTGGCATTCATGGTTCCGGCGGGGTTGTCCTACGCGGTGACCATGCGCATCGGCCAGCATTATGGCGCCGCCCAACTGCTGCAGGCGCGCATGGCTGGCCGAGTCGGCATCGGCTTTGGCGCAGTGGTGATGCTGGGGTTTGCCCTGGTGTTTTGGCTGTTTTCAGACCCGCTGATCGGGCTGTTCCTCGACCATAACGACCCGGCGTTTCACGATGTCATCGTGCTGGCTGTCAGCCTGCTGGCCGTCGCCGCCTGGTTCGAGCTGTTCGACGGCGTGCAGACCATCGCCATGGGCTGTATCCGCGGGCTCAAAGACGCCAAGACCACGTTCCTGGTGGGGCTTGGCTGCTACTGGTTGATCGGCGCGCCCTCCGCCTGGTTGATGGCCTTCACCTTGGGCTGGGGGCCGACTGGCGTATGGTGGGGCTTGGCGCTGGGCCTGGCCTGCGCGGCCGTCAGCCTGACGTGGGCGTTTGAGGCAAAAATGAAACGCATGATTCGCCAGGAGCCTGAATCACAGCCAGCATTTCAGACCGCACAGACAGAATAAAAACCCTGCTCAACCCAGCAACGCCTGCTGGCTTTTCCCGAACGTCAGGTATTCCACCAACTCGGGCAACGGCAGCGGCTTGCTGATCAGGTAACCCTGGGCCTGATCGCAACCGAACAAGCGCAAGAGCGCAAGCTGTTCCGGGGTTTCGACACCTTCGGCCACCACTTCAAGATTCAGGTTGTGCGCCAGGTTGATCATCGCGTGCACCAGCTTGCGGTTCTCTTCCCGCTCCTCCATTCCACCGACAAAGCTCTTGTCGATCTTCAACAAGGCAATCGGCAGGCTGTTGAGGTGCACGAACGACGAGAAGCCGGTGCCGAAGTCATCCAGGGAAAACCGCACACCGAGGCGGCCAAGGGCATCCATGGTCTGCTTGACCAGGTCACTGCGCCGCATGACAGCGGTTTCCGTCAGTTCGAATTCAAGCCATTGCGCATCCACACCGCACTCCGCAATCAGTCGGCTGAGGGTCGAGAGCAACTGACTGTCCTGGAACTGGCGAAACGACAGATTGACCGCCATGTGCAATGCCGGCAGGCCACGTTCGCGCAGGTCTTGCATGTCACGCAGGGCACGGGCGATCACCCAGTAGCCCAGCGGTACGATCAGGCCACTCTGTTCGGCCAAGGGCACGAACTCGCTGGGCGGCAACAGGCCGCGCTCACCGTGGCGCCAGCGCACCAAGGCTTCCAGGCCGACGATATGCCCGTCGTCCAGGTCCAGGCGCGGCTGGTAGTGCAGCTCCAGCTCATCACGGCGCAAGGCGCGCCGCAGTTCGCTTTCCAGGTCGGCCAGGCTGCGGGCGTTGCGGTTGATACGTTCGTTGAAGATATGAAACGTGCAGCCCTGGGTACTCTTGGCCTGCTGCATGGCGATGTGGGCATGCCACATCAGCGGGTCGGCGCCCGCGCGAGCACGGGCGTGCGCCACGCCCAGGCTGCAACCGATCAGCAGGCTTTCGCCGTCCACCCAATAAGGCTCGGCCATGACTTCGGTGATGCGTTCGGCCATCCATTCGGCACGCTGAGGAGCGCGACGGGTGTCGATCAGCAACGCGAACTCGTCGCTGCCCAGGCGCGCCAGTTGGTCGCCGGCCTCAAGCTGGCTCTTGAGCCGCGAGACCACTTGCAGGATCAGTCGGTCGCCGGCCTGGTGACCGAGGGCATCGTTGGCATGGCGGAAGTTATCGAGGTCCAAATGACCCAGGGCCAGGCCGCGGCCGTCGTTCTCAGCCAGGCGCGCAGCCAGCAGGGTCTGGAAACCCTGGCGGTTGGCGATACCTGTGAGCGGGTCCTGTTCGGCCAGGCGTTGCAGGGTGTTTTCCAACAGGCCACGCTCGCGCACATGGCGCAGGCAGCGGCGCAGGGTGTCGGCGTCCAGGGCATGACGGACCAGCCAGTCACTGACCCCCAGTGGCGCAACCAGAGGCTCCTCCTCCAGCAACAACACGCACGGCAGGCTGCAACGCCCAGGGCCGGGTTGCAGGCAGGGCGTGGTCAACAGCACGGCAGTGTGGTCGTCATCGAACAGACGACTCACCGAGTCCCAGTTGGGTGCGCTGATCAGCACAGCCCCATCGCCCATCGGCGCCAGGCACTCGCGCAACAACGCTGCCCACGCTGGCTCATCGGCCAGTAGCAGCAAACGCAAGGGTTCGACAGGCGTAGACAAGCTAGCTCCCTAGACTCTGCAAAATATCGATGGCGGTGGGCATTATGACGTGCGGTCTGATAATCACCAACGATAGGGGTTATCAAATGCGCAGACTGTAAACATTCGTATAAATACACACACATCCTGCGGCAAAGTATCAAAACCGGCAAATTTAGATCGAGTGGTACGTCACACCGTCGATCCAGGGCAGCAGAATCTTGCCAGCCTGTTAAAATGCCCGCCCTTTTGAACAACGACTCCTGAAATTCCGT